>NZ_FNET01000057.1 GCF_900100275.1 Lentzea albidocapillata subsp. violacea
CCTACCTACCTACCTACCTACCTACCTAGCTGCTGGTATCTGCGCCCTCGCTGAGTGCCAGCAGCGCCCCCACCACGCTCACCAGGTCGGGCCCGGTGACGTCGGGAGGATCGAACAGGTCGTTCCAGTGGCCTTCCAACCGGCTCACCCAGCCCGTGACCAGCCCGGCCCGGTGGGCGCCGTGCGTGTCCCAGCCGTGCGCGGCGACCAGCGCCATCCGCTCTGCGGGCACAGCGCAGGCTGCGGCGGCGTGCCGGTAGGGCTCCGGCGCGGGTTTCCAGCGGCGCACCGCGTCCACCGACACCACCTGCTCGACATGGCCGCGCAAGCCCGCGCGCTCCAGCAGAGCGGACGTCGTGGTGGCCGAGCCATTCGTGAGCGTGATGATCCGAACGTTCGCGTCGCGGGCCATGCGCATCGCCTCGGCGACCTCCGGATGCGGGTCCAACGTCGCGAACCCGGCGACCACCTCCCGCGCCGCGTCCTCGGACACATCGGAGACAGCGCGCAGCGCACCGACCGCGAGCTCGGCGAACGACTGATAGGCGCCGCTCGCCGTCAGTGCGAACGCATCCCGCAACAAGCGCGCGAACCACAACCGCAACAGCTCCGGAGGCTGCCCGGCGTGCTGGAGCCGCTCGCCCAGCGGCTCCAGCGGGAACAGCGTTTCCACCACGTCGAAGGCAATGACCAGCGGACGCTTTGGCACGGTGATCACCTCCATGGATACGGGCCGCCCGGGCGTTCGGCGCGTCCACCGTAGCCGCCGGAGAACTGCGCCGCTGCCTGCCGCACAGCGATCGCCCAGGTCGGACAGCCATGCACGATCTGGATCAGGCGGCCGGTGAACGAGCCCGCGCGCATGGTCAGCGCAGGATCGTGAATCAACTCGCCGCAGCCTCCAAGCCGGTCACGCGAAGGTGCCCAGCCAGGTCGTCAGCGCGTACAGCACCACATACGTGCCCACCGCGACGGCGAGCACGGCAAGCAGCCGCCACCGCCAGCGCCGCACGCCCGCCACGCTGCATTGATTGCGACGTCGTAGCGACCACCACACCAGCCCCACGAGGACGGCGAG
>NZ_FNET01000056.1 GCF_900100275.1 Lentzea albidocapillata subsp. violacea
GGCCCCACCGAAGAAGTACCCAGACGAACTGCGTGAGCGGGCGACCCGGATGGCCGTGGAGGCGCGCCGGGATCCAGCGGCCGCGACTGGTGCGATCAAGCGGATCGCCGACCAACTCGGGATCCATCCCGAGGCGCTGCGGACCTGGGTGAAGCGCGCGGAGACCGACGCCGGGGACCGGCCGGGCACCACGAGCGGTGACGCGGAGCGGCTCGCGCAGCTGGAGCGGGAGAACCGTGAGCTGCGGCGGGCCAACCAGATCTTGAAGTCAGCGGCCAGTTTCTTTGCGGCGGAGCTGGACCGTCCGTCGCGATGAAGGTCGAGTTCGTCGACTCCCAGAAGGAAGAACACGGTGTCCAGCCGGTCCTGCAGGCGCTCGAGCAGACGCCCGCCGAGATCGCACCGTCGACGTACTACGCGGCCAAGTCCCGCCCGCAATCGGCCCGTGCGGCACGCGACCGGGAGCTGACCGGGACGATCAAGCGGGTGCACGAGGACAACTACGGCGTCTACGGGGCGCGGAAGGTCTGGGCCCAGCTCAACCGCCTCGGCATCGACGCGGCCCGGTGCACGGTCGAGCGGCTCATGCGCGAGAGCGGGTTACGTGGCCTGCTGCGCGACAAGTCTCCGCGCACCACACGACCGGCAGCGGAGACCAGCAGGCCCGTTGACCTGGTGGAACGTGATTTCACGGCTACGCGTGTCAACGAGCTGTGGGTCGCGGACATCACCTACGTGCGCACCACCGCCGGCTGGGTCTACGCGGCGTTCGTGCTTGATGTCTTCTCCCGCTTGATCGTCGGCTGGCAGGTTGCCACCAGCCTCTACACGGATCTGGCGCTGGACGCGCTGCAGATGGCGATCTGGCGTCGCCAGGCCGCCGGCGCGGATCTGACCGGGCTCGTCCACCACAGCGACCGTGGCGTGCAGTACCGGGCGGTGCGCTACACCCAGCGCCTTGCCGAGACCGACGCTGTCGCATCCGTTGGCAGCAAAGGAGATTCCTACGACAACGCGATGGCCGAGGCGTTCAACTCGTTGTATAAGGCCGAACTCGTTCGCAACCGCGGACCATGGCGCGGCCTGGACGATATCGAGATCGCCACCGTCGAGTACATCGACTGGTACAACAACCGACGCCTGCACGGCGAGCTCGGGCACGTACCGCCCGCCGAGTACGAAGCACTACACGCGATGACCCACCCGGTCACCGCAACCCAGGAAACCAACTAATCCAGTCTCCATCAAACCCGGTACTTGACA
>NZ_FNET01000055.1 GCF_900100275.1 Lentzea albidocapillata subsp. violacea
CGGACAGCCGCGCGGCGACCAACGAACTCCTGGCCGGGTTGCGCGAGGGGCGATGGCGGCCACGGGCGTGGAGGCGTTTCCTGCTCCACACCACGCGCCGCTCAGTTCACCAAGCCCGGCTGAGGCCGCGAGCACTCGCCGAGATCACCGTGCTGCACCTCGTTTTCGCCGCAGCCGGTCGCCACAAGCGTCCTGTGTGGACAGTGCTGAGCTGGATGCTGGCCGTCACGCACCTGGGTATGCTCGAACACCACCGGTCCCTCGGCCTGGCCAACGTCATCACCCTGACCCGCGCCAACCTTCCCACCCTCACCACCGGATGGGCAGTGCCGGTCGTCGCGCTCGCCAGCGATCTTGCCGACGGACGGCTCGCCCGCGGGCTCGGCACCCAATCCCCGTACGGGGCAGCTGCGGACTCGCTGGCCGACGCGGCGTTCTGGGCCTGGTTCGCCCTGCACCACGAGCCCAGCCACCGCATACGTGCCGCCGCGCTGCTGGCCTGGGTGGTTCCCGTCATCGCGGTCACCACCACCAGCGTCGGGCGCGGCCGGATGGTGGACGCGCCGCGCCCGGTCCTCGTCCGGCCAGCCGCGGCGATGCAGGCAGTGCTCGCCCTGCGTGCCGTCCTTCGCCGAGCAGGTCGCATACGCAGCAGCAGGTAGGTGCCCACGGCGGCCAGCAGGTATGTCAGGTCTGGCCATTGTGGACACAGACGGGCGATTGCTCTCTGTACCGTGAACCGTTACCGCGACGGGCGGCTGGCCACGGCGTAGCCCCGCCGCGAGCGCGTAACCGACGGCGATGACGGCCGGCACCGGGTAGGACTTGCCGGTGTCGGGGAGGGCAAACGCCGCGATCCCGGCTGCGGCAACGAAGGTCGCGTTGAACAGAGCGTCGTAGAAGGAGAACACCCGGCCTCGCGCCCAGGAGCACGGCGGCCATCAGCAACGGCGCCATGCGGTAGGGCAGCCCTAGCGCCACCTGCACCACGGCGGCAAGAGCGAACAGGGTGATGATCCACCCGCGCGCAGACCAGTGTCGGGTGATCGCTTCCGCGGTCAGCGAGACCGCCCGCACGCCCAACAGCCTGCCGAATCCTGGAGTTCACCACAGAATCCGCAGGTCACGTGCGCCGGCGGGACGCGTCACCAGGTTCGGCGCAGGCGCAGCAGGGCATCGGTGACACGACGCGTGACGGGTGTCCGGAGCGCGTCGCCCGCCTCGGCGACGGCGGCGTTCCACACACCGTCGGACCAGGCCGGGTAGGGATGGACGACGGAGGCGAGATCACGCAGCCGCCCGCGACGAGCGA
>NZ_FNET01000053.1 GCF_900100275.1 Lentzea albidocapillata subsp. violacea
AGTGCTGTGAATCCGAGTAGTTCGTTGTCGTCGCGGCAGCGCAGGGCTGCTGTCAGGTTGTTCGAGGCCGGGTTGGGCTATCGGGTGGTGGCGACCCGGTTGGGTGTGTCGTGGTCTGCGGTGGCACGCTTGCGTGATCGGTGGAGTCTGCGGGGCGCGGGAGCGTTGGTGAGTAAACAGCGCGGGCGGGTGTTCTCGTTCGAGTTCAAGCTCGAGGTGGTGCGCCGGTTCGTGGCGGGTGAGGCGACCGCGATCGAGCTGGCCCGTGAGTACGGGTTGTCGTCGCCGAAGACGGTGCAGAAGTGGGTGGCGGCGTTCCGGCGTGAGGGTGAGGACGCGTTGCGGCCCAAGCCGAAAGGCCGCCCCGCGAAGCCCGCGGCCCCGGCTGACGAGCTGGAACGGTTGCGGCAGGAGAACCTCGAGCTGTCCGCGAAGGTGGCGTTTCTGGAAAAACTGCGGGCTTTGAGGGAGCAGGGGCGAGGCTGAAAAGCCAGGTCATCGCCACGCTCAAAGCGCAGTTCCCGCTGCCGGTACTGCTGAAAGTCGCCGGCGTCGCACGCTCGACGTTCTTCTACCACCAGGCCCGGCTGGACCGGCCCGATCCGCATGCCGAGCTCAAGGCCGAGATCACCGAGGTGTTCGAGGCCGCGCGCGGCCGTTACGGGCATCGGCGAGTGCACGACGCGCTGACCCACGCCGGCCGGCCGGTCGCGAAGAAGACCGTGCTCAAGCTGATGAACACCCTCGGTCTGCGCAGCCACGTCCGGCGCCGCCGCCGGTCCTGTCAAGCCTGGTCCGGTCAGCCCGCCACGGCCGCGCCGAACATCCTGGACCGCCAGTTCACCGCGACCGAGCCGAACACGAAGTGGGTCACCGACATCACCGAGTTCCGCATTGGTGACCGCAAGATCTACCTCTCACCCGTGATCGACCTGTTCGACCGCTCCGTCATCGCCTACTCCTACGGCCCCTCACCCACGATGGACCTGGTCAACACCGCACTGCGCGACGCGATCGCCACCCTGCACCCCGGCCAGCGTCCGCTGGTGCACTCCGACCAGGGCCTGCACTACCAGCACCCCACCTGGCGCGCCATCCTCGACAAAGCCCGTCTGCCCCAGTCGATGTCCCGCCGAGGCAACTGCCTGGACAACGCCATGGCCGAGAACTTCTTCGGCCACCTCAAAGCAGAACTGTTCCACCACACCAAGTTCGACACCGTCACCGAGCTCACCACCGAACTCGACAACTACATCGACTGGTACAACACCACCCGCATCTCCACCACACTCGGCGGCCTGAACCCGGCCCAATACCGAGCCCAGAACCAACCCGCCTAACCTCCACTTAGCCAGTCCAACTTCCGGGGACCAGTTCAGGGCAGCGCCCCCAGGGGA
>NZ_FNET01000051.1 GCF_900100275.1 Lentzea albidocapillata subsp. violacea
CGGCAGGGCCACCCCGATGATCGAGGTGTCCATGATGACCATGAACTGCGCGGCGGCGATGAGGGCGAGCGCCCACCACCTGCGCCGGTCCGACCTATCCGTACTGGACATCTCTTGTACTCCATACCGGTAGGGGGTATCGACCGAGCAGACCTCTGCCCTGGTCGCGCGAAGCGACTACCCCTGCGAAACGGAAGATCTTGACGGACCGTGGCCGCGAGTGTCTCGCGGCCACGGTTCACTCAGTGCTGGTGATGACCTTCATGGCCGCCACCGTGGTACTGGTGCACCACCGCGTGCCCCTTGCCACGCGAGATCAGCCAGCGGTTGACCGGGACCGTGATCACGAACGCCACCGCCAGCGCGAACGCGAGGCTGGCCCAGAACAACCAGCTGCCCAGGCCCGATTCCATGGCCCCCGGCACGGCCAGCATGATCCCGTTGTCGACGATCTCCATCACGGCGATCGACACGGTGTCCGCCGCGAACGCCACGCCGATGGCGGCACGGAGGGGCAGCCCGGACTTGAGCACGGGCCGGATGGTGAGCGCGTAGCCGAACACGAAGGCAAGGGCGACGGCGAGCGCGATGGTCGCCAGGTTCGACCAGCCCAGCGCGGTGCCGATGACCATGCCGAGCACCTCACCGATCGCACAGCCGGTGAGGCAGTGCAGCGTCGCGGAGATGGCGAGCTTCGTCAGACTCGATTGTGCACCAGCGTGATCCATGACCCGTTTCCCTCGCCTTACTTATCGGCCTGTATACCCTGCTGGGGTATGCCGTGCGAACATACGCTCATACCCCCCTAGGGTGTCAAGAGGACCTGGCGGGAAGATCGGCAGTGGGCGTCATCACTCCTCACCGTTGAACCGGCCGGAGCACTGACCCGTAGAAGGCAGTGATGCGATCTACTAGGTAGGATAGTTACATGGCTATGGGCGCGCGCGGCAAAACGACCCAGTGGGTCCTGCTGTGCGCGCTGTTCCTCGGTGTCGTCGGGATGCACCACGTCAGCGTGAGCAACGACATGTCGCACGGATCCGTGCCCACGAGCGCTCACCACCCGCCGCCATCCGAGGATCCAGCACCGCAGCCGATGCACGAGATGTTGCACCTGTGCGTTGCCGTGCTCGGCGCCGTCGTGTCGCTGCTCCTGCTCGGGTGGCTGCTACTGCGCACCGTGCGCCCGATCGCGGGTCACGTCCTCGCGTCAGCGGCGTGGCCACGAGCTCCCGGCCGGCCGCCGCCCAGAGGTGGTCGTGACCTGCTCGGTTCCCTGTGCGTGTTGAGGTTGTGATCGGCCCGGTCCCAGAGGCAGTCACTTTCCCCAAGCACAAGGAAGAACCACCAATGAGGAAGTCTCTGATCGTCGCCGGCTTCGCGACTGTCGCGCTGGTCGCCGGGTGCGGCGGCGGTAACGACATGGCCGGCATGCAGCACGACTCGACCACTGCGTCGACCCCGGCTTCCGGCGGGCAGGCGGCGGATCACAACGATCACGACGTGCAGTTCGCGCAGGAGATGATCGCCCACCACCAGCAGGCGCTGGAC
The DNA here is from genome assembly GCF_900100275.1 of Lentzea albidocapillata subsp. violacea. Lineage (GTDB taxonomy): Bacteria > Actinomycetota > Actinomycetes > Mycobacteriales > Pseudonocardiaceae > Lentzea > Lentzea violacea. The sequence goes on from NZ_FNET01000051.1 coordinate 1,552, forward strand.
ATGGCCGAGATGGTCCCGGGCAAGAGCACGAACCCGAAGGTGACCGATCTCGCGAAGCGCATCGAGGCTGCGCAGGACCCGGAGATCAAGACTATGACGGCGTGGCTCTCCAAGTGGGGTGCCTCTCCGCCGGCGTCGTCGATGCCGGGAATGGACCACGGCTCGATGGGCAGCGGCAACGGCATGATGACCGCCGAGGAGATGGCCAAGCTCGGACAGGCCACGGGGGCCGAGTTCGACAGGATGTGGACGGAAATGATGATCAAGCACCACGAGGGTGCGATCGCCATGGCCAAGACCCACATCGAGAAGGGCAGCAACGCCGAGAGCAAGAAGCTGGCGCAGGACATCATCACCGCGCAGCAGGCTGAGATCACCGAGATGCAGGGGCTGCTGAAGTAGCAGCCACAGACGTTCAGGCCGGGGCGGAGTGATCTGACCCCGGCCTGAACGCGTGCCACAGGTCACAGCTATACCCCTACCCTGTATGGCCATCGGGCCTTGCACACCCATACCCCCCTTAGGTATAAAGGTGGCAAGCGCCCGTCGTTCCCCCGGTCAGTTGCGACCGGCCGCGCGACGGACCGATCGACA
>NZ_FNET01000049.1 GCF_900100275.1 Lentzea albidocapillata subsp. violacea
ACCGAGATGTCCAGCACCGTCGACGTGGTCGTCATCGGCATGGGACCAGGAGGCGAAGCGCTGGCCGGGCAACTCGCCGAAGCCGGCCTGTCCGTGGTGGGCGCCGACGCCCGGCTCGTCGGCGGTGAATGCCCGTACTACGGGTGCATCCCGAGCAAGATGATGATCCGCGCCGCCAACAGCCTCGCCGAAGCCCGCCGCGTACCCGCACTCGCCGGGCAAAGCCAGGTGACACCGGACTACGCGCCCGTCGCGGCGCGCATCCGGGCCGAGGCCACCGACAACTGGGACGACCAGGTCGCGGTGGATCGCTTCACCGGCAAAGGCGGGCGGTTCGTCCGCGGCCACGGCCGGATCACCGGCCCCCGCACGGTGCGCATCGGCGACGAGGAGTTCACGGCGACCCGCGCGATCGTGCTCAACACCGGCACCGACCCCGCCCTCCCACCGATACCCGGGCTGGCCGGGACTCCGTACTGGACCAACCGCGATGCCGTCGTGGCCGAGACGGCGCCGGGATCGCTGATCGTGCTAGGCGGCGGCGCGATCGGGCTCGAACTCGCCCAGGCATTTGCCCGCTTCGGAACCACTGTCAGCGTGGTCGAGGTCGCTGACCGGATCCTGCCCGCGGAAGAACCAGAAGCCGCGCAGGTGCTCACCGACGTGCTCACCGCTGAAGGGCTCACGCTGCACACCGGCTCCCCCACACAGGAAGTGGCCCATGACGGCAACGCTTTCACCGTGGGAATCGCTGGCCAGGAGCTGCGGGCCGAACGGCTGCTGGTGGCCACCGGACGCGCCACCGACCTCGCCGGACTCGGCCTCGCCACGATCGGCCTGGACACCGACCGCAAGTTCGTCGAGCCCGACGAACACCTGCGCATCGCCGACGGCGTCTACGCGATCGGCGACATCACCGGCAAAGGCGCCTTCACCCACGTCTCGATGTACCAGGCCACGATCGCCGCCCGGCACATCCTCGGCGAAGACGGTCCCGGTGCCGAGTACCACGCCGTGCCGCGAGTGACCTTCACCGATCCCGAGGTCGGCGCGGTCGGGCTCACCGAGGTACAGGCCCGCGAGCGCGGTATCGACGTGCGCACCGCAACCACCGAGGTACCCAGCTCCGCACGCGGCTGGATCCACCAGACCGGCAACGACGGAGTGATCAAACTCGTCCAGGACGCCGACCGGGGCGTCCTTGTCGGCGCCACCTCCGTCGGCCCGCACGGCGGCGAAGTACTCTCCGCGCTCGCCGTGGCCGTACACGCCGAAGTCCCCGTCGACCGGCTCAAGCAGATGATCTACGCCTACCCCACCTTCCACCGCGCCATCGAGGACGCCCTCGGCCAGCTGTCCTGATGCCAGGCCAGAGCCACAGAATCGAGTTCACCGGACCGCAAGGCGAGCCGCTCGCAGCACGCCTCGATCTGCCAGAAAGCGCACCACGGGCCTACGCGGTGTTCGTACACTGCTTCGCCTGCAGCAAGGACACCCTCGCCGCAGGCCTGGATCTCGCGAGCTCTGACCGACTTCGGATCGCCGTGCTGCGCTTCGACTTCACCGGACTCGGCGCCTGCGGCGGCGACTTCGCCAACAGGCATCTGGCCGACCGCGGCCGCGACGTGCGCGTGGCGCTGGCCACGCCCGCCGCCCCGCTCGGCGCGGTTACCGCGCACCAGCTCGGCATCCTCGCCCGCACGGGTCTTCCTATCACCACGGGTCTGTCCTTTGTGGATCAGTCTGATGTGTTGATCTGATCGTGGACGCACTCATCGGCTACAGCCTCGCCGGAGACCCCGCCGAACGCTTCGCACTCATCTGCTGGGTCAACGCCCAGCCAGTACCTGTGCACACCCCGAGCGGGCTCGACGTGACCGGCGTCCCCACCGCGACCTTGTGTGCTGGCCACCACGACGTTGACGTTGGCGCTGCCCAAGACCGGGCTCCTGGCGCACGCGAAGCCAGCCAACTCTACATCGCCGACATCTCAGTGCCTCCGCTGTTGTATCGGCGGATGGGCATCGAGGTCGGCGACCTGTTCGGCAACAACTCGATTGTCATGCTGGACGCTGCTGCGGCCTGAAAGGCGGCCAAGCACGACCACCAGTCGATGGTGTCAGCAGGCTGACATTTGCCCTGCCGACCGGGCGACGGCGTCGGTTAGCTCCATGCGACAACGGTCGTGGAGTTGCGAGGTGACGGTTGACGTGGTGGTCGAGGTCTGCCGGCACACCGGCGCGCAGATGTGCGCCCGGTGTTCGTGGACGCGGTCCCGTGAGGCGGTTCTGCTCGTGGCGCGCGGACGGACCGCGCAGACAGCGTCTCCGGTGGGGTGGTGGGCACGGTGCTGTCGCTGGTGAACCAGGGCACGATCCTGAGCGTTACTGCGTACACGAGCACTTGGGTTCGAGTGGCGGTGAACTACGTCGTGCCATTTATCGTCGCTGGCATGGGCTATCTCTCGGTGCGCCGCACGCAGGCCAACACCACGCCGTGGTCCCGGTATCTCGCCGGATTCCACGAGGACCGGGCGGGTATCACCGAGCGGCTGCTCGGGCCGGCGACCGACCGGCGGGGCAAGCGGCCCTACCCGTGGCTGGTGGAGCCGCTACGCGGCCGGACGGACGTGATTCTCGACCTCGCGTGCGGCTCGGCGCCCACCCGCGACCTGCTGCGTGAGGAACCGTGGCTCGGCGTCGATCTCTCGGCCGGTGAGCTGGCGTTGGCCAGGCAGGAAGGGCGGGGCCCGGTTCTGCGCGCCCGCGGCGACCAGTTGCCGATCGGCGACGGCACGGTCGGCGCGGTGTGCGCGGCGATGTGCCTGCCTGTGGTGACTCCGCTCGACGCGGTGCTGGCCGAGCTGAAGCGGGTCCTGCGGCCTGGTGGGATGCTCGTGGCCCTGGTTCCGTCCCGGATGGGGCTCGTGCCCGGCTTGGCAGGCTGGTTGCGGGTCATGCGGGCCCTCGGTATCCGTTCACAGCCCTGGCCCAACCCCGACGCTCGCGACCGGCTGCCGAAAATCCTCCGCGCGCACGGCTTCGTTGTCGACGACAGCCGGCGTCTCGTGTTCCGACGCGATATCAGCGACCCGGGCGAAGCGGCCTTGCTGGTCGAAGGGCTCTATCTGCCCGGCGTCGAGCCCGACCGGATCGACGCAGCCCGGACGGCGCTGGTGTCCTGGGCGAAGCCGGGGCGTCGGCTGCCGTTCCCACTGCGCCGTGTCATCGCTCACCTCCCCGGAATGGAGAACTGATGCCGTATCTGCCGTCGCTGCCCGAGAACGCCGCTCTGCTCGACGTGTTCCGGGCGTACCCGGACACGGCCGGGCCGTTGATCGACTATCACGAGGTCCTGCTGCGCGGCCCCTCCCCGCTGAGCGTGGCCGAACGTGAGCTCATCGCCGTCTACGTGTCCGGGGTGAACTCGTGCGGCTACTGCCACGGGGTGCACACCGCCACCGCGGCGGCCTTCGGTATCCCCGGGACGACACTGACCGGCCTGCTCGCCGATATCGACACCAGCCCGGTGAACGAGCCGCTCAAACCGCTCCTGCGCTACGTCGGCAAGCTCACCCGGACCCCGAGCCGGATGACCCGGGCGGACGCCGACGCGGTGTTCGCCGCGGGCTGGGATGAACGGGCCCTGCACGACGCGGTCTCGGTGTGCGCGCTGTTCAACTTCATGAACCGCCTTGTCGAGGGCCTCGGCATCTCAGCGAGCACGGACTACTCACGGTCTCGGCGCAACGCCTGGCCGAAGGCGGCTACGCCGGGCTCAAGAAGCTGTTCGGCGACGCCCGGTGATCACCCAACCGGACAGCCGCGCGGCGACCAACGAACTCCTGGCCGGGTTGCGCGAGGGGCGATGGCGGCCACGGGCGTGGAGGCGTTTCCTGCTCCACACCACGGGCCGCTCAGTTCACCAAGCCAGGCTGCGACCGCGAGCACTCGCCGAGATCACAGTGCTGCATCTCGTTTTCGCCGCGGTCGGCCGCCGCAGGCGTCCTGTGTGGACGGTGGCGAGCTGGGTGTCCGCCGCCACGCACCTGGGCATGCTCGAACACCGCGGGTCCCTCGGCCTGGCCAACGTCATCACCATGACCCGCGCCAACCTCCCCACCCTCACCTCCGGGTGGGGAGTGCCGGTCGTCGCACTCGCCAGCGATCTCGCCGACGGGCGGCTCGCCCGCGCGCTCGGCACGCAATCCCCGTTCGGGGCAGCTGCGGACTCGCTGGCCGACGCGGCATTCTGGGCTTGGTTCGCCCTGCACCACGAGCCCAGCCGCCGCGTCCGTGCCGCCGCACTGCTGGCCTGGGTGGTTCCCGTCATCGTGGTCACCACCACCAGCGTCGGACGCGGCCGGATGGTGGACGCGCCGCGCCCGGTCCTCGTCCGGCCGGCGCGGCGATGCAGGCGGTGCTCGCCCTTCGGGCAGTCCTCCGCCAGGCAGGCCGCCATCGCACCAGCAGGCCGGGGTAAGACTCTGGGTGACTACTCGTCGATCGCGGACATCCGTGCGGCCGGCTCGCGACGTCGCCGTGAGCCGTCATCGCGACGGGCGGCTGGCCACGGCGTAGCCGGCCGCGGCGAGCGCGTAACCGACGGCGATGACGGCCAGCACCGGGTAGGACTTGCCGGTGTCGGGGAGGGCAAACGCCGCGATCCCGGCTGCGCCAACGAAGGTCGCGTTGAACAGAGCGTCGTAGAAGGAGAACACCCGGCCTCGGAAGCGGTCGGGGATCTGCGCCTGCAGGATGCTCTCGACGCAGATGCGGCTGCCCTGCGCGACCGCGCCCAGGAGCACGGCGGCCACCAGCAACGGCGCCATCCGGTAGGGCAACCCCAGCGCCACCTGCACCACGGCGGCAAGAGCGAACAGGGTGATGATCCACCCGCGCGCAGACCAGCGCCGGGTGATCGCGGGAGTGACCGCAGCAGCCAAGAGCGTGCCGAGGGCCGCCGCGGCGACGACCTGGGCCGCGCCGGCCAGACCGGCACGCAGCATGCCACTGTCGGTGAAGTAGTTGCGGTAGAGCAGCAGCGTAGCGATGGTGGACACGCCGTAGAGCAGCCGATGCGCGCCGATCGCCACCAGCGCGGCGACGACAGGTCGGTGGGCGGCCACATTCCGGGCGCCATCCGTGAGATCGCGCAAAGTGCGGATCAGTGCCGGCGCCGCGGAGCGTGCGTTGTTTCCTGGGCCGAGTGCCGCTGCGGGGAACGTGGCGGCAAGCAGGGCGGAGGCCACGTACACGACGGCCGCGATCACGACAGACAGGGCGGCCGCGGAATCGGTGGCCTCACCGAGGTGACGGATTCCCAGGCCCACTCCCGTGCCGATGGCACCGCTGGCCAGCCCGACGACCGTCCACACCGAATTGGCCGGCACGAGCCGGTCACCGGTCACCACGTGCGGCAGGGCCGCCGAGCTGGCCGCGCTGTGCAGCCGGCCGATGCTCACCGCCACCAACGCGGTGAGGTAGAACGCCGGTCCGGTCGGACCGGTGACGAACAGGGAGGCCGCCGCGGCCACGACGACGACGGCGCGTATCAGATTGCCCAGCGCGAGCACGCGGGTGCGGCGCCAGCGATCCAGCAAGGGCCCGGTGAACGGCCCGATCACGCTGTAGGGCAGCAGCAGCGCGGCGAATCCCAGCGCAGCCTGCCCCGCCGTAGTGGCACGTTCGGGACTGAAGAAAATCGAGCCGGCCAGACCGGTATGAAACAACCCGTCCGCGGTCAGCGAGACCGCCCGCACCCCCAGCAGCCTGCCGAACCCCGGCGTTCGCCACAGAATTCGCAGGTCATGTGCACCGGCGGGACGCGTCACCAGGTTCGGCGCAGGCGCAGCAGGGCATCGGTGACACGACGCATGACGGGTGCCCGGAGCGCGTCGCCCGCCTCGGCGACGGCGGCGTTCCACACACCATCGGACCAGGCCGGGTAGGGATGGACGACGGAGGCGAGATCACGCAGCCGCCCGCGACGAGCGATGAGCGAGGTGAGTTCGGCGATCATCTCCCCGGCCCGAGGGGCGACGATCGTTGCGCCGAGCACCCGGCCCTTGGCGTCGAGCACGACGTGGGTGAACCCGTCGACGTCGTCCTCGACGATCGCGCGATCGACATGCTCGTTGCGCAGCAAGCGAATCCGGACCGCGTCGCCATGACGCTCACGAGCCTGCTCTTCAGTGAGACCGACATGGGCGAGCTCCGGGTCGGTGAAAGTCACCCACGGGATCCGCTCGTGGTCGACGCGACGCACCGGCGCGAGCACCGCGTTGGTGGCGGCGACGCTGCCGTGCATCCCGGCGACATGCGTGAACGGCAGCGCCCCGGTGACGTCGCCACCCGCATAGACGCGGCGATTGCTGGTGCGCAGCTTCGCATCCACGACGACATAACCGCGTTCGTCCAGGCGCACTCCTGCGGTGTCCAGCCCCAGCCCGGCGGTGCACGGCCGACGACCGGTCGCGACGAGCACCTGGTCGACGTCGATCACGCTGGTGCCGTCGTGGCCGTCGATGTCGAGGCGCACTCCCTTGGCATGCCGAGCTGCTTTGATCACGGTGGCCGAGGTCAGCACGCGCACTCCGTCAGCGGACAGGGCCGCCGACAGCGTGATACCTGCTCGGGGT
>NZ_FNET01000052.1 GCF_900100275.1 Lentzea albidocapillata subsp. violacea
CTGAGACGTGATGCGTAGCCGATTGAGGCGAAGTAGAGTGATCCCATGCTGCCGAGAAAAGCCTCTAGCGAGCTTTCACGCGGCCCGTACCCCAAACCGACACAGGTGGTCAGGTAGAGAATACCAAGGCGATCGGGCGAACTGTGGTTAAGGAACTCGGCAAAATGCCCCCGTAACTTCGGGAGAAGGGGGGCCGTAGCGCTTGAAGCCTCTTGCAGGCTAGGGCGAGACGGCCGCAGAGACCAGCGAGAAGCGACTGTTTACTAAAAACACAGGTCCATGCGAAGTCGCAAGACGATGTATATGGACTGACGCCTGCCCGGTGCTGGAACGTTAAGGGGACCGGTTAGTCCGCAAGGGCGAAGCTGAGAACTTAAGCGCCAGTAAACGGCGGTGGTAACTATAACCATCCTAAGGTAGCGAAATTCCTTGTCGGGTAAGTTCCGACCTGCACGAATGGCGTAACGACTTCTCGACTGTCTCAACCGCAGGCCCGGCGAAATTGCATTACGAGTAAAGATGCTCGTTACGCGCGGCAGGACGGAAAGACCCCGGGACCTTTACTATAGCTTGGTATTGGTGTTCGATTCGGCTTGTGTAGGATAGGTGGGAGACTGTGAAGCGGCCACGCCAGTGGTTGTGGAGTCATCGTTGAAATACCACTCTGGTCGTATTGGATGTCTAACCTCGGTCCGTGATCCGGATCAGGGACAGTGCCTGGTGGGTAGTTTAACTGGGGCGGTTGCCTCCCAAAGAGTAACGGAGGCGCTCAAAGGTTCCCTCAGCCTGGTTGGCAATCAGGTGTTGAGTGCAAGTGCACAAGGGAGCTTGACTGTGAGACTGACGGGTCGAGCAGGGACGAAAGTCGGAACTAGTGATCCGGCCATGGCTTGTGGAAGCGTGGTCGCTCAACGGATAAAAGGTACCCCGGGGATAACAGGCTGATCTTCCCCAAGAGTCCATATCGACGGGATGGTTTGGCACCTCGATGTCGGCTCGTCGCATCCTGGGGCTGGAGTAGGTCCCAAGGGTTGGGCTGTTCGCCCATTAAAGCGGTACGCGAGCTGGGTTTAGAACGTCGTGAGACAGTTCGGTCCCTATCCGCCGCGCGCGTAGGATACTTGAGGAAGGCTGTCCCTAGTACGAGAGGACCGGGACGGACGGACCGCTGGTGTGCCAGTTGTTCTGCCAAGAGCATTGCTGGTTGGCTACGTTCGGAAGGGATAACCGCTGAAGGCATCTAAGCGGGAAGCTCGTTCCAAGATGAGGTATCCCACTCTTCGTGAGTTAAGGCCCCCAGCTAGACCACTGGGTTGATAGGCCAGAGGTGGAAGACCGGTAACGGTTGGAGCTGACTGGTACTAATAGGCCGAGGACTTGTTACAAAGACGCTACGCATCCACTGTGCGGTTCTGGAAGAAC
>NZ_FNET01000048.1 GCF_900100275.1 Lentzea albidocapillata subsp. violacea
CGCCTGCGCTACTGCCCACGCACCCAGGCCTACCTGCAACGACGCACCGAACAAGGCCTCACCAAACGCGACATCATCCGCTGCCTCAAGCGCTATATCCTCCGCGAAGCCCACACAGCGATCATGAAAGACCTCGCACTCACTGCTTGACATCTATAGGAGCGTCAGGCGTGCCATCAACCCGCAGGCGGCGCTACCCCCTGATCAGATTGCCGGGGGTCTGGGGGCAGCGCCCCCAGGGAAAGCACGCAACGCAAGGTCGCCGCCCGCAACCCAACCACCAACAAAACCCGCGACCAACGCCCTCACCCCAACGGCCGAATCCCCCACCGAGCCCCCCAAGACTCCCCAGGAGAAACCCAAATCAAATCAACCCCAGAATTCAAAGCATCCGGCGGACAGGTCATAGGCTCAACAGCCACAGCCCGCCCCCGCCCAGGATAGGAATCAGGCGTATAAACCTGAACCCAAGAAAACGCCGGATCAGCCCAAACCTCAACCCCACCCCCCTCAGCAACCAACGAGTGATGGATCAGCCCATCCCCAGAAGGCTCACACCCCCCAAACGGAGTGTCCAACCGAACCCCACTCAACCCCCGCCCCGACCGAAAGTCGTAAGACGTCCCCTCAACCGGTACAGCCACCCCAGAAGGCACCATCCGCGCGGTATCCAACGGCAAAACAGTAGTAGCAGCCAACGTCAAAGTGCACGAATCGGTAGGAGCATTCCCAGCCCGCGGATACGGATGCGTACCAACACCAAACGGCGTGGCAACGTCCCCAATATTCTTGACCCCATGCGTAACAGTCAGCCCACGATCATCCAGTGCATATGACACCGTGACACGCAAAGCAGCAGGCCACCCAGCCTGAGGTTCGATGGTCGCAACCAAAGACACCAACGACCCGGTGTGCTCCAAAACGGCCCAAGGACGACGCCGCACAAGCCCATGGATAGCGTTCCCACGCGCAGGCTCGGTGACATCGAGCTGCTGCCGAACCCCGTCCAGCACCCAAGAAGCACCGGCGGTCCGGTTGGGCCACGGCACGAGCACGGCCCCGGCGCTCATCGGGGGTTTCTCGTCGGCGCCGAATGTCTCCACGTACGGAACGCCGTCCACCTCGAAAGACCGCAGCCCCGCGCCTACAGTCGTGATCACGGCGGTGGCACCCTCGTACGAGATCCCCAACATGAGGCTGAAGCCTACGGGGCCAGCGGAAGGATTTGCCCATGAAGGTTCATCACCTCAACTGCGCCACGTTCCGGCCTCCCCTGGTCGCGGGCGGGCTCGTGGCCCACTGCCTGCTGATCGAGACCGACCAGGGCCTGGCGCTGGTCGACACCGGCTTCGGCACGAACGAGGTGACCAACCCGAAGGCGACGATCGACGGTCTGAGCCGCAAGCTGCTCAACCCGGCGCTCGACATCACCGAGACGGCGATCAGCCACGTCGAGAAGCGCGGTTACACGGCCGACGACGTGAAGCACATCCTGCTGACCCACCTCGACCTCGACCACGCGGGCGGGCTGCGCGACTTCCCCAAGGCCACCGTGCACGTGCTGGACACCGAACTGGAAGCCGCGACCAACGCGCGCGGCACCAAGGAGCGGGCGCGGTACCCGAAGGCGCAGAGGGACGGCGTCAAGTTCGAGACGCACAAGGCCGAGGGCGAGGACTGGTTCGGGTTCCAGGCCGTCAGGAGCATCGCCGGCCTGCCGGACGAGGTGCTGATGGTGCCGTTGATCGGCCACACCCGCGGCCACACGGGCATCGCGGTGCAGTCGGACGACGGCTGGCTGCTGCACGCGGGCGACGCGTACTTCTACCGCGGCGAGGTCGAGACGCCGCCGAGCAACATCTTCGCGCTCAAGCTCACCGCCAAGCAGACCGAGACGATCCGCGAGCAGCGTCTGTCCAATGTGGAACGCCTCAGGGAGCTCAAGGCGAGCGGCGAGGCCGAGGTGTTCTGCGCCCACGACCCGGTCGAGCTGGCACGGCTGGCGTGACGTTCGTCCAGCACGTCCGCCTCGACCAGATGCACGACACGCACCGCTACCCGTTCACGCTCCCGGTCGTCCAGCATCTGATCAGAAGGCCGCTGGAACTGAAGGCGCCCATCACGTTCCTGACGGGCGACAACGGCACGGGCAAGTCCACGCTGGTCGAGGCCATCGCGGTGGCGGCGGGGTTCAACGCCGAGGGCGGCACGCAGTCGTTCCGCTTCGCGACCAAGGCGACGGAGTCGTCACTCGGGGACTACCTGACCCTCAGCTGGGGCACGAGAAAACCCAGGACCGGGTTCTTCCTGCGCGCCGAGTCGTTCTACAACGTCGCCACCGAGATCGACCGGATCGGCGGAGGGATCCACGCGTCGTACGGCGGGAAGTCGTTGCACGAGCGGTCGCACGGCGAGAGCTTCATCGACCTGATGAACCACAGGTTCGGCAGCAGGGGACTCTACATTCTCGACGAACCAGAGGCCGCCCTATCGGTCAAAGGCTGCCTGACGGTCCTGAGGCGCATGCACGAACTCGTAGAAGAAGGTTCGCAGTTCATCATCGCCACGCACTCGCCGATCCTGCTCGCGGCACCGAACGCCACGATCCTCGAGATCACCGACACGATCGACGAGGTTTCCTACGACACAGCGGAACCGGTCCGGCTCACCCGCAACTTCCTGGGTGAGCCGGACCGGTTCCTCAAGCACCTACTGGACTAGAACTACTTGCCGAGCTTCTCCGGGTGGATCTCCACCTTGCCGTGCAGCACGCGGTTGATGCCCCACAGAACCAAACCGGCGAGCAGCAGCCAGCCCGCGATCTTGTAGTCGTCGATCGGACGCCCGGACGTCCACGGGATCGCGAGGTACGCACACGTGATCGCGCCGAGCACGGGCGCCCACGTGGGTGCCCGGAAGTGCTTGTGCTCGGACGGTTCCCGGCGCAGCACGAGGCACGCGACGTTGACGATCGTGAAGACGATCAGCAGCAGCAACGACGTGGTACCACCGAGCTTGCCGATGTCGGCGGTGGACACCAGGATCACCGCGACGCCGGTCGTGAAGACGATCGAGATCCACGGCGTGCGGCGGAACGGGTGCACGACACCGAAGAACTTCGGGATGATCTTCTCGTTCGCCATGCCGTACAACAACCTCGACGCCATCAGCATGTTGATCAGGGCCGAGTTGATGACGGCCAGCAGGCCGATCAACGCGAAGACCCACAGCGGGAAGCCGGGCGCGCCGACGGTGACGACCTTCAGCAACGCGCTGCTGCCGGCCGTCGCGAGCTCGTCCGCCGGGATCAGCAACGACGACGTGATCGCGACGAGGACGTAGATCAGGGCCGCGATGCCCATGCCCCACAGCATCGCGCGCGGGAAGATCTTGACCGGGTTGCGGCACTCCTCGGCCATGTTCACCGAGTCCTCGAAGCCGACCATCGCGAAGAACGCGAGCGCCGTGGCCGAGGTGACCGCGAGCATCACGTTGCTGCCGGACGGGACGTCGATCTCGGTGAGCCTGCCGGGGTTGCCGTCGCCGTTGACGACCGCCCACGCGCCGATCAGGATGATGATCACCAGACCGGACAGCTCGATGCAGGTCAGCACCACGTTGACCTTGACCGACTCGGACACGCCGCGGAAGTTGATGACCGCCAGGGCCGCGATGAAGATGACCGCGATACCGGTGATCGCCAGCGACTCCGGGCTGAGCGCGACGTCGAAGAACGTCACCAGCAGCTGCCGCAGGTACGTGCGGCCGAAGGCGAGCGCGGCCGCCGAGGCCGACGTGATGCCGGAGCACATGACCGCGAACGCGACCATGAACGTCAAGAAGTGGATCTTGAACGCTCTGTTCGTGTACAGCGCGGCGCCGGCGGCCCTGGGGTACTTGCCGACGAGCTCCAGGTAGCTGAACGCGGTCAGGAATGCCACCACGAACGCGAGCAGGAAGGGCAGCCAGAGCGCGCCGCCGATCTTGCCTGCCACGTTGCCGGTGAGCGCGTAGATGCCGGTACCGAGGATGTCGCCGACGACGAAGAACAGCAGCAGCTTCGGGCCGATCGCCCGTTTCAGCTCTGGTTGCTCCGTTTGTGGAGTCGCTTCAGCCATGCCCGAAGATTCTGCCCGTTTCGCCTGGCCACCAGCACGAACGGACGCCTACCTCACCCGTTTGATGTAACAATTGCCCGATGAGACTCGCGGCAATCGCGATCATCGCCGCCGTGGCGCTGACCGCCTGCTCCTCGTCCGAACCCGCGAGCGAGAACCAGTCCCAGCACCGCGACGTGAAGAGCCTGGTGGCCGCGGTGACCAAGACCGTCGGCGAGAAGGGTTCCTACCGCTTCTCCGTCACGCCACCGCCCACCGGAGGTGGCGTGCGGGCACCGTCGAGCGGCAGCGTGCGGCTGGGCGGCGAGGTCCCGAGCATGGACGCGACCACCACCCGTCCCGTGCAGACCGGCGGCGAGGCGGTCGACCTCCGGCTGGTCTCGACCAAAAAGGACACCGCGTTCGTGAAGCTGCCCGCCGCGGTTTTCGGGCTGCCGGCCGACAAGCCGTGGGTGGAGCTGGACCGCAGGGTCGACGACGACTTCACGACGACGTTGCTGGGCTTCCACGACGTCGTCTACCAGCAGGCCGCTTTCACGACGTACCACCTGCCGGTGATGCAGGCCGGTGGCGAGCTCAGGCTGACCGCGCAGGTCGGCGGCAACACCCGGTACTCGATCGCCGTCGACTACCGGAAGGCGTACGACAAACTCACCGACGAGGGCCTGAAGGCCGAGGTCAAGCTCGCGCTGGACCAGAAGGTCCCCGGTTCGACCGGCGAGATCGAGCTGGACGGCACCGGCCTGCCGATCCGCATCACCTTCTACACCGAGTTCCAGGGCGTGCGGATCGTCGACGAGGCCCGCTTCTCGGACTGGGGCTCCGACGTGACGATCGCCGAGCCGAACCCGGCGGAGATCAGCTCGCGGAACTGACCCGGTAGCGCCAGATCGCCGGCAGCAACGCCACCATCGCGACGGACGCCACGACGACCAGCAGGCCACCGACCGACACCGCCGCGGCCGTGCCGAACGCCGCGCCACCCGTGCCGTGCAGCAGGTCCGCGATGCGCGGCCCACCGGCCACGACGACGATGAAGACGCCCTGCATCCGTCCGCGCATCTCGTCCGTCGCGGCGGACTGCAGGATCGCGCCGCGGAACGCCATCGACACCATGTCCGCCGCCCCCGCGAGCGCCAGGAACGCCGCCGCGCCCCACAACGAACCGGCGAGACCGAAGCCCATGATCGCGAGACCCCAGCCCACGACGGCGAGCGTCAGCGCGACGCCGTGCCGGCTGACGTTGGAGATCCAGCCGGACGTGAGACCGCAGATCACCGCACCGACGGGAATCGCGGCGAACAGCACGCCCAGCGCGAACCCACCACCGGCCGGGTCGCCGAACGTGTGCTGGGCCATCTCCGGGAACAGCGCCCGCGGCATGCCGAACACCATCGCGATGATGTCCAGCAGCATGCTCGCCATCAGCACCTTCTGCGCCCAGAGGTACGTGAACCCGGCCAGCACGTCCTTGAGGCCGGCGCGCCGGATCACCCCGTCGAGCGGGGGCATCGCGGGCAGCTTCCACACCGCGTAGACCGTGACGGTGAGCGCGATCGCGTCGACCAGGTAGAGCGTCGAGAGCCCGACGACCGGTATGAACGCGCCCGCGAGCAACGGCCCGAGCACCGCACCGAACTGCATGACGGTCGACCCGAGCGCAGCCGCGGAAGGCAACAGCTCGGCCGGCACCAACCGGGCGATCGACGCCGAACGGGCGGGAGCGTTCGCCGCGAAGAACACCTGCTGCAGGCCCAGCAGAGCAATCACCAGCCACACCGAGCCGACGTTCATCGCAGCCTGCGCCCACAGCAGCACCGACGAGACCGCGATGCCGATGTTCGTGACGAGCAGCAACTTGCGACGATCGACCGTGTCCGCGATCGCGCCGCCCCACAGCCCGAACACGAGCAGGGGCACCAGCGCCACACCGGCGGCGATGCCGACCCACGCCGAAGACCCGGTGAGGTCGTAGACCTGCTTGGGCACGGCAACGGCGGTGAGCTGGGAGCCCACCGCCGTGATGATCGTGGAGATCCACAGCCGGCGATACGCGACGATCTTCAACGGCCGAGTGTCGATCACGAACGTCGAGCGCGCGCTTCTCCCCACGGTGGCCACTTGGTTAGCCTATGACAACTAACAAACCCTTTACGTGGAGGTGTCACCAACACCACTAGTCAGAGGCGGACGGGGTACACCGGCTCCGGCACCTTCGGGCTGATCCGGCCCTCGACGAAGATCCCGTGCCAGATCATGAAGCACAGCACGCTCCACAGCTGCCGGCTGCGGTCGAACTGCTCCGACTTGTGCTCGGCAAGCAGGTCCATGACCGCGTTCTTGTCCAGCAGATGGCCGGTCTGCGAGTCGTTGATGATCCCGCGCGCCCAGTCGTACATCTCCGCACGCAACCAGTGCCGGATCGGCACCGGGAACCCAAGCTTGGGCCGGTTGAGCACATGCGCCGGAATGATCTTCGCCAACGCCCTGCGCAGCGCGTACTTGGTCGTACCTTCGGTGAGCTTCTGGTCGAGCGGCACCTCGGCCGCGACCCGGAACACCTCGGGGTCGAGGAACGGCACGCGCAGCTCGATGGAGTTCGCCATGGTCACCTTGTCGGCCTTGACCAGGATGTCGCCACGCAACCACGTGTAAAGGTCGATGTGCTGCATACGCGCGACCGGATCCCACGACTCCGACTCGCGATACCAGGGCGCCGTAACGTCCTGAAAACCAATGCCCTCGACATAACCGGGAAGCACAGCACGCACCTGCGCGTCACTGAAGTTGCGCGCGTTGCCGTAATACCGCTCCTCGAGCTTGAGCGCACCCCGCCGAAGCAGGTCCTTGCCGCGCACACCCTCCGGAATGGACTTGGACACAGCACCCATCAGCTTGCGCACACCGCCAGGCACCTTCTCGAAGGGCGACAAAGACAGCGGCTCGTGATAAATCACGTACCCGCCAAACAACTCGTCCGCACCCTCACCCGAAAGCACAGCCTTGACGTACTTACGCGCTTCCTTCGCAATAAAGTACAACGGCACCAACGCCGGGTCCGCCACCGGATCGTCGAGGTACCAGATGATGAGCGGCAACTCCTCCATCATCTCGTCCGCAGACACAGTCCGAACGACATGCCGCACCCCAATGGCCGCCGCAGTCTCCGCGG
The DNA here is from genome assembly GCF_900100275.1 of Lentzea albidocapillata subsp. violacea. GTDB lineage: Bacteria > Actinomycetota > Actinomycetes > Mycobacteriales > Pseudonocardiaceae > Lentzea > Lentzea violacea. Next base: position 7,291 of record NZ_FNET01000048.1, read on the forward strand.
CAACATCAACCTCCGAGTACCCCTGCCGATCAAAACCGCTGGTGAACGCGATGAGGTTAGGGTTGTGCTGCTTGGCCAGCGTAGCCGTGGCCGTAGAGTCGATACCACCAGAGAGAAACGCACCGACCGTAACATCAGGGTCGGAAATCATATGCTTGGCCACCGAGTCACGCATCACGTCGGCAATGCGCTCATACAGCGCCTCAGCCTCGTGCGCCCCATTCACCGGCCGCGGCGAGAACACGGGCTTGAAGTACCGGTTGAACAGCACCTGCCCACCAGGCGACACCTTAAAGGACGTCCCGGACTCAACCCGCCGAATCGCCTTGTGCAACGACTCAGGCTCAGGCACATACTGAAGCACCAGATAGTGCTGCAACGCAGTCTGATCCAGCTCCTGACTGATCCCAAGGACCCCGGTGAGCTGCAACAAACTCTTCTTCTCGGACGAGAACCCAACCCCACCGGGCCCAGCAGCCCAGTACAACGGCTTGATCCCAAACGGATCCCGAGCGCCGAAAACCACCCGCTCCTGCGCGTCCCAGATCATGAACGCAAACATGCCGCGCAACATCTTGACCCAGTCAGCACCAAGGTAGTGATACCCAGCGACGATGGCCTCACCATCACCGTTAGTCCGGAAGTTGGCCCCGAACTTCCGCATGAGCTCAGCCCGGAGCTCCTTGTAGTTGTAGATCTCGCCGTTGAAGTTCAACGTGTACCGCGTCGGGTTCTCCGGCGGCCCCCACACAAGCGGCTGATGGGAGTGCTCAAGATCAATAAAACCAAGCCGGTTGAACCCATAGACAACCTCGGCATCAGCCCAGGTGTCCTGCTCGTCGGGCCCACGGTGCCGCTGGCAGCGCAGTGCTGAGGCCACAGAGGCGCGCGCGGAGACCGCGGCGGCTTCAGTGGAACAGATGAGTCCGAGCACTCCGCACACGTGAAATCGCACCTCGTAGCTAGCCGTAACTGAAATCCCAGTATGCCGAAGCCGGGATCGAACATCGTCCCCAGCCTGAGGACGCCCAAGCCACCGCCCAGGTTCACCGCGAAGCCGAAGGCAAGCCGTCCTTACCGCGCGGGCCAGGCGGTGGGGTCCCATCACGAGTCGCGCCATAGCTCTTGCTGCATGCAGGTAGGGGTGTCAACTCGACACGCTTTTCGTCGAGTTGACACCCCTACCTGCATGTGGCCCGCTCTTGGCTCGGCTCGTGATGGGACCCCACCGCCAACGCAAC
>NZ_FNET01000047.1 GCF_900100275.1 Lentzea albidocapillata subsp. violacea
GCCAGGTCGGCGGACATCTCGACGAGCTCACGGATCGAGCTTGCCGCCCGCGTGAACAGGGGGAGGATCGGCAGGGCGGCGGCTACCGCGTCCGCGGCAGCGACCAGCAGGTGATGGCGTCCGTTGAGGTGTGCTCGCTCGTGGTCGAGGACGGCATCGACCTCTTCGGGCGTCAGGTGGCGGCGGAGTCCTTCCGTGGCGACCACGAGACCTGGTTTGCCGGGGAGGCTGAACGCGAGTGGCCGGTCGTGGTCGAGCCACACCGTGGGATGTGCTCCGGGTTCACGTCGTCCGGCGAGGCGCAGCACCGAGCGGTGTTCCTCGCGGGCGTGGGCTCGTTGCCGGGCGCTGCGTGCACCGACGATCGCGAACCGAACGAGCAGAGCGGTCAGCAGAGCGCCGCCGGTGAGGCCGCTGATCACTTCGATCGTGGGTGTAGTGCCGTGGCGCACCGACTCCCAGCAGTTGTGCAGGGTGTCGAGGAAGGCGAGGCCGTGCTCGGGCAGCAGGAGCAGCACCATGGCAACGGCCGAGGTCGTCACGACCGCGGCGATCGAGGTGAGCCAGGCGACGACGGCGACCACCGGGTCGCTGAGCCGCCGCAGCAGGCGCGGTGCCAGCCAGCCCATCGTGATGGACCCGAGCAGCAGCGCCAGCGCGACAGTCATTTCCCGGAGGCTTTCCTGCGGAACGCCCGGCGCAGCACCGCCGACTCCTCGGTGGTCGCGGACTGTGCGAAGTGCAGCAGCGCGGCCTCGGGATCACCGGAGGCGGCGAGCACGTCGCGCACGGCGTTCGCCGCGGCTTCGACGCGGCTGACGGTGGGCTGGTACCAGTAGGCCTTGCCCTCCAGCTCGCGGGAGACCCAGTCCTTGCGGTGCAGGTTGTCCAGCACGGTGAGCACGGTGGTGTAGGCGAGTTGCTTGCCGGTGTCCAGCCGTTCCAGCACCTGACGCACCTTGAGCGGCTCTCGGGCGTGCCACAGCACGTCCATCACCGCGGCTTCCAGCTCACCCAGTCCGCGCATCGTCCACACCCTTTCGCAGACTGAGAAGTATGCCTGGTCGTCGCGCTGATCGGACCGAGCCTCCCGACTGTGCCCTTGAGCGGGAACACCCGTCCTGCCCGGTGTCCCGTGATGTGGTTGCGGCTTCCCCGGTGCTGGAATCTCGGGAATCGTGGACCGCGCCAGTTGGCCGGGAGTGGAAGGCGTACGCGTGACCGTTGAGGAGAACGTGACACCGGTCCGGGCGGGTCGGTGCGCGCCGCTGGTGTTCGCCGTGGGCGCGGTCGTAGGCTTGCTGGGCGGCATGATCGGGCTGGGTGGAGCGGAGTTCCGGTTGCCCTTGCTGATCGGCCTGTTCGGCTTCGCGGCGCTTTCGGCGGTCATCCTGAACAAGGCCATGAGTCTCGTCGTGGTGCTCACCGCGCTGCCCGCCCGGCTGGCCACCGTCACCGCCGTCGAGTTGGGTGCGCATTGGGCGGTCGCGGTCAATCTCCTCGCGGGCAGTCTGCTCGGGGCTTGGGCAGGGGCGGCCTGGGCGGTGCGGATGCGCACCGCCACTCTGTACAAGGTCCTCGCGGCGCTGATGGTTCTCATGGCCGCAGCCCTGGTGCTCACGCACGTCAGCCTCGGCACGCTCGACCTGCCGCCCACCGTGCAAGCTGTCTCCGGAGTTGCCGCGGGGTTCGGGATCGGCGTCGTCGCCGCGATCATGGGTGTCGCGGGCGGTGAACTGCTGATCCCGACGATCGTGCTGCTCTACGGCGTCGACATCAAGACCGCGGGCAGCCTGTCGCTGCTGGTCTCGCTACCCACCATGCTGGTCGCCTTCGCGCGCTACAGCCGCGACAACAGCTTCAGTGTCCTGCGCCAGAACGTGCGCTTCGCCGGCGTCATGGTCGCCGGATCGATCACCGGCGCCCTGCTCGGCGGCCTCCTCCTCGGCGTCGTCCCCGATCTGGTCCTCATCCCCGCGCTGGCCGCAGTGCTGCTGATTTCCTCGATCAAGCTCGCCCGTCACCAGTGACCGCCCAAGAGAACAAGTCGAACACTGCTGTTCGACTTGTCGCTCGGCTTGGCGTACCCTTAAGTCGAACATGAGTGTTCGAGTTAAGGGGTGGACATGAGCCGGACGGCCGTGCGAACGAACTGGTGGGTGCTGGTGCTGCTGTGCCTCGCCCAGTTCATGGTGATCCTGGACGTGACGGTCGTGAACGTCGCGCTACCGGTGATCGCGACCGAACTCGACCTGGACCGTGCCGCGCTGACGTGGGTGGTCACCGCGTACACGCTGTGCTTCGGCGGGCTGATGCTGCTGGGCGGCCGGCTGGCCGACACGATCAGCAGACGAGGCGTGTTCCTGACCGGGCTAGCGGTGTTCACGGTGGCATCGCTGGTCTCCGGGCTGGCGGGAAGTGCGACGGCGCTCGTAGCGGCACGTGCCGCCCAGGGGGTCGGGGCGGCGTTGCTGTCCCCGGCGGCGATGTCGATCGTCACCACGACCTTCCACGGTCCAGAGCGCAATCGCGCGCTCGGCGTGTGGGCGGCCATCGCTGGCGCGGGCGCGGCTGTCGGAGTGCTGCTGGGCGGCGTGTTCACGGCTGGGCCGGGCTGGGAGTGGGTGTTCTTCATCAACGTGCCCGTTGGCATCTTCGTCGCTGTGCTGCTGCCGCGTTTTGTGCCGTCCGGCCGAAGTGGACGGACATCGGGGAAGATCGACGTTCCTGGTGCATTCGTCGCGGTGCTTGCCGTTGGTGCGTTGATCTACGCGTTGGTGCGTGCGGGCGACACCGGCTGGGGCGGCGGCAGCACGCCGTACTTCCTCGCCGCCGGTCTCATGTTGCTCGTGGTGTTCGTGGTCGTCGAGCGCAGGGTCGCCGAGCCGTTGGTCCGCCTGGAACTGCTGACCCGGCGTCCTGTGGTGGCGGGCAACCTGGTCATGCTGGCCGCGTCAGGGCTGCTGCTGGCGAACTTCTTCCTCAATTCCCAGTACCTGCAGCACGTGCTGCGTCTCGACGCGCTCGAGACCGGGCTGATCTTCCTGCCGGTGGCGTTGGTCATCGGGCTCGGCACCCATCTCGGCGTCCGCGTCGTGAACCGCTTCGGCGGACGACCCGCGGTCGCTGTCGGCTTCGGCCTTGCCGCGGTGGGCGCGGTGCTCCTGGCTCAGGTGCCCGCGTCCGGGAACGCGATGCTGGCCGTCCTGCCCGGCTTCCTGATCTCCGGCTTGGGGCTCGGCGCCACGTTCGTCACGGCGACGACCACCGCGATGGCGCACGTCGGTCCGCACGACGCTGGAACGACGTCCGGACTGATCAACACCGGGCACGAACTGGGCGCCACGCTCGGCATCGCGTTCGTGTCGACAGTCGCGGCACTGAGCCTGCAAGGCGGTCCGGTCGGGGGCTTCGGTGCCGCGTTCACCGCGATGGCGATCGTGGCCGCCGTCAGCGCGATCGGGGCGACGCTGCTCGTTCCGGCAGGCCGCCCGCCCGCGGCCGACGGTCCGGTGTTCGCGCACTGACCGGCCGTAGGCTTCCGGTCGTGGCCACCACGGAGACCCGGCGCCGCGCCGACGCCGAACGCAACATCGCCGCCATCCTCGACGCCGCTCTGGTGCTGTTCACCGAGGAACCGCAGTCGAGCATGGTGGCGATCGCGCGCGCCGCCGGCGTCGGCCGGGTCACCCTCTACAGCCACTTCCCGTCCCGCGAGGTGCTGCTGGAGGCGGTGCTGGACCGGACGATCGCCGAAGCCGGCGAGGTCATCAAGAAGGCCGCTCCGGAGGAAGGCTCCGCCACCGAGGCGCTCCGGCGGCTGCTGCGGACGTCCTGGCACGCGCTCAACCAGCACCGCAAGTTGTTCGATCTTGCCCAGCGCGAGCTCGGCCCGGTCCGGCTGCGGCAACGGCACCGTGAGGTCGTCGACCACGTCGAGGGACTGCTCACGCGGGGCCAGGAGGAGGGCGTGATCAGGACCGACCTGCCGACGAACTGGCTCGTGACCACCGTCTACGGCCTGCTGCACGCGGCCGCCGACGAGGTGAACACGGGACAGTTGAAGGCGGAGGAGGCCGCCGACGTGCTGGAGGCGACCCTGCTGCCTGCCCTCAGATCCTGAGCCCGGTCACGCCGCGCGGCTTGTAGACCGCGAGCACCAACGCCACGACCAGCACCACGAGCGCACCACCGGCATGCACCACGAACGTCGGCGACCGCAGCGGCGCCAGATCGGAAGCCGGATCGGCCGCGACCGCGGCGAACTGGTCCACCGTGCGCGTGTAGATGAGCAGCACCGCGGTGGCGAACACGTTCAGCACCAGCTTGAAGATCACCCAGTAGTGCCGCAGCAGGCCCCACGCGGAGCCGAGCGACGAGACCAGGCCGGTCAGCAGTGACGCGACTGCGAACGGCAGCACCACGTACCAGACCATCGGCTCCGCGATCACATTTGCGGCGCGGACAACGCGATCGTCCTGAGTGGTCAGGCCAACGACCGCCATGGCGAGAAACGTGAGCACGGCGCCGAACCAGCCCACCGAGGACGCGATGTGCGCCGTCAGGGCGAGCTTGCGCAGTCGCGGCCTCATCGGTGCATGCCTGGGCCGTGCTCGATCGGGAGAACGAGCGCTACGAGGAACAAAACGATCACCACGGCAATGACGATGCCCATGATCTTCACCCAACGCGGAGTGTCAGCCATGCCCGGCAGTTTACGAGACACTGTGTATTTATCAAGACGCAGTGTCTCGATCCCGTAGGATGTGCGCGTGCCGAAGCTGTGGAACGAAACGATCGAAACGCACCGTCGCGAGGTGCGGCACGCGATCCTGGCCACCACCACGACGCTGGTGGCCGAGCGCGGCCTGCTCAACGTGACGATGTCGCAGATCGCGGAGCAGACCGGCATCGGGCGCGCGACGCTCTACAAGTACTTCCCGGACGTCGAGGCGATCCTGCGCGCCTGGCATGCCGAGCAGATCGCACACCACCTCGCCTGTCTGACCGAGGTTCGTGACCAGGCGGCCGGGCCTGGCCAGCGTCTCAAAGCAGTCCTCGAGGCCTTCGCTGCCATCTCGCACCGCTCGCACGGCCATTTCGACACTGACCTCGTGGCGCTCCTGCACCGCGACGAGCAGGTCGGTCACGCGCGGCAACAGGTTCGTCACATGATCTGCGACCTGCTGGCCGAAGCTGCAGCGGCAGGAGAGGTCAGGGGAGACGTGGCACCTGCGGAACTCGCTGCGTACTGCGTTCACGCACTTGCCGCGGCCGGCGCCTTGCCTTCCAAGGCTGCTGTTCGCCGGCTTGTCGTGGTCACGCTCGCAGGCCTTCGCCCGGCCACCTGACCCTGTCTCGGTAGCTGTACGTGGCCGTGCGTCACCGCCGCGCGACGAGTTGATCTGATAACCAAGAACAACTGTCGTGCGCTCGAAAATGTTCGAAGCAAGATAGTAGGCCATTGGGGTGACTCGGGTCACACTGTTGGGGTTTGCGTCGATTACTCCTCACGGGGGTAGCAATGGCGCTACCCCTTGCCTCGAAGGGAGTGGCCTGCTGTGAATCGATTACGGCGGCTGACCGCCGTCGCTCTCCTCGTTGCCAGTGTGCTGGTGATCCCAGCGACGGCCGGCGCGCACGACCCGGATGACGGCGGAACCCATCCGCCGACCGGTGGTGGTGTGCCGGACCTGCACAGCGCGAACATGACTCTGCTGGACAACGTGCCGAAGGCCGACGCCGCGACCCAGTCCGACCTCGCGTTCGAAGGGAACTACGCCTACGCGGGCACCTTCAGCGGATTCCGCATCATCGACATCTCGAACCCCGCGGTCGCGCAGCAGGTGGCCTTCAAGCCGTGCAACGGCGGTCAGGGAGACGTGTCGGTCTACAACGGACTGCTGTTCTCCTCGGTCGACACGCCGCAGAGCAAGCCCGAGTGCGACAGCGTCAACACACCGGCCAGCAACCCGGCGGCGTGGGAGGGCGTGCGGATCTTCGACGTCCGCGATCCCGCCAACATCAAGCACATCGCCTCCGTGCGCACCGACTGCGGCTCGCACACCCACACCCTTGCGCCCGCGGGCAAGGGCAGCCTGTTCGTCTACGTCTCGTCCTATGCGGTGACGACCACGTCAATGGGCCCGAACTGTCAGCAGTTCCACGGCAAGATCTCGGTGGTCCACGTGCCGTTGCAGAACCCGGAGAAGGCCACAGTGGTCTCGACTCCACCGACGACCGGCGTGCCGGTGTTCGACCCGGCGCGGCTGGAGTTCGCCAACCCGGCGTTGCAGCCCACCACTGGCTGCCACGACATCACGGTGCTCACCCCGCTGAACCTCGCCGCGGCCGCGTGCCTGAGCGTCGGCCAAATCTGGGACATCAGCGATCGAGCACATCCCAAGGTGCTGCGCACGCTGACGACACCCCAGGTGCAGGCCTGGCACTCGGCACAGTTCACGTGGGACGGCAAGCGTGTGACGTTCGGGGACGAGGCCGGCGGTGGAGTGATTCCGCGTTGCCGGGCGGAGGATCCGCCGACAAAGGGTGCGGTGTGGACCTATGACGTCGCTTCCGGAGCGGAGCTGGGTCACTACAAGCTGCCACGCTTCGAGAACGGCGTGTGCACCATGCACAACTTCAACTACGTGCCCGGCATCGATCGCGACATCCTCGTGTCTTCCGCCTACACCGGCGGCACGACGGTCGCGGACCTGACGGACCCGGCGAACCCGGTGGAGCTCGGCTTCTACCGCGCCGGTGACCCGATCGCGGCCAACACGTGGTCCACCTACTGGCACAACGGCTTCATCTACGCCAACGACATCAACCGGGGCCTGGACGTGTTCGCGCTCGACCACCCGGCCACCGTGGGTGCCGCGTCGCTGCAGCGCGACAACCCGCAAACCCAGGAACGGCTCTTCCAGTAGCCAAGGAGGTTGTCGAATGTCTCGCCGAGTCATTCGAACAGTTGGTGCGCTCGTGGCCACCGTCGCTCTCGTCACCCCGGCGACCGCCGTCGCCGACCACGCCACGAACCCGCACACCCCGAACATGCACGCCAAGGGCCACAGCCCGCACCCGGCCACGTTCCTCGGTGAGCCGGACGGTGTCCGGCATGTCAGCTCCGACATCGCCTTCTGGGGCAAGCTGGCCTTCCACGGCAACTACGACGGATTCCGCATCGTCGACATCGCTGATCCCGACAACCCGACCGAGATCGCCCACCAGCGCTGCAACGGTGACCAGGGCGACATCGTCGTGTGGGAGAACATCCTGGTCCGCGCCTGGAACTCCAAGAAGGCAGTCCCGCGCGACTGCGACGGGCAGACCGTCCCAGCCGGTTGGGAAGGGGTGCACGTCTTCGACGTCAGCAACCTGAGCAATCCGAGCCTGGTCGCGTCGGTCGAGCTGCCGTGCGGCTCGCACACCCTCACCGCGGCTCCCGGACAACGGCCGGTTGATCGTCTACAGCAACAACTCCAGCAGCACTGGCTGCGGAACGAGCGGCAACCTGGCGCAGGAGAACGCGCTCGGTGACTTCATCGACGTGATCGAGGTGCCGTTCGGGCAGCCGCAGAACGCGAACCTGCTGCGGCGTGAGCCGCTGGCTGGTCCGATCACCAACGTGCGCACCGGCTGTCACGACATGGGCGTGATCCTCGGCAGCGTCAACCTGGCCGCGTGCGCCAGCGCGGACGCGACCAACGTCTTCGACATCGGCGCCAACTCGCATCCCGGCGGGAGCCTCGCCGACCCGGTGTTCCTCTACACCGTCAGCGAGCCGGGTGTCGGCCAGGCAGGCACCAACGGTCGCTGGCACTCCGCGACGTTCAGCTGGGACGGCAAAGTCCTGATCCTGGGCTGGGAGCCCGGCGGCGGCTCCGAACCCGAGTGCCAGACCACCGACCCGGACGTCGACAAGAGCCTGTTCTTCTACGACGCCCACACCGGCGCGAAACTCGGCCAGTGGGTGCTGCCCCGAGGACAGGACGGCATCGCGGAGAACTGCACCGTCCACAACTACAACATCGTGCCGCTGCGCAACGGCCGCTACATCGCGGTCGGTGGGCATTACCAGGCAGGAACCTGGGCCACCGAATTCACCGATCCCGCCCACCCGGTCACGATCGGCTGGTCCGACCCACCCGCGATCAGCCCGCCCGACCTCGGCGGGGCCTGGTCGTCGTACTGGTACGACAACTTCATCTACGAGTCCAGCATCACCGAAGGACTCAACGTGTACCGGCTCAGCGGCAACGCCACCGGCGGCGCCCTCCGGCTCGGTCACCTCAACCCGCAGACGCAGGAGTTCTCCCTGCCGTGACACCAGATCGCTGGGCCCCGTCAGTGACGGGGCCCAGTTCGAGGGGGAACCAACGAGGAGACAGAACCAATGAGAACCAGACGGCTCTTCACCGCACTCGCCGTGGCGTCGCTGACCGCGGCGATGGCGGCACCCGTGGCGGCACACCCCGGCCAACACGGTCCCATCGACGGACATCTGCTCGGTCCGGGAGCATGGGGCGACCTGCAACTGCTGGGCAAGGCCGACCTGACCAACACCGACGACCTGATCGCCGACGTGGCGGTCGACCCGCGCACCACGTACGCCTACCTGGCGAACTGGGGCAAAGCCACCTGTGACGCCAACCGTGAGGACGGCGACCCCGACGCCGGCGCCTACGTCGTCGACATGACCGACCTGGCGAACCCCGAAGCAGATCGGGTTCATCCCGCACTCCCAGGACAGCCGACCCGGCGAGGGCATGCAAGCGCTGCAGGTCGACACGAAGTTCTTCAACGGCACCATGCTCGTGATGAACAACGAGCAGTGCGGCAAGAACGGCCGCGGCGGAGTCTCCCTGTACGACGTCAGCAATCCCAGCAAGCCAGTCAAGCTGTCCGAGCACTTCGGCGACCGCGCGAACCTGTCGCGTGGCGACGCCAACGACACCCACAGCGCGTTCGCCTGGGACACCGGCGACAGGGCGTACGTGGTGACGACCGACAACTTCGAGTCGGGCGGCCCGGACGTCGACATCCTCGACATCAGCAACCCGAAGCGGCCCCGGCTGATCCGCGAGATCGACGTCGACGCCGAGTTCCCGAACCTCAACCAAACCCAGCTCGGCCTCACCGAGGTCTTCCTGCACGACATGGTCGTCAAGAACATCGACGGGCACCAGGTCCTGCTGCTGTCCTACTGGGACGGTGGCTACGTTCAGCTCAACGTCGACGACCCGGCGAACCCGACGCTGATCGGCGACACGGACTTCAGCCATCCCGATCCGCAGCTGCTGGAGTCGACCGGAGCAGCGCGCACCGCCGAAGGCAACGGGCACCAGGGCGAGTTCACCGCCGACAACCAGTACTTCATCGGAACCGACGAGGACTTCGCGCCCTACGGAGCAACGAACTTCTCGATCACCAGCGGTACGAACGCGGGCGCGTACCCGTCCGTGCCGGTGCCCGGTTCCGCGCCGATCGTCGTCCTCGACGACGACAAGCTCAACGGACCGGTCGTCT
>NZ_FNET01000022.1 GCF_900100275.1 Lentzea albidocapillata subsp. violacea
GCCGTCCAGCCGATGCTGAAGAAACCGCCTGCGCCACTTGGTCACCGTCGTCGGATGCACCCGCAGATCCGCCGCGATCTGCTTACCCGGCACACCATCCGCGCACGCCAGCACGATCCTGCACCGCTGCGCCAGCACCTGCGACGACTTCGCCCGCCGCGCCCACCGCTGCAGCGTCTCCCACTCCTGCTCGGTCAACGTCACCTCAGCAGGAGGACGTCCAATCCGCGCCATCACCCCACCATAGACTTACCCAGCGGATTTCAGGCGCAGGACACTAGCGCTGGTGGCCGTTGCCCATCGAGCCACCGAGGCCGAACAGGATGCGCTGGATGAGCTCGGGATCGACTTCCGGCTCGTCGCCCAGCGCCTCGGCGGCGGGGGAGCGGCGCTTCTCGCGCCGGGGCAGCGGCACCGCGTTGGCGTTCACGCCCGTCGGCAGGGCCAGCTCGCACCAGATCAGCTTGACGCCGTTGCCGAGTTGCAGCTCGCCGGTGCGCAGGTCCGGGGAGGTGGGCGGCATGACGAACCTGGCTGCCTCCAGCTCGACGACGAGGTAGTCGCCGCTCAGTCGCAGTCGCAGCGTGATCAGCCGCGAGGTCTTCGGATCGGCTGACTCGATGGCGGCTTCGACCAGCGCGCAGGCGACGGCCGAGCACTCCGCGGTCATGTTGCGCAGGCGCCACTCACCAAGGGTGAATCGCACGAACAGATCCGCGCAGTTCACCGCGGTGGGCAGCGCGATGAGTGTCAGGTCGTCGACCTGGGCGGTCTGGGCGTTCGCCTGCATGCTGCCTCCGTTTCGCGTGGGCGCGCGAGTCCGTGACAGTCACCCGAATGGCCGTCACGGTGAGCGGGAATCTACATGGGTATACGCGGGAAGCAATGGTCCGGTTGACTCGCCCGTCAAAAGTCACGTGTGGGTCACGAAGAGAAGGCCCGTTGCTCACTGTGAGTATAGCGCCGGGCCCCCTCCGTGATCATCTTGGGTCAGCATCGTTTCCAGGCGAACTGGTAACGGGTCCTGACGCTCCCGTCCGTGGAATCCATCGAAACGAACGCCGGCTGGTTCGCCGAGTTCGTGAATGCCCGCAGCTCGGTGTTCACGTTCAGGTGGCGCACCGCGCCGCAGGGCGCGAACACGATCTCCGCGACCTCGGTCGTGTCGGTGAACTGCCAGTTGTCGCTCGTCGGTGCCGCGATGTCGTGCGTGCTCGTTCCCGTGGACGACGAGCCGGAGAAGTAGTAGCCCGCGCGCTGCATGCCGCGGGCTCCTCGGGGTAAGTGCGCGAACCCGCGGTGGTCGGCCTTCGCGATCCCGAACGTGAAGCCCTGCGGGTAGTGCACACGCAGGTTCAGCTGGCAGTTCTTGCGGAACTGCGTCGGTGTCGATCCGGCACCGGCCTGGGCGGTGTAGTCGCTGTAGGTCACCGTGAATGACGTGTTGTCGTGGGAGGCCGCTACCGCGGCCGTTCCGGCGGGGCAGCCGGAACCGTTCACCGTGACGACGTCGACCGTGATTTTGCCGGGTGGAACCACATCGGCCGTGCTCGGCGCCTCAGGGGCGACGAGGAGGGAAAGTGCCAAACCCGTGGCTGCCATCGCACTGAGCATGAGTTGCCTTCCGAATTGCGCGGGGATGGCGGCGTGCGGGTGACCTTATCTTAAATTCACTTAACTCGTGGACGACCGACCGGGCGAACTTAAATATATTTAAAACCGATTAATCGGCTAAATGGGGGATGGGCGACGATCAGTGGTCGGCTAACTTCAGGTCAGATCACAAAAGATCGACCCAGACCTACTGAATACGCTGGTCCCCACACCTGGCGCCGAGAGCCCCGGCTGATCCACCTCGTAACACCGGTGTGGGAAAGGCAGGCGCGCACCGCTCATCGGGTTCCTCCCTCCTGCTCGGGACTCGGTGGTGCGGCAGCGGTGCCGCGCAGCCGGCCGGTGCCCGCCGGCGGCGCTGGACCCGTCCCACGGTCCGCGCCGCCGGCGGAGTTCGTCTTTCGGCCCCACCACGGCCACTAGACCCTCCGGAGCCTCAATTGCACGCGTGCACCGCCCAGCGGACCGCGGTCGACGTGGAGAGAACCTCCCGTGGTCTCCGCGGCACGGCGGGCGATGTCGAGCCCCAGCCCGGTGGAACCGCCGCCGCTGGCGCCACGCCGCACCGCCCGTGCGGAGTCCGCGATGCCGGGACCCGCGTCCTCGACCACCAGCGCCACCAGATCGGCCTGGTGCACCAGCGTCACGGCGAACCGTGTGCCCTCCGGCGTGTAGCGGAAGACGTTGCCCAGCAACGCGTCCAGCGCGGCGGCGAGGTCGGCGCGGGACAGCGGCACGGGGGCGGGGCGGTCGGCGCCGCGGACGGTCCAGGGCCGTTCCTGGTCGTCGGCGAGCGCGGACCAGAACACCAGCCGGTCGCGCACCACCTCCGCCGCGTCGGCGCCGCTGTCGTCGGGCTGCAGGCCGGAGCGAGCGATCTTGATGATCTCGTCGACCTCCCTCTCGAGGCCCTGGACGGCCTCTCGGACGCGGTCCGCGCCTGGCCCGTGTCCGAGCGTGTCCGCGTCCAGGAGAAGGGCCGTGAGAGGCGTTCTGAGGCGGTGCGACAGGTCGGCGACCACCTCGCGTTCGGCGGCGAGCAGGTGCCGGACGCGTTCGGCCATGGCATTGAAGGCCTTGCCGACCTCCTCGAACTCCGGCGGCCCCTGCACCGGGACCCGCGCCGTGAGGTCGCCCTGGCCCATCCGGCGCGCGCCCTCGGCCAACGCCCTGGTGGCTTTGACGGCCCGTGCGCCCAGGCGGTCCGCCACGAGCACCGAACCGGCGACCAGGCCGACCGCGACGCCCGCCAGCACCCACCAGGTGCCGATCACGCCGTGGGTCAGCTGCTCGTGTGGCACGAACGCCTCGACGATCGCGATCCCGCTCTCGCTCGTGGCCAGCGGCTGCAGATAGGCCACGCCGTCCGGCTTCTCGACCGTGGACGCCGTCGCGAGCTTCTGGGCCTCCTGCAGGTCCGCAGCGGTGATGTGCGAGTAGCCGTAGGTGCCGGCCGGCACGCTGAGGTGCACGGCCAGCCGCTGCTGACCGCCGTAGCGGGTGCTCCTGATCACCTGCCGGATCTCCTGCGGCTTGCGGGTGATCAGCAACGTCTGCGTCATCGCGCCGGCCTGCTTCTCGGCCTCGTTCAGAGCGCGGTTGTAGGCGGAGTTCTTCACGACGATCGCCAGCGGGATGAGGAACGCCAGCGCCACCATGCTGGTCGCCGCGAGAGCGACCAGCACCAGTGACCGCCTCATTGCGGAGCGACCATGCGCACGCCGACCCCACGCACCGTGTGCAGATAACGCGGCTGCGCGGCTCGTTCACCGAGCTTGCGGCGCAGCCAGGACAGGTGGACGTCGAGCGTCTGGTCGTCACGGTGCGACGGCCAGAGGCTGGCGAGGATCTCCGCCCGCGGCACCACTTCCCCCTGCCGTGCCGCGAGGTAGGAGAGCAGCTCGAACTCCTTGTGTGTCAAGGAGAGCTCCTGGCCGTCCACTGTGGCCCTGCGCAGGTTCACGTCGATCTCCAGGCCGCCGATCACGAGCTGCCTGCTGTCGCGCGCACGCCGGAGCACCGCCTGCAGGCGGGCTTCGAGGTGCTCGCTGGAGAAGGGTTTGACGAGGTAGTCGTCCGCGCCGGCGTTGAGCAGCCGGACGATACCGGCCTCGTCGTCACGGGCGGTCGCGATGACCACCGGGGTGTTCGTGACGCCCCGGATCATCCGCAGCGCGTCACCGCCGTCGAGGTCGGGAAGCCCGAGGTCGAGCACCACGACGTCGTAGTCGTTCGCGGTGACTTCCCGCAAAGCCTCGATCGCGAGCGCGACACCGTGCACGATGTGGCCCTGGCCGGTGAGAGCGCGGGTGATCGCCGCCCGCACCACCGGGTCGTCTTCGACCAGCAGTACTGATGCCATGAGCCGCTACAGGAGGATTGCCGCAGTGAGACGGTCCGTCGGGTACCTGGTCGCCTGGGCGGTGGTGACCACGGTCGCCGTCGGCCTGTCGTGGTTCGGCATCCGGTGGGCGATGGAACCCGCGCCGGTCGCCGCCGTGGGGTCCACGACGGGGTCGGCCGTGCTGCCGATGCCGACCATCACCTCGCTCTCGGTCCCGGTGCCCGAGCCCGGTGCCTCCGTCGGCACCCCGCCGCCTGTCACGCCTTCGTCCACCAGGCCTCCTGTACTCACTACGACTGTTCCGGCTCCTCCCAGTAGTACGGATGCGCGTCCCACCTCGGCTCAATCTCCGCAGGGGGAATGGCAGTCGGACGGCTCCTACGTGCACGCGTTCCACCTGCGGGGTGGTGACGTGGTCGTGCGCTACCGGCCGCAGGGGGTGCAGGCGCTGTCGGCCACACCCGCGGACGGGTACTCGGTGTCCGTGGAACAGCCCGGCGGGCCGCTGGTGGTGAACTTCCGCAACGCCGCCGGCCGGTTGTCCAGGCTGGAAGCGACCTGGAGCAACGGACCGACGGCGAAGGTGATCGAGCGGTAACGGTGTCTGCAAGTACCGCCGACCGGGAGGTGGCGGTACTTGCAGACACCGAGGGACCTACAGGCCGATGGCCTTGGCGATCTGCGTGGGCTTGAGCACCCGCAGGATCGCCTCGTACAGGTAGTAGTCGCCGTACGGCAGCGAGACCTCCACACCGTCCTCGGACGGGCGGTTGCGGGTGCCGCGCGCCAGGATCGCCTCGGCGCGCGCCGACCTGTTCGTCAGGCACGTGGCGACCAGGCCGTCGAGGATCCGCAGCGCCCGGTCGCGGTAGCGGGTCGTGCCGGTGGCCTTGGCCAGGTCGAGCAGGCCGCACGCCATGATCGCGCCCGCCGACGAGTCCTTGATGTCGTTGCCGCCCAGCGGCGAGCGGTAGTCCCACACCGGCACGCTGTCCGGAGTGAGCACCGACAGCGCGTAGTCGGCCATCTTGCGCGCGGTGTCACGGAACTCGCGCAGGCCCGTGCGCCGGTACATGGTCGTGAAGCCGTAGATGCCCCACGCCTGGCCACGCGCCCAGCACGACGTCGGGCTGTAGCCCTGCACGGTGTTCGGGCCGATGGCCGCGCCGGTGTCCGGGTTGAAGTCGAACACGTGCGGGGTCGAGCCGTCCGGGCGCAGGAAGTGCGTCCGGGTGGTCCTGGCGTGGGCGATCGCGATGTCCAGGAACCTGCGGTCGCCGGTCTGCTCGGTGGCGAACGCGAGCAGGTCCAGGTTCATCATCGTGTCGATGATGACGCGGCCCGCGTTGCCCGGCGTGCCGAGCCTGCCCCAGGCACGGATGAACCTGCCGGTGGCGTTCCAGCGCTGGATCAGCGTGTTCGCGGCGTCGATCGCGCCGTCACGCCACCTCGTGTCGCCGGTGAGCCGGTACGCGGTGACCCAGGAGGGGTAGAAGAGGAACCCCAGGTCGTGGTCGCGCGGGTCCAGCCGCCGCGGTGCCAGCCGGTTGCCGGCGGCCTCGGCGAGCGTGCGGAACCGCGCGTCGCCGCTGTCGAGGTGCGCGAGCCACAGGGTGCCCGGCCAGAAGCCGCCGACCCAGCCGCCGTCGGCGACGTAGGTCCACTTCTCGGCCCTGGTGATCTCCGGGAACGAGGTGATGCCGGGGGCGACCGCCGTCAGCTTGGCGTTGCCGTAGTCGAGGGCCGCGCGGAGGGTCGCGGGCGAAGCGGTGGCTTCTCCCGCGCCGATGGCCATACCTGCTCCGGTGAGCAGGGGAGTGGCCGCCAGAAGGGTGCGTCGAGACAGATTCACGAGACCGTCCAGTCCCTTTCTTCGTCCTGCGCCCGGCGCCACCCTGTCAGATCGGATCAAGGCGTGTAAAGGTGCGTCGAGAATTGCTTCCCTTATGCCGCTGAACAGCGCAAAGGACAGAGGGTCAGATATCTGAACTTCCTGGATCCCGGCCTTGTGAAGAGAATTGTTCACCCTTGTGAACAATTCGGAGTTCAGGCTCGGAAGAGAACGGCGTCGAGATGGCGAGGGCTCAGGCCGTGGCGCCGTTTGAACGGGGCGTTGCCCCGGCCGCCCTCGAGCGTCGGGAGGCCCAGGCGGATCGCGAGCCGGACCGACTCGGCGAACAGCGCGCCGTACGGGCTGTAGTTGCCGTCCACGGCGTAGTCGACGCCGCAGGTCCAGGTGTGGAAGCGGGTGGCGTCGGTGAGGCAGACGCCGGCCGCGACGAGCTTGCCGTGCTGGCGCACCTCGATCACGTGCGCCAGGTCGCCCAGCGCCGTCACGAACTTCCCGAACGTGGTGCCGGGGTAGTACCCGTTGTTCTCGAAGCGGCTGGCGGTCTTGACGCACAGCAGGGTGATCTCGTCGAGCGAGGCGTGGTCGACGGGGAGGGCCTCGATGGTGACGCCGGCCTCGGCGGACCTGCGTTCGTTGCGGCGCAGGTTCGCCCTGGCTCGCAGGCTCAGGCTCGCGAGGTACCGCTCGTAGGTGGTGAGGCCGGTGGCCCACCTGTCCGTCAGGTGGCGCGCGGGCAGACCGGCCGCGCGCAACGCCTGCGACAGGGTGCCGCCGCGCTGGACGTTCATGAACCCGCACCAGTGCGCACCGAAGATCGACGCCGCGCGGGTCATGGCGTCCAGCAACCTCGGCAACACGTCTGCGGTGGCGGGCACGTGCGCGTCGTAGCAGTGCCAGGTGTGACTGAGCAGCGCGGGCTCGCCGACCGCCTCCGGGTAGACCTCGTGCAGGCGGCGCAACGGATTCGCGGCCTTCTGGAGGTAGGCGGGCAGGACGGCGACCGGCTTGCCCCCGTCGCGCACCACGAAGTACGCGAACGCGTCGACGGCCGTCAGCGGCGACTGCTCGTAGGCACTGACATACGCGTGCCGGTAGAACACCGGTGCACCTGCCTGGTGCACCACCGAATCCCAATCGGCAGAATCGATTTGCCTTATACTGTTGGAGAATTCGACGTGCACGCGCTCACTGTACGGCTTGCCAGACGGCGAAAGGGACGTCGATCTCGTCGCGGCTCAGGCCACCGTGCTCGTAGCGCACCGAAGGGTCCGGCACGGGGAACCGCGGCGACGCGGCCACCGCGACGACCGGGCCGGTCTCGGGCTGCGGCAGACCGAGGTCGGTGGCGTGGTGGATGGTCGCCGTGTCGCCCAGAGCCGTTGCCACGCGGTCGAAAACGACCTCCAGGCGGTCGGGCTTCGGGTAGAGCCACCGCATGCGTCCCGCGCCGCCGGAGGGGATCACGCACTCCTCGCGCACGATCGCGTCCCAGGCCTCGGTGAGCTCCGGATCGGGATCGACGGGGACCATGCCGTGGTCGGAGTGCGCCACGACGGTCCAACCCTGTGCGGCCCAGCGGGAAGCGTGCGCGTCCAGGCGAAGCATGGCCTCGTACACCGACTCGTCGTAACCGTGGCGGTGCACGTGGTCGTCGATGTTGACGTACGTCCAGAGGAAACGGGCGTCCTTGAGCGCCTTGTCCAGATCGGCGACGACGTTGGCGACGAGCAGCGGCGGGTCCTCGGACTGCGCCACCAGTTTGTGCTTCGCGGGCGCGGGTATCCGAGTGCACCCTCGAAGCAGCGCCTGCGCCCAGGTTCCTTCGAGGAGGTCGAGTTCGCGGGCGAGCACAGTCGCGCCGTGCCGTTCGAGCACGGTCGGCAGGGCCGGGATCGCGGGCATGCCGTTGATGGCGTGCACGAGCCCGGATCCGTTGCGGTACACCGATCCCGGCACCCGGTGGACGTCGGCGGGAACACCGGTCAGCGCCGTCAGCAACGCCGTCGCGGACGTCGGCGGCACCGTCGAGGACAGCGTGGAGACGGAGGCCGACAACCAGGACTGTTTGGCCACGTCCGACGAGAGACCGTCCACCGCCAGCACGATTACGCCGGAATGTGCCTTGCCGAGGGCGCGTTCGAGCCGGGAAGGTATCTCCGCCAGTGACATTCGGTGACTGTAACGCATCTCATCGGGTCAAGATTGCTCGTTCGGGGCCTGAGGTCCGCAGAATGGCTGCCGATGAGGTAAAGAAGACTTGGTAGAAGGAAGGTGGCGGATGGCGGTCGGAGTTCTGGACGTCGGGTGCTTCAGCGCGCACCTGGTGGTCGTGGAACGGGACCTGTTGCGTCCGCTGGTGTCCCACAAGGTCCGGCTGCGGCTGGACCGGGAGTTCGACGCGGACGGGGCCATCAGCCGCGACGGCGTCGACTCGCTCTGCGACGCCGTGCTCGCCGCCCGCAAGAAGGCGGGCGACGTCTCGTTCCTGCCCTTCGCCACGTCGTCCGTGCGTGACTCGGCGAACGTCGAGGAGGTCATCCGCAAGGTGGCCAGACGCACCGGCGTCGAGCTGAAGGTGTTGTCCGGCAAGGAAGAAGCGCGCCTCTCGTACGCGGCGGCCCGGCACTGGTTCGGCTGGAGCGCGGGTCCCATGGTCGTGCTGGACGTCGGCGGTGGCACCGTCGAACTCGCCGCGGGATCCGGCGCCGAGCCCGAACGCGCGGTGTCGTTGCCTTTGGGGGCAAGGACTTTGACGCGCACCGGCCTGACCGTCACGGAGATGCGCGTGGAGGTGGCGCAGCGCCTGGAGTCCGCGTTCCCGTGGGGTGAGAGCGCGCACGCGGTGGGGTGCTCCAAGGTGTTCGAACAGCTGGCCCGTCTCGCCGGCGCCCGCAACGGCACCTACGCGCCGCGCCAGTTGCGGCTCAAGGACCTGGAGAAGTGGATTCCGCGCCTCGCGAAGCTCTCGGTACGCGAGCGCGCGGCTCTGCCGGGGATCTCGCGCCACCGGGCCCAGCAGTCGCTGGCGGGCGCGGTGGTCGCGGAGGGCTTGATGAAGGTCTCGGGCCACGACGTCGTGGACATCTCCCCGTGGTCCACCAAGGAAGGCCTGCTGCTCGCCCTGGTGGAACGCTCCCGGGCGCTGAGCTCGTCAGCCGCGTAGAGCGGCGACAGCGTCGTCGATGTCGGTGAACAGCAGCAACACCTGGTCGACGGCCGTCATCTCCAGCGGACGCAGCACGACTCTGCTGTCGCTGACGACGCCGAACCTGACGCCGAGCTCGTCCGCCTGGTGCTGGGCCTGCACCAGCGTGCGGATGCCCTCGGAGCCGAAGAAGCGCACTTCCCGCAGGTCGAGGACCAACGCGGGCGGCTTGCGGTCGAGCAGTTCGGCGAGCCTGCTGGTCACCGGTGCCGACGACGTCATGTCGATCTCGCCGGTGAGAGCGACGATCGGAATGGACTGGACGTAGGTGGTTCTCTGCCGAAGCTGGTTCATAGGACTCCCGTCCGCACCGACCGTACGCGCCATCGCCGGACGCTCACAACCGCGGACGTCCGTCCGCGCGGTCACACGAGCAGGAAAGCCTGGGTCAGGAGCATCGCCGCGACGAGCACGGCCAGCAGGAGGATCAGCGCGATCACAATGCGCGTGGTGGTCGCCTTGGGCGGTGCCGGTTCGTGGTGGGACAGACCCGAGGTCTGCCCGGACTCCGGCGGGGTGTCTCCCGGCCGCACCCCGCCGCCGGGCTCCAGGCCGGGCGTGCGCTGCGGGTCGGGATCAGGCGGTGTGGCGGTCATACCGGGACAGGTACCCCGTTTTCAGGCTTCCAGCTGCGCCCAGACGACTTTGCCGCCGCTTTGCGGCGTGGTTCCCCAGTTGACGCTCAGCGCCCGCACGAGCTGCATGCCACGCCCGCGTGGGCTGCTGGGATCGACCGGTCTGAGCTGGGGGAGCTCCGACGACTCGTCGTGCACCTCGACGAGCATGCCGCCCGCCTTCCGGCTCACCGTGAGTGTGATCGGTCCCTCACCGTGGTCGATGCCGTTGGACACGAGCTCGGTCACGACGAGCTGCGCGTCGTCGACCAGGTCCTCGGACAGCCCCCACGACGCCGCGGCCTCGCGCACCACCTGACGTGCGCGAGCGCAGGAACCGCCCTCGGCGGTCAGGATCACCCGCACCTCTGCCAGTGGGTCGTTCAACACAGGACGCATCGTCGCACATCCGGCGCGTCGTCCGGATCTTTCAGCCCCCCGGTGGTCGCATGGTCGGACGTCGTGCTGCACGATTTGGGTCGCACGAGTCGGGCGTGGCGAAGGGAAACGGCGACGATGGAGCTCAACGTCGGCAGCGAGGTCCAGCGGGGATGGCGAGTGCTCGCCGTCGCCGGTGAGCTGGACATCGACACCGTCCCCCTGTTGTCGGCCCGGCTCGACGAGGACGTGACCGGGGCGCACGCGGTGCTCGACCTGGCCGGACTCGCGTTCATGGACTCGACCGGGCTGGCGCTGGTGCTGGACTGGCACCGCCGGCTGGCCGAGGCCGGCGGGCAGCTGCGGATCGCCGCTGCTCAGGCGCCGGTCCGGCGGTTGTTCGAGCTGGCCGACGTGGCCGAGGTGCTGAGCCTGCACGAGTCGGTGGACGCGGCCGTGCAGGAGGCGGTGGACTCGGCTCACTGACGGCCGGTGCGCGCGGAAGGGCGGCCGGTCTCCGGCTGCGCCCCGTCCGCGCGGGTAGGGCCCTCAGGCTTCCGCCGACACGCCCAGGTAGTAGGCGATCAGGCGGATGAGGTGCTCGGTGTCCACCGGTTTGGTGACGTAGTCGGTGGCGCCCGAGGCCAGGGACTTCTCGCGGTCGCCCTTCATGGCCTTGGCCGTGACGGCGATGACCGGAAGGTCGGCGTAGCGCTCCATCGCGCGGATCGCCGAGATCGTGGCGTTGCCGTCCAGCTCGGGCATCATGATGTCCATCAGGACGATGGCCACGTCGTCGTACTGTTCGAGGGCCCGCACGCCCGTGATGCCGTTGTCGGCGAAGATCGCCTCCAGGCCCACCAGCTCGAGCACGCTCGTGAGCGCGAAGACGTTGCGCAGGTCGTCGTCCACCACGAGGACCTTCTCGCCGTGGAAGCGGATCGAGCCCGAGGCGGCCAGCACCGGCGCCGGGGCGACGATCGGGGTCGGTTCCGGCAGGACGATCGTGTCCGGGGCGACCTTGCCCAGCGGGAGGCACAGGGTGAACGTCGAGCCGATGCCCGGCTCCGAGCGGACCCGTAGCGCGCCGTTGAGCAGTTGTGCCAGCTCACGGCTGATGGACAGGCCCAGGCCCGTGCCGCCGTACTTGCGGGACGTGGTGCCGTCCGCCTGCTGGAAGGCCTCGAAGATGACGGCGAGCTTCTCGGCCGGGATGCCGATGCCGGTGTCGTGCACGTCGAACGCCACCGTGGACGGGTCGTCCATGCGCACGTGCAGGCGGATGCCACCGTCATGGGTGAACTTCACCGCGTTCGAGAGCAGGTTCCTGAGGATCTGCTGGAGGCGGTGTTCGTCGGTGTGCAGGGTCTCCGGGACGTTCGGGTCCACGCGCACGGAGAACTCGAGGTTCTTCTCGGCCGTCAGCGGCAGGCACAACGTCTCGACGTAGCGGACGAGCTCCTCCAGGCGGACCGGGTCCTCGTGCAGCGTCATGTGGCCCGCCTCGACCTTGGTGAGGTCGAGGATGTCGTTGATGAGCTGCAGCAGGTCCGAGCCGGACGAGTGGATCGTGCGGGCGAACTCGACCTGCTTGGGGTTGAGGTTGCCGTCGAGGTTGTCGGCGAGCAGCTTGGCCAGGATCAGCAGCGAGTTCAGCGGCGTCCGGAGCTCGTGCGACATGTTGGCCATGAACTCGGACTTGTACTTCGAGGCCGTCTGGAGCTGGCGCGCGCGGTCCTCCAGTTCCTCGGAACCGGCCCTGAGCTCGGTCGTGAGGCGCTGGGACTCGACCAGCAGCGCGTCGGTGCGGGAGTTGGCCAGCAGCGTGTTCACGTTGACGCCGATGGCCTCCTTGAGCTGGTCCAGGAGGTCGAGGTGGACGTCGGAGAACTCGTTGAGGGACGCCAGCTCGATCACGCCGAGGGTCTCGCCCTGGAACAGGACAGGCAGGATCACCAGGTTCACCGGGGCCGACTCGCCCAGCGCCGAGGAGACGGTCAGGTACCCGCCGGGGACCTGGGTGACCAGGATCGTCTTCTTCTCCAGGGCCGACTGGCCCACCAGCGACTCGCCCATGGCCACGCGGGTGGTACGGGCGGCGTCCAGGCGGAAGCCGTAGGTGGCGGTCAGCTCCAGGCTCTGCTTGGAGTCGTCCTCCTCGATCTGGAAGAACGCGCCGTGGTGGGCGCTGACCAGCGGCGTCAGCTCGCTCATGATCAACGAGGCCAGCGCGCGCAGGTCGCGGTGGCCCTGCATCAGGCCGGACAGGCGTGCCAGGTTGGTCTTGAGCCAGTACTGCTCGCGGTTGGCGCGCGTGGTCTCTTTCAGGTTCGCGATCATCTGGTTGACGTTGTCCTTGAGCTCCGCGAGCTCGCCGGACGCGTCGACGGTGATCTGCCTGGTCAGGTCGCCCGCGGTCACGGCGGTGGCGACGGCGGCGATGGCGCGGACCTGGGTGGTCAGGTTCGACGCGAGCTGGTTGACGTTGTCGGTCAGCTTCGACCAGGTGCCGGCCACGCCGTCGACCTCGGCCTGACCACCGAGCTTGCCCTCGGTGCCGACCTCACGGGCGACGCGGGTGACCTCGTCGGCGAACGAGCTGAGTTGGTCGACCATCGTGTTGATGGTGGTCTTGAGCTCCAGGATCTCGCCGCGTGCCGAGACGTCGATCTTCTTCGTCAGGTCGCCCTGGGCCACGGCGGTGGTGACCTGGGCGATGTTGCGGACCTGGTTGGTCAGGTTGTCCGCCATGAAGTTCACCGAGTCGGTGAGGTCCTTCCACGTGCCGGCGACGCCGGACACGCGGGCCTGGCCGCCCAGGATGCCCTCGGTGCCGACCTCACGGGCGACCCGGGTGACCTCGTCACCGAACGCGCGGAGCGTGTCGACCATGCCGTTCAGGGTCTCGGCGAGGGCCGCGACCTCGCCCTTGGCCTCGACGGTGATCTTCTTCGAGAGGTCGCCGGTGGCGACGGCGGTGGCGACGGCGGCGATGTTGCGGACCTGGTTGGTCAGGTTGTCCGCCATCAGGTTGACGTTGTCGGTCAGGTCCTTCCAGGTGCCGGCGACGCCCTGCACACGGGCCTGACCGCCCAGCCGGCCGTCGGTGCCGACCTCGCGGGCGACGCGGGTGACCTCCTCGGCGAACGAGCTGAGCTGGTCGACCATCACGTTCAGCGTGGACTTGAGCTCCAGGATCTCGCCACGCGCGTCGACGGTGATCTTCTGCGACAGGTCGCCGTTCGCGACGGCCGTGGCGACGTGCGCGATGTTGCGGACCTGGTTGGTCAGGTTGTTCGCCATGAAGTTGACGTTGTCGGTCAGGTCGCGCCAGGTGCCCGCGACGCCGGGCACCTGCGCCTGACCGCCGAGGCGGCCCTCGGTGCCGACCTCGCGGGCCACGCGGGTGGCCTCGTCGGCGAACGAGGAGAGCTGGTCGACCATCGTGTTGATCGTGGTCTTGAGCTCGAGGATCTCGCCGCGGGCGTCAGCGGTGATCTTCTGCGTCAGGTCGCCGCGCGCGATGGCGGTGGTCACCGAGGCGATGTTGCGGACCTGGGTCGTCAGGTTGTTCGCCATGACGTTCACCGACTCGGTCAGGTCACGCCAGGTGCCGGCGACACCGGGCACCTGCGCCTGACCGCCCAGGCGGCCGTCCGAACCGACCTCGCGGGCGACACGCGTGACCTCGTCGGCGAACGAGGAGAGCTGGTCGACCATCGTGTTGATCGTGGACTTGAGCTCCAGGATCTCGCCACGCGCGTCGACGGTGATCTTCTGGGTCAGGTCGCCGAGCGCCACCGCGGTCGTGACCTGGGCGATGTTGCGGACCTGGGTCGTCAGGTTGTCCGCCATGAAGTTCACGTTGTCGGTCAGGTCGCGCCAGGTGCCGGCGACGCCGGGCACCTTCGCCTGGCCACCGAGCTTGCCGTCCGTGCCGACCTCGCGCGCGACGCGCGTGACCTCGTCCGCGAACGACGACAGCTGGTCGACCATCGTGTTCAGCGTGTTCTTCAGCTCCAGCATCTCGCCGGAGACGTCTACCGTGATCTTCTGGGTCAGGTCGCCGGTGGCCACGGCCGTCGCGACCTGGGCGATGTTGCGGACCTGGTTGGTCAGGTTGTTCGCCATCGAGTTGACGTTGTCGGTCAGGTCGCGCCAGGTGCCCGCGACGCCGGGCACCTTCGCCTGACCGCCCAGGCGGCCGTCCGTGCCGACCTCGCGCGCGACGCGGGTGACCTCGTCGGCGAACGACGACAGCTGGTCGACCAGGCCGTTCACCGTCGAACCGAGCGTCGCGAACTCGCCGCGCAGCGTCTGGTCCGACATGCGCTTGGTCAGGTCGCCCTCGGCGACGGCGGCGAGCACCCGGCTCAGCTCCGTCGTCGGCCGCATCAGGTCCTCGACCAGGCCGTTCACCGAGTCCGCGATCAGCGACCAGCCACCGGCGGTGCCCGCGGGCGCCACCCGCTCGGTCAGCCGGCCCTCCTGGCCCACCGCCTGGCGGACCCGGCCGAGCTCACCGGCGAGCCACTGGTTGCGTTCGGCGATCTCGTTGAAAACGTCCGCGAGCGCTGACACAGGTCCGTTCCCCGGCACGACGAGCCTGCGGCGGAAGTTGCCGTCACGCAGGTCTCTCATGGCGGAGAGGACCCGTTCGAGGGTCGCGTCCGTCTCTTCGTTGGCCGTGGTCACTCCAAGCCTCCGTGCCTCGGTGGTCACAGCCAAGACTGCCACGTTAGGTTGGGAGCGAGGTAACTTGAAGCCGCGATGCACGCAAACGACCCGCAGGAGGCCGTGATGACCCGGCCGTCTGTGCAGGACAAGAGCGGATGAGCAGCGTCGTGGGCATCGACCTCGACGGCTGGCAGCGCCTGGTGGACGGGCTGCACGAGGCCGTCTTCGTCGTGGACCCGGCCGGAGTGGTGCGCGTGCGCAACGCCGCGGCCGCCGACAGGTTTCCCCGGCTCGGCCTCGGCGCGCGGTTCGACGTGCACGTCGCGGGCCGCCGGCACGACCTCGGCGACGGCTGGAGTGCTTGGTACTTCACGGACTCCACGCTCGACCACGCGCATCTGCGGTTCGCCGGCGGCGGGTCGCGCGAACTGACCCTGAAGACGATCGTGCAGCTCGCGGCGGAACTGCTGGGCGAGCACTGCGTCGCCGTCGTGCCCGCCACCCGTGACAGGCTGGAGTGGTGGCGTTGTGATGGCGGCGAGCCCACGGTCACGCGCACACCTCGCCGTGCCACGGAGATCTCCGAGGTGCTGACCGGCACGTCCAGCCTGCTCAGGATCACCTCTTTGGGTGAAGGCAGCTGGGGCGTGCCGGAGGACTTCGGCTGTGCGCTGGCCGTGCCGCTCGGTGTCGGCGGCGCGCTGGTCGTGGTCCGCAAGGGCGACTTCGCGCCGAACGACGTGGAACGGATCCGGCTGTTCGGCAAGCACGCCGCCGTGGCGCTGGAGTCGTCGTCGAAGCTGACGGAGCAGCAGCGGACGATCGAGGTGCTGCGGTCGGCGCTGCTGCCGTTGCCACTGCCCGAGGTGCACGGCGTGACGCTGGCCTCGGTGTTCATCCCCGCCCACCAGCGCGCGCTCGTCGGCGGCGACTTCTACGACGTCCACCCGCGCACCGATGGCTCGGCGACGTTCGTGCTGGGCGACGTCTGCGGGCACGGCCTGGAAGCGGCGGTCCACAGTGGACGCGTCCGGCAGTCGCTGCAGGCGCTCTCCCTGGTCGAGACGAACCCGGTGCGGCTGCTGCACCTGCTGAACACCTCGTTGCGCGCCACCGGCTCCAAGCTCTTCACCACGCTCGTCGTCGGGGAACTGGTGCCACTGGCAAACGGCGGAGCGCGGCTGTCCCTCGCGTCCGGTGGCCATCCCGCGCCGCTGGTGCTGCGGGCGGACGGCAGCGTGGACGAGGTGAGTGCCACGGGGGCGATCGTCGGAATCCTGGCGGACGTCCGGTTCTCCGGCGAGCAGGTCACGCTGGCGCCGGGCGACACGCTGGTGCTGTACAGCGACGGCTTCACCGAGGCCCGCGCGCACACGAACCGCACGGAGTTGTTCGGCGAGCAGCGTCTGCAGGCGGTGCTGAAGGAGTGCAAGGGCCTGTCGGCGGAGGAGATCGCGCGGCACTGCGAGGAGGCCGTGCTGAAGTGGCTGGACCGGGACGACCACGACGACCTGGCCCTGCTGGCCGTCCAGGCCGTGTGAGTGAAGTTCCCGGTACAAGGGTTCATTCTCCGTTCGTTTCCCTGGACAGCTTGACCGGTTGAGATCGGCGCATGTCCCACTCTCACGATCACTCGCACGGTGATCACACGCACCACCACCACGAGGTAGAGCCGGTCGAGGGCAGCTGGCTCGACCCCGCGGACGACCGCCCGTCGTCAGTCGAGCGCCGCAAGTTCCTGGCCGGCCTGGGCATCGCGGCGGGCGCCGCCGGTGTCGCCGGAGCCGTCGGTACCGGCAGGGCCGAGGCGCACGTCCCGGTCAACCCCTGGGGCGGCGGTGAGCGCTGGTACGCGGGCGACCACCACATCCACACGCATTACTCCGACGACGGCCAGTACACGATCGCGCAGCAGGTGCAGAAGGCGCACGAGTTCGGCCTCGACTGGGTCGTCATCACCGACCACGGCGGCGTCGCGCACCAGAAGTTCTCGATCGACCAGATCACGCCGGACATCGAGCGCGTCCGCCGGTCGCAGCGCGACGTGCTGGTGTACCAGGGCCTGGAGTGGAACATCCCCGGCGCGGAGCACGCCACCGTGTTCATGCCGCCCGGCAAGCACACCGTCGACATCCTCAAGGCGTTCGAGCTGTCCTACGACGGCCGCATCGCGAACAACACCGAGTCCCTCGCCCTGGCCGCGCTGCGGTACCTGGAGGCGCAGGTCCTCTCCGGACGGACCGAGATCGCGCTGATGTTCGCGAACCACCCGTCCCGGCGCGGCGTCGACAGCCCGCACGAGATCCGCGGCTGGCGCGACGCGGCTCCCGGTGTCGCCGTCGGCATGGAGGGCGCGCCCGGTCACCAGGCCGCCGGCACGCCGAAGTCCGCGGGCGGCTCCGGCCGTGCGCGCGGGTACTACGACACGGCGGCGCCGGGCCCGGAGTCGTTCCCCGGCTACCCACCGGAGTCCTACCGCACGCACGGCGGGTTCGACTGGATGACCGCCAAGGTCGGTGGCCTGTGGGACTCCCTGCTCGCCGAGGGACGCCCGTGGTGGATCACCGCGAACTCGGACGTGCACCAGGTCTTCAACGACACCCTCGTTCCGGGCAAGCAGGACTTCGCCACGACAGGCTCGAAGGGCGCGCCGATCGACTCGGGCGTCAAACAGACCACCTACGGCGACTTCTTCCCCGGCCAGTACGGGGCGAACATCGTCGGCTCCCGGTCGAAGTCCTATGTGGACATCATGCGCGGCCTGCAGGCGGGCAAGGTGCTGACCGTGCACGGGCGCCTGATCGACGGCCTGCAACTGCGCGTGCGCTCGCGCGACGACCTGCGCGGCGTGACGCTGGGCGGGCGGACGTTCGTGCGCTGCGGCAGCGACGTCGAGGTCACCATCGAGGTCGGCCGCGCGTCCGGCCCGAACTTCTCCGGCACCAGGCCGGTGCTGGCCAAGGTCGACCTGATCTCCGGCCCGGTCACCGGTCCGTCCGCCGACCGGGACCTGTTCCTCGCGCCGGAGACCACCGTCGCCAAGACGTTCGAGGTGCCGCGCACGGGCAAGATCCGGTTCTCGTACACCTTCAGGAACGTCGAGCGGTCGTTCTACCTGCGGCTGCGGGGCAGCGATGGCAAGCGGCTCACCCCGGCCGGTGACCCGATGATCGACGTGATCGCCGACTCGGACCCGTGGGCGGACCTCTGGTTCTACGCCAACCCGGTGTTCGTCGACGTGATCTGACCTCTGCTCAGCCCGTCGGTGCGTCGGCTCCGAGGACGGACAGCAGCTGCAGCTTCTCGTAGCTCTCGGTGCCCGGCGTGGCCGTGTAGACGAGCAGGAAGTGGTGCTGGTCGGGGTCGAGCAACGTCTGGCAGTGCAGTTCGAGCGCTCCGATGCTCGGGTGGACGTAGCGCTTGACCTCCTTGGGGCGGATGCCGACCTCCTGGGCGCCCCACACCCGCCGGAACTCCTCGCTGCAGGCGAGCAGGAGTTCGCAGTACCGCGCGGCCCGGGAGTCCGGGCCGCGCCGGGTGACGGCCTCGCGCAGGCCCGAGGCGAACATCCTGCCCAGGAACTCGTGGTCGGCGGGTTCGTACAGCGCGCGGGCCGCCGGGTCGGTGAACCACCGGTAGCCGAGGCTCCTGGCCGGACCGGTGTGCCGGGTCGCGTCGCCGGTGAGCGCGATGCCGAGCGGGGTCTGCCGCAGGGTCTCGCCGAGTTCGGTGACGATCTCGGCCGGGGTGTCGTGCAGCCGGTCGAAGATCCTGGCCAGGCCCGGGCTGACGTGCTCGCTGAGCGCGCCGCGCGACGGCGGGCTGTGCCCGGCGAGCCGGAACAGGTGGTCGCGCTCGTCGAGCGACAGGTGCAGGCCCTGGGCGATCGCCGCGATCATCTGCTCGGACGGGTGCGTGCCGCGTTCCTGTTCGAGGCGCGCGTAGTAGTCCGTGGACATGTTGCACCGGGCGGCGACCTCTTCGCGGCGCAGGCCGCTGGTCCGGCGCCGCGGTCCGCGCCGGAGGCCGATGTCCTCGGGTTGCAGCGCCTCCCTGCGGTTGCGCAGGAACGCGGCCAGACCGGCTCGGTCGATCACGTCGGCTCCCTTCGTCGTTCTCTTTGTAACGCGGGCGCGCCGCCGTAGCCACGGAGCGAGAGGTCCTGGATGCGGCCATGCAGGTCCGGCCACTGTGGAGGAAGACACCACGACGAGCAGGGGAGTGCGCGATGAGCAGGAAGTTCGACATCGAGGTTCCGGACCTGTCCGGCAGGCGGGCCGTCGTCACCGGCGCCAGCGACGGTGTCGGGCTCGGCATCGCGGGACGGCTCGCGGCGGCCGGGGCCGAGGTCGTCATGCCCGTCCGCAACCAGCGCAAGGGCGAGGCGGCGATCGCCGCGATCCGGCAGCGGACGCCCGGCGCGGACGTGACCCTGCGCGCGCTCGACCTCTCCTCGCTGGCATCGGTGGCCGCGCTGGGCGAGACGCTGCTCGCGGAGGGCAAGCCCGTGCATATCCTCGTCAACAACGCGGGTGTCATGACCCCGCCCGAACGGCAGACGACCGCGGACGGGTTCGAGCTGCAGTTCGGCACCAACCACCTCGGCCACTTCGCCCTCGTCGCGCACCTGCTGCCGTTGCTGAAGGCCGGCCGGGCCCGCGTGACGTCGCAGATCAGCATCGCCGCCAACCAGAACGCCATCAACTGGGGCGACCTGAACTGGGAGCGTTCCTATAACGGCGGCAAGGCCTACAGTCAGTCGAAGATCGCTTTCGGCCTGTTCGGGCTCGAGCTCGCTCGGCGCAGCGAGGCGGGCGGCTGGGGGATCACGAGCAACCTCGCCCACCCCGGCGTCGCACCCACCAGCCTGCTCGCCGCCCGTCCCGAGGTCGGCCGTGCCAGCGACACGCTCGGCGTGCGCGCGATCCGGGTCCTGTCGTCCGTGGGCGTCCTCGGCACCGTCGAGTCCGCCCAGCTCCCGGCCCTGCTTGCCGCGACGGCGCCCGAGGCAGGCGTGTTCTACGGTCCGAGCCGTGTCGGCCACCTGAGCGGCCCGCCCGCCGAGCAGGCCCTTTACAGCCGCCTGCGCGACGCCGACGAGGCCCGGCGCGTGTGGCAGGTGTCCGAGGAACTGGTCGCTAGCGGACTCCGCGCGGGCGGAACTGGACGCTGATCCTCGGCCCGACGACCTTCGAGGTCTTCGGGACGGCGTGCTCCCAGGTGCGCTGGCAGGAGCCGCCCATCACGAGCAGATCGCCGTGCCCCAGCGCGTACTTGTGCGTCTCGCCGCCACCTCGCGGCCGCAGCAGCAGGGCGCGGGGCGTGCCGACGCTCAGGATCGCGACCATCGTGTCCTCGGTCTGGCCACGGCCGATCGTGTCGCCGTGCCAGGCCACGCTGTCCCGGCCGTCGCGGTAGTAGCAGAGGCCGGCGGTCGTGAACGGTTCGTTCAGTTCGGCCAGGTAGTGGTTCGAGAGGACGTCGCGGGCCGTGGTGAGGACGTCGAACGGCAGGGCGCCGCTGTAGAAGCAGAGCAGGCGCGGCACGTCGACCACCGCGTCGTACATCTGGCGGCGTTCGGCGCGCCACGGCACCTCGTCGACGAGCCGGTCGAACAGCGCGTCGGCGCCCGCGAGCCAGCCGGGCTGGACGTCGATCCACGCGCCGTGGCCCAGTTCGGTGCGGCGCGGGGCGAGCGGAGCCAGTTCCGGCTCCGTCTCCAGGTCGAACAGTGATCCCTGGCGCATGAACCGCAGGATAATCGAACAGGTGTTCTACTGCCAGCTAGGGCTTCAATACGGCCCACACCGCGTCCGCGACGATCCCGCGCGCCAGGGCCAGGTCGAACACCCCGAGCAGGAACCGGCGCACCGACTCGTGCGCCGGCCCCATCGCCACGGCTTCCAGCGCCCACGGCGGCACCGTGCGCAGTTCGCCGGACGCCATCCGGTCGAGGAACCAGGCCAGCACCGGCGCGAACTCCGCCATCTTGGCCGCCGGGTCGGCGTGGTCCGGTGCGGCGTAGAGGAAACGCGCCCGGTCGGGGTTCGCCATGACCCAGTCGAGGTAGCTCAGCGTCAGCCCGCGCACGCCCTCCTCGGCTGATCCGGCCTGTAGAGCGGGCAGTATCGCGGCGACGCACCGGCCGTAGCTGTCGGCGTAGAGCTGCGCGAACACGCCCGCGCGGCTGCCGAAGTGGTGGTAGATGCTGCCGTTCGACATGCCCGACCGCTCGGTCAGGGCCGCGATCGTGACGGCGTCGAGGCCGCCTTCTCCGACGAGCTGGAGCGCCGCGTCGAGGAGAGACTGTCGTCGGTCGGGCATGAGGGTTAGAGTACCGCTCTGGAGCGACGCTCCAGAGAAGGGGAGAAGCAATGGCGCTGTCGATTCCCGGCCTGCTGCGCGACCGTGTCGCGCGCACGCCCGACGCCGAGGCGATGCGGTACCGCGACAACGGTGGCTGGGTCTCGCTGACGTGGTCCGAGCTGCAGGAACGGGTGGCAGCGGTGGCGTTCGGGCTCGCCGGGAAGGGCCTGCGCAAGGGCGACCGCGTGGCGTTGATGGGCCGCACGAGCATCGAGTGGATCGTCACCGACCTCGCCGTGCTCGCCGCCGGTGGCGCCACCACGACGATCTACCCGAACAGCACGGCCGCGGAGGTCGCGCACGTCATCGGCGACTCCGGCAGCCGGATCGTGGTCGTGGAGACCGACGAGCACGCCGCGATGGTGCCGGACGGCGTCGAGGTGCTGCGGTTCGGCGCGGTGCCACGGGGTTCGGGCGACTACGAGGCGTTGATCGGCGGGCTGGCGCCGGACGACCTGGCGACGTTGATCTACACCTCGGGCACCACCGGCACGCCCAAGGGCGTCGAGCTCACCCATGAGAACTGGCTGACGACCGCGGAGGCCATTGCGTCCCTGGGCATTCTGCAGCCGACGGACCTGCACTTCCTGTGGCTGCCGCTGTCGCACGCGTTCGGCAAGGTGCTCACGATGGCGATGATCGCCGCGGGCGTGCCGACCGCCGTCGACGGCGGCGTCGAGCGGATCGTGGACAACCTCGGCGAGCTGCGGCCGTCGATCGTGGCCGCCGCGCCGCGCATCTTCGAGAAGATCCATGGCCGGATCGTCGCGGGCGCGCGGGAGAAGGGCGGGATCACCGAGAAGATCTTCCGGTGGTCCGATCGCGACCACGGCCCGGCGACGCGCTGGCTCGCGGATCGCCTGGTGTACCGCAAGTTGCGTGACCGGGTGGGCGGCCGGATCCGCTACTTCGTGTCGGGCTCGGCACCGCTCGCCCCGGAGATCGCCGAGTTCTTCGAGCGCGCCGGCATCACGATCCTGGAGGGCTACGGGCTCACCGAGTCGTCCGCGGCGACGTTCTTCAACCGGCCGGGCATGATCGCCATCGGCACGGTCGGCCCGCCGATCCCCGGCATGGAGGTCAAGATCGCCGGCGACGGCGAGGTGCTGCTGCGCGGCCCCGGCGTCATGCGCGGCTACCACAACCGGCCGGACGCGACCGCCGAGTCGCTGGCCGGCGGCTGGCTGCACACCGGCGACATCGGCGAACTCGACGACGCGGGCCGGTTGAAGATCACCGACCGCAAGAAGGAGCTCATCAAGACCTCGGGCGGCAAGTACGTGGCGCCGACCCGGATCGAGAGCATGATCAACGCGGCGTCGCCGTACATCAGCAACGTGATCGTGCACGGCGACCGGCGCAAGTACTGCGTGGCACTCGTGACGCTCGACCCGGACACCGCCGGCGGGCTCACCGACGCGGAGTCCGAGGTCGAGGCCGCGATCAAGACCGTCAACGCGCAGCTCGCGCGGCACGAGACGATCAAGCGCTTCGCGGTGCTGGAGCACGACTTCAGCGTCGAGGAAGGGTTGCTGACCGCGTCGCTGAAGCCGCGCCGCCGCGAGATCGAGAGGCGCTACGCGGACGTGCTCGACAGCCTGTACTGAGGCGGCGACCAGGCGCGCGCCGCCCACCGGCGGAAGTGGTGAGCGGTGCGCGTCAGATCATTCAGCGGCGGTCGCGGCGCTCGCCCTCCCGCTCGACCTCGGCGCGTTCCTTGCGCACCTCGCCCTTGACGTCCCGCTGCTCGGTGACCGCGTCCTTCTCCAGCCGGACCCGCTCCACGGCCTCCGTGCGCTTCTGCACCACCGGTTCCTCGCGGTGCAGGGTGACCTCCGCCTGTTCGTCGGCGAACGCCCTGCCCGGCTTGCCCTTCGCGGGCTCGCGGACGACCCGGGCCTCCTCGTGTGTCACCGGCACGGTGATGTTGCGCTGCTCGGTGACCGTGTGCTTGACCAGCCGCACCCGGCCCGCCTCGACGTTGCGGGTGCCGACGTCCAGCTTCTCCTCCGAGAGCGTGACCTCGGCCGCGTCACGTCCACCGCGCCTGCCGCCGAGCCGGTCGTGCTCGCCGGTCTTGGCCTGCGGGATCATCCCGTAGTGCCGGTAGAGCGCCTCCTGTTCCTCGTCCGACATGTGGTCGGCCGAGGTGTGGGCGCTCGGAGCGTCCTTCACCTGCTGCTTGCTGACGGGAACGGTGATCGCGCCACCCGCCACCTGGCCCTCCTGGATCGGGACGAAGCTCTGCCGCGTCCCGAACAGTCCGGTGTGGACCTCGGCCCACAGGGGTGCGCCAGTGCCGTCTTCGAGCCAGACCTGCTTGACCGAACCGATCTTCTCGCCATGGTTGTCGATCACGTCGCAGTCGTACAGGGCCTCAACGTGCGCCTGGTCGATCATCGTCTCTGTCCCTCCGCGTTGGCTGTCGGCTTGCAGACGCGAAGTACCCACGATCGCGGGCGGATCGCGGGTCATCCACCGACCGGGTGACCCGCGCCCGCCTGGCAATTCAGCCGAGTGGGGGACCTAAGGGCCTAGTCGCACACGGCGCCGCGCGAGGCCGAACCGACCAGCTTGGCGTACTTGGCGAGCACGCCGCGCTGGTAGCGCGGAGGCAGCGGAGCCCAGCCCTCGCGGCGGCTGTCGAGGTCCGCGGCCACGTCGAGGGTCCCGGAGGCGACGTTCAGCGTGATCTGGTCGCCGTCGCGCACGAACGCGATGGGGCCGCCGTCGACCGCCTCCGGTGCCACGTGTCCGACGCACAGGCCCGTCGTGCCGCCGGAGAAGCGGCCGTCGGTGAGCAGCAGGACGTCCTTGCCGAGGCCCGCGCCCTTGATCGCCGCGGTGATCGCGAGCATCTCGCGCATGCCCGGCCCGCCCTTGGGACCCTCGTAGCGGATGACGACGACGTCGCCCGCGGTGATGGTGCCGTCCTCCAGGGCGTCCATGGCGGCGCGCTCGCGGTCGAACACGCGGGCGGTGCCGGTGAAGACGTCCGAGTCGAAGCCCGCCGACTTGACCACGGCGCCTTCCGGGGCGAGCGAGCCCTTCAGGATCGTGATGCCGCCGGTGTGGTGGATGGGCTTGTCGAGCGCGCGCAGCACGAGGCCGTCCGGGTCGGGCGGGGCGATGTCGGCGAGGTTCTCGGCGACCGTGCGGCCGGTGACGGTGAGGCAGTCGCCGTGCAGCAGACCGGCGTCCAGCAGTGCCTTCATCACCACGGGCACGCCGCCGATGCGGTCGACGTCCGTCATGACGTGCCGGCCGAACGGCTTCACGTCGGCCAGGTGCGGCACGCGCGCGCCGATGCGGCTGAAGTCGTCGAGGCTGAGTTCGACATCGGCCTCGTGCGCGATGGCGAGCAGGTGCAGCACCGCGTTGGTGGAGCCGCCGAACGCCATCACGACGGCGATCGCGTTCTCGAACGCCTCGCGCGTCATGATCTGCCGCGCGGTGATGCCCTTGCGCAGCATCTCGACCACGGCCTGGCCGGAGCGGCGCGCGAACCCGTCCCGGCGCCGGTCGGTGGCCGGAGGAGCGGCACTGCCGGGCAACGACATGCCCAGCGCCTCGGCCGCGCTCGCCATGGTGTTCGCCGTGTACATGCCACCGCACGCGCCCTCGCCGGGGCAGATCGCGCGTTCGATCCGGTCGACGTCCTCACGGCTCATCAGTCCGCGCGCGCAGGCCCCGACGGCCTCGAACGCGTCGATGATCGTGACTTCCTTCTCGGTGCCGTCGGTCAGCGTGACCCGGCCCGGCAGGATCGACCCGGCGTAGAGGAACACGCTGGCCAGGTCCAGCCGCGCCGCCGCCATCAGCATGCCGGGCAACGACTTGTCGCACCCCGCGAGCAGCACGGATCCGTCGAGCCGCTCGGCCATCATCACGGTCTCGACGCTGTCGGCGATCACCTCGCGCGAGACCAGCGAGAAGTGCATGCCCTCGTGGCCCATCGAGATGCCGTCCGACACCGAGATCGTGCCGAACTCCAGCGGATACCCGCCGGCCGCGTGCACGCCGTCCTTCGACGCCTTCGCGAGCCGGTCCAGCGGCAGGTTGCACGGCGTGATCTCGTTCCACGACGAGGCGACGCCGATCTGCGGCTTCTCCCAGTCCTCGTCGCCCATGCCGACGGCCCGGAGCATGCCGCGCGCGGCGGTGCGCTCCAGGCCGTCGGTCACGTCGCGGCTGCGTGGCTTCACGTCCGGTGTCTCGGTCATGAGCGCACGCTAGTGCCGTGGGGCGAAATTTGCCGTGGTAATTCGCGGTCAGGCGGGTGGATCGTGGTGCCGCCCCCACGTCCTCATACTGGACGTATGGGGGCGTGGGGGCGGTGCCGCGAGCCGCCCTGCTGAGCGTGAATTAGCTCACCCAATTTCGCCCCACGGCACTACGTCCTAGCTGGGGTTGGCTGCGTGAGTCAGCGTCTCCCAGGCGATGAACAGGTTGTCGGTCCCGTGTGGACGCTTCGACTCGGTGTAGATCTTGGTGTTCGTCATCGCGATGCCCAGCCTGGTGTTCAGCGCGGTGAAGCTGACCTCCGGCGTCGGCCCGAGCTCACGGCGGTAGGAACCGCCGCACAGCCAGGACGGCACGGGCGCGCCGTTCTGGTACTTGGTGTGCAGGCCCCATGCGTGCCGCATGCGGTCCTTGATCTCACCCCAGATGTCCTGGCCCTGGTGCCGCGCGGTCTCCGCGAGGTGCGAGGCGGCGGAGAGCCCGTAGGCCGTGTGGGCGAAGTCCCGGCAGGTCTCCTGGGTGAGGCCGTCGACGAACGTGGACTGGTTGTGCCAGTACGAGATGATCTCTGCCCTGGTGTCGATGCCACTGCCCGGCGGCGTCTTCGGCAGCGACCCGTCGGTGGTCAGGTAGATGAACGCCTGGATGCGCGTCCGGAAGATGCTCACGGCCCTGTCGTAGGCCGCGCGGTCCTCCAGGAACACGGCGATGCCGATCGACGCCTCCATCATGCTGAGTTCCCAGTTGCCGTTGGTCTTCGCGCGGCCGTTCTGGATCTCGGGCAGGTAGACGTCGCGCAGCATCGTGCCGAACCGCGCGCTGCCCGGCCACGTGCGGTAGACGTGCTTCATGATCTCGGCGGCCTTGGGCCAGCTGCTGGCCGACCACGCGGTCTGTAGCGGGGCGTTGGAGTTGGTGTGGTCGCGGATGGTGGCGGACCAGGCGTCCATGATCTGGATGGCCTTGGTCGCGTACCTGGCGTCGCGGGTGACGTACCAGGCCAGCGACAGCGTGTAGGCGGCGAGCGCGTCCTCGCGTTCGTCGGTGCAGCCGTTGTTGGGGTTGCTGACCGGGCCGCACTCGACGACCGCCCGTGGTTTCGGCGTGCGGTTCAGGTCGGCGTACTTCGACGCCATCATGCGGTCGTAGGCGGTCTTCCACGGCTGGGCGCCGGCCAGGACCTTGGTGCGCATGAAGTCCAGCTGTGGCCGGGAGACCACGACTCCCGGGTGGACGAACGTCGCCGGCGCCGCCTGGGCGGTGACCGGGACCAGAAGAGATGCCAGCAGGGCGATCAGAACCGTGCAGGAACGGGTGACCATGCGGCCAGTGTCAGTGGTCTATACCTTTGCGGTCAACTGTTCCGGTACAGGATTCACGCTGGTGAACAATGCGAAGCCGCACAACGAGAATCCCCTGGTGCGCGGGAGGGGCACCAGGGGATTTCGCCTAGCTGAACTACGTGGTCAGAGCGTCACTCGCGGCACTTCTTGCCGGTGTTGATGCACTTGACCAGGCGGTTCATGATCTTCTGCGACATCACGTTCGCGAAGTCGTCGTGGTCGGTGAGCGGGTTGTGCTCCTCCTCCGGGAAGGAGTCGACCAGGTAGCGACCGTCCTGCTGGACGTCGAGCGGGATGTTGTAGGTCAGCGAGATGCGCAGCTGCGGGACGGCCTTGAAGCCCCGCTTGCACTTGCCGTTCTGGTCGGGGAACACGATGTGGTCGCGGTGGTTCGCGGAGTCGATGTTCTTGCCGTCCCAGCAGCTCGGGAAGTCGTGCACGCGCTTGACCTTCGACCCCTGCGGGCAGATCGGGTACTTGTCTATCAGGACCTTGTCCTCGAAGCCGGTGCAGGTCCAGGACGCCTTGGCGTTCTTCGGGCCGTTCTGGCCGGCCTTGGCGTCACCGTAGAGAACGCGGAGGAACTTCGGCATCGCGGTGACCTTGCCGGTCGGGCTGCCGCGGAAGGTCAGGTCGACGACGGCGGGGCGCTGGATCTCGCCCTCGTTGCCCTCGAGTTCGTTGTTGGCGTTCTCCTCGGGGTTGTTCTCGTTCTTCTTGTTCTCGGTGCCCTCGGCCTGGGCGTCGTCGCTGTTCTCGCCCCCGTTGTCGAGGCCCTTCTCGCCCTGGGCCTGGTCCTTCACCGCACAGGCGGCGGCCGGGTTCAGGTCGGGAGCCTGCTTGCCCTGGCGGCTGAACGCCAGCATCATGCGGTTCAGGATGGCGGCGCGCTTCTCGCGCGTCGGGCCGACGATGATGTTGTCGCGGTCCTGCGCCTTGACCTGCTCGAGCCTCTTCTCGGCCTCGGCCGTCACCTTCTCGACGTTCTCGAGCTCGCGGTCGATCTCCGGCTGGGCCGCGTCCGGCACGTCCTCGGGCAGCAGCGACGCGACGTCGGGGCACTCGAGCTGGGCTGCTTCCTTGGCCGCCTTGTCCTTGTCCTGCTGGGCCTTGTCGTCCTTCTTCGGCGGGGCCTGCTCGGCGGGCGGTGCGGCCTCGTCCGGCTCCTCGTCGATGATGCGGACGACGGGCCAGAAGTAGGCGGACTTGTCACCGTTCTTGCAGGTCGTACCTGCCGCCTGCAGCGACTTGTTGTTCGAGTCCGCGTTCGTGGAGAGGTTGCCGACGTAGTCGTGCAGGTGCTCGGCACCGTTGCGGACACCAGGCTGCGCGATGAAGTTGTCCGGGTTGAAGTGCCCGTTCTCGTTCCTGCCGCAGTCCACGGTGAACGTCCCGGTGGTGGCGTCGTTTTCCGCCCTTGGTTTCTTGACGTTCGGCTTCACCTTGGTGATGTCGACGAACAAGCTCTTGTCCGCACCGTCGGCGAGCGCGGAGCCATCAGAAGAACTGACGGCCACCACCGCGGCACCGCCCGCGACCACGGCCATCGCCGCAGCGGCGGCGGTGAGCCAGATCGTGGATTTCCTCCGGTGAATAGCCATTTGCCACCTCGTGGTAGTCCGATAAAACGGCATGGTGAAGCTGACGGCGGTTAGGGGCCGCTATCTTCGGGATGAACCTGGGTGTGCTGTTTTTGTCAGTACGAACGAGATTTCCGCCGTGATTTCTTCGATCGGGAGATCATTCGCATCCCCACCAGCGCGAGCGCGAGCACGGCGATGGCGCCGAAGAAGACACCGTTGTTGTCCCCGAACACGCCCTGCTCGGCGGTGCGGGTGAACCTGGTGCCCTGCGGCACGGTCGGGATCACGCCGTCGGTCGGGTTGGCCGTCTGCTCGGCCGCCTGGTCGCCCGTCGCCTCCGGGGTCCCGGAGTCGTTCACGGGCGGGGGCGGTGCGAGCGGTTGTGGCGATTCCAGTCCGGCGAAGTCGACGCGACCGGTCTCCTCGAGCACCTTGATGTGGTCGAAGACGGTGATCATCGCTTGCGTGGACAGGATGCGGATGAGCTCGTTCTTGGTGCCGGCCCGGATCTGCGCGGCGTAGGCGTAGACCTTGCCGTGCGCCGCGCGGAGCCGGTTGGCGAAGACGGCGTCGAACTCGTCACCGGTCGCCGCGTCCATTTCGGCGAGCCAGCCCTTCTGCTCGTCCGAGGCCTCCGTGGGCAACGTGTGGCCGAGCAGAACGCCCGCCCGGTTCACCACGTTGTCGAGGAGGGTGTGCCCCTCGATGAGGTGCTTGCAGGCCTCTTGGATCTTGGGCTGGTCGGCGCGCTTGGCCTTGCCCTTCTCGCCTGCGGGCTTCTCCCACAGGCCGGCTGTCTTGACCCGGTTCATGAAGTCCCGGTCTGCCGGTCCGAGGGGTCCCCACTGCGTCTGGACGATCTCGTCGCCCTTGCCGCTGCTGTCCGGCGGCGGTGTGGAGATGGGGGTCGACGGCGTGGCGGGCTGCCCGGCAGCGGTTCCGGTGTTCAGGAGCACCGCCAGCGCACAGCCTGCCAGCGCGACCATCAGTCGCGTCGGCTTCGCCAAGTCCATGGGGAGTCGCACGAACGGGAATACGGCCAGGAATGGGAAGCCGCCTCAGTTCGAGACGTTGCCGTTACCGAAACGTTATCGAAGCGGCCGCAACCCCCGTCGACTCTGCGCCGAATGCCCGTCATAGGGTCGTGAGCATGAGCAAGCGTTTTGTGGCGTTGGGGGACTCGTTCACCGAGGGTGTGGGCGACGAAGACGCCGGCCGTCCCAATGGTGTGCGGGGCTGGGCGGACCGCGTCGCCGACGTGCTGGGGGCGGCGGACCCCGAGTTCACCTACGCCAACCTGGCCGTGCGCGGCCGGCTGCTGCCGCAGGTGCTGGGTGAGCAACTCGAACGCGCTCTGGCGATGAAGCCGGACCTGGTGTCGCTCTACGCGGGCGGCAACGACCTCATGCGACCCAAGGTGGACATCGACGCGTTGATGCGCCGCTACCGCGCGGCCGTCGCACGCCTGTCCAACGCGGGCGCGCGCGTGATCCTCTTCACCGGCGTCGACGGCGGTGACGACCCGGTGTTCCGCAGGATGCGTGGTCGCGTGGCCATCTACAACGAGCACGTGCGCGCGATCGCCGCCGAGCACTCGTGCGTGCTGGGCGACATGTGGAACATGCGTCAGCTGCGCGACCGTCGTATGTGGTCGCCGGACCGGCTGCACCTCAACTCGTCCGGGCACGCCGAGGTCGCGATCTCCGTTCTGGACGCTCTCGGTGTCCCGCACTCGTTGCAGCGGACCGTGCTGGGCGTGGCCCCGCTGGTCGACCGCCGCGTCCGGCGCGCGGAGGACTGGAGGTGGGCGCGCGAGCACGTCGTGCCGTGGGTGATGCGACGGGTGCGCGGTGAGTCGTCCGGTGACGTGATCCGGCCGCGCCGTCCGGAGCCGCTGCCGCCGTCGTAGGTAGAACGTGTTCCTTGACGCGGTCGCTCCTAACGAGGCGACCGCGTTTTGGTGACGGATTTCGCGACGATTGTTTGCATGTAGAACGCGTTCTAGAAGACGCGTGGACCTGGATTGATGCAGAGCCCTAGCGTCAGTGCTCATGCGTCGCAGGACCGCACTGATCGCACTCACGATCTGCGCGTTGCTCGCCGGCTGCGGAAGCAGGCTCACCGACGAGCAACGGGCGGCACTCGTCGTGCCTCAAGGAGGCTCGGCCGGCACCCAGGACAGTGCGGTGACCGGCGAGGACGGCGTGGTGCCCGAAGGCACCGCGGAGCAGCCGGGCGCCGCGAACCCGCAGCAGCCCGACCAGAAGCCGAACCCGCCCGGCAGCATCGCGGGCGGCTGCCAGGGCACCGGCGGCGCCACGGACAAGGGCGTCACGGCCGGCGAGATCACGATCGCCAACATCTCCGACATCAGCGGTCCGGTGCCCGGCCTCTTCCAGTCGGCCCAGCAGGCCACCAAGGCGTTCGTCGAGTACTTCAACGCCACCCAGGGCTCGGTGTGCGGACGCAAGCTCAAGCTCGTCTCGTTCGACTCCCGCACCGACAGCGGAGGCGACCAGCAGGCCACCTCCCAGGCCTGCGAACAGGCTTTCGCGCTGGTCGGCTCGATGTCGGCGTTCGACCAGGGCGGCGGACCCGCGGCGGCCGGCTGCGGAATACCCGACCTGCGGGCCTCGACCGTCACCGCACAACGCCAGCGCACACCCGTGAGCTTCGGTGTGGCGTCGAACGTCGTGAACCTCGTGTCGTCGGCCGGACCGGACCTGGTCAAGTCGAGCTTCCCCGGCGGCATCGGTGCTGCGGCCTACCTGTACCTCAACGCCGACGCGAGCGCGCAGAACGCGCGCAGCATGCAGAAGGCGGCCGAGGCACGCGGGATCAAGTTCGTCTACTCGCAGGCCATCGACATCACCGACGTCAACTACGCGCCGTACGTGGCGAAGCTGAAGGAGACCGGCACCAAGATCGTGTACTGGATCGGCTCGGCGCAGTACGCGGTGCGGTTGCAGCAGGCCATGCGGCAGCAGGGATACACGCCGGAGGCGTTCATCACGGACCCGTCCGCGTACGACCCGCAGTACATCAAGCAGGGCGGAGCGGCGGTCGAGGGGACCGTGGTCTACACGAACGGCGCCCTGTTCGAGGAGGCGAACGCCCAGGTGGCGCTGTACAAGCAGTGGCTGGGGCGGGTGGCGCCCGGTGCCGCGCCCTCGTACTTCGGGATGTTCGCCTGGGCGGCGGCCCGGTTGTTCGTGACCACGGTGGCGAAGGTCGGGCCGCAGCTCACCCGCAAGGCGATGATCGAGGCGGTGCGCGGGGTGCACGACTTCACCGCCGAGGGCATGGTCGCGCCGCAGGACGTGGGAGGGAAGCGGACTTCGGCCTGCATGACGCTGGTGCGGTTGAAGGGCGGGACGTGGAGCCGGTTGGCGCCCGCTTCGGGGTACTCGTGCGGGTCGTTGATCGACACGGGGGTGGGCGGATGACCACCCTCCTCGCCGGGAGCGGCTCATGACCGCCCTGCTCGCCTGCCCGGCCTTCGGCCTCCCTGCTGGGAGCGGCTCATGACCGCCCTGCTCGCCTACACCATCTTCGGCCTCGTCACCGGCGGCGCGTACGCCGTCGTCGCCGGCGGCCTCGTGCTGACCTACAGCACCTCCAAGGTCTTCAACGTCGGCCACGGCGCGATCGGCATGGTCATGGCGTTCCTCTACTGGGAACTCGCCGAGAACCGCGGCCTGCCCCAGTGGCTCGCGCTGCTGCTCGTGGTCGGTGTGGGCGCGCCGCTGTTCGGGCTGGTGGTCGAGCGGTTCGTCATGCGGCGGCTCGCGGGGGCGCCGGTCGGGATCACGCTGGTGGCCGGGGTCGGGTTGCTGGTCGGGCTGATCGGGGTGGCGCAGGTGCTCTGGCCGCCGCAGGCGCGTCCGGTGCGGCCGTTCCTCGACCAGCTCGGCGTCCACATCGGACAGTCGTTCGTCAGTGGGCACGATCTGGTGACGCTGGCCTGCGCGGTGCTCGTCGCCGGTGGGCTGTACGTGCTGCTGAACCGGACGCGGACCGGGCTCGCGATGCGGGCCTGTGTCGACGCGCCGGAGCTGGCCGCGCTCTACGGGACGCGGCCGGCCAGGTTGTCGGCGCTGAGCTGGGCGATCGGGTCGGCGCTGGCGGCGCTGGGCGGGATCCTGCTCACGCCGGTCGTGCAGCTCGACTACGTGACGATGACGTTGCTCGTGATCACCGCGTACACGGCCGCCCTGGTGGGGCGGTTGCGGAGTCTGCCGTGGACGTTCGCCGGCGCGCTCGGGCTCGGGCTGGTGCAGTCGTACGCGGTGGCGTACCTGCCGTCGTCGCCGTTCTGGATCTCCTTCCGGGCGGCGATTCCGGCCCTGCTGCTGTTCGTGGTGCTGCTCGCGATGCCGCAGTCGCCGCTGCGGATCGGTGGTGTCCGGGGA
This sequence comes from Lentzea albidocapillata subsp. violacea, assembly GCF_900100275.1. Taxonomy (GTDB): domain Bacteria; phylum Actinomycetota; class Actinomycetes; order Mycobacteriales; family Pseudonocardiaceae; genus Lentzea; species Lentzea violacea. The sequence goes on from NZ_FNET01000022.1 coordinate 32,631, forward strand.
TCGCGCGGGGTGGCCGTGCCGAACGCGTTGACGACCGGCGTGGGCGCCGGGCTGTTCGCGGGTGTGGTCGTCGTGCTGGCGTTGCTGGTGGACTCGGTGGTGGCCGGGCAACTCGCGCTGGCACTGGTGTTCGGGATCGTGCTGCTGTCGATGGTGCTGCTCACCGGGTACGGCGGTGTGGTGTCGCTGGGGCAGTTCACGTTCGTCGGCGTGGGCGCGGTGACGGTGGCGCGGCTCGGCAGTCCGTCGCCCGTGACGTTGCTGATCGGGGCCGGAGTCGCGGCGGCCGTCGGGGCGTTGATCGCGTTGACGGCGCTGCGGGTCAGTGGGCTGTACCTGGCGCTGGCGACGCTGGGGTTCGCGCAGCTCATGGACAAGCTCGTGCTGCAGTCGCCGATCGCGTTCGGCGTGCGGGGCAGTCTGCAGGTGCCGAAGCTCGTCGAGTCGGCGACCGCTCAGCTGCTGTTGTGCGCGGCCGTCTTCGTCCTGGTCGGCGTCGGCGTGCTGGCCGTCCGGCGCGGACGGCTCGGGCGGCGGATGATCGCGGTCAAGGACAGTTCGGCGGCGTGCGCGACGCTCGGGCTGAACGTGCGCTGGATCCGGGTGTGGGTGTTCTCCCTGTCGGCGGCGATCGCGGGGCTGGCGGGCGGGCTGTTCGCCCAGCTACGGGAGACCGTCGCGGCGAGTGACTTCCAGCTGTTCAACAACCTGCCGCTGCTGCTGTTCGCGGTGATCGCGGGCGTGACGTCGGTGTCCGGCGCACTGCTCGGCGGGGTGCTGCTGATGCTGCTTCCCGTGCTGCAGAGCGGTTTCCCGGCGTTCGCGGGAGTGGCGGTCGTGCTGCTCGGGGTGGCGGCGGCCGGGCTCGCGCGCGAGCCCAACGGGCTGGTCGGCTGGGGCTTCCGGGCCTGGTCCTGGCGGCGCGCATGAGCACGTTGCGGGTGGAGGGCGTGACGGTCCGCTTCGGCGAGGTGACCGCGGTCGGCGACGTGTCCCTGACCGTCGAACCCGGCGTCACCGGCCTGATCGGGCCCAACGGCGCGGGCAAGACCACGTTGTTCGACGTGATCAGTGGGCTGCGCAGGCCGACGGCCGGACGGGTGCTGCTCGACGGCGAGGACATCACCACCAGGGGGCCGCACCAGCGGTCGAGGCTCGGCGTCGCGCGGACGTTCCAGCGGCTGGAGGTCTTCGGGTCGCTGACGGTCTGGGAGAACGTCGTGGTGGCGCTGGAAAGCCGCCGCAGGCCCGCGAAGCTGGCCAGGGAACTGCTGGAACGGGTCGGGATCGCGGAGTTCGCGGGCAACCAGGCCGACACCGTCCCGACCGGCGCCGCGCGCCTGCTGGAACTGGCTCGCGCCCTGGCCACCGATCCCAGCCTCCTGCTGCTGGACGAACCGTCGTCCGGCCTCGACCGGGCGGAGACCGACGCGTTCGGTGAGCTGCTGCGGCAACTGAGCGCGGAGGGCCGCTCGGTCGTGCTGGTCGAGCACGACATGGACCTCGTGATGGGCTACTGCGACCACGTGCACGTGCTGAACCTGGGACGGCTGCTGGTCTCCGGCACTCCGGACGTCGTCCGTGCGCACGAAGGTGTCCGGGAGGCGTACCTCGGATGATCGACATCACGGACGTCCACGCCGGCTACGGCCGGATCGAGGTGCTGCGCGGGGTGTCGCTGAACGTGCCGCGCGGCACCGTCACCGCGTTGCTCGGCCCGAACGGTGCCGGCAAGTCCACGCTCGTCAAAGTCCTCAGTGGACAGATCAGGGCCACATCCGGCCACGTCCACCTGGGCGGGGTGCACGTCAACGACGCCCCGCCCGACGAGCTGGCCCGGGCCGGCCTGTGCACGATCCCGGAAGGCCGCGCGATCTTCCCGAACCTGACCGTGGCGGAGAACCTGAGGCTGATGCGCGGCGACGCCGAGCTGGTCTACCAACGTTTTCCGAAGCTCAAGGCACGCCACCGGCAGCTCGCGGGCTCGATGTCCGGCGGCGAGCAGCAGATGCTCGCGTTCTCCCGCGCGTTGATCACCGACCCGGCCGTGCTCGTGATCGACGAGCTCTCGATGGGCCTCGCCCCGGTGATCGTCGCCGAGCTGTACGAGGTGGTGGGGGAGCTGGCGCGGTCCGGCGTAACGATGCTGATCGTCGAGCAGTTCGCCGAGACCGCCTCGGCCGTCGCCGACCAGGTCGTCGTGATGACGCACGGCGAGATCTCCGCCGGCAGCGATCTGGCCACCGTCTACTTCGGAGGGACGTCATGAGGTACGCGCTCGTCCTGCTGCTCCTCCTGCTGTCCCCGGCACCCGCGAAGGCGGACATCGGCGGGTTCACGCTGACCGCCCACGCCGCGCCGGTGTCCGTGCTGCTGCACACCGACCTGATCCCGGTGCCGGCCGAACCGCAGGGCGAGGTGCACCTCTCCTACACGCAGACGGAACTGGGTTCCGGCCCGATCGGCCGGTCGGTCGCCAGCTCGCTGTGGCCGGGCGCGGCCGTCGGCACCGGCCTGCCCCAGCTGCTCGGCTTCGCCTACCCGGTGCAGGCCAACGCGGCACACCCCGGTGGCCCGGCGGACGAGTCGAAGCCGGGCATGAAGGCCACCGCCGGAGCCGCGAAGGCCGAGTCCCACGCGGGCGCGAAGCAGGAGGTGCCGTTCCTGCTGACCGCGGACGGCCTGTCGTCGAGCAGCGTCAGCTCGGCCGGCGCGTCCGAGGCCCGCTCGACCGCCGTCACGTCCGCGCAGACGATCTCACTGCTGGCGGGCCTGGTCGTGTTGTCGGGCGTGAAGTTCGAGTCGGTCGCCGTGAGCGACGGCAGCAAGGGGAGCGGCACCAGCACGTTCTCGATCGCCGAGTTCACCGTGCTGGGCCAGAAGTTCCCGGTCAAGGCGCCGGACGCGCCGCCGGACGGACTGCTGAAGGCGTTGGAACCGCTGGGGATCACCCTCACCTGGCCCACGGCCGCGACGAAGCTCGAAGGCGCGGCGGCGACGTCCTCCAGCCGCGGCCTCACGCTGACCGTCGACGTGCTGGCGTTGCGCACCAAGCTCGGTCTCGGCGGGATCCTGGACGGCGTCCTGGCCCCGTTGCTGCCCAAGGAACTCGTGCCGCTGCTCAACCCGCTGCGCAAGATGGTGGTGGTCGTCGGCGACACCGAGGCCGTCGCAAACGCTTCCGCCTCAGCACCTCTGACACCGCCGGACGCACCCGCCCCGATCATGCCCGTGGTGCCGCCCGCCGCCGACACCTCGCCACCGGCACTGGGCGCGCCTCCGGTCGCGGGCGTGACGCCGCCCAGGACGGTCACACCGGTCGCGTCCGCCCGCGCCAAACCCCGTTCGCTGCTCGACTTCCCCGGCGTACCGGCACTGCTGGTGCTCACCGGTCTCGGGGTCGCGGCGGCGGGAGCGTTCGGCATGAAGTCGTTCGGCACCTTCCTGCTGGGCGGCGCCCCCTGTCCCTCCGGACACCCGACCGGTGTCCCCGACCTCCGCAACGGGTGAGCGATGACGATCCAGGACCGGCGCCGCGCACGGATGCGCAGCGGACTCGGGCTCGTGGGCACGATGCTGATGACGGCGGGGATCGCGGCGATCCTCTTCGCCTGGTGGGGCGTCGCGCACACCGGCTACACCTTCGAGCAGATCCCGTACGTCGTGTCGGGCGGCATCCTGGGTGTCGGGCTGATCGGCGTCGGCGGGTTCCTCTACTTCGGATCGTGGCTGACGAAGCTCGTGGAGGAGCAGCGGCAGACCACCTACGCCCTGCTGCAACTGCTGGAGGAGCGCGATCGCGATGGCGCGGAGCGTTCTCCCGCCGGGCTCTGACGAGGGCGAACGATGTCCGGTTCATCCCCTTGAACGGGTGGTTTAGACCAGTTAACGTGCCTGCCATCACGTACCCCCTGCGCGTGAATGGAGCACCATGAAGAAATTTCGCTGGCAGATCCTGACCCTCGGCCTGGCGATAGCCACCGTGGTCGGAGGCGTTGCCGCCGCGCCCGCGAGTGGCGCGTCGGGCGTGACGGCGGCGTTCACCAAGACCTCGGACTGGGGCACCGGCTACGAGGCGAAGTACACGATCTCCAACAGCGGCGCGTCCGCGCTCACGTCGTGGACCGTCGAGTTCACGCTGCCGAGCGGGCAGTCGATCGCGTCGCTGTGGGACGGCAGCTACGGGGCGAACGGCCAGAACATCACCGTCCGCAACACCTGGAACGGCAGCGTGCCCGTCGGCGGCTCGGTGAGCTTCGGCTTCACCGTCAAGGGCTCCGGCGCGAGCCCGTCCGGCTGCAAAGTCAACGGCGGTTCGTGCGACGGCACCGGCAACCCGCCGACGACGACCACGACCACCACGACCACGACGTCGAACCCGCCGTTGCCCGGCACCGGCCGCGGCGCGCCCTACCTGTACCTGGGCTGGGGCAACCCGCAGAGCGCCACGCAGGTCATGAGCCAGACCGGCGTCAAGTGGTTCACCCTCGCGTTCATCCTGTCCAGCGGCGGGTGCACCCCGTCGTGGGACGGCCAGCGCCCGCTCACCGGTGGCGCGGACCAGCAGGCGATCAACGCCATCCGCGCGGCCGGCGGTGACATCGTGCCGTCGTTCGGTGGCTGGAGCGGCAACAAGCTCGGCCCGAACTGCTCGACCCCCGAGGCACTGGCCGGCGCGTACCAGCAGGTGATCAGCGCCTACGGGCTCAAGGCGATCGACATCGACATCGAGAACACCGACGAGTTCGAGAACGCCGTCGTGCAGGACCGGATCCTGGGCGCGCTGAAGATCGTGAAGCAGAACAACCCCGGCCTGCAGACGATCGTCACCATCGGCACCTCGAAGACCGGTCCCGAGTTCTGGGGCAACCGGCTCATCGACCAGGCCAAGGCGCTGAACGCGAACATCGACGTGTTCACGCTGATGCCGTTCAACTTCGGCAGCGCCAACATCCGCACCGACACCATCAACGCGGCCACGGGGCTGAAGAACAAGCTCAGGTCGACCTTCGGCTGGAGCGACGCCGAGGCGTTCCAGCACGTCGGCATCTCGGGCATGAACGGCCTGTCGGACCAGCGCGAGCTGACCACGGTCGACGACTGGACCGCCATCCGTGACTGGTCGAAGTCCAACGGCCTCGGGCGACTGGCCTTCTGGTCGGTCAACCGCGACCGCGGTGGCTGCGACGGCCAGGTGGCCGCGCACTGCTCCGGCATCCAGCAGTCCGAGCTCGCGTTCACGAAGATCACCGCAGGTTTCTAGTGGTGCGGCCCGGAAGGTTGCCGGGCGAATTCGCGGTCAGACGGGCGCATCGTGAGGTGTCCTGCTGAGCGTGAATTACCCAGCCGACCTTCCGGGTCGCACCACTAGGCGACTACAGGCCGTCAGCGCCATTTATTCGGTGGCGCTGGCGGCCTAGTCTTGTCCCATGCGACGACGACATTGATCTTCAACTGATCTATCCCGAACCGCGACGGCGTGGGCATGGTGTTCGCACCTCATCCCGATCTACGCGCTGTACGCGTTGCTCTTCGCCGACAGCGGGCTGTCGGACGCCTCCATCTCGGTGCTGCTCGCGATCTGGTCGCTGACCTCGGTCGTGTTCGAGGTGCCGTCGGGTGCGCTTGCGGACCGCTTCTCGCGGCGAGGCTGCCTGGTCGCTTCCGGTGTGCTGCAAGCCTTCGGGTACGCGGCCTGGGTGCTGTTCCCGTCGTTCTGGGGATTCGCGGCCGGCTTCGTACTGTGGGGCTTGGGCGGCACGCTGCAGTCCGGTGCCTTCGAGGCCCTGCTCTACGACGGGTTGGCGGCCAACGGCGACGAGGACCTGTACGGCCGGCTCAACGCCCGCGTCGACACCATCGAGCTGATCGCCCAGGTTCCGGTCGCGGTCATCGCCACGGCGTTGTTCTCCTTCGGTGGCTATGAGCTGGCGGGCTGGGTGTCGGTCGCGATGTGCCTCGCGTCGGCGGTGATCGCGTTGCGGTTCCCGGAACCCGAACGCGACGACGAGGACGACGACGAACTCGGGTACCTCGCGACGCTGACGACCGGCCTGCGCGCGTCCGTGCCGATCAAACGTGCCGTGCTCGCGGTGGCCCTGGTGTACGCGATCGACGCGTTCGAGGAGTACTTCACACTGCTGGCGCAGGACTGGAGCGTGCCGACGGTGTGGGTGCCGATGGCGACGATCGGCGTGCCGCTGATGGGCGCCGCCGGTGCCTCGCTCGCCGGCCGGTTGCCGTTCCGTGGCTGGGCGCTGTTCGCCTCGGGTGCGTTGCTGATCGTGGCGGCGCTGCTGGCCGTACCGCTCGCGATCATCCTGTTGGGACTGTTCTACGGCCTGTACCGGTTCGTGCTGGTGCACGTGGAGACCGAGCTCCAGCACCGGATCGAGTCTGATGCCCGCGCGACGGTCACGTCCGTGGCGTCGATCGGGGCGGAGTTCGTGGCGTTCGCGGTCTACGCACTGTGGGTGCTCGGATCCGCGGTGGCGATCGGCGTGATGGTCCTGGTGGTGGCGCTGGTGATCCGGCGTCGTCAGTAAGGGAGAGCGCGCTTCGGGCGGCGTTCGTCGTTGGTCTCGCGGTATTCCTCGATCGCGAGCGCCACGTCGAACGCCGTCCGCGTCTTCTCCAGCGCGGGCAGGTAGTGCACGCCGCGGGCCAGCGCGTCGAGGTCGACGCTGAAGTACACGCCCATCAACGGGTTCACGAACAGTTCGCTGCCCTCGGTGCGCCTGGTGAACTGCACGTTCCCGAACTCGCCCCGGAGCGAGGCCGCGATCTGGCCGTTCACGATGCTCGGTGACAACGGCGTCGCGTCCTGCGCCTGCTGGACGGCGGTCGTGTAGGCGCGGGCCTCGAAGCTGTCCGACGGGATCGACAACGCGCCGAGGTACGCGCCCTGCTTGTCCAGCGCCGCCAGGTTCTCCAGCACGTGCGCGTGGCACACGCCGTGGTGCGCGTCGATGCCGAATCCCAGGCTGGTCACGATCTTCACCACCCCGTCGATGCCCGCGGCCGCGGCAAGGCTCGTCATGTCCTCGGTCGGCGTGCCGAGGTGCTGTTCGTCGCCGCGCAGCAGGATGTCCGTGCCGCCGTCGACGAGCACGACCGCGTCGATGGAGTGCTTCTCGATGATCGTGCGGTACGCCCTGCGCAACGGCCGCACACCTGTGCGCGGGAACGCGTAGACGGTGTCGCCGAGGAACCGCGCGAGCTCGCGTTCGGGGAAGTACGCGTCCTCGCCGGAGGTCTCCGGTGCGACGGCGGCGAGTCCGGGCTCGAGCCACGCGCCGAGGTCGAGGCGCTCCAGGTCGCTGAAGCTGAGGCTGGCGTAGTGCACCCGCTTGCCCTGCCCGCGCAGCGCGACGCCGAGCGGGATGCCCGCGAACACGTCGAATCCCCCGCCCGCTCCCGCGATCAGGACGTTCTGTGCGTCGTGGAGTCTGGCGAAGAGCGGCGGTGTGGCAAGGCTGAACACACCGCCGACCATAGCTTTTCGACGTCCCGGGGCTGCCGACTTTCACCGCCAGGCCCCCGCCTCGTCGGCCGCGACCGCCAGCGCGACCATCCCGGCCGGTTCGAGGTCACCGGCCGTGAACACGCCGATCTGCACGGCGTCCAGTGTCCTCCAGGAACTCCGCGAAGGTGCGCAGCCCGGGGTGCAGAGAGCGCAGGGCCTCGATGTCGACGTCCGGTTCGGCGTCGCTGGTGAACACCTTCCGCAGTTCCGGATCGTCCACCTGGAACTGTTCGTACTCCAGACCCATCAACCCGGCGATCTCCACAGGCGTCAGCAGGTCCCCGGCGAGCGTCAGCGACGAGCCGATGAACCGGTCGGGATCGGCGATGACCCGCGCGGCGATCGCGCCGATGTCGTCCACCGCGACCAGGTGGTAGCGGACCGACGGGTGCAGCAGGTGGGTGAGCTTGGGCAGGCCGGGCGCGTACAGGCCGTCCATGAACGTCGTCGGCCGCAGCACGGTCGCGGGCAGGCCGATGTCCGCGATGTGCCGCTCGACCTCCCACTTGCTGTCGAACGACGCGACGCCGGTCTCCTCGACGGCCTCCACCAGCGACGCGTAGACGAGGTGCGCGACGCCGGCGGCCAGCGCGGCGTCGGCGACGTTGCGACCCCAGCGGGTCTCCGTGGCGGGGGAGTAGCCCTGCGGCGCGCGGGGGTCGTGCGGCGCGGGTTGCACGCTGAACACCGCGTCGGCACCGGAGAAGGCCTGCGCGAGCGACTCCGGTGAGTCCTGGTCGGCCACCGTGCCGCCGGGAACCTCGGGGTTGCGGGTCACCGCGCGGACGTCCCAGCCCGCCGCGACGAGGTGCCGGGCGACGGCACCGCCCTGCTTGCCGGTCGCTCCGAGCACCGCCGCGATCATTCTTCCTCCAGAAGGTTTTCTACAGGACTATCACGGATCCGGGTTGCGGTGCCGCCACCTGGCCTATTCCATCAGCCCAGGGGTAACGCCAGGATCTTCCGAACAGATCACACTGGACAAGCTGGACATCCGCGGAGGCCACCGTGCTAGTCGTACAGATCTTCCTGCCGCTGGCACTGGGCCTGGTGATGTTCGGACTCGGTCTCACCCTCACGGTCGCGGACTTCGCCAGGGTCGCGAAGTACCCCAAGGCCGCGGTCATCGCGCTCACCTGCCAGGTGATCGTCCTGCCCGCGGTCTGCCTCGGCCTGGTGCTCGCGTTCGGGCTCAAGGGCGTGCTCGCGGTCGGCATGATGCTGCTCGTCGCGTCGCCGGGCGGCACGTCGGCGAACCTCTTCAGCCACCTCGCCGGCGGGGACGTCGCGCTCAACATCACGCTCACCGCGATCAACTCGGTGCTCGCGGTGTTCACGTTGCCGTTGGTGGTCGGCCTGAGCATGGCGCACTTCATGGCGGACAACGCCGAGGTCGGGCTGCAGCCCGCGAAGTTCGTGCAGGTCTTCGCGATCGTGCTGGTGCCGGTGGCGATCGGCATGGTGGTGCGGCGCAGGTTCGAGGCGTGGGCGCTGAAGATGAACGACCCGGTGCGCATCGCGTCCGTCGTGGTGCTGGTGCTCGTCATCATCGCCGCGATCGCGCAGGCCTACCAGCAGCTGATCGACAACATCGGGACGCTCGGCCCGGCGGCGTTGCTGCTGAGCATCTTCAGCCTGCTGATCGGCTACTACGTGCCCAAGGCGTTCAACGTGGAGCGCAAGCAGGCGATCGCCAGCGCGATGGAGATCGGCATCCACAACGCCACGATCGCGATCACGCTGGCGCTGACCGTGCTCAACGACGAGACGATGGCGATCCCGTCCGCCGTGTACGGCGTGCTGATGTACCTGCCGGCGGCGGTGGCGGCACGGTTGTTGTCGCGGAACAAAGCCGTGGTCTGAAGCGGTGACCAAGCAGGTCGCACCGGCGGATCACCGGTGCGACCTCTGGTCTAGCTAGCGGAACCCTGCGGTGCGCGTCCGTGCGACTTGCCGGGCGCACGTACGCCGTTCACCGTCGAGGTGTCGAACGCGAACGTGATCACCGCGGTGGCGATCGCGTCGGCGTTGACGTCCAGTGCGGTCAGGTTCAGGTTCGACCTGGTGTCGCACGGCTGGTGGTAGCACGGGTCGAACGCGATGCCCGCGGTGCCGCCGTACCGTGCCGCCTGCTCGGCGGTCTTCACGTCCTCGGCCCCGGTGAACAGGCCGCCGGCCGGGATGTTGACCGCGATGAACGGCCCGTAGTCCGAGCGGCCGGAGAAGTCCGTGTCCTCCGACGGCAGGCCGCGGTCGGCGTAGAACTTCTCGAACACGTCCTCGATCTGCGCCGACCCCGGCGGGATCGGCACGGGCGCGGTGCCGCTCGAGTCGTCACCGTCGTAGATGCCGAAGAAGTGGTTCGGCGAGCCGACCATGTCGAAGTTCAGGTACAGCGCGATCTTGTCCTGCTCGGCCTGCGGCAGCGTGGCGATGTAGTGCTCGGATCCGAGCAGGCCCTCCTCCTCGGCGCCCCACCAGGCGAAGCGGACCTTAGCGTTGGTCTTGACCTTCTTCAGGTGGATCGCGGTCTCCAGCAACGCGGCCGTGCCACTGCCGTTGTCGTTGATGCCGGGCCCGTCCTGCACGCTGTCGAGGTGCGCGCCGGCCATGACGACGTTGTTCGCGTTGCCGGCACGGGACTCGGCGAACACGTTCCACGCCTTCCGGATCTCCTCGGTGAAGTCGACCTTCACCCGCACCGTGGCGCCCGGCGTGAGCACGATGAGCTCCTCGGCGGCGGCGTAGGTCGCGAACACCACGGGAATCGCGAGACCGGGGGTGTCGCCGATCGGTGTGGTCAGTCCGGTGCGGCCGGGCTGGCCCTCGTTGAACAGGATGACCGCGGCCGCCCCAGCGGCCTGCGCGTTCAGCGCCTTGACGCTGAACCCGCACGTGCCGCGCTGCAGCATCGCGACGCGGCCGGGGACGAACCCGGCGAAGTCGGCTGCCTCGCACCCGCTGGTGCTCGTGTTCGGCACGGGCGCGGGCGGGACGGTCACGTCGACGGGCTGGATGACGCCGGTGACGTCACCCTCGAACGTCGGTGTGAACCCGTTGCGGGTGAACTCGTTGTCCCGCTGGAAGATCCGCGGGGCAGGAGCGACGCGGTCGAGCCGTGAGTCGTCCTCCACGTACGGGAAGTCGAACTCCTGCACGCTCGGCGAGTAGCCGGCCGCGCTCAGTTGCGAGACCACGTAGTTCACCGACGCCTGGTATCCAGGACGTCCGGACGCGCGGTCGCCGTGGGTGTCCGCGATGGACTGGAACGCGTCGAGATGTCGCAGGACGCCGTCCAGCGTGACGGCCTTGGTGAGCTTCGCAGGGGAGTTGTTGTTGGGATCAGCGAGTGCCTGTCCGGTCACAGCCAGTGGTAGAACCAGTGTCAGGACCGCGAACAGCGCCAAGCGCCGAGAACGTTGAACCATCGGTATGCCTCCATGCGTACTTCGCCGCCGAATGCATCCCCCGACGTTCCTTATCTGTCCGATGTGCCTTGTGTTACACCGATCACCACTGGAGGTGGGTGTTTGTTCCGACTGCTGGAGACCGCCGTCCGCGTCGAGCCGCTGGAAGGAGAGGGCCTCACCAACGTCCTGCACCTCGTGACGCTGGCCGACGGGCGCAAAGCCGTGCTGCGGCAACCCAAGGTGGCGCGCGACCTGCCGAAGTTCGTGGTGCCCGGCGCGCCGGAGGTCCTCGCGCACAACGGCCGGGGTGACGTGCTGGTCGAGTACGTCGAGGGCCGGACGCTGGCGGACGCGCTGCCGGTGTCCGAAGAGGTCTGGCGGCACATCGGCGAGGCGTTCGCGAAGGTCCACCAGGTCGGGTTGCTGCACAACGACGTGAACCTCTACAACATCATCGTCAGCGACGACAGGGCCACGCTGATCGACTGGGACAACCCCGGCCAGGGCAACCCGCTCGACGAGCTGGCGGCGTTCGAGGAACACCTCTACCTGCACGGAACCGTTTTGCCCCAAGCGTTCTGGACTGGTTACGGCCACACGCCCGACCTGAAACTCCTCAGGATCCACCGGATCGCGGGCTGCGTCGGCTGGCTCGCGAGCGAGGACTGGCAGGAGTGGGAGAGCGACCGGACGTTGAAACCCGAGATGCTGGCCAGGGTCCGGAACTGGCGGCGACTGCTCGCGAGCTGGCTCACCGACCAGTTCCGGACCGACTTCTCAGCGGCTGAGGTTGCGGTACTTCAGCACCGAGAGCGGCCAGAAGATCGCCACGAACACCGCGGGCCACAGCACGGCCAGTAGCAGCGAGTTCTGCGCGGCCCACGAGTCGCCGCCGACCCCGGGGTTGCCGAACAGCTCACGCGCCGCCGCCACGGTCGACGACAGCGGGTTCCACTCCGCGACCACCCGCAGCCAGCCCGGCATCAGCTCCGGCGAGACGAACGTGTTCGCGAACATCGTCAGCGGGAACAGGAACATCCACGACGCCTGCGCGGCCTCCGGCTTGACCAGCAGGCCGAGGTAGATGCCGACCCAGACCAGCGCGAACCGCAGCCACAGGAACAGCGCGAACGCCAGCAGCGCGTTGAGCAGCCCGTCGCGGAACGACCAGCCGATCACGAGCCCGCACAGCGCGAGCACCAGCAGTTCGAGCGACGAGTTCACCAGGTCCGCGATGCTGCGCCCGGCCACGACGCCGGTCTGCGACATCGGCGAGGCGCGGAACCGGTCCGTCACGCCGCGGTCGGCGTCCATCGACACCATCATCAGCGTGGAGCCGACACCGAACGCGATGGTCTGGCCGAACATGCCCGGCAGCAGGAACTCGATGTAGTCACCGCCGCCGAAGACGTTCATCGCGCTGCCGAACACCAGCCCGAAGATCAGCACCGAGATGATCGGGTAGGCGAGGTTCGCGAACACCCTGACCGGCTCGCGCACCCAGTGGATCAGGTCCCGCTTGGCGACGATCCACGAGTCGACGACCGCATACTTCATGCCCGCACCTCCGAGACTGCCTTGTGCCCGGTGATGGCGAGGAAGACGTCGTCGAGGGTCGGCCGCCGCAGCGCGATGTCCTCGGCTTCCACGCCTTTCGCGGCCAGTGCCGACGTCACCCGCGTCAGTGCCGCCACCCGGTCGGCGACGGCAGCGCTCACCCGGAACGTGTCGGGGTCCACCTCGGCGTCCGGGCCGAGCACGTCCGCCACGACCGGCAGTTCGTCGGCGTTGCGGACCACGACCTCGATCCGGTCGCCGCCGAGCTTGGACTTGAGCTGGTCCGGCGTGCCCTGCGCGGCGACCCGTCCGGTGTCCATCACGACGATCTGGTCCGCGAGCTGGTCGGCCTCGTCCAGGTACTGGGTGGTCAGCAGCACCGTCGTCCCCTCCGCGACGACCCGCTTCACCTCCCGCCAGACCTCACCGCGGTTGCGCGGGTCGAGGCCGGTCGTCGGTTCGTCCAGGAACAGCACCGACGGCCGCATCACGAAGCTCGACGCCAGGTCCAGGCGCCGCCGCATGCCGCCCGAGTACTGCTTGGCCCGCTTGTCCGCCGCGTCGGTGAGCCCGAACTGCTCCAGCAGCTCGTCCGCCCGCGTCTCGGCCTGGCGCTTGGAGAGGTGGTAGAGCCGCCCCCACATGACCAGGTTCTCCTTGCCGGTCAGCACGTCGTCGACCGTGGACTGCTGGCCGTTCAACGCCACCTGCCGGCGCACGGCCGGTGCCTCACGCACCACGTCGTGGCCCGCGACCTCGGCACGGCCGCCGTCCAGGCGCAGCAACGTGGCCAGGATGCGCACCGCCGTGGTCTTGCCGGCGCCGTTCGGGCCGAGCAGTCCGCACACCGTTCCCGTCGGCACGGCCAGGTCGAACCCGTCGAGCGCCCAGTTCTTGTCGAATCTCTTGCGCAGGCCTTCCGCGAGCACCGCGTGTCCCACGACTTCACCCCCATGGCTTAACTGCTTACGTTGTACACTAGGTGTACGTTGTACACGGTTCTAGGATTCACAGCAAGCAGGTTCGTGAAGGGGGCTGGGTGAAGAGCGATCGGGACCGGAGCGTGCGCCTGTTGTGGGAGCCGCCTGCCGAGCCGACCAGGGGACCGAAGGCCGCGCTGAGCCAGTCGCGAGTGGTCGAGGCGGCCATCAAGGTGGCCGACGCCGACGGCATCGACGCGCTCACCATGCGCCGGGTCGCCGAGACGCTGGGCAACACCGCGATGTCGCTCTACCGGCACGTGCCGGGCAAGTCCGAGCTGCTGGACCTGATGGTGGACGCGGTGTGGGGCGAGACCGAGCCCACGCCCAAGGGCCCGTGGCGCGCCGGTTTGGAGTTCTTCGCCCGGCAGGTGTGGGCGATGTACCGCGCGCACCCGTGGATGCTGCAGCTGACGGCCTCGCGCCGGATACCCGGCCCGCACGCCATGACGCGTCAGGACGCGGCCTACGCCGCCGTCTCGGAGCTGGGGCTGGCGGCCGAGGAGATCGTCGCCGTGGTGACGACGGTGTCCCACTTCGTCGACGGCGTCGGCCGCACGATGGCGGACCGCGTCCAGGCCGAACGGGAGACCGGTGTGTCCGAGGAGGACTGGTGGGACGGCCGCGAGGCGCTCTGGGAGCACTTCACGCCGGACCGGCTGCCGATGATGACCCACATCTGGAACTCGGGCGGCTTCGAATGCCTCCTGGACGAGTTCGAGTTCGGTCTCGCACGGGTCCTGGACGGCCTCGCGGTGTTCATCGAGTCCGAGGAACGACCGCTGGTTCGTCCACAGGCGTGCCTGTAGTCAATCACCGCACCTTGAGTCGTCCGATCGAGTGAAAAGGGCAGCTCAGCACGAGGTGGAAGGGTAGTTGGGCGGTTACGTAATGCCATTGTTATGCGCAATCAGAATGAACTCGTTCGAACGCTGAACCGACCACTCCTATCTGCCCGTTTTCCTTGTGACACCGTTTCGCCGCGGGGGTCGAATCGGGACGACGAGGAGGTCGTATGACAGCTGGCGCGCACGACGCGGTCACCCTTGGCTGCTACGCGCTCGGCGTTCTGGACGCGCACGAGAGTCTTGGCGTGGAGCAGCACCTTCGGGGCTGTCCGTCCTGCCGTGCGCAGGTCGCCGACTTCCATCGGATCCGAACAGCACTTGACGACGTGCCTCGTGAGGCATTTCTGCACGAGCTCGAGGACGACCTGCCCATGCCGTCGGACCTGGTGCTGCAGCGCACGCTGCGGCAGATCAGGCAGGAGTCGGCCATTCCGCAGCAGCGGGAGGCCGCCCCACGCCCGAGAGCCAGTCCGCAGCCGGTGGAGGACCTTCCCGAACCGCTGCACGCCAAGCCCCGGCGCTGGCCGGGCTATCTCGCCGCCGCGGCAGTAGCCGCGGTGGTCGCGTTCGGGGGTGCCGCGGCGTTCATGCAGAACCAGGCGCCGCAGACGTCGATCGCCGGACCACGCACGGGCGAGGCCACGGCGACGGGCGGGATCAAGCTGGTGGCGGGCATCGAACCGTCGTCACAGGACCGGTACCTGGTCACGGCCAAGATCAACGGCCTGCCCGCCCTGCAGAAGTGCAAGCTGGTCGTGATCGCCAAGGACGGCACGAAGTCCGAGGCGTTCGCGTGGACCTCGTCCGAGAAGGGCAGGGTCGAGGGCGCGACGGTACGCGGCATGGTGAGCGTCCCGTCGGACCAGGTGCGGTCGATCGCGGTCGAGAACACCGAGGGCAAGCAGTTCGTGGTGGCGAACCTGTAAGGGTGGAAACAGACGAAGGGCCCGGATTCAGATGAATCCGGGCCCTTCGACTTACATTGGTGTAATTAGACGGCCTGCAATGTCAGCCAGGCGCCGACGACGATGACCGTCGCGGCCGTGCCGACGGGTGCGTAATGCGACAGCAGGCGGGTGGCTCGGCCGTCCAGGATTCTTTCGACGCGATCGCGCGCCTTCACGAGCAGCAGCCCGACCGCGGTGAGCGTGCCGGCCATGCCGATGCCGTAGCCCAGGACCAGCAGGACGCCGAACCAGGTGCGGCCCAGGGCCATCGCGCCGAGCAGCACCACCAGCGCAGACGGCGAGGGGACCAGGCCGTTGGCCGCGCCCATGCCGACGAGGCTCGCGCGGCTGTAGCCGTGGCCGTGCCCGTGCCCGTGCCCCGGCCCGTGCCCGTGCCCCTGCCCGTGGTCGTGTCCGTGTCCATGTCCCGTCGTGACTCCGGCCAGCGCGGGTTCGCGGGTCGTCGACAGGGCCGAGCGCAGCAGCATCACGCCGATCATCGCGATCAGCACACCGCTGACCAGCCCGAGCCAGCGCAGCACCTGTTCCCCGGCCAGCGCGCTGGAGGCGCTGATGATCAACCCGAGGACCAGCACGCCACCGGTGTGCGTGGCCGTGACCGACGCACCGACGATGAACGCGTCCTTCGGCGTGCCCTGTCGTCCGGCCAGGTAGGCGGCGATGAGCGTCTTGCCGTGACCGGGCAACGCGGCGTGCGAGGCGCCGAGTACCAACGACAGCAACAACGCCAAGAACCCGAGCCACGGCGTGAGGTCGTCGCTGCCCAGGATGTCGTTGAGCCTGGCCGCCGTGACGCTCAACGACTGGACGGGGGAGCCGGTGGCGACCTTCGGCTCGGACCCGCTGCCCGGTTCGGCGCTGAACACGACCGAACGGACGTCCATCGGACTGCTGAGCAGGTCCTCCGGGTACGTCCGCAGCTCGTCGCTGATGCTCTCGGTCGGCACCTTCGAGCCGGTGAGCCGGATGCCGCTGCCGGCGGCGGTGATCTCGCGCCAGCCGACCCGGTCGGTGTTCGACTCGTCGCGGAACTCGAGCCTGGCCGGCCGGTCGAGATCCACCTTGGCGGTGAACTCGCAGACCAGCCGGGTGGTGAGGAGGTCGGCCTGGCCGACCGGGTGTTCCTTGGTGGAGCTGGAGAGCGTCCAGGTGATCCGGCGACCGTCCACAGTGGAGCGGTCGGTGCGGGAGACCTCGTCGCACCACTGCCGCGCGTCGCGGGTCTTCAGGTTCTCCTGCAGCGTCGGGATCTCCGCCACGTCGACCACGGACCGCAGGTCGATCCGGTCCGGGTGCAGGTGCAGCCCGTGGTAGTGGTTGACGCTGAAGTTGCCCAGCGGGTGGGCGGACGCCTCGCCGTTGACGAAGAAGATGCCGGCGAGCAGCAACGCCGCCACCAGGACGGGCCGCACCACCCAGCTGGACAGGCTCACCGGCCGCCTCGAAGCTCCGCGAGCTTGCGACCCGCCTTCAGGGCCTGCAGCGGGGAGAAGTTCGCGTTCAGCCTGAGTGCCTGCACCAGTGCCTCCTGGGCTTCGGCGACCCGGCCGAGCGCGGCCAGGATCATGCCGCGGTGGTAGGAGAACGTGGCGTTCTGCCAGCCCAGCGCCACCGCGCGGTCGGAGTAGCTCAACGCCTCCGCGTCCCTTCCGTTGACGTGCAGGGCCCACGCCATGGCGTCGGCGACGAAGACGCTCTGCCGGCGGCTCCACTCGCTTTCCGCACGGCGCAGCGCCTGCATGCCATCACCGCGGTCGGCGGCGACGAGGGCCGCGGCCAGATCGTCGGAAGCACCCTGCGACTCCATCAGTCGTTGCTGCTCGGAAAGCACGGCGTACTGCTGGGCGGCCTCCGCGGTCTTCCCGCCGGCTTCCAGCAGTTCCGCGTACTCCTGCAGGTACTGGGGCAGGGGAGCGCGCGCCACGAGCCTGCGGTACGACTCCAGCGCCACCGGGACGTCGCCCCGTGCCGCCGCGACCTTGGCCATGCCCTGAGTGAGAGTCATGTCGTCTCCTCTCGCCGCGAGTCCCTGCTCGTAGTGCTCGGCGGCAACATCCAGCCGGTTGTGGTCGAACGCGAGTTCGCCCAGCCGGTAACGGCAGAACGCGATCTCCTCGGGTGTCGTGGAGGACTTCAGCGCACGCTGCATCGCTTCGCGGGCGGCCTCGACGTCACCGTGGAGTTCGAAGTGGAAGGAAGCGCGGGCGAACGACGCCGTGTTCGGTTTGAGGTCCAGCATCTTCTGCACCGCGTCCTGCGCGCCCGCGTCGTCGCCGAGCTGCGTCAACGCGTCCGCCAGCACGCCGTACGCCTCCGCGGAGGCGGGCAGTGCGGCAACAGCCTTCAGGGCCCAGTCACGGGCCGTGTGGAAGTCGTGGCGGGCGTTGGCCAGCGTGCCCATGCCGATGGCGGCAGGACCCGTGTCGCCCGCGTTCTTCAGTGCGCCTTCGGCCTTCGCATAGTAGGCAGGGTCGGCCGTCACCCTCGCCAGTTCCACATAGGACGAACCGAGCCGCGCCCAGGAGTCCTTGTCCTGCGGAAGCTCGTGCAGCCGTTGTTGCAGCTGGTGCACGACCTTGTGCATCTGGTTCTGCTGCGCCACGGCGGGAACGACGGGCTCAAGGGGCGCGCCCCCGGCCCTGCTGTCGGCAGGACCGGAGGCGGCGAGGTAGGCAAGCGCCGCGGTGACCAGGAGAACCACCGCGACGGCCTGCCGTTGCTGGTACTTCACTTCGAGTGCGACCCGTACTTGCGGATGTGCTGCTGGCGCTTGCGCCACAACAGGAAGCCGGCGCCGAACACGAGCGCGGAACCGACCGCCGTGGTCATGGCCATCGGGTCGATGTTGCCGATCCGGCCGACCGGGTTGACCGCGACCTCGGCCGTGGTGCCCGAGGCGTTGACGGCGGTGCCGTTGCGGGGCAGGCCCACGTACGGGAAGTTCGCCTCGAACGGCTGGTCGTTCGCGTCGACCTTGTCACCCGTGGCCAGTGCGTCGACGAGCTTGCCGGACGCCGCCGCACCCTCCATCGCCTGGACGGCGATGTCCACCACGTCGTCGGTCAGCCGACGGCCGTTCGGGAAGCCCTGCGTGTCACCCGCGAGCAGGCCCAGGCGGTTCGGGTTGGCGTTCGGCTCGATCATCATGTTCAGCCGCAGCATCTCGGACGGGCGGAACCGCCGCGCGTCCACGTCCGCGTTGTTGACCTGCGAGTTCAGGTCGGCGTTGATCTGCGCGCCGAGCTTCTTGGTGATGCCGGTCAGGAAGATCTCCGCCAGGTCGTCGCGCTGACCCTGTGGCGCCGGGATCTTGTAGATCGCCTCGATCAGTTTCGGCAGCTCCGGGTTCACGACCCGGTCGACGAGCTCCTTCACGCCGGCGTCCTGGTCGGGGCGCAGGCCGTTGAACGCGTCCTTCAGACCCGCGGGGGCCACGACCTCGTTCACCAGCGGGTTGCCCAGGCGGGAGACCTGCACGAAGTCGCCGACCGCCTCCGCCTTGCCGGGCGAGAGCTTCAGGGTGCGGCGCTGCGTGGTGCTCCAGATGCCGATGTTCGGGTTGCGGTGGGCGTCGTTGCGCAACGCCAGCGCCTGCTTGGGCAGCTGGATCGCGATGGTGTTGACGTTGTAGCCGCGCAGCGTGTCCTGGCCGACCTCGCTCAGGTTGCCGCCGTAGAGCAGGTCGAACACGCGCAGGTCGGCGAAGAACGCGTCCTCGGACGGGCCCACGTAGACCTTGCCGCCACCGGCGATCTGCGTGATCGCCTGGTCGCGCAGCTTCTTGAAGTCCGGCATCGACGCCGGGCCGTTCGGGGACGGCGCGACCGGGGCGTTGCTGACCAGCTTGACCTTCTGGCCGTTCTGGTAGATCGCCTCGAGGTTGTAGCGCTGCCGGAACAGCAGGTTCTCGTCGTCGAGCGAGTCCACGACACCGTTGGCGTACAGGAACGTGTTGTTCTTGCGCCGGTCGTCGTCCTGGAAGGTGAACCGCAGGGTGACGTCGGGTTTGGCGTCGCCGTCGCTGTCGACGTTGAAGTCGTACTGCGCGTCCTCGGCCCACGGGAAGAAGTTGGGGCCACCGTTGGGTTCCTGGAACCCGGACCAGTTGCCGACCAGCGTCACGGTGTCCTTGTGGTCGGGACTCACGAACGCGTACAGGTCCGTGTTGTCCACGGCCGGGTCACCCGCGATGAGCGGAGCCTCGCGGTGAGACGACGCCGTGGCGTTGGTACCGCCGAACATGGCCGCGTTCAGCAGTGTGGCGGCCACCAGCGCGGCCGCAGCCACCTGGCCGCGCCGACCGCTGAGGGCGTGCGGTGATGACATCTGTGGGCAACCTTTCGGAGATGAGTTCTGGGGGTGCTGTCTGCGATCAGGCGCTGTGCATGAGCAGCGACGGTTCGCTGGAGTGGCTTGCGTGCACGGCGTGGCTCGTCCACCTCGCCTGGGTGAAGTCGCGAATGCCCTCGACGAGTCGTTCCACGTCCTGTTCGGGCCGCACGACGAGCCGGGCGAACTTGCTGGTCATACCGAGCTTGTTGCCGCATTCACGGATGAAGACCTGGTGCTTGGCCAGCAGGTGGTCGCGCAGTTCGCGGCCGTCCATGCCTCCGCCGAGCTTCACGAACAGGAAGTTCGCCTGCGACGAGTAGACGGTCAGGTCGGGGATGCGCGACAGCTCCATGCCCATGCGGTAGCGGTCGCGGCTCAGCAGCCGCAGGCTCTCGGCGTACTCGCCCTCGTGCTCGGCCAGCATGAACACGACGGTCTCCGCGAGGGAGTTCAGGTTCCACTTGGGCAGCGTCCGGCGCATCTTCCCGGCCAGTCCCGGGTTCGCGACCAGGTAGCCGAACCGGATGCCGTGCAGGCCGAAGTTCTTGCCGAGGCTCTTCAGCACCACCACGTTGGGCCGGATGGACGCCTCGGCCGCGACCGACGGATTGCGCTCGACCTCGACGAAGTCGATGAACGACTCGTCGATCACGATCAGGTCGAGGTCGGACAGCTCGTCCATGAACCGGATGATCTCCCGGCGCGGCAGGTAGCCGCCGTCGGGATTGTTCGGGTTGCAGATGACCGCGACCCTGCTGCCGCGAGTGCGGATGAACTTGATGTACTCGTCGATGTCGAGCTCGAAGCTGTTGCTCTCCTGGAGCAGGAACATGTCGACGCGCTTGTTGCTCTCCATCGGCTGGTCGGTCCAGCGCCCGAAGGTGGGGATCGGGATGGCGATGCTCTCGTGGATCCACAGGTGGTCCATCCACGTGATCAGCTCGGTCGAGCCGTTCGACATCGCGAGCGTCGCCGGGTTCAGCGCCAGCACCTTGGAGAGCTGCTCCGCGATCTTGCCGGAGTCGCTCGGGTAGAACTTGAGCACCGACTCCAGGTTCTTGGACAGCTCCTCGAACATCTCCGGCGTCGGAAAGTACGGATTGCACGGGATGCAGAAGTCGACGAGCTCACCCGCACCCGTCCGCGACAGCTCGAAGTAGGACGGGCTGTGCGCGGTCTGCTGGAACAGACCCGAGTCCACACCATGCCGCACGCGACCACTCCGTCCTTCGATCCGCTTCCGACACCGGGGCATACGTGCCGATGTTCATCCCGGTTCACGGGTCCGTTTCGGGAAGGTCTCGGAACGGTCTCGTACGCAACCTCGCGTACTCCGGATCCTCGGCTCGGCGGACGCCGGTCCGGCCGGTTCCCGGGAGGCTGTTTCTCACGTGATCGTCGGAGGGGGTCGTGATGCTCGGGAAGTTGCTGCTCGCGGTGTCGTTGCTGATGCCGGTGGAGACCGGTTCGCCGACTGTCCACACCGGACAGATCGAGGGCGCCGAATACCGGGTCGAGGTGCCATCTCGTTGGAACGGAACGCTTCTGCTCTACAGCCACGGCACGTACCCCGCCGGGTACACGCCGCCGATCGAGATGGCCTCCCGGCCCGCCGCGCGTGCCGAACTGCTGGAGCGTGGCTACGCTCTCGCGGCCTCCCGATACCGCGTTCCGCACGGCCATTCGGTGCCCGACGCGCTGCGCGACCAACCCGCGCTCGTGTCGTGGTTCTCGGGTGCCGTGGGACCTCCACGGCGGGTGATCGCCTGGGGATCGTCGCTGGGCGGGCTGACCTCCGTGCTGCTGGGGGAACGCGGCCGGTTCGACGGGGTGCTCGCTATGTGCGGGGCACTCGGAGGGGCCGTCGAACGGTCCAACCAGCTGCTCGACCTGGGGTTCGTGGTCCGGACCCTGCTGGAACCGTCGCTGGAAGTCGTGCGGATCTCCGACGTCGCGGTGAACGAGACGCGGGCGGTCGCGGCCGTCGACTCCGCGCTGGGTTCCGCGACCGGACGCGCCCGGCTGGCGTTGGCCAACGCCGTAGCGGGTATCCCGGCCTGGTCACGGGTGCACGAACCCCGTCCGGTGGAAGTGGTGGAGGCGGTGACGCAGGCAGCCGTTCACGACCGAACGCTCGCCCGCTCGCTCGCGTGGGGCAGCGGCCGCGCCGACATCGAGGCGCGCGCCGGCGGCAACCCGAGCTGGAACACGGGTGTGGACTACCGGCAGTTGCTGGAGCGCTCCTCCCAGCGGGAACTGGTGCTGGCGGCCTACCGGGAGGCCGGCGTGGCCCTGCAGGACGACCTGGCTTCGCTGGCGGCCGCTCCACGGGTGCCCGCGGACGCCTCCGCGGTCCACTGGCTTCGGTCCTTCGGCGATCCCGCCAGCCGCCCCCGGTCACCCGTCGTGACACTGCACGCGCTCGGCGACCCCACCGCCGTCGAGCACTCCGGCGCCTACCGGGGACGTGACGTACGACAACTCTTCGTCAACCGCGCCGGGCACTGCATGCACACGGCGGCAGAAGAACTCGTCGCTCTGCGTGTCCTGGAAGACCGCATCTCGACCGGCCGCTGGCAGCACGCCGACGTGAACGCGCTGGCCGGGCAGTACGGCCCTGAGATGCGGGTACTCCAGGACTGGACCACGACTCCACCCCGCGAGGAGACCGTGGCGCCGGGCTTTGTGACGCACCACCCAGGACGGTTTCCGCGACCGTGACGGGCGTCCTGCGAAGAATTGTCAGAGGGTGCGGATACCCTGCTGGCAGTCCGCACACAATCAGGGAGCAATACCCGTGACCGCAGAGACCCTGTACGGGGCCGACGACCTCACCCATCTGGAAGGTCTGGAGGCCGTACGCAAACGGCCAGGCATGTACATCGGGTCGACCGACAGCCGGGGCATCAACCACCTCTTCAGCGAGATCATCGACAACTCCACCGACGAGGGCGTCGCGGGCCACGCGACGAAGGTCGTGGTGACCCTGCACGCCGACGGCAGCGTCCAGGTCGACGACGACGGCCGCGGCATCCCGACCGACGTCCACGCGAAGTCCGGTCTGTCCGGTGTGGAACTGGTGCTCACGAAGCTGCACGCCGGCGGCAAGTTCGGCGGCTCCGGCTACAAGACCTCCGGCGGCCTGCACGGCGTCGGCGCCTCCGCCGTCAACGCCCTCTCCCACCGCTACGACGTCACGGTGCGGCGCGACGGCAAGGTCCACGAGATGTCGTTCGCCCACGGCGTCCCCGGCGTCTTCGACGGCCCCGGCCCCAAGGCGAAGTTCACCCGCCAGACCGGGCTGAACATCGTCGGCAAGATGAAGCGCAACGAGTCGACCGGCACCTCGACCCGCTACTGGTACGACGCCCGCTACTTCGAGAACGGCGCCGCGCTCGACGTGGACACCGTCCGCCAGAAGCTGCGCAACACGGCGTTCCTCGTGCCGGGCGTCACCTACGTCCTGCGGTCCGCGCTGGAAGACACCATCTCCGAAGAGGTCTTCCACTACCCGCACGGCCTGACCGACATGGTCGACTTCCTCGCCCCCTCCGGCGACCGCGCGGTCTCCGGCACGCTGGTGATCACCGGCACCGGCACCTACTTCGAGAACGCCGCCGACGAGAACGGCGTGATGCGGTCCAAAGTGGAGCGTCAGGCCGAGATCGAGGTGGCGCTGCGCTGGGGCACCGGCTACGAGCGCATCGTCGAATGCTTCACCAACACGATCCGCAACGTGCACGGCGGCACCCACCGCCGCGGCTTCGACCGCGCCGTGGTGAAGTCGGTGCAGGACGCCATCTCCAAGACCCGCGGCCTGCTGAAGCCGAAGGAGGAGATGCCGACCCTGGACGACGTGCTCGAAGGCATGACGGCCGTCATCCACGTCCGCATCCCCGAACCGCAGTTCACCTCGCAGACCAAGGACGAGCTCTCCACCGCCGGCATCACCAAGGTGCTGCAGGGCATCGTCGACCAGCAGATCCGCGCGTGGACCGAGGACCGCAAGACCAAGCTCGAAGCCAAGACCGTGCTGCAGAAGGTCGTCGACGCCTCGCGCGTCCGGCTGACCCAGAAGCAGCAGAAGGACGCGGCGCGGCGCAAGACGGCCCTTGAGGGCGCGGCGATGCCGGCCAAGCTGGTCGACTGCCGCACCACAGGTGTTTCGCGTAGCGAACTTTTTCTCGTGGAAGGCGACTCCGCTCTCGGCTGTTTTGTCGGTGAGACACAGGTCGCGCTGGCGTCCGGCAAGTCGTTGTCGTTCCTGGAACTGGTCGAGGACTGGCAGCGCGGTGTGACGCACTTCGGATATGCGACCAACAAGGCCGGCCGCGTCGTAGTCGTGCCGCTGGTCGAGCCCCGGCTGACCAAGAAGGACGCGCCGCTCGTCCGCGTCACCCTGGACAACGGCGAGTCCGTGCGATGCACGCCAGACCACCTGTTCCGGCTGCGTGACGGTTCCTACCGCCGTGCGGACGCACTGCAGGCCGGCGACTCGCTGATGCCGCTGTATCGGTCGGTGTCCTCGAAGGCGGAGGGTCACAACCTCGACGGCTATGAGCGGATCTGGATGAACGACCGGCAGGAATGGGTGTACACCCATTACCTGGCCGACGCGTACAACCTGCGCCATGGCTTCGACAGCACCGAGGACGGCACCGTCCGGCACCACGTCGACGTCAACAAGCGGAACAACGACCCGCGCAACCTCAAGCGCATGACGTGGGAAGACCACTCAGCACTGCACGCCGCGATGATGGGCGAGCACGTGCACGAGGGCTACCGCGCATGGCTCGCAGCGGGCGGCACCGAGTTCAAGTCCGCGATGCTGTCCGAGCAGTGGAAGAACCCCGATTTCCGCGCCTCCTGCCTCGCCCGGCTCGCTGAACGCAACCAGGACCCGGATTTCCGCGCTCGCATCGAGCAGGGCTTCCTCGACTGGTACTCGGCGCTGAGCGAGACCGAGAAGACGGCTTACGCCGAGCGCCTGCGTGCGCTGCAGGCCGAGTACTGGGCCAAGCCCGAGCACCGCGCGGCCGCAGCAGAGCGGGTGCGCGCGTTCTTCACGCAGCCCGGCAAACGCGAGGAGTGGAGCGAGCGGTCCCTGGCGCAGTGGCAGGACGAGGAGCTGCTCGCCTGGCGTTCCCGCACCACGATCGACCAGTTCGCGGACCCTGCGGAGCGTCAGCGTCAGCGTGACGCGGTCCTCTCGTGGCACGAGGACAACCCGGAGTTCGGCCGCGAGCACTCGGCTCGGATGAAGCAGCGGATGGCCGACGCTTCCACCGGCCACCTGGAGAAGATCCAGAAGGGCCGCCGCCGGTACGTGGAATCGACTCCACGCGCTGAGCGCGTCGCCAAGCAGGTCGAAGGCCGTCGGCTCGCCGCACTGAAGCGAATGGCGCCGATGCTGGACACGCCGTCGAACTTCGAACTGGCGTTGTCCTACGAGCTCGACCGCAAGAAGAACGCGAAGACCGGCCTGAAGTTCCTGAAGGTGCTGGCGCACTACGACGACGACTTCGCGCGGTTGCGTGAGGCGGCGTCGATGGTGAACCACTCGGTCGCGTCCGTCGAGGCGTTGCCGGAGCGGGAAGACGTCTACGACCTGACCGTCGACGGCTACCACAACTTCGCACTCGAAGCCGGTGTGTTCGTCCACAACAGTGCCCGCATGGCGCGCGTCTCCGAGTATCAGGCGCTGCTTCCCTTGCGCGGCAAGATTCTCAACGTCCAGAAGGCCTCGCTCGCCGACACGTTGCGCAACGCCGAGATCGCCTCCATCGTCCAGGTCCTGGGCGCGGGCACCGGCCGCACGTTCGAAATCTCGCAGATGCGGTACGGCCGCGTGATCCTGATGGCCGACGCGGACGTCGACGGCAGCCACATCCGCACGCTGCTGATCACGTTGTTCGCCAAGTACATGCGCCCCGTGATCGAGGACGGCCGCCTCTACGCGGCCATGCCCCCGTTGCACAAGGTCGTGACGCGCGGCCGGAACGCCGAAACGCACTTCACCTTCACCCAGCGCCAGATGGAACGGAAGATCGCGTCGCTGGAGAAGGCCGGCAAGCAGATCGTCTCGCCGGTGATGCGGTTCAAGGGTCTCGGCGAGATGGACGCGGACGAGTTGTGGGAGACCACGATGAACCCCATGACCCGCAGCGTCCGCCGGATCACCATGGATGATGTCGATGCCGCGGAGAACGCGCTGGAACTGCTGATGGGCGAGAAGGTCGAGCCGCGCCGCAACTGGCTCGTCGAGTCCGCCGCCAGGGTCGACCAGTCGGCCATCGACCTCTAAGCCTTCTACGGACAGACGGAGTTACGAAGTCATGGCACGCCGCAAGGGACCCACGACCAAGGTCGACCCCGCCGCGTTCGACCGGGCCGGTGCGACGGTTCTCGACAACTCGCTGCAGACCGAGATCGAGGACTCCTACCTGGAGTACGCGTATTCGGTCATCCACTCGCGCGCTCTTCCCGATGCGCGGGACGGCCTCAAGCCGGTGCACCGCCGCATCCTCTACTCGATGCACGAGTCCGGGTATCGGCCGACGCACGCGTATGTGAAGTCGGCGCGCGTCGTCGGCGACACCATGGGCCGGTACCACCCGCACGGTGACACGGCGATCTACGACGCCCTTGTCCGTCTCACTCAGGACTTCTCGCTCAACGAGCCGTTGATCGATGGGCATGGAAATTTCGGTAGTCCAGACGATGGACCGGCCGCGAGCCGATACTGCATGGTGTCGGACACGCGAATCCGGCTCGCTGACGGATCCAGCGTGCGCATCGGCGACCTGGTCGACCTGCCCGCTGACTCCGAAGCGGATGCCGACTTCGAGGTGCTCGACAAGGACGGCAAGGCGGTCCAGGTCGACAAGGTCTTCAACTCAGGTGTGCACCCGACGCTCCGGGTGACCACGAAGTCGGGTTTTTCGGTTCGCGGTAGCGAAAACCACCTCGTGCTCTGCCTGGAAGCGCCGATGGGCGTGCCGTTGTTCCAGTGGCGGCGTCTGGACGAGCTCAAGCCCGGCGCGGTCGTTGCTGTGGCTCGCAACGCCTGGTCGCAGGTCGTTCCCACCGCGCAGGAGTACGTCCTCGGCGTGCTCGCAGGGGCCTGGGTGTCAGAGGGGTACGCGTCCGATACGCGGGCCGGGTTCAACAACACGGACGAGCACTTCTTCCGCGAGGTCCTGCACGCCTACGACCAGGTGGTGGGCGGCCGGCGCTATGTCAGAGACCGAGAGACGCGACGAGACCGGAAGCGTATTTGGGAGCTCGACGTGCAGGAGAGCTCGGGTGGCATGGATGCCTTCCGGGCGAGCCCCTTGGCGGAACTCATCGGTCATCAGGCGCGGGAGAAGTTCGTGCCGGAGTGTGTCTGGCGCGGTGGCTGGGGCGTCAAGCGTGCGTTCCTGATGGCGGCGTTCGAAGGCGACGGCGGCTGCCGGGTCGCGAAGGACGGCTTCACGGTTCAGTACTCGTCGTACAGCGAGCGGTTGACTGCGGAGATGCAGGAGATGCTCGCGGAGTTCGGCGTCATCGCCACACATCGCCGCTACACCCGTGCCAGCGGTGCGGTGGAGCACCGACTGGTTGTCTCCGGGCTGCGCAATGTCACGGCATTCGCCGAGCGAGTTGGTTTTCTCAAGACCAAGCAGGCGAAGCTGAAGGACCTGCTCGCGCATTCGCCTCTACGGCCGCACCGGCTCAGCCAGGACTCCGTGCCGTTCGTCGCTGACTACGTGCGGAACGCGCTGGACTTCGACCGCCGCGGCAGTGGTCGCAAGTGGCTGACTCAGCACAACTTCGACCGGATCGAGCGCTGGGAGACCGAGCGGCTGAGGATCATCGACCGGATCAAGGACCCGGAGATCCTCGCCACGATTCTGCCGATCATGGACTCTGGTTATCGGTTCGAGCCGGTGACGACGGTCGAGGCAGCCGAACCGGCCGAGGTTTTCTCGGTCCGGGTCGTTTCGGAAGATCACTCGTTCCTTGCGGGCGGGTTTGTCAACCACAACACCGAAGCACGCATGTCTTCGGTCGCCATGCAGCTGGTCGGCGAGCTGAACGAGGACACGGTCGACTTCCGCCCCAACTACGACGGCTCGCTGCAGGAGCCGGTCGTGCTGCCGGCGGCGTTCCCGAACCTGCTGGTCAACGGCACGTCCGGCATCGCGGTCGGCATGGCCACGAACATGATCCCGCACAACCTCCGCGAGATCGTGGGCGCGGCGCGGTGGCTGATCACGCACCCGGACGCGAGCCTCGACAAGCTCATGGAGTTCGTGCCGGGGCCCGACCTGCCGACCGGCGGCATCCTGCTCGGCCTCGACGAGGTCCGGAAGGCCTACGAGACGGGCCGCGGTGTCGTCCGCATGCGCGCCAAGGTCGAGATCGGCCCGCTGGAAGGCAGCCGCGGCCGTCAGGCCATCACGGTCACCGAGCTCCCGTACGGCGTGGGCTCGGAGCGGATCGTCGAGAAGATCACCGACGAGGTCAACAAGTCCAAGCGCCTCACGGGCATCGCGGACGTCAAGGACCTGACCGACCGCGAGAACGGCATCCGTCTCGTCATCGAGTGCAAGGTCGGCGTCAACCCGCAGGCGCTGCTCGCCGACCTCTACCGGCTGACGCCGATGGAGCAGTCGTTCGGCATCAACAACCTGGTGCTCGTCGGTGGTCAGCCGCAGACGCTGGGGCTCAAGGAACTGCTGGAGGTCTTCCTCCAGCACCGCTACGAGGTCGTCACGCGGCGCACGAAGTTCCGCCGCCGCAAGCGCGAGGAACGCCTGCACCTCGTCGAGGGCCTCCTGCTCGCGTTGCTCGACATCGACAAGGTCATCAAGCTGATCCGGGGCAGCGAGAACGCGGCGGCCGCCAAGGACGGCCTGATGAAGCAGTTCAAGCTGTCCGACGTCCAGGCCACTTACATCCTCGACACGCCGCTGCGCCGCCTCACCCGTTACGACAAGCTCGAACTCGAGAGCGAGCAGGAGAAGCTCCGCCAGGAGATCGCCGAACTGAGCGCGATCCTGGACGACGAGGGCGTCCTCAGGAAGCTCGTCTCGAGCGAACTCGCCGCCGTGGCCAAGGAACTGGGCGGCGAGCGCCGGACCAGCCTCATCGACGGCGACCTCAAGGAGGTGCTGGCGGCGTCCAAGCCCGCCGGTCCGCTGGAGGTCACGGACGACCCGTGCCAGGTCATCCTGAGCGCCGCCGGTCTCGTCGCGCGCACCGCGGCCGAGTCGGAGGAGGCCTCCGAGGGCAAGCGCCGGGCCGGCCGTGTGAAGCACGACGCGGTGCTGGCCGTGGTGCACTCCACGGCGCGAGGCCAGGTCGTCCTCATCACGAACCTGGGCCGCGCGTTCAAGACGGACGTGCTCCCACTACCCGTGCTGCCAGAACAAAGCGGCACGGTCTCGCTGCGCGGTGGCATGGCCGCGTCCGAGTTGGTGCCGCTCGACAAGGGCGAGAAGGTCGTCGGCATCGCACCGCTCGACCCGAAGGACTCGCCGGGCATGGCGCTGGGCACGAAGCTGGGCACCGTGAAGATCTGCGCCCCGGAGTGGCCGGTCCGCTCGGACGAGTTCGAGGTCATCTCGCTCAAGGACGGCGACGAGATCGTCGGCTGCACCTGGCTCACCGACGGCAGCGAGACCCTCGCGTTCGTCAGCTCCGACTCGTCACTCCTGCGCTACGACGCGAAACTCGTGCGGCCACAGGGCCTCAAGGGCGGCGGCATGGCGGGCATCAACCTGAGTGGTGACGCGTACGTGGTGTACTTCGGTGCGATCCGCACGGACGACGACGAACACGGCGAGCCGATGGTCGTCACCTCGTCCGGCCAGAGCGTCAAGGTGACGCCGTTCAGCGAGTATCCGGCCAAGGGCCGCGCGACGGGTGGTGTGCGCTCGCAGCGCTTCCTGAAGGGCGAGACGCACCTGGTGCTGGCGTGGATCGGCAGCAGGCCGGCAGGTGCGGACGACAAGGGCACGCCGGTGGAGTTGCCGGCCATCGACCCGCGTCGCGACGGCTCCGGCCACGCGCACCCCGGTCCGGACATCATCGGTCACCTGATCGAACGGGACTAGCGCGCCCGGCGTCGGCGAGGAGGAGCAGCTCCTCCTCGCCGGCGTCAGGCTGATCCGGTGCGGCGCAGAGCATTCCGCCATGGCCCGCACCTGTCCGCCGCGTCCGGTGGACGTCACGGTGGACCTACTCGATATGCAGGCTCTGGATCTTCGCCTCCGCCACGATGCGGTCCGCCTCGTCACGGGCGACGTTGCGCAGTTCGGCCAGGGCCCGCATCGCCTCGGCCCGGCGGGCCGACATCGCGAGCCGGAAGTCCTCGCGGATCCCGTCGCGCTTCTCGGCCTCCTCCTCGTCGAGCCGGCGGGCTCGTTGTTCGGCCTCGCCCACGATCATCAACGCTTTGAGCTGGGCATCCCTGATGACCTCCCGGCGTTCCTCCTCGGCCAGGGCGACCATCCGGGCGAGCCGTTCGGGCAGGCCCTTCAGGTCGATCGGGGTCAGGCAGATGCGGTGCAGGCCGTCCTGCAGGGCGGCGTTCTCCTCCTGGACCGTGACCAGTCTCGCGGCCAGGGCCTCCGCGCGGGCCTCCGAGGCGTCCCGGTCGGCTGTGACCAGGCGAAGCTCGGCTTCCAGCTCGGCGACGTAGTCGTCCACCTCGTCGCGGTCGTAACCGCGCCATCGGAGCCCGAACCACGTGCGCAGCGGTACGAGCTCAGTCCTGCTGTCGACACTCACTGCCGTCTCCTCTGCCTCCCGCGAGTCAGTCCTGACAAGGGGTACGTACGGGGCGCGGCATCGGTTCTAACGGGTTCACCAGGCACAATGTGGACGTGAACAACAAACTGTGCCCCTGCGGTACCGGTCAGTCCTATGTGGACTGTTGCGGTGCGCTGCACTCCGGGGCCCGCAAGGCGGCCACCGCCGAGCAGCTGATGCGTTCTCGCTACAGCGCTTTCGCCGTGTCCGATGAGGACTACCTGCTGCGCACGTGGGCGGCGAGGCACCGTCCCTCGAGTGCCGGGATCGACTCGACCGACCGCTGGTTGAAGCTCGAAATCCTGTCGACCGAGAACGGCGGTTTGCTCCAGGCCGAAGGTGTGGTGGAGTTCCGGGCGCACTACGTCGGCGGTGTCGTGCACGAGCGGAGCAGGTTCATCAGGGAGAACGGCCAGTGGGTGTACGCGGAGGGCCTGGAATGAGCACGGTGACGGTCGCGAGCAGGTTCAACGGGCCTCCCGGCATGGGCAACGGCGGCTACTCGGCCGGTCTGCTCGCCGCGCACGTTGATGCCCGGGCGGTGAGCGTCCGGTTGCGCAAGCCGGTGCCGCTGGACCGGGAGATGCAGGTCAGGGACGGGCAGTTGCTCGACGGGGACGTCGTGATCGCCTCGGCCGAGCCCGCCACGCTCGACCTGGAGGTGCCCGCCGCGCCGACGATCGAGGAGGCGCTGAAGGCCTCCGCGAAGGTGCCGTGGCGGGACAGGCACCCGTTCCCGACGTGCTTCGGCTGCGGTCCCGGCCGCGAGGACGGCATCGCCGCGCTGCTCGGCCCGCTCGACGGCCGCGGTGAGTGGGCCGGCGTGTGGACGCCGACGGACCTCCTGCCGAACGACGGGGCCGGCGTGCTCCCGGAGATCGTCTGGGCCGCGCTCGACTGCCCGTCCGCGCAGCCAGTCGCACCGGACGGGGGTCCGGCGTTCGTGCTCGGCACCTTCGTCGCCCAGGTGGAGCGGCCGGTCGAACTGGGCGTGGACCACGTGCTCCTGGCGTGGGAGCTTGGAAAGGACGGACGCAAGGCCTACTCGGCGTCCGCCATCATCGGACCTCACGGAGTGTGCGGACGAGCACGGGCCGTGTGGGTATCGATCGGATGAGATCAAATAACCCGACTGGGTGACGGAAGTGCGGCGCGTCTTGATAGCGTGCACGACCGTTGCCCGATTAAGCCGAAAGGGCGAGTGACCGGGATGGCACGGAGGTGATCAGGCGCTTGATGGGCCGACGTGCCGCCGCCCATGGCGACCAGCAACCACAGACCCAGCAGAGTTCTGGCCAGAACAGTTTCGGAGTTCAGACCATCACGAGCACCGACCAGGACCTGGATCTGTACCCCGTCGAGCAGCCCCCGGCAGCGGTACCGCAGCCGGAGCAGGTACCGCAGAGGACGCCGTTCGCGGCGAACTCCGTCGGGTCGACGCTCGTCGTCTCCGCTCCCGAGGGCCCGAGTCAGGGCGCCGCGGGCCTGGCCCGCGCGCTTCCGGCCGACAACGGCCGGACCGTCGTCGTGGTCGACTTCCCGGGCGGGGACCAAAGCACTTTCTGGCCGCACGTCGTGACGGCGCTGCACGGCCGCGGGCCCATCCGGCTCGCGGTCTCGCACGCCGGGACGATGCGGCCGACCGCTCCCGCGCAGTGGCTCGCCGAGCAGCTGCAGGCCGAGGTCGTGGCGCCGGACGGCGTGCTGACCACGGTGCCCGGTGCCGCGTTCGTCGTCGGCACGCAGGGCTACGGCAGCTGGGTGAAGTTCCAGCCGAACGCGTCCCCGATGCCGTACGGCCGCCGCTTCCCGGTGCCGCAGTGGGAGGCGATGGACCCGAACTCGCCGTGGCCGACGGGCGAGATCGGCGTCTCCGAGCCCATCCCGAGCGGACTCTGGCTGCGCGCGCAGCAGCCGCCGTTCGACCCGGCCGCCCAGGACTCGCGGCCGATCGTGGCGCTGCCGTGCCGCGACAACGTGCTGACGGTCGTCGTCGGCGGGCCCGGCCAGTCGTCGATCCCGATCGACGAGGTGTGCCGCCTGCTCACGGCCCTGCCCCAGGCGGCCCGGTCGCGCGTGCGGCTGGTCCCGTACGGCATCGACGCCGCCATCGGCAGCCTCGTCGCCGACCAGATCGGCGAGCCGATCGCGATGTTCACCGGCCTGCCGGTGGGCAACCTGCGCGGCGGCGGACCCGCGGTGATCGCGGTCGACCCGCGCGGGCAGCAGACGTGGCGCCCGTTCGTCACCGAGGTGCTGTGCGTGCCGGACGAGGCCGTGCCCGTCGTTTCCGGCTACCGGACGCCGGTGCAGGGCCTGACCGAGGTCTCGCCCGGAGTGTTCTCCCTCGGCGACGGCGTTGTGCTCGAAGTCGTGCCCTCAGGCCTGTGGGTGCGTGAGCAGGACGAGCCGTACAACGCCGCCGAGGTGCGCACCCTGCCGTTGGACCCGGAGTGGGCTCGTCTGACCGTGGGCACGCCGGGACGCACGACGCCCGGTGCGGTCGCGGTGCACGGCGCTGCTCTCGTGGAACGCCTGGAGCCCGAGGTGCGCAAGCTCCTGCGCCTGGTGTTCTGCGACTCCAAGGTCATCGCGCCGCCTCCGCCCCCGTCCGGCAGTCACGCCGCGGCTCCGAGCACGGCGGCGCACGCGTTGTCGACGCGTGAGCCGGCGGACAACGGCACCGGCTTCTTCACCGCCGTCACGCCGGTCGAGCCCGAACAGGACCGGCCCGCGTACGCGAGCATGGGCGCCGGTCCGGCGATGGCGACCGTGACGTCGCACGCGCTGGCGGACGACCCGGACGAGGCCGCGTTCCCGTCGGACGACCCGGACTCCACCCCGGTGCGGTTCCGCGTCGACGGCCCCCTCCCGCCGCAGCCACTGGCCCTGTGGGAGGCCCCGCCGGAGGACAACGGCGAGCGCGAGACGGTCGCCCAGGACCACAGCAGCTCCGACGCCGAACGCGACACGGTCCGCCGTGCTCTCGGTGAGCGCTACGGCGTGCACGCGGCGACGGTCGTCCGTCTGCTTTCCCAGCGTCCGGACGCGGAGGAGGACCCGGCCGCGTTCGAGGCCATGGTCACCGACCTCACGGCGTTGCTGGCGTGCGTGTCGCAGGACGAGGAGATGGTCGTCGAGACGCTCCGCATGGGACGCCTGGGCCGCCTGCGCCCGTACGTCGCGTGCATCGTCTCGGGCCTGAACCGCCTGCCCGTGCACAGCGGCGTGGCGACGGTGTGGGGGGTCAGCGGCCCGACCGGGCCGAGGCGCTACCGCAGCGGTGACGTCCTGGTCGAGCACGGCCTGCTGGACGCCATCGCGAACCCGTCCCAGCGCGTCGACGGCGTCACCGAGTACCTGATCTGGTCGGTCACCGGCCGCCGGGTCGAGGTGTCCGACCGGGTCGCCGTGGCCACCGAGGAACGCGTGGTCTTCGCGCCCGGCACGCCCTTCCGGGTGCTCGCGGTGGCCGAGGCCGAGGGTGACCACCCGCAGCAGGTGCTGCTGCAGGAGGTCGCCGGACCGGCCGCGGACCAGGAGATCGCGGGACTGCGGCCGAGCGTGCTCTCCCAGCTGGAACGGGCGGCGGCGAACCTGCGCGTGCTGCCGGTCTCGCACCAGGTGACGGCCTGAACCTCGGCATCCGGTACGCGGAACCGCCGGTCGGCCCGCTGCGCCTCCACCCACCGGTGGACTGCGACGGCGAGCCGACCGGCGCGTTCGGCGACCGGCACACCCTGAACGTCTGGTCTGCAGTGGACTCCGGAGCGCCGGTGCTCCTCTGGGTCCACGGCGGCGCGAACACCGTCGGATCGTCGGCACAGCCCGAGTACGCGGGTGACGTCATCGCGTCGCACGGCATCGTGTTCGTCAGCTGCGACTACCGGCTGGCGGCCGACGGATACGGTGCCCTGGAAGGGATCCAGCACAACCGCGGACTGCTCGACGTCGTCTCGGCACTGAGGTGGATCCAGCGCAACATCGCCCGTTACGGCGGAGATCCGGCGAACGTCACCGTCGCCGGCCAGTCGTCCGGCGCGCAGACCGTCGCGAGCCTGATGGTCATGCCGTCCGCTGCCGGTCTGTTCCACCGGGCGATCGCGCACAGCCTCGCCGGCAGGTTCTTCACGCCGCTCGAAGCCGCCGAGGTCCAGCGGCGGGCAGACCCGGAAGTCGTGCTGTACCAGCCGATCGTCGACGGCGACACGTTGCCGCGCAGCCCGCTCGAAGGCCCGTACGAGGTGGATCTGATGGTCTGCCACACCGCGGACGAGGACGCTGAACTGTTCCAGCGCCCGACGATGCGGCTGGCCGACGAGCACGGCCGCGCGTTCCGGTCGGTCTATGCCCGCACGCCGGCGCATCACGGCGCGGACGTGCCGGACATGTTCCGCGGCGACATCGCGGAGGCTTGGGCGAGGTTCGCCCGCACGGGTGATCCCGGCTGGCCGCGGCACGAAGTGAAGCGCTGGGTCTAGCTCTCGGTGTTGAGGCCGAGCGAACCGTCCAGCCGGGGCACGCACGCCCCGTCACGCTTGTCCGAGGCCAGGAACTCGGTGAGGCACCGGCCGATCTGCTCATGCCCGCGCGCGTTGGGGTGGAACGACTCCTGCAACGCGTGCGGCGCGCGCCTCTCGTCCTTCAGGCCGTCGAAGTCGACCGTCAGCCGCGTGAACCACTCGGTCTCCGGCTCGTCCCCGCCCACGCACGCCTCGTGGCCCTCGCCGGCTCGCGCCAGGTCGAGGAACCGCGCGTTGACCTTGCCCGCGGCGGCGCGCAGCCCGTTCGACAGCTCCGGCACGGCCTCCTCGACCACCCACTCCAGGTCGGCGGTGCGCAGCGGGCAGCCGGAGAGGTTCTGCAGCGACTGGGGCATCTTCGGTGACACGGGTGCCGCGTACGACTGCACGATGAGCTGGTAGGAGGAGTCGAGGTAGCCGGAGTCGCGCATGGTCTGGCGGATGGCGTTCAGCGTGGCTTCGACCTTCGGGACCATCCGCCGCACGCGCCTGGTCCACTCCGGCGCCACGGACGACGTGCAGTCGGTGCGCTTGCCCCACGCCTCGAAGCACTTGTTGAGGATCTCGGAGAACCGCGGGTCGTCGTTCGCGCCGACCGCCACGACGATCGCGAGCACCTGGTTCGAGCCGGCGATCGCGCGCAGCCGGGGCAACTGCTCGTTGCGCAGCTTCTCGGAGTTCGTGCCGGAACACGCCAGGTTGATCTTCTGGTCGGCCTCGAACGAGATCCTCATGATCTCGGCCTCGCGTGAGCGGTGGCACCAGTTGCCGCCGTCCTCACCGTCGGTCCCGGCCTCGTAGGCGCCGGCGCCCTCGCCGGACATCGTGCTGTCGCCCAGCGCCACGATCGCGGTCCTGGACTCGCGGTCCGGGTCGGAGGGTGGCGGGAACACGTGGTCGCTCACGACCAGGACGATCGTGAGCAGGCCGATTGCCGCGAGGAAGAGCAGTTTGCGCATCGCGCACCACTTTACGTGGGTGGCCGAATGCGAGGGGGATATGGCGTTGCCGCCTCAGGCAAGGGTGAGGAAAGTGGAAGTGTGGGGAATCTGAGGGAGATAGTCGTGGTCGGCTACGACCGCACCGCACTGCTGGACCTGGCGGGGCCCATCGAGGTGTTCCAGGCGGCGAACTACGGCGAGCAGCGTTACCGGATCACCGTCGCCACGCTCGGGGGAGGACCGTTCACCGCCACCGCGGGTGTGCGCGTCGAGGCAGGCGCCGATCTGAGCACGCTGGACCGTCCGATCGACACGCTGCTCGTGGTCGGCGGCTGGGGGTACGAGGAGGCCGCGTCCGACGCGGTGCTCACGACGAACCTGCGGCGGCTGGCGCTGCGGTCCCGTCGCGTCGCGGGTGTCTGCACGGGCGCCGTCGTGCTGGCCGGGGCCGGGCTGCTGAAGGGCAAGAAGGCGACGACGCACTGGGCGTTCACCGGCGAACTGGAGGCTCGCGGCGTCGAGGTGGAGCCGGACGCGATCTTCGTGTGCGACGGCGAGGTGGCCACGTCGGCAGGGGTGACGGCGGGCATCGACCTGGCGCTGGCCATGGTCGAGCAGGACCACGGGCCCGCGCTGGCCCGCAGGATCGCGCAGTACCTGGTCGTCTTCCTGCAACGCTCGGGCGGCCAGTCGCAGTTCAGCGTGCACACCCGCGCGAAGCCGGTGACGGACGGCTCGCTGCGCGCGTTGCTCGACGACATCCACGCCGATCCGACGCGGGAGTGGACGGTGCCGGTCATGGCCCGCAAGGCCCTGATGAGCGTGCGGCACTTCGCCAGGGTCTTCTCTCGCAGCGTGGGCGTCTCGCCCGCGCAGTACGTCGAACGAGCCCGCGTCGAGGCCGCCGCCGACCGGCTGGCGAGCAGCGGTGACTCGCTCGACCTCGTCGCCCGCCAGTCGGGTTTCGGCTCGGCCGAGACCCTGCGACGGGCCTTCCTGCGCGTGCTCGGCGTGTCGCCGGGCAGCTACCGCGCCCGTTTCCGGACCACTGGGGTTGCCTGATGGAAGCCACGTTCGTGCTCTACCCGAAGATGACGGCGCTCGACTTCGTCGGCCCCTTCGAGGTGCTCGGCAGCGTGCCGGTCGTCACGACGAGGTTCGTCGCCGCGACGCTCGACCCGGTGACGTCCGACAACGGGCTGACCGTGCTGCCGACCGACACGTTCTCCTCGCTGAGGTCGACCGACATCGTCGTGGTACCGGGCTCCGGCCACTGGCGCGACCTGCTGAAGGACTCCGGCGGCGTCGTCGAGTGGCTGCAGGCCGTCCACCCGACGACGAAGTGGACGACGTCGGTCTGCACGGGGTCGACGCTGCTCGCCGAGGCCGGGCTGGTCTCGAAGGCCACGACGCACTGGGCCGCGCGCTCGGACCTGGAGACACGTGGTGTCGAGGTGTCGACCGACCGCGTGGTGTTCGACGGCAAGGTCGTCAGCGGCGCCGGCGTGTCGGCGGGCATCGACATGGCGTTGCGGCTGGTCGAGGCCGAGTTCGGGGAGATGGTCGCGCAGGCCGTGCAGGTCGGCATCGAGTACGACCCGCAGCCGCCGCACGCCTACGACTCGATCCCGCCGGAGATCGCGGCTGGCCTCAAGGCCGCGTTCGAATCAAGTCAGGCCTGACTGGACGGCGAACACGACGAGCTGGGCGCGATCGCGCGCGCCCAGCTTCACCATCGCCCGCGACACGTGCGTGCGCACCGTCGCGGGCGAGATCACCAGCACCGCCGCGATCTCGTCGTTGGACGCGCCGGACGCCACGTGCCGCATGATCTCCCGCTCGCGTTCGGTCAGCCTGTCCAGGTGCGGCACGGGCCGCGCCGACGCCCCGGACGCGAACCGGTCGATCACCCTGCGGGTGACGGACGGCGAGAGCAGCGAACCGCCGTCGGCCACCACGTGCACCGCGCGCAGGAGGTCCGTCGGGTCGGAGTCCTTCACGAGGAACCCGGACGCGCCCGTCCGCAGGGCCTCGAACACGTACTCGTCGAGGTCGAACGTCGTGAGCATGATGATCCTGACCTCGGCGCACGCCGGGTCGGCGCTGATGCGGCGCAACACTTCCAAGCCGTCCATCAGCGGCATGCGGATGTCGAGGAACACCACGTCGGGCTTCACGGACTGGATCAGCGACAGGGCTTCGCGTCCGTCGGCGGCCTCGCCGGCGAGTTGGACGCCGTCCTCTGTCTCGATCAACGTCCGCAGGCCCATCCGGACCAGCGGCTGGTCGTCGGCCACCACCACGCGAATCATGACGGCAACGGTATCCGGGCGATCACTGTGAAGCCGTGTGATGCGTCGGCTTCGAGTGTGCCGCCGAGCGCTTCGGCCCGTGAGCGCATGCCCGTGATGC
This sequence comes from Lentzea albidocapillata subsp. violacea, assembly GCF_900100275.1. Taxonomy (GTDB): domain Bacteria; phylum Actinomycetota; class Actinomycetes; order Mycobacteriales; family Pseudonocardiaceae; genus Lentzea; species Lentzea violacea. Next base: position 70,927 of record NZ_FNET01000022.1, read on the forward strand.
CGTGGCCCTCGGTGAAGGTGGTTGGCGTGCCGGTGTCGGTCACGTGGACGACCAGTTCGTCGCGCACGGCATACACGCGCACGGTCGCGGTGACGCCGGGGGAGGAGTGGCGCAGGACGTTGGTCAGCGACTCCTGCACGATCCGGTAGACCGCGAGCTGGTAGGTGTGCGGCAGCTCGATCTCGGCGACGGCGACCTCGACGGACACCTCGAGCCCTGCGTCGCGCATTCGTGCCGCCAGTGCCGGGATGTCGTCTAGCGTGATCGCCGGTGCCAGGGGAGCCGAGCCGCGCAGAGTGTCCAGTTCGGACCGCAGGCCGTCGAGCGCCTCCTTGGACGTGTCGCGGATCGCCTCCAGCGAGGCGCGCGCCTTCGCGGGGTCCTTGTCCAGCACGTAGAGCGCGACGCCCGCCTGCACGGCGACCACCGAGAGACCGTGGCCGACGACGTCGTGGACCTCCTGGGCGAGCCGCAGCCGTTCGGAGATCGCGGTGCGCTCACGAACGTCCACAACGGACTTCTTGCGCAGCTTCATCAGCACGCCCGCCGCGGCGGGCAGCAGGATCCACCCCGCCGACCAGGTGATCCACGACGTCAGCGAGTCGTTCCACCACGGCAGGATCGCCAGCGCGTAGACCAGCGCGGACGCGGCGGCCAGTTCGATGCGCGCGTACACGGCCACCGCGTACATCGCCGCGACGCCGCTCAGCAGGACCGGCCCGAACGGGTACCCCTGCGCCAGGTAGACCGCGATGGCGACGGTCGTGCTGCCGACCGTCCACAGCGGACGGACCGAACGGAACAGCAGGCCCGCGGCGGCCGTGGCGATCAACACGTACGCGAGGGCGTCCAGGGGTTCCGCACCTTGAAGGCGCGCGGCGAACTGGGTCCCCCCGATGCCGAAGACGAGCAGCGCCACGGCCAGCGCGCCGTCCTGCCATTTGATCCGCATGCCGCCGACCATACGACCGGGGACGTACGCAGATGTGCGTATCTTCATGACGCTCCGGAGCGGACGCCCCAGAGGTCCCGCGGGACCACAGTTGAGCCCATGATCGTGACGACGGAGAAGCTGACGAAGCGCTACGGCGACCGCGCCGTGGTGGACGAGGTCAGTCTGTCCGTGCGGCGGGGCGAGGTCTACGGGTTCCTCGGTCCCAACGGCGCGGGCAAGACGACCACGATCCGCATGCTGCTCGGGCTCGTGAGGCCGACCAGCGGAGCTGCCAGGGTCCTCGGCGAGAAGCCGGGCACGCCCAGGGCGTTGCTCAAGGTCGGGTCGCTGATCGAGGGGCCCGGTTTCTACCCGTACCTGTCCGGCCGCGACAACCTGCGCGTGCACGCCGCTCGCCGGGGCGTGGACAGGACGCACGTCGAGGCCGCGCTGGAGCAGGTCGACCTGATGGGCGCCGCCGCCGAGAAGTTCCGGCGGTACTCGCTCGGCATGAAGCAACGGCTCGGCGTCGCCGCGGCCCTGCTCGGCCGGCCGGAGCTGCTGATCCTCGACGAACCGACCAACGGCCTCGACCCGGCGGGCATGGCCGACATGCGCGACCTGGTGCGGGCGCTGGCCGCGCAGGGCCAGACGGTGCTGCTGTCGAGCCACCTGCTCGGCGAGGTCGAGGAGATCTGCGACCGGGTCGGCGTGATCTCGAACGGCAAGCTCGTCGCCGAGAGCACGGTCGAGCAACTGCGCGGCGAGACGGTCCTGGTGATCAAGGCCGACCCGATCGAGAAGGCGCACGTGCTGATCGAGGGCAGCTCGCTGCACGGCGACGTGCTGCACGTGCGGGAGACGGACGCAGGGGCGTTGGTGCGCACGCTGGTGCATGCCGACGTGGACGTGCAGGAGGTCCGGCCGCTGCGCCGGACGCTGGAAGAGGTCTTCTTCGAGATGACGGGAGCGGCGTGATGGGCAGCGTGAAGGCGGAGCTGCTGAGGCTGTGGAAGTGGCCGGCGACCTGGGTGCTGATCGGCGTCTGGCTGGTGATGACGCTGACGTTCGGCTACGTGTTCAACTACCTCGCCCTGAACGGCGGCACCAACACGCGGTCGATGTCCCAGCAGCAGCTGATCAGCGCGATGCAGCCGGAGAACGTCGGCGCGGCCGTGGTGCGGGGCCTGCCCATGTTCGGCGGCGCGATCATCCTGGTGCTGGCGGCGCTGGCTATCGGCAGCGGATATGGCTGGGGCACCTGGAAGACGACCCTGACGGCCGGCCCGCGCCGGGTCTCGGCGATGGCCGGCACGCTCGGGGCGCTGGGGATTGTCGTGGTACTGCTGGTGGCCCTCACGTTCGTCGTGAACGTCGGCGCGTCCATCACGGTGGCGTCGCTGGAAGGCTGGGACTGGAGTCTGCCGGGGCTCGGCGTCTTCGAGGCGCTGGGCGCGTCACTGCTGATCGCCGCTATGTGGACGGGGTTCGGCGTGTTCCTCGGCGTCGTCACCAAGGGACCCGCGCTGGCCGTCGGCCTCGGGCTGATGTGGGCGATCGTCACCGAGAACCTGTTGCGGGGCGTGGGTTCCCTGCTCGGGCCGGTCGAGTCGCTGACCAGGGTCCTGCCCGGCGGATCGGCCGGGAACCTCGCCGGTGCCGTCGGCGGGTCGGGTGCTCCCGGCGTGTTGACGGACCTCAGCGGCACAACCGCGGCGTTGTTCCTCGTCGGGTACGTGGTGTTCTTCGTTGGTGCGGCGACGCTTCTGAAGGTGCGCCGCGACCTCGTATAGGACGACGGCGGCCCAGGTCACGCCCAGTGCGACCGCGACTCCTGCGGGGTAGTCGCGGTCGTGCAGGCCTGGGTTGACCGGGCCGCTGTACTCGCGCCACAGCAACGGAACCGCGAGGAGCGTGACGATGCCGGAGACGGTCAGGCCGATGCCGACGGACGGGCGTTTGACCACGAGTCCGGTGGCACCGACGAGCGGGGCGACCAGCAGGTCGTGCAAAACCACGCCGCCGCCGAGCCAGAGCAGGAGTTCGACGGTGACCTGGGGGAGGAGCAGCCAGGCGCCCCACGCTCCCAGCGCCACGCCGAGGATGCCCAGAGCGATTCTCACCGCACCTCCAGCGACGTGACCCACTTCGTCTGCAACACACCCGGCCGGTTCGGCGCGATGAGGCGGCACGGGTATCCGTGGTCCAGGCTGAGCTCTTCGCCATCGAGCTGAAGCGCCAGCAAGGTCAGCGGATCCCGGGCGAACTCCGAGGGCAGCGTGCTCGCCCGGTACAGCCCGTCCTTCTCCAGCGACTCGACCCGCACGTCCCCTCGTCCCACCAGCTCGGAGACGCGGACGCCGGTCCAGGTCGCGTTCTGGCTCCAGCCCTCGACGCACGCGATCGGCAGGTCGACGGTGGTCTGCGGCATCGCCTGGAGGTCCGCCAGCGAGTAGCTCCTCGCGCCGGCCTTCAGCCGCCAGTCCGGTGGCACCACGATGTTCGCGGCCCGCGCAGTCCGGTTCACCGGCAGGTCGCCGTCCGACCGCCACGCCAGCACCGAGACCTTGCGCAGCCACGGCACCGTCACCCCTGCCGTGGCCACGACGGCGACGCCGGTGGTCAACGCGGTCGTGCGCAGGAAAGCCCTGCGGGACAACAGCGTCTTCTCGGGCGATTCGGGTTCGAGCGTGCGGCGGATCAGCGGGATCTTGACGGCGATGTGGACCAGCAGGGCGCCGATCACGATCCACGCCACCGCGTAGTGGGCGGTGGGGAAGTAGAACGACCACGGGTAGTTCTGCGCCGCGTTGAACAGGCCGGTGACCAGTTCGAAGAACGACGCGGCGATCAGCACGAAGATCGAGCCGCGCTCGAGGGCGTGCGGCACGGACTTCACCAGCGGACGTTCGAACAGCTTCGGGTAGACGCTCCACAACTTGGCCAGCAGCAACGGGATCGAGGCGACCCCGGAGATCACGTGCACGCCCTGGGTGACGCGGTAGAGGTCGACCGGGCGGGTCGGCCACACCCAGTCGTGCTGCGCGCCGTGGCTGAGCAGACCGGTGACGAAGCACAGCCCGAACGCGATGCCGAGCCACGTGCCGACCCGGCTGGTCACGCCCGTGTGGTGGGCGGGTGCCCTGAAGACAGGCGCCTTGAAGACGGGGAGTTTCACAGCCGCTCCCAGCACGCGAACCAGCGTCCGGCACGTTCGGTCTGCCACAGCAGGAAGAAGCCGTCGGCGATCAGGGACTCCGCGTCGCTCCAGGCCCACGGGAACCACTGACCTCGGGTGTCCTCGGTGCGCACCCGCGCCTGGCCGACCGTCAGGCCCGCACCGGGTGGCTCGACCTCGACGACGACGGTTCCGCTGGGCCTGAGCAGGTTCCGGACGCGGCGCAGGAGGGCGGCCGGGTCGCCGCCGATGCCGATGTTGCCGTCGGCGAGCAGGACGTGCTGCCAGTGGCCCTCGCCCGGCAGCAGGTCGAACACGTCGCGGCGGATCGCGATGCCGCCGCGTTCGGTGGTGCGCCGGACCGCCTCCGGGGACACGTCGACGCCGAGCGCCTGGATCCGGCGGGCCAGCAGCGCCGCGACGAGCCGGCCGGGGCCGCAGCCGACGTCGAGGGTGGGGCCGGTGCAGGCGTCCAGGAGGACGGAGTCGCCGCCGTCCGCGTCGGCGTGCCAGCGGGCGACGCTCAGTTCGCGCGAGATGGTGCCGGGGAGGTCGAGCCAGCCGGGATGACCCTTCAGGGCCTGGTCGAACATCATCGCGTCACCGCCGCCTGGGTCAGCGCCGCCGCGAACCGGCTGCCCGGCACCAGCCGTGCCACCGCGCGGGCGTCCGCCATCGTGTCCACATCGGACAGCACTGGCAACATCCGCACTTCCAGTCCGTGCAACGACTTCAGCGTCAGCGCTCCCGTATCGGCGCGCGACATCGGTACGTCCCGCAACACCCCGGCCCGCAACGGATCCCGCAGCCCGAGCGCCCACCAGCCGCCGTCCTCCGCGAACCCGAGCGCCGCATCCCCGAACTCGGCGCACGACTCCAGCAGCGACGGCGTGACCTGCGGCGTGTCCATCCCGATCTGCAGCACCGGCATCCGGAACCGCGCGATGTCGGCATGCGCGTGCACGAGCCGTTCGGCGAACGAGACACCGCGTTGCGGGATCACCACGCACTCGGCCAAGGCGTCACGGACGTCCTCACGCCGCACCACCCCGGCCAGCGCCACCACTGGTACGGCGCCGGAGGTGTCCAGAGCGGCCGAGATCGTGTCCAGCAACGAGGCCGCGGCCACGTCCGCCGCCTCCTCGGCCGACAGCGGCGGGCACAGCCGTGTCTTGACCTGGCCGGGCACCGGGGACTTGGCCATGATCAGGAGGCAGAACCTCATCGCAGCACCCCCGCCATGTCCCGTGCCGCCCGCAGCGTGCCGCGTACCGAGCCCGAGACCTTCGACCGAGTGCCGGCCGCACGGGCCCGATAGGCCACGTCGACCTCGCGCACCCGCCAGTCCGCCTCCGCCGCGCGTACCAGCAGTTCCAGCGGATAGCCGAACGCGCGGTCCTGGACGTCCAGCGCCAGCAACGCCTCTCGCCGGCACACGCGCAGCGGTGCGATGTCGTGCACATCCAAACCCCTGCGCCGCAACAGGGACGCGATCACGGCGTTACCGGCCCGTGCGTGCCACGGCCACACTCCGGCGTGCACGGGCCTTCGCCGGCCGACCACAAGGTCGGCGTCGGCCAGGAGCGCGGCCATCGCGGGCAGTTCGGCCAGGTCCAGTGAACCGTCCGCGTCGGCGAACGCCACGAGGCCGGAGGTGGCCGCGAGCAGACCGGTGTGCACGGCGGCGCCATAGCCGCGCTTCGACTCGTGCACGACCAGTGCGCCGTACGCGGCGGCCACCTCGGGCGAGCCGTCGGAAGACCCGTTGTCCACGACGATCGCGCGGTAACCGGCCGGCAGGGAGGCGAGGACCGCGGGCAGTGCGGCGGCCTCGTCCAGGCAGGGCAACACGACATCCATGTGTCCAGCCTGGACCATGGGAAAGTGTTGTGGTGCTTACGGAATTGTGACGCACGAAAGAGTTCTTACGATTGTCTTGCGAGGTCCGCGAGCACCCGGCCGACCCCCTAGGTTGGGCGCGGTGCGTCTGGTCATCGCAGGGCTGCTCGTCGCTGCCGCCATCATCACCGGGGTCGTCGTCAACGCCGACGACCCCGGCATTCTCTTCGCCGCCGCGGCACCGCTCTTCGGTGACTGGCAACCGCACGTGGGCCCCGGTACGCCCGTGGCGGCCCTGATCGCGTTCCTCGTGGTCGCCAAGGGACCGGAGCTGGCGCGTCACCGGTTCGCGCTGCCGATCGCCTACGTGGCCGCGACCGCGTGGACGTTCTCGCTGGCGATGGTCGACGGCTGGACCCGGTTCGTCACCAGGCTGACGACGGACGACGAGTACCTGCACGAGGTTCCCGGCGTCACCGACATTCCCGCGATGCTGCGCGGTTTCGCCGCGCGCATCCCGGACTTCCAGCCCGACTCGTGGACCACGCACGTCTCCGGGCACCCGCCGGGCGCGCTGCTCACGTTCGTCGCGCTCGACCGCATCGGCCTCGGTGGGGGAGCGGCGGCGTCGATCTTCTGCGTCCTCGTCGGATCGCTTGCCGTCGTGGCGATTCCCAAGGCCATCGGCACCAACGCGGTGCTGCCGTTCCTCGTCCTGTTCCCCGGCGCGGTCTGGGTCGGGGCGTCCGCGGACGGCATGTTCATGGGGGTGGCGGCCGTCGGCATCTACCTGCTCACCCGATGGCCGTTGCTGGGCGGCATCGTGCTCGGCTGGTGCCTGTTCCTGTCCTACGGGCTGGTGCTGCTGGCCCCGCTCGCGATCGTCGCGGTCGGCCGGAGGATCGGCTGGGCCGTCGCGGGCGCGCTCGCGGTCGTGGCGGCGTTCGCGATCGGCGGGTTCTGGTGGCTCGACGGCTACGAGCTCGTGAAACTCCGCTACTACCAGGGGATCGGCGACACCAGGCCGTACTGGTACTGGGCGTGGGCGAACCTCGCGGCACTCGCGCTGGTGATCGGCCCGGCCGGGATCAAGGGGCTGCGCAACGACAAGTGGGTCATCGCCGCGGGCATCGCGATCCTGGCGGCGGACCTCTCCGGCCTGAGCAAGGCCGAGACCGAGCGGATCTGGCTGCCGTTCGCGGTCTGGCTGCTCGCCGGCACGGCCAGGCTGGACAAGCGGTGGCTCACCGCCCAGGCCGTCACGGCTTTGGCGGTGAACCACCTGGTGCTCACGAACTGGTGACCGGCTCGCGCTGGGAAGCGAAGGCGAAGTCCCGCACACCCTCCTCGAACCCGACGCTGGCCTCGAAACCCAGCACGTCCAACGCCTTCGCGGGCGACGCCACGACGTGCCGGACGTCGCCCGGCCGAGCCCCGCCCACGATCTCCGGCGTCGGCCCGTCACACGCGTCGGCCAGCGCGAATGCCAGGTCACCGATCGTGTGCGGGGTGCCGGAGCAAACGTTCACGGCCTCGAAACCGGGGCGCGGAGAGGCCAGCGCCAGCGCGTTGGCCCGAGCCACGTCGGTGACGTGCACGAAGTCGCGCCGCTGCCGCCCGTCCTCCATCACCCGCGGTGCGGCACCGTTCCGCAGCGCGGACCGGAAGATCGACGCCACACCGGCGTACGGGGTGTCGCGCGGCATCCGCGGGCCGTAGACGTTGTGGTACCGCAGGGCCCACACGCTGCCGCCGGTCTGCCGGGCCCACGCCAGCGCGAGGTGCTCCTGCGCCAGCTTGGTGGCCGCGTAGGTGCTGCGCGGTTCCAGCGGAGCGTCCTCGGGCACCAGCTCGGGCACCACGAAGTCACCGCAGAAACAGCGCGGCTCGTACATGCCGGCGGCCAAGTCCGCAGCAGTCCGTTCAGCCCGCACTATCCCATGCGAGAGGCACCGATAGCGCCCCTCGCCGTAGACAACCATCGACGACGCCAGCACCAGCCGCGACACCCCGGCCCGGTGCATCTCGGCCAGCAGCACCGCCGTGCCCAGGTCGTTGTGGCGCGCGTAGGAAGGCGCGTCGAACGGATCCACGCCATGCCCGACCATCGCCGCCTGATGGCACACGGCGTCCACTGTGGACAACAACGGCCGTAGCACGGCGGCGTCGGTCACGTCGCCGGCGACAAGTTCGTGCTCCAGCGAAGGAACGGCGCCGTGCGCTTCGGGCAGCAACGCGTCGAGCACCACGCATTCATGGCCCTGGGAGGTCAGCTCGTCCGCGACGTGCGACCCGATGAACCCGGCCCCGCCAGTGATGAGTACTCGCATGGACCGACCGTAGGACCGGACCGCCGGATAGCGCGCCGCCAGACGCCATCACGTCATGACTTCGTAAGAGCTGGCAGCTCCACCACGAATCGTGCGCCACGCGGGAAGCGGTCCTCGACCCACACGCGGCCGTGGTGGCGCTGCACGTGCTCACGCACCAGGGCGAGCCCGAGCCCGCTGCCGGAGTCGTCGCCCCGGCTGCCGGGCCTGCCCCGCGTGAACCGCTCGAAGATCTGCTCCCGCAACGCCTCCGGCACACCCGGACCGTCGTCCTCGACCTCGACGCGCGCTCTGTCGCCCGCTTTGCTCACCGCCACGAAGATCGCGCCGCCCGCGTGCCGCTCGGCGTTCTCCACGAGGTTGGCCAGGACCCGGTCCAGCCGCCTCCGGTCACCGAGCACCCGCACCGGACGCGCCTCGACCGGCACCGCGCTCCAGCGGGTGCCGATCACGTTGCGCACCAACGCGCTCAGGTCGAGCTCCTCCGGTTCGTAGTCGCCGGTCTGGTCGGCACGTGAGATCTCCAGCAGGTCCACGACCATCCGCGCGAACCTGTCGACCTCCGAGGTCAGCAGTTCCAGTGCGGTCCCGGCGGTGCCCGGCAGGTGGTCACGGCGCCGGCGCAGCACCGCGCCCGCGTTCACCATCGTCGTCAGCGGCGACCGCAGCTCGTGCGAGACGTCCGAGGCGAACCGGGCGTCCCGCAACGCTCTCTGCTCCAGCGCGTGCGCCGTCGAGTTGAACTTCGCCGCCAGCGCCGCGAGGTCCGGGTCGTCCTGGTCGGGCAGCCGGGCGTGCAGATCGCCGCCGGCGATCCGGCTCGCCGCGGAGTTCAGCTCCGCCAGCGGCTTCAGCGCCCGCCGCGACGCCCACGAGCCCAGCGCCGCCCCGAGCAGCGCCGAGGCGATCGTGCCGGCGATCAGTACCGCGCTCAGGAACGCGAACGTCCGGTTCAGCTGCCGCAACCCGAACAGCTCGACGTAGACGGCGTCGCCCGCCACCGGCCGCGCGACGGCGAGCATCGGCAGGCCGTCCACGGTGATCCGCTCCGTGCCCGGTGGATGCTCCACCAGCCCGGCCGGCAGCTGGGACGGCTCGACCTCGCGGCCCGCCCTCACCAGGCCGTCGTGGCTCAGCACCAGGATCGACGAGTCGGGCCCGGTGGTGAGGCCGGTCAGCAGTTCGTCGAGACCGGGTGAGGCGAGAGACCTCTCGACCAGCCGTACGTTGACCTCGGCCTGCCGCGTCGCGCTCGCCTCCCGTTGCCGCAGCAGGTAACTGGAGGCGAGGTTCCAGGTGGCGAACGCCAGCACACTCGTGACGACCAGCAGGCCGAAGCCGAACGAGAGGGTGACCCGGCAGTGCAACGTCAGTTTCACGAGCGGATCCGATAGCCGCTGCCGCGCACGGTGAGAAGCAGCTCCGGATCGTCCGGGTTCGCCTCGATCTTGCGGCGAAGGCGCCTTATGTGCACGTCGAGCAGCCGGGTGTCACCGAAGTAGTCGTATCCCCAGACCTTCTGCAGCAACTGTTCCCTGGTGACGATTCGGCCGCCCGCACCAGCGAGTTCCAGCAACAGCCGGAATTCCGTCCTGGTGAGGTGAACGCGTTCACCCGCCCGGTGCACGAGCCCTTCCTGCGGACGGATTTCCAGTGCCCCGACCCGAACGGATTCGCGGCCCGGTCCGCGCCGGCGTAACAACGCGCGGACGCGGGCGGCGAGAACGCTTGCCATCAACGGTTTCGTGACGTAGTCGTCCGCTCCCGCCTCCAGTCCGGCGATCACGTCACGGGCGTCGGTGCGCGCCGTCACCACGATGATCGGCAGGTCACCGCGTGTGCGGAGGGTTCGCACGACCTCCAGGCCGTCCATGCCCGGCAACGTGAGGTCGACCAGCACCACGTCGAACGATTCCGTCTCCAAACGGTGTAACGCCTCTTCGCCCGAACCCGCCTCGTCCACCGAAAAACCCTCATCGGACAAGGCGAGGCCCAAAGCCTGCCGGATTCGCTCGTCGTCCTCGACCAGCAAGACCCGTACGCACACAACGACTCCACTGTGTGAGAGCCGCGGCGACGGCGTCTCACACAGTGGAGTGAAAGTCGATCAAACGCAAGAATACTTCGGACTAAAATCCGGTCAGCGTGATTTTCGCCGAACGCGGGTTCGGTTCGTGGACAAGTGACTCGAACCCGCCGACGTCATCGAACGCGAACCCGTAGGCCCGTCCGTCGGTCATGTTCGCGTGCACGATCTTCGAGAAGTGGTTCGTGGTCGCGCGGGTGTAGAACTGGCTCGCGTTGTACGTCGGCTGGGTGTGCAGGAAGCCGAGCGTCGACCGGTTGAGCGCCGCGCACAGCGACCGCGAGATCGCGCCGAGCTCGTTGTTCGGCGCCGCGAGCCTGCCGTCGCAGTTGAGCACGTCCCGGGTGGACGGCTGCTGGAACTCCGCGACCTGCTGGCCCGAGGTGTTGGTGAACCGCATGACTCCGCCGCTCACGCGGCCGGTGAACCGGCGGTTCGGCTCGTGCTGGAACGGCACCACGGTCAGCGGCGTGCTCTGGTACGTCGACCAGACGCTGTTGACGTAGTTCTGGAAGTACGAGCCGGAGAACAGGCCCGCGTCGAGACCCTTGCTCGGGTTCAGCACGCGCAGCCGGGTGCCGTCGGAACGGCTGTACGCCAGCTTCGCCCAGTCGCCGCCGAGCTGCCGGTGCTGGTCGAAGACGCGGTTGCGCCCGTTCGCGACCAGCTGGCCCGTCTTCTTCGTGGCACCGCCCTGGGACGTCGCCTCGACCGCGTGCGGGACCGCGAACATGTCCACCTGGGAGCTGTTGAGCCACAGACCGCCGCCGTCGTAGCTGAACTCGCTCCAGTCGAACAGGATGTCGCGGTTCGGGTCGCCGCCCGCCCACGGGGCCGGCTGCACGAGACCGTTCGGGACCAGGCTGAACTTCAGCTTGTCCCGGAACGACATGTAGATCCGGCCGCCGGCGAAGTCGATCGGGATCTGGACGGTCCTGCTGGCACCGTTGCCGGGGCCGGGGATCGAGAAGTCCGGCGCGGGAACGGGCGGGATCGCCCCGCCCGACCACGGCGTGAACTGGCCGCTGCCGTTCAGGTAGCCGAGCCGGCCGTTCATGATCCCGGTGATGTACAGGTGGACCGCGTCGCCGCGGCCCGAGTTGTTGGTGACGGTGAGCGGGAGCCAGCTGGGTGGAGCAGCTTGCACCGGTGCAGACATCGTTGTCAGCCCAAGTAGGGCCGATGTCGCGAGCAGCAGGAGCTTGCGCATCGACTATCTCCTCACTGAGACAGGCAGTGACTTTTTGAGCGGCGGTGAGAGCGCTCTCATACCAGCGCGTTGCTGTTCATATGTCAAGAATGGTCTTCATGCGCGCACTGACGGTGGATCTTGCACGAGCCGGGTCGCTGGCCCTGACCGAACTGCCCGACCCGGTGCCCGGACCGGAGGACCTGCTGGTCGAGGGCGTGGCGATCGGCATCTGCGGGACGGACCGCGAGATCGTGCGCGGCGAGTTCGGCGTCGGCGGAACTCTCGTGATCGGGCACGAGTCCCTGGGCCGGGTGATCAGCGGTCCGGGGTTCGAACCGGGCTCGCTGGTCGCCGGGGTGGTTCGCAGACCGGACCCGGTGCCGTGCGTGGCGTGTGCGCGCGGGGAGTTCGACATGTGCCGGAACGGGCAGTACACCGAGCGCGGCATCACCGGCCTCGACGGCTACGGCTCCACTCTGTGGACCGTGCCTGCCGCTTATGCGGTGGGTGTCAGCTCCGCGACAGGTGTTCTGGTCGAGCCCGCCTCCGTCGTGGTCAAGGCGTGGGAGCGGCTCGACCGGCTGGCGTTGTACCCGTTCGAGAGCGTGCTGGTGACCGGCGCCGGGCCGATCGGGCTGCTGGCGGCGTTGATCGGGGTGCAGCGGGGGCTGGACGTGCACGTGTTCGACCTGGCGGTGGACGGCCCGAAGCCCGCGCTGGTGGAGTCGCTGGGCGCCACCTACCACCGGACGTTGCCCGACTGCCCGGTCGTGATCGAGGCGACCGGTGCGCCGTCGCTGGTCGCGCGGCTGCTCGGGAGGGACCTGGTGTGCCTGACCGGCGTGCCGTCCACCGAGGTGCTGCCGGCCGACATCGGGCAGATCAACCGGGATCTGGTGCTGCGCAACGGGATCGTGTTCGGGACGGTCAACTCGAACCCGCGCCACTACCGGGAGGCTTCGGCCGTGCTGGACCGCGCGGACGACGCGTGGCTGTCGGCGATGATCATTCGGCGGGTGCCGCTGGAGTCGTTCGCGGAGGCGTTCGAGTCGCGGCCCGGTGACGTGAAGGTGGTGCTGGAGCTGTGAAGGCGCCCCAGGGACGCCGTCTCGCGAAGTCCTCACAGGACAAGCGTGAACAGCGTTCCCTGGGTGCCCCGGCCCGCCTCAGGCCTTCGCGCGCAACAGCTCCACGATCCGTGCCCAGCCGTCCGCGCCGTGTCCTGCCTCGACCGCCCGCCGCGCGTAGTCGTGCAGCAACTGCGGCAGCGCCGGGTCGACCTTCCGGACCTCGCTGGCGTGCACGAGGTGGTCCAGGGTCGCGAGGTGTACGTCCAGCGTGGCGTCCGAACCGGGATAGCTGCCCGCGTCGACCTGCTCGGCGTAGGTGGCGACGAACCCGGCGACCGGGCCGAGCCAGCGGGTGGCCAGCGGCGTGAAGTGCGTGGCGGTCGACCCGTCGGCGGTGACGAGTGCGGTGGCGTGCAGCCAGCCGGTGAGCGTGGCCCACATGATGCCCAGCAGCGCGGTGTCGTAGAGCGCGGCACGGCCGGGTTCGGCGCCGAGGTTGATCGGCTCGGCGAGCGCGGACAGCAGGTCCGACGCCGCGGCGAACGCGTCCTGGTCGCCGCTGTAGAGGATCATCGAGCGCGGGTCGCCGATGCCGGGTGGCGTGGTCATGATGCCGCCGTCGACGTAACGAACGCCTTCCGAAGCCAGCCGCGTGGCCAGTGCGCGGGCCTGCTCGGGTGATCCGGAGGTGAGGTTGACCATGGTGTGGCCGGACAGTGCGGGGTCGAGGAGTTCGGTCAGCGCCGGGTAGTCGAGCACGCAGGCGACCACCACGGGCGCGGACCGCTGGGCTTCCGCGGCGGAACCGACGGCGACGGCGCCCTGGGCCACCAGCGGCGCGGTCTTGGCGGCCGAGCGGTTCCAGACCGTGACGCGGTGGCCGGCGCGCAGGAACGCGGAGGCGAGCGCCGAGCCCATCTGACCGAGTCCGATAACGGCAACGTCGGAGTGCATTGTTGTTGTCCCCCAAGGGTTCGTGACTGACAGCACTTACCCTCGCAAGCCGCCGGGACAACCGACAGTGGCAGGAATGCCGATATTCGAACGTTTACTGCCACTAGGATTGCGGGCATGAGCACGGTGGCGATTCTGGTGACCGAGGACGACGCACCCTCCACCTGGGACGTCTACGAGGCCGGCCTGGCCTGCGTGGTGTTCGGCATCGACCACAGCGACCTCGCCGACCCCTGGTACGAGCTGCGGCTGTGCGGACTGAACCCCGCCGCGCCACGGGCGAAGCACGGCTGGACGCTCAACCCTGAACACGGTCTGGAAGGGCTGCACGGCGCGGACACGATCCTCGTGCCGTCGGTGCCGCAAGCGGTCCTCAATGGCACGGCACCGCTGGATCCGTTGCTGGTCAAGGAACTCCAGGACGCGTCGGCCAACGGCGTGCGCATCGCCGCGCTGTGCAACGGAGCGTTCGTGCTCGCCGAAGCCGGTCTGCTGGACGGCCGCCGCGCCACCGCGCACTGGTCCTACACCGACCGCCTGGCCCGCCGGTACCCGCAGGTCCAGGTCGACGCCGAGGTGCTCTACATCGACGACGGCGACGTCCTCACCAGCGCGGGCGCCGCGGCGGGGCTCGACCTGTGCCTGCACCTGGTGCGCCAGGACTTCGGCGCGCACGTGGCCAACCAGCTCGCCCGCAGGCTGTGCGTGCCCGCGCACCGCACCGGCGGCCAGGCCCAGTTCGTCACCCGGCACGTCCCGGACACCGACGACGACAGCGTCGCGCCGGTGCTGGAGTGGGCGGCGCGGCACCTGGACCGCCCGCTGACCGTGGGCGACCTCGCGCGCAGGGCCGGGATGAGCGAGCGCACCTTCTTCCGCCGCCTGCACGAGGCCACCGGCAGCACGCCGTTGCGGTGGCTGCTCGCCCAGCGCGTCGCCCACGCCCAGTCGCTGCTGGAGAAGACCCCGCTGTCGGTGGAACAGGTCGCGCAACGCTGTGGCCTGGGCACCGGCACCAACCTGCGACGCCACTTCACCACGCACGTCGGCGTCACGCCCACCGACTACCGGCGCGCCTACCAGGCTTAGTGTCTGCGCGGCTCCCGGCCGAACGGCGACTTCGGTCGCTCCAGGCCGGGAGCCTTCGGGATCGGCATGGTCACCGGGGTGTCCGCGGTGATCGTGATCGGCTCGCCGTGGTGCCTCGTGGTCAGCTCGGTGCCGTCCACGATCCGGTAGGTGGCCCCGGACTCGCACACGTCCACCGAGATCCTCGTGCCCCGGAAGGACATGCGGAACGAGAAGCGGGTCAGGTCTTCCGGCAGCCGTGGCGCGAACGTGAGCTCGCCGCCGTGGTCGCGCATGCCGCCGAACCCGGCTACCAGCGCCGTCCACGCACCCGCCAGCGAGGCCATGTGCAGGCCGTTGGTGACGTTGTCGTGCAGGTCGTGGAGATCGGTGAACGCGGCCTCGACCAGGTAGTCGTACGCGAGCCCGAGGTGCCCGACCTCGGCCGCCAGCACTGCCTGCGTACCTGCCGACAACGACGAGTCACGCACCGTGCGAGCCTCGTAGTAGGCGAAGTTGCGCGCCTTCTCGTCTTCGGTGAACGCGTCACCGCGCACGTGCATGGCGAGCACCAGGTCCGCCTGCTTGATCACCTGGCGCCGGTACAGGTCGAAGTACGGGAAGTGCAGCAGCAGTGGGTACTTCTCCTGCGGGGTGTTCTCGAAGTCCCACTCCGCGTGCTTGGTGAAGTTGTCCGCCTGCGGGTGCACCTGCAGCATCTCGTCGTACGGGATCGACATCGCGTCCGCGGCCCTGCGCCAGGCCGCGATCTCCTCTTCCGTCGCGTCACAGGGGTTTCGCTCGGCGGCGTCGGCGGCGGCCCACAGGTTCTGCTGGGCGATCAGGTTGGTGTAGACGTTGTTGTCGACGATCGCCGAGTACTCGTCCGGACCTGTCACGCCGTCGATGCGGAACCCGTCGTGCGGGTCGTGGTGACCCAGCGACAACCACAGCCGTGCTGTTGCCACGAGGATCTCGGTGGCTTCGCAGCGATCGAAGTCCCGGTCCCCGGTGGCGTTCAGGTACTGCTGGGTGGCGTACGCGACGTCGCCGGAGACGTGGAACGCCGCCGTGCCCGCCGGCCAGTACGCGCTGCATTCGGCGCCGTTGATCGAACGCCACGGGAACGCGGCACCCTTGAGCCCCAGCACCTTCGCCCGCTCGCGGGCTTTGTCCAAAGTGGAGTGACGCCAGCGCAGGGCGTCGCGGGCCGCGTCCGGGACCGTGTAGGTGAGCACGGGGAGCACGAACATCTCGGTGTCCCAGAACGCGTGGCCGTCGTAGCCCGGCCCGGTGAGGCCCTTGCCGGCGATGGCACGGGACTCGCCGCGCGCCCCGGCCTGCAGGATGTGGAACAGTGCGAACCTGATCGCCTGCTGGAGCTGGTCGTCGCCGTCGATCTCGATGTCCGCGACCTCCCAGAAGTCGTCCAGGAACACCCTCTGCTCCTGGAGGAGCCCCTCCCAGCCCGTCTGGCAGGCGCCGGCGAGCGCGGCCTCCACCTGGGCCCGGAGCGCGGGGGTCGAGCGCTGGCCGGACCAGCCGTAGGCGATGTACTTCGTGAGCTTCAGGCAGCCGCCCGCGGGCACGTCGACGGCCGCGGTGAACCGGGCCAGGTCGTCCTCGGCGCGGATCTCCGTGCGGATGTCGACGCCGTCGACGTCGAACTCGTGGTCCATCGCGGCGGCCATGCGCAGGCCGGACACCCTGGTGTGGTGGCACAGCACGGCCCGTGACTTCTCTGCCATCGTGAAGTCGTTGACCAGCGGGGAATCGAGCGCGGCGGCGACGCGCGGGTCGTTGCTGCGGCTCTTGGTCGGCTCGTTCGCGAGCAGGTCGGACTGGACGACGAGCTGCAGGTCGTCCATCGGCTCGACTTCGTACCTGATGGCCGCGACCGCGCGCTGCGTGAACGACACGAGCCGTTCGCTGCGCACGATCACACGCCTGCCCGTCGGCGACTCCCAGACCGTGCGGCGGCGCAACGTGCCAGAGCGGAAGTCGAGGGTGCGTTCGTGCTCGACGGCGTTGCCGTAGCGCATGTCCAGCGGCTCGTCCTCGACCAGCAGCCGGATGATCTTGCCGTCGGTGACGTTGACAACGGTCTGGCCCGCCTCCGGATAGCCGTAGCCACCCTCCCCGTACGGCAGCTGATGCTCTTCGTAGAAGCCGTTGAGGTAGGTGCCGGGCAGGCCCCTCGGCTCGCCCTCGTCCAGGCTGCCGCGCATGCCGATGTGGCCGTTGGACAACGCGAACGTCGACTCGGTCTGGTGCAGGTGGTCCACGGACAGGCCCTGCCAGCGCAGCTGCCACGGCTCGACGGCGTAGCTCATGACAGCAGCTCGTCGAGCTCGTCGACCACCACGTCGGCGCCGCCGGCCTTGAGTGCCTCCGCCTGGTTGCCGCGGTCGACGCCGACGACGAACCCGAACCCGCCGTCGTGACCTGCCTGCACGCCCGCCAGCGCGTCCTCGAAGACGGCGGCGTTCCCAGGTGCGGTCTGGAGTCTTCTGGCGCCTTCGACGAACGAGTCCGGTGCCGGTTTGCCCCGCAGGTTCGACGCGGTGATGACGTTGCCGTCCACCAGCGCGTCGACGTAGTCCAGCAGGTTGCCCGCCCGCAGCACGCGCATGGCGTTGGCGGAGGACGTGACGACGCCGATCGGCATGCCCGCCGCCCTGGCCGCCTTCAGGTAGTCGACCGAGGCCGGGTACGGCGTGATGCCCTGTTCGTCGATGATCGAGTTGACCAGCTCGTTCTTCTGGTCGCCGATGCGGCGGACCTCGTCCTCCAACGGCGTGAGGCCACGTGACGTCAAGAAGCTGCGCACGCCGTCGTAGCGTGGCTTTCCGTCCACGTAGGCCAGGTAGTCCTGTTCGCTGAACGGCTGGCCCATTGCCTCGAACGTCTGCCGCCACGCCTGCCGGTGCAGCACGGCGGTGCTGGTGAGCACGCCGTCGAGGTCGAACAGCAACGCTGTGATCTTCTCCGGGATGCCGAGGCTCATGTTTCGATCATGCACCCGTCTCGCCGACATCGCCGCGTTCTTCCGCGAGCCGCTCGTCCAGCGGCCGTGGGTGCGCCTGTTCGTACTCCGTCATCCCGTACTTGGTGGACTCCGCCCAGCCTTCCTCCGGCTCGGTCTCCAACGGGTCGTGCTTGAGGTTGTCCTCGTCCAGAGCCTCGAAGTCGTCCGAGTTCTCCTGGATGTACGCGCCGCGTTCTTCGCTCATGTCCTCCCAGTACCCCGTTCGGCGCTATCCGATGCTTTGGCCGACCAGCGAGCCGATGGCGTACGTGACGCCCATGGCGATCAGCCCGCCCACGACGTTGCGCACGACCGCACGACGTTTGCCGGCGCCGCTGAGCCTCGCGCTCACGAAACCCGTCAGGGCGAGGGTGAGGACGGCGGCGGCGACCGTGATCGGCACGCGCAGGCCGGTCGGGGTCAGGGCGATCGCGGCGAGCGGGAGGAGCGCGCCGACGGTGAACGAGACGAAGCTCGCGATGGCGGCGCCCCACGGGTTCGTCAGCCCGTCCGGGTCGATGTGCAGCTCGGCCTCGGCGTGGGCGGCCAGCGCGTCGTGCTCGGTGAGCTGCCTGGCGACCTCCTCCGCGGTCTGCTCGTCGAGGCCCTTGTCCTCGTAGATCTCCTTGAGCTCCTCGAGTTCCTGCTCGGGCATGTCCCGGAGCTCTCTGCGCTCCTGGGCGAGGAGGGCGCGTTCGGCGTCGCGCTGGCTGCTGACGGACACGTACTCGCCGCTGGCCATGGACATGGCGCCCGCGAAGAGACCCGCGAGGCCCGCGACGAGGATCTGGGCGCGGTCCGTGGTGGCGCCCGCGACGCCCACCACGAGGCTGGCGGTCGACACGATGCCGTCGTTGGCGCCGAGAACCCCCGCGCGCAGCCAGTTCATCCGGTCGCCGGTGACCTCGTCGTGGGGCTCGTGGTGGGTCATCTGAAGTCCTCCGAGAAGACCTCGCCCTTCAGGACGAGGAGGAATCGGACCTCTGCGTAGCAGGGCGGGAACAGCCGTGTCGCCGTCGGGGTGATACGGCGTCCACGACCCAGCCGTACAGGGTCACACGGTGGCCGGGTAATCTGTGAACGGTGAACGGGCTGGTGAAGCGGGCTTTTCGGTACCGCTTCTATCCGAGCGAGGCGCAGGCGGCGGAGCTGTCGCGCACGTTCGGGTGTGTCCGCAAGGTCTACAACTTGGCGTTGCGGGCCCGTGCGGAGGCGTGGTCGCTGCGTGGGCAGCGGGTCGGTTACGAGGCCACGTCGGCGTTGCTGACCGGGTGGAAGCGCACCGAGGAACTGGCGTTTCTGGCCGAGGTGTCGGCGGTGCCGTTGCAGCAGGCGTTGCGGCATCTGCAGACCGGGTTCACGAACTTCTTCGCCAAGCGTGCGCGGTTTCCACGGTTCAAGTCGCGCAAGAAGTCGCGCGCTTCGGCGGAGTACACGCGTTCGGCGTTCCGCTGGCGTGACGGGACGTTGACGCTGGCGAAGATGGCCGAGCCGCTGGACATCCGCTGGTCCCGGCCACTGCCCGAGGGCGCGGCGCCGTCGACGGTAACCGTGTCGCGGGATCCGGCCGGGCGCTGGTTCGTGTCCCTGCTGTGCGAGGACCCCGGCGTGACGCCGTTGCCCGCCACCGATGCGGTCGTCGGTATCGATGTCGGGCTCGACCACCTGTTCGTTCTCTCGACCGGGGAGAAGATCGGCAATCCCCGGCAGGAGCGCCGTGACCGCACGACACTGGCCAGGGCGCAGCGGACGTTGTGCCGTAAGCAGAAGGGCAGCGGCAACCGGGACAAGGCTCGCGTCAAGGTTGCCCGTATCCATGCTCGGATCGCCGATCGGCGCACCGACTTCCTGCACAAGATCACTACTCGGCTCGTGCGTGACACCCAAACGCTCGTGATCGAGGATCTGGCCGTGTCGAACATGGTCGGTAACCACCGCCTGGCCCGTGCGATCAGTGACGCGGGCTGGCGGCAGTTCCGGCAACAACTGCAGTACAAGGCGAGTTGGTACGGGCGGGACGTGATCGTCGCGGATCGCTGGTTCCCGTCGTCCAAGCTGTGCTCGGTCTGTGGCGCGCTCGCGGCGGCGATGCCGCTGCGCGTGCGCATGTGGACCTGTGGCTGCGGGGCGACCCATGACCGGGACGTGAACGCGGCACGTAACATTCTGGCCGCCGGGCTGGAGGCGTCGGTCTGTGGAGCCGGTGTAAGACCTCAACGGAAGACTCCGGGCGGGCAGTCGGCGACGAAGCAGAAAACCCCGCGGCGCGAGCCGTAGGAATCCCCCTCGTTCACGAGGGAGAGAAAGTCAATTCCGCAGGTTAGCGCTGGTCTCGCGGGGTGCTGGGCGACCACGCCGCCGCACCGTCCGGACTCTGCTGAACGGGTGAGTTCTCCCTGGCCAGAGGCTGGAGGTTCATTTTTTGTCAGACCCCCGTGGCAGCATGTCGAACAGGTGTTCGTGTGCGTGCTAGAGGAGGTCAGTTCCCGATGCAGATCGAACCCAGCCGCTGGCCAGGCCGCGTGGTGCCGTCCACCGGTTCCGACGTGGACGTCGCCGTGGAGTCCCTGTGCGTGCGCGCCTCGTGGGCCGACGCCGACCGCCGCTGGGTGCGGCGCCTGCTCGAGCCGTGGTTCAGGGCGGGCTGGAGCGTCGACGCCCTGCTGGTGGCCATCGACAAGAAGCCGGACGGCACCAGCCAGGGCCGGCCCCGTTCCCGCGCGCAGGTGGCGCACGAGTTCCTGCGGGCCCGCCTGCGCACCTGGACGGCGGACGGCGCGGGCATCGCCAAGCCGCCGCTGGCGGGCATCTCCCTCGGCGAGTGGTACCGGGTGAACCGCCGCAACGCCGCTCTGAACGCCCCGCGCCGGGGCGTCGGCCTCAGCTCGCAGGGCCGCCAGGCGCAGGCGGAGACGCGTGCGCTCGCCCACCGGCGCGACCCGGTGGAGCGCAGCCGCGAGAAGGGCCGGCGGCGGCAGGAGGTGCTCGACAGCCTGCTCGTGCCGGGTCAGGAGGTGCCGTCGTTCGCCGACTCGTGGCGGCTGGTCGCCGAGCTGATCCCGGTGCAGCGGGTGTGCTCGTCCTGCGGGCACGTGCGGAACGAGGTGCCGAGGCCGGCGCACCGCGTCGCCTAGGAGGCGGCGAGGTGCCTCACCGCTGATCACGAACGTCGGCCCCGCAGACCAGAAAAGGGCGTTCTACCTGCGACTTCGGCGATCGATGGTTGAAATCGGCCCACGCCGGGAACACGGAACGAGTTTCTTGTTTCCGATATAAGGGGCCGACATGCTCGAAGTCACGCCGATGGCTGCGGAGGTCATCAACGAGCTGACGTCACAGTCAGAGGGCACCACCGACGACATCGGCCTGCGTTTCGCCCTGGCCACCGAGCAGAACAGCCAGGCGGCGCTGGAGCTGTCGCTCAGCGAGGCTGCCGACGGCGACGAGGTGGTGGCGGCCCCCGCGGGCGCCAAGGTCATCCTGGAGCGGGCGGCCGCCCAGTACCTGGAGGACAAGGTCCTCGACGTGCGCCAGGACGACGAGGGCAACCCGGCTTTCGCGATCGCGCGCCAGGAGCAGTCCGGCTGAGATTCTCGGCCAGGCGGGATCAACGGCGATTCCCCGAAATGCGAACCGGGCCGGACCCCTCCGTGAGGGAGGGTGTCCGGCCCGGTTCGTCAGAGCCCCGGGATCAGGGAATGGTCAGCACCTGACCGGGGTGGATGAGGTCCGGGTTCGCGATGCCGTTGGCGGACGCGATCGCGCCGTAGCGGTTGCCGTCGCCGTAGAAGCGCTCGGCGATCGCCCAGAGCGTGTCGCCGCCCGCGACGGTGTAGGTCTGCACGGCCGGAGCGGCGGGCGCGGCCGGCGCCTCCTCGACCGGAGCGGGAGCAGGCGCCTCGGGGGTGGCCTGCGGCGAGTCGGTGTTGGTGTTGGAGGCCCACTTCGCGCCGCCGTCACCGCCGAACACGACCAGGTTCCTGTCGTCCTGCAGCACCAGGCGCGCGCCCTGGTTGCCCTGGGTGCCGGTGGACCACACGGCGTTGTCGTCGCTCGTGTAGAGCACGAAGTTGCCGTCGTCCTGCAGCGCGGCCCGCACCGCGCCCTTGCCGTCGGTGCCGCTGGCCCACACCGTGCCGGTGTTCTCCGACAGGACCAGGTTGCCGTCGGACTGCAGGGTCAGCAGGTACCCGTTGGCACTGGTCAGCTGCTGGCCGCGGGTGAGTTCCTGCCCGGCTTGCAAGGTGTCCACAAGAAGCTCCACTTCGGACGATGTCGACCGCCCGAACCGGCGGCGCCCGAAGCGGAAACTAGTCAGGCCGCCACCGTTCCGCCCGGTGAGCGGCGCACGTGCACCCGAGGGAGTGAAAAACGCCCCCCGCCCGAAGGCAGGGGGCGTTCAGCACGAGAAGGAGATCAGCCCTCGATGCGGCGAATGCCCGAGATCGGGCCGATCGAGTCGATGTCGGCGATCTTCACCGGCTGCCCCTCGGTCGACGCGTGCACGGCGCGAATGCCGTCCACCGCCATCGCCACGTGGGACTGGCTCGAGTAGTAGACGATGATGTCGCCGGCCTTGACCTCACCACGGCTCACCGGGCGACCGGCGGCCGCCTGGGCGTAGCTGGTGCGGCCGATGGATACGCCGGCCGAGGCGTATGCCTTCTGGATCAGCGACGAGCAGTCCCACGTGTTCGGGCCGTTGGAGCCGTAGACGTAGAGGTCGCCACGCTGGTCGAGCGCGAACTGCAGGGCGCGGCCCGCGGTGCCCGCCGGGACGTTGATGTTCGACATGTCGCCGGCCTGCGCCAGCGTGTTGCGCACCGACGCGCTCAGCGAACGGTACTGGGCCGTCGCCTCCGCGAGCTGCTTGTCGAGAGCGGCCTTCTTCTGGTCCATCTCGGCGAGGAGCTTCTTCGACGTCTCGGTCGCCTCGTTGGCCGACTTCGTCGCCGCGTCGGCCGCGTTGACGGCGTCGGTCAGCTTCTGCAGCGCGTCCGCGTTGTCGGCCGCGAGGATGTTGATGGCCGACATGCGGTTGAGGAAGTCCTGCTGCGAGTCGCTCACCAGCAGCGCGGAGATCTGGCTGAAGTTCGCGCCGGAGTTGGTGGCCTCGGTGAGGAGGTCGACCTGACCGCGGAGGGACTCCTCGGCCTGCTGGGCGCCGGCCAGGTCGCCCTTGGCCTTGTCCAGCTCGCCCTGCTTGGCCTTCAGGTCTTCCTGGGCCTTGAGGTGGTCCTGGTTGAGCTTGGAGGCCTGTTCGGACAGCTCGTTGAACTTCGCGAGCGCGTCCGCGGCGCTGGGCTGTGCGGTGGCCGGTGCCGTGGGCAGTGCCGCGGCGACAACTGCTGCCGTCGCCACGAATGCTCCACGCACGATGCGGCGTGAGGGTTGCGACACCACGTCGCGGTTCCTCCTTTTTCCTGGCAGTCGCCCCCGCGAGAACTACTCCGCGTGAGGCGACAACCTTGGCGGGTGCCCCGAGTGGGTTAACTGCTGGGCCGAAGGTCTCGGCAAGGTTACGGAATGACCTTGCCTTCGTCTACCACCGGGGCCCCATCAGTTCACCGGCCAGCACGCTCTCACAGTCGTCCACGTGGGTTTATCGCGGGGTGGGAGAGACGCGTCACCCGACCACCCGGCGGATCACCGAAATGGGCCCGATCGAGTCGATGTTCGCGATCTTCACCGGCACGCCCTCGGTGGACGCGTGCACCGCTCGGGTGCCGTCCACGGCCATCGCCACGTGCGACTGACCCGAGTAATAGATGATGAGGTCGCCCGGCGCGACCTCGCCGCGACCCACGCCGCGGCCGACCTTCGCCTGGTCGTAGGTGACGCGCGGAATGGACACGCCGGCGGCCCGGTAGGCGGCCTGCATCAGCGACGAGCAGTCCCACGAGTTCGGTCCGTTCGAGCCGAACACGTACGGCTTGCCCTGCTCGCCCAGCGCGAAGGTGAGCGCGGCGCCGGCCGCACCGGCGGGCGCGTTCACGGTCACCTTGGGGCCGGGAGCGGCCAGGGTCTGCTTCTGCGGCGCGGACAACGACTGGTACTTCGTCCGCGCGGTGGACACCTGCTGTTCCATGGCGGCCTTGCGGGTGGAGACGTCCGCGGCGAGCTTCTCCGCGGCGGCCGCGGCGCTGGTCGCGTCGGTGCGGGCCTTCGTCGCCTCGGTCAGCGTGGCGTTCATCCGAGAGACCGCCGCGTTCTGGTCGGCGGCGATGATGTTCATCGCCTGCATGCGTTCCAGGAAGTCCTGCTGGGACGTCGAGGTAAGGAACGCCGACAGGTCGCCCAGCCGGGCACCCTCGAACGTCGCCTCGGTCAGCGTGTCGACCTGGCCGCGGAACTGCTCCGACTCGGCCAGCGCCTTCTTCTCGGCCTCGGTGGCGGCGACCACGATCCCGTTCGCCCTCGACAGGTCGCTCTGCGCCTTGAGGTGGTCCTGGCTGAGCTTCTCCGCCTCCCGCGTCAGGTCGTTGTAGACCTTCAGCGCGTCGTCGGCGGGTTGCGCGCGCGCCGAAGGCATCGACACCACCGTCGCGGCGATCACGGCGGCCAAAGCGGTAGTCCTTGCAGCACGGCCGGGCACGCGGCCTCCTCAGGAGTCGGAATCGGCTTCTGAGGAGGCCTACGGCCGAACGGGTGCAGGGGTTCAGTCGAGGTCGACGAGCGGTCCTTCGACAACGAGGACGGGAGCGTCGAACTCGACGTCCACCAGTTCGTCGGCGAGTGCTGGCGAGGCCGTCACCAGCACGGCTCCCGCGGTGGCGGCCAAGGTGGTTGCGATGCGTGAAGTCAAAGACACGAAGAGCAACCTAACGGCCAAAAGTCGCAAATCGGGCGGCCTCACCCGATCAGGCGGCCCGGCGTGCCTCGATCGAGGCACGGCACGCGGCGATCAGGCGGGCGGTGGCGGCGCTGCCCCCGCGCCCACAGCGGGGGCAGCGCATCGCGACGGCACCGGTGAGCTCGTCGACCACGACGCCCAGCGGCGAGTCGCAGCCCCGGCACCAGCGGTGCCGCGTGACCGGGTTGACGTGCACGGGCGACGAGACGCACTCGTGGATCCACCTCCCGTGCACGTGGCAGGTCAGGCGGTCGTCGGGCGCCAGCACGCCGTCGTCCTCGGCGTGGTCCTCTTCGACCAGTGTTGCGATGAGCGTGGCGATCATGGCGACCCTCCGATCCGGAACCTGCCTTCTGCTGGAACGTCGAACCGGCGACGGCGAAATCGACACGCGCCGCCGGCTTTCGACGCGCAGTCGTCGCGTGATTCCGCACGGTGATCCGCCTACCGCGAATTCCTGGGTCGCACACCCTCTTGATAGGTTAGGCAAGCCTAAATCAGGAGGTGGACAGGTGCGCAGGACAGTCGCCGCGGTTCTGCTGCTCGGCCTGGTGGCCGGGTGCGGTGGAAACGCTCCCACGGAGCAGGGAAGTGGCCAGTGGTCCTTCAAGGACGATCGCGGTAAGGAGGTCACCGCGCCGAAACGGCCGGAGCGCGTCGTCGCGCAGGTGTCCGCCGCGGGCGCACTCAAGGACTACGGCATCAACGTCGTCGGCACGTTCGGCCCGCTCAAGCGCGCGGACGGCACGACCGACCCGGAGGCCGGCAGCATCGACCCGAGCCAGGTCACCGACGTCACCGGCCCTGGCTACGGCGAGATCGACTTCGAGAAGTTCGCCGCGCTGAACGCCGACCTGGTCGTCGCCGGCTACTACCCCGAGGTCTCCGGGCTCTGGCACCTCACCGCCGAGTTCGAGGAGAAGGTTCTCAAGGTCGCCCCGACCGTCGGCATCGGCCAGTCTAAGATCCAGCTGCCGGACGGGATCAAGCGCTTCAAGGAGCTCGCGAAGTCGCTCGGCGCCGACGTCGACTCCGCGAAGGTGAAGGCCGACGAGGAGGCCTTCACCAAGGCAGCCGACAGGCTCAGGGCCATCGGCAGGAAGATGACCGACGCGAAGCAGAAGATCCAGGTGATCGGCGCGGACCCGAAGCTCCTCTACGTCGCCGTGCCCGCCCGCAACCCCGACCTCGACTGGTACGTCAAGGAGCTCGGGCTGCCGATGCTCACGCCGGAGAAGCCCGACGCCGAGGGCGGCGGCTACTTCCAGTCGCTGTCGTGGGAGAACTCCGGCACGTACAAGGAGCACGTGATCATGTGGGACACCCGCCAGCACGTGCTCGCCCCGGAGCAGATGAAGGAGGGCCACCCGG
Source organism: Lentzea albidocapillata subsp. violacea (assembly GCF_900100275.1). Taxonomy (GTDB): domain Bacteria; phylum Actinomycetota; class Actinomycetes; order Mycobacteriales; family Pseudonocardiaceae; genus Lentzea; species Lentzea violacea. Next base: position 96,830 of record NZ_FNET01000022.1, read on the forward strand.
TCTTCCAGGGCCTGCCCGCCGTGCAGGCCGGCCGGTTCGTCGAGTGGAACGCGGTCGCGCCGCTGAGCTACTCCTCCTACGCCGCCATCATGAACAAATTGGCTGACCAGCTGGACCAGGTGTTGGCAAAGTAGCCATGTGCTGACGCTTCTGAGGGAAAACGGCCCGTTGCGCGTGCTCAGCACCGCACGGGTCGTTTCTGTCGTGGGGGACGCGCTCAGTCTCGTCACACTGATGGTGCACGTGCAGTCCGTGCTGGGGAAAGCCATCGCGGTGGCGGCGCTGCTGCTCGTGGGCGACTTCGCGCCGTCGTTGCTCAGCCCGCTGACGGGCGTCATCAGCGACAGGTTCGACCGGCGCACCGTCATGATCGTCTGCGAGGTCGCGCAGGGCGTGTTGCTGGCGGTCATCGCGCTCACGCTGCCGCCGTTGCCGATCCTGCTCGCGCTGGTGGGCGTGCGGGCCGTGATCGGGCAGGTCTTCATCCCCGCCTCGCGAGCGGCGGTGCCGAGCCTGGTCGCCCCGAAGGACCTCGCGCAGGCGAACACCGCGCTGGGCCTCGGATCCAACAGCGCCGACGTCATCGGGCCGTTCCTCGCCGCCTTGCTACTGCAGTTCATGGACACCCGCGGCGTGCTGCTCGTGGACGCGGTCTCGTTCGGCCTGTCGGCGTTGTTGTTGCTGCGCCTGCCGAAACTCGTGGTGCCGGCCGAGCCGGGGGAGACGGTGTTCACCGACGTGAAGGCCGGGGTGAGCGAGATCTGGCGCAACCGGGCGCTGCGGATCATGTTCCTCGGCTTCTGCGGTGTCGTCGCGTGCACCGCCATCGACGACGTCGCCGTGCTGCAACTGACCATGGGGGTCTTCGGCGAGTCGGAGAGTGTCGCCGGTGTCGTGCTCGGCGCGGTGGGTATTGGTCTGCTGATCGGCTATGCGTTGCTGGCCAGGGGTTCCGCGCGGTGGAGCATGGTCGCGTTGCTCGTCACCGGGTTCCTGATCAGCAGTGCCGGCAACCTGTTCACCGGCCTGGCGTGGGGCGTCGCGTCCGCGTTCGCGCTGCAAGCGGTGCGGGGACTGGGAATCGCGGCGATGGACGTCGCGCACAGCACGCTGATCCAGCGGCTCGTGCCCGGTGATCGGACAGGCAGGGTGTTCGGCAACTTCTACGGCGGGATCGGTGTGGCGGCCGCGGTGTCGTACATCGCCGGTGGTCTGCTCATCGACGTGCTGGGGCCGCAGCTGATCCTCGTGATCGCGGGCGGCGCGGGGGTTTTGGTGTCGTTGTGGGTGGTTGCCGCCGCACGGGCGAGAGGTGTTGAGTGGGAACCAGCCTCTTGAGGGGAGAAGGCGATGTGGGGGAAACGCATTGCTGTTCTTGCTGTTTCGTTGCTGCTGACCGGATTGACCGCCTCCGTCGCGCAGGCGGGCGCCGGGGTAGTGCCCGCGTCGACGTCGTGGACGTCCGCTGACCGGGGTTTCGTCCTGGGCCTCGACACCCTGTGCCAGACCGCGAACTGCCCGCAGCTCGTCCGCACGCTCGACGGTGGCGCGTCGTGGACGCGGGTGAAGACCCCGGCGCTGTCCGTGCCGGAGACCGACCGGCTGCGGGTGCTGTTCGCGAACGACGCGGCCGGCATGGTGACCGATGGCGAGCAGCTGTTCGTCACCAGCAACGGCGGCACGCGCTGGGAACCGTCCGGGATCAAGGGAACCGTTGGCGCACTGGGCTTCGACGACTCCGGCTTCCTCGCGGTGAGCTACGACGGCACGTCGTCGCGGCTCTTCCACCGCGAGCTGTGGTTCGGCTCGTGGCAGCCGGTGCCGGGCGTCGAGGTCAAGGGTCAGTCTCACGGTGAGATCGCTCCCGGTCAGGTCTCGCTGTCGACGATCGGCGTGGAGAACCGGTACTGGACCCGGTCACCGGCGGGCTGGCTGGAGGAACCGGCGCCGTGCACGGAGTTCTCGGCCACCCGGCTCGGCACCGTCGGCGCCGACCGCTATGCGTTGTGCAGCTTCGATCCCGGCTTCGGGAACATGACGAAGGAACTACGTCAGGCCGTGGGCGATGGGCCGTTCAAGACCGTCAGCGTGCCGCCGCGCGAGGGCATCACGACGGGTTTCGCGGTGTCATCGGAGGCGGCGCTCGTGGCCGCGACCGGACGTGACTGGTCGTTCGTGCACCGCGGTGCCGGCGCGAAGTGGGACACGCCGCTCACCCTGGGCGGACCGCCGTTCGAGGACCTGGCGTTCTCGGGCTCGCGCCACGCCACGCTGGTGCGTGGCGGGCCCGGCCAGGAGTTCGCCGAGATCCACCGGACCGACGACGCCGGACTGACCTGGAAGATCTTGTCGGTGTAGCTCGGTACCCTCGCTTCATGGAGCCCTACGACCACGGCATGCTCGACGTCGGCGACGGCAACCAGATCTACTGGGAGACCGTCGGCGACCCCGGCGGCAAGCCCGCCGTGTTCCTCCACGGCGGCCCCGGCGGCCCGGCGAAGGGCGCGCGGAAGTCGCTCGACGCGGCGAAGTTCCGCATCGTGATCTTCCATCAGCGCGGGTGCGGCCAGAGCACTCCGCACGCGAGCGACCCGGCCGCGGACATGAGCGTCAACACCACCGAGCACCTGATCGCGGACATGGAGCAGCTCCGCGAGCACCTCGGCATCGAGAAGTGGTTGCTGTACGGCGGTTCCTGGGGCACGACGCTCGCGGTCGCCTACGCCCAGCGGCATCCCGAGCGGGTGTCGGAGATGATCCTGATCGCGGTCACGTTGTCGTCGCAGCGCGAGCTGGATTGGCTCTACAAGGGCGTTTCCCGGTTCTTCCCGGAGGCCTGGGCCCGGTTCAGCGCGCATGCCGGTGGCGGGCCCGACGTCGTCCGTGCGTACGCGCAGCTGATGGAGAGCCCGGATCACGACGTCCGGGAGCAGGCGGCGCTGGAGTGGTGCCGGTGGGAGGACACCGTGCTGTCGCTGGAGAACTTCGGCAAGCCGGACGTGTTCGCCGGCCGTGCGTCCGGCGAGGTGATCGCGCTCGTGCGGATCATCGCGCACTACTACTCGCGCGGCGGTTTCGTGGACGATCTGCTGGGTGGCGCCGGCAAGCTCGCCGGCATCCCGGCCGCGCTGATCCACGGCCGCAGGGACATGAGCTGCCCGGCGGACACGGCCTACGCACTCGCGCAGGCGTGGCCGGACGCCGAGCTGACCCTCGTGGACGACAGTGGCCACAAGGGCAGCCCCGCCTTCGCAGAGGCGATCGGGGCCGCGGTCAGGAGGTTCTCCCCATGACACAACGGAAACCGCCCGGAATGGGCTTCGAGTCGTGGATCGACAGGCAGATCCGCGAGGCCCAGGAGCGCGGCGAGTTCGACGACCTGCCGAGCGCGGGCAAACCGTTGCCCGGTGCGGGCGAGACGCTAGGGCGTGTATCGAAGTCTGATCCGCGATAGCCGGGCCCGAGGCGGCCCCTGGCGGCACGGGCGACCGGCCCACATACAACACCGGTATGCGGGCCGGTCGCCCGCACCACCAGGAACCACCTCAAGCGCGGCTCTCATCGAACCAGACTTCGATACACGCCCTGGACGAAGACTGGTGGATCAGGAAGAAGATCCGGGAGGAAGAGGGCACTGCAGGGTTGCCCCCTTCCCTGGTGCTGCGCAAGCAGGCCGAGACCGCCAGGGCCCGTGCCCTGGCGGCCGAGACCGACGAGGAGGCGCGCTCGATCATCGAGCGGATGAACGCGGAGATCCTCGACGCGCTGCGGAAACCGTTGTCCGGTCCGCCGTTGAACCTGATGCCGTTCGACGTCGGCGAGCTGCTGCGTGAGAGGAAGGGGACCTCACGCGGAGAGTGATCAGCTCGCGTTGATGTCGATGCAGGAGTAGAACGCCATCGCGGTGTCGCCGATGTTCCACACGGCCAGGACCTTGTGCCTGCCGGGCGACCCCACGTTCACGGTGTGCTGCACGTTGGCCGGCGGCTGCTGGTTGTTGCCGCTGAACGTCGCGACCTTGCGGCCGTCGACGAAGTAGTCGTAGTCACGCGTGCGGTGCCGCGCGGTGAACGTCCAGTTGAACGTCACGGAACGGCCGGTGTTGTGGACCCTCCACCCCTTGTTGTCGTTGCTCAGCTCGGAGAACTGCGACAGGTTGGCGTGACAGCTCTGCAGACCCTTGGGGCCCTCGACCGACTGCGGTTCGTACTGGATGGCGCCGCAGGAGATCGTGCGGGCGGCGCACTGCGCCTGACGGCTGGCAGGAGAGTTCACGTAGCCGTGCGCGAACGCCGTGCCGCTGGGGAGTGCCACGACGATCAACGGTGCAGCGAGAACGCCGGCCATGGCGGCCGTAACCTTACGTCCAATCTTCATGTGTCTTCCTTTGCCTTGATGTGCGTACTCCCGTTACATCGCGGCGGCGACTGAAGGTCTAGACCATACCGCGCGTAATCACGACGCCACAAGACGTGTCTGACAGATCAGTCAGGTTGTCCTGTCCGGACGAACTTGCCGGTGTCCGGAGGCACTTGTCAGGGCCGGTGAGGTTGCTGTGCTCGCGCCGCCCCGAGAGAGTTCCGGCGCGTCGGAGCTTGATCATTCCCTGGCGTGGCGCCGATGGTGCCGGCCGGGCGGTCGGCGTGACGCAGTCCGGTGCCCCGCTCCGCGCGGGAGCAGGCAACCGCCGGGCGGCTTCTCCTCGAACGCACTCTTTGTGGTCGATTCGGCCGTAACGGCGATGGCTTGGTCGGCGAGCCTGTTGGTGTAGCCGGGAGGTGGACCGTTGCACATCGATGACCATCCGGGGCGCGACGGGGGCGCCGTCCGTGGGCGTGGCGTGCTCGAAGGCGGATTTCGGCTCCTCGACCTTCTCTCCCGTGCCGAGGGCGGGATGGGGTTGTCACGGCTCGCCCGCGAGTCCGGCCTGCCCAAGGCCACCGTGTATCGGCTGGTGGAGCAGTTGGTGCAGCTGGGCGCGGTGCAGAGGTACCGCGAGCGCTACTTCGTCGGGCACCTGCTGTCCCGTCTGGGCACCGCCTGGCAGCCATTCCCTGGGTTGCAGCGAGCCGCGCGCGAACCGGTGCGGCTGTTGTCGGCCCTGACGTCGACCGCGGTCGTGGTGACCGTGCTGCACGATGACCGTGTCCGGGTCGTCGTCGGCACCCGTGGCCTGGTCATGGACCTACCCCGAATCCACCCGGCCGACGAGTTCCCCGTCACCACGGCGACCGGCAAGGTGCTCCTGCTGGCCGGTGCACCCGCGGCCGAGGACGTGCCTGCCGGACTTCCAGCCGACGAGTGGCGGCGGGCGCGCGAGGAGTTCCGCCGCACCGGATCGGTGGTCGTCGACCGGCACGAGGTCGTCGCCGGGATGTGCTGCGTGGCCGCACCGGTTCGCCGGGCGGACGGCACGCTTCTCGCCGCGGTCGGCGCGATGGCGGTGAAGGAGCACGTGCCGCCAGGCCTGGACAACCTGGTACGGCGGGCGTCCCTGGAGATCACCCGCAATCTCCAAGCCGGGTGACCCGGTCCGCTCAGCGAACCGTTCGGTTTCCCGGGGCGGGCACGGCGACGGACCCTTCCGACACCCACGTGAAGGGAGAACTCCGATGACGCACCAAGGGAACTACCCGTCGCTTTCCCTCCAGTCGTACAACTACCCGACCAGGTACATCCGTCACCGCCACTTTCTCGGCGAGCTGACCGAGATCTCGACCGACCTCGACAAGAACGACGCCACCTTCCTCGGGGGACGCGGCGACCGCAACCCGGTCGTCGGTGAGAGTGTGGCGTTCGAGGCGTGCAACTGGCGGAGGTTCTACCTGCGGCACCAGGACTTCGTCGTCAAGCTCCACGAGGAGCACCTCGTCATCGATCCCGACCGGCCACCGACCTACCGCACCCCCGAATCCGGCCTGTTCTACGCCGACGCCGGTTTCCGTCTCGTACCTGGGCTGGCGGACTCGACATGCGTGTCGATCCGATCGGTGAACTACCCCGACCGCTACCTCCGCCACCGCGGCTTCAAGCTCTACCTGGAACCCGCGAACGACGACCTGGCCCGCGCCGATGCAACCTTCCGCATCACCGACGGACTGGTCCCCGGACCACCCCGCCCCGACATTCGGTGAACCCCTGACCGGCCAACTCCAGCCGGACGGGACAGGTCCGGTGGGAACCACCGTCTCGGCAGGCTGCCGGTGGAAATCGGTGTTCGCGCAGTTCAAACCGGTTTGTGTGCGGTATTGCATTTCTCGGGCGACGATTGTTCGCATTGCCGCCGCTTCTAGAATCGCGCGCATGTGGTGGTCGGTGGACTCGCGAACTCGTCTGGTGGGACGAGAGCGGGAACTGACCACCGTGCGACGGTTGCTGCGGCGGCACCGGCTGGTGACGCTCGTCGGGCCCGGCGGGGCGGGGAAGTCGAGGCTGGCGGCCGAACTGAGCCTCGGCGCCGCCGTCGTCGAACTGGAGCCCGTGCGCCGGCCGGACCTGCTGTGGCACGTGATCGCGTTCTCGCTGAACGTGTGGGAGGAGCCGGGTTCGGCGCTGCGCGAGACCGTGCGGCGCGCACTGGCCGATCACCGCGTCCTGGTGTTGGACAACTGCGAGCACCTGATCCACGAGGCCGCCTCGGCGGTGGCGGAGCTGCTCGCCGCGTGCCCGCGCCTGCGCGTCCTGGTGACCAGCCGCGAACCCCTCGACCTGGCCGGGGAGATGTGCGTCGAGGTCGGCCCGCTGTCTCCGGCCGACGCGCGGCAGTTGTTCGTGGACTGCGGCGGTGCCCCGGAACTCGCCGGCTCGGTGCGGGACCACCTGCCGCTGGCGATCGCACTCGCCGCGGCCCGCACCGACGTGCCCGCCCGCCACCGCACGCTCGACGCCGTGATCAGGTGGAGCTACGACCTGCTGGCGCCGGTCGAGCAGTCCGCGTTGCGCAGGCTCTCCTCGCTGATCGGCGACTTCGACCTGAACCTGGCCGCCGCGGTGTGCGGCGACCGGGCGGACGTCGTGCAGCTGATGGCCTCGTTGCGCGCCAAGTCCTTGGTGGTGCGCACGCCGTCGTCGTCGGGCGCGCGGTTCCGGCTGCTCGAGTCGATCCGCCTGTTCGGCCTGGCGCGGCTGGAGGAGAGCGGCGAGACGGACGCGACGTTCGACCTGCTGGTCGACTCGCTGACCGGAACCATCCAGTCCATCTCGGCGGCCCCGGTGGTCACGGCCGGGATGGACACGTGGCTGGCGAGCCAGGAACACCAGCTGCTGCAGGCCGCGGGACGCGTCCCGCGCACCGACCCGCGCCACACGTGGCTCGTCGCGGGCATCGTGCACGTCTGGTACCTGCACCGTTCCTACCACGAGGCGATGCGCCTGGCGTCCACCGCCCTGGCGCACGGCCCGCTGACGTCCCACGCGGAGTTGCTGCTCTTCCGCGCGGTGTGGTTGGCCGGCTTCACCGGCGACGAGGCGGCCGCGCTGCGGTACGCGGAGGCCCTCGTCGCACACCCGGCCATGAGCCGGCCGGCCTGGGAGGCCCGCGGGTGGAACACCCTGGGCTACGCGCGAGGGATCAACTCCGACCTCGCCGGCGCCCACACCGCCAACGAACGGTCGGTGGCAGCGGCGCGGTTCCTGGGCGACCCGGAACTGCTGATGACGTTCCTGAACAACCACGCCTGGCTCCTGATGCGGCTGAACGACCTGACCGCCGCCCTCGCGGCCGCACTGGAATCGCTGTCACTCGGCGTCCTGGACGGCTTCCGCCTGATGGCCTCCCGGCACACCGCGGGCGTGATCGCGCTGGCGGCGAACGACGTCGACCAGGCCGAGCACCACTTCACGACCGCCCTGCGCGTAGGAGCCCTCGCAGCCGTCTCGGAAGCAGGCCTGCTCGAAGGACTGGGCATCGTGGCGGCACACCGGGGCGACGCCGACCGCGCCGTGGTGCTGCTGGCCGCTGCGGCCGCCACCCGCCGGACACGGGGCTCACGGCAGGAAGAACCCTGGAACCGCATGGTGGCGGACGCACGCGAGCTGGCGCTGTCCGCCGCCGGACCACGGCGGGCGTCGCGGGCCTGGTCGCTGGGGGAGCGGCTCGACCACGCCGGGCTGCTCGCGTACGTGAGCACGCCGCGGCAGCACGGACCGCTGACCGCGCGGCAGCGGGAGATCGCCGACCTCGTGGCGGACGGGCTGACCAACACCGAGATCGCGGTGCGGCTGGGGATCTCGGTCGCGACCGTGCGGTCGCACGTGACGCAGATGCTGTCGCGGCTGGGGTTGAGCTCGCGGACCCAGCTGGCGGCGCGGACGGCGAGGGCGCGGTGAGTGGGCGTGCCGCATCCGCTGGCTGTGGTGAGACCCGCCCAGGCGGTACCTCATGAAGTGTGAGGAGTGCGGCACCAAGCTGACCACCACCGCCAAGTACTGCTCCGGCGCGTGTCGTCAGCGCGCCTACCGCAAACGTGCCCGCGACGTAGTCCCCGCCTCGCCGCGCCTCGACACGTTCGCGGGCCGCACCACCGAGCTGGCCGAGGTCACCACCCTGCTGGCGCGCAACAGGATCGTCACCGTCACCGGACCGCCCGGGGTCGGCAAGTCGCGGCTCGTGCACGAGGTGATCGCGAACCGGCAGCACGTCCTGCTGTTAGAACTGGCGGACGTCACCAGGGTCCCGGACCTGCTCGCCGACGCGCCGCGGCCCGGTCTGCTGGTGCTGGACGGCTGCGAGCACGTGCTGGCCGGCTGCGCGCACCTTATCGCCGCGCACCCCTCGCTCCGCGTCCTCGCGACCAGCCACGAGCCGCTGCACGTGCCGGGGGAGCAGGTGTACCGGCTGAAGCCGCTCGGCGCGCGCGACGCCAAGCGGTTGTTCGTCGACCGGGCGGTGGCGCTCGACAGCGAGTTCGACGGGAACGCCGCGCTGCTGGACGTCGTGTGCGCGCGGCTGGACCGGTTGCCGCTGGCGCTCGAACTCGCGGCACGGCTGGTGCGCGTGCTGACGCTGGAGGAGATCGTGGCACGGCTGGACGACCGGTTCGCCGTCCTCACCACGGGACCTCGGGACGCTCCGGCGCACCACCGGTCGCTGCGCGCCGCGTTCGACCGCGGCTACGAGTTGCTGACCGAGGCCGAGAAGGTCGCGCTGCACCGGTTCGCGCTGGTGCCGGGGACCGTCGGGCAGGAGATGGCGGAGCGGCTGCGGTCGCGGTCACTGCTCGAACCCGACTTCACGATGCTCGAGTCGGTCCGGCAGTTCGCGTTGCCGGGGGTGTCGGTCACGACGGCACGCCCGCAGGCCGAACCGGAGGAGGCCGCGCTCTCGTGGCGTGACGAACGGCTGCTGCGCGTCGCCGCGATGGTCGCGGAAGGCCTGACGAACAAGCAGATCGCGGACGGGCTGCACGTGTCGCTGCGGACCGTGGAGGCGGACGTGCGCGACCTCAAGTCCGTGCTGGGTGTGCGCTCGCGCGCCCAGATCGCCGCCTGGACCACGCGGGCGTGAACCGGAGGCGGCGCTAGGCCGTACGTCCGGGCAGGAGGTGAGGAGCCGAATGCGCATCCTCGGACTGCTGCTAGGGATCCTGCTGCTCGCCGGCTGCGCGGAGAAGGCGCCGGCGCCCGAGAAGTTCCAATTCACCGCCAAGACCCTGGAGGGCGCGGAGTTCCGCGGCGACAAGCTCGTCGGCCAGCCCGCCGTGCTCTGGTTCTGGACGCCGTGGTGCCCGGCGTGCAACGCCGAGGCGGAGACGGTCGAGGCGCTGGCCAAGCGGCACGGCAAGGTCCAGTTCGTCGGTGTCGCGGCGGAGGACCAGCTCGACGCGATGAAGAAGTTCGTGAGTGACCACAGGATGTCCGCCTTCCCCCACCTGGCGGACCTGGACGGCGCGGTGTGGAAGCGGTTCGGCGTCACCGCGCAGCCGACGTTCGCGTTCGTGGGCGCCGACGGCTCCGTGGAACTGCTCACCGGCTCGCCCACCGAGGAGCAGCTGGACCAGCGAGTTTCCTCTTTGGTACCAAAGACTTGATCCCGGTGACATCGCCGGGTCGGCTGGTATCACCGTCTTCTCGGTAGAAAGTCCCTGTGCTGTCGGGACCAAGGCCTGGTTCGGCGTCGCGATCGGAAACGTACCGTCGAACCGGCCACGTGGCGATGCCGCATGGCCTTGAGGAGGCAGGTGTCGATGGACTACATCCAGGTCTCGCTCGCGGAGGCCATTCCCGAGCAGGCCAGGGACTACGCGTCCGCTCGGATCGGCTCGCTGGACCGCTACGCGCCGGATCACGTCGACTTCGCGTGGGTCAACCTGACCTCGGACAGGTCCGTGATCCACGCGCACGCCCGGCTCGACCTGAAGTGGGTCGAGGTGCAGGCGTACGCGGAGGGTGACACGGTCACCGAGGTGATCGACCTGGTGCGGGAACGCATGCGCCGCCAGCTCGTCTCGATGCACGGCGTGCTCGCGCACAACTGACCACGGCGGACGGGCGGGTGGGTTCAGCGCACCTTCTGCACGGTGCCCCGAGCACCGTCGACCCGGATGACGTCCCCCGTGGCGATGCGGGTCGTCGCGTTGCCGCAGCCCACCACCGCCGGGATGCCCAGTTCCCGCGCCACGATCGCGGCATGCGACAAGGGCGCGCCGACATCGGTCACGACGGCCGCGGCACGGGTGAACAACGGCGTCCAGCCGACGTTCGTCACCGACGTCACCAGGACCTCGCCGGGTTGCAGTGCCCCGCCCTCGTCGATCCTGGCGAGCACGCGGGCCACTCCCTCGACCACGCCCGCCGAGCCGGGGAACCCGGTGACGTCCGACGGCATCGGCACGTCCGAGGTCGCGTCGTAGAGGTCGGCCCGGCGGTCCGGTGAGGCGGCCCAGGACTCCGGATCGAACCGCCCGCGGATCACGGCCGGATAGGGCGGCAGCGCGCGATAACGCTCATAGGCCTGCCGTTGAGCGGGAACGCGGTCCAGCAACGAGGTCTCGCCGCCCAGCACGCGCAGCACGTCGTCGATCGGCAGGAAGAACAGGTCGTCGCCGGACGACGTCAGCTCCCCGGCCCGCAGCACGAACGCCCGCATCACCCAGAACGCGCGCACCATCTCGGAACGCGCCTGTTCCCGGGCCCGCGCCCCGGCCCCGATCCGCGCCAGCCGCCGTTCGATCCGCGGTGCCCGCCGCGGCTGCGCCGCCACCAGCCGGTCCCAGGCGGCTGCCCGCGCCGCCGCCTGCCGCTCCAGCAACGCGACGGGATCCGCCAGCGCGTCCAGTTGCGTCCTCATCCACGCCGGGTCCTCGGCGGGACGCGGCTGGTGGATCTCGAACTCGTCGTGGGACCGATGACCCCACTGCTCCGCGTACTCCTCCCAGCTCAGCTCTCCCGAGCGCACCCGCGCCAGCCCGATCAGCGGCCCCACGCTCGACAGCCCGGCGCCCGCGTGGAACCCGGTCAGCAACGTGGCGGCGTCCTCCTCGCCGGCCAGCGCCACGAGTTCGCGCCGCAACGCCACCGGCCCGCCCCCGATCATGCGCGCGCCGGCGTCGAGGATCGGGCAGACGAACCGCAGCAGCTGGTCGAGATCGTTGTGCCACAGGGCGAGCAGCGCGTCCGGCGTGGCACAGGCGGCGACGGCCCGGCGTGCGGCGGCGCAGCGGGCGGGGTTGTCGCGGACCAGCCGCGGCAACCGCGTCCGGTACAGGATCTGCTGCTTCAACGGCCCGCCCGCGCCCCGCAGCACCGCGCCGAGGATCGCGGCCCGTGACATCGGCAGCGGCGGCACGGTCACGCCGGCCGGGATGCGCCCGAACGTCTCCTCGCCGGAGCGCAGCATCGCGCCGGCCTTGCCGACGGCCGCGCCGAGCGCGGTGAAGGTGCTGATGTTGAGGTAGAAGCGGCCGCCGATGTTGCCGGAGATCCGGTGCGGCCCGATCGCCGCGCTCGACAGCACCTGCGCCAGCGACCACGTCACCGGCGTCATCACCTCGGGGATCGCCTCGCCGACGTTGCCGTTGGACCACAGGTAGTCGCCGTCGAGCGTGTCGTTCCACTCGACCCGCAACGACGTGATCGGCCGCGCCTGCAGGATCTGGAACTCGCCCCCGGCCAGCGCCCACTCGATGTCCATCGGCGTGCCGTACAGGGCCTCGATCCGCGCACCCAGGGCGACCAGTGACGCCTTCTGGTCGCCGGACAGGACGTCGGCCGGGTTCTCCGTTCCGCTGACGAGTGCCTCACCGAGCCCGCGGACCGCGTTGATGACCGGCTCGGCCCGCCCGGTCACGGGGTCCGCGGTGAACAGCACGCCGGAGATCTCCGCGGGCACCATCCGTTGCACGACGACCGCCATCTCGGCCGAGGTGATCCCGTTGTGCTCGCGGTAGGCGACGGCGCGTTCGGAGCACAGCGAGTCCCAGCACCGCAGGACCGCGTCGAACAGCCCGTCCTCGGACACGTTCAGCACGGTGTCGTGCTGGCCAGCGAACGACAGCCCAGGCAGGTCCTCCGCGGTCGCCGACGACCGCACCGCCACGGGTCCGCCGAGCGCGCGGAACGCCTCCAGAACGCCCTCCATCGACCGCTCGCGGTAGGCGCGGGTCGTGAGGTGGAATCCGGCGGGCACCGGCAGGCCCGCCCGGACGAGCCTTGCCAGCGACTCGCCCTTGCCGCCGGCCACGGCCAGCACCGCTCGCGGGTCGTCGAGCGGGAGGATCAACGGGATCATGTCGCCATGGTCGTCGAAAGGGGCCTGTCCCGTTCGTACAAAGGGGGAAAGGAGATCCCGATGACACAGAAGTACCTGCTCAGCATCTACCAGCCCGACGGTGAGACCCCGCCGCCCGAGGTGCTCGAACCGATCATGGCGAATCTCGGCGCGCTGAACGAGGAGATGCAGGCCAAGGGCGTCTGGGTGTTCGCCGCCGGCCTGCACCCGCCGTCGACCGCGACCGTGCTCAGGGCGAACGACGGCGACGTGCTGATGACGGACGGGCCGTTCGCCGAGGGCAAGGAGCACATCGGCGGCTTCACGATCATCCAGGCCGCCGACCTCGACGAGGCGCTCGAGTGGGGCCGCCGGCTCGCGGGCGTGCTCAGCCCGTTGCCGATCGAGGTCAGGCCCGTCGCGTTCTGATGATCGAGGACGTCTTCCGGGCCCAGTACGGCCGTGCGGTGTCCGTCCTGACCCGCCTGCTCGGTGACATCGACCTCGCCGAGGAGGCGGTGCAGGACGCCTTCGCCACGGCCGTGCTGCGGTGGCCGGTCGACGGCGTCCCGCCCGCTCCGGCCGGTTGGATCATCACGACGGCCCGCAACCGCGCGATCGACCGGCTGCGCCGGGAGGCCAAGGGCCACGAGAAGCAGGCGCAGGCGGCACTGCTGCACCACGAACCGGAAGAGCAGGAGGTGGGGGACGTGCCCGACGACCGGTTGCGACTGATCTTCACCTGCTGCCACCCGTCGCTCGCGTTGCCCGCCCAGGTCGCGCTGACGTTGAAACTGCTCGGCGGCCTGACGACGGCGGAGATCGCCAAGGCGTTCCTGGTACCGGAACCCACGATGGCGCAACGGATCGTGCGCGCGAAGGGCAAGGTCCGCGCGGCCCGCATCCCGTACCGGGTGCCGCGCGACGCCGACCTGCCCGAACGCCTGAAGGCCGTGCTCGCCGTCGTCTACCTGATCTTCAACGAGGGCTGGCTCGACCGGGCGGAGCTCGCGGAGGAGGCGATCCGGCTCGGCCGGGTGCTCGCGGGGCTCATGCCGGACGAGCCCGAGGTGTGGGGGCTGCTCGCCCTGATGCTGCTCGTCGCGTCCCGCCGGGAGGCACGGCTGCGGGACGGCAGGATCGTCCTGCTCCAGGACCAGGACAGGGCGCGGTGGAACGCGGATCTCGTGCGGGAGGGTCAGGACCTCGTGCGCCGCTGCCTGCGCTGGAACCGGCCCGGCCCGTACCAGCTCCAGGCCGCGATCAACGCCGTGCACAGCGACCCGCCGACCGACTGGCACCAGGTCGTCGCCCTCTACGACCAGCTGATTGCGATCACGCCGAGCCCCGTCGTGGCCCTGCACCGCGCCGTCGCGCTGGCCGAGACCGAAGGCCCGGAGCGGGCGTTGCTGGAGGTCGACGCGCTCGACCTCGATCGCTACCACCTGTTCCACGCCGTGCGCGCGGACCTGCTGCAACGGCTCGGGAAAGACCCGGCGGCGGCACTGGAGGCCGCACTCGACCGGGCCGAACACCCGGCCGAACGCGAGCTCCTGCGCGAACGGCTACGGGCTCTCCGGCTTGCGGCGGACCAGGAGGATCGCGCCGACGACGACCGCTAGCCCGATCAGGATCCACACCCAGACCGGCACGCCACCGGAGTCGGAGGGCGTGGTCGACGGGGGAGCGTTCGACACGGGTGCGCTCGGCGTCACCGCCGACGGCGGGGCACTGGCCGACGTGGACTGCGCCACGACGGTCATCGTGAAGCTGAACGTGCCGGTGACGGTGTCGCCGTCGTCGGACTTGGCCGACCAGGCGATCGTGTGCGCGCCGGACTTGGCGGCGGCGGTGTCGATCTTCGCCGTGATCGTCCTGTCGACGGCGTGCACCTGGGTGACCGGCAGCGTCGTGCCGTCGGCCCCCGTGACGGTGACCGCGTCCCCGTCCGGCAGCTGCACGGCCTCGCTGAACACCAGCTCGATCTGCTCGGGCGGAGCCGCCAGGGCCGCGCCGGACGCCGGATTGCTGCTCTTGAGCTCGGCGTGGGCCTGCGCGGGGACGGCCACGGCCGTCGCTGCGAGCAGTGCCAGCACGAGCACGCTTAGGTAACGCGTCACGTGCGCAGCGTAGTGGCTGTGCCGATCAGTCCGGCAGTCTCAGAACCGGGAACCGTCACGCCACCGGCCGGGGTAACTGCGGCGTCACCGGCACGTACGACAATCCGGTCGCGACGAGGGCGGCCACCGCGGCGGCGAGCACGGGCGCGACGGGCTCCACCTCGTACAGCAGCGCGCTCAGCATCGGCGCGGCGATGAACGTCAGCCCGCTCGTGGTGGTGACCAGCCCGGCCGTCAGGCCCTGGTGCCGCGGCCCGGCGCCGAGCGAGGCCGCCGCGGCGAACCCGGTGAGCGCGAGACCGACGCCGACCGCCACCACCAGGAACGCCAGTGCCATCAACGAGGACGACGGCGCCACCGCGAGCAGCGCGTAGCCGGCCACCGAGACGGGGGAGCCGATCCGCATCAGCCGGACCGGGTACCACTTCAGCAGCGGCACGAGCAGCCCCTGCGTCAGCACGAGCCCGATGGCGGAGGCGAACAGCACGCCCTCGACGGCGCCCGCGGCCATCCGCAGCTTGTCCACGGCGAGGTACACGACGACGACCTGCGCCATCCCGAGTGACAGGTAGAGGAAGAAGCCGGTGCCGAAGGCGGGCACCAGAAGCAGCGGCTGGACCTGCACCGGTTCCCCCGGCTGCGGAGCGAGAGGCTTCAAGGTGGCGAGGACCAGGAGCGAGAGCAGCAGGGCGACCCCGGGCGCGACGTACAGCGGCAGCCACATCGACGCCACCGCGAGCGCGCCGCCGGCGACCGGGCCGATCACGGCGCCGAGGCTCTGAGCGGCACCGACGAAGCCGATGGCTCGGGTGCGCGCCGTCTCGCTCTGGGTGGAGAGACCCGCGACGGCGAGCGCGGCGACGAGCACCGAGGCGAGGCCCGCGCCGAACAGCACGGCGCGGAACAGCAGCACGAACGCGAACGCCAGGTTCGGGGTCAGCGTCTCGTCGAGGCCGAACGCCACCGTCGCGGCGAAACCGGCGGGCCCGGCCACGCACAGCACGAGTCCGGCGAACAGCACGGGACGCGGTCCCACGGCGTCGAACAGCAGTCCCCAGAGCAGGCTCGTCACGGTGATCGTCACGGACGTGACCGTGAACACCAGGCTCAGCTGGAAGGCGGTGAGGGCGAGTTCGCCGGCGAGCGGGGCGATGACGCCGGTGAGCATCTGGTGCACCGAGTACATGACCAGCAACGCGGCCAATAACGGCGTCAAGGATCTGGGCACGCTGTCCCCCTGGATTCGCGGCGGAGCCGTGAGGGTAGATCAGGTTGATGAACGAGTGGTTTGGCCGCGGATGCAGCTGGGTAACCCGCCGCCGAACTGATCAACTGACCGAGGAGCGGTTTGGCTCGCGACCAGGCAGCCAGGACGGGTGAGGCGGCGGATCTGCCCCTGGGCAGGCAACGACCGTCACTCGCGGCCGTCCGCCGCTGGGTACGGCTGGAACTGACGGGCGAGGACGCGGACGCCGTCGCCGATGTGTTGCTGGTGGTGAACGAGCTGGTCAGCAACGCCTACCGGTACACGTCGGAACCGTCGTTCCTGCGCGTCGTCGTGGAACCGCACAAGATCCGCATCGAGATCGCGCACGACGCCCGTGCCCATCCGCCGTTGCGCAAGGTGTCCCGCCCGCAGCGCGGCTACGGCCTGGTCCTGGTGGCCCGGCTGTCGGATCGCTGGGGGGTGGACAGGGCGCACGGTGGCACCGTGGTCTGGGCCGTTCTTCCCAGGCCGACGTGATGGCAGGCCGGCAGGTTTCGATCTGTGCGTTCTGGGGTACCGAGGCTCGTGCCTTGAAACAACAGGGCGCGGGGAGATGCTGATGGGTATTGCAGGACGGTCCACCGAACGACTGGACCTCGTCCTACCGGAGGGTGTTCTACCGCTCGCGAACGTGCGTGCGGAGGTTCGTCGTCTCCTGAGAGGAATGCACGAGAACGTCGTGGTCGACGTGATGGTCGTGGCCACGGAACTCGTGAGCAACGCCTACCACCACGCCGCCCCGCAGCGACGCGCGCGCATTCTGTGCCTGCCGGAGCGCGAGGTGGTGCGGGTCGAGGTCGACGACGGAACGCCCGGCCGGTTCCCCCAACTCGGCCGGATGGGGTTCCTCGGGCGTCGGCAGCGGGGGTTGTTGCTGGTCAACGGCCTGGCGCAGGTGTGGGGGCACAACCGGTTCCCGGACTCCAAGACCGTGTGGGCGGACGTGTCGACCGTCAGGTGAGGGTCCTGACGACGTAGGCGGCGGCTTCGGCGACGAGAGCCTCGTCGTACTTGGCGTCCGCGGTTGACTTGCTGGACATGATCGCGATCAGGACCGGCTCCCGGCCCGGTGGCCACACGACCGCGATGTCGTTGACCGTGCCGTACTGCCCGGTGCCGGTCTTGTTGGCGACCCTGCTGCCCGCGGGCACCGCGGCCCGGACGCGCTTTGCCCCGGTGACCGAGCGTTCCAGCAGGCCGGTCAGGAAGTCGCGCTTCGCCGGTTCGAGGGCGTCGCCGAGCACGATCCGCTGGTAGTCGGTGCCGAGTGAGCGCGGGGTGGCGGTGTCGCGCGGGTCGCCGGGCGTGGCGGAGGTGATGGCGGGCTCGACGCGGTCCATGCGGGTCTCGGTGTCGCCGAGTTCGCGCAGGTACCTCGTGAGCTCCGCCGGGCCGCCGAGGTCGCGCAGCAGCAGGTTGCCCGCCGTGCCGTCGCTGTACCGGACCGCGGCGTCGCACAGGTCGCGCAGCTTCATTCCTGTTCGGACGTTCTGCCTCGTGATGGCCGAACTCTTCATCAGGTCGGCCTCGGTGTACGTCACGACGGTGTCCAAATGCGACATCGGGTTGCGGTGCAGCACGGCCGCCGCGGCAAGGCCCTTGAACGTCGAGCAGAACGCGAACCGTTCGTCCGCCCGGTGCTCGATCGTGCTGCCGTTGTCGCTCATCGCGTAGACGCCCAGCCGTGCGTCGAACTTCTTCTCCAGTTCGGACAACGCGTCGTGCCGCACGGGCGCCGCACTGGTCGTCGTGGCCGGTGGTGCCGTACTGATCGGGGCCGGAGCCTGCGGGGCAGCGCATCCGGCGAGCGGGAGCAGGGCGAAGGTTTTCAGAACTGTGCGTCGGTCGGCCACCTGATCACACTACGTTCAACGATCGGGGCGGGGAGTGGCGCTCTAGGCTGGCGAAATGAAGGTTCTGTCCATCCAGTCCGTGGTCGCCCACGGCCACGTCGGGAACTCCGCGGCGGTGTTCCCGCTGCAGCGCATCGGGGTCGAGGTCGTCCCGATCCCCACGGTCAACTTCTCCAACCACACCGGGTACGGCGCCTGGCGCGGGCCGCTCATCCCGCCGCCGGACGTGGCCGAGATCCTGCTCGGGGTGGAGGAGCGCGGGATCTTCCCCCAGGTCGACGCCGTGCTGTCCGGTTACCAGGGCGGGGCGGGCATCGCCGACGTGATCGTCGACGCGGTGCGCCGGGTGAAGGCCGCGAACCCGGCGGCGCTCTACGCGTGCGACCCGGTCATGGGCAACGCCAAGTCCGGCTGTTTCGTGGCTCCCGAGATCCCCGTGCTGCTGCGCGACCGGGTCGTGCCGGTGGCCGACATCATCACCCCGAACCAGTTCGAACTGGGGTTCCTGACCGGCACCGAGCCGGTGAGCATCGACTCGACGCTCGCCTCGGCCGACCTCGCCCGCGCGATGGGCCCGTCGACCGTGCTGGTCACGAGCGTCGAGCGGCAGGACCGGGAGGAGGGCACCATCGAGATGCTCGTCGTGGACGACGCCGGCGCGTGGCTGGTGACCACCCCGCATCTGCCGTTCAAGGCCAACGGGTCCGGCGATGTCACGGCCGCGCTGTTCACCGCCCACTACGTGCAGACGAAGGACGCGGCGCTGGCGCTGGAGCGCACCGCGTCCAGTGTCTTCGACCTGATCGAGCTGACCTACCGCTCCGGTGAGCGCGAGTTGCGGCTGGTGCAGGCCCAGGAGTTCTACGCGGCGCCGCGGATGCAGTTCAAGGCCGAGCAGGTGCGCTGAGATCCTGCATCGTGAGGTGCGCGCGGTCGCCCCGCAGTACGACCCACGACCGTTCGACCGGCGTACCCCGCAGGTCGTGGCCGAGCCACGCCACCGACAGCACCGGTGTGGCAGGGCGGACGTCGAGCAGTCCGGCGACGCGGGGCGTGGCGAGAGCGGTGGTGCACCAGGGACACAGCTCGCCGAACCGCATCCCGTAGGCGTCGGAGAGGAACCTCCGCAGCGGGGTTGTGCCGTCGTAGCGCTCGGCGAAGCGGGGGAACCGGGACGCGCGCAGGTAGGTCGACCGCACGCCGACCGGTTCGTCCCCGCGCACGAGGACCGACTCGACGTTGATCACGTCCTGCGCGCCGATGGTCCTGACCACGACCTGTTCGCGGGCGGCGAGGTCCTGCACCAACGCGTCGAGGCCGATCCGGTGGACCTGCTTGCGGGGCGCGACGGCGGTGCCCTGCCGGCCCGCCCCGCGGACGAGCCTGCCCTCCAGCACGAGCTCGTCCATCGCCTTGCGGATGGTGGTGCGGGACATGCCGAACACGTCCGAGAGCTCGCGTTCCGGCGGGAACGGGGTGTTGTCGGGCAGCTCGTTCACCAGGTCGAGCAGCCTGGTCTTGGCCTGGAAGTAGCGCGGGATCGCGGGCACACCCGGACGCTATTTCCGGCCGATAACCAGCGACTCATCGTCGGTGTCGGGCACGGAGCCGATCTCCCGGTAGATCCGAAGAGCTTCGCTCCGGTCCCCGCCGAGGTAGGCGACCGCGGCGTCCTTCCAGCGTGACCAGGACACCTCGGCGAGGCAGTCCTGGCCGTGGCCCGCGGCGGCGAGGACGATCGGCAGGTCGACGCCGATCGGGCCGGTGATCTGGCGGCCGCGCAGCAGGACGAGCAGTTCGCCGACCTCGGCCGGGTCGCCGTTCCGGAGCGCGATGCGGGCCTTCAACGTCAGCGGGTGCTGCAACTCGCCGGGATGGCCTTTGCTCCTCGCGAGTTCCAGCGCCCGGTCCGCGTCCTCGGTGGCCCCGGTGAGATCGCCGGTCAGCAACCGGACGCGGCCGCGGGCGGCGTGCAGGTGGGACTGGCCGGGGGAGCGGGCGATCGACTCGTCCACGTGCCGGAGCGCCTCCGCGTACCTGCCGTCCCAGAACAGGTCCAGGTACCTGGAGGAGTCGAGCCAGGTGATCGTGTCGTCGTCGCCGTGCCGTTGAGCGGCCACCCGTGCCTCGGCTCTCACCGCGAGTCGTGCCTTGGCGTCGCCGAGCACGGCGTAGGCGGTGCCCGTGTTGAACAGGCACAGGCTGGGCGAGACGCCGGCCGTCCTGCGCTCGGTCACGGCCTGGCGCAGGTCGCCGATGCCCTCCGGGTCGCCCTGCTTGACCCTGGCCAGTCCCAGGGCTTCCAGCGCGATGGCCCGTTCGACGCCGGTGGTGCCCCGCAGCGCCTCCCGCGCGGCGCTGACCGCGTCGTCCAGCCTGTCCACGAGGGTCAGGGAGTGCGCGAGGTACGCCTGCACGCCGAACGCACGCTCGTCCGGCCCGGCCAGCGCGAGGAACTCGATCGTGCGGTCGAGGTGCCGTTCGGCCGCCGCGTGGTCGCCCTGGTGCCAGGTGGCGCGCCAGGATGCTCGGGAGGCCTCGGCCGCGCCCGCGAAGTTCCTGGCACCGCAGTGGAGTTCGACGGCTTCGGCCAGTTCCCCGAGCCCTTCGCCGCTCCACGCCAGGCTCGATCCCAGCAACGTGAGCAGGCCTGCCTGGTCGGGGTGGCCGGGCGGGCAGACGGCCAGCGCGGCGCGGTAGCACCGGATCGCGGTGTCCCTGGCGGCCAGGGCGGTGGCTCTGCGTCCCGCGTCGGTCAGGGCCGTCCGTGCCTTGCGGCCCATGATGTCGCACGGTTTCCCGGAGGCCTCGGCGATCCACACCGCCTCCTGGAAGTGGTACGCCAGCAGGGGAACGTGCTCCAGCGGCAGCGCCTGCACCCACTCGGCCGCGTGGTAGTGCTTCATCGCCTTGGTACCACGCGGAACCCGGTCGTAGGCGACGTCGCGCACCAGCACGTGGCTGAAGGCGTACTCGGCCTCGCCGAGGACCCTGCTGGTCTGGCGCTTGAGGAAGTCCCGCTGTGCCAGCACCTCCAGGCTGCGCGCGATCTCGGCGGCGTCCCGTTCCGCGACGACCGCGACCGCGCCCGGCCAGACCGCCGGACCGAGGACCGCGGCGTCCTGCAGCACGGACCTTTCCCGCTGTGGCAACGAATCCAGCCGCGCGCCGATGACGGTCTGCACCGTCTCCGGCAGGGCGTCCGGTGCGCCGTCGCGGAGCATGCGGACGTACTCGGCGGCGAAGAGCGGGTTACCTGCCGCCTGGCGCAACAGTGTCGGCACGTCGGCCACCACGTCGTGGCGGGCCATCAGGGTTTCGAGCAGCTGCGCGGTGTCCTCTTCGGACAGTGCGTCCAGCGTGATCGACTCACCTCTGACCGGTGGCCCAGGGCGTGCGGTGAGGAGCACCAGCAACGGCACGTCGTCCGCGGTGTCGGCCAGCCCGTGCAGGAAGCCGAGCAGCAGGTCGTCGGCCCAGTGCACGTCCTCGACGATCACCACCAGCGGTTCCTCCGCGAGGTGCTCGACCAGCCTGCGCCACGCCATCAGCACGTCGCTGCCCTGCGGACCGGCCCCGGCCAGCGCGCAGAGCTGCGTGACGAGCCACGGGTCGTCGCTGATCGCCTGGATCTTGGCGGTGACCGCGGCGGCGTCGTCGGTGTCGAAGATCTGCGCGTGGCTCCGCACGATCTCCGCCAGCGGCGCGAACACGTCGTCGCGCGCGAACGGGGGCGTGCGGCCGGTGAGCGTCCGGCGGCCCGTGGCGAACTCGCGGACGAGTCTGCTCTTGCCCACGCCCGGCTCGCCGACCAGCGTGATCGTCCTCGGCCGGCTCGTCGCCCTGACCTGCTCGTACGTCTCGACGAGCAGAGCCATCTCGCGCGAGCGGCCCACGAACGGCGCGTCGTCCGCGGTCGGAGTGAGCGCGCGGTCCGTCACCGGGCACGTGCCGACCTCACCTTTCGTGGTGTGGGCGAGCAATCTGAGACCGGCGTCGAGCACCGTGCCGCCGACCTCGACGCGATCGCCGGACGTGACGAGCGCGGGCCCGGTGGACACCGCGGCGGCCGCCGGATGCTCGCCGGTGATCTCGAACGCGGCACGCACGGCCCGTGCGGCATCGTCCTCGCGGTTGACCGGCGCCCCGAAGACCGCACAGACCGTGGACCCGAGCGTCGTGACGGTGGTGCCGCCGAGAGCCTCGACGTGCCTGAGCACCTGTGCGACCGCGGTTTCCAGCCGTTCGTCGGCGGCCTCGTCCGCTCCCGGCAGCTCCAGCCGGACGACGAGGACGCTGACCTTCTTGCGTTCCAGCATGGTCTGGGTGGGGGACGGGGTGGCCGCGAGAGCCGGGTCCTGCGTGAGGATCGCCCGTTCCAGCCCGGCCAGTTCGGGTCCGGGATCGATGCCGAGCTCGGCGGCGAAGCGTTCCCGTGCCGCACGGAAGACCGCGAGCGCGTCGGCCTGCCTGCCGGACCGGTAGAGCGCGAGCATCAGCTGCCCCTGCAGGCGTTCGCGCAACGGGTGATCGCTCACCAGCGCCTCGAGCTCCGCGATCACCTCGCGATGACGCCCGCACGCCAGTTCGGCGTCGAACCTGTCCTCCACCGCCGCGTCGCGCAGATGGGTGATCTCCACCAGCGCCGGCCATGTGACGCCGTCCGCCACCAGGTCCGCGAGCACGGGCCCGCGCCACAACGCCAGCGCGTCCCGCAGGATCGCGGCGGTCTGCTCGGGCCCCGGCGCGGCCGAAGCGCGGTGCAGGGCGGCCCGGAACCGGTGCAGGTCGACGCGATCCGGTTCCGCACGCAACAGGTAGCCGGGCTTGCGGGTGACGATGTCGAGCCCGGCCTTGCGCAACGCCGACACGACGTTGAGCAGGATCCCGCGTGCCGTGGGCGGATGCCCGCCGGGCCACAACGCCGCCGTGAGCTCGCTGATCGACACCACGCGGCCCGCGTTGAGCAGCAGGAGACCCAGCGTGGCCCGGCGGGTGAACCCGCCGACCCGGTGCTCCCTGCCGTTCACGCGGACCTGCAGGGGACCGAGTACCGCGAACTCGACAGACATCGGTCTGGACCATACCGCCGATCACCGCGCCAGACGGGTGCCTTCCTCGCCGCCACGCACTGAGAGCTTGTGGCCGCCGTGGTCCAGTGCCATGTTGGACCGATGGGGCGAACAAAGGTGTTCGGACTGCTGGTGGTGTGCGGGCTGCTGGCGGGATGTCTGGGGCAGACGCAGAGCGGTGATCAGGCGCGCAACGCCGACGCCAAGGAGATCACGCTGACGATCGTCGCCAACGCGGCGGTGGGCGGGAAGAACGCGCGCGGGGCGAACTGGATCCAGAACTGGGTGATCCCGAGATTCACCGAGATGCAGAAGGCCAAGGGCGTCACGGCGACGATCAGGTTCGAGCAGAACGGCACCGGCGACGAGGACTTCAAGACCAAGGTCGCGCTCGACCTGAAGACCGGCGGTGGCGGCGACATCATCGAGATCGACGGCATCTGGCTCGGCGAGTTCGCGCAGGCCGGGCAGATCAAGCCCCTCGACGAGGTCGTCGGCGGCACCGGCTGGGACGGCTGGAACCAGATTCCCGAGGCCGTGCAGGGGCTCGGCGAGTTCGACGGCAAGCGGTACGGCGTGCCGATGGGCACGGACGGGCGCGTGCTGTTCTTCAACAAGAAGCTGTTCGCCCAGGCCGGGTTGCCCGCGGACTGGCAACCGAAGTCGTGGCAGGACGTGCTCGACGCCGGGGCGAAGCTCAAGGCCCTCCAGGGCGTGACACCGATCCAGCTCAACGCCGGCAGCGCGATGGGCGAGGCCACGACCATGCAGGGTGTGCTGCCCGCACTCGCAGGCACCGGCAGGCCGATCTACGAGAACGGGAAGTGGCAAGGGGATTCGGCGCAGGTCAAGGATGTGCTGACGCTCTACCAGAAGATCTACGGTGGAGGGCTCGGCGATCCCGTGCTGCAGCAGGAGGCCAACGGCCGGCAGCGCTCGTTCACGCTGTTCAGCGAGAACAGGATCGGCATCCTGCTGGAGAGCGACTACTTCTGGCGGTCCGTCGTGGAACCGAAGAACGGCGTGGCCGCGATGGCGGACCGCGACGCCGCCGTCGGCTGGGCACTGGTCCCGGCCAAGGAGCCCAGGGCGGGTGTCGGCGGGCAGGACTTCGTGAGCATGTCCGGCGGTGGCGTGCGGGTGATCAACCCGAACACCCAGTACCCCAGGCAGGCCTGGGAGTTCATGCAGTTCCTCAACTCCGCAGAGGCCGTCAAGGAGTCGCTCGCCGGCACCGCGCAGCTCACCCAGCGCCAGGACGTCAACGACCAGGTGCTCGGCGGCGACCCGATGCTGTCGTTCATCGCCGAGAAGGTCCTGCCGATCACCCGGTACCGGCCGGGCCTCGCGGACTACCCGAAGGTGTCGGCCGCGCTGCAACAGGCGACCGCGGACGTGGTGTCCGGCAAGAGCCCGGACGAGGTGGCTACCGCCTATCGCGCGGCGCTGGTCAAGGCCGTCGGCGAGGCCAATGTCGGCTAGTGGCGTCTGCAGGTACTACCGCCCTGCGGCTGGTAGTAGTTGCAGGTGCCATGGCAGCAGGCGGTGCGATGGATAGCTCTGGCCTGGGCGTCCGGCGCGCCGTCGGGTTCGTCGCGCCGGCGCTGGTCCTGATCGGGATCTTCCTGGTCTTCCCGGCGCTGTGGACGCTCTACATCGGCATCACGAACTACCAGCTCACCGGGCCCGCGGCGGCGAACCCCCAGGTGGTCGGGCTCGACAACCTGGTCGAGGCCGTCCGCGACCCGCTGTTCACCAACTCGCTGTGGCTGACGGCGTTGTTCGTGCTGTTCTCGGCCGTCATCGGGCAGAACGTGCTCGGCTTCCTGCTGGCGTGGCTGCTGCGCTCGGTCAGCCCGTGGCTGCGGCGCACGACCGAGGGCCTGGTGCTGCTCTCCTGGATCCTGCCCAGCACGGTCGTGGCGTTCCTGTGGTTCGCCGTGCTGAGCCGCGACACGGGCACCCTGGGACTGCTGCTCGGGCAGCCGGAGACGTCGTGGCTGGTGCAGTACCCGATGACCAGCCTGATCATCTTCAACATCTGGCGCGGCACGGCGTTCTCGATGCTGCTCTACACCTCGGCGCTGGCCGCGGTGCCGCCCTCGCAGCTGGAGACCGCACGGCTGGTGGGCGCGTCGGGCTGGCAGACCGTGCGGGACGTGGTGTTCCCGCACATCCGCGGGCACGTGCTGACGAACACGCTGCTGATCAGCCTGTGGACGGCCAACGACTTCACGCCGTTCCTGCTGACGTCCGGTGGCCCGAACCACCAGTCCGAGGTGCTGCCGGTGCTGATCTACCGGCAGGCGCTGGAGGGAGGTCAGCTCGGGTACGCGTCGGCGATGTCGATGCTGCTGCTCCTGGGCAACCTGGCGATCGCCCTGGTGTACCTGCGGCTCCTGCGGAGGCGGGCGTGAGTCCTCTGTGGATCGTCCGGCGGATCGGCTTCTACGTGCTGATCACGGTGGTGCTGGCGTTCTTCGCGGTGCCGATGCTGTGGCTGGCCTCGGCGCCGTTCGACGCGAAGC
Source organism: Lentzea albidocapillata subsp. violacea (assembly GCF_900100275.1). Lineage (GTDB taxonomy): Bacteria > Actinomycetota > Actinomycetes > Mycobacteriales > Pseudonocardiaceae > Lentzea > Lentzea violacea. The sequence goes on from NZ_FNET01000022.1 coordinate 122,376, forward strand.
CCGGACTGGGGTTGCGCTGGCCGGACTGGACGCTGCGTAACGTCGTGGCGACCTTCGAGCACCCGTACACGCTGACGTCGCTGGTGAACTCGCTGGTGCTGTGCGTGATCGCGACCGTGGTGACGACGGTGCTCGCGGCGCTGGCGGCCTACGCGTTGTCACGGGTGCGGATCCCCGGCCGGGACCTGCTGCTGTACCTGCTCCTGTTGTTGTCCAGCGTCGTCACGGGCACGGCCGCGATGGTGCCGATCTTCGTGATGATGCTGCAGCTCGGCCTGATCAACTCGCAGTTCGGCACGGCGCTGGTGATCGCGGGCGGCATGCTGCCCGCGGCCATCTTCATCCTCAAGGACTTCATGGACGCCGTGCCGCGGTCGTACGAGGAGTCGGCGCGGGTGTTCGGCGCCTCACCCCGGCAGGTGCTCGCCCACGTCGTCCTGCCGGTCGCGCGGCCTGGCGTCGCGACGATCTTCGTGTGGGCGTTCGTCAACGCCTGGGGCAACTTCCTGCTGCCGTTCCTGCTGCTGCGCGACGTCGGCCAGCAGCCGGCGGCCGTGCTGCTGCGCACCCTCTACGACGAGGGCGGCAGCGCCAACCTGACGGTGATCCCGGTGTTCTCGCTGTTGTACTCGATCCCGGTGGTCGTGCTGTACCTGTTCGTGAGCAAGCGGTACGGGTTCCGATTCCACGGAGGCATCAAGAGCTGATGGCGGGTATCACTGTCGAGGATCTGTCCACTGTGTACCCCAACGGGGTGCGGGCGGTGGACGCGCTGGACCTGGAGATCGCCGACGGCGAGCTGTTCGCCCTGCTCGGCCCGTCCGGCTGCGGCAAGACCACGTTGCTGCGCACGATCGCGGGCCTGGAGGGCGCCACCGACGGAGCCGTGGCGATCGGCGACCGCGACGTCACGCGGCTGCAGCCCGGTGAGCGCCGGGTGGCGATGGTGTTCCAGGACTACGCGCTGTTCCCGCACATGACGGTGTCGGAGAACATCGCCTACCCGCTGCGGGTGCGGGGCGTCGCGAAGTCCGTGCAGCAGGAGACGGCCGTGCGCACCGCCGAAGGGCTGAGCCTGGGCGCCCTGCTGGACCGGCGGCCCGGCCAGCTCTCGGGCGGTCAGCAGCAACGGGCGGCGCTCGCCCGCGCGGTCGCGGCGTCGGCCGAGGTGTTGCTGCTGGACGAACCGCTGTCCAATCTGGACGCAAGGCTGCGGCTGGAGGCGCGGACGTTCCTCAAGAGGCTGCAGCGCGAGCTGGCGCTGACGACGGTGTTCGTGACGCACGACCAGGCCGAGGCGCTGGCGCTGGCCGACCGGATCGCGGTGATGGACGCCGGTCGGATCCGGCAGCTCGGCACGCCGCGCGAGGTGTTCCAGCGGCCCGCGGACACGTTCGTCGCGAACTTCATCGGCTCGACGCCCATGAACCTCGTGCCGCGCGGCTCGCAGATAATCGGCGTGCGGCCCGAATACCTGTCACCCGCCGCGGAAGGACTGTTCACCGGCGTGGTGTCCATTGTGGAGAACCTCGGCGTGACGTCGCTGGTGACGCTCGACTGCGGCGAGGACCAGATCGGCTACGTCGTGCCCGAGGACGACGAGCCCGCGATCGGCACGACGGTGACCGTGGATGCCCCGCCGGCGCGCGTTCTGCGTTACGACAAGGAGACCGGCCAACTCGTGAGGTGACGATGTTCCAGACCGATGGCTACGAGACGTACTCCAGCGTGCTCGCGCCGGCGAAGTTCGAGGCACTGGCCGCGCACTTCGAGGCCAGGCTCGCGGCCCTGCCGGAGGGGCAGCGACCCGAGCACATGGACGTGCCGCACCTGACCGACCCCGCCCTGTTCGAGTGGCTGCTCGACCCGGACGTGCTGGACCTCGTCGAGTCGCTGATCGGCCCGGACATCGCGCTGTTCTCGTCGCACTTCATCTGCAAGCCCGCCGGCGACGGCAAACCCGTGCCGTGGCACCAGGACGCGCACTTCTGGCGCGACAGCATCTCACCCGCGGGCGACGCGATCACCGTCTGGCTGGCGATCGACCCGTCGACCGTCGAGAACGGCTGCCTGCGGGTGATCCCGGGCAGCCACCTCGCGGCCGCCGAGCACACCGGCACCGCCGACTCGTTCTTCAACCAGGAGACGGCGGTGGACGAGTCACGCGCTGTCGACGTGGAACTGGAACGCGGGGCGTGCAGCGTGCACTCGGCCATGCTGGTGCACGGCAGTCCGCCTAACCGCAGCACCTTGCGCCGCTGTGGGTACACGATGCGGTACATGCCGACGACGGTCCGGTTCCTCAAGCCCGGCGGTCACAAGATCTACCTCGCGCGCGGACGCGACCACGCCGGCAACACCTACAGCGCGACGGGCGACTCTTGAGCCGCCACGCGCGAGATAATGACTAATAGTCGAGAAAATCGATTCAGTCGTCTCATCAGCCCAAGCGAGGATCGGCGGGCCTCGCGCCATCCGCAGACCCCGTCCGTGCTGAGCTTGGTGAGGACGCGGATGCTCGGATGACCTGCGACGGCGACACTTCCGCCCGACACGCCGAACGAGCGCAGCGTGGCAAGTGCGACGGCGTACACGTCAACGCGATCGATCGTCCGGTCCAGCTTCATCTCCTCCACCGCCTTGACCGTTCAGTGGACCGGACCTAGCGTAACCGGAAAGCGCTTTCCGAGACCTCAGGGAGTTTCGTGGACACGGATCGGGCGGAAAGCCGGCGCGGCGTCGTGGAGCGGACGTGGCGTCCGGCCGCGCTGCTCGCCGCCTGCCTCGCCATCTGGCACCTCATCACCGTCACCGGCATGGTCGAGGCCTATCTCGTGCCCTCACCGGCCAGGACCTTCGGCCTGCTGGCCGACAAGTGGTCGTACCTCTGGGGCCACACCTGGGTGACGACCTACGAGACCGTCCTCGGCTTCGTCATCGCTGGCGTCCTCGGCGTCCTCGTGGCCGTCGCGATGGTCTACTCGAGGACGATCGAGAGCACCGCGTACCCGATCCTGCTGTTCGCACAGGTCATCCCGAAGATCGCCATCGCGCCGCTGTTCGTGGTCTGGCTCGGTTTCGGGTTCGAGCCCAAGGTGATCGTGGCCGTGCTGATGGCGTTCTTCCCCGTGGTCATCTCCACGGTCACCGGCCTCAAGTCGGTCGACACCGAGATGCTCGAACTCGCCGCGACGATGGGCGGCGGCCCGGTCAAGACGTTCGTGAAGATCCGCTTCCCGGCGGCGCTCCCGCACCTCTTCGCGGGCCTGAAGGTCGCGGTCACGCTCGCCGTGACCGGTGCCGTGGTCGGCGAGTTCGTCGGTTCCAACGAAGGCCTCGGCTACGTGATCCTGCAGGCCAACGGCAACATGGACACCCCGATGCTGTTCGCGGGCCTGATCGTCATCTCGCTGGTCGGCGTTCTGCTCTTCCTCCTGCTCGACCTCGCCGAGAAGCTGATGCTGCCGTGGCACGCCAGCCGGCGCGGCGCCGCCGTCACCACCCTGCTCGCGAAAGGCGGATCATGAAGAAACTGCTCGCAGGCCTACTTCCCGCGTTGCTGCTGGTCGCCGCCTGCGGTGGCGGCGACACGACGTCCGGGGCCGGCGGTGAGGCCAAGGAGGTCACGCTGACCCCCAACTGGTACCCGTACGGCGAGCACGCGCCGTTCTACTACGGGGTCAAGCAGGGCATCTACGAGAAGCACGGCATCAAGCTGAAGATCCAGGCGGGCCAGGGCTCCGGCAAGACCGTGACGGCGACCGGCGCCGGCCAGACCGACTTCGGCTGGGCCGACACGTCCGCACTGGCCACCGCGGTCGAGCAGGGCGTGCCGGCCAAGAGCATCGGCGTGTTCCTGCAGACCACCCCGGCGTCCGTGCAGTTCTTCACCGACAAGAACATCAAGAAGCCGGAGGACCTGAAGGGCAGGTCCGTCGCCACCACGGCGGGGGACGCGCTGACGAAGACGTTCCCCGCTTTCCTGAAGCAGAACGGCATGCAGGAGTCCGACGTCTCCATCCAGAACATCGACCCGGCGGGCAAGATGGCCGCGGTCATCTCGAACCGGACCGACGTGCTGCTCGGGTTCGCGTCCGACCAGGGGCCGACGATCAAGGAGAAGTCCGGCAAGGACGTGAGCTACCTGCGCTTCTCCGAGTTCGGGCTGAACTACTTCAGCAACGGGCTGCTGACGTCGAAGTCGATGCTGCAGAAGGACCCCGAGCTGGTGAAGAAGATGGTCACGGCCACGCAGGAGGCGTGGGCAGAGGCCGAGAAGGCGCCGGAGGCCGCGGCCGAGTCGATGAAGGGCGCCGCCGAGCAGCTGCCGTCGCCGACCGTCGTGCTGGAGCAGTTCAGGACGACGCTGACGCTCCTGCACACCGACGCCACCAAGGGCAAGGCGCCGGGCGTCAACACCGTCGAGGACTGGAAGAAGACGATCGAGACCTTCCAGAAGACCGGCATCATCAAGGAAGCTGCTGAACCGTCGGCCTACTGGGAAGAAAGCGTTGCCCCGAAAGGATGAGCGCAGCAGGGATGAGCACTGATGTGGCTGCAACCACCACCTCCGCCGTTGAGATCAACGACGTCTCCGTGCGCTTCCAGTCGAAGCGCACGGAGGTGACGGCGATCCAGCAGGTCTCCATCGACGTCGCGCCGGGCGAGTTCGTGTCCATCGTCGGGCCGTCCGGCTGCGGCAAGTCGACGTTGCTGAAGCTGGTGTCCGGTCTGCTGAAGCCGTCGTCGGGCACGGTGACGTTGCTCGGCGAGCAGGTGCGCGGGCCGCGCCACGACATCGGGTTCGTGTTCCAGCGCGCCGCCTTGCTGGAGTGGCGGTCGGCACGCAGGAACATCCTGCTGCAGGCCGAGATGCGCGGCATGAACTCGGCCGAGGCGGGCAGGAGGGCCGACGAGCTCATCGAGATGACCGGGCTTTCCGGGTTCGAGAACGCCCTGCCGCACGAGCTGTCCGGTGGCATGCAGCAGCGCGTGGCGTTGTGCCGTGCGTTGCTGCACCGGCCGCGGGTGCTGCTGATGGATGAACCGTTCGGCGCGCTGGACGCGTTGACGCGCGAGCAGATGAACGTCGAGCTGCACCGGGTGTGGCGGGAGACCGGCACGACCGTGTTGCTCGTGACGCACTCGATCGCGGAGTCGGTGTACCTGGCGAACCGGGTGATCGTGCTGACGCAACGTCCTGCGGTGGTCAAGGAGGTCATCGAGGTCGACCTGCCCGCCGAACGGGACTACTCGGCGACGATGGCCCGTCCGGAGTTCGCGTCGGCGACCGCGCACATCCGCGATCTGCTGGGCGCGGTGACAGGACAGGACTGATCGCTCGGGCAGGGTTGTAACCACTTTATCAGCTGGGTAGATTTCGGGTTCCGCCGCGTTGGAAAGCGCTTTCCGTCGCCGTGCTGCACGGCCTGGCCCACAGGGTGGTGGGGATGTTCCGACGCTTATCCCGTTTGGCAGTGACAACAGTCGTGTTCTCCGCGTTGCTCGTGCCCATCGCGTCGGCGCAGGCCGACGCGCCGATCGCCGACCCGCTGCCGACACCGGGTGCCTCCGGCATCGGCCTGGAGCTGACCGAGGTCGCGCAGCTGCCGAAGTCGCAGCCCGTGCCACCGCCGACCGACACCAGACTGGTGCGCTACAACAGGATCAACTACCTCGGCGAGGTGCCCGACGGCTCCGGCCGGATGTTCGTGCCCGACATGAACGGCAAGCTCTATCTGCTGGAGGACGGCGTCCAGCACGCGTTCCTCGACCTGGGGGCGGCCATCGGCCCCGACTTCCACACCCATCGCGGCCTGGGCAGCGGTTTCGGGTTCGCCGCGTTCCACCCGGACTTCAGTCGCAACGGCAAGTTCTACACCGTGCACACCGAGACCGGTTCCGCACTGACCACGAAAAAGCCCGACCTGCCCTCGCCCGCGAACACGCAGGTGCACGGCGTGATCACCGAGTGGACGGCCTCGGACCCGCGCGCGGACGTCTTCTCCGGCACCCACCGCGAACTGCTGCGGGTCGGCTTCGCCTCGTACATCCACGGCTTCCAGGAGATCGGCTTCAACCCGACGGCGCGCCGGTGGGACGAGGACCACGAACTGCTCTACGTCGCGTCCGGTGACGGCGGCATCGGCGTCTCGACCACGGTGCCGCAGGACCTGGCACGACCGCAGGGCAAGATCCTGCGCATCGATCCGGCCGGTCGTGACGGCGTGAACGGGCGGTACGGCATCCCACCCACGAACCCGTTCGTGCACACGGCAGGCGCGCTGGGCGAGATCTACGCATACGGCATGCGCGACCCGTACCGCTTCAGCTGGGACCGCGTCACCCGCCGGATGTACATGGGCCACATCGGCGAGAAGGCCGTCGACGCGGTCTACGAGGTCCGCAAGGGCGCCAACCTGGGCTGGAGCGAACGCGAGGGCATCTGGCAGTACCGGCGCGGCGACCCGTCGTGCGGCGTGTTCCCGCTGCCCGCCGACGACGCGAAGTACGGCTACACCTACCCGGTCACCGCGTTCGACCACAACCGCCTGTCGTCCCAGCGGCCGTGCGCCGACAGCGGCAACGCGTTGATGGGCGGCTTCGTCTACCGCGGTTCGAAGATCCCTTCGTTGCGGGGCAAGTACATCTACGGCGAGGGCGTGAAGGGCCTGCTCTACTACGCCGACGAACGCGAGATGCGCGCGGGCCGGCCGATGGCCGTGTCACGTGAACTGATGGTCTACGTCAACGGCCGGCTGACCACGATGAAGGCCCTGGTGAACGACCCGAACCGGGTCGACCTGCGCTTCGGCCAGGACGCGGCCGGCGAGCTCTACGTGCTGGCCAAGGCGAACGGCAAGATCTGGAAGGTGACGGGTGCGCGCACCTTCGCCTCCTGCGGTGCCGGCCACGACTTGGTCGCCGGCACCGGTTCCGCCCGGTCGTGGCAGCCGGTCACCCCTTCGCTCTGGCGGTTCCCCGGCCGTGAGGTCGTGCTGGCCCAGCCCGGTGTCGCACGACCTGGTCCGCGCCGCCCGTTCGAGTACGCGGTGCTGCGGAAGGGACCCGCGTTCGGTTCGGTGCAGGTCGACGCCTCGGTGCGGCTGGACACCCCGGTCGCGGAGTCCAACCGGGACGTGATCATCGTGTTCGGTCACCGCTCGGACACCGAGTTCTATTACGCACACCTCTCGTCGGACAACAGGATCTACCCCCACAACGGTATCTTCGTCGTGAACAACGCCGACCGGCTGCGCCTGGACCACCAGTGGGACGCGGTCCGCTCGGTTGGCGCGCCTCCCGCAGTCACCGACACGGCCTGGCATCGCGTGCGGGTCAAGCATTGTGCGGACTCGGGTGAGATCGCCGTGTACATGGACGGATCGCCGTACCCGCTGATGACCGCCGTGGACAGGACTTTCACCTCCGGTCGCGTCGGCTTCGGCTCGTTCGACAACATCGGCAGGGTCCGCGACCTGCGCGTGCAGGGCAAGGGGGTCCGATGAGGCGGCTCCTTGCACTGGTCACCGTGTTCAGCGTGGGCCTGGCCGCACCGGCGCAGGCGACGTCCGGCACGGTGCTGCCGAGTTTGCAGCGCAACCTGGTGTCCTACTACGACTTCGAACACCCGGTGCGCGGCAACAATGCCCTGGAACAGGACAGCGGCCGCTCAGGCACCCGGCTGCAGCTGATCAACGGCGGCGCCGACATGCGCGTGCGCGACGGAGCGTTCCGGCGCAGCCGTAACTCGGTGCAGCTCAAGCAGATCACCCCGGCTCTGGCCGGCAACGACGACTGGAAGGCAGGCCTGTACAGCGAAACCGGCGTGCCCACGCTGAAGGCGTTCAACGGCGTGCGCCAGACGTCGATCATGGGCTGGGTCAAGATGACGGGCCAGAACCCGGCCCCGAACTCGAACTCGGCCAACCCGGATGACCTCTACGGCGCCATCGGCCTGGCCGGCGTCCTGACCGGAGACTCCAACGGCCACGCGGTGCGCGCGTTGCTGGAACTGATCCAGGTCGGCGGCGAACTGAAGCTGGTCGCTCTGGCCCGCAGGATCGACGGCGGCGCGTCGCAGACGTTCGCGGCTTCAGCAGACTGGCAGAAGCTGTTGCCACAGAACGAATGGGTGTTCCTCGCCGCCACGTTCGACTTCGACACCGGCACGATGGCCCTGTACCGCAACGGAAGCCCGCTGGCGGGCAGGTACGTCGCCGCCGGTGACCCGTGGCAGCTGGAAGGCGAACCGGAACCGGACCTCGCCACGGCGAGCGACCCGCGCGGGTACAAGATCGGCGGCAGCTACCCGCAGAACACCCGCGAGGGCAACGCCTGCAACTGCCGGATGGACAGCCTGATGTTCCTCGACCGGGCCGTCCGTCCGTGGGAGGTGCAACTGCAGTACCGCTGGATGAGGAGCTAGTGTGCTGCGCCGGAAATTCGCCTGCAAAAGCGTGCGAGTGATTCGAGGATCTCTTCGGCGGTCTTGGTCCAGAGGAACGGCCGGGGATGGGTGTTCCAGTCGGTGATCCAGGCCCGGACGTCCTTCTCGAGTGCTTGCACGCTCTTGTGGGCGCCGCGTTTGATCTTCTGCTCGGCCAGGAACCCGAACCAGCGTTCGACCTGGTTGATCCACGAGGATCCGGTCGGGGTGAAGTGCATGTGGAACCGCGGATGCTTCGCCAGCCAGGCCTTGATCGCCGCGGTCTTGTGCGTGCCGTAGTTGTCGCAGACCAGATGCACGTCCAGCCCGGCGGGCACGGTC
>NZ_FNET01000039.1 GCF_900100275.1 Lentzea albidocapillata subsp. violacea
GCACTACCAGCACCCCACCTGGCGCGCCATCCTCGACAAAGCCCGTCTGCCCCAGTCGATGTCCCGCCGAGGCAACTGCCTGGACAACGCCATGGCCGAGAACTTCTTCGGCCACCTCAAAGCAGAACTGTTCCACCACACCAAGTTCGACACCGTCACCGAGCTCACCACCGAACTCGACAACTACATCGACTGGTACAACACCACCCGCATCTCCACCACACTCGGCGGCCTGAACCCGGCCCAATACCGAGCCCAGAACCAACCCGCCTAACCTCCACTTAGCCAGTCCAACTTCCGGGGACCAGTTCAGGGCAGCGCCCCCAGGGGAAGCAAGCAAGGCGACCAGGCCGCCCGCAAGCCGGGGACGCGTCAGACCAGCCCAAGCGCAGCCGGAGCCTCAGGATCCGAGTCAGCGAGGAACTTCGAGCACCGGTCCCACTCCTCATCCTCCCCAATCTCCCGAGCAGCCAACGCCAACGCAGCAAGCGCCCTCAAAAACCCCTGATTGGGCCGGTGCGACCAAGGCACAGGCCCGAACCCCTTCCACCCAGACCGCCGCAACTGATCAAGCCCCCGGTGATACCCGGTCCGGGCATACGCGTACGCAGCAACAGGGTCCCCAGCATGCAAAGCCCGCTCAGCCAACAAAGCCCAAGCCTCAGAAAAATCCGGATAAGCCCGAACGATCTTGCCAGGATCAGTACCGCCATCAGCAGCAGCCTGCGCCTCAGGACGTTCGGGAAGACGAGTCGGCTCGGGCCCGAGGAGGTTCTCAACCATGCAGCCCATCGTGCCAGCTAGACGAACATCCTCAGGACAGTGGCCACCACGGCCAGCATCAGCACGGTGACAAGCACCCCGGCGATGATCCGCTGCTTAGTGGACGCCTTGTAACTGTCAGTCGAGTCAGAGCTCATGGCCGTGCACCCTGCCGATCTCACCCACCGAAGTTCAACTTCGTTCACTCCATCGTGCACATGAACGTGCTCACGAATCGGAAACATCAGGGTAAAACCAGGGCCGTTCTCCCTACCTGGACACCCGAGCAAAGCTCATGATGTGCGGATGATTCAGGGGGTAAGGCAGTTCCGCGACCAGTACTGGGACCGGGGCACGCCCGGCAGACAGACACCGGCAGCACTCACGAAGCAGCTCTACCAGCTGTGGCTAGTCGGTCTCCTGCTCAAGCTGATCGGGTCGTCGTGGGACGTCTCGTGGCACTTCAAGTGGCTGCGCGACGACCTCGCGCCGCCGCACCTGATCAACACGGTCGGTACGGTCATCGTGGTCGGGCTGACGTTGTTCCACACGTTCACCGGGTACGGCGGCGACAAGCTGACCATCCGGTTGATGCAGGCCGGGTGCGGGATCTTCCTCGTGGCCCTGCCGATCGACATCATCAACCACCGCGTCAACGGGCTCGACATCACGAGCTGGAGCGGGTCGCACGCGCTGCTCTACCTGGGCACGGCGGTGATGCTCGCCGGCGCGATCCGCGGGTGGATGAAGTACTTCCCCGAGGGCAACGCACGGACGTTCGGGCTCGTGGCGCTGTGGTTCTTCTTCCTGGAGAACGTCTGGTTCCCCAACCAGCACCAGGAGTACGGCGTGCGCGCGTTGCAGGCCTACGACAGCGGTAAGGCCGAGGCCGAGCCGATCCTGCTGCAGTTCGCCGCCGACCAGCTCGGCGTGCCGGTCGGGCGGGAGGCGGTCGTGCACTTCGCGCTGCCCATCGCGGACTGGGTGTACCCGGTGTGGGGGCTGGTCGCCGCGGCGATCGTGCTGGTCATCGCCCGCCGGACGATCGGACGGCGGTGGGCCGCCACGGCGGTCGCGGCCGGGTACGTCGCGTACCGGTGCCTGATCTGGCCGTTGCTCGCGGGCATCGACTTCCCGAAGTCAGCCGTGCCGCTGTTCCTGATCCTCGTCGCGCTCGCCATCGACGCGGCGCACGCGGTGGAGCTGCCGACGCCCGCCGCCGCCGTGCTCGGGTCGGCGGCCGTCACGACGGTCGGGTACGTCGGCATCTGGTTCCAGCAGGAGTACCTGTGGGGGCCGCCCATCTCGTTCTCGTCGGCGGCGGTCACGGCCGTGCTGCTGGCGGTGTTGTGGACGGTCGGCGACATGGTGGTCCACCGGCCGGAGACGCGGCTGATCGCGTCAAGGCTGAAGATCGGCCAGCTCCGCTGACAGCCGGCTGGTGATCCGGCCGAAGAGGTCGGCCAGCGGCTCGCCGACGTCCCGCCCGAACTCGGTCAACCCGTAGGTGACCTGGGGCGGGGTCGTCGGCTCGACCCGGCGCCAGATCAGGCCGTCCTCTACGAGCCCGCGCAGGGTCTGGGACAGCATCTTCTCGCTGATGCCGCGGATGCTCTCGCGCAGCTCGAAGAACCTGAGGTCGTTGGTCTGCAGGGAGATCAGCACCCAGATGCCCCACCTGCTGGTGACGTGGCCGACCATCTCCCGGGCAGGGCAGTCGGTGTGAAACACCTCATACCGCTCCGTCGCCCCGGACCGCGTGAACTGAGTTCCGACCACCATGTCCGGAGCTTACCTAGAGGTACGTCCTTACAAAACGTAAGCCCGGTTCCTAGCGTCGTGCCCACATCGACGAAGGAGCTGCAAAATGATCGTGGTGACCGGCGCTACCGGGAACATCGGCAGGCCGTTGACGCGGGCGCTGGCCGAGTCGGGCGAGCAGGTGACGGCGGTGTCGCGGCACGCGGCGGAGGTGCCGGACGGCGCCAAGCACGTCGTAGCCGACCTGGCCGACCCGAAGAGCCTCGAACCCGCGCTCGCCGGGGCGAAGGCGTTGTTCCTGCTGCTGTCCGGCGACCTGCACGCCGCCGACGCCAGTCCGGCCGACATCATCGTCCAGGCGCGGGCGAACGGAGTCCGCCGAATCGTCCTGCTCTCCACGCTGGGTGTGGTGACCAGGCCGTTCGGCTCGACACGGGTCGCGATGCGCGAACTGGAGGACGTGGTTCGGAGCTCCGGCCTCGACTGGTCGATCCTGCAGCCGGGCGGTTTCGCGTCCAACGCCCTGTGGTGGGCCGAGTCCGTCCGCGCGAACCGGACGGTCGCCGCACCGTTCGGCGACACCGGGGTGCCGATCCTGGACCCTGCCGACATCGCGGAGGTCGCGGCCGCCTGCCTCACGGACGACCGGCACAACGGCGCGCTCTACGAACTGACCGGCCCGGAGGTGATCACGCCGCGCGAGCAGACCGCGGCCATCGCGGCGGCACTGGGCGAACCTGTGCGGTTCCACGAGCTCACCCGCGCCGAGGCCAAGGCCGGCATGGAGCAGCTGATGCCCGGCGAGCTCGCCGACGACACCCTGGACATCCTCAGCTCGCCGACCCCGCATGAACTGCGGGTGAGCCCGGACGTCGAGGCGGCACTCGGCCGCGCTCCGCGGTCGTTCGCCGACTGGGCCGCACGCAACGTCGAAGCGTTCCGCTGAAAGCAAAGGGCCCCGGCACGAGCCGGGGCCCTGCTCACCACCGGTGTCAGCCCGCGATCATGCGGCCAGACGACTTGAGGTGCTCGCACGCCGAGGCGATGCGGGCGGCCATGGCCTGCTCAGCGGCCTTGAGGTAGCTGCGCGGGTCGTAGGCCTTCTTGTTGCCGACCTCGCCGTCGATCTTCAGCACGCCGTCGTAGTTCGCGAACATGTGTGCCGCGATCGGACGGGTGAACGCGTACTGCGTGTCCGTGTCGATGTTCATCTTGATGACGCCGTACGACACGGCCTCGTGGATCTCCTCGAGCAGCGAGCCGGAGCCGCCGTGGAAGACCAGGTCGAACGGCTTCGAGCCGGCCGCGAGGCCGAGCTTCTCCGCCACGACGTCCTGGCCCTGCTTGAGGATCTCCGGGCGCAGCTTCACGTTGCCCGGCTTGTAGACGCCGTGCACGTTGCCGAACGTCGCGGCGAGCAGGTAGCGACCCTTCTCACCGGCGCCGAGCGCCTCGACGGTCTTCAGGTAGTCCTCGGCCGTCGTGTAGAGCTTGTCGTTGATCTCGTTGTCGACGCCGTCCTCCTCGCCACCGACGACGCCGACCTCGATCTCGAGGACGAGCTTCGCCTTGGCGGAGAGGTCGAGCAGCTCGCTCGCGATCTGGAGGTTCTCGTCCAGCGCGACGGCCGAGCCGTCCCACATGTGCGACTGGAAGAGCGGGTTGCCGCCCTTGTCCACCCGCTCCTGGCTGATCGCGATCAGCGGACGCACGTACCCGTCGAGCTTGTCCTTCGGGCAGTGGTCGGTGTGCAGCGCGATGTTGACCGGGTACTTCGCGGCGACGACGTGCGCGAACTCCGCGAGCGCCACGGCGCCGGTCACCATGTCCTTGACCTTGGTGCCCGAGGCGAACTCGGCACCGCCGGTCGAGACCTGGATGATGCCGTCGCTCTCAGCCTCGGCGAAGCCGCGCAGAGCCGCGTTGAGCGTCTCCGACGACGTGACGTTGATGGCGGGGTAGGCGAACTCGTTCGCCTTGGCCCGGTCCAGCATCTCCGCGTAGACCTCGGGAGTTGCGATGGGCATCGGTGGTCCTCCTCAGGCGCCCTGAACGGGTGTCAGCTCGCATCCTACGAGGCTGTGTCACGGGGCCGGCGCGGTGGCCGTCCTCACAGAGTGATCGATCAAGTAGCAGTTGACCAGCCGCTCTGCGCTACCCGCCGGTAGGGGGACACTGGAAGACATGGCAACCGCTCAGTGGAACGGCAAGATCATCGCTTCGAGCGACGACACCGTCGTGGTCGAAGGCAACCACTACTTCCCGCTGGAGTCCGTCGACCCGGCGGTGCTGAAGCCGACCGAACACACCTCGCACTGCCCGTGGAAGGGCGACGCGAACTACTACTCGTTGCAGGTCGACGGCGCCGAGAACACCAACGCGGCCTGGTACTACGCCGAGCCCAAGGAAGCGGCGAAGCAGATCAAGGGCCACGTGGCGTTCTGGAAGGGCGTCGAGATCACTCCCTGAGGCCCAGGGCGCCGGCCAGTTCCGCGTAGTGGCCGTTCAGCGACTGGACGGCCACGTGGTCGGCACCCGCGTCGACGTGCGCCTGCAGCTTCGCGGCCACCTGGTCCGGGCTGCCGTGCGCCACCAGGGCGTCCAGCAGGCGGTCCGACCCCTGGACGTCCTCCTCGGTGAACCCGTACCGGCGCCAGTTGTTCACGTAGTTGGTGAGCGTGAAGTAGACGGCCAGTTGCTCACGCGCGATGGCCCGCGCGGCCACCGGGTCCTCCTCCACGACCACGGTCACCTCGGGCGCGAGGAGCTTGTCGCCGAGCGCCTTGCGCGCCTCGGCGGTGTGCTCGACCGGCACCAGGTACGGGTGGGCGCCCGCGGTCCGGTCGGCGGCGAGCTTCAGCACCTTCGGGCCGAGGGCGGCGAGCACCAGCCGGTCGGCCGGCACGTCGAGCCGGTCGAGGTAGGACACGAGCTTGTCGTAGGGCTTCTCGTAGGCCTGGTCGAGCTGCCGGTGGCCCGCGCCGACGCCGAGCAGGAACCTGTCGCTCGCGAGCCGGTGGAACTCGGCGGAGATCGCCTCCGGCTCGGTCTGCCAGACGTTGGTGATGCCGGTGGCGATGGTCATCGACGTCGTGGCGTTCAGCGCCTGCTCGACCAGGGCGATGTCCGGTGAGGCGCCGATCCAGAACGTCCCGTAGCCGAGCGCTTCGAGCTCCGCGACCTCGCCGATCTTCCCGGCCCACTCGTAGTGCGAACCCCAGACCCCGAACGTTCCCAGCATCCGAACCCCAATCGTCGTGGCGGACTACCTTCGCAGTATGCCGATCTTGAGCACCACTGACCTGAACGTGTCCCGCCTCTGCCTGGGCGGCAACGTGTTCGGCTGGACCGCGGACGAGGCCGAGTCGTTCGCGGTGCTCGACGCCTACACCGCGGCGGGCGGGAACTTCCTCGACACCGCCGACGTGTACTCGGCCTGGGCCGAGGGCAACTCCGGCGGCGAGTCGGAGACGATCATCGGCCGGTGGCTGGCGCGGAACGACCGTGACCAGGTCGTGGTGGCCACGAAGGTCGGCATGCTCGCCGGGTTCGGCAACCAGAAGCGCGACACCGTGCTGACCGCCGCCGAACGCTCGCTGAAGCGGCTCGGCGTCGACCACATCGACCTCTACTACAACCACCTCGACGACCCGAACACGCCGCTGGAGGAGACGCTGGCCGCCTACGACCAGCTCGTCCGCGACGGCAAGGTCCGCTACGTCGCGGCGTCGAACTTCTCCGCCGAACGGCTGGCGCTGGCGCTGGAGATCCAGGAACGCGAGGGCTTCGCGAAGTTCGTGGCGTTGCAGCCCGAGTACAACCTGGTCAGCCGCGACAAGTTCGAGGGCGAACTGCAGGACACCGCCGCGGCGCACGACCTGGCGACCCTGCCGTACTGGTCGCTCGCCAGGGGCTTCCTCACCGGCAAGTACCGGCCGGGTGTCGAGGTGCAGAGCGCACGGGCGGGCGCGGCCTCCAAGTACCTCGACGAGCACGGTCTGCAGGTGCTCGAAGTGCTCGACGAACTGGCCGAGACGCACGAGACCACGGTCGCGTCGGTCGCTCTGGCGTGGCTCGCCCAGCAGCCGACCGTGGCCGCGCCGATCGCGTCCGCCCGGACGTTGGAGCAGCTCAGTGACCTGCTCCCGCTGCTGACCCTGGAGCTCACCCAGGCCGAGGTGGACCGCCTCAGCGCAATTTAACTTGCCAGTAGCTTACCGGGAGTAGGTTGCGTTACCGTGACGAGCATGGACGTCACGGGCAAGGTGGTACTGATCACCGGCGCGGCCAGGGGCATCGGCGCCGAGGTGGCGAGGCAACTGGCCTCGCGCGGGGCTCGTCTCGCGCTCGTCGGGCTGGAGAAAGCCCAGCTCGAAGAGGTCGCACGGGAGACCGGCGGCAAGGCGTGGGAAGCCGATGTCACGGACTGGGACGCGCTCGACCGCGTCATGAACGAGGTCGCGGCCCACTTCGGCGGCATCGACGTCGTGGTGGCGAACGCGGGTATCGCGGCCACCGGGTTCGTGCGCTCGATGGACCCCAAGGCGTTCGAACGCGTCATCGAGGTCAACCTGCTCGGTGTGTGGCGCACGGTCCGCACGGCGCTGCCACACCTGATCAAGAGCCGCGGCTACTGCCTGGTCGTCTCGTCGCTCGCGGCGATCGTCCACATCCCCGGCAACGCGGCCTACTCGGCGGCGAAGGCGGGCTGCGAAGCGTTTGCGGACAGCCTCCGGGCCGAGGTCAGGCACCTGGGCGTGGGTGTCGGCACCGCGTACTTCTCGTGGATCTCCACGGACATGGTCAACAGCGCCGACGAGCACCCGGTCTTCGGCAAGCTGCGCCAGGGCATGCCGGGCGTCGCCGGCAAGAAGTACCCCGTTCGCAACGTCGGCAGGGCCGTGGTCAAGGGCATCGAGAAGCGGGCCAAGGCGGTCCACGTCCCCGGCTGGGTCGGCGTGCTGAAGTACTTCCGCGCGTTCACGCCGGTGGTCGTGGACCGCCAGGCGGTCGAGGAGGTGGCCGACGCCGACCGGCAGATGGCCGCGAGCGACACCTCAGGACTGGTCGGGCCGGGCGGGCAGGCCGCTAGCCGGTGATCCAGGGTCCCATCAGCGGGTTCCACTCGCGGATGGTCCACTCCGCGACGTTCGCGGCCGTGTAGGGGTCGGCGGCGATGATCTCCTTCACCGAGGCTTCGTCCGCCGCCTCGTAGATGATCAACGCGCCGGCGTCGTCCGTGTACGGACCTGACGCGAGGATCACGCCCTTCGCGGCGAGGGAGGCGATGTACTCGCGGTGCTCGGGGCGCACCGCGAGGCGCTTCTCGCGATCGGGACCGAACACCAATTCGACTGCAAAGCGGGCCATGCCACCACCGTAGTGAAGCTGACCGGTACCGTCCTACCTTGTGGTTGGCGAAGAAACTCCGCGCACCGTGCAGGACACCCTGACCAACCTGCGAATCAAGGACGGCGTCGCAGGACCTCCCACAGGGCCCCTCACGCTCGAAGACCTGTACAAGCAGCACCGCATGCGGCTCGTCCGGCTCGCGCTGCTGCTCGTCGACGAGCCGTCGACGGCCGAGGACGTGGTTCAGGAGGCCTTCACCGGCCTGCACCGCAACTGGAAGGGTCTGCGCGACTCCCAGGCGGCCGTCGGCTACCTCCGCACGGCCGTGGTCAACGGCTCCCGCAGCGTGCTGCGCCGGCGCAAGACGGCTCGCGACTACACGCCGCCGCACGTGGCGAACGCACGGTCGGCCGAGTCGCTCGCGATGCTGACCGCGGAGCACCAGGCCGTGGTCAAGGCGTTG
Source organism: Lentzea albidocapillata subsp. violacea (assembly GCF_900100275.1). Lineage (GTDB taxonomy): Bacteria > Actinomycetota > Actinomycetes > Mycobacteriales > Pseudonocardiaceae > Lentzea > Lentzea violacea. The sequence goes on from NZ_FNET01000039.1 coordinate 8,339, forward strand.
CAGCAGCTTCCGCCGCGCCAGCGCGAGGTGCTCGTGCTGCGCTACTACGGTGACCTGTCCGAGGCGGAGATCGCCGAGGCCACGGGCATCTCGAAGGGCACCGTGAAGTCGACGGCTTCCCGTGCGCTGGACGCCCTGCAGAAGATCATGGCGGGCTGAGCCGACCGGGCAACAAACTTCACCGTTTAGCCAGCTGAGACCGTTTTGCCCGATGCGGGCGGTTTCAGTCAGTAAGACCACGCGCCCAAATCGGTACTTGGTATAGACCAATAGGCCTCCCATGCCGCAGGATCAGTTCCCGTGGCACGCAGACACGTGGTCGCCGTTGACATCGGTGGCACCGAAACCAAGGCGGCGCTCGTCTCCGGGACCTCCGAGTCGGTGGCGGCGGAGAAGCACGCGCGCCGGGCGACTCCCGGTGAGCTGGCGCCCCTCCTCGACATCATCGCCGAACTCGTCGACGAGCTCGGCAACGCCTCCGAGCACGAGATCGACGCCGTGGGGATCGTGGCGCCCGGCATCGTGGACGAGGCCAACGGCGTCGGCGTCTACACGACGAACCTGCCGTGGAGCCAGTTCCCGTTCGGCGCGGTCATGACCGAACGGCTCGGCGTCCCCGTCGCGTTCGGCCACGACGTGCGCGCCGCGGGCCTCGCCGAATGCCGTATGGGTGCCGCCAAGGACCTGCGTAACGCGGTGATCATGCCGATCGGCACCGGGATCGCGGGCGCGCTGCTGCTGGACGGCAGGATCTACAGCGGCGAGGGCTTCGCCGGTGAGATCGGACATGTGAACGTCGGCCACGGCGAGCTCTGCGCCTGTGGCCAGATCGGCTGCGTGGAGACGATGGCGTCCTCCGCGGCGATCGCCCGCCGGTACACCGCACGTACCGGCACCCCCGTCAAGGGAGCCGCTGAGGTCGCACTCAGGGTGAGGGACGGGGAGCAGGACGCCGTCGCCGTGTGGCACGAGGCCGTGGACGCGCTCGCCAGGGGGATCCTGGTACTGGCGACGCTGCTCGGTCCGGAGGCCGTTGTGCTCGGCGGTGGGCTCGCACTGGCAGGAGACCTGCTGGTGGATCCCTTACGGGAAAGGCTGGACGGGCTGATCGCCTTCCAGCGCCGACCGGAGCTTCGGCTCGCGGCGCTCGGCGACGAGGCGGGCTTCCTCGGCGCGGCGCTGCTGGCCATCGACACGCTGGAGGCGTGATGAGCACGTGGGGTGGACCGGTCGACGTGATCCTGACCGGGGGTCGGGTCGTCACGCCTGGTGGAGTGCTCGAGAACGGGTGGGTGAGCGTCCGCGACGGCAGGATCGCCGCGGTCGGTGAGGGGGTGGCGCCCGACGGCCCGGTGACCGACGTCAGCGGCTGCACGATCGTGCCCGGATTCGTGGACATCCACTGCCACGGTGGTGGCGGTGACGCGTTCACCAGCAGCGATCCGGCGAAGGTCCGCAAGGCCGCGTCGGCGCACCGCAGGCACGGCACCACGACGTTGCTGGCCTCGCTGGTCTCGCGTCCGGTGCCGGAACTCGCCGACCAGGTGTCCGCGCTGGCCGAGCTGACCCAGGAGGGCGTGGTCGCGGGCATCCACCTGGAGGGCCCGTTCCTGTCCGCCGCACGCTGCGGCGCGCACGACCCGGCGATCCTGTGCCCGCCGGAGCAGACCTCGGTGACGAAGCTGCTCGACGCGGGCAAGGGCACCGTCCGCATGATCACCATCGCACCCGAGCTGGAGGGCGCGGTCCGGGCCGTGCGCCAGCTCGTGGACAACAACGTCCTCGCCGCCATCGGCCACACCGACGCGACCGAGGCGCAGGTCAGGCCCGCCGTCGACGCCGGCGCCACCGTGGCGACGCACCTGTTCAACGGCATGCGCCCGCTGCACCACCGCGAGCCCGGCCCGATCGGCGCGCTGCTGGACGACGACCGCGTGACCGTCGAGCTCATCTGCGATCTGGTGCACCTGCACCCGACCGCGGTCCGCCTCGCCGCACGGCACGCGGGCCACCAGCGCACGATCCTGATCACCGACGCCATCGCGGCCGCCGGTGTAGGCGACGGCGTGTACGACGTCGGTGGCCTCGAAGTGCGCGTCGTCGACGGGGTGCCAACGTTGGCAGGCGGCGCCGCGCTGGCCGGCAGCACGCTCACCATGGACGCGGCGTTCCGCAACGCCGTCAACTCCTGCGGGCTGACGCTCATGGAGGCCGTGTACGCGACGTCGACCCGTGGCGCCGAACTCCTCGGCCTCGACACCGGCAAACTTCAGCCGGGTTGTGCGGCGGACATCGTCGTCCTGGATGCAGAATTGAAGCCGAGGGACGTGATGGTCAGGGGCGAGTGGGTCAAGGAATAGGTGCATGGCGGACGATCCGGAACGACTGGTGACCGACGCGTTGCGAGCGCAGGCGACCAGCACGAACGCCGGATTTGTCGCGCATGTCCCAATCGCCGACGAACCCCCCTCGCCGATGCCGGTGTGGTGGATCCTGGGTCTCGCGTTGTTGTTGGGCCTGGCTGCGGGCGCGGTGGCCGCAGTGATCACCCTGAGCTGACCTGTACCGTTGTCGCCGTGACGATTGCATTGGGCCCTGACTGGCTGGACCCCACCGTGCTGCTGAACGGGCTCGGCCCGTACATGCTCATCGGGTTGTGCCTCATCATCTTCGCGGAGTGCGGGCTCCTCGTCGGTTTCTTCCTGCCCGGCGACTCGCTGCTGTTCACGGCGGGTCTCTTCGTCGCGGCAGGCACCATCGACACCCCGCTCTGGCTCGTCTGCGTGCTGCTGACGATCTGCGCGTTCGTCGGCAACGTCGTCGGCTACTACATCGGCCAGAAGGCCGGTCCCGCACTGTTCAGCAAGCCTGAGTCGAAGATCTTCAAGAAGGAGTACGTCGACAAGACGCAGGAGTTCTTCGACAAGTACGGCGCTCGCGCCATCGTCATGGCCAGGTTCGTGCCGATCGTCCGCACGTTCATCACGGCCATGGCCGGCGTCGGCAAGATGGACCCGAAGAAGTACTTCACGTACTCCGCGATCGGCGGCGTGGCATGGGCCGCGGGTCTGACGATCCTGGGCTACTTCCTCGGCCAGGTCTCCCTCATCAAGGAGAACCTCTCGGTCACGCTGCTCGCCATCGTCTTCCTGTCGATCGTGCCGATCATCATCGAGGTGATCAAGGCGCGCAAGGAGAAGAAGTCGCTCCTGCAGGAAGAGGCGGACGACATCACCCAGGTCATGCAGGCACATCTGCAGGACGACTCGACGCAGATCATCCCCCGCGTGGAGCGCTGACCGACCGGACACCGCGAGGCCCGTCTGTTCCGGCAGGCGGGCCTTTCGCTTGCTCAAAGGATTTGAGTCTCACGCTACGTCAAGGTGTTGGTTGAACGGCATGACTGACACCACTCGACGTGAAGTGCTGGGATGGCTGGCCGGGCTCGGTGCGGCAGCGGGTGCGAGCCTGCTGCCGGGCCGGGCCCAAGCTTCGGTAGGCGTCACCGCGATGCGCGGCGTGACGCTCATCGACTCGTCCGGCGTCCGGCCCGACGCGACCATCGTGCTGGCGGACAACAGGATTCTCGCCGTCGGCTCGTGCGACCTGCCGTTGCCGCGCGGTTCGACGGTGCTCGACCTCGCCGGCAAGTTCGTCATCCCCGGCCTGTGGGACATGCACGTGCACGGCGCGTTCATGGACCGGATCACGTTGCCGCTGTGCCTGGTCAACGGCGTGACGGGCATCCGTGAAATGTGGGGCTTCCCGCCCATCTACGAGCTGCGCGACCGGATCGAGCGCGGCGAGGTGTTCGGGCCCCGGCTGGTCGTCGGCAGCATGATCATCGACGGACCGCACTCGGTGCTGCCCGGCGCGGTGATCGTCAGCACGCCCGACGAGGGCCGGCAGGCCGTGCGGGACGCCAAGGGCGCGGACTTCGTGAAGGTCTACTCGTACCTGGACCGCCCGACGCTCGCGGCCATCGCCGACGAATGCTCCCGGCAGGGCATCACGTTCGCCGGGCACTGCTCGAACCACGTGCCGCTGGGCGACGCGAGTGACCTGGGACAGCGCACGTTCGAGCACATGTACGGCCTGCCGCTCGCCACCAGCTCGCGGGAAACCCAGCTGCGCCAGGCGATCGCGGACCTGCCGCTCGACCCGGCGGACTCGTTCGCGTGGTTCAAACAGGTACTGGAGTTCGAACGGCAGGCATCCCTCTCGCACAGCCGGAGCAAGGCGCTGCAGCTGGCGAAGCGGTTGCAGCGCAACAACTCCGCGTTGTGCCCGACGATGGTCGCGATGCGGGTGTACGCGAGCCCCGCGGACCGGTTCGCGAACGACCCGCGGATGAAGTACATGCCGGCGTTCTACCGGGACCTGTGGCATGACGGCCTCAAGCAGTGGGCTCCGGTGACACCGCGGGAGATCCGGCAGCAGGCCGAGTTCTTCCGGCGCCGCCAGGACCAGGTCGCCGAGATGCACGCGCACGGCGTCGAGATCCTGCTCGGCACGGACGCGGGCAACCCTTACTCGTTCTCCGGCTTCTCGGTGCACGACGAACTGGAGCTGCTGGTCGAGGCGGGCCTGTCGCCGAAGGCGGCGTTGAAGGCGGGCACGCGCGGCGCCGCGGTCAAGCCCGGCGAGGCCGCGAACCTCGTTGTGCTGGACGGCAGTCCGCTGTCCGACATCCGCAACACGCAACGGATCCACACCGTGCTGACGCGGGGCCGGGTGCTCGGTCCCGAGGTTCGGCGGCAGCTGCTCGCCGACGTGGAAAAGGCAGCTCAGGAGCCGTTTCCGACTGCTGTCCAGCGGACGTGCTGCTGACTAGAACATCGAGCCGGGGTTGAACAGGTTCTCCGGGTCCAGCGCGCGTTTGATCTCGCGGTGGACCCGGAGCCCGACCGGCCCGATCTCCTTCGCCAGCCACTCGCGCTTGATCTTGCCAATGCCGTGTTCGCCGGTCACCGTGCCGCCCAGCGCGAGCCCGACCGCGAGGATGTCGTCGAACGCCTTCCGGGCGCGGGCGAACTGGTCGGCGTCGGTGGGGTCGTAGACGATCGTCGGGTGCATGTTGCCGTCGCCCGCGTGGCCGACGACGGCGATCTTGAGGCCCACCTCCTTCGAGATGTCCTCGCAGCCCTGGATGAGCTCGGCGATGCGGGTGCGGGGCACGCACACGTCGTCCGTCAGCCACGAGCCGTAGATCTCCAGCGCGGTCAGCACGGCCCGGCGCGCGGTCAGCAGGTCGCGGCCCTCGTTGACGTCGTGGGTCGCGTAGACGAGGTCGGCCTCCAGGCAGATCTCCTCGATCTTCCGCAGTTCGTGACGCGCCTGCTCGCCGCCCGCGTCGGACTGGCAGATCAGCAACGCCGCACAGCCCGGCCCGGCGCCCAGTTCGGTCTTCAGGTACTGCTCGACGGCCTCGATCGAGGTGCGGTCCATGATCTCCATCAGCGACGGCACCAGGCCCTCGCGGACGATCCGGCTGACCGCCGCACCCGCCGTGGCGGTGCTGCTGAACGCGGCGACCAGCGTGGCAGGGGCCTGTGGGAGGGGCCTCAGCGCCAGGGTGGCCTTGGTGATCACGCCGAGCGTGCCTTCGGAACCGATGAAGAGCTTGGTGAGGTCGTAGCCCGCCACGCCCTTGACCGTGCGGCGGCCCGTTCGCAACACCTCGCCGTCGGCCAGCACGACCTCCAGGCCGAGCACGGAGTCGGTGGTCACGCCGTACTTCACGCAGCACAGACCGCCTGCGTTGGTGGAGAGGTTGCCGCCGATCGTGCACCAGTCGTAGCTGCTCGGGTCCGGCGGGTAGAACAGGCCGTGCTTCTCCACGGCGCCGCGCAGGTCGAGGTTGACCACGCCCGGCTCGACGACGGCGAGGCGGTTGTCGGCGTCGATCTCGACGATCGCGTCCATCTTGGTCGTGACCAGGACGACACAGCCCTCGATGGCGTTCGCGGCGCCGGAGAGACCGCTGCCCGCGCCGCGCGGGACGATCGGGACCCGGTGGCTCGCGCAGGCCCTCACCACCGCCTGGACCTGCTCGGTGTTCAGCGGGAACACCACCGCCAGCGGACTGCCGTGCGGTGCCAGCGGCATCATGTCGCGCTGGTAGCTCGCGGTGACGTCGGCATCGGTCAGGACGCCGGAGTCACCCACTGCGGCGCGGAGTTCAGCGAGCAAGCTCTCCATATCTCCCACGCTAGTCCGACTCGACTGGTTCACTCGAAGGTGATTCCAGGAGAAGGGAGTTCACGCGGTGACCCAGCGTGCTCAATCCAGATTTCGCCGACCCGTCGACCCGATGTCGCCGCGCCGCCGGCGCAGCACGACGTAGGCTGGCTCACCGTGGCGCATGCTTTCGCCTCGCTGGAGACCGCGGGTCCGGTGGCCGTCTGGATCATCGTGCTGAGCTTCATCTTCGTCGAGTGCGCATTCATCTTCGGGCTCTTCCTGCCCGGTGACTCACTGCTGTTCGCGGCCGGTGTGGTGCTGGCGACGCACAACAGTGAGTTGTCGGCATGGCTGCTGTCCCTCGCGGCTCTGATCATCGCCGTCGTCGGCAACCAGGTCGGGTACTTCATCGGCCGAGGTACCGGCACGCGCGTGCTCGCCCGCAAGGGCGGCAAGGTGCTGAACCGGCAGAACCTGAAACGCGCGGGCGACTTCCTCGACCGCCGCGGGTTCTGGGCCATCGTCCTCGCCCGCTGGATCCCGTGGATCCGCACGCTGGCACCCATGATCGCCGGTGCCGCGCGGATGGACCTCAGGCGGTTCACGCTGGCCACGACCATCGGTGCCATCGCGTGGGTGCCGACGCTGGTGCTGGCCGGCTACTACGGCGCGGGCATCCTGCAGCAGTTGCCGTGGCTCGAGACGGCGGCGATCGTCGTCAGCATCGGGTTCTTCCTGGGCGGCACCGGCTGGGGCATCTGGCGCTACCGCCAGGAGATGGCGAAGCCGATCGACGAGACGAGCGACGACCTGGCGCACATCAGCCATCCCCACGCGAGCTGACCGGCGCGCCGTCTCAGCTGCAGCGGTGGAGCCGGAGCCTGCGATGACTAGAGCACCTCGGTGATCAGCAGGTCCGCTGCTCCCTTGGACGAGTTCACCATCAACGCGTTGACGTGGTCCGTGCCGTGCAGCACCCGTTCCTCGGCCTCCGACAAGGTGCGCCCGTACCGCAGGTGGCGGTCGATCAGGCGCTGCACCCGCACGTCCTCGTCGATGAACAGGAACCACGCCTCGTCCAGGATGATCCGGACGCGCTTCCACTTGTCGTAGTTGAGCAGCAGGTAGTTGCCCTCGGTGACGACGAGCGGGACGTCCGGGTGCACCGGCACCGCGCAGGCGATCGGTTCCTCGATCTCGCGGCGGAACTCCGGCGCGTAGATCATGTCCGGGCCGCAGGCCTTGATCCGGCCGAGCAGGTCCACGTAGCCGGGGATGTCGAACGTGTCGGGCGCGCCCTTGCGTTCGACCAGCCGCAGCCGTTCGAGCTCGCTCTGCGCGAGGTGGAAGCCGTCCATCTCGACGAGGACGGCCTGGCCGTCGAGCGCCTCGACGAGCCTTCGCGCGAGTGTCGACTTGCCGGAACCGGGTGCGCCGCCGATGCCGAGAATCTTGCGCTCACCCTGATCGGTGAGTACCCGAGCCCGTTCTAGCAGCTCGTCGAACCTGACCTGCTGTCCTGCCACCGTGCCAGCTCCTCAACCCAGTCCCCGACCGCACCGACGCGAACGGCGGCCGCCTCCGACGCGAAGCCGATGGCACCCACCGGGTCCGCGCCTGACGCCAGCGCGTAGGCGTACGCGCCGTGCCAGACGTCGCCGGCACCGTTCGTGTCGTTCACCGCCACCGCGGGGACGGGCAGCTCTCCGGCCGAGCCGTTCCGCGACCAGGTGACCGGCTTCGCACCGTGCGTGCGAATGACCAGCGGCACCCCGTAGGAGTGCACCTCGGCCTCGGACCGCTCGAACCCGGCAGCGCAGGCGGCCACGTCCACCAGCGGCAACAGGTGATCGAGGACAGGTTTCCAGCTCCCGGCGTCGAGCACCACAGGCAATCCCGCGGCTTTCGCCTGCCTCGCGACGGGGATCGCCAGGCCTTCATGGTGTCCGTCCAAGAGCAACACGTCCGCGGCGGCGAGAAGATCAGACAAATCCGGCGCTGTCACCGGCACCGACGCGTTGCGGGAAACGACCGTGCGCTCCCCATCAGCGTCTCTGACGACGACCATGCTCACGGGCGTCGTGCCCGGCACAGCGATCACTTGGACCGGGTCCAAGGAGGCCCTGACGAATTCACCCAATGCGTCGGCACCCAGTGAGGTGAGCAACGCGGCCCTACCGCCCAGTGCCGCGACCGCACGGGCCGCGTTGGCGGCCGGACCTCCGGGCGACAGCACCGCGCCGAGCGAGCGGATCTTCTGCCCGGGATCCGGGAACTCGTCCACCCGCTGGGTCACGTCGAGAGTTGTGAGCCCGACACACAGCACGGCTGCCATCTGGGCTTCCTCCAAACGGGTAGGGTCCCAGGTCATGGTCACCATGCGGGATGTCGCGGCTCTCGCGGGGGTCTCCATCACCACGGTGTCACACGTGATCAACGAGACGAGGCCGGTCGCCGGGGACACGCGCGAGCGCGTCCAGAAGGCGATCGACGAGACCGGCTACACGGGCGACGCCATCGCGCGATCGCTGGTCATGGGCGGCACGAAGTCGCTCGGCCTGGCCGTGTCACTGGTCTCGCACCCGTACTTCGCCGAGCTGATCGCCGCCATCGAGTCCGAGGCGACTCGCAACGGCTATTCGCTCGTGCTGATCGACACGAGGGACACCCCCGAATCCGAGCAGACCGCGGTCAGAATGCTGCGCTCGCGAAGAGTCGACGGGCTGCTGCTCACACCATCGGCCGGCGCCGGGGGAAGCCTCGTGCTGCCGGAGCTCAAGAAACTGAACATCCCCACGGTGCTGGTCGACCGGCTGACCGTGGCCAAGGACATCGACCAGGTCGGGCCGGAGAACGTGCAGGCCACGTCGGGTCTGGTCAAGCACCTCGCGGAGCTGGGGCACCGCCGGATCGGCATCGTCTGCGGCCAGGCAGGCGTGGCGACGACCGAGGAACGCATCCTCGGCTACCGCCTCGGCCTCGGCCGCGCGGGCCTGAAGTGGGACGAGGCGCTGGTCTCGCAGAGCGGCTGGCTCGCGCCGCTGCTCGACCAGGACGACCCGGCCACGGCCGTCGTCGCGGCGGACCACCTCGTCACGGTCGGCATGCTGCACGAGGCACGGGCCCGCGGCCTGAAGCTCGGCACCGATCTGGCCGTCGTCGCCTACGACGAGGTCGAGTGGGCCACCCTGATCGAACCACCGCTCACCACACTGGCCCAGCCGGTCGAGGAGATCGGACGGACCGCGGTGAAACTGCTGCTCTCCCGCATCGCCGACCCGCAGAGGCCGCCGGAGACCATCCGGCTCGCGCCCTCCCTCCGGCACAGGCAGTCCTGCGGATGCTGATCCCCGGACTGGTCTCGGTGACGTTCCGGCAGCTCACGGTCTCCGAGATCGGCGCGCTGGCGACGGAGTGCGGGCTGCAGGCCGTCGAGTGGGGCGGCGACGTGCACGTGCCGCCCGGCGACTTCGCGGCGGCGCGGCGGGCGCTGGACACCGGTCTGAAGGTGGCCGCGTACGGGTCGTACTACCGCGCGGGCGTCTCGGATCGGGCCGACCTGGCGCCGATTCTGGAGACCGCGGCCGAACTGGACGCGCCGTTCGTGCGGGTCTGGGCGGGTACGTCCGGCTCGGCGGAGTGCCCTGACCGGGCGCCGGTGATCGAGGCGTTGCAACACGCCGTCGAACACGCCGAGGCGATGGGCACGAGGATCGCGCTGGAGTACCACCGGAACACGCTGACGGACACGCTCGACTCGACGGTGCAGTTGCTCGACGAGGTCGACGGCGTGGTGTCGTACTGGCAGCCGCGCGGCGGGCAGGACGTGTTCTCGGCCATGCACGAGGTGCGGACGCTGGAACCGGTGACGGCGCACGTCTTCTCGTGGGGTCCGGGTGGCTTCAAGGAACGGTTCCCGCTCGCCGAGCGCCGTGACCTGTGGAAGCCGGTGCTGACCGAGCTCGCGCGCGACGGCATCGAGCGCAACGCGCTGCTGGAGTTCGTGCTGGACGACTCGCCGGAGCAGTTCCGCGAGGACGCCAAGGCGTTGCTGGGCTGGCTCAAGCCGTAGCGACGTCCAGACCGCGCCGTTCGAGCAGGGCGGCCGCTTCCAGGCACATCCAGCCACCGAGCTGGACGGAAAGGTCGCGGCCTTCCTCCTCCACCGCCGGGACGGTCCACTCCGGACCGAACAACGGCCCGCTCACCGCCATCACCCGGTTGTTCCACGCCGCTTCCGCCGACTGGACGACGAGTTCCCTGGCCAGGTCCGCGGTCTCGTGCCGGTCGGGATCGAGGTCGGGAATGATCAGCGCGGCCTGGGCCAGGTAGCGGACGAGGATGCCCGCGAACAGGCCGCCGTCGCCACCGCCCTGGCCCCGGATCACGCCGTTGGTGGCGAGGTCGTCGTGCACGGCGGTGATCGTGCGGGCGGCCTTGTCGAGCCACTTGTCCTGCTGGCCGTGCTGGGCGAGCTCGACGCACGCGCCGATGAGAACTCCTTGGCAGTACGTGTAGATGTTCTTCTCGTACTCGCGGATCTCGCCGTTGGGATGGACGTGCAGGCCGTCCCACGCGAGGCCGTTCCCCGGATCGACGAGGTGCTCCTCGACCCAGTCCACGATGGACCGTGCGCGGGCGAGGTCGGCGCGTTCGTTCTGGCGCGCCAGGAAGATCGCGGCAGGGCCGTTCGCGGGAACGTTCTTGAAGTCGTCGTTGCGCTTCCACCAGATGCCGCCGCCGGCGTGGTCGGTCCAGGCCTCCCGCAGCCGTTCGGCGATCGCGTCGAGCGCCTTGGGCTTCGCGATGCCGACCTCGTGCTGGGCACGTTGCAGGGCGAGGCCGAGCCACGCGATGTCGTCGTAGAAGTCGTTGGTCCAGCCGAGGATGTTGCGCACCCGGATGCCCCGCACGACCTTGGCGATGGCCGTCCTGCGCAGCTCGTTGGGCGAGCGCAGGTAGCCGTCGATCATGTTGTCCAGCAGGTGCGCCTGCCACCAGTAGTTGAAGCTGATGTGGATCTTGTCTTTGAAGAGCGGGGGCCACGCCCGCGCTCCGAGAAGCGTGCCCGGCACACCCCAGACCCGCCGAAGGTGCCTGGAGTACACCGCGCGCTCCGCGACACCCGCGCGTGCCGCCAGCAGTTTCGCGATCACCACCTGGTCATCGTGCGTGCTTGACCGGTCAAGAAGCTCGATGAATCACCCAGTGGTAGAGGCCCATGGCCACAGAAGTGGTGAGGTTGTAACTGCTGACCTTCTCGCGCATGGGCAGCCGGACGATCCTCGCGGCCTTCTCCCGGACCTCCGCCGAGAGCCCATGGCGTTCCGAGCCGAACGCCAGCACGGCGTCGTCCGGGATCGGGCCTTTCAGCAGGTCACCGTCCGCGTCGAACGCGATCAGCTCACCGGCGAAGTCGAGGCTCTCGACCTTGGCGACCGGCAGCGCGAAGTGCAGCCCGGCGGATCCGCGCAGCACGTTGGGGTGCCACGGGTCGACGTCACCGGTGGAGATCACGCCGCCCGCGCCGAGGCCGGCGGCCACCCGGATGGCGGCACCGAAGTTGCCGAGGTTGCGCGGGTTGTCGAGCAGGACGACCGGGGCGCCCCGGTCGAACGGCAGGTCCGGCTTCTCCGCGAACCCGGCCACGCCCGTCGGGTGCGTGCGGCCGACCCTGAGCTTGAAGTGGTTCTGGTCGACCTCGGTGGCGGCCTCGAACCGCTCGCGCAGATCAGGTGCGTGCGTCTCGGCGAGGCTGATCGCGGCGGCCAGGTCCGTCGTGATCAACGGGTGCACGTCGGCGCCGAAGCGCAACGCGTGCTTAACAGCGTGAAAGCCTTCGAGCAGCACGGTGACCAGCATAGAAGCCGGCCCACGAGATGATCACGATCGACCCCAGCACCAGCTGGACCAGCGTCGACGCGCTCTCCGGGTACCAGACGCCGTCGATGTAGTGGTCGATGAACCCCGTCTCGAGCAGCGGCATGCCCGCGAGCCCGCGGAAGTGGTTCTCCCACACGGTGATCGGGCAGGTGATCGGGGTCGAGAGGCTCAGCACGGCCCACACACCCATCGCGAGGTGCGGGTAGATCACCCAGCGCCACCGCCACGCCAGAAAGCCACCGACCAGCAGAAACGCCAGCACGGCGAAGTGCAGCAGCATGACCGCTTCGGCGAGGAATCTGGCCATTCGCACCACCCCGTCCTCCAGCCTAGTGGCGTGGCCCGGAACGTTGCCGGGGGAATTCGCGGTCAGACGGGTGCATCGTGGTGTCGCCCCCACGTCCTCGTACTGGTTGTACGGGGGCGTGGGGGCGGCGCCGCGAGGCGCCCTGCTGGGCGTGGATTACCTCGCCGACGTTCCGGGTCGCGCCACTAGGACGGGGTGGCTCGAAGCGCTCTTGACAAAACCTCAGGCGAGCCCGAGGTCGTTCAGGTCGAGCAGGTAGCGGTACTGCAGGCCCTCGGCCTCGATGGCCTCCTTGGCGCCCGTGCCGCGGTCGACGACCGTGGCGACGCCGATCACGTCGGCACCGTGCTCGCGCAGCGCGTTGACGGCCGTGAGCACCGAACCACCCGTGGTGGAGGTGTCCTCGACCGCGAGCACCCGCTGCCCACGCACGTCGATGCCCTCGATCTGGCGCTGCAAGCCATGCGCCTTGTTCGCCTTGCGCACGACGAACGCGTCGAGCACGTCACCGTCGGCGCCAGCGGAGTGCATCATCGCGTAGGCGACGGGATCCGCGCCGAGGGTCAAACCGCCGACCGCGACGAAGTCCCAGTCCGACGTGAGCTGCCGCAGCAGCTTGCCGATCAACGGGGCCGCCGCGTGGTGCAGCGTCGCCCGCCGCAGGTCTACGTAGTAGTCGGCTTCCTTGCCGCTGGAGAGAGTCACCTTGCCGTGCACAACGGCCAATTCGCTCACGAGACGAGCGAGTTCTGACTTAGCGTTCGCGTCCAAGACCACTTCAGTTCGCACGGGTCGCAAGCTTCGCACACCCGCGCGCTTGACGCCTCGTACGCTGCATCACCGTGAGCACCCTCTACGTCGAACAGCCGTGGACCGCGATGAGTCTGTTGTTCCGGCCGCACTACCTGGTGGAGGTGTTCGACGAGCAGGACGCGCCGGTCATGGTGGTCAGGGAGCGCACCGGACCCGGCCTGCAACGACCGCTGCGGCACACCGGGTTCTCCGGCTGGACGACGTTCGACCTCGACGTGGTCGCGCCACACGGCCAGCCGATCATGCGCATCGGCAAGGGGTTCGGCCGGCGGCCGGACGTGCGCGTCAGCACACCTCAGGGCCAGTTGATCGGGACGATCAGGACGCACAGCGCGTGGCAGCAGTCGCTGCACGACGCGAACGGTCAGCAGCTCTGCTTCTTCGGCGACATCGCGCGGATCGAGACCGGTGCGCGTGCCCAGCGTCACGGCAAGCGCGTCCGCCGGGACCGCGTCCAGATCAACCCGCAGGTCAGCGAGCCGCTGCGGTCACTGGCGACCGCCTGCGCGGTCGCCTTCGACGTCGTTCGCGGCACCGGGACCCGCCACACGAGCAGTGGCGGCGTGGACTGGCCCGTCTGACTTCCATCACGTGCGACCGCGGCCGCCCGCGAACCGCGACGCCATCCTGCGCACGAGGGGCCTCGGCAGCAGCCTCGAGATGGTCACGATCGCCTTGTACTGCAGGCCGGGGATCGACAACGGCTTGCCCCGGCGCAGGTCGCGCAGCGCCTCGTGGACGAGCTTGTCGGCGTCGACGTAGAGCCAGCTCGGCGTCTTCGACATGTCGATCTTCGCGCGCTGGTGGAACTCGGTCCGCACGAAACCGGGGGCCAGCGCCATGATCCGCACGCCGGTGCCCTCCGCCGCGAGCGACATGCCCTCGGAGAACGTCGTCACCCACGCCTTGTCGGCGCTGTAGCTGGTGCCGCGGCCGGGCAGGAAGCTGGCGACGCTGGACACGTTGATCACGTCGCCCTTGCCGCGCGCGATCATCGCCGGGATGGCGGCCCTGGACAGCCGCAGCACCGTGGCGACGTTGACGTCGAGCTGTGCCTGGAGGTTGTCGACGTCCGCGGCGAAGAACTCGCCGGTGTTCGCGAAGCCCGCGTTGTTGACCAGCAGGTCGACGGCCTGCTCGGCCAGCCGCTGCTCGACCCTCAGCCGGTCGTCGTGGTCGCTGAGGTCGGCCGGCAGGACGTCCACGTTCACGCCGTGGCGTTCGTGCAGCTGCTTCGCGAGTTCTTCGAGTGCGGACGCGGTGCGCGCGACCAGCACGAGGTCGTATCCCTCGGCCGCGAGCCTGCGGGCGAAGGCGGCCCCGATCCCGACGGTCGATCCGGTCACCAGTGCGGTTGGCATGCCACCGAACGGTAGTCGGAAAGTCGCCGGGGCCGAAGGCCGCCGATGATCACGCTTCGTGCTTCGCCGGACGACGGAGCACGAACAGGCGCAGGGCGAGGCCGGAAACGACCATCGCCACCCCGCCGAACAGCAACCAACCGACAGACGCACCCGTGTTGGCCAGCGTCACGACGGACGCCGTACCGGCCACGGCTACGGGCGGAACAATCTTTCCTCCGTACATCGTGCTTCCCTCCGGGGGTTCGGGGACACGACGGACTTGCTGCCCGGAGTATCTGAATCGCGCGCCGATGTTTTACACGGAGCGAAGTGTGATGTAGATCACACGACTTTGGATGCGGCCCGGAACAGTGCTGGTCGAGGCGGCACGACAAGCGGTACATAAAACCTGTTGATCACCCAACGTCACAGGGCCCACGCGTGCGTGGGCAACAAAAAAGCCGCTGCCGAACGTTCGGCAGCGGCTTCGGCGGAGGTTTCGTCAGGGCTGCTTGCGGCCGAACGACGGGCGGTAGACCTCGCCACCCTCGTCCTCTTCGGCCACCGGTTCCTCGCGCTCGGACGGGTCCGGGTCGAACGGGTCGATGACGTCCGCGAGCTCACCGACGTCGCGCAGCAGCCGTTCGAGGCGCGCGGGCGACGAGTTCGGCGGCGCGGCGGCCAGCACCCAGTCGTTCTCCATCCAGACGACCGTGACGTCGCCCCCGATCTCCTCGGCGGCATCGATCAGGTCCGGTGTGATGATCTTGCGAGCCGCCGGCACGTCCGTGACGAACGCGTACCGCGACCCCACCGGCCCGAGCATGTCGGGCATCGGCTTCTTGTCGTCGTCGCGCTGGAACGGCACGGTCGACAGCCACAGCTCGATCACCACCGACAGCGCTCTGCGGCAGCGCACGCCGACCAGCACCGAGTTGACCTTGCCGCCTGTCTCGTGATCGAGCACGTAGACCTGCCTGCGGCCGTCCGCGGTGAAGGTGGAGCCGGCGACGACGTCACGGGCGAGACCCGTGCCGTAGTACGCGATGGCCCCGGCTTCCCACCGGGTCGGCAGCACGTGGTCTGTCTCCTCGAACTGCCAGCCCCTCAGAGCAGCCCAACGGCGCCGTTCACGATTACGCGCGGTTCGTTGCGCCCGGTCGGTCGCGAGCAGGGCGAACCCCGCCACGCCCGCCACCGCGGCGACGGTGAACCAGACCCACGCCGGTATGCCCACAGCCAGAGCCTAGTGGGTCGGAGGCGAGGAACGAAGATCACTTCCGCGCGTCGTGACCTGTGTGTGCCGATTGGACGCACGCGAGCACACGAACGCCTGGTCAAACAGGTCGTAGGTGGTTTCCGCCCGGATAACGACGGAAACCACCCACGAGGCGACCTCAGGCCGCGCGGCCCACGATCAGGCCGCTGTTGTCGTCCAGCACGTCGACCCGCACCGTGTCGCCGTCCCGCACCTCGCCGGCCAGCAGCTCCTTCGCGAGCTGGTCACCGATCGCCGACTGCACCAGCCGCCGCAGCGGCCGGGCCCCGTAGATGGCGTCGAAGCCGTTCAGGGCCAGCCAGTCGCGGGCCGACGCCGTGACGTCGAGCGTCAGGCGGCGAGCCGCGAGCCGGTCCGCCAGACGAGTGATCTGGATGTCCACAATGGACGTCAGTTCCTCGGTGGCGAGCGCGTGGAACACGACGACGTCGTCCAGCCGGTTCAGGAACTCCGGCTTGAAGTGCCGTTGCACCACGGCCATCACGGCGTCCTTGCGTTCCAGCTCGGTCAGCGACGGGTTCACGATGGTCTGTGAGCCCAGGTTCGAGGTGAGCACCAGGATCGTGTTGCGGAAGTCGACCGTGCGGCCCTGACCGTCGGTCAGGCGGCCGTCGTCCAGGACCTGCAGCAGCACGTCGAACACGTCCGGGTGCGCCTTCTCGACCTCGTCGAGCAGCACGACCGAGTACGGGCGGCGGCGGACCGACTCGGTGAGCTGGCCGCCCTGGTCGTAGCCGACGTAGCCGGGGGGCGCGCCGACCAGGCGGGCCACCGAGTGCTTCTCGGAGTACTCGCTCATGTCGATGCGGATCATCGCCCGCTCGTCGTCGAACAGGAACGCCGCCAGCGCCTTCGCGAGCTCGGTCTTGCCGACGCCGGTGGGGCCGAGGAACAGGAACGAGCCGGTCGGGCGGTCCGGGTCGGCGACTCCGGCGCGCGTCCTGCGCACCGCGTCCGACACGACGCGCACGGCCTCGGCCTGGCCGACGACCCGGCGGGCGAGCTCGTCCTCCATCCGCAGCAGCTTGGCGGTCTCACCCTCCAGCAGGCGGCCGGCCGGAATGCCCGTCCACGCCGCCACCACGTCCGCGACGTCGTCGGGCCCGACCTCCTCCTTCAGCATCGCGGCGTCCTGTGTGGACTCCGCGGCGACGGAGAGTTCCTTCTCCAGCTGGGGAATCCGGCCGTAGCGGAGTTCGGCGGCACGACCGAGGTCGCCGTCGCGCTCGGCCCGTTCGGACTCGCCGCGCAACGACTCCAGCTGCTCCTTCAGGCCGCGCACGCGGTCGATGGAGCTCTTCTCGTTCTGCCACCTGGCCGTGAGCGCCGACAGTGCCTCGCGCTTCTCCGCGAGCTCGGCGCGCAGGGCGCGCAGCCGTTCGATCGACGCCGGGTCGGACTCCTTGGCCAGCGCCATCTCCTCGATCTCAAGGCGCCGCACGGCACGTTCCACGGTGTCGATCTCGACGGGCCGCGAGTCGATCTCCATGCGCAGCCGGGACGCGGCCTCGTCGACGAGGTCGATGGCCTTGTCCGGCAGGAAGCGCGCGGTGATGTAGCGGTCGGACAGCGTCGAGGCGGCGACGAGGGCGGCGTCCGTGATGCGCACGCCGTGGTGCACCTCGTAACGCTCCTTGAGGCCGCGCAGGATGCCGACCGTGTCCTCGACCGACGGTTCGCCGACCAGCACCTGCTGGAAGCGGCGTTCCAGGGCGGCGTCCTTCTCGATGTGCTGGCGGTACTCGTCCAGGGTCGTGGCACCGACCATGCGCAGCTCACCGCGGGCGAGCATCGGCTTGATCATGTTGCCGGCGTCCATCGCCGACTCACCGGTCGCGCCGGCACCGACGATGGTGTGCAGCTCGTCGATGAACGTGATGACCTGCCCAGCCGAGTCGGTGATCTCCTTCAGCACGGCCTTGAGCCGCTCCTCGAACTCACCGCGGTACTTGGCGCCCGCGACCATCGAGCCGAGGTCGAGAGCAACGACCCTCTTGCCGCGCAACGACTCCGGCACGTCACCGGCCACGACGCGCTGCGCCAGGCCCTCGACGATCGCCGTCTTGCCGACGCCGGGCTCGCCGATCAGCACGGGGTTGTTCTTGGTGCGCCGCGACAGCACCTGCACGACCCGGCGGATCTCGGCGTCACGGCCGATCACGGGGTCGAGCTCGCCCTTGCGCGCACGTTCGGTCAGGTCGACGCCGTACTTCTCCAGCGCCTTGTAGGTGCCCTCGGGATCAGCGGACGTCACCCGCGCCGACCCGCGCACCTTCGCGAAGGCCTCGGTCAGCGCGTCGGGCGTCGCACCGTGCCGCCGCAGCAGGTCGGCCACCTGGCCACCGTGCTGAGCCAGTCCGACGAGCAGGTGCTCGGTGGAGACGTACTCGTCACCCATCTCGGTGGCGAGCTCCTGCGCCTTGCCGATCACCCGCACGGCGTCGCGCGAGAACTGCGGAGCGGACACGGTGGAACCGGACGCACTGGGCAACGAGCGGGAGAGCTGCTCCAGCTCCTTGCGCACCTGCGCCGGGTCGGCACCCACCGCCGACAGCAACGGCGCGGTCAACCCGTCCGTCTGCGCCAGCAGTGCACTGAGCAGGTGCACGGAACCCACGTCCGGGTTCCCGTTCAGCGTCGCGGCCTGCACCGCCGCGGACACAGCCTGCTGCGTCTTGGTCGTCGGGTTGAAAGCGTCCATTCCTCCACCTCGTGGTCAGCCTCAAGCATGGACCATCATCCCGCACAACGTCAGAAAAGTTGAGCGTGTTCCACTCAACCTTGAATTCGGTACAGATCACAGGCCGACAGAGCGATGATCACCCCATGACGTCCATCATCCACAGCATCACGATCGACGCGCGCGACTCCTACGAGATCGCCTCGTGGTGGAGCAAGGTCCTGGACCTGCCGATCCACCCCGACGACAACCCCGGCGACCCGGAATGCATGATCGAACTGCCGAGCGGCATCCGCTACCTGTTCATCAACGTCCCGGAGAACAAGGAGCTCAAGAACCGCCTGCACCTGGACCTGCAACCCGTCGCCGTCACCCGCGACGAGGAGGTGGAACGCCTCGTCGGCATCGGCGCGACGATCTTCGACGATCAGCGCAGGCCGGACGGCACCGGCTGGGTCACGATGCGCGACCCCGAGGGCAACGAGTTCTGCGTGGAACGCGGCGCAGCCGACCGCACCACGACCTCCTGATCGCGGTCACTCGAAAGCACCAACAGCTTGTCCACAGCGAGCACCGAGTTGTCCACAATCCGCTGGTCAGTATCCACAGGTGAACCGGTTTCAGTGACCACCTCGTCGCCGTCCACCGAGTCCCGCAACGGCTGCTCCTTGATCAGCAGCACCGCAATGACCGTGAACACCGCAAGACCAGCGGCAATCAAGAACAACTGACCCATCGCGTCGCCATACGAGTCCCGCACCACGGGGGAGAGGGAGCCGGGGTCGAGCGTCTTGGTGCTGACGGAGGCAGCCAACACCGCCCCAAGCACCGAGACGCCGGCCGTCCCACCCAGCGACCGCAGGAACGTGGCAGTGGAACTGGCCGCCCCGAGATCGGCCATCCCGACCCCGTTCTGCACGGCCAGCACAAGGTTCTGCATGGTCAGCCCCACCCCGACGCCGACCAGCGCCAGATAGGCCCCCATCAACACCAGGTTGGTCCGGTGGTCGATCGTCCCGAGCAACGCCAGCCCGATGACCAGCGAGAACGACCCCCACACCAGATAGCTCTTCCACTTGCCGCTCTTGGCGATCAACTGCCCGCTGACCGTGGACGAGATGCTCAGCCCAAGCACCAACGGCACCGTCAACAGCCCGGCCTTGGTAGGCGAGAACCCACGCGCGATCTGGAAGTACTGCCCCATGAACACCGAGGCCCCGAACATCGCCGTACCCACCGCGACGCCCCCAAGCATCGCCAGCACCACGGTCCGGTTCTTGAACAAATGCAACGGAATAACCGGCGAAGACGCCCGCCGCTCCACAAAGTAGGCCCCCACGATCGCCAGCAACGCCCCACCGACGAACAGCGCGCTCTCCCGGCTGACCCAGGCGAAGTCCTTACCCGCGAACGACACCCACATCAGCACCAGGCTCACCCCACCGGTGATCAGCGTGGCACCGAGGTAGTCGATCTTCACCCGCTGCTTCTTGACCGGCAGGTGCAACGTCTTGTGCAACACGGCCAACGCCACCAGCGCCAACGGCACGCAGACGAAGAAACACCACCGCCACCCAGGCCAGTCGACGAGGAAACCACCGACCAACGGCCCGCCAACGGTCCCGGCGGAGATCACCATCCCGGTGTACCCGCTGTAGCGCCCACGCTCGCGCGGACTGAGCAACGCACCGACGACAACTTGCCCCAGCGCCTGCACACCACCCATGCCGAGCCCCTGCACGACCCGGAACGAGATGAGCTGCTCCATGTTCTGACTGAACCCGGCCAGCACAGAGCCGACGACGAACAACACGATCGCCGCCTGCAACAACGACTTCTTGTCAAAAAGATCAGCGAGCTTCCCCCACAACGGCGTACTGGCCGTCGACGCGAGCAACATCGCGGTGATGACCCACGTGTACTGAGTCTGCGTGCCCTTGAGCTCGGCGAGGATCGTCGGAAGAGCGTTCGAAACGATGGTGGAGCTGAGGATGGCGACGAGCAACGCCACCCAGATCCCGGACAGTGCTTCGAGGATCTCCCGATGCGACGAGGGCCGAGTCAAACCGGCACACCTCCAGTAATTAGTTGATGACATACAACTATATCTGGAGATAGTTAGCTAGGCCAACTAATCCACTGGCTGATGCATCACACCCAGCGTCGGCCCAGCCGCTGGAGCCCGGATCGCACGAGAAGCCCGATCGCCCGCGAAGCCGTAGGCGAGCCGTCCTCCCCACGCGAGGCCGAAGACGAGCCGTCCTTACCGCGCGGGCCAGGCGGTGGGGTCCCATCACGAGTCGCGCCATAGCTCTTGCTGCATGTGAGAAGGGGTGTCAACTCGACACGCTTTTCGTCGAGTTGACACCCCTTCTCACATGTGGCCCGCTCTTGGCTCGGCTCGTGATGGGACCCCACCGCCAACGCAACCCTCTAAGCAACGCGCAGCCGCCCGAAGCAACAGGCGTGCCATCAACCCACGAGCGGCGCTACCCCCTGATCAGATTGCCGGGGGTCTGGGGGTGAACCGCCTCCCGGAAGTTGGACTGGGAATCCAGTTCCGTCTTCCGGGGAGTGCTGTGAATCCGAGTAGTTCGTTGTCGTCGCGGCAGCGCAGGGCTGCTGTCAGGTTGTTCGAGGCCGGGTTGGGCTATCGGGTGGTGGCGACCCGGTTGGGTGTGTCGTGGTCTGCGGTGGCACGCTTGCGTGATCGGTGGAGTCTGCGGGGCGCGGGAGCGTTGGTGAGTAAACAGCGCGGGCGGGTGTTCTCGTTCGAGTTCA
>NZ_FNET01000019.1 GCF_900100275.1 Lentzea albidocapillata subsp. violacea
TGTAGGGTCTCACCGCTGATGGCACATTCTCAATGATCTTGGCACCTGGATGACACTTGTGCCATCGGTATGAGACTTGCCGCTGGCCGTCATCGTTGTTTTGATCTTTTGGGCCGTCTGGGTGGTGTCGCCGACTGGCCGCCCTGTCTCGCGACGTCGCTGGCGCGTGTGGTGTATCCCTGGCCGCTCTGCCGCTCACCGACCAGCAGCGGGAGGACGAGCCCATGATGGTTGCAGCCGAGCCTTGCTCGGTGTCGATCCATGTCCGGAGATTCGCGCCGGAGGCGGAGCTCGTGTGCCCGTGGACGGAGGTGGACGTCGGCGTTTTGATCTCCGCACTGCCGTGGCGGACTTTCCGCTGGCACAAGGGGCAGAAGCATTACCCGGGTGCCTTCTGGTCGTCCACCGAGCGGGATCTGGTGATCTACGAATCTCGGCTGGAGTTAGCGCGTTTACTGTTCGCGGATTTCGACAGGTCCGTAGATCATATTGTGGCACAGCCGTTCCTGCTGCGCGCTGCGGTTGGTGGGGTGTTGCGCCGGCACATTCCGGACTATCTGCTGTTCACCAGCGCCGGGCCGTTGGTGGTGGACGTCAAGCCGCGGCATCGGGTGGTCAAGCCGGAGAATGCGTTCACTTTCGCCTGGACGCGGCGGGTGGTGGAGTCACGCGGCTGGCGGTACGAGGTGTGGAGCGAACCGCCCCGTGCTGAGTTGGAGAACGTGCGGTTCCTGGCCGGGTACCGCCGGGACTGGCTGTTCGATCATGAGCTTGTTGCTGAGCTCCGCTCTGCGGATCTTGACGGTGCCACACTGGCGGCGGCCTGCCGGTCTTTCCCGGATCAACCGGCCGCGATGGTGAGGTCTGCGGTCCTGCATCTGTTGTGGCAACAGCACTTCCAGGTCGATTTGACCCGCCCGCTCAGCGGCGCCCATGTGCTGAGGAGGGTTGCTGCATGAGCAGCGCGGCGGTGCGTGTTGGCGTCGGCACGCGCGTCTGTTACGACGGTGAGGTTGTCGAGGTGGTGGAGTTGCTGGCCACCATGGCCGGCAACGAGGTCGTGCTCAAGTACGCCACGGACCAGCGGATCGTGCGGGTGTCGGTGCGGGAGTTGCTGGTTTCGGAGCGGGCCCAGATCATCCCGACCTCTCCTGGTCCCTGCGCTGATGACCCGCTGGAGTTGGCGAGCGTGCTGCTGGCCGAGCTGACCGATTCCGAACGGCAGCAGGTGTTGGAACGGGCCGCTCATGTGCGTGAGGTCTTGACTGGTTACCGCTCTGGAACTGCGGAACTGGCGGCCGCTGGTGAGCCCCGTCCCGAATACGCACCTGGCCTGTCGGCGACGAGCAGATACGAGTCGAAGGCTGCTGAGCTGGGGATTGGGTTGCGGACTGTCAAACGCTGGGTCGCTGATTACCGCCGCCATGGTGAAGCGGGACTGGCTCCGAAGAAGGGCCGCGCAGCGGGTGGGCCGCTGGGGCACACCGACGAGCGGTGGGTGGAGACGGCGTTGGCGGTGATGGTCGAGCACACCGGGGAGTCGAAGCCGTCGCGGACGATGGTGATCGATCGGACCGACGCGCGGGTGGCCGTGCGGTTCGGGTCGGGCGTGGTGAAGGTGCCGAGCCGGGCGACGGCGTTTCGGGTGTTGGAGGAGTTGGAGCGACGGCATCCGACGTTTCGGTTGAGCGCCAAGCGGAATCGGGATATCGCCGACCGGCCGGATGAGGTTTACGGGAAGTTGCGGCCGACGCGGCCGGGCGAGTACGTGCTGATGGACACCACCCGGCTGGACGTGTTCGCGCTGGACCCGGTCACGTTGCGGTGGATCAACTCCGAGCTCACGGTCGCGATGGATTGGTATGACCGGTGTGTCGTCGGATTACGGCTCACGCCGGTGTCGACGAAGTCGGTGGACGCGGCTTCGGTTCTCTACCAGGCGTTCCGGCCGCGGCCGGCTGGGCGGGATTGGCCCGCGCATGCGGTCTGGCCCGAGCACGGGATTCCTCGGTCGGTGCTGCTGGATGCCGATGCGGTCGAGCGGCCGGGTGCGGCGTCGCCGGCGGTGGTGCCGGAGACGATCGTGGTTGATCACGGCAAGATCTACGTGTCGGAGCATCTGACCAGCGTGTGTCGTCGGATGGGGATCTCGATACAGCCAGCCAGGTTGCGGACGGGCCGGGACAAGGGGCCGGTGGAGCGATTTTTCCGTACCCTGCGGGAAGATCTGTTGCAGGCGCTGCCTGGCTACAAGGGCCCGGACGTCCATTCTCGGGGTCTGAATCCCGAGGCGGACGCGTTCTTCTTCCTCGACGAACTCGAAGCGATCATCCGCGAATGGGTCGCGACGGTCTACCACCACAAGCCACACAGCGGCCTGGTTGATCCGCACCTGCCGAAACTGCGGATGTCGCCGGCGATGATGTTCGAGCATGGTGTCGCGCGGGCCGGCTATATCGAGGTTCCGCGCGATCCGGACCTGGGCTATGAGTTCCTCAAGACCGAGTGGCGCACGATTCAGCACTACGGGGTGGAGATCGACGGCCGCCGCTACAACGGCCCGATCCTCACGGGCAAGGAGAACGAGACCAGCCCCTACACCGGGAAGGCCAACGGCCGCTGGCCGTTGCAGGTCGATCCCGACGACATCACCCGCGTCTACTTCCGTGACCCGGCCTCCCGCAGATGGCACACGCTGGCATGGGAGCACGCTCCGTCGCTGACGATGCCGCTGAGCGAGGACGCCTTGCAGTTCGCGCGCAAGCTGGCCGCCGCGAAATACACCTACCCCGACGACAAGATCGCGGTCGCCGACCTGTTCCAGCGCTGGAACATCGGATTGGGCCAGACGCTGCCAGAACGGCGGATGGCGCTGCGGCTGTCCCGCGAACAGGCCGCAATCGGGCTGCCCGAGCAACCACGGGAGCAGGCGGTGTCGGTCTTGCCGTCAGTGGCCCGAGTCCTGGCGGCCACCGCAGCCTCTGGCGAAGTCCCGGCCGACGAGCCGGTGGCGGAGATGGGCGACGACGACATCGACGACCTGGAGGCCGTCGACGCCGAGGACGACTTCTACGCCGATGCTCTGGAGGACGTGTGACCGACACACGTCGCGAGCAACCTTCACCAGGCGCAGAACGAGCAGCGGATCGCCCCGCGGGCCTGGATAACCTCACCTTGGCGCGCAAGGAAGGCTGGCGCAGCTTCGTCGACGCCCCCGCACGCAGCCAGCCCGAACCACTGACCACAAAGGACCTGCGGCGCCTCGGGGACGACGCGCTCGCTGACTACAACCAGCGGCGGCGGGTCTGGCACGCCAACCTCGGTCCGATCAAGACCCCGCAGCTGGCCGGGCTGCACGAGGACTTGTGGGACATCGTGGACAGCAACGTCCAGGACGGGGACAAGGCCAAGGGCGCGATCGCGATCGACGCGTTCCCCGGGCTGGGCAAGACCACCTCGGTGCTGGCGTTCGCCAAACAGTTCCACCTCCGCGAGATCGCCGAGAACGGCGCGTTCACCGCGGACGGACACGAACGCTGGCCGGTCTGCCGGGTCGGGTTGACCGGCAACACCGGCATGAAGGACTTCAACCGGGCGATGCTGGAGTACTTCGGTCATCCCGGCCATCAGCGGGGCACGACCGCACAGTTCGCGCACCGGGCTCTGGATTGCATGCTTTCTTGCGCGGTCCGCGTCTTGATCGTGGATGATCTGCACTTCCTGCGCTGGCGGGCGACATCCGGCATCGAGGTGAGCAACCAGTTCAAATACATCGCCAACGAGTTCCCGGTCACGCTGGTGCTCATCGGCGTCGGTCTGGCCGAACGCGGCCTGTTCTCCGAAGGCGACTCCTACACCAACGCCGTTCTCGCCCAGACCGGACGCCGCACTACCGCGTTGGACATGCGGCCGTTCACCGTCGACACCGACGCAGGGCGGCGGGAGTGGCGGCAGATGCTGCTGGCCATCGAACAACGCCTGGCGCTGTCCGAGAAACACCCCGGGATGCTGGCCGATGAGCTGTCCGACTACCTGTTCGCCCGCAGCACCGGGCACATCGGCTCGCTGATGACTCTGATCAACCGCGGCTGCCAGCGCGCCGTCCGCACCGGCTGCGAGCACCTGAGCCAAGATCTGCTGGACGGCGTGAAGAACGATGCCGCCGCGGAAACGGCTCGCCGCGAACTGGACGCCGCGATCCAGGCTCGCCGGCTGTCGACCCGCGTCGCCCCGGCCCGCTGCCTCGCCGGATGAACCGCCCGCGCACCCTGCCGATCCGGCTGGCACCGCTGCCCGGCGAAGCACTGGACAGCTGGCTGGAAGCACTGGCCGAACGCCTGCACACCAACGTCTTCGACCTCTTCCGGTTCGCGGGGGTGACCACGCGGTGGAACACCGCGAGAAGCCGCAAACCCTGGGTGCGCCACCTCGACGCCGACCAACTCACCGCGGTGAGTATCGCCACCGGGGTCCCGGCCGACACCCTGGCCGCCCTGACCCTGGACCGCTATTCCGGCACCGGGCTGATCATCGACCGGCCCGCGCGAGCAGGCAGCCGTCCACGCTGGTGGCGCGGACTGAGAGGATCACGGTTCTGCCCCAAGTGCCTGTCCGACAACGGAAATCGGTGGATGCTGTCCTGGCGGCTGGCCTGGAGCTTCGCCTGCACCCGCCACCACACGCTCCTGCTCGACGCCTGTCCGGCCTGCGGACGTCGCCACGTCCGGACCCGCGCCCAGCCTGCCGGCTCGCCCTACCTCGGTGATCTGGGGCTCGCTCTCCTCGAGCACTCGCCGCACGGCGGGCCACCCGCCTGCACCTACCCGTTGTCAGAGGCCGACGCGGTCCCACTCGACGCCGACAGCCCTGTGCTGCGGGCCCAACGCCACGTCAACACCACCATCGCCGCGCTGCTGGCCGCCCGGCGCACCCCGGCCGCCTTGGCCGCCTTGGCTGCACCGCAGCAGATCCTCGATGACCTGCACGCCGCCGCCCGCGCGGCACTGGCCGCTCTGCGAACCCCTGCCATACCACCGCAATCCATCGCGGCGATCATCCGCGATCTGGTCGCCGACCACGGTTTCTCCGACAACGCCCACGACGATGACGCCGCCCACGTCGCGGTCGGCGCAACCGCGGCGGACCTCATGCTCGCCACCGGCTCCACCACACCGGACCCGGTGATCACCGGCTGGCTCGCGCACACTCCCACGGGCGGTTCGAAAGCCCACCTCTCCCGCCTGCTGGACCAATGGAACAACGCCAGCCCCGGACTCCAAAGCTCACTGCTCACCTGCATCGGTCCTCGTCTCAACCCCGCGCACCAGCTCCGCTACGGCATCGCGACCAGCACCCCACGCCGCCCGCGATCCGGGCACGGCACGGCACGAGCGGCCAGCGTCCCGAGTTTGTTCTGGCGAGGGTGGGCGCTGCGCCTCAACCCCCAGGGCCTGTTCGACCCGCTGCCCTACCGCCAAGCGCTGAGCATGCTGTTGCAGATCGCCGGACTCGGCGACGTCGACTACACCACCGCCCGCACACTGCTTCAGCTGCCTGCGGCCAGCAACGCCGTCTGCCCCCACTTCACCAAGACACTCCGTGAGGCCGGCGCCTGGGAACCCGTGCTCGCCGTGCTCGGACAACTCGCCCGCGCACTCGACGATCAACCCGCACCCATCGACTACGGACGCCGCCGCCGATGGCGCCGCATCTGCGCCGCCACCCTCGACAGCACAGCCTGGCGGGCGACTTGCGCACAGATCTGCCACCGCTCGTCCGAGCGCCAGGAACGCTTCGCGCGACTACACCTGATCGAATTGCTCACCGGCAGCCACCCCTACCACTACCCGCAGCCGCTGACGCTGTCCCCGGAACTCGACGGCGAGCACTACACCGCCTTCGTCTTCCACCTTCCCGCACAGCTGTCCACGCATCTGCACCAGCAAGCCCAGACCCTGCTGCGGCGCCTGCACATCGACGAACCCGTCACCTGGGAACCGCCGTTCGACCACACCGGCACCGTCTCCTGGCCCGGCCCCCACCCCGACGACGTTCTCCCACAACAACTCTGGGACCTCGTCCAGACAGGACTGACCCGCAACGAGATCGCCGCCCGCCTGCACACCACACCCGAACACATCCACCTGGCCGCCGTCCGGCACCCACAACCCAGGACCCCACGACACCAACCCGCACCAGGCACGAACAGCCCGCCCACAGCCCTGCCCAACGAGCACGATCTACGCGCCTACGTGAGCCAGGGACTCCGTCCAGGTCAGATCGCGAAACTCACCGGCCACAACCACCAACGCATCAACGAACTCCTCACCAGCAACGGAATCGGACCACCAACGCCACGAGAGGTTCTCCGCACGGTCAACCCAGCCTGGCTGCGCGAGCAATACGAAGACAACCACCGTTCCTTCGCCGACATCGCCGCCGATCTGGGCATTCCGGCGGCCAATCTGGCTCGGCACGCCCGCGAACTCGGACTCGCGATCCGCCACGGCGTCGCTGCGCACAAGCACATCCTCAGCGCGCACGGCGGGCCGGACGCGTTCTCCGTCACCATCTGGACCGTCTTCGCCACCCGCGGAGCCGAACAACGCGTCCGACGACTCCTGGCAACCGCCGGACACCCCAACCTCGACCACGCCGCCAGACACCTCGGCACCAGAAAAGCCGTTCTCAGGCACCAAATCGACCAACTCGAACACGCCATCGGCGCCGCACTGCTCGAAACCACGCCTGACTCCGGCGGCATCAGACTGACACCCGCCGGTGCGAATTTCGCGCAAGACGCAGTGCCAGTTCTGACGATCCTCGACCGAAGCGGCAACAGCGACAGGGCCACAACGCGCCGGACCGCTGAGGAAATGCCACGACACTGAGGCCGATCTTGGTGAGACTGCAGTGAGACAAGCCGAGAAACCGCAGGTCGCGCAAGATCGACATGCCGTCGGCGGTGAGGTCCTACAAGATCATTTGGGAATCCTGGTGAGCTGAGCAGCCGAACCGCTCGGTGAGCAGTGCGTGGGCAGTGGTCAAGCCACCTGAGCATTACTCGGCGGGGTGTCCAGACTGCCGCAGGCGCCGGCGGTTCAGGGTTCAGGTCGGTGGTCAGTCATAGTCGAGCCCGGCGGCCGGTTGCTAATGGTTGTGAGCACTCGACCCTGGTTCGTAGTCGCCGTCGAGCCAGCGTAGGAAGTAGGCGGTTCGATCCACGTAGGTGCGTATCGAATTCTCCTTGAGGCCAGCCGTCCGCAACTCTTCTTCAAAACGCATAAGCTCAACTCTGAGTTGGTCGGTGGTTCTGCTCTCCATCTCTTCACCCGCCTTTGCGTTTTGGTCATCAGTTGCCGATTGCTCGTCGGGCTGGATACTGGGAGCGGTGCGGTAGACACCCCGTCCGATTCTGTCGATGCGACCTCGTTGCCATAGGTCGTAGGTCGTTACCTGGATCTCCGTCTTGGGGTCGTTGCGGCCGACCGCCTGAAGTGCCGACCAGATCTCCACAGGTCGCATCGGCCGACCTTGATGGACCAGGACCCACTCGATTGCCTTGGTGCGGGGAAGGTTCATCACGTCGACGGCACCGTTGTCGGCTGCCGCAGGGGGCGCGGATCCGCGCTCAATCAGGCGTTCGACGCGCGCCAGCGCGACACTGAGCCCTGTCCTGAGCTCCTGGAGGTCTTCGACGGCAGCCACAGAACTAAGTTACAACGTTAGTACCACTAAAACAAGGCGTGCCGGGCCAAACTCATCGACACGATCGTTCACCCCGACCCTGGGACCGGCAAAGACCTTGGTGACGTCCTGCGGAAGGTCAAGGGAACGTGGAACTGGGCCGTGGTCGAAGGTCCTGCCACAGTCTCAGTCGATGCAGGTGACTGAACTCGGCAACGCTACGACCCGGCGGCCGGCCACCCGGTCAGATCAGCGGGTGACCGAGAGGCCTTGCAGGCAAGCACTGGTCTCGATCAGGTTGCACAGCAGCGAGTTCCATTTGACCGACTTTTCCTGTTCGGCCGGATCGTTCTCGGCGATCATGCCCTGGTTGCCGAACCGGATCCTGGCGGAGAACCCGTTGTAGGACCTGAATCGTGGCCCAGGTCAGGTCACTCACGCCGGGGAGAAATTCGCACAAGACGCGACTCCGGTCCTGGCTGTGCTCGACCGAGTCGGCAACGGTGACTCCGCCGCAAACACGCCAGAGTCCACCGAACCGCCGAGGAAATGCCACGGAACTGAGATCGACCTCAGATGACATCGCCGTGAGACAATCAAGAAGCCGCAGGTCACACAAGATCAACATGTCACGCGCGCTGAGACCCTACAGGAAGGCACTGTGCGCGCAGATGGTCTTCCCTGCCGCTACGTGGCGTGACGTTCTGTGACGGTGTGACGTGAGCCGGAATACGGAGGGCTGATTCCGGCGCCCTGCCGGACGACGAAAAGCCTCGTTGCTCCGGGGCGAGTGGGAGGCCAGTACCGACTCCCGCGGTAGCACTGAGCAGAGGCGGGCGCTCGAATAGGAGCCGTAGGGATTGTGTCGCTGAACGAGAGGGCGACGGGTACGGCGCGAGGACTCGGCCGGCACTGGTGCGCATGTGAGCGCGACGATGAGGGGTGAGGGGTTTCTTCGGGATGTCCATGACCCGAGGCGCCGTTTCGGGGCAAGTGGGAACAGGCCACACTGGTCACGACGACCTCGGGTGACCTCGCATGACGAGAAGGAATTCTTTCCACGGCCAGCTCGTATTCCATCGACGAAGAATCTCCGGGCAAACATCCCGACCTGCAGAATAGCATTCCTGGCCGCACACACCGAAAAAGGTGACTATCGAAACTTTGTTGCACGACCTGCGCGCAAAGTCTTTTCCGGGCACGGTCACGTACTCGTTGAAGGTCGAAGCACTGGAGTTCTTGACGCTGGCCGAGGCTCTGGTCGTCCCGCTTGGCGCGCACCCGGAACTCATCGCGCACGCTCAGGCGTACCGCTGCCGGATTGGCGGCAAGGTAGTCGCACTTACCGAAATTGCCGAGTTGGACGAACTCGGTCTCAGCGACGGCGAGGCCAGCGAACAGGGCAAGCCTGCGGGCACGAGCTCGGTCCTGGCTGTGGTCGTGAGGCCCGTGCCGTCCTGGCGCCATGTCAACTGGCCGTGCTGCGATCACGTGTGCCCTGAGCGTGTGAACTCGCTGGGCCGGCCGGCTTGTCCTCGTGGCGTTGTCCCAGCTGGGCTGCCAGGCCGCGAGCCTGTGGGGTCGGTGCGGCGTCGAGTTCGGCCAGCCGGGCGCTCAGCA
The DNA here is from genome assembly GCF_900100275.1 of Lentzea albidocapillata subsp. violacea. Taxonomy (GTDB): domain Bacteria; phylum Actinomycetota; class Actinomycetes; order Mycobacteriales; family Pseudonocardiaceae; genus Lentzea; species Lentzea violacea. The sequence continues at coordinate 9,307 of NZ_FNET01000019.1, forward strand.
GGGTCAGTGTCCGCGGGATGGCGTCGATCTGCCCGAGCCGTTCCTGCAGGCGCATGATGTCGCGGTAGAGCGGCTCGTTGTGCGGGTCGAATGCCCGCGCGACCTCCAGCAGGTCCAGGGTCTGCTGCGGGTCGGTGTCGACCAGTGCGCGGGCCAGCGCGGCGACGGCGTCGACAGCGTCGCGGCGGATCGCCTCGCGTACGGGTTCGATCCACTCGGCTGTCGTGTCTTCTGCCAGTGTTCCGCCGTAGGCGTTGACCACGTCCCAGAGGGCGTCGATTCGGGCTTGGTCGGTGGTGGCGGCGCGGCGTGCGGCGACAGCGTGAGCGAAGCGCCGGTAGTCGACGCTCACCACCGCGGGGTCGAGTTGGTAGCGGCCGTTGCTCGTCGAGACGATGTCGGTCACCGCTCCGTTGGTGGCGGCGGCCAGTGCGGTGCGCATCCGTGCCAGCGCGGTGTGCAGGGCGTTGGTCGGTCGGGCCGGCGGGTCGTGGCTCCACAGCGCCGAGACGAGCGGGTCGCGGGTGACGCCGTCAGGGTGCAGGGCGAGAAACACCAGCAGTTCCTGGGTTCTGGGCTGCAAGGTCCCGGTGATCTCCCGGGAGCTCGTGGCCGGGTGAGGCTCGGGGTGCCAGTGCACGCGCAGGCCACCGAGCACGGTGACCGTGATCTGCGCGGCGTCCGTGTCGTCCTCGTGGTGGGGGGCGAAGGCCGGCGGTGTTGCGGCCACGGGTTCGGTGTGTCCGTCCGCAGGCGCCGGATCATCGGTGAGTGCGCCCGGCTGTGGATGTTCTTTCTCCGCACCAACGACGTCCGCGCGGTCCGGTCTCTGCTGTCGCTTCCGCAGGCCCTGCGCTGGGCTGGGATCGAGGATCTCCGGCTGGGTGTCGGAGGGTGCGGGTTGCGTAGCCGCGGCCGTGACCTTCAGCTCGATCTCACTCGTACTGGAGGGGCGGGTCTCGAGCGGGCCTTCCGCGCTCGGCACCGTGTGATCGTTGCCGGCCGGTGGCGTGGCCGCGACGGGCGTGTGTGGTGCCGGTGGCAGGTCGGGAAGGTAGCTGGTGTCCGGCGCGTCAGGCTGCGGTTCGGCTTGGTGCAGCAAATTAAGGAGCTGGGTGGTGTCGTCGCCACCGAGGCGGAACACCTGGGTGCCGCGCAGGGCTTCGCCCAGACCGGGACCGGTGGCCGAGATCGTGCCGTCGGCGCGGACATAGCAGGTGACGCCGGGTTGCCACTGGCCCAGCAGCAGCCCGGTGACCCCGAACGGCGCGCCGGTGTCCAGGACCGCCTGGAGCCGCAGGTGCAGTGCTGGAGGCTGTACAACCAGCACCAGCGGCGGCCACATCCTGGGCTCGGCGCCTGGTTCCCGGCTGGCGGTGGCGCGCACAAGGATCTCGGCCTCCACCGCGTCCAACGCGCTGTCCAGGTCTCGGACGACTCGCACTGTCGAGGGCAGGCGCAGGTGGCGCGCCTCGCGTCCGAGCATCGAGACCAGGTCGCCGACGGGGACGATGACCACCGTCCCCGCCGACGTCGCCAGGTGGTGTGGCGAGGTAGTGAGTGCCTCGATCAGCAGAGCACGGGCCGCGGCGGGGGCGCCGGCGCCGACCAGGCCGAGGCCGCGAGCGGCGGCAAGGTCGAGGGCGATCTCGCGCCCATCGCGGACACCGACTCCTGGCGTGAGGACCGCGGTGCAGCCAGCACCGGTCTCGTGTGCGCCCACCACCAAGGGCGGCGCGGCCGAGACAGGCCGCGGACGTTGCTGGTGTTCGTCGTCCGCCTCGTCGTCGAGGCCGATCTCGTTGTGTGCCTCGGTGCGCAGGTGTGCCAGGCGCAGCTGGTAGACGACCGGGGCGACGGGCAGGTCGTCGCGGTCGCCGCTGCCGGGCCGGTATCGGCTGCGATGGCGGCGGCGGGCGAGCATCAGCGTCGCGCTGACCGCGGCTGCCAGCCCGAGACTGACGAACAGCTCGGCGCCCCACCGGAAGCCGGGTTCGTCCGCCGCCTGCGGTGCTGGGGTGCGGCTCGTCGCAGACGGTGGGGCCTGAGGCGTAGATGGCGCGGGTGGGGCGGGTGTGGACGGCTGGAGGCTGGTCGAGGGCGCGGAGGAGGTCGATGGCGGGGCGGGAGAGTTCGGGGCCTGATCGGCTGGCGGCGGCGTGGGTGCATGTGCCTTGTGTGGCAGTGTGAGCTCCTCGCCGGGGAAGATCAGGCTGGGCTGGGTGAAGGCGTGCCCGTTCGGTTGCGGTTTTCCTTTGTTGAGCTCGAAGATCTCCGGCCAGCGGGCGCCGTCGCCGAGGGTGCGTTGCGCGATGCGCCACAACGAGTCGTGGACTCCGTCCTGCGGTGCCAGCACGACCACCGACTCCGGCCGCGTGGAAACATCACCCGCGCCACCAGCGGGCGCTACCGAGGACCGGCCTTCCAGCGCCTCGGTGCCGGGTGTGGGGTGGTGCCAGGCTGGGGCGGTCGCCACGACCGGGGCTCCGGCCCCGAGCGTGGCCGACAGCGGGGCGGACGCCGCCAGTGTGAGCCGGTTGCCCAGTACCGCCATCAGAATCGAGCCGACCAGAACACCCGCCAGCGCCTGCGTCGGGCCCGCGGCGGAGAACTCGACGGACCGGGCCGCGTCGAACCCGCGCCGGGCCGCATCCACAGTGCAGGCCACGACGTCGAGAGCGAACGCCGCCCACCAGATCCAGCACGCGCAGGCGATGACATCCAGCACGAACTCGGCCGTGATCGGGCTGAGCAACACGACCTGCAGCTCGGTCCAGGTCAGAACGTGGTCAGGCAGCGGCCAGCCGACGTAATGCCACAGCGCCCACGGCACACCCGCCGTCAAGGCCAGTAGCGTCGTCGCGGCGACCAGACCGCGCAGCACACGGCAGGCGACACGGATCGTGCCGACCAGTCCCCGCCGGACACGCCAGCCCAGCGCCGGCGACAGAGCTGACCCTCTGCGGGTGTGGTGCGGCTTGGAGGTCACGGCTGGCTCGTTTCCTTGGCTGTACAGGCCTTGTGCGGCCCGATGCGTCCTGTCCTGCGGGTGAGCACCGGCCTGGCTGGGATCACCCCAGCTCGACCGGTTCGGAGGCCGTCAAGTCACGTCCGCCGTGACCAGTTGCGGTGGCGGGACTGCCTGGCCGTTGGTCGTGGTGCTCGCAGCGGACGGCTCGCGGCTCGGGTCGTCGGGCCTGCTAGCGGTGAGCGGCTTCTTCTTCGCACGAGCCGGTTTGGAGGCGTTGAGCCATCCCGTCAGGACAGCCGGCCGGATGCTGGTGAACCGCAACAGCTCGTCGATGTCCATGACGTCACGCGAGCCGGCGATGACCTCTGCGAGTTGCCGATCGAACTCCTCGACCTTGCCGGCGTGGATCGCCCGTTGCCGGGCGAGCTCACCGACCTGTTGCGCCGCAGCGGCTCGCCGCTCCCGCCGAGCAGTGTCGGCTTCCTCGACTCGGCGCCTGATCTCCTGCGCTGTCGCGATATCGGTCGTGGCCATCGTGGTCTCCCCTTCTGTGCGGATGCTGCGGTGCGAGCGATGAAGCCCCTGGGCTCGACCCCTGGGCTGCGGGGGTGGGTCAGGGTTCGGCGGTCGTGACGCCGCGCTGCGGATGCGCGCTGCCCTCGCCGTGAACCTGCAGGCGGGACACGCCGATGAGTCCGAGTAGCTGGGTCGGCTGGGATGCCGTGACCGTGACGGTCACGGTGTTCCCGGACACGGTGACGGTGCCGGAGGCGCCGACGCTGCCGAGGTAGGAGCGGGCCTCGGCCGCTGCCTGCGCCGGGATCAGGTGAAGCTGGCCGCTGGCGCGGTACTGGGCGAGGTCGAGGGCTTGCGCTCCAGCGCGGGCGGCGGCCTCGGCGTGGCCGTTGGCCTTGACCTTGGCCGCGAGCGCCAGGCCACCGTCGAGGCCGAGCCCGGCGAGCGCCAGGAGCGCGAGGGTGATCGTCACGACGAACGCGCTCACCTGCCCGTCGTCCGCACACGACCGCACCCGCCGTGCCAGCTGATTCATCCAGGTCATCTGCCGCTCCTTCCCGCGGTCACGATGGCGCCGGACCTGTAGGTGTCCACCGGCTCGATTGCCGTGGCGGACAAGCGCTTCTGGCCTGCGCCGAGCATCAGGGCGTCACCGAGGTCGACGTCGCAGCTGACGGTCACGGTCACGGTGCCGCCCGGCTGCAGACCTGCGGTGGCGATGTCCACGGCCACGGATCGGCAGGTGACCCCCGCGGAGGCCAGCGCGGCGGTCGCGGTCGCGCGTGCCTGGCCGGCGGCGCGGGCACTCGTGCGCTCGAGACTGGCCGCTCTCGCCGCCTGGTGCGCCACGTCATTGATCCGCAGCCGTGCGTCGACACCGCGGTGCACGACCACCGCGACGAAGACCAGCAGCATCACCAGAAGCGGCGTGACCAGGACCATCTCGCTGCTCGCAGAGCCCCGGTCCTCACGCCACCACGACCTGCGACACGGCGACCTACCGTACGACGCTGTCCGTGCGGCGGTCATGGCGTCACCGCCGCGGGTAGAACGTCGTGCAGTGCGGTCAGGTGCGCGAGCAGGTCGTCGGTCCGGGTCGTGGCCGCGGCGTGGTGCAGCCGCCGGTTGGCTTCGCGGATGTGTGCGGTGGCGAGGGTGAGCCGGGCTATGACCGGCTGCAGATCGTCGTGTGCCGTGGGCGCCTGGTACAGCGCGAGCAGCATGTCCCACGCCAGCCGGTGAACAGCGTCCAAGTGGCCTTGGCCGATCCACGGCGCGGCGGGCCCCGAATGACTCAGGTGCACCGCGTCGATGACCTGCGCGGCCAGGGCTGCCGCAGCCAACGGTCCCCGATCCAAGAAATCAGTGGAACGGAAGTACCATTCACCTCGCCCGCGGTCGGTGCGCCAGGCAGCCGTTCGAGCCGACAGGTCGTGACCGAACCGCAGGTAGTCGTAGCGTGCGATCAGCACCGCGACCACGACGAGCACCGCTCCCGCCGCGACAACAAGAACAAGCATGGGCCGGTTGGCCACGCCGATGAGCAGCGTCACCACCCCGCCGAGTGCATACAGCCCGGCATCAGGCAGCAGGCAACGCCACACGGCACGGCGACACAGCCGCTCACGGGCCAGACCGGGACGCCACAGCACCGGTTCGGTACCGGAACTGAAGCTCCCGTACCGCACAGGAGACTCGTTCATCAGACACTCCCAGTCCTCTCACAGCGCCACGCTGTTCAATCCTTTGTGGATATTCGATAGGCCGATCGGTTGTGTGCGGATCACCGTCCCGGTGTGGGGACGACTCCGCTGGAGCCGGGTTGGGCCTTTCAGGGACCGCTTCGGAATTCCTGAACCCGTTAACATTTGGCACGAACCGTTCGACGGGACCCGCTGCTTCGGCATGAACCGGTAGTCGCAGGAACGGGACAACGGCTCTCGCGGTGCCGGTGATCCGCACGGATGCCGACTCGGGGTTGCGTTCGGCATTGACGCTTGCGCCGGTCAGCGGGCCTCGTGCGAGTTGGTCGAGTAGCTGCTGCGCGCTCGCCGTGCCCACCGCGGCAGTTCCGTTCTGTGCTCGGGTAACGGCGAGTCCTTGTGAGGCGGCGGCTTGTGCGATGTGGGTGGCGTGCGACCACAGCACGAACTGCACGAGCGTCAGCAGCGCCAGTAGCAGTAGCGGTGTGAAGAGCACGAGATCCGCGCTGGCCGCGCCGCGATCGTCCTGCAGAATCCGCTGCAGGAAGCGACGATGCCGGACGGCAAGCCGACGGCTGCGCTGTTTCCGGCAGCCGCGCGAGTCCTGAGTGGAAGCGGTCAAGTGTGCCATCGGGTGCTCACAGTTCGATGCTCGTGGCCTTGGCGATTACCTTGGCCACGATGATTCCGAGCACGAGGACTCCCGCGGAGATGAGCAGGGCGGTGATCAGTGTCGTCTCGCTCACGTAGCCCGCGCTGGGGTTGCGTCGCAGCAGGTCGATGCGTGCCCGCACCATCGTCCACACCATGCTCAACTGGTTGATCGTCATTGTCTTCTCCTTGTCCTATAACGAAAAACGGAACTTGCTCCTCGACTCAGAGGCCGTTGATCACTTGTGTCAGTGCCGGGTAGGCGACGTAGCCGAGGAAGCCGAGGAACAGGCACATGACCGGTAGCGCCATGCGTTCGGTCGCGGAGTGGGCCTCGGCTTCGGCGTCGGTGAGCTGTCGCGTCCGCAAGGCCGTGGCTTTCGAAGCCAGGCTCGCGCGGACCTTGGCGCCTTCGGTGCCGGCCAGACTGACCGAGGCGGCCAGCTCGACCAGCTCCGGGATGCCGAGCTCGTCGCCGAGCTGCCGCAGCGTGGCCCACGGGGTCGTGCGGGTCAGTCGCGCTGCGGCCAGTGCCCGCTGGATGTGGGTGAACGCCCAGCCGTGACCGACCGCCGCCGAGTCGTTGAGCGCGCTGTCGACGCCCGCGCCACCGGCCAGCGTGATCCACACCAGGTCCAGGAACGCCGAGAGCGCATGCCGGAACCCGGTGCGCAGACTCGCCGCTTCGGCACGTGCGCGCAGATCGGGCAGCTCGAATCCGATGGCCGCCAGGACGAGCCCGGCGATGATCGGGAACTGCCAGCCGATCGGCAGCCCGAGGACGGACAGCCCCAGCAGCAGGAGCGCGGGCACCACCAGTCCGGCGAGAGCGAAACTGGCCTTCTCCGCCAGGTGGGCGCTGATCGGCCGTCCGATGACCACGAGGTCGCGGCGCAGCCGCTCGCCGGGCAGCCCCAGCGCGCGCAGCGGCGCGACCGCGGGACTGCCCAGCCGCGCGGCCCATCCCGTCTCGCCGACGACCACGATCGGCGGCGGTGCTGGCGCGGCGGTGACCCGCGCCAGCACCACGCCCAGCGCCGGCCGAGGCGGAAACACCGCGAACGCCAAGGCCCACAGGCCGAAACCGAATCCAGCGCCCAGAACCAGCGCGGTCACCACGGCAGCCACGTCACACCTGCCCCTCGGCGACCGGACGGGGACGCTCCCCCATCGGCGCCTGGGCGGAGGCCAGCAGCCGCGGCGACTGCGCGATGCGGGTAATCCGTGCCAGCCAGGCGAATCCCACCGCGAACAGCAACCCGATACCCAGCAGCACCGCTTGCCCTGTCACGGAGTCGTAGGCCGACAAGTAGGGGCGGTTGAGCAGCACCACGGCCACCGCGAACACCAGCGTGGTCCCCACGATCACCCGCACCGACGTGCGCGTGCGCGCTCGACCGGCCTCCACCCGCATCCGCATCGACACCTGTTCCCGCGCGGTCTGGGCGAGCGCGCCGAGCAGCTCGCCGAGCTGGCGGGCCTGCTGCTCTGCGGCTTTCACCAGCGCGGCGATGACCAGATCGCCGGTCGGGTCCGCGAGCTCGTCGGCCAGCCCCCGCAGCGACGGCGCGAGCCGTTGCCCGTTCTCGAGGCGACGCGCCAGGCCGGCGACCTGGCCGCGGATCGGGGCCGGTGCCAGTGGCGCGGTGGCGAGGATCGCTTGTTCCAGCCCGGATGCGGCCGACAGGGTGTCGCGCAGCATCTCGGTCCAGGTGGCGATCGCCTCGACCTTCGCGACCCGGTGCGCGTGCTCCGGGTCGCGGCCCAGAACACGCGGCAGCGCCCAGCAGGCCATCCCCGCCAGGACCGCGCCGACAACCCAGCCGGTCGCCACGCCGGCTGCTACACCGACCGCGAGCGCGACACCGAACCGGATTCCGAAGCGCTGACGTTGTTCGCCACTGCGCGGTCGCGCGCGCCACAGGCGAGGGCGTTGTTCGACGCCGTGCCAGCCGATGACGAACAGCAGCACTCCCAGCCCTGTACCGAGGCCCAGCAGGACGGCAAGTCCTTGGGCGGTGCCGAGGGAGACGTTCATCGTGGCCACCACCCGTCGGGCTGGTCGAGCACGACAGGGTCGAGTCCGGCGGCGGCAAGCTCGTCGAGGGTGTCGGCGCGCAGCGCGCCGGCCACCGGGCGAGCCCGGCAGTCGCGACCGGGCCGGTAGACCTCGTTGGAGACCACCAGGGGCCCGTCGGCGTCGACGATCTCGCGGACCGACGACACGACCCTGGTGGCCCGGTCGCTGCCACGGCCCAGGTGCACCACGAAATGCACCGCGCTCGCGACCAGCAGCGCGGTGGCCTCCAGCGACAGCCGCTCGGCGCCTTGCGCGGCGTAGGAGGCCAGGCGGGTGAAGGCGATGCGGGAGCTGGAGGCGTGCAGCGTGGCCATGGATCCGTCGTTGCCCTGCGACATCGCGTTGCACATCGGGATGACCTCGGGCCCGCGGATCTCGCCGACGATGACCCGGTCCGGCGACATCCGCAGGCCCCACCGCACCAACTCGGCCTGGGAGACCGCTCCCTCACCCTCCACGTTCGGCTCGCGTGACTGCAGCGCCGTCACATCGGCGTGGATGTTCGGATCACGCTCCAGCCCGAGCTCGAACGCGTCCTCGATGGTGATGATCCGCTCCAGCGGATCCATCTCCGAGGCCAGCGCCCGCAACATGGTCGTCTTCCCGGCCGCGGCACCGCCGGTGATCAGGATGTTCTTGCGGGCGCGCACGAGCGCGCGCAAGAACTCCCGCAGACCGGTGTCGATCGTGCCGCGCTCGCGCAGCTGGGGCAGGGTGGCGGTGAGGTAGCCGTGCCGGCGGATCGACAGCGAGGTCACCCCGTCCGCGGTCAACCCCATCACCGCGAACAACCGCTCACCACCGGGCAGCTGAAGGTTGACCGCGGGGGAACCGTGATCGAACCGCCGTTCCTGGCTGGACGCCCGCGCGGCGAGCAGCCGGACCAGATCGGTGAGTTCGTCGTTGGACGCGGCGATCGGCGCGACCGGTTCGCGGCGGCCGTCGGTGTGCTGCACGATCACGCGATCGAAGCGGTTGGCGTTGATCGTCTCGATCGTCGGGTCGTCCAGCAGCGGCTGCAGGCCCGCCATGCCGAACATCTCGTTGAGCACCTCGACGACCACTTGGCGCTCGACGTCCGGCGCGACGAGGGGTCGGTTGGCCGTGAGTTCCCGCTCGCTGTGGCGGCGCGCCGCGTCCGCCAGGATCGCCTCGCCCAGCGAGCGGCGGGCCGACGGGATCATCGCGGCGCCGCTGCGTTTCTCGTGGGCGTCTACCTGGCTGGGCAGTTCGTCGGCCAGGACGACGCGCAAGTGCTGCCGGAGCCCGTCGCGCGCGGCACGATCGATGTCCTCGCCGGCATCGTCGCGTGGCACGGTGGGCGGACTGCCGCCCGCTGTGGCATTCCACATACCGCCGTAGGTAGGGCTGGTGCCGGGCTGTTGGGGCGGTGACCACGGCTCCTGGCGGGGCAGCGGCGGCACCGACCTGAGATGCCCGTTCACGGGTTGAGTCATGACAAGACTCCTCTCCAAGAGTGCTCCTGCCTGCCGGACTGGTCGTCTGCGGGAAGCCGTGGTGTGACAGGGAGTTCGTGGGCTGGGCCGGTGCCGTTGACGAGACTGAGGGTGGGTGCAGCCACGATCCTGGGTGCCAGTTCGGTGGCGACCTTGTGCGCGAACCGGCCCAGCGCGGAATGCGACGGCCGGCTGCGGCGCCACCGCGATCGCGGTGGCCGTCCACACAGGACAGCGGCACCGTGTGGGTCGTGCGGGATGCGGCCCAGCGGCATCACGCCGAGCTCGCGGCCGACGTCGGTGGTGGCGTAGCCGTCCCCGACCAGCAGCAGCATCGGCCGGGGTGTCCAGCGCGCGGCTGTGGGCAGTCTGCGGGCCAGGTGCGCGAGATCGTCGGCGTGTGCGCGGGTGAGCAGCACCAAGGCGTCGGCCTCGCGGACGATGTTCATCGCCGCGGAGGCGTGATCGATCCGGCCGCAGTCGGCGATCACGACGACACCGGGCCTGTGCGCACTGGCCCGGATGAGACCCGCGCCGGAAGGTGAGTCTGCGGTGAGGGTGAGCAGGGCACCGCGAGTGAGATCTGCGTCCGGCGGCGCGGTGACCGCGAGCAGGCCTCCTGGTAGCGCTTGGGTGTGCTGCCACAGCAACCCTGGGTCGGCGCTGCCCCGTGCGGCCGCGGCAAGGCTGAGCAGGCCGGGTGAGGAAGGCAGGCGGAACCGCGTCGCAATGTCGCCTCCGGACGGATCCGCTTCGACGAGCACCGGCTGTGTGGGAGCCGGCCAGCGGGCGGCCAGCGCGACAGAAAAGGTCGTCACGCCTGGTGAGCCTTTGAGGCTGACAATGGCGACCAGCATCACCGGCCACCTCCCGCTACGAGCACGAGTGACAGCTGGCCGACCGGCACCGCGGCGACCTGACTGGCCGCGGCTTCGGTGAGTTGCACCGACACCACCGTGACCTGCTCGTGGGGCGGCGTCGCCACGCTCGTCACCACACCCGGCCACGTGCCGGTGCCCTCCGCGGAGGGAATGCGCGGCACGGGTCCGCTCGTGCCACTGGACACGATCACCACGGTCACCCGTGCTCCCGATCCGACCTCGGTGGGGAACTGGCCGGACTTCAGCGCCAAGGACACGATCGCCTGTCCCGCCACGGGAACCGCGGAGGAGTCCATCGCGTCCGGGGTGAGCAAGGCACCCGCGGGCAGGCTCACCGACATGGTCTTGCCCACCACGCCGGCCGCCTGCCCGGCGTCCACGACCAGCACGCCCGCGTCGACCGCGACCTTGACGCGCCGCAAATCCTGCGCCACCAACACATGCCCGACCGTCACCTCGCGGGCGAGCGCCAGCACCGGCCGCTGATCGTCGGTGGCGAGCGAGATCCACAGGAACGCTCCCGCGCACAGACCTGGGAGCAACAAGCCGAGCACCAGGTAGGGACGGTTTCGTCGCCTGCCGCGCAAGCGTGAGACGTTGCGCTGCTTGCCGCTCATCCACAGTCCATTGTCTGATGTGGATTGACTCGTGACGGCGTGGCTGTCGGTGACGAAGGTGCTCATGTCGCCCTCCAAAAGGCATGGGAGTAGTGCGCCGCGTCGCGAATGAGCATCAGCGAGCGGTTGAGGGAAGGTGGTTCAGTTGAAGGTCAGCGGGACCCGTTGTTCAGGGCGTGTGACTCAGCGACTCGGAACGTCGTGGAGTTCGTGGTGGTCAGGTCCGGGAACGTGCCGCTCTGGCCGGCGCCGGACCAGGTGACGGTCCAGTGCACGGTGGCGGACACGGCGAACGCCTGTCCTGGCTCACGAGAGGAGGAGCGGCGATAGGTGTGCCCGCAGTCCGGTGAGCTCGCTTTCGGGTCGGCATCGGCCTGATACCGGGTACCTGGCCCGGTACACGTCACGATGGTGCCGTCACCCATTGACCAGCTGACCGTCACCGGCGTCGCGGTCGCGGTCACCAATACACCCGGCACCGATGCGGTTGCGGCCGAATCCGTCCACCCCGCGGACAGCCACAGCCACGTGGGCAAGTGCACCAGCTGCGTCCCAGACGGACTGGCCGTAATGGCCGGAGCAGGCAACTGCAACTGCTTGCGCGCCATCTGCGCGACCTGCTCCGGACTCAACGTCGGCGGCGTGCCCGCACCTGAAGGAACCCACACCGGGCCGTGCGAGTCAGGATCCTTGCCGTCGGGACTGCACAACACCATGAACCAGCCGCCTGGCTCCGGCGAAGGCCCGCTCGGCGCGGGATAGTCCACCGGCACGTACCGACAGCCGAACTCGCTGTCAGCGGCACCGCTGTCGTCGTGTATCCCGGTCGTGGGCTTGCCGTTGGCGGTCGGCCGGTCCGGCCGAGTGCCGGCAGTGAGCTGGCACGCGGGTGAAGGCGTCTGGCCGCAGTTGACGTCACCGAAGATGTTGTCCGCCCGTACAGGCGGGGCTGCGAGCGCTGCTCCTATGAGTGCGGCGGACACGAGGGCCGCGACGTATCTGATGGTCAGCATGACCCCACCTCATGGACACCGAAGTCGGAGACCTTCCACGATCCGTCCGCTTGTTTCTCCACTACAGCGTTAATGAGATGACGGCCACCCGGCTTGTCGTCGGCCAGCTGGCCATTGTCGGCTCGGTACTTCAGCGCGTTCGAAGAGTCACCGCAGTCCGTGACGACGATCTTTCGCGGATCACCCTCACGATCCACAGTGGACACAGACGGTCGAAGGACCGGCTCGCCTTTGGTGACAAGACCTTTGTAGTTGTCGCCGTAGAGACTCTGGGAGAGCTTGTCCAAGGCGATGCCTGTCGCGTGCTGGCGCAAGCGGGGAGATTGCCAGTCCGAGGTCTTGCCAGCGGTGGCGAAGTCACCCCACATCCCTTCGTATGCGGCAGTGGCCTTGTCGCGAGCGACGTCGGCTGACGAAGCTGTGGAGGATGGCGGCAGGGCTGGTGCGGGCGTACTGGTCGTCGTGGCGACCGGTGCGCCGTTACATGCACTGAGCATGATCACCATGCCTGCTACGACCAGGGGCATCTTCGTAAGGTTCACCGCGGCCTCCAACCGGGAATGTGAACAGTGGTGCCGAGGTGGACCCCGAAGGGGGGATGGGGTCCACCTCGACCGGCGCGCCCGGCGTGAAGCCGGTGTCCGGGCGCAAGTCGTCGGCGAGAGCGTCGAGCACAATGAGGGCGAACAGCGCGATCACGCGCCGCAGCGTCGCCAGTGGTCCGCCCAGAATCACGGGGGCCTTCTTCTCTGAACGGCAGGCACATCAGGAGGCCTCCGCTACATCAGCAGGATCGTGCAGACCGGTGCGAAGACCAGCGCTGGTCCGAGGGGAATCTGCAGTCCTTGCCAGTAGGCCCTTCTCGCGCGCAGCACACCGAAGGTGACCGCGCCGAGTGCGAGCGCCAAGCCGAGCCCGATGGCCACGTGCGACCAGCTGAACCAGCCGAGGAAGAACGCGACTGTGGTGGACAGGGTGACGTCGCCGGCGCCCCAGCCCTCCGGTGACACCAACGCCATCGTCACCGTGACCGCGAAGACCGCCGCAAGAGCACCGCCGGCCCGCAGCACGCGTCCGGCACCGTCGTGCTGGACAAACGCAGCGAGACCGAGCTGGATGGCGCCACCAGCGAGCAGCGTGCCGACCAGGATCTGGGGAAGCCGGTGACACGCCCAGTCGATCGACGCGAGCAGCAAGCCCATGATCGCAAGCCACGAGACCGCGCCCGCTGCTGCTGGCCGCCGCTCGGCCACCTCGACCAGCACGAGGCTCAGCAGCGCGCTTGCCGCGAGCATCGCCGCCCATTCGCTTCGGACAGCTGAACTCCACGACAGCGGTTCGCGCAGCGCCACGCGACGGCCAACAACGGTGACGACGGGGCCCGCAACCGCGCCGAGAAGGCCATAGGTCAGCCAGAGCGACATTGCGCCTCCCGTGACGAGCGCAGAATGCGAATTCGTTTCGGATGAGCGACGAAAGTTGTCGTTCGACCGGGTGACTTCGTACGCGTGGTTGCGTGGAATACGTGACGAAGCAACGAGTCGTCTGCATACCCTCACCTCCTCGGACCTGCTGTTTCCACTGCTTGTGGTCAGTTGACAACGTTCAGTGTTGGCAGGTTCAAGGGGGAACCGCTAGGGGGGAGCTGTATCGCGATGAACAAGAGACAGAAGACAGCTATCCACACGACCGGGGGGTCGAAGAATGAACATATCCAAACGAATTGCCAGACGTTCGGTCGGCGAATGCGCGAGTTGCGGGATGCGCAGAAAAAGTCACTGACCCTGCTCAGTGCTGAGTCCAGCGTGAGCCGGGGCTATCTCAGCAACCTCGAACACGACCGCAGCGTGCCCAGCCCCGAGGTCGCCGCGGCGATCGACGACGCGCTCGGCGCCAGCGGTCGGCTCGCTGAGCTTGTCGTGCCCAAGCCCCGTTCCAGGGCGACGCGCGAGCGCGTGCGCCCCGCCCAGCTTCCGGCGGCGGTACGCGGCTTCGTAGCGCGCCGGCAGGTGCTCGAGGAGGCCGAGGCAGCCTTGGCCGTGCACGAGGGCGTGATCGCCATCGACGGCCCGGCCGGCGTGGGCAAGACCGCGTTCACGGTCACCTGGGCGCACGAGATCGCCGCGGACTTCCCGGACGGTGTGCTGTTCACCGACCTGCGCGGCTACGCCGCCGGCCCGCCCGAAGACCCCTCGGTCGTACTCGGCGCGTTCCTGCTCTCACTCGGTGCTACCCCGTCGGAGATCCCCAGCGACCTCGGCGGGCGGGCGGCCCTGTACCGCACCCTGCTGGAGGGCACCCGCACCTTGGTGGTGCTGGACAACGCGTTCGACGACGAGCAGATCCGCCCGCTGTTGCCAGGCTCGGCAACGTCCCTCGCGTTGATCACCAGCCGCAGCCGCATGTCGGGTGCGGTCGTGCACCAAGGCGCGGTCCGCCTCACCGTCCAGCCGATGAGCGCCAGCGAAGCGCACGAGCTGCTCAGGTCGGTGGTCGGGCCGCGGCTTGACGTCGACCCTGCCGCGGCGCGGGCTATCGCCGACCGGGCAGGGCGACTACCGCTCGCCTTGCGCATCGCGGCGGAACGCGTCAACTTGAGGCGCAATACGCCGCTGAGTGCGCTGGCGGACGAGCTCACGCGGCGTCAGCCGCTCGATGTGTTCGCTGTCGATGACACCCTCGCAGTGCGGACGGTGCTGTCCTACTCCCACGACGCTCTACCCGAGAAGATGGCGACCACGTTCCGGCTGCTGGGGCTGCATCCCGGTGGGCCGATCCGTATCGAGGCCGCCGCGGCGCTCACCGAACTCCCGCCGGAATTCGCGCTGGGCCACCTATCCGCTCTGGCCAGCGTGCACCTGGTCGAGCTGACCGCCAAGGACCAGTTCGTGATGCACGACCTCGTCCACTCCTACGCCCAGGAACTCGCCCTGGAGCACAATCCGCACGAAGCCAACGTCGCCGCGCTCGAGCGGCTCATCGACTCCTACCTGCGCGCTGGGGCGGCGGCGACACGGCTGCTTTGGCCTTCGCGGCCCCGGCGTCCACCAGACCTGCCCAATCACAATCTGACAACGTTGACATTCCGTCGGTCTGCGGACGCCATCCGCTGGTTCGAGGAGGAGCTGCGGTTGCTCGTCCGGCTGGTCCGGTGCGGAGCGCGGTGGAACATCACCTCTGTGGCCTACCTGCCGGTGGTGATCAACGAGATGCTCTTCCACCGCCGCGCCTGGTCCTGGTGGGTGCCCGCGCTCAAGGACGCACTCGCCATGGCGCGCCGGGGCGGGCACCGTGACGCTGAGGCGTGGATGCTGGAAACGCTGGCCGATGCCGGCATCGACGCGGGCGACGCCGCCTCGTCGATCGGGCTCTACCAGGAGGCGATGAGCATCCGCGCCGAGCTGGACGACCGCAGCGGCATCGCCGCCTGCCACGTCGGCCTCGGACGGGCCTACTGCCAGCTCGGCGACTACGACACCGCGATCGCGCACTGCGAAACCGCCCGCCAGGTCAGCGACGACGCGGGCGACAGCTGGGAGCACGCGGTGGCGACCGCGCACCTCGCGATGGCACGGGCTGCCCTCGGCGCCACCACCGACGCGCGCGAGCTACTCGAGCTTGTCAGGAAGAGCCTCGACGAGACCGAAGACTTCATGTCGTCGGGATGCGCATCGACCCTGCTCGCCGGCCTGGCCGAGTCGACGACCGAGTACGACCTCGCCCTGCGGCACCTCGACGACGCGCTGGCCACTTTCCACTACGTCGGCGACGTGTGGAGTCAGGCCCACGTCCACAGTCGCATCGGCGACCTACAGGCCGAGCGCGGCAATCAGCACGCCGCCCACAAAGCGTGGTCTGCCGCCGCGGAGCTGCTCAACGGCAACATCGAGCCCACCGCGACGCGACTACGCCAGCAGATGATCAACAGCTTGAAGGAGGACCAGTAGTGGCCCCAGCGTTTGCGGCCCTTCCCGAACTGGCCGGCACGCTCGACACCGACCAGGACGCGCTGCGCTGGGCAGCGCACGACTACGGCGGCACAGTCCAGCACCTACCCGCAGCGGTGCTGCGCCCCGCCTCCGCAGCCGACATCAGCATCGTGGTCCGGTGCGCCCGCGAGCACGGCCTGCAGGTCGTGCCCCGCGGGCAGGGCCACTCCACCAGCGGCCAGGCTCAGGCGCCAGGTGGCGTGGTGGTCGACATGAACCAGCTCAACCGCGTTCACGACGTCCGTCCCGACCGCGTGGTCGTCGACGCGGGTGCGCGGTGGAGCGATCTGCTCCGAGCGACCCTGCCTCACGGACTGACCCCTCCAGTGCTCACCGACTACCTTGAACTGACCGTCGGCGGCACCCTGTCGGTCGGCGGCCTCGGCGGCGCGAGCCACCACCACGGCGCACAGACCGACAACCTCCTCAGTCTCGACGTCGTGACGCCCAGCGGCGACATCGTCACCTGTGGCCCAGACGACAACCGGGAAGTGTTCGACGCGGTGCGCGCCGGCCGGGGCCGCAGCGGCATCATCACCCGCGCCACCCTGCGCCTTGTGCCCGCTCCGGACACCGTGACATGGCACAAACTCCACTACGACACCGTCGACCAGCTCGTCGCCCGCCAGCGGCACCTCATCACCACCGGCGCCTTCGACTACGTCGAAGGACAGCTCAAGCTCCGTGACGGGCAGCGTGTCGCCGAGCTGGAAGCGGTCACGTTCACCGGCGTCTCCGCAGGCCACGGCCGACTCGACAGTCTCGGCTTCCGCGACGCCGACACCCGGACCGCGAGCTACTGGGACTTCGTCAACCGGCTCGCCGACGGCGAACCCCTCCTGCGCAACGCCGGGCTGTGGGAGTCGCCGCACCCGTGGTGCAACCTGCTCGTGCCGAACACAGCCGCGGAAGAACTGCTGCGCCACAACGAAAATGACCTCGGCGCCGACCTGTACAGCGACTTCGGCCTTGTCCTCGCCTATCCGCTGCGCACCGATCGCATCACCACACCGCGGCTCATGCTGCCCGACGACGACATCGTCTTCCTTGTCGCGGCGCTGCGCTACGCACCAGCGGGCGCACCTCAGGTCGTGGCCGCGATGCAGGCAGCAAACGATGTCCTCGTCACCAAGACTCTCCAGGCGGGTGGGCGGCTCTATCTCGATCCGCTGCCGTAGACCGTCTTCTGTCTCGCGTTCACCGCGATACAGAAGACACCTTGTCAGTCTGTTGTGGACTCTTCAAGACTGAAGTGCACCAGGAACTTCAGCGAAAGAGGCCCTTCTGATGAATGCGAACACCGCACGCGCGCTCACGGCGGCAGGCATGCTCCTTGCCGCCACCGCGGTCGGCATGATCGACACCAGTAGCAACACCGCATCCGCGATCACTCCCCAGCGCTGCGGCTTCTATGCGCTCAACCCCGCACAAGGCGAGAAGACCGGCGGCTACGTCCACTGCGGCAACAGTTTCATCCTCATCAAGTACCACTGGAGTACAGGCAGCACCGGCACATCATGTATCGAGCCCTGGGGTAGTCGCCCCTTCTTCAGGGACGGACCGCACAGGATCGTCAACGCCTACTACGTCACCACGCCACCCAACCTCACCGGACCGCCTGGCAACCAGAGGTGCTCAGTCGGCCAGCCACGCGTCTGAGACCCGTACGCGCCGCAGGCTTGGCCTTCGCTCAGCCTGCGGCGCCGCCACCTCTGCGGGTTGATCGCGCCGCGTAACATCGGCCCCGCGACTCGCATCGGGTTCACCGGGCGGCGAGCCGCTCGAAGCTCTCTGCCAGGCGGCGCAGAAAAGAGTGCGATTGACGTTCGGTCAGAGCGCTCGCCCGCAGAGATTCGATCATCTGCCGAAAGGGCTGAATGTCCACATCGGAGGTGATCACCGCGACGCCCGGCAGCGTCGTGACGACCACGTGACGATCGTCGTGAAGTTCGAACCCGTGCGTGGGCAGCGGTGTGACGACGGCATCGCTGGTGACGACGCGGACGGTCACGTTCGGGAAGCGTTCGGGCGCGGAGGCCATGTCGTGCAGCTGCTCGGCCATGATCTTGAGCGACCCGACGCGGGTTCGCACCGCGGTCTCGCGCACGAGAAACTCGAACTTGATGTCAGGGTTCGACAGCAGTTCCTTTCGCTTGCGCAGCAAAGAGGTTGCTCTGCCGCCACGGTCGATGAGCGGCTTGGTGGCCGCGAGCAGATAGTCACGGGTGCGCAGCCAGTCAGGTACAACAGCGATCTCAGCCACGACGACACGTCCGCATGCGCCGAACCGCGACAGCAATGCCGCGTGCTCGGTCACCACACCCCGGCGCAACACCATGCGGTGCGTATACGGATCGTCGTGAAGGCCGCGGATCAGGCGGAGCGCTTGTTCCGCGGACGAGGGGTCCGTGCCCAACCCGGCTATCAGCTGCTGCACGTCGTCGAGGCTCGGCAGCAGAACACCGTTCTCGATCTTCGATAGCTTCGACTGGGTGAATCCCGCTCGTCGTGCGGCGGCGGCGCCAGTGACCTTCGCCAGCGTGCGGTACCCGCGCAGCAGGGCACCGAGCTCGTCAAGATCCTGCTGGGCATCGTCAGAGCGAGCCATCACATTTCCTAGTCGTTCACTGGTGAGGCAGTTCCTGCCTGCTCACCAACCGGGGGCGGGGGCCGATGAACAGGCGCTCCAGCGCGATGAAGCGCCCGCTCGGGCGCACCAGCCAGGGAGTCCAATAGGTCCGGACCGGTAGTGCAGTGTCCGCCAGATCACCACGGCAGCGGCGGCACTGGTAAGGCCATGTCGCAGCGGCTCACCTGGAGTACTCGTCCAGTCAGCCAGGGCACCGAACGGCTACGTCGAGCGCGTTCGTCACCGCAACGCGGCAGGGCAGCCAGCAGAGGTCGGCATCCGCACGCCCAACGCGATCAAGAGCGTTAACCTGCTGCCTCGGTCGTGCGCAACAAGTCGGTGATTGCAGCTTTTGACTGGTCAGCATCCAGACTTGTGCGGACAAGCGAACTGACGATCGTTTCGTAGCCCTGGACTGCGGCCTTCTCTTCAATGATGAGGCTGAAGTTCTCGCCCTCCACCCACACGAGCGGCTCGTACGTCGCGAAACTGAGCTGGGTGAACGGTCCACTCAACCCTGCATGAGCGCCAGAATCCGCAGGCAGAACCCGGATCGTGATGTTCGCCCGCGTCGCCATCCGAAGGAGGTGGCGTGCTTGCTCCGCTTGCGTGTCGACGCTGCCGACACGCAAGCGGAGCGCGGATTCATGCAGGAGGAAGGCGCATTTCAGACCGTGGCGGAGTTGCTTCTGCATCTCGAGCCGCGCAGCCACCCGCGCTTCCATCTCATCGTCGGGCACGCTCGAAGAAGCACGGAGCACTTCCCGCATGTAGGCGACCGTCTGCAGCGCATCCGGAACCATGTGTGTATGCCAGCTGACGAGCTTGTTGGCCACCGCCATGTGTTCAACGAATGTCCGATTACGGATGGGTGCGCGCGTGCCGTGCTGCTGCCACCAGCCTTTGATGTTGGTGTCAGGAAAGAGATCCAGCAGGTGCCGGCTTTCGGCAGCACCCGTTCGGCAAACGCCTAGAAGAAGAGCCAGCTCAGTCTCGGTCGCGCCGCCCTTGCCGTTCACCAAGTCCGAGACCTTTGCCTCCTGCCAGCCCACCCGTTCGGCAGCCGCGCGCCCGGAGAAGCCGGCATCGGCGATGGCAGCTCGCAGACCGTCGCCAAACTCACGGCCTCGAACGGTGGAGTACCTCTTCGGCATGGTGCCTTCCCTTACAACTGAAGATGAACATCTTTGTTCTACGAGAGATAGTTCCGGGACTGTTCCCGGGTGCGTGGCGTGCTGATCACCTGGCAGGCACGAGCAGCCGCTGCACTGACACGCGCAAACCCGAGGTGGCGCAGCTGCACCCCACGTGAGAGCCGCAGCTCTGTCCAGGCCCGACAAAGGCCACGCCGGCTACGCCGCCCAGCCTCAGGCCCACGTGGTGTCGTCCCTTGGCGTGAGCAAGTCAGGTGCAATTGACCGCTCGGCGGCGCGCATCGCTTCACCCAACCAGGAAGCGTGGCGGTCGAGCTTGTGTGCCGCCGCTGTCACCAGAACGGCCATTACTTCGAACGCGCCAGCACCGCACAGGACCGCAGCGGCTCGCCCGATCGCGCCCGCATCCCCTGCCGCGTAAGCGGATACCACGGCCGAGGCGACCTTCACGTTCTCCTGCCACGCCGTGCGATCGTCGTCGTCTACGTCCTCAGGAACCGTGAACACGACCGGGAACTCGATCGGGCACACGAGCTGATCACGGGGAACGCCATCGAGCAGTATCGCAGCCAGAACGCTCGCCGCAGCCACGACAGCCCGCTCTCCATGCGTGGCAACGATGTGGAGTGAGTCCTCGACCCGTTCAGGCTCGGCCCGCAGCTGATGACCCACGGCGCACAAGGCCCAGCGACTGCCGATATCGGCTCCGGCATCGCGGTGCAGCCGAAGCTCATCGAGAACAATCTGCTCCGCACCGCACGGCAGGTACTCACTACCAGCAGCGTCATCAGGGGTCATCGAGTTTCTCTTTGTTCGTAGGGTCGCCGCAGGTCGTGGCTTTCGAATGCAACGCGGTTTCACGATCGGTGCCGCAGTGGTTGCCACCACGCCGGGGTGCTCCAACGGTGTCCTGCGGGTACCGGACTTGTCGCGATGGGAAGCGGCGCAGCCGCGCACTAACAGGCCTGCGGCCTCAGCGAGAGCCAGATCCCTTGGCCCGCAGTGCAGGTCGTGGCCGGTTGGCGCCTCCACGTGGGCGGAGCGTCACACCCGCACCGGTCAGCCACCCGTGAATCGCACCGTAGGAGTAGCCGGACTCCTCGGCCAGCGCGCGGATGCTTGCTCCCGCCGTGTAACGCTGTTCGAGGTTCGCCACAAGCTCCGCCCGCTGCTCGGCGGTCAACTTGTGCGCCGGATACGGCTTCTGAATCGCCGGTTGGTTCGTCATGCGTTGCTTCCTTCTCCTGTGGTCGTCATAGCACGGCATTGAGTGACGGTGGATCGTCTTTGTCGCTGAGGTTGCCGTCTAGCCATCTGCGGGGAGAGCCTGCAATGCCTCGCTGCTGCGGTGCTTCACAAGCGGCCTGCAAGCACGACCTGACGACACCTGTCAGTGGCCGTCCGATGTGCCTGTGGGCGCGTGCTCGGCACCGCCACTGTCGCGCTTGATGCGCATGTCGCCTGCCTCGGTGAGTCGCCAGCACCGGCATGGATGCTTGCTGCTCGCGGGATCGGCAGGCTTCCGTTCGGCTGACAGCCAGCCCGCAGACACGAACTCGCCGAGCGTCAGGTAGACGACCGCGCGTGGCAAGCCTGTGACAGCCCTGACTTCCTTGTAGGTCAGCGTCCCATCAGGACGGTGCCTGAATGCCGTGAGAACCTCGGCTCGCCGAGGAGTCAGGTCCGGTTCCTTCATCACCCCGCACCACGAGGCTCCCTTGCTCGGATTGGCCGCCAGATCGTGCGCCAGCACCGCCGCCAGCACGTCCTGCTCAGGTTGCAACCCCATCCGACGGATCCGGGGATCTGGGGCCGAGGCAGCGTGGATCTCCAACAGAAATTGCTGAGGGTCGAGGCCATAGAACTTCGCCAGCCCGACGACGCGCGTCAGCCCTGGCATCTTCTCGCCGCTGAGCCAGTTCACGACCGTGGTCAGGCTGACCTCCAGGAAGTTCGCCAGATCCATCTGGTCCGTGGTGGCCTGCTGCTGGAGCTCGCGCATTGTCCGGGCGAACACGGAACGATACGAGTGGTCCATGATCACTCTCGTCCCCGGCGTGCCGCTGATGTCGGATGGACCGTTCAGCTTCATCGGCCTGCCGCACCAGGCGTCAGGATGTCGGCGGCTAGGGCATCGAGGTCAAGGGCGAGCGCGGAGAGTCTGGTGCACAAGCCTGGCGAGTCGGCTTCGCTCAGGGCCGCTCGTGCCGCAGGCACGGCGTCGAGGTTCAGCCAGTAGGTGCTCCGCTCACGCGTCCCGGGATCGCAAGATTCCACCGTGCCGGTCTCCATGCGCATCACTTCCGCGTGGTGCAGGCGGTTCAGGCCGGTGCGGGCGACCGCTGTCGAACACCGCGCGGCCTTCTCCAACTGGCGGACGCGCCACCGCCGGGTTAGCGGCTGCGACAGCGCGATCCCCAGCACAACGCGGTCGCTGGTCATCAAGGGTGTGTCAGTCTTCATCGGCAGGAATCCTTTCCGTCGCAACGGCGTCCGCCTCAAGGGACGAGTTAATGGGGTGCGGGTGAATCGGCGGCAGCGTTGCGTTCACCGACACCAGCTCGGCGGCCAGCGAGCGGCAACTCGAGCAGCCGTCAAGGTGCTGCTCGACTCTTCTGCGGCTGTGGCACACCGCTTTGCGTGTCCAGCGGCTCAGCCTGTCCACCGTGCTCGTGCACCTAGGCGCACACCGATTCCTGTCCACATGAGCTGCCAGAAAAGCGATTCGGAGATCGTCACGCGCCCGGTACGCGCGGCTCGACACCGCATCCACCCCGATCCTCAACAGTGGCGCGGTGTCTGCCGGGGACATCGCCAGGACCTCCGTGTACCACAGGACCTGTTGCGCTGTAGGCGACAGACGTTCGTACGCCCGCAGGGCCAGCATCCGATCCAGCCTGCCCTCCAGCCCATAGTCCTGAAAGGATGTCGACCCTTGCCCGGCCAAGACAGCGGCATCGACCGGCGGATCCTCCATCGGCCATTCCCGTTGCTCCTGTCGTGACCGCGTGTACGCGAGACGCGTGATGGTCGTCAGCAGGTACGCGCGGAACGACTCCGTCGGACCACCGCCCGCGAGCAAGATCTCCAGCAACCGCGCGAAACCGTCGGAGACCAACGCCTCAGCTTCGGCGCGGCAGCGGGCGAACCTGCGGGCGCGACGGGTCGCTGCCCCGACGTGTCGTTCGTAGAGAGGCCCGAACGCGGCCACGGTCCCAGCGCGAACAGACTCGGCCAACTCGGCGTCGTCGCGGTGCGTGTAGTCCGCAGTGGCAGTCGGCATCGTCGTTCCCTTCCGGACGCAACCATCGTCTGAGGTAACGCCCCCTGATCAGCCACGGGTACACGGTGCCGATGTGTGTTTCTGGCAGGCCGAGGGAGACGGCGATCTCTGAGAGTCCTGCGCCGGCCGCGCTTTGATCGGCCACATAGAGCGCCAGCTCGTCCCGATAGACGCGGTAGGTCAGCCACCACGAGATCAGCATCCGCTCGCGACCGCCAACACTGAGGCCGGCATCGGCTTCTGCCGACTGCCGCCACGTGGGCGCATCTGGATCCCGGCCTCGGTCAGCCACCGGTGAACCGTGCCGTACGGGCGGTCGGCGCTCTGGGCGATGACGCGGATGCTCTCACCGTTGCGGTAGCGCTCGGTGAGATCCTGAACGAGCTTTTCCCGCTCAGGCAGCGTCAGGGTTCGCGGCTTGCGGTTGACAGGTGCGGAGGCGGTCATCGTGAAGTCCTCTCGGGGAAGATGGGGTCGGTGTGACGGGCAGCTAGGGGTACATCGACAGCCGAAAGCGTTGCGGCAACATCAGACCGCTCCGGCTTGTTGACCTTGAAAAGTGACCACGCAGCAGTTCAAAACGAGAAGGGAAGTCCAGACGGGACAACTACAGGGCCTCGTCGTGATGCCCTGGCCGCGGCGTGACGTCGAGGTAGACGCCGACAGCTAACGTCAACGCGTCCTGGTTTCCCCGCCACAGGAACAGCACCGCAGCGCTCAGCGCACCGGTGCCGCCGACCAACGCGGCCACCGCCCACGGGGAGTACGCCCCGGTGATGACATACAAGATCGCGGCGACGTTCAACGACAGACCAAGAGCCAGGAGAACAGCTCCGCGACGCTCGGCCCTCGCCCATGCCCGCACAACACTGCTGCGGACAGACATCAGGCGTACCGCCTGAGTTTGCGCGGGTCCGTCTACACGGCTGACGTAGTCGGCTAGATCAGACAGTCGTTTCGCCGCAAGCGTGGCGCGCACATCCGGGAACGGGTCGACGTCGCTCACGAGGTCCATGTTCCTTCCGGCAAGGACTCCAGAAGGGCTCTCATCCGTGCTGGCGCGCCCTGTGTGAACATCTCCAGCTTGTCAGCCTGATAGGTCCCCCACCTGTCACGGCAGCTGCCGCACGTCGGCACGATGTCGTACGTTGCCGTCAACTGCCCGACGCTGAACTCATCGCCGCACTCAGCGCTGCGCGTGTGTCCGGCGAAGTCCACCGGGAACACGTGACTTCTCCAGTCCCCGGTCTCAAGCAGGATCTCCAACACCGTCACGGTGATCACCACCTCGACCTGCCGCGCCTCACCGCGGAGCATCCACGGACCTTCGGCACGGCCACGGGTTCCTCGGGACCGTCCACTGTCCAGGCGAGGCGGACGACAAGGAGCATCCGGCATGCTCCCGGCAACCGTCGCAACCAACCGCGCCTGCACTCCGTGCAACGGCCGTTCGCGTCAGGCTTGTGCTGCTCGGTGAGAGCCCTCAGCACGCGGACCAGGCGCGGTACATCCTGCCGTGCGACAGACAGCACCGACTCGTCATCACCCTCGGCCACGATCCTGATGAGCTGGGCCAAATCGCCGTGCAGCTCATCACGCAACATCTTCTCCAACACGCCGTTCGTCATGAGCTGACTCCGGCCTTCTGAGGCTGCGTTCGCGAACGGCTGCGTCCGCCAGCGCCGCAGCGTGATCTGTCCGGCAGGGGCCCCTGCGCGGGCACCTCCGCGCGCAGCGCTTGATCCTCACGCCACGCCTCATCGCACTTCGGACATGTGGGCCACAGCCCGTCCGGGTACTTCGGCGGTGGGATCTTCGGCACGACGACCTCGGCACCGCACAACGTGTCGCCCGTAGCGCCCGGCTCCACCAGGCCCCGCAGCACCGCGTGCCGCGCACCATCAGCGGGGAACCAACGGAACGGTTCAGGAGGAGTCAACCCGGTCACCATCACGGCCGCCGCTCTGAGCGTACAACCCGCCGATTGGCCGATGGCTCTGCGCTGGCGACGTTGATATCGCGGGCATCCGTGGCTGAAGTGACAACCACGGCTGTGCGGCTTGGGGCAGTGAGCTGTGGATCGGTCAACCCACTGGTTAGCTCGACGATCCGTTCGGAGGGGATGTTGGCTCGTCCACTCGTTCGCGATCGCACCTGTGCTGATGCAACAGGAAGCTCGTCTCCCCGATGATTGTCGACCACATATGAGCCCACAGCGTCACTAAAACCATTGCAGACAAACGAACGTCGACGAAGGGACGGTGAAGCCGACGCAAGGGGTAGCGTCCGGCTCCACCGTCCACCTTGGCGGATATCGCGTGGAGCGCTCGAGAGCGGTCGGCGCGTCAGAACATCGCGATATCCACCGGCCTCCCGGCACGGCGCGTGGCTTCGCCATCCGGGATGGCTGTGAGGCAGCTGGACAGCCTGGCCGGGGCGGTTCATGCGCGCGCGGCGTTCAAGCTTGCGAGCTCTTGCCCGAGACCAACGCTCAACGCGTGTAGGGCGATCAAGTCCAGGATCGCAGCCTCACCTGGCGGCGCAATGAGTGCTACCGCTCCCTCGAATGTGCGTCGGACAGCCAGCACCCGTTGACGGTTCGCGGCGTCTTGGCAAGGCACCCACCAGTCCACGGCGGCCAAATCGGTGGCCGCACCTTGAGCTGTTGCGGACATGCCTGCTCCCATCTGTCGCTCCAGTCGAGCAAGACCGCTTGAGCGCCTCGCTTACTGAGTAGCAACACGTTGGATCTGCTGACGATGGATACCATAAACATGGAGCGCTCCATTTTGACACCCTCCAGATGGGGGATGTGCGATTACGACGGGTAGCAGGCACACTGGTCCCCAGGAGAAGGAGGTGCACTGTGAGTGCTTCTGACCGGGCCGCTCGCATGCCTCGACGCAGGCTTGCGCGCACACTGCGTCAGCACCGCGCGAAATCTGGACTGACGGCCGACGATGCGGCAGCGTCACTGTTCTGCGGCAGCGGCACGATCTCGCGGATGGAGAACGGCCAGAGCGCTGAACCGCTCCGGGTCAAAGCCGCACTTGAGCTCTACGGTGCACCGGCCGAGGTCGTGGCGGAGATGGTCAAGATCGCGGCGCAGACCGCCGGCCGCAAGGGAGCAGTGGTCCGGCGGCCCTACCACGACCTTGTTCCCAAGAACCTCGCCGAATACTTCGACCTCGAGGACGAGGCTGATAGCGCAGCGGTACTTGAGGGTGAGTTCGTGCCTGGGCTCCTTCAGGTTCCGGAGTACGCCCAAGCGTTGATCAGCTCCTGGGACCCACATCAGGCGCCGGAGCAGGTCGCGCAGCTACTGGCCGTGCGCATGGAGCGCCAGCAACGTCTGCACGGCGTCCGACCGCTGAAGCTCCGCGTGTTGATCAGCGAGGCGGCCTTGCACACTCAGGTCGGCGGCCCGGACGTCCTTCGAGCCCAGCTCGAACACCTGGTGACGCTTGCCAAGAACGCGCCGAACGTCAGCATCCGCGTCCTGCCATGGTCAACTGGTGCGCGGCCGGCGTTGGGTCGGAACTTCACCATTCTCAGCTTCCCCGACCCCGACGACACCGACGTGATCTTCTCCGAGACGGTCACCTACTTCGTCCTGGAAGACGAAACCGACGAGGTTCGCAGGTTCACTGAAGCCTATGATCGTGTATGGCAGCTGGCACTCGACGAGTCCGCATCGGCAAAGCTGATCGCCCGAGCTGCCGAACAGATCAAGTCCTGACGATCAAGTGGAGGGGTACCGCATGTCGAGCCCCGACCTGTCCCATCTCACCTGGCGAACAAGCTCATACAGCCAGGGAAACGGCGCTTGTGTCGAGGTGGCTCTCGGCACCGACGTGGTGGGCCTACGCGACTCCAAGAATCCGGATGGTGGACACATCCTTGTGCCCACCTTCGGCTTCAGACGACTAGTCACGAGCATCAAGTTCGGTTATCAGCACTGATAGTGATTCCAACCGACGTGATGGGATGGCGAGACGCCACCCATCACGTCCCAGGACAAGCCCCACCCTGTTGTCGGACTTGACACTCACTGGCGCCGATTGGCGTGCCTTCCAACTTTGCGCCGCTGACGATGGGCCTGAAAAACGTTCGGAGACCTGTCTGAAGGATTGATGGCTGCCGCTGCGCCAAGCTGCCCTAAGATCAGAGATCAACTCTCGTCGGATCGTGAGGACATGGCCACGCTGACACACGACGTACCGCCTGGCTCTCACCGCCGCTTGACCGAGCACTACGGCGCAGACGTCACCAGCTGGCTCAGTGGGGTCGACCGGTTGTTCGCTGATGCGGCAGACCGGTGGGACGTGCGGTTAGCTGGGTATCACGACGCTGGATGGACGTCGGTGGTGGCGTTCGGGCACTTGGGCGACGACCAGCCGGTCGTCCTGAAAGCGCTGCCTGAGGCTGAACGCTTTGTCCTGGAGAGAGAAGCGCTCACTCATTGGGGCGGCGACGGCGTCTGTCGCCTTCGTCGGGCCAGTGACGACGATCAGATGCTTATGATCGAGGCAGTTGGACGCCGGATCGGCGGAAGCACTCGTCCAGACGATCATGCCCAGCGCGTTGCCGCTGCTCTTCCTCGCTTGCATCAGCGCATGGTCATGAGAGGCCAGGTGCCCCTCGTCGTTGACTACTACCGGGACACCGTCGTACCGCGGATTGAGCAGCGCGCACAGCGGTTCGCAGACGTCCTCGGAGCATCTCGTGTCAGTCGGACATTAGCCCTATGTCGTGACCTGGTGTCTGCCAGCACCGCGAGGGTGATGCTGCACTCCGACCTCTACGCCGAGAACGTCCTGTTCGATCTGGACCAGACTCCGATCTTCATCGATCCGCACGCGAAGGTCGGTCCGCCGGCCTTCGATTGGGCGTTCTGGTGCGTCTACTACACCCCGAACGAAGGATTCGCTGATCGAGTCGCGCTCTGCCGGGAGCAGGTACCGGACTTGGTTGACGAGGTTCTGGCGTGGTCGGCCACGCTGGCAGTGGACGGCTGCCTCTACTACCTGGACACCGACGATCCGACAGCGATGGCCATGCTCGACGATCTCGGGGACCCGCTGCTGTCCTCCATCGTCGGGAACTGACCAGCCGCGATGAGGACTTACCTCGTTCGGCACGCCCGGACCCGTCTGAGCGCCTCGTACCGCGTGAACGGCGACCCATCCGTTCCTGTCGCCCTGGACGATGTAGGCATCAAACAATGCGCGCAGTTGTCAGAGCGCGCACTATGGCTCAAAGCCGTCAACGTCTGCGTGACGAGTCGGTTCGCACGGGCAGCTCAGACTGCGGACCTCTTGCTCGGAGACACCAAGACCGTGCGGAAGATTGATCATCGGCTGGACGAGATCCGCTATGGCGACTTCGAGGGCTGCGAGTGGCGCACCTACGGCGCCTGGCTGGGTGAGCACGGTCCAGCGGCTGTCCCACCTGGTGCCGATGAGTCGTGGCTGATGGCCGCAGACCGCCTCCTCGCGGGACTGGGATCATGCCTGGCGTATCCCTCGCCTCGGCTCGTGGTGGGGCACGGGATCCTTGTCTCGCTGGTGCAAGCACTGCTGGACGGCGTTGAATCACTTGCCTGCGATGCGCTCCCCGAGGCGCCTTATGTGTCGCCAATCGTGCTGCCAGATGACGTATTGGCAGAGGTCGTCGACCGTGGTCGCAAGCTCACCCGACAGCCCGGCCATCAATAGCGACATCCAGTTTGGATACTCTCACCAGGCGAAGTCGGCCCCGTGGGTCGTCAGGTCAACTATGCACTGGAGCACTGATGCACGATCCTCGCGTTCTGCTCGATCCGGCTACCGAGGCTGTGCGAAAACTAGCTCGCCGTGGCTTCGAGCTCGACCTCGGACATCTGGAGAAGCTGACCAGTCAGCGGACCGCATCAGCTCAGCAGATCGACAGCGCTCGCAAGGAGTCGAACGAGCTCGCGCGCGAGGTTCAGCAGAGGGCCAAGGCCGGCGAGGATGTGGCCGAGCTGCGCGAACGCGCTCGGAATCTCAAGTCCGAGATCCAGCATGCGGAAGAGCAGCACAGGCAGTTCGAAGACGACCTTCGCGACTTTCTGCTCGGTATCCCGAACTTGCCAGACGACGAGCTACCAGACGGCAACTCCGACGAGTTCGCGGTCGAGGTGCGAACCTGGGGCACGGCCCCGACCTTCGACTTCACCCCACGAGACCACGTCGACATCGGCGAGAGCCTCGGGATCTTTGACTTCAACCGATCCAGCAAGCTCGCAGGGCCACGGTTTGCCGTGTTGAAGGGCGTGGGCGCTGAGCTCGAGCGCGCCATTGCCACCTTCCTGCTGCAGCTTCACACCAGGCGGCACGGGTATGTCGAGTTCTCACTGCCTGCGCTGGTCAATCGGCCGACGATGACGGGCACCGGGCAGCTTCCCAAGTTCGAGGAAGACCTGTTCAAGACCGGCGTAGCGGATCGCGAACTGTTCCTCGTGCCGACCGCCGAGGTGCCGCTGACCAACCTGCACGCCAGCGAGACACTGCAGGCAGAGTCCTTGCCGCTGGCCTATACGGCACACACGCCGTGCTTCCGTTCCGAGGCTGGCTCCTACGGACGTGATACCCGCGGTCTGATCCGGCTGCACCAGTTCGCCAAAGTCGAACTCGTTCGTATCGTCGACGCCGAGAGTTCTCGCGACGAACTTGAGATCATGCTCAGTCACGCGGAGACCTGTCTGAAGGAGCTCGGGCTTGCCTACCGAGTTGTCCGCCTGGCAGCTGGCGACATCGGCTTCTCTGCCGAGTACACCTACGACATCGAGGTATGGCTGCCCAGCCAGCAGTGCTACCGGGAGATCTCCAGCGTCTCCGACTGTGGCGTCTTCCAGGCCCGTCGTGCGGGTATCCGCACCAAGACCAAGGATGGCAAGCGCGGACTCGCCGCCACGCTCAACGGATCTGGGCTACCGATCGGCCGCACATTGGTCGCCATCCTCGAACAAGGCCAGCAAGCCGACGGCTCGGTCCGCATTCCTGAGGTCCTGCAGCCGCTGCTCGGCTACGCCGTGATCAACGCCGACGGCACTACCTCGGCGTGAGAGTCGGTATCTGCGACTTTCCCTCGGCCTACGCTTTCCCGCCGTACGGGTACGGCGGGATTGAACGCTGGCTGTGGGCAGTCGCGGTAGGTGCGCAGCGCACCGGCGTCGAGGCCGTGCTGATCGGACCGGCCTGGCGCGACGATCTTCCTGGTGGGTTCCGGCGTCTTCCGATCCGGCTTGAGCACACGACAGTCGAGAGCGATCGCTGGCACCAGCTCGACGCTCTCAACCTTGACCTGCTCGTTGTCGGGCACGAGTACCCGTCACTGAGCGCTTGGCGGGCGTCCTGGCAAGGCCTGGGTTGCGCCGTGGCAACTTTCCAGCATGATCCGAACTTTCAGCATGCTGCCGACGCGTTCGATGGTCGGCGGTCGCGGCTGTACTGCTATTCGCCGGAGATGATGCTGCGCTATGAGGCCCACCGGCCGCAGCAGGCGTTGAGCGTGCAGTTCGGCTTCGGCGAGGAAACGCCACCTCCTGCGGTCGCGGGTGGCGATCTGGTGTGGATCGGCCGCATCGATAGCGACAAGGCGCCTCATCTCGCCGCGCTGGCTGCCGCGAAACTGGGCCAGCGCTTGCGCATCATCGGCCCCACGCTCGATCCCGGCTATGTCGCCCGGCACCGTGCGATCCTGTCCGCGCCTCACGTCGAGTTGGTTGGCGAGCTGGCCGGTGCTGACAAGATCGAAGCTCTTCGGTCGGCCAGGACGATGATCTACACGTGCGCACGGGACTACGTCGAGGCAGGCGCTGCTGTATTTGGTGAAACTTTGCGATGTGGGACACCGGTGGCTGCGCTGGTCTGGCGTGCCGGGACATGTGCCGAGATTGCGCTGTGCGAACAGACCGGCGTCGTAGCCGAAGCGCACCCGCTGGACGATGACGAGGCCGCAGCAGCACGCCTGGCGGAGGCCATCATCGATGCGCATCGGTTGCGTCCAGGCCAGGTGCAGGAAGCCGGGCTAACGCGATTCGACCCTGCGCAGCACTTTCAGGCCCTAGCCTCCATACCGTGCTGAGCCTCGCACCCGACTACCCCTCTCAGCTCGCCGACGCCCTGCACACTCAGTTCGCCTCTCAGTGGCGGGTCGAGATCGATCAGCAGCACATCAGAGTTCGCCCACATCGCGCTGCTTCGAACCCCCGGCCACCGCGACGATCGCCGAACCCGGCGCACCTCGTCGCGACGATGGCAAGAACCTTCGACGACAACGGAATCCCGGCAGATGGCTTGCTGCCCGTGTGGTGGGGCCGTGACACCGACCTGACGATCTCGGCTGTCCAGGCACTCGATCCCTGGCTCAAGGATGGCGTCAACCGTGTGTGGCGGGAGGGCTTTCTGCCACAGCCCGTCGTTCGATTTACCGGTGAACGGGACAGCGACGGCCGCCTCCGGGATGGCTACCTGACCTCCTTCGTGAACTTGTCCTGCGTTCAACGCATCTCCGGCACGCACCATCATGCCCAGCTGATCGACATCTGGATCAGTGCACTGTCAGCCATCGGAATCCACGCCGGCAGATTGACCATCAGCGGTGACCTCACCGTCTGGCACCGCGGTCCGGTCAGCGGCATCACGCTGTTCTTTAGCTGCGACGGCAACGTCTTCGCCGATGCGGTGCTGCTGTGGCACACCGCTCGCCCCGAGTACCTCGCCACCGACATCGGTTCGGGCGCCGAGAGACTGGCGTGGATCTTGTCCAAAGTCAGCTGGGCCGAGACGGTGTTCGGGCCGACAGCGGCGCTCTGGGGCGTCGATCTTGTCGACGCGGTGCGGACCGCGACCTTGCTCGTCATGGCCGGCATTCGGCCAGGAGCCACCGGCCCAGGATCGGCTCTGCGTCGTGTCCTTCGCCCCGTTCCCGCCACGATGGCAGCGGCCGGGCTCGGACGCATCGTCCGAGCCCAGCGCACGTACTGGACCGCGATAGGCATGACCGGGCCCGGATGGCCCGCCATCGCTACCGCGCTCGAGGACGAGGTGCTGTCCGCCGAACACTGACGCCGACTAAGCGAGGCGCAGGTCCCCGTAGATGATCTCCGTGGTCAGCTCGGGGATCGAGTCCATGACCTGATGCACAACGAGTTCAACCACCTCCTCACCGACATCGGCTGCCGTCATGCGCACGAGCACCCGCCACGGCCGTTGCAGCGGCTGACCCGTAGCGCTGACGAGGTGCACCTCGCAGTAGCCACCGAACCGATCGTGAAGCTGCTGCGCGATTCGCCGAGCGGCCACGTTGTACAGCTTGCCGACGTGGTACACCGGGTTCTTTCCGTTGGCACCCTCAAGGTTCATCGGCCGCAACGGCGTGATCAACCCGTTGACGCGATTACCCCGCCCGACGACACCTTCGTCGCCCGACTCGATGGAACTGCCGCTGTAGGTCAGGTACAGCTCGTCGCGTTCGAGAATGTCCCGCGCGTTGAGACGGAACGTCGCCTTGTGCGACGGCAGCTCGGCCGCCGCGATCCGGCGGCACTCGACCAGCACCTCGTCAGAATTGTCCACGTACGTCGCCCGGTCCGGTACATGCGTCGATTTCTGGGGCACGCACAGCACGGCATCGAGCCGACTGCTGTCAGCGAGCACCATCAGCTTGACGTCAGTCCCGCACCACGGCCGAGAGGCCGTGAATTCGCTGACTGTGGAAAACGTGTCGACGAGGCGGCGAGCGAAGCGCTCAACCTCGTTGTCCGGGGCCCAGCCGGTCCCAAGCGAGGTGTCGTTGGCAACAAGCATCCGGCGTTCACGCAAGTCGTCGATCGACGACGGAGCAAACCACGACTGCCGCTCGGGAGCCACCTCCGCAGCGAACACCGCACCAGGACTGGAGTTCGCGGTGATGTTGAGCTCGATGCTGACATGATCGGCTAACTCGGGCAGCCGCGTGGCGAAGAACGCGCGAACCGTATCGGTGACCAGCTCGTCGACCGGCACACTGACCGGGCCACAAGACCGCGTGGCTCTGCCATTCACCAGCACACGAACCGGTTCTGCCACCCGCCCGCCGCCGTACCAGACCTGCGTGGCACCACCTAGCAGGGCGAGTTTGTCGAAGTTGTGGTGCAGCACCGCTCCGCAATGTTCAAGCGTCCAACGGCTGTAGACCCGTGACAACTCCTCAGCCAAGTGGTCAGCAAGCGTGTCCGGGTGCCCGGCGCCTTTACGTTCCAGCAGCGTGAAGGCAGTCCCCGCATCGATCCCAGTCTCTAGGCTCAGGCGGGTTTCGAAGGCCGAGCCCATCGCTGGCAGCCGCGCCATGTGATCTCCCAATGCCAGATAGCGATTACCCAAAGTGTTCAGGACGCTACTGGAGGGGTACGACAAGATCACCCGCTTAAGCAGGTCGGCCCTCGAACACGGTCATGGAGGGTGCGGTGCTGGCCAAGTGGCCAAGTGGCACGTCAGCGACGGAATCCGCGATGACGATCACGCGGTGGGACGTTGCCGAACTCCTCGAACCACGCCTCGGCCTCCCCTGTCTCGATCGGGAACCGGTGGCTGAGCAGCCCTTCGTAGTCCTTGTCCTGGAACAAGACATCCTGCAGCGTGTTCCAGTTGTAGTCCGCCTTGGAGGCAGGGAGGCTGGCCTCCAGGTCCGTGACGAGTTCGTCCTCGTCGCTGTAGAGGCGTTCGGCGTCCTGGATCGCCAGGTCGAGCGCGATTTCCTCGGCGGTGCAAGTCGGTGTGGGATACCGGCCGATCTGGAGATCGGAGCTGAGGTCGTCGAAGGTGCGGGCGTAGCGGCGCAGAAACCACTCGTCCAGATCCGCGATGCAAGGAAGCACAGCGCCCAGCGGGCCGGGCTGCCCGTCGCGGCACAAGCCGGTCCGGTAGATGTAGTCGTACGCCTCGTCGGCGAGGATCGCCAGCGCGTGCCCGAGCACCGCGGCCGTCCGCGGTGTCAGGATCGCCGGCAGGCAGATCTCGCACTCACCGTCGGCACATGCTGGGCAGGCGGCACAGTCATCACGGCACGTCCCGCAGAACTCGCACCGGCCGGGGCAGTTGGTCGTCGGGAACTGCAGAAAGCCTTCGTCGCCGATCGTCGGGAGTTGCCGAGCCACCCGCGAAGCGGCCGGATCCTCGGAAGCGGCGGCCATCAGGGTGGGCAGCACCCCGCCGACGGCGGCGCGGACCGGGTCTGGCGCGCCGTCCAGAACCGCCGACAAGTGCCGCTCGGCGGTGATCCGCTGTAACAAGATCCCGTTGAGCGCTGAGGCCAGCATGGTGGCCGAGGGCGCGTCGGGCAGATTGACCAGAATCTCTGCTTCGGGACCGTCGCCGCGGTCGATCATGGCCAGTACCTCGTGCGCGTTCAGCGTGTGGTGGGGCACGAAAGCCAGGTACGACCTGGTGGTGGCGGACATCGAACTCCTTGATGTGATCCCGAGTCGGGAGCCTATGGCCCGGTCACATTGTGGGCGAGCATCCGCTGTGCGCGTGTCACCGTGGACGAGCAGCACCACAGGCTCGTCGTGCCGTCGGCGTGCTGCAGCCCGTGCCGTCGTGGATGACCGGAATAGAGATCGGCGTTGGTCGGTGCTGCCGGCCGACAGACTGCTGGGAGCGAGGTTATGGCTCGCGAGAACGCCGCCAGGCTCGCGGTGCTCATCGATACGGACAACGCACAGCCGTCGGTCGTCGGGGGTTGTTGGCCGAGGTCGCCAAGTTCGGTACCGCGCACGTCAAGCGAGCTTACGGAGACTGGACTGGGACCAACCTGCGAGGCTGGAACGATCAGCTGCTGGCCCAGTCGATTCAGCCCATCCAGCAGTTCGCCTACACAGCGGGCAAGAACGCCACCGATGCGGCGATGGTGATCGACGCGATGGACCTGCTGTACTCGGATCGCTTCGATGGATTCTGCATCGTCTCGAGTGATAGCGACTTCACCCGGCTCGCAGCGCGGCTGCGCGAGTCTGGTTTGACGGTGTTCGGGTTTGGCGAACGTAAGACCCCCAAGCCGTTCGTCGCGGCCTGCGACAAGTTCATCTACATCGAGAACCTGTCCTACGCCGACGGAACGACCGCGTCGACGGGCGCGGTGGTCAAGACCAGACCGGCCGCGGTCTCCACCACGCAACTCAAGGCCGATACCGCGTTGGTCAACCAGCTGCGCAACGCCGTCGACGCGGCTTCCGATGACGACGGGTGGGCGCCTCTGGCGACCGTCGGGCACATCCTCATCAAGCAACGCTCGGATTTCGACTCGCGTAACTACGGCTACGCCAAGCTCAGCGAACTATTGACCGCGACCACCCTGTTCGAGCTCGACCACCGCCGCTCGGGCGACGGCAAACCGGCAGTCGTATACACCCGCGACAAACGCCGCCGCGTCGACAAGAAGACACAGACGGCCTCAGCGGACACGAGAAGCGATAACGACTCGGCTGTAGAGGATCCCCACGGGGTCGCCGGCGCCGTCAACTTGAACGGGTAGGCATCGCGCTGCTGTACGGTTTCGGCATTTTCCAGGCCAGAGCGGAACCATGCCGAAGCCCTCCAGTTGGGATTAGAGGACTCGGTGTAGTCACCCCGATGCTCGAATACGTTCTTCCTGCCGACCGGACATCCATCCTTGGTGGGCGCTTGCGGCGGTAGCGAGGCAGCGCGCCACAATCGGCGGTCTAATACAACCGCGTTCACATGGGATGCGTGGTTACTGCTAAATTGGGCTGACTCCATCAATTCTTCATCAATCCTGCGGGGTATGCGGAATGACACAGAAGGTCCTGGTACAGCTCATTGACGACCCGGACGGCACCACAGCCGTAGAACATCGAGACCGTGCAGTTCGGCCTCGATGGCACCACTTATGAGATCGATCTCAAGGCGCAGAACGCGGGCACCAGGAACGGACACGAGCTGTCTGATCGTGGCCGGATCCCAGCCCACGTCATCGACGAGTTCGAGAAGGATCACTGATGATCATGCGACCCGCGTGGGATGCCCCGGTGCGGTTGGCAAGTCACAGTCGCGATGGGAACAGACTTGGTAGCCGGCAGTAGGTCTTGTTGCGGAGCATGGTCACAGCCAGCGGGATGTCCGGACACGAAACCCGTCATCGCTACGGCAGGCGTGTGATTGTCACCGAAGGTGGCGAACTGGTCAAGACAAGACGCACTCTGCACCACCATCAATCCGAGCACGACGGCCAGAGCAGCGACCAAGCGCTTAACGCGTGCTCGTGTCACAGCACTGACAGCTTCCTTGCCCAGCACGCTCGCCAGGATAGAGGCACCCTGATTCAGCGCACCGCTTAGTGCAGGTATCGCCAATGGCTACCGCATCATCTTCCCAGGCGACCGGTCTTAGCCTCGGGCTTTCTCGCCGGTCGGGGTCACGGCGAACCAGACCCCATCGAGGCCGTCACCGAACGCGTCGCCGGCTTTTTCGTCCTCGACGTAGCGGTACAACGGGTGCCCGTTGAGCGTCACCTGCCTGAGGCCGTTGGGGCGCTCCGTCATGCCGAGAAGCACGGCGTCGATGCCGTTCGTGGTTTCCACCTCGGCCGTCAGCAGAGGCGTCCACTTCAGCGTGCAGTCGGGCTCGACGCAATTGGACTTCGGTGGATTCGTTGCATCCTTCTCGTACCGGTAGATGGTGTTCTGATTGTGGTCCACGAGGATCTCGCCGAGGTTCGGCGTCTGCACAACCTGAACTCCCATCCTGTACTCAGGTGACGTCTCTCCGTCGACTGCCGGTCCAGCAGGTCCGATCAGACCGAGTGAAGTGCCGTCAGGGTTCGTCGCGCAGGCACCTGTCAGCAGAAGCAACGCCAGCGCGGCCGCACCTCTCCGTGACACCGGGGCCCCCCTCCTGCGGCAGACGGTCTCCTCAATGTCTACGGATGTCGCGACCACCTCGTTCAAGGCCTGAGCCTGGAATTCCGAGCACGTGTCAACGACGCGCGGATTCACTGTTCAGGGGGCGTTCGCGTTGGCGCAACAGCAGCAGCCCAGCGCGGAGGTCACGGAACTGCACCCATTCCTCCCGGTGGCCGAACCCGGTGTCCGGATGGGCCCGCTGCGGCCGCGCACAGCAGATCTCGTCAAGGGCACGTTCGGCGCCTGACCCAGGCCACGGTCATCCTGCCTGGCGACAGAACCCGTTCCCGCCTTCGTCGCAGCCGTGCAACGCTCCCGTCCTGGACAGCTCCTGAGCAGCGTCACGGCAGGAGCCTCAGTGATCACCAACGGCCGGGTGGCGGCGCCGCCTGGCCATTGGACGGAGATCGAGATCGAGGAGGAGTTGTTGTCGTAACTGGACTCGACGAGGGTACGGTCGGAGTTGACCGTGTTGACCACGTCGTAGGTGCCGGACGGGACGTTGGTGAGGTCGAGCCACTGGAAGTCGACGTTGAAGCGGTAGTCGTCGCCGCTGCCGACGGAGATGCCCTCGAACATCTCGGTAGCGCGTGGATCGCCGTATCCGCAGCGGCTCTTCTCGAGGCGTTGCGCGAGCTGGCCTTCCGGGCTGGCGGTGTCGCGCACTGCGCCGGGCAACGTGTCGGCATCGGCGGTGCGGTAGCGGTCGCCGAGGCAGAACCCGTTCTTGCGGTCGGCGACAACGGTCTCGCCCCCTGGAGTCCGCAGCTGCAGCCGCGCGAATCCCATGAGGTGCCAGTGCCTGTGCATTCGGGCAGGCTCGTAGTACATCGACGTGGCGGTGGCACGCTCGGCTTCGTCGTACGAGCCAGGAATCGGCCCGCCTCGTCCGGTTTGGAAGGCTTGACGCACTTCCATGTCGGCGGAGCTTCGGTTTGGACGTCGGCCGTAGAGCAGCAAGGGACCGTCGCCGACGTTGTCCTCGGCGGTGGTGAACCGCAGTCGAACCGCTTGGATGTCGCCAGAAGTCACGCAGTCGCCATTGGGCGCCTGGGCGTCGGTGACCATGCAGACGTCCCAGTCCCGGCAAAGCGCGGGATCTCCGCCATAGCCACCAGGGCATCCGACCGGTGCTTGGCGAAGGTCCGGCAGCAGAGGCTGCTCGTTTGCCTGAGCCTGCGACACCAATGCCGCGGTGATCACTAAAGCCAGCCCTGCCGCACTCCAGAATCTGCCAGAACCCATGGCGGACGAGGCTAGTGCGAGAAGACACTCTTGGCCTTGATCCTAACTTCAGGTGTACCCGGCCGAGTGAACCGGAACAAGAAGTGTCTGCAGCTCGACACGATCGTCACCGGCAGGCCGGCCACCTCCGGCGGCGCGGCGAATCGGTCGCCCGTCTCGTACAACACCGAGCCGACGGCAGCGAACAGCAGTGCGCCCCCGTGCCCATGCCCGTGGCCCCTGACTCGGTGCCCGCGCGGGCGCAGGCCACACACACTCTCTACTATTGGCCATAGTTTTAGAGCGGACTCTGCGAAGCGGGACTCTCACATGGTCGAATCCGGACTCGTTCCCACCGGCACAGCTGATCCCGGTCAGGGGGAAGCTGCGAGGAACCGGCGAGATGTCGAGCTGTTCGTGTCCGGCATGACCTGTGCGGCCTGCGCGGCCAGGACGTCGCGCAAGCTGAACAAGTTCTCCGGTGTGGCCGCGACCGTCAACTTCGCCACCGGCCGGGCGCAGGTGACCGTGACCAGCGACGTGACCGACGAGGCACTCGTCGAAGCGGTCGTCCAGGTCGGGTACGGAGCCGAGGTCGTGCGGCCTGCGGAACCGGAGCCTGAGGGCCGCGACGAGGCGGAGCACGCCCGCGACCTGTGGCACAGGCTCGTGGTGGCAGTGGTGTTGTTCGTCCCACTGGCTGATCTGTCGATCACCTTCACCGTGCTGCCTGGTTGGCGTTTCCCCGGCTGGCAGTGGTTGCTTCTGGCGCTCGCGGCACCGGTGGTGTGCTGGGCAGCAGCGCCGTTCCACCGCGTCGCCGCACGTAGCGCCAGGCGTGGCGCCACCTCGATGGACACCCTCGTGTCGCTCGGGATCATCGCGGCGACGGCGTGGTCGAGCTACTCGATGTTCTTCGCGGCGGCGCCGCCCGAGAGTGTCGCCGGGATGTGGTTGTTGCCGCAGCCGGAAGGCGCGATTTACCTGGAGGTGGCGGCAGGCCTGACAGCGTTCGTGCTCGCTGGCCGCTACTTCGAGGCCAAGGCACGGTGGCGGGCTGGTGGCGCGTTGCGTGAACTGGCCGCGTTGCGTGCCGAGGAAGTCGTTCTCGTGCTCGACGACGGCTCTCACCACATCGTTCCCGTCGACCAGCTTCAGGTCGGCCGGCGGTTCATCGTCCGGTCCGGTGAGAGGGTCGCCAGCGATGGCGTGGTGGTCGACGGACGCGCTGCCGTCGACATGAGCTCCATGACCGGCGAGTCGGTGCCGGTGGAAGCCGCCGCGGGCGCCGACGTCATCGGTGGCACCGTCGTCCTCAACGGCACGCTGCTGGTCAAGGCCACGAAGGTCGGCCGGGACACCCAACTGGCCGCGATGGAGCGGCTGGTGGCGGATGCGCAGACTGGAGAGGCACCGGTGCAGCGCGTAGCGGATCGGGCGTCCGGCTATTTCGTACCCGCGGTGCTGGCGTTGGCGATCCTCACGCTCGCCGGGTGGCTCCTGATCGACGGCTCCGTCGAGCGGTCGTTCGCCGCCGCGCTCGCGGTGTTGGTGATCGCGTGCCCGTGCGCGCTCGGCCTCGCGACCCCGATGGCGTTGATGGTCGCCTCCGGCCGGGCAGCACGGCTGGGTCTGTTCATCAAGGGCTACCCGGCGCTCGAGTCGACGCGAACCATCGACACGGTCGTGCTCGACAAGACCGGCACGGTCACGACAGGCACGATGTCGTTGGTTGACGTGCACTGCGCCGACGATGTCGAACGCACCGAGTTGCTGCGACTGGTGGGCGCACTCGAACAGGTCTCCACGCACCCGGTCGCGGTGGCGATCGTCTCCGCAGCCCGCGCGGAGGTCGGCTCCCTGCCGCCGGTCTCCGGTTTCCGCGACGAACCCGGCCTGGGTGCCTCGGGGACCGTGGACGGCCACGAGGTGCGGGCCGGACGCGCGAAGTTGTTCACCGACCAGGGTTGCGCACTGCCCGCGGCGCTCGACGAACTGCGCGGCGAGTGGGAGCACCACGGCCGGACCACGGTGGTGGTCAGCCTGGACGGAGAGTTCGCCGGGCTGCTCGGCCTGCGCGACGCGGTGCGGGCCGACGCGCGGCAAGCGGTCGCCGAACTGCATGAGCTCGGTCTGCGCACGGTGTTGCTCACCGGGGACAACGAGACCACGGCCCGCACGGTCGCTGAGGAGATCGGCGTCGAGCGCGTCGTCGCGGGAGTCCTGCCGGGCGACAAGGCGGAGGAGGTGCGTCGGCTGAAGGCGGAGGGACGTGCGGTGGCTGTGGTCGGCGACGGGGTGAACGACGCTGCCGCCCTCGCCACCGCCGACCTGGGCATGGCGATCGGGGCCGGCACTGACGTCGCGATCGATGCCGCGGATCTCATCCTGGTGCGCGAGGACGTCACGGCGGTACCCGACGCGATCAAACTCGCCCGCGCGACGCTGCGGACCATCCGCGGGAACCTGTTCTGGGCGTTCGGCTACAACGTCGCGGCGATTCCTCTCGCCGCGGCCGGACTGCTCAACCCGCTCGTCGCCGGCGCGGCGATGGCGATGTCGTCACTGTTCGTGGTGTCCAACAGCATGCGCCTGCGGCGGTTCACGCCCAGTCCGGCGCAGCAGAACGACAGGACGTGACCACGGTGTCCGGTGCCGCACTGGCGACCATGCCCGACGTGAACCTGCCACCGCTGACGGTCGCGAGGATGTTCACCAGCTGGACGCTGGATCCGGCGATGGTGCTGCCGATCATCGCCGCGGGAGCCCTGTACCTGTGGGGCGTGAGAGTGCTGCGCCGCCGGGGTGACACCTGGGAACGCAGCCGCGTCGTCTACTGGTTCGTCGGGCTCGCCATCATCTTCGTCGCGACGTCCTCGGCGCTCGGCGTCTACGACCGTGTCCTCTTCAGCGTGCCCGCGATCCAGCACATGCTTCTGCAGATGATCGCGCCGGTACCTCTGGTCCTCGGAGCGCCGATGCGGCTGGCGATGCGCACCCTGCCCAAACGCGGCCGCGCGCTGCTTCTCGCGGTGGTGCACAGCGCCCCGGCACGCTTCCTCGCGCACCCCGCCATCACGTTCCTGCTGTTCTCAGTCAGCCAGTTCGTCTTCTACTACACGCCGCTCTACGACTGGTCGCTCACCAACGTGTGGGCGCACGACCTCTCCCACGTGCACTTCGTGCTGGCGGGGTTCCTATTCTACTGGTCGCTGCTGGGCGTGGACCCGGTGCCGCACCGGCCGCCGTTCGTCTTCCGGTTCGTCATGGTCGTCGGCCTCGGGCCGGTGCACATCCTGCTCGGCATCCCGATCATGATGATGGCGACGCTGGTCAGCGACTTCTACGTCGGTGCCGGCCGCCGGTCGTGGGGTCCCACTCCCCTGGCGGACCAGCAGATCGGCGGCGGTGTCCTCTGGGGATTCGGCGACGTGGCGGCGGCCGTGCTCGTCGGCGCGTTCCTGCGCCAGTGGTACCGCTCCGACGAACGGGAAGCGCGCCGGATGGACCGGCAGCTCGACCGCGCGCACGGCGAGTCGGCCACGGTCACCCCGTGGTGGCTCCTCGAAGAAGGCAACAAGTCGGCTGAACTGC
The DNA here is from genome assembly GCF_900100275.1 of Lentzea albidocapillata subsp. violacea. Classification (GTDB taxonomy): domain Bacteria; phylum Actinomycetota; class Actinomycetes; order Mycobacteriales; family Pseudonocardiaceae; genus Lentzea; species Lentzea violacea. The sequence continues at coordinate 50,993 of NZ_FNET01000019.1, forward strand.
TTGGGCCTCAGCGCGATTCCGAACGAACGAGCCCACGGAAGCGGTCCCGGTGACGATCTCGACCTCCCGCCGCGGCGGGCGACCTGTGGCGTGGCTGGCCGGAGGAACAGCTGTCGGACTGGTGCTCGTCGTTGCGCTCGTGTCCGGCAACGCTGACGCGTACGCGGCCATGGGCCTCCCCAATCCAGGAACCGTCACGAAGATCGGCACGTATGTGCTGCGGTTCGTGGCCGACCTGGCGGCCGCGCTCTGTGCCGGTGCGCTGTGCTATGCGGCATTCTTCGTTCCTCCCAAGGATTCCGGTGCCCTGACCGCCGATGGCTGGAGCGCGGTCCGGTTGGGTGGCTGGGCCGCATGGGTGTGGTTCGTCGCAGCCGCACTCCTGGTGCCGTTCGACGGCGCCGAGTCGACCGGTGTGCCGGTGACGGCGGTGCTGAGCCCCGAGGGCCTCGCGGTGGTGGTCTCCGTGCTGAGCGAACCGATCGCCTGGCTCGTCTCGGCAGTGGTGGCGCTCGTAGTCGCTCTGTGCTGCCACCGCGTACTGAGGTGGCGGCCGGCTGCCGGTCTCGCTGTGGTCGCTGTGATGGGCCTGCTGCCACCGGTCGTGGTGGGTCACGGCTCCGCGGGTCTGGCGCACGACGTGGCCATGAACAGCCTGATCATCCACGTGGTCACTGCGGCACTGTGGCTCGGCGTACTGGTCTGCCTGGTGCTGCACGTGCGTCGGGGCACCGGCAGGCCGGGCATCGCGATCAGGCGCTACCGGCGCTTCGCGTTCTGGTGCTGGCTCGCAGTGGCATCCTCGGGTGTGGTCGCCGCTCTCACGCTGGTCACCCCTTCGCAACTGCTCACCACCGAGTACGGCCGGACAACGCTCGCCAAGGTGGCCGTGTTCGCGTTGCTCGGGGCTCTCGCCACGCTGGCCCGCCGCAAACGAGGATTTGTCGCCCTCGTCGTGGCCGAGACCGTGCTCATGCTGGTCACGGTCGGGGTGTCGGCGGGCATGGCCCAGCAAGTGCCGCCGGCGCTGCTGGGAGCCGATCTCAACCCGCTCCAGGTCGCGCTCGGCTATCGGCTGCCCGGCCCGCCGGACGCGCTGAACCTGCTCCTCAGCTGGCGGCTGGACCTTCTGCTGGGCGTCGGCTTCCTCATCGCCGCCGCCGGGTACGTGCTTGCCCTGCAGCGGTTGCGCGCACGTGGCGAACGCTGGCCAGCGCACCGCACAGCAACGTGGCTGGCAGGGTGCGCCGTAGGGGTCATGGCGACATCGTCCGGCGTGGGTGCGTACGCACCGGCCAGCTTCAGCGTGCACATGGTGATGCACATGGCGCTCAACATGATCGCGCCGTTGCTGCTCGTACTCGGCGCGCCCGTCACTCTGGCCCTGCGGACACTCACCGAGGCGGAAGGTCCTCGTGAGCTGCTCGTCTGGGTTCTCGACTCGCGGCTGGCCCGGACACTGTGCCATCCGATCGTCGCGACTGTCGTGTTCGTCGTCAGCTACTACCTGCTGTACTTCGGCGGGGTCTTTGAGCCGGTGATGTCCGAGCACTGGTCGCGGATGGCGCTCAGCCTGGTCGTTCTCGTGAGCGGCTACCTGTTCTACTGGGTCGTCGTGGGCGCGGACCCGTCACCTGGGCGGCTGCCGCACCTCGGCCGGCTGGGCCTGGTGTTCGCGGTCATGCCGTTCCACGGCGTGTTCGCCGTGATCCTGATGAGCACGAACACGGTGATCGCCTCGAACTACTACCGCACGCTCGCCCTGGGGTGGCAGGTCGATCTGCTGGCCGACCAGCGACTGGCCGGGGTGATCTCGTTGGTCGTCGGCGAACTCGCCCTCGTGGCAGCCCAGGTCGTGCTCCTGGTGCAGTGGCAACACCACGACCAACTCGGCACCTTCCGAACGCTGCCTGCCGACCTCGACGACGAGGAGACCGCAGCCTACCGCGCCATGCTGACGAAGCTCAGGCGTCGTTGAACTGCTGGTCGTGGACGACACCGCGCTACTGCAGCAGACCGCTCCGCAGGTCACCCGCACCCAGGCTCCGGTTCCTCCGGTGCGACGGGCCCGTTCCTCGTGCTCGGCGCGATTGGTGCTCTGGCCGTGGGTCAAGCACAGGTAGATCACACCGAATCTGACCGGAAGCCGGGGTTGTCCCCGATGCGCCGGAGGCAGCGGTCGTGCTTGTCTGGAGAGGACGGCGAGCGGTGGACGAACTTGGGGCGAACCATGGCGCAGACCGATGATCGGACAACCCGTTGGCAGCGGTATTGGGACCGCAAGTCCGCGAACTACGACAAAGAGATCGGCGTCCTGGATCGCAGGGTTTTCGGTGACTCTCGCAGGTGGGCATGTTCGCGCGCGACCGGCGAGATCCTCGAGGTCGCCGTGGGTACCGGGCTGAACTTACCCTTCTACGCCGACGACGTTGTCATCACCGGCCTGGACATCAGCAAGCAGATGCTCGATCTGGCCCGATCGCGAGCACAGGACGTAGGCCGCGAAGTGGCACTGCGGCAAGGGACTGCTCACGCATTGCCGTTCGTCGACGCCTCGTTCGACACCGTTTTGTGCACCTTGGGCTTGTGCGCCATACCCGATCACGAGACAGCGGTCGATGAGATGGTGCGGGTGCTGCGCCCCGGTGGGCGGCTGATCCTCGTCGACCACGTCGCCAGCTCGGCACGCCTTGCGCGTGGTGTGCAGTGGCTGGTGGAGCGCATCACGATTCCGATGGCAGGAGAGCATTTTCTGCGTCGACCGCTGCACCTCGTTCAGGACCGCGGCCTAGAAGTGGAACTGCGGCAACGGTTCAAGCTAGGCGTCGTGGAACGACTCGTCGCTCGCAAGCCGATCGACCACTGACCGACTGGCCGAACAGCTTCGCCGATCGTGGCTCAACAGCTGGGCGAGGCGGGTCTTCCAAGTCGCGGTCAGGGAATCTTCGACAGCGGCCGGCTCTCCTAGGGGTCCTTGGGGGAAGGAGAGAGCCGGCCCCGGTTCCGCTACCGCGCTTCCGACAAGCCGAACTTGTTGTGGAAGGCGCGGAGCCATCCCGGCAACCACCAGTTGCCGTCGCCGCACATGCGCATCAGCGCGGGCATGAGCGCACCTCTGATCAGTGTTGCGTCCACGATCACCGCGATCGCGAGCCCGACACCGAGCAGCTTGACCGGAGTCAGCCCTGAGGTCGCGAAGGCGAACAGCACCACCGCGACGATCACCGCGGCCGCCGTCACGAGCCTGCCGACCCGCTCGAGGCCCCCCGCGACCGAGGCCACGTTGTCACCAGTGAGCTCGTGGTGCTCCTTGATGCGGGACAACATGAACACCTGGTAGTCCATCGACACACCGAACGCCACGCAGAACATCAGGATCGGCATCCGGATGTTGACGTTGTCCGTGACGATGAAGTCGCCCACCAACCAGCGCAGGTGGCCCTCCTGGAAAATGAAGACCATCGCTCCGAACGTGGCGGTGAGGCTGAGCAGGTTCATGAAGATGGCCTGCAACGGGATCAGCAGGCTGCCGGTGAACAGGAACAGCAGGATGAACGTGGTCACCGCGATGAACAGCAACACCCACGGCAACGCACCGCCGACGTTGACCCGCGCGTCCACCAGCTGCGCGGCCTGACCGCCGACCAACCGGTCCGTGGACGGCGACGGCAGGTCTCGCACCTTCGCCACCAGGTCGCCACCCTGCGGCGAGTACGGCTCGGGCTCGGAGATGATCGACACCCAGGTGCCCACCTGCGCGTCGAACCTCGCCGAACTCGGGTCCGGCGGTGCGACCTGCTCCCCCTTGATGTACGAACCGGTAGCGGCGTCGACCCTGGTGACGCCGCTGACCTGGGAGAGCTTGGTGGCGTAGTCGCCGATCTTCGTGGAGTCGGCCTGCGCGGGCACGCCTGGCAGCACCACGGTGAGCGGAGAGTCCTCCTTGCTCGCGTAGTTGTCGCGGATGTATTGCGCGGCAACGTGTGCCGGTGCGTCGGGCGGCAGCACGCGGTCGTCCGACTCGCCGAACTTCGCGCCCAGGAACGGCGATCCCACGACGAGCAGCAGGGCCGTCACGATCAGGAAGAACGGCAGCGGCCGCTTCATCACGATCAGCGACCAGCGGTGCCAGAAGCCACCGCTGCCGTCGGTCTGCGCGGCCTTCTTGCGGGACCGGAACAGGCCCTGCAGGCTCAGCGCGTCGACCTTGCGTCCCAGCACCGACAGCAGGGCGGGCAGTACGACCACCGCACCCAGCGCAGCCAGCGCCACCACGGAGATGCCCGCGTAGGCGAACGAGCGCAGGAAGTTCATGGGGAACAACAACAGCGACGACATCGACACCGCGACGGTCAACGCGGAGAAGACGACTGTGCGGCCGGCGGTACGCACCGTTGTGCCGATCGCTTCCTTCACATCGGATCCGCTCGCCAGCTCCTCTCGGAATCTCGTGAGGATGAAGAGGCTGTAGTCGATGGCGAGGCCGAGCCCGAGCGCGATGGTGATGTTCACGGCGAACACCGACACCGGCACCATCATGTTGAACACCTTCAACATGACGAGCGCACCGACCACCGCCAGGCCACCCACCGCGAGCGGCGTCAGCGCGGCGATGACACCGCGGAACACCAGCAGCAGGATCAGCAACGTGAGCGGCGCGGCGATGAGCTCGGCCCGCACCAGGTCCTCGTCGCTCTGCGTGTTGACCTCAGCCCTGACCTGCGCGACACCCGTTGCCTCGACGGTGAACCCGTCGCGCTTGCCGACGATGTTCGGCACGATGCGCGTGGTCGCCTTGCTGACCTCGTTCTCGTCGCCGGCGAGCCGGACGAGCACCATCGCGGACTTGCTGTCCTCACCGCGAAGTGGCGGCGCGCCGTTCAGGCTCCAGAACGACTCCGCCTGCACCACACCGGATTCCTTGGCGAGCCGGTCCGTGAGCTCCGTGCCGAACTTGACCGCGGCGGGGTCCTCGACGGACCCCGGCGTCTTCACCAGGAACACCAGATGTGGTGCTCCTGCCTTGAAGTCCTTGTTCAGGATGTTGTCGGCGCGGGTCGCCTCCGCGTTGGTCGCGGTGATCCCGCCTTCGGACAGGCGTTCCGTGACATCCGATCCGAACGGCAGCGCGAGTCCGATCGCGACGACCACGGCGACCAGCACCAGGATCCGGCGCCGGAAGACGCCGTGTCCGATGCGTTCCAGCAGTGAGCGCTTAGCCCCCTTGCCGATGCCGGGCGGCGCCTCCCGCTCCTTCTGGTCCGCTGTCATGTGTTGCTCACTCCTCGGTGAAACTCCTGCGGGCGGGTGATCGTCACCCGATGACAAGAGTCTGCGGGCGCGGCCCGTCCCGAGACTTGTAAGAAACGGCTATACCCACCGGGGGTACGCGCGCTACCTCGCGCGGCCGTGCCGTTCGGGGACGTCCATGCATCCCAACGTCACCTTCTCGCAGTCCTCGCTCGGAGGGTGTGGGGACACCGCTTTGGCGAGCAGCGACGGTGCAAGGCCGAAGGTGCGGCGGGTGACGTTGGTGAGGTGTGCGGAATCGGTGAATCCCGCGGTGTGCGCGGCCTCGGTCAGCGTGGCGCCACCGAGTACCGACTCGACGGCTCGTTGTAGCCGCAACCACAGCACGTAACGGCGGAACGACAGGCCGATCTCGGACGCGAACAAGTGCCGCAAGCGGCTGTCCGAGATGCCCACCGCGTCACTCACCTCGGACAACGAGACCGGGCCGCTGATGATCGTCGGCAGATAACGGATGGCGTCCACGAGCACTGGGTGGCCCACGACACCGGTCACGACTCGGCAGTCGACACCCAGCGTGACGAAGATGCGGCACACCAGTGCTTCGGGCTCCTGGTCGTCGCGGCTCAGCAACGCGGGCGTCAACGTGCTCGCAGAATCGACCCACGCAGCGACGGACGACGAGACGCCGCGTGCGACGAGTTCCCGGCCGGTGGTGCTCTCCGGTTCGAGATAGAGCATCACCGTGCGTGGGTTGCCCTCGACGATGGCGTGCGGCTCGTTAGCCGGGATCACGGCGGACTGGCAGCGCTGCCGCCGGCCCTCTCCGTCCTGGAGCTCGACCTGGCCGTCGGCGAGAACGATCTGGATCGCGTGGTGCGCGTGTTCGGCCGCCTGGCCGACCGCACCGAGGTAGAGCTGCCACCCCGGCCGGATCACGCCGATCCCACCGCTCCAGGTGCTGCCCGCCATCAGCCTCCCCTGTCCACGCCGGTCGCCGCACGTGGGCACCATTGTGACAGGGGCGCACATCAGACGGTCGATTCGTCCGATTCAGCGACGTGTGCGAACGCGCGCACCTGCGCCGTCAACGCCACCTTGCCCGTGTTCTCGACCTCGACGCTGATGCCGAAGACGATCTCGGTGAAACCGCGGATTCGCGGCGTGACCGACACCAGTTCGGCAGTCGTGCGGATTCGGGTGCCCGCCGTGACCGGCGCCGAGAACCGCAGCCGGTCCATGCCCTTGTTGAGCCGGTCGGCAGGCCCCCGCGAAGCCCCTGGACAGCTCTCTGCAGCCTGTGCCGGTTGCATTGGATCAGATGGACCGGTCCCGTCGGCTGCTGGTGATCACAGCAGTCGCGGTGAAGAAGCGGCTGCGAGGCGTGGCCTCGAGCACTGCCGGCGAGTTTGTTTCCTGCAGCTTTCCCGGCGTCTGTAACGCAACCCTGCGTGGAACCGACCTTCGATGCGACGAGCAACTACTACGGGGTCTAGTAGCCGCGATGTCGCACAGAGTGATCGGTTACCGAGAGGTGGACAGCATGACGGCGCCGAAGGCCAGACCCCTTCCGCTGCTGAGACGTCTTTCCCGCATGATGCTGTCCCTTGTGGTCGGTGCGGGCGTGGCCATGCCGTTCGTGGTCGCGTCCGCACCGATGGCGTTAGCGGCTCCGTGCGATGCGCCGGTGTCCAACAAGGTTCTGTGCGAGAACACCAAACCCGGCACGCCGGACTGGCAGGTCTCCTCGCGGGACGACTCGATCCTCGGCTACACCACCGACATCAGCGTCACGCCCGGCGGTCGCGTCGACTTCAAGATGCTGACCACGGCGTCGTCGTACACGGTCGACATCTACCGCCTGGGTTGGTACGCGGGCGTGGGTGCGCGACACATGGGCCAGGTCAGCCGCAACACCGCGCAGAACCAGCCGGCCTGTCTGCGGGACGCGCCAACAGCGCTCATCGACTGCGGTAACTGGGCGGTCTCGGTGAGCTGGACCGTGCCCTCCGACGCGGTCTCAGGCATCTATTATGCGCGGACCCGGCGCAATGACACCGGCGCGCAGAACGAGATCGTGTTCGTTGTTCGTGACGACACCTCACGCTCGAAGATCTTCTTCCAGACGTCGGACGCCACCTGGGTCGCGTACAACCGCTACGGCGGCAACAGCCTCTACTTCGGCGACGGTCCTGGCCAGGGTGGGTCGTCGTACAAGGTGAGCTACAACCGTCCGTACACCGGCGGTGACGGCGACGAGAACTTCATCTTCAACGCCGAGTACCCGATGCTGCGCTTCCTGGAGGCGAACGGGTACGACGTGAGCTACACGACTGAGGTCGACACGGCTCGCCGCGGCCAGCTCATCAAGAACCACAAGGTGTTCATGCCGGTCGGGCACCCGGAGTACTGGTCGAACGAGCAGCGCGCCAACGTCGAGTCCGCTCGCGACGCCGGCGTGAACCTCGCGTTCCTGACAGGCAATGAGATCTTCTGGAAGCACCGGTGGGAGAAGAGCATCGACTCCTCCCAGACCGACTGGCGGACTGTCGCAGCTTTCAAGGAGACCAAGGGCACCCAGAACGACGGCCTGAACGACTGGACCGGCACTTGGCGCGACCCGCGCTTCAGTCCGCCCCAGGACGGCGGCCGACCCGAGAACGCATTGCTGGGCAACCTCTTCACCGTCAACGGCCGCCGCGACGACTCGCTGCAGGTACCCGCCGCCTACGGCAAGATGCGGCTCTGGCGGCACACCAGTCTGCAGAACATGACCGCGGGCACCACATACACCTTCGAGCCAGGCACGCTGGGTTACGAATGGAACACCGTGGAGGACAACGGGTTCCAGCCTCCGGGTGTGGCGCAGCTGTCGCGTACCGTGGTCGACCTGCAGGGTTACTACGTGTTGAAAAACCACGGCGACGAGTACGGCTCCGAGGTCAAGACACACGCGATCACCTACTACCGACACCCCAGTGGTTCGCTGGTGTTCGCCGCAGGCACCGTGCAGTGGGCATGGGGCGTGGACGACGAGCACGCCTTCCGCACCAACACACCGACCGCCGACGTCCGGATGAAGCAGGCCACGATCAACTTCCTGGCGGACATGGGCGTGTTCCCATCTACGCTGCAAGCCGGCCTGACCGCGGCGACGACGAGCAGCGACACCGCGCCGCCCGGCGTGACGATCAGCACGGTGCCCGCACAGTCCACGGTCGGGCAGCCGTACACGTTCTCCGGCACGGTGATCGACGCAGCGGGCCAGGTGGCCGGTGTCGAAGTGTCCACCGACGGCGGCAACCGCTGGCATCCGGCGACGTGGCAAGCCGGGCAGACGACGTGGAGCTACACCTACACGCCCGCGCAGTCGGGCCCGGCGCAGTTGAGGGTCCGCGCGGTCGACGACTCGGCGAACCTCTCCGCGCCGGTTTCCGCAACGCCTGGTGTGTCGTCCAGGACGTGTCCGTGCGGTGTCTTCAGCGGTACTGACCTGCCGAAGGTTGTTTCGGCGAACGACAGCTCCGCGCTCGAACTCGGCATGAAGTTCCGCAGCAGCACCTCAGGTTACGTGCGGGGTGTGCGGTTCTACAAGGGCGAAGGCAACACCGGCACGCACACCGGCACGCTCTGGTCGACCAGCGGTGAGCCGCTGGCCACCGGCACGTTCGTCAACGAGACCGCGACAGGCTGGCAGACGCTGCTGTTCCCGTCACCGATCGCAGTGCAGGCGAACACCACCTACATCGCCTCCTACTTCGCCCCGACAGGCCGCTTCTCGTACGACACCGAGTACTTCTTCCGCAAGAAAAAATACCTGGAGCCACTGACCGGCCTGGAGTCCGGCGTGGACGGAACCAACGGCGTCTTCAAGTTCGGCTCGGGCTTCCCCAGCAACACCTTCGGTGACACCAACTACTGGGTCGACGTGGTCTGGGCGCCGGACCCCGGCCCGGACACCCGCGCACCGGTCCAGACGGCCAGCTCGCCCGTCGCCGACGCCGGTTCGGTCGCACTCACCACGACGGTGTCGGGCATGTTCGACGAAGCGGTGACGCTCACCGGCGCGCAGTTCACGGTGACCGGCCCGAGCGGCGCGGTGTCCGGCACGATGTCGTTGTCCGCGGACACGCGAACAGTCACGTTCACACCGTCGGTGCCGCTGACAGCCGCGACCACCTACACGGCGGCGCTCAAAGCCGCCGACGTGTCGAACAACATGTCAGCGCAGACGAACTGGACGTTCACCACAGGATCACCACGTCCGGCGGCGTGCCCGTGCACCGTCTGGGACGACTTCGCCGCGCCGGCCACAATGGACTCCGGTGACACCAACCAGGTCGAGGTGGGGACCAAGGTTCGCTTCGACGGCAAGGGCGAGGTCCTCGGCGTCCGGTTCTACAAGAGCACCGGCAACACCGGCACCCACACCGGCTCGTTGTGGACCTCCACGGGCCAGCTCCTGGCACAAGGCACGTTCACAGTGGAAACCACATCCGGCTGGCAGAAGCTGATGTTCTCCTCGCCAGTCGCGGTGCAGGCGAACACCACCTACGTCGTGTCGTACTACGCGCCGAACGGCCGATACTCGGTCAGCTCCGGCTACTTCAACGGCCAGGGTGCGGACTACAAGTCCCTGCACGCCTTGCAGAACGGCACCGACGGTGGCAACGGCGTCTACCGCTACGGCAGCGGCGGAGGCTTCCCGAGCTCGTCATACAACGCGACGAACTACTGGGTCGACGTCATCTACCGCAACGGCCTCAACGGCGACACCACACCGCCGACGCTGACCAACCGCACGCCGGGCGTCGACGCGACGAACGTCTCGCTCACTGCGCCACTGACGGCAACGTTCAGCGAACCGGTCGACCCGGCCTCGGCGCAGCTCTGGCTGACCGATCCCAGGGGCGGCAAGCTGACCGGCTCGGTGTCGCTCTCGGCTGACCAGAAGACGGTGACCTGGACACCGGCGGGCAAGCTCGCACCGGGCACTCGCTACCAGGCGCACGTGGGCATCGCCGACGCGAACGGCATCGCGCTGGCCGCGCCGGCGGAGTGGGGCTTCACCACCACGACGACGCCAACCTGTCCGTGTTCACTGTTCAGCACAGCGACCGTGCCCACCGTGACATCCACGGACGACGGCGGCGCCTACGAGCTCGGTGTCCGGTTCTCGCCGACGCAGTCCGGCCAGATCACCGGCGTGAAGTTCTACAAGGGCACGGGCAACACCGGCACCCACACCGGCTCCCTGTGGAACGCCTCCGGCACGCGTCTCGCAACCGGTACGTTCAGCGGTGAGACCGCGACCGGCTGGCAGACGCTGACATTCGCGCAGCCGGTGATCGTAAGCGCGGGCCAGACCTACACCGCGTCGTACACGACCACCACGGGCCGCTACGCGGTGAACGGTGGATACTTCGCCACCGGTCCGGTCAACTCGGCACCCCTGACGGCACCGCAGGAGCAGAACGGTGTGTTCGTGCCGGGCTCTGGCTTCCCGACGATGACGTACGGCTCCGGCAACTACTGGGTCGACGTCGTCTACCAGCCGAACGCGGACAACGACGCCCCGGTGGTACAGAGCCGCACCCCGTTGGACGGTGCGACCGCAGTCGGGTTGACGAGCACCGTATCGGTGTCGTTCAACGAACCTGTTGAGCTGGGTAGCGCGCAGTTCTCCCTGACCGATCCCGGTGGGGCGAAACTCTCCGGCACGCTGTCGCTGTCCGGCGACCAGCGCACCATCACGTGGGCTCCATCCGCGAGGTTGGCGGCGGGGGCGCGCTATACGGCAAGTCTGCGGATCGCAGACGCGTACGGGAACCTGATGCCCGCGGCGACCACGTGGTCGTTCACCACCACGTCGACGCAGGCATGTCCGTGCTCCTTGTTCAGCACTGCAACAGTTCCGACAGTCACGGCGACCAATGACAGCGGCGCCTACGAGCTGGGTGTCAGGTTCACGTCCTCGGCCAACGGCCGGATCACCGGCGTGAAGTTCTACAAGGGCGCGGCCAACACCGGCACCCACACCGGATCCCTCTGGACCGCCGACGGGACTCGGCTGGCAACCGGCACGTTCTCCAACGAGACGGAGACCGGCTGGCAGACGCTGACGTTCACCACCCCGATGGACGTCACCGCCGGCGTCACCTACGTCGCGTCGTACACCACGACAACAGGCAGGTACGCGCTCGACACCGGGTACTTCTCGGCATCGGCCGTGACCAGCTCGCCGCTCAGCGCGGGGACCGCCAACGGCGTGTTCCAGGCGGGATCGGGATTCCCGTCGACCACGTACAACGGCGGCAACTACTGGGTGGACGTGGTGTTCGAACAGAGCTGATCGGGAAGTGCAGAACGGCGGGCCGCGCGGACATCCATGCGGCCCGCCGTTTCGTTCACAGGGCAAAGCTTCACGTCTCGCTTGCAACGGTGTCTGCAGGCTCGATACCTGCGACGAGGTTGAAGGCACCAGTGAGCAGGTTGAGGGTCACCACGCCGACCACCTCCGCGATGACGCGGTTGCTCCAGCCGTGTATCCGAAGCCCAGCAACGTCGTCGTCTGAGATTCCGGATGGCTCTGCGAGAACGCGCACCGCGAAGGCGATCAGTGCCGCCTCCCGCGGATCGACGGCGGTTCCCTGGCGTGCGAGGACGATGTCGCTGTCGCTTACCCCGTTCGCACGGGCAGCCTCGGTGTGCGCGGCCAAGCAGGTACCGCAGCCTATCCACTCCTGCGCGGCAAGGGAGATCTTCTCGCTGAGGGCGCGTGGCAGCTTGACACGTTTGAGAGCTCGCGAGAAGTCCAGGTAGCCCTGTAGCAGTGCGGGTGAATGGGCCATGCTGCTCACCATGTCGCCGACCGAATCATGTCGCGTGATGATGTCGGTGAGCAGTTCGCGAGACTTCTCCGGGGCGTCCGCTGGGTCGAGTGCGGGGATGCGTCGCATGTGGAGCTCCTGAAGTGGGAGGGTTGCCGCCCGCCGTGGTGAGGCGGGCGGCAACCGAGGTGGGTGGCTCAGACGTTGGCCGACTCGCGCTCGGCGTCCGGGGCAGCCGCACGGCTGCCGCGCAACGTCCCGGCCGCGATGAGCGCGCCCACGATCGCGATGCCGGCGGCTCCGATGAAGGCGGCGGACACTCCGGTGGTCAGCGCGTTGGCGTCACTGAGCTGACCGGCGCCGTACGAGGCGGCCAGCGCGGTCATCGCGGCCAAGCCGAGTGCGGACCCGATCTGGTAGCTGGTGTTGACGATGCCCGACGCGAGGCCGCCCTCTTCCGGGCGAGCGCTCGAGATGGCCGTGCCCAGCGACGGGATGAACGCCAGCGCCATGCCGGTGGCCGCCACCAGCGAGGCGGGCAGCACGTCCACCCAGTAGTTGCCGTCCGGGCGCACCAGCGCGAGCCAGCCCAGACCAGCCGCGAGCACGACGAGCCCGGTGACCACCATCGGCTTGACGCCGAACCGGGCGGTGAGGCGAGGTGCGACGACCACCATCAGCACCATGATCGCGGTGGTCATCGGCAGCAGCGCCGAGCCGCTCGTGAAGGCACCGAGGCCCAGCACCTGCTGCAGGTAGAGGTTGAGGAAGAACCACATCGGGATCCACGCGCCACCGAGCAGCAGCTGGGCGATGTTCGCCGCCCCGAGCTGGGGAGTGCGGAAGATGCCCAGCCGCACCAGCGGAGCCTTCCGCTTGGCCTGGATCAGCAGGAACGAGCCCAGCAGCACGACGGCGACGATCAAGCCGACGATCGTCTCGGCAGAGGCCAAACCCGCTTCGGGAGCGCGCACGATGGCGTAGACCGCTACCGCGAGTCCCGCGGTCACCGTGATCGCGCCGAGCAGATCGGTGGAGCCGCGCTGAGCGGCACCGGCGGGCATCAGGGCCGGGATGGCGATCAGGGCGATCACCGCGATCGGCACGTTGATGTAGAAGACCCACGGCCAGCTCAGGTACTCGGTGATGACGCCGCCGAGGAAGACGCCGGCGGTACCACCGGCCGGAGCGGCGGCGCCGTAGATGGCGAGCGCCTTGCCGAGCTGGGCGGGTTCGCTGCCGAACAGCATCATCAGCAAGGTCAGAGCGGAGGGGGCGATGAGCGCGGCTCCGGCGCCCTGCACCGCGCGACCGAGCAGCTCGACCCAGATCTCGCCCGCGGCGCCGGCAACGACGGAGCCCACCAGAAGCACCAGCCAGCCGGTGGCGAACATGCGGCGGGCACCGAACAGGTCGGACAGCTTGCCGCCGAGCAGCAGCAACCCACCGAACGCGACGACGTAGGCGTTGAAGACCCAGGACAGGTTCTCTTGGGAGAAGCCGAGATCCGCCTGGATCCTCGGCAGGGCCACCCCGATGATCGAGGTGTCCATGATGACCATGAACTGTGCCGCGGCGATGAGGGCGAGTGCCCACCACCTGCGCCGGGCGGACTTATCCACACTGGACATTTCAATACTCCATACCGGTAGGGGGTATTGACCGGACAGACTCCTGCCTTGGTCGCGCAAAGCGGCTACCCCTGCGAAACGGAAGATCTTGACGGATCGTGGCCGCGATTCCCTCGCGGCCACGTTCACTCAGTGCTGGTGATGACCTTCGTGGCCGCCACCGTGGTACTGGTGCACCACCGCGTGCCCCTTGCCGCGCGAGATCAGCCAGCGGTTGACCGGAACCGTGATCACGAACGCCACTGCCAGCGCGAACGCGAGGCTCACCCAGAACAACCAGCTGCCGAGGCCTGCTTCCATCGCGCCCGGCACAGCCAGCATGACCCCGTTGTCGACGATCTCCATCACGGCGATCGATACGGTGTCGGCGGCGAACGCGACGCCGATGGCGGTACGGAGAGGCAACCCGGACTTCAGCACGGGCCGGATGGTGAGCGCGTAGCCGAACACGAAGGCAAGGGCGACGGCGAGCGCGATGGTCGACAGGTTCGACCAGCCCAGCGCGGTGCCGATGACCATGCCGAGCACCTCGCCGATCGCACAGCCGGTGAGGCAGTGCAGCGTCGCAGAGATGGCGAGCTTCGTCAGATTCGTTTGCGCACCAGCGTGATCCATGACCCGTTCCCTTGCCTTAGCTCTCGGCTTGCATACCCTGCTGGGGTATGCTGTGGCGAAGATACGCCCATACCCCCCAGGGGTGTCAAGGCCACTTTGAGGGACGTCGACCATGCGCGTCATCGCCATCGAGGAACACTTCTCCCACCCGGCCCTGCAGAGCGCCGATGCCCTGGCCTCGCTACGCCGTCACCCAGTTCACCCACGTACAGGAACGACTGGAGGACGACTGGAAAGGAAGGCTGCGCGACATGGACGCGGCAGGGATCGACGTCCAGGTGCTCTCCCACACCGTGCCCGGCGCGGAACGGCTCGTTGGGACGGGAACGATCCAACGCGCAACAGAGGCCAACGACGCTTTGGCCAGCATCGTCGCTACTCACCCGCACCGATTCGCCGGGTTCGCCGCGTGACCGATGCGCGAACCCGAAGCGGCGGCGGTTGAACTGCGGCGTGCGGTCGACGAACTCGGGTTCAAGGGAGCGCTCGTCAACGGCCTTGTCGACGGCCGGTTCCTAGACGATCTCCGCTTCCGACCGGTGCTGCGCCAAGCCGAGCAGCTCGGCGTGCCGATGTACCTGCACCCGGCTGCTCCCCCGGCAGCGGTCGCCGGCGTGTACTTCGGCGGTCTACCGCAGATCACGGCAGATCACCTGGCCACCGCGGCGTGGGGGTGGCACTCCGAGACCGCGTTGCACTTGCTGCGGCTCATCGTCGCCGGGATCTTCGACGAGTTTCCCGCGTTGCAGGTGGTCATCGGCCACATGGGCGAGATGATCCCGTTCGCGTTGGCCCGGATCGACACCGTGCTCACGCCGATCAGCGCCGAGCTGCGGCAACCCGTGGCGGACTACTTCCGCACCAACATCTGGATCACCACCAGCGGCTACACGACGTTCCCGCCGCTGCAGTGCGCGCTTGCCGTGCTGGGGGCCGACCGGATCATCTTCTCCGTCGACTACCCCTACACGCCGAACGAACCCGCCCGAGTGCTGCTCGACAACGCGCCGATCAACCAGGAGGACCGGGAGAAGATCGCGCACGGCAACGTGGAGCGGCTACTCCGCCCGTGAACGACCAAGCGCTGTTCTGTCCATCCTCTTGGCAATACGTCAGGCCGAGTGTTCGCGCAGCGCTGCCAGTCGCCGCCGGTACTCCTCTTCATCGACGTCCCCGCGGGCGAACCGCTCGGCCAGGATCTGCTCCGGCGTGTGCTGCGGTGAGGTGAAGCTCGACCGCGTTTCGCGGCCGAGGTAGCGGACCACTGCTACCACTCCGCCGATCACCAACGCCCAGAACAGGACCATGCTCACGGTCATGAGGACATATCCCCAACCGCTCATTCCGTTGCCATACCAGAACATCATTGTGCTCTCTCCATTCGGACCAGCGGAGCCGACGTACCGCGACGTCGTGGCTCTGCGTACTCACATTCCGTGATTCCCCTTGCTATGTGCTGGAAACGACCGTGCTGGGCGCGGCCGTTTGTGCATGCGGTGCCGCAGATTCCGGGATCTCCGCCGTGGGTAGGTGCAACCGCTTGAGCGCCAAGGCGTTCATCGCGACGATCAGGCTGGAGCCCGACATCGACAGCGCGGCGATCTCCGGACGCAGCATGAGGCCGAAGGCGGGTTCGAACACGCCCGCGGCGATCGGCAGCGCGATGGCGTTGTAGCCGATGGCCCAGCCGAGGTTCTGGCGCATCTTGCGCAAGGTACCGCGGCCAATGCGCAGGGCGATCGGGACGTCGAGCGGGTCGGAGCGCATGAGCACGATGTCGGCGGTCTCGATGGCCACGTCGGTGCCCGCGCCGATGGCGATGCCGAGGTCCGCCTGAGCCAGTGCCGGGGCGTCGTTGACGCCGTCGCCGACCATGGCGACCTTCCGGCCGTCGCGTTGCAGTTCGGCGATCTTGGCCGCCTTGTCGCCGGGCAGCACCTCGGCGATGACGGTGTCGATGCCCAGCTGTGCGGCGATCCGTGCGGCGGTGGCCTGGTTGTCTCCGGTCAGCATGACCACCTCGACGCCCAGGTCGTGCAAGGCCGCGACGGCCGCGACCGAGGTGTCCCTCGGCGCGTCGGCGATACCGATCACGGCTGCCGCGACGCCGTCCACCGACACCAGCACCGCGGTGCGGCCGGTGGCCGCCAGCTCGTCGCGACGCGCCGCCAACGTCCCCAGATCGACGTTCTCCCTCTCGAGCAGGCGCCGGTTCCCGACCACCACACGGCGACCGTCCACATGCGCGATCGCGCCGTGTCCTGGCACGTTCTCGAACCGCTCCGCGCGGGCGGCGTCGACACCGAGTGCGCCTGCATGACGAACGACGGCCTCGGCGAGCGGGTGTTCGGACTCGCGTTCCAAGGCGGCCACCAGCCGCAGCAGCTCGTCTTCCGACATGCCGACGGTGATCACGTCGGTGACCTCGGGCTCACCCCTGGTGAGGGTGCCGGTCTTGTCCATCACGACGACCTGGATACGCGCGGAGGTCTCCAGTGCCATGGCGTTCTTGAACAGCACACCGCGTTTCGCACCCATGCCCGTACCGACCATGATCGCCGTCGGCGTGGCAAGACCGAGCGCGTCCGGGCAGGTGATCACCACGACCGTGATCGCGAACAGGATCGCGGTGGCGAACGTGCTACCGGTCAGCAACCACGTGGCGAGGGTGGCGCCACCACCGATGAGGGCCACGAACACCAGCCAGAACGCGGCGCGGTCGGCGAGCCGCTGACCGGGTGCCTTGGAGTTCTGCGCCTCTTGCACGAGCTTGACGATCTGGGCCAGCGCGGTGTCCGAGCCGACCTTGGTCGCCCGGACGCGCAGGGCGCCGTTGGCGTTGATGGTCGCGCCGATAACCGCGGAGCCTGGAGCCTTGTGCACCGGCAAGCTCTCGCCAGTCACCATCGACTCGTCGACCTCCGACTCGCCCTCCTCGACCACGCCGTCGACGGCGATCTTCGCACCGGGCCGGACGAGCAACAGGTCTCCGACGACGACCTCGGCGGTGCTCACCTCGATCGGTTCACCGTCTCGGATCACCACGGCCTTGGGCGGTGCGAGGTCGAGCAACGTGCGAATCGCGTCATTGGCGCCACCACGAGCCCGCATCTCGAACCAGTGCCCCAGCAGCACGAACGCCGCCAGCACCGTCGCGGCCTCGTAGAACACTTCACCGCCACCGGTCAGCGTGATGACCAACGAGTACAGCCATCCCGATCCGACGGCGACGGCCACGAGCACCATCATGTCCAGCGTCCGGGCCCGCAGCGCCCGAACCGCTCCGTCGAAGAAGATCCAGCACGAGTAGAAGATCACCGGCAGGCTGAGCACGAGTAGAAGATCACCGGCAGGCTGAGCACGAGTGCCCACACGTCCTGCCGCACTCCGAACGGCGTCGGCAGATGCAGGCCGAACACCTCGGTGCCGATCGGCGACCACAACACGATCGGGAGTGAGAACACCAGCGCGACCAGGAAGCGGTTGCGCATGTCGGCGACCATCGCCGCCATCGACATGCCGGCGTGCCCTCCGTGTCCCATCGCCTCGTGCGGAGACCGCAACGTCTCCGCGTGATCGTCGTGATGGTCGTGCCCCGCCCTGTCCGGCTCCTCCATGGGATCGCAGATGTGATGGGGCACCGACTGGCCGGTGCAGTGGTAGCCGCAGTCGATCACCCATTGACGCAGCGTGGCGACGGAGGTGTGCGTGGGGTCGAAGACCACCGTCGCCGTCTGGGCGGTGGGATTGACCGAGACGTCGAGCACTCCGGGTTGCCTGCCCAGCTTGGCGTTGACGACGTTCTGCTCGGACGCCCACCGCAGTCCGCTGACGTCGAGCACGGCTGTGCTGGTGCGATCACTCATGATCATGCCTTCCTGGCTCGCGGTCGATCTGCGGCCCGACTGGACTGGA
This sequence comes from Lentzea albidocapillata subsp. violacea, assembly GCF_900100275.1. Taxonomy (GTDB): domain Bacteria; phylum Actinomycetota; class Actinomycetes; order Mycobacteriales; family Pseudonocardiaceae; genus Lentzea; species Lentzea violacea. The sequence continues at coordinate 69,234 of NZ_FNET01000019.1, forward strand.
TTACCAACAGGAGAGCCGCGATGACGATCGCGTCGCCAAGCCCCTCCATCAGGGTGACGCGCTCGCCGAGAATCGCAACACCGAACGCGACGCCGGCCACCGGGACGAGCAGTGTCCAGGCGGTGACCGAGGTGAGCGATGCGCGGCGCAGCTCGCCGAACCACAGCACGTACGGCAGTGCTGTCGCGCCTGCGGAAAGCACGAGCAGCGCCGTGATGAAGCGGGCGCTCCAGGTGATGGTGGTGGGCGGGCCTTCGGTGACCGCGGCGACCACCGACAGAGCGGTCCCACCGAGCAGGAACTGCCACGCGCCCAAGGCGAGCAGGTCGACATCGGTCAGACGGCGAGCCAGCAGCGCACCCGCGGTGATCCCGGCGGCGGCCAGCACCGCAAGGCCTGCTCCCCCGCCGAGACCGGTCGGCGCGGCCACCAGCACCAGCCCGCCGAAACCGATCGCCACCCCCGCGATCTCGACCGCCCGTGGCCGCTCGGCGTACAACCACCAGGCGGGCAACACGATCAGCAACGGCGCCGAGTTGCTCAGCACCGCGGCTGCCCCGGCGGTCAGGCCGCTCGTGCTGGCGAACATCGCACCGAAGGTGAGCGTGACGTTCGTCAGTGCCAGCACGCCGATGAGACTCCAGATACCCGCTCGGCGGGGAAGCACTGTCGCGTCCGCCTGCCGACCGGCGATCAGCAGAACGGCGAGCAGCAACAGCCCGGCCACCAGCGCGCGCAGGGAGGCGAACCACAGCACCGGAACGTCCCGCATGCCCCACGTGATCAACGCATAGCACGAACCCCAGCCCACGACGACGATCAGCATGCGCCACGGACGCACTCCTGTCGTCTCTGCACGCGCGGCGATCACGTCTCGTAGCCCAGCGTCGTCACCATGCCGGCCTCGGCGTGGCAGGTGTTGTGGCAGTGAACCATCCAGTGGCCTGCGTACGGCTCGCGACGGGACGTGCGCTCCGCCTCCCTGCTCATCCGATAGGCGTGGCCGAACAGCTCGAAGTCCTCGTCGCAGGTGAGCCGCTCGTAGACCACCGGTTCCTGCCGGCAGTACCCAGGCCGTCCGGACACCGACACGGTTCCCGCGTCCGGTCGCAGGACACCGACCAGGATCTTCATCAGGGTGGACTTGCCCGATCCGTTCTCGCCCACGAGCCCGATCACCTCACCAGGGCGCAGCGTGACGTCAGCACCCCGCAACACCTGCCGGTGGTGCCGGTAGCTCTTCTCGATCCCGGACGCCACCAGTGTGTTGTCGGTCTGCGTCGGAAGTGTTGTGGTCATGGCGCACTCCAGGTGCCGATCGCGTCTTGGGGAAGCCTCTGACGCGCAGTTCGATCGCAGCACCCGCAGGTACCGGCGTGGTGAACCGCAACGTGCCCTCGCGGTGATGCCCGCCCGGCCCCTGCCCGTCCCAGCTAGCGCCCTCCACCTGCCTGCCGTTCACGGTCAACCGGGCCGAGGCAGCCGGATCAAGGGCGAGCTCCACGGTGTGGGTGTCGAACTTGAGCTCGAACGCCGCTCCGGAGCGGTCCAGTGTGAGCGCCGTCATCGTCACCTCGACCGCACCCGCCTGCACCGTACCGAGTACCCAGGTCCGCAGGGCCCGGTTCGGGTCGCGAGAGCCACCAGGCGATCGCCCTGACTACAACCAGCGCGGCCACAGCGATCACGGCGACACCGCGCCACGAGGTGCTGATGTGCGACATGAGTCTCACCGTCCTGTCGCGACTCGTGTGCGACGCAGCCGTCGAGCGGCCAGGAACACGCCGAGCCCGTTGATGGCGACACCGGCCGCCATGATCGGAGTTCGGTACTCGGTGAGGAACACAGCCGCAACGGACGCACCGATGATCGGCGCCAGATCGGCCACGTGGTGAACGCAGCACGCGACCACGACCAGGATCGGAAACATGATCAACGTCGGGATGGCCGGCCACTGCAACAAGAACCCCGGTCATCACCAGCAGGAACCCGTCGTACTGCGGGTGCCGGACCCGCGCGTACGGCCCTGCCGCGGCCAGCCGGTTCTCCCTGGCCGCCTCGTGCAACCGGACCCACGCTGCGGAGATCAACCAGAAGCCACCCGCGATCGCCACGTAGCTGGCCAGGTGGAACGGGCTCAGGTGCGGATCACCGGTCCAGCCCGTCAGGTCGTTCCACAGGTGCCCACCAGCGTGGATGTCCTTCAGCAGCGGGAACCGCGACCCGAGCCAGGACCCGAGCAGGTAGATCGTCAGCGGGATGCCGTACATCTCGGTGAACAGCGCCACCAGGAACGCGGTGAACGCTCCCATCGCCCATCAGTCCCGCCTGGTTCGCGGCTGGAAGAAGCTCATCGCGAACACCACGAACAACACGATGTTCAGGAAGACCAGGGGCCACAGCCCATACGCCGCGTCAGCCATCACGACCGGCCTGAGCTGTGCTGATCGTGGTGCTGCTCGTCCGATCCGCCGTGGCCACCATGACCACCGTGGCCGCCCATCATGAACATCATCATGAGCGGGCAGGCGAGCACGAGCAGGCCGACCAGCATCGTTGGGAGCGGGACTCCCGCAAAGGCCGACCCGACGATCAGGATCGCCAGGGCGATCGCGTACAACCCGAGGTGTTGGCGTTTCATGACGTCCTCCGCTTCATCGGCTGACTTAGAGCATCGGCTCGCGCAACGCCCGGCGGCAGGGACCCAGGTTGTTCGACAACCGGGACCTACTACCCGACCTAGGAGAATCCTTGGGCTCTGCCCCGCCGTCCACGCAGGCGCCAACAGTGGAAAAGGACAGGTGTGCAGCGTGCCTGGCGCTACGAAGGGAGTCCCGCGATGGGCGATGACATCCACGTGGGCCAGATCGCCGGTTTCACTTTGCGCGTCAACTGGAGCGTGCTGGTGGCCCTCGGTCCCCGAGGCTTCGGCCCGACGCGATCAGGTCGTCCTACGCGGAAGCTGCACGTTCGCAACAGTGCGCCGACTGTTGAACCAGTTGAAGCTCTGACCCGTATGAAGCAGCGATGCCACCTACTAGGTACCGTAGTTGCATGACCGAGAGCACGCACCACAGGGCGATACATTGGGTCCTGCTGTGCGTGCTGTTCCTCGGTGTCGTCGGGATGCACCACGTTGCCGTGAGCGATGACATGTCGCCCACACACGGCTCAATGTCCGTGGGCGCTTACGACGCGCCGCCTACCGAGGAACCGGCACCGCAGCCCGCACATGAGATGTTGCACCTGTGCGTTGCCGTGCTGTGTGCCGTCGTGTCGCTACTCCTGCTCGGTTGGCTGTTGTTGCGCGCGGAGCGCCCGATCGCCGGGCGCATCCTGGCATCGGTGGCGTGGCCGCGGGCTCCCGATCGACCCCCTCCCCGAGGCGGTCGCGACTTGCTCAGTTCCCTGTGCGTGTTGAGATTGTGATCAGCCCGGCCCCCAGAGGCAAGTCACTTTCCCCAGCACATAAGGAAGAAGTCCCAATGAGGAAGTCTCTGATCGGGCTCGGTGTCGCCGGTGTGGCGACTGTCGCACTCGTCACCGGGTGCGGTAGCGGCAACGACACGGCGGACATGCAGCACAGCTCGACCACCGCGTCGACCCCGGCCGCGGGCCAGCAAGCGGACCACAACGAGCACGACGTCAAGTTCGCCCAGGAGATGATCCAGCACCACCAGCAGGCGCTGGACATGGCCAAGATGGTGCCGGGCAAGAGCACGAACGCGAAGGTGCTCGACATCGCCAAGCGAATCGAGGGCGCGCAGGACCCCGAGATCAAGAAAATGACCGAGTGGCTCACCAAGTGGGGTGCCGCTCCTACATCAACGTCGATGCCCGGCATGGATCACGGTGCCACGGGCAGTTCGATGCCCGGCATGATGACCGCCGAGGAGATGAACAAGCTCCAGCAGGCCAACGGCGCCGCGTTCGACCGCGCGTGGATGGAAATGATGATCAAGCACCACCAGGGTGCGATAGACATGGCCAAGACGCACCTCGAGAAGGGCAGCAACGCCGACAGCAAGAAGCTCGCCCAGGAGATCATCACCGCGCAGCAGGCTGAGATCACCGAGATGCAGGGGCTGCTGAAGTCGAGCTGACCCCCGCCGGAGGCATTCGGGCCGGGAGTGGACGAGATGTTCCCGCTCCCGGCCCGAACGCTCTTCTCACCGAGTCTGGGGGGAGTTCCTCGGCGAGGATGAAGGCTGGAACGGGGACCCCAGCCAGTGACTACTATAGCGAATCGTAGGCAGACGGGTGCCCCTGCCGTATCCTCTCCCTTTGGAGGAACGATGCACGGACTTGGTGAGTTGGAAGCCGCGGTGATGGACGTCCTGTGGCAGGAGCGGCCGCTCAAGGTGCGCGAGGTACTCGACCGGCTGGAAACGGGAAAGAAGCTCGCTTACACCACCGTGATGACTGTGCTCGACAACCTGCACCGCAAGGGCTGGGTCACACGGGAGCTCGAAGGCAAGGCCTACCGGTACGAGCCCGCGTTGAGCCGGGCTGAGGCAGCCGCCCAAACCGTGCGGGCTGTTCTCGCCTCCTCGGGCGACCCTGAAGCCGTGCTGATGCATTTCGCCCTGTCGGCCACAGAACAGGAGTCGGACCTTCTGCGTCAGGGTCTGCGCAAGAGGAAGAGGTTGGCCGCCTCATGACCGTTGCGGTCTCGCTGCTGTTCGGCGCCGCATTGGTGGGTTGGCTGGTACCGAGGTTTCTTGCGCGCCGTGTCGTCAGCGGAGGCGATCCGCTGGTCGCCGTGGTGGCGTGGCTCGCCTCGGCGACGGCCGTAGTAGCCACGACGATCGTCGGTGTCGTCCTCATCCTGCTGCCCGGCCACGGGTTCGGGCAGTCGATGCTCACCGCGCTGCACAACTGCTGGTCGTCCATTCAGCACGGGAGCGTTCCCAACCTCGAGGCAACCACTGGCGCCTTGGGCGCACTGTTGTTGCTCGGGCTCGGAGTCCGTCTCGTCATCGTTTCGGTGCGCAGTGCACAACGGCGTGCCCGAACTCGTGCCGACCACCTCGCGGTGCTACGCATCGCCGCACGTCGCGAGGGTGAGACGTTATGGCTCGAGCACGACGATCCGCTGGCGTTCAGCCTCGCAGGAAGGCCTGGTGTCGTCGTTGCCACAGAAGGCCTGGCCAAACAGCTGACCAGCGCCCAGGTGGAAGCCGTGCTCGCGCACGAACGTGCTCACCTGACCGGCCGGCACCATCTGATCATCGCGATCGCTGATGCGCTGGCCAACACGTTCCCGTTCTTGCCACTGTTCAAGCTGGCGCCCGGCGTACTTCGCGAGCTGGTGGAACTGGTTGCCGATTCGGCGGCAGTGCGCGTATGCGGCGCGGAAGCGGTGCGGGACGCCCTGCTGAAGGTGTCCCGAAACGGCGTGCCAGGCACGGCCCTGGCGATGAGCGGTACCTCGATCGACGTGCGAGTCGATCGATTGACCCACGGACGCGCTCCCACCAGCCGACGGCGTCAACTGTTCTCCTGCGGTCTGGCGGGCTTCACCGCCATGACCCTCCCCGTTCTGGTGGCCTCGGGCGCGATGTTCGCCGTGGTGACCGTGGCCTGTCCCGCCTGACCAGATCGCTCACCGATCGGCTGGCTGCAGCCGCGCCATCTCGGCCATGACGAGCCAGCGTCCGTCAGGTTGGCGACGCAGTGTGACGAACGTTTCGCGGAGTTGACCGTCGCCTGATCGCCACGTCGCCTTCGTGGTCGCCGCGGACTGCTCCTCGTTGCCGACAGCCACCTCCACGCTGATCACGACCGCCTTGCCGGTCGCCTCCACGACCAGCGAGCCACGCGGATTGTCGGGGTTTTCGGGGGCGAGATACGGCAGCACCCGGCGGTTGGTACGGCCGATCTCGTCCGGCTCAGCCGAGTGCGCGGCCTCGATGAAGGCCTTGGTCACGGACCGGGGATCGGCGAAGTTCGTGCCCGCCGCCGCTGATGGTGTGCCCGACAGCGGCGCCGGCGGTGCTTCGCCTATCGCGGATCGAGCAGCAGGCCCAACAGGTTCCTCGGTCGTCGGCGGCGCTTGCGACGACGGTGGAGCGGACGTGGCCGCCGGTGCCTGCTCTCCGTTGGTGTCCCTGTCGATCAGCACAGACACCAGCAGCAGACCACCACCAGCCAGTACGGCCAGTAGGACGCCTCTTGGACTGCCGGCTGCCATCGCGGTGCTCCTCGATCACGCAGTGAAGCTGATGTGCAGGTGGTCGTAGTGACCGCCGGTGGGGTTGGTGACGTCGTACACGCCTGCGCCGGTGTACTTCTCGCCCCACCCTCCCTGGTCACCGGTGGTCGGATCCCAGTAGCGCCCCTGCCAGATGATGTAGCGGATCTTCAGCGGGCCCGCGTAGGCCCGCGTCCAGGAGGCCATCCGCCAGCCCGCCGCGAGCCGCTCGCCGGCGGGGAACACGCCGAACCGGTCCGGGAACACGTCACATGCCTTGCCCGTGGGATGGTCGCTGAACGGTGTCTCCGGTCGCGCGCCGTAGCAGCTGACCGAGGCGATCTGCGGCCCGAAGGCGCTGCGGAGCTGTTGCAGCGCATGCGCGGTGGCCGCAGTAAGGCACCCCGCTGTCGTGGGATCGTCGACGACGCACCCAGTCGGCGGCCCGGCAAAGGGCACGGAAGCCGGCAGTCCGGCAAGATCCGCACCGCCTGGCACCGGCCCCCCGTCACCGGAAGGCGCGGACTCTGCGGCGGCCCACTCACGTTCGTACTTGCGGATGTTGTCGAGATAGCGGCGGATGAGGGACACACACTCATCACCACACCCCGCTTCCCCCGACTGAGGAATACCGGTGCGGCTCAACAACACCCGGCCGCACCCGGCGATGTGGCACACGCTCATCGCGTCGTGCGGCTCGAGTGATTTACCCGTCTGCTTGATATGCGCGGTCATTCCACGCAAGTTGCTGCACAGGAACTTGAGCCCAAGTCTCATGTGGATCGCCGGATCGAAGATGTCCGCTCCGGAGGGCGGGGGAACGCTGGCCCACGCCTGTCCGCCGAGGTTCTTCCAGTTCGCCTGGTTGATCTGGAGCAGACCCGCCGCTCCGCCGTTGCTGTCGTTGCTCCACGCGGTCGGTCGCCAGCCGGACTCGGCCTGCACTTCGGCGATGACCCGCAACGGGTTGAGCTCCGGGCAGTCCGTGGCGACGAACGACGTGATGATCGGAGCCATTTCCCGGGCCAGCGGCGGGATCTTGGCGATGTCGAAGGTGGCCTGCCCAGTTGCCGCTCCAGCGACCGCACCCTGGTTGGTGTTGCGGACCATGAAAGGCAGCACGAACACGGCCTGAATCGCCAGGAAGGCCGCCAAGGCGACCACGCACACCGCCAGCACCAGGTGCGGCACCCTCATGAAGCCTCCCACCGGACAACAACCCGTGACTTACTATCACGAGTAGTACATCCGGTCCACTAGGCCCCTACGGGTGAACAAGCGGTGGTCGTGCACTCGCGCCGCCGCCACCGCACGACCACGGCCGTCGCGAGCACGGCCAGCGACGCCAAGGCGAGCAGCGGTTGCAGCGGAGCCCAGACGCCGAGCGCCCCGGACACGCCTAGCAACGCCATGACGATCTTGTTGCAGACGGGGCACCCGACCGCGAGCGCGCTGAGCAGTGAGCCGCCGTAAACGCGGGCAGATCCGGCGCGCTCCTGCTGAACACCGGGCCGGATACCGGCCCACGCCGCCGTGAGGACCGCCGTCAGCACGAGCACGGGCAGTTCCCACCACCGGACCGGGGTCATGCGCGTGAACATCGAGTTGTCGATGACATCGGTCGGCACACCCACGACGGCAGCACTCAGCGCCGCGCCGGTGAGCGCGCGAGCCCAACTCCACGTCCAGGTCTGCACCTGAGCGCCGTCCATCGGCACCCCCGCCATATCTACTATCGAAAATAGTAACCTACGCGGTGCCTCCGGCACGACGGAGAAGATTTCTTCCCCACAACACACCCGTCGCGCCGAGCACCAGCCAGGCGGCCAGAGCGGCGATCGAGCGCGGTGATCCGAAGTCCAGCACGGCATCGCCCAGCAGAGCGGCGACCAGCGTGGTGGGCACGAGCCCGAGAGCGGTGCCCAGCGCGAACAGCACCGGACGCACGGCCGTCACCCCGGCGCCGTAGTTCGACGCGGCGAACGGAATCACCGGCAACAGCCGTAGCACGAGCGTCGCGGCCAGACCGTTCTTCGCGAAGACTTCGTCCAGCGTGCGCAGGCGGCTGCCGCCGAGCCAGCGCGCCGCGGCCTCCCGCCCCAACAACAGGGAAACCGAGTTCCACGTGCTCGTGCTGCTCGCGGCGCTGGGCACCGTGGTGATGGCCGATGCGGCGGACCTCATGCTGCTCGCTGCCGGCTATCTGCTGGCGAGCATCCCGCTGTACGCGCTGGCCAGCTTCGCGAAGGACCCGGCGGGCACCGAGGCGTCGCTGAAGTTCTACCTGCTGGGGGCGTTGCTGGGCGTCACCACGCTCATCGGCGTCACGCTGCTGTTCGGCGTTGGAGGGGCCACCGGGTACATGGACCTGCGGCTGGCCGAGGCACCGCCGGCCGCGGTGGCCGTGGGGACCATCGCGTTGCTCGCCGGTCTGCTGTTCAAGATCGGCGCGGTACTCGCCCACTTCTGGGTACCGGACGTGACCGAAGGCGCCCGGCCCGTGGTCGCCGCATTCGTCACCACCGTGCCGAAGATCGGCGCGGTCGTCGCCACCTACCGCCTGGTGACGATGCCTCTGCGCGACGCCGGAATCGACTGGAGCCTGCTGATCGCGGTCATCGCCGCGGCCACCATGACACTGGGCAACCTCGCGGCGTTCTTCCAGGACAACGTTGGGCGGCTGCTCGCCTACTCGACGATCAGCCAGGTCGGCTACCTGCTCATAGCGGTGGCGGTGGCCGAGCGCGCCGACCTGGCGCTACCGAGCGTGCTGCTGTACCTGGCCGCATACGCGATCACGAACCTGGGCGCGTTCGCGGTCGTGTGCGCACTGCCCGCAGCGGTGACGCTCGAGGACTATCGCGGCCTGGTGCGTGAGCGGCCGTGGCTCGCTGTCAGCCTGGTGGTGTGTCTGTTGGGCCTGATCGGCACCCGCCGACCGCAGTGTTCGCCGGCAAGCTGACCGTATTCACCGCAGCCCTCGACGGCGGACTGCTCTGGCTGGTGGTACTCGGAGCGGTCAACACGGTCGCCAGCTTGTTCTACTACCTGCGGTGGGTGGTTCCGGCCGTGCGGGGTGAGGCCCCAGGCACGTCCGACATCCGCCCTTCGGCGGCCCGCGTGGCGTACCTGCTGGCCGCAGCTTCGCTGATCGGTGGCGCCCTGTCCGGGGCAGTGCTGCCGATGTTCGACGGCGCTCTCCTCCAGTGACCGCCCTCTCTCCCTACTACGAATCTTCGTAGGCCGGTGAGGTCGGCGACAAGCACCAGGTTCGCCTTGGGCAAGCCGGACCTGCGGATCAGGTTCACCTCGCAGATGACCACGCGCGACGCGTGCGGGTTCGCGATCCCTTCGAAGCCTGTGCGTCAACGGGTACAACGTGACGATCAACATCGCGCGCTGGGTCTGGGATACGAACACAAGTCCTGTCAGGAGAACGGCGCCCTGGCGTCCGTGATGATGCAGTAGTCGTGGGGTGTCTCGAATGACTACCTGGCCGCGTTGGGCCCTGACCGGATGAGCAAGGACGGCAAGGTGCGCAAGCCCGACGCCTGGCCCTGTCCCATCAGCCGGCGACCGTCACTCCACATAGGACAAGACGGTCATCATTCCCGCCTCGCTGTGGTAGATGTTGTGACAGTGGGTGAGCCACTGGCCGGGATTGTCGGCATCGAAGTCCACGATCAGTTCCCGGCCGGGCAGCACGATCGCGGTGTCCCGGCGAGGACCGGTCTTGCCGTTCGCCCGTACCTGGAACGTGTGGCCATGCACGTGCATCGGGTGAAACATCTGCGACTTGTTCTGCATCCGCAACCGCACGACCTGCCCGGAGCGGATCGGCAGTCCGTCGGTCGGGTCGTAGACCTTGCCGTTGATCGTCCAGGAATATTTGTCACCGGGACCTTCCAGGACGAGATCGTGTGTCACATCCGGCTCGCGCAGCGGCAGGGCGACACTGTCCGTCGCCTGCAGTGCGTTCATCTCCGGCACCACCAGCTTCGCCAGTTCCGCAGCGAGAGACTCGTTGTCCGTTGATGCCGCCACTCCAGTGGACAGCAGGACCTGGGCGAACTGACCGCGGCCTTCAGCAAGGGCGAGCACAGGCGCCGTCCGGTCAGGAACAGTCACGACGCAGTCGAGCCGCTCGCCCATGCCCAGCAGCACGACGTCCAGCTCCACCGGCACCACGGGGAAGCCGTCCGCGTGAGTCACGGTCATCGGCACCCCGGGCACACCGACCCGGAACGCGGTGTCGGCCGCCGCGTTGATCAACCGCAGCCGAATGCGCTGGCCCGGCTTGGCGGCGAACGTCTGCGGTGCTTTCCATACCTTGCCGTTGGCGAGCACGTGCGGATAGATGACGTCGCCGGCGTCGCCCCCGAGCAGATCGGACTTCGGCATCGCCGGCATGCCGGGCATCGAGCCGTGGTCCATGTTCGGCATACCCTTGGCGCGCAGTTCTTCGAACACGGCATCCGGTGTCCGGCCGAGCCCATCGAGCCAGTCGTCGAGCACGACGACCAGTTCGGTGTCGTAGTTCCCGCCGTCTTCCGGGTCCTCGACGATCAGAGGCGCGTACAGGCCGCGGTCGAGCTGCGCACCCGAGTGCGGGTGGAACCAGTAGGTTCCGGGGTCCGGTGCGGTGAACTCGTAGGTGAAGGAACCACCGGGCACGATCTCGCTCTGCGTGAGGTCCGGCACGCCGTCCATGTCGTTGCGCAATGCGACGCCGTGCCAGTGGATGCTCGTCGGCTGCGACAGCTGGTTGCGCAGCTCGACGTTCAACAGGTCACCGCGCCTGATCCTGATCTCCTTGCCGGGCAGCTCCCCGTACGACCAGGTATTCGCCGTGACGCCACCCAGGTCAAACTCGGTCTGGAGGGCGGTGAGCTTGATCGATGTTCGGCGCGCACCCGCGATCTGACGGGCGCGCTCGGCGGCCTCGACCTTCGGAGATTTGGGCCCGATGAGGGTTCCACCGCTGGAGGAACCGCCGCCGCTCGCGCAGCCCGCGGCGCCGGTGGCCACCACGAGGCCGAGGCCGAGCCGGAAGAGGTCCCGGCGGCCGAGAGATGTGGACTGAACAGTCATGACGTCCTCCAGAATCATCTACTAAGATGCATAGTAGCGAGTTCGGCGGCGGACTTCGATCACGGCCACGCCGATCAGGGAGCGCCGACAACACGAGCAGGGCCGCCCGATGCGTGGGTCAGGTCACAGACCATACCCCTACCCCGTATGACCACAAGTCCTTGCACACCCATACCCCCCTTAGGTATAAAGGTGGCAAGCGCCCGTCGTTCCCCCGGTCAGTTGCGACCGGCCGCGCGACGGACCGATCGACAGGAGCGGTACATGCACGGCTACACCGACAACAAGGACGCCCACCTGCGCCGCCTGAAGCGCATCGAGGGCCAGGTGCGCGGTCTGCAGCGGATGATCGAGAACGACGACTACTGCATCGACGTGCTCACCCAGATCTCCGCAGCAACGCGCGCACTCCAGGCTGTCTCACTGGGACTGCTCGACGAGCACCTCAAGCACTGCGTCAGCGAGGCCATCACCGAGGGCGGCGCCAAAGCGGACGAAAAGATCGCCGAGGCCAGCAACGCCATCGCCCGCCTCGTCCGCTCCTGATTCCCCCAGTCCCACCCGCACACGAGGAGTTCCCCAATGGCCGAGGCCACCTACACCGTCACCGGCATGACCTGCGGACACTGCGTCAGCTCGGTGACCGAGGAGATCAGCCAGATCGGCGGTGTGCAGAAGGTCGACGTCGAGCTGGCCAGCGGCAAGGTGACCGTCACCAGCGACCAGCCGGTGGCGGAGGACGACGTCCGGACCGCGGTCACCGAGGCCGGCTACACGCTCGTCGCGAGCTGAAAGGATCCGAGATGAACACCGCCACGAAGGTGACCGCCTACGCGGGCGTGCTGGCGATCGTCTTCGGCGGCGCCTGGGCTGCCGGCGCCGTTGTCGGCCCGTCCGGCGGCGAGAGCGCGCCGGCCGCGATGGACCACGGCGCCGCACAGTCCACCCCCAGCAACACCGGGGACAAGCTGCCGCCCGGTCTGTCCGTCGCGGAGAACGGCTACGTGCTCAAGCCGTTGCGCACCACCGCGACCGCCGGTGAGCAGCAGCCCTTCCAGTTCACGATCGGCACCGCTGACGGCGGCACGGTCACGAAGTTCGACGTGGAGCACGAGAAGCGACTGCACCTCGTACTGGTGCGCCGGGACGGATCCGGTTTCCAGCACGTGCACCCGGAGATGGCCGCGGACGGAACGTGGTCGGTACCGCTGACCCTGCCCGCCGCCGGCAGCTACCGCGTGTTCGCCGACTTCAAGCCGGAGAACGGCACCAAGACCACGCTCGGCACGGACATCCAGGTCTCCGGCAGCTACGAGCCGAAGCAGTACGACACCGACACACGTGAATCCACAGTGGACGGCTACACCGTCCGCCTCGACGGGGAACTCAAGCCCGGCGCGGAATCCCTGGTGACCACGACCGTGACCAAGGACGGCAAGCCCGTCACCGACCTGCAGCCGTACCTGGGCGCGAACGGCCACCTCGTGGCGCTGCGCTCGGCCGACCTCGCCTACCTGCACGTCCACCCTATGGACGCACCGGGCGCCGGTCCTGAGGTGAAGTTCATGGTCGAGGTGCCGACCTCCGGTCGCTACCGCCTGTACCTGGACTTCCAGCACGAGGGCAAGGTCCGCACCGCCGAGTTCAGCCTGGGTACCACCGGATCCGCCCCCGCACCGTCCACACCTTCCACGTCCGCTCCGGCCACCACGTCGTCTGAGAACCACGGCGGTCACGGTGGCTGAGCCCGGCACCATCGAGGAGGCGCGCTCCATGAGTTCACCGGCAAGTGAGATCGAGCTGTCGATCGGCGGCATGACCTGCGCCTCCTGCGCCGCGCGGATCGAGCGCAAGCTCAACAAGCTCGACGGCGTGCAGGCCACCGTCAACTACGCCACCGAGAAGGCCAAGGTCAGCTTCCCCGAGTCACTGACCGCCGAAGACCTGGTGAAGGTCGTCGAGAACACCGGCTACACGGCCGAGCTGCCTACTCCCCCGCAGGCCGACGGGAGCACCGAGCAGTTCGAAGAGGATCCGACGCGCTCGTTGCGGCAGCGGTTGATCACCTCGGTCGTGCTTACCGTGCCGGTGATCGCGTTCGCCATGATCCCGGCGCTGCAGTTCACCTACTGGCAGTGGCTGTCGCTCACGCTGGCCGCACCCGTCGTGGTGTGGGGTGCATGGCCGTTCCACAAAGCGGCGTGGACCAACCTGCGCCACGGCGCCGCAACGATGGACACGCTGATCTCGATCGGCGTCGGCGCAGCGTTCCTGTGGTCGCTGTACGCGCTATTCCTCGGCACCGCTGGCACGCCCGGCATGACGCACGCCTTCGAACTCACCGTCCAGCGGATGTCCGGCGCGGGCAACATCTACCTCGAAGTCGCCGCGGGCGTGACCACGTTCATCCTCGCCGGCCGCTACTTCGAGGCACGGTCCAAGCGTCGCGCCGGTGCCGCGTTGCGTGCCCTGCTCGAACTCGGCGCCAAGGAAGTCGCGGTCCTGCGGGACGGACGCGAGCAGCGCATCAGCATCGACGAGCTGAAGGTCGGCGACCGGTTCGTGGTGAGGCCGGGCGAGAAGATCGCCACCGACGGCATGATCGAGGAGGGCAGCTCGGCGATCGACGCGAGCATGCTCACCGGCGAGTCGGTGCCCGTCGAGGTCACCACCGGTGACGCGGTCGTCGGCGCCACGGTCAACGCGGGCGGACGGCTCGTCGTGCGCGCCACCCGCATCGGCGCGGACACACAGCTCGCGCAGATGGCAAAGCTCGTCGAGGACGCGCAGAGCGGCAAGGCCGAGGTACAACGCCTGGCCGACCGGATCTCCGCGGTGTTCGTGCCGATCGTGATCGCACTGGCCGTCGGAACGCTGGCGTTCTGGCTCGGTGCGGGCTCGGGTGCCTCGGCGGCGTTCACCGCCGCGGTCGCCGTGCTGATCATCGCCTGCCCATGCGCACTCGGCCTGGCCACGCCCACCGCGTTGCTGGTCGGCACCGGTCGCGGTGCCCAGCTCGGCATCCTGATCAAGGGTCCCGAGGTGCTGGAGTCCACCCGCCGCGTCGACACCGTCGTGCTCGACAAGACCGGCACGGTCACCTCCGGGCAGATGAGCCTGGTCGAGGTCCATGCGGCAGACGACGTGACCGAGGAGGAGGTGCTGCGCCTGGCGGGCGCGCTGGAGCACGCCTCCGAGCACCCGATCGCCAAGGCCATCGCCACCGGCGCCACCGAACGCGTCGGCGAACTGCCCGCGGTCGAGGGCTTCCAGAACCTGGAAGGCCTCGGCGTGCAAGGTGTCGTCGACGAGCACGCCGTCCTCGTCGGCCGCGCTCGCTTGCTCGAGGAGTGGAGCGTCCGACTCAGCGAAGAGCTCACCACCGCGAAGAAGGAGGCGGAGGACAAGGGCCGCACCGCCGTGCTGGTGGCCTGGGACGGCGAAGCACGGGGTGTGCTGGTCGTGGCCGACACGGTCAAGCCCACCTCGGCCGAGGCGATCGCCGGACTGCGTGATCTCGGACTGCGGCCGGTGCTGCTGACCGGCGACAACGAAGCCGTCGCCAAGGCCGTGGCCGCCGAAGTCGGGATCGACGAGGTCATCGCCGAGGTCCTGCCCAAGGACAAGGTCGACGTCGTCAAGCGCCTGCAGTCCGAGGGCCGTGTGGTCGCGATGGTCGGCGACGGCGTCAACGACGCCGCGGCGCTCGCTCAGGCCGACCTCGGGCTCGCGATGGGCACCGGCACGGACGTCGCCATCGAGGCCAGCGACATCACGCTCGTCCGAGGCGACCTCCGGGCCGCGGTGGACGCAATCCGGCTGTCGCGCCGCACGCTCGGCACCATCAAGGGCAACCTGTTCTGGGCCTTCGCCTACAACGTGGCCGCACTTCCGCTGGCCGCACTGGGACTGCTGAACCCGATGATCGCCGGGGCCGCAATGGCGTTCTCGTCGGTGTTCGTGGTGAGCAACAGCCTGCGCCTACGGGGATTCCGCAGCGCGAACAAGCAGACCGTCTGACTCGGTGGTCCGGCTCGCACATCCGCGAGCCGGACCGCCACGTCTGCTCGTGACCACTGAGGGCGTGAGGCTGTTCCTGGTCGGTGAAGCCGCGGACATGACCTGGCACGTGATCTTCGGCATCGAGGTGGACCTCGAGGCCGCTCAGCCCAGCAAACCTGCTGTTGATGTCCAGCGGCGTCCGATTGGCGCCCGCCGTTCGCCGCCGTGACACTGCTCTGTTCGGGGACCTCGCCGTCCGCCGGCTCAGGCACAGCGCCGACCGGCCTGGCGGGCTCCGGATCACAGGGCACACCGATGGACGCCTCACCACTACTACTAAGATCCGTAGTAGGAATGAGGTGGCCATCGGTGTTGACCAGAACGATCGTCCGAGGACCGTGGCGGGGTGCTGCCGTCGCCGTCACAGGAGGCGTCAGCCTCGCGCTGGCGTTTCCACCCGCCGGACTGTGGCCGCTGGCCGCACTCGGACCCGCACTGCTGGTACTGGCCGTCTCCGGGCGCCGCCCGCGGGCGGCCTTCGGACTCGGCGCCGTGTTCGGACTGGCGTTCTTCGGCCCGCTGCTGTGGTGGCTGACCAACCTGGGCCTGCTGCCGTGGATCGGCCTCGTGGTGGTGCAAGCGCTGTTCGTGGGTGTGCACGGCGTCCTCATCCGGGAACTGCTGCGGCTGCGGTGGTGGCCGGTGGCGGTCGCGGCGAGCTGGGTCGCGATCGAGGCGGTGCGCGGCCGGTTCCCTCTCGGCGGATTCCCCTGGGGCCGGCTCGGGTTCAGCCAGGCCGACGCACCGTCACTGCCGTGGGCGAGCATCGGCGGGGTTCCACTGCTGAGCCTGCTCGCCGCGCTCACCGGATCGGCACTCGCATGGACACTCCTGTCCGGCGCACGACGCCGGACCGGCCTGGTCGTCGTGCCCGTCGCCGGGCTGGCCTGGATGGCAGGAGGAGCCCTGCCCGCCCCGGCACCGTCGGACCGAGACCTCACCATCGCGGTCGTACAGGGGAACGTGCCCCGCGGCCGGACACTGGCCGAGCAGGTGCGGGTCCGCCAGGTGACGCAGAACCACGCCGAGGCGACGTTGAAGCTCGCCGAGGACGTGCGGGCCGGTCGAGCGGCCGCCCCGGATCTCGTCGTGTGGCCGGAGAACTCGACCGACACCGACCCGCGGGACAACCCGGCCATCGCCCAGACGATCCGCACCGCGGTGCAGGCCATCGACCGGCCGGTGCTGATCGGCGCGATCGTCCGCCAGGACGGACGCATGTTCAACGTGGGCCAGCTGTGGTTGCCCGACCGCGGCTCGGTGGCCGAGTACGCCAAGCGGCAGCTGGTGCCGTTCGGCGAGTACGTCCCCGGCCGGTCGCTGTTCCGCTGGGTCCAGCAGCTGCAGTACATCCCGCGCGACTTCAGCCCTGGCGATGGCGACGGCACGCTGGACGCTGGCGGCATCCGGATCGGGGACGTCATCTGCTACGAGGTCGCGTACGACGGCCTGGTGCGGTCTTCGGTCAATGCCGGTGCGGCGTTGCTGGTCGTGCAGACCAACAACGCCACGTACATGTTGGACGGTCAACGCGGAGAGACACTGCAACAGCTGGACATGGCCCGTGTTCGCGCGGTGGAGCACAACCGGCCCGCGGTGGTCGCCTCGACCACCGGCATCAGCGCGGTCGTCCGCCCGGACGGGTCGATCGCCGCCATGACCGAGCCGTGGGCGCAGCAGGTCCTCGTCGAGCGGGTGAACCTGCGCACGACCACATCGGTGTGGCTCTCGCCGTGGCTCGAGCTGCTCGCCGTGCTGCTCGTGGTGGCCGGACTGGGCGCGGCCGTCGTGGACCGCCGGCTCAGACGCGCCGATGAGCCAGCAACACTCCGCTGACCACTCCCGTCAGGAGAAAGAGCGCGCCGAGCAACGACGCCACCAGCGCCTGCACACCGACGGGCTGGTTGAGAGGCTCAGCTTTCCTCAGCACATAGCCGGTGAGGAAGGCGATGAAGGCGACGGTCATGAGTCCGAAATGGACCAGGGCCAGGCGGAACGCCTTGGTGCGCGCGGGAATCGGCATCGAGTCGAGGAAACCGACGACTCCGGCGGCACCCGCGGCCAGCAGCCCCCACCCGATCAGCGAGGTCGCTCCTCGGACATGTGCCGCCGGGTCGACGGCCGAACGGGAGGTGAAGTCCAGGACGAGACTCACCGACCAGCAGCCGACAGGGAGCACTGCCAGCACCGCGTGCGGTCTGGTGTGCCGTCGCCACGGCCGTGACCTGGCAGCATCCATTTCGCGGTCGATCCACATCCGATCAACTCTACTATTCAGAATAGTAGAAAGGTAGGGATCACGGCATCGTCGGTTGCCGCAGGCGATCAGCGAACACGCCAAGCGGGACGACCCGGTCGCCACCCCCAGCGGCAACCTCGTCGACTGCAGGCAGCGTCTTCTGGTCGATCATGCGGTCCGCGAGCCCGTCCGGCATGTCGGCCTGACCTGGGCCGCCTGCTGCGACCCACGCGAGGATGTCCTGGGTCGCCTCCTCGGTGAGCACCCCGCCGAACCAGACAGGACGTGTTCCCCGCGCACGTACCGCCGGAGCCGGGCGGACAACCACGACGTTGGAGTAGTCGCACGAGTCCAGGCAGTCCGCGACGCGGACGTTCCCGGCTCCGGCGCCCTCGCGCAACCCTCGATTCGCGCTGCGCAGTGGGGGCGGCTGTTCACCCTCCATGTCGTGCTCTACCCCGGCCGGATGAGGGTGGATCGAGATGATGCGGGCCGACCGGGGCGAACCACTTCCTCGGCCTGTGGAAGTGCGATCAGGGCGAGCCCGCGGCACCGAACGCCGCCACCGCCGCCCGGACCTGATCCGGGGTGCGGAACACCAATGGGTCGGTGATCTGCCGCACCGTCCCGTCCGGCCGGACGACGTAGGAGACGGGCAACACCCGTGGGACGGCCAGTGCCTTCTGGACGGCTTCGCCGGTGTCGACGACGCTCGGGTACCGGACGCCGAGTGCGACAACCGCGCCGAGCGCTTCGGAGGGCACGTCCTGGACGTTGACCCCGACGACCGGGACGGCGCCGGGTTGCCGGGAGTACTCCTGCAACACCGGCATCTCCTCCCTGCACGGCTGGCACCAGGACGCCCACAGGTTCAGCAGCACGGTCCGTCCGGCCAGCGCACCGCCCAGCTCCACGGTGCCGGGAGATCCCAGGCACTGCACCGTGAGACCGGCGAGCGGGCCGGCGGATGACCCGGTTCCTGCCTGTGGGCAGGGTTCGAGTGCTGCCCGCTGCCGCGCCTCGGCCAGTGCCGCGTCATCCTGCGCCGGAACCGAACGGCTCGGCCGGACGTCGTTCGCGTCGTCCCTAGGCCACAGCGCCACAGCGGCCGCCACGGCGAGCACGACGACGAGAATCGCCCACCTCATCTCACCCTCCCGGAGCGGGTTGCACGGAACCCTCGGTTCGCGAGTCGGGCCTGCGGCCGTCCAGCATCGCGTCCAGCGCGCTCTTCAGCAGGGCCGCATCGGTCTTCCCGGTGATCTTCGCCTCGATCGTGCCGTCGCGACCGACCAGGAACGTCTCGGGCACCCCGAACACTCCGAACTCCAGGGCTAAGGCCGATCCTTCGTCACGCACGTACCGGTACGCTCCGGCGGGGCCCCGTCCCAGTTCGTCGAGGAACACCTTCGCACCAGCAGGTTTGTCCTGGTAGTTCACGCCCACGAAGACGACGCCGGCATCCTGATAAGCCTTGGCGGCGGCCACCAGGATCGGGTGCTCCTCGCGGCACGGCACGCACCACGAGGCCCAGAAGTTCACCACGACGACGTTGCCGCGCAGCTCGGCGAGCGACGTCGAGCCGCCGCCTTCCAGGTTCGGCGACGCGACGGCCGGCACCCGCTTCCCGATCAGCGGCGAGTCGACCAGTGCCGGGTCCTTGCCCAGGCGACTACCGAAAACGGCACCGACGGCCACCGTGACGACGACCACGGCCAGAGCCGCCCACCGGACCTTGCGCCACCCGGACCTCGTGTCTGTCATCGCGATCCCGTCTCCTTGAGCGCGGTGAACCGATCACGCACGGCAGCGGGTACGCCGTCACGCCGCAGGACATCGTCCACAACGGACAGCGCGTTCGCACGGTCCTGGTCGGCCGTCTCCTTCTGGAGCAGGATCTCCAGGTGTGCCGCAGCCTTGTCGTACGCACCGGCGGTGACGTACCTGCGCACCAGCGCGAGCCGCATGCCCGCCACGCCGGGGTTCGCCGCGATCACCTGCTCCATCTCCTCGTCCGTCACCGCGGAAAGGTCCCGTGACGGCTGCTGGAGCACCTCGTTGCCGCTCACCGCGCCACCGGCGGGCCGCTCGCCGAGCTGGTCCGGCAACAGAACCACCACGGCGAACAACGCGACCACCGCGGCAACCACGTAGGCGATCGCGGGACCGCGCCGTCCTTGTCGCCGTGCCCGGCGGGCGACAGGCGATTCGAGCTGCCGAATGGCCGCGGCGGCGACCGCCTCGTACTCGTCGCGGAGCCGCTGTGCCGCGGCGGGAGGGATTTCGCCGGCCTCGACCTGTCGCTCGAGGTCGACGATGTCGCGCAACGCCTGGTCGCGTCGCTCTTCGATGCGTTCCACGTCCTCGGTCACGGCTGTTCCTCGATCGGGTCGCGCGTCCGGATCTCTTCCAGTGCGGCGTCGACCATCTCGCGGTCCTCAGTGGACGGTTCCACCGGTTCCGGCCGCCGCCTCCAGCGGAGCACGAACCACGTCGTGCTCGACGCGACCGCGGCGAGAGACAGGATCCACAGCGCGAGAGTCCTGCCGGACATCGGCGGGTCGATCAGCACCCAGCCGCCGTAGCGGGCCCGGAAGTGATCGATGATCTGGTCGTCGGTCCGGCCCGCGGCGATCTGGTCGCGCACTACCTGCCGCATGGCCTGGGCGGTGTCCGATGGCGAGTCCGCGACCGAGACGCTCTTGCACACCGGGCATCGCAGCCGCTGTTCCAGCTCGTAGGCGCGGTCGGTTTCGCGCCCTGGGCCGCCGGCCAACCCGATCACCGTGACGGCGAGCAGCACGACCAGCAGCAGCCCGCTCCCCCACCGCACCAGCAACCTACGCACGGGAGACCACCTCCGGCGCAGCCTCCTCGTCCGTCTTCTTCCGGCGTAGCCGTCCGCTGACAGCCCAGAACCCGCCTGCCGCGACGAGCGCGCCACCGGCCCACAACCACGACATCAGCGGGTATCGGTAGAGGTTGAGCACCACCCGGTTGTCTTCGAGCGCACCGAGCGCCACGTAGACGTCCTGCGCGACGCCGGGCCAGACCGACGGCTGTCCCACCGCCTGCGGGCGCCCGGCGAAGACGCCGAGCCGCGGCTCGGCGACCCGGACCACCCGGCCGCCCTCCCTGAGCACGATGTGGGCGTCGGTGCTGGTCCGGTCGGAAAGCTCGTGGCGCTCGGTTTTCTCGAACGTCACGGAGTACCCGGCGAACTCGGCCGAGGCGCCTCGTTCGAGGGTCACCGTGGCGCGCTGCGCGAAGGCGCTGGAGGAGACGATCGCCAGTGCCACCACGGCGACGCCGAGGTGCGCGAGCTGGCCACCCCAGTAGGCCCGCTGTGACCTCAGCAACCGCCACACCGCCGCGGGGCGCGGATGCGGCACCGTGACGACCAGCTGCCGGACTGTCGCCGTGACACTTGCCGTCACCAGGAACATCACCAGGACGACGCCAGGATCGCGCACTCCCGCCAGCACCATCGCCGCGGCGGCGGAACTCGCGATCAGCAGCGGGATGCGCAAACGCATCCACATCACGCCGAACGTGGCGTGCCGATAGGGCGTGAACGGCCCGATTCCCATCGCCAGCAGCAGCCCGAGCGACAACGGGACCGCCATCCGGTCGAAGAAGGGCCTGCCCACCGACACCTGTGCCCCGGTCACCGCCTCCACCAGCACGGGATAGACGGTGCCGGTCAGCACGACGAACGCGAACACGGTCAGCAACAGGTTGTTGACCAGGAAGACGCCCTCGCGACTCGCGAGACGTTCCGGGCGTGACAAGGACGCCATCCGCTCGCCGCGCAGGGCGAAGAGCGTGAACCCGCCACCGAGCACGAGCACGAAGAATCCCAGCAGCGCGGGACCGACCGCGGACTGCGAGAAGCTGTGCACGGACACGACGACGGACGAGCGGGTCAGGAACGTGCCGAGGATCGTCAGCGCGAACGTCGCCAGCACCAGCACGAAGTTCCACGACTGCAGCATCCCGCGCTTCACCTGCACCACGGCCGAGTGCAGGAACGCGGTGGCTACCAGCCACGGGATCAGCGCGGCGTTCTCCACCGGGTCCCACGCCCAGTAGCCGCCCCAACCGAGCACCTCGTACGACCACCACGCGCCGAGCACCAGCCCGCCGGTCAGAAAGCTCCACGCGACGAGGCCGGCGCGGCGGCTGCGGCGCAACCAGTCGACGCCTCCTCGCCGCAGCAGCAACGCCGACATCGCGAAGGCGAACGGCACGGTGAACCCGACGAACCCGAGGTAGAGCATCGGCGGGTGGAACGCGACCATGATGTGGTCGCGCAGCAACGGGTTCGCACCCGGCCCATCGGCAGGTGGATTGGCCATGATGGTGAACGGGTTGGCCACCGTGGTGACGAGACCGAAGAAGAAGATCCCGACCACGCCCATGACACCCAGTGCTCCGGTGCCCAACCGGTCCTCGACCGAGCGCACCTGCCGTGCCACAACGGCGGTGTAGCCCGCCAGCACCAGCGTCCACAGCACCAGACTGCCGCCCAGGGACGCCCACGCGCTGGTGATGGTGAAGAACAACGGTGTGGACCGGGAATGCACTTCGGCCACATAGGACATCGCGAAGTTGTCGGTGACCAGGGCTCCGATGAGGGCGCTCATCGACAGCACGGCGCCGCCGAGCATGCACCACGCGGTCACCCGCAGGCGTGCGTGACGTACGCGGTCAGGATTGCGCTGAGCCCGGAAACCCAGTAGCGCCAACACGATGGAGGCAGCGAGGCCGAGCATCGCGCCGCTCCAGCCCGCGGAGGGCAGGACGGTGTTCACGGTGCCGCACCTTCCGTCGCGGGTGGACGGTAGTTCTCGTCGTGCTTGACGATCATCGTGTCGGACACGAACCGGCCGCCCTGCCAGGAACCTTCGACAACGACGCCGATGCCAACCTGGAAGAGCTGAGCGGGCGCACCGGTGTGCTCGACGGTCACCGAGGAGCTCGTCGCGTCCAATCCCGAGCTCACCACGAACCGCAGCCCGCCCGAGGAACGGTCGACGCTGCCGTCGCGGACGAGTCCGCCGAGCTGAAAACGGCGCCCGTCCGGGAAGTCCGCCCTGCGCCCGACCGCCTCCTCCGGGGTCAGGTAATAGACCAGATTGCGGTTGAGGTTGCCGAAGACAAGCAAGCCCACGAGCACAAGTACGACGCCTGCGACCGAGACGACCAGAAGCCGGTAGCGCTTCACGAGCGGCGCACCAAACTGATCGCGTACACAGCAAGCGCGCCATAGGCGATCACGAAGCCCAGCACGACCCAGGACCACTCACTCATCGCGGGAGACTCCTTCCAGACGAGGTGCGGTGACGACGTCACCTGCCAGCGGGCCTGGCAAGGTGTCCTCTTCGTCCTGCGCCACGGCGAGACGCACACGCGCCCGCACGAACAACGCGAAGACCGCCGTAAACGCCAGCACGTTGACCAGCAGCGCGGCCAGCATGCTGTGGTCGATGGTCGGATCACCTGGCTTGAGCACTGTGGGCGGCTGGTGCAGCGACCTCCACCAGAGCACCGACATGTGCACGATCGGCACCTGGACGAACGCCAGCACACCGAACACCGCGGCTCGGCGGGCACGCACCAGCGGATCGAGTGTCGCCCGGCGCAACGCCAGATAGCCGAGGTAGACGAAGAACATCAACGCGGTGGTGACCAGCCGTGGGTCCCACGTCCACCACACGCCCCACACCGGCTTGCCCCACACCGACCCGAGCACGATGGCGAGACCGGTGAAGAACACGCCGACCTCGGCCGCGGATGCGGCCAGCCGGTCGTACCGGGGTTTCCGCCGCCACAACCAGGCGAGGCTCGCGCCGAAGGTGATCGCGAAGCCGAGGAAGGCCAGCCAGGCGGCGGGCACGTGGACGTACATCAGCCGCTGGAGGTTTCCCTGGATGCGATCCGGCGGTGCCACCAGGCCCGCGACGAGTCCGACGGCGAGCAACACGGCCGCGATGATCGGCAGCCGGCGGCCGAACAGTGTCATGCCACCTCCTCGAGGTGTGGTGCCCCCAGCAACAATGCGAGCGCGGCGATCAGGTCGACGGTCAGCATGAGCAGCAACCAGGGCCACGGGGCGTGGCCCAGCGCGGCGGCCGCGGGTGCCTGTGTTGCTCCGAGCAGCAAAGGGACCGCCAGCGGCAGTACCAGCACCGGTCCCAGGGTGGTGCGACCGTCGAGCCCTTGAGCGAGCGCGCCGGCGAGTGTCCCGAGCAGACCGAGCCCCGCCGCGACGAGCGGCAGCACCACGAGCAGCCACGGCCATCCGTGCGGCGCGGGGTCGTACAGCGCGACCGCCACGGGTACGAGCAGCAGTTCGAAGGCGAGCAGCAGCAAGGCGCTCGCCGCCGCACGACCGGCGAGCCTGACGACGGAATGCACTCCGCAGAGACGCAGCAAGGCGATCTGGGGCGGCGTGTCCACGGCGCTGGTCCGCAGTGTGACGAGCAAGCCGAACAACAGGACCACCACCCAGTACAGGCCGGGGCCGATCCCCCGCAGCAACGGGGTGTCGGTGCCGACGGCGAGTGGCACGAACAGCAGTGCCACCGCACCGAACGGCGTGGTGACCAGCAGTGCCTCGCCCGACCGTGCCTCGAGGCGAAGATCCTTGCGGGCGATCTCGACGAGCTGACGCCACGCCGTCATGCGACCACCGCCGGCGCGACGCGTCCCGCAGCGAGCTCGACCACGCGATCCGTCAGGCGCGCGACTTGATCACGGTCGTGGGAGACCACCACGCACGCCCCGCCTCGGCGCCGCACGCCGTCCACCACGTGATCCACCAAGGCTGCCGAGGTGACGTCCAGTCCGGTGTGCACCTCGTCCAACAGCAGCAAGGACGGCTTGGTGACGAACACCCTCGCGAGATCCGCTCGCCGCCGCATGCCGTGTGAACAGCGATCCGCCCGCCGGTCCGCGGCCGCGGCGAGCCCGACGGTCGCCAGCGCCGCGTCCGCCACGGCGTCGTCCCGGCCGGTCATCCTCGCGACGAACTGCAGGTTCTCCCTGAGAGTGAGCTGCGAGTAGAGCGCTGGGGCGTGGCCGAGCAACGCGACGGGACCACGCACCTGGACTGTGCCTGCCACCGGCGGAATCAGGGTGGCCAGTACGTTCAACAACGTGCTCTTGCCCGACCCGTTCGCACCGATCAGGCCGAGCACCTCGCCGGCCGCCACGACGAGGTCCAGTCCGCGCAGCACGGAGGTGCGCTGCACGTCGACGTGGACGTCGGTGAGCTCGGCCTGTGGGGACAGCTGAAGATGCACGGGGCGGACCTGCCAGAGGAGCGTCTACTAGGATGCATCGTAGGCTAGCCGCACGGCCGGGACGGCCCGCATCCGGGAGGAGGTCGCGCTGGAACTCTTCGCGCTGACGTCGTTGGCACTCGTGGCCGGCGTGGTCTCCTTCACCTCACCGTGCACTTTGCCATTGCTGCCAGGCTACCTCTCGTACATCTCCGGACTGTCCCACGAGGAGCCGAGGTCCCGCACCCGCACAGTACGAGCGGCGCTGCTGTTCGTACTCGGCTTCTCCACGGTGTTCGTCGCGCTCGGCACGACCGCCTCGGCACTCGGCCTGGCGCTGGCACAGAACCTCCGGGCGATCAACATCGCGGGTGGCGCGGTGATCGTCCTCATGGGACTGACGGTCACCGGTCTCGTGCGGATTCCACTGCTGGCACGCCAGGTGCGGTTCGACCTCACCCAGATCGGCCGCGGACCAGCCGGTGCGTTTCCGCTGGGCGCGGCTTTCGCGTTCGGCTGGACACCCTGCGTCGGGCCGGTATTGGCCTCGATCCTCACCACGGCCGCCACCACGGCCACCGTGTCGCGCGGGGCGCTGATGCTGCTCGCCTACTCGACCGGCCTCGGCCTGCCGTTCCTCCTGCTGGCACTCGGGTTCTTCCGAGGGAACGACCGGCTCGGCTGGCTGCGCCGCCACTCCCGGCACATCGAGATCACCGGCGGCGCCCTGCTCATCGTCATGGGCATCGCGGTGATGACCGGCGACTGGACGCGGTTGATGAGCGACATGCTCGGCGTCTACGCCCGGCTCGGCTGGCCGCCCCTCTGAACCTACTATTTAGAATGGTGGATCTGGCCAGTTGGATGCGTTCCACAGGGGTAGTCGGATGCCATCGACCGTCAGTGAAGAAGCAGTAACCATGACGCAGGCGGCCGAGATGCTCCGCACCTACCCGGTAGACCTGGGCGGGTGAACCAGCAGGCGTTGGCTCGTTGCATCGAAGCGCACATCTGCGACACGACCGGGCGCGTCCTGTCCCGGCACACCGGCTACAACGCGAACCTCACCTGCGCCGTCCTCGAAGCCTGTACCAGCGCCTGCAAAGCGTGCGGCGACGAGTGCAAGCGCTGCCAGGTGTACGCCGAGTCCTGTCGTCGTTGTGCACAGGCGTGCCGAGAACTGCTCGATGCTCTGGGCTGAGCGGCTTCCGTGCGAGGCGGGTCATCGCCACCGCAAAGGCCGAACGTTGGTGTGGTGAGCGGTGCCACGCCCACCACACCAACGGGTTGTCAGGGCATCGGTGATGCCTGGTAGCCGAGCTCTTCGATCGCGCGGATGACGTCCTCAGGAGTGCTCTGGCCCGGATCCAGCTCGACCGTGCTGCGCCCCTGCTTGACCGCGGTCTGGGTGCTTTGGACGCCGGGCAGGTCTTCGAGGGCGTCATCGATGAGCAGCGCACAGCTGCCGCAGTGCATGCCCTCGACTCGGAAGACGTGGGTCGTGACGGCCACAGTGGAACCTCTCTCAGACGATGGTGATGACACCGGTGTACATGCCCATTCCGCAGGCGTAGTCCAGCCGTCCCGGCTGCAGCACGCCCAGATCGATGCGCGTCTCGCCTCTCACCGGCAGAACCTTCTGCTCGTCGCGGATGACGAACGACCGCACGCAACCCTGCGCGTTCTCCGACTTGACGACGAGCGTCGTCGGCATACCGGAACGAACCTGAACGTTCTCGGGGCTGTAGGAACTTGAGCGTGCGGTGATCACCACCGTTTGCTGCCCACCTGCTTCGGACACGGCAGTGGTGTCGGCAGGGGCGTCATTCCCACCGAAAGATTGCGCGATCCTGCTTGCCGCCAACGGTGATCCGGCCAGTTCCAGGCCACCGTTGAGCGTGTACAGGCCCATCGCCAGCACCACCAGGCCGGTCACGACGGCCAACCTGCCCTTCCAGGCGGTGGCCGCTTTGCGGGCGGCGTAGCCGAGGATCGCGAACAACGGGCCCGTACCGAGCACGAACACGGCCATCGTCGCCGCTCCCGACAACGCGGAACCGGACGCGAGCGCCAGCGCCTCCACGGACAGCGTGACACCGCAAGGGATCAGCACCGTGGCAAAGCCGAGCAGCGCCGGCGCCAACGCAGCCTGCGAACGTGCGCGACTGCGCACGATCTTCATCCAGGACACCGGCGGTTCGACGACTATGCCGCGGAAGCCCGGCACCCCGAGCTGCGCCAGTCCGAACACGATGATCAGCAGACCGGCGCCGATCTGCAGCCACGTGCGAAGCCCGACAGACAGCTCCACCACGCTGCCGAGTGCGCCCAGCAACGCGCCGAGCAGCGCGTGCGAGACCAGTTTGCCGGCCAGGAAACCACCGACCGGGGCCAGGTCGTCACCGAGCTGGGCACGCCAGTTCTGCCGCTCGGCGACTGCGGCAGCCTGCTTGTTCTTCCCTCCCGCGGCACGACGGGCAGGGGCAGCAGGTTCGGCGGTCGCCGCGCGCTGGCGGGTGATCAATCCGGTGAGCAGACCACCCTGCACCGCGGCGCAGGAAACACCACCGGCGAACAGTCCGGTGACCAGAACAGCAGCAAGATTCACGAAAGCTCCTCCACGCGAGATGGGAAAGGCCGAAGGACGCACCGGACGAAGTGCCGATGTCGCACGGTTGCCCGCCACCCGGCGTCGAACCGGGGTGCGGGCAGACCTCTCCTAAATCCGCAACAGACAGAGCCTCTCGAGGCTTGGCGCCCGCGCCAGAACCACCGGGAACAACGCCGTGCGGGCAGACCTCGCCGCTGCTACTGCTGAACTGTGTACGCGAGGCAGCCCGAGTCGGGCGACGAGGGCGATCACGGCCGCGATGAGCATCAGGCAAGCAGCGAGTGCACCGCCCATATCGCTGTCGCCATGAGTGTCCTGATCCGGAGCGACGGACATTCCGGCCGCGACGGGACGCTCAACGGAGAGCTCGTGACCACCATCCGCCATGACGGCGTTCGCGCCGTGTGGCATCGACATGCCGTCGGTGCACTGCACGCCCACCACGAGGGCCAACCCGGCGAGCACGGCCAGGACGACGGCCAGCCGCACGAGGCGTCCTCGCGCGCCGTGCGAGCAGCTGGCCGTGCCGTTCATGGCCGACATCCTACGGAGCAGCTGTCAACATCGTGTTTGCTGTGCGGGCACATCACTCTTCGGTCAGCTCGCCGGGCAGGAAACCAGGTCGTTTGGGGTATGACTGCGTCAACACGGCGTGCACGATCAGCCGCTGCCGATCCGAGAACTTCGGATGGCAGGTCGTCATCGTCATCAAGCTCGCCAGCTGGTCCGCCGGTAGCTCGCCTCGGTAGTTCGGCACCGGATCGATCACTTCTCCCTGTTCCGGCCGGATGATCTCCTGACCAGGCGTGTTCGCATACGGCGCACCGTGAGACCGCTCGAGTGGCTGGACGCCCGCGCATCGCGGATCGCGTTCCTTGTCCTGGGTCCAGCTCGCTTCCTCGTTCGTCATCGGCAGCACGCGGTAGACGAACCACATCGACTGGGTCTCCACCACAACGGCGCCACAGGACTGGAGCAGGTCGAGGTCGTTGAACGGCGCCCCCTTGCCGACCCGGTGGCCGGCGACCGCGAAGTTGCCCTTCTCCCCCGGTCCGGCCGTGGCCCGGTAGTGGCCGGGACCGATCTCCAGGTCCGCGGGCGTGGTGCCCTCGACGACGGCGAACTGGTAGTCCCGCCCGAGCGCGGGGATGTACATCTTGGCGAACGCCTCACCCGGCACGAGATTCGTCCTTACGGGACGTTGCGGATCGGAGGTGACGGTGTTGGCTTCCGCATCCCATCGTGCGTTCACCTGGGCATCGGCGTTGCTCTGCTTGCGCATGGACATCAGGTCCGTTACGTACACCTCGTAGACGACGAAGAGGAGCACCACCAACCCGACAGTGATCAGGACTTCGCCAAGACCGCGGACCGAACGACGTCCGATGCCGTCACGCGGAGACGCGCTCACCCTGGGGAGCACGACGGTGTCCTCGTCGAGTCGACGCCTGGTCCGCACCTTCACAACGCCTACTATCGACACTAGTAAGTCGGTCGGCAAGGCCGAGATCAATGGAACGCACTCCGAGGGGACGATGACGTCACGCGATCGCAACCTCCGAATCGGCTGGTCGGACCACGATCGCGCCGCCTGGTGCACCAGTGCAGCAGTGCAGCAGTGCAGCAGTGCAGCAGTGCAGCAGTACTCTTCAGCGTCGCCGCCGTGGCATTGCGGATCGTCGGGGTGCCGCCGGTGGACCTGCACGGTCCGCTGCACTACCTGGGTGTCATGGACCCGCTCTGCGGCGGAACGCGGGCCACGTTCCTGTTGCTGTCAGGTGATCTCGCGGGAGCGGCCAGGTACAACCCGATCGTGTTCCCTCTGGCGGCTGTGGCCGTGCTCGTCTTCGCCCGTGCCGTGGTGGGCATGACGACCCGGCGGTGGCTGGACGTACAACTCGGACGGATGTCGCGGATCGCGGCGTGGACCGCTCTCGCGCTCGCGCTGGTACTGCTCGAGGTGCGCCAGCAGCTCAACGCAGACCTGCTGATGCAGGCATGGCCGGCTTGAGTGTGGAGCGGGTCCGTCACCCGCGCGCTTTCTCACCGCTCGGTGCAACGGCGAACCACTGGCCGTCCAGCCCGTTCCCCTTCGCATCACCGGCCTGCTCGTCGTCGACGTACCGGTAGAGCGGCCTCCCGGCCAGCGTTACCTGCGTCGTGCCGTCGTCGCGCTTCATCGTTCCGACGAGCGCCTTGTCCACCCCCTTCAGATCGAACTGGCCGACAGGCGCCAGCAGCGGCGGCCACACCAGGGTGCATTCGGGGTCGTTGCAGCTCGACCTGGGCGGGCTCGTGGCGTCCTTCTCGTACCGGTAGAGGGTGTATGCCTCTCGGTCAGCCACCAAATCACCGATGGATGCCCCCTGGACCACCTGCAACGTCGTGATGTCACCTGGAAGCACACGACTGCTGGTCGGCCCGACTGTGGGACCGACCGGCGTTTCCGAAGCTTGTTCCGAGGCGGATTCGGGCGACTGGCTGTCGCCGCCCGCCGAGCAGGCACCGGTGAGCAGAAGCAGTGCAAGGGCGACGACATGACCTTTGGACACCGCAGTTCCTCCCGATCAATGGACAGTCCCCGTTGTTGGATACGGATACCGACCGATGTCAGTTCACGGCACACGGCACGTTGGACTTCCGAGCCGGGCAACTATGCGATCTAGTAGACGAACGGACGCGCGGCCCGTAGCCTGCCGCTGGACCTGACAGCCTGGATCAAGGAGACGGGCGCGACGTGGTGTCGCATCGGAACAAGCGCATTTCGCGAACGATCCTGACCGGCGCGGTGCTGGCTACTGCGGTGGCGCCGACCATGGCAGCCTCGGCACAACCGGCTGACCCGGACCCGCTCGCCCGCTACAACGAGCTGAGTGCTCATGCCGCGAAGACCAACGAAGACCTGCTGAAGGCGCGGGGTGACCTGAAGGCCAAGCGGGAGCAGCTCGCCCGGTCCACCGTGGCCGAACAGCAGGCGAGGGAAGAAGAAGAGCGGTTTCGCGGCCAGGTCGACGCTCTGACCACCGCGACGTTCGAGGGCGCCCGCTTCAACCAGCTCTCGGCGCTGCTGGTGAGCGAGTCCCAGCAGGACTTCCTCAACCGCATGTCCGCACTGAACATGCTCGCCACCGACAACAACGAGGCGTTGCAACGGCTCGGCCTCGCGGTCGCGAAGGCCGACCACGCTCGACAGAGCGCACAGGAGGCCGCGAACGCCGCAGCCAAGCTCGTCGGTGAGGTCGAGCAGCGCCAGAGGGACCTGGACGGGCAGATCAAGGAGGTGCGGGCCGCCCTCGGCTCGCTGGACCCGTCGGTGCGCAACGACCTCAAGCGGGTCAAGGACACCGGCAGCTATGTCGGCCCACCGGGGTCCGCGAACGCCGCGCTCCAGGCGGCGTTGTCCAAGCGCGGCGCGGCCTACGAGTGGGGAGCGGAGGGTCCGTCCGCATTCGACTGCTCAGGCCTCACGATGTGGGCGTACCAGCAGGCGGGCATCCAGCTTCCCAGGGTCGCTTCCGCTCAGTACGACGTGGGCATGGCTGTACCGCTCAACGCCCTCCTGCCGGGCGACCTGCTCTTCTACGATGACGGTACCGGCAACCCAGCGGCGATCCACCACGTGGCGATGTACGTCGGTGACGACAAGATGGTCGACGCACCGACCCAGGGCCAGGTCGTCGACCTCCGGCCGAGCCGTGGTGACGGTCACCTCATGGGTGCGCGGCGCATCGCCGGGTAGCGGCGGAAGCCACTCGATCCTTGCTCAACCTCCGCTTCGACCGTCGGCAGGATCCACCACCTCCGCAGCGAGCTCCGAGGGTGCGGCAGGACCGTCATGCCCTGCGGTGCCGCCGACGTGGGCCTCCAGCCTGATGCGTTCGATCATGTGCGGGTAGTGCAGCTCGAACGCCGGCCGCTCCGACCGGATCCGGGGCAGCTCGGTGAAGTTGTGCCGCGGCGGCGGGCAGGATGTAGCCCACTCCAATGAGTTCCCGAACCCCCACGGGTCGTCCACCTTCACCACCTCGCCGTAGCGGTAACTCCTGAAGACGTTCCAGATGAACGGCAACGTCGACACGCCGAGCAGGTAGGCACCCACCGTGGAGATCGTGTTGAGCGTGGTGAAGCCGTCAGTGGGCAGGTAGTCGGCGTACCGGCGGGGCATGCCCTGGTTCCCGAGCCAGTGCTGGACCAGGAAGGTCGCGTGGAAGCCGATGAACGTGGTCCAGAAGTGCAGCTTGCCGAGGTTCTCGTCGAGCATCCGCCCGGTGATCTTCGGGAACCAGAAGTAGATCCCCGCGTACGTCGCGAACACGATGGTGCCGAACAGCACGTAGTGGAAGTGCGCCACCACGAAATAGGTGTCCGACAGGTTGAAGTCGATGGGCGGCGACGCCAGCAGCACACCGGACAGCCCGCCGAACAGGAAGGTCACCAGAAAGCCGACCGAGAACAGCATCGGCGATTCGAAGGTGAGCTGCCCCTTCCACATGGTGCCGATCCAGTTGAAGAACTTGATCCCCGTCGGGACCGCGATGAGGAACGTCATGAAGGCGAAGAACGGCAGCAGTACGGCTCCCGTCGCGTACATGTGGTGGGCCCACACGGCGACGGACAGCGCCGCGATGCCCAGCGTCGCGAAGATCAGTCCTTTGTAGCCGAAGATCGGCTTGCGGCTGAACACCGGGAAGATCTCGCTGACGATGCCGAAGAACGGCAGCGCGACGATGTAGACCTCGGGGTGGCCGAAGAACCAGAAGAGGTGCTGCCAGAGGATCACTCCGCCGTTGGCCGGGTCGAACACGTGCGCGCCGAGGTGCCGGTCGGCCAGCAGCCCGAACAGGGCGGCGGTGAGGATCGGGAACGCGATCAGGATCAGCACGCTCGTCACCAGGATGTTCCAAGTGAAGATCGACATCCGGAACATCGTCATGCCGGGCGCCCTCAGGCAGACCACCGTGGTGATCATGTTCACCGCGCCGAGGATCGTGCCGAGGCCGCTGATCAGCAGGCCGGTGATCCACAGGTCGGCACCGACGCCGGGTGAGTGAATCGCGCTCGACAGTGGCGTGTAGGCGAACCAGCCGAAGTCCGCGGCACCACCCGGCGTGATGAAGCCGGAGACGACGATGATGCCGCCGAACAGGTACAGCCAGTAGGAGAAGGCGTTCAGGCGCGGGAACGCGACGTCCGGTGAGCCGATCTGCAGTGGCAGGATGAAGTTCGCGAACCCGAACAGGATCGGCGTCGCGTACAGCAGCAGCATGATCGTGCCGTGCATGGTGAACAGCTGGTTGTACTGCTCGTTGGACAGGAACTGCATGCCCGGCTTTGCGAGCTCGGTCCGGATGAGCAGGGCCATCACGCCGCCCGCCAGGAAGAAGGCGAAGCTGGTGACCAGGTACAAAATGCCGATCTGCTTGTGGTCCGTGGTGCGGAACATCCGCAGCAGGAACGACCCCTTGACCGGCCTGGCAGCACGGGCGACGGGCACGGGAACAGGCTGAGCGGTGACCGTCATCTTCATGATCTCCCGGTGACTCATCTTCTACTAACTTGGATAGTACCCAGGGAGACGGCCGCAGCGTCACGAAGGCCGTCGGCATCCGCGGAGATGCCGACGAGCACCCGATCAGAATTCAGATAACAAGTGGATAACGACCGGTCCGCCTGCTGAGCCGGCTACTAACCAGCTTCGTAGACCTCGGCATGGGCGATCGCACGAACGACTCGAAGCCGCGCTGGTTCATGACGGTCGCGGTCAGCCTTCTCCTCACGATC
The DNA here is from genome assembly GCF_900100275.1 of Lentzea albidocapillata subsp. violacea. Classification (GTDB taxonomy): domain Bacteria; phylum Actinomycetota; class Actinomycetes; order Mycobacteriales; family Pseudonocardiaceae; genus Lentzea; species Lentzea violacea. The sequence goes on from NZ_FNET01000019.1 coordinate 102,497, forward strand.
GGCACACCGGTCGGCAGCGCGGCTGCCCATGACGGGACGAACGCTCCGTCCATCCCTCCTGCCCTGCCGTCGAGCCTGCCGGCAGCACCGCTGGGCAGCGGCGGGCAGGGCGACGATGTGGTGGAGACCAAGTGGGGGCCGCTCGGCGCAGCCGATCGAGACTTTCTGGCGAAGGTCCGGTTGGCAGGACTCTGGGAACTACCCGCAGGGCAGCAGGCTCTCCAGAAGTCCCAGAATCCCAAGATCCAAGAAGCAGGTAGGCACCTGATCGACGGCCACAGCGCACTCGACGACATGGTCCGCAACGGCGGTCAGGCGCTCGGCGTGGAGTTGCCCAACCAGCCCAACTCGGACCAACTGGGATGGTTGAAGGAACTGACGACCACGCAGGGCGAGGAGTACGAACGGACCTTCGCCAACCGCCTGCGTGCCGCACACGGCAAGGTTTATGGATTCGCCGCGCAGGTTCGTGCCGGCACCAGGAACGAACTCGTCCGGGCGATGGCGAACCAGACGATGAGCACGGTGTTCGACCACATCAGCCAGTTGGAGAAGACCGGCCTGGTCGACTTCCAGGCGCTGCCGTCTCCCACGGTGTTGGGGGCCTCCGCCACGCCCAGCTCTGATGCTCCTGTTGATCAGCCGAAGCCGCTGCAGCGCACCGCCAGTCAGGCCACTCCCACCGCGGACTCCGGTATCGGTGGCGCAATCTTGTTCGTGGTCATTATCGCGGTGATCGGTGGCCTCGCTCTGCTCTTCTTGCGTTGGCAACGCAAGAAGTCGCCCGGTTTGCCCCAACACCGCGCCGAAACCCTCGAGTCGGAGCCCGTATCGGTCCGTGCCACGTCACCTGCCAGGGAAAGTGTCGTGAGGACACACCGATCGGACGAGCGTTTCAAACGGTTCCGGCAGTGACGTCTGCAGGGCAGCCAGCTGCACGATGCCGTCCTCGGTGGTTTCGTTGCTCGGCAGGAACGGTCAGAGGGTACTGAAGCGGGAGATGGGACCACGCAACCAAGCGATGGCCTCACCCTCATGCCGGTCACCAGCAGGACCCCGACAACCAGGAGCAGCGCTTCGCCGGTGACCTGCGGCGCACGCGTGTGGCGCCTGAGTCAGCCCGCCGTGTTGACCGCTCAGCGAGCGGACACGGCGAGCAACACGAACGGCAGTCCCAGACCGAGGCAGTAGGCGGCGGCCAGGGCCAGGCCTCGCCACACCGGCCGGCGCCGGGCACGGCGAACGCGGCCCTCGCAACCGGCGACGCCCGACAGGTCACCCCCGGCATCATCGTCGCCAGAGCCGCTGCGGTGGGTCGCACATGGCCTGGAATCGACCGGGCGGTGTCCGATCTCCGCCGTGCGGACCACGATTGACGATGTCGGCCCACCGCCTCGTGTCTGGACGAGATACACCAGGCCGCACGCTGCCGGATCCACTCGATCGGTACATCTCTCGATCACACGCTGGCCAGCCCGTCTGTCGTAACGTGAGCAGCTCGACGAGCACGACCGCGACGGTGATGAGATCGCGTCGACTACCGCGAGCGGCCACGGCGATCACGGCGGCTGTCAGACGCAGGGCGTCCTGCGGGACGAGAGGTCTTGAACTGCGCCTGTGCATGGCGGATCTGAGGACGGCGTGCAGGTGTTGTACGCGTGGCCACTACACCACTGACACGCATCGCCGCGGTGTTTTCTGTCGACCCCGGCTCGCGATCAGGACGACTGCACGCGAACCAACCAGACAAGACCGCAGCTCCTATCGCACGTGCCACCACCTTTGGACCGTTCCAACACCCAGCCAGACCGCGATGCGCGCGCCAAGAATGGGGTAGTCCGATGAACCTGAGCCGACGCCGAGCCGTCGCCGGACTGGTGACAGCCAGTGCAACCGCCCTGTCAGCGCGAAAATCCGACGCCGCACGACACGAGGGTGAGCCGATCCTGGTCGCACCACCCGGTTCGGACCCGCAGCGACTCGCCCGCGACGAGCGGTTCTGGGGACAGGTGGCCCGGCAGTTCCGGGTGAATCCCGGCTTCACGAACCTGGAGAACGGCTACTACGGCATCATGCCCGCCCCCGTTCTGCGGGAATACGAGCGGCAATGCCGTCGGCTCAACGAGGATAACTCCTACCTGCTGCGAGGCTCGTACAAGCAAACTGAGCACGACCGGGTGCGGGCCAGAGTGGCCGATGTCTCCGGTGTGGCTCCGGACGAGATCGCGCTCACCCGATGCGGCACCGAGGCGCTGCAGAACCTCATCGCGGGCTACAACCGGCTCCGGCCGGGAGATGCCGTGATGTACTGCAGCCTCGACTACCACAGCGCCATCTACGCGATGAACTGGCTCAAGGACCGCCGAGGCGTTGACGTCATCAGGTTCGAACTGCCCGAACCCCACACGCGGCAGGCGATCCTCGACCACTACGCCCGCCAGCTCCGCGAACACCCTCGGGTCAAGTTGCTCCTGCTCACCCACATGAACAACCGGACCGGCCTGGTGTCTCCCGTAGCGGAACTGGTCGCGATGAGCCGGCAGCACTCGGTGGACACCATCGTCGACGCAGGCCATTCCTTCGGCCAGCTCGACTTCCGTCTACCTGACCTCGGCGCTGACTTCGTGGCCTGCTGCCTGCACAAGTGGATCCATGCGCCGCTGGGGTCCGGCTTCCTCTACATCCGCTCCGGTCGCCTGCCCGACATCGACCCCTGCTACCGGGACGAGAGCCACCCGTTGGACAGCATCCGCTCCAGGGTCCATTCCGGAACCATGGACATCGCTCCGTTTCTCACTCTCCCAGCAGCACTGGAGCTGCACGAAGCCATCGGCGTGGCCAACAAGCAAGCCCGCCTTCGTCACCTGCGTGACCGCTGGGTCCATCAGGCGCGCCACCTCGACGGCATCGACATCCTCACCCCCGAGGACCCGTTGACGTACGGGGCGATCACGGCGTTCCGCGTGCGTGGCCGGAAGACCAAGCAGGACAACGAGGCCATCGCCCGATACCTGATGGACAACCATCGCATCTTCACCGTCCCCAAAGGTGGGATGACCGCTGGTGACTGCATCCGAGTCACCCCCGCGCTCTTCACGACCACTGACCAGGTCGACGAGCTGGCGGAAGCACTGATCGACGTCGCGCGTAAGTTCCGGCGGTGAGGGCACTCTCGCCATCGCCTTGAGCTGGAGCAGCAACGCCCGCCTCGGTTGCGGATCAGCCAGTCCACACACCGTACGACTGCAGCCACGCCAAGGGGTCCGCCTTCCTTCCGGCCTGGTCCCAGAGTTCGAAGTGCAGGTGCGGTCCCGAGGAGTTACCGCGGTTGCCGACTTCCGCTATGACCTCGCCGGCACTCACCCGCTGACCCTCACGCACGGAAAAGCTGTTGATGTGGCCGTAGACAGCGATAGTTCCGTCCGTGTGCCGGATTCGGACCCACAGCCCGAAGCCACTGGCCGGGCCCGCATCCACCACCACACCGTCCATAACGGACCGAATGGGTGTACCGATCCGGTTGGCGATGTCCAGACCGTAGTGCGTCGCTCCCGAACGCGGCCCGTAGTTCGACGTGATGGTGCCCTGAGTCGGCGCGAACACCTTGATCTTTCGCGCCTGCTCCGCCTCGTACTCGGCCTTACGACGGACGGCCTCGGCTGTCTCTCGCTGCTCGACCATGCGCTGGCTCTTCTTGAGCGCCTCCAGGTCGTCGTGTCCGGGCTGAGAAAGCGACAGCAGGTTCGGCCCCGCGGTGTCACCACCTATACCGGTGTTGTCATCAGACAGGCTGGCGGCCAGCCAGACGCCGTTGGGCGCCGGTGATGACGCCGACGTAGGCCCGCCGATGTCCGCCTGGAACGCGACGGCCGCACCGGCCGCCACCCCGAAGATGACCATGTGAGCAGAGACCCGCGCTGAACGATCCGGCCGAGGCCGGATGTGTCGTGCCATCTCGAGTCAGCCCACGATCCGCCGAGCGCCGATGTAGTGGCCATCGCCTCGGATCGGACGCACGTCCACAAGTTGCCCCTCGGTCGGCGCGTCCACCATCTTGCCTTCGCCCACGTACATCGCCACGTGGTGGATCGTGGCCGGGTTTCCCGACCCGTCGTCGTAGAACACCAGGTCACCCGGCTGGAGTTCGTTCTGGGCCACCGGCCTGCCGACTCGGTACTGGTCCACCGCCACGCGAGGCAGCGTGACTCCGGCTGCCGCATAGGCCCACTTCGTCAGACCGGAGCAGTCGAAGGCGTTCGGACCGTTGCCGCCCCACTGGTACTGCGAGCCCCGCTTCGACAGGGCTGCCTGCAGAGCCGTGTTGGCCGCACCGGGAGGTCCCAGGTAGGTGCCGGTGTCCTTCACCTGGCCGAACCCGAGCCCGGCTTTCTGAGCCGAACTGAGGTTGTTCACCGCCTTGCGGAGCTCGACGATCCGGCCGTCCAGGTCGGACTTGCGCTTCTTGAGGTCGTCAGCGACCGCCGTCGCCTCACTTGCCGCTTTCTCGGCGCGCTGCTGGACGTCGTTAGCCTGTGCCACCGCGGCCGACAGCTTGTCCATCGCCTCCGCGTTGTCGGCCGCCAGCATCTCCAGCGCGGACATGCGGTTGAGGAAGTCCTGCTGGGAGTCACTGACGAGCATCGCCGAGAGCCCGTTGAATCGTGCGCCCTGGAAAGTGGACTCGGTGAGCACATCGACCCGACCGCGCAGCTGCTCCTCGGCCTGCCTGGCCTGGTTCAGCTCCGCACCGGCCTTGTCCAGCTCAGCCTTCTTGGCTTCGACGTTCTCCTGAGCCTTCAGCACGTCGTCGTTGAGCTTCTCCGCCTGCCCGCTCAGCTCCTCGTACTGCTTGACCGGGTCGGCTGCCGGCTGAGCACCCGCAGGACCGGGACTGCTCCCGATCGCCACCAGAACAGCCGCAGACGCCAGTGCACCTCGAGTACTGCGCTTCAGTCGATGCGACGTCACGTCGCGCTTACCTCCGTAGTCGGGAACAGGGCCTCCCCCGATGCCCTGGCGCAAATTACGGCAACATCACGGCGATGTCTACTAGTTCCATTAGTAGAGCAAGGAGCATGTGGCCCGGAACACTCCAGGCCGCCATCACACTCCGCAACGGCCATGTCTTCACCTTTGACAAACTTCATCCAAAGAGTCCTCGCGACGAACATGCGCTTTGCAGGGCATACATCACAAAGATGATGATCATTTGTCCACAATGGACACGATCGAGCGATTACTTCTCGTAACAAGATCACGCTATGGTCGTGACCGTGCGGATCGAGTTGACGACAGTGCGTGTCGCCCGCGTGACAGTGCTCGCCGTCGCGCTGGCGCTGTTCGCGTCGCTTCTCGGTGTGCTGTGCACAGCGAACGCGCACGGGTCTCCCGTCGTCAGCCATGTCCATGTGGCCGGCTCTCCTTCGGGCGATCACTGCGATCACCACCACGAGCCCGTTCACGAGGCTGCCCTCGACCGGGCACTGCGGCGCCCGACCGGCACGCCGTGCGATCCAGGGCCTTCAGTTGACGATGTCCCGGTCGGCTGCTGCGTCGCTGCAGCCGTCAACGGTCAGCCCACCGCCTCGCCGGACGCAGGTCGCGTGCCCAGATCCGGCCGCCACCTGTTGATCACCCTCAGCGTCGCCCGGAACTGATCAACGCATTGCAGCAGCGGAGACGAGACCGCGCATCCCTGCGCACCTCGTCTGTTCGCGCTGCCGCGAAGACAATCTCCGGACCATCACGGCACTGCCGTACACACGACGCTGAGGACACGATGCTCACCACCCGTGGCCGGCCCGAAACGCCGGTCATTCCTCCCGCGCACATGCTCACCTCGTCTGCCGCACCGCTCTGCCGCACTCCGGCGGCGGTGGTGGGAAACACGCCGGTCCAGTGGATCGACGACCTGTCCGGCCTGTCCTCCCGCGGCTTCTGGGCCAAGCTCGAAGGCTTCAACCCCGGCGGGATGAAAGATCGCCCGGCACTGCACATGATCGCCAAGGCGCGTGAGCGCGGCGAGCTCGCTCCGGGCGGCGTCGTCGTGGAGTCGACGAGTGGCACGCTCGGCCTCGGTCTTGCGCTCGCCGGCATCGTCTACGGCCACCCGGTGACGCTGGTGACCGACCCCGGCATGGAGCCCATCGTGCAGCAGATGCTGCAGGCGCACGGCGCGCAGGTCGACCTCGTGCCCTCTGCACACCCATCGGGTGGCTGGCAGCAGGCACGGCGCGATCGGGTCGAGCAGCTGCTCGCGGACACTCCCGGCTCGTACTGCCCGGACCAGTACAACAACCCTGACAACGTGGCCGGTTATGAGTCACTGGCACTCGAACTCGTGGCACAACTCGGACGCGTCGACGTGCTCGTGTGCTCGGTCGGCACGGGCGGGCATTCCGCTGGGGTATCTCGGGTACTGCGCGAATACTTCCCCCATCTGCGGCTGGTCGGCGTGGACACCGTCGGCTCGACGATCTTCGGCCAGCCCGCGCGACCGCGCCTGATGCGAGGACTGGGATCGAGCATCTACCCGAGCAACGTGGACTACGCCGCGTTCGACGAGGTGCATTGGGTCAACGCCGCCGAGTCCGTGTGGGCGTGCCGCAGGCTCGCCGCACGCCACCACGCCAGCGGCGGTTGGAGTGTCGGCGCGGTGGCGCTGGTCTCCAGCTGGCTCGCACGCACACATGACCCGGACGTCCGCATCGCGGCTGTCTTCCCCGACGGGCCACAGCGTTACTTCGACACCATCTACAACGACACGTACTGCGCGGCGAACGAGCTGGCCGTGGGTTCTCCGCAGCCCGACCCTGCGGAGATCAGCTCCACGAGTGACCGGGAGGTCACCGAGTGGACCCGCTGCCGCAGTGTCGCCGACCCGGCGGAGCGCCGACCGTGACCGGTACGATCCGGCAGTTCAGGTCGTTCGATCGGCCAGTGCAGCTGCTGTTGCTCAACCAGTTCACCATCAACGTGGGCTTCTACATGCTCATGCCGTATCTCGCGATGCACCTGTCGGGCGAGCTCGCTCTCGCAGGCTGGGCCGTGGGTCTGGTGCTGGGTGTGCGGAACTTCTCCCAGCAGGGCATGTTCCTGGTCGGAGGAACGCTCGCGGACCGGCTCGGCTACAAACCACTGATCGTGGCGGGGTGCGCCCTGCGCACGGTGGGGTTCGCGGTGCTCGGGTTCGTGGACAGCCTGCCTGCTCTGGTGATCGCCTCGGCGGCCACCGGCTTCGCCGGCGCGTTGTTCAACCCCGCGGTGCGGGCGTATGTCGCGAACGACGCAGGGCCACGGCGGGTGGAGGCGTTCGCCCTCTTCAACGTCTTCTACCAGACCGGCATCCTGGTGGGGCCGATCATCGGGCTCGTGCTGACCGGGGTCACGTTCAAGTTGACGTGTCTGGTCGCGGCTGTCGTGTTCGCCGCGCTGACCGTGCTGCAGATCAAGTCGCTGCCCGCGCGAACACCGAACCGCGACGCCGTCCCGGCGACCGTGCTGCAGGACTGGCGGGGAGTGCTGGCGAACCGCCGGTTCGTCCTGTTCTCACTGGTCATGACCGGCTCGTACGTGCTCTCGTTCCAGGTCTATCTCGCCCTGCCACTGGAGGCCCGCCGTCTCGCGGGTTCCGGCATCGAGGGCACCGCACTGGTCGCAGGACTGTTCGCGGTGTCAGGTGTGCTCGCCATCGCGGGTCAGCTGCGCATCACCGCGTGGTTCCGGGAGAAGTGGGGACGCGACCGATCACTTGTAGCCGGCTTGCTACTGCTGGGTGCTGCGTTCCTCCCGCCCGTGCTCACCGCGGCCTCACCGAGCGGGGCGGGAATGCCGGGCTACATCTCCCTGGTTCTGGCGGCATCGTTGCTCGCGCTGGGGACGATCGTGGTGTTTCCCTTCGAGATGGACACCATCGTGACGTTGTCCGGCGACCGGCTCGTCGCGACGCACTACGGCCTGTACAACACCATCGTCGGGATCGGCATCATGGCCGGAAACCTGTTCACCGGCACCATCCTCGACCTGAGCCGTGCGGCTGGTGTTCTCGTGCTGCCATGGCTCGGACTGGTCGCTGTGGGCATGTTCTGCGCCTGGCGCCTGCACGTGCTCAACCGGCCTTCCCCGGCCACGCACGCAGAGAAGCTGCTCAGCTAGGACGTGGCATCGGCGAGCTGGGCGGGCATCGACACGCCGCAGCTCGCCCGATGCGGCAGATGCCGATCAGCGGCTACTATGACGTCTAGTAGGCAGCGGCGTGCGGCCATTTCCGGCCGGGAGGAACCATGCACGGACTCGGTGACCTGGAAGCGGCGGTCATGGACGTGCTGTGGCGCGAGCAGCAGTCACTCAAGGTTCGCGACGTCCTCGATCGACTCGGCGGAGAGCGCCCACGGGCGTACACGACGGTGTTGACCGTGCTGGACAACCTGCACCGCAAGGCATGGGTGAACCGGGAACTCCGCGGCAAGGCGTTCTGGTACGAGCCCGCGGTGACCCGTGCCGAAGCTGCGGCGAGAGCCCTGCGCCAGGTGATCGCATCCTCTGGAGATCCGGAGGCGGTACTGCTTCAGTTCGCGCAGTCGGCCACTGACCGCGAGTTCGACCTGCTCCGCAAAGCACTGTCCACGAGAAGAGCCAAGCCGTAACCGCGACCGGCACCGGCCCATGACCTGCCGGTCGGCGTGACCCGCTCGGCGGCCCGTTCGACGGGGCAGGTCAGTCGACGCCGCCGACGAGGTGGTCGAGCTTCAGATGTGGATGCAGGCGTTGCAGCACAGCCAGTTCGACCTGGCCCGCGAACACCGCGAGCTCCGTTCCGTCGTCCCGCATCAGCACCTCGCTGCGCCAGCCGGTGTCCACGAGCGGACGCTGACTCGGATCAGCCAGCCGTCGCACGACCGTGTACGGCAGGTGTTCCAGCGTCATAAGCGCGGCGAACTCCCACTCCATCCGGTGCAGGGCCACTTCGAACTGCATCGGTCCGACAGCGGCGAGAACCGGGGCACTTCCCTGACCTCGGCGCTGAGACCTCATCACCTGCACGACTCCTTCAGCGTGCAACTGCGCGATGGCGCGGTGGAACTGCTTGGCACGGGCGACATCCGCGGGCCGGGCGACGGCGAAGTACGCCGGAGCGAACCTCGGCAGGCGCGGGAACCGCACCTCCGGAACGCCTGCGAACAGCGTGTCCCCCACTCGCAGCGCGGAGGCGTTCACCAGCCCGATGACGTCGCCTGGATAGGCAACGTCCAGTGTGGTCCGTTGCTGACCGAATGCCTGCTGCACGTACTTCGTCGCGAACGGCTTGCCGGTCGCGACGTTCGTCACGACCATGCCCCGCTCGAACGCGCCGGAGCACACCCTGGCGAACGCGATCTGATCCCGATGGGCCGGGTTCATGCCCGTCTGCACCTTGAACACGAAGGCCGAGAACGGCGCGTCGAGCCGCCTTGGCCGCCCCGACACATCCACTCTGGGGCGCGGAGCCGGGGCGAAGTCGACCAGGAAGTCCAACAGATGGCGGACGCCGTAGTTGAGCATCGCGGCACCGAACAACACTGGCGAGGCCTCAGCTGCGAGAAACCGCTCGTGGTCGAACCCGCCGCCGGAGGCGTCGAGCAGGTCCGCTTCTTCACACGCGCGAGACCACGCTGGGCCCTCCTGGGCCGCTGCCACGGCAGGATCAAGACGCTCTTCCTGCGCCGCGGTGGCGCCGCCCACGGTGCGTTGATAGCGCACCATAGTTCCGTCACGACAGTCCAGCAGCCCGTGGAACTCCCCCGCCGGCCCTATCGGCCAGGTGAGCGGCATCGGCTGCAACCCGGTGTGGGTGGCGAGCTCGTCGCACAGGTCCAGCGCATCACGACCAGGCCGATCCCATTTGTTGACGAACGTGATGACCGGAACGCCCTGAGACCGGCACACGTCGAAGAGCTTCAGCGTCTGGGCCTCCAGCCCTTTCGCCGCGTCGAGCAACATCACCACGCTGTCCACTGCGGACACGACTCGATACGTGTCCTCCGAGAAGTCCGCGTGTCCGGGCGTGTCCACGAGGTTGATCAAGGTGTCGCGATGGGAGAACCGGAGCACCGCGGAGGTGATCGAGATTCCGCGTGCCTGTTCCATCCGCATCCAGTCGGACACGACAGCACGCCGCCCAGCCTTGCCGTGCACGGCGCCCGCCTGGCTGATCGCCTTGGCGTGCAGGGCGATCGCCTCGGTCAAAGTCGACTTGCCGGCGTCCGGATGGCTGATCACCGCGAAGGTGCGCCGCCGTGCTGCCTCGTACGGCACATCGGTCTCACGCGCGCCCATGATCTCCTTCCATCCGGTCAGCCGATCCGCCATTCGAACAAGGCGACCCCCATCTCGACAGGTCCATGTGGCCGCACTGTTGCACGAGTTGACCAGGCCGCCTAGCATTCATGCATAGATCGCTATGTATGCATGAAAGGGACTGCGGATGTCGTCAACGACCGCGGGCGCCATTGCCCTTGGCCTGTACGTCACGTACATCGTGTGGGCCTTCGGCGTCCGGACGGTTCTGCAGTATCGACGGACGGGTTCTACCGGCTTCCACGGCGTGAGCGGACGCCCTGGGACCGTGGAGTGGTGGGCCGGAGTGCTGTTCGGCATCGCTCTCGTCCTGGGTCTGCTCGCCCCCGCCGCGCAGTGGTCCGCGTTGGTCACGCCGGTTCCGGTACTCGACCACACGGCCCTTCAGCTCATCGGCACCGTGCTGGTCGCCACCGGATTCGCCGCGACGGTGGTTGCACAGCTCGGCATGGGCGCTTCGTGGCGCATCGGTGTCGATGAGGGGGAACGGACAGCACTCGTCACCACGGGAACGTTCGCCCTGGTGCGAAACCCGGTGTTCACAGCGATGATCAGTGGTGCGACAGGGCTGACGCTGCTGGCACCCAACCTCCTCGCCATCATCGGTCTGGTGGCGCTGATCACCGCCGTTGAGCTGCAGGTGCGGGTCGTGGAGGAGCCCTACCTGTTGCGGACGCATGGCGAGACCTACCGCGCTTACACCGCGCGGGTCGGTCGTTTCCTTCCGGCCATCGGCCGCCTGACCACCGACGTTCTCTGACAGCGAAAGGGCATCCCAGTGGGAACTGGACACGGACACGGCACCCTCACCGCGGCGGGTAAGCACCGCGGCCGTTTGATCGGTGTGCTCGCGATCACCGCGAGCATCATGGTCGTGCAGGTCATCGGCGCGTTGCTGTCGGGCAGCATCGCGCTCCTCGCGGACGCCGGCCACATGCTCACCGACTCGGCCGGAGTCGCGCTGGCACTGGTCGCCATCACTCTCGCCGCGCGCCCGCCCACGGCGAAGCGCACGTTCGGCCTGGCCAGGGCCGAGATCCTGGCCGCCGCCGTCAACGCCGCCGTGCTGCTCGGGCTCGGCGCCTACATCCTCTACGAGTCGGTGACGCGGCTCAGCGAACCGCCCAACCTGCAAACAGGCTCGATGCTGATTTTCGGCGTCATCGGCCTCGTCGGCAACGTCGCCTCGATGCTGCTGTTGTTCAAGGCGCAGAACGACAGCCTGAACATGCGCGGCGCGTTCCTCGAGGTCGCCACCGACACCCTCGCGTCCGTCGGAGTCATCGCCGCCGCACTCATCGCGATGTTTACCGGCTTCACCCGCGCCGACGCGATCGTCGCAATCCTGATCGGACTGCTGATCCTGCCGCGAGCGTTCAGCCTGCTCCGCGCATCAGTGGACGTCCTGCTCGAAGCCGCACCCAAGAACGTCGACCTCGACAAGGTCCGGCAGCACATCCTGGGAGTGCCGCACGTCCGCGACGTGCACGACCTGCACGCCTGGACGGTGACCTCCGGCATGCCGGTGCTCTCAGCGCACATCGTGGTCGAGGACGAGTGCTTCCACGACGGACACGCGCCCCAGGTCCTCGACCAGCTCCAGACCTGCCTCACCGGCCATTTCGACGTCGAGCACTCCACGTTCCAGCTCGAACCTGCAAGTCACTCCGCACACGAACACGCCGCGCATCCGTGAGTGGAGTCAGAACAACGCAGTCTGGTAGAACCGGAACCGCGTGAAGCACCACACGCCGACTGCCCACTCGGCACTGTCCGTTGTGGACAGCCTTCACGGTTCTCTGTTCGAAGATCAGATGACCGGGGTACGGGACAGCACCACCGCGAGACCGAACGCGACGCCCATCACGACAACCTCGGCCGCGGCCCACGCCACCAGCGGAGCCGGCCGTCCTGCCGCGATCAGCGGCAGCAGCCGGAAGCGGATCCTTCCGCCCAGCGCGGCGAGCAGGACCAGACACACCGACTTCAGCAGCACGAGCTGTCCGTACCCGGTGGTGAAGAGCCCGCCGGGAAGCTCGACGAGCGGCGTCGTCGCGAGCTGCACGAGAGCGTTGATGACGCCTGTCACGAGGACGAGGAGCAAACACACGGTGGCGAGCTTGGAGAACCTCGGCAATGCCGCGGCGAGAAGGTCTCGTCGCGTACTCACGAAGTACACCAGCACCGCCAGCCCTCCGGTCCACAGCGACGCCGCGATCACGTGCAGCTCCATCGAGGCCATCAGCAACCCGTGCCCACCCCAGCGCAGGCCGAAGTTCGCGGCGTGGCCGCCCACCGGCAGCGGAAGGAGGGCGAAGAGTGCCACGAGCATCCGCAACTCGGCGGGCACGCTCTCACCCGAGCGCACCGCGAGAAGCGCGATGTTGAAGTACACCAACGCTGACACGGCACTCATCGCAAGAGCCTGGCCCGCGCCGACCTTGCGCATGAACTCCAGCACGTGGCCGATCCCGATCTGCTGGCCTGGACGCAGTTCCGCGACCAGCAGCAGCACCATCGCGAGCGCGGCCAGCACCCAGACCGCGGAGGAGACGACCGCGGCACGGCGGACGGTGCCCAGTACCGGCTCGGTCAGCGCCGGTCGGTCGAAACCCAGCAACTTGGGCAACACGCTCAGACCGACCGTCACGACGGCGGCGACGAACAACACGGCCCGCACGACGGGCAAGCCGAAACGCACTACCGCGCCTGGCTCGGGCAGGCCGGGCACAGGGGCGACAGCGGTCAGCACCAGGGCACCCGCCACACCGAGAGCCACCGCTCCCACCAGACCCGCTGCGATGGCAGCGCGGGGCAGCTGGGCGGTGCGGTTGGAGCTCATCTCGGTTTCTTGCCGGTGCGCAACGCCAGCACAACACCAGAGGCGAGGAGCACCACGGCGCCGGCGATCCACGGCCAGACCGGCGCGTCACCGACACCGCCGGTGGACGCCGTGTCCGTCAGCTGAGGTGCGGACGGGCTGGCCGGCGTGCCGGTGCCCGTCTGGGTCAGCCTCATCGTGATCTTGCCGGCGACGGGATGGCCGTCCGCGGAGAGCACGCGGTAACCGACGACGTAGTCACCTGCCGGCCCGAGCGGCAGGACGCCGGCGGTCACCTCGTTCCCGCTCACCGATGGCTCACCTGAATCCCAGCGGGTTCCATCTGGTCCTCTGACCGTGACGGTGTTGAACCCCTGCTGCATCGGCTGGTCGAAGGTGAGCATGACCTTCGACGGGCCGGAGGCCATGGCGGCGCCGTCCGCGGGGTCGCTGCGGACGAGCACGTTGTGCGCGAGCGCGGATGAAGAGCCGGCGAAAACGGCCGCTACCGCGAGCACGAGAGTCACAACAAGACGCTTCACGACGTGGTCCTTGTTCCGCGCAGGGTCGACGACACCGCACTCTTCACAGCCAGCATCACGCAGACCGTAGGCCACAGCCTCCGAGAGTGATGAGCGGGTTCGGCGAAGGTCTCACGCACGTGCTCCGCGCACCATCCAGGCCACTCCCCAAAGCCACAGTGCCACCACGGCCACGATCAGCCACGAGGTACCCGTGATGAGGGCGGTGACCCCAAGCGCGGACGCGGCGCCCAGCGGCACGACGACCACCATGGCTGCACGGTTCAGAACCGCGCCGACAAATGCGATCCACGCCGCGAGCACAGGGAGGTACAAGGCCAGCTTGGCGCCAATGACGTTCACGGCTTGGCCTCGCCCTCGTCCTGGTCGCGTGCCGTCGCTTCCGGCTCGTCCGCAGCGAAGGATGTTCCGTTTCCACCTTCAGTGACCACGGTTTCGGGTTGTCCGTTCTGAGCAGGTGTCACCGCCGTGGTACTCCGTCGGCGCGGAGAGCTGTAGAGGGCGTCACGGAACTGCATCCGGGCAGCGCGGTCCGGGTCGTTGCGTTGGGCGATGCCGATCGCCACCAGCGCCGCGATGATCACGAGCAGGATGAGACCGAGAATCAGCAGGGCGGAAACGCCGCCCTGCTCATGGGTTGCCAACACCTGCACAGGTATCACCCTGAGCCGAGCGGCTGTGCGTTGCGAGCCGTCAGCATCGCCTTGAGCGTCTGCACTTCGGCTTCCTGACTGGACGCGATGGCACCGGCGAGACTGCGCACGATCGGAACCGTGGCCTTGTCGGCCGCGTACTTCGACATGGAGATGCCGCCTTCGTGATGCCGCGTCATCAGCTGCAGGAACAGCACGTCGAACTCCTTGCCGTTCAGTTTGCGCAGGCGTGCGAGCTCCTCGGAGGTCGCCATGCCGGGCATGCGGCCGTTGTCCATGCCGGACATTGAGTGATGCTCACCGCTCATCCAGGTCATGAGCTTGCCCGCAGATGCCTGCTCGGGCTCACCCCACATGCCGAGCCAGCCCTTCATCCGCCCGACCTGTTCCAGCTGGCTCGACGCGATGTCGAACGCGAGCTGCCGCACATCAGCGTCGTCACTACGGCCAGCCGCGAGATTCGCCATCTGCACGGCCTGCAGGTGATGCACCGACATGTCCTGCGAGAACCCGATGTCGACCGCGGTGGGCCCGGCGGACTCGTCGGGGCGAGCGAGGGTGAGGCCAGCGGCCGCGCCGACGAGCAGCAACGCGATGCCGACTGCCAGCGCGATCACCCGCCGGGACCAGTTGACGTCCTCCGACGCCTTCTCCTCCGTCATCAGTTCCCTCCCGCAGGGGTGGAGGACGGCGCCGTGTTCTGCTCCTTCGGGTCCTCCTGACCGCCGTCGACCGGCACCGCGTCCGGGCCTGGCTTCTCGGCCACGAACGGCGGCGGGTTGGTCACGTCGAACTGGGCCGGGCTGGCCTCGCAGGTGGCGCCGGGCTCGGGGTAGGTGTTCGGGTTGCGGCGCAGCGAGGAGATGAACTGGTCGATGCGCTCGTCGTCAGCGCTGTCCAGCTTCAGCTGGTGACCCCACGACTGCAGCGCGATCGGCTTGTCCAGGCCGGGGTACGGCGACAGCATCGTGAACTGCTGACCTTCCGCCTTCGGCTTCAGCTTGTCCAGCGCGGGACCGTTGACCTGGTCGGGGTTGTAGGCGATCCACAGCGCGCCGTGCTCCATCGAGTGCACCATGTTTTCGGTGCGCACAGCCTTGTCATAGACCACACCGGTGCAGTCGGCCCACGTACCGTCGTGCGCGCCGCCGTAGGGCGGGCTGGCTTCGTAGGCCACCCGCTTCACAGGCTCGACGTGCTTACCGGCCGGATATTCCTTCTTGGTGACGCCTGCGATCTTGTCTGACGGATCCTTGTTGGTGTCAGACGGCTTCCACTGCGCGAGAGCGGCTTCACGTTGGTTGTTGGCCGAAATCTGGGAGTAGGCGTAGCCGAACACCCCACCCGCGAGGCCCAGCACCGCGACGACGGCGATGATCGTGCCCCACGGCCTGGGCTTGTAATCCACGACGATGGACTTCGTTCCGCGGGCCTTCTTGGACTTCCGGCCACTGGTCATTTCCGCTCCTCGGCAATCGGCTACTAGCGAGAATAGTAAAGATCGCGAGAGCGGACCTGAGAGGACTCTGTGCGACGCCGTATCCTCTCGGTCATGCAGGGGCTGGGAGAGCTGGAGTCGGCCGTGATGGACGTGCTGTGGCGCGCTGATCAGGCGCTGACGGTGCGTGAGGTGCTGAGCAGGCTCAATCGCGAGCTCGCCTACACCACAGTGATGACGGTGCTGGACAACCTGCACCGCAAAGGCTGGGTCCAGCGCGACATGGTGAACCGCGCGTATCAGTACCTGCCATCGACCACGCGCGAGGAGTCGGCGGCCGCCGCGTTGCGCGACCTGCTGAACTCCACGGAGAACCCCGAAGGCGTGTTGCTGCGCTTCACCGAGTCCGCCTCCGAGGGGGAGATTTCCCTGCTCAGGCGGGCGCTCCGGAGGCGACGCAGCCGATGACGATCGCCTTGGCGTTGCTGGTCGGCGCATTGCTGGCGGGCTGGGTAGCACCCGCGCTGCTGAGCGCGCTGCTGAGCGCACGGGTGCATCCCCAGGTGAGTCTTGTGACCTGGTTGACGCTGGTCACAGGCATTGTTCTGGCGAGCAGCATCGCACTGATCATCGCCCTGCTGCCAGGACACGGCCCCGCGCCGCAGGTCATCATGATGCTGCACAGCTGCCTCACCGCCATCCGGCACGGCGGTGTTCCCGGCGCGGAACATCTGGCCGGGTTGCTCTGGCTCGCCCTGGTCGTGTTCGGAGCGGCAAGGTTGGCGGTGAGGCTTTTGCGTTACCGGCGGCATCAAGGGCAGCTGTACGTTCGGCACCGAGGCGCCCTGGACTGGCTCGCCAAGCACGACGACGGGCCGATCCCGACGCTTTGGCTTCCTCACGAACAGCCCATGGCGTACAGCATCGGCGGCCCCGAGGCGCTGATCATCGCAACCGATGGTCTCGTCGAGCGACTGCCCTACGACAGCGTTCAAGCAGTCCTCGAACACGAGCGCGCACACGTCCGTGGCCACCACCACCTCCTGGTGGCTGTCGCTCGCGCCCTCGCGGCCACGCTGCCATGGCTTCCGCTCGCGCGCTGCTCCCCCGAGTTCGTCGGCGCGGTCGCCGAACTGGCGGCGGACTCGAGCGCCGCCCGGATGCACGGCACCCGTGCCGTCCGCACCGCGTTGCTGAGCATGACCACCCCGCACGACACGCCGCCGGCCGCCCTTGCGATGGCGCACACGTGCGTCGATCTGCGGTTGGCACACCTCGACGAGGCCGGCACCGCAAGTGGCCGTGACGTCAAGCAATTCCATGTCGCGCTGAGCGGTCTCTGCGCTGTCACACTCCCGTTCGCGCTCGGGACAGCGCTGTTCGTGACGGCAGCACTCGCCGTGTGCCCCTTCATCCCCGGCATGTCATAACAGTTCGGCAACACAGCCTCGATGGCTCGTGACCGTGGCGACCAGCTTCGTCCTCACGTCGGCGCACCCGGCGCGGCCACGACTCGGCATGACAGGACGGGCACCCCACGACCCTCACCGACGCAGCGGCGGCTGCCCCAGCACGCTGCGGCTGAGTCACGTGAGTCGGCCGAGTCCGGGGAGAAAGCGCCCGGTATGACTGGCGTAGGACAGGTACTCCCCGTCGTGCACCTGCCGCAGGTACGGCTCCTCGACCAGCCGGACCTGCAGTTCGCTGCCGACGATGACAACCCCCAGTCCGACGATCGCGATCAGACTGGGCACGACCAGCGCCAACCCGGCGACCATCATGATCACCGCCGTGTAGACCGGGTTGCGGACGATGCGGAACGGTCCGTCGGTGACCAACGCGGGCCGCTCCGTCAGATCGACGGTGCTGCGCCACGAATCACCCATTGCGAGTTGGGCACCGAAGGTGGCGAGCAGCCCGATCACACTGACCACGACGCCTGCGACACGCACAACCGGCCGATCGAGGATCGACAACGCCGGAACACCGAGCAGTTCGCTCGCGGGTGCGGCCGCACCCGCGAGCAGGATCCCGACCCCGAACGTTGCCCGGGACCACAACTGCACAGGCGTCGTCGGCCTGCGGACACCGGAGTCACCGGTGCGACGTCGTTGGATCCAGACACGAACCCCGCCGCCGAGCACTAGAAACGCGAACAGCAGGAACAGCGCGATCAAAGCGAACACGGCCCACTCCCCAATTGACGGATCGTAACACCAAGCAGGCGATCCCCATCCACGCGCGTGCGCCACCGCTCTTCCACGATGAGGCCGTGACCAGGTGGTTCGGCCAGGAACTCACCAGCGGTGAACCGGTCATCGACCGGGTGGTCGACCGCCTGCACGCAGTTCATCAACGTCATCGACCTCCCAGTCTCGATTGATCGATGAAAGCCGGTTATCATCGTCTTATGACGATGAATAGCACGACCGGATGCTTCACGTCGAGCGGTGGCGCGACAGTCCTGGATCCGGCCGTAGCGCTCTTCCACAGCCTGTCGGACGCGACGCGGCTCGCGATCGTGCAGCGACTGGCCTCGGGTGAGGCACGTGTGGCCGACCTGGTGAGCGAACTCGGTTTGGCCCAGTCGACGGTGTCGGCACACGTCGCCTGCTTGCGCGACTGCGCCCTCGTGACGGGCCGCCCGCAGGGCAGGCAGGTGTTCTACAGCCTGACCCGCCCCGAGCTGATGGACCTGTTGGCCGCTGCGGAGACGCTGCTCGCCGCCACCGGAAACGCCGTGGCCCTGTGCCCCAACTACGACGTCACAGAGGAGACAACCCGATGAGCGACGCATGCTGCGGTGGCGACGAGCCGCGTACAGCCGAGGAGCAGGAGGAACACGAACCTGAACGGCTCTGGGAGGTCAGCGAGCTCCGATTCGCGGCCATCTCCGGTGTCTTCCTCGCCGCCGCGCTGACCGCCGGCTGGACGGGCTTGTCGCCCGTGCTCGTCGCGGTCCTCGAAGTGCTGGCCCTGCTGATCGGTGGCTACACCTTCGTCCCCAACACCATTCGCCGTCTTGCCAAGGGCAAGATCGGTGTCGGCACGCTCATGACCATCGCCGCGGTGGGTGCCGTCCTGCTCGGCGAGGTGGGCGAAGCAGCGATGCTGGCGTTCCTCTTCTCCATCAGCGAGGGCCTCGAGGAGTACTCCATCGCGCGCACTCGCCGTGGCTTGCGGGCGCTTCTCTCCCTCGTTCCGGACGAAGCCACGGTCATTCGTGGTGGCACCGAGACCGTGGTGGCATCGACCGAGCTGCGCGTCGGCGACCGGATGCTGGTCAAGTCAGGCGAGAGAGTGGCCACCGACGGTGTCATCCGCACCGGTCGGACCGCGCTCGACGTCTCCGCGATCACTGGTGAGTCGGTGCCCGTCGAGGCAGGCCCCGGCAACGAGGTCTACGCCGGGTCCATCAACGGCACGGGTGTGCTCGAGGTGGAGGTGATCTCGACCGCCGAGGACAACTCCCTCGCCCGGATCGTGCGCATCGTCGAGGCCGAACAGGCCCGGAAGGGTGCGTCCCAGCGCCTCGCCGACCGCATCGCCAAGCCGATGGTGCCCGGCATCATGATCGTCGCGGTTCTCATCGCCGCAGTCGGCAGTCTGCTCGGCGACCCCCTCGTGTGGATCGAGCGGGCCCTGGTCGTGCTGGTCGCCGCATCACCGTGCGCGCTCGCGATCTCGGTGCCCGTGACCGTCGTCGCGGCCGTCGGTGCGGCCAGCAAGCTCGGCGTGCTTGTGAAGGGCGGAGCAGCTCTGGAGGCGCTCGGGGCCGTACGCGGCGTCGCGTTGGACAAGACCGGCACGCTGACCGCCAACCGGCCCACCGTGATCGACGTTGTGACCACCGACGGCACCAGCCGCGAGCACGTGCTGGCCGTAGCAGCAGCACTCGAAGCACGCAGCGAACACCCGCTCGCCCGAGCCGTCCTCGCAGCCGTCGACGACGTCACCGCGGCCGAAGACGTCGAGACCGTGACCGGTGCCGGACTGACCGGTCGCCTCGACGGCCGCCAGATCCGGCTCGGCCGCCCCGGTTGGCTGGAAGCCGGACCGCTCGCCGACGACGTACGGCGAATGCAATCGGCAGGCGCGACCGCAGTCCTCGTCGAGGAGGACGGCCAGGTGATCGGCGCGGTCGCCGTGCGTGACGAGTTGCGCCCCGAGGCCGCCGAAGTCGTGGACCGCCTCCGGCGCGACGGCTACCACGTGGCGATGCTGACCGGTGACAACCTCACGACCGCCACCGCGTTGGCGAAGGAGGTCGGCATCGACGAGGTGCACGCGGAACTCCGCCCCGAGGACAAGGCACGGCTGATCGAGCAGCTGCGCACCCAGCGGTCCACCGCGATGGTCGGCGACGGCGTCAACGACGCCCCCGCCCTGGCCACCGCCGACCTCGGCATAGCGATGGGCGCCATGGGTACCGACGTCGCGATCGAGACCGCCGACGTGGCACTCATGGGCGAGGATCTCAGGCACCTGCCCCAGGCGTTCACCCACGCCCGCCGCGCACGGAGCATCATGCTTCAGAACGTGGGCTTGTCCCTGGCGATCGTGGTCGTGCTCATGCCGCTGGCACTGTTCGGCGTGCTCGGCCTCGCCGCCGTGGTGCTGGTGCACGAACTCGCCGAGGTTGTCGTCATCGCGAACGGCGTGCGGGCGGGACGGAGCAAGCCACTGCCCGATCTGATCCACAGGGGTCAGCTCCCTGCAGCACGAGCTACCGCTGTTGGCGCGTCGTCGTAGCCCACCTCAAGAACACTTGGCGCTGGCGGAAGTCAGAAGCTCTGCAGGAAAGCGGTAGACGTCTGCCAGCGTCATGAAGCCCGGGAAGCACCGATCCAGTACGGCGAACGGCCCCGCACGGATGCGTCGGGGGGATCGCGCCATCGGAAGGGAGGGGCATTGCTCGACCTAATCCACGCTCACGAGCACGTTCTCGACGACCCCGCCGTCGCAGGCACACCAGGACTCAGCCGGGCGGGATAGTTGTCATAGTAAGCCTAGTACTAGGCTCACTAGTAGTGAACGGGCGGTGAGGAGCTGGGGATGCCGAGCGGCCGCAAGACCAAGCAGCCGCCCCGTGGCGCGGCGAAGTCGATCGTCAGCACCAGGCTGATGTCTGGGGCTCGATCGTTGCGGTGCTGGGGCTGGCGGGGGTGTGTCCGGTTACGCAGATGGCGAACAACGGCCGCGAGGCCGCTCTTACCCAGTGCAAGCCGTCAGGGGAGAGCAAGGACCCGTTCGGTTTTGACCGCGCCGATGATGAGCGCGTCGACCAGTTCATCTCCTCTTGCGCCGCAACCCGAACACCTGTCCCGAGGTCGGTGCTTCTCGTGAGAGCTCGCAGTTCTTGTCAGACCAGGCCAGGTTCGTCGCGGAAACACCCAGGCTCCGCATCCGCTCAGCCGTCGACTCCGGTGGAGGGCAAATGAACTGGCCGTCGTTGCTGATGCTGGTGTTCATCGGGCTCGCTTTGGTGCTCATCGGCTACCTGGTGGGCACCGCGTCGGTCAAACCCGCTGGTCCCGCGGACGCCGACATCATCTTCGCCGCCGAACTGTCCACACACCACGCGCTGGCGATGCGGATGGCAGGCCTGGCCGGGCAGTACAGCGACGACCCGGAGATCCGGCACGTCGCGTTCGAGATCGAGACGGACAGGATCGAGCAGGCCGGCCGGGTGAAGGGCTGGTCAGACGTGTGGAAGCAACCCCCGCAAACCGCGAAGGACGTGGAACGGCCCGCGCTGGACCGCGTTGATCCCGCCGAGGTCACCGCGTTGCGCCGCCTCACCGGGACTGAGTTCGACATCGCGTTCCTGCAGCTGATGCTGCGGCACGACGAGACGGGAATCGCGCTGGCGAAGCTCGCCGTGACCAAGGCCCGAACCTCAGCGGTGCGGGTGCACGCGAAGACCGTCCGCGCTCAGCAGATGACCGAGGTGGAGACGCTCGAATCCCTGCTCGCCGCCCGCACCTCCCGCACGTCCCGGTACTGATGGACAACAATGATGTCCGAACATCTGCTCATCCAGACGGTTCCCGTCGCCAGTCACAGCGGTGAAGGCGGCACCTGGATCCCTCGGCGTGGTGCCGTCGTCATCGTCACGTGCCTGGTCGCCGTCGGTATCGCGCTCTACCGCGATACCAACCGCGCTGCCGACCAGGAAGTACGCCGGATGCTGCTGGGCAACGGGCCACGCCGCTCGTTCGCGCCGAAGCCGCCTGCGGCACCGGAGTCCGAAAGGGACAAGATCTGAGCACTTCACCAGACATGCGTGGCGGCCGACATGGCTAGCATGGCGCGATGACCGGACGTCCGGAGCGGCTGCCCCGCACGCTGCGCATGCTGCGTAGTGGACTGCTCGCGACGTGCGCGGCTGCCCTCACGGTCACCGCTCACGGTGTCGGGGGTGGCGATTTCCCAGACGGTGCGATGACGGTCTTCGCTACCGCGATCATCGCGCTCGCCGCCACAGCGTTCGCCGATCGCAAGCACTCACCGGCGACCGTTGTGCTGGCTCTCGGCGTCGCCCAGCTGTTCATGCACCTGCTGCTGAACACCGGCGGATCACACCACGGGTCTTCGACCGCTTCGGACAGCGCGCGAATGGCGTTGGCACACGTGGTGGCAGGTGTGCTGCTCGGTGCGCTGCTGGCCAAGGCCGACGCGTGCCTGCTCGCGTTCATCACCGCCGTCCGCCGGTCACTCCCCCGCATCTTCCCGCCGCCGGCAATACCTCGGTCCATCCCGTCGAGGCCTGCCGTGACCGACTTCGTCGACATGCTGCACGGCGTCGTCGTGCTCACGGACGCAAGTCGGCGCGGCCCTCCGCTCTCCCGCTGACACCACCACTCCGACCGGTCCGCTGGACCGGTGTTCTGTCATGCGAGGAGCACCATGTCCCCGAAGTACCCACGTGTGTTCATGGCGGCCGCGGTCGTCGCGTGCGCGGCCACGTTGTTCACCAACGGCGTGGCCGCCGCGCACCTCGAACCCGTGCCAGGCCAGGCAGTCAAAGGCAAACCTGCCACCGTCACCTTCAAGGTCCCCAACGAGCGCCCCGACGCTGGCACCGTCTCGGTACGGCTCGATCTGCCTGCCGAGTTCCCGCTGCGCACCGTCCGGGTCCGCAGCATCACAGGCTGGACGGCCGAGGTCGTCAAGGCGAAGCTCGACCAGCCGATCAAGACCGGCAACGTCGAGATCACCGAAGCGTTCCGCAGCATCACCTGGACCGCCGCCGCGGGCATCCGGATCGGCCCCAATGAATTCGCCGAGTTCGCTGTGACGCTCGGCCCTATGCCGGACAACACCGACAAGCTCGTCATCAACGCCGTGCAGACCTACGACAGCGGCGAGGTCGTGAACTGGAACCAGCCGCCATCGGCTGAAGGCCAGGCTGAGCCGGAACATCCCGCCCCTGCGCTCAAGCTCGTCGCCAACGACACAGCGGCACAGCCTGATGAGCATGGTGGCACACCTGCGGCGGTGACGAACACGGCGCCTGGTTCCGAAGCGACCTGGCTCGGCGGCTCTGCGCTCGCCGTGGCCGCGTTGGCCCTGGGGATCGCGATCGGCACAGCACTGCGCTCACGCCGCGCACAACAGACTGGGGAATCGAAATGAAGCGCCTTCTGCTCGTCCTGCCGCTCGTTTTCCTGTCAGTACTCACGACGACACCTGCGGCGTCCGCGCACACCCAGCTGATCTCCAGCGACCCCAAGGAAGGCGCGCAGGTCGCCGCACCGCCGCAGCAGCTCACGCTGACGTTCAACGAACCCGTGCGCCCGGAGCAGACCACGGTCACGGTGACCGGCGCTGATGGCACCGCGTGGACCGTCGGTCAGATCACCGCAAAAGACGCCTCGTTGCTCGTACCGGTCACCCCGGCCGGCCCGGCGGGCCTGTACACGATCAACTTCAAGATCGGCTCTGCCGACGATCACGCCGTGACCGGAGCTGTGAAGTTCACCATGACGGCGCCGCTGGTCACCACGACGACGGCGCCACCGACCACGACCACCACTGCTCCCAGCTCAACCGCACCCTCGGTCGCGCCAGTGGCCGACGTGCAGTCCGACCAGAGCACCGGGCTTACATGGTGGGCCTGGCTGCTCATCGCCATCGGCGTGGCCGCGGTGGCAGGTGCCGTGGTGTGGCTGAGGAGGCGAGCGACGCAGTCGGCTTGAGCTCCGTCCGCACGGGACACCGGCTCACCATCCGCCGGGTGTCCCGTGTGGACGCTGAATGAAGCGCGCGATGATCGCGCTGATCTTGTCTGCGGTGTCCAGGAAGCCGTCGGCACTTCCTGCTCCGGGCATGACCACCAGCTCCGCTCCCCTGATCCGGGCCGCGCAGCGTCGCGCCGCGCTCGGCGGAAAGAGCAGATCGTGCTGGAACGCGATGAGCAGACACCGTGTCCTGATGGACGGCCAGTGCGCGCCGCGTTCGGAGTCGAGCAGCCAGGCGCGGCAGGCCGCGTGCTGTTCCTGCAGCCCTACGCTTTCCTGGTACGTCCGCAGCGAGAAAGTTGTGATCCACTTCTCGACGTCCTCGTCGCTGTCCTGCAACAACGACATCGGCAGGCCGTGCACCGAGCGGTCAGCGATGAACAGCTCGTCCGGCAATCGGTGTCCTGCCTCGAGCAGGTCCTGCCACGCCCGCAGCCGGATGCGGTGGTACGCGGTGGTCGGACCCGCGCTCGCGATCAACGTCATGCTGCGCAACAGATCCGGCCGCGCGACTGCGAGCTGTTCGGCGATGAAGCCACCTTGGGTCAATCCCACGGCATGCACCGGCCCGAGGTCGAGGTGCTCGATCAGCGCCGCGATGTCCTGTGCGAGCAAGGGGATCGTGTAGGGCCCCGGCGGCGACTCCGAGGCACCAGTGCCGCAGCAGTCAACCGTGACCGGCATCAAGCCCGCTCGCAGCAACGCCGGCACGTGGGCGATCTCCCACGCGATACCCGGCATTCCGCTGTCTCCCAACAACAACACAGCATCGCCGCGCTCGCCGTGAACCTCGTAGGCCAGCCGCACACCGCCGACCACCACTTCGCGCACGACCATCACCCCACGGCGTCCCGGAACCTGTTCCGGAACACCCTGAACGACCGGGTGAATGTGCGCGACGCCATAGCCGCATTCGTTAGCGGAGCGTTTTCTGCCACCGATCGGAGAGGTGCGGAACCGTTGCGACTCTTCATGATCATCGCCGCGCTGCTGGCATCCGCGTGCGGCTCCGAGCTGCCATCCAGCGATGAGACGAACCTGGCACCGCTCCGCGCCTGAGCTAGCCGATCAACGTCGTCCAGTAGAACCAGAACGCCTGCAGCACCGCACCACCGATGAGCAGGTACCACAGCGTCAGCACCACGCCGTGGTAGCCGGTCAGCACTGCGGTTGTCCGCCGTGGTGATGGCAGGTGACCTTGCTCCATGTTGTACAGCGTCGTGTACCAGAAGATCGGGATCATGACCGACCACACGGCCATGCAGTACGGGCACAGCGCGCCGATCACGTACAGGCTCTGGTAGATCAACCAGTGCACGAACACGACGCCGAACGTCACGCCCGCCTGCAGGCCGAGCCAGCACCAGCGCGGCAACGCCGCGCCGGCCGCCAGCACCACGCCGAGCGTGACGACCACCGCGAACCCGGCGACACCCAGCAGAGGGTTCGAGAACCCGAACACCTCCGCCTGCTCGGTCTTCATGATCGAGCCGCAGCTCAGGACCGGGTTGATGCTGCACGTCGGGACGTAGTCGGCGTTCTTCAGGAGCGCGATCTTCTCGACAGTCAGCACGAAGGCCGCGACCAGGCCGATCCCGCCGCCCACGATGAGCACCCGCGGCAGCAGCCTGATCACGAACCGAACGGCTGAGGTCACTTGGCCAGTTCCCGCTCGATCGCGGCCTTGAGCCCGTCGTAGCTCGGCGCGCCCTGGAACTTGGTGCCGTTGATGAAGAACGTCGGAGTGCCCTGGACTCCCACGGTGGTGCCGTCCTTGCGGTCCTTGAGCACGCGCTCCAGGGTGGCCGGGTCGTTCAGGTCGGCTTCGAACTTCGTCATGTCCAGTCCGAGGTCACGAGCGAAGCTGACGAACAGCTCGTGCTGGAGGACCTGCTTCTCTCCCCACTGCTGCTGGGTCTCGTACATGCGCTGGTACATCGCGTCGAGCTTGCCCTGCTTACTCGCGGCCTCCACAACGGTGGCTGCCAGCTCGGCGTTGCGATGGCTGGGAATCGGGAAGTAACGCATCACGAACGTCACGCGGTCGCCGTACTCGCCACGCAGCTTCTCGACGCCGGGATAGGCCGCGCGGCAGGACTCGCATTCGAAGTCGAGGAACTCGACGACGGTCACCTTCGCGTTGGGCGCGTCGTTGAGCTTGTGGCTGTCGGGCCGGACGAGCACCTCATTGGGCGCGATCGGCGTGGGTCTCGCGACGCTGGTCGATCCGGCCGGCTGCTGCGACCCCGAGGGCCCCGTGAGCCTGCTGAGCAGGACGAAGCCTCCGACCACCACCACGACAACCGTAACGATGATCAACGAAATCCTGGCGTTCTTGGTCATGACGACATACCTCTGCGACAAGTTCGAGTGAGTGATCAAGACACGGCGAGGCCCGACCGCCTCGTGGCGGTCATGGGCACAGAGGCGTGACTACGCCCGCAACACGCAGAGCTGCGTGAGCCGGACTCCGGGACGCGGATCCGGACCCTGCCACGGCAACGGCACGCGCACGACGCTCACGGCGATCGAACCAGGACGGCGAAGGACGACGAGGCCGAGCAGGACAGTGAGCAGCACCGCAAGACAGGCTCCCGACACTCCACCGAGGTCCTCGAGCAGTTCCGAAGCGGTGCCAATGGCAGTCGGCGGTGAAGGCGAGTCGACCAAGACCAGCGTGCTGGAGGTCGCGCACTGCGCCGTCAGGGCGGTGTCCCGATCACAGGGCGTGCCTTGTAACAACGCGATGCCGACGACGAGCGCGAGCACGGCGAAGACCCGCGCGAGGCTCGCTCGCGCGA
Source organism: Lentzea albidocapillata subsp. violacea (assembly GCF_900100275.1). Taxonomy (GTDB): domain Bacteria; phylum Actinomycetota; class Actinomycetes; order Mycobacteriales; family Pseudonocardiaceae; genus Lentzea; species Lentzea violacea. The sequence continues at coordinate 129,330 of NZ_FNET01000019.1, forward strand.
TGGTCCGCATGCTGCCGGCGCCAGGCACGCGCTCCAGATTAGCGGTCGCTAGAGCCGAGCATGCCAGTCAGCTCGATCTTCACGACGCGGAGACGTTGGCCAGACGTCGGCGACATCTTCGGCAGCCCTACTTCGCGCCGACTCGCCGCCCCCACTGTCCCGGTCTCTCGAGCGCATCCGTCACGCTGTCTGTCGCACAAACCAGGCGACTGATCCAGTCGATCATGTTCAACAGGTCAAGGGACAGTTCAGTTCTTCACCCGTTCCGGTGACGACGTTTCTCGACGGCGGCCCAAGGCGTCACGCTGGCCTCGTGGAGCGCGAACATCCCTGCGAACTATGTGATGACACGGGCGTGATGACCTGGCTGCAACCTGTGCCCAATGCGGATGGCACGCTGACGATGAAGCAGATGAATCACCCTTGTGTCAACAGATGCTCGGGCTGGTTCAAGCTCCCTGTCAGAGAGACGGGCAACGTCGTTGATCCCAGCGCAGGTGATGCGGCTGCGCTGGGCAACGTCGCCCGAGCGAACCTCCATCACCGCACCGACTGGTTGCGGCCCGCCCTTCCGCAACAGGACCGCGGCCTCACCCCGCCTGGCTGACCATCCCGTAGCCCTCGGTGAACAACCACCTCTGTGTGTCATGAGCACAGAGGTTCTACGCGCCAGCGACACCCACGCCAGGCATTGAGTAAGAACGGTCGGCGGGCAGCCCACGAGCTTGTGCACGAGCCTGGCCTTGGCCGCTGCGGCCCGCCTGCTCGTCCTCAGCATCGTGCTGAAGCTGCTCAACGGTGCCGGGCTCGCGGCAACGCTGGTGGTTCAGCCGCGATCTGATCAGCTCAGTTCCTTGCCGCCGACGCTGTGAAACCGGGAACCGGCGCCGTTGCCCCACAGTTGGCCACCGCGGGTCAGGATCGTCGCCGCCATCGGGCTGATCACCGCCGGCGGCCGTAAGGTCCGGGGAACTCCTCTCGGAAATCACCGCGCGGCACGCGAAGCAGGCGATCATCGACGTGGCAACGAAGGTGGAGCTTTCAGCCTACGAGACGCCCGAACTTCCCACGATGGGCTGCTGCGCGCGTCGGCTGCCGAGCACCGAGATGGTCGACGGCCCGCTCGGCGCCATCGGCTCAGTAGCGTCCATCGGCGGCATCGTCGTCGCACTGCTGACGATCCAGCCGTGGCTGGTGCGGCTGATGTTCGCCTGACGCAGTCGACAACGCGACCATCGGGAAGTTCTTCTTCCAGGGGATACTATTCGTCCTAGTAGGACACCGTCACCTACGACTTCGGCCGCCAAGACCGATGCGTTACAAGGAACCGCCGACACGCCCGAAGATCACATCTACATGCCGAACAAAGCCAGGTGGATGCTCACTCAGCCGCGCGCAAGCCCGCCATGGTCACCGCGACGAGACGGTCCAACGCCGCAGTCGAAGGAAGTTTACTCGCCGCACCGAGCGCGTGCAGGCAGTAGCTGGCGAGTTCGTCGACTGCGACGTCGTCGCGTAGGTTGCCGGTTGCCGCCACGTCGTTCAGTAAACCCTTGATCAGGTCGCGGAGATGCTTGTGCGCCTGGGTGACGTGCGCACTCCGGTGCAGGACCGCCTCGACCTCGGGGCCGGGGTGCGCGTGGGAGAAGCGGCCGCGCGACAGCCGCGCATAGGCCGCGAGTACCGCTTCGAGCCGTTCACCGGGGTCGCCTGGCCCGTTCCGAAGTTCGGTGAGCTCGGCGAGGTGGGCGGAGATCTGCCGTTCGTGCCATGCGCTCAGGATCGATTCGACGTCCGGGAAGTACTTGTACAGCGTGGCCCGTCCGATGCCGGTCTTCTCGGCGATCCGCGACATCGTCACCGACAACAGGCCGTGTTCGGCCACCAGTTCAGCGGTGGTGTCCAGGATCGCCTCACGCACCTCGCGGCGGTGCGCCTCGATCGTCTCGTTCCACAGCTTTGGCACCCGCCCAGTATACGCAGTGATGATGACGTGACACTGCAGTTCGACATCGACACATTGTCTCGATAAAATCGGCTCTGACGCAGAGGAGGTCCTCATGACCAGCCAGTCCCCTGATCCCGCTGCCAGCGACGAGTCACCTCCACGCATGCCGCGCTGGGTGAAGGTGTCTCTGATCGTCGTCGGCGCCCTCATCCTGCTGTTCCTCGTCTTGCAACTGACGGACGTCGGGGGGCAGCACGGACCCGCGCGCCACCTGTCGTCGGCCAGCGTCATCGTCGGCGGGCATGTATGACCATGCCGCCACGAGTGCGCAAGCTCGTGCTCACCACGCACGTCACCACGTCCGTCGGCTGGCTCGGCGCGGTAATCGCCTACCTGGCTCTCGATGTCACCGCCGTGATCAGTCAGGAACTTCAGCTGACACGGTCCATGTATCTCGCCATGGAAGTGACCGTCAACTACGCCATCGTCCCGCTGGCTCTCGTGTCAGTGCTCATCGGAATCATCAACGCCCTGGGCACCACCTGGGGCCTGTTCCGGCACTACTGGGTCCTGGTCAAGCTCGTGTTGACCCTGGCGGCCACGACCGTGCTGCTGATCGAGACGAGTGTCGTGAGCCGCCTGGCCGAGGCAGCTGCCTCGGCCGCCGATCCCCGCGAGTTGTCGGGGACCCTCGGGCACTCCATCGGCGGCCTGGTCGTACTGCTCCTGGCCTTGATCCTGTCCGTGTACAAGCCGCGTGGCCTGACCCGGCACGGGTGGCGCAAGCAGCAGAAACAACGCGGTAACCAGCGCGCGGCGTTCGAGTCTTAGCAGTGGCCGTTGATGGATCCTGCCGGCAGTCCCGCAGGCGCTTCCGTCATCATCGTGCCTGCGGCGTTGGTGGACATGATGCTGCTGGCCACTGGCCCGTCGTCCAGTACGGCCTACTGCGTAGGCCCGGCCCGCGGCGTCACGCAGCCAGTGGTACTGCCAGCCGAACACGGCCTGATAGAACCGCATGCTCCGCTCGGTGTCGTTGGTGGCGAGCTCCACCCAGCACGGGTTTCCCGGCGTGGTGGTCGCCTCGACTGAGGGTCGGCTCATCGCGCCACCTCACGGACCGGCTGCCGCAGCGGATCGGGGTCTGCCGTGGTACCTGCGGTGATCATGGGAAGACCGCAACTTCCCGCCGGGGTCGAAGTCAGTCCCAACCGAGCCCGGTGACATCCTCACCTACCGCAACGAAAATCCCCGGTGCCGCAGGAGGCGGCATCGGGGATTCCACTTACCCGAACAACGTCACTCGCGGCACTTCTTGCCGGTGTTGACGCAGTTGACGAGGCGGTTCATGATCTTCTGCGACATCACGTTGGCGAAGTCGTCGTGGTCGGTGAGCGGGTTGTGTTCCTCTTCCGGGAACGAGTCGACCGAGTACAGGCGCGCCTGCTGGACGTTCCTGGGGATGTTGTAGGTCAGGGAGATGCGCAGCTGCGGAACGGCCTTGAAGCCCTTCTTGCACTTGCCGTTCTGGTCCGGGAAGACGATGTGGTCGCGGTGGTTCGCGGAGTCGATGTTCTTGCCGTCCCAGCAGCTCGGGAAGTCGTGGACGCGCTTGACCTTCGAGCCCTGCGGGCAGATCGGGTACTTGTCGATCAGCACCTTGTCCTCGAAGCCGCTGCAGGTCCACGAGGCCTTGGCGTTCTTCGGGCCGTTCTGGCCGGCCTTGGCGTCACCGTAGAGAACGCGGAGGAACTTCGGCATCGCGACGACCTTGCCGGTCGGCGAACCGCGGAACTGGAGATCGACGACTTCCGGGCGCTGAATCTCACCCTCGTTGCCCGGCAGCTCGTTGTTCGCGTTCTCCTCGACGTTGTTCTGGTTCTTCTTGTTCTCGGTGCCTTCGGCCTGGGCGTTGTCGCTGTTCTCGCTGCCGTTCTCGAGGCCCTTGTTGTTCTGGTCCTTCAGCTTGCAGGGCGCGAGCTGCTTCAGCTCGGGCGCCTGCTGGTTCAGCCTGCGGAAGGCGATCTCCATGCGGTCCAGCGCCGCGACGCGCTTGTCCTTCAGCGGGCCGAGAATGGCGTTCTGCACGAAGTTCGGGCCGCCCTGGCCCTGTGTCGAGGCAATGCGCTTGTCGGCCTCGTCGATCTGCTTCTCGATGTTCTCGAGCTCGCGGCTGATCTCGGCCTGCGCCTTGTCGGGGACGTCCTCGGGCAACGCGGAGGCGACGTCCGGGCATTCGACGGTAGGCGCGGCCTTGTCGGCCTTGTCCTTGTCCTGCTGCGCCTTGTCGTCCTTCTTCGGCGGTGCTTTCTCCTCGTCGTCCTCGGCCTTGTTGATGCGGATGACGGGCCAGAAGTAAGCGGACTTGTCACCGTTCTTACAGGTCGTGCCGGCCTTCTGCAGCGACTTGTTGTTGGAGTCCGCGTTGGTCGACAGGTTGCCGACGTAGTCGTGCAAGTGCTGCGCACCGTTGCGGACGCCAGGCTGCGCGATGAAGTTGTCCGGGTTGAAGTGCCCGTTCTCGTTCTTGCCGCAGTCGACGGTGAACGTACCTGTGGTGGCGTCGTTCTCCGGTTTTGGTTTCTTGACGTTCGGCTTCACCTTGGTGATGTCGACGAACAAGCCTTCGTCCAGAGCGCCGTCGGCAAGCGCCGTGCCGTCGGCCGAACCTACAGCCACCACCGCGGCACCGCCAGCGACCAAAGCCATCGCCGCCGCTGCGGCGGTCAGCCAGATCGTGGATTTCCTCCGGTGAAAAGCCATTTGCCACCTCGTGTATTCCGATAAAACGGCATGGCGAAGCTGACGGCGGTTAGCCGTGTCATTCGGGTTGAACTTCGGTGTGCGGTTAGTACGACCGAGATTTACGTCTCGTATTCTTTTTGGACCTGGATATCATTCGCATTCCGACCAGTGCGAGCGCGAGCACCGCTATCGCGCCGAAGAAGACGCCGTTGTTCTCACCGAATACGCCTTGCTCGGCGGTACGGGTGAACCTGGTGCCCTCCGGCACAGTCGGGATCACGCCGTCGGTCGGGTTGGCCGAGGCGTCAGCTCCCTGCTGATCTCCACTGGCATCCGGTGCCCCGATGCTGTTCGTGGGAGGAGCGAGCGGTTGCGGTGACTCGATCGCGCCGAAGTCGACGCGTCCGGTGTCCTCCATCGCCTTGATGTGCTCGAAGACGGTGATCATCGCCTGCGTGGAGAGGATGCGGATGAGCTCGTTCTTGGTGCCCGCCCGGATCTGCGCGGCATAGGCGTAGACCTTGCCGTGAGCCACGCGGAGCCGGTTGGCGAAGACGGAGTCGAACTCGTCACCGTTGGCCGCGTCCATCTCGGCGAGCCAGCCCTTCTGCTCGTCGGTGGCCTCCTGTGGCAACGTGACTCCGAGCAGCACGCCCGCCCGGTTCACCACGTTGTCCAGCAGGGTGTGCCCCTCGATGAGGTGCTTGCTGGCTTCCTGGATCTTGGGCTGGTCGGCCCGCTTGGCCTTGCCCTTCTCGCCGGCGGGCTTTTCCCACAACCCGGCCTGCTTGACCCGGTTCATGAAGTCCCGGTCCGCGGGCCCGAGCGGACCCCACTGGGTCTGCACGACCTCGTCGCCCGTTCCGCCACTACCGGGCGGCGGGGTCGAGATGGGGGTCGAGGGGTTGGCGGGCTGGCCGATCGCGCTCCCGGTGTTGACCAGCACGGCCAGCACACAGCCCGCCAGCGCGACGATGAGTCGCATCGGCGTTGCCAAGTCCATGGGGAGTCGCACGAACGGGGATACGGCCAGGAATGGGGGCGCGCCTCAGTTCGAGACCTCGACGTTATCAAACCGTTATCTGACCCCGCGCAACCACGGCGCGCGCTCGCGACCTGAAGTCCTAAGTACGAGCTTGCGGCGTTGGGGGACTCGTTCACCGAAGGGGTGGGCGACGACGACGCCAGTCGTCCGAACGGCGTGCGCGGATGGGCGGACCGCGTCGCCGAGGTACTGGAGACCGCCGACCCGGAGTTCACCTACGTCAACCTGGCCGTGCGTGGCCGGTTGCTGCCGCAGGCGCCGCCCAGGAAGTAGTCGTAGGCGCGGGCGCCGACGGCACGCTGAGGTCCACGTCCACGCTGAGGTCCACGTCACTGTGTGACTCGAAGGACGAGGCCAACGGCGTGGACCTTTCGAGAAGATTCTGAGGTTCTTCGGCGTTGGATTTCTTGCAGCACAGAAGGCGCTTGCACATGCGGGTGTCGCACTGACGTTCATGCGGGAAGTTCCAGGTTAACGTGTTTGCGGAGCCACATGGTGGATCGGCAATGATAGACCAGTTATCGGCATCTCCGAACGACACCGCAAACCTGACATGTCCTGGTTCAACTTACCTCATGAGATCGGACATGTTCTATTTCATCCCAATCGCGTACCGGGGCTCCACTCCGCGGAAAGATCACCGATGCCGACATCGAGGCGCTCGAGCAGTTCCAGGCCACCGCGACCTGATCAAATACTTTCGAGTGACTCGTGTACGCGTCACCCTTCTTCCGAATTCGCAGAGGGGCGACAACCCTTTGCGGCAAGAGACCAAGGTGGGGAAACGCGTCCACCGTTTCACGAAGAGGAGGGCCGGCCCAGAACGTCGCCTCGGTCCCAGGTGCACGACGAGCCCAACCAGCGATCGCCAGCGCGGCGGTGACTCCTGCGAGTTGCCCGTTCGTCGCTGCACCACTTCGGCTACCGCTTCCTGGCTTCCTCACCGATGGCACCAACGCCGCCACGGCCCTTGACCGTCACGACCGACTGGTCATCAACCTGCGCACGGCGGTATGCGACTCACCCAGCAAGACCGACCCTGCGATCCGCCGACGCTACGACAAGCGGTGATCCTTGCGAAGCGTCGTTGGCGTCGTATGCAGCGAGGTCCATTATGGAGCGTTCTGGGCAACCGACACAGGCCTCGCGGACCTGAAGGCCTACGGCATCAGCGGGGACGAGATCTTCGAGATCACCGCCGCGGCCGTCGGCGCCGCGTTGCACAGCCTCGAAGCAGGCCTTCGCGCTCAAGTTGGCCCACGCGACAACCCGTAAACGTCAAACCACGATCTCCGCCTCGCAGCTCGGGATCTCATGAGCAAGTTCCCCATCGGTCGTCCTTCGCATGAGCTGGTGCTCGAATTCCATGCGGACGATCTGGACCAGCTGGCGGGCCCGGCCTGCTCCGATTCCCATGCTGACCCGCAACGTTTTCAGCCGAGATCGGCCTCTGGTGACATGCGCGGTGCACCGCGCCTTCCTGCCTTGCCTTCTCCAAGAGCTTCTCCCGCGAGACCTTCTGACTCCGTGGTCGAGTATGCGACTGCACACAGATCTCCTGCTGTTCGGCAAAGTTCCTCGAAGATCCGTCCTCGGACACATCCCGCTTCATCACACCGGATTCGTCGGCACCAACGATGTCTTGGATGTTCCCTGTCGCATGCCTGGTCGCACCGATCGCTTGCAGAAAGCCGGGGCCCACCTCAGCCCAGCCAACCAGAAGGAGCGGCCCCACAGCATCGAACGCCGCCTTCCCGTATTCACCCGCGATGACCGGATCGGCCACGTTCAACGCCAGCGTGACAACGCTCGCGAAGATCAGCAGCCGGCGGGCTGGACGGAGCACGTCGAGGGAGACACCACTGAGAGCCAGGTGCCTCGTACCGAGCAGGAGACCAAGAATCGAAAGGTCTGTCAAGTACCGGGTTTGATGGAGACTGGATTAGTTGGTTTCCTGGGTTGCGGTGACCGGGTGGGTCATCGCGTGTAGTGCTTCGTACTCGGCGGGCGGTACGTGCCCGAGCTCGCCGTGCAGGCGTCGGTTGTTGTACCAGTCGATGTACTCGACGGTGGCGATCTCGATATCGTCCAGGCCGCGCCATGGTCCGCGGTTGCGAACGAGTTCGGCCTTATACAACGAGTTGAACGCCTCGGCCATCGCGTTGTCGTAGGAATCTCCTTTGCTGCCAACGGATGCGACAGCGTCGGTCTCGGCAAGGCGCTGGGTGTAGCGCACCGCCCGGTACT
>NZ_FNET01000025.1 GCF_900100275.1 Lentzea albidocapillata subsp. violacea
CGTGAGTTAAGGCCCCCAGCTAGACCACTGGGTTGATAGGCCAGAGGTGGAAGACCGGTAACGGTTGGAGCTGACTGGTACTAATAGGCCGAGGACTTGTTACAAAGACGCTACGCATCCACTGTGCGGTTCTGGAAGAACAACCAGGACCGATCGAACCCGCTGGCAGGTTGTTTTCTGCTGGTTCGGGGTTCAGGTTGAATTCCATAGTGTTTCGGTGGTTATAGCGTTGGGGAAACACCCGGTCCCATTCCGAACCCGGTAGTTAAGCCCTTCTGCGCCGATGGTACTGCACTGGTTACGGTGTGGGAGAGTAGGTCGCCGCCGAACTTAATTTGCCCTGCGGGTCGAGCGCCACAAGCGCTCCCCGCAGGGCTTTTTCATGTCCGCGTGCATGTGTGGCCTGTGTTCATTGAGCGGCTGTCCGGGTGATGGGACCCCGGCGAGCGGGTGACGTGGGTCAAGCTCGGGTTGTACCTCCCTACCGTGATCGTCATGAACGAGCAGTGGGTAGGGGAGGCACCTTTGCGGTGGCGAGCGCGCAGGAGGCGGGGCAGGCACGCCCGCGAGCCCGCGCCGTCCTCGCAGTCGATCCTGCCCGCAGTGCTCGGCGTCGTGCTGCTGGTGTGCCTGATCCTCCTCCTGCTGACTTACCTCTAGTCCTAGCGGGACTGCAGCGCGTCGAGCGCCACGGCCTGAGCGATCACGAGCCGGCGGTCGACGCCAGGATCCTGGATCGAGACCAGGTAATGGTCGCGAAGCCAGGTCTTCTTGTCGACGCTGAACACGGGCGTGCCGTTCTCCGTGACGAAGTCAAAGTGATACCGCATGGGGAACGGCGCATCTCCGATCACCGGGATCCACTGCCACAGCCGGCGAAAGCCCGCGAGGAACTTGTTCCGCTCCGCTCCCGTCGCCTGACCCCAGCCGTGCTGCTCCAGGTGCCAGGTGGAGCGCAGCAGCGACTTCGCGAAGTTCTTGCGGAACAACCCGATCGACCTGCCCTGCCCGTCCGTCACGTCGTAGCCGCCGCCCAGGTCGAGCACCTTGCGCGCGTTGAACTCGAACAGCACCTGGCTCTTCGACGAGTCGGTGTAGATCGTGACCCGCTCCTTGATCTTGAGCCTCTTCTGCTCGGCGAAGCCGACCAGTTGGCCCGGTGCACCGTTGTCGTCGACGAACACCTCGTACCGGTTGACCATGAACGTGACCTTCTGGTGCACATGCAGGACGTGCACGTTCTGGAGACTCACTGCTCACCCTTCTCGACTGGTACAGGGATCAGGCTCCCGGACGGGAACCGCCGCTCGTTGCGATCGATCTTGGCGAACGCGGTCTCGACGAGGTCGACACCGAGCTTGTCCGCCAGCCTGGTCAGGTAGTGCATCACGTCCGCGAGCTCGTCGCGGACGTTCCAGGCGAGTTCCGGGTCCTTCATCGCGTCCTGTGCCTCTTCGGGCGTCAGCCACTGGAAGAGGTCGGTGAGCTCGCCGACCTCCGCGGACAAGGCCATCACCAGGTTCTTGGGCGTGTGGTAGCTGTCCCAGTCGCGGGCAGCGGCGAACGCGCGCAGGGCGTCCCTCAGGTCCACGAGATCACGCTGACTCATGACCCACTAAGTACCACGTGGACGAACGAGCAAGGATGGCGGCCGTTCAAGCATGGATCGTCCGCGTCAACGTTGATTAGCTCAAGTCATGTCAACATTGAGCGGAATCAACGCCTCGTCCATTCTCGTGCTCGGTGCCACCGGCAAGACCGGCCGCCGCGTCACCGACCTCCTCGGCTCCGCCGCACGTCCGGCGTCGCGGTCAGCGTCGACGAAGTTCGACTGGTCCGCCCCGGACACCTGGAAACCCGCAGTCGAGGGCACCACCGCCGTCTACGTCGTGCCGCCGGAGAACCCCTTTCTGCTGGCCGACTTCGTGCACGTCGCAGTGAAGGCCGGCGTCACCCGGCTGGTGCTGCTGTCGATGCGCGGCGCTCCCGGCGACGACCCGTTCGAGTCGGCGATCAAGGAGTCGGGTGCGGAGTGGACGATCCTGCGGCCCACGTGGTTCATGCAGAACTTCGACGAGGACATGTTCGCCGGGCCCGTCCAGCAGGGCGAGCTCGCTGTGCCCGCCGGTCAGGGCGTCCACCCGTTCATCGACGTGGTGGACATCGCCGAGGTCGCGGTCGTCGCACTGACGCAGCCCGGTCACCACGGGCAGACCTACGAACTCAGCGGGCCCGAGGCGTTGTCGTTCGCCGAGATGCTGGCGCGGATCGCCGCGGTGACCGGCAACCCCGTGCTGTACGCGGACATCGCGCCGGAGGCGTTCGCGGCCGCGATGCGCGGGCTCGGCTACCCGGACGAGATCGCGGACCTGGTCACGATGCTGCTCGTGCGCATCCGCACGGGAGAAGAGGCGCATTTGTCCGACGGCGTGCAGCGGGTTCTCGGCCGTGAGCCGAGGACGTTCGACGACTACTTGGGCAGCAGCAAGTTCGCCTGAAGTCCACGCGTGCCCTCGTTGGTGATGACGGCTTCGCAGAGAGCGCGTCCCGTGCGGGCGCGCCACTCCTGGGTCATGTCGCAGTAGCGAAGGCCCATCGCATAGGTGAGCTGGCCGATGCACTCGCCTTCGAGGAGTACCTCCAGCGTGTGTTCACCGGTGTGAGACCCCTTGACAATTCTGCAGTCGCGGAGTTCGGCGATGACATGCACGGGAGTGCGGCCGTTGACCACACGATGCAGCACGTACTGGTGGGCGGGCTCGCCCATGACGGCAACCTGGTGTTCAGCCGGCAACGTCGGCGCCGTGCCGAGTGCCTCGTAGTCGAGCAGCAGCAAGCGCGGGGCGCCGAGGTGCAGATGCACGCCATAGCGCTGGCCGCTCCCGATGATGCGGGCCGGGCACGAGCCGACCTCACCGCGTTCGGCCAGGTCGAGCAGAAGAGACTGGTAGTCGGCAGCCTGCTCGCTGCGCAGGTAGCCGGCGGCGACCGCGGTGCCGTCGCCGCGCAGCAGGTCGACCCGTACCGCCGCGTGGTCGTGACGGCCGGCGGACTCCGGTACGAGCACCGCGGTCGCCAGGACGGACCTGTCGTCCCTGGGGTCGGGCGCCGAAAGTCCGGTCACCTCCGCGATGGCGTCCTGGTGGTGCGCTTCGCCGACGATCGCGATGCGTCCGGCTGTCGACAGGCGGCGAAGGCGTGAACGGGTGCGTGCCGGGACGATCTGATCAGCCGTGTTGTTCTTGGTGCCGATGAACATCAACGCGAACAGCGCGAGACCGAGGACGAAGCCCAGTGGGCCGAAAGCAACGGTCAGAACCAGCGCGAGCACGGCTACGGCGATCAAAACGGCGGCAGGCGAGGGTTCTGTGCGTTGCTGCATCGTCATGGGGCATCCTCACGACTCGGCTTCCCGTCACTCTCAGTGTCGGGGATGCCGGGCGATGCGTTTCACATATCGCTCGTTTGGCCTAGCATGACGGGCTGGGGACTCCAGCCAGTGACCGGGCTTTGTCGCGGATCGGGATCGTCCATCAACGGTGAGTGAGGATTTTCCTCGGCGAGCCTCAACGCGGCACCAGTGGAAGCCCAGCCGCGAGCGAAGCCGTAGGAGACGCCACCGAAGATGAGAGCCCCGAAGACGAAGCTCCAGCTGCCGGTGAACGCGCGGAACACCGCATAGCCCGCCATCGCCGCCTTGAGGACACTCAGCACGAGCATCCCGTGATGCATGCCGTGCTTCACTTTCTGCTGGTTCGGCTGCATCGGCTGTGAGCGGCCCAAGTCCCACAGCTTCTTCGCGTTCGCCCAGCGCGTGCTGTCCAGGGGTGGCCGCGGATCTGCCTTCGCGCGCGCCTTCGCCCGTGCCAGGACCAGCCGCATCGCCGTCTCGACATCGTCGACGGGCAGCAGCCACTGCTGCCCGCCACCGATGATCCGCAGCACCGGACCCGGCGTGATCGTGAGCTCGCTCGTGTTGCCGAACCGCCACTGCGCGGGCGAGGTCACGAAGCCCGCCTCGATGTGGCTGATCCGGTCGAACCGGATCGCGACCCGCCCGACCGGCGACTCCCTGTGCCGGGGCGGCGGCAGCTTGTCGAGCAGCAACCTGCGCGACTGCACCCGCAGCCGCCCCTCGCCACGCAGTCCGATGAGGACCTCGACGGCCGAGCGCCGCACGTCGCCGGTGACCGGCCACGACACGACCTTCGCCGCGAGCCACGCGAGCCCCCAAGCGACCAATGGCGTCGCCACGGACAGCAGGGACTTCTCCCAGCCCGTCCCGGCGAGAAGGCCCATGAAGGCGACCGGCGCGGACGGCAGCAACGCGATGCGCGTCCACGCCGCTGTCATCCACCAGAGCACCACGAAGAGCAGCAGTGCCACCGGGACAGGCCAGAACCCGTCGAGGTCGGTGAACTTCTCCGCGAACTCGGCTGCGAAGTCGAACTTGTCCTGCTTGCCGGGCAGCGACCGCTGGAGCAGGTACGACGACAGCGTCAGGTACCCGAACGGCACGCCGGCGTAGCTGAGCAGGATCAACGGCACGGCAACGAGATACCGCAAGAACATCATGTACAGCCCCCAGGTCGGATCAGTGGACCAGGGTAAGGCGTGCGCGTCCTCTCGGCCCTGGTTCTCCGCCACCCGGTAGTGCGGTCAGCACGAGCCCGAACACCAGTCCGTTCAGTTCTTCCAGGCCCAGGTTCAGTTCTTTGGCCACGTGCAACGGTGTCGTGCCGTTCTCGCGGAGAACCCTGAACACCTTCGTGAGCAGCTTCGAGGTCTCCCGGCGCGTCATGCCGCCCTGCACGAGGCTGTGGACGTTCGCCCACTTCGTGAACTGGTCCCTGCCCACGTGCCAGTGCCGGTGGTCGGTGCCGGGCAGTTGTCGCTGGGGCATCAGGAACTCGGCGGCGAACTCGTGCGGCTCGTCGTGCCCGAGGAGCACGGCGAGCTGGACGGCCGCGTCGAACCGGGCCTGCTCCGGCGTCGCCGACGGGGTGAGGAACACGAACGGCGTTCCGTTGTGCCAGCAGGAAAAAGCCATCTGCCCGGTGCAGTCGACCGGCAGCGAGAACACCCGAACACCGTGGGACTCGAGCAGCTGCACCATGTTCGGCGCCGGCCCGGTGGCGAGCCGCCACGCGTCACGCGTGCCCTGCGGCGAGGTGCGCGGCGGCGGCAGGTCTGGCTGGGGGAGCACGAACAGCCGGTCCAGCCACCCGTTGAACTCGATCGCGAGCTGCGCCGCCGCCGTCGCCTGCGCGTCGCGCGGCGGGTTCTGCGGCCGCGGCGGTTCCGGTGCCGTCAGGAACTCGGCCGGGAAACCGAGCGCACCCGCCAGCGATTCGACGGCGGCGGTCTTGGGCCTGCGCTGCCCGCGCTCGTACTCGCCGATGGCCCGTGCCGGCACGCCCGACTTCCGCGCCAGCTCGGCTGCGGTGAGTCCGCGCCGGGTGCGGGCGAGCGTGAGTCGCGAGGGCGTGAGCATGATCCGGTCATTGTCGCCGGTGGCGCGGCGGACTGCCAGGCGGGTCCTGGTGCGCCGGCCGGATCAGCGTGGCCCGGCTGTTCGGCGTAGCTTCGGGGACGTGGTGCGGAAGGATCATGACCTGTTGCGGGACTCGCTCGCGCGCAGCGCCTGGTTCGGAGCCTGGCTGCTCGGCCTGCTGTTCCTGGGTCTGTCGGTCGTCGGCCTGATCCGGTGGCCGCACGGGGTGTGGATGGCACCGATCACCCTGCGCGGTGCTCGCCCTGGCCACCACCTACCGGCTGCGTCACCCGGGCGGGTCGATCCTGCTCGGCGTGCTGACCCTGGTGCTGCTGGCAGGCGCCGCCGCACTGACCCACGTCGCCGTCGGCGTCGCCCGGCCAGTGTTCTAACGGCGGAGGGCGATCGGGAAGTCCACCTCCTCCGGACCGTCCACATTGGGTGCCTTGAGCTGCGGGAACTCCATCGGCGGCAACGGAATCCGATGTGCCCACCGCTCGATGATCTGGTTCTGCGGCGTCGGCTCCGGCTGCGACACCTCGCGCAACACCACGAGCCGGTCTTCGAGCTGCAGCGGGTACGTCACCAGGAACCACAACTTCAGCCCCTCGGTGCGCACGTTCTCGAACAGCGCGAACTGGTCGTGGTCGTTGTCCCGCATCATCGCCGCGAGGGCGGGCCCCTTCGCGTAGTCACTGCGCAACGGTGCCTCCGGCGAACCCGTGCCCCTGTTGCCCTGCAACGTGCCGAGCAGCACCGGGCGCGACGGGTGCCGGATCAGCCCCGCGTTCCAGTGGTCCAGGCGCTGCCACCCCTCGGCCGCCAGCAACTGCCGCAGCGTGCCCACCCGGTGGATCCAGTCGAGCAGGCCCGGCGCGTTGGTCGGCCCGAACGGCGGCGAGGCGGCGCGCGCGTCGATACCGGCGGCGATCGCCCGGTCCAGGATCGCGGTGCGCAGGCCCAGGTCGGCGAGCCTGTCGCCGGCGGTGGGGGTGAGCTTGCGGAAGGCGGCGTTGGTCATGGGGCGACGGTAGCGACGGGGTCTGACATTTCCGGGAAACTGCTGGTCGTGTACCGATGCGTCGGCACAGCGCCGGAACTGGACGTCAGGTGAGGACTGCACCAGCGGGTTATGCCGCCACCGGAGTGAGTTGGTGCAGCACGTCCCGCTCACCCAGCCGTTCCTGCGCCCACTCGGCCACCGCCGCGTCCTGCGCGAACAGGACGATCTGCCGGTCCGCGGACAGCTGCAGCAGCAGGTCCAGGACGGCGCGCGTGCGGGCGTCGTCTGCCTGCACGGTGACGTCGTCCAGCAGCAGTGGGCAGGATTCGGTGGCGAGGTGCTGGGCGAGGGCTACGCGCAGCAGCAGGTAGATCTGTTCCGCGGTGCCGAGGGACAGGCGTGAGGCCTGGTGCCACGACTCCGAGGCCGCGCACACGCGCACGGTCAGGGTCGACGGGTCCACGGCGGCGTCCACGTAACGGCCGTCGGTCACCGTGGGCAGCCACGTTCGGAGTGTGTTCTCCAGGGCCGGGGCGATGGTGCTGTGCACCTTTTCGCGGGCCGCGGTGAGGTAGCGGGAAGCGAGGCCGATGGCTTCCACCTCGGCGGTCACCTCGGTGAGGGCCGAGGCGGCGGCCTGCATGGCTTCTTCCGCGTCCGGGACGCTGGGCAGGGAGCGAGCCAGTTCGGCGACGGTGGCCGCGAGGGAGTCCGCGGCGTCGGCCAGGGCCGGGTCCACCGGGTCGCAGGCGGCGTAACGGCCGGCTGTTTCCAGCAGGGTGGCGTGGTGGGTCTGGGCCGCTGAGAGGGTGGTCTCCAGGTCGTCCAGGGTGCCCCCGGCGATCAGGGCCTGGAGTTCGGCCCACGCGTTGCGTTCGTCCTCGGCCTCGCGCAGCAGGCGGTCCCAGCCGCGTTGCCACTCGGCGATCGCGCGCAGGAGGTCCTCCGGGCGGTCGCCGGTGCCACCGATCGCGGTGACGGCTTCGCGCAGCAGGTCCAGGGCTCGGGTGTGCGCGGCGGTCGCCTCGGCGACGGTGGTCTCGGCGAGGCGGCGGTCCGCCAGGGTCTGGGACAGCTGGGGGCGCTGGGCCGCCATCGACGCCTGGCGTGCGCGCACCTTGCAGTCGGTCTCGTAGTCCACCAGCAGGTCCGGCACGGTCATCGCGGCGTCGGCCTTGCCGCGTGCGGCGAGTTCCACGCGGATGGCTTTCTCGGTGCGGGCGACCTCGGACACCAGGTCGGCGTGTTCGGCCTCCCAGGCGGGGCGATTGGCCAGGCGCCACAACGTTTCGCGGTCCGCGGGCAGGCCCAGGGCCGCGCACTCGGCCACCGCCTCGTCGTGCACGCGCGCGGCTTCCACGGCCACCGCGCGCTGGCCCTCGGCCTCGGCCAGGGTGCGGTCCGCGCTGAACAACACGCTCCGCGCCTGGGTGGCGGTGGCCGCGCGTTCGGCGGCGAAGGTCACGGCGGTCTCGCGTGCACCGGCGTTGCCGCGCGACATCGCGCCACCGACACCGGCCACCAGGGCGGCGACGAGGACACCGAAGGAGGCGAGTTGCTGGCCGGTCAGGAACAGCAGCAGGCCCACCAGGCTCGTGAGGCAGCTCAGGGCCAGCAAAGCGTTGCGCAGGAACGGGTTCGGCACTGCGATCTCCTGCACGTGCGCCACCGCGACGTCCGCCTCGACCTGGGTGCGGGCCGCGACGGCGGCTGCCTCGTCCTGGTACTGGCGGGCGTTGTGCACGTCGATCGACGCTGTGGTCAGGCGGCCATCGGCGGCCGGGTCCAGGCGCGTGGCGATGCCGCGCAGCACGGATGGTTCAGCGTTCGTCGGCGGTGACGGCCGGCGTTCGTGGTGCGCGGCGGCGACGGCGGACGCGGTCGCGTAGGCCGAGGCCACGACGCGGAGTTCGTCGTCCAGAGCGGTCTCGCCGACGGGAAAGTCGGGCAGGGCCGCGAGTTCGGCCTCGAGTGCCGCCGCGGACGGGCCCGGCAGCACGCGCGGGGTCGGCGCGGCGCGCCACGCGGCCAGCGCGCGGTTGACCACGTGGGTCAGTTCCTCCTGCGCGGCGAGCCCGGACGGCGGCGAGTCGCCGAAGCGCTCCTGCAACTCGGCCAGCCGGTCCACCCTGGCGGAGAGCGAGGCGAGCGACTCCGCGTGCTCCTGAACGGCCAGCCGGGCACGAGCGGCGGCGGCCGAACGGGCCTGCGCGCTCAGTTCCAGGTAGCGCGTGTGCTCACGGCGAGCCGCGGCCAGGTCGGTTTCGGCCTCGCGCAAGCGGTTCCGCGCGGCCCGCAGCGCGTCCACGGGTGTGGTCAGACGTTGCAACGCCTGTTCCACTGTGCCGTCCGTGCCCGCGGTGGCCGCCGCCCGGCGCAGGTGGTTCTGCAAGCCGTCCGCCGCGTCCAGCACGGTCAGCAGCTGTGCCTGGTCCACGCACGCGGTCGCGGCGAACGACATGCGGTCCAGTCCGACCCAGCGCGAGGCGTCCGGCGCCAGGTCGGCGTTGAGATCACGGTCCACCGCGACGATCTCACCCGACTCCAGCGACACCGTGGCCGCCACCCGCCAGGACTCGCCGTGCCACGGACGGTGCCGCGCTGAGGGATCGCCGCACAAAGCCGCGCGGATCGCGGCGTGCCACGACGACTTCGCGGACTCGTTCACGCCCGACACGACGGTGAGTCCGGGCGCCAATGACAACGTGCGGTCGTGCAACGGCCCGAACGCGTGCGCGGTAACGGATTCGATCCTCATCGTTCCTCCAACGCGCGCAGGCCGGCCGACAGCACGCGGCCGCGCAGTGCCACGTCCAAAGCAGGATCAGCGAGCACGTCGCGCACGAACTGACCACGCACGGTCCGTTCCGCCGCAACGGTGTCGAGGTCCAGCAACGGGAACGTCTTCTCGGAGTCCAGCCAGCCGAGCGACCGCGACGCCGACACGTCGAACACCTCGCGCGACACCGAACCGTCCTCGCGCACCGTGCACAGAACGGCTCCGCGCTCACCGGTCTCGCCCGGCGTCAGCGGATCCGGGTTGCCGGGGAACGTGTAGTCGGTGGCGTGCTCCGGGGTGTGCACGTGCCCGAGGAACGCGTGGTCCAGGCCGGTGATCGCGACGTCATCGGGCGCGGAACCGTGGCACAGGGCCAGGTTCACGCCGCCCCGGTTCACCGCGAACCCGTCCAGGACGTCCCGCGCCGGGCCGGGTCCGACGTTCGCGGCACCCCACAGCGTGATGCCGTCGGAGAGTTCCACGGGTGTCATCGACTCCGACGAGAACACGTGCACGTTCGGCGTCCAGTCGACCTGCTGGTAGACCGACTGCGGCCCGTACCAGTCGTCGTTGCCCGGGGCCAGGAACACCGGCACCGGGCAGTCGAACGACGACCGCAGGAACTCCGCCGTCGAAGGGGAGCAGCGATCGTGCTCGTACAGGTCGCCGGCGCAGAGCATCGCGTCCGCACCGGATTCCTGGGCGAGGTCGACGATGTGGCCCAGCGTGTCACGTAACGCTCGACGCCGCTCCGGGCCCGCGCTGGGAAAGCGCGTGTCCAGGTGCAGGTCCGCGAACAGCAGCAGTTTCACCAGTGCCCTCAGGTGAGGTCGATGTTGCCGGAAAGGGTCAGGGCCGGCCCGAGAGAGGCCGCGACCGAGGCGGTGTCGGCGTGCCAGCCGGTCAGTTCCGCGACGGTCGGGGTCAGCTCGTAGCCGTGGTGCCGGATCGCGCGGCTCAGCGCGTGCCACAGCTGGGAGGCGTCGTGTGCCACGTCGGCGTCCACATGGGACGGAAGACTGATCAGCAACGCGTGCACGGGCCGGTCGGTGTTCCCGGCCCCGCAGGCGCGGGCCACCGACCGTTCCACCGCGGTGCGCAGAAGCTCGGCACAGCAACGGATCCGCACGCCGTCGAGCTGGCCGGGGCGCGCCAGCAGGTTCGCCACGCAGGTCAGCCGGTCCTGGACGTCGGACGGGAGGCTCATCGCTGCAGCCACCCCGCGAGCAGCTCGGTGTCGCGGATCAGCACGTCCAGGTCTCCGCTCTCGCCGCCGACCCGGCACGCCAGCAACAGGTCCACCGCCCACGATCCGACGACCTCCTCCAGGTGCGGCAACAGCTTCGCGGGTTCCGCGAGGTCGTCGAGAACGGCCAGCGCGAGCTTCTGCCTGGTCGTCAGCGCGCATTCGAGCAGGCGCTCGACCTCGGCGTGCGGTACGCCGCGGCCGAGCCGTTCGCGGCGGAACCGGGCGTGCGACGCCGCTTCCAGCGCGGCCCGGCAGCACGACGCCACGAGCTCGGCCCGCAACGCGTCGGGCAGGTCCTCGTCGACCCGCATCGCGCGGGCGTCGCCCAGGCAGCGGCCGACCGGGTCGTCGGACATCCGCACCTGCACGACGGAGTCCTCGCCGCGGCAGACCTCCCAGACCGTCGCCGGCAGCCGCAGCCGCCGCAACGCCTCCACCAGCCGTTCGTCGTGCGTGAAGACCACGACCTGGCGGGTCAGCCCGACGTCGGCGAGCACCTGCGCGAGACCGTCCACCTTGGACGGGTCCATCGCCTGCACCGGGTCGTCGATCATCACGAACCGGAACGGGCTCTCGTCCACCAGAGCGCGCGGCAGGAACAGCGCGAGCCCCAGCGAGTGCAGTTCGCCCTGGCTCATCACCGCGAGCGCCGAGTTCGAGACGCCGTCGACCGACACGTCCAGCTCGACGTTGCGGGTGCCGCCGAGCCGCACCGCGCCGAGGTCGACGTTGCTCTGCTGGCGCAACCGCTGCCAGATTCGCTGCGACTCCTTGGCGAACGGCGCGATCCGCTCGGACCGCAGTGTGGCCGCGGTCTTCCGGATCCAGTTCTCCGCCTCCGTCACGCCGGCGAGCACCTCGGCGTCCGCAAGCGCTTGCTGCGCCTGCGAATGCCACTCGAACAACGCGATCGCCATCGGCCGCCACACCAGGTCACGCCGGTCGATCTGCTCGCGCGCCACGGTCTTCAGCTGGTCCACGGCCCCGACGAGCTCCGCATACCGGCCGAACAACTCCTGGCGCAGCCGCACCGGGTCGTCGATCGAGACGCAGGCCTCCCACGCGTGCCAGGCCTGCAGCGCGATCGTCGTGTCGAGCACGCCCTGCGCCTCGGCCAGCACCTCGGGCACCGGCAGGCACAACGCCCGCGTGGCCGCGACGGCCACGTCCAGGCGGTCGGCGGCCTCATGCAGTTCGGCGGCGGCCCTGGCGAGATGCTCTGCGCGTTCCTTGGCCTTGCCGAGCCACATCCCGTCGAGCCTGCCGAGATCGCACACCGGGCACGTATGGCTGCCGCCCGACTCCTGCAGCTGGATCGCGAGCCGCAGGATCTCGCTGCACCGCAACGAGTCCTGCGCGTTGGCCGTGGCCACCACGCTGACCGCGCCGAGCGCCAGGTCGAGCGTCTCGCGGACCCGGTCGATCTCGTCGTCGGGAGGCAGCGTCACGTCCATGATCTGGTGCAGCAGGTTCGTGCCGGTGCCGACGTCCGCGCCGAGCGCGAGATCCGCGATGGCGTCGAGGTCGGGGGAGTCGCTGCCGAGCAGTGCGGCGGCGTGGCGGGCGCGTTCGTCCTGGGACGCCAGCAGCTCCGTGCGCACGCGTTCCCGTCGGTCGTGAGGGCGGGCGACGATCTCGGCGAGACGTTTGCGGTGCTCGGCGAGCGCTTGTTGCGCTTCGGTGATCGCTTCCAGGCCCAAGAGGCGGTGCATCGCCTCGTAGAGGTCCTCGGGTTGTGCGTCGAGAACGGTCCCCAGCTCGCTGTAGGGCAGGAACGGCCGGTAGGTCTCCAGCGCCTCGCGCCACTTGCTGTCGTCGAACGGCCTGTCGTCCTGCGTCCACTCGCCCTGCGCCAGGTTGTCCTGCGGCGCCCACTGCCTTCGGATCGTCGTCCTGTCCGTCCTGGCGGCTTCGACGAGCTCCAGTTCGACGGCGGTGTCCCGCTGGTGCAGGTTGCGCCAGCCCAGCCGCCACACGTCGTGCCGTGCTCGGGTCCAGCGCGAGTTGTAGCCGGTCAGCGCCAGTTCGGCGGCCTCGGCGAAGCTCGACTTGCCCGAGCCGTTGCGTCCGGTGACGACGGTCAGTCCTGGACCCGGTGCCAGCGGCAGGCGTGCCTGGGGCCCGATGCCCCGGAAGCCGCGCACCCGGATCTCCGACACGAAGATCTCCTGGCCAGGGCCGTCCGTCCGCTCTCGCGGGGCCTCTTGCCGTGAGGGCACACCGGCGAGCGCGCGCTCCAGAGCCGCCTCCCCCCGGCACGCCGCCAGCACCAGTTCTGCCGCACGTGGGGTGAGATCGTCTTTGGCCAGTCGCCCGGCCATCAGTTCGAGTAACCCGGCTTCACCCGCCACGGTCACATTTCCTCCAGCTGCCACCACTCGATAGGGCGGCAACTTAGGCACGAAAGGGGACCTACTGACGAGTACTCACACGATCGAGTGGTGTTACATAGGGTTACTAAAGTAGGTCGCCGTCGTTAGGGACCCCACACCTGGAGGCCCCTGATCACGAAGTAGGCGTCCGGCACGTAGGTGCCGTGCTTCGGATAGGTGGTGAACTCGGCCTCGGTCGAGCAGTTCTCGCGCTGGTAGACGGTCGCGTCCCTGCTCAGGCGGTTGGCGAAGGACCTGCCGGTCACGTTGAGCGTGATGCACTCGCCGGGGTTCGCCGATTCCACGTCGAGGCGCTGGGCGGTTCCCGTGTAGTCCGGGCCCGACCACACGCAGAACTCGCCCTTGTCGCAGGTCTTGTCACTCTGCGCGACAGCGATCCCACTGGAGGCGACCGCGCCCGCAGTGATCACCAGGGCGGCGATGATGCTCTTCGTCGACATGGGCGCACCTCCGTCCGGACGAGTGTGCGTCCGTTCGGCTCAATCGGCCAGACGATCTTGCAGCGCCTTGGCGTCGCGCGGCGCGTAGGCCTTCGCGTCGTTGTCGAAGTAGACGAACACGTCGCCCTGCTTCGCCCAGGCGCGGACCTTCTCCGCCCACTGGTCGAGGCCCTCGTCGGTGTAGCCGCTGACGTAGAGCTCGTCGTGGCCGTGCAGCCGCACGTAGACGAAGTCGCTCGTCACCTCCTCGATCAACGGGTACTTGCCGGCCGCGTCCGCGACCACCAGCGCGATGTCGTGGCGCCGGAGCAGCTCGACGAACTCCGGCGTGTTATAGCTGTCGTGGCGCACTTCGAGGGCGTAGCGCATCGGCCGTTCGGCGTCCGTGGTGGTGTGGGCGGGGTCGACGCGATGGTCGTGGCGCTTCGCGACCTCGGCAGCCTCCGTGGTGGTGCGGGGCAGGCCCTCGAAGAAGCCGGTGAGCAGGTCCGCGTCGAACCGCAGCGTGGGTGGCAGCTGCCAGAGGATCGGGCCGAGTTTCGGGCCCAGGGCGAGGACTCCGGACGCGAGGTAGTTCGCGAGGAGCTCGTTGCCGTCCTTGAGGCGCTTCATGTGCGTGATGAAACGGCTGCCCTTGACCGAGAACACGAAGTCGTCCGGTGTGTCGGCCGCCCACTTCTGGTAGCTGGACGGGCGTTGCAGCGAGTAGAAGGAGCCGTTGATCTCGACCGAACCGAGCTGCTCGCTCAGGTAGGCCAGTTCGCGCTTCTGCGTGACGCCCTTGGGGTAGAACACGCCGCGCCAGGGTGGGTAAACCCACCCCGAAGTGCCGATCCTGACCTCGCCCATGCGGTTATCGTGGCACGGTGGACGACTACCTACAGCGCATCGGTGCCTCTCGCACGTCGTCGTTGGCAGAGCTGCACGAGCGGCACCTGCTGAGCGTCCCGTTCGAGAACCTCTACACGCACATGGACACCCGGATCGTGCTGGAGATCCCGTGGCTCCACGACAAGATCGTGACGCAACGGCGCGGCGGGTTCTGCTACGAGCTCAACGGACTGTTCGCGGAGTTGTTGCGGCACTTGGGGTACAGCGTCGACCTGCTCGCGGCGCGCACGGTGGGCGAGGACCGGCGGCTCGGCCCGCCGTTCGACCACCTGGCGCTGCTCGTGGACGGTGCGTGGATCGCCGACGTCGGGTTCGGGGCGTTCACGTTGCACCCGCTCGACTGGAAGTCGCGCGAGGACCAGCACGATCCGTTCGGCGTGTTCCGGCTCGTGGACTCGGGTGACGACGTGGAGGTGCTGATGGACGGCAAGCCCTCCTACCGGCTCGAACGCCGGCCGCGCGACCTCGCCGAGTTCGTGCCGACCTGCTGGTGGCACCAGACCGCGCCGGAGTCGCACTTCCGCGCTGGGCCGATGGCGTCGCTCGCGTCGCCCGCGGGACGGATCACCGTGACGGACAAGAAGGTCGTGGTGACGGAGAACGGCCGCAAGACCTCGACGGATGTCGAAGATCCCGCGGCCGCGTTCCTGGAACACCTAGGACTTCACTTCCGGCAGAGCAACGCGTCCGGGGTCCTGCGCCAGTTGTAGGCGACGCCGGCGATGTGCTCGTTCTGCGCGCACTGGCCCTTGTAGTGCCCGTTGGCCCAGTCGCCGCCCTGGTCCGGCCGGTTGTCGCCGCGGTCGAACCAGACGACGCGGCTGGTGGAGCCGGTCGCGACCGGAGCGCAGACCAGCGTGAAGTTCGCGTAGCCGACGGCCGCGTTGTTGTTGGGGCACTGGAGCTTCGTGTAGCCGGACGCCCAGTCGTTGGTCACGTGCTGCTCGTTGGTGACCCTGGTCGTGCCGCTCCATTGTGGACCACTGACGCACAGGCCGCGGTTGCCGGTGTGGCTGATGCCGACCAGCTTCTCGTTCTGCGGGCAGGATTCCTTGAGGAGCTGGTTCCACCGCGTCTCCTGCGGGACCTGCCCGGTGCGGCTCGGCGCGGTGACGAGGCGGTTCCACGCGCCGGCCCGCCAGTCGTCACCGTCGTTGACGCCCATGCGGTTGCCGGCCGCGTCCCAGTGCAGCAACGCCCATCCGTTGCCGCCCCGGTCGGTGTGGAAGCCGACCAGCGGCCAGTAGGCGAAGTCGGTGTCGTTGGCGATCAGCTGGTTCACGAACCGCTCGAACCAGTCGCGCGCCTTGGGGTTGTTCTCCCCGCGGCCGCCGACGCCGAACTCGCTGATCCACAGCGGCGCGGTGAAGTGCTTCTGCGCCTCGGTGATGAAGAAGGCCTGGCGCTGCAGGACGTTGATGTGCTCCTGCGGCGAGAGGTCCTGGTAACGGGGGTCGGTCGTCTCGCCGATTCCGGTGGCACCGCTGTGGTTCGGCCCGGTGTAGCCGTAGAAGTGGGCCGAGTAGACGAGCTTGGCGGGGTTGGCGAGCGTGTGACTGAGGAAGCGCGCCGGCTCCAGCGTCGGCCGGCCGTGCGCGAAGCCGTCGACGGGGATGCCGGTCCAGTTGATGCCCTCGACGATGACGAGCAGGTCGGGCGCGGTCTGCTGGAGGCGGTCGGCGGCCTGCTGGGAGGCCTTGTGCCAGTCGTGGTCGTTGCCCCAGCCCCAGTTCGGGTCGTCCCAGACGTTGCGGCGCACCTCGTTGTAGAGATCCGCGCCGACCACGCGCTTGTTCGCCTGGTAACGGCCGGCCATGAACGCCCAGTCGTTGATCCACTGGTCGGTGCTCTGGCTGGTGTTCCACCGCTCGTTGCCGTCGACACCGCAGCACCACCGCGAGGTCGTGGTGTGGTTGTTGAGGATGACGGCGAGGTTGTTGCGGGTCAGTTCGGCCACGACCGCGTCGTAGACCTCCAGCGGCCGCTTTCCGTTGAGCTGCGTGTCCTTCAGGCCGCGGACGGGGTTGGTGTCCTTGAGCATCTGGTTGGAGAACGGCAGCCTGATGCTGTTGACGCCGATCTCCTTGAAACCACTGATGATCGTGGCCATGGTCGCGCGGTCGAGGCCGAGCGGGACCTGGTCGGCCTTCTCGCCGGAGTGGTGGTTGGCGGGGTCGTTGATGTCGCCGGAACCGGTGTAGGTGCCACTCGCACCGTGCCAGTTCCCGGACTTGAGCTTGAAGCGGTCGCCGTGTGCGTCGACGATCCACCGGCCTCGCGTGCTGAGGGGGCCGGTCCAGGCCGCCTCCTCCGCGTGCGCTTGCACGGGAGCCACGAGACTCGCGGCCAGGAGCAGGGGAGCCAAGACGCGAATCGTTCTCATATCTGAGGAGGCTAGTTGACCCGGACCGTGCCGCAAATACTCGGTTTCGATCGATCGGCGGCTCAGCCACAGCCGCTGGCCCGGTGTCGCTACTCCGTAGCACTTTTCTGCGTTTTGCGCTACAGTGGTGGGCATGCAGCAGCTCAAAGCCATCGGCCAGCGTGAGCTCCGCAACGACAACGCGGAGATCATGCGGCGCGTCGAGGCGGGTGAGAGCTTCGTCGTCACCCGCAACAACAAGCCCGTCGCCCAGCTCCTGCCGTACCGGGAGGACGCCGTGACGCGTCCGCCCCTGGGTGACGTCCAGGTGCTGTTCGGCACCCTGCCGTCGGTCGACGCGGACCGGTGGGAGGCCGACCGCCGCGCGGCCGACGAGGTGTTCGGCGCGGACGACCCGCTGGACGACCCGTGGCAGAGCTGAGCTGTCTGCTCGACACCTGTGTGCTGATCAGGCTCGAGCGGGCGAACCTGGGTGAGTACGTGAACGCCCAGCCGTTCCTGAGCGCCGTGACGATCGCGGAGCTCGCGTTCGGGCTCGACACCGAGGACCCGGTCGAGCGGTTCGCGCGCACGGAACGGTATTACGCGGCGCTGCAGACGTTCGAGGTGCTGCCGTTCGGTGTCGAGGAGGCCAAGGTCTACGGGCAGATGGCCTCGCTGGTGCGGCGCGCCGGCCGAAGCCCGCGCCCGAGGCGGATGGACCTGCAGATCGCGGCCACGGCGGCGGTCGCGAGCCTGCCGGTGCTGACGATGAACGTCAAGGACTTCAAGGACGTCGGGCGGCTCGTGGAGGTCGTGCCGATCCGTCAGGTCTGAGCGCCGCGGAGCAAGCGGGGCAGGCCGGTGACTCTAAGCTGGCTGCCGTGATTGCTCCGGGGTTCACCTGTTCGTGCTGCGGTGAGGTGCACGAAGGCCTTCCGCTCGGTTACTCGATGGCCGCGCCCGTGTACTGGTCGCCGGACGTCGCCGAAAAGCCGGGCAGCTTCCTCGACGGGGAGCAGTGCGTGATCGAGAACGAGCACTTCTTCGTGCGTGGCCGCATCGTTCTGCCGGTGCGCGACGCTGACGAGGGCTTCGAGTGGGGAGTGTGGGTGTCGATCTCGCCGGCGAACTTCGGCCGCATGATCGACGTGTTCGAGGACCCCGCCCGTGTGAACGAGCCGCCCTACTTCGGCTGGCTGTCGACGATCCTGCCTGGCTACGAGCTCACGACGCTCAACCTCAAGATCAACCTGCACACGCAGGAGGTCGGGGTGAGGCCGTTGGTCGAGGTCGAGCCCACCGATCACCCGCTCGCCGTGGAGCAGCGCGAGGGCATCACGGTCACGCGGGTGCAGGAGTTCGCGGAGATCGCTCTGCACCAGTGAGGGACGCACGCGCTGAGGATCGCGGGACACAGGAACATGACCTGATCGAAACATCCCAACGGCTAATGATCCCGCGATTCATCCCGATACGTGACACATGACTGTCACGGACATCGCGTCGTGGGGCACGGCGGACCACGTGCGAGCCGCGCTCGAACGTCACCTCGAAGGCGCGCTGGTAGAAGTCCCCGGAGACGACGACGCACCCCGCTGGGCGTTCAGCGAGGCGTTGCGCAGGTCGTTGATGCTGCGCCAGACGCACCCGTTCGACACCGTCGCCATCGGGCTGCCGGACCTGCTGCGCTACCGGGAACTGGTGGCCGGCTCCGAGGTGACGCTGCGCGCGACGAACATCGACGCCTACTTCATCCGCAAGGACGGGTCGGCTGAGCTCCACCAGCCGGAGATGGCACCGGAGGCCTAGGACCCCGCTGCTGGCGGTCCAACGACAGAGGCGCCCTCCACCAGCCGGTGGAAGGCGCCCCTGAACGTTGCGGCGATCAGGCGGGCACGGAGGCCACACCCGGTGCCAGGAAACGCTTTCCGGTCACCTTCTCCGAGATGCCGGTGCGGTCCAGGTACGGCGTGATGCCGCCCAGCCAGAACGGCCACCCGGCGCCCAGGAGCATGCACAGGTCGATGTCCTGAGCCTCCGCGACCACGCCCTCGTCGAGCATGATCCGGATCTCCTCGGCCAGCGCCTCCAGCGCGCGGGTCTTGACCTCGTCACCCGTCAGCGGCGAGTCGCCGAACTCCCACAGCGCCTGGACCTCGGGGTCGACGGTCTGCGCGCCCGTGGAGTCCCACTGCCAGACCGCGCCCTTGCCGGCGGCGACGAACTTCTTCATGTTCTCCGACACCGAGAAACGGTCCGGGAACGCGCCGTGCATCGTCTCCGACACGTGCAGCGCGACGGCGGACCCGACGAGCTGCAGCAGGATCATCGGCGACATCGGCAGGCCGAGCGGCTCGGTGGCCTTGTCGGCGACCTCGAACGACGTGCCCTCGTCGACCGACTTGATGACCTCGCCCATGAAGCGGGTCAGCAGGCGGTTCACGACGAACGCGGGCGCGTCCTTCACCAGCACCGAGGACTTCTTGAGCTGCTTGCCGATGGAGAACGCCGTGGCGAGCGTGGCGTCGTCGGTCTGCTCGGCGCGCACGATCTCCAGCAGCGGCATGACCGCGACCGGGTTGAAGAAGTGGAAGCCCACGACCCGCTCGGGATGCTTGAGCTTCGACGCCATGTCCGTGATGGACAGCGACGACGTGTTCGTGGCGAGGATCGCCTCGGCGGAGACGTGCTCCTCGACCTCGGCGAACACCTGCTGCTTCACGGCGAGGTCCTCGAACACGGCCTCGATCACGAAGTCGGCGTCGGAGAACGCGGACTTGTCGAGCGAGCCGGAGACCAGCGCCTTGAGGCGGTTCGCCTCGTCCGGCGAGATCCGCTTCTTGCCCGCCAGCTTGTCGATCTCGCTGTGGACGTAGCCGACACCCTTGTCCACGCGCGCCTGGTCGATGTCGGTCAGCACGACCGGCACGTGCAGGCGGCGGATGAACAGCAGCGCCATCTGCGAGGCCATCAGGCCCGCGCCGACGACACCGACCTTGGTGACCTTGCGCGCCAGCGACTTGTCCGGCGCCCCGGCCGGACGCTTCGCGCGCTTCTGCACCAGGTTGAACGAGTACAGGCCCGCACGCAGCTCGTCGCTCATGACGAGGTCCGCGAGGCCCTCGGTCTCGGCGGCGTAGCCCTTCTCCAGGTCGTTCTCGCGCGCCAGCTCCAGCAGTTCCAGAGCCTTCTGCGCACCCGGCGCCGCGCCCTTGGTCTTGCCGTGCACGATGCCCTTGGCGCGCGCGACGGCCGCGTCCCACGCGTCACCGCGGTCGATCTCCTTGCGGGGCACGGAGATCTCACCGCGCACGACGCCGGACAGCCACAGCAGCGACTGTTCCAGGTAGTCGGCGGAGTCGAACAGCACGTCCGCGATGCCCAGCGCGAGAGCTTCCTTCGGCTTGAGCATCTTGTTCTGGTTCAACGCGTTCTCGAAGATCACCGTCACGGCGTCGTTGGCGCCGATCAGGTTCGGCAGCAGCTGCGTGCCGCCCCAGCCCGGGAACAGGCCCAGGAACACCTCGGGCAGCGCGATCGCGGCCGCGTTCGACGCCAGCGTGCGGTAGTGGCACGACAGCGCGAGCTCCAGGCCACCGCCCATGACCGCGCCGTTGACGAAGGCGAAAGTCGGGATGTCCGAGTCGGTGAACTTCTTGAAGACCTCGTGGCCCAGCTGGCCGATCGTGACGCCCTGCGAGCGGTCCGTGGCCTGCTCGACGGCGGTCAGGTCCGCGCCGACGGCGAAGATGAACGGCTTGCCGGTCACCGCGATCGCGGCCGGGCCGGCGGCGTAGGCCTCGTCGAACGCCGCGCCGAGCGAGACGAGCGACTGCGGGCCGAACGTCGACGGGCGGGTGTGGTCCAGGCCGTTGTCGATCGTGATGAACGCGACCGGCTTGTCCAGGCCCGGCACCGAGATCAGCCGAGTCCTGGCGTGGGTGACGACCTCGTCGGGGAAGATCGCCTTTGCTTCCTCAGCGGTGATGGTCACTTGTTGCCACTCCAGTTCGGGTTCTCCCAGATAACGGTCCCGCCCATGCCGATGCCGATGCACATGGTGGTGAGGCCGTAGCGCACGTCCGGACGCTCGGCGAACTGACGCGACAGCTGCGTCATCAGGCGCACGCCGCTCGAAGCCAGCGGGTGGCCGGTCGCGATCGCGCCGCCCCACTGGTTCACGCGGGCGTCGTCGTCGGCGATGCCGAAGTGGTCGAGGAACGCGAGCACCTGAATGGCGAACGCCTCGTTGACCTCGAACAGGCCGATGTCCTCAATGGACAGACCGGCGCGCTGGAGAGCCTTCTCGGTGGCCGGCACCGGGCCGATGCCCATGACCTCGGGCTCGACACCCAGGAAGGAGTAGCCGACCATCCGCATGCCGATGGGAAGGCCGAGTTCGCGCGCGGTCTCCTCCTCGGCGAGGATGCAGCCGGTCGCGCCGTCGTTCAGACCCGCCGCATTGCCCGCGGTGATCCGGCCGTGCGGGCGGAAGGGGGTCTTGAGCTTGCCCAGGTCCTCGACCGTGGTGCCCGGACGCGGCGGCTCGTCGGCCGTCGCGAGGCCCCAGCCGTTCTCCGCCGAACGGGTCGCGACGGGCACGAGCTCCGGCCCGATCTTGCCGTTCTTGAGCGCGTCGGCGTACTTGGCCTGGGAAGCGGCCGCGTAGGCGTCGGTGCGGTCCTTGGTGATGTGCGGGAACCGGTCGTGCAGGTTCTCGGCGGTCTGGCCCATCACGAGCGCGCTGGTGTCGACGATCCGGTCCGACAGGAAGCGCGGGTTCGGGTCGACGCCCTCGCCCATCGGGTGGCGGCCCATGTGCTCGACACCGCCCGCGATGGCGACGTCGTAGGCGCCGAACGCGATGCCGCTCGCGGCCGTGGTCACGGCGGTCATCGCGCCCGCGCACATGCGGTCGATCGAGTAGCCGGGGACCGACTTCGGCAGGCCCGCGAGCAGTGCGGCGGTGCGGCCGAGCGTGAGGCCCTGGTCGCCGATCTGCGTGGTCGCGGCGATGGCGACCTCGTCGACCCGCTCCGGCGGCAGCTCGGGGTGCCTGCGCAGCAGCTCACGGATGACCTTCACGATGAGGTCGTCGGCACGGGTCTCGGCGAAAATCCCCTTGGGGCCGGCCTTGCCGAACGGCGTGCGGACGCCGTCGACGAAGACCACGTTCCGAACCCGTGCCGGCGCTGCTGGTGCGGCCACGGCGTCTCCTCCACTTGTGGTGACAACTCTGTCCACTACCGGCCGGGCTGCGCGACATCCCTACCGGTCGGTAACGCCAACTCTAACCCTAGTTACTGGTGAGTAACCACAGCGGCACCCCTGTTCTTTGTGTCACACACCTTGCGCACGATCAGGAACAGCGGCAACCCGACGGGAGCCAGCAGAATCGTGATCACCAGAACGGGTGCCATGACCAGCGGGTGGACGTCGAGCCGCCGCCCTTCGAGGTACATCCAGCGCCCGACGAACAGGTCCCACGCGAGCATGTGCGCCCACACCAGCGCCGCGCCCGTCGGCGTGCTCATGAACTCGGCCAGCGCGCCGATCTCGGGCCTCGTGACCAGCGGCAGCAGCTCCGGCAGCACGGGGACCATCAGCACGATGTAGATCACGACCGGCGGCAGCACGATCAGGTAGGACTCGGCGATCCGCCGCGTCCACGACCACTTCGGCGCGAAGATCATGAGCGCCCAGAACGGCGCGATCAGCAGGAAGGTCAGGTCGAACAGGGTGGCGATCATGCGTCCACCA
The DNA here is from genome assembly GCF_900100275.1 of Lentzea albidocapillata subsp. violacea. Lineage (GTDB taxonomy): Bacteria > Actinomycetota > Actinomycetes > Mycobacteriales > Pseudonocardiaceae > Lentzea > Lentzea violacea. The sequence continues at coordinate 22,375 of NZ_FNET01000025.1, forward strand.
GCTCCTTCTTCGGTGCGCGCGCCCACACCACGCCGAGCGCGGTCGCGACGATGATCCCGGCGAGCGCGAGCAACGTCGTGCCGTCGGGCTGGAACAGGGGCTGGCCGCGCAACGCCTGCCAGGTCACGAGCAGGAAGATGCCCAGGAACGACCCGCTGAGGACCCAGGCGAGCTTCGCGTTGGCGCGGTGGCCGAGAAGCGCGACGAGCACAGGCAACACCTGCAACGCGTGCATGCCCACGAAGTGCCCGACCCGCAGGTCGCCGTGCTCGGTGCTCCACCCGGTGATCGCCATGTAGGCACCGCCGTCGGGCGCGCCGACCGTGTGCGAGCCGAGCGTGCCGCCGTCGAGGGCCTGGCCGGGCTTCGGCTGCGTCATCAGGAACCCGACGCCGAGCCCCAGGAACGAGATGACGAGCCCGAGCCGGATCGACCACGACAGGGCCTCGTTCTCGATCTTCGTGCGCCACAGCAGGACCGCGACGATCGCGTGCGTCACCCACAACACGACGATCGTCGAGCCCATGATCGAGAACAGCGCCGTGTCGAGCGGCGTCTCGAAGTTGAAGTGACTGCGCCTGCCCCGCACGACCTGGCCGACGATGACGACCATCTCCAGCGCTCCGGCCGTCGCCAGGACGGTGCCGGCCCACCAGCCGACGCGCTGGAACCTCTTCAGGTACGTGAGCAGCCACGCCAGCGTGAACGCGTAGAGCGCCAGCGACACGGCGAACTTGAACGGCTTGAGCCAGATCGGCGAACCGACCAGCATTCGATCGTCGACCAGCAGCCCGAGGAGTGAGACCGGAATCAGAAGCGCCATCGACCAGCCGAACAGGACTAACGGCCGGTGCCACGTGCGAAGCATCTCTCTATACCCCCTGAATGGATAGCGGCACTCTCTACTATCCGGAAGCTACACTATCCATATGCGTGTTGGCGAGCTATCCAAGCGAAGCGGCGTCGCGGTGCCGACGATCAAGTACTACCTGCGCGAGGGACTGCTGCCCGCCGGCGTGCTGACCAGCCCGAACCAGGCCTACTACGACGACGAGCACCTGCGCCGCCTCCGCCTGGTCCGTGCACTGATCGACGTGGGCGGCCTGTCCATCGCCTCCGTACGCGAGGTGCTCGCCGCCATCGACACCCGCGACGAGTCGCTGCACAACAAGCTCGGCGCCGTCCAGGAGGCCATCAGTCAGCCGGGCACGGTCGAGCTCGACCCGCTGGCGGTCGCGGACGTCCAGGCGTTCTTCGCGAGGCACGGCGAGACGGAGTGCGCCGACGTCACCGAGTCCAACGTGACCCACATGCTCGCGGCCGCGCTGTCCTCGGGCCGCTCGATCGGCCATGACCAGATCCGCGACCTCCTCGACCCCTACCTGGAGGGGTTGAAGATCATCGCGCAGGCTGACCTCGAGTACGTCGTCCGGCATACGTCGCCCGATGACGTCATCGAGGCGATGGTCGTCGGCACCCTCATCGGCGACACCGTCCTCAAGGCCTTGCGGCGGCTTGCGCATGCTCAGGTGTCGCGCGACATGATCGGCGACGGGCCCGCCCCGAACTGATATATCGGAGCAATATATTAGTTTTTGGGTTTGTGACCTGCTGTTTAGCAATGACTCTTTGGACTTCGTCTGCAAAAGACTCGTTGCAAAGGGTTGGGGACCGCGGAACGTTTCGATCGGCCTGCGTGAAAGAGCGGCAGTCCAGCCGGGCATGTCCTGGTGCAGCTGTCCAGACGCTTGACAACACTGCTGGCGACGGCCGGGTAAAGCTGGATCATGACCACTCGCGTGCCCTGGGACTCCGACAGCTACCTGGCGCTCGCCCGCCGGGCGTGCTTCATCTGCGAACTCCTCGCCGGCAACCCGGACTACCCGCACCACGTCGCCTACCGTGACGGCACCGCGATCGTCTTCGCGAGCAAGTTCCCCTCGGTGGCGGGCCACTTCCTGGTAGCGCCGGTCGACCACCGCGAGCACGCCATCGCCGACTTCACGCCCGTTGCTGCCCGTTGAACGGCTCTACGTCCTGTCGCTCGGCAGCCCGCAGGCCAACCGGCACGTGCACTGGCATCTCGCGCCGTTGCCGCCGGGTGTGCCTTACGAAGATCAGCAGATCGCCGCCTTCGAGGCTTCGCGCGGCGTTCTCGACGTGCCCGACGACGAGGTCGCCGTCCTTGCCCAGCGGCTCGGCGAGCGCATGACCGACTGATATATCGGCCGATATCAGTTCATTGCCTGCTGTGACCTGCTGCTTGGCAATGACTCTTTGGACTTCGTCCGCAAAAGAGTCATTGCAAGGGATGGGATCACGGGACGCGGAGAAGCCAGCGGGTCTCGCCGTCGTGGACCTCGTCGGTGGCGGTGAGGCCGGCGGACGTGGCGACGGCGGTGGACGCGTGGTGGTCGGGGTGGACGTGCGCGATCACGGTGCGGACCGGTTGGGTGGTCAGCCAGCTGACGAGGCCTTGGGCTGCCTCGCGGGCGATGCCGCGGCGCTGCCACCGCGTGCCGACGACCCATGCGATTTCGGCCGACGCTTCGGCTTGGGTGATCGTCGCCTGGACCGTGCCGGTCAGGCGGTCTTCGTCGCGAAGCCGGATCACCCAGTTCAGCCACCGCACCGCAGGGTCGGGCGAGCCCGCGGCCAATCGCTGGTATCGGGCGAGCAGCGCTTCCGGGGAGAGCGGGGTGCCGCCGGTGAACGCGTGCAGGGCCGGGTCCGCCAGCACTTCGGCCATCTCGGCGGCGTGCTCGGCTTGCAGCGGGAGCAGGTCGAGGCGGGCGGTGCTGATCATCGTGGGTGCCCCTTGCAATGGGTCGTTTGCGGACGAAGTCCAAAGTCTCATTGCTAAGGGGCAGGTCAGCATAGAGGCGGGGGACCGATATATCAGTTATGGGGTTGGTGGCGGTGCAGGAAGGCTGCTGCCAGGTCGTCGGTGAAGGTGCGGGGGACGGGGGCGCCGGTGACCAGGACGCGGTAGTAGATCGGGCCTACCAGGTGGTCGAGTGCTGTCTCGACGTCGAGGTCGGCGGGGAGTTCGCCGCGTTCGATCGCGCGTTGCAAGGGGAGGCGGTCGCGGTTGCGTTGGTGGCTTAGGTGGTCGTCGCGCAGGCGGGCGGCGAGTTGTGGGTCGTGCTGGGCCTGGCCGGTCAGGGCGCGGAAGACCGCGCCTGGGTCCGAGGTGGTGAGGAACTCGGCCAGGGTTGCCAGGTGCGCGCGGATGTCTGTGCCCAGGTCGCCGGTGTCCTGCGGGGTGAGGTGTTCGGCCATGTCCTCGGTGAACGCCTCCAGTAGTACGTCGACCTTGGACGGCCACCAGCGGTAGATCGTCTGCTTGGCGACGCCGGCTCGTGCGGCGATGCCTTCGATCGTCACGCCGGCGAATCCTCGTTCGGCCAGCAGGTCGTCGGCGGCTTCGAGGACCGCCTGTCTGGCTTCCTCGCTGCGGCCGTGCCGGTTTCCGCGATGCGTGGTGCTCTTCATCGCCACCTCCAGGAGGCGTACTTTAGTCAGGGCTAGGCTAGACGCTACGTTGCGTCTACTGTGGCGGGCATGGCGATCACTTTGTTTGAGGCGCGGGTTCGTTCGGTGCTTGATCGGCTCTTCGGTGCGGCTGGCGCGGATGACGGGTTCGATGCGCCGTGGGATGTGGTGCGCGCGGGTAGTGCGCAGGAGCGCGCCGATGCGTTGGCCGGGGTTTACCTGCCTATCTCGGCCAGTGGCGGCGAGCTGCTCTATGGGCTCGTGCGGTCCAGCCGGCCGGAGACCGTCGTCGAGTTCGGCACGTCGTTCGGGATCTCGACGCTCTACCTGGCGGCGGCTGTCGTGGACAACGGGTGCGGGCACGTTTACGGGACGGAGATGTCCTCGGCGAAGGTCGCCGCGGCGCGGAAGAACCTCGACGAGGCGGGGCTCGGTGGGGTGGTGACGATCCTGCCCGGCGACGCTCGTCGCACGTTGGCGGATCTTGCGGGGCCGATCGGGCTGGTGCTGCTCGACGGGTGGAAGGAGCTGTGCCTGCCGGTGTTGCGGGATCTGGAGCCGCGGCTCGCGAGCGGTGCGCTCGTCGTCGCTGACGACATCGACCAGGACTCGATGGCCGGTTACCTCGAGTACGTGCGCGATCCGGCGAACGGGTACGTCAGCGTCGCGTTTCCCGTCGAGGACGGCATGGAGATCAGTTGCCGGGCCTGAGCAGCGTTGACGACGGCACTCGACGGTGCACCGGATTTGGCCAGGGGAACGTCGAGGCCGTCGTCAATGCACGACCTAACTGATATATCGGATATCAGTTAGGGTCGGACGGCGTGGGTGCTGTCGCTGCCAGTGCCTTGGTGAGGGCTTCCAGCGTGAGGTCGATCTGCCACGACCTGGCGCCTCCGTCGCGCAGCACGGTGGCCACGGATTCGGGGGAGAGGTCCGCCGGCGGTTGCCAGCAGGTGCGGCGCACGAGGTCGGGCAGCAGCAGGTTCTCCACCGGGAGGGTGTTCGCCTCGGCGATGGTCGCCAGTGCCGCTCTCGTCGCGGCCAGGCGGGCTGCGGCGTCCGGGTCCTTGTCCGCCCAGCGGTTGGGCGGGGGCGGGCCGTCGTGCTGGCCCGCGGGCTCCGGGAGTTCCGACTTCGCCAGAGCGCCTGCCTTGCGCAGGGCGTTCATCCAGACGCCGGACATGCGGCGCTGGGATCGGCCGCGGAAGACCGGCAGGGCGAGCAGTTCGGCCTCGTTGGCCGGGTTGCGGGCGGCTGCCTCCATGAGCGCGGAGTCCGGGAGGACTCGGCCGGGGGCGATATCGCGTTCGCGGGCCACGGTGTCGCGGGCTTCCCACAGCGAACGCACGAGGGCCAGCTGCCGCTGGTTGCGCACGCGGTGAATGCCCGACGTGCGCCGCCAGGGGTCGGTGCGGGGGCGCGGCGATGGCGCCGTCCGCACCGCCTCGAACTCTTCGAGCGCCCAGGCGAGTTTGCCCTGGCTCTGCAGCTCGGCTTCGAGAACGTCGCGCAGCTGCACGAGCAGCTCCACGTCGAGAGCGGCGTACGTCAGCCAATCGGCAGGAAGGGGCCGGCGCGACCAGTCGGCCGCGCCGTGCCCCTTCTCGAGCCTGTAACCAAGTAGCCGTTCCACCAGCGTGCCCAGTGCGACACGCTCGAACCCAGCCAGCCTGCCCGCCAGCTCGGTGTCGAACAGCACGCCGGGGCGTAGCCCGAGTTCGGCGAGGCACGGCAGGTCCTGAGACGCTGCGTGCAACACCCACTCAGTGCCATCGAGCGCCTGCACCAGTGGGTCTAGCCGTCCGCCCAGGGCGATCGGGTCGACCAACCAGGTGCCGGCGCCTTCCCGGCGCAGTTGCACCAGATAGGCACGCTGTGAGTAGCGGTAGCCCGAGGCTCGCTCGGTGTCCACCGCGACCGGGCCCTTCGCCCCGGCGAGCGCGTCAGCGGCTCGCCGGAGCGCAGCTGGATCGGCGACCACGGGCGGGACCCCATCAGCAGGTTCCGTCAGCGGTACCGGTTCTGGTCCGGTTGGTGCGGTTGGCTCGTCGGCGGGTACATCCACGGGGGATGACCCTACGACGATCGCACCACTCACAGGTGTTCTCGGCCGGTTCAGTGCTTCAAACCGGTATCTAACGGATCACGCCGGCACGCATTGCCAGCGCGACCATCTGAGCGCGATCTCCTGTGCCCAGCTTCCGGCCGATCCGCGACAGGTGAGACTTCACCGTCAACGCGGACAAGCTCAGAGCCTCGCCGATTTCCTTGTTGCTCTGGCCATCGGCGACCAGCTGGAGCACCTCGACCTCACGCGCGGAGAGTTCCCGCGGCGTGTTGTCCGTGCCCGGCACCCGAGTACCCGCTGCGAGTACTGGTGCCACGCTCGGATCTGCGTAAACGCCACCATCGAGAACCCTGCGCACCCCGTCGGTGACCACCATCGGAGAGGCGGACTTCAGGAGGTACGCCTGGGCGCCCGCCTGGAAGGCCGACCTGACCGCGTAGGGGTCGTCGGAGGATGCGAGGACCACGATGCGGGGCCAGCCCTGGGCACGGAGTTCCGTGACCAGGTCGATGCCGGTGCCATCCGGCAGACCCAGATCGAGGATCGCGAGGTCGCATGGTCCGGTAGCGAGTGCCCGCGCCCGAGCCTCCGCCACCGAAGCGGCCTCATGAACTGTGCCGGCTCCCATTTGTGTGAGCCGGGCTGATATCGCCTCCCTCAGCAGTGGGTGGTCGTCGACCACCAGCACTGAAAAAAGCTCTTCCCGCGGGTGCGGGACCATGTTCGCCGGCAACGAGCCGGCTGGCGTGGTACGAACGGCCTGACCTAAGCCGACGGCAGCCACGTCACTACCTCCCTGGAGTCGGTCGTGCCCCCCGACCGGCACCGGAGACTTTCGTCCAATCAGCCGCGCCACTGATCGACCGAAAGTGGTGTCGTCTGGGGCAGCGTAGCCGCCCATGCGGGTCTACGGGACGATCAATCGGGTATCTATCCCTATTGAGTTGTGACAGATGGCCCCATGTGTCACACGATTGGATGACAACTAGATAGGGGGTGTAACGCGAGCCCCTCTCAGAACGACATCTTGGAGTTGGTTGTGCCTAGCAGTTCCGGTCTCGAACGAGCGCGGGCGTTGCTGCAGTGTGTCCCCCTCGTCGACGGCCACAACGACCTGCCGTGGGCTTTGCGCGAGTTCGGTGACGGAACGGGCGAGGACGTCTACACGACCGCCGCGAAGATCGATCTCACCGAACGTCATCCCAGCCTGCACACGGACCTCGTGAAAATGCGCGAGGGCGGCCTGGGGATGCAGTTCTGGTCCGTCTGGATTCCCGGCCGGCTGGCGGGCGACGGAGCGGTGACCGCCGTGCTGGAGCAGATCGAGCTGGTCTACGAGCTGGCCGGGCGGTACTCCGATCACCTGGGCATCGCGACGACCGCCGCCGAAGCCGAAGAAGTTTTCGCCTCCGGGCGTGTCGCCTCCCTCCTCGGGGCCGAGGGCGGACACTCCATCAACTCCTCACTCGGCGTCCTGCGCGCCTTGCGCCGCCTGGGCGTCCGTTACATGACGCTGACCCACAACGACAACACCCCGTGGGCCGACAGCGCGACTGACCAGCCAGAACACGACGGGCTCACGGAGTTCGGCCGAGACGTCGTGCGCGAGATGAACCGGATCGGCATGCTCGTCGACCTGAGCCACGTCGCGCCCAGCACGATGCACGCCGCGCTCGACACGAGCGTCAAGCCCGTCATCTTCAGTCACTCGTCGTGCCGTCGCGTCGCGGACCACCCGCGCAACATCCCGGACGACGTGCTGGTCAAGCTGAAGGCGAACGGCGGTGTGGCCATGATCACATTCGTGCCGGACTTCGTCTCACCACGTGTCGCTGAATGGGACGCAGCCCTTCGTGAGGCCATGACGGCCGCCGGCGCGAACCACGCCGACATGGGGGAGCGCAAGGCGTTCGCCGAGAAGTGGGTCGTCGAGCACCCGAAGCCGGCCGCCACGCTCGACGACGTGGTCCTGCACCTCGACCACGCCCGTGAGGTCGTCGGCGTCGACCACCTCGGCATCGGCGGCGACTACGACGGCGTCCAGGCGCTGCCGCAGGGCCTCGAGGACGTGTCGACCTACCCCAGTCTCTTCGGCGCGCTGCTCGACAAGGGCTGGTCCGAGGACGACTGCACGAAACTCGCGGGCGCGAACGTCCTCAGGGTCCTGCGGGAAGCCGACGAGGACTAGCGCTGCCCGAAGAGGGTGACGCCGACCGGCGGCAGCCCCACGGCCGTCGCCATCAGCTCGTAGAACGCGGTGCCGTGCTCGGCGAGTTCTCCGTCGAGCGCGGTCCACGACGCGCGCAGCTCCAGATCATCGGTGCGCGCGGGCCCCGCTATGTCGCCGAACCGGGCCGACGACGTCTGCGTCACGGTCCCGCCCAGCGCGGTGAACCCGGCCCCGGACTGCTCCAGCGCCTCGGTCAGCCACGACCACCCGACCTCGGGCAGCAGGGGATCGGACGCCAGCTCGTGGTCCAGCTCGACCCGCACGTACGCCACGACGCGAAGGACACCGCCCCACGCCTCGTCGCCGTCCGGATCGTGCAGCAGCACGAGCCTTCCGGTCGACAGTTCGTCCGACGGGCCGGTGACCTCAGCCGTCAGCGCGTACGCCCACGGAGCGAGCCGCTGCGGCGGGCGAACTTCGGTGAGTTCGATCTCGGGCCTGTGGCGAACCGACTTGAGCGTCCCCACCGCCCGGCGGAAGATTTCCGGCTCGGTCACACAACTGACTGTATGCCTCGCAATCCGGCCGGGTGATGGCGGCACGCCGAGACGTGGGACCATGAAACAGATATGAGCACTCAAGTTCCCCTCCTTGTGGCCGCAAGTGGCGGCACCCCGTCGCACACCCCTGTCTGGTTCATGAGGCAGGCGGGACGGTCGCTGCCCGAGTACCGGGCGCTCCGCCAGGGCACCGTGATGCTCGACGCGTGCATGGACCCGGAGATGGTCTGCGAGATCACCATGCAGCCCGTCCGGCGGCACGGTGTCGACGGCGCGATCCTCTTCTCCGACATCGTCGTGCCGCTCAAGGCCGCCGGCGTCGACCTCGACATCGTCGCGGGCACCGGTCCCGTGGTCGCGAACCCGGTCAGGACGCTCGAGGACGTGCGGGCTCTTCCCGAACTGCACGCCGAGCAGGTCCAGCCGGTCGCGGACGCGATCGGGTTGCTGCTCAAGGAACTTCCGCAGGAAGTCGCCCTGATCGGGTTCGCGGGAGCGCCGTTCACGCTGGCCTCGTACCTCGTCGAGGGCGGGCCGAGCAAGAACCACGAGCGCACCAAGGCGCTGATGCACGGCAACCCGGAGCTGTGGCACGCGCTGCTCGCCAAGATCGCCGACGTCACGGCGGCGTTCCTGCACGCACAGCTCGACGCGGGCGTCCAGGCGGTCCAGCTGTTCGACTCGTGGGCGGGCGCGCTGTCCGAGCGCGACTACCGCGAGTTCGTCCTGCCGCACTCGAAGCGCGTCCTGGAGACGATCGGCACCGTCCCGCGGATCCACTTCGGCGTCGGCACCGGCGAGCTGCTGCCCGCGATGCGCGAGGCCGGCGCGGACGTCGTCGGCGTCGACTGGCGCATCCCGCTGGACGTCGCCGTGCGGCGCCTTGAGCAGGCGAACCCCGAACTGCCGAAGCCGGTCGTGCAGGGCAACCTCGACCCGGCGCTGTTCTTCGCGGGCTTCGACGCCGTCGAACGCGAGGTGCGCCGCATCCACGCCGAGGGCAAGGCCGCCGCGGGGCACATCTTCAACCTCGGCCACGGCGTGCTGCCCGACACCGATCCGGAGATCATCACCCGGACCGTCGAACTGATCCACAGCTTGTAATGCACGGAAGAGCGCCGCACGTCGCAGTCGTCGGGGGAGGCATCTCGGGTCTCGCCGCCGCACACCGGTTGAGGATGCTGCTCGGCCCTGCCGCGCGGATCACGGTGATCGAGCAGTCCGACCGGCTCGGCGGCAAGCTGCGCACGACCGAACTCGCGGGCGTGCGGTTCGACGTGGGCGCGGAGGCGTTCCTGCACCGCAAGCCCGAGGCGCAGGAGCTGATCAACGAGGTCGGGCTCGCCGGCGACGTCGTGCACCCGACGGCCGCGAAGGCGAGCGTGCACGCGGCCGGGCGCACGCACCAGCTGCCCGCGCACACGTTCATGGGCGTTCCGGCGAGCGTCGAGACGGTGCGGCACATGCTGTCGTCCGAGGGCGCGCTGCGGGTCGAGATGGAACCGACGCTGCCGCCGATCGAGCTCAGGGGCGGCGACGTCGCCGTCGGCACGCTGATGAAGGACAGGTTCGGTTCGGAGATCGCGGACCGCCTGGTCGGCCCGTTGCTGGGCGGTGTCTACGCGGGCCGCGCGGACGAGCTCGGCCTGCGCGCCACGATGCCGCAGATCGCCACCCTGCTGGACAAGGGCGTCGGCTCACTGCTCGCGGCCGCCGCGATGATGATGCCCGCGCCACCGCAGCCCCGTGCCGCCCGCCCGCCGGTGTTCGCGAGCCTCTGCAACGGCGTGTCGTCGCTCGTCGACCGGCTCGCCGAGGTCGCGAAGCCCGAGGTCAGGCTCGGGTTACCGGTCCGCGTGCTGTCGTGGCTCGGCGCCGGCTGGCGGCTCGAGATCGGCTCGGCCGCGACCCCGGAGTACCTGGAGTGCGACGGCGTCGTGCTCGCGGTCCCGGCCCCGTCCGCGCGCAAGCTGCTGCACGAGATCGCCCCGCAGGTGTCGGCCGCGTACGGCAAGGTCGAGGTCGCCTCGATGGCCGTGGTCGCGCTGGCGCTGCCACCGGGCACCGAACTGCCGCAGCGCTCCGGCACCCTGATCGCGGAGGGGGAGCGGTACTCCGACCGCATCACCCCCTTCACCGCCAAGGCCTTCACGTTCTCCAGCCGCAAATGGGCGCACTACGGGGAGCCCGTGCTGGTGCGCGGTTCGGTCGGGCGGCACGGCGAGACGGCGCTCCTGCAGCGCAGCGACGCCGACCTCGTCAAGGCCGTGCGCAACGACCTGCACGAGCTGACGGGGATCAGGGCCGCGCCGATCGACTACGTGGTGCAGCGCTGGGGCGGTGGGCTGCCGCAGTACGGCGTCGGTCACGTCGACCTGGTGAACACGATCGAACGCGGCATCGCCGACGTGCCGGGCCTCGCCGTCGCGGGCGCCACCCTGCACGGAGTGGGCGTGCCCGCCTGCATCGCGACCGCCGACGCGGCCGCCGCCCGTGTCGCAGCACACCTGCTGGGCCGCGTTCGCCGTTGAGGGGCCCGTGCCAAGATGGACGTATGGCGCGCCTGAACTACAACGAGCTCAACGACACCATCCGCTACACGATGTGGTCGGTGTTCCGGGTCGAACCCGGCAAGCTGCCGGACGACCGTTCGGCCGCTGCCAGTGAGACCCAGAACTACCTGGACGCGTTGGAGGGCAAGGGCGTCGTCGTGCGCGGCGTCTACGACGTGGCCGGTCTGCGCGCCGACGCCGACTTCATGATCTGGTGGCACGCCGAGGAGATCGAGCAGGTGCAGGCCGCCTACACGGGCTTCCGCCGCACCCCGCTGGGCAAGGTCTCCACGCCGGTCTGGTCGCAGGTCGCCCTGCACCGCCCGGCGGAGTTCAACCGCAGCCACATCCCCGCGTTCCTCGCGGGTGAAGAGGCGCGCAAGTACATCTGCGTCTACCCGTTCGTGCGGTCCTACGAGTGGTACCTGCTGCCGGAGGAGGACCGCCGCAAGATGCTGGCGGACCACGGCAAGGAGGCCCGCGACTACCCGGACGTGCGCGCGAACACCGTCGCGTCGTTCGCTCTCGGCGACTACGAGTGGATGCTCGCGTTCGAGGCCGACGAACTGCACCGCATCGTCGACCTCATGCGGCACCTGCGCGGCACCGAGGCGCGGCTGCACGTGCGAGAGGAAATCCCCTTCTACACGGGCACCCGCGTCCCGGCCGCCGAGCTGGTACTTAACCTGCCGTGACCCGGTAAGCGCGGATCACGGTCAGTTCAACGGTTCCACCCTTGGCGTCCGTCGCGGTGGCCTTCAACGAAGTCCACTGCGCGTTCGCCGGGTGGTAGACCAACGCGTTGTTGCCGACCACTCCCGCACGGCGCCACGACTTGCCGTCGTCGTGCGAGTACTGGACCCCGGTGATGCGCACCTTGCCCGCGTCACCCTGCGTCTGGGTGAGCAGTCCGATGCGCTGCAACGTGCCCGCGGGCACCGCGCCGTTGGCGTCGAGCTTCGGTTCGAACTTCACCACCGACAACGGCGGCGCGTCGATCCTGCCCTCGGTGCCCTGGGACTTGAAGGTCCACACCGCGGACACCTTGGTGCTGAACTCGAACTGCGAGCTCCGGTCGACGCTCATCTCGGCGCGGAAGTCGGCCCGCGGCAGCGGCACGGTGAACACCCCGCCTGGCGTGGTGGTCTCACCGAGCAGGACACCGTTGCGGTACAACGCGGTCCTGGCGCTGTCCACAGTGGACGTGCCGTCGCCGTGGGTGCCGTCGCTCGTCAGCGGCACGCCGACGTAGAACTGCGTGCCGTACCGCTCGACGAACCCGTACTGCGACTCGGGCAGACCCGGCGAGAACACCGGCCGGACTTCGCGCTCCCGATAGGTCCTGCCCGCCTTGTACGTGCGGAGCGCCGAGGTGATGCGTTCCTGCGCGCCGTTGGCGTGCCGCGTCATGATCGCGGACTGCCAGCGCATGTCCTCGGTCGTCACGTACTCGACCGCGGTCGCGCCCGGCGCCACCGGGTACAGCGCGGTGCCGCCTCCCAGACCCTGCGGGGACAACGGCAACTCGCCCTTCGACGCCTGGCTGTCCGGCTTCTGGCCGCCGATGGTGGACTCGACCCTGGCCAGGTCCTTCCTGGCAGGCGCCTTGACGAGGCCGACGGGGAGACCGCCGGGAACCGGGTAGGCGAGCCGGTAGAACGTGTGCGGGTCGGCCGTGGTGTTGGCCTGCAGCATCGCGAGCGACGACAGGTCGCCGGGCGGCAGCGGTCCGCCGGCCTGAGCGATCCCGACGCCCTCGAACCCGCCGAACACGAGCATGGTGCCCTGCAGACGGCTCTGGCCGTCGACCGCACGGCGGAAGGCGATGATCCCGAGCGTGAAGTCACCGGTCTCCTCCGGCGCCTTCACCGACACGGGCTGGGCCAGCCGGGCGTCCTGCTTGACCGTCACGTCGCCGGTCAGCTTCACGGTGGGCTGGTAGAGCAGGTCCATGCCCCGCTCGCCGTTGTACAGCGTCGTGTCGAGGAAGTAGGTGCCCTTGGGCAGGCGGATCTTCACGTCGCCCGTACCGGCGACCGGCTTGAACGTGGTGTTGTCCAGGCCGACCAGGAACGTGAACGAGGTCCCCGGATCCTGTCCGTCGCGACCGATCATGTCGATCGTGAGGGTGTAGCTCTCCACCTCGCGGTCGATGCCGACGAGCGTGCGGACGGTGTGCGCACCGGACGTGGCGACGACCTCGCCCGCGTACGCGGCGTCCTGGGTGCCGGCGCGCGAGTCGCCCGTGACGTCGACCGACGCGGTGCCCTTGGCCGGCACGGTGACCTTCGTGGCTCCCAGCGTGAACATGCCCGCCGGGGCACTGCCCCTGAACGCGAGGTCGAGCGTGATCGCCGCGTCCGTCGGGTTGGTGTAGGTGATCGCCTTGGTCACCGGCTTGTCGTCACCGTGCGGCCACTCGTGCAGGCCGAGGTTGACGGCGACGTCGCCGGTCAGCACCTGCTCGATCGCCTTGGCCACGTTGATGCGCCCGGCGCCCTGGTCGAACGCGCTGACGCCCTCGGCAGGCTTGGCCGTGGTCGCGAGCGCCGACTTGAGCTGCGCCGGCGTCCACTCCGGATGCTGCTGCTTGAGCAACGCCGCCGCGCCCGCCACGTGCGGGGTCGCCATGGACGTGCCGCTGGCGGCGAAGTGGTCGGTGGTCCCGGCCTTGGCGGCGACGATGTCGACGCCCGGCGCGGTCACCTCGGGCTTGAGCCCGCTGTCTCCGACGCGCGGGCCCTTGCTGGAGAACGGCGCGATCTTGTCGTCGCGGTCGACGGCGCCGACCGACAGCGCGGCCTCCGCCGTGCTGGGCGAGCTCACCGAGCCGGGCGAACCCGAGTTGCCCGCCGCGACGACGAACAACGTGCCGTACTGGGCCGTCAGGTCGTTGACGGCCTGCTCCAGCGGGTCGACCTCGGGGGTGTCGCCACCGCCGAGGCTCATGTTGACGACCTGGGCGCCCTGCTCCGCCGCCCAGCGCATGCCGTCGAGGATCCAGGACTCCTGGCAGCCGAACTCGACGCAGACCTTCGCGTCGAGGAGCTGCGCGCCCGGCGCGACGCCGCCGTACTGCGAGTCGTGGCTCGCGACCGTCGACCCGACGTGCGTGCCGTGGCCGACGTTGTCGGTGGTGTCGGGGTCGGAGGTGAAGTTCTTCTCCGCGATCTGCTGACCGGCGAGGTCCGGGTGCTTCTCGTCGACACCGGTGTCGACGATCGCGACCTTGATCCCCTTGCCGGTGATGCCCTTCTGGTGGGCGGCCGGCGCGCCGATCTGGGCGACGCTGCGGTCGAGGCTCGGCTTGCGGATGCCGTCGAGCCAGACCTTGTCACCGGTCGCGGCCCCGGCCTTGAGCGCCGTCCAGTCGTCCGAGGACCGGGCACCGAGTCTCGCCCGCCCGTCCACGATCAACGGCATGCGGTCGCGGTAGCCGAACTCCAGCAACGTGGTGACGTCGAACAGTCTGCGGTCGAGCCGGCCCGCCGCCAAGGGCTCGAACGCGTCCTTCGGCACGACCATCGTGTGACCGTCCGCGGTGAGGGCGGTCTTGAAGGCCATGTTCCCGCGGCCCTCTCCGGGCTGGATCGCGACTACCTGCCGGTCGTGTCCCAGCAGGACCTTGTCGCCCGTGACGAGGGTGACCTCGTCGGCGGTCCTCTGCGGGGCGTTGCCCGCTGGTGGAGCGGCCGCGGCTGTGGCGGCCGGTGCCACGGTCAGGGCGAGCGCCGTGACGGCGCCCAGCACTTTGGATTTTCCGCGCATTCGAATCCCCTCGTGGTTCGAATTCTGCGCGCTGTGGTCCGCGCAGGCCGGAAGGCCTTTCGCGGCAAAGCGAAGGCAATGCGAAAAGGTCCCCCAGCCCTTTCGAACGTATCGATGGTGCTGGGGGTCACACAGGGCCGAACGGGGGATTCTGGCCCCCGGTTTGCTCGCCCGTCAGTTCGACTGCCAGAACTTCCAGCGTGCCTTGCGCTTTTCTGACAGTTCGCCGCAGGCGCGGCACCATTCCTCGAACGCCGCGGCATCCTCGCGCGCGCGAGAGCCCGCACGACGTGGATATTCGGCGGCGTAGGCGTCGAAGAGCAACCGGAACCGGTCGCCGAGCTCGTCGGCGACCTCGGGTCCCAGCATCCGCACGATGCCGCGCCGTTTCGACAACAACGCGCGGCGTTCGACGCCGAGGCGTTGTTCGTCGAATCCCGTCGGTGCCGGTCCGTTCGCGAGCAATGCATTTAGCAGCTCGGCCTGCCGGGCGGCAAGCCTTTCGCGTGCGGACGAAAGGCTGCTCTCGTTCACGATTTCAGTCACGATGTTTGTCCACCACCGCACGGATCGCGGCCAGTTCGCCCGCGATTTCGGTGTCGGACGGGTAGTTGTCGTCGCGTTCCAGCAGAACGCCGGGCGGGGCGACGCGCGAGCACAGTTCGTCCAGCACTTCGAGGACTTCCGGCAGAACCGCGTGCGCGTGCGTGTCGTGGTAGATGTCGCCGTGCTGCTCGCCGCCGGCCACGTGCACGTACGCCAGCCGCTCCAGCGGGATCTCGTCGAGGAACCGCTGCGGGTCCGTGCCGATGTTGCGGGCGTTCGCGTAGAGGTTCGCGACGTCCACGAGCAGCCAGCAGTCCGTGCGCTCGACGAGCTCGGCCAGGAACTGGCCTTCGGACAGCTCGCCGTCCGGCCACTCCAGCAGCGCCGCGACGTTCTCCAGCGCGAGCGGCACGGGCAGGTTCCGCTGCGCCAGCCGCACGTTCGCGACGAGCACGTCGAGCGCGTCCCTGGTGCGGGGCACCGGCATCAGGTGGCCGGAGTCGAGCCCGCCCGCCCGTACGAAGCACACGTGGTCGCTGACCATCGGCGCGCCGACCGCCTCGGCGACGGCGCCCAGGTGCTCGACCCGGCGGAGGTCGACCTGGTCGGCGCTGCCCAGCGACAGCGACACGGCGTGGGGGAGTACCGGGACGCCGCGCTCCAGCAGCAGCGTCACCGACTCCGGCAGGTGTCCGATGTGGAGGTTCTCGGCGACGACCTCGACGAAGTCCACGCCGGGCAGCCGTTCCACGGTCAGGTCGATCTCCGAACGCCAGCCGATGCCGACGCCCAGGTCCCTGATGCCCGCCATCAGTCGCCGCCTCCGCCGCCACCGCCACAACTGCTGCCGCCGCCACTGCAGCTACTGCTGCTGCCCGACGAACAACTGCTGCCACCACAACTGCTGCTGCCACACCCGCTGCCGCAGCCGGCCGCGCTCGTGGCGCGAGCCTTCCTCTTCTTCTTGCGCGGCAGCATCTTGACCACGCTCTGCGGCAGCCCGAAGAGCTCGCCGGCACTCTGATTGCCGATCCTGCCGCGGAAACCTTCCAGCGCCACGGCGAGAACCCTGTCGCTCGCGGTCACGTCCTTCAACGCGGCCCGGCCCGCCCTGGTGAGCGGTTTCGCGCCATACGTCCAGTATGCGACCCCCAGGAACCCCACCGCGCCGAAGAGGGTCCACGGTTCCAGGAAGGCGGCCAGGCTCAGGACGCCGCCGATCGCGAGGAAGACCCACCACGCCGCGAGCCGGGGACGGGGGTTGCGGGTCAGCCTGCGTGCCCGCAGCTGCTGGTGCAGCGTCCGCATCTCCGCGCTTTTCGCGGCGTTCCGCACGACCGCGTCGAACCGGATCGTATTGCGCAGGTTGACGAGAATGACCGTCTCGACCGCGGTCGAGGCGCCCAGCTCGGTCTGGTGCACGGCGGACACGAGCCCGTCGCGTGACACCCGCACCAGATCGGCGTCGAGCAGCCTGGCCAGCGCGGTCTCCGCCGCCCGGCCGGGTCCTGCCACCAGGTAGCCGATCTGCTCCGGGGGCAACCGTGTTCCGCGTGCTGTCGTCGATGTCGCCATCAGTCGCCTCCTCCTCCGCCGCCGCAGCTACTGCTGCTACTGCTACAACTCGAGCTACTGCTACTGGAACTGCTGCAACTGCTGCAACTGCTCGAACTGTTGCTCGAACAACTCGACGTTCCGCCGCAACTGTGGTGGTTCCAGTCGTACGAGCCGCAACCGGCGGCGGCGTACGAAGTGGACGATGTCGAGCGCTGCTTGCCCCGGCGCAGGCCGGACAACGCCACGGCGTCCGCACTGCTGCTCGGATTCCTCAGCGCGTACAGCCACACGGTCTTGCCGTTCCTGGTGAGCCTGCCTGGTTTGCGCAGCAGGATCGCGACGAACACCAGCAGTGCCGTCAGCACGAACACCCTCGTGTCGATCGCGAAGGCGACGAACACCGACACGAACGCCAGCAGGAACAGCACCACCCGCAACGCGATCTTTCCGCCGCGCGGCTTTCCGAACTCGCGGTGCACCATGCCGCGCGCGACGAGGCTTGCTTGCAGCGCGCCCATCTCGTGACTGGCCATCGCGACCTGCACGACCTGGTTGATCGGACGAGCGGTGCCCTGCAGTCCGGCGAGGACGTACGCCTCCAGCGGGGTTCTGGCACCGTAACCGTTCTGGTGGACGGCGGTCACGAGTCCCTCGCGGGAGACGCGCACGAGACCGCCGTCCAGCAGCCGGGCGAGAACGGCCTCCGCCGCCCTGCCCGGTCCCCCTGCCAGGAACCCGATCTCCTCCGCGGACCACGTGGTCCGGTGCGGTGCCGAAGACTCGGACATCAGTACTCCCCTCACTGGTGTCAGTGCATCTTCGACGTGAGATCTACCCCTGGGTTCCTGTTGTTACCTGAATAGGACCGAACGACCGATCAGCCGCCGCCACCACCGCAGCCGCCGCCTCCGCCCCCGCAGCTGCTTCCGCTGGAACACGAAGATGAACCGGCTGAACACGCGCTGCCGCTGCTGCTGTAGCTGCCGGAACCGGAGGAGGCGAGCAACGAGGTGCGCACCGCCAGATCCGGGTAGACGACGAGACCGCCGAAGAGGACCGCGCCGGCCGCGCCCGCGTACACGACCTCGTCCACGCTTCCCGCCGCCCTGGTGCTCGTGCGGCGAGCGTCGTCGAGGACGCGGTCGCCCTTGCGGGTGCGGATGTGCCCGCCGCGCCGGGTCAGGCGCAGCGTCAGGATCAGCAGGCCGGTGAGGACGAGCTGCACCGTGAGCCAGCCGATGTTCGCGCCGATCGCGATGCCGTTCACCCACCGTGCGAGCCCGATCACGATCAGCACCCACAACGCGATGGATCCCTTGCGCAGCGCGCTTTTCGCGACGGCCGGGTTGACGACGAGGCCCATGGCCTCGAGGCGCTGCCCGATGGCCGTGACCACGCCGTCCTCGGCGACGGCGGGGATCATCAGGTTGACCGTGCGGTTGGTGTAGCGCTGGCAGTCGGTGACGACGGCGCGGTCCACCGGGTTGAGCGACTGCATGGTGGACGTGGCCTGAACGGTGCCACGCCGTGAAGGCCTGAGCTCACCCGCGGTGAGCAGTCGCGCGACGGCCGTCTCGACCACGCGCCTTGGACCGCCCGCAAGATATGCGAGCTCGTCCATGTCCAGGGAGCGCACGGGCTGGGTGCTGTGACCCGCCCGCACGCGTACCCGGACGACGATCGCGACCAGCACCGCCAATGCCAGCCCGATCCAGTACAGCTGAAGGAACTCCGGTCCTGACAATCCCCAAGGCCTTGGCATTGGACCCCACCCCCTGACTGCCCCGAAAGTGCTTCGGTGAGTCAATGGTGTGGTCCGCGCCACAGCCCCACAAGGCTTGTTGACGAAGCCTTAGGGTTGCCGGCCTTCCGCCCCTGTTTTCTGCCTATGGCTAGCTCGACGAGCCGCCATCGACTCCGCCGGAGCCTTCGCCGTCAGTGCCACGCAGGGCGATGCGGAAGATCATTGTGCCTCCCAGGTCCGTCCGGTTCCTTGGTGACCGGACTGGGCTCAGTCTCCTATTCGGACGGAACGAGTTTCAAGGAGACGGAGTTGATGCAGTACCGCTGGTCCGTCGGCGTGGGGTACCCCTCGCCCTCGAAAACATGCCCGAGGTGGCTGTGGCACGTGGCGCAGAGCACCTCCACGCGCTTCATGCCGAGGGCGCGGTCCTCACGCAGGATGACCGCGTCTCCGGCCAGCGGTGAGAAGAACGACGGCCAGCCGCAGTGCGAGTCGAACTTGGTGTCACTGCGGAAGAGTTCGGCCCCGCAGGCACGGCACTCGTAGAGGCCCTCGGTCTTGGTCTCGGTGTACTCGCCGGTCCATGGACGTTCGGTGCCCGCCTGCCGCAGCACCGCGAACTCGGCGGGGTTGAGCTGGGCGCGCCATTCCTCTTCGGAACGCACGACTTTGGGGGTGGCGCCGACAACAGGTTCCATGTCTCTTTATAACTCCGGCGTGCTCTCAGGGCTTCCCGGCGGCGCTGTGGGGTGCGGCGCCGTAAGGCCCCGTTAAGGTCTCGTTCTCGTTTGTGACCAGAAGATGTTGGGCCCAGAAGATGTTCGGCTCAGAAGATGATGGCGAGGATGTCGCCGAGCGCGAACCAGATCGTGAGGAGCACGCCCAGCAGGATGAGCCCGACGACGATGACGGCGACGAGCCGCTGGTGGCCTGTCGTGCGGTTCGCCGAGTCCGCGAAGTCCTGCACGCCTTCCAGGTAACCCTCGACGGTGAAGCCCGGGCGTTGCCGCTGCATCTTGTCGAGATGGTCGGCGAACGCCTTCGTCTCGGGGTCGTGTGGGTCGAGACCGATCAGCTCCTCCTGGAACTTCTCGTCCTCGTCCTTCGAATCGCCCATAAGCCCCAGCTTAGTGGCTGGGGCGGGGATTCGAGCCCGGCGGGCGGCAGGGCGTCAACTCGCCAGCGCGAGCGACGGCCGGACCGCGCCGACCGCGCGGCCGTGCCCGAGAACCGGCACCGTGGCGAGGTCCTCGACCTTGCCGACGTCGACCCCGAGTCGCCTGAGCACCGCGACGATGACGACCGCACGGGCGCGCGACGAACCGTCCGCGATCTTGAGCGCCACGCCCTCGCCGGTGGGCAGGCCGACCGCGTAGACGCCCTCAGCGCCGTCCTTGGCGATGACGCCGGGCAGGGCGTCCATGAGCACGGTGACGTCGCGGCCGGTGCCGCCGACCCACTGCGGGTAGGTGTTCATGGCGGTGGCGATGCGGCGTTCGAGGGTGCCCTCGGGAGCGCTGGCGAGGCGGCCGAACGCGCGGGCGAGGCCGGTGAGGCTGATGGCGAAGATCGGGGCGCCGCAGCCGTCCACACCGACCTCGGCGACGGGCTCGCCGGCCACGTCCTCGATCGTGAGCCGGGTCGCGACCTGCAACGGGTGGGCCGGGTCCAGGTAGTCGTGGGTGGACCAGCCGTTGGCGACGCAGGTGGCGAGCATGGCGGCGTGCTTGCCGGAGCAGTTCATGTACTTCGGGGCGGGCGCGAGGCCCTGCGCGAGGTGCTGGGCGCGGGCCTGCTCGCCGAGCGGGAGGTCGGGGGTGCACTGCAGGGCGTCCTCGCCGAGGCCGGCCGAGGCCAGGATCCGCAGGGCGCCGGCGACGTGGAAGTCCTCGCCCGAGTGCGAGGCACAGGCCAGGGCGAGCAACTCGCCGTCGAGGTCGAGGCCGCTGCGCAGCATCGCGAGGGCCTGGAGCGGCTTGTTCGACGAACGCGGGAACGCGACGTCGCCGGGACGGCCGATGGAGAGGACCGCGTCACCGGAGGCGTCGGTCGCGACGACGGTGCCGTGGTGCACCGACTCGAGGAAGTCGCCCCGCCAGACCTCAGCCACCACTTCGTGTGCCATGTCGCCCCTCCAGCCCGTGGGTAAAACTGCCAACTGTCGACAGTTGACACGTTCGCTAGTTTAGCGGGAGGACGGCCGGTGCCGTCCAGATCAGGAGACGAAGGTGACACCTCCGGCGCCACTGCACCTCAGCCTGGCCGGGCAGGCCGTGGACGTGCTGCGCGAGCAGGTGCTCACCGGGGAGATCCCTCCGGGCTCGCGGGTCAACGAGGTCGAGGTGGCGCAGAAGCTCGGCATCAGCCGCGGGCCGTTGCGCGAGGCGATCCGGCACCTGGCCTCCGAGGGGCTCCTGACACTGGTTCCGCACCGCGGCGCGTTCGTGCCCGACGCCAGCCCCGAGGACGTCAGGGCGTTGTTCGAGCTGCGCACCGCGCTGGAGTGCGCGGCCGCCGAGTTGGCGGCGTCGCGGCGGACTGACGTCGACCTCGTGCGGCTGCAGGACGTGTGTGCGGAGAGCCGCCACAACTACAAGGCCGGGCAGCCGTTCCCGTACCGGCTGGACCTCGCGTTCCACCAGACCCTGATCGAGGCCGCCCGCAGCCCGTACATCGCCGAGCAGGTGCGGCTCGTGCAGCAACGAGTGGTGCTGCTGCGCAGTGCGCTGGAAGACGACCCGCCGCACCAGCACGCGTCGATGGACGACCACGACGAACTCGTCCGGGCGGTCGCGGACGGCGACGCGGCCAAGGCGTCGACGGTGATGCGCCGGCACCTCTCCCGCGTGTGCGCGCAGATGATCACGAGCTTGACCCACTAGTGGTGTGGCTTGGAAGGTTGCCAGGCGAATTCGCGGTCAGACGGGTGCCGCGAGGCGCCCTGCTGAGCGTGAATTACCCAGCCACTTTCCGAGCCATACCACTAGCTTCGGTGACATGACGTTCGGCGCCCGGCTCCTGCGGCACCGCAAGAACGCCGGGCTCAGCCAGGAGGAGCTCAGCGAGCGGTCCGGGGTGAGCGTCCGCGCGATCAGCGACATGGAACGCGGCCGCGCCCGTTCCCCGCAGCGCCGCACCACCGAGGCCCTGATCGACGCGCTGGACCTGGACGAACACGACCAGGCCGAACTGCGCCGGCTCGCCAGGACCGGCCGGGTCGCGCTCTCCGGCCCGGTCTGGTCACTCCCGATGTACGTGGCGGACCTCGTCGGCCGTGACGCCGAACTGGACGCCATCGCCCGCATGCCCAACGGGCTCGTGGTGCTGCATGGGGCTGCGGGCACCGGTAAGACGAGCCTCGCCGTGAGGGCCGCCCATCTGCTGGAGAGCAGCTTTCCGGACGGTCAGCTGCTCATCGACCTGGAGGGCTCCGCACAACCCCTCCAGCGGTTGCTCAAAGACCTCGGGGTGTCCGCCGAACACGTGCCAGAGGACGTGCACGGCCAGACGCGGCTCTACCGGTCGTTGCTCGCGGGCAAACGCCTGCTGCTCGTGCTCGACGGTGCGAGCACGGAGGAGGAGGTCCGCACACTGAGGGCGGATCCGGGCTGCCTCACGATCGTCACGTCCCGGCACCGGCTCGCCGGGCTGGCGGGTGCGACGTGGATCCGGCTCGGCGGGCTCACCGAACCGTGTGCCGTCGAGTTGCTCGCGTCGATCATCGGCGCGCACCGCGTCGAGGCCGATCCCGGGACCGCGCGGGAACTCGTCCGGCTCTGCGGGACGTCGCCGCTCGCGCTCCGGATCGCGGGCAACCGGCTCGCCAGCCGTCCGCGCTGGCCTCTCGGGCACCTCGTGGAGCAGATCGAGGAACGTCGCCTGGCCGCGCTCACCGCGGGTGACCTGGACGTACGCGGCGCGTTCGAGGTGTCGCTCGCGCATCTGCCGGAGACCGCGCGGCTGGTGTTCCGGCGGCTCGGGCTGCTCGTCGGCACCCACGTCGGCCCGGAGCTCGCGGCCGAACTGGCCGGCGTCACCGTCGGCGAGGCCGAACAGGCGCTGGAGGACCTCACCGACGTCAGCCTCCTCGACCCCGACGACCACGGTTACGCGATCCACGGCCTCGTGCGGACGTTCGCCACCGGCCTCGTCGACGCCACCGACGCCGACGCGGACCGCAGGATGCTCGCCTGGCTCCTGGAGACCACGGTGGCCGCCGGAGTCCTCTTCGGACAGACAGGTGATGCCCGGCGGGTGAGGCCGCGGCGCAGGGCCTTCCCCGACGTCGCCACGGGACGGCGCTGGCTGGACGAGCACCGCGACCTGCTGCCGGAGATCGTCGAACGGGCGCAGGCCAGGGGTCTGCACGAGGACGTGACCCGCGCGGTGATCGCCATCTCGCACTACGCGGCCATCGAACCGGGCCTGGTCTGGGAACGCGTCTACCGCCTCGCCCTGGCCTCCGCGCGCGAGCCGTGGCAGGAGATCGTCGTGCGCGGCCAGCTCGGCTGGGCGCTGTTCGACGTCGCGCACCGGCCGGGACCGGCGCTGGAGGTGCTGACCGGCGCGGCCCGGATCGCCGGGGAGTCGGGGGAGACCGGGCACCTCGGCTGGGTGTGGCTGATCGCGTCGGCCTCGCACTGCGGGCTCGGGCAGTTCGACGAGGCCGAACGGGTGTGCCTCAAGGCGATCGACTCGATGCACGAGCCGATGGACGAGCACTACGCACGGTCCGTGCTCGGCGTGCTGTGGCGGCTGATGGACCGCCCTATCGCCGCTGTGACGGCCCACGAAGAAGTAGCGAAGGAACAACGCGCCTACGCCGACACCATCTACGAACTCTCCGCGCTGGGCCGCACGCTCGGATGGCTCGGCCTCGCGCTGATAGACGTCGACAGGCCGGACGACGCAGTCGAGGCACTGACCGAAGCCGAGGCCGTCTACCAGCGCGCCCAGATGGCGTCCTGGCTCGCTACGACCCTGTGGCACCGCGGTCTCGCCCACCGCGCCGCAGGCCGCCTCGCCCAGTCGGACGAGGACCTGGACCGGGCGCTCGCCGGGTTCCGCGCGCTGGGTGACGGCGTGGGGGAGATCGAGATCCTGCGGGAACTCGCGGACAACGCCGAGTCACGGGGTAACCACAGCGCGTGGCAACGTCATCTGCGAGACTCGCTCGCGGCGTGCGAACGGTGGGACACGGACGCGACGCGCGAGATCGCCGCCGAGGTGCGGAAGTGCCTGTCCGGAGGGTGAGGGAATGCGGGCGACCACCTTCAGCGAGTTCCTGCGCTTCTACCGGCGCCGCAGGGGACTAACGCAGGAGGACCTCGCCGCCCGCACCGGCCTGGGCGTCCGCACGCTGAGCGACCTCGAACGCGGCCGCGTACACACCCCGCAGGCCCAGACCGTCGACCTGCTCGTGAGCGGGCTGGAGCTGCGGAACGAAGAGGCTGAGGGGTTCGTGGCGCTCGCACGGTCGTCAGAGGCCTC
The DNA here is from genome assembly GCF_900100275.1 of Lentzea albidocapillata subsp. violacea. Classification (GTDB taxonomy): domain Bacteria; phylum Actinomycetota; class Actinomycetes; order Mycobacteriales; family Pseudonocardiaceae; genus Lentzea; species Lentzea violacea. The sequence goes on from NZ_FNET01000025.1 coordinate 46,328, forward strand.
GCAACCACGTCCCGAACGCACAGACTGCACGCCACCCGCCGCCGAGACGCTCATCGGTCGTGTAACCGAGCAGCAGCAGATAGCCGACTACATCAGCCGTGCGGCGACCTCGTCCGTGCTGGATGTCGTGGTCGTGCACGGACCTCCCGGCGTGGGGAAGACCTCTCTCGCGGTGGACACGGCGCACCGGTTCGCCGGTCGGTTCACCGACGGCTGCCTGCACCTCGACCTGCGCGGCATGGACCCGTCGCCGCTGTCGGCGGAACGGGCCATCGCGCGGCTGCTCCGGGCGTTCGGCGTGCCGGACGCCAAGATGCCGTCCGATCCGAACGACAGCCTGCGCCTCTACCGCTCGCTGCTGCGCGAACGGACGGTGCTGCTCGTGCTCGACAACGCCGCGAACGAGGTCCAGGTCCGGCCGCTGCTCGCCGTCAGTCCCGGCTCGCTCGTGGTCGTGACCAGCCGCAACGTGCTGGCGGGCCTGAACAGCCGCGCGCGGGTCGACCTCGGTCCGCTGCGGCACGACGGCGCCGTCGCACTGCTCACCGCGACCGCCGGAGCCGGCCGGACCGCGGCCGACCGGGAGTCGGCGGACCGGGTCGCGACGCTGTGCGGAGGAGTGCCGCTGGCGCTCGCCATCGCGGGCCGCACCACGTCGTCGTGGCGGCACCTCGCCGACCAGCTCTCCGACGAACGCGAACGGCTCGGTGTGCTCGCGACCGGCGACGTCCAGGTCCGGACCGCGTTCGAGCTGTCCTACCGGCTGCTCGCACCCGAGGTGGCGACCCTGTTCCGCCGGCTCGCGCTGATCCACGGGCCGGACACGTCCGTCGAACTCGCCGCCGTGGCGGCTGGAACCGACGACGCCGAGGCGTTGCTGGAGGAGCTCGTGGACGCCAGTCTGCTCCGCGCGGGTGTTCCCGGCCGGTACTCGTTCCACGACCTGATCCGCGACTACGCGCGCGAGCGGTTGCACAGCGACGAACCCGACGTGGAGACACACCGCCTGCGCACGCGTGACTGGTTGCTGGCTACCGCGACGAGTCACGCGTCGGCGTTCCTGCCGGACGACCAGGGCGCGGCCGATCTGGCGGGCGCGGACCGCTGGCTGTCCGGGGAGCGCGCGAACTGGCGTGGCGCGTTCCGTGAGGCGGTCGCCGACGGCGCTCACGAGCAGGTGCTGGCGCTGGCGAGGTCGATGCACTGGTACTCGGACCATCGCGGCACGGGCGACCTGTGGCTGGAGGTCTACACGGCGGGCGTCGGCGCGGCGGCGGCACTGGGCGAAGAGGAGCAGCGGGCCCAGCAGCTCAACTTCGTGTGCTGGGTCTACATCGCGCGGCAGACGAACATCACGATGGCCAAGCGATGGCACCACGAGGCGTTGCGGGCGGCGCGGGAGTGCGGCTCGCTGACGGAGAGGGCCTGGGCGCACTACTACCGGGCGGGCATCGCGAACCGCGAGGGCAGCCAGGCGGACGGCGTGGTCCACGCCCGGCAGGCCGCCGAGCTGTTCCGGGAGGCGGGCCGGCCGATGGACGTGGTGTTCGCGCTGTCGTACTCGGGTGTTCTGCTGCAACGGCAGGGCCGGTTCGACGAGGCCGTCGAAACGCACAGGGCGTGCGTCGAGCAGGAACGCGCGTTGCGAGCAGACCAGCGCGGCGTGGCGCTGGAGAACGCCGCCCAGCTGACGCTCCGCCTGGCGGACGCCCTCGTCGAGGCCGGCGAGCACGACGAGGCGCTGAGCGTGGTGGCACACGCCGAGGAACTCCTCGGACGGGGCGCGGCGAACCTGCTGTCGATGGTCAGGCACACCCGTGGCCGCGTGCTGGCCGCCGCCGGGCGGTTCGCCGAGGCACGGGACCAGCTGGCCGCAGCGGTGGAGTCGCTGTCCGACCCGGAGCTCAAGGTGGCCGTGCTGATGGAGATAGCCGGGCTCTGCGACCGCGTCGGCGACCACGACGCCGCCGTCCGGCACCGGGTGCGGGCGCTGGCCGAGAGCGAGGGCTACGAGTCGCCCGGCATGACCAGGCTGCAGCACGATCTCGCGGAGGTGCTCGGCCTCTCAGCGTAGGACGGTGCTCAGGAACGCGTCGGCGTCGAACCGTTCCGTGCCGCGCGGCACCAGCCGGTCGGTGGCGTCGAGGAACTTGCGCAGCGTGCCCGCCGGTACCCGGAAGACCGTCATGTGCCGGTCGGAGACGAGCTCGAGCACCAGCACCCGGCTCGAATGCGGCCGCAGCCGCACGTCGCCGTCACCGGCTCTGCTGCTCATGCCCTCGGCGAGCAGGTCCCTGCCCATGACCCACGTGGTGGCCGAGCCGCCCGCGCGGAACCTCATCGTCACCGCGAACGGGTCTTCCGACCGGTAGAGCAGCTCGGTCTCGACCGGCGCGGTGGAGCCGTTCGGCCGGACGAAGTCGAAGACGGTGCGTGACGCGACCCGCATCGGCGCTCCTTGTGGTGTTCGTGTGGGGGTACATAGGGAATCACGTAATGGGCAACGAATTGGTTCACGAGGCGGCGTTGTCATTACCAATTGATTGGTCGAATGGTTCTCGCGTTCTCGACGGGTGCTTCGAAGCCCGATGTTGTGCGAAGGGGCAGACCTGCGGAACTTCTGCCGGTGCTTCTGCATGGTCCTGAGGGACTGCCCACGATTTGCTGGTTGACATGGTCGCCCCAGTTAGCCCCGGTCTCGTGGGCACCGCCGTGCGCAGGGCGGGTGGCCTGCTCGTCGGACGTGAGCGGGAGATCGCCGTCCTGACGGAGGCGCTGAGCGGTGGCGCTCGCTCGTGCGTTGTGCATGGCGCAACTGGTATGGGTAAAAGCGCATTGCTGTCCGTTGCTTCTTCAATCGCGGTACGCAGCGGGTTGCGGCCGGTTCGCGGATTGCGGGCGTTGAGCGGGGTCGACAGCCACACGGTGCTGGTGGTCGACGACGCCGAGCGGCTTTGTGCGGAGGAGGCCGACCGGCTGGCCCGTTTCCGGGGTGCGGTGCTGCTCGCGGGCGACTGCGATCCGGACGCTCTGGCGGTCGTGGACGCCGTGCGGGTGCCGTTGCGGCCGATCGGCGGCGAGGCGGTCGCGGAGATGATCCGGCGGCGGTTCGACGCCGAGGTCACGCCGGAGCTGACCGCGTTGTGCCTGGAGTACAGCGGCGGGGCTCCCGGCGTGCTGAGCGACGTCCTGGACGTGGTCACGGACCTGTCCTCGTTGCGCGCCGTGCTGCCCGGCCTGCGGCTGCCGCGCCTGCTGCGGGCCGTGCGCCGGAGCTGGGAGGTGCTGGACGTCGACGCGGTCGCGGTCGCCCGTGCGCTGGCGGTGCTGGGCGGCGCGCCTCTCGACGTGGTGTGCGAGGTCGCCGGAATGGGGTCGTTCCGCACCTTGGCCGCGTTCGAACGCCTTGTCGACGCGCGTCTCGCCGCCGGCGAGCCGATGCGCGTCCAGTCGCCCGCGCTGAGCCATGCGATCCGGCACGAGATGGCACCCGAGTCGCGCGAGTCCCTGCACCGCGCCGCTGCCGAGGCCCTGTATCGGCGATGCGATCCGCCGGTCGACGTCGCCGAACACGTGGTGGCGTGCGCGGAACCCGTCGGGGCGCGGTGGGTGGCGCCGGTGCTGCACGGGGCGGCGCGGTTGCATCAGGCGGCAGGGCGGCCGGAGCAGGCGGTGAGGTGCCTGCGCGCCGCTCTGCGCGAGCCGTCGGACGGTGAGACCGCGGGGCACGTGGCCGTGGCGATGGCGGAGCTCCACCTGCGGTGCGGCATCGCGCCCCGGGCCGGCGAACTCGCCCGGCAGCGGCCCGCCGCGGGGGAGTGGTTCGACGCGGTGGTGCTCGACTGGCAGTGCGACGAGGACCTGCTCGGCCACTCGGCCGCGCCCGTCGTGCCGGAGGATCCCGAACGGGTCCTGCGGGACCTCCCGGAGAACGGGCCGCGAATCGTTCCGCTCGCGCTCGCCGGCCTCGGTCTGCTGCGCAGGGGTTCCGAACGGGTGGTGCTGGATCTCGCACCACAGCTGCGAGTCCGGCTCGCCGGCGCGGAACGGGACTGGCTGACCGCGCTGGAGATGTGGGCTCATCGCGCCGGCGGCGACCACGCCGAGGTCTCCCGGCTGATGCGGGAACTCGCCCAGGCGTCACCGTTGCGGGGCTGCGTGGCGCTGGGGGCAGCGGCGTTCGTCGCGTCCTGTGTGGACGCGGGCCGCCCTGGCGAGGCGCGGGAGATGTTGGTGCGGCTCGGTTACACGGGAACGCTGCCGCCGGTCTGGACGTGCACGCTGTTGCTGCACCAGCGCGCCCGCATGCATCTCGCGCTCGGTGCCGCCCGTGCCGCGCTGGCCGACGCCGAACGTGCCGGGGCGGCCGAGCTGGCGGACCAGGCGCGGGCGGCGCTGGGCCGGGAGCACCGGCCGCCGCGCGGGGCGGCGTGGGACAGGCTGACGCCGCACGAGTCGCGAATAGTCTTGCTGGTGCTGGAAGGCGAGACGAATCGGTCGATCGCGGCGCGGTTCAACGTCACGCAGCGGGCGGTCGAGCTGCACCTCACCCGCGTCTACCGCAAGGTCGGCATCAGCAGGCGGGTGCAGCTCTCCTCCGTCTTCGGATCTGCCTAGAGCAGACCGGAACGCAGCGCCCACGCCACCGCGTGCACCCGGTTGCGCAGCCCGAACCGTTCCAGCAGCTGGTGCAGCGCGTACTTCACGGTCCGCTCCGAGCAGAACAGCTGCGCGGCGACCTCCGCGATCGTCGCGCCGTCAGCCAGCAGCTTCAGCAGTTGCAGGTCGCGGTCGTTCAGCACCGGCGAGCGGTCCTGCACCGCATGACCGCCGAGAAGCAGTTTGATCAGCCGTTCGGGGTTGACATCCGCCCGCCGCAACGGAACCGACAGCCCGGCCTGGGCCGCGATCGACGGGGTGAGGTCGTGCACTCGGGCCGCGATCACGACGATCTTGGGCGAACCGCAGGCTCTCAGCCGTGCGGCCTGTTGCGCGCACAGCTCGTTCACCAGGGCCAGCAGCACGTGTGCGTCCGAGCGGTCTTGGACCACCCGCACGCGCGGTGAGTTCTTCAACAGGTGCGTCACGCCGGCCGCGCTGATCAGGTCGCGGGACTCCACCGCCACGCGCACCGGTTCGATTCCGGAGTCCACGGTTGCCAGGGCACTACTCATGGCACGATCGTGCAAACTTTCAGCGGCTGTCCACTTCGGAAAACCGAACCGATCCGAGCAGAACCTGCCGGTCGTTCGCGAACGTGCGGAACTCGCCGGTCGGCCAGCGCTCGATCCGGAGCTCGTCACCGGGCGTCACGGGCGCGGTGAACCGGGCGTGCAGCTCGGTGAAGTCCAGGCCGCGCACGGTGATCCCGAGCGTGCACAGGCCGTGCAGGATGGGTTTCGCGAACCCGGCCCGGCGCGCGAACTCGGCGTCGTGGTGCATCGGGTTCACGTCACCGGTCTCGCGGTACCGCAGGGCCTGGTTTTCCGTCGTCTGGAAGAAGCCGACCTCGGGCGCGGTGCCGGGGACGGTGAACTCGCGCGTCTCACCACGTTCGCCGCCGAAACCGCCTTCGCCCTTGAGGAAACAGGACGACCGCGTGCTCGCGTAGCCGGACTCCCAGGTGCTGACGACGAGGGCACCAGAGCCTTTGTCGTAGATGTCCGTCACGGTCTTCGTGACGACCATGGAACCGTGCGCCGGGAGCTTGCCGTGCAGCCACAACGACTGCTCGGCGTGCAGGACCTGGGTCATGTCGGCGCCGGTCAGGCCGAGTTGCGGGCCGCCGTGCTGCAGCAACGGGATGGGGAACGCGGGGGAGTAGCCGCCGACTGCCGCCGCGTACACCCCGGCGTCGCCGGCCGACCAGGTGCGGACCTGTCGTTCGACGACGCCGAGGATGTCGTGGCTGAGCATCAACCCAACATAGAGCTACCCGAGCGTGCCGCGGATGTTCGCGTGGCCCTTGAGCAGGTTGCGGGCGATCGTGCGGCGCTGGATCTCGTCGGTGCCCTCGTAGATGCGCAGCAGCCGCAGTTCGCGGTACCAGCGCTCGATCGGCAGCTCACGGGTGTAGCCCATGCCGCCGTGGATCTGCAGCACGCGGTCGACGATCTCGTTGGCCTTGATGCCGCCGTAGAGCTTCGCGATCGACTGCGCCTGCCGCGAGTCCTGCTTCTGGTCGACGAGCCACGCGGCGTGCAGCACGAGCCAGCGCAGTGCCTCGATCTCGACCGCGGAGTCGGCGATCATCCACTGGATGGCCTGGTAGTCGGCGATGGGCTGGCCGAACGTGACGCGGTTCTTGGCCTGCTCGATCGCCATCTCGACCAGCCGCTCGACGCTGCCGAGCGCGCGGGCGGGCAGCAGGTAGCGACCCTGGCCGATCCACTGCATCGCGAGGTGGAAGCCCTTGCCGACCTCACCGAGGACGTTCTCCTCGGGCACGCGGACGTTGTCGAACACGAGCGCCGCCGGGCCCCACTGGCCCATGGTCGGGATGGGCTCGGACTTCCAGCCCATGTCGCGGTCGACGAGGAAGCACGTGACGCCGCCGTCGGCGCCCTTCTCCTTGTCCGTCACGGCGAACACCATGACGAAGTCGGCCTCGTTTCCCTGCGTGATGAACGTCTTCTCGCCGTTGATCACCCACTCGTCGCCGTCCTTGACGGCGGACGTGCGGATGGCCTTGGCGTCACTGCCGGCACCGGGTTCGGTGATCGCGAAGCACGACACGCGTTCGCCCGAGATCGTCGGCAGCAGGTAGCGCTGCTTCTGCTCCTCGTTGCCGTGGAACAGGATGTTGTCCGCGTAGCCGCCGAAGCGGAACGGGACGAAACTGCGGCCCAGTTCGGCTTCGAGGAGCGCGGTCATCACGGCGCCGAGGCCCATGCCACCGAACTCCTGCGGCGTGAGGACACCGAAGAACCCGGCCTGCTTGGCCTTGTCCTGCAGTTCCTTCAGCTCGTCCCGCCTGAGACCCGGCCGGCCAGCGCGTTCGCGGCGCAGCACCTCGGGCTCCAGCGGGATGATCTCCTTGCGCACGAAGGTCCGCACCCAGTCGCGGATCTCCTTCTGCTCCTCGTCGAGCGTGAAGTCCATTTCTTTCCTTTCAGGCGAACGCGTTGATGCCCGTCAGCGCGCGACCGATGAGCAGTTTCTGGATCTGGCTGGTGCCCTCGTAGAGGGTGGTGACCCTGGCGTCCCGCAGGAACTTGCCCACCGGGTACTCGTCGATGTAGCCGTAGCCGCCGAAGACCTGGATGGCGTTGTTGGCGACCTTGACCGCGGCCTCGCTGGCGAAGAGCTTGGCCATGCTCGCCTCGGTGCGGAACGGCTGGCCGCGGTCGGCCAGGTCGGCGACGCGCCACGTCAGGAGCCTGGCGGCGTCGGTCTCCACGGCCATGTCCGCGAGGAGTTCCTGGACGAGCTGGAAGCCCGCGATGGGCTTGCCGAACTGCTCGCGTTGCCCGGCGTACTCCAGCGCGGCTTCCAGTGCGCCCCGCGCGGCACCGACACAGCCCGCCGCGACGGACATGCGGCCCTTGTCGAGCGAGCCCATCGCGAGCTTGAAGCCCTCGGTGCTGAGCAGGGCGTCCTCCGGCACGTCGACGTCGTCGAGGGTGATCTCGGCGGTGGCCTGGCCGCGCATGCCGAGCTTGCCCTTGATCTCGGTGGCCGTGAAGCCCTTCGAGTCGGTGGGGACCAGGAACGCGCTGATGCCCTTCGGACCCGGCCCGCCGGTGCGGGCGAACACGAGCGCGACGTCGGCCCACGTGCCGTTGGTGATGAAGACCTTGCGGCCGTTGATCCGGTAGCCGTCGTCCGTCCTGGTGGCCTTGGTGACGAGGCTCCCCGCGTCGCTGCCGGTGCCGGGCTCGGTGAGCGCGAAGCAGCCGAGTTGGGTGCCCGCGGTGAGGCCGGGCAGCCAGCGTTGCTTCTGCTCTTCCGTGCCGTGCCTGGCGATCGACTTCGCGACCAGGCCGAGGGAGACCGAGATGATGCCCCGTACCGCGCTGTCGCCGCGGGCGATCTCTTCGAGGACCAGGCAGTAGGCGAGGTTGTCGCCGCCGGAACCGCCGTAGCGCTCGTCGATCCCGAGCCCCAGGAACCCGACCTCGCCGAGCGCCGGAACCAGTTCCCGGTCGATCGCCTCGTCGCGGTCCCAGCGCGTGGCATGGGGCACGATGCGTTCGTCGGTGAACCGCCGGGCCAGCTCCCTGAGCTGCCGGTGTTCGTCCGAAAGCGTTAGATCCACAGACCCTCCCGACTAACCGAACAGTGTTAGGTTAACTCACATGCCCCGGCCGAGCACCCCTCTGCTGAGCCCTGACCGCATCCGGTCGGTGGCCCTGGCCATCATCGATCGCGACGGCCTCGACGGCCTGTCCATGCGCAAGCTCGCCGCTGAGCTGGGAGTGCAGGCCGCGTCGCTGTACGGGCACGTCCGCACCAAGGACCAGCTACTCAACGACATCGCGTCGTCGATCCTGTCGACCGTCGACGTCTCGGGCTTCACGGTCGACTGGCGCGAGGGCCTGATCCGGTGCGCGCGCTCCTACCGTGCGGCGTTGTCGTCGCACCCGAACATCGTTCCTTTTCTGGCGTACGGCCCGGCCGGCCGCGAGGAGTCGCTCCAGCGCCTCGACCTGCTGCACGGCGCCCTGGTCGACGCCGGCTGGTCACGCCGTGAGGCCACGATGATCGCCGCGGGCCTGATGTACATCGTGTTCGGCTCGGCCCTGAGCTCGTTCTCCAGCGGGTTCTCCTCCGATCCCGCGGACTACACCGACCGCTACCCGCACCTCGACCGCGCCCACCTGCTGCCCGGCGTCGCCCGCGAACTCGACCGCGACAGCTTCGAACTGGCGCTCGCGGCGTTCGTGCGCGGCCTTTAGTGTTCTGCCGTGGCTTCCAAGGCGATCGAGCTCGAGGTCGGTGACCAGCTGGTGCGGGTGTCCAACCCGGACAAGCCGTACTTCCCCGCGCGGGGCATCACCAAGCGGCAGGTGGTCGAGTACTACCGCACGGTGGCGCCGGTCCTGCTGCGGGTGCTGCGTGACCGCCCCGTCGTGCTGAAGCGCTACGTGGACGGCGTCGAGGGCGAGGCGTTCTACCAGAAGCGCGTGCCCAAGGGCGCTCCTTCGTACGTGGAGACCGTGCAGGTGAAGTTCCCGTCCGGCCGCCCCGCCGACGAGATCTGCCCGACCTCCGAAGCCGTGATCGTCTGGGCCGCGAACCTCGGCACGTTCGACTTCCACCCGTGGCCGGTGCGCCGTGCCGACGTCGACCACCCGGACGAACTGCGCATCGACCTGGACCCGCAGCCGGGCACCGACTTCTCCGACGCCGCCCGCGTCGCCCTGGTGCTGCGCGAGGTACTGGCCGACGCGGGCCTGACCGGCTATCCGAAGACTTCGGGCGGCCGCGGCATCCACGTCGCCGTGCGGATCCGGCCGGAGTGGGACTTCATCGACGTCCGCCACGCCGTGATCGCCCTGGCCCGCGAGGTCGAGAAGCGCGCACCCTCCCTGGCGACTTCGGCCTGGTGGAAGGAAGAACGCGGTGAACGCGTCTTCATCGACTTCAACCAGGCCGCCCGTGACCGCACGATCGCCTCCGCCTGGTCGGTGCGCGGAACGCCGCGCGCGACGGTCTCGACTCCGGTGCTGTGGGACGAGCTGTCCACTGTGGACCCTGACGACTTCGACGTGCTGACCGTGCCGAAGTACCTGGAGGAGCGCGGCGACCTGCACGCCGGTCTGGACTCCGAGGCGTTCGGCATCGAGACGCTGCTGGAGTGGTACGCGGCCGATCCGCGCGGGGAGATGCCGTACCCGCCGGACTACCCGAAGATGCCGGGTGAGCCGTTGCGCGTGCAGCCTTCCCGTGCCCGCAAGCAGGAGTGAGCCAACCGGCTGTATCGGGAACGGATCCAGTGGGTGACCTCGTAGACTGGACCGAACGCGAGAGGAGGTCGCTATGTCCCAGCCATATGTCGTGCGGTACGTCGGCGGTCCCCTCGACGGCAGGGTCGACTCGCTGCCGTCCACGCCCGAGGATCCGAAGCAGACCGTGACGTACGTGCATCTGCACGGCGGGCCCAAGATCGTGCATGTGTACGACCTGTCGTACGCGGTCGAGTACGGGTGCGAGTACCACCTGCGTGCCGAAGAGGTAGAGAACGCCGAAGAAGCCTGAGAGCGCTCTCGCGCCTTTCTTCGCCTGTTGATGATCTTGTTGCCGACCCTGTGCTCAGAATTGTCGGGGGTGTAGGGCATGCTGGGGCACAGGTGTTCGAACGGGGAGGCAGCGCGATGGCGAAGAAGAGCGGGCTGTCGGCGGAGGACGTCGTCGACCTGCGGTCGCAGTTGGACGAAGGCAGTCAGCCGATGGTGTGGTTCACGGCGGCCGCGGTCGGCATGGAGGAGGGCAGGTCGGCGAAGCTGCTGGCCGTCACCGACCCTCCGGAGGGTGATTTCATCCAGGTCCGGCCCACCGGCTCGAAGGACGAGATGTCCTTCTCCCCGGCCGAGTTGACGCTGGAGAAGCCGCCGCCGCGCAAGAAGCCGGCGAGCCCACCTCCGGCGCCGCCGGAGCCGCCGCGAGAGACTGAGGTCATTCACCCCTACGTCCCGGAGGCGCCGGTGAAACCCGCGGCCCCCAAGCCGAAATCCGCACCCGCTCCCGCCGAGCAGGCGCCCGCGAAGCCTGCCGCGCGCAAGCAGTCCACGAAGAGCTCCTTCCCCGAGGTCACGATCACGCTGGTGACGACGGGCGAGGGCGAGTGGGCCGTGGAGGTGCTGCAGGGCACCCGCAGGACGGTCCGGCCGACGCCGGTGCCGCCCGCGCAGGTGGCCCAGGCCGCGAAGCTGCTGACGCCCGAGGTCGCCGAGATCGTCGAGGGCGTGCTGAACGCGGCGCGTGCTCAGCAGCTCGCCCGGGTGGAGCAACTGCGCGCCGAACTGGAGGCAGCCCAGAAGGCCCTGGACGACCTGGGCGCGTAGCGCGATCACGTGCTGCGACGCCCCGGTGGTTCTCCGCACGCGTTCGGGTGAGAGGGGTTCCCAGGGCTGGTGGCGGGGCGGACCGTGGGGTGCGCGGATGTCCCGCGCAGGTCCGGCTTGGAGGACGGGGAGGCCCTGATGGGTACGTGTGGGTGCTGTTCCGGGTGCACGGGGCCCGGCTGCGGCTGCTGTTCGGGCTGCTGACACGAAGATTCGCGCGGGGAGCTGTTCGTGTCGTGGTCATGCGGACGGCTCCCCTTCTGCGTTGGTGCAGCAGTGGTGCGGGGTTTTCGTGTCGTGGTCGCGCGGGCGGCTCCCCCCCGCGTTGGTGCAGCAGTGGTGCGGGGTTTTCGTGTCGTGGTCGCGCGGGCGGCTCCCCTTCTGCGTTGATGCAGCAGTGATCGGGGGCGGACGCTTCGCGTCGTGAACGCTTCCCGCCGCGTCGGTGCGACCCTGACCAGGATGCGCAGACGGCGCCATTCGACGGCGTCTTTGCGTTGCGGTTGAGCGAATGCTCCCTGTCCGCGCGGCCCGATCAGGGCGGGCAGACGGTGCCGTTCGACGGCACCTTCGCGTCGATCAGGTAGTCGCGCACCGCCGTGGTCGCGCACCCCGACAGGGTGAGCGCGCCATGGCCGCTGCCCTGCCACCCGATCAACGCCGACCCCGGCAGCCGTTGCGCGGTGTGCTCGGTGCCGGGCGCGGGCGTGGAGAGGTCGTTGGCCGTGCTCAGGACCACGATCGGCGGCGCGCTCTTCAGGGCGTCCACCTTCTCGGCCTTGGGCGGCGGGAACGGGTTGCAGTGCAGCAGCATGCGGGCGAACACGGCGCCGAACATCGCGTGCTTCGACTGCCAGTCGGCGGTGAGGGCCTTCACTCGATCCGGTGGGATGCGGGTGGCGGTGTCGTTGCAGCCGATGATCAGGCCCGCGTCGAAGCGCGGCGGGTTCTCGTCCAGGTCGTTGACCAGCGGTTCGAGCAGGGCGAACAGGCCCGTGCTGTCGCCGGTGCGGGCCTTCGCCACGGCGTCGGCGAGCGCGGGCCAGCGGGCTCGGTCGGTCAGGCCCGCCAGGATCGCGTTCAGGGCCGAGCCGGGGGTCAGGTCGACGTACTCGCCGCGCACGCGGCCGGTTCGCAGCTGGGTCAGGAGTGCCGTGACGTCCTCGCGGGGGTTCGCGAGTGCGCAGCCCCGGGTCTTGCAGTCGCGGGAGAACGCGTCGAACGTCGCCTCCGCCGCGACGGCACGGGACTCGAGGACGCCCACCTGGTCGAGTGCCGGGTCCGGGGCGCCGTCGAGGACGGTGCGGCCGATGCGGTTCGGGTAGCGCTGGGCGTAGGTCGTGACGACGCGCGAGCCCTCGCCCAGGCCGATGGCGTTGAGGCGGTCGGTGCCCAGGTAGTCGCGGAGGCGTTCGAGGTCGGCGGCCGCGCGCCACGAGTCGTACGCGGTCAGCCGGCCTTCGAGGTCGAGGACGCATTCCTGCGACGCCTCGCCCGCGGCGACCACGAGGTTCGACTGCTCGGTCTCGGCCGGGTCGTACTCGACGAGCTGCGCGCGCGTGGACTGCGGAACGCACGACAGGCCGTCCGAACGGCCCGTGCCGCGCCGGTCCATGCCGATGATCGTGAACGTGCTGAGGATGTCCTTCGGCAACGCCGCCGCGAGCCGCGCGGCCTTCAGCGTGCCGGGCTCGCCGCCGGGGTCGTTGACCACTACCAGCGCGCTCTTGCCGGTGCCGACGCGCGTCAACGCGATGCCGATCGTGCCGCGGCCGGGGCGTCCCGGCGGGTCGAGCACGGTGGTCATGCGCGCGCATTCGTAGGTCTGGTCGCCCTGCGGGGCGTCGGCGCCGAAGCGGTCCTTCATCTGCTCGTTGCACGGCGACCACGGCAGCGAGTCGGTCTTGTACTCGCCCAGCGGGGGCACTGGCTGCGGCCCGGCGAGCGTGCTCTGATCGACGGGCTGGTCGCCCTCGCCCTTGACCGCGATCACCGGCCTGTTCGAGGGCCCCGCGCTGCACGCCGTCAGCACGCTCACTGCCAGTAGGGCCAAGGCAGCGCGACGCACAGATGTCCTCACTCTCGTTCACACTCCGGGAAGCTGAGCCTCGCACGGCACAGGTGAGAATCCAGTGAGTCAGGATGGGTGCATGGCTCACGCTGATCGGCTTCCCGCCGCTCGTCTCATGGGCGGCATCCCGCCGACGGCGCTCGTCCTCCTCGGCATCGTCAGCGTGCAGGTCGGCGCCGCGTTCGCGAAGCAGCTGTTCACAGTCGCGGGTTCGGCGGGCACGGTGACGTTGCGCCTGGTCATGGCCGCACTGGTGCTGGTCGTGATCTGGCGCCCGTCCATCAGGCTCGACCGCCGCACGCTCGTCACCGTCGCCACTTACGGCGCGGTGCTCGCGGCGATGAACCTCTGTTTCTACGCGGCGCTCGACCGCATCCCGCTCGGCGCGGCCGTCACGATCGAGTTCCTCGGGCCGCTCGCGGTGGCCGTCGCGGGCTCACGGCGCTGGATCGACGGCGTGTGGGTGTTGCTCGCGGCCGCCGGCGTGGTGCTGCTCACAGGCGTGCAGGGCGGTCTGTTGTGGACGGGCGTGCTGTTCGCACTGGCCGCTGGCGCGTGCTGGGCGGCGTACATCCTGGTGACGGCCAAGCTCGGCAGCCAGACGACTGACGGCAAGGGCCTCGCGCTCGCGATGGTGGTCGGGGCGGTGATCGCGCTGCCGTTCGGCGTCGGCTCGGCCGGCACGGCGATGCTCGACCCGCTGGTGCTCGCGGCGGGGTTCGCGGTCGCGCTGATGTCGTCGGTCATCCCGTACTCGCTGGAGCTGGAGGCGTTGCGCCGCATGCCGCCGCGCGTGTTCGGGATCCTTATGTCGATGGAACCGGCGGTCGCCGCGGTCGCGGGCCTGGTGCTGCTCGGCGAGCACCTCAAGGCGGCGCAGTGGGCCGCCGTCTGCTGTGTCGTGATCGCGTCGATCGGTGCGACGCGATCGGCCAGGCCGGACGTCTAACGAGCCCGGAGCTCACCCTTCAGAACGGACGCCACGTCGTAACGGGCCGGGATCTCCAGCTGGTCGTAGCGGCACGACAACGGCTCGCGATCGGGCCGCCACCGCGCGAACTGGCCGTTGTGCCGCAGCCGCACCGGATGCTCGCCCTCGGTCTGCGTGTAGTGGATCTCCAGCACCCGCTCGGGACGCAGTGCCACGTACTCGGCCTGCTTGCCGCGCCACCGGTTGATCTCGCCGGGAATCCGCTGGCCCGGAACGGGATTCGCCCACGGGTGATCTCCCGTGGTGATCAACGGCGCCAGCTCGGCCGCGAGCTCACGGCGTTCGGCGGCCTTGAACGAACCGCAGACGCCGATGTGGTGCAGCAGGTCGTCCGAGTCGTAGACACCGAGCAGCAACGAGCCGACCGCCGTGCCAGGCTCGGTGTCCTTGTGCCAGCGCAACCCGGCGAGCACGACGTCGGCGGTGCGGGCGTGCTTCACCTTGATCATCGAACGCTTGCCCGGCGTGTACGGGCCGTCCGACGGCTTGCCCATCACGCCGTCCAGCCCGGCGCCCTCGAACAGCGTGAACCACTGCCGCGCCGTCTCGACGGACGTCGTCGCGGGCGTCACGTTCAGCCCCGGCAGCTGCAGCAACGCCTCGCGCCGCGCGATCGTCGGTGACTCCAGCAGCACCTCCGACCCCAGTGCGAGCAGGTCGAAGGCGACGAACGTGGCCGGCGTCGACTCCGCCAGCATCGTCACCCGCGAGGCGGCCGGGTGGATGCGCTCGGACAACGCGTCGAAGTCCAGCTCGTCGTTCTTCGCGACCACCAGCTCGCCGTCGACGACCACCCGGTCCGGCAGCACGTCCAGCATCGAGGCGACGACCTCGGGGAAGTAGCGGTTGAGCGGCTTGCCGCTGCGCGACTGCAGCAGCACCTCGTCACCGGAGCGGAACACCACGCAGCGGAACCCGTCCCACTTCGGTTCGAAGAACAGGTTCGCGTCGTCCGGGATCCCGTCCACCGCGGTGGCGAGCATCGGCTGCAGCGGCGGTGTCAGCGGTAGGTCCACGCGCACATCCTGCCTCGTCAGCTGGAATCGCGCCGCTGGTACCGCAGCAACAGCACGTCGTCCGCGCGCAGCACCGACGCCAGCGCGAGATCCACCGGCGGGACCACCGGACCGTGCGCGATCCGCGACGCGTCGCCCACCGCGAGCAGAGGTGCCACCGTCAGGTTCAGCGCGTCCACCAGGCCGGCGGCCACCATCGACCCGAACAACCGCGGCCCGCCCTCCAGGTCGATCCGGTGCAGTCCCCGTGCCGCGAGTGCGGCGACCGCGACGTCCAGGTCCACCTCGGTCTCGCCGGCGATGATCACGTCGGCGGGCAGCGCGGGCATCCGGGCGGCCTCGGTGGTGATCACGATCGGCGGCACGGCGGTGTCGGTGAACAGCGGCAGGTCCGGCGTCAGCGACCCGCGGGCCGTCACCACGGCGATCGGCAACGGCCTGGCGCGTTTCGCACCCCGGTACCCCTCGGCCAGCACGGTCGCCGAGCCCACCAGCACGACGTCGGCGAGTTCGCGCCCGAGCAGGTAGATCCGCCGGTCCGCGGGTGAGCCCAGCCCGGCGGACCGGCCGTCGACCGACACCGCGCCGTCCACGCTGGAGACGAAGTTCGCGGTCACCCAGGTGCGGCCGGCGGGATACCCGTACAGCGACTCGAGGGCTGTGTCGGTCATCTCAACGCCCGGTGAGGGCCACAACATCTCCACCGAGCCATCCCATCACGCCATTAAGGTGCGGGCATGCGCTTGTCCGACCGGGATCCCCAGATCGGTGCCGACGAACTGATCGAGGGCCTGGTCCCCCCACCGAGGTTCGGCTCGGTCAGCTTCGACACCTACATTCCGAACCCGGACGAGCCCTCGCAGGCCGCCGCGGTGGAGGCGGGCCGCCTGTTCGCCGCACGGGTCAGCGTGCGCCGCAAGAAGTGGTCGCTGTTCGGGTCCAGGGACGAGGACGAGGGCAAGCTCGGTCTCTACCTCGACGGCGGCTTCGGCGTCGGCAAGACCCACCTGCTCGCTTCGCTCTGGCACGCCGTGCCCGGCCCGAAGGCGTACGGCACGTTCGTCGAGCTGACGAACATGGTCGGCGTCCTGACGTTCCCGGAGGCCGTGAAGCGGCTGTCGGGGCACAAGCTGCTCGCCATCGACGAGTTCGAGCTCGACGACCCCGGCGACACGATGCTCGTCACGCGCCTGATCAAGGAACTGATCGCGGCCGGTGTGCACGTCGCGGCGACCTCGAACACGCTGCCGGACAAGCTCGGCGAGGGGCGGTTCGCCGCCGCCGACTTCCTGCGCGAGATCCAGTCGATGTCCTCGAAGTTCGACGTCGTGCGCGTCGACGGCCCCGACTACCGCCACCGCGGCCTGCCGGCAGCGCCGTCACCGATGTCAGACACTGATCTGATCGTTAGAGCCTCTAACACCGCAGGCTCGACCCTCGACGACTTCGACGACCTCTGCAAGGCGCTCGCCCGCATCCACCCGTCGAAGTACGGGCGGTTGCTCGACGGCGTCACCGCGGTGCATCTGAAGGACGTCAAGGCCGCGCCCGACCAGAGCGTCGGGCTGAGGCTCGTGGCGTTCGGCGACCGGCTCTACGACCGCGACATCCCGGTGGCGGTCTCGGGGCAGCCGCTCTCGGAGCTGTTCACCGAGGAGATGCTGCGCGGCGGCTACCGCAAGAAGTACCTGCGGGCTGTCAGCCGATTGGTCGCGCTTTCTCGGGTTTGACTCCGGCGGCGTTCGAGTATCCACTGGGTGGCGGGCGGGAATGATGACGTCCCGACGTCCTGCGGAGGCACTGATGCTGAGTGAAGCCGAACGCCGCTCGCTCGAGGAGATCGAACAGCGGCTGCTCGCGGACGAGCCGAGACTCGCCCGCACGATGAACCGCCAGGTGCGTCCCTGGTTGTTCTACTCCCTCCTGTTCGTCTTCGGCGGTCTCACGGTGCTGCTGACGGTGATCGGTGCGTTCGGCGCCGCCTTCCAGTGCCTCGTGGTCACCGCCGGTGCGGTGGTGTTCCGGAGGTACCCGCTCCGCCTGCGGTGACCGGAAACTCGCTGGCGTTCCTGACCGGCGACCCCGAACATCTCGGGCGTGGGTTATCTGGAAGCGAACGGTCTCGCGTACGCCCTGCCTGACGGCAGGGAGCTGTTCCGCGACGTCTCGTTCAAGGTGAGCGGCGGGACCGTGGTCGCGCTCGTCGGCGCGAACGGTGCCGGCAAGACGACGCTGCAACGGATCCTGTCGGGGGAGCTCACCCCGAAGCAGGGCAGCGTGCACGTACAGGGCGGGCTCGCGGTGATGCCGCAGTTCATCGGCTCCGTCCGCGACGACTCGCTCGTGCGCGACCTGTTGCTCTCGGTCGCCCCCGAGGCGTTGCGGAATGCGGCCAAGGAGCTCGACGACGCCGAGCTCGCGTTGATGGACACCGACGACGAACCCGCCCAGATGCGGTACGCGAACGCCCTCTCCGGCTACGGCGAGGCAGGCGGGTACGACATCGAGGTCCTCTGGGACACCGTCACCGTCGCAGCCCTCGGCCTGCCCTATGACCGGGCCCGGTTCCGCGAGGTCCGCACACTCTCCGGTGGCGAGCAGAAGCGGCTGGTCCTGGAGACCCTGCTGCGCGGCCACGAGCAGGTCCTGCTGCTCGACGAGCCCGACAACTACCTCGACGTCCCCGGCAAGCGCTGGCTGGAGGAACGCCTGCGGGCCACCGACAAGGCCGTTCTCGTCGTCAGCCACGACCGTGAGCTGCTGGCCACCGCCGCGACGCACGTCGTCACCGTCGAGGCGCATTCCACGTGGACGCACGCAGGCTCGTTCGGGACGTGGCACGGCGCGCGAGCGAAACGCATCGACAGGCTGCTGGAAGATCACCGGCGTTGGAACGAAGAGCACGAGCGGCTCAAGGACCTCGTCCGCACGCTCCAGCAGCTGGCCAAGTCCTCCGAGGTGATGGCTCAGAAGTACCGGGTCATGGCCGCGCGCCTCGAACGGTACGAGCAGGCGGGCCCGCCGCCGGAGATCCCTCAGGACGAGAAGGTCAACCCGCGCCTGAAGGGCGGCCGCACCGGCATCCGCGCGATCACGTGCGAGGAGCTGGAGCTGACCGGGCTGATGAAGCCGTTCTCGCAGGAGATCTTCTTCGGCGACCGGGTCGCGGTGCTGGGCGCGAACGGCTCCGGCAAGAGCCACTTCCTGCGGCTGCTCGGCGGCGACGAGGTGAGGACCACCGGCAGGTGGAAGCTCGGCGCACGGGTCGTGGCGGGCCTGTTCGCGCAGACGCACGAGCACCCGGAGTGGCTGGGCCGCACGCTCGTCGACATCCTCTGGCACGGCGAGGGCCAGCGCGCCGGCAAGGACCGGGGCGCGGCGATGTCGGTGCTGCAGCGCTACGGCCTGCACCAGGCGGGTGACCAGCGGTTCGAGAACCTCTCGGGCGGGCAGCAGGCGCGGTTCCAGATCCTGCTGCTGGAGCTGTCCGGCGCCACGTTGCTGCTGCTCGACGAGCCGACGGACAACCTCGACCTGGCCTCGGCGGAGGCGTTGCAGAACGCGCTGAACGACTTCGAGGGCACGGTCGTCGCGGTCACGCACGACAGGTGGTTCGCGAAGTCGTTCGACCGGTTCCTGCACTTCCGGGCGGACGGCAAGGTGTCCGAAGTGGACGAACCGGTCTGGAACTAGAACTGCCAGGACACGAAGGCGCCGTCGTCGATCGACCCGCCCGCCTTCCGGTAGGTGGCCTGCGCCGCCGTGTCCTCCGCGGCGGCGCCGGTCCACATCGCGTAGCAGGCCCGTTCCACCGCAAGTGCTTTCAGCGCCTCGACCAACGCGGTGCCGATGCCGCGGCGCAGGAACGCGTCGTCCACGCCCAGTTCGTAGAGGAACATCTCGGTGCCCTTGTCCGGATGCGTGGTCTCCACCCCGGAGACGAAACCGGCGGGCTGGTCGCCGATGTAGGCGATCAGCAGATGGCTGTGATCCTGCGCCAGGAACCGGGCGGTCGCGTCCGGCCGCGGCGGCGCGTCGAACAGGTGCGCGGCGGCGAACACGTCGTCGGTGGAGGCGGCGCGGCGGATCTTCATACCGCCAGGCTAGGTCAACACCGGTGTGCGGGCGGGTCAGCGGTCCTCGGCGGTCGCGGGCAGCTTCCCGTTCTTGACCAGCGTGGTCAGTTCCTCGTGGTCCGCCTCGGTCTGGTCGGCGTAGTCGAACGCGTACTTGGCGAACGCGTCGTCCAGGTCGTCGCCGTCCTGGAAGTAGCCGGCCAGCAGTCGCGGGTCCAGGGAACGGGTGTGCGCGCGGGCCAGCAGGGCGCCCGCGAGGCGGCCGTAGTCGTCGAGGTCGTCGCGCTTCAGCGTGGTCGCGTCGATCTCGCCCTTGCGGTTGCGGAACTGCCGCACGATGAAATGCCGGCCCTCGATCGTCGTCCAGCCCAGCAGGATGTCGGTCTCCGCCTGCACGAGCCGCGCGCCGTGCACGATCCGCCTGCCCTCGTGCTTGGCGGGCTCGACGTCCAGGAACGGCTGCAGCGCGGACGGCCTGGCCTCCTTGGCCTGCAGCACCAGTGCCTCGGAGCCGTTGCCGTGCAACAGGATCAGGTAGTTGCGCAGGCCGACGCTGCCGGTGCCGACCACGCGGAACGCCACGTCCGACACGCCGTAGCGCATGATCAGGTTGGTCCGCGACTCACGCAGGGTGTCCACGTAGGACGGCAGCGCGGCGATCACGGCCTGGGCGGTCGGGGGAGTGGCCTCGGTGAACGTCGGCGGGTTCGTGATGAACCGCCACTTCTCGCCGTCGTGCGCGGTCCACTTGGCGGCGAACTTCGCGCTGGTGTTCTTGCGCGACTTCTCGGCTGCCTTGGAGAAGTCGTTGATCAGGTCGTCGGCCTTCACCTTCGACAGCGTCGACTCGTCCCCCAGCGCGGTCCAGGAGTCCAGGAACGGCATCTCCGCGAGGTGGCGGATCGTGCCCCGGTACGCGCTCACGGCGTCCTCGGCGGCGTCGCGGCAGCCCTTGTCCGACACGCCGCCGACGCGTCCGGCCAGCACCAGCGAGGCGACGAGCCGCTTGAGGTCCCACTCCCACGGTCCGGGCAGCGTCTCGTCGAAGTCGTTGATGTCCATGACGATCTGGCCCTCGGGCGTGCCGTAGAGGCCGAAGTTCGCTGCGTGTGCATCACCGCACAGCTGAGCGTGAAGGCCCGTCGAGCAGCCGGCCGCGAGATCGCCCGCCTGCAGTCCGGCCGCACCGCGGAAGAACGCGAACGGGTTCTCGAGCATCCGGCCGACCCGCAACGGGACCAGGTGCTCCAGCCGGCCCGCGTTGCTCGCGCGCATGAACTCCAGCACGGACGGGCGCGACCGGGCCAGCGACATCGCGCGGTGCGCCTTGAAGTCCACTGAGGACTTCAGTGCGCGTCCCTGGGTGTAGACCTCTTCAGGCTCAACCCAACGGCCCAGAGCCGCAGCAGCCTCAGCGCGAACCCGTTCACCCATAAGAGTCATCATGCCTGCGGCGGGCGAGCCAGGTGGCTCGTCCGCCGCATTTGTGACCTACCTACGAGCTAAATCACCCTAAACCGGACGAACGACCTCCGCGATCGCCTGAACGCCCAGGTCGATCTCGTCCCGCGTGATGACCAACGGCGGCGCGACGCGCAACGTCGACGCGTGCGTCTCCTTGCACAGCACCCCGCGCGTGGCCAGAGCCTCCGACGCGGCACGGCCCACCGGGCCGCCGGGCGAGATCTCGACGCCGGCCCACAGCCCGCGCCCGCGCACCTCGGCCACGCCGTGACCGACCAGCTTGTTCAGTTCGGCGTGCAGGTACGCGCCCAGGTCGCGCGAGCGCTGCTGGAACTCACCGGTCGCCAGCAGTCCCACGACCGCGCGCCCCACTGCGCACGCGAGCGGGTTTCCGCCGAACGTCGACCCGTGCTCGCCGGGCTTCAGCACGCCCAGCACCGCACGCGACCCGACCACGGCGGACACCGGCAGGATGCCGCCGCCCAGCGCCTTGCCGAGTGTGTACAGGTCGGCACGCACGCCCTCGTGGTCAAGAGCGAACAGCTCGCCGGTGCGGCCGAGTCCGGACTGGATCTCGTCGGCGATCATCAGCACGTTGTGCTGGTCGCACAGCCGGCGGATCCCGGCCAGGTACCCGGCGGGCGGTACGACGACGCCGGCCTCGCCCTGGATGGGCTCCAGCAGCACGGCGGCCGTGCGCGGGGAGATCGCGGACTCGATCTCGTCGAGCGCGCCGTACTTGACGACCTTGAAGCCGGGCGTGAACGGCCCGAAGTCGTTGCGCGCGGTCTCGTCGGTCGAGAACGACACGATCGTCGTGGTGCGGCCGTGGAAGTTGGACCCGGCGACGATGATCTCCGCCGTGCCCTCCGGCACGCCCTTGACCCGGTACGCCCACTTGCGCGCGACCTTGATCGCGGACTCGACGGCCTCGGCGCCGGAGTTCATCGCGAGCACCATCTCGGTGCCGGTCAGGGCGGCGAGCTCACGGCAGAACAGGCCGAACTGGTCGTGGTGGAACGCGCGGCTGGTCAGCGTGACGCGGCCGAGCTGCTCGACGGCGGCGGCCACCAGGGCGGGGTGGCGGTGCCCGAAGTTCAGCGACGAGTAGCCGGACAGGAAGTCCAGGTAGCGGCGTCCTTCGACGTCGGTGACCCACGAACCCTCGCCGTGCGAGATGACCACCGGCAGCGGGTGGTAGTTGTGCGTGCTCCACTCCTCGTCGAGAGCGACGAAGTCCGCGCTCGCCAAATTCGTGGTTCCCGTGGTGTTGTGCTCAGCGATGGCGGTCATCCTCCAAGGCTAGGTGCGTCGACAAGCGATATCGACCGTCAACCGTTGCGCATTGCATCAGTTTGTTGCGTAGATTCACCAATCGGTGGCTCTTGCTTGCACAGCGGGCGGAATCGACGGTGAATCGCTACGGTCACATGATGGCGAAGAAGTCGGTTCGTGACGCGCTGAGACTCGATGAGGTGGATCTCTCCACCCTCGACCCCGCCGGCCGCCCGATCGGTCCCCAGAGCAAGAAGGAGGCGGCCGAGGACCTGGTCGCCACCGGGGCCGAGCTGGACGATCTGCAGGAGGCGCTCTACGCGGAGAACTCTCGCGCGGTCCTGCTCGTGCTGCAAGGCATGGACACCTCGGGCAAGGGTGGCGTGGTCAGGCACGTCATGGGCCTGGTGAACCCGCAGGGCGTGCGCATCGCGTCGTTCAAGAAACCGACCGCCGCCGAACTGCGCCACCACTACCTCTGGCGCATCCGCAGGGTCCTGCCCGAGAAGGGCCGCCTCGGCGCGTTCGACCGCTCCCACTACGAGGACGTGCTCGTGCCGAAGGTCGAGCGCCTGATCACCGCCGCGCAGCTGCGCACGCGCTACAAGGAGATCAACACGTTCGAGCGGGAGCTCGCGGACTCCGGCATCACGATGGTCAAGTGCTTCCTGCACATCTCGCCGGAGGTCCAGAAGGAACGGCTGCTCGCGCGCCTGGACGACCCGAGGAAGAACTGGAAGTACAACCCGGCCGACATCGACGTCCGGTCGAAGTGGTCCAAGTACCAGGACGCGTACACCCAGGCGTTGAAGAACTGCCGTGACACGCCCTGGTACGCGATCCCGTCCGACCGCAAGTGGTACCGGAACTGGACGATCAGCAGGCTGCTGCTGGAGACCCTGCGCGAGATGGATCCGAAGTTCCCGCCACCGGCCTACGACCTCGAGGCCGAGAAGGCCCGGCTGGTCAACAACGACCCGTTGCGCTAGACGCAATCTTGATTGCACCTATTGCCTGACCGTAGTGGTCTGGGCCAGTGTGGGCTGCGCCGCCGCCGCAAAAGTATCCCGGAGGTGCGGACGTGGGTGTGGACCGGCGACGTTTTCTCGGAGCCATGGGTGTGGGAGCTGGACTGCTGATGACCGGAGGGACCGCTGAGGCGGCTGCCGCCACGCGGAGAGTGTTCTTCGGCGCCTACACGACGTGGAGCGGTGGCGCCAAGGGCATCGGCATCGGCACCTACGACACCGTGTCCGGGCAGCTGAGGACGACCGGCGTGATCAGCGGCGTGGTCAACCCGTCGTTCGTGATCGAGTCGCGCGACGGCAGGTTCCTCTACGCCGTCAACGAGAACACCAAGGGTGAGGTCACCGCGATCAACGCGGTCACGCGGAAGGTGATCAACAAGCAGGCCACCGGTGGCGCCGACCCGTGCCACCTGACGCTCGACCCGTCCGGGAAGTACCTGATCACGGCCGACTACTCGTCCGGCTCGCTCAGCGTGTTTCCGGTCAACAAGGACGGCAGCCTCGGCGCGCGCACGCAGAAGGTGCAGCACAAGGGGTCCGGGCCGAACAAGGAACGCCAGGAAGGCCCGCACGCGCACCACATCGTGTTCGACCCGGCTGGCAGGTACGCGGCGGCGGTCGACCTCGGCGCGGACTCGGTGTTCGTCTACTCGTTCGCCGGCGGGAAGCTGACCCAGGTCTCGCAGGCCAGGGTGAAGCCGGGAGCCGGACCGCGGCACATCGCGTTCCATCCGGACGGCAAGACCGCGTATGTCGCGAACGAGCTGGACTCGACCATCGTGACCTGCGCCTACGCGAACGGGAAACTCACGCCGGGCCAGGTGCTGAAGACCGTGCCGTCCGGAGGCCCGACGAACTACCCGGCCGAGGTGCTGGTCTCGGCGGACGGCAGGTACGTCTACCTGTCGAACCGCGGGCACGACAGCGTCGCGCACTTCGCGGTCGGCGGTTCCGGGCTGACGATGCTCGGCACCACCGCGGCCGGTGGCAAGTACCCGCGGCACATCACGTTCGACCCGACCGGGTCGTTCCTGTTCGCGGCCAACCAGAACTCGAACAACGTCACGTCGTTCGCGGTCGACAAGGTCACGGGCAAGCTGACCCCGTCCGGCACGCCGCTGCAGACCGCGATCCCGGTCTGCGTGCTGCCCACACGACTGGGTTAACGCACTTCAAGTCGATCATCCACAGTGGTACTCCGGGCCTATGGGACTTTTGGCTGGAGTACTCGCTGTCGCTTTGCTGGCGCCCGCACCGATCGCCCCGGAGTACGTCGCACTCGGCGACTCCTACGCGTCCGGGGCGGGCGCCGGTTCCTATGTGGACGGCTCGTGCCGCCGCAGCTCGAACGCCTACCCGGCGTTGCGGGGCACGGAGTTCCCGTCGTTCAAGTTCGTGGCGTGCAGCGGGGCGACCACGAAGTCGCTCAGGTCCCAGTTCCGGGCGCTGACCGCGAACACCACGTTCGTCACTATCACCATCGGCGGCAACGACCTCGGGTTCGTGGACGTACTGACGACCTGCACGCTGAGCGGTGACAGGGCCTGTGCCAAGAGGGTCGCCACGGCGGTGGACTTCATCCACGGGCAGTTGCCTGCCCGGCTCGACACGGCCTACGCCACGATCAAGGAAGCGGCACCGCACGCCAAGCTCGTCGTGCTCGGCTATCCGCGGCTGTTCACCCCGAACGACGGGTGCCGGACGCTCTCCAAGTCCAAACGCCAGGTGCTCAACGAGGCTGCCGACCAGCTCTCCGGAGTCATCGCGCAGGCAGCCGGACGCGCTGGTGCGCGGTACGTCGACGTGAGGGAAGCGTTTGCGGACCACGGCGTGTGCGCGGCCGAGCCGTGGATGAACGCGCTGGTCAATCCGACCGCCGACTCCTACCACCCGAACAAGGCAGGTCAGGCCGCCTACTTCAGGGCGTTGACCTCCTAGACGCCGGTATTGGGCTCGGCTTCGGGCAGGCGTTCGTGTGATCATGCGCGGGTGAGTCATCTGAGGGAGGTCACGGCCACCCGGTACGTGACGCCGTTCCGCGAGGGCGGTTCGATGCCGGGGCTGGTCGAGGCCGACGACCTGGGTATGTATGTGGTGAAGTTCCGCGGTGCGGGGCAGGGCGTGAAGGTCCTGGTCGCCGAGATCGTCGTCGGCGAACTGGCCCGGCGGCTCGGCTTCCGCATACCCGAGATCGTCCTGGTGCACCTGGACCCGGAGCTGGCACGCGCGGAACCCGACCAGGAGGTCCAGGAACTGCTGCGCGCCAGCGGAGGCCTCAACCTCGGACTCGACTACCTGCCCGGCTCGTTCGACTTCAACCCGGTCGTGCGCGACCCCGGCGCCGAGCTCGCGACGAGGCTGCTGTGGTTCGACGCGCTGGTCCTCAACGTCGACCGCAGCTGGCGCAACCCGAACATGCTGCTGTGGCACCGCGAACCGTGGCTGATCGACCACGGTGCCGCCCTGTACTTCCACTACTCGTGGAGCGAGGAACGACCGGCCACCAAGGACTACCGGTACGACTCGTCGGACCACGCGATGCTGCCGAACGCGGGCGTGTTGTCCGAAGTGGACGCTGAGCTGGCCGCGAAGGTCACGCCGGAGCTGCTCGACGAGGTGCTCGCGCTCGTTCCCGACGAGTGGCTGGAAGGCGATCCGGCGGAACTGCGCCGGCGCTATCACGACTTCTTCACCTACCGCCTGACCAACCGCGGCTGGGTCGACTCGCTGGAGGCCGCGCGTGCCGCACGTGTTTGAGTACGCGCTGCTGCGGGCGGTACCGCGGCAGGAGCGTGGCGAGTTCATGAACGTCGGCGTCATCGTCTACTGCGCGCCGCTGGGCTTCCTGTGCGCGAAGACCTATGTGGACGGTGAGCGGCTGCGGGTGCTGGACCCGCACCTCGACGTCGAGATGCTCGAAACGTCGCTGAAGCACCTGACGAACTCGTGCGACGGCGCTGCCGAGGCCGGTCCGGTCAGCCGGACGACGGTGGGGCAGCGCTTCCGCTGGCTGACCGCGCCACGCAGCACGATCGTGCAGACGTCACCGGCGCACACGGGCTGGACGGACGACCCGTCGGCCGAGGTGAACCGCCTTTTCGAGGCGTTGGTGCTGCCACCCCGGTAGGTTCCTCGCAACCTAAGGGGACGAACGGCGTCCCTAGTTGCAAAGCGAAACTGATGCGATCGGGGTTGGCGACAAATGAGCGCTGGGTACCACCACGGCTACCAGCAGCCGCGGCGTCCCATGCCGCCGCAGCGGCCGATGAGGAAGAAGAGGCGTCCGGGACGCGTCATTCTGGTGCTGCTGCTCGTCCTGGTTCTGGGTGCCGTCGGGTTCGGGTTCTACGTCGACTCGACGCTGACGCGGATCAACGCGCTGCCGGACTACGAGGGCCGTCCCGCCGAGACGCCGGGGACCACCTGGCTGCTCGTCGGATCGGACGCGCGGGACGGCCTGACGCAGGAGCAGAAGGACGCGCTGGCCACCGGTGACGCCGCCGGACGGCGGACCGACACCATCATGATGTTGCACCTGCCGGACAACAGCGCCGCCAAGCCAGTGCTGCTGTCGATTCCGCGTGACTCCTACGTCTCGATTCCGGAGAACGGCCGCAACAAGGTCAACGCGGCCTACGCGTTCGGCGGGCCGCAGATGCTCGTGCAGACCGTCGAGGGCGCGACCGGCGTGCGGATCGACCACTACATGGAGATCGGCTTCGGCGGGTTCTCCGACATGGTCGACGCGGTCGGTGGCGTGGACATCTGCCTCGACCAGCCGATCAAGGACCCGCTGGCCGGCATCGACCTGCCCGCGGGCTGCCAGGAGCTCGACGGGCCGCAGGCGCTCGGGTTCGTGCGGACGCGCGCGTTCGCGACCGCCGACCTGCAGCGCGTGCAGAACCAGCGGAAGTTCCTGTCGGCGCTCTTCGAGAAGGTGAAGAGCCCGGCGACCCTCGCGAACCCGTTCCGCGTCATCCCGCTGATGAACGCGGCGTCCGGTTCGGTGTCGGTCAACGAGGACGACCACGTGTGGCACCTGGCCAGCGTCGCGCTCAACATGAGCGAGGCGACGAGCGGGACGGTGCCGGTCGGTGGCACGCCGACGGTGCCCGGCGCGGGCTCGGTCGTGCAGTGGAACAAGGAGAAGGCGTCTCAGCTGTTCGACCTGATCAGCAAGGACCAGCCGGTTCCCGCCGAGCTGATCGCGCCTCCGAAGTAGTTTCCTACGACTTGACGGGCTCGGGAGTGGGCTCCGAGCTGGTCAGACCGGCCTCCTGTGCGATGCCTTCGAGCTCGCGCAGGAGGTCGTCGTAGATAGGTGTTGCAGACATGGTATGGCCCCCTTTTGCTGATCTTCCCCCGTTCAGGTGACGGGAGCTTACGCCCCTGTACCCCGTCTGTTCGCCAGATATGCCTCCGAGACGCTAAATGGTGGCTAAAGCCATCTTGTAACCAGGCGTTATGTGGGTGCGCCACATGTTGAGCACGCCGTGTGACGCCTACCGTTTCCGTTCATGTCGAGTGTCACGGGTCACAGCGCGCTGGTCACCGGAGCCGCGAGCGGCATCGGCCTGGCCTGCGCCCGCGCACTGGCCACCGCGGGTGCCAAGGTCCATCTGGCCGACCGCGATCCCCGGGTGCTGGCGCTGGCCGAGGAACTCGGCGGGGTCGGGCACGTGCTGGACCTCACCGGTTCCGTTGCCGCGTTGCCCGGCGAGATCGACATCCTGGTCAACAACGCCGGCGTGCAGCACGTCGCGCCCATCCACGAGTTCCCCGCCGAACGCTTCTCGGCGATGGTCGAGCTCATGCTGGGGGCCGCGTTCCGCCTCACCCGGCACGTGTTGCCGCACATGTACTCGCGTGGCTGGGGCCGGCTCGTCCACATCTCCAGCGTGCACGGCATGCGCGCGTCCGCGTTCAAGTCCGCTTATGTCGCCGCCAAGCACGGCCTGGAAGGTTTTTCCAAGGTCGCCGCGCTGGAAGGCGCCCCGCACGGCGTGACGTCGAACTGCGTGGCGCCCGGCTACGTGCGGACCCCGTTGGTGGAGAAGCAGATCGCGGACCAGGCCAGGGTGCACGGCATCTCCGAGGCGGACGTCTCGTCGCAGATCTTCCTGCAGCGCAGCGCGGTGAAACGGCTGATCGAACCCTCCGAGGTCGCCGACGCCGTGCTGTGGTTGTGCGGCAACAGTTTTGTCACCGGTACGTCGTTGGCCGTCGATGGCGGCTGGTCAGCTCAATGAGGAGTTGTCGATGATCAAAAAAGTGGTAGGCGCCTCGCTCATCGGGACAACTGTCGAGTGGTACGACTTCTTCCTCTACGGCTCGGCAGCCGCCCTGGTGTTCAACAAGCTGTTCTTCCCGACCGCGGACCCGTTGACGGGCACGCTGCTCGCGTTCACCACGTACGCGATCGGCTTCCTGGCCCGGCCGCTGGGTGGTCTTGTCTTCGGCCACTTCGGGGATCGCCTGGGGCGCAAGAAGCTGCTGGTGTTGTCGTTGCTGCTGATGGGTGGCGCGACGATGCTGATGGGCGTGCTGCCGACGTACGCGTCGGTGGGCGTCCTGGCGCCGGTGCTGCTGACGTTGCTGCGGCTCGTGCAGGGTTTCGCGCTCGGCGGCGAGTGGGGCGGGGCCGTGCTGATCGTGTCGGAGCACGGTGATCCGAAGCGGCGCGGGTTCTGGGCGTCGTGGCCGCAGGCCGGTGTGCCGTGCGGAAACCTGCTCGCGACCGGTGTGCTGGCGGTGCTGGCGGCCGTGCAGTCGGACGAGGACTTCCTCGCGTGGGGCTGGCGCATCCCGTTCCTGCTCTCCGGCGTGCTCGTGGTGATCGGGCTGTGGATCCGGCTGTCGGTGTCCGAGTCGCCGATCTTCCTGGCGGCACAGGAGAAGCGCGCGAAGGAGCCCGTGCAGGAGAAGGCACCGGCGTTGCTGCTGCTCAAGCACAACTGGCGCGAGGTGCTGATCGCGATGGGCGCGCGGTTCGCCGAGAACGTGTCGTACTACGTGATCACGGCGTTCATCCTGGTCTACGTGGTCACGGGTCTCGGGCTGTCGAAGTCCGTGGGGCTCAACGCGGTGCTGATCGCCTCGGCGGTGCACCTGGTGACGATCCCGGTGTGGGGCCATCTGTCCGACCGGTTCGGGCGGCGGTCGATCTACCTCGTCGGCGCGGTCGGCATGGCCGCGTGGATCTTCGCGTTCTTCCCGCTGCTCGACACCAGGGACCCGGTGCTGATCACGCTGGCGACGACCGTCGGCCTGGTGCTGCACGGCGCGATGTACGGGCCGCAGGCGGCGTTCTTCTCGGAGCTCTTCGGGACGCGGGTGCGGTACTCGGGCGCGTCGGTCGGTTACCAGCTGGCGTCCATCGTGGCGGGTGCGCTGGCGCCGCTGATCGCGACGGCGCTGTTGCAGGCGTACAAGTCGTCGTTCCCCATCGCCGTCTACGTGTTGATCACCTGCGTGATCACCGTGGTCGCGATCGCGTTCGCCAAGGAGACCCGTGGTGCGGACCTGGAGGAACATGACAGGGTTGGGGTGTGACACGACGGCGTGAGGCCGAACTGGCGGCGTTGTTCGAGACCGCGTCCGAGCTCGCGGGCATGCGCGACCCGGACGCGGTTCTCCGCTCGATCGTGCGCAGGGCCAGAACCCTGCTCGGCACGGACGTCTCCTACCTGTCGATGAACGACCCGGCCGGCACCTACATGAGGGTGACGGACGGGTCGTTCTCGCCGTTGTTCCAGAAGGTCAGGCTGGGACTCGGCGAGGGCCTGGGCGGGCTCGTCGCGCAGACCGCCCGGCCGTACGCGACGTCCGACTACTTCGCCGACGCCCGGTTCAACCACACGAACCCGATCGACTCGGCGGTGCACGACGAGGGCCTGACCGCGATCCTGGGCGTGCCGCTGAAGCTCGGCTCGAAGGTCATCGGCGTGCTGTACGCGGCCGACCGGACCTCACGCGAGTTCCCCGCCGAGGAGGTCGCGCTGCTGCAGTCCCTGGCCGACCACGCGGCCATCGCGATCGACACGGCGTCGTTGTTCGCGACGATCCAGTCCCACAACGAGGCCATGAAACGCGCCGAGGAGGCGCACGACCGGCTCACGGACCTGGTGCTGCGCGGTGGTTCCTCGGCCGAGGTCGCGGCGGCGGTGGGGGAGCTGCTCGGCGGACCGGTCGAGGTGCTGGACGTCGTGCCTCCCGCCGCCGTGCGGGCGAACGGGCGGGCCGTGCTGCTGTCCGGCGTGTGGGTGTGCGCGGTGCTGGCCGGGTCGGAGCTGCTGGGTGGGATCGCTCTCTCGGGCCGCCCGGACCTGCCCGACGCGGACCGGCGGGTGTTCGAACGGTCGGCGGCGGTGACGGCGCTGTTGCTGCTGCTGCGCCGGACCGTGGCCGAGGCGGAGAACAAGGTCCGCGGCGAGCTGATCACCGACATCCTGGACGGCCGCGACGCCGCCGGTCTGCTGGCGCGGGCACGGCGGGTCGGCGTTGAGCTGAGCGACCCGCACGTGGTGCTGGTGGCGGACGGGAACCTGTCCGGGGCCACGCACTACGCGTCCGTCCACAGGGGACTGGCCGGGTCGCGCGGCCGGGACGTCGTGCTGGCGTTGCCGTCGGTGTCCACGCACGTGGCCCGCGAGGTGGCGAAGGCGCTGGACGCGACGGTGGGCGCGTGCGGTCCGGTCGCGGGGCCGGTGGCGATCGCGGCGGCCTACGAGGAGGCGCGCCGGTGCCTGAAGGCGTTGCGGCAGCTGGGCCGGGACAAGGACGCCGCCACGATGGACGACCTCGGGTTCGTCGGCGTGCTGCTGGGCGACCGGGCGGACGTGTCCGGGTACGTGCGGTCGGTGCTCGGCCCGGTGCTCGACTACGACGCCGAGCGCGGCACGGAACTGGTGCACACGCTGGAGGTCTACTTCCGCTGCGGCGCGAACCTCAGCCGTGCCAAGGCGGAGCTGCACCTCCACGTCAACACGGTCACGCAACGGCTCGACCGGGTCTCGTCGCTGCTCGGCGACTGGCAGTCGCCGGAGCGGGTGCTGGAGGTGCAGCTCGCCCTGCGCCTACTTCGCCTGCAAGGCTGAGCAGCGCCGTGACCGCCAACCTCCACCGCGTCTTCCGGCGCCCAGCAGGGCGCCTCGCGGCACCGGCCCCGCGCCCCCATATGCCCGATATGAGGGCGCGGGGCCGGCACCACGATGCACCCGTCTGAACGTCGAAATACGGGGCAGAGCCTGACGGTCACGGCGCTGGCACCGCGTCCCCGGCGGCCGCGTCGGAGTTGCCGAACGGCTTGGCGATCAGCATGTAGACCAGGCCGATGCCGACCACCAGGACACCGCTCAGGATGACGATGTAGTTGTCGTACCAGGGCGCGTCCGGGGTGCGCGGCCACACCATGTTCACCATCGCCGCCACGCCGTACGCGAGCGCCAGGACGTTGACGATCATGCCCCAGCGGCCCAGCGTGAACTCGCCGGACGGCACCCAGCCCTTGATCCTGGCCCGCAGCGCGGCGAACACGACCATCTGGAAGCCCAGGTAGATGCCGAGCGTCGCGAACGACACGATCTTGGCCAGCGCGTCCGAGGAGAGCATCGACGCGAAGATGATGATCGCCGGGATGACACCGGCGAGCGCGAGGGCGTACGGCGGGATGTGGCGCTTCTTGTTGAACTTCGCGAGCGCCCTGTGCCCGAAGATCATCTTGTCGCGGGCGTACGAGTACGTCAGCCGGGACGCCGCTGCCTGCAACGACATCGTGCAGGACAGGAACGAGATCAGCACGACGCCGATCACGATCTTGTAGCCGACCGGGCCGAACGCGTTGGTGAGGATGTTCGTGACCGGGTCGGCGTCCTCGCCGCTGATGACCCTGCCGAAGTCCGGCACCGCCAGCAGCAGCGACAGGCACGCGAACGTGGCCGCCGCGCCGCCGATGTAGATGGTTCGGCGCATGGCCTTCGGGATGACGCGGCCGGGGTCCTTGACCTCTTCCGCGGTGTCACCGCACGCCTCGAAGCCGTAGTACTGGTAGAGGCCGATGATGCCCGCCGCGAAGAACGCCGGCAGGTAGCTGCCCGAACCCTCCGCGCCGAAGCTGTCGAACAGCACGCCCAGGCCGTGGACGCGGTTGTCGACGAGCAGCCAGACGCCGACCGCCAGCGCACCGACGATCTCCGCGGCGAACCCGAAGATCGCGGCCCAGCTCAACACTTTCGTGCCGGCGTAGTTGATGAGCGTCGAGACCACGATGATCGCGATCGCGCACAGCACCGTGTTGCCGACGTTGGCCGTGTAGCCGAGAAGTGTGGCCAGGTAAGGGCCCGCGCCGTAACTGACGGACGCGATCGTGACCAGCAGGGCGATCATGTACACCCAGCCGGTCATCCACGCCCAGCGCTTGCCCCACAGGCGGCGTGCCCACGGGTACACGCCGCCCGCGACCGGGTACTGCGCCACGAGCTCGCCGAAGATCAGCGCGACCAGGAACTGGCCGACGCCCGCGACGACGAAGCTCCAGATCATCGGCGGGCCGCCCAGGGCCAGGGCGACGCCGAACAACGTGTACGTGCTGACCACGGGGGAGAGGTAGGTGAAGCCCAGCGAGAAGTTCGCCCAGGGACTCATGTCCCGCTTGAACTCCGAGGTGTAACCCAGATTCCGGAGCCTGTCCTCCGCTGACAGTGTCGAATCAGTTCGGGTCACTCACGCCTCCTTGATCAGGTCCGCGGCGCGTTCTCCAATCATGAGCACCGTGACCATGGGGTTCACGGTGGGCATGGTCGGGAACACGGACGCGTCGACGACCCGGAGGCCTTCGAGTCCGATGACCTTCAGGTCACCGTCCACAACGGACCCGATGGCGCAGGTGCCCGCCGGGTGGTAGACGGTGTGGGCCGCCTTGCGGCCGTACTCGGACAGGGCCTCGTCGCTCGTGACGTCCGGTCCCGGCGCGATCTCCCGCTTGAGCCACGACTTCAGCGGCTCCTGCTCGGCGATCCCGCGCGCGATCCGGAAGCCGTCGACGAGGGTCTGCTCGTCGTAGCCGTCGGGGTCGGTGAAGTAACCGAAGTCGAGCGCCGGCTTCTCGGTGGGATCACTGGACTTGAGCCACAGCCTGCCCTTGCTGTGCGGCCTGGGGATGTTCGGCGTCATGCACACCCCATGCTCCACCGCCGGGTAGCCGAGGCGTTCCGTGTTGGTGGTGAACGGAATCTGGTAGAAGTGGAACATCAGGTCCGGCCGCGGGTCGGACTCGTCGCGCCGGATGAACAGACCGGCGTCGGAGTCCATCACCGAGTTCTCCGGCAACGGCTTCGTGGTCTCCCAGACGATGACCGACTCCGGGTGGTCGAGCAGGTTCTCGCCGACGCCGGGCAGATCGTGCCGCGGCTCGATGCCGATGCTGCTCAGGTGTTCGGCGTCGCCGATGCCCGAGAGCATCATCAGCCGAGGCGTGTCGATCGCGCCCGCGCAGAGCAGAACCTCTTTGTTGGCCTCGACGTAGCCCTTGTCGGTGTGCACGCCGATCGCGCGGGTGCCGTCGAACTCGATCCTGCCCGCCCAGGTGTCGAGCAGCAGCGTCAGGTTCCTGCGGTCCAGGATCGGATGCACGTAGGCGGTGCTGGCGCTGGAGCGCTGGTTGTTCTTCTCCGGGTGGTAGGCGATGGAGAAGAAGCCGACGCCGTCCTCGAAGGGCTTGGCGTTGAAGTTCTCGATCTCCGGGACGCCGGTGGCCTGCTGCGCGGCGGCGACGAAGTCCTTGGCGATCGGGTTCCGGTCCTTCTCCACCACGGGGATGATGTTGAGCTGGACCTTGTCGTAGTACGGGCCGACCGCGTCCCACGTCCAGCCGTGGCCCCAGCCGTCGAGGTCCTGCGGCAGCGGCTGGAAGCAGATCAGCGTGTTGTGGCTGGAACACCCGCCGAGCACCTTCGCGCGACTGTGCCGGATGTGCGAGTTGCCGCGCGGCTGCTCGACCGTCGGGTAGTCGTAGTCGTACTCGGTCTCCAGCAGGTTGATCCAGTTGCGCAGGTTCAGGATCTTCTCGTCGCCGACGTCGGAGGGGCCGCCCTCGATGACCGCGACCGTGACGTTCTCGTCCTCGGTGAGTCGTGCCGCGAGCACACAGCCCGCCGTTCCGCCGCCGACGATCACGTAGTCGTACGCGGTCACTTGGAGTCCCTTCGCGCGAACCAGTTCTGGGCTTCAGGCTTGAGGTTCTGGTACACGTGCTTGGGCTCGGTGTACTCGTGCAGGCCCGCGGTGCCGAGTTCGCGGCCGACGCCGGAGCGCTTGAAGCCGCCCCACTCCGCCTGCGGCAGGTACGGGCCGAACTCGTTGATCCAGACCGTGCCGTGGCGCAGTTTCTTCGCGACGCGCTGCGCCTTGTCCAGGTCCTGGCTCCAGACACCGCCGGCGAGGCCGTACTCGGTGTCGTTGCCGAGCCTGATCGCCTCGTCCTCGGTCTCGAAGCGCTCGGCGGTGATGATCGGGCCGAACGTCTCGTCCTGGACGAGCTTCATGTCCCTCGTGCAGTCCGCGTAGACCGTGGGGCGGAAGAAGAAACCGTTCTGCAGCTCGGTTTCCTCGGGACGCCTGCCGCCCGCCTTGAGGGTCGCGCCCTCCTGCCTGGCGACCTCGACGTAGCTCTCGACCTTGGCCCGGTGCTCGGCGCTGACGAGGGGACCGGACTCGGTGTCCTCGTCGAACCCGTTGCCCAGCTTGATGAGATCGGCCCGGCGCGCGACCTCGTCCACGAAGTCGTCGTAGACGCTGGAGTGCACGATGAGCCTGGTACCGGACGAGCAGACCTGGCCGGCGTGGAAGAACGCGGCGGTGAGCGCGTAGTCGACGGCGACGTCGAGGTCGGCGTCCACGAAGACGATGTTCGGGTTCTTGCCGCCGAGTTCGAGCGCGACCTTCTTCACGGTCCTCGCGGCCGATGCCATGATCCGCTGACCGGTCGCGAGGCTGCCGGTGAACGAGACCAGGTCGACGTCGGGGTGCTCGGACAGCGGCGCGCCGACCTCCGGGCCGGTGCCGAGGACCAGGTTCGCGACCCCGTCCGGCAGTCCGGCCTCCCGCAGCAGGTCGAACAGCTTGATCGTCGTGAGCGGGGTGATCTCGCTGGGCTTGGCCACGATCGTGTTGCCCGCCAGCAGGGCGGGCGCGATCTTCCAGGACATCTGCAACAGCGGGTAGTTCCAGGGCGCGATCAGGCCGCAGACGCCGACGGGTTCGTAGTCGACGCGGCTGATGACGTCCGCCGGAACACCCTGGACGATCTTCGGGTGCAGCAGTCCGGCGAGGTTGCCGTAGTAGCGGAACACGGCGGCGACGTCGTCCACGTCGATGCGGCTCTCGACCAGCGTCTTGCCGGTGTCGAGCGTCTCGGTGCGGGCGATGTCCTCCTTGTCGCGTTCCAGGAGGTCCGCGACGTGGTTCAGCACGGCGGCGCGGTGTTCGGGGCTGGAGTGCTGCCAGTCGCCGTGGTCGAAGGCGTTTCTCGCCCTGGCGATCGCCGCCACGGCCTGGTCGCGGGTCTGCTCCTCGACCTCGGTGATGACGCTCTGGTCGAAGGGGTTGATGATCTGCCGCACCGGCGACACGGACTGCCTCCCTGAATTATGTGTCCATGAAGGACACTCGGGTATTTATCCGGTCGCCGGTGGCGGTAAACCGTGACGACCGTTACTTCAGATTCCGGCGAAGCCGGGTGAAGAGTCGTGCGTTGCTCATGGCCACAATGCCAACGATGTCGTCCGGGTGGTCACCGTCTCGATAGGTCGCGACGAACTTCCTGTCCTCGATGGCCCCATCTTCTACGCGAACGTCCTCCGTCGCTCGCCCGATGAACTGGATCCGCACGCCGTACTGGTCGGACCAGACGTAGCCGCCGTTGGTGTGCGTCGCGACGGTCTCGCCCGCGAGCAGGTTCCGGGTGGCGATCTGTGCCTGTTCGGTCGCGCTCGTCCAGTGCTCGGCACGGTGCCCGGCGCAGTTCGCGACGTCGCCGACGGCGACGATGTTCCGCAGATTCGTCACGCCGCCCGCGTCACACAGGACGCCGTTGCCGACGTTGACCGGCCCGCCGGTGAGCCAGTCCGTCGCCGGGCGTGTGCCGATGCCCGCGACGACGACGTCGGCGCCGACGACACGGCCGTCCGCGAGGTTGATTCCGCCGTCGACGTTGACCGAGTCAACATTGATTCCCGTGATCAACGTTGATCCATGGTCGCCGTGCAGGTGTCCACATGCAGCGCCCATCTCGGCGCCCAGCACGCGCGTGAGAGGCGTGGGAAGTGCCTCGACGACGGTGACGTCCTTGCCCAGAGCGCGCGCACTGGAGGCGATCTCGGCCCCGATGAAGCCGGCGCCGATGATGCCGATGTGCTGCGCGGTGCCGAACGCCTCGCGGAGCTTGATCGCGTCGTCCAGCGTGCGCAGGACGTGCGTGCCGGGAATCGTGCGCGGCAGGCCGCCCGTCGCGATGACGATGCCGTCGGCCTCGACCGTCGTGTCGTCACTGAGCGAGATCTCCCGGCTGGAGAGCAACCCGGTCGCCCGCACGCCCAGGCGCCACTCCGCGTCCAGCGCGTCGAGGTCCTCCTGGTCCGCGAGCGGTACCGCCTCGACCTTGCCGAGGAGGAAGTCCTTCGAGAGAGGAGGCCGGTCATAGGGGAGATGGACCTCGTCACCGACGACGACGATCCGTCCTTCGAACCCCTGCTGGCGCAGTGCCTGCGCCGACCTCAGACCGGCGAGTGAGGCGCCGATGATCGCGATCGTCTTCACGCCACGTCCCTGTTCACTTGGGCATCGAGATAGACCCCTCCATCTTTCACGTGGACGGGACAGGCGCTCGCCGCTGACGGCGCGCGAGGACCGACGATGCGAACCGCCTCCCCTGGGGGCAGGTCCATGAGAGCGCAGGCGCGGATCATCGTCGGCCTCCGTTGCGTGACACGGCACACGTTCCGAATGACGCAACACAATGTGCGGCTCCGAAGACCCGCAGTCAAGAGTCCACGCGGTTGTTTTGCCTGCCGGTTACTGTTGCGCGATGAGCAACTCCGACTCGGCAGCTCAGGTGCAGTCCGTGGACAGGGCCATCAGCGTGCTCGAACTACTGGCGCAGGGCGAGGCCGGTATCACCGAAATCGCTGGTGAGCTGGGTGTGCACAAGTCCACGGTGTCCAGACTCGTCTCCGTGCTGGAGGCGCGTGGCCTGGTGGAGCAGCTCGGTGAAAGGGGCAAGTACGCCATCGGTTTCGGGGTGGTGCGCCTGGCCGGCGCCGCCACCGGTCGGATGGACCTGACCAAGCTCGGCCAGCCCGTGTGCGAGACCCTTGCCGACTCGTTCGGCGAGACCGTCAACATCGCCGTGCACGACGCCGGCGTCGCCATCAACATCACCCAGGCCCGCGGCTCGGCGGCCGTCTCCGCCGTGAACTGGATCGGCCAGCGCACACCCCTGCACGCCACGTCGTCCGGCAAGGTCCTGCTGGCCTACCTGCCGGCGGACGAGCGCAAGCGCTTGGCGTCGTTGCCGCTCGACTCCTACACCGAGAACACGGTCGTGGACAGCGGCCAGTTGCTGGCCGAGCTGGAGACGGTCGCGTCGCAGGGATTCGCGGCGTGCTTCGAGGAGCTCGAACT
The DNA here is from genome assembly GCF_900100275.1 of Lentzea albidocapillata subsp. violacea. Taxonomy (GTDB): domain Bacteria; phylum Actinomycetota; class Actinomycetes; order Mycobacteriales; family Pseudonocardiaceae; genus Lentzea; species Lentzea violacea. The sequence continues at coordinate 83,931 of NZ_FNET01000025.1, forward strand.
GGGCCTGCACGCGGTGGCCGTCCCGGTGCGCGGGCATCGTGGCGAGGTCGTCGCGGCGATGAGCGCGTCCGGGCCGTCATATCGGTTGTCGCGGCAGCGGGTGGAGGAGATCGTGCCGAAGATGACGGCGGCGGCAGGCGAACTCTCGGCACAGTTGGGTTACTTCGCAGGCTAGACAGCCCGCAGCGAGGGGTGCGCCCCTCGCCGCGGGTGAGCCCGAACGGCCGTCTTGACAGCCGGACGCCCTGACCGCAGGTTGTTGCAGATAGCGGTACGAGTTCTGTTACTCGCAACTGCGGCGAAGGGGTGTACTGATGCCTGGTGCAGTGCCTCGCGTGGTGCTCGTGGGGGCGGGGATCGTCGGGTGCGCGCTGGCCGACGAGCTCACCGAGCGGGGCTTCACCGACGTCACGGTCCTCGACCAGGCGGCGGGACTCGCGGTCGGCGGGTCCAGCGGGCACGCGCCCGGCCTGGTCTTCCAGACGAACTCGTGCCGCAGCATGACGAGCTTCGCCCGTTACACGGTCGAGAAGTACACGGCTCTCGGCTGCTTCGACCAGGTGGGCGGCCTGGAGATCGCCACCGGCCCCGAACGGCTCGCCGACCTCGCGCGCAGGCACGGCTGGGCCACGTCGTGGGGCGTGCGGAGCCGGCTGATCGACGCGGACGAGGTCGCGCGGCTGTACCCGTTGCTGGACCGGGACCGGGTGCTCGGCGGGTTTCTGATCCCGAGTGACGGCCTCGCGAAGCCCGTCCAGGCCGCCGAGATCCAGGCGCGGCGGGCCATCGAGCGCGGGGCGCGGTTCGAGTTCGGGCAGGAGGTCGTCGCCGTCGAGACCGCGGGCGACCGGGTCACCGGCGTGCGGACCGGGACGGACGTGTTCGCCGCCGACATCGTCGTGTCGTGCGCCGGGATGTGGGGGCCGCTGCTGGGCGAGATGGTCGGGCTGACTGTTCCGCTCGTGCCCATGGCCCACCAGTACGCGTTCACCGGCGACCTGGACGCCGACGCGGAGGCGTTGGCACGTCAGCCGATCCTGCGGCACCAGGAAGCCGACCTGTACTTCCGCTCGCACGGCAAGGCGCTGGGCATTGGCGCGTACGGGCACCGGCCCATGCCGATCGCGGCGCGCGACATCACCGGCTCGGAGCTGCCGTTCACCGAGGAGGACTTCGAGGAGTCCTGGGCGTCGGCCGTGGAGCTGATCCCGGCGCTGGCGCGGGCCGGGGTGGACCGCGGGTTCAACGGGATGTTCTCGTTCACCAGCGACGGGATGCCGTTGCTGGGCGAACACCCGGCGCTGCACGGCTTCTGGGTGGCGGAGGCGGTGTGGATCACGCACTCCGCGGGTGTGGCGCGGTCGATGGCCGAGTGGATCGTGGACGGGCAGCCGGAGCTGGACCTGCACTCCAGCGACCTCAACCGGTTCGAGCAGGTGCAGCTGGCGCCCGACTACGTGCTGGAACGCGCCTGCCAGAACTTCGTCGAGGTCTACGACGTGCTGCACCCGTTGCAGCCCATGGAAAGCCCGCGGCCGATCCGCACGAGCCCGTTCTACGGCAGGCAGCAGGAGCTCGGCGCGTTCTTCCTGGAGGCGTCGGGCTGGGAGCGGCCGCACTGGTACGAGGCCAACGCGGGCCTGCCCGAGGTCGCCGAGGTGCCCGCGCGGAACGAGTGGGCGAGCCGGTTCTGGTCGCCGATCTGCGGGGCCGAGGCGCTGGTGACGCGCAAGCGGGTCGCGCTGTTCGACATGACACCGTTGAAGCGGCTGGAGGTCGGCGGGCCGGGAGCGCTGGAGTTCCTGCAGCGCATGACAACCAACAACCTCGACCGCAGGCCCGGCGCCGTCGTCTACACGCTGCTGCTGGACGAACAGGGCGGCGTGCGCAGCGACCTGACGATCGCCCGGCTCGGCGCGACGACGTTCCAGGTCGGCGCGAACGGCAACCTCGACCTCGACTGGCTCACCCGGCACGCGCCGGACGACGTCTTCATCAAGGACATCACGGCCGGAACGTGCTGCATCGGCCTGTGGGGCCCGTTGGCGCGCGATCTCGTCAACGACATCTCGCACACCCTGGACACGCGGAAGGGGTACTTCACCGCGCAGAAGGCGTTCATCAAGAACGTTCCGGTGACGGCACTGCGACTGTCCTATGTGGGCGAACTGGGCTGGGAGCTCTACACCACCGCGGACCTCGGCCCGAAGCTGTGGGACACGCTGTGGGAGGCAGGACAGCGGCACGGGGTCATCGCCGCCGGGCGCGGCGCGTTCAACAGCCTGCGCCTGGAGAAGGGCTACCGGTCGTGGGGCACGGACGTGACGACCGAGCACGACCCGTTCGAGGCGGGGCTCGGGTTCGCGGTGCGCCAGGACAAGGAGTTCCTCGGCAAGGGGTCGCTGCACAACCTCACCTCGACCAAGAAGCTCACCTGCCTCACGATCGACGACCCGCACAGCGTCGTACTCGGCAGCGAACCCGTGTTCCACCAAGGAGAACCGGTCGGCTATGTCACGAGTGCCGCCTACGGGTACACGACCGGCCTCAACATCGCCTACGCCTGGCTGCCCAGCGAGATCGACGACGAGGTCGAGATCGAGTACTTCGGGCGGAAGGTCAAGGCGCGTCCTGCTCAGGAGCCGCTGTTCGATCCCAGGATGAAGCGGCTCCGCGGATGACCTACGACGTCATCGTCATCGGGCTCGGCGGCATGGGCAGTGCCGCCGCGTACCGGCTCGCCCAGCGCGGGAAACGGGTGCTGGGACTGGAGAAGTTCACGCCCGCGCACGCGCTGGGGTCGAGCCACGGCGGGTCCCGCATCACGCGGCAGGCCTACTTCGAGGACCCCGCGTACGTGCCGTTGCTGCTGCGGGCACACGAGATGTGGGACCAGATCGAGCGGGACAGCGGTGAACGGATCTTCCACCGCGTCGGCGGGATCATCGTCGGCGATCCGGACAGCGGCGCCATCACGGGTAGCCGGGCGAGCGTCGAGCAGTTCGGTCTGGCACACGAACTGCTCGACGCGTCCCAGCTCCGGGAGCGCTTCCCCGCCCTGCGGCCGGCGCACGACGAGATCGGGCTGTACGAACCCGGCGCGGGCTTCGTCGTGCCGGAGACGTCCGTAGCGGCCCACCTGACGCTCGCCCGGCGCGCGGGGGCCGACCTGCGTTTCGAAGAGCCGGTGACGCACTGGGAGCCCGGCAGGGTCACCACGAGTCGCGGGAGCTACGAGGCCGGGCACGTCGTCCTGTGCCCTGGCCCGTGGGCGCCGGAGTTGTTGGGAGACCTGCGAATCCCGTTTGAGATCGAACGTCAGGTCCAGTTCTACTTCACCCCGGCCGAGCCGTTCGCCGGCTACCCGATCTACATCTGGGACCGCGCGGACGGCACGAGCTTCTACGGCTTCCCCGAGCATGACGGCGCGGTGAAGGTCGCGTTCCACCACGGCGGCGAGATCTGCACGCCCGAGACCATCGACCGCACGGTGCACGCCCACGAGGTCGAGGCGATCGTCACCGCCACGAGGTCTCCGATGCCCGGCCTCGCCGGCACGGTGCAACGAGCCGCGACCTGCATGTACACCAACACCGCCGACCGGGACTTCGTCATCGCCCGCCACCCAGGGCACGACGGCGTGACCGTGGCGTGCGGCTTCTCCGGGCACGGCTTCAAGTTCGTGCCCGTCGTCGGCGAGATCCTTGCCGACCTCGCGATCGACGGGGTCACGCGGCACCCGATCGCCCTGTTCGACCCTGCCCGTCTGCACCGGCCGTGACGTCTCTCGCTCGGTCGAGCTGTTCCACCGGGTGAACGAACAGGACTTCAAAACCTGCGAGCGATATCGGCCCGCGCATGGTGAAGTGGTGGTGCTCCCGGAGCACCACATCGGCGGTTTCCACGGCTGGCTCGTCCAGAAACTCGAATCAGCCGACTAGGGGATCGACTCGTCACCCGTGCACGCGAAAGCTTGCACTGGTGATGGAGCAGACCGACTTCCTGTTCCCGGACGGGGAACACGAGCACTTGCGCCGCATCCGGCTGCTGGCCGAGCGCGCGGAACGGACGGCACACGACAGGTCCAACTTCGTCGGACCACCGCCGTCGCAGGAGCACCTCGACATCCTCGCGGAGATCAAGAAGCTGACCGCCGAGATGACCGCGGCCGCCACGACGCCTGCGAAAGCCAGACGGGCCGAGACGTTGCCCCGGCCCGCCAGACCCGTGGACGACCTCGTCGTCCCCGGGAAGATGTGACCGTCAGCGGCGCTGCCCGCGGACCATCTTGACGAGACCCTTCATCGACTCCTCCAGTCCGGAGCCGAACGGGTTGTCGTGCACCAGGTACGTCCACGTCGAGCTCGGGCGCTTCACCCCGGCGTCGGCGAGGTCGTAGCCGTCGTCGGTGATCTTGGCCGCCTCGTACTTCTCCGCGGTGCGCTCCCACGACTCCGGCACGATCTTGTTGAACGCCGGGATGGCCTCGCGGTGGAACTCGTCCAGCGGGTTCTGCCGGGCCAGCGCGCGCAGGTGGATGCCCTCGCGCAGGTCCGACAGGAACGTCAGGTGGTGCGTCCACAGGTCGTCGAGGAAGAACAGCGTGATCTTGCGGGCGGCGTCGGCGGCCACCTCGCCGGACACGCCCTCCTTCTCGCCGACCTTCTCGAACGCCGCGTCGGTGCGCAGCACGACGTCGCGGTGCTTGAGCAGAAGGTCGCGCTGGTGCTCGATCAGCTTGTTGTAGCGCCAGGTGTTGCGGTGGATCTCCAGGTTCACACCCTCGGCCACGCGCTGGGCGTGCTCGAAGGTGTGCAGCAGACCCTTGTCGTGCACCCGCCCGTCGTTGTCCACTTCGGACGGGTCCTCGGCGTCCGGCGCGTACTGGGTGATCAGCTCGTCCTGCATGGACGAGAAGAACACCGAGCCGCCGGGGTCGCCCTGACGCCCCGCGCGGCCGCGCAGCTGGTCGTCCAGGCGTGACGACGAGTGGCGCCCGGAGCCGATCACGTACAGGCCGCCGAGCTCGGCGATCCGGTCGTGGTCCTCGCCCTCGTGGCCACCGAGCCGGATGTCCGTACCGCGACCGGCCATCTGGGTCGAGACCGTGATGCGCTGGTAGGAACCGGCGTCCGCGATGATCGACGCCTCCTCGGCGTCGTTCTTCGCGTTGAGCACCACGCACTCGATGCCGGCGGCGCGCAGCTTGGAGGAGATCCGCTCCGACTCGGCGACGTCGAGCGTGCCGACGAGGATCGGGCGACCGGTCTCGTGCACGGTCTTGATCTCCTCGACGATCGCCTCCTCCTTCTGCTCCAGCGTCGCGTAGAGGCGGAAGTGCTCGTCCTCGCGGATGTTCTCCTTGTTCGGCGGGATCACGAGCACTTCCAGCTCGTAGAACTCCCGCAGCGTCTCGGCGACGGCCACGGCGGTACCGGTCATGCCGCAGCGCGTCGGGTAGCGCGACAGCAGCGCCTGCACCGTCATCGAGTCGAGGATCTCGCCCGACTCGGTCGTCTGGACGTTCTCCTTGGCCTCGACCGCGGCCTGCAGGCCGTCCGGCCACCGCTGCAGCTTCGCGACACGGCCACGCGTGTCGTTGATCAGGTGCACCTTGCCGTCACGCACGATGTAGTCGACGTCGCGGTGCAGCAGCACCTGCGCGTGCAGCGCCACGTTCACCTTCGACAGCGTGGACGTGACGTGCTCCTGCGAGTACAGGTCGATCTCGCCGAGCGCCCGCTCGACGGCCTCGGAACCCGCACCCGTGAGGAAGACGTTGCGCTCCTCGTCGTCGATCTCGTAGTGCAGGTTCTGCCGCAGCCGCTTCACCAGGTCCGCGATGACCGGGTCGGCCGCCTCCGAGCTGGTCGAGCCGGCGAGCACCAGCGGTACGCGGGCCTCGTCGACGAGCACCGAGTCGGCCTCGTCGATGAGCGCGACCTCCGGCTCCGGCACGATCTCGTCGTCGGCGCTCGTGACGATCCGGTCCCGCAGGATGTCGAACCCGATCTCGCTGACCGGCGCGTACGTGACCTCGCACTGGTAGGCCTCGCGGCGCTCCTCGGCCTTCGAGCTGCCGTTGATCCAGCCCACGGTGACGCCCAGCAGGCGGTACAGCGGGCCCATCCAGTCCGCGTCGCGCTGGGCGAGGTAGTCGTTGACGCTGACCACGTGGACGCGCTTGCCCTTGATCGCGAACCCGGCCGCGGCCATGGCGCCCGCGAGCGTCTTGCCCTCACCGGTCGCCATCTCGACGACGAGCCCGCTGAGCATGCCGAGCGCACCCAGCACCTGCACGTCGAACGGACGCTGCCCGATGGCTCGCTCGGCGGCCTCCCGCGTGAGGGCCACGAGCTCGGTGTCCGTGCTCTCCCCGCGCAGCTTCTTGGCGTGGGCCGTCAGCTCTTCGTCGCTGAACGCCTTGAACGCGTCCGCGTGTTTTTCCACGTCCGCGAGCATTGCCTGGAACGGGGCGAGGTCGATCGAGCCGGGTTTCTGCGCGAACCTGCGCATCCGCTGCTTGAAGCGCGCCATGAGAGTGGTCACGACGCGCCAACGTACGGCATCGGCTCCAGGTTCCGCAGAGGTCTTGACTGTGAAGGCCCGATTTGTCCGTTAGATCAGGCCTTCACAGCCTCTGATCAGGCCCGTTCCGGCCGGTGCGTCTCCGGCAGCCTGAACACCGACACCAACGTGAACAGGCCCATGACCAGCAGGAACGCCGACACGGACAGCGAGGTCCCGGTCGCGCCCAGCAGCGCCGTCATGACGAACGGTGTGCCGCCGCTGACCAGGATCGACGCCAGTTGGTACGCGAGAGAAGCACCCGAGTACCGGACATGCGCCTCGAACAGTTCACCCAGGTAGGCGGCGATCGGCCCGTACACGAGAGAGGACGCGATGCCTCCGACCGTGTTCGCGACGAACAGCAACAGCAGCGAGGCCGTGTCCACGAGCAGGAAGTACGGGAACGCCCACACGATCATGCCGATCGTGCCCGCGATGATCAGCGGACGGCGCCCGAGGCGGTCCGACGCGTGTCCGGCCCAGAGGATGACCGGGATGCTCACGAGGGACGACAGCATGCTGACGACCAGCACCGACTCGCGGGCCAGGCCGAGCGTGGTGGTCGCGTAGGACAGGACGCCCGCGATCGACACGTAGAAGATCGCGTTGGACGCGAACATCAGGCCGGCGCCGAGCAGGATCGGCTTGCGGTGGGTCCGCAGAGCCTCCTTCAGCGGTGCCTGCGCCACGACCGGTCCCGACGCACGGCGTTGCTGCAGCTCACGGAAGACCGGGCTGTCCTCGACCTTGAGCTGGATGAACAGCACCACCGGGAAGAGGAGCGCGCTCGCGAGGAACGGCACGCGCCAGCCCCACGAGGCGAACGCCTCAGGCGAGAGAGACGTCGTGGCGCTGATGAAGGCGACGTTGCCCAGCAGCACGCCGATCGGAACGCCGGCCTGCCCGAACGTGCCCGCGAAACCGCGCTTCTTCGGCCCCGCAGTCTCGGTCAGCAGCAGGACCACACCGCCCCACTGCCCACCGACCGCGATGCCCTGCAGGAAGCGCAGCAGCACCAGCAGGATCGGCGCGCCGACGCCGATGGACGCCGTCGTGGGCAGCAGGCCGATGAGGAACGTCGCCGCCGCCATCAGCCCGAGGCAGACGACCAGTGCCGGCTTGCGGCCGACCTTGTCGCCGAAGTGCCCGAAGACCAGGCCGCCGATCGGGCGCGCGATGAAGCCCGCCCAGAACGTGCTGAACGACAGGAGCAACGCCACGATCGGCGTCGCCTCGGGGAAGAACAGTTTCGGGAACACCAATGCCGCGGCGGTCGCGTAGATGAAGAAGTCGTACCACTCGAGACTCGAACCGACGAGCCCGGCTGCCATGAGCCGACGTAAGGTCTTCTGTTCCGCAGGGGCGACGCTGACCACGGATTCTCCTCACCACGTGTCGATGAACGGGCGTTTCTTCCCTTGTGAGCGGGAAGTTGCGGGGGCCAGCGCCGTGGCGATCCAGCGGCGCGTGTCGGCCGGGTCGATCACGTCGTCGATCTCGAAGACCGAGGCGACGTTGAGGGCTTTGCCGTGCTCGTAGGCCATCGCGACCATCTGGTCGTAGCGCTGCCTGCGCTCGTCCGGGTCCGCGATCGCGTCGAGCTCTTTGCGGAAGCCGAGTTTGATGGCGCCTTCGAGGCCCATCGGGCCGAACTCGCCGGTGGGCCACGAGATCGCGAACTGCGGCACCTTCAGGCTGCCCGCCGCCATGGCCTGCGCGCCGAGGCCGTACGCCTTGCGCAGGATCACGAGTCCGAAAGGGACGGTGAGGTTGGCGCCCGTCACGACCATGCGGGTGAGGTGGCGGACGGTGGCGGTCCGTTCGGCGTCGGGGCCGACCATGAACCCCGGGGTGTCGCACAGCGAGACGACCGGGATGTCGAACGCGTCGGCCAGCTGCAGGAAGCGGGCGCACTTGTCGGCGGCGTCGGCGTCGATCGCCCCGCCGAGGACGTTCGGGTCGTTGGCGATCAGGGCAATGGGGCGGCCTTCGATCCGGACCAGTGCGGTGACGATCGCCTTGCCGAAGCCCTGGCGGAGTTCGAGGACGCTGCCGGTGTCGGCGAGGGTGGTGATGAGCGCGCGGATGTTGTAGGCGCGCAGGCGGTTCTCGGGGACGGCGTGGCGGAGGAGGCGCTGGTCCGCGCAGTTCCACGATCCGAAATTGTCGGTGCTGTCTGGGAGAATTGTTTTTAGGGGTTCCCCCGAGGGCGCGGGCGAAGGCTGCGCATTCGGCGAGGGGACGCCTGCGGGAGCCTGGAAGTACGAGAGGTACTGCTTCGCGACAGCGACCGCGTCCTCCTCCGACCCCACCGCGATGTCCACCACGCCGTTGGGCACCTGCACGTCCAACGGACCGATGTCCTCGGGCCGGAACGCACCGAGCCCACCGCCCTCGATCATCGCCGGGCCGCCCATGCCGATGTTCGCGCCCTCGACCGCGATGATCACGTCGCACGTGCCCAGCAGCACCGCGTTGCCCGCGAAGCACCGCCCCGCCACCACGCCGACCAACGGCACCTGCCCGCTCAGCCGCGCGAACGCGTGGAACGAGCCGCAGTCCAGGCCGCTGACCATGCTGTGGTCGGTGTCGCCGGGCCGTCCGCCGCCGCCCTCGGCGAACAGCACCACCGGCAGGTTCTCCTGCTGTGCCAGGGCGAACAGCCGGTCCTTCTTCTGATGGTTGCGCAGGCCCTGAGTGCCGGCCAGCACGGCGTAGTCGTAGGACATCGCCACGACCCGTTGGCCGTTCACGATGCCGATGCCGGCCACCATGCCGTCGGCGGGCGTGCGTTCGACCAGGTCCTCAAGCGATCGGCGCCGGCGTTGGGCGGCGATCGCGAGGCCGCCGTACTCGACGAAGGAAGTGCAGAGATCCGCGATGTTCTCGCGGGCGGTCCGCCCACCCCGGCGAGCGACGGCCCCGGGGCGGTCGAAGTCGTGGCGCGCCAGCACTTCCGCCAGATCCGGCCGGACGTGCTCCGGATCCACCTCGGCAACGTCCTCATCGGACTCGCCGGCACCGGTCGCCAGCACCTGGCCCTCGGTCACGGTGTCGCCCACCGACACCAGCACGTCGCCGGACACCCGTACGACGTGCTGCATCTTCATCGCTTCCAGCACGACGGCACCGGGGTCGACGGCGACCACCGTGCCGGCCAGCGGCGCCCGCATGCCCGGCACCGGCTCCTCGACCACGAAGTCCGTGGTCGCACCGACGATGTCCTGGTCCAGCAGGGTATGAAGGAACTCCAGGTTCGTCGCGACGCCCTCGACCCGGAACTCGCGCAACGCGCGCCGCGCCCGGTTCAGGGCTACGTCCAGGTCCTCGCCGTGCACCACGAGCTTCGCGAGCAGCCCGTCGTACCGCGTGCCGACCCGGTAGCCGACGTACCCGTGCGTGTCGACGCGGACGCCCGGCCCGGCGGGCAGCCCGAACGACGACAGCACGCCGCCCGAGGTCTGGTTCACGCGCACCTGCACGGCCGCGCCGCGGTCGTGGGGCGTGAAGTCCACGTCGCCGCCCCAGGCGAGCAGCAGCTGGGTGCGCACCAGGTCCACTCCGGACACCATCTCGGTGACCGTGTGCTCGACCTGCAGCCGCGGGTTGACCTCCAGGAACGCGAACGAGTCCCCGGACACCAGGAACTCGACGGTGCCGACGCCCTGGTAGTCCACGGCCGAGGCGATTGCCATGGCCGATGAGTGCAGAGCCTTGCGCAGCAACGAGTCCAGCAGGGGAGCGGGCGCGATCTCCACGACCTTCTGGTGCCGCAGCTGCAGCGAGCAGTCGCGGTCGCCGATCACCGAGGTGCCGACGAGCTGCACCTCGATGTGCCGGGCGGAGGGCATCAGCCGTTCGAGGTAGACATCGCCCACCCCGAACGCCGCCAGCGCCTCCGCCCGGCACGCCTCGACGGCGCTGTCGAGCTCCGAAGGGCTGTGCACCGCCCGCATGCCCTTGCCGCCACCCCCGGCGACCGCCTTCACCATCACCGGGAACTCGCCGGGCGCAGCCTCCAGCACCGGAATCCCCAGCGACGCCGCCAGTTCCCGTGCTCGCCGCTTGTCACCGAGCAGTTCCAGAACGTCAGCGGACGGCCCGACGAACGTCAGCCCGCGCTCCGAACACGCCCGAGCGAACGCGGCGTTCTCGGACAGGAATCCCCACCCCGGATGCACGGCCTGACACCCCTCGGCCGCGTCCAGTAGCTGATCCACGTCGAGGTACGGCGACGGCCCACGCAGCGCCACCGCACGGTCCGCGAGCGTCACGTGGAGCGAGGAAGCGTCGTCCTCCGCATACACCGCCACGGTGCGTATCCCCAGGTCAGCGGCCGCGCGCAGAACGCGGACAGCCACCTCACCCCGGTTGGCGACGAGCAGCACGGGCAACCTCCTGAGCGACCGCTTAGTATGTGACGGCGGTCGCATGCTGCCATCTGAAGTCAACAGAAGTCCATACGGAACCGATCTGGGGGTTGAGGCGTCAACGGAACACTTCGCCGCAAACGGGCGATCCAGTTGGCAGACTCCCCGCAAACAGCAAGGGCTTCAGGAGGCCGCAGTGGTGTTCAAAAGGATGATGCGCGCGTTCGGCGTGGGCGGGCCGACTGTCGACACGGTCCTGACCAATCCCAACGTCAGGCCCGGCGAGGTGCTGTCCGGCGAGGTGCGCATCGCAGGCGGCGACCACCCGGCCGAGATCGACCACGTCACGCTCGCGCTGCTCACCCGCGTCGAGGTCGAGAGCGGCGACAACGAGTACAACACCAACATGGAGTTCCACAAGTTCTCCGTGGGCCAGCGGATCATGGCCCAGCCGCACCAGAACCTCTCGCTGCCGTTCCAGGTGCCGGTGCCGTTCGAGTGCCCGCTCAACGTCGTGGGCGGCATGCAGCTCAACGGCATGCAGCTGGGCCTGCGCACCGAGCTCGAGGTGCGCGGCGCCGTCGACCCCGGTGACCTCGACCCGATCTGGGTGCACCCGCTGGCGTCGCAGGACGCCGTGCTCCAGGCGTTCGGGCAGATGGGCTTCCGCTTCACCAAGGCGGACAACGAGCGCGGCCGCATCCACGGCGTGCCGCAGCAGCTGCCGTTCTACCAGGAGATCGAGTTCTACCCGCCGCCCCAGTTCGCGGGCCGCGTCAAGCAGGTCGAACTGACGTTCGTCACCACGCCGGGCGAGCTGCACGTGGTCCTGGAGGCCGACAAGCGCGCCGGGCTGCTCCGTGCGGGCGGCGACGCGTACGGCCGGTTCGCCATGTCGCACCAGCAGGCCGTCGGCACCGACTGGACCGCGACGATCAACCAGTGGATGAGCCAGGTCTCCGGCAGCCGCTGGTAGTTCTCGAGCTGCGGATCTTGCCGAGTGACGGGATGATTTTCTCCGAGATCCCCGAGTGCATCGGGGTGTAGCGGGAGGAGGCGACCGTGACCATCGAGAGCATCATCGGCGCGCTCATCATCGGCCTGATCCTGGGCTTGCTCGGGAAGCTGTTCGCACCGGGCAAGCAGGCCATTCCGATCTGGCTGACGCTGCTGGTCGGCATCGCGGCCGCGTTCATCGGGACGTGGATCGCGCGGTTGCTCGGCGTGCAGGACACGCCGGGCATCGACTGGATCGAGGTGATCGTCCAGATCGTCGTCGCGGCGATCGGTGTCTCGGTCGTGGCAGGCGTGTACGGCAGGAAGTCGGTCAGGTAGGGCGGACCATCCTCAGGACGAGGTCGGCGTACATCGCGCCGATCTCGTCCGGGGTCCGCTTGCCGCTCGGCTGGTACCAGCGCGCGACGTCGATGCACAGCGACAGCACGGCCAGGGTCGCGCCCTTGAGGTCGGGGACGTCGAACACGCCCTCCTCGACGCCGTCCGCGATGTAGGACCGCATCCGCTGCTCGATCTGCCGGCGCAGCTCCGCCACCTCCGCGTGGTGTTCCGGGGAGAGCGCGCCGAGCTCGTACTGCACCACCCGCGCCGTCGTGTGGAACTCCGCGTGCCAGCCCGCGAACGTCGCCACCGCGTTCCTCAGCCGCTGCACCGCGCCGTCGCCCTGGATGCTCGACAGCAGCGCCAGCGACGTCTCGTGGCCGACGAGCGAGATGTTGAAGAGAAGCTCTTCTTTGGACCGGTAGTGGATGTACACGGCCGCGGGGGACATTCCGGCCAGCGAAGCGATGTCACGCGTCGTCGTGGCGTGGTATCCCTTGTCTGCGAACGCCTGGACGGCGGCGATGAGCATCCGGCGGGCGGCGTCCGGGGTCACGGCGCGCCAGGTTTCGTCGAGCAGTGAGAACCCGTCCAGTCCGGTCGTGTTCATCGGGCCGCTCCTCGCGTGTTGACAGGTGATGGATCGTACTGCACGCTAAGCGGGCGCTTAGCTCTAAGCAACCGCTTAGTATGGAGGTAGTCGTGCAGCGGACGCTGTTCAACGAGGATCACGCCGCGTTCCGGGAGTCGGCGAAGGCGTTCGTCGAGCGCACGATCACGCCGAACGTCGAGAAGTTCATCGAGCAGCGGGTGATCGACCGGGACGTGTGGCTGGAGGCCGGTCGGCAGGGCCTGCTGGGCCTCGAGATCCCCGAGGAGTACGGCGGCAGCGGCGCGAACGACTACCGCTTCAACACGGTGTTCGCCGAGGAGCTCTGCCGGGTCAACGCCGCGGTCGCCTCGTCGCTGGGCATCCACGGCGACGTCGTCGCGCCCTACCTCGTCGACCTGTGCACCGAGGAGCAGAAGCAGCGCTGGCTGCCCGGCATGTGTACCGGCGAGATCAAGACCGGCATCGCGATGACCGAGCCGTCCGGCGGATCCGACCTCGCCGCGCTGAAGACCAACGCCGTCCGCGACGGTGACGACTGGATCCTCAACGGCTCCAAGACGTTCATCACCAACGGCTACACCGCCGACATGATCGTCGTCGCGGCCCGCACCGACCCGTCCAAGGGCGCGCGCGGCATCACGCTGTTCGCAGTCGAGACCGGCATGCCCGGCTTCGAGCGCGGCCGCAAGCTCGAGAAGGTCGGCCACCACCCCTCCGACACCGCGGAGCTGTTCTTCTCCGACGTGCGGCTCTCGCAGGAGCACGTCATCGGCGAGGAGGGCCAGGGCTTCATCTACATGATGGAACGCCTGCCACAGGAGCGGATCGGCGGCGCCATCTCGAACCTGGCGCACGCGCAGGGCGTCTTCGACGAGACGCTGGAGTACGTCAAGGAGCGCAAGGCCTTCGGCCAGGCGATCGGCAAGTTCCAGCACAACAAGTTCCTGCTCGCCGAGCTGCGCACCAAGCTGGACGTCTCGCAGGCGTTCATCGACAGCCTGACCATGCAGCACGTTCGCGGCGAACTGAGCTCGGTCGAGGCGGCGCAGGCGAAGTACTGGAGCGCCGACATCGAGAACGAGGTCATCGACGCCTGCGTGCAGCTGCACGGCGGCTACGGCTACATGACCGAGTACCGCGTCGCCCGCGCGTGGATGGACGCCCGCGTCACGAAGATCTGGGCGGGATCCAACGAGATCATGAAGGAACTCATCGGCCGCGACCTGGGCCTGTAGGAGGTTTTCCATGGCTGAGGCAGTCATCGTCTCCACCGCCCGGTCGCCGATCGGCCGTGCCCGCAAGGGTTCTCTCGTCTCGCTGCGGCCGGACGACCTGGCCGCGCAGGTGATCTCGGCGGCACTGGGCGACATCCCGGCGTCCGAGATCACCGACCTGCACCTCGGTTGTGCCGAGCCGCAGGACGAGCACGGCCAGAACATCGCACGCCGCGTGGCGGTGCAACTGGGCCATGACAACCTTCCCGGCACGACGGTCAACCGGTTCTGCGCGTCGTCCGTGCAGACCGCGCGGATGGCCTTCCACGCCATCAGGGCGGGCGAGGGCACCGGGTTCATCTCGGCCGGCGTCGAGTGTGTCTCCCGGTACCTGCACGCAGGTGTGCCCTCGTTCAACCCGCTGTTCGACGAAGCTCAGCAGCGGACCCAGGACACGGCCGCGTCCAACGCTCCGTGGACCGACCCGCGCCTCGACGGCAAGCTGCCCGACTACTACATCTCCATGGGCCAGACGGCCGAGAACGTCGCCACGCAGATGGGCATCTCGCGGCACGACCAGGACGAGTTCGGCGTCCGGTCGCAGAACCTCGCGGAGAAGTCGATCGCGGACGGGTTCTTCGCCCGCGAGATCACGCCGGTCACCCTGCCCGACGGCACCGTCGTCTCGACGGACGACGGCCCGCGCGCCGGGGTGACGTTGGAGGCCGTCTCCCAGCTGAAGCCGTCGTTCCGGCCCGAGGGCACCATCACGGCCGGCAACTGCTGCCCCCTGAACGACGGCGCGGCCGCCGTGGTGATCATGAGCGATGTGCGGGCCCGCGAGCTGGGCCTGACCCCGTTGGCGCGCATCGTGTCCACGGGCGTCTCGGGCCTGTCGCCGGAGATCATGGGCCTCGGCCCCGTCGACGCCACGAAGCAGGCGCTCGGCCACGCCGGTCTGTCCATTTCGGACATCGACCTGGTGGAGATCAACGAGGCGTTCGCCGTCCAGGTGCTCGGTTCGCAGCGCGCGCTGGGCATCGACATCGACAAGCTGAACGTGCACGGCGGCGCGATCGCGCTGGGCCACCCGTTCGGCTCGACCGGTGCGCGGATCATGACGACGCTGATCAACGGCATGCAGGCCCGCGACGCCCAGTTCGGCCTGGAGACGATGTGCGTCGGCGGCGGTCAGGGCATGGCGATCATCCTGGAAAGGCTTTCGTAGTGGGAATTCTGGACAAGTTCCGCCTCGACGGGAAGGTCGCGATCGTCACCGGCGCGTCCTCGGGGCTCGGCGTCGCGTTCGCCAAGGCACTCGCGGAGGCGGGCGCGGACGTCGTGCTCGCGGCTCGTCGCGCGGACAGGCTGAAGGACACGGCCGCACTGGTCGAGGCCACCGGTCGGCGCGCTCTGGTCGTGCAGGCCGACGTGTCGAAGCCCGAGGACTGCCGTGAAGTCGCACGAGCGGCGGCGGAGTTCGGCACGGTGGCGGTGCTCGTGAACAACGCCGGTGTCGCGTCGGCCGTGCCGGCTTCGCGCGAGACGCCGGAGGAGTTCCGCGGCGTCATCGACGTGAACCTCAACGGCGCCTACTGGATGGCCCAGGCCGCCGCGTCGGTCATGAAGTCCGGCGGCTCGATCATCAACATCTCCAGCGTGCTCGGGCTCGTGACCGGCGGTATTCCCCAGGCCGCGTACTCGGCGTCCAAGGCGGGACTGCTCGGCCTGACGCGGGACCTGGCGCAGCAGTGGACCGGGCGCAAGGGCATCCGCGTCAACGCGATCTGCCCCGGTTTCTTCGAGTCGGAGATGACCGACCAGTACCCGCCGGGGTACCTGGAGAAGATGCAGGCGGCGCTTCCGGCCGGACGCATCGGTGATCCCGAGGAACTTGCCGCCGCCGTGGTCTTCCTGGCCTCCCCCGCGGGCGGTTACGTTACCGGCGAGACGCTCGTCGTCGATGGTGGTGCCGTGATCGTCTGACTCAGGGGGAGCCGTGCGGGAGCCCCGAGTAATGAAGGTGCTGGCAGCAGTTCTGCTGCTGCTGCTGGTCACCGCGTGCACGTCGAGCACGCCGCCGCCGGTCCGGTTGAAGATGCTGGCGAGCACGGAACTGGCCGACCTCGGACCTGTGCTGGCGGAGCTGCGGAAGGCCACCGGGGTCGAGCTGGCGGTCGAGCACCGCGGTACGGTCGAGGCCGGCAGGTCGCTCGCCGGGTTCGACCTGGCGTGGTTGTCCACCGCCAGGTTCCTGCGAGGTGCCGAGCCGGAACTGGCGTCGAGCATCATGACGTCCCCGGTGGTGCTCGGCGTGAAGCGCGGCAGCCGGTCCGTGCTGGGCGAGCGGCCGACGTGGGCGGACGTCGCGGACCGCGCCGCGCTGGGCCGGTTCCGGTACGGCATGGCCGATCCACGCGTGTCCGGCAGTGGCATGGCCGCGTTGATCGGCGTCGCGACGGCGGCCGCGGGCGCGCCGCTACGGACCGAGGACGTGAGTTGCGACCGCCTGCAGGGGTTCCTCGCGGGACGGGCCTTCGACGTGCCCGACCCTGTCGGCGAGTTCGTCCGCCGGTCCGATGTGGACGGACTGGTCGCGCACGAGTCGGAGTTGTTGTCCCTGAACGCTTCCGGGCGCTTGGCCGAACCGCTGGAGATCGTCTACCCGCGCGACGGCATCGTGCTGTCGGACTACCCGCTGATGCTCGTCGACCCCGCGCACCGGGCCGCGTACGACCGCGTCGTGGAGTGGCTGAGGTCGCCGGCCGCGCAGCAGATGATCGCCGACCGCACCTGGCGCCGTCCCGTCGAACCCTCCGTGACGCGCGACGAGAAACTGCGAGCCGACCTCGGTACCGCGCTCTCCTTCCCGGACAGTTCCGAGGTGATCGACCGGCTGCTGCTCTTCCACGACCGCTCGGGGGAAGGCCGGCAGGTGGTCTTCGTCCTGGACTACTCGACGTCGATGGCCGGTGCTCGCCTCGCTGGGCTGCGGGAGGCGTTCGCGTCGCTCAACGGGTTCGACCGCTTCTACGTCGGCGAGACCGTGACGATCGTCCGGTTCGCGGGCACCGTGCTGGAGGAGCGTTCGATCACCGTGCGCGGCCGGGAGGACTTCGATGCGTTACTGGCCGTCGTCGCGTCCGGCGACCTGCGGGACAACACCGCGATCTGGGCCGCGCTGGACCGCGCGTTGCAACTGGCCCGCGGCGAGACGGCGGTGGTGCTGATGACGGACGGTGAGAACAACGCGGGCCCGTCGGTGGACGAGTTCCTGCGGGTCGGCAGGGGAGAGGTGCCGGTGTTCCCGATCCGGTTCGGCGAGGCCTCGACGGCGGACCTGGACCGAGTCGCGCAGGCGAGCGGGGGCCGTCTGGTCGAGGCCGGCGCGAAGTCGTTGCTGGAGGCGGTGCGCGAGATCCGTGGCTGTCGATAGAGCGCGGTGCGGGTGGAGTGCGACTCGTGGAACGCCGCGACCGGTGAGATCGTGGTCCACGTGATCGCGTTGGACGAGGTGCTGGTGGTCGACGTGGAGTCGACCTGCTGGGAGGGCACGCCGCCTCCCGGCGAGGTCTCGGAGATCATCGAGATCGGGATCTGCCCGCTCGCGGTGGCGTCCGGGATCCGGGGCGAGCGACGGTCGCTGCTGGTAGCGCCGTCGCGGTCGTCAGTCAGCCCTTTCTGCACCGAACTGACGACGCTGACCGCCGACCAGGTCGCCGGCGGGGTCTCGTTCGCCGAGGCGTGTGCGGTGCTGCGCAAGGAGTTCCGGTCGGGCCGCCGGGTGTGGGCTTCGTACGGTGACTACGACCGGAAGATGTTCGAACGGCAGTGCGCCGACTTCGGGGTCCGGTACCCGTTCGGGCCGCGGCACCTCAACGTGAAGACGTTGTTCGCGCTGGTGCACGCCCTGCCGCGCGAGGTCGGGATGGCCGAGGCGGTGCGGCTCGCCGGGCAAAGGCTCGACGGCACGCACCACCGCGGCCACGACGACGCCCACAACATCGCGGGCCTGCTGGCCGGGCTGATCCGGCGCTGAGATCACCTGTTCGGAGGATTCCAGTCGATCCCTACCGTGCAGACCCGGATGGCGTCCCTCCACACCGTGATGGCGAAGGTGCCCGCCTCCGCGGACACTCGCGTGAGGTATTCGGTCGCGCAGGCGACCGTGTAACGGGACTTCCAGTCGGCTTCTTTCTTTATGTACCAACCATGATCCTGCACGGACTCGACGTAGGCCAGGGTGAGACGGCCGTTCTGGCTGCGTCGGTGGTACTGGATGCTGTGGACGTACTCCATGCAGTGGACGGTCCTCATCAGACCCCGCCACCGTGATTCACGAATGTCAGATCTCGTCCGTAACGTTTGGGGCATGTCCGACCCCACGTTCCGGCAGGTGCGCCTCGGTGATGCCCTGAAGAGGCTGCGTGAACGAGCTGGGCTGAGTCAGCGTGAGGCGGCGTTCCGGCTTCGGTACAACTACCAGAAGCTGAGCCGCATCGAGAACGGCCAGTTGCCGGAGTTCCCCGGCCTGCGGGCGATGCTCGACCTGTACGGCGTGCTCGTCACCGAAGAGGCGCCGTTCATCGACATGTGGGAACGCGCCAGCGAGAAGGGCTGGTGGCATCCCTACGGCGTAGAAGATCAGGGCTACCTCAGCCTGGAGCACGACGCGATCAAGGTGTGCGAGTTCAGCCTCGGCTACATTCCGGGCTTGCTGCAGGTCGAGAGCTACATGCGCGCAGTGTTCCTGGGATGGCAGATCCAGCATTCGCGGAAGTGGATCGAGAATCAGATCGCCATCCGGACGAGGAGGCAACAGCGGCTGGACGACAGCAGCCCGCTGCAATATCGCGGGGTCATCGCTGAAGCAGCCCTCAGACAAGCGGATCGCGAGCAGTTGCTGCACGTCAGCGACAGGGGATTACTGCCCAATGTGACCGTGCAGGTCCTGCCGGATGCCGCAGGCCTGCACGACGGGCAGAACGGGCCGTTCACCGTGCTGGACTTCGCCTACCCCGGTGAGATGTCCGTGCTCTACGTCGAACACCCCGCAGGCTCGACGCACGTCGAGGATGTCGAGCGCGTGAAGGCCGCTAAACTGGTCTTCAAGCACCTCTCGAAGCTGGCGCTGACCCCGGACGAGTCCGCCGAGTGGATCGGGAGGCTGGCCGCCGAGAGGTAGGGATCGACGTGTCTGCTGTGTGGCGCAAGAGCAGCCGCAGCAACGGCGGTGGGAACGGCAACTGTGTGGAGATCGCGCTGGACGGCTCCGCCGCCCGCATCCGTGACTCCAAGAGCCGGGCGGACGCCACTGTCGCGGCGCCCGCCTGGGGTGCGTTCCTCGCGATGGTGAAGGGCGAGGAGCCGTTCAGAAGCTGATCACGTCGGCCGTGTTCGGGTTCGCCTTGCCCGCCAGCACGGCCTGCCAGACGTCGATCAACTCCTCCGGCCCGCTGTGCTGGACCACGGCGACCCAGTCACCGGCCTGGGCGGTGAACCCCCGCCAGGCCTCGCCGAAGCGCTGAGCCAGGCCTTCGGAGCCCCAGTCGGCGGTGCGCTTGCGCAGCTGGTCCGGCGCGAAGAAGAACTCGGTGCGGGGGTCCGGCGTGGTGGCCCCGTGCGTGAGGCCGATCGAGATGTCCTTCACCAGCTCTGCGCCGAGCCGGTCGTGCAGTGTCGAGCGCAGGTCCGCCGAGCCGCTGAAGTCCAGGTACACCGAAGGTTCGACGTCCACCGAAGCGTCGTAGGGGAGCACGGTGTCGTAGAGGCCCAGGCCCTTGGTGAACTCCACGTTGCGCGGCGAAGTCAGGCCCACGACCCGCACACCGGCGCCGCGAAGGCACTGGGCGGTGCCGAACGCGGTCTTGCTTGACGCCGAGGAGACCACGACGGTGCGGGCGCCGTGGAAGTCGTTGTCCACCAGCCGGTCGGCCAGCAGGAACGACGTGAGGAACAGCGGCCGGTACAGCACCTGGAGGTCTTCCAGCCGCTCGTCGTAGGCGGGGTCCTGGGTGGTGACGAGGTAGCTGTTGTAGACGGCCGGCAGCTCGGCGCGGTGCTCGCTCGCGTCGACGAAGCCGGCCGAGGTCAGCCTGGGGCGCACGACGAGGTGGCTGGCCATCGGCAGGTAGCCGTAGACGCGGGTGCCGGCGGGCAGAGCGTCCACTGTGGATTCGACGACGTCGGCGAGGCCCCACAGCGGGATCACGCCCTGGCCGGGGCCGCCGGCCGGGAAGAAGTTCCAGTAGCCGATGAGGTCGCCGATCACGCCGTAGGTGACGTTGTTGGCGGTGAGGCCGGCCCGGCTGACGCGCAGCAACACCTCGCCGGCGGCCAGGGCGGGGAGTTCGTCGTGCAGCACTTCGGTTTTGGTGAGGTCGTCGCGGTCGACGACAATGGTCCAGCGACTGATCATTGCCTCGGTTCTCCTTGGTCGGGAGGTACGCTCCGGTCGTGACCGTGCCTGAAAGACTGATCGACGCCGCCACCCGCCTGTTCGCGGACAAGGGGTACGAGCGCGTCGCCGTGCAGGAGATCGTGGAGCACGCCGGTGTCACCAAAGGCGCGATGTACCACTACTTCGGGTCGAAGGACGACCTGCTGCACGAGATCTACGGGCGGTTGCTGCGCTTGCAGACCGAACACCTGGAGAAGATCGCGTCGAGCACCGGCCCGGTCGCCGAGCGGCTGCGCGAGGCCGCGATCGACGTGATCGTCACGAGCGTCGACGACTTCGACGCCGCCAAGGTGTTCTTCCGCTCGATGAACCACCTCTCGGAGGAGAAGCAGCGGGAGGTCCGGGCGGAGCGGCGGCGCTACCACGAGAAGTTCCGCGGCCTGATCGAGGAGGGGCAGCGCAGCGGGGCGTTCCGCGACGACGTGCCCGCCGACGTCGCCACGTACTACTTCTTCGGGTCGTTGCACCAGCTCGGCACGTGGTACCGCCCGGACGGGGACATCCCGGCCGGGCGGCTGGCGGAGCACTACGCGGACCTGCTGATCCACAGTCTCACGGCACGATCACGCTGACGATCTCGGCGACGCACGCGGGCTTGTCGCTGCCCTCGATCTCGATGACGACCTTGGTCACGAGCTGCTTGCCCAGCGCGATGTCCGTGACGTCCAGCAGTTCGACCCCGCCGCGCACCCTGGCGCCGACCAGCACCGGCTGCGGGAAGCGGACCTTGTTGCTGCCGTAGTTCACGCCCATCTTGATGTTCTTGACGGTGTAGACGTCCCGCACCAGGTACGGCACCAGTGACAACGTCAGGTAGCCGTGCGCCACAGGACCGCCGAAGGGGCCTTTGGCTGCCTTCTCGACGTCGATGTGGATCCACTGGTGGTCCAGCGTCGCGTCGGCGAACAGGTTGACCTGCTCCTGCGTGACCTCGTGCCACTCGCCGAACCCGAGGTGCTCGCCCTTGGCGGCGACCAGCTCGTCGATGCTCTCGAAAGCGCGCATGATCCTCAGTCCTTCGGTCCGCCGGCGACGTAGATGACCTGGCCGGACACGAACCCGGCACCCTCGCTGACGAGGAACGACGCGGTGTGCGCGATGTCCTCCGGCTGGCCGACGCGCGCGACCGGGATCGTCTGCGCCGCACCGGTGAGGAAGTCCTCGAACGGGATCTTCATGCGCTCGGCGGTCGCCTTGGTCATCTCGGTCGCGATGAAACCGGGCGCGATCGCGTTGACCGTGACGCCGAACTTGCCGAGCTCGATCGCGAGGGTCTTGGTGAAACCCTGCAGACCGGCCTTGGCGGCGGAGTAGTTGGCCTGGCCGCGGTTGCCGAGGGCGGAGGTGGAGCTGAGGTTGACGATGCGGCCGAAGCCTTCTTTCGTCTGGAACGCCTGCACGGCCTTGCTCATCAGGAACGCTCCGCGCAGGTGCACGTTCATGACCGTGTCCCAGTCGCTCGCGGTCATCTTGAACAGCAGGTTGTCGCGCAGCACGCCGGCGTTGTTGATCAGCACGGTCGGGGCGCCGAGGGCCTCGGCGACCTTCGCCACCGCGGCGTTGACCTGCTCCTCGTCCGCCACGTCGACCTTGAGGCCGACGGCGCGCCCACCGCTCGCGACGATCTTGTCGGCGCCGTCGAGCACGCCCTGCTCGTCGAGGTCGAGCAACGCGACGGCCAGGCCGTCCGCGGCGAGGCGCTGCGCGACCGCGGCGCCGATGCCACGAGCCGCGCCGGTGACGATCGCAACCCTGTCGGCCACGGGTCCTCCTTCGGTGAGGGGATGGTGAGCTAAGCAACCGCTTAGTAACGTACCTATCAGTCCGCTTGACGTCCAGGCCTGTGCGGACGACCATACCGACTGGTCGGAATGTGGCAATTCGAGGAGGCAGATGCCCGTGGACTTCACCGGCAAGGTCGCGCTCGTCACCGGCGGATCCAACGGCATCGGCGCCGCGTCCGCCCGGCGGCTGGCATCGCACGGCGTGCGCGTCGTCGTGGCTGATGTGGACGCCGACCAGGGCAAAGCCGTCGCCGATGAGATCGGCGGCGTGTTCGTGCGCTGCGATGTGACGGTGCCTTCGGACTCCGCCGACGCCGTTGCCCTCGCCGTGCGCGAGTTCGGCGGGCTCGACATCGCGTTCCTGAACGCCGGCATCGGCACCGGCTGCTCGCTGGGCGACGACTTCGACGTCGACGTGTACCGGCGCGCCATGGCCATCAACCTCGACGGCGTCGTCTACGGCGCGCACCACGCGTTGCCCGAGGTGCGCAAGCGCGGCGGCCAGATCATCGCCACGGCCTCGATGGCCGGCCTCATGCCGATGCCGGGCGACCCCGTCTACGGCGCCAACAAGGCCGCCGTCGTCGGTCTCGTGCGCTCGCTCGGTGGCGCCTATCCCGACGTGCGCGTGAACGCGCTGTGCCCGGCGTTCGCCGACACCAACATCATCGTCCCGCTGCGCTCGACGCTGGAGGAGATCGGCATGCCGATCCTGCCCGTGTCGGCCGTCGTGGACACCTTCATGTCCATTGTGGAGGGTTCGGGGACCGGCGAGGCCTGGTTCGTGCAGGCAGGTCGTTCGTCGGAGCCGTTCGGGTTCCGCAACCCGCCCGGCCCCCGCGCCGCCGACGGCTCGCGCATCGAGGCCGCTCGCAAGGACCCCGTTTCCATCGCGCTTGAGGAGAACTGACCGTGCGTGCCATTCAGATCACCGAGTTCGGCGGGCCCGAGGTGCTCCAGCAGGTCGAGCTGCCCGACCCTGTCGCGGGTGAGGGCGAGGTGCTGATCAACGTCTCGCGTGCCGGCCTGAACTACGCCGACACGCATCAGGCGGAGAACTCCTACCTGGCGCAGATGGAGTTGCCGCTGGTGCCGGGCGGTGAGGTCGTCGGGACCACCGCGGACGGGCGTCGGGTTGTCGCGCTGACGAAGAATTCCGGTGGGTATGCGGAGAAGGCTGTGGCGCCTGCTCTGACCACCTTTGATGTTCCTGACGGTGTTGACGATCTGACCGCGTTGTCGTTGATCGTTCAGGGCGCTACCGCCTGGTTGTTGCTGCGGAAGTCGACTCACATGGAGGCCGGTGAGTCGGTTGTCGTCCACGCTGCCGCTGGTGGGGTGGGGACGATCGCCGTTCAGCTGGCCAAGTTGTGGGGGGCTGGGCGGGTCATCGCCACTGCCTCTTCCGAGGACAAGCGGAAGCTGGCGCTTGATCTTGGCGCCGATGTCGCGATCGATTCTCGTGCAGCTGACATGACTGCCGCGTTGAAGGAAGCCAATGGCGGGCGGCGGGTTGATGTTGTGCTGGACATGACCGGAGGGGTTGTTACTGACCAGTCGTTGGTTGCGCTGGCTCCGTTTGGGCGGCTTGCGTTTTATGGCATGGCCTCGCGGGAGAGGCCTAAGCCGGTCGACCTCGGGGCGTTGTTGGTGCACTCCACGGCCGTTGCGGGTATGTGGTTGCCCCACGCTCTGAAGGTTCGGGATGCGGCGCATGGGACTTTGGCTCACCGGGCTATGGCTGAGTTGTTCCAGCTTGTTGTGGATGGTCGGTTGAGGGCTGTTCCCGGTGGGGAGTATGGGCTTGGGGAGGTTCGGCAGGCGCACGAGGACCTGCGGGCTCGTCGGACTGCTGGGAAGTTGGTGCTGGATCCGTCGCGGTAGGTGCTTGGGTTGGGGTGCGGGCGGCGTGGTCGCCTTGCGTGCTTCCCCTGGGGGCGCTGCCCCCAGACCCCCGGCAATCTGATCAGGGGGTAGCGCCGCACGTAGGTAGATGGCACGCCTGACGCTCCTATAGATGTCAAGCAGTGAGTGCGAGGTCTTTCATGATCGCTGTGTGGGCTTCGCGGAGGATATAGCGCTTGAGGCAGCGGATGATGTCGCGTTTGGTGAGGCCTTGTTCGGTGCGTCGTTGCAGGTAGGCCTGGGTGCGTGGGCAGTAGCGCAGGCGGACGACGGCGACGATGTGCAGGACGCGGTTGGCTTGGCGTTCGCCGCCTTTGTTGAGGCGGTGGC
>NZ_FNET01000015.1 GCF_900100275.1 Lentzea albidocapillata subsp. violacea
GATCGACAAGACCGTGCCCGCCGGGCTGGACGTGCATCTGGTCTGCGACAACTACGGCACGCACAAGACCGCGGCGATCAAGGCCTGGCTGGCGAAGCATCCGCGGTTCCACATGCACTTCACCCCGACCGGATCCTCGTGGATCAACCAGGTCGAACGCTGGTTCGGGTTCCTGGCCGAGCAGAAGATCAAACGCGGCGCCCACAAGAGCGTGCAAGCACTCGAGAAGGACGTCCGAGCCTGGATCGCCGACTGGAACACCCATCCCCGGCCGTTCCTCTGGACCAAGACCGCCGAAGAGATCCTCGAGTCACTCGCACGCTTTTGCAGGCGAATTTCCGGCGCACGACACTAGTGGCGCGACCCGGAACGTTGGCGAGGTAATCCACGCCCAGCAGGGCGCCTCGCGGCGCCGCCCCCACGCCCCCGTACCACCAGTACGAGGACGTGGGGGCGACACCACGATGCACCCGTCTGACCGCGAATTCCCCCGGCAACGTTCCGGGCCACACCACTAGCCCCCAGGTTTCGACAAAGGCGCATCCAGCCGCGGATGCGCCTTTGTCGTGTGCGCGGCCGGTGGACGCTTCACCGATAGACTTCGCAACCCAGAAATAACCGCTTCCCGCCAATCCTGGGCGCCAATTCACCCCAGCACCGCGAAAACATTTCTTGGTGCTCTCGCCTGCAATGTTGGGCTGCTTGGCGGACGGTTCGTCAACTACCTTTCCGATACGGTCACGTACCACGCCGCCCGAACTGTCCTGCACATTCGGAAAGGTGTCGCAATGATCAGCATGCTGGCCGCAGCCGGCTTGGCTCTGTCCACCATCGTCATTCCCCCGGCCGCCGACCCGCCCCCGCCGGGCCAGATCACCATCGACGTCGTCACGGTCAACGGCTCCGGCTGTCGCGCCGGCACCGCCGCCGTCGCCGTCTCCCCCGACAACAAGGCGTTCACGGTCACCTACAGCGACTACCTGGCGCAGGTGGGCCCGGAGTCGCGGCCGACCGATTTCCGGAAGAACTGCCAGCTGAACCTCAAGGTGAACGTTCCCGGCGGATTCACCTACGGCATCGCACAGGCCGACTACAGAGGATTCGCACACCTCGAAAGAGGAGCGAAGGGCACGCAGAAGGCGAGCTACTACTTCCAGGGGATGTCGGACAACGACCGGCGGTCCAAGACCTGGAGCGGCGCGCTGAGCGACAGCTGGCAGGTCACCCACCGGACCGACGTCGCCTCGATCATCTACCACCCGTGCGGCGCGAAGCGGAACTTCAACATCAACACCGAGCTGCGGGTGGACAAGGGCACGTCCGACCCGAAGAAGACCAGCTTCATGGCGATGGACTCGACGGACGGCTCGATCGAGACCATCTACCACTTCTCGTGGAAGAGGTGTCCCAGGTAGTCCGTCAGGTCAGCTGAACCGCGCCCTCGCACGGCAAGGCCGGAGCCCAGGAGGCATGGGCTCCGGCCTTGCCGGTTCTGCTGCTGCCGCAGATCAGATGTTCTGGTTCGCGAACCCCTTGGTCGCGATCTTCGACAGCATTCCCTGCCACACCGAGCTGCTGGTGTGCGGGTCACCGGTCACGCCGAGCGCCGACTTGAGGCCGTTGAACGCGCTCGTCGTGGCAGGGCCCCAGGCGCCGTCGATGGCGAGGCCGGAGCCGCGGAAGTTGTTGCACACGGCCTGGACGAACTTGGTGTCGGACTCGGAGCTCTTGACCGCGCGGACCGGCATGCCACCGAAGTCGGCGTGGATGTGGTCGGCGTGGGCGGCGTTGTACCAGCCGTCGAGCACGTAGCGGAACCGGCGGCGGCACACGGCCTCCGTCGCGAGGTAGCGCTTGCGGATCGAGGCGGTGCCCGACGCGTGGTGCCGGTCGAGCGGCGAGATGGTCTTGCCACTGGACCAGCGGACGTGGTCGAGGTCCATCGCGGTGCCGGCGCCGTGCTGGCCCGCCTTGTTGACGTAGAAGCCCGCCGAGACGATGTAGCTGATCGAGCCGTAGCTCGACGAGAGCGAGCGCAGGTCGCGGATCCAGGCGACGAGCGCGTTGTAGAACGCGTCGGTGGCCTGCCAGTTGCGCGCGGTCGTGTTGCCGCGGTTGGAACGCCAGTAGTAGACGGGAGTGCCGTCGATCTTCTGGAACGTCTTCATCGCCAGCACGCCGGCCTCGGCGGCCTCGATCTCCGCGGGCGTGTGCTGGTCATCGGGCGTGGGCGCGGCGCCGGCGAGCCCCGGCGCGATGGTGGACAGGCCGGCGAGACCGGCGACGGCCGCCGCGCCCGTGACGAAGCCGCGTCTGGTGACGTTGTTCTCGAACACCCCAGTACTCCCTCTGTGTCCAAGCCGGCGGCGGCAGGGGGAAGGGCCTGTCTCACCCACCGGCCCGAGGGAGTCTAGGGATCGCACGCGAACGGCGGAATCGGGCCTGACCTGCGTTTTTCCTTTGTCTTTACCGGCATGGACGGCTAGCGAACGGGCCCGAGCACGCGGATCAGGTTCTTCTCGGTGCCCGTGCCCAGCTTCTCCAGCGCCAGCTTCGCCACGGGCGCCCCGAACTTCGCGAGCCCGTTGAACTCGACGTGCGCGTGGTAGGCGATCCTGGCCGTGCCCGGCGTGTCACCGGCCGTGATCGAGATGTCGTCGGTCGAGGTGGCGGTGTCGTTGCGCCCCACGAACTGCAGGCCGCTCGCGTCGGCACGGGTCAGCTCGTAGACGAGCTCGGTCCTGCGGCCGAGGAACGACGACACGTTGCGCCAGCGCGAACCCACCTCGACCGGGCCGTCGTCCAGGCGTGTGCACGACACCGTGCCCGGATCCCACTGCTCGGCACGGGAGAAGTCGCGCAGGTACTCGATGACACCCTCGGGCGTGGAGGCGACGGTGAAGGTGCGCTCCACGTCCACCCCGGACACGTTCACTGAGTTGAACGCCTGCGGGGTGAGGTGCAACCGGTACTGGTCGACGAGCTCGGCCTGGCTCTCCGCGCGGCGTGCCAGCCGTTCCAGCCGCGTCTCGTCGAAGCTGTTCAGCTTCAGCAACGTCCGCCACAGCGCGGCCTTGCCCTCGATGCCGACGCGCAGGGTCTCCAGTTCGAGCACGTCGCTCAGCGGCGAACGGCCGAGGACCCTGCCGTTGAACTTGAGCCTGCCCGCCTTCTCGGTGAGCCAGCCGAGCGCCTCCCGGTGCGGACGCGGCTCGACACCGGCCTGGCGCATGAAGTCGAGCAGCTCCTTGCGGTCCGCCTCGATGTCGTCCGCGAGAACCCGCAGTTCGGGGTGCGTGCGGCTGATGCGGCGGGCGAGCTCGGTGCCCGCCATCGCCCCGGTCAGATGGTCGTTGAGGTAGATGCCCAGCAGCTCCGTGTTCACGCCTTGCGGTTACCCGCCGCCAAACCTTCCCCGCGCTCGAACGCCCGCATCGGCTCCAGGATGATCGGCTGCGCGCGACGGCCCGTGAGCAGGTTCCACGCCCACTGCGCGAGCACCGCGACCCGGTTGCGCCAGCCCACCAGGAACGCGATGTGCACGCCGGCCCACGCCGCCTTGCCGATGATGCCCTTGAGCCGCAGCTTCCTGATGTCCGCGACGGCGTCACCGGGCGAGATCGTGGCCATGGTGCCGAGGTCGAGGTATTTGAACGGCTTGGCCCTGCGCCCGTTCAGCCGTGCCTTGATCACGCGGGCGACGTGGTGGCCCTCCTGGATGGCGGGCTCGGCGATGCCGGGCAGGTCGTTCAGGTTCACCATGTCGCCGATGGCGAAGACGTCGTCGGTGACCGAGCAGTCGGCGGGGTTCACCACGATCCGGCCCTTGCGGTCGGTCTCGGTGCCGGTCGCCTCGGCGAGCTTGCGTGCCAGCGGCGAGGCCTGCACGCCCGCCGCCCAGATGATCGTGCGCGCCTCGACCCGGTCACCGTCCTTGGTCGTCAGGCCTTCCGCGTCGATGGACTCGACCATGGCGTTCGTCATCACCGTGACGCCGAGCCGTTCCAGCTTCACCCGCGCGTGCTCGCGCAGTGGCGCGGAGAACGGCGGCAGCACGTGCGGCACGGCGTCCATCAACGTGATGCGGACGTCGCGCGGGTCGATCTCCCGGAACTGGCCCTTCAACGCCCGGCGGGCCAGGTCGGCGAGCTGCCCGGCCAGCTCGACACCGGTCGGTCCGGCGCCCACGACCGCGAACGACAGCCACTGCTTCGCATCCTCGGCCGCCACCGCCGTCTCGAACGCCCGCAGCAGCTTCGAGCGCAGGTCGACGGCCTGTTCGAGGGTCTTCATCGGTGGCGCGGACTCGGCCCACTCGTCGTGGCCGAAGTAGCTGTCGCGCGAGCCGGCCGCCACGACCAGGGTGTCGTACCCGACCTGG
The DNA here is from genome assembly GCF_900100275.1 of Lentzea albidocapillata subsp. violacea. Taxonomy (GTDB): domain Bacteria; phylum Actinomycetota; class Actinomycetes; order Mycobacteriales; family Pseudonocardiaceae; genus Lentzea; species Lentzea violacea. Next base: position 4,382 of record NZ_FNET01000015.1, read on the forward strand.
CGCGACCTCCCGTCCGGCAGGTCGACGTGCACCCGCTTCGCGGCCGTGTCGAAGCCGGTCACCTCGCCCAGCAGGACGTGCGCGTTGCGTTGCCTGCGCAGGATCGCCCGGAACGCCGGCGCGATGTCGCCGGCGGGCAGCAACGCCGTCGCCACCTGGTACAGCAACGGCTGGAACAGGTGGTGGTTCGTGCGGTCGATCAACGTGACCTCGGCGTCCGCGCGCTTCAGGCCGCGCACCACGCCCAGTCCGCCGAACCCGCCTCCGACAACGACTACCCGGTGCTTGCTCATGGGGGTCGCATACCCACTGAGGCAGGCAGGTATCCAGCGTTCTCGCATACCGGCCCGGAACCGGGGTATCCGCCCGCCATGACCACCACTGCCGACCAGTCGCTCTGGCTTGCCGCCCTCCCGGCGAAGTCGCGTCCCCCACTGACCGGACAGCACACCTTCGACGTGGCGGTGGTCGGCGGTGGCATCACCGGGCTGACCACCGCGTTGCTGCTCAAGCGCCGTGGCCTGAACGTCGTCGTGCTGGAGGCCGAGCGCGTCGCCTCCGGCGTGTCCGGCAACAACACCGCCAAGGTCACCGCGTTGCAGTCCACTGTGTACTCGCAGATCCGGCAGACCCACGGCCTGGCCGCCGCCACCGACTACGCCGCCGCGTCCGTCGCCGCCGTGGCCCAGGTCGCCGACCTGGCGAAGGACATCGACTGCGACCTGCGCCGCTCCCCCGCCGTCACCTACGCCTACAGCGAGTCCGAGGTGCGCGACGTCGACCACGAGCTGATCGCGGCTCGTCAAGCCGGCCTCCCGGTGCGTGACGCCAAGAACGTCGACCTGCCGTTCGAGGTGCACGCGGCGGTCTGGCTCGACGACCAGATCGGCCTGCACCCGGTGAAGTACCTGCGGGGCCTGGCCGACGAGATCGACGGCGACGGCAGCCGGGTGTGCGAACACAGCCGGGTCGTCGACGTGAGCGGCCACCGCGTGTCGACCGACGACGGTCACGTCACCGCCGACAAGATCGTGATGGCGACGCACTACCCGACGCTGGACCGGGGCCTGTACTTCGCCCGCCTCGAACTCACCCGCGCCTACTGCATCGCGGCCCGCGTCAACGCACCGACGCAAGCGCTCGCCATCAGCACCGGCAGCCCGTCCTGGTCGATCTCGGCGCACGAGGACAAGCTGATCATCGCCGGTCAGAGCCATCAGACGGGCAAGCCCGCGGTGGAGCCGTTCCGCCGGCTGGAGGACTTCGCGCGCAGGTACTGGCAGGTCGAGGAGATCACACACCGCTGGTCGGCGCAGGACCCGACGGCCTACGACCACCTGCCGATGATCGGGAGCTACACGCCGGGCAACACCACGATGTTCACCGCCACCGGCTACATGAAGTGGGGCCTGACCAGCGGCACGTTCGCCGCGACCCTGCTCGCGGACCTGGTCACGGGCAAGCCGAACGAGCTGGCCGAGCGGTTCAGCCCGCACCGGCTGTCCCTGAAGTCGCTGCCCACGCTGGTGAAGAAGAACGCCGAGGTCGCGGCGGAGCTGGTCGGCGACCGGATCATGCCCGCCGACGCCACCTCCAGCGAGCACCTGCCGCGCGGCCAGGCCCACGTCATCCGCGACGGCCTGGGCAAGACCGGCGTCTATCGCGACGAGGACGGTGAGCTGCACGGGGTGTCGATGCGCTGCACGCACCTCGGCTGCCTCGTCCGGTTCAACTCCGCCGAACGCAGCTGGGACTGCCCGTGCCACGGTTCGCGGTTCGACGTGGACGGCGCGGTGCTGGAGGGACCGGCGACCCGGCCCCTCCCCCGCAAGGAACCTCGTTAGTGGTGCGGCTCGGAAGGTTGCCGGGCAACCTTCCGAGCCGCACCGCTAGTTCTTGGCGACGAGCGTCAGCACGTCGTACTTCGCGACCGACTCGCCCTTCTGGTTCGTCACGTCGGAGTCCCAACGGACCTCGCCGTACTCCTGGTCCTCGCGCGGCGTGATCTGCTTGACCGTCAGGGTCACCGTCAGCTGGTCGCCGGGGAACGTCGGCGTGACGAACCGCAGGTTCTCCAGCCCGTAGTTCGCGAGCACCGGTCCGGGCTCCGGCGAGACGAAGAGCCCCGCCGCGAACGAGACCACGAGGTAGCCGTGGGCGACCCGGCCGCCGAAGAACGGGTTCGCGGCGGCGGCTTCCTCGTCCATGTGCGCGTAGAACGTGTCGCCGGTGAACGACGCGAAGTGCTCGATGTCCTCCAGCGTCACCTCACGCGGACCGGCGACGACCGTGTCGCCCAGGCGCAGTTCGGCGAGCGTCTTGCGGAACGGGTGCACCGCGTCCTCGCGGCGAGGCGCGCCCGTCACCCAGCGGTTCGTGATGGCACTCAACGCGCGCGGGCTGCCCTGCACGGCCGTGCGCTGCATGTGGTGCAGCACGCCGCGCATGCCACCCATCTCCTCACCGCCACCTGCCCGGCCGGGGCCGCCGTGCACGAGCATCGGCAGCGGAGAGCCGTGCCCGGTCGACTCGCCGGCGTCCTCGCGGTCGAGCACGAGCAACCGGCCGTGCCACGGCGCCGCGCCGATCACGACGTCACGCACGAAGTCCGTGTCGGCCGACACGATCGATCCGACCAGCGAACCAGCACCGCGCGCGGCCAGCGCCACGGCGTCGTCCACGGACGTGTAGGGCATCAGCGTCGACACCGGTCCGAACGCCTCGACCTCGTGCGGCTGCACGGCGTCGGCGGCGGCGCGCAGCAGCATCGGCGACATGAACGCGCCGCGCTCGGCGTCAGCGTCCACAAGAGACAGAGCGCCGTCGCCGTAGACGACCGAGGCGTTCTCCTGCAACGCCTTCAGCGACCGGCGGACCTCCTCGCGCTGCTCCAGTCCGGCCAGCGCGCCCATCTTCACCGACCTGTCGGCCGGGTTGCCGATGACCACCTCGGCCAGCTTCGCCGCCGTCGCCTCGGCCACGGCGTCCATCAGCGACTCGGGCACCAGCGCGCGCCGGATCGCCGTGCACTTCTGGCCGGCCTTGGTCGTCATCTCGGTCACCAGCTGGCCGACGAACAGGTCGAACTCGGGCGTGCCGGGGACGGCGTCCGGACCGAGGATCGAGCAGTTCAGCGAGTCGGCCTCGGCGTTGAACCGCACCGACGACCGGATCACGGCCTGGTGCGTGCGCAGGTGCTGGGCGGTGGACGCGGACCCGGTGAACCCGACCAGGTCCTGCGGGGTCAGGTGGTCGAGCAGGTCGCCCGCCGAACCACAGACCAGCTGCAGCGACCCCTCGGGCAGCAGACCGGAGGCGAGCATCAGCTCGACCAGCTTCTCGGTCACGTACGCCGTCTGGGACGCGGGCTTGATCAGCGACGGCACCCCGGCGATGAACGCGGGCGCGAACTTCTCGAGCGGCCCCCACATGGGGAAGTTGTAGGCGTTGATCTGCACCGCGACCCCGCGCAGGGGCGTGCAGATGTGCTGGCCGACGAACGTGCCGCCCCGCCCGAGCGGCTCGACGGGCCCGTCGACGTAGACCTTGTCGTTGGGCAGCTCACGCTTGGCCTTGGACGCGTACCCGAGCAGCACGCCGAAGCCGCCGTCGATGTCGATCCACGAGTCGGACCTGGTCGCGCCGCTGCGGGCGGACAGCGCGTACAGCTCGGCCTTGTGCTCCTTGAGGTAGAGCCCGAGGGCCTTCAGCAGCTGCGCGCGCTGGTGGAACGTGAGCTCGCGCAACGCGGGCCCGCCGACCTCTCGCCCGTACCGCAGCGCCGTCCCCATGTCGACGCCCTCGGACGAGATCCGGGCGATCTCCTCGCCCGTCACGGCGTCGTGCAACGGCGCGCCCTCCACCGAAGGCGTGTGCCACCCACCCGACACGTAGCTGCGCAGCAAGCTCATCGAGCCAACCCTTCTCGCGGGGGTGCTGGATCCTCAGCAACCCGACCACCAGGCAACGTATCAGCCGCCGGGTAGCCTCGCGGGGGTGCAGGCTCTGCTCACGGAGCTCGCCTCAGCGCGTTCCGAAGGTCTGCGTCCAGTAGTGGCCGTACTTCGTGTTCTGCCGGTACTGGTGGCCGACACCGATGTCACGCAGGGCGCAGTTCAGGATGTTGGCGCGGTGCCCGGAGCTGTTCATCCACCCGCGCACGACGTCGGCGGCCGTCTGCGACCCGGCTGCGACGTTCTCGGCGGCCCTGGTCCAGCGGGTGTAGCCCGCCCGTTCGATCCGGGTGACCATGTTGCTGCCGTCCGAGCCCGTGTGGCTCATGAAGTTGTGCGTGGCCATGTCCGCCGAGTGGCGCTGTGCCGCGGTGTTCAGCGACGCGTTCGACCTCAGGGCCGGGCATCCCACCTTGGCGCGTTCGGCGTTCGTGCGGGCGATGACGTCCTCCTGCACGGTGGCCGCCGTGGCGTGGGGTGTGAGGGTGGCCGCCAGTGCCAGGGTCGCGGCGGCGAGCAGGGAAGTGCGCAACGCGAACATGGTTGATCTCCTGTGGAGAAGGGAGGAGCCGGGTCCCGGCTCCTCCCTTGGCTTGGACGAGGTCAGACGATTTGCCAGGTCACCGAGATGATGCCGAGCGACGTGTCGGCCAGCCGGGAGAACGCGGGCTGGCTGAGGTCGATCTTGTTGCTCGCGCAGCTGGGGCACTTGTCCTTGATGCGCACGGTGATGGTGCGGCCCTTGTGCGTGACCCGGATGGACTTGCGGCACAGCGGGTCGTTGTTCGGGTTGGGCGTGGTCCACAGCGCGGCGGGTGCCGCGACCAGCAGCTCGGTCGCCGCGTTGATCCTGGTGCCGCAGGCGCCGTAACCGGCGTCGTTGTAGTAGCTGGCGGTGCCGTTGACGGCGGAGGCGGTGCCGGTGAAGACCAACGACAGGACCGCGGCCGACGCGACGGCGCCGAGCACCTTGAACTTCATGGTTTTCCTTTCAGGGGTGGAAATCGTTTCAGGCCACGGAGTTGAACGTGACCCTGAAACCGCTGCAGTTCGCGCACTGGTACACGGTCTGGTTGCCGGGCTCGGTGTCCTGTTTGGACCACGCGTAGGCCTTGGGGCAACGGGACTTGATGGTGTTGCTGTAGTCCGTCGGCGTGTCGCGGTTGGGGTTGACGCAGTTGATGCGCTGACCGTTGGCGCCGTACTTGACGTACGCGGGGTTGCAGTAGGGCAACAGGTTCCCGGGGCAACCGGCGGTGCCGCACGAGGTGGAACCCGGTGGTACGGACGCGTTCACCGGGGTGATGGTCACCGGCACGGAGAAGGCGTTGACGTAGCTGACGTTGTACCAAGGGGCGAGCCGGTCGCGGGTGTCGAAGTTGAACTCGGCGAGACTGGCCGGCTGTTCGCCGGTGACGCACCGGGCGGCCTGGACACCGCAGTCGCCGACCGCGCAACGGAAGTTCGCACCGGAGGTCCCGGTGCATCCCTGCCGGGCGAAGAACGTGCCGCGCCAGTGGCCCGGTGAGGCGGTCTCGGGGATCGTGATGGTCGCGGACTGGCCGTGGCGCAGCGTGGGCAGGTTCGTCAGTGCCCGGGAGCCGTCCGCGTTGACGGTGCTGCCGACCCAGATCGTCTGACCGGTGTTGTTGACCAGGGTGACCGTGTGGTCGATCGCCGCGTTCGCGGTCGGCACGCCGCCGGCGGCGAAGGCGAGTGCGAACAAGGCCGCCAGTAATCGTGTGAGCATCTGCGGGCTCCCTCCGTCAGGGCTCCACGATCACCCGCAGGCACCTCCCGGGGCACCACGGTCGGTCCGCAAGGTTCCCTCGTGGAGCCAGGCCCACCTGGTGGCCCGCAACTCCCGGCGGCCCGACAGCCCGAGCTTGCGGTAGACCCTGGTGAGGTGTAGCTCGACGGTCCGCGTCGCCATCGTGAGCCGGGCCGCGATCTCCCTGTTGTTCAGGCCCGCGCACACGAACCGGGCGACCTCGGCTTCGACGGGGGTCAGCGCCGGTGCCGCGACACCGCACAGGGCTTGGTCGACCCGCCGCAGCAGAACGGTGTCGCCGACGTCGAGGGCCGTGGCACGGGCGCGCGTGTAGATCTCGTGCGCCGCAGCCTGTTTGCCGTGTGCGGTGAGGCGATCGCCGTAGTCGCACAGCACTTCCGCGAGTTCCATCCGGGCTTGTGCCATGTCCAGCAAGCGGATCGCACGTTCGTAGACCACCAGGTCCTCACCGTCGGGCGGACTCGCCGCCGCGACCGCCGACAGGCTCCAGCCGAGCGCTCTGGGCTCACCCCAGCGTGCCGCGGCGGTGTGCTCCTCCAACGCCAGGCGCAGGGATTCCCCGATGTCACCGCACGCCAGCGCGGCGCGTGCGGCCAGCGAACGCCACGGCAGCACGGCGGGGTTGCCGACACCGGCCTCCCTGCCGCACGCGAGACTGCCGTCCAGGGCGTCTCGCGGGCGGCCCAGCGCCATCGCCACCGCCGCCTCGGCCGCGAGGAACAACGGACCATCGGCGCCGTGGGTGAGCAGGGCTTCGGCCTCCCGGGGTTCCCCGCGGGCTATGAGCAGTTCCACCGTCGAGTGCAGCACGACCGGGCGGATCTCGGCTGCGATGTCGTTGTGCCGCAGCAGGTCGAGCAGCGACGAGCACCTCGCGAGGTCACCGGTGCGGCGCGCGACGCACGCCTGGGCGAGCACCACGTGCTCCGCCAACGCCAGGTCGCCGGGTCTCTCTTCGAGCAGGGCGAGGCTGTGCGCGTCAGCGGCGACGAGCTCACCCGCGCAGACCAGCGTGCCCAGCGCACGCGACACACACAACGCGTTCGCCCGGCAGACAGGGGACTCCAGCGCCTGCTCGGCGGCCTGCACGGCGTCGGTCCAGTTCTCCCCCGCCGCGAGCAGACCGGCCGCGACGGCCGCCGGGCACTCGTGGCCCGACCGGCAGACCTGGGGCGGCGCGTTCACGCCGTCGGGACGAACGCCCGGCGCAGCCCGGGCCTGCCCGCCACCCCCATCTTGCGGTAGACGCGCGTGAGGTGGAACTCGACGGTGCGCAGCGTCAGGCCCAGCTCGGCGGCGATCTCACGGTTCGACCTCCCCGCTCTGGCCAGCAGGGCGGTCCTGCGTTCCTGACCGCTCAACGCGGACTCGCCGTCGTTGCGCAACAGCCGCGACGTCAGCGCGTCCGCTGCTTCGGTCCATTGTGGACAAGACTGCAGGTGCCGCGCGTGTCTGCGGGCGCGCTCGACCTCTCCGCGCGCCAGCAGGAGCTGCGCCAGGTCGTGCCGCGCGCGAAGAGCCTCGGAGCTGTTGCCCAGAAAGGTGATCGCTTCTTCGAGCAGGACGTCGTCACCGCCGCGCGCCAGCGCCGAGGCGTGCAACGCGAGTCCGATGCCTCTCGGCCCGCCCCAGCGTCTCGCCGCGACCAGGTCCTTGTCGGCACAGATCCGCGCGAGCACGAGATCCCCCCGATCCGCGGCGGCCAGTGCGGCCCAGGACCGCCACGGCACCGCGGGGTTCAAGCCGGCGAGGAACCGCCCGCATTCGAGGAACTCGTCCAGCGCCGCAGCGCTTTGTTCCTCCGCCAGCAGGAGGCGGCCGCGGGCGAAGTGCAGATCGGCGCTGTCCGGCGCGCGTTCCGCCTCCAGCACGGCGCGTGCTCTGCCCAGTTCCCCGGCGTCGATGAGCGCGAGCACCAGCCATGCGGCCGCGACGACGCGCAGCCGTGGACGAACATCCCGGCCGAGCAACCGGACCGCCGCACGAGGATCACCACGCAGCAGCATGATCCGGCCACCGAGCAGGTCGTGCACGTCGCGGCTGACGCCGGTGGCGGCGATCCAGTGCTGCTGGGCCAGCTCGAGCTCGTCGGCGTGGGTCAGCACCAGCACCGCCTGCCAGAACGTGCCGTCGTCCAACGGCTCCGCCGTCAGCGCCTGGCGTGCGGTGGCGACTGCCTCCGCCCGGCCGGTGAGGGCACCCGGCACCAATTCGAATCGCGTACGCCCGAGCTCGTCGAGCGGGCCGTTGTTCGTCATTCGACGGCGTCCTTCCCTGCCCGGATCACGCCAGCTCGGAGTCGTCCAATTGATACGCGGCGCGGCTTTCACCCACCATTGTTCCCGCCTGGAACATTGACTTGATCAATAGCCCTGAGCAGCAGAAACACGGCATTCCCGACTCCTCCGCGCACTGTCTCGATTGGACGTCCCACCTGGTCTGGACCATACCGCCGATCACATCTCGACTGAACCGGAATTTCTCTTTTCTTCTTCACTTGGCAAAACGGATTCACAGGAGTATTCAAGGCAGCCGCCACCTCTTCGACTACCACGGGCGGACACGTCAGGGGAATTGCCGGCCGAACCCGGCGATCACCGACCTCGTCGGATAATTCGTATTACAGCCTTGTTCCATCGCATCTCCACCCCCTACCGTCCGGAACTTCGGAGTCCTCGACGCAAGGGAGCGTTCCCATGACACCGAACCGCCGACAGCTGCTGCTCGGGACCGCGGGCGCGGCCTTGCTGGCAACGAGCGCGGGCGCAGTGCCCCAGGCCGCCGCCGCACCAGCGGGGTTCCCGGACTACCGATACCGCAGGCTCGCCCTGATCAAGAGCAAGCTCCGCTACAACCCCACCGGCGAACTGATCTTCCCCACGATCCGCGGCACGAAGAACCGGATCCCCGGCGCGCTCGCCGCGTACTACCTCTACTACGCACCGCACGACGCCCCCGGCGGCATCTGCCTGGCGTACGCGAACACGCTGGACGAGGAGTTCACCGAGTACGCCGGCAACCCGATCATCACCCGGAACTGGCCCGGCGAGTACACGGTGTCGCACGTGTCGTCGCCGCACGCGATGTGGAACGACGACGCCAAGCGCATGTACCTGTACTTCCACGGCGAGAACACCGTGACCCGGCTCGCCAGCTCCGCCGACGGCATCCACTTCTCCTACGAGAAGGAGGTCCTGTCCACGCGCCTGTTGCCCGCAGGGACCACGGAGACCTCCTACGCCAGGGTGTTCCGGCACAACCTGCCGTCGCGCAACGCCCGGTACGTGATGGTGTTCATGCTGAACAACACGACGAACCGGCGGGACATCGGCTGGGGCTGGTCAGCGAACGCCCGTGACTGGACCTTCGCGCAGACCCCGCTCGTCCGGCACCAGGACGTGGGCGCGGTCAACGTCGGCGGGCCGCATCTGTTGTTCCGCAACAACAGCGTCTACGTCGTGTACAACACCGACCGCGGCAGCGGTGGCAACATCCTGATCACCGAGGTGGGCCTCGACTTCAGCAAGCGCAACCACCTCGGTGTCTTCCACGACTCGCTGTCCGGAGCGCCGGACAACGGCAGGGCGGCCGCGCCCTCCTTCGGTACGTACCAGGGCCGGGAGTACATGATCTACGAGGCCGGGGACCGGCTGGCGGGCAACATCGCCATCGCGCGAGCGGTCTAGGCCCAGAGTGTCGCGCAGTGGTCGGCGAACGCTTGCGCGCGACGGGTGAGCGGTCCGCCGGCCGCCCAGCCGAGCACCACCGGCGTGGTGGGCACCTTGTCGCGCAACGCCACCGTGATCACCTCCAGTCCTTCGTAGGACGTGGAAAGCGCGGGTTGCTGGACGGTGATCGAGTAGCCGATGCCGCGTGCCACCAGGGACCGCGCGAGTTCGAAGCTGCGCGCCCGATGCGTCACGACCATCTCGGCCCCGGCCGCCGTGAACACCGAACGGAAGTAGCGCTCGCTCGGCGGGACGTCGAGCAGCACGAACGGATCGTCCGCGAGTTCGCGCAGAGCCACCGAACGCCGCCGGCGCAGCCGATGTCCGGCGGGCAGCAGCACCCTGGGCGGCTGGTCGTACAACGTCCGGGTGGCGATGCCGGGCACCAGGTCCTGGTCGTAGAGGAACGCGATCTCGCACCGCCCGGTGATCAGGTCCTCACCGATCTCCGGCAGGCTGCCCTCCACGAACCGCACCGACACGTCCGGGTGCGCGCGCTCGAACGTCGCGATCGCCGCGGGCAGGTGGAACGGCGCGATCGGCGCGTAGCAGCCGACCGTCAGCACGCCGCCGACCTGCCGGCTCAGGCCGCGCGCCTCGGCACCGAGGTCGCTCATCGCCCCGACCACACGACGTGCGTCCGCGAGCACCCGCACACCCGCCGCCGTCAGCGCCGCTCCCCTGCGCGGCGAACGCACGACCAGCCTCAGGTCCAGCACCCGTTCCAGTTCGCTCAGCGCCAGCGAGATCGCGCCCTGCGACACGTGACACCGTGCGGCCGCCGCGGTCAGCGAGCCCGTCTCGGCCACCGCGACCAGGTATTCGAGCTGCCGCAAAGTCACGTTGGGCAGATTCATGAGCTGAGCTTATAACTGACCCGAGAAACGTGAACTGGCCAAAAGAGTGGGGCACGGGCATCGTCCGGACAGTGACCCGACCGCACACCCACCCGTTCATCCCGTTCACCCCGCCCCGGCTGCCGATCGAGGAAGGACTCGACCGCGGCAGGGCCTTCTACCGACTGCTCGACGCGCGCCGGTCCGTGCGCTGGTTCTCCCCCGATCCCGTGCCCGCCGAGGCGATCGAACTCGCGGTCCTGGCCGCGAACACCGCCCCGAGCGGTGCGCACCAGCAGCCGTGGCGGTTCGTCGCCACCGGCAACCCGGATCTCAAGCGCCGCATCCGGGCGGCGGCCGAGGAAGAGGAACGCCGCTTCTACCACGAGCGCGAGCTACCGGAATGGCATGCGGCGCTGGCACATCTGGAGACCGACGCGAACAAGGAGTTCCTGGAGATCGCGCCGTGGCTGGTGGTCGCGTTCGCCCAGAAGCAGCAGGACGGCAAGAAGACCTACTACACCAACGAAAGCGTCGGTATCGCGTGCGGGTTCTTCATCGCGGCACTGCACTCGATGGGCCTGGCGACGCTGACCCACACGCCGAACCCGATGACGTTCCTGACCGACCTCCTCGGACGTGCAGGCGAGCGGCCGTACATCCTCTTCCCGATCGGCTACCCGGCCGACGACTGCGAGGTGCCGGACCTGCGCCGCAAACCGCTGGGCGAGGCGCTCACGTTCCAGCCCGATCTCTGACATCCAGGTACACCGCGCGGACCTCCAGCGTCCGCTCGACCTTCTCGATCACGGGCGCGAAGAACTGGCGCCGGTGCTCGGCGTCGCTCATCGAGGTCACCGAGAAGTACATGCTGCCGAACGCGGCGAACAGCGTGGCGTTGCGCAACATCGCCGACGGCACACCCGGCCACGACATCTCCGGCCGCTGCCCGATCCACAGCTCGGCGATCGCGGGCGTCACCACGATCAGGCCCAGCACCACGAAGAACGCGAACAGCGCGAGCCCGATCACCGCCGCCTGCACCAGCTGCCGGATCGCGAGCATCACCAGCAGGTTGCGCGACTGACGGCCGCTCAACCGCTTCGGCGGCAAGGGTTCGGTGATGTCCACTGCGGACAGTGGCGTGCCCTTGCAGGCCAGCTTCAGCACCTCGGGCCGCAGGTCCTGCTCGACGCGGCCGATCTCGTCGCGCAGCCGGGCGGCGGCCGCGAGCACGGTGATCGAGGCGAACAGCAGCACGACCAGACTGACCCTGGGCCACAGCAGCTGGTCCATCGCCTGCCACAGCTCGCCGGTGAAGAACAGGAACAGCGTCACGAACAGCATCGGCGGCAACGCCCGGCCGATCAGGTGGACGCTGTTGCCCAGGTCGGCGATCACGTGCCGGATGGCGGCCTTGAGCAGTGCGCCCAACCCGTAGGTGGTGGCCAGCATCGTCGCCACGAAGGCCACGCCGAAGAAGACGACGAACCACAACGCGGTGACCCACCACTCCGTCTCGGGGTCGTCGGCTCCAGGTGTGGTGACCTTGTCGTTGATGGCGAGCTGCAGCAACGGCACGATGACCGGCATCGCCGCGTACGCCACCAGCACCACCACGGTCGTGCGCGGGGAGAAGCTCGGCAACCGCCGGACGAACAGCGACAGCAGGATCCACGCGGACACCATCACCGCGACGATCACGCCGAGCAGGACCCACTTCGACAGGCCGGTGGACCTGAGCAGCACCAGCCACGCGAGGCTGCCGACCGCCACGAACGTCAGCGCCGGCAACATCCTCGGCAGCACGTGCGACCGGAACCCGTAGCCCTCGATCATCGTCGGCGCGCCCTGCTGGACGAACCACTGCTCGGTCCGCCGCACGACCGTCTCCGGAGCCACGGCAAGGATCATGCCTCACCGTTCGAACAAGCGCGCCATGATGGAGTAGTAGTGGGTCGGCGTGATGCGGGCGAGGGCGTCGAACACGTAGGCGTCCGGCCCGACCAGCACGCGCGACTTGCCGCGTTCGACACCGCGGTGGATGACCTCGGCGGCCTTGTCCGGGGTGGTCAGCGCGATCTTGTCGAAGTCCGCCGCGATCTGGTCGAGCGACCGGCCCTGCTCGTCGAGCTCGGTGTGGATGCGCCCGTTGCGGATGATGTTCGTCTTGATGCCGCCGGGGTGCACGGCCACGGCCGAGACGCCGGTGCCGCGCAGTTCCTGGCGCAGCGAGTCGGTGAAACCGCGGACGGCGAACTTCGCGGCGCAGTAGGCACTCTGGTTCGGCATCCCGCACAGGCCGAACACGCTGGAGGTGTTCACGATGACGCCGTAGTTCTGCTTGAGCAGCAACGGCAGGAACGCCCGCGTGCCGTGCACGACGCCCCAGTAGTTGATGTCGAACAGCCAGGAGTCGTCCTCCGCCACGGAGTTCAGCACGCTCGTGGACGTGGCGACGCCCGCGTTGTTGAACACCGCCGCGAGCGGCAGGTCCAGCCAGTCCCGCACCTCCTTGGCGAACCGCTGCACGTCGTCGGCGTCCCGCACGTCCAGGATCCGGCTGAGCACCGGGCCCTTCAGCGACGCGGCGGTCTCCTCCAGCCCGATCTCGTCGACGTCGGCGATGACCACTGGCGAGCCGTGGTGGGAGAGCCGCCGCGCGAGGCTGCGGCCGATTCCCGAGGCCGCCCCGGTGATCACCGCTGGTCGCCCTGAGATCCTGCGGACCATGTCTGCTCCTGTCGTCGGGGACGGCGGAGCTCCACGTTAGCGGCGCAGCTCGGGGAACTGGTCGTCGCGCCACTCCCCTGTCTCGTCGACGCCCTTCTCCTCCCGCTCGCGCAGATCGACGCGCCGGATCTTGCCGGACACGGTCTTGGGCAGCTCGTAGAACTCCAACCGCCGAATCCGCTGGAACGGAGCCAAGTTCTCGCGGGCGTGCCTCAGAATCTGCAGCGCTGTCTCACGGTTGGGCTCCCAGCCCGCGCTCAGCGCCACATAAGCCTTGGGCACGGCGAGCCTGACCGGATCCGGCGCGGGGACGACGGCCGCCTCGGTGACCGCCGGGTGCTCGATCAGCACGCTCTCCAGTTCGAACGGCGAGATCTTGTAGTCCGACGCCTTGAACACGTCGTCCGTGCGCCCGATGTAGCAGAGATAGCCGTCCTCGTCCCGGCTCGCGATGTCGCCCGTGTGGTAGTAACCGCCGGCCATCGCCTCGGCGTTGCGCTCGTCGTCGCCGTGGTAGCCGGCCATCAGCGACATCGGCCGCCGGCTGAGGTCGATGCAGATCTCGCCTTCGTCAGCCTGCTCGCCGGTGATCGGGTCGACCAGCACGACCGGAACGCCCTGCAGCGGCCGTCCCATCGAACCGAGTTTCACGGGCGCGCCAGGCACGTTGCCGACCGACAGCGTCGTCTCGGTCTGGCCGAAGCCGTCGCGGATCGTGAGGCCCCAACGCTGCTGGACCTGCTCGACCACCTCGGGGTTCAGAGGCTCCCCGGCGGCGACGACCTCGCGCAGCGCGCCGGGACCGCCGCTGAGGTCGGCCTTGATCAGCATCCGCCACACGGTCGGGGGCGCGCAGAACGTGGTGACGCCCTTCGCACGGATCTGGCCGAGCAGCGCGGCCGCGTCGAACCGGGCGTAGTTGTAGACGAAGATCGTCGCTTCGGCGATCCACGGTGCGAAGAAGCAGCTCCAGGCGTGCTTGGCCCAGCCGGGCGAGCTGATGTTCAGGTGCACGTCGCCGGGCCGGACGCCGATCCAGTGCATGGTCGTGAGGTGCCCGACCGGGTAGGAGGCCTGGGTGTGCTCGACGAGCTTGGGACGGCTGGTCGTGCCGGAGGTGAAGTACAGCAGCAGCCGGTCGTCCGTCTTGGTCTCCGGGTGTGGCAACGGGTCGTCCGGCGCCTCGGCGGTCTCGGCGTAGTCCACCGGCCCCGTGCCACCGACCGTGATCACGACCGGACCTTCCTCGAACTTGGATGCGTCCTCGGCACGTGCGATGACGTGCCGTACCGAACCCCGGTGCAGCCGGTCGGCGAGGTCGGCAGGCCCGAGTGCGGTGGTGGTCGGCATGACCACGGCGCCGAGCTTCATCACCGCGAGCATCGACTCCCACAGCTCGGCCTGGTTGCCCAGCATGATCATTACGCTGTCGCCCCGGCCGACGCCGTGCGACGCGAGCCAGTGCGCGACGCTGTTCGACCGGCGGCGCAGCTCGTCGAACGAGTACGCGCGCCCGGAGCCGTCCTCCTCGACGATGTGCAACGCCGTGGCGGTGTTGCCCTCCGCGATGACGTCGAACCAGTCGTGCGCCCAGTTGAAGCTGCCGTCGAAGCTCGGCCAGGTGAACGCGCCTGGGTCCGCGAGCATCAGGTCGCGGGCCGCGCGGTAGATGTCGTGACTGGACATGTCGCAGAGGGTGGGAGCACCGGAGCCGCAGGGATACCCCCGGATGGGGGTGCACCCCTTTTCGAGGGTGCTGCCGTCGGCAAGACTGCTGGACGTGCTGCCAGACCGTTTTCAGGTGTTGCTGCCGCAGCGCCTGGACATGCTCCGCCGGGCCACCGGGCTGCCCGTCGTGTTCGGTGGCGCGGTGACGCCTGGCCGCGACCTGTTGCTGAGCAGCTTCCAGGGCACGCACGGCACGTCGTTGCACGGACTGCGCGTCGGCACCGGCCGGGGCCTGGGCGGCACGGCGATCGCGATGGGCACCGCCGTCCGCGTCAACGACTACGCCTCGACCAGGGCGATCACCCACGAGTTCGACCAGATGGTGGTCGTGGACGAACGTCTGACCTCGGTGTTCGCCTACCCGGTGACAGTGCGCGGCACGGTGCACGGCGTCCTCTATGGAGCCGTGCGCGGGCAGGCGACAGTGGGTGACCGGGCGATCAGGATGGCCGGCGCCATCGCGCAGGGATTCGCACAGGACCTGGACATGCCTTCCCAGCAGAATCAGACACTGCACACGCAGGCCGCGCTCCGCGAGCTCGCCGAGGTCGCCAAGCTCGTCGGCGATCCCGTGCTGCGCGAACGACTCCGCAAGGTGCACCAGAACCTCGGCGGCGCGGTCCCCGTCAGCGTCCCCACCGGATTGACCCCACGGGAACTCGATACGCTTCGGCTGGCCGCGGTCGGTGCGTCCAACCGGGAGATCGCCGCCGAACTCGGGTTGAGCACCGAAACCGTCAAGGCCTACCTCCGGGGCGCGATGCGCAAGCTGGGGGTGCACAACAGAACCGCCGCCGTCCACGCGGCGAGGTCGACGGGAGCGCTCTAGATGTCGTTGCTGGAGAAGGCCGTGATCGGCACCGATCGCCTGCTCTACAAGCTGACCGGCGGCAAGTTCACCCTCGTGTCGATGTCGAAGCAGACAGGCCTGACGCTCATCACGGTCGGTGCCAAGTCCGGTGAGCGGCGCGAGAACCAGGTCCAGTACGTGGCCGACGGCGACTCGATGCTGGTCGTGGGTTCCAACTGGGGCAAGCCCCACCACCCCGCGTGGACCACGAACCTGCTGAAGAACCCGGACATCCAGGTGAACGTGCGCGGTGACGTCCGCGACGTGCGGGGCACGCTGCTCGAAGGGGCCGAGCGCGAGGCCGCCTGGACTCGCATGGTGGCGGCCTGGCCCGCGTTCCAGGACTACGTGGAGCGCTCAGGCGGCCGCGAGCTGCGGGTCTTCCGCCTCACTGCGCGCTGAGTCCCACGCCAGCCACACGCAGCCCACGACCATGAGCACACCGTGGGCGATCCGTGCCGCCGGCGGCGTGAAGAACTGCGGCAGGAACAACGCGAACCCGGCGGCGAACACGATCGCCGCCGTGGTGCGGAGTTCCAGCGCGACCATGACCGCCGCGACCCCCATGGTGACGAGGCCGACCGCGAAAGTCGTGACGGCGAACGGGTTGTAGCGCACGGACTCGGCGAGTTCGAGGACGTTCGGCTGCTGTGCGACGGCGTGCAGGCCGAAGTTCTCGGCGCCGTAGTACGGCAGGGTGAGGCCCGCGCCGACCCAGAACGTGATCGCGGCCGTGCGGTGGATCTGCAGCAACGCGATCGGCACGAGGATGAAGCCGATCATGGCGAACAGGTGCGACAGCACCCACGCGGTCGATCCCATCGAGGCCGCGGCGCCCGCCGCCGTCGTCTCGTCGTGCCACGGTCTCAACGCGGGATACAGCAGAAAGAGCAGGCCTGCGGCCGAAAGCGTCCACTTCACGATTGCCCCCTGAGATCGTCGAGGTACATCCGGACGAGCTGCGCGTAGGTGTCGTCGAGACCTTCCGGCAGGCCGAACCCGCCGCTGGACTCGATCGACGCGAAGCCGTGCACGATCACCCGCAGCCGCCGCGTGGCGTGGATGGCGTCCGAGCCCTCCAGGCCGTAGCTCCGCAGCGTGGCGAGGACGAGTTCCATGAACTTCAGGCCGGCCGCCCGCTGCAGTTCGTCGTGCAGCGGGTCCATCGGCGCGGCCGCGTAGCGCTTCGGGTGCTCCTGGACGTACGCGCGGTACGCGTGCATGAGCGCGCTGACAGCGTCGTCGCCCGACCGGCCCACAACGGTTTCGGTGAGCCGGGCGGTCATGTCCTGCATGACCCTCAGGCCGACCTGGCCCCGGAGGTCGCCGAGGCTCGCGACGTGCTTGTACAGCGAGGGTGTGGCGACACCGGTCCGTGCGGCGACGGCGGCGAGCGTCAGTGCCTCGACGCCCTGCTCGTCGACCAGTTCCAGTGCGGCGTCCACGACCTTGGCGGTGGTGAGACCTGCTCGAACAGCCATAGCCCAAAAGCTAACTTCATTAGCCTACGACGTCAAGCAGGGAGATTTCGTGAAGATCTTGCGGTTCCCCGGCGGTGGCGGCCGCTGCGCCGATATGAATGGCGAGTCACTCGCATCGGCAAGGAGAAACCATTGCGTTTAGCCAAGATCCTGGGGGCGGTCGCCGCGAGCCTGCTGTTCGCGTCGACCGTCACGGCTGCACCGGCGACAGCCGGGCCGACGTTGCGGACCACGATCGACCCGAGCTCCGTGAAGGAGTCGATCGACTACCTGGTGCAGACCTACCGCGTCACCGAACGCGAAGCGCTGAGGAGACTCGAGCTCCAGAACGACGCGGCGAAGCTCGAAGCGACGCTGCGGAAAGAGGCCGCCGGTGAGTACGGCGGCATGTGGCTCGACCAGCAGACCGGCGAGCTCGTCGTCGCGATGACGAAGCCCGCCGCCGCCCAGCGGCAGATCGCCGCCATGCCCGACCGTGCCAACGTCGAGGTCCGCACGGTCAAGCACTCCCTGGCCTCGCTGAAGTCGGCGCACGACCGGATCAGCAGGCAGGTCGGCGCGGGCGCCGAGTCGGTGTACCTGCCGGCCATCAGCACGACCGAGAACCGCGTCGTCGTGTGGGAACGCGCGTGGCTGCGGGAGAACAAGGTCGGGGCGGCCGCGCAGGCGGAGATCCGCACCTTCGACGCCGACCCCGGCATGGTCTCGGCCCGCGTTCTGCGCGAGCCCACCCCGTACTCGGCCGACCCGGTCGACTGGGGCTTCTGCCACCCGCTCTACTGCACGAACTACGGCCCCATGCGCGGCGGCCTGCGCCTGGACATGAGGCGTGACAACGGCACCACCGGCGGCTGCACGAGCGGCTTCAACCTGCGCACGACCGGCGGCGCGTTCCCCGGTGTGCCGTGGGTGCTGACCGCGGGCCACTGCATGTCCACCAAGACGAACGACGTGCCGACGCAGCACAACCGCCAGGTGGTCCTGAACCAGCACGGCATCGAGAAGAACTTCTATCCGTACGACTACGCCGCCGTGCGCTATGTCGACGCGGCCACCGCCACCACGTGGCTGGAAGGCCAGACCAACCGCAACACGGTGCTCAAGTACTGCCGCAACGGTGGCCTGGACAGCAACGGCGACACTCCGTGCGGTCCGCAGGTGACGTCGCAGAACCAGGAGATCACCTCGGTCACCCCGCTGTCCGGGATCCTGACCGGTGCGATCGTCTGCGCCAGCGGGTCCGGGTCGAGCGCGGTGAACTACCCGGACTCCTTCGACAGCGGCGCCGGTGAGGGCTACCTCGTCGGCACGCGCTGCGGCCGGGTCCTCTCGACCGACGTCGGCATCAACACCGACGTGTGCGCGCGCAACGGTGACAGCGGCGGCCCGCTGTTCAGCCAGGTCACCAAGGCGGGGCTGGGCATCCTCAACGGCAGCCAGCAGGCCCGCAGCGGCGCCTGCCAGCTGGGCGAGCTGAACAACTACGCCCCACTCTCGACGATCCTCGAGGACCTCAGCGCCCGCCAGGCGAGCGGCGGGTCGGTCTTCAACGTCATCACCACCCCGCAGGGCTGATCCCTGTCGCCTGGAAGACCGGTTTTTCGGTCTTCCAGGCGACAGCGCCGCTGGCAGAGCGCTTGATCACTTGAGAGCGCTCTCATCTGACAAATTCGTGAAAACCTTTACACGTTGACCATGGGTCACGGCGCGACAACACTTCCGAACCACTGGGCGCACAACTCAACACCCGGAAAGGTCGGTTCGATGCAGCGACGCATCGGGACGGCCCTCGCCGCCGCCTTGTTGGTGGCCGCAGGGATCACCGTCGCCACCACCAGCCAAGCTCCCCCTGCCAACGCGGCGGTGACCTGGGCCGACGAGTTCAACGCTCCCGCCGGCACCGGTGTCGACGGCGGCAAGTGGAACATGGAAGTGGGCAACAACAACGGCAACAACAGGGAACACCAGTGGTACCAGGCGGGTACCTCGAACGCGGCGCACGACGGCCAGGGCAACCTCGTCATCACCGCGAAGAAGGAGAACCCCGGCAACTACAACTGCTGGTACGGCCGGTGTCAGTACACGTCCGCGCGCATCAACACCGCGAACAAGTTCACCCAGACCTACGGCAGGTTCGAAGCGCGCATGAAGATGCCGCGCGGCAAGGGAATCTGGCCCGCGTTCTGGATGCTCGGCGCTGACATCAACACCGGTAACCCGTGGCCGGGTTCCGGTGAGATCGACATCATGGAGTTCCTGGGACACCAGACGAACACCGTGTACGGCACGATCCACGGCCCCGGTTACTCCGGCGCAGGTGGCAAGTCCCACGCCTACAACGGCCCGAACTTCTCCGACGGCTTCCACAACTTCGCGGTGGACTGGAAGCCCGGCGAGATCACGTGGTCGGTGGACGGCAACGTCTACGCCCGCAACACCCCCACTGATGTCAACGGCAACCCGTGGGTGTTCGACAAGCCGTTCTTCATCATCATCAACCTCGCGGTCGGTGGTGAGTGGCCGGGCTACCCGGACGCCAGCACGACGTTCCCGCAGCAACTCGTGATCGACTGGGTCCGCGCCTCCAACGACAGCACCCCCATCGGTGGTGGCTCGGAGATCCGCGGCATCGGCGGCAAGTGCCTCGACGTGCCCTGGGCGAACACCGCCAACGGCACGCCCATCCAGATCGTCGGTTGCAACGGCAACGCCGCCCAGAAGTGGAGCCGTCCCGGTGACGGCACCATCCGCGCGCTGGGCAAGTGCCTCGACGTCAGCGGTGGCGGTACCGCGAACGGCACGGTGGTCCAGCTATGGGACTGCAACGGCACGGGTGCCCAGCAATGGGCTGTCAGCGGGGCACGGGACATCGTGAACCCGCAGGCCAACAAGTGCCTGGACACCATCGGCGGCTCCTCGGCCGACGGTACAAGAACCCACATCTGGGACTGCCTCGGCGTCGCCAGCCAGAAGTGGCAGGTCTGAGGTCTCTCCCCGTCCGGTTGCGCATGGCCTGACAGGGAGATTCGAGAGCGCTGGACGTGAACCCCCGCGGCGGATGGGTCCACGTCCAGCGCTTTTCTACGCCAGAAGCCTTGCCACCGCCCAGTCCTGCACCGCGACGCCGACCGACTTGAACACCGTCCGGCCTTCGCGCAGTGGCGGATTCCCCAGCGCCGCACCGAGTTCGACGAGGGACTCCAGCCTGAGCACGCCGCTCCGCACCGCGCGGATGATCTCGCCGGCCTCGCTCAGCGCCGCCTCGACCTGGTCCACCACCACGACGCCGGCGGTCGCCAGCAGTTCCTCGGGCAGCTCGCGCATCACCGGCCGATACGACCCGATGGCGTTGACGTGCACGCGTTCCTTGAGCGAGTCACACCGGAACAGCGGCACGGTCGACGCCGTCGCGCAGCACACTACGTCCGCGTCCCGCACGGCTTCGTCCGCATCGTTCGCCACGTCCATGACCGTGTCCGGCAGCTCGTCCTTCAGGCTCTCCAGCAACGCCTCGGCCTTCTTGGCGTTCCGGTTGAACACGACGAGCTTCTTCAACGGCCGCACCGCGTGCACGGCCCTGACCTGGTCCACGGCCTGCGCCCCGGCCCCCAGCAACGCCAGGTGCGACGCGTCCTCGTCCGCCAGCAGATCCGTTGCCACACCGACGACAGCGCCCGTGCGCAGGGTCGTGAGCGACACCGCGTCCGTGACGAACTGGCCGTCCGAGTGCGAGTACACGACCGTGCCGGTGATCATCGGATCCCGTTCGACCTCGATGCTGATCACCTTGACCGCCGTCGACCCCGTGGGCCGGTGGTGCACGGCCATGACGAGCGACCGGCTGGCGCCGAACGCCTGCCGCGGCGGCAGGTCGAACTCCTCCGCGGCCAGCCCGACGAACGCTTCTCGCACGGCCTTGATCGCTGCGGGCATCGTCATGGTTCGGATGGTAACGACCTGCCGGTCAGCGCTCCCGCGTGACGCCCGCCAGGAACGCGGTCCACGCGGCGGCGCCCACCTCGACGTGGGCGGCGGGCGCCTTGCTGTCCCGGATGCCGATGCCGATGGCGACCTCAACGCAGGCACTTGCGTTCGCACTACGGGTGCTCTTGCGCCACTCAGCCATCGGAGTCTCCTCATGTCAGCAACTTCTTGATCAGCCCCTTCGATTGTTCCGCATCCAAGGCGACGAGTTCGAGCCCCTCGACGATCCGCCCGTAGGCCTCGACGGCGTCCGGTGCCTCGATGATCAGACTGGAGTTCTCGCTCTCCAGGAAGACAGCGTCCTCGTACTTGTCGAACGTCAGCATGTCGAACGACCCGGCCATGCCCGCGTGCGCACCGGCACCGAGCGGCACAACCCGGAACACGACGCCCGGCCGCGCGGCCAGCCTGTCCAGGTGGCGCAACTGTTCCTGCATCACCTCAGGCCCACCGACCTGGTTCAGCAGCACCGACTCGGGAACGAAGAAGACCGCCTTCAGTCCGCGCAACGCCTCCTGGCGCAGCACCCGCGCCTCGACCCGCGCCTCGATCTCGTCTCCGGGCACGTTCGCGCAGGCGGTGATCACGGCACGCGTGTAGTCCGGAAGCTGCAGGGTGCCGTGCAGCAGCATCGTCTGCCAGCTGAACAAGTTCTTCGCCAGGCGCTCGTGCTCGACCAACGTGCGCGGACTGATCGGCGCGCAGGCGCCGTGCTCCTGCCACCACCCCTTCACGCCCGTGCCGGTGAACAGCGAGAGCAGGTGATCCCGCTCGTGCGCCGGCGTCCGGCACACGCCCAGCAGCAGCGCCAGTTCCAGTTCGGTGGCACCTCCTTTGCCGTTGATCAGGTCGGAAAGCTTGGCTTCCTGCCAGCCGACGAGTTCGGCGACCTGACGCGACGTCATTCCCGTGGCGGCGATGGCCGCACGGAGGCCGTCCCCGAACTCACGGCCTCTCACAGTGGAGAATCTTTTCGGCATGACGAGACCGTAACCCCATTCCTGGGGCCTCCAGAACATTCGGAGCCAACACAACCCAAAAGGGCGTTAGCTTGGAGCTCATCCAAGCTGCAGAATAATCCTGTGAGATTTCGATGGACGCCCCACGAAGGGCGGCGACATGCCATCTCCGAGGAGCCGGCCAGGGGGCGGCTCGTGGAGACACTATGCGGCAGTCCCTTTGTGCCACAAGAGCTCGACCTGTGGACGAACAAGAACGTGTGGCCGACGTGCTGGGACTGCGACGGCATCTGGCGCGAGAGTGAGGGGATCCTGCCATGGCCGCGGAAATCCTGACGGAAGACCTATTGCGCGTATCTCTTCAGCGCCTCTCGCGTGAGGTGGTGAAGACTTATCCACAGTTCGGTGAGTTGCTCGCACAGAACATGTTGCGCACGTGCGGCCTGATTCCCGACCTGGAACGCGCCGAGCACTATCGCGAACTCGGCACGTTGCTCACCGACCTCGGCCGCCTTTACCTGGCCGAGGCCGACATGCTCTCCACGGTGGACGGGTCACCACCTGGCTGAGCGGCCACGTCGTCAACGCGAGGTGTCGTCATCCTCGGGAGGAGGCAGTTCAGCGCCCGATCCCCGCTTGCCGGGGGTCTCGGCGGCGTCGTCGCCGGCCAGGCGTTTCTTCAGCCCGTCGATCCAGCCCTCAACGATGATCTTCGTACCTTCGAAGCCGTCCGTCATGTAGGTCGAGACCGCGTCGCTGACCGGCGCACCGCTGTCGCCGAGTTCTTTCACCGCTTTGATGAACTCCGACGCGAGCTGTTCGATGCCCTTGACAGCGAACTCGGTGGCGCCGGCCTTGGCTTCGTCGTTCGCCTTGAACCTGTCGATGTAGTCCTCGACGTTGCCCTTCTGGTCCGCGACGGAGTCCTTGAAGTCCTGGCCTTGGCGCTCGACCTGGTCGTACATGTCCTGGGACCGCTGCTTGAAGTCCTCGCTCTGCCGGTCGCCTTGGCTGTTCTCGGCTTGGGCCTGCTGCTCGGTCTCCGACTCCTGCTGCTCGGATTCCTTCTGCTCGGCCTCCTGCTGCTCGGTCTCCTGCTGCTCGGTCTCCTGCTGCTGGGCGTCTTGTTCCTGCGTCGCCTGTTCCTGCTCCCGCTGCGCGTCCTCTTCCTGGCGCGCCTCGGACTCCTCTGCCGTCTGTTCCTGACGCGCCTCGGAATCCTCTGCGGTTTCTTCCTGACGGACCTCGGACTCTTCCGCCGTCTGCTCCTGACGGGCCTCCGAGTCCTCCGCGGTCTCTTCCTGACGGGCCTCGGTGTCCTCCGCGGTTTCCTGACGGACCTCGGACTCTTCCGCCGTCTGCTCCTGACGCGCCTCGGAATCCTCTGCGGTTTCTTCCTGACGGACCTCGGACTCTTCCGCCGTCTGCTCCTGACGGGCCTCCGAGTCCTCCGCGGTCTCTTCCTGACGGGCCTCGGTGTCCTCCGCGGTTTCCTGACGGACGTCGGACTCTTCCGCCGTCTGTTCCTGACGCGCCTCCGAGTCCTCCGCCGTCTCCGCCTGACGCGTCTCCGAGTCGTCCGCGGTCTCCGCCTGACGCGCCTCAGACTCTTCCGCCGCCTGTTCCTGACGCGCCTCCGAATCCCCTGGGGTTTCCTCCTGACGCGCCTCCGACTCTTCCGCCGTCTGTTCCTGACGCGCCTCCGAGTCCTCCGCCGTCTCCTCCTGACGTGCCTCGGAATCCCCAGCGACTTCCTCTTGCCGAGCCCCCGACTCCTCCGCCGTCTCATCGACCTCAGCCGGCGAGGTAGCAGCGGAGTCCTCGTCCTCCTGCACGCCGTCATCACCCTGCTCGGCCGAAGCGGGCGCGGCCTCGGCACTCTCGACGTTCTCCACCTCGTCGTCCCCGGCTTCCTGCACCCCGTCGCCCTCGTCGCCCTCGCCGGACTCCGCCGAGCCGGTTTCCGAACCCGCCGCCGGCTCCTCGTCCTCCTGGACCCCGTCCGCGTTCGACTCCTCCGCAGACCCCTGCGGCGTCTCGGAGGTCTCGGACGTCTCCGGGGTCTCGGGCGGTGCGGGCGTCTCGCTGGTCTCGCTCACGGTGCGCCCTTCGAGTTGTCCGTGCTCTTGATCGTCAGCACTGCTGGGGCCCATCCGGTGCGGAGGCGGAGGAAGGCGGAGGCCTGCCGGAAGCGCTGCAGCGGGTCGGGCGCGGCGCTCAGCCTCTCCACCGCGACGTCGATCGCCGCCGGGGTGGCTGTTCCGCGTGCGGTGACCTTGCCGCCGCGGCTGCCTTCCGGGCGTGCCTTCAGGTCGGCGAGTTGCTCGGCGCGTGTGCGGCCGCTTACGACGAGGCCCCTGGCCGCCCAGGCGGCGGTGTCGGGGTGCGGTGCCTCATCGGGCACGACAGCGGGCACGACGGCGGGCTTCAGGGCGCGCTGCACGTCGTACCAGCGGTAGGGGCCGGACTGCCAGCGGAACTCGCTGCCGTCGCAACCGTGTGGCGAACCGGAGAGCGTGCGGCGTGCGCTCTCCATGAGATGCGTGATGAGCTCTTCGGCCGAGTTGTGGGTGGTGACGATCGCGTAGCGGGAGTCGACCGCGGCCTGCACGCGGTGTGCGAGAGCGCAGTCGAGCGTTCGCGGGTCGAGTGCGCGCAGGGACGCGAGCCACGCCGGATCCGGGTCCGGGGCGGGGCGGCCGGTCAGATGAGCCACCGTCAGCAGTTCGATCCACAGGACCAGGCGTGCGTCCTCGTCGGCCCGGTAGACCGCGTCGCCGAGCTCGGCCAGCGTGCACGGCCGGGCGGAGCACAACTGTCCACACGCGACACTGCGCAGGCCGGCGAGGACCGGTTCCTTCGACACCGGTGACGCGTCCTCGGCACTTTCGTTCAACGGCACCAGCACCCGTAGTGGCCGGTCCATGCCGTCGGTGAACACGGCCGCCCGGCCCGGCGGCAGGGTGACTACGTGCCGGGACTGTGCCTCGCTGAGGTTCATCGTCGCGCCGACCGCTTCCCGGTCGTCGGCGGCGGGGAGGCGGTGCAGGATCTTGCACGCCGTGTTCTTCACGACGTCGGGCACGATCTTGCCGGGGATCTGCTCGGCGACGATGATGCCCTCGCCGTACGCGCGGATCTCGGCGAGCAGTGAGGTGAACAGCTCCACCGCGTGCTCGGTCTGGCTGCCCGGTTCGGCGCGTTTGAGCAGCCGGTGCGCCTCCTCCAGCACCAGCACGTGCTTCAGGCCGCGCGCACCGGGCTGGTGGTTCACCCGCAGGTGCTCGAACAACCGGATCAGCACCGCGCCGATGAAGAACGCCTTGTCCACATCGGACCCGATGTCCTCGATCTCCAGCACCACGTTGCCGCGCAGCAACGCGGCGATGTCGAGCGGGTGGCCGCCTTCGAAGAAGCGGCCGGGCGTGCCGAGGCGCAACGACCCGATGCGCACGTCGACGAAGCCGCGGATGTTGTCCGCGACCTCCCGGCCGTACCCGATCTTGTTCACGACCTCGACGGCCGCGGTCTGCAGATCCCCGAGCCCTGGGTACTTCACCGGTCCCACCCGGCCGCGCGGCACACCTGTCACCGGGTCCCAGCCGTAGCCGGTGTAGCAGCGCGTCAACGCCTGCGCGAGCACCTGGGGAAACGGCTCGTCGGCGTCGAACGCGGCCAGGAACAGCGCGCGGGTGAGGTCGAGGTGGGTCTGCAACGGGAATCCGGCGACCGGTTCCAGGGGGTTCAGCCCCGCCGGGTAGGCGTGGGGGTCGCCGGGACGGATCACGGTCACCGTGCCGCGGTCGCCCAGCCTGCCCGCCATCGCGGCGTACTCGGCCTTCGCGGGTTCGATCACGAGCCAGGGCACGCCCGCGTCGTTCAGCCCCTCCAGGAGGGTCCGGACGGTCTGGGACTTGCCGGAACCGGTCGCGCCGGCGACGAAGGTGTGCCGGTTGATCGTGTCCAGCGCCACCCGGTACTCCCCTACCGGCTGGTCGGCGTCGTCGAGCACCAGTCCCAGCGGCACGTCCCCGGCGACCTCCGGGGTGACGTCGAACAGCGGCGGTTCGACCACGCGGATGCCCGGCAGTTCGCGGCGCGGCGGCCGGGCGAGGGCCGCGACCAGCTCGGCGGTGGCGGAGAACGGCGAGCTCAGTTCGCCGGTCTTGCCCCGGTCGCGCCAGACGCCGGCGAAGTCGCCGCAGTCCTGTCCCGGGGTCAGGACGTACGGCAGGACGTCCAGATCGCTGGCGCCGCACAGCAACGCGGCCGCGGTGCGCGTGCTCACGTCGTCGGGGCCGCCGACCAGCACGTGCACCGCCCACATGCCGACGGCCTGAGCACGGGACAGCTCCCGATAGCGCGCCTCGGCCCGCAGCAGCGCGACCCGGTCGGGCTCCGAGTTCTCCCGCTGCCGCAGGCGGGGCATCGTCGTCTCCAGGCCGAGCAGCTCGCGTTCGACGGTCTCCGCCGGCAGCGGTTCCGCCACGACGAGCCAGACGAACTCCCCCGGCAGGTGCGTGACGTAGTCGTCGAAGCCGCCCCTGCCCGGCGCGGCGGAACCGGCCTGGGGTGTCCACAGCGGATCCGGCCCGCCGGCGCAGCGCGTCCACGAGCTCAGGCCCGCCCACCGCTCACCGAGCTCCGCGACCGGCACGACCTCGCCGAGGCTGCCCGGCGGGTAGAGCAACGGCACGCCGGTGTCCGAGTCGGAACGGACCACCGGCGAGTACGGCCGTCCGCCGACGAGGATCCGCAGTCCGCGTCCCTCCCGCGGCCGTTCCCAGGCCACCGCGAACGCCGCGTCGGTGCGGCCGCGCAGGCCCGCGTGCGCCGCGGTCAGGGCGGCGAACAGCTGCGCGGGTGCGCGACCGCCCGACTCGTCCGGGCGGTCCGCCATCGTGGCCATGTCGTCGCCGCGGGGGACGACGGTCATGCGGTGGAAGACGAAGCCGTCGAGCACCTGCTCAGGAGACCCGTGCATCGAGGGCCACCCGGTCGAGGAGCACGATCCCGGGATTGCAGTCGCCGAGGACGACCCTGCGCCCGGTGGGGCCGGTCTCCACCATGACGAACGCCGTGGGCGCGAGACCCTGCAGCGTCGTCGGCTCCACCGTGAACTCGTAGACGCGGGCGTCGGTCCGTCCGACGGTCTCCGACCTGGCCTCCGACCTGCTGCGCGTGTCCGACCAGTTCGACTCCCTGGTCTCGGCCCGGCCGCTGGTCGTCGACCACGAGCTGCCCGACGACGAGTTGCCACCGTTGGGAGACCAGGAACTGCTGGAGCTGCCACCCGTGCTGGAGCCCCTGCTGTGGGTGACGCTGTCCGAACCGCCGTCGGTGTTCGAGGTGCCCTCGGTGAGGGTCTTGCCGATCTGTTCGGTCAGCTGCGACATCACGAACTTGTGCCCGCGGCCGATGAACTCCGCGGCGGCCGCGGCCTCCTCGCCGTTGCCCAGCTGCATGAGGAGGGTGGCGGTGCCGCCGGCGCCGAGGAGCTTGCGCAGGTCGTCCCGCAGGTGCTGGATCAGGAAGATCAGCCGCACGCCGGACCGCCGGGCCTGCCTGGCCATCGCCTCGAGCGCTTCCAGGCCGATCTGGTCGGCGCCCGCGACGACCAGCGTCTCGCGCCCCGTCACCTGCCGCGAGTGCAGTTCCTGCAGGGCCCGGTGGAACACGACGTGGTCGAGGAACCGCCGGTGCCTGCCGGTCCGGGCCTTGGTCGCGATCATCGCCAGGCCGCGCACCGGCCACACCGCGCCGAAGCCGGTGGAATTTGCCGGGTCCGCGTCCTGTTCGGCACGCGCCAGCGAGCGCAGTTCCCCTTCCAGGGACTGGAGTTCGTTGCGCACCTGGTCGGTGTTGCCGACGGTGTCGACGTACGAGTTGAGCTTGCGCAGCTCCTCCGCCGCGAGCGTCTCGTCCGAGCCGGCGTCGTAGACGCGGCGCAGCACCTGCAGGCCGGCGACCAGCTTGGTGAACGTGATCGGCTCGGACAGTCGCTCGGCGACCGCCGTCAGCAGGTCGATGTGCAGGCCGCGCAGGTCCGCCGCCATCGCCGAGCGGTTGAGGTTGTGCATCGACTCGGCCAGCACCTCGGCCAGTTCCGCGGGATCGAGTCCGGTCAGCAGGCCGAGCCGGGTGAGGTCGCGGGGCGCCTCGTGGGCGTGGACCTCGTAACCCTGGCGCGCGGCGGCGTGCGTGAGGTTCTCGCCGACGAACATGTCGGTGAAGTCCAGCAGCAGCATCGACGACCCGGACGCGAGCTGGGCGGCGCCGATCGTGGTGAGCAGGCTCGCCCACCCGTCCTCGGTGCCGCCGAAGACGTCGATCCGGCTCGGCCTCGACGTGAGGCGCAGCGGGTGCCACAGCATCGCCGTGAGGAACCGTTCGGCTTCCCGGCGGTTGTGCTCGTCGATACGGGCGCGCCACGCCGCGTAGGCGTCGTTGTAGCTCTGGACGGCGCCGTTGTACTGGGAGTCGTAGCGCCGCTTCATCACGCTGAAGCGGCGCCTGGTGCGGAAGAACGTGAAGAACGCGAGCACCACGCCCGCGAACAGCACGATCGACGTGGCCCACTGCACCAGCGCGGGCATGGCCGCCTCGGTCGGCTTGAGCACCGAGCCCGTCAGCGCCACCGCGAAGAACGTCACGACGAGCCAGCCGATCAACGCGAGCCAGGCCTTCTTGCTGCGTTTCTGCTGGAGCAGGTAGTCGTGCGGGGCGTACACCTGTTCGGCCACCGGTTCGTGGGCAGCCTCCGGGCTGATCGCGGGCAGCGCGGGAGCGGTGAACTCCCAGCCCCACCGCTCCTGGCCGCTGAACAGCCGCTGCCACATCTCGTTGGTCCCGGCCACGACGACGTCCTGCCCCTGCACAAGCCCTCCCCAGTACGCTCTGAAGATCGAGCATCGCCGATTGTGCCGGACGGCCTAGCGCGCTGTGACACAATCGCGAACTGTGTCGGTCAATTCATCGGGGGAACCGCCGCGAGGACCCAACCCACCCGCGTACCTGCAGATGGAGCAGGCGCCTCCGCAGCAGTACACGGGGCCCGGACGCAACGGCTGGGCGGTCGCCTGCTTCGTCTGCGGCCTGGTCGGCATCCTGGGCTTCCCGATCATGCTGTGCTGGATCTTCGGCTTCATCGCGCTGGTCCAGATCACGCGGACCGGCCAGACGGGCCGACTGCTGGTGCGCCTCGGGTTCTCGGCGTCCGGCATCTGGATCCTGATCATCATCGCCAAGGCCGCACAGCTGACCCCGACACTCTGACCTGGGTCGAACGCCGCGACGGCAGGGTGATCAGGGTGCGAGGCGCAGACCGTTAGGCGGTTCTTCACCGGGCCGGTCTAGGTTCCGGGGCGTGACGAGACGTGCACTTGCCGTGATCATCGCCGCCGCCCTCCTTGCGCCCCTTTCCCCCGCGCGCGCCGACTCCCCCGGACGCGTCGAGACCGAGCGGATCGAAAGACCCGTCGCTCCTGGCGTCACGCTCAGCTCGTTCGACTGGTACCGGCCCGACGGCTGGGTTCGCGGGGACGCGCTGGCCGTCGACCTCACGAAGGCGCAGGTCGGGTACGTCGATCCCGGCACCGTCGCCCAGGCGGTTCCCCTCTCGCAGCAAACCGAACGCGCGGTCGCGGCGATCAACGGCGACTTCTTCGACATCAACAACAGCAACGCGCCGGAAGGCGTCGGCATCCAGGACGGCCGCCTGAGGAAGTCCGGCGAGGGCCGGGCGATCGGCATCGACGCGGCCGGCGTCGGGAGCGTCATGGAGACGTTCTTCGAGGGCACACTCAACGGCACGCACGAGCTGACGCAGCTCAACAGCGCGCGGATCGACCTTGACGGCATCGGTGTCTTCAACTCGCTGTGGGGCACGTACAGCAGAGCGCGCGCTACGCAAGGTGCGGCCAACACGGCCGAGGTGATCGTCAAGGACGACGTCGTGCAATCGGTCGGCAGCCCGAGCGACCGGCCCGTCGAGGGGTACGCGCTGGTCGGCCGTGACAAGGGCGCGGACGTCCTCAAGGCTCTGAAGCCGGGCGACAGAGCGGAGGTCAGCTACCAGAGCCGCACCAGCGACGGCAGCAAGCCGAAGACCGCCATCGGCGGGCGGCAGCTGCTGGTCGAGAACGGCCGCAACGTCGCCCCGGCGGCCCCGCTGCACCCGCGCACCGCGGTCGGGTTCTCGCGGGACGGCAAGAAGATGTACATGCTCACCGTCGACGGACGGCAGAGCGCCTACCTGCAGGGCCTGGACCTGGACGACCTGGCCGACGCGATGATCGGGCTCGGCGCGCACAACGCGCTCAACCTCGACGGCGGCGGTTCGTCGACCATGCTCGCCCGCGAGCCCGGCACCACCGAACTGAAGGTCGTCAACACGCCCTCGGACGGCGGCGAGCGCCCGGTCCCGAACGGCCTCGCGCTCTACGCCCCCGCCGGCACCGGCAAGCTGGTCGGCTTCGACGTCCAGACCGCGAGCACCCGCGTCTTCCCCGGCATGACCCGCCGGCTGACGGTGCGCGGCCACGACGAGACGTTCGGACCGGCGAGCGACGCGCACCTCTCGCGCGCGACGGGCGGCTGGGCCATCGGCGACACCTTCCACGCCGCGCCGCGCTCGGGGCCTGCGAGCTTCACCGCCTTCAAGGGCCTCACGACCAGGACCACGGGGCTCACCGTGCTGGGCAGGCTCACGAGGATCGCCCCGGCCGAGACCCGGATCAGCCTGACCGAGCACGAGCGCAAGCCGTTGCGGATCAACGGTTTCGACGCCAGGGGTTTCAGCGCGCCGATCGAACGCGCCGACCTCGACCTCAGCTACGACCGGAGGATCATCGAGGTCACCCCGGACCTCCAGATCAGGGCGTTGCGCACCGGCGCCACCACGATCAGGGCACACGCCCAGGGCAAGGAGACGCACGCGGCGGTCACCGTCGGGGTGACGGACCAGCCGGTCGCCACGTTCGATGATGCTCCACAGTGGACGTTCGGCTCCGCCCGTGCGACCGGGAAGGTGGAACCGGCACCGGACGGCCACACCGGCGCGGGCCTGAGGCTCAGCTACGACTTCACCCAGTCGACCGGCACGCGCACCGCCTACGCCGTTCCGCCGCAGCCGATCCGGGTCGACGGGCAACCGCTGTCGCTCGCCGCCCAGGTCCACGGCAGCGGCCAGGGCGAGTGGACGGCGTTCACCGTCAGGGACGCGACGGGTCAGTCGCGGTCGCTCTACGGGCCCCACGTCACCTGGCACGGCTGGCAGCGGATCGAGGTCGCGGTGCCGCCGGAGCTGAAGTTCCCGGTCCAGGTCACCAGGTTCACCGCGATCGAGACCAGGGCCGACCGGTCCTACCGGGGTGAGGTGGTCGTGGACGACATCGTCGCGAGAGTGCCACCGGCGGTGACCCTGCCGCCCGTCCCGGACCTGCGCGAGGACGTGATCGGCCCGGCGCGGGGCTGGACGTTCGCGGTCATGTCCGACGCCCAGTTCGTGGCCCGCGCCCCGGACAGCGACCTGGTCAGGTCGGCCCGCCGCACCCTGCGGGAGATCAGGGCGTCCGGTGCCGAGTTCGTCGTGGTCAACGGCGACCTCGTGGACGAGGCGGCACCGGAGGACCTGTCGCTCGCCCGCCGGGTGCTGACCGAGGAGCTCGGCGACTTCCCCTGGTACTACGTGCCGGGCAACCACGAGATCATGGGTCCGGGCACGATCGACAACTTCCGCCGCGAGTTCGGCGCCGCCAGCCGCACGTTCGACCACCGGGGCACGAGGTTCGTGCTGCTCGACTCGTCGACCGGCACGATCAGGGGCGGCGGCTTCGAGCAGATGGAGATGCTCCGCAACGCGTTGCGCACCGCCGAAGGCCAGGCCGTCGTGCTGATGCACCACCCGCCGCGCGATCCGACGCCCGCGCGCACGAGCCAGCTGGACGACCGCCTGGAAGCGTCCTACTTCGAGCGGCTGCTGTCCGAACGGGACAAACCCACGGCGTTCGTCGGCGGGCACGTCGGCGGGTTCTTCGCGTCCACTGTGGACGGCGTCCCGTACGTGATCAACGGCAACTCCGGCAAGGCACCCGCGGAGCCGGGCGGGTTCACCGGCTGGACGCTGGTCGGCGTCGGCGAGGACGGCCTCGGGGCCGAGATCCGGCCGCACGTGGACGCGCTCCAGATCCGGGTTCCGGCGACGCTGAGGCCCGGCGCGACGGAAACGGTTGCGGCGACGGTGAAACAGGGTGCCCGGTCGGTGGCGGTCCGTTATCCGATGGGCGCGGTGTGGGAAGGGTCACGTGGTCTGCACGTGGGCGCCGGAAGCGGAGTCCGGCCGTGGCACGTCGCCCGGCTCGAACCGGACACCGGGGTGCTCACCGGCATCAGGCCTGGTCAGGCGAAGATCTCGGTCACCGTCAACGGCGTGACGAGCAGCGCGGACGTGCGCGTCGAGGCCTCGGAGGCGCCGTGACCTGGTCTGAGTGAGTGTGATGTGAGGCGGTGGGGGAAGATACTCCCCATGACCACCGCCGACAACGGTTTCGCCGACCTGGGGCTGCGCTCCGACATCCTCAACGCACTCACCACGCTGGGCTACGAGGAGCCGACGCCGATCCAGAGCGAAGCGATCCCGCCACTCCTCGCGGGCAACGACCTGCTGGGCCAGGCGGCCACGGGCACGGGCAAGACGGCGGCGTTCGCGCTGCCGCTGCTCGAGCGCATCGCCGACAAGATCGGCAAGGGTGAGAAGCCGCTGGCCCTCGTGCTCGCGCCGACCCGTGAACTCGCCGTGCAGGTGTCCGAGGCGGTCCACCGCTACGGCCGCCACATGGGTGCCCGTGTGCTCCCCATCTACGGCGGCCAGCCCATCGGCCGCCAGCTCCGTGAACTGTCCCGCGGTGTCGACGTGGTCGTCGCCACCCCGGGCCGCGCGATCGACCACCTCCAGCGTGGCACCCTGCAGCTGGGCGACCTGCAGGTCGTCGTGCTCGACGAGGCCGACGAGATGCTCGACATGGGCTTCGCGGAGGACATCGACGCGATCCTCAGCGAGACGCCCGCCGAGCGGCAGACCGTGCTGTTCTCGGCCACGATGCCGCCGCGCATCGACCGCATGGCCAAGAGCCACCTGCGCGAGCCGGTGCTGATCCAGATCGAGCGCGAGAAGACCGAGCCGGGCGAGGCCCCGCGCGTCCGGCAGACCGCGTACCTGGTGCGCCGCGAGCACAAGCCCGCCGCACTCGGCCGCGTGCTCGACGTCGAGTCGCCGACCGCCGCCGTCGTCTTCTGCCGCACCCGCGACGAGGTCGACCAGCTCACCGAGACGCTGAACGGCCGCGGCTACCGCGCCGAGTCGCTGCACGGCGGCATCAGCCAGGAGCAGCGCGACCGCGTCATGGCGCGCCTGCGTTCCGGCACCGCCGACCTGCTGGTGGCCACCGACGTCGCTGCCCGCGGCCTCGACATCGAGCAGCTCACGCACGTCGTGAACTACAACGTGCCGTCCGCGCCCGAGGCGTACACGCACCGCATCGGCCGCGTCGGCCGCGCCGGCCGTGAGGGCGTCGCGATCACCCTGGTGGAGCCGCGCGAGAACTCGATGCTCAAGACGATCGAGCGCGTCAGCAAGACCAAGATCCCGGTCGAGAAGGTGCCGACGGTCGCCGACCTGCGCGCCCGCCAGCTGGAGCTGACCCGCTCGTCGCTGCACGAGTCGCTGCTCGAGGACGACCTGTCGCGGTTCCGCGTCGTGGTCGAGACGCTGGCCGACGAGTTCGACGTCATGGAGATCGCGCTGGCCGCGGTCAAGCTCGCGCACGAGGCCTCCGGTGCCGCCGCCGACGAGGAGGAGATCCCGGAGGTGCGCCCGCGCGAGGACCGCCCGCGCCGCGACGGCGTCCCCGCAGGCCCGCGCCGCGAGCGCCGTGGCCCCTCCGAGGGCATGACCAGGCTGTTCCTGGGTGCCGGCCGTTCGTCGGGCATCCGTCCGCAGGACATCGTCGGCGCGATCACCGGCGAGACGGGCCTGAAGGGCCGCGACATCGGCGCGATCGAGATCGCCGACAGGTTCTCGCTGGTCGAGGTGCCCGGCGACTCCGCGAACGACGTGATCGAGCAGCTGCGCGACGCCACGATCAAGGGCAAGCGCGTGACGATCCGCCGCGAGCGCCAGCCCCGCTAGACTTCGAACATGAGACAGCCCCCGCCACGACCCGGCGGGGGCTTTTTCACGTTCAGAGACGTGCAACCGGGTGGAACGAGGACTGATTTGAGCCCGCAGTACGAGTACTACGCCCTGCTGACCGATTTCCACCCCGAACTCGACGGCTCGAACGGAATCGTGCGCAGGTGGACCGACGAAGCGGGCCAGGTCCACGACGAGCGCTACTCGCAGCGACTTGTCTGGGAGAGCACCCGTGACCTCGTCATGATCGAGAACGGCGAGTGGCAGGCGGAGGCGCGCCCGATCCCGGAGGAGGCCGTCGCGGCTTACGAAGCCGCGAAGTACGCGCGCGTCCACGCCGACGATCCGGCGGACGGGAAGTACTCCTACTTCGCGCAGGTGAAAAGCGGCAGCTCGGTGGACAACCCGACGTCGGTGGTCCGCACGTGGATCGCTCCGAACGGCCATCACAAGGAGCAGCAGCACGTAGGTGGCCCTGGCTACGCCTGGAAGGCCAGTCACATCCAGAGCGACATGTACGACGGCCGCGAGCGTGGCGAACTGGTGCCGATCACCGAGGAAGCCGCCATGCGGCTCATCGAATCCCGCGAGTGAGTCAGGGCTTGCGGGCCTCGACCAGGAACCGCGTCGAGGTGGACACGAACTCCCCGTGCTCCTGGATGTGCGCGTGCATGTCCAGGAGCCGATCCCGATACCCCTCGACGGTGAACCCAGGCACGGTCCACAACACCTTCCGCAGAAAGTGCACGACCGCCGCAACGTCGAAGAACGCCACCCGCAACGCGACCGGCTCCAGCCGCACCACCTCCAACCCGGCAGCCTCGGCCGAAGCCCGGGCCATACCGACTCCCCGAGCCTCGCTCACCGGCTGGGGCCCCATCATGAAATCGGTCAGCTCCCGGTTCGTCCCGGCCCCGATCTGCTGCGAGAAGTAGGTCCCACCGGACCGCAGCACCCGCGCGATCTCGCCCCACGGCGTCACCACGGGATGCCGCGAGATCACCAGATCGAACGAAGCGCTCCGGAACGGCAGCGGCCCGGCGTCCGGCGTCCGCACCACGAGCGGCAGGTTCTTCGCGGCGACCAGAGCGTTCGGTGGCCACGACTCGGTGGCGGCCATCAGAGGCGGCAGCACCGGAGCCGACGCCGTCACCTCTCCCCCGCCGGTCTGCAGGTCGAGGGCCGATGAGACCGCTCCCAGGCGCGCGGCGATCAGCGCGGCGTAGCCCCACGGTGGGCGTTCCTCGGTGGCACGACCCTCGAACCAGGAGAAGTCCCAGCCCTCCAGCGGCACGGCCGCGCCCTCGGCCACCAGCTCCTCGAATGTCCCCATGAGCAGAAATGCCACCACAGGCGCGCCGAACCGGCCACCGAAAATGGCGGCACCTGCCCTGGGCGCTGAGACGCCGCGTCCCTGGATCGTCTCGCGCACGGCGGGGCAGGTGCCGCAGGGTGTTACAACGACCGAACGGCCGTGCGGTTACGCCCTAAGACGTAACAGAAGCACGACCGTTCGGCCCATAACAGCAACATCACTCAGTGGAGGGAACGATCAGCGCAGGCGGTAGGCCCTCAGCACCGTCTGGTCGACCGTGTTGCCGTCCGCGTCCGCCGCCACCACGCGCAACGACACGAACCCGCCCGCCTTCCCGCCGGGAGGAACGATGGACCTCACCGGAGTCCAGGTGGCGCCGTCGTCGAACGACGCGTAGGCCTGTAGTGAGCGCACGGTCGCCTTTCCCTCCTGACGCGTCGCGGTGAACTTCACCGGCATCGGCGCCCCGGCCTTCCAGCTGTTGCGCAGGTCGAGCGGCACCGAGTAGCCGACCTCCAGCAACGGCAGCTTGCCGTCGCCGGAAGCTGAGAACTCCCAGGTCGTTTTCACGTTGGTGGACAACGCGAGCGACTCGCGGGACGCGTCGAGCACCAGCTTGTACCGGCCGTCGCGGGCGGGAGCGTGGAACGAACCCCGCCTCACGTCGGAGAAGCCCAGCGACACCCCGTCGCGGAACAGCTCCACGTAACCGCCGCCGGTCTGCCGCCAGTTCTCCACCCACCCCGAGCCGCCGAACGGCGAGATGCGCGTAGAGATGAGATCGCCCGCCCGTTCGACGCCACCGCCGTCGGCCCACGGCACGAGCGACGCGCCGCGGAGCTGGGGCGAGGTGACGGCACGCAGGTTCGTCCGCTCGTACCTGCCGCCGGCCTGGAAGGTCACCGGGTCCACGTGCGCCCACGAGGTCGTGATCGGGTCGTCGCCGCCTCCGAACGCGCGGCCGTCGAAGCCCTCCTGGAACCAGGTGCCCGGGGTGAAGTACTCGGTGCGCTCCGCCGGAGCGGCGAGGCGTTCGTCCAGCGTCACGCCGATGGCGCCGTTGACGACCGGGTTGTTCCGCTGGTTGACCGAGCCGTCTCCCCCGGACGTGTGGTAGCGCGCCTTGACCCGCGCGAGCTCCGAGTGCCGGAACTTCTTGACACCGAACGGAAGCGTGCCCTTGTGCTGCAGGAACAACGTGTACGAGACCGGTGAGCCCGCGATGGCCCGCAACGTGAGCTTCGCCGGTGTGACGGCCACGTGGTGCTCCGCCGCGGCGATCACCGGGATCGCCGTCTGCTCCTCGTACGCGAACGGCACCGGCCCCGCCCACAGCACCGCGACCGCACCGGCGTCCTTCATCGCCTGGGCGACCGCGTAGATGTCTTCGGCGGCAGGCCTGACGAGAGCGAGCTTGCCGCGCACGTCGGAACCGCGTTCGGCCACGTCGAGCCGGTGCTCGCCGGGCGACAGGTACCTGCTGCTCTCGTAGTACCGCACCGGGAACCCACCGGGGACCGAGACCAGCGGCTGCCCGCCCTTGAGCCCGGAGTCGTAGGTGAGCTCCGGCAGCGGCGCGCCGAACGACAGGCCGTACAACGGAACCCGGCCGTCGACGATGCTCGCGACACCGCTGATCTTGCCGGGCGCGAACGGCACGCGCAGCTGGGCGTCGCGGTACCAGACCTCCGAGTCGCGCTCGGGCAGTTCGACCCCGATCTGCTTGCCCTGCCTGGCGTCCAGCGTCACGGACACGGCCGCCGTCAGCGAGACGCGGCCGGCCACCTCGGTCGCGGCGACCGGCACGAACCAGTCGTAGTTCGGCGTCCGCTCGTCGATGCGGCTCAGCACCGCGTAGTCCGCGACGGGCAGCCGTGCCGAGCCGGTGCCGTCGGGGCCGATGCTGATCACCGACGCTTCCTTCGTCGTCATGTTGACCACGACGGCGAACTCGTCCGGGACGGGCCTGCCGTCACGGCCGATCATCGACAGCGTCAGCGCGTGCCGTTCCTCCTGCACGTACGCGCCGACGGAGGTGGTCAGCTCGACGCCTCCCCCGGATGCCTTGACGTGACCGAAGAACGTTCCGTTGCCCTTGCGCGGGTCCAGGACGACATCGACCGCGACGCTGCCCTGTGCCGGCACGGTGACTGACGACGGCACGGCGAAGTCCGCACCCAGGTTGTGCTGCACCGTCAGCGAAACCGGGTCGGCACCCGCGTTCGAGTAGGTGATGGTCTTCGTGAACGTCCTGGTGTGCGGCCATTCCAGCAGCCCGAACGACAGGCTTCCGGTGGAGGCCCGCACCTGCTGGGTCACCGCGCGGCCGACGTCGAGCAGACCGGTGCCGACACTCACGGGAGAGTCCGCGACCGGTTTCACCGTCGCCATCAGGTGCGCCTTGAGCTCGGCCGCGGTCCAGGACGGGTTGCGTTGCGCCAGCACCGCCGCCGCACCCGCGACGTGCGGTGCGGCCATCGACGTGCCGGTCAGCCGCGCGTGCAGGTCGTCGACGGCGTGTTCCCACAACGTGTTCTCGGCGCGGGCGGCGACGATGCCCGTGCCCGGCGCCGCGATGTCCGGCTTGACCGCGTAGTCGCCCAGCCTCGGGCCGCGCGACGACATCTCCTCCACCACGCCCTGCTTGGTCAGGTTGGCCACGGCCAGCGCCGAGTCCGCCACGGCCGGCGAGGACACCTTGCGGAACGTCCCCGCGTTGCCCGCCGCGACCACGAACAGTGCGCCGGTCTCGGCGGTGAGCTCCTCTACCTTGCGGGACAACGGGTCCGAGCCGTCGGACTGGTCACCGCCCAGCGACAAGTTGACGACCTTGGCCTTGACCTCGCGCGCCGCCCACTCCATGCCGGCGATCACCGCGCTGTCGAAGCAGTAGGAGGCCTCGCAGACCCGGCCCACGGCAAGGGAAGCGCCCTTCGCGACGCCGGCGTACTGGCCGCCGCGACCGGCGACCGTGGCCGCGACATGCGTGCCGTGACCGATGTCGTCCTGGATGCCGGACGGGGTGAAGTCCTTCGACACGGAGACGACGCCCGCGAGTTCCGGATGCTTCTGGTCGTACCCGGTGTCGAGCACGGCGACCGTGACACCGGTGCCGTCGAACCCGGACTGCCAGGCGGCCGGCGCGCCCACCATCGGCACGCTCTCGGTCAGCGAGATCTGCGACTTGCCGTCGAGCCACAGCTTCTCGGCACGCAACGCGCTCGTGCGCCGCGCCGTCCACTGCTGCGCCGCGTCCTTCTTGGGCACCGCGCCCGCCGCACGGAAACCATTGTTCAGCAAAGGAATCCGGTCGATCTTGTCGTCGGTGTACCCGTAGCCGTGCAACGAGGTGATGTCGAAGAAGCGCTTGTCGACGCGATCCTGGCTCACCGCGTCGATGGCGTCCGCCGGTACCACGTACTGATGGTCGTTCTGCACGTACTGGGCGAACTGCACGCCGGGCCGCCCCTCGACCCGGACGAGTTCCCCGCGCTCGTCGACGACGACCTTGTCACCGCTGATCAGCGTGATGGCCGACGTCTTCTGGGTTGTTCTGGACGGTTCCGCCTGCGCCGCCGTCGCCGGGCTGAGCAGCCCGGCGACGAGAGCGGTGATCACAAAACATCGTGCTAAGCGCACGTGTCCTCCCCTGGGTGTGGACCTCTCCACCCAGGAAGACTCCGAACGGTGCGTGCGGGTTGCCTCACGCTCCGCGATAGGTGCCGAAGCTCCAGCGGTTGCCCTCGGGGTCGGCCACCGTGAAGCCGCGCGAGCCGTAGTCCTCGTCGCGCAGGCCGCGGATCTCGGTGGCTCCACGCGCGAGACTTTGCGAGTGGATCTCGTCGGGCCGGTCGGTCACCACGTAGATCGACCCGGCACCGGCCTTGGTCGCCTCGACCTCGCCGACCGACCGCACGGCGGACCCCAGCATGACGCCGCCGCCCTCGGGCCAGACCATCTCGCAGTGCACGACCTCGCCGTCGCCCTCCCCCGGCACGACGAGATGTTCGGAGAACCCGAACGCCTCCACGAGGAACCGGATCGCGGCAGGAGCGTCCTGGTAGGACAGACAGGGCCAACAGGTAGGTGCAGGTGTGCTCATGACAGCAACTCTGCGCCCTGACCGTGCTCACTGCCTTGTACGAATGGAAGCTCAGCCGCGATCCACTCGGTCGGGGTCGCCCCGCACAACGCACGCCAGTCACGGTTGAAGTGCGCCTGGTCGGTGTAACCGCAGGCCGCGGCCACCTCGGTGAGCGTGGGCCGCCGCTCGCCACGCAGCATCCGGTTCGCCCGCTCGAACCGCATCACCCGGCCCATGAGCTTGGGCGTGAGCCCGTACTCGGCCGCGAACCGCGCGCTCAGGTGCTGCCGGCTCCACCCGACCTCGGCGGCGATCTCGGCCACCGGTGCCCCCGCCGCGAGCCGCTGCCACGCCCACGCCACCTCGACCTGCTGCCGCACCGGCCTGACCAGCCCGCCGAGCACCTCGTCCAGGCGCGCGAACCGATCCGTCCACGTCGGCGCGTCCCGCAGCCGTTCGCGCAGCTCGGCGGCCGGAGCGTCCAGGCAGTCGAGCTCCACGGTGGTGGCGGCCAGCTCACCCGCCGGCATGCCGAAGAGCGCCCGCATCCCCAGCGGCGTGAGGTCGCACTGGACGCCGTGCTGGAACCCGTCGTGGGTGATGATCACGGCCTCGTCGTGCAACCCGCCGCACAGCGTGGCGAACCGGCCCTCGGACAGGTCGACCGTGCCGTCCATCGTGACCACGAGCGTCAGCGAGCGGGACGGCAGGCCGCGGTGGATGCCGGGCTCGGTGCGCATCCGATACCCGGAGTACCGCGTCACGAACGGCCGCAGCCGCGGGTGCGGCAGGCCGACGACGTGCTCGACGTCCACATCCTCGATGCTAGAACAACTCGCCCAGAACCAGCAGCCCGGCGCCGACGGGCACCAGGTCGGGACCGAATGACGTGACACTCACGTCCACGTCCGGCATCGCCCGCAGGTAGAGGTCCGGCGACTCCAGCACCTTCCGTCCACTCAGGACGATCTGGTCGAGGTCCAGCAGCTGCACCAGGTTCGTCACCGCGGCGGCGAGCACCCGTGCGGCCTCGACGCCCGTGCTGGCCGCGTGCACCGCCTCGACGCACCCGCGCCGTCCGCACACGCACAGCGGCCCGTCGAGCTGGATGGTCGTGTGCCCGAACTCCCCCGCACCTGACCGCGCACCCCGATACACCTCTCCTCCGAGGAGCAGCCCCACGCCCAGACCGGTGCCCACGAACACGAGCGCCGCATCTTGGAGCGGTCTCCGCCACGCCTCGGCGAGCACTCCCGCGTTGGTGTCCTTGTCCACGGCGACCGGCAGCCCGAGCCGTTCCTCGGCCAGCGCCTTCAACGGGACCGAGGACCAGCCCGGAAGCCCGTTCGGCGACACCACCCCGCCGCGGTGCTCCAGCGGGCCGGCGATACCGATGCCGAGCCCCAGCACCTCGTCCCCGGCCTCGACCAACGGCGCCAGGGCGTCCAGCACGTCGGCGGGCGTGAACATCGGGGGCAGTGGCACGACCGACGCCGACACCACCTCGCCGGTGAGGTCGAGCTTGACCACCCGCAGTTCGTCGCGGTCGACGTAGGCGCCGTACGCGTACGCCCCGCCGGGTGCGAGCCGCAACGACATCCGGGGCTTGCCGCGGCCGCCGTCACGCACGGCGCCGGTCTCCTCCAGCAGGCCCGCCGACATGAGCCGCGCCACGATCTTCGAGATCGCCTGCGGGGTCAGTCCGGTCTCCGCGGCGAGGGAAGCCCTGCTCAGCGCCCCGGAACGGACGAGCCTGAGCACGGCCCTGTCGTTGTGCGAACGCAGCGCGGTGAGGTCCACGGTCGCAATTATTCAACAGCGTTGCTTTAATTGGAAGCATGACTCGAGTCGGACTTCTGGGCTACGGCATCGCGGGGCGGGTCTTCCACGCCCCGCTGATCTCCTCCACCGAGGGCATGGACCTCGTCGCGATCGTCACGGCGAACCCGGAACGGCAGGCGCAGGCCCGTGCCGCGCACCCGGACGCGAAGATCGTCACCGCGGACGAGCTGTTCGAGCTGGACCTCGACCTGATCGTCGTGGCCACGCCGAACAGGACGCACGTGGAGTACG
Organism: Lentzea albidocapillata subsp. violacea; assembly: GCF_900100275.1. Lineage (GTDB taxonomy): Bacteria > Actinomycetota > Actinomycetes > Mycobacteriales > Pseudonocardiaceae > Lentzea > Lentzea violacea. Next base: position 46,088 of record NZ_FNET01000015.1, read on the forward strand.
CGAAGCGCGCCATCGCCAAGGGCGTGGCGGTCGTCGTCGACAAGCCGTTCGCGCCGGCCTCCGCCGAAGCCGAGGAACTGGTGGCCGCCGCCCAGGCCGCGCGGGTGCCTCTCACCGTCTTCCAGAACCGCCGCTGGGACAGCGACTTCCTCACCGTCCGCGAGGTCCTCGGCCGGCTGGGCGAGGTGCGGCGGTTCGAGTCCCGCTACGAGCGCTGGGTGCCGGAGATCTGGGACAACTGGCGCGAGTTCGGCGCCCCCGAGGAGGCGGGTGGCCTGCTCTACGACCTCGGCGCACACCTCGTCGACCAGGCGCTGCAGCTGTTCGGGCCAGTCAGGACCGTCTACGCGGAACTCGACCGGCGCCGCCCCGGCGCGCAGGTGGACGACGACGTGTTCGTGGCGCTGACGCACGAGAACGGCGTCCGCTCCCACCTGTGGGCCAACGCGCACGCGGCGAACACCGGACCGCGCTTCCGCCTGCTCGGCAGCGAGGGCGCCTTCGAGATCAGCGGCCTCGACGAGCAGGAGGACGCGCTCGACGCGGGTCGCCGCCCGACCGATCCGGACTGGGGACGCGAGGACCGCACCGGACGGCTCGGCATCCTCGGCGAGACGACCGAGATCGCCGTCGAACCCGGCGCGTACCAGCACTTCTACACCGAACTGCAGGCCGGCCGGATCCCCGTCGACCCGGCGGGCGCCGTGCACGCACTGCGGGTCATCGAGGCCGCTTTCCTGTCCGCACGAGAGAACAAGGTGGTAGAGCTGTGAACTCCGAAGAGCTTCTCGCCCAGGAACGGCAGCTGCAGTTCACCCGGTTCGGCAACGACGTCGCGATCGAACTCGGCCTGCACCTGCTCGACGCCGCCCGCGAACAGGGCCTGCCGATCGCGATCTCGGTGCAGCGCAACGGACACCGGCTCTTCCACGCCTCACTGCCCGGCACGGCGCCGGACAACGACAGGTGGCTGGAGCGCAAGGCCCGGGTCGTCGAGCTGTTCGGCCATAGTTCGTTCCACGTCGGCACGACGTTCCGCGAGAAGGGGTCGACGTTCGAGGAGGAGTCACGCCTCGACCCCGATCTCTACGCGGCGCACGGCGGTGTCTTCCCCGTCATCCTGCGCGGGACCGGCCCGGTCGGCACCGTCGGCGTCTCCGGTCTGCCCCAGGCGGAGGACCACGCGTTCGTCGTGACCCAACTGGAATCATTCCTGAACTCACGCGATTCGTAATCACGAATAGTCGTCGATACAAATTGACACACACCACTTCGAGTGGTTTACACCCCACTCGGAGTGGTGCCGTATAACATCCATACAACACGGACCGGCGCACACAAAAGAGTGATCCTATTGAGCCAAACGAGTGGTTTATTCCATACTCTTTCGAATAGCGCCGGACCACCCGCCTGCCGACACAACGATGGTTGCGTGGGGCAGGAGTTGTACGCTCAGTAGCATCAACAGGCGTAAGCCACCCACCCGAATGTCGCCTTCTTGGCCTCTTCACAGCCATCAGCAGTGCGAACTAACGTCCCTTCCGGCTTATCGGTTTGGTCCATTAGCGCATTGAGATAGGTGGGTACCGGTTGTGACTGTGACGGATTCTGACCTCAATGAGGGCCGTCAGCAGCTGAGTTTGGGCACGGCCGCCGCACGAAATCTGGCCACTACCACCAAGTCCGTCCCGCAGATGCAGGGAATCACCTCCCGCTGGCTGCTCAAGGTGCTCCCCTGGGTGCAGGCGGCAGGTGGCGCGTACCGCGTCAACCGGCGCCTCACCTACACGCTGGGCGACGGCCGCGTCTCGTTCACGAACATCGGCGCGGAGATCCGCGTGGTGCCGATGGAGCTCACCGAACTGGCGCTGCTCAAGGGCTTCGAGGACGAAGAGGTCCTCGCGGCGCTCGCCGGCCGCTTCACGCAGCAGGAGTTCGGTGCCGGCGACGTCATCGTCGAGAAGGGCCGCCCGAAGGACAGCGTCGTGCTGATCGCGCACGGCAAGGTCGACAAGGTCGGCACAGGTGAGTACGGCGGCGACACCGTGCTCGGCAACCTCGCGGACGGCCAGTACTTCGGCGAGACCGTGCTGGCGGGGCCGCAGGGCGAGTGGGAGTACACCGCCAAGGCAGTCACGCCGGTCACGGTGCTCACGCTGTCGTGGGCCGACTTCCAGGCGCTCAACGGGGAAGCGGGCGGCCTGCGCGCACACATCCAGCAGACGTTCAACAGCCGCAACAAGCCTCAGGACGAGCACGGCGAGGCGGAGATCGGCATGGCGGCCGGTCACGACGGCGAGCCCGTCCTGCCCGGCACGTTCGTCGACTACGAGCTCACGCCGCGCGAGTACGAGCTGAGCGTCGCCCAGACCGTGCTGCAGGTCCACAGCCGGGTCGCGGACCTCTACAACAACCCGATGGACCAGGTCGAGCAGCAGTTGCGGCTCACGATCGAGGCCCTGCGCGAACGCCAGGAGCACGAGATCGTCAACAACAGGTCGTTCGGCCTGCTGCACAACGCGGACCTCAAGCAGCGCATCCACACCCGCACCGGCCCGCCCACCCCGGACGACTTCGACGAGCTGCTGTCGATCGTGTGGAAGGACCCGGGGTACTTCCTGGCCCACCCGCGCACGATCGCCGCGTTCGGCCGTGAGCTCAACAAGCGCGGCCTCTACCCGCAGCACATCGACTTCAACGGGCAGCAGGTGCCGGCCTGGCGGGGCGTCCCCGTGCTGCCGTGCAACAAGATCCCGGTCTCCGACACCCGCACGTCGTCGGTGATGCTGATCCGCACCGGCGAGCAGAACCAGGGCGTCATCGGCCTGCACCAGACCGGCATCCCGGACGAGTACCAGCCGGGCCTGTCGGTGCGGTTCATGGGCATCAACGACCAGGCGATCATCAACTACCTGGTCAGCGCCTACTACTCGGCCGCCATCATGGTGCCGGACGCGATCGGTGTGCTGGAGCACGTCGAGCTCGGCCGCGAGGGATAGGTCTTGGCGTCCTTCACCATGCCGGAGTTCTACGTGCCACACCCGGCGCGGATGAACCCGCACCTCGAACGCGCCCGCGCCCACTCGACGCAGTGGGCGCGGGACATGGGGATGCTCGACACCGGGGTGTGGACCGACGAGATCCTCGCGGGCGACGACTACGGGTTCATGTGCGCGTGGACCCACCCGGACGCGCCCGCGGAGATCCTCGACCTCATCACGGACTGGTACGTCTGGGTCTTCTACTTCGACGACGAGTTCTTCGCGGAGTTCAAGCAGAGCAAGGACGTCTCGGGAGCGAAGGCCTATCTCGACCGACTGCCGGCGTTCATGCCTCTCAACGGCACGGACCCGTGGCCGGAGCCGCAGAACCCGACCGAACGCGGTCTCGTGGACCTGTGGCAGCGGACGATTGGGCTGATGTCACAGGACTGGCGGCGCCGGTTCACCACGAGCACCCACAACCTGCTGCTCGAGTGCATGTGGGAGATCAAGAACATCGAGAGCGGCACGGTCGCCAACCCGATCGAGTACATCGAGATGCGCCGCAAGGTCGGTGGCGCACCGTGGTCGGCGAACCTGGTGGAGGTCTCCGAGGCAGCCGAGGTGCCCGCGTCCGTCGCGGGCACCCGGCCGCTGCGGGTCCTGTCCGACACGTTCTCCGACGCGATCCACCTGCGCAACGACATCTTCTCGTACGAGCGGGAAGTGCTGCGGGAGGGCGAGAACTCCAACGGGGTGCTCGTGTTCGAGAAGTTCTTCGGCCACGACACGCAGACCGCCGTCGAGGCCGTGAACACCCTGCTGACCTCACGGCTGCACCAGTTCGAGAACACGGTCTTCACCGAGCTGCCTCAGCTGTTCGCCGAGAACGCCCTGGGCCCGGAGGACCAGGCGCGCGTGCTCAAGTACGTGAAGGGCCTGCAGGACTGGCAGTCCGGCGGCCACGAGTGGCACCTGCACGCGGGCCGCTACACCAAAGCTGAAGGCGGCGCAGGCAACTCGGCGTTCTTCCGCACGATCCTGCGCGGGCCGACCGGCCTGGGCACCTCCGCGGCATGGCTGGGGGTGCCCCGTGGTTGAGATTCCCTCGTTCGACATGCCTTTCGCCGCAAGGCTTTCACCGCACGTGGACCGCGTCCGTCAGCACACCAGGACGTGGGTGCGGGACATGGGCATGCTCGGCGGCGCGCCGTGGACCGAGGCGTTCTACGACGCCGCGGACTACGGCGGCTTCGGCCCGCTGACCCACCCGACGGCTTCCCTGGACGACCTCAAGCACATCAACGACTGGCACACGTGGGGCTTCTACGTGAGCGACGCGTTCCGGGACGGCTTCCTCCGGCCGCGCAACGTCGCGGGCGGCAGGGCGTTCGTGGCGGCGCTGAAGTCGGTGCTGAGCGGCTCGCCGCCCTCGCCGAACCCGGCCGAGAGAGGCCTGGCCGACCTGGTCTCGCGGTCCACCCTGGACGACGAGGACCGGGAACACCTGGCCGAGCTCTTCGACGCGTTGCTGTGGGAGCTGCACAACACGGCACAGGGCCGCGTACCCGACCCGATCGACCTCGTGGAGATGCGGCGCCGGTCGATCGCCGCGGAGCTGTCCGCGAAGCTCGCCCGCAAATCCGTCGGCGCCGAACTGCCGGCGGAGTTGTTGCGCAACAGCACGATGCGGGCGCTCGTCGACTCGTTCGGCGACGTTCCCGCGTTGCGCCAGGAGATCGTCGGCTTCGACCACGCCTATGCCACCGGTGGCAGCACCACCAGCGCGGTGCTGGCCGTTCAGCAGTTCTTCGGCTGCGAGGTGCAGCAGGCCGTCTCGGTCGTCGCCGACCTGATCGCGGCCCGGCTGCGGCAGATCGGCTCGATCCTCGGTGAGCTGCCGTCGATCGCCGACGAGTACGGCCTCGACGCGGAGGCGAAGGCCGGGCTGCACCGGTACGTCGAGGCCCTGAAGTCGTGGCTCGCGGGCGAACTCCTCTGGACGCGGAGATCCGGCCGATTCAGCTCCTCCCCGGTCCCCACCCGGAAGTCGTTCCACACACCGTCAGGGCTTGGCACGCAGTCGCTCTTCGTCAAACCGCAGGGCCGCGGTCAGGTCACGCCGACGAAAAGCATGTCGGCATGACCTGACCGCGGTACTCGTTCGCTAGTTCCAACCTCGCACCAACAGATTGGCAGGACTTCCAGTGACTGTTACCGATCCGGGCCTTGGGGTCGAGGGCGGGCAGCTGAGCCTTTCGACGCAGGCGGCCCGCAACCTCTCGACCACCACCAAGTCCGCACCGCAGATGCAGGGGATCTCGCCCCGGTGGCTGCTGCGCCTGCTGCCCTGGGTCGAGGCGAAGGGTGGTGCGTTCCGCGTCAACCGCCGGCTCACCTTCGCGATCGGCGATGGCCGGGTCACGTTCACCTCCGTGGGTTCCGAGGTGCGGATCGTGCCGCAGGAGCTGGCCGAGTTCGTGCTGCTGCGCGGGTTCGAGGACGAGGCGGCGCTGACCGCCGTCGCGAACCGCTTCGAGCAGCGCGAGTACCTGCCGGGCGAGGTGATCACGCACCGCGGCGAGTCCGTCGACGAGATCATCGTCATCGCGCACGGCAAGGTCGCCAAGACCGGGCGCGGCGAGTACGGCGACGACGTGGCGCTGGGCACGATCGCGGACGGCGAGTACCTCGGCGACGAGCCGGTGCTGTCCGGTTCCGACAAGAACTGGACCTTCACCGCGCGTGCGCTGACGCCGACGACGGCCGTGGTGCTGACGCGGGCCGCCTTCGCGCAGCTCAACGGACAGATCGAACCGTTGCGGGAGCACATCGCGCAGCAGCTGGCGAACCCGGCGAACGCGTCGAACAAGCACGGCGAGGCCGAGATCGACATCTCGTCCGGCCACGACGGCGAGCCGACGCTGCCCAGCACGTTCGTCGACTACGAGCTGCGGCCCCGCGAGTACGAACTCTCGGTGGCGCAGACGATCGTGCGCGTCCACACGCGTGTGGCGGACCTGTACAGCCAGCCGATGGACCAGGTCGAGCACCAGTTGCGGCTGACCATCGAGGCGTTGCGCGAGCGCCAGGAGTTCGAGCTCATCAACAACAAGGAGTTCGGCCTGCTCGCCAACGCCGACCTCAAGCAGCGGGTCAGCACCGGCTCCGGCCCGGTGACGCCGGACGACATGGACGAGCTGATCTCGCGGCGCCGCAACACCAGGCTGATCCTGGCCCACCCCAAGGCGATCGCGGCGTTCGGCCGGCAGCTCAACAACCGCGGCCTGTACGTGCCGACCGTCGAGGTCGAGGGCAAGCAGCTGCAGTCGTGGCGCGGCGTCCCGATCGCCCCGTGCGACAAGATCCCGGTCAACAAGAACGGCACCACGTCGATCATCGCGATGCGGCTCGGCGAGGAGAAGCAGGGCGTCGTCGGCCTGCGCCAGACCGGCATCCCGGACGAGTACGAGCCCGGCCTGAACGTGCGGTTCATGGGCATCGACGAGCACGCGATGCTCAAGTACCTCGTGTCGACGTACTACTCGGCCGCGGTGCTGGTGCCGGACGCCCTGGGCGTGCTGGAGAACGTGGAGATCGGGCTCTAGAGATGACAGCCGAGATGACCGAACCGCTCGCCGCCGGGCGACCGTCCGGCGAGGTGCTCGCGTGGAGCCGGAGCTTCGTGCTCCCGGCTCTGCGCAAGGCAGTCGACCAGTTGCCGCCGTCGATGCGCACGATCGCGGAGTACCACCACGGGTGGCGTGACGAGTACGGCAACCCGGTGCTGGAGAACGGCGGCAAGGCGATCCGTCCCGCGCTGGTGCTGCTGGCGGCCGAGGCCGTCGGCGGTGCCGCCGCCGACGCGGTACCGGCGGCGGTCGCGGTGGAGCTGATCCACAACTTCTCGCTGCTGCACGACGACGTGATGGACCGCGACACGAGCCGCCGCCACCGGGCGACGGCGTGGACCGTGTTCGGCGTCAACGCGGCGATCCTGGCCGGTGACGCGTTGCAGGCCTTGGCCGTGGACGTCCTCGCGGGATCAGGACATCCGCGGGCGATGGAGGCGATCCGGACCCTGGGCGACGCCACCGTGGCGTTGCTCGAAGGCCAGGCCTACGACCTGGACTTCGAGACGCGGTCCGACGTCGAGGTGTTCGAGGTCGAGCGGATGGCGCGCGGCAAGACGGGTGCGCTGCTGGGTGCCTCCACGGCTTTGGGCGCGCTGTACGGCGGCGGGTCCGACGAACAGGTCGAGGCGATGCGCGGCTACGGAACCGAGCTGGGGCTGGCGTTCCAGCACGTGGACGACCTGCTCGGCATCTGGGGCGACCCGGCGGTGACGGGCAAGGCCGGGCACTCGGACCTGGTGAACCGCAAGAAGTCGTTGCCGGTCGTGCGTGCCCTGACCGCCGGGGTCCCCGCCTCCGCCGAGCTGGCGTCGTTGTACTTCGGATCGGAGGAGATGAACGCGGAAACGCTTGCGCGGGCCGCACATCTCGTCGACGAGGCCGGTGGACGTGCCTGGAGCCAGACGGAGGCCGACGAACTGCACACGCAGGCGCTGGTTCATCTCGGCGAGGCCTCCCCGACCGCGCGTGCGGCAGTGGAACTCGGCACGCTCGCCCAGCTCGTCACCCACCGAGATCACTGAATCCGCTTTGGGAAGGCGCTCGATGACGGAACATCCGCCGCGTTCGGTGCTGCTCGCCTCACCCCGGTCGTTCTGTGCCGGGGTGGAGCGTGCCATCGAGATCGTGGAACGACTGCTCGACCAACGCGGCGGCCCCATCTATGTGCGCAAGCAGATCGTGCACAACGTCCACGTCGTGCGCGCGCTGGAAGCTCGTGGCGCCGTGTTCGTGGAGGAGCTGTCCGAGGTGCCTTTCGGTGCCACGGCGGTCTTCTCCGCGCACGGCGTCTCCCCCGCCGTGCGCGCGGAGGCCCAGGCACGGTCGCTGGACGTGCTCGACGCGACGTGTCCTCTGGTGACGAAGGTCCACGCCGAGGCACGGCGCTTCGCCGAACGCGGCGACACGATCGTGCTGATCGGGCACGCCGGGCACGAGGAGGTCGAGGGCACGCTGGGCGAGGCGCCCGAGCAGATGGTGCTGGTGGAGACCGTGGCGGACGTCGAGGCGCTGGAGATCACCGGTCCGGTGTCGTACCTGACGCAGACGACGCTGGCCGTCGACGAGACGGCCGAGGTGGTCGAGGCGCTGGAGCGGAAGTTCCCGCAGGTGCGCGGACCCGGTTCCGACGACATCTGTTACGCCACCACGAATCGGCAGATCGCCATCCGCGAGGTCGCCGCGCGGTCGGACCTGGTGCTGGTGGTGGGCTCGAAGAACTCGTCCAACTCGGTGCGGATGGTCGAGCTCGCGGAACGCGGCGGCACTCCCGCCCACCTGATCGACGACGCCTCGGAGATCGATCCGGCGTGGCTGGCGGGGGTGACGTCGGTGGGCCTGTCCGCGGGCGCGTCGGCACCTCCCGAGCTGGTGGACGAGGTCGTGGCGGCCTTGGAGGCTTTGGGCACCGTTTCGGTGTCCACGCACACGACCGCGACGGAGACGATCGCCTTCACCCTCCCGCTGGCGGTGCGCCGTGCTGGCTGACATCAGCTCGCCCGCGGACGTCCGGGCACTCTCCTCCTCCGAGCTTTCCCCGCTGGCCGCGGAGATCCGGTCGTTCCTGATCGCCAAGGTGCGCCGTACCGGCGGCCACCTCGGCCCGAACCTGGGTGCCGTCGAGCTGACGATCGGTGTGCACCGGGTCTTCGACTCCCCGGTCGACGTGGTGCTGTTCGACACCGGGCACCAGTCGTACGTGCACAAGATGCTGACGGGCCGTTGCTCGGACTTCGACTCGTTGCGGCAGGCCGGCGGCATGTCCGGCTACCCGTCCGCGGCCGAGTCGGCGCACGACGTGATCGAGAACTCGCACGCGTCCACCGCACTGTCCTATGCGGACGGTCTGGCCAAGGCGTTCGAACTCGGCGGCGCCGACCGCCGGGTCGTCGCCATCGTCGGTGACGGTGCGCTGACCGGCGGGATGTGCTGGGAGGCGCTGAACAACATCGGCGGCTCGTCGCGTCCGGTCGTGGTGCTGCTGAACGACAACGGCCGCTCCTACGACCCGACGACGGGTGGCTTCGCCGCGTCGTTGCTGAACGGCTCGGCTCGTGGGCTGTTCGAGGCGCTGGGTCTCGCGTACATCGGCGAGGTCGACGGGCACGACGTGCACGCCGTCGAGAACGCACTGTGGGAGGCCAAAACGCTCGGCCGTCCGGTCGTCGTGCACTGCAGGACCGTGAAGGGCAAGGGGTACACCGCCGCCGAGACCGACGAGGCGGACCGCATGCACGCGGTCGGCGCGTCCGGTGCCACCGGCGGGCGGACGTGGACCGACGCGTTCTCCGACGAGATCGTGGCCATCGGCGCGGAACGCCCGGACGTCGTCTGCCTGACCGCCGCCATGCTGGAACCGGTGGGGCTGCGGCCCTTCTCCGAACGCTTCCCGGCGCGCGTGTTCGACGTCGGGATCGCCGAGCAGCACGCCGTGACGTCCGCCGCCGGCATGGCGATGGGCGGGCTGCATCCGGTCGTCGCCGTCTACGCGACGTTCCTGTCCCGCGCCTTCGACCAGTTGCTGATGGACGTGGCGCTGCACCGGCTCCCGGTGACGTTCGTGCTGGACCGAGCCGGTGTGACCGGCCCGGACGGCGCGTCGCACCACGGCATGTGGGACGCCTCCGTGCTGCCCGTGGTGCCTGGTCTGAGGTTGGCGGCCCCACGCGATCCTGCTTCTCTGGCCGCGCTGCTGCGTGAGGCGGTCGAGGTCTCGGACGGCCCCACGGTGGTGCGCTACCCCAAGGCCTCCGTCGGACCGGACGTGCCCGCGGTACGCCGCGTGAGCCACTTCGACGTGCTGCGCGAGGTCCCGGACGCCGAGGTGCTCCTGATCTCGGTGGGCCCGCTGGCTGGTCCCTGCCTGGCGGCGGCGGAGGAACTCGCCTCGCACGACGTCCGTGTGAACGTCGTGGACCCGCGCTGGACGGCTCCCCTGGACCCACACCTCGTCAAGTACAGCGGCCAGCACCGCCTGGTGCTCGCCGTGGAGGACACGACGTCCACCGGTGCCCTGGGCGCACGCCTGGGTCAGGCGCTGGCCGGTTCCCCGACCTGCGTGGCGACTTTCGCCCTGCCCCCGCGTTTCCTGCCGCACGACTCACGCGCCCGCATCTTGCGCGCGCACGGCCTGGACGCCGCCGGCATCACGACGAGCGTGCTGAAGCGCCTCGCCGCGAAGTGACGTACCAGCCGATCCAGAAGGACAACACGATCGCCCCCGCGCCCACCAGCGGTGCCTTCACCTCCGCGGCAAGGTCGAGCGGACGCAGGCCGGTGGCGAGCGCGAGCAGGATCGGCCCCTGCACGACGAACGCGACGTAGGCGGACCGCGCCAGCCCCTCCGCGAAGGGCCCCTGGCGCGTCAGCCGCCGCTGCGCCAGCCCGATGAGCCACAGACTCCCCGCCACCACCAGGATTCCCTCGATCAGCGCGAGGGCGGCGGCCTGCCACCTCCAGCCACCGAGGAACGGTTCCGCGTTCCTGGCCAGATCCAGCACGCCCATGAACGCCGCCGCCACGGGCAGCACGGCGATCGTGCCGATGACGACGTTGCGGGTCATGCGGTAGATCTCGTCCGGCACCCGTTCCGCGAGCTTGCGCCCGCCGATCGCCCCGAGCAGCAACATCCCGAGACACTGCGGCCACCACCACAGGTGCAGGTCCCCGACCTGCCCGCTGCGCGCCGGGAACACCAGCCGCGTCAGGAACGTCGTCCCCGCCACGATCATCGTCATGCCCACCAGGGTCCGTGGCGTGATGGCGCGTTCCTTCATCGGCGGTGCCAGGGCGATCGCGATGCTGAAGATCAGCAGCACGCCGACGAACCACAGCGACCCGCTGTCCAGGAACGGCCGCCGGTCCGTGAACGCCTGCCACCACGAGACGTCCCGATCGGCCCCGTTGTAGGCGATCCACACGAACGTCGGCCACACCACGACCGCACTGACCACCCAGGGCGTGCCGAGCCGCACGAGCCGATCGGCGATGAACCGCCGCCGGCCTTTGCGCTCGATGGAACCGGGCGTGAAGATCCCGGCGACGAAGTAGAAGGTGCCCATGAAGAACAGGCCGGACGGCCCGACCAGCGCCGCCAGCACCGTTTCGGCGCCGGGGTGGAACGTGACCTCGTTGACCTCGTCGTACGGCCAGCCGCCGATCGCGGCGTAGCCCAGCAGCGCGTGGCCGCCGATGACCCACGCCACCAGGATCACCTTCAGGTTGTCCACTGCGGACAATCTCATGGTTTTCATGGTCCGCTTCCGGACGCGATCACGCCAGCAGCCAAGAGGGGCGACCGACCGGCTACGGCCTGTCGCCCGTGTACACACCCATCGTCCGGAACCGCAACCCCGGCTCCTTGTACTCCTCCATCGCGTGCGCGATCCATCCCGCGATCCGCGCGATCGAGAAGATGGCCTCCCCCGCCGTCGGCGGCATCGAGAACGTCAGCCCGAACTGCGCCAGCGCCAGGTCCATGTTCGGGAACGTCTTCGGCTGGGTGGCGATCACCTTGTCCGCCACCAGGTCGCCGTGGCCGCGCAGCAGGGCGAGGAAGTGGTCGGCGCGCGGATCGCGGAACTCGTAGATGCGGTGGCCGAAGCCGGGGATCGGCTGGCCGGCCCGCAGGTGCTCCGCGACGGCGCCCATCGGGTCGGCCGCGGCCTGGGTGAGGAAGCGGTGCGCGATCGTCGCGGCGGCGCCGTGGCGCTGGCCCTCCATCGCGCCGAGGCCCGCGGAGACGACGGCGTACGGGTGGGCGTGGGCCGACGCGGCCACTCGGGCGGCCATGGTCGAGATGGCCAGGTCGTGGTCCGCCAGGAGGATCAGGGCGGCGTTGAGCAGGTCCGGCTGCGGAGGGTCCGGGGAGAGACGGGCCCAGAGGCGGTCGGCGATGTCGGTGCCCGCGGGCCTGCCCAGCAGCGGCAGGGACTCGACGACGTCGGCGATCAGCGACATGGCCGTGGTGACGGCCCGGTCGAGGTCGAACCGCAACGGGTCGCCCGCGCTCGCGAGGACCACGGCCACCCGGACCCGGTCGGTCAGGGTGGCGCTTTCCGGGAGGGCCATCCAGATCTCCTGGCCCTCGGGGAACTGCACGCCCTCCGAGTCGATGCCCGTCCACAGCCAGTGCGCGACGTCCTCGAAGCGCTTGGTGCTCGCGAGGCCGGGGACGGAGCGGCCCCGGTAGTGGAGGCGGTCCTTCTCCAGCAGGGAGATGCGAGTGCGGATGCGATCCGTCACAGCGGCCACTGCGCCGCGGGCACCAGTGCGTTGCGCCAGGGCCTCGACCTCGGCGACGTCGAACATGCTCTGGCGGTTGACCTTCTTGCTGGTCAGGAGTTTGCGGCTGACGTACGAGTAGACCGTCGCCGGTTTCACTCCGAGTCGGCGCGCGGCCTGGTTCGTCGTCAACATTGATTCCATCAACGTTGACTGTACAAGACATGTTGACGGAGCCTTTCATCCATGTTGATTGATGCACCCAAAGGGCTTAAAGACGTCGTCGTCACCACGACCCTGATCGGGGACGTGAACGGTGCCGCGGGCTACTACCACTACCGCGAGCACGACGCGATCGAACTGGCCAGGACGCGGTCGTTCGAGGACGTGTGGTTCCTCTTCGCCGAGGGCCGGCTGCCTAGCCAGGACGAGGCCTCGCTCTTCGCCGCGCGGACCGCCGCGTTGCGGTCGTTGCCGGCGGTCGTCAGCGAGGTGCTGCCCGCGATCGCACGTTCAGGCTCCACGGCGCTGGCAGGGCTGCGGACCGCGCTCTCGATGCTGCCGTCGCAGCCGATGTGGGACGCGCCGATGAGCGCGCGCAAGGCGGACGCGCTCAAGGTCAGCGCGATGACGCCGACGATCCTGGCGGCACTGCACCGGCTCAAGCTCGGACTTGATCCCGTCAACCCCAGGGTTGATCTGTCCACGTCGGCGAACTGGTTGTACATGTTGACTGGACAGGAGCCGTCAACATGGGCGAGTCGTGCAGTCGAGCAGTACTTGATCGCCACAATCGACCACGGCTTCAACGCGTCGACGTTCACCGCACGCGTGGTCGCGAGCGCGGGAGCGGACGTCGTGTCGGCGGTGGCGGCGGCGATCGGGACGTTCTCCGGGCCGCTGCACGGTGGCGCGCCGGACCGGGCGCTGGAGGCGCTCGACCTCATCGGGACGCCGGACAACATCGACGCCTGGGTGCGGGAGCGCATCGAGCGGGGCGACCGGATCATGGGGTTCGGGCACGCCGTCTACCGGACGGAGGACCCGCGGGCGCGCCTGCTCAGGGGGATCGCCCAGGAACAGCCGACCCGTCTCACCGAGTTCGCGGTCACCGTCGAGCGCCGGGTCACGGAGCTGCTGGCCGAGCTCAAGCCCGGCCGGCAGCTGTACGCGAACGTGGAGTTCTACGCCGGCGTGCTGATGGAGCAGTGCGGCATCCCGCGCGAGATGTTCACGCCGACGTTCGCGTGCAGCCGGGTGGTCGGATGGTGTGCCAACGCGCTCGAACAGTCCGAGGACACGAAGATCATCCGTCCGGTCGCCCGCTACACGGGACCCGCACCGCTCATCAGGTGAGGTACCGGAGGTCGTTGCGCACTCGGGCGCGGTCGCGGTCGTTGACGTCGGATGAACCGGCCAGACCGGCGGTGCGGTCGCGATGCCGGTCGAGCCAGACGGAGAGGGCGGCTACTACGAGGACGATCGCTGCAAGAGTCATGTCAGTAAGTTTGCGGCCAGCAATATCCCGCCAAAAGTGGCAGATCTGACGCTGTGCGCTAATATCCTGCCATGCTGCGATCGGTGGCGGTTCCCCTCATCGACGGCGTCGCGCCGTTCGAGTTCGGCCTGCTCTGCGAGGTGTTCGGCTTCGACCGGACCGACGAGGGCGTGCCGCTGGTCGACTTCCGGGTGTGCGGGGAGATCCCGAACCAGCCGGTGCCGACGAGCATTCGCGGCGTGAGCATCACGCCGGAACACGGGTTCGACGCGCTGCAGAGCGTCGACCTCGTCGCACTGCCCGCCGCGCGCGTCCGCGACGACTACCCGGAGAAGCTGGTCAAGGCACTCCGCGAGACCGGCGCGACGCTGCTCAGCGTGTGCAGCGGGGCGTTCATCCTCGGCGCGGCCGGCCTGCTCGACGACCGGCACTGCACGACGCACTGGCGCGAGGCGCGGCAGTTCCGCGAGCGGTTCCCGAAGGCGCGGCTCGACGCGGACGTGCTGTTCGTGGACGACGGGAACATCATCACCAGCGCCGGCACGGCGGCGGGCATCGACGCCTGCCTGCACCTGGTCCGGCGGGAACTCGGCACCAAGATCGCCAACACGATCGCGCGCCGGATGGTCGTGGCGCCGCAGCGCGACGGCGGGCAGCGGCAGTTCGTGGAGCTCCCGATCCCGGAATGCAGCTCGGACAGCCTCGAACCGGTGCTGGAGCAGGTGCTCGACACGATCGCGGACAACCACACGGTGGCGACGATGGCGAAGCTCGCCGTCATGTCCGAGCGGACTTTCGCGCGCAGGTTCGCCGCGGAGACCGGCACCACCCCGAACAAGTGGCTGTCACTCCAGCGGGTACTTCACGCGCGCAGGCTGCTGGAAGAGACCGACCTGGACGTCGACACGGTCGCCACCAGGTCAGGCTTCGGGACAGCCGCCCTCTTGCGGCACCACTTCCATCGGGTCGTCGGCATCGCACCGAGCGATTACCGCCGCACATTCTCCTGTCGTTAGGCGCGTGAAGATCTTCTCGGAGATCGACCCCAGCGCCGCGACCTCGGCCTCGGTGAGCAGGTCGAACACCAGCCTGTGCACCGTCTCGGCATGCGCCGGCGCGGCCTCCTCGATCGCGGACCGGCCCTGGTCCGTCAGCACGACGAACGACCCGCGCCCGTCGCTGCTGCAGTTCTCCCTGCGCACCAGGCCGCGCTTCTCCATCCGTGCGACGTGATGTGAAATGCGGCTCTTCTCCCAGTGCAAGGACCGTGCAAGCTCCAACACGCGCACGCGTTCATCACGCGTGTCGGTGAGCTGCACCAGCACGGCGAAGTCAGCCATCGAGATGTCCGAATCGACCGACATTTGCCTGCTCAGATGCGCATTGAGCTCCCCCTGCATGCGGACGTAGGCACGCCACGCCCGCTGCTGCTCAGGTTCCAACCATCGTGTCACCACTTCAGCATACGGGAATAGTTGACACATCACCCACGTTCCGGCAAGGTGAGTGACAGTTCAACCAAATCGAGCAACCGAAGGACTTGACACCATGACCACCGCCACGAACCTCTCCGAACTGACCGGCGACTACGTCATCGACGCCTCGCACTCCCGCATCGGCTTCGTCGCGCGCCACGCGATGGTCACCAAGGTCCGCGGTGCGTTCAACGAGTTCGACGGCAAGATCTCCATCGATGGTGACAAGCCGGAGAACACCACCGCCGAGGTGACCGTGAAGGTCGCCACCATCGACACCCGCAACGCTCAGCGCGACGGCCACCTGACGACGAACGACTTCCTCGCCGTCGAGGATTACCCGGAGATCAAGTTCGTCTCGACCTCCGCGAAGCAGGTCGACGACGACAACTTCGAGATCACCGGTGACCTCACCATCAAGGACGTCACCAAGAGCATCACCATCCCGTTCGCCTTCGAGGGCGTGGCCGTCGACCCGTTCGGCAACACCCGCGTCGGCTTCGAGGGCTCGCACACCATCAACCGCAAGGACTACGGCGTCACCTGGAACGCCGCCCTGGAGACCGGTGGCGTGCTGGTGAGCGAGAAGGTCGTCCTCGAGTTCGAGATCTCCGCGATCAAGCAGGCCTGACGACGGCCATCGGGCGTGGTGGATCAGGGCCTGCGAGGTAGACCCGAGCAGCATCCCGGCGAGTCGGCCACGGCCCCCCGCTACACCCTGCTCCGGCTCGGACAGCGCCGGCGGCCCCATCACAATTTGTTCCACCGCGAATGTCCGGGTGCTTCTCCAGCACCCGGACATTCGCGTGTTCAGCGCCGGCGACCGCTCGCCGGCGCGTGAGCACCATCGCCGCGCGAAGTCCGCTCGTGATCCTGGAGCAGGCCCGATCGTCGCAGTGAGCCGTGCGCCGTCGGTCCCCTCATGTCAGTGCCTTTGGGGCTACCGTGGCTTCCATGGCGACGCGTGTTTTCCTCGTCGACGACCACGAGATCGTCCGCCGCGGCATAGCGGACCTGCTCGGCGAGGAGTCCGATCTCGAGGTGGTCGGTGATGCGGCATCGGTGACGGAGGCCCTGGCCAAGGTGCCGGGCGCGCAGGCCGACGTGGCGGTGCTCGACATCAGGCTCCCCGATGGCAACGGCATCGAGCTGTGCCGCGAACTGCGCAGCCGCATCCCCGGCCTGCAGTGCCTGATGCTGACGAGTTTCGCGGACGACGAGGCCCTGTTCGACGCGATCATGGCGGGCGCCTCCGGCTTCGTACTGAAGCAGATCCTCGGCGCGGACCTGGTCAACGCCGTCCGCACCGTCGCGGCAGGACAGTCCCTCCTGGACGCCCGCACGACTTCCGCGCTGCTCAACCGGATCCGCCGCGAGCGCGAGGAGGGCGACCCGCTGCGCATGCTCAGCGAGCAGGAGCGCACGGTGCTCGACCTGATCGGCGAGGGGCTGACCAACCGCCAGATCGCCGAGCGCATGTTCCTCGCCGAGAAGACCGTCAAGAACTACGTCTCGCACCTGCTGGCGAAGCTGGGCATGCAACGCCGCACGCAGGCCGCCGTGTTCGCGTCGCAGTTCCGCAAGGACGGCGACAAGCTCCGCTAGCCGAGCGGAACGCGCCAGACCACGCACGCGCCG
Source organism: Lentzea albidocapillata subsp. violacea (assembly GCF_900100275.1). Classification (GTDB taxonomy): domain Bacteria; phylum Actinomycetota; class Actinomycetes; order Mycobacteriales; family Pseudonocardiaceae; genus Lentzea; species Lentzea violacea. Next base: position 63,036 of record NZ_FNET01000015.1, read on the forward strand.
CCGCCCTCCGGCACCGTCACCGCCAGCGACCCGCTGAACTTCGACGCGCGGTGTGCGAGGTTGCGCAGACCGCTGCGTGAGGCGTCCGCCGGAATGCCGACGCCATTGTCCTGCACGGTGATCACGACATCCTCACCGGCGTCGACGAGCACCGTCAGTTCGGTCGCGGACGCGTGCCGCACGCAGTTCGTGACGGCCTCGCGCACGACGGCCTCGACGTGCTCGGCGAGTTCGGGTGGCACCGAGTTGTCCACGGTGCCGGACATGCGGATGGACGGCTTGAGGTGCGTCGACTCGGTCAGGCCCGCGACGAGGTCGAGCAGGCGGCGGCGCAGCGAGGTGTTGTCGTTCGAGTGCAGGTCGAAGATGGACGTGCGGATCTCGCGGACCGTCTCGTCGAGCTGCTCGACGGCGGTCCGCAGGCGGCCGGCCACCTCGGGCTCGGTGATGCGGCGCAGGGTGGCCTGCAGGGTGAGGCCGGTGACGAACAGGCGCTGGATGACGTGGTCGTGCAGGTCGCGGGCGATGCGGTCGCGGTCTTCCAGCACGTCCAGCAGGCGTTGCGAGCGTTGCTGCTCCGCGAACTCCAGGGCGACGGCCGCCTGGTCGGCGAACGAGGCGAGCATCGGGACCTGGTCGGGGAGGAAACGGGTGCCGCCGCCGAGGCGCAGCACGACCAGCGCGCCGGTCACGCCGATGCCCGAGCGCAGCGGGACGGCCAGCGCCGGGCCGAACTCCGAGCCCAGGTCGTTCACCAGGAGCGGGACGCCGGAGCGGATCACCTCGTCGACGACGTGGTCGGCGGCGGCGAAGTCGCCGATCTGCACGCCCGCGCTCGCGGCGACGGAGAGCGGGGTGTGCAGGCCGTCGCCGAGGACGACCAGGGCCGAGTCGGCGCAGGCGAGTTCGACGGTGCGCTGGGTGATGAGGCGCAGCGCGTACTCGCCGGAGGCGCCGCCCAGCAGTTCGGAGTTGACCTCGCCGATCGCCTCCAGCCACCGCTCGCGCATGCGGGAGCGTTCGAACAGGCGGGCGTTCTCGATCGCGATGCCCGCGGCGGCGGCCAGGGCCAGCAGCACGGCCTCGTCGTCGGCGGTGAACTCGGCGGCGTCGATCTTCTCGGTCATGTAGAGGTTGCCGAACACCTCGTCGCGCACGCGTACGGGCACGCCCAGGAAGCTGTGCATCGGCGGGTGGTTGGGCGGGAAGCCGACCGACATCTCGTGTTGGGCGAGGTCGCGCAGGCGCAGCGGCGTCGGGTCCTTGATGAGCAGCCCGAGCAGGCCCTTGCCCTCGGGCAGGTGCCCCATGGACCTGCGCGTCACCTCGTCCACGCCGACGTGGAGGAACTCCGAGAGGTCGTCACGGGTGCCGAGCACGCCCAGCGCGCCGTAGCGGGCGCCGACCAGGTCCGCGGCCGCCTGGACGATGCGCAGCAGGGTCGGCTCGAGTTCCAGACCGGACGCGACGGCGAGCATCGCGCCGAGCAGTTCCTGCATGTGGTCGCGGGTGGTCACGATCTCGTCCATGCGGTCCCGGACCTCGTCGAGCAGCTCGTCGAGGTCGCGGCGACCAGGCACGTCAGGCACGCCGACTAGATTGGCACATTTTCCACCAACTCATGGCCCTGGGAAGTGGGGACCTTCGACCGTGGCTCGGCCGTCGCTCCGGCCGGAGAGTGTGCCCATGACCGTCACCGTGCCCGGCTCACTCGGCCTCGCGAGTGAGGACGTGCGCGGCGTCCTCTCCCTCGCCAGAGCCTCCGCTCCCGGCGTGCGGTTCGAGGTGCGTCCCGAGCAGATCGAGCTGCACACCACCGGGCCGCACAACCGGGAGACGCGACTGGCCTGCGGGGCGGCGCTGCTCAACGCACGGCTGGCGTTGCAGGGACACGGCATCCGCCCACTGGTCACACTGCTGCCCGGCCAGAGCGCGCACGACGCGGCGGCGGCCATCAGGCTCGGCGGCTACCAGGAACCGAGTCCGGACGTGCTGGCGTTGCTGCGGTCGCTGCGCGCGAACCGTCGCACGTGGACGACGTTCCCCGAACCCGCCGCCTGGCGCGGGTTGCTGTCGCGGGCGGCTGAAGTGGAACGTGCCTGGCTGCACCTGCGCAGCGGCACCGAGCTGGTGCTGTGCACGTTCACCCAGGGTGCCGCGGCGGAAATCCGTGCGGGACAGGCGATGCAGCGCGTCGTGCTGGCCGCGGGAACGGCAGGGTTCGCCGTCTCCCCCGGCCACGCCCCGGTGAGCCTGTCCGCGTTGCGCGCGGACCTGCGCCCCTGTCTGGGCAACACGCTGGTACCCCAGATCGTGCTGTGTCTGGGTGCCTAGGCCCTGTCCTGTGAGTCCGTTCGATGAGAGTCACGGTCGAGAGACCCGGAGGTGGTGCCGCCGCGATGCCCTCATACCGGGCGTATTCGGGCTTTGCGGCGGTGCCGTCTCCGGGGCCCTCGGCCGCGACTATCTCGGACGAGACTTACAGGGCAGGGCCTAGCGGGCCAGCACCGCCTTCCACAGCAGCCGAGCCAGCTCCGGGTGGCAGATGTCGTTGTGAGCGCCCGCGATCCCGTCGATCCGGCGGATCACGGACGTGCAGTCGACGTTGTGCACCTGCCCGCGCTGGAGCTCGCCGGGAGAGCCGATGTTGTGGCCGTGCGCGTAGGTGCCCTGCACGCCGTGCGAGCCGAGCCCGCCGTACTTCGGGTACTCGTCCAGGTCGACCTGCCGGCCCGACCGCGCGGCCAGCGGGTAGAAACGGCCGATGGCGTAGTCGTTCGACGACGTGGTGACGATGATCGGGCCGGGCACGCGGCCGAGCACGCCGCGGAAGTAGCCGGAGCCGGGTTCGCCGGGCAGCCGTTCCGCGAACGACCACAGCGACATCGCGCCCTGCACCAGGGTCAGTGTCGCGGCGGGCACCACGTTCGCCATCGCCGTGGCGGTGATGCAGCCGAAGCTGTGGCCCATCAGGTGGACGCGCGCGTTCGGGGCGGCCTGGGCGACGTCGCGGGCGATCCTGGCCGCGCCGCTCTCGCCGAACACCTTGGCGCGCCGCTTCATCTTCCAGAACGTCAGGATCCGCAACGGCGACAGGATGCCGCCCAGGGCCGGATCCTCCAGGCACGCCCGGTAGAGCTGCTCGGCGTCGAACGCCATCCCGTCCTCGCCCGGCAGGTCCGGAACCGAGCTCTCCAGGTAGTCGTAGGCCTGTTTGACCGTGGGCGACATCCGGCACGGGTGCTGCCGCGCGGCCTGGACGATCGTGCGCACGGCGGCCGTGCGTCCGGCACCACCGCCGAGCCGGTCGGCCTGTGCCTTGATGAACTCGTCCGACCGCACGTCCTCGTCGCCCCACGCCTTCGACGGCCAGTGCAGGCCGACGAGCAGGGACTTGAAACCGCCCGGAAGCCGGTGTGCCGCATCACGTTCGGCACGGCAGCCGGCCATCGTCGCGACCCACCGCCCGTACTGCTCACGGGCGGCCGGCACGTCGCCGTTCCACCCGTGGATGAAGAAGAAGACGTCGGTGACGCCTTGGCGGGCGTCGTACAGCACGTCCGCGCTGTCCCGCCCCCGCTCGTTACCTGTCTCGTCGAAGCAGACGAGGTGATAGCTGATGTCGTGACCTGGCACGGATTCTCGGGACATCGCGGATCACCACCACACAGAACGCGCCCAACTGTTGTCCGTTTAATCGGAATCGGGGCGGCTCATGTTTACCCCCACTGATCAGGAAAACCCGTTCGGACCAGGGGGTTCACCCCGATTGCGCCGGTAGTGGCGGGCCGCGCGGACCCTGTTGCCGCACGACGGCGAGCACCATTCGCGGCGCGGGTGGTCCTTCACGAAGTACAGCACGCAGCCCGGCGCATAACAGGCGCGCAACAGAACCCGGCTCTCGCCGGTGAACAGGTCCACTGCCTCCGCGGCGATCGAGGCGCGCTCACGATCCGCGAGTGATCCGTCGCTTTCGTTGTGCCGCAACAGTTCGCCGTCACGCACGGCCAGCTGTGGCCACCGCTGCGCACTGCGCGCCGCACGGTTGACCTCAGCCACGGCCCGCTCCAGATCACGATCCCGCGCGACCGGACGCGTGTCCTCGGTCAGCACGCCCGCGAGGTCTCTCAAGGCCTGCCTCAGCGCGCGAAACGCTGTCAGGTCGGCCTGGTCCACCGGAACACCCAGGAAGTCGCGGAGTCCACCGACAGTCGTCAGGTCGTCGTGGACCTGCGACCGATTGGCCCAGATGGTGTTCATCAGCAGGACCGGACGGGGCTCGTCGGGCGTCAGCACGTCTAACGGTAACACAGGCTTGCATCCGTTAGGTTCTCGTTCTAACGTTTGCAGCGTCACCCAACCGTTGGAAGGACCGTCGTGAAACCTCCGTTCGACGCCGAGACCGCCCGCCGCAAGGTGCAGGCGGCCCAGGATGCCTGGAACACCAAGGACCCAGTACGCGTCGCCGGCGCCTACACACCGGATTCGGTGTGGCGCAACAGGTCCGAGTTCGTCCACGGCACCGACGAGATCGTCGCGTTCCTGACGAAGAAGTGGGAGCGCGAGCACGAGTACGTGCTGCGCAAGTCGTTGTGGGCGTTCGGCGACGACCGCATCGCCGTGCGCTTCCAGTACGAGTGGCACGACGACGAGGGCCAGTGGTGGCGCAGCTACGGCAACGAGAACTGGGAGTTCGCCGAGTCCGGCCTGATGCGCAGGCGCGAGGCGAGCATCAACGACGTGAAGATCGCCGAGTCCGAACGGCGCGTCGACCCGGACTCGACCTACGAGATCCCGGCGGAGTGACGGCCGTGCATGTCAAGGCGTTGTGGCGGTTCCCGGTGAAGTCACTGGGCGGTGAAGAACTCCGGCAGGCGACGTTCACGTCCGACGGCGTGCAGGGCGACCGGCTGGTGCACGTGCAGGGCCCGCGCGGCGTGCTGACCGGGCGCACCAGGTACGGCCTGCTCACGATCCCCGCGACCACCGGCCCGGACGGTCCATTGGTGGACGGACATCCCTGGGACAGCTGGCAGGCCCACGAGAGGGTGCTGCCGTTCGGCGGCAGGCTGACCCGCTACACCGGCCCGGAGCGGTTCGACGTGCTGAACGTCCTGGTGGCCACGGACGGCCAGGTCGAGGCCGCGGGCGTCGACGTGCGGCGGCTGCGGCCGAACATCCTCATCGGCGGTGTCGAGGCCGGCGAGGAGGACAGCTGGCCCGGGCACGCGCTGGTGATCGGCGATGTCGTGATCGGCATGTACCAGAAGCGCGCCCGGTGCGTGGTCACGACGATCGACCCCGACACCGGCGCACAGGACCTGGACGTGCACCGGCGCATCCGCCGCGAGTTCGGTGGCGTGCTGTGCCTGGACAGCTGGGTCATCCAGCCTGGCCTGGTCAACGTCGGAGATGCCGTTGAGCTGGTGCCGACCGACGAACTCCCCGACCGCATCGGCGGGTGGATCGTCGGCCGGCCCTACGCCGTCTAGATGTTGCGGCGGTACTGGCCGCCCACCTCGAAGAAGGCTTCGGTGATCTGGCCGAGCGTGCATACACGGGCCGCGTCCATCAGCACGGCGAACACGTTCTCGTTCGTCTGCGCCACCTCACGCAAGCGTGCCAACGCCTTCTGCGCCTCGTCGCGGTGTGCGGCCTGGTACGCACGCGTGCGCTCGACCTGCGACTCCTTCTCCTCCTCGGTGGCGCGCGCGAGCTCGATCTTCACGACCTCGCGCGTGCCGTCCTCCGGCAGGAAGGTGTTGACGCCGATCAGTGGCAGCGAGCCGTCGTGCTTGCGCTGTTCGTAGAGCATCGACTCGTCCTGGATGCGGCCGCGCTGGTAGCCGGTCTCCATCGCGCCGAGCACGCCGCCGCGTTCGGAGATGCGGTCGAACTCCATCAGCACGGCCTCTTCGACAAGGTCGGTCAGCTCGTCGATGACGAACGAGCCCTGCAGCGGGTTCTCGTTGGCGGAGAGGCCCCACTCCTTGTTGATGATCATCTGGATGGCCATCGCGCGGCGGACGGACGACTCCGTGGGAGTGGTGATCGCCTCGTCGTAAGCGTTGGTGTGCAAGGAGTTGCAGTTGTCGTACAGCGCGCAGAGGGCCTGCAGCGTCGTGCGGATGTCGTTGAAGTCCATCTCCTGCGCGTGCAGCGAACGGCCCGACGTCTGCACGTGGTACTTGAACTTCTGTGAACGCTCCGCGGCGCCGTAGCGGTCGCGCATGGCCACGGCCCAGATGCGGCGCGCCACCCGGCCGATGACGCTGTACTCGGCGTCCATGCCGTTGGAGAAGAAGAACGACAGGTTCGGCGCGAAGTCGTCGATGTTCATGCCCCGCGCCAGGTACGACTCGACGTAGGTGAAGCCGTTGGCGAGCGTGAAGGCGAGCTGGCTGATGGGGTTCGCCCCGGCCTCGGCGATGTGGTAGCCCGAGATCGACACCGAGTAGAAGTTGCGGATCTGCTGCTGGATGAACCACTCCTGGATGTCCGCCATCATGCGCAGCGAGAACTCCGTGGAGAAGATGCAGGTGTTCTGGCCCTGGTCCTCCTTGAGGATGTCGGCCTGAACGGTGCCGCGGACGTTGGCCAGCGCGAACGCCCTGATCTTCGTGTACTCCTCCGCGGACGGCTCACGGCCCTCCTTCTCCGTGAACACGGCGACCTGCTGGTCGATCACGGTGTTGAGGAAGTACGCGAGGATCGTCGGCGCCGGGCCGTTGATCGTCATCGACACCGACGTCGTCGGCGCGACCAGGTCGAAACCGTCGTACAGGGCCTTCATGTCGTCGAGCGACGCGATCGAGACGCCGGAGGTGCCGATCTTGCCGTAGACGTCCGGCGGGGTGTCGGGGTCGCGGCCGTAGAGCGTCACCGAGTCGAACGCCGTCGACAGGCGCGTGGCCGGGTTGCCCTTCGACAGGTACTTGAAGCGGCGGTTCGTGCGGAACGCGTCACCCTCGCCCGCGAACATGCGCGCCGGGTCCTCGCCCTCGCGCTTGAACGGGAAGACCCCTGCGGTGTAGGGGAAGAAGCCCGGCAGGTTCTCCTTGCGCAGGAACCGCAGCAGCGAGCCCTCGTCGTCGTAGCGGGGCAGGCTGACCCGGCGGACCTGGTTGCCGGACAACGTCTCGCGCGTCAGCCTGGTGTGGATCTCCTTGTCCCGCACCTTGAACACGAGCTCGTCGCCGGAGTACTGCTCGACGGTCGCCGGCCATGCCCCCAACAGGTTCGCCGTCTCGCGGTCGACCTTGCGCTCGGCCTCCGTTGCCAGTTCGGCGATGTCCGCGACGCCCTTGCCCGCCGCCTCCAACGCCTTCTGCGCGCCGGAGAGCTGGAGGTGCCTGCGGACCGCCTCGACCTGCTCGTCGGTCCTGCGGTGGTAGCCGCGCACGGTGTCGGAGATGTCGGACAGGTAGCGCACACGTGAGGCGGGCACGACCGTGGAGGCGCTCGTGGACGTCTTGCCGGCAACGGCGGCGAGTGCGCCCTCTTCGGCGTGCAGGCCGTGTTCGACCAGGCCGTCGCGCAGGAACTGGTAGAGCGCCGTCACGCCGTCGTCGTTGAACGTCGCGGCGGACGTGCCGTAGACCGGCATGTCCTCCCACTTGACGCCGAACGCCTCGCGGTTGCGCACCATCTGCCGTGCGACGTCCCTGCGCGCGTCCTCCGCACCACGGCGCTCGAACTTGTTGATCGCCACGGCGTCCGCGTAGTCGAGCATGTCGATCTTCTCGAGCTGCGACGCGGCACCGAACTCCGGCGTCATCACGTACAGCGAGAAGTCGACGAACGGCACGATGGCCGCGTCACCCTGACCGATACCGGGTGTCTCGACGATGACCAGATCGGCACCGGACGCCTTGCACGCCACGATGGCCTGCTCCAGGCCGTCCGGGATCTCGCTGCCCGCACGACGCGTGGCCATCGAACGGAAGAACACGCGGTCGCCGTCGAGGCAGTTCATCCGGATGCGGTCGCCGAGCAGCGCGCCACCACCACGCCGGCGCGTCGGGTCGACGGCGAGCACGGCGATGCGCAGCTTGTCCTGCTGGTCGAGCCGGAAGCGGCGCACCAGCTCGTCGGTGAGCGACGACTTGCCCGAGCCACCGGTGCCGGTGATGCCGAGGACCGGCACCTTGCGCGTGGTCTCCAGGGGCTCCGCGGTGCCGGCCTCGATGTGCGTGATCGCGCGCGCCAGGGCCTCGTCCGCCCCCGTCAGCAGCGCGTCGTGGCTGTACGGCTCCGTCAGCGCGTGGTCGCACTCCTCGATCATCAGGTTGATCATCCGGGCGAGGCCGAGCGTCTGCCCGTCCTGCGGCGAGAAGATCCGCGCGACCCCGCGCGAGTGCAGCAGCTCGATCTCCTCGGGGACGATGACGCCGCCACCGCCACCGTAGACCCGGATGTGCCCGGCGCCGCGCTCGTTGAGCAGCTCGACCAGGTACGAGAAGTACTCGACGTGCCCGCCCTGGTACGCGCTGATGGCGATGCCCTGCGCGTCCTCCTGGATCGCCGCGTCGACGACCTCCGACACCGACCTGTTGTGGCCGAGGTGGATGACCTCCGCGCCCTGCGACTGCAGGATCCTCCGCATGATGTTGATAGCCGCGTCGTGGCCGTCGAACAGGCTGGACGCGGTCACAAAGCGCACCGGGTTCGCCGGCTTGTGCAGAGTGGTCGCCATGAGAATAGTTTGACTTCCTACTATCGGACGTGCAACCGAGCGTGGTCCAGGTCTCTGTATCGAGAAGGAGAGGACATGGTCCCGCCGGCGGCCAGAGGTTCGCTCGCGGAGCACTTCGCCCAGGTCGTCTGCCGCCATGGCCGACGTTGAGAACTGGCCAGGCGGCCGAGCAGGGCCTGAGCTCCGGCCTGGCTGTGGTGCGCGGCTTGGTCAGCCTGTGGATGACCTAGCGGGCAGCGCCCCACTCGTGCGCGAGGGCGGCTGCCTCTCCCCGTGAGCCGACACCCAGCTTCTCCAGGATCTTCGCCACGTGGAACTTCACCGTGGACTCGCTGATGTGCAGCTCACCGGCGATGTCGCGGTTGCGCCGGCCACGGGCGAGGCGGCCCAGCACCTCCAGCTCGCGCGGGCCCAGCACGGTCAGCGGGTCCTCGCGCGGGCTCTCCGGCGGCCCGAGCGGCACCTCGATCGTCACGGTCGCGCCCCAGCCCGGCACCGCGTCGACCTCGGCCTTCCCGCCGAGCGGCCCGAGGCGTTCCGGCACTCGGCGGCGGTCGAGGCTGCCGCAGGACAGGGTGCCGGGACCGTCGTCGCGCACGGTCGCCCTCAGCACCGCGCCGACGATCTTCCAGCCGATGTGGACGCGGCCGACCCCACCCTGGTCGTCCAGCATCGCGTGCACGGCCGACCTGACCACCGCGGCCGCCGTGGCGGAGATTTCGGTCGGCACGATCCGGTCCGCGCCCTCCTCCGCGCCGGGCGTACCCAGGTCCAGGCGCACGTCGCGGCCGCGCAGCACGCGCCGCAACGACTCGGCGAGCCGCTCGAAGGCCTCGCCCGCCCGTTCCTCGGTCTGCGCCCGGTCCAGGTCGGCCCGCGACCGCAGTTCGACCAGCGCGGTGACGGCGAGGTCGACGGACCGCGAGCGGGCGGCCGCGTCGTCCACGCCGTGGTCGCGCAGCACGCCGAGCAACGCCGTCAGCGAGGCGCCGTACGCGTCGCCGAGGTCGGAGATGGCGACGGCACGCGCCGCCGCGGCCGCCCGGGACACGGCGAGCGTCGCGGGCACCGCCTCGTTGCGCAGGCCCTCCATGTGCGCGGTCACCACGTCCCACAACGCGACAGCGGGCGCCAGCACCTCGTCGGCCACCGGGGTGTCGTCGGTGCGCAGGAGCACCAGCAACGCGCTCGGTGCGGACACGTCGCTCACCAGCACGACCACCGGCACGTCGGCCCCGGCCATGGCCGCCCGCCCCTGCCAGGCGCCCCTGTCCGGCAGCTGCGGACGCAACGCGGCGATGTCGGTGATCGTCACCGGCGCCTCGCCACGGAGTTTGAACGGCGCGAACGAGCAGTTCGACAGCTCGGCCACGGCCCGGTGCGGGATGGCGCCGGCGATCGCCGCCGACAGCCGCGACAGCGTCTCGCTCAGCGGTGCCCGGATCACGTCGACGGCGGCCAGCAGGTCCATGGTTTTCAGCGTAGCCCGCTCCGGCGAGCATCCTACTGGCCTTTCGACTAGGTAGGACTAGCCGAAGTGCGGGGGCGGGCAGGGCGCGAGCGTCGCTAGAGTTGACATGTCAACCAAACGACGAGCACCTGGAGTCAGAGATGAAGGCGATCACCTACAGCACGTTCGGCGGCCCCGAAGTGCTGAGCCTGAACGAGGTCGAGGAGCCGCACGCCGGACCGGGACAGGTGCGGTTGAAAGTGGTGGCCGCGGCGGTCAACCCGCTGGACCACAAGATCCGCAACGGGTGGATGCCGCCACAGATGACGCCCCCGTTCCCGGTGACCCCCGGCCTCGAGGCGGCCGGCGTCGTCGACGAGGTCGGCGAGGGCGTAACCGGCGTCGCGGTGGGCGACTCGGTCCTGGGCTGGACCGTCACCGGCGCCTACGCCGAGTACGCGCTGGCCTCTGAGTTCGCCCTCAAGCCCGCGGACCTGGACTGGGACACGGCCGCCGCGCTGCCCGTGGCCGTCGAGACGGCGGTCCGCGTGCTCGACGAGCTGAAGGTTGGCGAGGGCGACACGGTGCTGATCCACGGGGCCGCGGGCGTGGTCGGTGCCGTCGGCGTGCAGCTCGCGGTGGCCCGCGGTGCCACGGTCATCGGCACCGCCTCCCCCGGCAACCACGACTACCTGCGGTCGCTCGGCGCCACGCCGGTCGCTTACGGCGAGGGGCTCGCCGACCGGATCCGCGCCGCCGTGCCGCAGGGCGTCGACGCCGTGTTCGACGCCGCCGGGCAGGGCGACCTGCCGTTGTCGATAGAACTGCGCGGCGGCACCGACCGGATCGTCACCATCGCCGATCCCCAGGCCGCCGAGCTGGGCGTCACGTTCTCCGGCGGCGGTGCCCCGTTCGGCACCAGGCTGGGCGAGTACGCCCAGCTCGTCGTGGACGGCAAGCTCGGTGTGCGAGTCGCGCGGAGTCTCCCGCTGGATGAGGCGGCCAAGGCGCAGGACCTGGTCGCGACCGGTCACGCGCCGGGCAAGGTGGTGCTGCGCCCCGTCGGCTGAGCAGGCACGGCCGGAGCACACCGGGCGGTCGTGACCTCCCTGGCGAGCGCCGTCAGTTCCTCTGCCGCCCGCGCCCTCGGACCACACTGCCGCAGGTGGTTCAGGGCGCGGGCGAGCAGCAGTTCGGCCTGCTGCTCGCACCACTTACGGCCGCCGCCGACGCTCATCCCGGAGTTGGCCGCCGCCACGACCGGAAGCGTGCGGCGACCGTGCGCGATGTCGTCGTGGAGGGCCAGGACGTCGTCAACGTGCTTGCGCGCCAGGCCGATGTCGTCACCGAACTGCCTGAGGTGCCCGGCCTGGCTCGCGCTCGCACCGGCGGCCAGCGCGCCGAGCTCGCACGCCGCCGCCGTCAGCGAGCTGTGCTTCGCCGCCGCCACACCGAGGTGCTGGGCCAGGTCGACGTCGTCCTCCTCGGCCATGCCGATCTCCTGGACGTAACCGTCCACAACGGACATCAACGCGACGTTGAGGATCATCACCTGGGGTGTGGTGAGCCGCGCGAGGGCGAGGGAGAGGAGAGCGTCGGCCGCCGAGACGACCCTGTCCGCACCGAACGCCTCCCACGCTCCCCCGCGGCTCATGAGGTCCGCGTGCAGTTGTTCGTGCAGGTGCGCGAACTCCAGCGCGAGGGCGACCACGGCCACGTCGGCGTCACCGAACGCCTCGGCGGAGAGCAGCACGAGCGCGGCCGTCGAGAAGTCCTGCCGGGCGAGGCCGAACTCGACCACCTCGCGCGTCTCGTCCGGAAGTTCCGCCAACGCCGCCGGCAGCAACGGCCCGACCGCGGCACGGGTGCGCTCCAGCACGTGCCGCGGTGGCGCGACCAGGTCGATGCTCGTCATTGCGCTTCCTCTCAGACCCCTGGGAAACGACGCTAAACCCGCTGGTCCGGCAATCAGGTCCGATAGCCACTGACGTGTTAAACAGAGGCACGATCCAGCGATGCGGACTACGTTGATGTTGAACGGGTTGTCGTCACCATCACCCGACCGTGATCGTCGTTTCCTGAGGGGCTGACCCATGCGCTACACCAAGCTCGCCGGCATGGACGTGTCCGAGATCTGTCTCGGCATGATGAGCTACGGAGATCCGTTGCGGGGCGGCCACCCGTGGTCGTTGCCGGAGGAGGACTCCCGGCCGTTCATCAAGGCCGCGCTCGACGCCGGCATCAACTTCTTCGACACCGCGAACATGTACTCGGCCGGTTCCTCGGAGGAGATCACCGGCGCCGCGCTGCGTGACTTCGCACGGCGCGAGGAGATCGTGCTGGCCACCAAGGTGCACTTCCGGATGCACGAAGGCCCCAACGGTTCCGGGCTGTCGCGGAAGTCGATCCTCGCCGAGATCGACAACTCGTTGCGCAGGCTCGGCACGGACTACGTGGACCTGTACCAGATCCATCGCTTCGACGGCACCGTCCCTCTCGAAGAGACACTCGAGGCGCTGCACGACGTCGTGAAGTCCGGCAAGGCGCGCTACATCGGTGCGTCGTCCATGTACGCGTGGCAGTTCGCCAAGGCGTTGTTCACGCAACGCGAGAACGGCTGGACGAAGTTCGTGTCGATGCAGAACCACTACAACCTCCTCTATCGCGAGGAGGAACGCGAGATGCTGCCGTTCTGCGCGGACCAGGGCATCGCCGTCATCCCATGGAGCCCGCTGGCCCGCGGCCGCCTGGTCCGCGACTGGGACGCGACGACCGCGCGCACCGAGACCGACGAGTCCGGGTCCACCCTGTACCTGGAGTCGGACCGCGCGATCGTCGACCAGGTCGCGGCCATCGCCACCGCCCGCGGCGTGTCGCGGGCACAGGTCGCGCTGGCCTGGCTACGGCGCAATCCCGTTGTCACGGCGCCGATCGTCGGCATCACCAAGCCCGCCCAGCTCGACGACGCGGTGGCGGCGCTGGACTTCGACCTGACCGACGACGAGGCGGCACAACTGGAGTCGGGCTACCAGCCGCACCGCATCGCCGGCCACTCCTGACGCCGCGAACGCGGATATACACTTCCGCCCGTGCCGAACTTGCGGATCAGCGAGGCCGCCGCGCTGCTCGGGGTCAGTGACGACACCCTGCGCCGGTGGATCGACCAGGGCCGTCTCGCGTCCGTCGTCCTGGACAACGGGCGCAAGGGCGTCAGCGGGACCGAGCTCGCCGCGTTCGCGCAGAAGATGACCGACGTGGCCGAGCCCGGTGCGACCGTGGCGGCCTCGGCGCGCAACCGCATGAAGGGCATCGTCACCCGCGTCGTCAAGGACGGGGTGATGGCCCAGGTCGACATGCAGGCCGGGCCCTTCCGCATCACGTCTCTGATGAGCCGTGAGTCCGCGGACGAGCTCGGCCTGGAGGTCGGCAGCGTCGCCGTGGCCTCGATCAAGTCGACGCACGTCGTCGTCGAGATCCCCGAAGCCTAGTGCGCTCGTTCGGAGCACGCTGCTAACCGTCCAGCCCGGCCAGCTTCCGCGACGCCTCCGCCTCACCCCACCGGAACCCGATGCGCCGCGACAACTCCACCGCCTCGGCGTACGAGGCACGCGCCTGCTCACCCCGCCCGGCCAGCTCGTGCACGATGCCGCGGTCCAGCAGCACACCCGCCTCGATCTGCCTGTCCCCCACCGACCGCGCGAGGCCCAGTGCCTCCTCCGCCAGCTCCAGCGCCCGGTCCAGGGAGCCGAGCCGGCGGTGGGCGTCGGCCATGTTCGCCAGCGCGTGCAGCTCGCCGGACCTGTCGCCGCACGCGCGCAACGTCGTCAGCGTCTCCTCGTAGCAGACCAGCGCGGCCGGGAGGTCGCCCAGCGCGGCGTGCACCAGCCCCAGGTTGGTGCGCACGTAGGCCGCGCCCTGCGAGTCGTCCAGTTCCTCGCGCAACGTCAGCGACGCCTCCAGCGAGGTCAGTGCGGCGGGCAGGTCCCGGCGGCGCCAGTGGGTGATGCCGAGGTTGTTGAGGGTCACGGCTTCGAGCTGGCGGTCGTGCAGCTCGCGGGCCAGGGCCAGTGCCGCCGTCCAGTGCCGCTGGGCCTCGCCGAACCTGAAGCCGCGCTCGCAGGCGGCGCCGAGTTCCTTCAGCGCCAGCGCTTCCGCGCGGAGGTCGCCGAGCGAGCGGGCGGCCTCCAGGGCGAGCGTGTTCAGCGCGGCCCAGTCCGCCACCTCGGACCGGCGGCGGAAATACCAGGACAGGCCCGCGGCGAACGCGATCGCGTCGGCCGGCGAGGCCTGGTGCGCGGCGGCGAGCAGGTTGTCGCGCTCCTCGGCCAGCCAGAGGTCGGCCGGGTTGTCCGCCAGCGCTTCCAGGTAGTGCTTGTGCAGGCGTTCCAGGGCCAATGAGCGTTCCTCGGGCGACTCCGAGGCGCGGCAGCGTTCGCGCGCGAAGAGGCGCAGCAGGTCGTGCAACGCGAACCGGCCGGGCACCGGTTCCTCGACCAGGTGCGCGTCGGCGAGTTCCGCGAGCAGGTCCTCGACGTCCGGCACGTCGGTCAGCGCCCGTGCCGCGGCGACCGCGAAGTCGGGGCCGTCGAGCAGTCCGATCAACCGGAACACCCTTGCCACGTCAGGAGATCCCAGCTCGGCGTAGCTGACCTCGAACGCGGAGCGCACCGCGACGTCGCCGAGCCTCAGCTCACCGAGGCGGCGCGCCTCGTCCGCCAGCCGCGCCGCCAGCAACGGTGCGGTCCACTGTGGACGAGTGAGCCGGGCACCCGCGATACGCAGGGCCAGCGGCAGTCCGCCGCACCAGCGCACGAGTTCCGCCGCGTCCGGGACCTCACCGGCGACGCCCTCCAGCAGCCGGTACGCGTCCTCCAGTTGCAGCGCGCCGAGTTTCACGTACGAGGCACCGTGCAGCGAGGTGAGCGGGCGGCGGGACGTGATCAGCACGGCCGAGCCGGGACCGGTCGGCAACAGGCGGGTGACCTGGCCGGCGGTGGCGACGTTGTCCAGCACCACGAGCAGCCGGCGTGACGCGGTGAGCGAGCGGTAGCGCAGGGCCTCCTCGTCTCCGGGCCGTTCGCCGAGCGCACGCAGGAACTGGCTCAGGATCCGGTCCGAGGCGCCGTCGGAGAGGTCGGCGTAGAGCTGGCCGTCCGGGAACCTCGCCGCGATCTCGTGCGCCGCCCGCACCGCGAGCGCCGACTTGCCGATGCCAGCCGGCCCTGTGATCACGCACACCGCGACCCGGTCCGGCCGCGGCTGCGCCTTGATCAGGTTGAGCTCGCGGCCGCGGCCGGCGAAGGTGACCACGTCCGGCGGCAGCTGCCGGATCGCCGCCGCCCCAACGGGTTTCGCGCGCAGGAGCTCGGCCTGCAGCCGCCGCAGCGACTCCCCCGGTTCGACGCCGAGCTCGTCGGTGAGCACCCGGCGGCACTCCTGGTAGGCCGCCAGCGCCTCGGCCGGACGCCCCGCACGGTGCAACGCGACCATCTGCTGCTCGCGCAGGCGTTCGTTCAACGGGTGCTCCCGCACCCACTCGTTCAGGTCCGCGACGATCTCGACGTGCCGGCCGAGGTCGAGCTCCGCCTCGGCGCACTCGACCCGCGCGGCCAGCCGCAGCTCCTCCAGCTGCGCGACGACCCCGCGCAGCAGGCCGGACGCGGCGAGATCGGCGAGGGCGGGCCCGCGCCACAAGGCGAGCGCCTCGCGGTAACCGCGCGGCGTGCGTTCCCTGCGGGCGACGTCGAGCAGCTCGGCGAACCGGGTGAGGTCGAGCTCGGCCGGATCGATCGACATCAGGTAGCCGGGCGCCCGCGAGAGCAGCCGCGAGCCGACGATCTTGCGCAGCTGGTAGACGTAGACCTGGAGGTTCTTCAGCGCCGTCTTGGGCGGCGCGTCGTCCCACAGCACGCTGATCAGCCGGTCGACCGGCAGCACCCGGCCGGGCTGCGCGAGGAGCAACGCCAGCACAGCTCGTTGTTTGGGCGGCCCAAGGCTCAGCCGCACGCCGTCGTCGGCGTAACACTCGACCGGCCCGAGCACCCGGAACTCCACAGCTCCCGATCGTAACCACCACAACACCTACGGCGGGCCGCCTTACTACTTGACGGCGGCCGTCAAGTACTTGCTATCGTCTGTCAAGTGGCGACCACCTCGGAACACGTGGACCTGCGGACCGACCTGATCCGGCTCGTGACGAGCCGCCTGCTCGACCCGCTGGAAATCCTGCTACCGCAGGCCGATCTCGCCGGCCTGCGGTCTTCCGTCGAGGCCGACGCCGAGATGTGGGCGGCCCAGCTCCTGGGCCCCGACGACACCCTGGCCCGGCAGGTGGCGATCCGCCTGATGTCCGTGCTCTACCCCGGCGACACCCCGTTCGACCCGCCCGAAAGCTGGTGGGCGACACCGCTGGGCCGCGTCGCCGCACGCCGCGCCGGCCACCCGAGCAGGGACCACGTCTCCCTCGGCGTGGCTGGGGCGATGCTCGGCATCACCCGCCAGGGCGTGCACGACCTCGTGAACCGCAACAAGTTGCTGCGCCATCCCGACGGTGGCGTCACCGTCGACTCGATCCGCGCCCGTCTCGGCCTGAGGAGAGAACAGTGAAGCTCGCGGCGACGGACTTCGGCGGCGACGACTCGCCTTTCCTGCTCCTGCACGGGCTCGGTGGTGACAGGTCCGCATGGGAAACGCTTGCGCCGCACCTGGACGGGCGCGCGGTGGCGGTCGACCTGCGTGGGCACGGCGAATCCGGTGACGGCCCGTGGGACTGGGAGGCGGTGCTCGACGACCTGGACGACACCGCTGTCCACTTCGGACTGGAAGATCCCGTCGTCGTCGGGCATTCGCTGGGCGGCATCCTCGCGGGCATGTGGGCGTTGCGGCATCCGTCGTGCCCGGCGGCGGTGAGTCTGGACGGACACCGTTCCGCCACCACGCATCCGGCGAACTACGCGGGACTTGCCGAGGACGCGGTGACCGAGGGCCTGGCGCGGCTGAACGCGATGTTCACCGCCCAGCTGGAGATGGTCACCCGCCCGGACCGCTCGATCACCTCGGCCCTGCGCACGGCACCCGAGTTCCTGGACGCCCTGCCGGTGTTCGCCGAGGTCTCCTGCCCGTTCCTGCTGGTGCTCGCCACCCGCACCCTGCCGGTGCCGCCCGATCTCCTGCCGTTGATGGACGCCCACCGCGCGGGACTGCGCCGCGACCTGCCCCCGAACGTGCGCGTGCACGAGATCGACGCGACGCACGGCATGGTGTCCGAACGACCGGCGGAGGTCGCCGAGATCGTGAATCACTTCGTGAGCAACCGCTTCAACGCCTGACGGGCCCGGCGCGGCGCCGCGCTGTCGTGCTCCAGCTGCAGGAAGTGGTTGAGCGCCAGCATGACCCCGAGGATCTCGTAGATCAGCTGCTCGACGTCCGTGTCCGGCTTCAGGTCTCCGTCGCTCACCGCACGCCGGATGTGGATCCGCAGATCCCTGCGCCACAACGCGTTCATGCCGGCCAGCGCGTCCCGCACCCGACCGCTGCGCCCGTCGAACTCGGCCGTGGCGGCGGTGAAGAAGCACCCGCCCGGCAGCACCTCGCGTTCGAGGTAGGACACCCAGGCCTCGCAGACGTCGATCAGGCGCGGCAGCCCGGACGGCATCTGCTTCACCTTGCGCGGCACCTCCCGCAGGAAGACCTCCGCGGCCTGGTCGACCACCGCGAGCTGCAGGGCCTCCTTGGTGCCGAAGTGCCCGAGCAGCCCGGCCTTGCTCATCCCCAGCTCCGCCGCCAACCGGCCGATCGTCAGCCCTTCGAGCCCCTCCGCGGAGGCGATGGCGAGGCTCCGGTCGAGGATGCGCTGCCGTGTCTCCAGGGTGTCGGCGACAGATCTGCGCGGGCTCATCTTTGTAGTTTACGTCTCTTTAGCTACCGACCGATCGGTTGCTATATTCGCCGGGTCACCCTGGCCGAAGGAGAGTTCACCTTGTCCGGTTCCCGTGTCGTCGCGCTCGGCCACCACCAGCCCGAACGAGTGCTGACCAACGCCGACCTGGAAAAGATGGTGGACACCAACGACGAGTGGATCCGCCAGCGCACCGGCATCTCCACCCGCCGCATCGCGGCTCCCACGGAAACCGTGGCCGACATGGCCTCCGAAGCGGGCGCGAAGGCACTGGCCGCCTCCGGCCTGGCCCCGTCCGACATCGGCCAGGTCATCGTCGCGACCTGCTCGGCCATCGACCGGAGCCCCTCGACCGCGGCCAGGGTGGCGGCGCGCCTGTCGATCCCCTCCGCGGTGGTCTTCGACCTGAACAACGCCTGCGCGGGCTTCTGCACCGCCCTCGCCACGGCCGACCACACCATCCGGGCAGGTGCCGCCCAGCACGCCCTGGTGATCGGCGCCGAGAAGATGTCCGACCTGGTCGACTGGACCGACCGCTCCTCCTGCATCCTGCTCGGCGACGGCGCCGGAGCAGCAGTGGTCAGCGCCTCCCCGGACGCCCAGATCGGCCCGGCCACCTGGGGCTCGGACCCGACACGCGCCAACGCCGTCCGCCTCGTCGACGACTGGCAGCCGCGCTTCGCGCAGGAGGGCCAGGCCGTCTTCCGCTGGGCCACCAGCGAACTCCCCGCCATCGCCGCACAAGCGTGCGCACGAGCAGGCATCGAGGTCACCGACCTCGCCGCCGTCGTCACGCACCAGGCCAACCTGCGGATCATCGAGGCCATGACGAAGCGACTCGGCCTGCGGGACGACGTGGTGATCGCGCGCGACGTCGTGGAGTCCGGCAACACCTCCGCCGCCTCGGTACCTCTGGCTTTGTCCAAGATGGCCGAGCGCGGGGAACTTCCGTCCGGCCAGCCCGTCCTGCTGTTCGCGTTCGGTGGCGGGCTGTCGTGGGCGGGCCAGGTGATCACGGCTCCGTAGGGGCGCCCTTGTGTTGCGCGGCAGGGCGAAGGCGGAGCCGAGCCACCCTGCCGCCCAACGCAACGGCGAAGCCGAGGCGTCCCTCCGCACACAGGGCAATGGCGAAGCCGAGGCGCGTGAACCTCTCCATGCCGGTC
This sequence comes from Lentzea albidocapillata subsp. violacea, assembly GCF_900100275.1. Lineage (GTDB taxonomy): Bacteria > Actinomycetota > Actinomycetes > Mycobacteriales > Pseudonocardiaceae > Lentzea > Lentzea violacea. The sequence continues at coordinate 82,241 of NZ_FNET01000015.1, forward strand.
AAGCGGTGGTGACCCACGCACTCGGCCCGGTACTGCCCGCCCGGCCGCCCACGCAAGGCGACCGCCCGCACGGCAGGCGACCACCCCGCTGGAACGCCACAAGCCCACGCAAGCCGACCCGCACGGTGCCACCCCGCCCGCACACGCAAGGCCACCACCCCGCTAAACCCAACAACCCCAGAAATAGGCCGGTGTGGCGACTCGGGAGCCCTCCGAGCCGCCACACCGTTGGTGACGCACGAGAGGAAGGTTCAGGCTGCCGGCGCGGGAACGAGCGCATCGCCGCGTGACGTCATCGGTCCGCCACCTGGCCACGCGGGCGACGTCGGAGTTCGCCGTTCCCGCTTGCCCTGTACCGGCAACCTGAAATCCTCCACTACCTGGTTAGGGCCTCGCGCGTCCTCCGCCCACTCGCACCATCTCCGGCCTCGATCGCGAATGCCTCCGCCGCTGCAATGGCGGCGACATCGACGACGAGACGGACGGGGGAACGGATGATGCGTGGGCGGCGACCGGTTCGGGAACTGGGATCATGGTGGTCGGCAGAACTTCCGGTGCCGCGGCGGGCTGCGGCTGTGTCCACACTGGAACGTTCGTCTCGACCGTGTTCTGCCGGAACAGTTCCGGGGTCTCGGTGATGATCTTGCCCGGCGATTCCAGGCCCACGATGCCGACGAGCTTGCCGTTGGCGATGAAGCCGGTGAGTCCGTTCACGTCGGTGGTGTCGGTGCCCAGGACGGGCAGGCCCGCGCCCTGCACGCGCATGCCGTACTGCTCGGTCCAGAAACGCGGGACCGGGGTGTAGGTCTTGGCGTGGTTGCGGCCCACCAGGAGGTTCTCGGCCGCGGCGCGGCCTCCCTCGACGGCGTTGAGCCAGTGCTCGACGCGGCGCACGACGCCGTTGAAGCGCATGTTGGGCCAGCGGGCCACGTCACCGCAGGCGACGAGGTTCTCGGCGCCGACCACGTGGTTCGTGGAGTCGCACAGCACGCCGTCGGAGATGTCGAGGCCGGAGCCCCGCAGCCAGTCGACGGCCGGGGAGGCGCCGACGGCCAGCACGACGCACGAGGCGAAGAAGACCTGGCCGTCCGACAGGTGGATGCCGATGCCGCCCGGCTGGCGCACCCAGTGCTTGATGCCGACGCCGGTGGCCAGGCGCACGCCGTGCTCGACGTGCGCCTCGGTGATCTTCTTGCCGATGTCGTCACCGACGACACCGCCCAGCAACGCGGGCGAGCGCACGATCAGGGCGACGTCGCGGCCCAGGTGCCGGATCGAACACGCGAGCTCGCAGCCGATGAACCCTCCGCCGATGACGGCGACGAGGCCCTGCGACTGACGGATGTTCCTGCGGATCGCGACCGCGTCGTCCAGCGTCCGCAGCACGTGCACCCGCGGGTCGTGGCGTGGAGCCCCGCCCATCGCCCTGGCGTCGACGCCGGTAGCGATGATCATGCCGTCGTACTTGATCTCCTCGCCGCCGGGCACCCAGACGGACTGCTTCCGGGGGTCCAGGTGCAGGGCCGGGGAGTTCAGCCGCCACTCGGCGTCGAGGTCACCCGAGAACGACAGCAACGCGTCGTCCGGGGTCCACTCACCGGTGATGATCTGCTTCGACAGGCATGGGCGGTGGTACGGGAGGTGGCGCTCGGCGGACAGGATGGTGATCTGCCCGTCGAAACCCATCTCCCGCAGCCGTTCCGCGGAACGGACTCCACCGAGTCCGCCGCCGACGACCACGATCCGTTCGCTCACTTCACTCGCTCCCTGATCTCGATCGCGCGCATCGGGCACGCGCGGGCTGCCGACCTGGCCTGAGCGAAGTGCTCCTCGGGCGGGCGTCGGTTGTAGGTCAGGCGGTTGTCTTCGATCAGCTGGAAAACATCCGGGGCCTCCGCCTGGCAGGTGCCGTAGCGGTGGCACTTCTCGTTGTTGACGCTCACGTCCATCGCGTCGCCCTCGCCGATACCGGGTTCCTTGCCGCGTTCGGAGTCGAGCATGCCGATCTGCATCAGCACGTCGGGCGGGAGGAACCGGGCCAGGGCCAGGGTCGCGGTGGGGACGAGAACGGTGAGGCCGGCCAGCCAGAGAACGGACAGGTTGCCGTTCGCGATGGCGCCGAACCACGAGTGCACCACGGTGATCGCCACCGCGATGTACGCCGTTTGATGGAACCTCAACCACTTGCGGTAGAAGACTTTGTGCCTCATCGAGGCGAGCACGGCGATCGCGAGCATGACCTCAAGGCCGAGGATGCCCAGCGCGTGCCGGAACAGGCCGCCGTCCACGAACGGCAGAATCAGCTTGATGATGCTGAGGGGGGCACCCTGCAGCAACGAGAAGGCGAACGCGTGGATGCAGCCGAACGCGATCGCCAGTGAGGCGAGCACCATGTGCCCGTTCTTCAGACCTTCACGGCCGGTGAGCTTCTCGGCCCATCCGGTCGCGATCAGCACGCCCCAGGACAAGGTCGCGCACATCAGTACATAAGCCAGCCTGGCGGAGATCTGGGCCATCTTCTTGACACCCGAGTCGAACTCGGCTGACTGGGCCACCAGGAGCGGAATCTGGCTCGACAACAACTCTTCCTCCGGAAAGAACTTCTCGCGGGAACCCGCCCGGTCCTGGGTGCAGGAGTGGACACATCAGGGCCGGGCGGGTGGGAACAGGTCCGCGTTGGAGTGCCTCTGACCTTGGGACACCACCTCCGTTTTCCGTCGTGCAACGGGGTCTTGCGGAATCACCGCACCGGTCGTCGCGGGCGGAGTACTCGGAGCAGGAGCACGGTGAGAACGGCTCCCGCGGCGGTGACCGTGAGGATCACCCACATGTTCGGCCCCTCACCGGAGGCCAGCGAGGCGTTGATGATGCCGCCGGCGGGCTGGGGTTCCGCGAAGGACGAGTCGCCTGCGATCCCGGTGCTCTCCAGCAGCGTCATGTGCTTCATCACGACGTCGATACCGGCCTGTGCGAACGGGCGGATGGTGTCGTTGCGGGTGCCCGAGCGCACTTTCGCGATGAACATGAAGACCTGTCCGTGCGCGGCGCGGAGCCTCGCGACGAACGCCTGGTCGAACGCGTCTCCTTCGAGCGCGTTGATCTCTTCCATCCACGACTGCTGCGCCGGGCTCGGCACGTCCGGGATGGAGACACCCAGCTGGGCCGCGGCCTTCTTCGTCGCCGCGTCCAGCATCATGTGGTCAAGCATGATCATCTTGCCGATCTGCTTGACGCGGGCGTTCGACGCCTTGGTGGCCGTCAGCTCGCCCATCGGCATCTCCCACAGGCCCGCCTGGCGAACCTTGACCAGCAGTTCGCGGTCGTTCGCGGTCAGCGGACCAGTCGGGGTGTTCTGCACTCCGCCGGTGTCCGCGGGCTGTGCCTGCACCGCGGGAGTGAGTCCGGCGAAGAGGAACAACATCGCCAAGACGGTGGCGAGGGCTCTGGTCATCGTCTTGATGTCCTCGTTGTCCAGTGGAAGTCGACAGTGGGTTGGGTGCGTTCGCCTGAGCAGTGGACTCAGTAACCGGGCGCGGCGGGCGGGGGCGTCTGACCCGCGCCCGTGGGGGACGTGCTCGGTGTACCGCTGCTCTTGTTGCTGTTGTTCTGCGCTTTTCCGCCGGTGATCTTGGCGCCGTTCGGGGCGGTGACGAACCACACGCCGCCCTTTCCCTGCCCCTTCATGTCACCGGCGGTCCTGTCCTCGGCGTACGTGTACTGCGGGTAGCCGGCGATGGTCAGCTGCTTGGTACCGTCCGGCCTGGTCAGGACACCCATGGAGATCGGATCCACACCGGTCGCCATCGGCACCTTGTCCGCGAGGACCGGCTTCCACGCCTTCGCGCACTCGCCCTCGCAGTTGGACTTGGACGGCTTGGGCACGTCCTTGTCGTAGCGGTAGAGCGGGAGCCCGTCGGCGTCCGTGACGAACCACCCCATCTGCTCGGTGTTCGAGATGAAGTAGTTGTTAGTACCGCTCAGATCAGCGGGATTCGCCTGCAGGCCACCCGTTGCGACCCCTCCGGGAGGGGTCTCGCCGCTGCCGCACGCGGTGAGGGAGATAGCCAGTGCCGCCAGGGCGGTGATGGCTGGTCCACGTCGCATCGGCAGGTCCTTTCTCAGCGGGGGTACCGAGGAGTACGGACACGATCGGGCAACGGTTCACGAACTTCGTGAGGAATATTTGCCTCTCGACTTCAGCCGCTTGATGGGGCAAGGATGTCCCCCGTGGCGCGGCATAGACGTCAACGTGAGTTAGACGAACAATCACCAAGACCGGGGTCTCTCGAGGAAGAGTTGATCCGTCGGCTGTACGAGGAATTCGGGAGTGCCCTGCTGGGACACTGCATGAGGTTGACGGGCCATGATCGTCAGTGGGCCGAGGACATCGTGCAGGAGACCCTGGTAAGGGCATGGCGCAATGCCGAGAAACTCGAGCGTGACCCCGTGCTCTTGCGGTCGTGGTTGTTCACGGTGGCAAGGCGGTTGGTCATTGACGACAGACGTAAGAGAAGCGTCCGTCCGCAGGAGTTCGAACTGACCCCTTCGGACGAGTCGCCCTCGCGTGGCGAAGAGGATCGCACCCTCGCGGCGATCGTCGTGGCGGAGGCGATGAACGGTCTCTCCGAGGAACACAGGGAGGCTATTCTCGAGACATATCTGCGGGACCGCACCGTCGGTGAGGCCGCGGCTGCACTGGGTGTGCCGCCGGGAACGGTCAAGTCGAGGGTGTACTACGCGCTCCGTGCGTTGCGGCGTGCGTTGCACGATCGGGGAGAGACGCGGTGACAACGGCACCAGATCACCTCGACGTAGCCGCCTACGTGCTCGGCATCCTCGATGCCGATGAGGTGGAGGCGTTCGAGAACCACCTGACCGAGTGTCGGCGGTGTGCTCTTGACCTGCGCGACTTCGCGGTGGTGCCGGACCTCATCGACGAGGCCGACGCCGGCGGGATGCTGCGCGGAACGGCTCCGGAACGCCCCGACGGCAAGTCGGTGCGGGTCATGCTCGACGCCGTCGCGGCGCGCAGGAAGCGCCGACGGTGGTTCGTCGCCCAGGGCGTCGCGGCCGCCGCCGCCGGCGTCGTGGCGGTGACAGCGGTGGTCACGACCCTGGTCGTGCGCGGTGGCAACGACGGCTCGAACCAGGCAGCGCCCCAGAACCCCGGCACCTCGACGTCGCAGACGAGGGTGGCGAACAACTCCACCGACACGTCGATGGAGGTCACGCACCAGGACCCGAACAGCGGCGTCGGCACGAAGATCACCGCGTCCGACACCCCGTCGGGGACCGCGATGGACATCGAGGTCACCGGCATGTCCGGCCCCAGCAGGGGTTCGCTCGTCGCAGTGGGCCGCGCGGGCCGCGTAGCGCAGGTCACGTCCTGGTACGCCCCGGAACCGGTGGCGGGAGACAGGAAGGCCATCAAGCTGGCCGCGAACGTGGCCATGCGGTGGCACGAGATCGCGACGTTCCGCATCGTGGACGAGAACGGGAAGACCCTGCTCGAAGTCGTGGCTTCCTGACGTTTCACGACACCAGCCCACTGCCCCCGCGGGATCCGTGAGATCCTGTGGGGGCAGTTGTCGTTTCGCAGGGATTTCGCAGAAGTTCGGGGAAGGCTGGCTACGTGGCGATAGGCCCGTCAGCGGTCGAGCGCTGGCTCGATCTGTCCACAGAGGAGCTGCGCGCTCAGGTCACGCGGCTCGTGTCCGCCCGGCTACCGGGTGATCACGCTGTGTGGCAGGCGATCCGGCGTCATCAGGCGCTGGTTCCGCGCATCCGCGGTGTCCTCTCCGGACTCGCGGCCACCTCGGCCGGCAGCAAGGACGAGGCCATGCAGAAGGTCTGGATCTCCAAGGCGCGCGCCGCTCTGGACCAGCCCTTCACGCCTCCGGTGAAGGCCGCGCGAAAGCCTGCGGCCGAAGAGGTTCCCGCCGAGGAACCCGAACCTGTGATCGAGCTCAGGGAACCCGAGCCCGCCCAGCAGAAGCAGCCGCACAAAGCCATTCCGACGATGCTCTTCCAGGAACCAAGCTAGGGAGCCAGATGGTCGTCTTCGGATCGTTCATCTCGCTGTCGGGTCTGCTGATCCTGTTGTTCCGCACCGCCCCGATGGGCGGGCTCAGCCCGGCGGTGGTCGGCTGGGTGCTGATCCCCCTCGGACTGGTGTTCGCGGGGCTGGGCGTGCTGCGCAACCGCCGCAAGCGCGCGCAGAAGGGTCCCGGCCCGGTCGGGAACCCGATCGCGCGCGTGAAGGCGCTGCCGCGGCTGTGGAGGACCTGGCGGGGCGGCAAGTACCCGGAGCTGCCGCGTAGCCAGGTCATGATGTGGGCGGTGGCGCTGCTCTACCTCGTGTCGCCGATCGACGTCCTGCCGGAGTTCCTCCCGGTGATCGGGGTGACCGACGACGCGGGCGTCCTCGTGTGGCTGCTCAGCAGTCTCTCGATGGCCTCAGGCTCGTACCTGCGCTGGGAGAAGGATCATCGCGACACGGGTCGCGGGATCGAGGCCCCGTGAGGCCTCCTCGCGCATGATCTCGGCCAGGCCGGGCGAAGCGTCCGCCACGGCGCGGAACCCGAGGCGCTCGTAGTACGGCGCGTTCCACGGCACGTCGCGGAACGTCGTCAGCGTCACAGCGCGTTCGGAGCGGGTGACGTGCTCGATCAGCGCGGCGCCGATCCCCTGGCGCGCGTGCGAGGGGTGCACGCTGACCTGGTGGACGTGGGTCGCGCCGTCGACGTCACCGACCGCGATGAACGCGACGGGCACGCCTTCCGCGCCGATCGCGACCCAGACCTCGTTCTCGGCGAGGTCCGCCAGGGCCATCGGGGCGTCGTCGGCGATCTCGGGCATCCCGATGTCGCGAAACGGTTCTCCGGAGGCGTTTTCGATCTCCTGGAGGTACGGCAGTTCGGCTGGTTGGGCGAGACGGATCAACACGTCCACAATCCTGGTAGGTCGGACGCGAGCGGCGCACCCGAATAACGTTAAAGTCCGACCTGATGCGAACGAAGACAGTACGCGTCCTCCTGGTCGAGGACGACGATGGCGACGCCCTCCTGGTCGAGGCGCTGCTCGAAGAAGCGAGCGCGCCTTTCATCCTGGCGCGCGCCCACACGCTCGCGGAGGCGGAAAACCTGCTCCCCGACGCCGAGTGCGTGCTGCTCGACCTGGGACTACCCGACTCACAGGGGCTCGACGGCCTGCACCGGCTGCTGGCCAAACCGGACGCGCCGGCGATCCTGGTGCTGACCGGGCTCGACGACGAACGCGAGGGCATCTCCGCGGTGGCCGCCGGCGCCGAGGACTTCCTGATCAAGGGCAAGGTCGACGGCGAACTGCTGCTGCGCGGCGTCCGGTACGCGGTCGAACGCCGCCGCGCCGACGACGCCCAGTTCCAGCTGCGCGAGGCCAAGCTCCTGGCGGCCGAACGGAGCAGGCTCGAACGCGGCCTGCTGCCTCCCGCGCTGCTGCAGAACTCGGACGTGAACCTGGAGGTCCGCTACCAGCCCGGCGGCCAGCGGATGCTGCTCGGCGGCGACTTCTACGACGCGGTCGGCCTGCCGGACGGCACCGTGCACGCGATCATCGGCGACGTCTGCGGCCACGGCCCGGACGAGGCCGCGCTGGGCGTCTGCCTGCGGATCGCGTGGCGCGCGCTGGTCCTCTCCGGGGCACCGGCGGAGAAGGTGCTGCGGACGCTCGACCAGGTGCTGGTCGCGGAACGGCACGGCGAGGGCATCTTCACCACGGCGTGCATGGTCACCGTGGCGCCGGACCGCCGTTCGGCGCGCTACTTCCTCGCCGGGCACCCCGAACCGCTGCTGATGGTCGGCAGGCAGATCGTGGACCTGCCGCCGTCGAAGATCGGGGTGCCGCTCGGCGTGCTGCCCGACTACGCGTGGACCGGGGTGGACGTGCCGCTGCCGTCCGGCTGGTCCCTCGCCTGCTACACGGACGGACTGATCGAGGGTCGGGTACCTGACGACGCCGACCGGCTCGGTGTCGAGCGCCTCTGCGAGATCCTGGCCAGACATCTGCGGGACGGTCCCGACTGGATGGACTCGGTCATCGCGGAGGTGACGGAGCTGAACGGCGGGGCACTCGACGACGACGTGGCCGTCCTGCTGCTGAAGGATGGCAAGTGAACCTGCCGCAAAGGCTTCCGGCGAGCCGGCTGCTGGGCGTCATCGTGGCGGTCCTGCTGGCCATGACCGCGGTGGCGATCTCGTCCACGGTCGTCGCCCTCGACGCGCTGAGCGACACACGGGCGCGGTCGGTCGACCGGATCGAGCCCGCCGGGCGCCTCGTGAACGAACTGAACCGCTCGCTGCTGGACCAGGAGACCGGTGTGCGCGGGTTCGTCCTCACCGGCCAGGAGGACTTCCTCACGCCGTACCTGGACGGCCAGAAGGCCGAGACCGAGGCCGCGCGGAGTGTGCGCGACCTCGTCGGCGACGTCAACGGCCGGGTGAGCCGCATCGAGGACCTCGCGCGGCAGTGGCGTGCGGAGTATGCGGAGCCGACGGTCGCCGGGATCAAGCAGACCGGCCCCGGCGCCGCCACCGCGGGGGACATCGAGCGTGGCAAGGTGCTGTTCGACCAGCTCCGCGCCGAGGTGTCGGCGTTGCGCACCGACATCGGCGGGCTTGCCCGGCAGGCCCGCGAGGACCTGGACGACGCGGCGAACGTCGTGCTGTGGCTGGTGATCGGCATGGGCGTGCTGCTGGTCGTGGCGATCGGCGGGCTGTCGGTGTTGCTGCACCGCCTGCTGGTCGCGCCGCTGGCGAGCCTCGCCGAACACACCCGGCAGGTGGCGTCCGGCGACTTCGAGCACGAGATCGACGCGGACGGTCCACTGGAGACGGTGATGCTCGGCGAGGACGTGAACGCCATGCGCCGCCGGATCGTGCAGGAGCTCGCGTTGCTGGACCAGAGGTCGGCCGAGTTGCAGCGCTCCAACGCCGAGCTGGAGCAGTTCGCCTACGTGGCCTCGCACGACCTGCAGGAACCGCTGCGCAAGGTCGCGTCGTTCTGCCAGCTGCTGCAACGGCGGTACGGCGGCCAGCTCGACGAGCGCGCCGACCAGTACATCGAGTTCGCCGTGGACGGCGCGAAACGCATGCAGGGCCTGATCAACGACCTGCTGGCGTTCTCCCGCGTCGGCCGGATCACCCGCGAACGCACCATGATCGACCTGGACGAGCTGGTCGGCCAGGTCGTCGGGAACTTCTCCGACCGCGTCGAGGAGACCGGCGCCACCATCGTCGTGGGCGAGCTGCCCTCCGTGCGAGGTGAGGCGACTCTGCTCAGCGCGGTCTTCCAGAACCTGATAAGCAATGCGTTGAAGTTCAAGGGGCCGTCGGCTCCGAGGATCACGATCGGCGCCGAGCGCGACGGCGAACTGTGGAAGTTCTCCGTCCAGGACAACGGCATCGGGATCGAGCCTGAGTACAGCGAACGGATCTTCGTCATCTTCCAGCGCCTGCACCCGAAGGACGCCTATCCGGGCACCGGGATCGGCCTGGCGATGTGCCGCAAGATCGTCGAGTACCACGGTGGCACCATCTGGCTGAAGACCGATGTGGACTCCGGCACCGAGTTCGAGTTCACCCTGCCCGTCGCCGCAGAAGACCTGGTTGAGGTAACCGCATGACTGAAGCACACCTGAACGTGATCGACGTCCTGCTCGTGGAGGACGACCCGGGCGACGCGCTGATGACGCAGGAGGCGTTCGAGCACCACAAGATTCGCAACGTTCTGCATGTGGTGAAGGACGGCGTGGAGGCGCTGGAGTTCCTGCGCCGCGAGGGCCAGTACGAGGACGCGCCGCGGCCGGGCCTGATCCTGCTCGACCTCAACCTGCCCCGCAAGGACGGCCGCGAGGTGCTGGGCGAGGTGAAGAACGACCCCGAGCTGCGCTCGATCCCCGTCGTCGTGCTGACGACCTCGGAGGCCGAGGAGGACATCCTGCGCAGCTACAGCCTCTACGCCAACGCGTACGTGACCAAGCCGGTGGACTTCGACAGGTTCATCGAGGTCGTCCGCCAGATCGACGACTTCTTCGTCACCGTGGTGAAGCTGCCCCGCTGAATCACGGCGGCGCCGAAGTCCATATTCGCAGGTCAGAACTAACCGGGTGTCGTGGACACTCAGTCGACGCTCCGCACGATCACCGGTTCGTCATCAGCCTGCACGACCCATTCCTGGGGCTCGCGCGGCTCAGGAACGACCGGCGCCCAGATCCCCGACCCACCGGGACGGCCCTGCCTGCGCAACTCGAATTCCTCTCGCGTGCTCATGCACTCTGGCTACCCGCCTGAGCCGAACGTATGCCTGACAGCATCGTCGTGATGGCCGCCATGACCCGCCGGGTGGCCTCGGCCAGCACTTCGGCGGTGAGCTCGCGGTCGTACAGGTCGGAGAGGTCGACCGGAGCGCCCGCGACCACCTCGATCCTCTTGCGCGGCAACAACCTCGGCAGGAACGTGCCCCTGGGCAGCAGGTCCTGCGTGCCCCACTCGGCGACGGGGACGACCGGCACGCGCGACTCCAGCGCCATCCGCGCCACGCCGGACTTGCCCTTCATCGGCCAGTTCTCCGGATCGTCGGTGAAGGTGCCCTCGGGGAACACCATCACGCACTCGCCGTCGCGCAGCGCCTCCACAGCGGGCCTGAGCGCCTCTGAGGCCTTCACCGTGCCGCGTTCGACCGGGATGTGACCCCCGGAGCGCATGACCCAGCCGAAGACCGGCATGCGCCACAGGGAGGCCTTCGCGAGCACGCGCGGCACCCGGTTCGACATCAGCGCGAACACCACGGCCGCCACGGTGTCCGCGTTGGACAGGTGGTTGAACGCGAGGATCACGCCGCCGTTGCCCGGCACGTGCTGCCTGCCGCGCACCCGCAGCCGCACGAACAGCACGACCACTGGCCACAGGACGTCGATCGCCAGCGAGAACCAGAAGCCTCTGCCCCTGCGGGGCATCTTCCAGGTCCAGGCGGCCAGTTCGCGTGGTGTCACACGGTGTATTCGAGCACGCCGGCGTTCGAAGTTCGGGTCAGTTCGCCACGTTCGACCAGAACGTCGAGGTGCGCGGCCGTCTCACCGATGGCCAGCACCTGGTTGAACATGTCGAGATCGTCGAACCGGCGCTGGCGGCGCGTCCAGCCGATCTTGCGGGCGGTCTCGAACGCGCTGCCCGCGACAGCCTTGAGGATCTCCTCCAGGCGCTGCTCGTGGAACTGCAGCAGCTCGTCGACGCGGGCGTGCGAGCTGTCGGTCACCGGGCCGTGCGCGGGCAGCAGCTTGAGATCCGGCAGCTGCCGGGTGAGCCGCAGCGACGTCATGTAGTCGCCGAGCGGCAGTTCGGGCCGCAGCGGCTCGAAGCCGATCGACGGCGTGATGTGCGGGAGCACGTGGTCGCCGGAGAACAGCACCTTCGCGGTGTGGTCGACGAACACGACGTGACCGCGGGTGTGGCCGGGCGTCGGGACGATCTCCAGCTCGCGGTGCTCGAGGCCGACGGTGCTGCGGACGAGCCACTCGTCGGGCTCCTCGTAGTCGCGCAGCGCCTCGCCCCGGTCGACGTGGTGCATGATCTTGACCCACGTCTCGGCCAGCTCGCTCGCGCCCCACTTGCGCAGGTCGTCGACGTGCTGGTCGTCCTGGCCGTGCAGCATGTGCCGCAGCGAGGGCTGTTCGCCCAGCCCCAGCCCGATCCTGCTGCCGAACGTCCTGCGCAGCGACACGGCCATCGTGAAGTGGTCGCGGTGCACGTGCGTGATGAGGAACCGCTTGATGTCCTCGAAGCCCTTGTTCAGGGTGCCCAGGGCCGCTTCGAGCTGGTCGCGCGCCTCGTCCAGCGCCCAGCCGGAGTCGACCATGACCAGGCCGTCGCCGTCCTCGATCGCGTAGACGTTGACCGCGCGCAGGCCGTCGTTCGGCAGCGGCAGCGGAATCCGGTGCACACCTGGTGCGACCTCGAACGCGCCCGGTTCACTCCACACGCTACGCCCACCTCATTGTTAGCGCTCGCAACTATCTACCGGACGGTAACACGGTATTCCGGGTGCTTGTCGATGTACTTCGCGACAAACGGGCACAGCGGAGAAATCTTGACATCCCTCGCCAGGACGTCGTCCAGCGCGTACTTCGCGAGCTGGGCACCGAAGCCCTGACCGGCGTAGGCCTCGTCGACCTCGGTGTGCACGAGCGCGAGGACGCCCGCGACGTCGCGGTACTCCAGGAAGCCGGCGAGCTTGCCGTCGACGTGGACCTCGTAGCGGCTCTCGGCCTCGTTGTTAGTGACCATTTGACGTGCTCTCCGTCCGGAAGGATGGGGATTCCCGCACGGCTGCGCCGTGTCCGGGGTGCTTCCTGTTTCAACGCCCTGCGCCACCCCGAGAGGTGGTCTTACCTGAGCTCCGCAGGCGTTTGATCTCTCCGCACGTCCTGCGGCGAGGATGTTCAGGGCGGCGTTGTGGTCCCGGTCGTGAACGCTGAGACAGCCGGGGCACGTCCATTGCCGGATCTTAAGCGGCATGCTTTCCATGCGGTGCCCGCAGGCCGAACACGTCTTCGAACTGGGCAGCCACCGCGACACCACGTGCACAGTACGGCCGTGGCGTTCGGCCTTGCGTTTCAACAACTGGACGAACCCGCCCCAGCCGGCGTCATGTACGGCGCGGGCCAGTCTGCGGTTGCGAACCATGCCGGCGATGTCGAGATTCTCTACGTAGACCGCTTGGTTGTCGCGGACGAGCCTCAGAGCTTGCTTGTGGTGGAAATCTCGGCGAGCGCGGGCGACCTTGCCGTGCTGGACGGCGACCGTGCGCCGCGCCTTCGCCCGGTTGTTGCTGTCTCTCGCTTTGCGTGCCAGAGCGCGCCGGGTGCGCACCAGTTTGCGATGAGCGCGAGCGAGGTACTGCGGATTGACGACATCGCGTCGCGTTCCAGCGGTGCATGCGATCGTGGCCAGTCTGGTGATACCCAGGTCGACGCCGGCCTCACGTTCGACCGGTGGCAGCGGGGTCGGCGCGATCTCGACCACGAATGACGCGTAGTAGCGGCCGTCCGGTTCGCGGATGATCGTGGCCGACGACGGTTCGCCGGGCAGATCGCGTGACCAGCGCACCGCCACATCGCCGATCTTCGCCAGAAACAGCCGTCCGCCTGGACGCAGGCGAAACCCGTTGCGGGTGAGCCTGAACGACTGCCGGCCGTCCTTGCGGGACTTGAACCTGGGCCTTCCTACCCTGCGACCACGACGTTTGCCGGACAGTGAGTCGAAGAAGTTGCGGTAAGCACGATGCGCGTCCTGCACGGATTGCACCAGCGCCACCGAAGCCACCTCGGACAACCACGCGCGCGGCTCGGTCCTCTTCGCATCGGTGATCACTCGCCGCTGCACTTAGGTCGGCGAGATCTGCTGCCCGGCCCCGCGAGCGGCGTCGCGACAACAGATCGCGTCGTTGAACACCACCCGCACACACCCGAACGTACGCGCCAGCATCCCGCGTTGAACCACCGTAGGTTCGATCCGGTAGCGATACCTGGCCAACACGACGATCACCGTAGCGCGTAGCGATGAGCGCCAAACGGAGCTGGGACGAGTTGTCCACAGACGTGTACACCCGTAGTTCGTGTACCTGCCGCGGCTGCGCCTGATTTGATCTCGGTCAACCGTCTTGCCCCGGAAGATGGAAAATGGCGCGCATGGACGTCTACCTCCTGATCCTGGGTGACCACCTGCCCAACCCGTGCACCGGGCAGGAGGTCCCCCAGGCCGACCGGCTGCGGGCGATGGTCGAGCAGGCGGTGGTGGCCGAGGAGTCGGGGTTCACGGGTGTCGCGATCGGCGAGCACCACTTCACCCGCTACATCGTGTCCGCGCCCGAGCTGCTGCTGGCGGCGGTGGCGGCGCGGACGAGCACGCTGCGGCTCTCGACCGGCGTGACGTTGCTGGCCCACCGCGACCCGGTGCTGGTGGCCGAGTCGCTGGCGACGCTGGACGTGCTGTCGAACGGGCGCGCGGAGCTCATCGTGGCGCGCGGGGTGGACCAGCAGACCGACGCGGCGTTCGGCGTGCAGCCGGGCGAGTTGCGGGCGCGGTTCGAGGAGCACCTGCGGTTGTTGCTCAAGCTGCTGGAGGAGCCGTCGGTGAGCTGGGACGGGCGGTTCCGCGGTCAGCTGAGCGAGGTGACGACGACGCCGCGGCCGGTGCAGACGCCGCGGCCGACGGTGTGGATCGGGTCGGGGTCGGCGGTGTCGGCGGACCTGGGCGCCGAACTGGAGATGCCGCTGATGCTGCCGTCGACGTTGCGGGACCCGTCGATCTACCTGGAGGTGGTCCAGCGGTACCGCGAGCGCTTTCCCACCGGACGCGTCGGCGTGCCCAGTCACGTCTTCGTGGCGCGGGAGGACGCGCGGAAGCGCTGGCGGCCGCACCTCGCCGAGTACGCGCGGTTCGCGGACCCGTGGCGAGGGGACGGCGACATCGACGCCGACGCGATCATGGACGGCGCGGCGGTGTGCGGGACGCCGGAGGAGGTGGCGGCACGGTTGAACGAGCTGGCGGAGCGCCTGTCGATCGACACGCACCTGGTGATGGTGGACATCGGCGGCATGCCGCACGAATCGGTCGTCGAGACGATCCGCCTCTTCGGCGCCGAGGTGCTTCCCAAACTTGTTTGACGCAGGCGCCGCGTTGCGTGAAGGCCTCCGCGCGAAATTGGTTTCATGGCCGATGAAACCGACCGTCCCCATGCGACGGAAGTTGACGGCCTGGTCATCCGAAGGCTGAAGACACTGTGCCATCGGTGAAATATCGTTCCTCTCGCAACCACGCGACAGTGCGCACGCACCGCAGTTGATGGGTTTCTCAGCGTGTTCTCCCGGGGGTAGGGGCACGCTGATTCAGGGTTCATCTCAGGGGAGAACCTGACTCTGCGGTGCGGTGCCTTCGCGGAAGATGGTGCGCACAAGAGAGCCACAGAGGGGAACAGACGAGTGAGCGCGTCCGATGGAGTCGCGGCCAGAGCCGTCGACGTTTGGAAGTCTTATGGGTCCGGCGACGCTGCCGTGACCGCGCTCGCGGGGGTGAGCGTCGACCTGGACAAGTCCAGGTTCACCGCGATCATGGGCCCGTCGGGGTCGGGCAAGTCGACGTTGATGCACTGCCTCGCAGGGCTCGACGACGTCACCAGCGGTGAGGTGTGGGTCGGTGACACGTTGGTCACCGGGTTGAAGGACCGCGGGCTGACGGAGCTGCGGCGGGACAAGGTCGGTTTCATCTTCCAGCAGTTCAACCTGCTGCCGACGCTGACCGCGGAGGAGAACATCACGCTGCCGCTCGCGATCGGCGGCAAGAAGGTCGACAGGGCCTGGTTCGACGTCGTGGTCGACACGGTGGGTCTGAGGGACAGGCTGACCCACCGGCCGACGCAGCTGTCGGGTGGCCAGCAGCAGCGCGTTGCTTGTGCGCGTGCTCTGGTGTCGCGCCCTGACGTCGTGTTCGCGGACGAGCCGACCGGCAACCTGGACTCGCAGTCCGGTGCCGAGGTGCTCGGGTTCCTGCAGCGGTCCGCCCGCGAGTTCGGGCAGACGATCGTGATGGTCACGCACGACCCGAACGCGGCGTCGTACGCCGACCGTGTCATCTTCCTCAAGGACGGCCACATCGTCCGCGAGCTGCTGTCGCCGTCGGCCGAAGAGGTTCTCGACACGATGAAGCACCTCGACTCCGTTGTCGCGGTGCCGCATGTTTAAGGCGACTCTCAAGAGCCTGCTGTCGCGCAAGCTCCGGCTGGTGCTGTCCGCGCTCGCGGTGGTGCTGGGCGTGATGTTCGTGTCCGGTTCGTTCGTGCTGACCGACACGCTCCAGCGGTCGTTCACCGACCTGTTCTCGTCGGCCTACGCCAATGTGGACGTTTCGGTGACGCCGAAGGCGGAGAAGGGCAAGCAGCCCGAACCGCTGACGCCGCAGGCGATCACGGACGTGAAGTCGGTGACGGGCGTGGCGTCGGCCGTCGGTGACGTGCAGGGGTCGGCGCGGCCGATCGGCAAGAACGGCAAGGTCATCACCACGTCGGGCTCGCCGCGGTTCGGTTTCAACTGGACCGGCACGGGCCAGGAGAAGATTCGCGACGGCAAGGCTCCGGCGACCGAGAACGAGGTCGCCGTCGGCGGTTACCTCGCGACGACCGGTGGTTTCAAGGTGGGCGACGACATCGCGTTGCTGACCCTGGAGCCCAAGAAGACCTTCAAGATCACCGGCATCTACGAGTACGCGGGCGGCCGTGACTCGCTGGGCGGCGAGCTGTCGGTGGCGTTCACCGAGCCGGTCGCGCAACAGTTGTTGCTGGGCAAGAAGGACGTGTTCTCCGGCATCACCGTCACGGCGTCCCAGGGCACCACGGACGACGCGCTGCGGGACGCCGTCGCGGCGAAGCTGGGCTCCGGCTACGACGTCAAGACCGGTGCGGTGCTGGCGAAGGAGCAGGCCGACCAGATCAACGAGGGCCTGAAGTTCTTCAACTACGTGCTGCTCGGGTTCGCCGGCATCGCGTTGTTCGTCGGCATCTTCATCATCCTCAACACGTTCTCCATCATCGTCGCCCAGCGCACCAGGGAACTGGCGCTGCTGCGGTCGATGGGCGCCTCACGCGGCCAGGTCATCGGGTCCGTGGTGCTGGAGGCGTTGGTGATCGGCCTGATCGCGTCGATCGTCGGTCTCGGGGCGGGCATCGGCATCGGCGCGCTGCTGGCGAAGATCTTCAGCTCGCTGGGCGGCTCGAGCCTGGAGCTCGCGAGCATCGGCGCGCCGATGTCGGCGATCATCTCGTCGTTCGCGGTGGGCATGATCGTCACCGTGGTCGCGGCCGTCATGCCGGCACTGCGGGCGTCGCGGATCGCGCCGGTCGCGGCGATGCGCGAGGCGGCCACGCCGGACCGGCCGCTCACGAAGATCACGATCACCGGTGCCCTGGTGGCCGCCGCGGGTGGCACGTCGCTGGCGTTCGGCTTCAACCAGGCCTCGCTGCCGTTGATCTTCGGCGGCATCCTGGTGGCGTTCGTCGGTGTCGCGCTGCTGACGCCGATCCTGTCCAAGCCGATGGTGTCGCTCATCGGCCGCCTGCTGTCGTGGTCGATGCCCGGCCTGCTGGGCCGCCGCAACTCCGCGCGCAACCCGCGCCGCACCGCCATCACCGCGGCCGCGCTGATGGTCGGCATCTCGCTGATCACCGGCGTGAGCGTGGTGCTGACGTCGGCGACCAAGTCGATCGAGAAGCTGGCCTCCGGTCAGCTGCAGACAGACCTGATCATCTCCGGCGAGGGCCAGATGGAGGGCCAGCCCGCGACGTTCAGGCGGGACGTCCTGACTCGCGTCGAGAAGACCGATGGCGTCAGGTCGGCGGTCGGCTGGTCGCAGGACGGCGTGCTCGAGGGCGAGAACCAGATGTTCGCGGTCGGCGTCACGGACCTGCCCGCGATGGCGACGATGTTCGCTTTGAAGCCGAAGTCCGGCACCATCGCGCCGCTGAAGGACGACCAGCTCGCGCTGCCGGAGGAGATGGCGGCCGAGAAGGGCTGGTCGGTGGGCAGCAAGGTCACGCTGCAACTGGCCAAGGGTGAGCCGAAGACCTACACGGTCGGCTTCATCTGGGTGAAGTCGCAGGTGTTGCAGGGCGCGCTGGTGCTGCCGGAGTCGGCTTCCGCGAACTTCCGGTCCGACCAGATCGCCCAGGCGTTCGTCCAGGTCGCGCCGGGCGTGTCGGCGGCGGACGTGCAGAAGCGCGTCGAACCGCTGTTCGCGGACAACCCGGAGATCACCGTCCAGGACCGCAGCGCGTTCGTGAAGCAGACGACCTCGCAGTTCGACACGGTCCTGCTGATGATCCAGATCCTGCTGGCGCTGGCGATCCTGATCGCCGTCCTCGGCGTCATCAACACCCTGGCGCTGTCGGTGATCGAGCGGACCCGCGAACTGGGTCTGCTGCGGGCCATCGGCATGCGGCGCGCGCAGGTGATGCGGATGATCACCGTCGAGTCGGTGGTGATCTCGGTGTTCGGCGCGGTGCTCGGCCTCGCGGTCGGTCTCGCCCTGGGCATCGCGACCGTGCAGGCACTGAAGGACCAGGGCATCTCCGAGATCGGCCTGCCCTGGATGACCATGGTCCAGTACCTGGTGGTGGCGGCGTTCGTCGGCGTGATCGCGGCGATCCTGCCCGCGATCAGGGCCGCGCGTCTGAACGTGCTGGACGCGATCGCCTACGAGTAAGAGCTGTGTTTGAAGGTGATGTGCCACAAGCCGTCGTGTTGTGGCACATCACCTTCATCTATCTAGGCGTGCGGGCAGGTGTCCCGGTAAGCCGAGATCAGCGTGTTCGGTGCGGGTGCCGGACACAGGAACTGGTCATAGCGCACGTCGTCGTCCACAAAACGCTTGAGCCACGACAGCGTGTACTTCCGCACGGTCACGTTGTCGCTGCGAGGCGCCGAGTGGTTGCCACCGCGCAGTTCGAGGAACGCCTTGTCCGGCGCGGCCGTGATCGAGTTGTAGAACGGCGTGGAGTGCTGCGAGTTGGGTGCGGTGGGGTCGTTCTGGCCGCCGAGCACCAGGGTCGGCACCCGGACCGTCGACCAGTTCTTGGTGGTGTGCCAGCCGGCCATCGGGATCGAGGCCTGCAGGGCGGGACGGGTCGCGGAGGCGCGCAGCGCTCCCCCGCCGCCCATGGAGTGGCCCATCACGGCGAGGCGCGAGGCGTCGACGCGGGGGTTGGTGCGGACCACGTAGTCGAGCGCCGCGAGCAGCTGACGGCCGCGGCTGTCCGGGTCGTCGAAGCCGGACAGGGTGTTGATGGTGATCACCACGAACCCGTAGGACGCCAGTCGCGGGCCGAAGTGCGCGACCGAGGTCTGGGTGGCGGTGAAGCCGGGTGAGACGGCGACAGCGCCGAACGTGAGATCGCTGGTCGGGGCGTAGACCGTGCCGCCGCCGAAGTTCGACTGGCGGGCGACGGCCGCGGACGTGACGGCGAACGTGCCCCGGGAGGACTCGACCGACGCGACCGTGGGCGCGGGGCCGCGTTCGTAGGGGTTGGCCGCCGCTGTGGCGACGGCGGGGGCGGTGGCTGGGATCAGCGCCAGGACCAGCGCCGCAAGCATGGGTTTGATGCGCACGACGAAGACACCTCGAATGGTTGCAGGGGAGCCAGAAGCGACGGCGAGCCACACGCTACCGCCCAGTAGCCTCCCTGGGATTCGGCCACATGGATGGTTACGGGGACGTTTCGACGCTGTTCGACGGAATGTTCCCCGGGACCGGCTCGTCACCCACCGCAGCGGACCGGGACGTTGTCGTCCTGTCCAGTCACCGCAGCGGCGGTATGCGGCCGATCAGACGGCCCACGAGGGTGATCTGGTGCCCACTCGGAGACAGTTCCTCGTTCTGAGCTCCACAGCAGCACTCACGGGTCTGCTGTCCGAGACTCCCGCGTCCGCAGCCGATGTCGCGCAGCCGTACGCGTCCTACTGGCATCCGGCCACGATCCTCGACTGGGATCCGTCGACCGACCGGGACGCGAGGTACAACCGCAGCGCGGTGCCGCTCGCGAGACGCGTCGTCCCGGCCAGACCGGCCAACGCGCACGCCCATCCGAACGAGGCCCGAGTGCAGGCGCTGGTGGGCTACGCGCCGACGAGCGGCAACCCGGCGCAGGGCGCGCTCGACATGAACTACTACGCCACGAACTACTGGCAGTACATCGACGAACTGGTGTTCTGGGGCGGTTCGGCGTCCGAGGGCCTGATCCTCGCGCCGAACCCGACCGTCACCGACGCCGCGCACCGCAACGGCGTGCGCGTGATCGGCAACGTGTTCCTTCCGCCGACGGCGTACGGCGGCCAGATCCAGTGGGTCCGCGACTTCGTCCGGCGCGAGGGCGACAGGTTCCCCGTGGCGGACAAGATGATCCAGGTCGCACGGCACTACGGGTTCGACGGCTGGTTCCTCAACCAGGAGACCGCCGGCGGCGACACCCAGCTCGCGAACGACATGCGCGACTTCATCGTCTACCTGAAGAAGTCCGGGCTGCGGGTCATCTGGTACGACGCGATGACCGACAGCGGCAGCGTCAGCTGGCAGAACGCCCTGACCGCGCGCAACCGGATGTTCTTCGAGCAGTCCGACGAGATGTTCATGAACTTCTGGTGGAGCACCCAGGGACTTGCGAACTCCGCCGCGCTCGCCCGGCAGATGGGCCGCAGCCCGTACGACCTGGCGTCCGGTGTGGACGTCGAATCCAACGGGTACAACACCAGCGTCGGCTGGGCCTCGGTTTTCCCCGAGGGCAGGCCGCACGTGACGTCGCTCGGCTTCTACCGTCCGGAGTGGACGTTCAAGTCGGCGACGAGCCCCGCCGACTTCTACGCCCGTGACAACAGGTTCTGGGTCGGTCCGAACGGCGACCCGGCGAACACCACGACGACGGCGAACTGGAAGGGCGTCGCCCACTACGTCACCGAGCTGACCCCGATCACGTCGCTGCCGTTCGTCACGAACTTCAACACCGGCCACGGCAGGAAGTTCGCCGTCGACGGCACGGTCCGGTCGGCGCAGGCCTGGAACAACCTGTCGCTGCAGGACGTCCTGCCGACCTGGCGGTGGAGCGTCACGGGCACCGGCACGAAGGTCACGCCGTCGCTCGACTGGGACGACCCGTACGACGGCGGCACCGCGCTGAAGATCACCGGCACACCGCGGTCCGTCAACGACGTCCGGCTGTTCGCGACGTCGCTGAAGCTGACCGGCGGCAGCCAGTTCGAGGTCGTGCACCGCACCGGCACCGGTCCGTCGCGCCTGCAGGCGGTCCTGCGGTTCGGCACGACCGAACGCGTCCTGGACCTCGGCGGCGTCAGCGGGGCGTGGCGGCGCAGCGTGTTCCCGCTGGGCGAGCACTCCGGCGCGACGCTCACGGAGATCTCCCTGCGGGTCCTGCCGGGAGCCGCGATCACCGCGTTGATCGGCCGGATCGGTGTCACGAACCCGGTCATGACTCCCCCGGCGGCACCGTCGGGCCTTCAGGTCGAGCAGGTGAGCCGCACCAACGCCACGACAGTATCGGCACGGCTCACCTGGACGCGCTCACCCGGTGCGATCCGGCAGTACCGGGTCTACCGGTGGACCGGTTCCGAGCGGATCTTCCTCGGCGGCACGGCGAACGACGCTTACTTCGTGCCGGCGATCCCGCTGAACACCGGCGAGACCGCGCGGATCGAGGTCGAGGCGGTCAGCGAGGCGTTCGACGTCTCGCCGCCCGCGAGCTGTGTCATTTTCTCTTGAAGAAAACCGGTACTTCTGAACATTTCTTACGGATTGACGGCCGATTACGGGCTGCGTCATGCTCGACAGGCGTGAGAGCGCTCTCCCAATCCTGCTGCGGAGAGGAAAGCTTCAATGAGGAAGCCCTGGTTCCACATCGCCGCCGTCATCGGACTGACAGCCACCGCGCTCAGCATTCCCGGTGCGGCACAAGGAGAACCCGTCCGCGTGGCCGAGTTCCTCGCGGAGTGCCCGATCAGCCATCGCCTGGCGGACGACCCGATCGTCCTGCCGAACCTGGCCGGTGCCTCGCACTTCCACGACTTCTTCGGCAACCACTCGACGAACGCCCGTTCCACCCAGCAGTCGCTGGAGGGCCAGAGCGGCAACTGCAACCCGGCCTCGGACATCTCGTCGTACTGGGTGCCGACGCTGTACCGGAACAACACCGCGATCGCCCCCACCGGCGTCACGTTCTACTACCTCGGTGAGGGCGTCAACAACCCGGCGGCGATCCAGCCCACCCCGTACGGGCTGAAGATCGTGGCGGGCAACGCGAAGGCCACCGGCGACGCCGACAGCATCGCGCGCTGGTCCTGCCTGCACGCCGGGCACGTCAACCCGTCCAAGAACTTCGTGACCTGCCCGGCGGGCACGATGCTCGAGACGTACCTGGACTTCCCGCAGTGCTGGGACGGCCGCAACCTCGACTCGGCCGACCACAGGTCCCACATGTCGTACCCGGTCGCGGGCGGCTGCCCGGCGAGCCACCCCGTCCCGGTGCCGAAGCTGCGCATGGTGCTGCGGTATCCGGTCAACGGCAGCACGGCCGGGCTGCGACTCGCTTCCGGTACCGGGCAGACGATGCACGGTGACTTCTTCAACGTGTGGCCGCGCGCCGAGATGGAGCGCCGCGTCCGCAACTGTCTCAACGTGGTGATCAAGTGCGACCACAACGGCAACCACGGATGACAACGCTCCTGCTGGCTGGCCTTCTCGCGGCCTGCCAGCAGGCTCCGCCCCCGCCACCTCCCCAGAACGGTTACGGCGCAACGGAACGAGCGTTCGTCGAGCTGGCCATCGCGACCGACGAGCAGGCGCTCAAGCTACTCGGCCTCACGGACTGCGCCGAACTCAGGGAGAACCGGAACATCGAGCTCACCGCACTGAGGAAGCTGCTCGACGCGCCGTACGTGAACAACCACGCCGGGCACGACATGCCGGGCATGCCGACGGACGCCGAGATCCAGCTCGCCTCCACGAGCCCGGACGCGCTGAAGCAGTTCGTGCGCGCGCACCTCACCGAGTCGCTGGAGGTGCTGAGGTCGGCAGGTCAGGCGATCACCCACCCGCCGACCGCCGAGGTGGTCAAGCTGATGGAACGCCACCGCATGGCGGAACTGGCGGACTAGGTGGTGCGCAGGCGCACCGGCATGTCCCGGGCGATCGCCCACGTGCAGGCGAGCGCGACCAGGAACGCAGCCACCGACACCGCGTGCCAGCCCGCGCCCAACAGGACGGGGAGGTTCGGGATGAACGGAAGGTTGCCCGATCCAGGGATGTCCACGGTCGTGACCGCCACCAGCACCACGCCGATCGGCACCGAGAAGATGCCGCCCGCGCCGAACCTGTCGAACGCCGCCGCGCAGAACATGCCCGTCGTGCACCACACCAGGAACATCAGGAAGTAGGCGACCGGCGAGCCGTGCTCATCGGCGTTCCAGTCCATGAGCGAGTAGATCCCACCCTCCGCGGCGAACCCGAGCCATCCGAGCACCGCCATCAGCAGCGCGAGCACGACGGTGAAGGCGGATGCCCCAGCGAGGAACTCCCGGCGCGTCCGGCCGTGCGCGACGGCGATCGGCAGCATGTTGTGGATGACGTAGATGCCCATCCAGAACAGGAACCAGCGCGCGATCTGCGACGTCACGACGTTCCACCCGCTGATCTCGATGCCCCGGAAGGCCGAGACCGCGAACGTGACCACGAGGACGAACACGAAGGCGCCTGCCGCGACCATCGCGCAGAAGATGAGCAGCGAGGCGTTCAGGTGACGGAAGATCTTCACCGCTTCCCTCCGACCGGTTCGGTGAGGTGGACGAACAGGTCCTGCAGGGCGATCGGGCCGAGCTCCAGCCCGAGCTGGCGGGCGCGGACCAGCTGCTCGTCCTCCAGCGCGCCGTAGACCATCGCGGCCTTCGTGCGTCCCAGCGACTTCTCGCCGAGCACGGTGAGCCCGGCCGTGAACTCGTCGACGTCGGAGGCGTTGCCGGTGACCTCGGTACCGCGCGAGCGCAGCACGTCGGCCTCCTCCTGCAGCACCAGCCGGCCGTCGTCGATGATCAGCACCTCCTCCAGCAACGAGGAGAGCTCCTCGATCAGGTGCGTGGAGATGACGATCGTGCGTGGGTGCTCCATGAAGTCGTGGAGCAGCGCGTCGTAGAAGGCGTACCGGGTCGGCGTGTCCATGCCGAGGTGCGACTCGTCCAGCATCGTCAGCGGCGAGCGGCTGGCGAGGCCGATCACGACGCCGAGCGCGGACCGCTGGCCGAGCGACAGTTCGCCGGCCTTGGTCTTCAGCCCGATCTTGAACAGGTCGGCGAGCTTCAGCGCGTAGTCGTTGTCCCAGGTGTCGCGCCACGCGGCGCCGTGGTCCAAGACGTACGCGACCTTGTCGCTCTTGTCCGCGGCGTCGGCGGTGTGGCGGACCAGGCACACCTGGCGCATCGCGGCGGCGTTCTCGAAGACCGGCAGGCCGTCGAGCTGAACGGATCCTGAAGGCCTGCGGTAGCCCGCCAGCGCCGACATCAGGCTGGTCTTGCCGGAGCCGTTGCGGCCGAGCAGGCCGTAGATCTTGTTGCCGGACAAGGAGAAGCTCATGTCGTTGATGGCCGTCACGTCGCCGTAGCGCACCGTCAGGCCCTGCACGTCGACCCGCATCACACGCCCCCGTTGTTCTCGTGCTGTTCGATCCGGCGGATGACATCGGCGAGCGGAATGCCGATGGCGAGCGCTTCCGCGACCATCGGGTCCACGACCTCTCCGAAGAAGTTCTCCCGCCCCTGTGCCCGCAGCATGTCGCGAGCCCGAGCGCTCACGAACATCCCGATCCCCCTCTTCTTGTAGAGCACCTGTTCGTCCACGAGCTGCTGAAAGGCCTTCGCCGCGGTGGCCGGGTTGATCCGGAAGTAGGAGGCGTACTGGTTGGTCGACATGACCTGCTCGTCCGCCTTCAACGCCCCGCTGAGCACGTCCGCCTTGATCCGGTCGGCGATCTGCCGGTAGATCGGGCTCCGGTCGTCGAACATCGCTAGTTCCTTGGTTCGTTACTCATGTAATGAACCATAGCAGTGACGGCGTAGCATTGGCCACGTGGTCGGGGTCGCGATCTTGTGCGCGGTACTCGCGGCCGGGTGCAGCGCACTCGGCGCGATGTGGCAGCACGCCGGTGTCCGTGAGACAGACGATCTGAAGCTGACTTCCGCACTCCAGCTCGTGCGGTCCCGCCGCTGGGTCCAGGGTTTCCTGGTGCTCTTCGCGTGCGCGATCCTGCAGATCGTCGCGCTGTCACTGGCCCCGGTCTCGGTCGTCGCCCCGCTGAACGCGCTGGCCATCCCGATCATCGCGGTGTGCCGCGCACGACGGCTGTCCGGCCTGCTCGCGGTCGCCGTGCTCGTCGCGACGGCGGGCATCGTCGTGTTCGTGTCCATCACGGCAGGCCAGGCGGTGCCGACCGAGGTGTCGCCGAAGGTCGCGCTACAAGCCGGCCAACTCGTCGTCGCGGGCGTGCTGGTGTGCGTCGTGGCCGCCACCTTCACCGTGGGCGCCGTCCGGGCCCTGGCGCTCTCCCTGGGCGCCGGCATCGCGTACGGACTCGTTGCCGTGCTGGTCAGGGACGTCACGACCGGGCTTCCCGTGATCGAGTGGATCTCGCTCGGCGGGCTGGCCGTCGCCTTCCTGACCGGGGCGTGGTTCATCCAGCTCGGGTACGCCGCCGGACCGCCGGATCTCGTCGTGGCCGGGCAGACCGTCGTGAACCCCATCGTTGCGGCGTGGATCGGCATCAAGCTGCTCGGCGAGGGCACGGGCATGAGCGGCCTGTCGCAGGCCGGCCTGGTGGTGAGCGCGGTCGCCGCGGTGTCGGGCACCGTCGTGCTGGCCTACTACCACCGTGTCAGAGTGACGGCATGACTTTCGTCGTCACGGGTGGCAGCGGATCGCTGGGCAGGCACGTCGTCGCAGCGTTGCCGGGCGCACGGTCGGTGTCGCGTTCGAGTGGCACGGATCTGTTGCGCGGCACGGGTTTGGGAGCCCTCAGGGCGGACGTGGTCGTACACTGCGCGACGTCGTTCCGGCACGAGGTGCGGATGGCGCGGACCGTGCTGGCCTCGAAGCCCGCGCACCTGGTCTACATCTCGATCGTCGGCTGCCACGAGGTGCCGCTCCCCTACTACAAGCAGAAGCTCGCCGCCGAACGGGTGATCATCGATTCCGGTGTGCCGCACACGATTCTGCGGGCCACCCAGTTCCACTCGTTGCTGCGCAAGATGTTCGACGGCACGTCGAAGCTTCCGTTGATGCTCGTGCCGGGGTTCCGGTTCCAGCCGGTCGACGAGGCCGAGGTGGGCCTGGAACTGGCGGCGCTGGCACAGGCGCCGCCGGCGGGCAAGGCACCCGAGATGGGCGGGCCGGAGATCCGTGAAGCCGTCGACTTCGCGCGAATGTACCTGGCCGCCACGGGAAAGAAGCGCACGCTCGTGCCGTTGAAGGTGCCTGGGGCGACCTATCGCGCCTACCGCGCGGGCGGGAACCTGACTCCCGGCCGCGCGGTAGGCGTGCGCACGTTCGAGGACTACCTCGGCTGACTGCTTACGTGAGTTCGCGTCGGTCGTCCGGTCACCCGCTCATGCCGAAATCGGCGAAGCCCATTTCGGTATGAGCGAGTCGGCCGGACGACCGACTTCCCGGCGAACTCACCGCCGTCTGGGGAGCAGCGGCAATCAAACACGGATCGACAAGGGGCGCAGGTCCGTCCAGTTCTCCTCGACGTAAGCGAGGCAGGCCTCGCGGCTCTCCTCGCCGAACACCTTGGTCCACCCGGCGGGCACCTCCGCGAACACCGGCCACAGCGAGTGCTGCTGCTCTTCGTTGACCAGCACGAAGAAACGGCCCTGCGGGTCCTCGAACGGGTTGGTCATGACGGGTCCTTCCTCATGGAACTACTTGACTGCCTGGAGCTTCGGTTCTGCCTGCTGCTGCGCGACCCGCCGCAGCACCGAGTCGAGGATCTCGCCGACGCGCACGGCCGTGTTCGACAGCAGCGACGACGTGATGCCGTGCGTGTGCTCGGTGCCGCCCTGCAGGTAGATGCCGCCGCGCAGGCCGTCGTCCGTGACGACACGGTAGTCGCGGGTCACCTTCAGCCGGCCGAGGTCGTCGCGTTCGCAGTGGCCGGCGAGGTCGCCGAGCAGCCTGACCGGGTTCGCGGGGCGGTAGCCCGTCGCGTAGACGATCACGTCGGCGTCGATCGGCAGCCTGCCGCCGTCGGCGAGCGACTCGACCACGCACTTGCCGTCGGTCGTCACGTCGCTGAGTTTGGAGGTGTTGTGCAGCAACAACCTCGGCCTGCCGACGACCTTCTCGCGGTATACCCGGCGGTAGAGCTCCTCGATCAGGTCGCCGTCGACCACGCCGTAGTTCGTGTTGGCGTGGTAGCCCATGAGCCTGCGCTTGACCTCTTCCGGCGCGGCGTAGAAGTCGTCCACGGCGGCGGGGTCGAAGATCCGGTTCGCGAACGAGCTGTCGTCGGCGGGGCTGTAGCCGTAGCGTGCGAAGACGCCGTGCACCTCGGCCTGCGGGAACCGGTCGTGGAAGAAGGCCACGGCCTCGGCGGCGCTCTGCCCGGCGCCGACCACGACGACCTGGCGCGGGTCCTTCAGCGTGTCGACGCGGGTCAGCAGGTCCTTGTTGTGCCAGATCCGGTCGCTCGGCTCGATGCCGTCCGGCAGGTTGGCCTCGAGGCCGGTCGCCAGCACCAGGTTGCGCGTCCTGACCTGCTGCCCGTCGGCGGTGAACTCGAAGCCGTCGTCGACCGCCCGGACCTGGGTGACCTCCGCGCCGTACGACACGTGGTGCCCGACCCGTTCCGCGGCCCACTCGAAGTAGTCGTGGAACTCCTTGCGCAGCGGAAAGAGGTTCTTGTGGTTGACGAAGTCGATCAACCGGCCGCGGTCGCACAGGTAGCAGAGGAAGCTGAAAGCGCTGGTGGGGTTGCGCAGCGTGACAAGATCCTTGAGGAACGACACCTGCATCGTGGCGTCCTCCAGCAACATCCCCCGATGCCAGCCGAAGCGGGGCTGCCTCTCGAAGAAGCGAGCCCTGACAGGCAGCGCGTGTTCCTCCACGGCGATCGCGAGAGCGAGGTTGGACGGCCCGAAGCCTATTCCGGCCAGGTCTAACACCGGTTCCATCGCGATCCTCTCCTGGCACTCCAGTGGCGTAAAGTAACCCTAACTTAACTAAGGTATGCCTTAGCTAGTGCTTTCGGGCGTGATCTACACCGCTGGAGCGCCATTCGACCCCGGATCGAGCACGACCACGCGTGCTCAGACGCGCACGTCCTCCAACCAGCACGCCACGCGGCGGCTCTCCTCGACGGACTCGAGTGACGGCATCCGCTCACCGCACACGTCCATCGCCGACGGGCACCGCGGATGGAACGGGCAGCCGGACGGCATCGACCGCAGGTCCGGGGGCGAGCCCGGAATGCCCTTCAGCTCACGACGCGGGCCGCGCAACGCCGGGAACGACCCCAGCAGGCCCTGGCTGTACGGGTGCCTGGCGGCGCGGTAGATCTCGCTCGCCGCTGCCTCCTCGACCACGCGCCCGCCGTACATGATCGCGATGCGGTCGGAGAACTCGACCAGCAGCGAGATGTCGTGGGTGATGAAGACGACCGAGAAGCCGAGCGTCTCGCGCAGCCGCATCATCTGGCCGAGGATCTGCCGCTGCACCACCACGTCGAGCGCGGTGGTCGGCTCGTCCATGATGACGATCTCGGGTTCCAGCGCCAGCGCCATCGCGATCATCACGCGCTGCCGCATGCCGCCGGAGAGCTGGTGCGGGTACGACGACAGCCGGTCGGCCGGGATGCCGACCAGCGACAGCAGCTCGCGGCCACGGGCCGTCCGCTGCGGGCGCGTCATCTGCGGCCGGTGCGTGCGCAGTACGTCGTCGATCTGCGTGCCGACCGAGATGACCGGGTTCAGGGCGTTCATCGCGCCCTGGAACACGATCGCGATCTCGTTCCACCGCAGCACCTGCAACTGCTTGTCGGTCAGCGACAGCAGGTCCTGGCCCTTGAACAGCACCTCACCGGACGGCACCTTGCCCGGCGTCTGCAGCAGCCGGGTCGCGGCATAGGCCAAAGTGGACTTGCCGCTGCCGCTCTCTCCTGCCAGACCGAGCACCTCGCCCGCGTTCAGCGTCAGCGAGACGTTGTGCACGGCTCGCAGGCTGCCGTAGTCGACCGAGAGATCGCGGATCTCCAGCACCGGGGTCATGCACGCACCTTCCGCAGCCGGGGATTCGCGTACTCGTCGATCCCGAAGTTGATCAGAGCCAGCGCCGTGCCCAGCAACGCGATGCACAGGCCGGCGGGGACGAACCACCACCACGCGCCCAGACCGAGCGCCTGGTTGCTCTGCGCCCAGAACAGGATCGTGCCCCAGTTCCAGGTCGACAGCGAGATCACGCCGACGAACGACAGGGTGATCTGCAGCATGACCGCGAAGATCACCGTGCCGACGAAGCCGGAGCCGATCACGGCCAGCAGGTTGGGCAGCACCTCGAACACGATGATGCGCCAGGTCCGTTCCCCGGACGCCCGCGCGGCCTCCACGAAGTCCCTGCGCCGCAACGACATGGTCTGCGCGCGCAGAATCCGCGCGCCCCACGCCCACGCGGTCAGGCTGATCACCGCCGCGATCAGGACCGTGTCCGCCGACGGCAGCATCGAGGCCACGATGATGATCAGCGGCAGCGCCGGGATCACCAGGAAGATGTTGGACAGCATGGACAACGCCTCGTCGGCCGCCCCGCCGAGGAACCCTGCGGTCACCCCGACCAGGATCGACAGGAACGTCGCGAGCACGCCGCACACCAGCCCGACGACCATCACTCCCCTGGTGCCCACGAGCACCTGGGAGAAGATGTCCTGCCCGGTCATGGTCGTGCCGAACCAGTGCGCTCCCGAGGGCGGCGACAGCAGGTCGTCGCTCATCGCGGACGGGTCGTACGGCGCGATCCACTCGCCGACCACCGCGATCAGCGCGAAGAAGGCCAGGATGCCGAGGCCCAGCTTGGTCTTGAAGTTCATCGGAGTATCAGCCTTCCCGCCGCGTGCTCGGATCCAGCAGCAGGTAGCCGATGTCCGCGAGCAGGTTCGCCACCAGCACCGCCAGCGTGATCACCAGGAACACGCCCTGCATCAACGGGTAGTCCTTCGCACCGATGCCCTGGAACAGCACGTAACCGAGGCCCGGGTAGGAGAACACCATCTCGACCAGCAGGGCGCCGCCGACGATGAAACCCAGCGACAGCGCGAAACCCGAGATCGACGGCAGCACGGCGTTGCGTGCCGCGTAGGCGAACATGACCCGCTTCGGCGTGAGGCCCTTGGCCCGCGCAACGAGCACGTAGTCCTCCGCCGTCACGGTCACCATCATGTTGCGCATGCCGAGGATCCAGCCGGCGACCGAGCTCACGATGATCGTGATGCCGGGCAGTACGGCGTGCTCCAGAACACTGCCGATGAACTCGCCGGAGAACTCCGGCACGAGGCCCGGCGCATAACCGCCGGACGCCGGGAACAGCGGCCACGTCACGGAGAACAACGAGATCGCGATCAGCCCGAGCCAGAAGTACGGGATGGACGACAGGAACGTCGTGATCGGGATGAGGTTGTCCATCCACGAACCGCGCTTCCAGCCTGCGTAGACACCTAGCAGGGTGCCGAGCAGGAACGCGATGACCGTGGTGACGCCGACCAGTCCGAGCGTCCACGGCATCGACTGCGCGAGCACGTCGGCGACCGGCGTCGGGAAGAACGTGAACGACAGCCCGAGGTCGCCCTGCACCAGGGAACCCCAGTAGTCGACGTACTGCTCCCAGATCGACTTGTTCCTGTCGAGTCCGAAGAGGACGTACAGCGACGCCATCGCGTCGCTGTTCAGCCGCCCGCCGAGCTTGGTGATCATCGCCTGCACCGGGTCGCCCGGAAGCAGGCGCGGCAGCAGGAAGTTCGCCGTGATCGCCGCCCAGAGGGTGACCAGGTAGAACAGCGCACGGCGGAGCAGGAACGTCATGCCGCCGCCTCCACGTACAACCAGCAGGCCGCCCAGTGCCCGTAGGGATCGACCTCGGTGCGCGGTGGCGCCTCGGTCCAGCAGCGGGACTGCACCTTCGGACAGCGCGGCGCGAACTGGCAGCCGGTGGAGACCTCGGCGGTCTCCTCCAGCGGTGCGTCCAGCGCGACCACCGACCGTTCCGGGTCGGGCGCGGACTCGATCAGCAGCTGCGTGTACGGGTGAGCGGGCCGCTGCGTCACGGACTCGCTGTCGCCACCCTCGACGATCTGCCCGCCGTACATCACGAACGTCTCGTCCGCGAAGTAGCGCGCCGACGCGATGTCGTGGGTGATGTAGAGGACCGCGAGCTTCAGCCGTTCCTTGAGGTCCAGCAACAGGTTCAGCACGCCGAGCCGGATGGAGACGTCCAGCATGGACACCGGCTCGTCGGCGAGCAGCACCTCGGGGTTCGCGGCGAGCGCGCGTGCGATCGCGACGCGCTGCCGCTGACCGCCCGACAGTTCGTGCGGGTACCGCGAGGCGAAGTCCGCCGGGAGGTTCACCCGCTGCAGCAGCTCCTCCACCGTCTCCGTCCGCTTGTGGATCTTCAGCGGGCGGGTCAGGTGGTAGCGGATCGTGTGGACGGGGTTGAGGGACGCGAAGGGGTCCTGGAACACCATCTGGACCTTGCGCCGGTACTCCCGGACCCTGCGCACCTTCTCGCCGTCCAGCAGGATCTCGCCGGAGGTGGGTTCCACGAGCCGCGCGAGCAGCTTCGCCACCGTCGACTTGCCCGACCCGGATTCGCCGACGAGGGCGGTCACGCGCCCGCGGCGCAGGACGATGGAGACGTCCTGCACCGCGCGCACGCGCTTGTAGGTCTTGACCAGACCTTTCGCTTCAAGCGCTGCCTCAAAATAAGGCACTGTGTTCATCAAGACCCCGCGGGCTTCAGCTTCATGACGATCTGCAGGGCGTTCGGCAAGGTGGCCTGCGGCGGACCGTACGGGTCCTCCTCCGTCGGCCAGCCGACCCAGTTCTTCGTGCTGTACTCCGCACCGATCGGACCGGCGGAGGTCGGGATCATGGGGACCTGCTCGACCATGATCTTCTGCAGCACCGCGAGGGCCTTGGCCCGCGCCGCGTCGTCCGGCGCGTTCGCGTACTCGGCCAGTGCCGCGGTCGCCTCGGGGTTGTTGTAGCGGCCGAAGTTCACCGCCGCGGTCTGCCCCATCGGCTTGATCTCCGCGCCGTCCATGATGTTCTGGTACATCTCGTACGGCGTCGCGCCGGTGTTGGTCCAGCGCAGCGAGCCCTGGAACGAGCCGTTCGCGAAGTCGGTCGTCCACGCGTCCGCGGTCTGCGTGCGCACGGTCGCCTCGATGCCGATCTTCTTCAGGTCGCCCTTGATGATGTCGAGGACCGTCAGGTAGTCCGACCAGCCGGACGGGTTCGTGAGCTCGATCGTGACCGGCTTGCCGTCGGGCGCCTTGAGCACGTCACCCTCCAGCTTGAAGCCGGCGGCCGTGAGCTTCTGCTTCGCCCCGTCGACGTCGATCTTGAACTTCGCGTCCTTGTACTCCGGCGCGAGGAACGAGTCACCGGCGGGCAACGGCATGCCGGTCTTCGACTCGAGCTTCGGGAACAGGCGGGCCTCACCCTTGACGAAGATCGCCTCGCGGTCGATCACGTCGCTCATCGCGGACCGCAGCGCGGCGTTGTCGAACGGCGCCACCGTCGTGTTCAGCCACAGGCCGTGGATGCCGAGACCGGCCGGGAACCAGAGCTTGTGGTGCGCCGGGTCCTTGTCGACGTACAGCTTCTGGTAGTCCGGGATGAAGACGTAGGACCACTGGGTCGCACCCGACGCCAGCGCGGTGGTCTGGGCCGTGTTGTCGTTGTACGAGGTGTACTGGATCTCCGGGACCTTGGGCAGTTCCTGCCAGTACTCCGCGCGCCGCGCGATCGTGACGGTCTGCGAGGTGAACGACTTCAGCTCGTACGGACCGGTGCCGACGGGCTTCGGGTTCGTGTAGGTCGTCGGGTCCGGGATGGTGCTCCACACGTGCTGCGGAACCACCATCGCGCTGATGACCTTGTTGCGGTTCACGAACTGCGGGCTCGCGAACGCGACCTCGACCTTGCCGTCCGGCGTGGCCGTGGCGGTCTCGACCTTGAGCGAGTCGCGGTTGTTGAGCGCCGGCCACTTCTTGAGGATCTCGTACGAGAAGGCGACGTCAGCGGCCGTGAGCGGCTTGCCGTCGGACCACTTCACGTTCTCCCGGATCGTGAAGGTGACCTTCCTGTAGTCAGGCGTCCAGTCCCACTTCGTGGCGAGCCACGGCACCGGGTCCTGGGCCGGGCGCGTGTTGTTCACGAACGCCAGCGGCTCGTAGATCTGGTATCGGTAGCCGAGCGAACCCGCTGCCGACGTGGGCAGGAACGGGTTGTGGTTCTCGGTCAGTGGCCCGTTGGGCATGCCCACGGTCAGCACTCCGGCGGCCTTGGTGGCGCCACCAGAGGAGCAACCGGTCGCCGCGAGCGCCAGTGCCAACGCGACGATGACTGTTCTGCGCATGGGGGAATCTCCCGATACGACGATGTATGAGAGCGCTCTCTCATACGTACGGCGAACTAGCCAGGCCGCATGCGGTGGCCTGGCCGGTCCGTTCAGTTGTGATGGAGCGGGTGGGTCAGGGCGCGGATTCGCGCACGATCAACGAGGTCGGCAGCACCAGCGGGTGGTCGGGCATCGGCTGTCCCTCGAGCGTGGAGAGCAGCATCCGCGCGGCGGCGGCACCCATCTCCTGTGCCGGCTGGCGGATCGTCGTCAGCCGAGGTTCGGTGTGTCCCGCGACCGGGACGTCGTCGAAGCCGACCACCGACACGTCGCCGGGGACGGTCCTGCCGGATTCCCGCAGCGCCCGCAGCACTCCGACCGCCGAAAGGTCGTTCTGCGCGAACACGGCGTCGAACGGGATTCCACTCGCGACGAGCTTGTCGACGGCGACCTCACCACCTTCCGTGGTGAAGTCGCCGTCGACGACGAGGTCCGGGTGCAGCGTCAGGCCCGCTTCCGCCAAAGCGAGCCGGAACCCGTCCAGCCTCGCCTGAGTGCACCCGAAGTGCGGTGGTCCGGTGACGACGGCGAACCTGCGGCGGCCCGCCGCGACGAGATGCCTCGCGACATCCGCGCCTCCCTGCCGGTTCGTCGTCGTCACCGAAGGGAACTCCGGGTGCGAGCCGCGATCGTCGATCATGACGACCGGCAGGCCCGCCCGGTAGAGCGTGGAGATGTAGTGCAGGGCGTCCGGTGGCTCGACGACCAGCAGCCCGTCGAAAGCGTTGGCGGACACGTGGTTCGCGAACTGGTTGAGCGACTCAGGCCCGCGGTTCAGCGTGTAGAGCAGCAACCCGTAGCCGTCGGCTTCAAGCGTGTCGACGATGCCCTGCAGCACCTCACCGATCCACGGCCAGGTGAGCGACGGCGCGAGCATCGCGACGGTGCGGGTACGACCCCGGGCCAGGCCGACGGCGCGGGCACTGGGCACGTACCCGATCTCGTCGATGACCTTGCGAACGCGCTGCGCGGTGGAGGCGTCCACGTCCGGCTTGCCGTTCAGCACACGTGACACGGTCGCTTTGGACACCTGGGCGCGTTGGGCGACCTCCGCGATCGTGACACGCATGCCGAACTTCCTTCCGCCGCCTCCTGAAACCGGTTTCGGTACCGGTTCCGACGAGGTGTGACGGAGTCAACAGCCTGACCTCAGGATCAGTCAAGAGCCTTGCCGGAAGTTCGTGAGAGCGTTTCCACGGCCCGGCACATCGGCGCAGGTAGAACACTGTCAGGTGGCACGAACTGAATCACCTTGACCGATTCGTCCTTCCGGGTGCCCTTGCGCCGAACGGAGTACCCGTCGCGTCTCAACTGATCGTGCACAATGGCGCTCATGGGGGTTGTGACAGCGGTCAGCCGCAACGAGGAGTACACGTTCACCAAGCCCGTGCGCGAGAGCATCACTTTGCTCGCCGGACTCGGTGTCGAGGGCGACGTCCACCAGGGCGTCACGGTCAAACACCGATCACGGGTCGCACAGGACCCGACCCAGCCGAACCTGCGCCAGGTCCACCTGATGCACGCCGAACTCTTCGACGAACTGCACGACAAGGGCTTCTCCGTGGCCCCAGGCGAAATCGGCGAGAACATCACGACGCGGGGCATCGACCTGCTCGCCCTGCCCACCGGAACGTTGCTCCACCTCGGCCCGGAGGCCGTGGTCGAGGTGACCGGCCTGCGCAACCCGTGCGTGCAGATCGACGCCTTCTCGAAGGGCCTGCTCAAGGAGGTCGTGGCCAAGGGCCCGGACGGCGAACTCATCCGGCGCGCGGGCATCATGTCGGTCGTGCTGACGGGTGGCGTGGTCCGCCCCGGCGACGAGATCCGCGTCGAGCTGCCCGCGGAACCGCACCGCCCTTTGGCAAAGGTCTAGCCCGGCCACCCGAGGGACCACCCTCGCAAGGCGACCGCCCGCACGGCAGGCGACCCCTCCGCTGGAACAGGAACCAGCCACCACAAGGCAACCCGCGCGGTGCCACCAGACACCCGCCAACGCAAAGCAACCACGCACGCAGCCTGGCGTGGCGATGCGAAGCGAGCCGTCCGAACCTCAACGCTCTGGGTGGCGGTTCGGGTCCGCTCATGGCGATTGGGGCTCTACCTTGAGTGGGCGGGATGCTCCCCTCACGGGCACGGCCGGGCGCTTTTCAGCCCGGCCCTTTTCCGGCCGTCAAGCATCCCGCCAGAGGCTCAAGGTCAAGCCCCAATCGCAACCCCGCGCAGTTCCGTCACGACCTGACGGACCACCCTCGCAAGGCGACCTCTCGCCCGGGAACGCGACCAACCCCGCTGGAACAGGAACCACCCGCCCGCAACAAGACCCGCACACGCCCCAGCTACCCGTTGCCAAAGTGATCATCAAGGATCACCGAGATCGTCCAAGGCGCCTCGACCACCGCCAAATGCGCCGCATCCCCCACCACATAAAGCTCAGAATCCGGCAACTCATCCGCGATGTGCCGCACCAACTCGGTAGGCGTCGCATGATCCTGAGCCGCCGCGATCACCACGGTGGGCACGTCGATCTTCACCAGATCCGGCCGCAGATCCATCCCGCGGACGGCCTCGACACACGCGAGATAGGTCGGCAGGTCGACCTTCAGCAACTCCGCGCGGAAGCGCTGGACGACGGCCGGCGCGCAGGCCGGCGTGAACCACAGCGACACCACCGCGTCGGCGACCGCCTCCATCCCGCGCGAGCGCACCAGCGAGATCCGCTCGTCCAGCCGGGCCTTGTCCGGAACCCACGCGGTGGTGCACACGAGCGCCAGCCGGGAGATCCGGTCGGTGTGCGCGGCCAGCCACATCCCGACCATGCCCCCGAGGGACACGCCGCAGTAGTACACCTGCTGTAACCCCAGGTGGTCCAGCAGTTCCACGACGTCGCCCGCCAGGTCCTCGATCGAGCACGGCCCGGCGACCGGTGCGCTGGCGCCGTGGCCGCGGTGGTCGAAGCGCAACACCCGGAACGGCAGGGAGAACTCGCGCCACAGGTCGGTGGTCGTGCCCAGTGCGTTGCCGAGCACCAGCACCGGTGCGTCCTCCGGCCCGGTCAGCGTGTGGTGAACGAGCACGGCGCCACCTCCTAGCGAGACCCCGACAACCGGGAGTCTGCCTGGGGTGTTCGCCGCTCGCACGGCGAATCCCGCCTGGTGCCCGTGCTCGCTCACAACCACCGGCCTGGCCCCCGCCGAAACACTGTTACGGGGAGCAGAATGGGTGCCGCCCGCAGCCACCGACCCCACCGGGAAGCCGATGAACTCCGTTGCCCCGTTCGCACACGAAGCCCTGTTCTACCGGGACGAGGAGTCCTTCCTCTCCGGTACGGCGAGATTCGTGACGGAGGGTGTCGACAGCGGCGAGCCGGTGCTGGTGGCGGTGCCCGAGGCGAGCATCGGCCCGCTGCGCGAACGACTCGGCGACGCGGCGGAGCAGGTGCACTTCATCGACATGATCGAGGCCGGCCGCAACCCCGGCCGGATCATCCCCGGTGTGCTGATGGCGTTCAGCGCGAGCACGCAGCGCCGGTTCCGTGTGGTCGGCCAGCCGATCTGGCCCGGCCGCACCGAACTGGAGTACCCGGCGTGCGTGCAGCACGAGGCGTTGGTCAACACGGCGTTCGAGGGACGGCCGGGCGTCATCCTGTGCCTGTACGACGCGACGGCGCTGCCCGGCCACGTACTGGAGGACGCGTGGCGCACCCATCCCGTGGTCATCGACGGCGAGCGGCGCGTGGCGAGCGAGTGGTATACGGAGCCCACCGCGCTGGCCGACATCTACAACGTGCCGTTGCCGCCTCCGCCCGCGGACGCCGAGGAGCACTCGTTCTCCGTCGGCACGCTCGCGCACATGCGCAAGCTCGTGTCGGCGTACGCGCACTGGCTGCGCCGCGAACAGGTCGAGGACCTGGTGCTCGCGGTGAACGAGCTCGCGACGAACAGCATCCTGCACGCGTCGGGCCGCGGGGTGCTGCGGCTGTGGCGGGAGGGTGGCACCGTGGTGTGCGAGGTGAGCGACACGGGCGCCGGCTTCCCGCCGTCGTTCACCGGCCTGTCCGGCTTCGGGATCGTGATGGTGAACCTGTTGTGTGACCTGGTTCGCACCCACACGAGTCACAGCGGTACCACCGTTCGAGTGTACTTGGGGCGGTAGGGAGTCACCGCCATCTCATCGCAATGCGCTCGACACGATGACCTGTTTTCCTTGCACGGATATGACAGACCACCTCTCCCCCCTCGACATCGCTTTCCTCGCTATGGAGGGCGACACCAATCCGTTGCACCTCGGCGCGGTCGCGACCTTCGCACCGTCCACTCCGGTGCATCCGGCCCGCATCGCCGCTGTGCTCTGCGAACGGGCGCAAGAGATTCCGCGCCTGCGCCAGCGCGCCCGCACCTCGCTGCTCGGTGGCGCGCGCTGGGTGGAGGACCCCGGTTTCGCGCCGGAGGACCACGTCTTCACGCACCACACGCGCGGTCGTGACCGGTTCGCCACCCTGGTCTCGCACCTCATGGCGCAGCCGCTCGACCTCGCGCGCCCGCCGTGGGAGCTGCACGTCATCACCGGCCTCGCGGGCGGCAGGTTCGCCGTCGTCGCGAAGCTGCACCACTCGCTGTGTGACGGCATGAAGGCCGTCGGCCTGGGAATTCAGCTCTTCGACCCGTCGCGGTTGTCCATTCCGGACGCCGCGGAGCCGGCGACGAAGTCGATCATTCCGTCCCTCCCGTCGCTGCGCGGGATCAAGGACACGATCGACATCGCGTCGAGCGTGCTGATGAACACCCGCCCGCCGACGCTGAACTCACCGGTGCTCACCGCGTCCGCCCGGCCACGCCGCGTGGTCATGTCGCGCCTGGATCTCGCGGACGTGCACCGAATCCGCCGCGCGCACGGCGGCACGGTGAACGACGTGTTGCTCGCCCTCGTCACAGGTGCGTTGCGCCACTGGCTTTCCGCGCACGGCAGCGCCGGTCCCGACTCGGTCGTGCGCGCCCTGATCCCGGTTAACCAGCGCTCACGCTCCGGCGACGGCGCCTCGGGCAACCAGATCTCCGGTTTCCTGGTCGCACTGCCGGTCGGCGAGGCGGACCCGGTGCACCGGCTGCGGAACGTCCGCGCGCAGATGGAGTCCGCGAAGGCGGCCGGCCCGGACCGGGGTGCCGGCGCGTTGCCGCTGCTCGCCGACAAGGTGCCGCCGCTGGTTCACCGCCTGGCCGCGCCCGTCATGGGCCGCTGCGCTCCCCTGCTGTTCGACACGCTGGTCACCTCGGTGCCGCTGCCGTCCGTCCCGCTCTCCCTGGACGGCGCCGCGCTGTGCGAGATGTACCCGGTCTCGCCGGTCGCACCCGGCCACGCCGTCGGCATCGCGCTGTCGGTCTACCGGTCGTCGGTCCACGTCTGCCTGAACACGAACCAGTCGTGGATGTCGGACGCGCACTGGCTCGACAGCGTGCTGCGCCGCGAGCTCGCCTCGTTGCAGGAGAGCAGGGAGCTGGTGGGTTTGCCTAGGTAGACGTGCGGGCAAACCTGGTTTCATGAGCAACACCGTGGTCCTCGACGTGGACGGCACCCTGGTCGACACCAACTACCACCACACGGTGGCGTGGCTGCGCGCCTTCCGCACGGTCGACGTCACCGTTCCGGGGTGGCAGGTGCATCGTGCGGTCGGCATGGGCGGCGACAGGCTGGTGGCCGCCGTGGCGGGCGACAAGGTCGAACAGGACCACGGCGACAAGGTGCGCCAGGCCTGGGAGCGGTACTTCGACGAGATGCTGGACGAGATCCAGCCGCTGGAGGGCGCACACCGGCTGGTCCGCGCCGCCACCGGTCTCGGGCTGGCCGTGGTGCTCGCCAGCTCGGGCAAGCGCAAGCACGTCGAGCACTACCTGAAGCTGCTCGACCCCGGCGACGTTGCATGGACGACCTCGGACGACGTCGAGGACAGCAAGCCGGCACCGGACCTGATCGAGGTGGCGCTGCGCGAGGTCAAAGGTGAGCGCGCGGTCGTGGTGGGCGACTCGGTGTGGGACTGCGAGGCGTCCGCACGGATCGGGCTGCCGTCGATCGGACTGCTGACGGGCGGGTTCGGGGAGGACGAACTCGTCGACAGCGGTGCCTCAGCGGTCTACGCGGACCTGGACACGCTGCGGGCGGAGCTGGCCGACCTGCCGTTCGCCGTGGTGGAGGAACCGAAAGCCTGAAAGAAGCCCGGAACGTCTGACAGGTCTACGGCCGAGGAACGACCGACGGAACCGGAATATCCGAGGGCCTGCCGCGGTCCTTCCTCTCCTTGCTGGGCCTCGTCTCCTCACTCGGCTCCGCCTCGGTGATCTCCACGACCGGAGTCGACGACGGAACGACCCCACCGGCACCCGGCTGCGGCGCCCCGGGCACACCGGGCGCGTCCGAGGTGTTCGACAGTTCCGACCCGTCCGGCGTCTGCACCACGGTCACGGTCGAAGGCGTCACCGTCACGACCTGGGTGCGGGCGTCCGGTGCCACCGGCTTGTCCGCCGCCGGCGCCTCGTTCCCGCCACCGGCGAAGTTCGCCACCACGACGGCCACCGCGGTGACGGCGACGGCCGCGGCCGCGATCGCCGCGCGCTTGCCGCGCCAGGACCTGGGCTCGGGCACGGCCGCGGGCTCGTCCGGTGCGACGGCCGCGTCCGGCAGCAACGCCGGCAACCCGCGGCTGGCCTCGAAAGCGGCCTCCAACGACCGGGAACACTGAGCGGCGGATGGACGGCGCACCGGGTCCATGTCCGTCATCGCGGACAGCAACGACACCCACGCCAGCGGCAGGTCGACGGGAATCCGCGGCGACCGGGCGAGGCGGGCGAGCGCGGCCTCGGCGTCGCCGCCGGGGTACTCGGTCCGCCCGGTCAGGCACTCCAGCAGCACGAGGCCCAGCGAGTAGACGTCCGCGGACGGGCCGACATCGGCGCCGCGCACCTGCTCCGGCGACAGGTACCCGGCCGTGCCGACCAGCACGCCGGACGTCGTCACCCGCGTCACCTCGGCCACCAGCGCGAGGCCGAAGTCCGCCAGGTAGGCCTGCTTCTCGGTGTCGTCGAGCAGGATGTTGGACGGCTTGATGTCGCGGTGCACGACGCCCAGGTCGTGCACGTGGTCCAGCACCGCGGCGATCTGGCTGCCGACCCGCGCCACGAACCGGGGCGGCAGCGGTTCGCGCATCCGCTGGCGCAGCGTGCCACCGGTGATCTCGCGCATCACGAAGTACGGGCGGCGCGACACCGTCCCGGAGGCGTAGACCGGGATGATGCCGGGGCAGTCCAGCGAGACCAGCATCGAGGCCTCGCGCTGCAGGCGCAGTTCGTCGTCGGGCAGGCCGGGGCCCGAGAAGATCTTGATCGCCACCGAGGACGTCGTCGATCGGTCGTACGCGCGGTAGACCTCCGCCATCCCGCCGGACCCGAGGAGCGTGCCGACCACAAAACGGTTGTCGATCACCGACCCGGTCAGATCGCCGTCCCAAGGTGCGCTCATGGGCCTCCGCTCGCCTCACAGCAACCTAACGGGTCGCCTGGAATTCCGGTACCCGCCCATCCGGAAGATCAAACTACGATATGCCCGGCTTCGATCTCCCGGACCACCGCCACGCACCTTGTCGTCGCGGAGGTTCGGCTTGTTAACCAGCGACAGTCACTCGAACCGCAGCTTCTCCCGGACGGGAGCGGTCACGAGACAGCCGGAGGTGGCCCGCCAGAGCCGGCTCAGCCGGACGCGGAGGTCGGTGCCGCCGGTCAACGCCTGTGCCACGAACTGCAACCCGAGCAGCTCGGCCACTATCTGTTCGGCCGCGTGCCGCACGTTCACCTCCGGCCGCAACTCGCCGCGTTCGGACGCCAGCGACAGCAGGTCCCGCACCACCGTGACCCAGCCGATCACCTGCGCGGCCGCCGCGACGTCGAAGAACACCGCCTCCCGCAACAGCTTCGCGCTCACCCGCACGGTCAGGTCGGTCTCGAGCCGGCCGACGAACTCGAACGACATCACGATCAGCGCCTGCACCGGTGACGACTCGACCGCGAGCACCTCGTCGCGCAGCCGGTGCCACAGCAGGGACTGCTCCTCGATGATGGCGACGCCAAGGGCTTCCTTCGAACGAAAATGGCAATACAGCGCACCTTTGGAAACATCCGCCCGCGCGCACACGGCCGTGAGGCTCGATCCGGAGAACCCCTCGCGGTCGAAGACCTCCGCCGCGGCCCGCAGCAGTTTCGCCCGCGTGTGTGCCGACTTCTCGCGTTTGGAACTCATCACTTGATCCGCGCGACGCCGGTCGCGACGGCTGTGGCGAAGGTGTCCGGCATCTGCCAGTACTGCTCGATCTCCCCCAGGTGCACCGAAAGCACCGCGGCGAAGCGCACCTCCACCGGGCTCCCGCCGGCGCGGACCCGCCAGCGCGCCGAGCCGATCACGGCGGCGTCTCCTCCGTCGACGATCACCTGGCGCACCGAGAGCTGCTCCAGGTCGAACGTGGCGAACAAGGTCAGGAACTGGGACTCGACCTCACGCCGGGTGCGCCTGCCGGCCGCCCAGCGGACGCCGTTCGGGTCGGGCGCCTCCCATTCCACGACCGGTGCGCACAACCGCGCGATGCCGGGTGCGTCCTGTGCCGCGAGTCGTGCCAGGAAGACCTGCACCGCTTCGACCGTCGAGAACATTTCACTCACCTTCACCTCCCGGCCATTGCTGCGGCAATGAACTCGGTGCAGCCACACTAGCGAGGCGCTCGAAATGTGAGCGCGCACACCCCATCGGACCAGCTTCGTTTCACCCAAACATCCGATCGGCCGATTCCGCTGGTATCTGAACTTTCAACGACCGCCGGTATCACCGCAATGCACGGCACGAACTCCCGGACTTTGAGGCATGGTTGATGGCGCACCCGTCATCTCACTGAAACGGAGCAGAACCGTGCTCAAGGCAGCCACTCAAGCCCACGAGCACCAGGACACCCCGCCGATTACAGCCTTGATTCCACAGGCACGGCGAGAACAAGGGCTCACCCAGCGCGACCTCGCGGACCTGTTGTGCGAGATCTCACAGAATGACAGCGTCACTCGTGAGGAAGTGTCGAGATGGGAACGCGGTAAACGCATTCCCGGCCCTTACTGGCGTGCCTGGATCAGCGAGGCCCTCGACGTGCCGCACGCAGCCCTCGACCGGGCCGCCGTGATCGAGCGGGAATGCCGCAGGGCGAAGGAGGAAGACCACTTCTGCTAGCGGTGCGCGGGCAGACGGCAGGGGTCTGCCCGCCCGCAGGAGGGCGGTGCCCGCGGCAGCCGACGCGGGCACCGCCGTACCACAAGCCCCAGGCAGCAAGGACCTTTGGCCCCCTGTGCGTCCGCGCACAGGGGGCCAGACTGCGTCACGTGACAGCCTTCGGACACTCCGTCGCGACGTTGCTGCTACTCGCCGGTAGCACGATCGGCGGCACACCGGGCGTTTCCCCGGTCAAGGTCAACGAGATGACACTCGGCCCCGCCGGATTCGTCGAACTGCGCAACACGGCCTCCACCACCGCAGACATCGGAGGGTGGACGGTCCGGACCTGCACCGGCGGCACCGCCGAAATCCTCGCCACCATCTCACCGGGGACCAGTCTGCCCCCAGGCGAATACTTCGTCATAGTCGGTTCCGCGTTCAGCGGAACAGTGCCGAACGGCCTGATCGTGGAGACCGTGGACGGAAGTGGCGTAATCGCCAGGAACCGGCACGGCGCACACACCGACAGCGTCGGACTCAGCTCCTCCTCGCCGTGCCGGGAAGCGGGAGCTGCGACACCCTGCGCAGATTCATCGCTAGGCCGTGACGGCTCCTCGCGCGACACGGATCACAACTCGGCCGACTTCACCTGCCGCATTCCTTCTCCGGGAGAAAGCAACCACTGATCAATCGACAATGGCCCCTTTCGAGTCCGAACGAATGCGAGCAAAGTCAGTCCCAGCGGCAATACAGGTCGTTCCCCCCGACCACAGGGCCGCTCTGAGGAATATCCCGAATTCACTTTCTCGAAGGGACAGGACAATGCGTCGACTGCTGAGCGGAGCTGCCGCCCTGGCAATCGCGAGCACCATCGCGTTCGCCGGACAGGCAACGGCCGCCGAGGAGCCCGAGTCTCCCGAGGTCATGCAGCTGCCGGCAGTGCTGATCAACGAGGTCTCCACCATGGGACCGAACGGCCCGCTCGACGAGGCGATCGAGATCATCAACACCACGGGCGAGCAGGTCGACCTGAGCAACTGGGTCATCAGGATCTACAACCAGCGCAACGAGGTCATCCAGACGATCCCGCTGGTCGACCCGCTCGGCGGGCCGCTCACGCTGGCGCCGGCGAACAACGTCGGCAGCACGCTGGTGCTGACGGGTGCGGAGTTCTCCGGCACCACGTCCACGCCGAACGTTCTCCCGGTGCGATTCACCGGTACCGAAGGCATCCCGGCTCTCGGTGGCGTGGCGGTGTTCGGCAGCCTGGCCCCGACGGC
Organism: Lentzea albidocapillata subsp. violacea; assembly: GCF_900100275.1. Taxonomy (GTDB): domain Bacteria; phylum Actinomycetota; class Actinomycetes; order Mycobacteriales; family Pseudonocardiaceae; genus Lentzea; species Lentzea violacea. The sequence continues at coordinate 126,048 of NZ_FNET01000015.1, forward strand.
CTTCAAGATCGACGGTGTCGCATTCTCGTCGCCGGTGACCACCGCCAAGGAAGGCGTCCACGCCCAGCCCGAGAACCAGCGCACCGCGCAGCTCGCCGGTTCCAACACGCGCAACCTGCTGAACCATGACACCAACAACAACCAGCGGGACTTCTCGTTGCAGGAACGCACCTTCTGATCAACTTGAGCTGACCGTCAAGCGGGTGCACCGATCGAAGTGCCCGGACCACCTCCCCTCGGTGGTCCGGGCACGTCCATGTGTGTGGCGTGAAGTCGCCAACGGCGACTAACCGCCGCTTTTTACTGTTTCCCAACGATTTGCGGCCCCTCATCCTGCTGTGACCTGATCACTGAGGGAGGGCGCCGTGATTCGACAAGTTCTGGCACTTGCCGTAGCTGCCGCAACGCTCGTCGCACCAGCCGCGTCCGCCGCGTCACCACCGCCGCAGGCGCAGACATCCGAGGCCTCACACCGGATCACGCTCATCACCGGTGACGTCGTCGACTACACCGAACGCTCGGACGGGCGAAAATTCGCCCGGATCCACGCTGCGCCAAGGGAGGGCGAGCAGCCGATCTTCCACACGATGACGACGGCAAAAGGTCTGCACGTCTACCCGTCGGACGCGATGAGCGCCGTCACGTCCGGAACGGTCGAGCGCACGCTCTTCAACGTCACCGATCTCGTGCGCACCGGGCAGTCCGACGACCGCACGACCACGGTTCCGGTGCTGATGACCGGTGGCTTCTCCGCCAGTGCCCACACCCGGATCAGCAGTCTGGACGCTTCCGGCATCCGGGTCGAGAAGTCGAAGGCGCAGGAGTTCTGGCGCTCCCTGGACATGAGCGCGAAGTCCGGCGTGCGGCTGAAGTACGACCGCCCGGTCCGCGTCGCGCTCGACCAGACCACCGGGCAGATCGGCGCCCCGGAGGCGTGGCAGGCCGGCCTGGACGGCACGGGTGTCACGGTCGCCGTCGTCGACACCGGCATCGACGCGAACCACCCCGACGTCGCCGGCAGGATCACCGCGACGGAGAACTTCTCCGACGAACCGGACGTCGTCGACCGGCACGGCCACGGCACGCACGTCGCCTCGACCATCGCGGGCACCGGCCAGGGTTCCGCCGGCAGGTACAGGGGCGTGGCCCCCGGCGCGACCCTCGTGATCGCCAAGGTGTTCAACGGCGCCGGCGAGGCGGACACCTCCCAGGTGCTCGCCGGCATCGAGTGGGCGGCCCGCTCCGGGGCGAGGATCGTCAACCTCAGCCTCGGCGGTGACGTCACGGACGGCAGTGACGAGATGAGCGCGCTGGTCGACCGGCTCGCCGCGGAGACGGGCGCGCTGTTCGTGGTGGCGGCGGGGAACAACGGCCCGGCCGGCCGTTCGGTCACCTCACCCGGTGCCGCCGCGTCGGCGCTCACCGTCGGCGCGGTGGACCGGCAGAACAGGCTGGCGCCGTTCAGCAGCACCGGTCCGCGCATCGGTGACGCGCACGTGAAACCCGAGATCAACGCGCCTGGTGCCGGCGTCGTGGCCGCCCGCGCGGCGAACACCTCGATGGGCGCCCCGGTCGACGGCCGCTACACGGCCGCCTCGGGAACGTCGATGGCGACACCGCACGTCGCGGGCGCCGCGGCACTGCTTGCGCAGCAACACCCCGACTGGGATGCGCGGACGGTGAAGGACGCGCTCGTCACCAGCGCCGCGGACGTCGGCATGCCGTGGTACGAGCAGGGTGCCGGCCGTCTCGACGTCGCGCGGGCCGTCACGCAGAAGGCGACGGCTACCGCGTCGGCGAGCTACGGGCGCCACGAGCGCGGTGCGGGTGGCGTGCTCACCAGGGAGCTCCAGTACGTCAACACCTCCGGCACCGCACTGACCCTCGACCTCACCGCGACGATCAGGGGCTGGGACGGGAAGTCGACGACCGGGTTCGCCCTCGGCGCCTCCCAGGTGACCGTTCCCCCCCGCGGCAAGGCGTCGGCCACCCTCACCCTGGACCCGGAGGTGGGCCCGGCCGGCGTGTACGGCGGCGTGGTCACGGCGACCGGGACCGGGACGACGTTGCGCACCCCGGTCAGCGTGTACGAGGCACCCCGGACGTTCCCGGTCTCCGTGCGGGTCCGCGACGCCGCCGGCAAGCCGCCCGCACCGGCGATGGGACAGCTCATCGACGACACCAACGGTGGCGACGACGTCAACGACCCGTTCGACGAGACCCTGAGCTACTACTTCGACGTCGTGAACGGTGAAGGCATCGCGAACGTGCCGACGGGCCGCTATTCGGCGGTGACCTGGGCGACCGAGAACACGGCGGGAGTACGGCGCTGGTCCGCGCTCGCCGCACCGGAGCTCACCGTCACCGGCGCCGCCGCCATCTCGCTCGACGCACAGCAGACCGTGCCGATCGAGGTCGTGCCACCAGGCCCGGCCGAACAGCGCGACCGCACCGTGACGATGCGTCGTGTGGTACTGGCGGAAGGGGAGAAGGCGCCGCTGATCACCGAGATGGCCGCCTCGCTCGGCAGCGCACCGTGGGAGATCCGAGCGACGCCTTCCGCGGCGGCGAAGAAGGGTGCGATCTCGTTGCAGGACAACGTGACCCTGCAGACCGCGACGGTCACCGCGTCGTCTGGAGGCCGCACGCTCACGACGGACGGCGACGTGGCCGTGCTGTCCGCGAAGTGGCCCGGAGAGCGCGACCTGACCATCGGCGGGGACACGGCGCTGGTGAAGATCAAGCCGGACACGCCGGCCAACATGGTCAAGGCGGCGAACACCGCCGCCACCGCCGCGGCCCAGGCCGGCCAGAAGGCGATCCTGTCCTATGTGGACGCACCGGGTGCGCTCGCGCTCACCGGGCTCTCCAGCGCCGCGCTCCCGGCACTGGGCGTCGGCAACGCGGACGGGGAGTTCCTCGCGAAGCAGAAGTCCTTGAGACTGACCGTCAAACCCGGCCCGGAGTCGGTGTTCAACCTGAGCTTCCTGGACGCCAACGGCATCCCGGCCGGCCACCGCCGAGTGGTGGACCCCGCCAAGCTGGTCAAGCGGCAGACGGCCTACCACGCCGACAAGCCGGGCCTGACCGTGCAGAAGACGTGGTACCCGTTCCCGACCGGTCTGTGGCAGACGCAGATCCTGCGCGGCACCACGTTCACCCCGCCGGCCGCGTGGACGGAGTACATCGGCCCGGGAGACGACCGGATCGTCTGGAAGCGGCACGTGACGCTGAGCGGAACCGACGCCGGGGGCCGGCGTGCGGCCATGACCATGTTCCAGGAGAACGTGTTCCGCGAGGGTGCCGCTCCCGCGCCGGAACGGTGGTTCGCGGGACCGATGCACAGCACCGCGGTAGCACTGCAGTCCGACCACCCGGCCCGCTACCCCGCCGCGAACGGCGCGTGGCGGCAACTCTGCTCGAACTGCCGGACGGGCGACACGTTCGTCCCCGCCCTGCAGTGGACCGACGGCAACCCCGGCCACTACACGAATCCTTATCAGAACAGCAAGTTCTTCACGACCACCAAGGTCCGCCTGTTCCGGGGCGACGCGGAGATCCCGGCCACCCAGCAGCCGCTGGCCTTCTACCCCACCTTCACGATGGCGCCGGAAAAGGCGGTCTACCGCCTCGAAACGGTCGAGACGCACGCTCCGGGAGCCGTGGCGGGCGCGGTCAACCCGGTGCTGTTCACCCTCGCCCCGCGCACCGAGACCACGTGGACCTTCCAGTCCTACCGCTCGCTGAACCCTCCTCCTACCGGATACGCGTGCCACGCGGGTCAGCCGGCCTGCCAGTTCCAGCCGCTCATCCGGCTCCGCCACGACCTGCCGCTCGACCTCACGAACTCCGCGCCGGCGGGCACACCGTTCACCTACCACGTGCACGCGTCCAACAGCGCACCCATCACCGTCGTGAAGGTGCGGTGGTCGGCGGACGAGGGCAGGACGTGGAGCCAGGCGGCGACCCGGCCCAGCGGAGATCGGTGGCAGGTCACGATCGACAAACCCGGCGGCGACGTATGGCTGCGTACCGAAGCCAGGGACGGGGCCGGGAACACGGTCGTGCAGACCATGCAGAAGGCGTTCCGCACTCACTCCGGTAGCTGAGGTGGCAGCAGAGAGGTAGCACCCCGTGCCGCGGCGCGCAGACCCGCCTGGAACCGGGTCTGCGCACCCAGCTCGTCCATCAGCCGGTGCAGCCGCCGCTGGAAGGTCCGATAGCTCAGCCCGAGCTGCTTCGCGATGCTGCGATCCGGCAACCCGGTGGCCAGCAACGCGAGCAGTCGCGCGTCCTCGATCGAGATCTCGGTGCTCGCGGGCTGCCCCGGCAACGACAGCGGCACCGCGTCCTCCCACAACCTCGCGAACAGCGCGCCGAGCGAGTCGAGCAACGCCGACCGGTGCACGATCACCGCGCTCTCCAGCGCCGTCTCGGTGCTGTGCAGCGGGATGAGCCCCAGCTGGGCGTCCGCGAGGATCATCTTCGTCGGCGCGGCGGCGACCACCCGCGCCTCCTCCCCCAGCGACAGCCCCATCTCCAGGTCGGCGCGCAGGTCGTGCAGCTCCAACGCCTGACGCTCGTAGATCCCGCGGAACCGGACGCCGCGGCTCAGCAGCTCCTCCTCCACCGGGTGCAGGGACGTGGGCGCCTTGGCATACGGCGGTTTGTCCACGAAGCAGACCTCCCGCCGCGCGGTACGCATGACCAGGTCGACGCGCCGCGAGATCGCCTCGGCTCCGTGCACGACCTCGACGAGATCGGCGGGCGCACGCACGCCGGCCGCGCGTTCGTACCGGACCTGCAGCTCACCGGCCAGCAACCGGTCACGCCGCAGGTCGTCCTCCCGGCGCAGGAAGTGCATGGCCAGCGCGACGTCCGGGGCCACGGCCGTGTGCAGCCCGTTGACCTGGTGGACGAATCCCAGCTCAGTCAACGACCTCAGCGCGGGGCGGACGACCGGCTCGGCCAGGTCCATGGCGAGGCAGAGTTCGGCCACACCGAGCTGGTAGGAGTCCACGAGCGCCTCGTACACCGCGAACTCCGCCGGACGCAATCCGAGCACGCAAGCAGTATGCCGACTTCGGGCACTCGCCGGCGGGGGCCGGAACGGCCATAAAACACAGACAGGTTCTCCACAGGCGGCTCACAGGATTCGGCCGCAATCTGGATCGCATGACGGACAACCACGACCGCGGCCTCCAGTTCGACCTCGCCACGCTCTTCGGGCGCAGGCGGGCGTTGTCGCTGCTCGGCGGCGCGGGCGTCACGCTCGTGGCCTGCGCCCCGTCGACCACCACCGCGACGTCGACCACCACCACGGCCGGTTCGTCCACCACGGCGAACGGCTCGCCGCTGGAGACCATCCCCGAGGAGACCGCCGGCCCCTTCCCCGGCGACGGTTCCAACGGCCCGAACGCGTTGACGCAGAGCGGAATCGTGCGTTCGGACATCCGGTCCAGCTTCGGTTCGTCGAGCCGCACGGCCGAGGGTGTGCGGCTGACCATCGACCTGACGGTCCAGAACGACGACGGCAAGCCGTTCGCGGGCGCCGCGATTTACGTGTGGCACTGCGACATCAACGGCGACTACTCGATGTACTCGGACCGCGTGAAGAACGAGAACTTCCTGCGCGGGGTCCAGGAGACCGACGCGTCCGGCAAGCTGACGTTCGTCAGCGTCTTCCCCGGCGCGTATGCCGGGCGCTGGCCGCACATCCACTTCGAGGTCTACCCGAGCCTCGCCGAGGCGACCAAGGCCGGCAACAAGATCACGACCTCGCAGCTCGCGTTGCCCGAGACGACGTGCAAGGAGGTCTACGGCACGGCCGGGTACACGCGGAGCGTGCAGAACATGTCGCGGACCTCGTTGAAGCAGGACATGGTGTTCCGCGACGGCGTCGACCACCAGATGGCGACGATGTCGGGCGACGTCCAGTCCGGCTACACCGCCTCACTGACCTTCGCGGTGGAGGGCTAGCCACAGCTCCGCGCGCAGGCCGGGCGAGTCGAGCGAGCGGTTCAGCGCCTGCTCGGCCCTGCGCACCCGGTTGCGCAACGTGTGCCGGTGCACGCCCAGTTCCGTCGCCGCCGGGTCCCACGCGCCGTGGTGGCCAAGCCACACTCGAAGCGTCGCACGGGTTTCCGCGTCGAGCGGCCTCAGCAACGCGTCGGCGAACCCGGCCGGCAGCGGCAGGTTCCCGGCGAGCTCCTCGAACGTGCGGACGCCGGCCTGACGGGCCTGGCGGGCCTCGCGGTATCCCCGCGCGACGCCGGTCTGGTCCACTTCGGACGAAGCGACGCCGTCGAACTCGTCGGTGAGCACGACGATGTCGCCGTCGTGCTCGGCCCAGAACACGTTGTCGTCCGGTGGTTCGGCCGCGAGGAAGACCCGGAACCGGCCGGGCAGTCCGTCGACCGCGAGCCCTGCGAGCAGCATCCGGAACTGGCCTGCGCGGAGCTCTCTCCTGGCCGCGTCGACGGAGTCGTGCTGGGCGAGCGCGAGGACTAGCAGCGACGCGGCCGTGTTGACGATCCCCGGATCCGGCCTGGCGGTGCCGACCGCCAGTACGCCTCGGGCGCGGCTGCCAAGCACCTGCAGGAACACGTGCAGGCCATCGAGCTCGAACGCGACGCTGGCCAGGCCGCCCGCGGTCTTGAGCCGGGCGAGCTCGGCGGTCAGGTCCGGGACGAGGCGGGGGTTGTGGGCGTGCACGGGCTCACCGGCCGCGTCGAGGAGCACTGCCCAGCCGTCGATCCACTGGCCGAGCCTGCGCACCACTCCCCCGACGCCGGTCCGGACCGCGGCTCTGGTGAGTGCGCGCTGGGCTTCGCTGGTCCTGGCCAGCGCCGCGTACTCGTCGGCGGCCAGTGCCTTCGACACGGCCTTGCTGATCGCGATGAACGGCACCTCGCGCGGTACCTCGACCAGTCCCAGTCCCGCCTCTGCCGCCGATTGCACCAGTGCGGGCGGCACGACGTCGTGCCCCAGGCCGGTGCCGAAGCCGAGCCCGACGACCCCCGCGCGCACGAGCCGTTCGACATAGCCGTCCCGCAGGGCGTTGAGGCCCGTCGTGAGCAGCAGCTCGCCACCCTCCAGGAACGGGGTGGGGTCGACGAGCTCCGTGCCGTGCACCCACCCGACCGGCTTCGACACGTCCCCTGCCAGCACCGGCAACGCCAGCTTTTCCGCCAACTCCCGCACCGTGATGGGCATGTGCCAATTTGTACAACCTCAGGCCCAAAGATCGCCATTTCAGACACTGCGCACGCCGCTGACCAGGGCCATGCTGGGCACATGACCCGACTGCGCACCGCGATCCCCGGTCCCCAATCGCTGGAACTCCAGGCGCGGCGCAAGGGCGCCGTCGCCGCCGGGGTCGGTTCGACGCTGCCCGCCTACATCGACTCCGCCGACGACGGTCTGCTGATCGACGTCGACGGCAACCAGCTCATCGACCTCGGTTCCGGCATCGCCGTGACGAACGCCGGCAACCCCGCGCCCGCCGTCGCCGAGGCCGTGCACGCGCAGATCGACAGGTTCAGCCACACCTGTTTCATGATCACGCCGTACGAGAGCTACCTCGAGGTCTGCGAGCAGCTGAACGACCTCACCCCCGGCGACCACGAGAAGCGGTCGGTGCTGTTCAACTCCGGCGCCGAGGCCGTCGAGAACGCGGTCAAGATCGCCCGGCACGTCACCGGCAGGCAGGCCGTCGTGGTGTTCGACCACGGCTACCACGGCCGCACCAACCTCACGATGGCGTTGACCGCCAAGAACATGCCGTACAAGCACAGGTTCGGCCCGTTCGCGCCCGAGGTCTACCGCGTGCCGGCGTCCTACCCGCTGCACGACGGCCTGACCGGTCCCGAGGCGGCGTCCAGGGCGATCGCCGCCATCGAGAAGCAGGTCGGCGCGGACAACACCGCCGCCGTCGTGATCGAGCCGATCCAGGGCGAGGGCGGGTTCATCGAACCCGCCGAGGGCTTCCTGCCGGCGATCGCGCGGTGGTGCCGGGACCGCGGCGTGCTGTTCGTCGCCGACGAGATCCAGACCGGCTTCTGCCGCACCGGTTCGTGGTTCGCGCTCGACCACGAGGGCGTGGTGCCGGACCTGATCACCACGGCCAAGGGCATCGCGGGCGGGCTGCCGCTCGCCGCCGTCACCGGTCGCGCCGAGATCATGGACGCCGTGCACGTCGGTGGTCTCGGTGGCACCTACGGCGGCAACCCGGTGGCGTGCGCGGCGGCTCTGGGCACCATCCGCACGATGCGTGAACGCGACCTCAACGCCGCTGCCCGCCGCATCGAGGAGACGGTGCTGGGCCGGCTCAGGGCGGTCGCGGAGAAGACCGGCATCATCGCGGACATCCGCGGCCGTGGCGCGATGCTCGCCATCGAGTTCACCGAACGCACGCCCGACGTCGCCGCGCGCGTCGCGAAGGCGTGCCACGAACAGGGTGTCGTCGTGCTGACGTGCGGCACCTACGGCAACGTGATCCGCCTGCTGCCCCCGCTGGTCATCCCGGACGACCTGCTCGCCGAAGGACTCGACGTGCTCGAAGGAGCCCTGCTCGCATGATCGACTTCCACACCCCCGAAGACGTCGAGAACGCCGTCGCGAAGGCGCACGCCGTCGCTCCCGAACTGGCCGCGCTGCCCGCACACCGCCGAGCGTCCGCCCTGGACCACGTGTCGCGGCGCCTGGCCGAACGCGCCGAGGAGTTCGCGCAGGCCATCAACGACGACTCGGGCAAGCCGCTGAAGTGGGCGCGCGTCGAGGTGACCCGCGCGATCTCCACGTTCCGCTGGGCCGCGGAGGAGGCCCGCCGGTTCTCCGGTGAGCTGCAGCGCCTCGACACCGACCCGTCCGCCGAGGGCCGCCTCGCACTGGTCCGCCGGGTGCCGCGCGGTCCGGTGCTGGGCATCGCGCCGTTCAACTTCCCGCTGAACCTGGTGGCGCACAAGGTGGCGCCCGCGCTGGCCGTCGGCGCGCCGATCGTGCTGAAGCCCGCGCCCGCCACGCCGAAGGTCGCGTTCCTGCTCGGCGAACTGCTGGCCGAGACCGACCTGCCCGACGGCGCGTTCGCGATCCTGCACCTGTCCAATGAGGACACTGCCGCACTGGTCGGCGACCCGCGCCTGCCGGTCGTCTCGTTCACCGGTTCCGGCCCGGTCGGCTGGGGCATCAAGGAACGCGTGCCGCGCAAGCACGTCACCCTCGAACTGGGCGGCAACGCGGCCGCGATCGTCGCTCCCGACTGGCAGGACGTCGAGTTCGCGGCGCAGCGCATCGCCACGTTCGCGATGTACCAGGCCGGTCAGTCGTGCATCTCGGTGCAGCGCGTCTACGTGCACACCGACGTGTACGACGCGGTCTCGGAAGCCGTGGTGCAGCACGTGAACAAGCTCGACGTGGCCGGCGACGTCGGCCCGTTGATCAACGACGCCGCGGCCGACCGCGTCGAGTCGTGGGTGCGGGAAGCCGGTGCCACGGTCCTGACGGGCGGAACCCGTGACGGCCGCACGTACGCGCCCACCGTGCTGACCGACGTGCCGGAGGACTCGAAGGTCAACGCCGAGGAGGTGTTCGGCCCGGTCGTGACCCTCACGCGGGTGGACAGCGTCGAGGAGGCGTTCGACCGCGTCAACGCGTCCCGGTACGGCCTGCAGGCGGGCCTGTTCACCACGGACGTGCGGCTGGCTTTCCGTGCCGCGCAACGGCTCCAGGTCGGCGGCGTGATCGTCGGCGACGTGCCGAGCTACCGCGCGGACCAGATGCCGTACGGCGGTGTGAAGGAGTCCGGCATCGGCCGGGAGGGCCTGCGCGCGGCCATGGACGACCTCACCGAACAGCGCGTCCTGGTGCTGACCGGCCTGGAGCTGTGACCGCCGGACGTCCGGCGAACGGGTCGTTCTTGACCTTGACTGCGATGATTTGCCCGTGGCCGTCACGATCAGGGATGTCGCACTCCGCGCGCGCTGAGCGCGTCGGGACTCGTCAGGGAAGCCACCCGGCAACGGGTCCTGGACGTCGTCGCGGGGCTCGGCTACCAGCCGAACCGGGCGGCGGGCGAGGCGGGTACCTCGGTGTTCTTCTGCGACAGCAGGGAGGACCCGGACACCGAGGCCGAGCTCGTGCGGACGATGGCGACACAGGTCGACGGGTGCTGTGCGCGTCGCTGCTGTCCGACGACACGATCGCCGAACTGGCGGCGGTGACCCCGCTGGTGCTGATCAACCGCATCGTGCCGGGCGTCTCGTCGGTGCTGATGGACAGCGCGTCCGGCATGGACCAGGTGGTCGCACGCCTGGAGTCGCTGGGCCACGAGGACTACGTCTACCTGGGCGGGCCTGCCGCGGCGTGCTCACTCGGGCCGAGGGAGTCGCTTCGGGTGACTCCCTCACGCAGCCGATGAGTGATGTCTAGTCGTAACCGCGAACGTGCCCGTCCTCGTCGGCGAGAATTTCGTAGCCGTCCATGCCCAGCTCCTTCCGTTGGTGTCTGACCCATAAACAGTAGAGCCTCAGACGCGTCCTGTGGAGTGAATTTATATCGCAACCGGGGTAGCCGCCGATAACCCAGAGGAGTCGTGGTGACGGCTCTATCTCGATTCCGAAGCGTCAAGAACGGCGCAAGAATCGACTGATCACCTGCACGCAACAAAGCGTTCCCGGACGTAACAGGAAATCGATTCAGTGATCGTGAAAGTCCTGGAAGACAGGTATGGCGAATCGCGCCGTTACGACTACGCGAAGAGTCAGTGCGACCCGGCGGTCTCCGTGACCGCCCTCAGCGCCGCGACCACGGCCGAGAACGGCGGCAGGAACGGCTTCGCGGCCGGCACCTCGCCGAGCCACCGCACCCCGCCCCCGTCTATCCGCGACGGTGGCAACGGCACGAGCGTCCCCAGCCGGTGGGTCAGCGCACCCCGCGCCCGCAACCGGATCAGGTTCACCTGCGACGCCTCGTCGGCGGACTCGGTGAGGATGAGCCACCGTCCGGGAGCCGCCGCGGCCGAAGGCAGCACCACCACCGGACCGCCCAGCATCCGCACGGACAGGTAGTGCTGCACCTCCTCACCGATCCCCGCCGCCAGCTCCACGGCGGACACGGTGTGATCGGTGGTCAGCAGCAGCCGGTTCTCCGACCGCAGCACCAGCCATCCCCAGCCCGAGCAACGCTCGAGCGCACCGGCGAACGTGTCGAGCCGCGGCAGAACTCCGGACGGTAGTACTCCCTTAGGCGAGTTCATGGATCTCACCCTCACTTGTTTCAGTACGGTGTAACTCCGATCACACGATTTGACTCTCCGCCGCCATGAACTCACTATCGGCCCGCCATCGGCACACTCGAACGGGGCTGGAGAGCGTGAGTCACCTGCGGGAACGGCATGTCACCATGATCGCGCTGGGAGGCGTGATCGGAGCGGGCCTCTTCGTCGGGACGGGCGCCGGTATCGCGCTCGCCGGACCGGCGGTGCTCATCTCGTTCGGTCTCGCCGGAATTCTGGCGTTGCTCGTCCTGCGCATGCTCGCGGAAATGGCGGCCGAGTATCCGAGCGGCGGCGCGTTCTCCGTGCACGCGGAGAAGGCGATCGGGCCGTGGGCCGGTTTCACGGTCGGCTGGACGTACTGGGCGGCCGTCGGTGTCGTGCTCGCGGTCGAGGCGACCGGCGCGGCCAAGATCGCGTCGGGATGGCTCCCGGCGGTCCCGCAGTGGGCCTGGGTGCTGCTCTTCATGAGCGCGCTGACCGCCGTGAACCTCGTGGGTGTCCGCAACTTCGGCGAGTTCGAGTTCTGGTTCGCGGGCCTCAAGGTCGCCGCGATCGTCCTCTTCCTCGCACTGGGAACGGCGGCCATCGCGGGCCTGCTCCCCGGCGTCGACTCCCCCGGCACGCAGAACCTGAGCGACTTCCTCCCCCACGGCTGGGGTGGCGTCATCGCCGGGTTCATGGCGGTGGTGTTCGCGTTCGGCGGGCTGGAGGTCGTCACGATCGCGGCCGCCGACGCCGAGGACCCCCGGCACGCCGTCAAGAAAGCCGTCCGGACGTCCATGACCCGGCTGCTCGTCTTCTACCTCGGCTCGATGGCCGTCGTCGTGACGCTCCTGCCGTGGAACGACTCCGAGGTGGGCGCCAGCCCGTACGTCGCGGTGCTGAACCGGATCGGGATCCCGGCGGCCGGGCAGATCATGAACGTCGTCATCTTCGTGGCTCTGCTGAGCGCCATCAACGCCACGCTCTACGGCGCCGCCCGCATGCTGAGCTCACTGGCCGAACGCGGCGAGGCCCCGAAAGCCCTGCTGACCAAGAAGAACGGCGTGCCGCGCAACGCGGTGCTGGCCTCCACGGCGTTCGGGTTCTTCTCCGTGCTCCTCAACTACCTGTGGCCGGACACGGTGTTCCTGCTGCTTCTCAACGCGGTGGGCTCGGCGCTGCTGGTCGTCTGGGCGTTCATCGCGATCTCGCAGATCCGGCTGCGCCGCACGATGGCGAACCCGGCGGTCCCCATGTGGGGTTATCCGTACCTCTCCTGGCTGGCGCTGGCCGCGATCGCCGGCATCATCGTGCTGATGCTGAGCGACGAACAGGCTCGCGGGCAGATCCTGTCCACGGGCGTGCTCGTCGCCGTCGTCGCGGCGGTGGCGCTGGTCAGGTCGGCATTGCGCCTGCGCCACCACGACCGATCACAGCTGAAATGAATTTCACCATTTCCTACTGGATTTGCCGGTGATCCCAAACCATAGCTCGACCGAGCGAATTCTCCGCGATCAGGCCGATCGGCTCTGCGGAGTCAGCAGTTCGTTGATGGAATCGAGCGAGATCCCGAGTGCGCCCGCGAGGGCGGCGATGGTGAAGAACGACGGCGTGGGGGCACGTCCCGTTTCGATCTTGCGCACGGTCTCCGCGGACAGGCCGGCCCGGGCCGCGATCTCGACCATGCTCGCCTCGCCGCGGGCGTCCCGCAGCAACTGACCGAGCCGCCTGCCACGCTCCCGCTCCAGCGACGTCAGTGGGATGCGCACCATGGCTGCGGATTCTACGCGAATCAGGCGCACGGCGTGGCGTGAGAAAAGTCCGTTGCGAGCCCGGACGAGCTCGACGTAGGTTCGCTGTACACACGAGAGGAGGTGGTCCGAAGTTGTATAGCAACAGGACTCGTGAGGTGGCTGTCCGATAGGACCGCCTTTTGGTGACGCCTAGTCGTAAACCCAGGCAGCCACCCGGCCCCCGGACTTCGAGCGCTGGTCCCGCTCGGCCTGCTCGCGCAGGAGTCGTCCGGGGGTTGTCCCGTTTCAGGACTCCCGCACGGCCTTCAGGTCCGCGACGAACGCGTCGAACGCTTCGGTGAAGTTCTCCGCGCGCACGACGGACGACGGGTGCACCGTCACCCCGACCCGCAACCCGTCGTGGTCCAGCACCTGACCGCGGTGCTCGGTCAGCTTGAACGACGGCCCCAGCACCGCCTTGGCCGCCACGGCCCCCAGCACGACCACAAGCCGGGGCCGCACCACCCGGATCTCCTCGCGCAACCACGGGAAGCACGCCACGACCTCGCTGCGCCGGGGCTGCTGGTGGATCCGGCGCTTCCCGCGCTCGGTGAACCGGAAGTGCTTCACCGCGTTCGTCAGGTACGCCTTCGAACGATCTATGCCGGCGGCGTCGAACGCCTTGTCCAGCAACCGCCCGGCGGGCCCGACGAACACGTGCCCCTCGGTGTCCTCGCGATCACCCGGGCACTCGCCGACCACCATCAGGCGGGCCGGTACCGGCCCCTCGCCGAACACCGTCTGCGTCGCGTCCCGGTAGAGCTCGCAGCCGTGGCACCCCGCGGACGCCGAACGCAAAGCCGCCCAGTCCGCCCCCTCAGGGACGTACTGGGCGGCATCCGCGGTCTTGCCAGGACTCCTACTTGTCCGAGCGGAAGGCATCCTTGACCTTCTCGCCGGCCTGTTTGATGTCGGCCTTGGCGCGCTCCGCGCGGCCCTCGGCCTGCCACTGCTCGTTGTCGGTGGCATCGCCGACGGCTTCCTTGGCACGACCCTTGAGTTCTTCGGCCTTGTTGTCGAACTTCTCATCGGCACCCATGCAACCCGGTTACCCGGCGAGCACCGCCCGAAACAGTTGATCCCGAAACAGTTGATAAGGTGATCACTCGCGGTTGAGAACCCAGCCGCAGGCCGATGTGACGGCTTGCCCTGGGTGTGCCCGCCCTTCGCAATGCAGCTCCAGAGCACCGTCGTCACACCGGCATGCCGCTGTGACATGACGACGCGAAAGGAGCCGGCGGTGTCGTCCGCGAGAATCACCGCCCTCGAGGCCGAGGTGGCGGGGCTGCGCAAAGCTCTGGTGTCCCGGACTGTCATCGGGCAGGCCACAGGCCTGATCGCCGCACGCAAACCCTGCACACCCCAGCAGGCTTTCCAGCTGCTGGTGCACATCTCCCAGCACCACAACATCAAGCTGCACGTCGCCGCGGACCGGCTGGTCATGGCGTTCGTGCAGGCCTACCTGGGCCGGCCTGTCGACCTGGCCGACCAGATGCTGTGGGATCACGCCGACGCGACGACGGCGAACGAGTCCGGCGGGAGCGACGAAGGGTTCGCCGAGGAGGCGAGCAGCACTTCTCCGTGAGGCAGCGGAACGGGGGTCGTGCCGAGGTTCACCACCACGCGGATCGCTCCGCGGTGCAACACGAAGCACTCCCCGTTCTGCGTCACGACGAACCGGTCCAGTCGCGGGTCGGCCAGCTCCGGGCGGGAGCGCCGCAACGCGATCAGGGCTTTGTAGGTCTCCAGGACCTTGGCGTGGTCGCCTTCCCCTGCCTCGTCCCAGCGCAGACGCGAGTTCTCGACGGTCTGGGGCGACATCGGGTCGGGCACGTCGGACTCGCCCCAGCCGTGCCGCGAGAACTCACGCCGCCGGCCGGTCCGGACGGCCTCCGCGAGCTGCGGGTCCGGGAACGACGCGAAGAACTGCCACGGAGTGGACGCCGCCCACTCCTCCCCCATGAAGATCATGGGCGTGTACGGCGAGGTCAGCACGATTGCAGCGGCACACAACAACTTCCCCGTCGACACGCTCGCGGGCAACCGGTCGCCGGTGGCGCGGTTGCCGACCTGGTCGTGGTTCTGCGTGTACGCGAGGAACCGGTAGCCGGGGATCAGCGCGGTGTCGACCGGCTTGCCGTGGTGCTTCTCCCGGAACGAGGACCAGGTGCCGGCGTGGAAGAACACTTTCTCCAGCGTGTTCTGCAACGCTCCCGGCGCCGCGAAGTCCTCGTAGTAGCCGAAGGTCTCGCCGGTCAGCGCGACGTGCAGGCAGTGGTGCAGGTCGTCCGACCACTGCGCCTGCAGGCCGTAACCACCGGCTTCGCGCGATGTCACGAGCCTGGCGTCGTTCAGGTCGGACTCGGCGATCAACGTGAGCGGACGGCCGACGGAGGCCGACAGGGCGTCCACCTCGGCGGCCATCTCCTCGAGGACGTGGGTCGCCCGCTGGTCCGCCAGCGCGTGCACGGCGTCGAGCCGCAGGCCGTCGACGTGGAAGTCCCGCAACCACTGCAGCGCGTTGTCGATGACGTACCGGCGCACCTCGTCGGAGCCCGGCCCGTCCAGGTTCAGCCCGGGGCCCCAGTCGTTGCGCCCGGCGAAGTACGGCCCGAACTTGTCGAGGTACGCGCCGGACGGCCCGAGGTGGTTGTAGACGACGTCGAGCAGCACGGCCAGACCACGCGCGTGGCACGCGTCCACGAACCGCTTGAACCCGTCCGGCCCGCCGTAGGGCTGGTGGACCGCGCCCCACAGCACGCCGTCGTAACCCCAGCCCTCGGCGCCGTCGAAGCTGTTGACCGGCATGACCTCGACGAACGAGATGCCGAGGTCCACCAGGTGGTCGAGCTTGCCGATGGCCGCGTCGAACGTGCCCTCCGGCGTGAACGTGCCGATGTGCAGCTCGTAGATCACGCCACCCGGCAGCGCCCGGCCGGTCCACGTGCTGTCGGTCCACGCGAACTCGTGGGTGTAGACCCGGGAGGCCTCGTGCACCCCGCCCGGCTGCCACAGCGACCGCGGATCCGGGTACGCGTGGCCCTCGATGACGAACGCGTAGTCCGTGCCTGCCGGAGATTCGGCGGCGGAGTGCCACCAGTCGCCGTCGCGCTTCATCTCGTGATCGAAGCCGTCGACGCGCACGTGCACCGACTCGGGCGTCGGCGCCCAGACGGAGAAACTCACTGATCCCCCTGCACCAGCAGCGCTACCGGATAGGTGTCGAGCAACGACGCCAGGTCCTCCGTCGCCGGACGCCCGGTGAGGACGTCGGTCCACTTCGTCCCCGGCAGCGGCAGAACCGTGTCCTGCCAGCCCTTCTGCTCCAGTCCGACGGGCAGCCGCGTGGCCACCGTGATCACCCCGGACCGCTCGAACGCCAGCACGTGCCCGGCGGCCGGGCCCTCGGCGTGCAGCGGCCGGTAGCCGTGCAGGCCGCGCTTGCGCACGTGCAAAGCCTTCTGCACCACGAGGAGCTTGGCCGCGCCCGAGTCGTCGACCTCCGGCAGCCAGCCGGACTCGATGCGCGCCAGCAGGTCCCGGCGCACGTCGTAGTCGACTGGCCTGCGGTTGTCCGGGTCGACCAGCGAGAAGTCCCACAGTTCGGTGCCCTGGTACACGTCCGGCACGCCCGGTGCGGTGAGCTGCACCAGCTTCTGCCCCAGCGAGTTCGACCAGCCGGGCACCTTGATCCGTTCTGCGAACGCGGCGACCTCGGGCTCGTTCAGCGCCTTCGCCGGCCACGCGGCCACCTCGGCGTCGAACTCGGCGTTCCGGTCGACCCACGAAGTCCTGATCTTCGCCTCGCGCGAGGCCTTCTCCAGGTACTGGCCCAGCCGGTCCTCGGTGAGCGGCCACGCGCCGACGACCGACTGCCACGCCAGGCGGTTCAGCGTCGGTTCGGAGATGCCGTGCTTCTCGCTCATGGCTGTCTCGAACGCCAGGTAGGCGTCCGGGATCTCCGCCAGCACCGCGAGCCGTGCCCGTACGTCCTCCGAACGCTTCGTGTCGTGCGTCGACAGCGCCGTCATCGCGGCCGGCTCCGCGGACTCACGCCGGGCCGCGCGCTGGTGGAACTCGCTGACGGGCAGGCCGAACCTGTCCGGCGAGCCGCCGACCTCGTTGAGCGCCACGAAGTTCGTGTACCGGTAGAACGCCGTGTCCTCGGTGCCCTTCGCGACGACCATGCCGGACGTCTGCTGGATCCTGGTCGCCAGCTCGCCGTGCGGATCCGCGCGGACCTGCTCGTCCAACGCGCGCACGGCGGGCGACCTGCTCAGCCTGACCGCGGTCTCCCAGTACCGCAGGCCTTCCGGCAGGTACGACCGGTACACCGGGAAGTTGACCATCACCTCGGCGACGGCCCGGCACGCCTGGTCGAACTCCACCCCGTCGACGAGGCGCGCGATCCGGCGCACCTCCGCCACCAGGATCGAGTCCGCGACCTGCTGCCGTGAGGCGTGCTCGACCGCGTGGAAATCGCCGGCGTAGGCGTCCGTGGGCGCGATGAACACACCGCAGATCTCGCGCAACGCGTCGTAGCCCGTGGTGCCGTCGACCGGCCAGCTCTGCGGCAGCGACTCGTCCGGCCCGAGGATCTTCTCCACGACCAGCCAGCCGTCGAAGTGCTCGCGCAGCCGCCGGAAGTAGCCGCCGGGGTCGGCGAGCCCGTCCGGGTGGTCGATGCGCAATCCCGTGACACCCCACGACAACACCGCGCGGTGCGTCGCCTCGAACACCTCGGGGTCCTCGACCCGCACCGCCGCGAGCTCGGTGATGTCGAAGAACCTGCGGTAGTTCAGCTCGGTGTTCCCGCGCCGCCAGTTCGCTTTGAGATAGTGCTCGTGGACCTCGTCGGGAGCGTCCTCGGCCAGCACGGGCAGCAGCACCCTGCCCGATGACCAGTCGATGTCGAAGTACCGCGCGTACTTCGAGGCCTGGCCGTGCGCGAGCACGTCCTCCCACCACGGGTTCGGCACGACCATGTGGTTCGGCACGATGTCGACCACCAGGCCGAGGTCCAGCGCCTTCAGCCGGTCCTGCAGCGCGACCCGCCCGGCGTCGCCGCCCAGCTCCGGGCGCGCGAGCGTCGGATCGGTGACGTCGTAGCCGTGGTTCGAGCCCTCCCGCGCGTCGAGCATCGGCGACCCGTACAGCGCGCCGACTCCCAGGCGCGCCAGGTAGTCCGTGATGCCGGCGGCGTCGGCGAAGGTGAACGACGGGGTGAACTGGACGCGGTAGGTCGAGGACGGCGTGCCCATCAGCCGACCCGCTGCAGCACGACGAGCGATCGCGCGGTCAGCACCAGCCGCCCGGACGCGACGATCGGCTTCTCGTTACCGCCGACCTCCCCGGTCGTGGTGTCCACGACGACCCTCCACTCAGGACCGTACTCGGGATCGGGCAACGTGACCTGGATGTCCTCGTGGTGCGCGTTGAACGCCATCAGGAACGAGTCGTCGACCACCCGCATGCCGCGCGAGTCGAGGTCCGGGATGCCCTCGCCGTTGAGGAAGACGACGATGCACCTGCCGAAGTCGTCCTCCCAGTTCTGCTCGGTCATCTCCTCGCCCGCCGGCGTGAACCACGCGATGTCGCGCAGCTCCTCACCCTTGCGGATCGGCCGGCCGGCGAAGAACCTGCGGCGCCGGAACACCGGGTGCGCCTTGCGGAACGCGGCGAGCGCCGAGGTGAACTCGGCCAGCTCGGCGTTGGCCTCCAGCAGCGACCAGTCGACCCACGAGACCTCGTTGTCCTGGCAGTAGGCGTTGTTGTTGCCGTTCTGCGTGCGGCCGAACTCGTCGCCGTTCACGATCATCGGCACGCCCTGCGACAGCAGCATCGTGGCCATCAGGTTGCGCCGCTGCCGCCGCCGGAGCGCGAGGATCTCCTCGTCGTCCGTCGGCCCCTCGACGCCGCAGTTCCAGGACCGGTTGTGGCTCTCGCCGTCCTGGTTGTCCTCGCCGTTGGCCTCGTTGTGCTTCTCGTTGTACGACACCAGGTCGTTCAGCGTGAAGCCGTCGTGCGCCGTCACGAAGTTGATCGACGCGTAGGGCCGGCGGCCGTCGTCCTGGTAGAGGTCGCTGCTGCCGGTGATGCGCGACGCGAACTCGCCGAGCGTCGCGGGCTCACCACGCCAGAAGTCGCGGACCGTGTCGCGGTACTTGCCGTTCCACTCCGTCCACAGTGGAGGGAAGTTGCCGACCTGGTAGCCACCGGGCCCGACGTCCCACGGCTCGGCGATCAGCTTGACCTGCGACACCACCGGGTCCTGCTGCACGACCTCGAAGAACGTCGCCAGCCTGTCCACGTCGTAGAACTCGCGCGCCAGCGTCGCCGCGAGGTCGAACCGGAAACCGTCGACGTGCATCTCGGTGACCCAGTACCGCAGCGAGTCCATGATGAGCTGCAGGGTGTGCGGCGAGCGCACGTTCAGCGAGTTGCCGGTGCCCGTGTAGTCCGTGTAGTACTGCGGTTCGTCGTCCTCGAGCCGGTAGTACGACTCGTTGTCGATACCGCGCATCGACAGCGTCGGCCCGAGGTGGTTGCCCTCCGCCGTGTGGTTGTAGACGACGTCGAGGATGACCTCGATGCCCGCCTGGTGCAGGGCCCTGACCATGCCCTTGAACTCCTGCACCTGGTTGAGCGGCAACGCCGAGTAGCCGTCGTGCGGCGCGAAGAACCCGATCGTGTTGTAGCCCCAGTAGTTGCTGAGCCTGCGCTCCGCCAGCGTGTGATCGCTGATGAACTGGTGCACCGGCATCAACTCGACCGCGGTGATGCCGGTCCTGACGAGGTGGTCGATCATCACCGGATGCGCGAGACCCGCGTACGTGCCCCGCAGGCGCGGCGGGATCTCCGGGTGGTCGATGGTGAGACCGCGAACGTGCGTCTCGTAGATGACGCTCTCGTTGTACGGCGTCTTCGGCAGCCTGTCGTTCGTCCAGTCGAAGAACGGGTTCACCACCACGGACTTCGACACGTAGGGCGCGGAATCCTCGTCGTTGCGCTCGTCCGGCGACCCGAACTTGTACCCGTACAGCGCCTCGTCCCACGACAGGCCGTTGGAGATGGCCTTGGCGTACGGGTCGATCAGCAGCTTGTTGGGATTGCACCGCAGGCCTCGCGCCGGGTCGTACGGGCCGTGCACGCGGTATCCGTAGCGTTGGCCGGGGCCTACGCCCAGCAGGTAGCCGTGGTGGACGAAACCGTCCACCTCCGGCAGCCTCACGCGTGTCTCCGCGCCGTCCTCGTCGAAGAGGCAGAGCTCGACGTACTCCGCGACTTCGGAGAACAGGGCGAAGTTGGTGCCCACGCCGTCGTAGCCGGCGCCAAGCGGGTAGGACCTACCGGGCCAGGGTCGCACAATGCTCCTCGTCACAAAAAACTAGCTACCGAAATGACCCTATCCGTGCAACAACGGCGTGGCATCACGTCGCTGTGGCACGGCAGGCCGGGTTGTCAGCTGATCCGGTTTGCCCGGTGCGGGGTCGACGTTTCAAGGCCACCAGCCCGCGTGCAGCGGGTCTTCCGGTGCGTCGGCTCGGCCTTCACCGCACCACGAACCGAGGGGGGTCTTGGACGACGGGAACCAGGCCACGACCGCACAAGTACCCCGCCGACGCGATTTGTACTCCTGCCATCGCCGGAACTCCGCGAGCGGGAGCTGACGCGGCGAGGCGCGCGCGAACCTCGCGGCACCACGGTGCGCGGGCAACGCCCGCACCGGGGCCGGGTTCGGTGCGAACCGGTAGGCCTGGTGGACGATCACACTCGAACCCTACGAGCGGGCACCGACGATTCCGGCCCGCTGCGGCAAGGTTCTCACGAGAGTGGGAGCGGCTTTATTCGATCGTGTGATCGTCACCCGCCGGCGACTACCGGACGCAGTCAAACTCCTTCGTGCGCCAGCACCAACTGGCCGCGGGCGGCGGTCAGCAATGTGCGGGCTTCCTGGATCTCCACGTACTTCAGGTGTTCACACGCGGCCTGCGCACACGCCAGCGCGTGCTGCAGGGCGATGTTGTCGTCCACGGGACCGGCGTCCCGCAGCGCGTCACGCAGGGATTCCTCCGCGCGCCGTGCCCCGACGACCGGGTCGCCGAGCGCGGTGGGCCTCACCGAAGCGAGGACCTGCTCGACGGCCAGTTCAAGCACGCCGGTCGATGTCCGGGTGCCCACGGCTGAGCTCATTTGGTACGCCACCTCCAAGAACGTTCGTCTTCCGCCGTCCGGTGACGGCCTTAGGGTACTCCTCAGGTCTATGACCTGCCGTTACGCAAAAGTTTCATCTTCCGCGGTTGCGGAGCGGCCGGGTGATCTCCCGGACGCGGGGGAAGAACTCGTCCAGTACCACCGGCAGGGGGATTCTCCAGTTCGGGTGCTCGTCGATCGTGCCCGGCACGTTCGGCTGCCGGGTTTCCCGCAGAGCGTCCTGAGGTGAAGTCAGGACCAACGCGCAGGGTGCCTGCGCGAGCAGTTCGTGGGCGCCCTCGACCCGGTCGGCGGGCTTGATGCCCTCCTGGCGCATCAGCTCGTCGAAGTCGGGGCCGTCCGGTCCGGCGAAGAACGTCGCCGCGGTCGGCAGGTCGTGCGTCGAGATGCTGGCCATCTGGTTCGGGTTCCACTGCGACGGCGGGATCAGCGGGTGCCCCTCGGCGTAGTAGTCGCGCTGGAAGTAGAGGACGGCGCTGGTCAGCATGCCGTTCTCCTGCAACGTCTTCGTGACGATCGGTTCGACCGTGCCCAGGTCCTCGCCGACCACGACCGCGCCCGCCCGGTACGCCTCCAGCGCGAGCACGCCGAGCATGGCGTCCGCGTCGTAGTGGACGTACGTGCCGCGTGACGGCGGTTCGCCCGGCGGGATCCACCACAGCCGCCACAGACCCGCGACGTGGTCGATGCGGATGCCGTCCGCGTGCTGCAGGACGCTGCGCAGCACCTGCCGGAACGGCCGGTAGCCGGTCTCGGCGAGCCTGTCCGGGCGCCACGGCGGCAGGCCCCAGCCCTGGCCGTCCGCGCTGAACGCGTCGGGCGGCGCGCCCACCGTGACGTCGATGGCGAACGCGTCGGGGTCGGCGAACGTGTCCGCGCCACCCGGATCGACGCCCACCGGCAGGTCGTGGATGACGCCGACGGCCATGCCGGCCTCGTGCGCGGCGAGCCGGACGTCCTGGAGCTGGCGGGTGCAGAGGTGCTGCAGCCAGGCGTAGAACCCGACCCGTTCGGCGGGTGGGTCGGCGCGGTCGGCCGGCCACCGGCGCCAGTCCTTGCCGTGGATCTCGGCGAGCGCGCAGTAGGTCGCGAACTTCTCCAGCTCGGCGTCCATCTCGACCTCGCCGCCGGGGAAGAGCAGCTCCAGGGCCTGCTTCTTCGCCTCCCACACGGCGTCGTAGTCGATCAGGTCCTGGTTCGCGGGCTTGAGGTCGCGGATGAGCTGCCGGGTGCGCGGGCAGGCCTGCAGGAACTCGGCCGTGTCGGTGACGCGCAGGTACAGCGGGTTGACGAACCGGCGGCTGGTCGGCGAGTACGGCGAGCGCTCGACGGGGTGTGTCGGGCTCGGCGCCTGCACCGGGTTGACCAGCACGACCCCGGCGTCGAGTTCGAGGGACGACCTGCGGGCGATCGTGGCGAGGTCGGCGAAGTCGCCCATCCCCCACGACTCCTTCGACCGCGCGGCGTAGAGCTGCAGCATCCAGCCCCACGTGCGGGGCACTTCGGGCAGCGTCCTGGGCGCGACGGCGAGCGTGACGGTCTGGTCCTCGGTCACCACGCGGTGCCAGCCGAGCGGCACCGAGTCCGGGACGTGCCGTTCGACGGCGAACGAGGTGCCGTCCTCCAGCTCGATGGTCGCGGGCCCGCTCAGGTCGTACGTCTCGTACTCGCGGATGACGATCGTGGACGGGAGCTTCCGCTCGGCCCTGCGCCGCTCGACCTCGGCGAGCTCGCGGGCGACCGAGTCCTCTGTGGACGCGTCGACTCCGAACTGGGCGAGGATCTTGACCACGACGTCGCGATCGACCGAGACCTCTTGCTGGTCCGCGTTTTCGTACCGAGTGGCCACGCCCCAAGCGTCCGCCAGCCGCGTCACCGACTCCTCCACAGGTACAAGCTATGTCACAGCTCGGTCCGCATTACCAGAGCAAATGGTCCCTGGTCACCCGATGGGTGCAGGCCGGTTGGGACACACACGCAGAGATGCTTTTACTTAGACATCCGATGCTTCACCTGGAATTGCGACGACGGCCTCGACCTCGACCAGGAAGTCGGGCCCGAACAACGCCGCGACCTGAACCAGCGTGCTGGCCGGGTTGTGCACCTGGCCCAGCGCGGGCCGCAGGATTTCGTCACGCACGGCACGAATGGTCTGAATGTCTGACACGTCGAGCACGAACCAGGTGAACTTGACGACATCCGACCAGTCGGCGCCCAAACTGCGGATGACGTGATGAAGATTGCTCAGTGCCTGCCGCGTCTGCGCCGCCAGGTCGTCGACCCCGACCACGCACCCGGCCGCGTCGACCGCCACCTGACCGGAGACGAACGCGAGCCTGCCGGTGACCGCCACGGCGTGGGCGTAGCCGGGGGTGGCCGGCAGCGCGGCAAGCTCGGTCAGGCGTTCCTCGGCGGGCATGGCCGCCAGCCTACTCAGGCGACGGGCCGCTGGAGTTGCGCACGACCAGCCGCACCGGGTGCTCCGCCGGTTCGATCTCCCCGCCCCTGATCAGCGTGAACAGGTCGGCGACGGCCCGCTCCCCCTGCGTCTTCGCGGCTCCCTCGACGGCGGTCAGCCCGACGACGCGGGTGAGCTCCTGCCCGTCCAGCGACACGATCGACACCTCGTCCGGCACCGCCCGCCCGTCCCGCTGCATGCGCAGGAAGATCCCCACCGCCGCGGCACCGTTCGAGCTGATCACCGCGGTGGGCAGGCGTTCGCCGTCGAGCAGCACGTCGACCACCTGCTCGCCGCCGTCGACGGTCGGCGAGCACCACACCGTCCACTCGGGACGCACGGTGAGCCCGGCGGCGACCAGGATCTCGTCGTACGACTCGTCCACGCCATCAGCCAGCACCAGGGCCACGTCGCGGTGCCCCAGCCCCTGCAGGTGGGACACGGCGGTCCGCAGCGCGTGGCGCAGGTCGGTGTCGTCGACCGTGACGTGCGGGACCTCCAACGACTCCAGCGCGACCTGCTCCACCGGGGACAACGACATCGACAGCAGCAGCACACCGTCCACCCGGCGCCCCAGCGGCAGTTCGCCGAAGAACTTCGCGCGCGCGTCCGCGTCGCCCAGCACGTAGAGCAGCACGTCGTACCCGGCCTGCCGCAACGCGCCCTCCGCGCCCGCCAGCACAGGGCTGACCTCGGACGTCAGCACCGCGATCGCGTACCGGCGGCCACCGGCCAAAGAGGAGGCGTCACGCGCGATCGCGTACTTCATCCGCCGCGCGATCTCGCTCACGTGCTGCCTGGTCGCCTCGGACACGCCCGGTTCGCCCCGCAGCGCACGCGATACGGTCGCGGCGGACACCCCTGCGGCCTTGGCCACGTCGGACATGCTGGTCACGGCCCGAGCGTATTGGAGATCCATGAAGCCCGGCGACCTCGCCCCCGACTTCACACTGCCCGACCAGGACGGCACCGACCGCAAGCTGTCGGCACTGCTCGAGGCCGGCCCGGTCGTGCTGTTCTTCTACCCCGCCGCCATGACGACTGGGTGCACCGCGCAGAGCTGCCATTTCCGCGACCTCGCCGCCGAGTTCGAGGAGGCGGGCGCCCAGCGCGTCGGGATCTCGATGGACGACGTGGCGAAGCAGAAGCAGTTCGCCGAGCTGAACGACTTCGACTACCCGCTGCTGTCCGACACCGGCGGCGACGTCGCGGAGCAGTACGGCGTGCGGCGCCGGTTCGGGCCGATCCCGGTCAAGCGGCACACGTTCGTCATCGGTACCGGCCGCGAGATCATCGAGGTGATCAAGAGCGAGTTCTCGATGAACGCGCACGCGGACAAGGCGCTGGCGGCGCTCAGGAGTCGGTGATCGTCAGGACGCCGTAGGGCCCGGAAGCCTTGCCCTCGCGGACAGTCGCGCCGTCGATCGTGTACCTGCCGTGCACCTCGGCGCCGTCCGGGCCCGCCACCACCACGAGCATCACGGACTCGGCCGCGGGGTCGGCGGGCACCTCGACGGTGCGCGTCCACGGCAGCGTCACGCCCGTCTCGTTGTGGATGGACGTGCCGACGGTCGCGGTGACGTTGAACGCCTTGCCGGTGCCGGTCACCTCGAACACCACGACCCGCTTCGACGGTGGGGCGGGCGGTTCCGGCTGCACCACGGGCGGCGGCGGCCCGGGCTCTGGTTCGGCCTGCTGAACGGCGTCGCGCACCGCGTCCACCGCGCGAGGCCCGTACATCACGCCGCCCACGGCCAGCAGCGCGATGATCAGGAGAAAGATCCACGGACCCTTGCGGGTCCTGCGCACCTCGTCGTGCAACGGCGGTGCGACGCCGTACTCCGGTGGCTGGTGCGGTGGCAAATGCGACATGTGACCCCCTGCTCAGGGAGTCGATCTCGCGCCTCCCGCTGTTACTCGGGAGCTGGGACGCGGCGCGGCACCGAAAGGATCCGTGCGGTTATCTCAATCCGGCCAGCACGAAGTCCGCGATCTCCCCGGCCAGCTGGGCGGGCGTCTTCTGGCCGTCCGGCCGGAACCACATGGGCAGCTGGTTCACGACGCCCAGCGCGATCCGCACGACGGTGTCCGCGGGCACGACGGAGCTGAACTCGCCGTCGGCCTGCCCCTTCTCCACGACCGCGAGGAACGTCTCGTGGTAGCGGCGGCGTTCGGCGCGGAAGTCCGTCATCCGGTCCTCGCCGAGCCGGTGCAGCTCCCGGACGAACACCGCCGTCTCGTCGACCCGTTCGGCCGTCGAGGTGACGAGCGACGCCAGGATCTCGCGCACCGTCTCGGCGGCGGACAGGCCGAGGCCGATGATCCGGTCCATGTCGGCGGACTGGGACGTGATCAGCAGCCGGTAGATCTCGAAGAGCAGGTCGTCCTTCGAGCGGAAGTAGTGGTACAGCGCGCCCTTGGTGACCTCGGCGGCCTTGACGATCTCCTGCACCGAGGTCGCGTCGTAGCCCTGCGACGCGAACAGGCGCACGGCCGCATCGATGATCTTCTGCTCGGTCGCGCTGGGCACGGTTATCCCCTGGGTGCGAGCGCGCGTGCCTGCTCGGCCTGGTCGCCCCCGGTCGGGAGCAGCGCGATGATCGGGGTGTCGACGCCGTTGGCCTGGTACTCGGCCACGCGGTCACGGCAGTGGCCGAGCGACCCGTGCACGACCAGCGCGTCCACGACCTCGTCCGGGATCGCCTTCGACGCGGCCTTGCGGTCGCCCGCCGCCCACGCCTCGTGCATCGGCCGCAACGCCTCGCCGCGGCCGAGCCAGTCGTGGAACGCGGCGTAGGCCGGCACGGTCAGGTACGTGCTGATCAGCATGCGTCCCAGCGCCCGTGCGGCGTCGGCGTCCTCGGTCGGGCACACGAAGATCCGCGCCGCGAGCTCGGCGTCGCCCAGTTCGGAACGCACCTGGGCCACGTCGGAGGCGGCGAGCCAGTTCGTGATCGCGCCGTCGGCCTCACGACCGGCCAGGCGCAGCATGTTCGGGCGCAGCGCGGCCAGCATGATCGGCACCTTCTCCGCGGGCCGGCGCTCCAGCTTGAAGCCCTTCACCGAGAACGTGTCGTAGTCGGCGGAGACCTTCTCCCCCGCCAGCGCGGCCTTCAGGAAGCGCAGCGTGTCGCGGGTGCGCTTGAACGGCTCCTCGAACGGGATCGCGTTCCAGCGCTGCACGATGGCGGGTGACGACGAGCCGATGCCCAGCACGAACCGGCCGCCGGTCACCTCCGCGAGCGTCGCCGCGGTCATCGCCAGCGTGGCGGGGCCGCGCGTGTAGACGGGCGCGATCGCCGTGCCGAAGCGCAGCTCCGAGGACCACTGCGCGGCCAGGGCGAGCGGCGTGAACGCGTCGGTGCCGGTCGTCTCGGCCGACCACACGTCCGTGTAGCCGAGCCCGGCGAGCTCGGACACCAGCGCGCGGTGTTCCAGCACCGGCACACCGAGCAGTGGCAGCGTGATTCCCCATCGAGCCATGAACGCCTCCAGTTCAGCGACTTCAGGGTCACCCTACCGACCGGTCGGTATGCTCACAACCTCACCTCTTGCGAGCCATGGTCAGCCCGTCCGCGATCGGCACCAGCACGGACTCGACCCGCTGATCGCTGAGCACGAACCTGTTGAAGGCGTCGATCGCGGCGGCGTTGCCCTCGGGCTGCTCGCCGGCCGCCTCGCCGTAGTAGAGGGTGTTGTCGGCGAGCAGCAGGCCGCCCTGCCGCACGCGCGGCACCAGCAGGTCCCAGTAGTGCACGTACCCGACCTTGTCCGCGTCGATGAACACCAGGTCGATGACCGGTTCCTCCGGCAGCTCGGCGAGCGTCTGGGCGGCCGCGCCGAGCCGCAGGTCGATCCGGTCGCGCACGCCCGCCGCCTGCCACGCCTCCTCCGCGATCGAGGTCCACTCGGCGGAGACGTCGCAGGTGATGACCTTGCCGGACGGGGGAAGCGCCTGCGCGAACGCCAGCGTGGAGTAGCCGGTGTAGGTGCCGACCTCGACCACGGTCTGCGCGCCCGTGATCTTGACCAGCAGCGACAGCAGCACCGCCTGCTCGTGCGGGATCTGCATCTCCGCCGAGTCGCCGAGCTCCAGCGTGCGGGCGATCAGCTTCTCCTGCACCGCGCTGGGCCGCCCGGCCTGCTCGCGCACGTAGCGGTAGATCTGCGGGGTCATGACCACGGCCTTGAAGTCGTTCACGCGCGGCCTTCTCTCATAGTCGGGTGGCGAACGTCCTGAGTGTCTCTCCGTACTCGGGGCTCAGCGGCTGTTTCGCGAGGTCGTGACCGATCGCGGACAGAACGGCGGCGCGGTGCGCGCGGTAACGGCTCACGCACACGTTCTCCCGGCTGACGAGGAAGAACTCGTCGAACCGGGCCCGTTCGGCGTCGGTGGTGGACATGCGCGCACGGCCGGACTCGCGCAGCAGCGACGGGCCGCCGGGCACGAGCCTGCGCATGACCTCCATGTGCGCCACCAGGTTCGCCTTGCTCGCAGAGGTGAGCGGTGCGGCCGCCACGGGCCCCAGTGCGGCACGCGCCCGGCGCAGCAGGCCGGGCAGTGGTTCGTGGTCACGTGCCCATCGCCCGCTGAACGCCGGGTCGAACGTCACCATCATCGGCCGGATGACGTCCTCGTACACCTCACGGGAACAACTGCCCGAATAGGCGAGCATCACCGAGTACGCGTCGTATCCAAGCGCAGCTTGGCGAACCAGCTGCGAATCAGGTTCACGTATCAGCCGATCGAGTGAAGCCGAAAGAAACCTCCAGACCAGGAACGCGCCGTGGTGGCCGAGGAACCACCGGTGCACGGCGCGCTCGACCGGATCTTCCGGGGTGTCGATGGCGATCGGCAGCTGGAAGCAGCCGGTCGCGCACGGGATCAGTTCCTCCTCCGGCATCGGCAGCCGCAGGACGGGCAGGTCGACCCAGGTGTGCCCCCACTGGGGGAGGCAGACGGGAGCACTCATCAAGCACCCTCCACTTCGGACACGAGACTGTCGAGGACGTCCGCCACCCGGCCCAGCGTGGTGTCGAGCGGCCGGTCCTCGGTGATCGGTGGCACCTCTTGCGCGAGCCGGTCGAACACCGCCGCGAGCCGCGGCGCCTGCGGACGGCGTGCGCCGACGTGCACGGCCTGGCGCAGCCCGATGGCGAGTCCCGCGTGCAGATAACGCAGCAGCCGCGCCTGGTCGAGCGCCGTCAGCGCGGCCTGGGTGCCGAACGGGACGACGTCCTGGTTGTGCAGGTTCGTCGGCAGGCTCTGCATCGAGGCCGGTGTGGCCGCCCTGCGCATCGCGGCGACGGTGGCGGTCGCGCAGAGCTGAACGCCCTGCAGCGCGTGGTGCTGACCGGGCAGCGGACTGAGCATCGGCGGCAACCCGTTGCTGCGGCAGGGATCCACCAGCAGGTCGAGCTGACGTTCGGCCAGGTTGCCCAGCTGCACCAGGGCGACGTTGAGCTGGTCGGCCGCGAAAGCGCTGGGCTGGCCGAAGAAGTTGCCGCCGTGCACGACCTCCCCGGTCTCCGGGAAGAACAACGGGTTGTCGCTCACGCCGTTGAGGTCGCGGCGCACCACGTCGCCGGCGTGCCGCACGCTCGTGCCGGCCGCGCCGATCAGCTGTGGTGTGCAACGGATGCTGTACGGCTCCTGCAACGGGCGCGCACCGGATGGCGTACTGCCGTCGAGCCAGGTCCTGATGGACGCGCCCGATTCAGCGACGTCCGGATGCCCGAACGCGGCCAGTAGTCCAACCGACGTGAACTCGGTGCCGCAGCCGAGGACGTCGGTCATCAAGGCGGACAACAACTCCGCCATCCGGCGCACGCGAACCGCCTGCGCGACAGCGAGTCCGAGTGCTGCGGCGGTCACCGAGATGCCGTTCACCAGCGCGAGCGCGTCACGACCGTCCA
The DNA here is from genome assembly GCF_900100275.1 of Lentzea albidocapillata subsp. violacea. Taxonomy (GTDB): domain Bacteria; phylum Actinomycetota; class Actinomycetes; order Mycobacteriales; family Pseudonocardiaceae; genus Lentzea; species Lentzea violacea. The sequence continues at coordinate 155,686 of NZ_FNET01000015.1, forward strand.
GCACGAGTCTCTGGAGCCCGGCTTGTGCAAGCGCTTCCACGGCGGGCATCAGCCGCCCCTGGAAGAAGGCGTTCCCGTTACCGCGCAAAGCATGTGCCACGTAGGCGAGCGGCTGGAGATCACCACTCGCACCGACTGAGCCCAAGCGTGGTACGGCTGGGGCGAACTCGGTGTCCAGCATGGCAGTCAGCGAGTCCACGACCTGCTCGGACACTCCGGATCGACCTTGCGCCAACGAGAAAAGCCGCGCGAGCACGGCCGCCCGCGCGACGGCGGGCGGCAGCAGTTCACCGTGGCCGACGATGAGGTGGAAGAGGGTGTTGTCACACTGACCGGCGCTGTCCGGACGGCCCGCGAACTCGACCAGCGGGCCGAAACCCGTTGTGACACCGTAGATCGCGCGTCCGGACGCGCTGACTTCGAGCACGAACGCGCGGCAGCGCGCGATCCGGTCGCGCACGTCCGCCGGCAGTTCGACGCGCACCGGGTCGCGGGCGAGTTCGAGGTGAGCCGGTTCGAGGTGTTCGGCCAGATTCAGGGCAGCAGGGGATGTTCCGACAGGCACGACGCCTCCTGAGGACTTGGGGAGCCACTCGCGACGATCCCCGTTGACCCGTCGGCGAGGAAGGGCCTTAGGTACGCATCAAACGAGGAAAATCTCTCAGCTGTCCTTCGGTGTGATCAAGCCACCGGAGAGGTGATCGAACTCTCCGCGCACGATTCGGGCCAAAAGATCGGCCGACTGCTCCACCGGGGTGAACCTGCCCGCGGCTCGCTGAGACCTCGCCCACTCCGCGATCCTGCGCCGGTGCGGATCGCCGGAGTCCATCGTGGCGCCGCGGCGCATCAGGCCGATGTCGACCATGCCGGGGTCGTAGCTCAGCACGGTGATCGGCCGGTTCTTCAGCTCGACCGCGAGGTTCTCGGTCAGCTTGACCACGGCCGCCTTGGACACCGAATACGCCGTGACGAAAGGCCATCGGTGCACACCGGCGTTGCTGACCACGTTGATGATCCGCCCGCTCGTCATAGTGCGAATGGCGGCGTTCGCGGCGAAGGCGGTGCCGCGCAGGTTCACCTCGAACGTGTGCCACCAGTCGTTCTCGTCGACCTGCCACGTCGGACCGACCGGCCCGCCGAGCGCACCGTTGTTGACCAGCACGTCGATCCCGCCGAGGCTCTCGATCAGCTTGGCCGTCGCGTGCGGATCGCCGAGGTCCGCGACGTGGGTCTCGACGGCGACGCCCTGGGCCTTCAGTTCGGCTTCGGCGGTGCCGAGCGCCTCCTCGTCGCGGCCGGTGAGGACGAGCTGATGTCCCTGTGCGCCAAGGACACCGCTGAACGCCCTGCCGAGCTCCTTGGCGCCACCGGTGATCAGCACCTTCACTGCGAGGGGTCCTTCAGCAGGCGACGAAGGATCTTGCCTGACACGGATCTCGGTATCTCTCGCACGAACTCAACCTGGCGGATCTTCTTGTAGGGCGCCACCTCCGCCGCCACGAACCCCATGAGTTCGTCCGCCGAGACGTCGCCTTGCGTGACCACGAAGGCTTTCGGGATCTCGCCGTTAACCCGATCGGGCGCACCGATCACCGCCGCGTCCCGCACTGCGGGATGGCGCCGCAACACCGCCTCCAGCTCGGCAGGCGCGACCTGGTAACCCTTGTACTTGATCATTTCCTTGATGCGGTCCACGACGTGGAACCGGCCGTTGTGGACGCGCACCAGGTCGCCCGTGCGCAGCCAGCCGTCCACGAAGGCTTCGCGGGTGGCCCGTTCGTCGCCGAGGTAACCGTCCATGACCTGCGGGCCGCGGATGAGCAGCTCGCCCTCCGCCGCGTCCGTCGTCGTGCCCGGCTCGACGATCCGCGCTTCCGTGCCGGGACACAGCACACCGACGCTCATGGGATCGGATTCCATGTCATCGTCGAATGTCTGGTGTGTGCCACCGGCTTCGGTGAGGCCGTAGCCCTGGCGGACGGGCGCCTGCAGTGTGCGCTCGGCTTCCCGGCGGACGGCGTCGTCGAGTGGCGCGGCGCCGCAGAGGACGAGCTTGAGGCCGAGTCCCGGGACCGGTTCTTCGTGGTCCGCGATGGCCGCGGCGAGTGGCGGCACCAGGAACGCCCGCGTGACGCGGTGTTCTTCAAGGCGCCGCAAGTAGGTGCCGGCGTCGCCGCGGGGCATGGTGACGAGCGTGGCGCCGCCGAGCAGACCGGAGTTGAGGATGATCGTGAAGCCGTAGACGTGGAAGAACGGCAGGTTCGCGGCGAGCACGTCGGTCTCGTCGATGCGCCAGCCAGGCCGGTGCTGCTCCAGGTTCGCGACGAGCGCGCGGTGGCTCAGGCCGACGGCTTTGGTGAGACCCGTTGTGCCGCTGGAGAAGAGGACGACGGCGGTGCCGGCGGGGTTTCCCGGTGGGAGCGAATCCGTGTCGCTCGCGGGAAGGTCGTCGAGGTCGAGCGTCTCCGTGACGTTCGCGAGTTCCTTGAGCCGCGCGATCTCCGGCGGCGTGAGCATCGGGTTGATGAGCGCGGCCGTCGCCCCCGCGGCCAGGACCGCGTGCAGGCCGACGGCGTAACGCGGCCGGTTCAGGCTGACGATCGCGACGGTGTCACCGGGCCTGATCCCGTTACGCACCAGGCCTTTGGCCGTCGTCTCGACCTGTCGCGCCAACTCGGCGTACGTGAGCGACTCGCCCGTGACGGCGTCCACGAGAGCGAGCTTGTCGTTGTGCCGTGCGCGTTCCAGCACATGCTCGGGGACGGTGCGTTCGGGAACGGCCACCGCGGGCAGGGGGCTGCGGTAGATCACTGGCTCGGCTCCGGTCTCCACGCCGCCGCACGTCATGCACGGCGGCGTGGCCGGAGACTATCGAGACTTCTCGTGATCGTGTGACCGGATTCGGTCAGAGACTCACACCGCGCTCGGCCAGCCAGCCGACGGGGTTGACCTTCTGCCCGCCCGCGACCCACACCTCGAAGTGCAGGTGCGGCCCGGTCGACTGGCCGCGGTTGCCGATCGTCGCGATCTGCTGCCCGGCCTTGACCTTCGCACCCTGCGCGACGTCGATGGTGTTCATGTGCCCGTAGACGGTGATGGTGCCGTCCCCGTGCTGAACGCGAACCCACAGCCCGAACCCGGACGCAGGCCCGGCCTCGACGACGGTGCCCTCCATGACGGAGACGATCGGCGTGCCGATGGCGTTCGCGATGTCGACGCCGTTGTGGCTGGTACCCCAGCGGGCACCGAACCCGGACGTGAACGACCCTTGGGCGGGCCGCACACACTTGGGCCGCTTCGCCTCCTCCTCGGCCGCGATCCGCGCCTTCTCGGCCGCGACCCGCGCGGCCTCGGCCTGGGCGACCGCCTGCCGCTGCGCATAAGCGCCCTCGGCGGACTTGAGCGCCCCGGCGACGTGGAACTGCGCCTGGATCTGCTCGGCCTGCAACAACTTGCGCGCCTCAGACCCGGCGTTGACGTCGTGGATCGTCTGCGGACCCTGCGGCCGCGCCTCGGCGGTCATCACCGCGGCGAGGTTCTTGGTGGCCGCGACGGGGGCGATCATGCGGTCCACCGGGCTGACGGTAGTCGCCGCCTGGGCGAAACCGGCGCCGGCGAGGGCGCCTGCGGCGACCACCACCGCCACTACCTTCTTGCGGTCCAGGTCCACCTTGGTGATGACGTCCACCAGGGGACCCTTCGTACGATGCCGTGCCAAACCTGTCTCCATGCACTCGGGGGAGTTCGGCATCTGCGCTTCGCCTGGCGTCGGGGGGCCTGGCTGCGGGCTTCGGGGGCCCGGTGGTGGACTGGACCGCTTCGGGGGAGATCCGTGTCCTTGCAGTTATCGAACCGTGACATGCGGCGCAGAACGTAACCTCGCGTGACCGATGCGGGCAAGCGATGTGGGCGTTCAGGTGATTAGGCCCACTGTTGGTTACTTTGAGTAGTTGGTTGGTTTGGGGCTTGGTCAACTCGGTTTGGACCAATCCTTGGGTTGGTGTTTGTACTGGTCAGTCGCTTTATCGTGAAAGGTTTGGGGCGGGGTGGGGTGGGGTTGACCTTGTTCTGGGTGGTCATTTCGGGTGGTTGGGTCGTTTGGCACCGGGTGGGTTGGTTTGTGTTGGGCTTGTCGCGTTCTAGCGGGGTCGCCTGCCGTGCGAGTGGTCGCCTTGCGCGGGCGGGCGGGGTTGGCAACCGCGCGGGTCGGCTTGCGTGGGCGTGTCGCGTACCAGCGGGGTGGTCACCTGCCGTGCGAGTGGTCGCCTTGCGTGGGTGGCCGGGCGGGCAGTACCGGGCCGGTGCCGGTCATCGCCGCTGCGCGTCGATAGCGATTGGGGCTTGACCTTGAGCCTCTGGCGGGATGCTTGACGGCCGGAAAAGGCCGGGCTGAAAAGCGCCCGGCCGTGCCCATGAGGGGAGCATCCCGCCCACTCAAGGTCAAGCCCCAATCGCCGGGTTGGTTGCGTCATCACCGCTTGACCAGAGCGAAGAGGTTCACACGCCTCGGCTCCGCCATCGCCGTGGGCGATAGGGGTGGCTTGGCTCCGCCATTGCCCTTCACGTGCGGGGGGACGCCTCGGCTCCGCCATTGCGTTGGGCGGCAGAGTAGCTCGGCTCCGCCGTTGCCCGTTGTGCGTGGAGGGACGCCTCGGCTTCGCCATTGCCGTTGGCGGCAGGGCGGCGCGGCTCCGCCGTTGCCCTGTGCGTGCGGGAGGGACGCCTCGCTCCGCCGTTGCGGTGGGCGGCAGGGTGGCGCGGCTCCGCCATCGCCCTCCGCGCCCGCGTCCTGCCTCGCTCCGGCCGGTCCACCCTCGCTGGCCTCACAACCCCAGCCCTTGCCGTAGCCCGGCCGCTCCGCCCGGCGTCACCGCAGGCCTCGACACGACCCGCCGTCGCCGCTCGGCCGCTCCGCTCCGCCACTCCGCCTTGCCGTCACTCTGGGCTGCTCACATCCTCCGGCCCCACCCCGGCCTCAGCCCGCTCCGCCTGGCCCTGGCCCCCCGCCCAACGCAAAGGGCCGCCGGACGCGCGTGGCGTCCGGCGGCCCTCTGGCCGAGCGGGGCTTACTTGTACCTGGGTGCTGCCGGAGGCAGTGGTGCCACCGGGAGGCCCTCGTGGATCACCTTCATGGCGTTGAACCAGGTGGGTGCGGCTACCTGGCCACCGAAGACGCCCTGCGAGCTACCTGGGCAGAGGCGGATCGGGTTGGCGCAGATTACCTGCGGGTTGTTGCCGTCGGCGTAGGTCATGACGGCGCCCGCGTACTGCGGGGTCGCGGCCAGGAAGGCTACCGACTTGTGCTCTTCGGTGGTGCCGGTCTTGCCGATGGCCGGGCGGTTCCAGCCGGAGCCGCTCGCCGCGGCTGCTGCGGTGCCGCTGCCGGTGGTGTCGTGGGACATGCCCTGGGCGAGGCTGTTCGCCAGGTCCGGTTCCACGGCCTGCTCGCAGGGCATTTCCTTCAGCGGGACGTCCTTGCCGTAGCGGTCGATGACCTTCTCTACCGGGGTCGGCGGGCACCAGGTGCCGCTGGAGACGATGGTCGCGGCCACGTTGGCCAGTTCCAGGACGCTGGTGGCGCCGGGGCCGAGGGTGTAGGAGCCGGCGTTGTTCTGCTTGGTCCAGTCGCCCTGGGACGGGCCGTTCGAGCCGTCGGACTTCAGGGGCTCCGCGCCGCGGTTGACGCCGGAGAGGGTCTCGCGCATGCCGAGCTTGTAGGCCATGTCGACGACGTTGTTGAGGCCCGCCTGCTCCTGCAGGATCACGAAGCCCGTGTTCGGGGACGTCGCGAGGGCCTGGGTGAGCGTCATCTCCTCGGGGTAGTCGCCCGCGTTCTGGACGCGCCAGGCCGAGCCGCCGTTCGGGTAGACCCGCGAGTTGTAGACCTTCGGGACCTTGATCTTGCGGTCGATTCCGGTGACACCGTTCTTCATCGCGGCGGCGGCGGTGAAGATCTTGTTCACCGAGCCGGGACCGAACGGCAGGACCTCGGCGGGCACGGGGCGGGCGACCTGGCCGAGTTCGGCCTTGTTGCCGTAGTCGCGGGAGGCGACGAGGGCGCGCACGCGGTGCTTGTCGGTGCCCGGCTGCACGACGGACATGACGTTCGCGATGCCGTTCTGGGTCTTCGGCACCTGCTGCTCGGCCGACTGCTTCGCGGCCTTGGTGGCCTTCGGGTCCATCGTGGTCTTGATGGTGAGGCCGCCGCGCTGCAGCTGCTTGTTCGTGATGCCGGAGGCGCGCAGGTAGTCGAGCAGGTAGGAGCAGAAGAAGCCGTAGATCGGGCCGTCACCCGCGCCGACGCAGCCCTTGGGCAGGATCTGCAGGTTCTCGACGATGCCCATCGGCTCGGCCTTGAATTCCTCGGCCTTCTTCCTGGCCTCGGTCTCGTCGGCGCCGAACGCACCGTTCTCGCGCATCTTGTCGATGACGATGTTGCGGCGCTCCAGCGCCTTCTCCGGGGACGCGCCGGGGTTCAGCGACGACGGGCGGTTCGCGATCGCGGCGAGCAGTGCGGCCTGCGGAACCGTCAGCTTGTCGGCCGTGGTGTTGAAGTACGCCTTCGCGGCGGCACCGACGCCGTAGGTCTGGTTGCCCAGCGGCACGATGTTGAGGTAGCCGGTGAGGATCTCGTCCTTCGTCATCTGCTGCTCGAGCTGCAACGCGACGCGCGCCTCGCGCATCTTGCGGCCGACCGTCGCCTCGGTGGCCTTCTCCCAGGCCTCCTGCTCGTTGTCGGCGCCGAGCACGAACGCCATGTAGTTCTTCACGTACTGCTGGGTGAGCGTCGACGCGCCCTGCGTCGCCCCACCGTCCACACCGGCCTTGGCGGCGGCGCGGGCGATGCCCTGCCAGTCGACGCCCTGGTGCTCGTAGAACCGTTTGTCCTCGATGGCCAGGATCGCGCCCTTCATGGTGTCCGCGATGTCCTTGGTCTCCAACGGGATGCGGTACTGGTCGTACAGATAGGCGATCGGGTCGCCGTTCATGTCCTGAATGGTGGTGACGAGCGGCAGCTCGCCCTTCGCGAGGTCGCCCGACGTCTGGTCGACCGTGTCGGCCGCGCGGTTGGACGCGAGCCCGAGACCTCCGACGAACGGGAACACCATCGCAGCGAGGAGGACGCCCGCCGTCAGGCACAACCCCAGCAACTTGACCAAGCCTGACGCGCGTGCGGCGAACAACCCGCAACTCCTTCCGAACAAAACCCCAGAGACTCTCTACGTATTAAGTCGCGCGGGAGGCCCGTGAGGTTGCGTCCGCTGATCGACTGTTTCCAACCTACCGGAGTAGCCGGAGGCCGATCGTCGGACTGGCCCTGCGCACCTCGACGCCCGTGTGCTCGGGAAGCAGGTCGTCCAGGAACCCGTAGCGCGACAGTTCTTCGTCCGGCCGCCTGCTCACCGTCCGCCACCAGACCGCGATGTCTCCCCAGCCAGGTGCCGACAGCGAACCACCGAAGTGCTGCACGGACAGCGCGGCACACAGGTTCGCGAACCGCACCCGGTGTTCGAGCGGCCACCCGGCCAGAGTGCCCATGACGAACCCCGCGCCAAACACGTCACCGGCACCTGTCGCGTCGAGTTGCGCGACGTTGAGCCCCGGCACGTCCACGCATTCGCCGGTGGCGCCGTCGACCGCGACCGCTCCCCCGCCGCCGCGTGTGACGACCACCACTGGCACGTGCTCGGCGAGCCGGCGCGCGGCGGCCTCCGGCGTGTCGGTGCGGGTGTATCCCTGCGCCTCCACGTGGTTCGGGAGGAACACGTCATAGCCGGCGAGTCTGCGCAACAACTCCGGCGACCACGCTCCGGTGCGGTCCCAGCCGATGTCGGCGAAGAGCTTCGCCCCGTTGTCCTTCGCCGTGCGCACCCACTGCTCGTCTTCCGCCTGGATGTGCACGAAGCACGCCCGTGTCGACGGCGGCGGAGAGAAGAGGTCATCGGCGATGACAGGCGACTTGTGCCCGTGAGTGACCATGCTGCGGTCGCGCTCCATCGCCATGGACACGGTCACGGGCGAATGCCACCCGTAGAAACGGCGACAGTAAGAGAGGTCGACGCCTTCCTGGTCCGCCAGCACGTCCCAGCAGAAGTCGCCGTACGCGTCCTCCCCGAACGCCGCCGCCAGCGCGGTCCTCAGTTCGAGCCGGCGCAACGCCACGGCGAGGTTCGCGATGCCGCCGGGACACGACCCGAGTCCCTCCGCCCACACCTCGGTCCCCGGCTCCGGCGGCCGGGGCAGACCGGTGAAGATGATGTCGAGGAAAACGGTGCCGGTGAGCAGCACGTCGTAGGCGGGTTCCGGGTCGGCCATGCGTGAACCTTGCCATCCGCGGCCGGTGATCATGCGATAGAAACGTCGGCCATGGGGGTTCCGCTCAGGAAGAACGTTCAGTTCCAGCTGCTCTGGCTGGGAGGCGCCGTCTCCCAGCTGGGCACCACGATGACGACGCTGGCGATGCCGCTGCTGGTCGTCGCGCTCACCGGCTCGTACCTCCTGCCCGGCGTGATCGCGGGCGCGCGGGCCGCAGCGCTGCTGTTCACCCTGATGCCGGCCGGCGTGTGGGTCGACCGCTGGGACCGCGGGAGGACGCTGGTCTGGAGCCAGTCCGTCCAGGCCCTCGCCGCTGCCCTGCTGGCCGCCGCGATCCTCACCGGCCACGCCTATGTCGTGGTGTTCGTCGCGCTCGCGATCGTCGACGGCGTCTGCACCGCGTTCTCCGGCCCGGCCCGCACCGCCGCGATCCAAACCGTCGTGCCCAGGGACCAGCTCACCACCGCCTATGCCCAGGAGGAAGCCCGCGGCCACGCGGCACGGGTGGCCGGACCACCGCTGGGCGCCCTGCTCATGGCCGTCGGGCGGGCGCTTCCGTTCGTGGCCGACGCGATCACGTTCGCCGTGGCCGCGATCTGCGCCTGGTTCGCCAGGATCCCGGCGCGAGCCGATCAGCAGCCCCGCCGGCGCATGCACCACGACGTGAAGGACGCGGGCCGCTGGCTGTGGCACCAGACCGGCCTGCGCAACCTCACGATCATCTTCCTCGTGCTGAACCTGCTCGGCGGCGCCTCGATGCTGCCGGTGTTCGCGCTCGTGGCCGAACGCGGTGGCAGCGGCATCGACACGGGCCTGGTGCTCGCGGGCATCGGGGTCGGCGGCATCATCGGCTCGCTGCTGTCCCCGAGGATCACCGTCGCACCCGGTCCGCTCATGGTCGCGGTGCTGACCGTCTTCGGTGCCTGCACCCTCGCGATGGCACTTCCGTTCGGCGTCTTCTGGCCGTTCGTGCCGCTGGCGCTCAGCGCGGTCGTCACGCCGCTGATCAACGTCTCGGTGTCCGCGCTGCACACGGCACTGGTCCCCGAGGACATGATGGGCCGCCTCGACGCGATCTCGACGCTGACCTCCCGTGTGCTGACGCCACTCGCGCCGGCGCTCGGAGGGTTGCTGGCCGGCGTGTTCGGTGGCGCGGTCGCGTTGCTGGCGTTCGGCGCGTTGATCCTGGTGACGGCAGCGGGGGCGGCGTTCACCGACCTGCGGACGGTGGTTCCGCAGAAGCCCTGAGCGCGCGCTTCACAACGACGACCACGCTGGTCGCCGCGATCATCGAACGCGTCAGCCTTCCTCGGCGATCATCTCCCGCATCCGCGTGAGCGCGCGGTGCTGTGCGACCCGCACCGCACCCGGAGTCGACGAGACCGCCAGCGCGACCTCGTCGGCGGACAGGCCCACGGCCACCCGCAGCACGAGGATCTCGCGCTGGCGGGGCGGCAGCTTGTGCAGCAGGCGCGTCACCTGGGCCATCATCTCGCCGTTGACGGCGTGCTGTTCCGGGCCCGTGTCGAGCGACGGGCAGTCCGGCAGTTCCGGCACGACCTCGGCGCGGTTGCGGACGGCACGACGGCGGGCGTCGGCGACCTTGTGCGCGGCGATGCCGTACACGAACGCGAGGAACGAGCCGGGTTCGTAGCGGTACTTCGACAACGCGCCGAGCACCGCCACACACACCTCCTGCGCTATGTCCTCGGCTGAGACCAGCGTGCGCTCACGGCCGCCGACCCTGGCGCGGCAGTAGCGCACGATCAGCGGCTGGATCCGGCCGAGCAGGTGCTCGACCGCCCGTCTGTCTCCGGCAAGAGCGGCATCGACGAGGTCGGCGAACTCGGCTTCGGCGAGCCACTGATTGGAGACCGGTGCCTGGAGCACCCGACGGCGCATGGGCACCGTTGGCCGGTTCCAGGCCCCCGTGCCTTCACCGGGCACGAGAACCGCGACACCGCCACCGGCCCGCACGGCTGTGGGTAGAACCATCCCGGCGACCTCCTCCACTACAGCGACACTTGGGGCTTCACTGAAGAAGAGACAGCAGCGAGCCGATTGATACCGCCTGCTTCAAAGAGGACCACGAAGTCCGCACGGGTGGGGGAACCAGCACCCTTTTGGGGTAGAAGGTGGTCCTAACGGCCCAGTCGTTCGGCCATGCCGAACTGCTGTACCCCGAGGTATCCGACGCGGAAGCCCGCCTCCGAGTAGGCCAGGTAGAACTCCCACATCCGGCGGAACGTGTCGTCGAAGCCCAGCTCCCGCACCTCGTCCCAACGGGTGAGGAACGTTTCGCGCCAACGGCGAAGCGTCTCGGCGTAGTCGAGGCCGAACGACCTCGACTCGACGATCTCGAGCCGGGTGTGGTCGCGCACCGAGTCCTCGATCGACCGCACGGACGGGATGAGCCCGCCGGGGAAGATGTACTTGTGGATCCAGGTGTAGCTGGCCTTGCTCGCGATCATGCGGTCGTGCGGCATGGTGATCGCCTGCAGCCCCACCCGGCCACCCGGCGCGAGCAGGCGGTCGAGCACCGAGAAGTACTCGGGCCAGTATTCGGCACCGACTGCCTCGATCATCTCGACGCTGACGACGGCGTCGTACCGGCCGTGCTCCTCTCGGTAGTCACGCAGCTCGACCGTCACTCGATCGTGGAGACCCGCGTCCCTCACCCGGTCCAGCGCCAGCTTGCGCTGTTCGGCGGAGATGGTCAGCGACGTGACCGTGGCACCCCTCTGGGCGGCGCGGATGGCGAGCGCGCCCCAGCCCGTGCCGATCTCCAGCACGCGGGAGCCCTCGCGCACTCCCGCGTAGTCGAGCACGCCGTCGATCTTGCGCAGCTGGGCCGTGCGCAGGTCGGCGTTCCCGCCCTCGAACAACGCCGACGAGTACGTCATCGTCTCGTCGAGGAACACCGCGAACAGCTCGTTCGACAGGTCGTAGTGCCGGTGGATGTTCTGCCGTGAGCCCGCGACGTCGTTGATCTCGGTCTGCCGCCGCTCCGCCCACCGCCGCATCAGCTGCAGGCTGGGCGGGATCAGCGTCGAGAGCTTCGCCGCGAACACCGAGAGCACGTCCGCGAGCTCGTCGGACTCCCAGTCGCCCACCATGTAGGCCTCGCCGAAGCCGATCTTGGCGTCGGCTCCGAGGCGGTGGAAGAACTCGCCGGGCCGGACGATCCGCATCACCGGGCCGCCCGCTCCCCACGTCCTGCCGTCGGGGAACCGGACGGTCACCGGCAACGGGCGCACGGCCTTGCGGAACAACGCCTCGGCGATGCGGGCGCGCATCGGCGAACGCGGTGCCGTGAACAGTCCGGGCCACATGCCCTGGCCGGGACGGGGCAGGGACAACGTGCTCATCCATCACTCCTGGGGATGATCGGAATACGCCTCAGATAGAGGGCGATGCCATGACGGCGGATCAACGCGGACACGCGCTGGGGCATCAGCGGACGGCGCAGCAACATGCGCAGTCCCGAACTGCGCTCGCCCTTCATCGTCGCGCTGAAGGTCGTCTTCCCGTTCTGCCGCAACGCGATCGTCACGGACAGCTGGTCTCCCGGCTTCGGCATCTTCATGACGTAGTGGCCGTCGACCTCGAGAAACGGAGAGACGTAGAACTCCTTGTCCACCGACGCACGACCCTTGTCGTCGGTGCGCAGCAGATAGCAATGCCGTCCGCCGTAGGTGTTGTGCACTTCCGCGGCGACGCACACGAGCTCTCCGGAGGCGTCGTGGCACCAGTACACGGACAGCGGGTTGAAGACGTAACCGAGCACACGCGCGTTGGCGAGCATCAGGACCTGTCCGCCGCCGAGGTCGATGCCGTGCCCGGCCAGCCACTCGTCCAGGTTCTCCCGGATGGTCCTCGACGGTGACCCGAGGTGGTCACGGGCCTCGAACTTCGCGAACGGGCGTGCCCACCAGGGCAGCCGCGGTAACTCGGCCAGGTCGACCAGCCACATGTAGGCGCGGTGGCTGAACGACCGGTCGATGAGCTCGCGGCGGGCGTGCGTGATGACGACGTCGTAGATCACCACGTGACCCCGAGGTGCTGGGCCGCGCGCACTCCCGACGCGCAGCCGTCCTCGTGGAAGCCCCAGCCGTGGTACGCGCCGGCGTAGGCGGTCACGCCGGTGTTGATCTCGGGCAGACGTCGTTGCGCCGCAACGGATTCCGGCGTGTAGATCGGGTGCTCGTAGACCATCTTCGCGAGCACGCGGTCCGGGTTCACGTCGTGCGGGTTGAGCGTGACGACGAAGTCGCGCGGTTCGTCCAGGCGCATCAGCCGGTTCATGTGGTAGCTGACGAGCACCTGGTCGTTCGCTTCGTGGCAGGCCCGCTTGTAGAGGTTCCACGACGCCCGCGCGGCGCTCGTGCGCGGCAGGATGGAGGCGTCGGTGTGCAGCCAGGTCTCGTTGCGCGAGTACTGGAACGCGCCGAGCACCTCCTTCTCCTCGCGCGTCGGGTCGGCCAGCAGTCCCAGCGCCTGGTCCGGGTGCGTGGCGATGACGACGTGGTCCGCGGTGTGCAGCACGTTGTTCTCGTCGCGGATCTCCACGCCGGTGCCGCCGCGCGTGACGGCCCTGACGGGTGTGCCGACGTGCACGGCCTTGAGGCCCTTCACCGCGCGGTCGACGTACGTGCGCGAGCCGCCGACGACGGTCTTCCACTGCGGGGTGCCGCCGATCGCGAGCATCCCGTGGTTCGCGAGGAACTCGAACAGGTACCAGGCCGGGTACTTCATGCTCAGCGCCGCGCCGGACGACCACACCGCGCTGACCAGCGGCACGATGAAGTGGTCGACGAAGTAACGGCTGTACCCGCCGATCGCGAGGAACGCGCCGAGCGTGACGTCGTGCGCCTCCTCGTGGTCGAGAACGCGCTGGGCGTGCTTGTAGAACCGCGTGACCTCGGCGAGCATGCGCAGGTATCGGGGATTGGCGGCGTTCTTCGGCTGCGCGAACAGGCCCGGCAGCTTCCGGGCGCCCGCGTACTCCAGACCGCAGCCGTCGCACCGGACGCTCATCGACATCTCGGAGTCCTGAGTGGACACGCCGAGCTCGCGGAAGAGCCTGATCAGGTTCGGGTAGGTCCGTTCGTTGTGGACGATGAACCCGGAGTCGACGTGCACGCCGTCCAGGTCGTGCGTGTGCGCGTGGCCGCCGAGCCGGTCGTCGGCCTCGAACAGCGTGACGTCGTGCTTGCGTTGCAACACATAGGCTGCCGTAAGCCCGGCGACCCCTGCTCCGATGACGGCGACCTCAGCCACGCGAGCCTCCCAAAGGCACGTCGAGGCCTCGTGGCGAGGCCTCCCGCATGGCATTCGCGATGTCGGGTGCGACCGGTTCGAACCCGAGTTCACCGTGGACGAACGAGACGACCAGCCGGGTCCAGTCCCGCGCCCTCCTGAGCATCGCGTGCCCGTCGCCGACAACGCTGAACCGCGCCACCCGGTCCGTCACGGTCTTGGCCTGGCGGGCGAACAACAGCGACCTGGCCGGGTCCGTCATCCGTTCCTGGTCGCCGTGTGCGATGAGCAGTGCCTTGCCCCTGAGTTGCTCGAACGGTTCGCCGGGCACGAGCCACGGCGCCAGCGCGCACACCGCGACCACGCTCGGATGCCCGGCCACGCGCAGCGCGGTCCGGCCGCCCATCGAGTGCCCGACCAGCACGACCGGCCTGCCGGGGTGGAGCTCGGTGATCTTCTCGAGCGCCCACCGCGCGTCCTTCACCGGATCGAGGCTCGGCGCGTTCCAGCCGCGGACCCGGTAGCGCATGTTCCAGACCTCGGCACCGGGCGCGCGCAGCGCCCTGGCCAGCGGGACCATGCGCAGGTACGCGAGGTTGTGGCGCCGGACGGGTCCGGTGCCGTGTTCGCGGCCGCCGTGCAGCACGAGCACGACAGCGTTCGTACCGCCCTGCGGTTTCAGCACGTCTACCTGCGGATGCACACCTGCTGTTCGTGAGGCCAGGCTCTTCGGCTCGCCCGTTGAGAGCCAGGTCACACCGGTAGGGTCGAGTCCGTGATCGACCACATCAGCATCCCCACCGAGGCAGGCACTTTCGACGCCATCGCGTCCGGCCCCGAGGACGGCCGCCCGGTGTTGCTGCTGCACGGCTTCCCCGAGGCCGCGATCGAGTGGGAGCACCAGGTGGCGGTGCTCGGCGTGAACGGTTTCCGCGCCGTCGCACCGGACCAGCGCGGCTACTCCCCCGGCGTGCGCCCGGAGCAGGCGTCCGAGTACACGGTCACGCACCTGGTCGGCGACGTGATCGCGATGGCGGACTCGCTGGGCTGGGACACGTTCGACCTGGTCGGGCACGACTGGGGTGGCGCCGTCGCGTGGTGGACCGCGATCGAGCACCCCGAACGCCTGCGCACGCTCACCGTCTTCTCCACGCCGCACCCCGCCGCGCTGAAGGTCGCGCTGCAGTCCGACGAGGACCAGGCGATGCGGTCGCAGTACATGCGCGACTGGCGTGAGCGCAGCACCGAGAAGCGCATGCTCGACAACAACGCGCAGGCCATCAAGCAGATGTTCGAGTGGCGGATCAGGCCCTCGCACGTCGAGGAGTACGTCCAGCGGCTGAGCGAACCGGGCGCGCTCACCGCCGCCCTCAACTGGTACCGCGCCGGCAAGCCGCACGGTGCCGCGGACAAGGTCGGCGTCAGGACCATGTACGTGTGGAGCACCGAGGACGTCGCGTTCGGGTCGGTGGCGGCCTTCGAGACCGAGAAGTGGTGCACCGGGCCGTACCGGTTCGAGATGGTCGAGGACGTCAGCCACTGGATCCCGGAGGAGATCCCGGAAGCGGCTTCCTCGCTGATCCTGGAAAACCTCGGCTGACGGCCGGCCGCATCGCCGGCGTGCGGGGTCGCGCCACTAGATTCAGGGCCATGCGCGTGGCCGGTGTTCTGCTCGCCGCGGGGGCCGGCCGCCGGTTCGGTTCCCCCAAGGCTCTCGTCGGCTTGCACGGCAAGCTCTTCGTGGACTCGGCCGCCGACCTGCTCAGAGCCGCCGGCTGCGACCCGGTCGTCGTGGTGCTCGGCGCGCAGGCGGCGGAAGTGCGGCGACAGGCCACCCTTCAGGGCGTGACCGTCGTCGACAACCCCCACTGGGACACCGGCATGGGGTCGTCGCTGCGCACCGGCCTGCACGCCGTCGGCAGCGCGGACGCGGTGATCGTCCTGCCCGTGGACACCCCGGGCGTCACCGTCGAGGCGTTGCACCGCCTCATGGCTCTCGGCGAGCCGAAAGTGCTGGCCCGCGCCACCTACGACGGCGAGATCGGGCACCCGGTGCTGATCGGGTCGGACCACTTCGCGGGTGTCATGGCGTCGGCGGCGGGTGACCAGGGCGCGCGGGACTACCTCCAGGCGAACACCGTCCGCCTCGTCGACTGCGCCGACGTGGCGGACGGTGCGGACATCGATCGGCCAGAGGACCTCAGGCGACGTACCGGCGGAGCTTGATGCCGGACGACACGTTGGAGGCGCTCAGCCAGTGCAGCTTGCCACCCGCGTAGGCCGGGTCGGACACGGCGAACTCGTTGCCGCCCGCGCGGTAGCCGACGATCGTGGCGTAGTGGCCGCCGGAGTAGCTGCGGCCGTTCAGGCGGATCACGTTGATGACGACGGCGTGGCCGCGGTTGGCGTTGTAGACGACGTCACCCTTGAGCTTCGTCAGCAGCTGCGAGTTGGTCGACCACTGCTTGACCTGGTAGTAGGTCGAGCCGGTGTAGTGGTCGAGGGCGTTCTCGAGGTTCTTGATGTTGGGCAGGCCGTTGGTCGTGACCTTCATGAACGAGGCCAGCGTGGACTGCTCGACGTACTTGCCGCGGGCCGTCAGCGCGATGCGGGCAGCGGCGGCGGAACACCAGTAGCCGGTCTTCTGCACCTGGAACTGGTGCGGCAGCACGCCTTCGCCCTGGATGCCGAGCTCGGCGGCGGCCGGGATGACGGTCTCGCCCGGTGCGGCGGACGCGACCGGCGCGGTCAGGATGGTCAGGGCGACACCGGCGGCCGCGATCGCCCCGGTGATCTTCGCGAGCTTCATCGAAAGAATTCCCCTCAGTGGTGGCGCCGGTCCCCTGTCCGGCGCTCGCCGAGAAGCTTGGCGGGAGCGGGAGAAGAGCCGCCACAACATTCGGCCGAGCCCTAAAAATCCAGCTGGGAGCGCTCGGAGCCGTGCGAGAACCCACTCTGGGTGGGCGATGTGCACCTTTTGGCTGAGTGGTCTCGAATCCGGTACAGGCCCTGCTCCGCTGTGCCAATCTGCTGCTGTGCTGCGTGTCCACTTCACGGCGGAGGACCTGGCAAGGGTGCGTGTCGCCGCCGGTCCCGACCCGATGTGGGAGATCCTGCTGAGCCTGCACGTGCTGCGGCAGCGCTCGGCCACGCCGGTGTTCGGCCGGTGGCGTGCGACGGTGCGGACGACGTTGCCCGGCGACACCCGCTGGCTCATGCAGCTGGCGCCACCCGTCGGCTACTCCCCCGACTTCCTGACCCCCACCGCTGGCGCGTGCGCGGTCGACGCGGGCATCGACGCGGTGCTGTCGACACCGGTCGAGTCGCTGCGCGCGGACCTGGCGCAACTGGACCACCGACACCGCCTCGACCCGCGCACGCACCTGCTGGCCGGCGGTGACGTGGCCACCCTGGACTCGCTCGGCGAGGCGTTGCGCGACTACCACCGGCACGCACTCGCCCCGATCTGGGGCGACGTGCGCGCCGTCGTCGACGCCGACCGAGCGGTGCGGGCGCGGTCGTTCCTGGACAGCGGCTGCGAGGGCATGCTCGCGGCGCTGCACCCGACGATCTCGTGGGCGCCGTCCGTGCTGTCGATCGAGTCCCGCTTCCCGCAGCGCGACGTCCACCTGGGTGGCCAGGGCCTGGTGCTCGTGCCGTCGTACTTCTGCTGGGAGCGGCCGATCATGCTCCGGGACCAGAGCCGCACGCCCGTGCTCGTCTATCCGATCGCGCGCGACCTGCACGTGACGAGCACCGGCAAACGGTCGCTGGAGGCGTTGCTCGGCCGCACCCGCGCCGCCGCGCTGGAGGTCATCGCCGGCGGCTGCACCACCACGGAACTGGCTCGCCGCCTGGGCATCTCCGCCGCCTCGGCCAGTGCCCACGCCTCCGTGCTGCGAGACGCGGGCCTGGCCGTCGCCCAACGCCACCGCAACTCGGTGCTGCACACCGCGTCCGCGTTGGGGGTCGAACTGCTGGCTTAGGGCCTCGCCCGAACCGCCGCCCTGGCGCACCCCACGGAAACAACCAGCAGCGTCAGCGCCACCCACACCGGCCACAGCTCGGAGTAGGTGATCGCCAGCGCGATGTTCGTGGCCGCCGCTGCCGTGAACACCGCGACCAGCGCGACCCAGAAATAGAAGTACCGCCTGATCAAACCCACCCCCTGTCCACGAGCGCCACCGCACCCCTCATCGCGCGTATCGAGGTTTGTGGTGCGTGGGTTACTGGTGACGTCACCTGCGATCCGGTAGTACTGACCGGCATGACGACCGACACCGTGACCGGGTCCGACTACGGCAATCTCGTGCGCACGCATCTCACGCGCGTCGAACAGCACAACGCGGCGGCACTCGACGACGTGGCGGAGCTCGTGCTGGCCGCCGTCCAGGCCGACGGAATCCTCCTCACCGCAGGCGCGGGACACTCGCTGGCGGCGGTCGCCGAGACCTTCTACCGGGCCGGTGGCCTGGCCTGCGTCCGCCCGGTCTACCACCCCGAACTGCTCCCGATGCACGGCGCGATCAGCAGCACGTCGGCCGAACGCCGCTCCGGCCTCGCGGGCGAGGTCCTGCGCGAATCGGGTCTGGCCCCGCACGACGTGCTGTTCGTGTTCTCGACGTCGGGCGTGAACTACTACCCCGTCGAACTGGCTCAGGAGGCCGCGAACAGGGGCTGCCCTGTGGTGGGCGTCACCTCGGTGGCCTCCAGCTCCCAGGCCCCCCGCCGCGCCGGCGCGACCCTCGCCGAGGTCTCGACCGTCGTCCTCGACAACCTGGTCCCACCCGGCGACTCGACCTACCCGGAGCACGCCCCGGTCACCGCGGCGATCTCCACGCTGGCCACCACGTTCCTGTGGAACCTGCTGATGGTCCGCCTGATCGACAAGGCGACCGAGTCCGGCGTGCGGCTCCCCCTGTGGCGCAGCGCGAACGTGGAGGGCGGCGACGCGGCCAACGCCGACCTGCTCCGCCACTACCAGACCCGCATTCCGCAGCTCGGATAGGTAGAAACCCTCACAGATCCCCCGCGGCCTGCCGTTATTCTCCCACCGGGGAAAGCACTTACCTGGGGGGATTCGAACAGATGGAGCAGAAGACTCGTAGATGGATCCTGATCGGCGGCGCGCTCGCCACGACGGCTGTGGTCGGCGTGGCGGGCACCCTGCTCTGGTCGGGCAGCAGGTCGGTGGTGGTCGCCGACGCACCGGTCAAGCCGGCGGAGACTCCGGTGCAGGTGGCCACCTCCTTCCTGACCAGGGCGTTCTCGGGCCCGGCCAGCGCCGCCGTCTTCACCGACGCACCGGCGGCGGCGACCACGGCCCTGGAAGCCAGCAAGGCCGGCATGAGCACGTCCGCCTACCAGGCCACGGTGGCGGCGGCCGAACCACCGGCGGCGGACGCCACGACCACCGAGCTCACCGCGTCCGTCACCTGGACGATGCCGGGCGCAGGCCTGCTGAAGTACGACGTCAAGGTCCCGATGACCCGCGCCGACGGCGCCTGGAAGGTCCACTGGACGCCCACGGTCATCCACCCGCAGCTGACCGAGGGCGCGTCGCTCACCTACCGCAAGGCGCTGGCGGAAGGCGCCCTGCTGGGCCGCGACGGCAAGCCACTGACGCAGGGCACGATCCCGGACGGCCTGTACAAGACGATCACCGCCACCGTCGGCGACGTGAAGGGCATCGACGGCTGGGAAGTCGGCATCACCGCGGGCGGCGCGTTCACCATGCTGGACACCAAGAAGGCGGAGGGCGGCGAGAAGATCACCGTCACCATCGACCCGGCCCGCCAGGCAGCGGCCCAGGCAGCCGTGGACGCACTCCCGCAGGGTGCGGCGATCGTGGCCATCGAGGCCTCCACCAGCGAGATCCTGGCCGTGGCGCAGAACAAGGCACTGGGCGGCACCAACCCGTTCGTCGGCCGTTACGCCCCCGGCTCGACGATGAAGATCGTCACCGCGGCGGCGGTCATGAACGCGGGCCTGGTGCAGAGCGGCACCGCCGTCCCCTGCCCGGCCACCGCCACCATCGGCACCCGCAGGATCAGCAACGACGGCTTCGGCCACGACAGCCTGCCGTTCCACACGGCGTTCGCGCTGTCCTGCAACACGACGATCGGCGACCTGGGCTCCAAGCTCGACCCGAACGCCCTGCCGAACATGGCGAAACGGTTCGGCCTGGGCGCCGACTGGGCCATCCCCGGCGCCGAGACGAACACCGGCAAGGTCCCACCGGCCACCGGCGACCAGCGGGTGGAGAACAGCTTCGGCCAGGGCAACGTGGTGGCCAGCCCGTTCGGCATGGCCCTGGTCGCCGCCACCGTCGTCTCGGGCAGGACCCCGACGCCAACGCTCCTGCGCGGCAGGCCGTCCGAGCCGAACGACGTGGCGGCCGCCCCGCCCGCCGCCGTGCTGCCGCCGCTGCGCGCGATGATGCGCGAGGTGGTCACCGCCGGCACCGCGAAGCAGCTCGCCGGAATCCCCGGCCTGGCCGGGAAGACCGGCACGGCCGAGGCGGGCGGCGGCGAGGCGCACGGCTGGTTCGTCGGCTACCAGAACAACGTGGCGTTCGCGGTGGTCGTGGAGAAGGCGGGCTCGTCGCAGAGCGCGCTGAACGCGACGGCGGCGTTCCTCAAGCGCTGAACCGCTGGTCGCGCGGGGAGGGGCTGCTCGCGCGGGGCCGGGCTGGCTCGCGCGGGGCCGGGCTGGCTCGCGCGAGGCCGGGCTGCTCGTGGTCGAGCGCCTCGGTGATGGCGAGGCCATTGGCCACGTCGCGGTTCGTCGCCTCGCCGGCGACAAACCGCAGCCAGCCGATCGGCTGGGCAGACCGACCGCTTACGCGGCCGCGCGGGCGGTGAACGCCTCGAAGAGCCGGACGTCGTTTCGCAAGCGGCCATCCCTCTCAGGCAAGCTCCGCGAGCCGCCCGAGACGTGCCGGGGCTTGAGCAACGGGCGGCGTTCGCGTCCGACGGCGGCAGGGTCACGATCCTCGCGCGGCGCCACCCCGGACAGCCACCCGGACAAAGTCTCTCCAGGCGCCCGCCTCCCAGGCAGGCTCCGCGGGCTGCCCGCCTGCTTCTCCGGCGAGCGTCCGCGCCTCACCGGCACCGGGCCCCACCGGCATCAGTTCGTCTGTGGCACCCCGAGTCGCTCGCTGAACTTCGGCGTCGGCAGCACCCCGACCACAGGAGGCTGGGCGAACTGCGTGTTGTAGAGGTCGGCGTAGCGGCCCTCCGCGGTCATCAGCTCGGTGTGCGTGCCTCGTTCCACGATGTCGCCGTGCTCCAGCACCAGGATCTGGTCGGCCGCCCGGATCGTCGAGAGGCGGTGGGCGATCACCAGCGACGTTCGTCCGTGCAGCGCCTCGGTCAGCGCCTCCTGCACGGCGGCCTCGGACTCCGAGTCCAGGTGTGCGGTGGCCTCGTCCAGGATCACGACGCGCGGCTTGGCGAGCAGCAGGCGGGCGATGGTGAGCCGTTGCCGTTCGCCGCCGGACAGCCGGTAGCCGCGCTCGCCGACCACGGTGTCGAGCTGGTCCGGCAACGACGCCACCAGGTCCAGCAGGCGGGCGCGGCGTAGCGAGTCCCACAGGTCGTCGTCGGTGGCGCCGGGTGACGCGTACTCCAGGTTGGCCCAGATGGTGTCGTGGAAGAGGTGCCCGTCCTGGGTGACCACGCCGACGGACGCGCGCAGCGCCTCGAAGGTCAGGTCGCGGACGTCCACTCCGGACAGACGCACGGCGCCCGAGTCGACGTCGTAGAGCCGCGGCACGAGTGACGCGAGGGTGGACTTGCCCGCGCCGGACGAGCCGACCAGGGCGACCAGCTGACCGGCCTCCGCCTTGAAGCTGATTCCGTGCAACACTTCCTCGCCACCACGAGTGTCCAAAGTGGCCACGGACTCCAGCGACGCCAGCGACACCTTGTCCGCCGACGGGTACGCGAAGCGCACGTCCTCGAACTCGACCGACACCGGGCCCTCGGGCACGCCGCGGGCGTCCGGCTTCTCCTTGATCATCGGGTCGAGGTCCAGCACCTCGAAGACACGCTCGAACGACACCAGCGCCGTCATCAGGTCTACCCGCGCGTTCGCGAGCGCCGTCAGCGGGGCGTACAGGCGGGTCAGCAGCAGCGCGAGCGACACCACGGCGCCGGCCGCCAGGTGCCCGGTCAGCGCGAGGTAGCCGCCCAGGCCGTAGACCAGCGCCTGCGCCAGCGCCGAGACCAGCGTCAGGCCCGTCATGAACCAGCGGGTGGCCATCGCGGTCCGGATGCCGATGTCGCGGACCTGCGCGGCCTTCTCGGAGAACTCCTCCTCCTCGCGGGCCGGACGGCCGAAGAGCTTCACCAGCGTCGCGCCCGGCGCCGAGAAGCGCTCGGTCGACTGGGTGACCATCGAGGCGTTCAGGGTGGAGGCTTCCCGCTGCATGTCCGCCATCCGGCGGCCCATCCGCTTGGCGGGCAGCACGAACACCGGCAGCAGCACCAGCGCCAGGGCCGTGACCTGCCACGACAACGTGAACATGACGGCCAGCGACAGGACCAGCTGGATGATGTTCGTGACGAAGCCCGACAGCGTCGAGGTGAAGGCGCGCTGGGCGCCGATCACGTCGTTGTTCAGGCGGGAGACCAGCGCACCGGTGCGGGTGCGCGTGAAGAACGCGACGGGCATCTTCTGCACGTGGCCGAACACGGCACGACGCAGGTCGTAGATCAGGCCCTCACCGATGCGCGTCGACTGCCAGCGCTCGACCAGGCCCAGGCCGGCGTCGACGATGGCGATCAGCGCGATCGCCACGGCCAGCCACACGACCACGGACGGCACGGAGCCGCGGACGATCGCGTCGACCACGCGGCCGGCCAGCAACGGCGTCGACACCGCGAGAACCGACGAGACGACCGTCAGCAGCAGGAACACCAGCAGCTTCGCCCGGTGCGGCCGGGCGAAGGCCAGAACGCGGCGGAACGTACCCCGGCGCACCTTCGAAGGCGCGTCCGAGGTCGCTCCCATCATGAATCGCCAAGAGCTGTATCCGTCCACGCTGTCTAGAACAGCACAGCGGTCTGACAATTCCTTCGCGGACGGCTACAGCGGCGGAAAGGTTCAGCTTTGAGCGGACAGGGCCGCGAACGACTGCAGCCGGCGCAGCTGGGCGGCACGCTCCAGCGCGAGCTGCGCTTCGGCCGTCGGCGTCTCGGCGGCAGCCAGGATCAGCGCCAGCGTCTCCGACACGGCACCGGCCATCGGCTTGAGAACGGCGGCCACCAGCTCGTCGACGGCGCCGTCGAGCCCGTCCGCGGGCACGACGGAGTTCGCGAGGCCGATCCGCAGCGACTCCTGCGCCGGCACGCGGCGGGAGGTCACGCACATCTCGGCCGCGCGCGAGTACCCCACGAGTCGCACCAGCGGCAGCGTGCCGCCGAGGTCGGGCACCAGTCCCAGCCCGGTCTCGGCCATGCAGAACTGCGCGTCCTCGGCGAGCACGCGGAAGTCGCACGCCAGCGCCAACTGGAAACCCGCGCCGATGGCATGCCCCTGCACTGCGGCGATCGTCACGCGTGCCGGGTCGCGCAGCCAGGTGAACCCGGCCTGGTACGACGCGATGCGGGCGTCCGCCTCCGCAGCCGGAAGCGACAGGATCGCGCCGAGACCACCGGGTTCGCCGTCGACGGGCTCACCGGTGAACATCCGCCGGTCCAGCCCTGCCGAGAAGGCACGGCCAGAGCCCCGGACGACCACGACGCGGACGTCCGGGTCCAGCTGTTCGCCGATGTGCCGCAACGCCTGCCAGGTAGCCGGCGTCTGCGCGTTGAGCACGTCAGGACGATCGAGCGTGATGGTCGCGCGCGGCCCGGAGATCGCGAGCCGAACGCCACCGCGCTCGAGCACACCAGCGTCGATGGAAGGCACTGGCATAGTCGTTACCTCCGGCGGACTAGAAGCTAGTTACCGGAGAGTAGCAGTCTGAGTTGTGGCTACTTCTTCTTCGTCCGGGTGGCGCCACCGCGACCGCGCAGCGTGACCCCGGATTCCGACAGAACCCGGTGCACGAAGCCGTAGGAACGCCCGGTGCTCTCGGCCAAAGCCCGGATGCTCGCGCCCTTTTCGTACTTCTTCTTCAGGTCAGCGGCCAGCTTGTCCCGTGTGGCGCCGGTGATCCGGGCACCCTTCTTCAGGTCAGCCACCTTGTCCCGCCTTCCGTACGAGCAGGTGGGCCGTTTGACGGCCCCTGTCGTCGCAATGATCGAACAGGAACCGGCAGAACGCCAGGTGATCAAGCAAAGAGATCGGTGAACGGTCGATTCGATCACACTCAGTTGATCACAGAACGCGCTCGGTAATCCTTTGACGGGTGGAGATCACGCCAGCTGAACGAGGTCCAGATAGTCCTCGGACCAGTGGTCCTCTGTGCCGTCGGGCAGCAGGATCACCCGCTCGGGCTCCAGCGCCTCGACCGCGCCGGGGTCGTGCGTCACCAGGACGACGGCGCCCTCGTACCGCCGCAACGCGTCGAGCACCTGCTCGCGCGAGGCCGGGTCGAGGTTGTTGGTCGGCTCGTCGAGCAGCAGCACGTTCGCCGCCGACGACACCAGACCGGCCAGCGCGAGCCGCGTCTTCTCGCCACCGGACAACGTGCCCGCCGGCTGGTCGAGCTGCTCGCCGCTGAACAGGAACGTGCCGAGCAACGACCGCAGCCGCTGCTCCTGCTCGTCCGGCGCCATGTGGCGGATGTTCTCCCACACCGACGCGTTGTGGTCGAGCGTCTCGTGCTCCTGCGCGAAATAACCGATCTTCAGGCCGTGACCGGGCACGACGCCGCCCGCGTCCGCCTTCTCGCTGCCGCCCAGCAACCGCAGCAGCGTCGTCTTGCCGGCACCGTTGAAGCCGAGCACGACGACGCGGGAACCCTTGTCGATGGCCAGGTCCACGCCGGTGAAGATCTCCAGCGAACCGTAGGACTTGCTCAGACCCTCTGCCATCAAAGGGGTCTTGCCGCACGGGGCGGGCGACGGGAAGCTGATCTTCGCGACCTTGTCGCTCTGGCGCACCTCGTCGAGACCGTCGAGCAGCTTCTGGGCACGCTTCGCCATGTTCTGCGCCGCAACGGCCTTCGTGGCCTTCGCACCCATCTTGGCGGCCTGCGTCATCAGCGCGCCGGCCTTCTTCTCGGCGTTGGCGCGCTCACGACGGCGACGCTTCTCGTCCGTCGCACGGGCTTCGAGGTACTTCTTCCAGCCGAGGTTGTAGATGTCGACCTCGCCGCGCATCGCGTCGAGGAACCACACCTTGTTCACGACGTCGTCGAGCAGTTCGACGTCGTGCGAGATCACGACGAGGCCGCCGTCGTGCGACTTGAGGAAGCCGCGCAGCCACGTGATCGAGTCGGCGTCGAGGTGGTTCGTGGGCTCGTCGATCAGCAGGATCGTGCTCGACTTGGCGCCGATGCCCGCCTCGGACGCGGCGAACAGGATGCGGGCCAGCTCGACGCGGCGGCGCTGACCACCGGACAGCGTGCTGAGCGGCTGCGCCAGCACGCGGTCCGGCAGGCCGAGGTTCGAGCAGATGCGGGCGGCCTCGGACTCGGCGGCGTAACCACCGAGCGAGGAGAAGCGGTCCTCGAGCTTGCCGTACTTGGCGACGGCGACGTCGAGTTCGTCCGGGTCGACCAGCTCGGCCATCTTCGACTGGGCCTTCTCCATGTCGCGGAGCAGCTCGTCGAGACCGCGCGCCGACAGCACCCGGTCCTTGGCGATGACCGACAGGTCGCCCTCGCGCGGGTCCTGCGGCAGGTAGCCGAGCGCGCCCTTGCGCAGGATGGCGCCGGCGTAGGGCTGGCCCTCACCGGCGAGAACGCGCAGGGAGGTGGTCTTGCCGGCACCGTTGCGGCCCACGAGGCCGATGCGGTCGCCGGGCTGAACGCGCAGGTTGGCGCCGCTCACCAGAATGCGTGAGCCCGCGCGCAACTCCATGTCAGTTGCGGTGATCAAAAGAAACTCCGAGTAGCTACAGGAACTCCGGGCATGGCAAGGGATGGCACGTCCGGTTCGGCCTACTCCAGGAGGATCACGCAGACCATTCTACGGGATCACGACCATCGAATTTCCCACCTGTGGCGGGACGCATAGATTGCGGCCATGAGCGAAGACTTCTCGGGCAAGGCCGCGCTGGTCACCGGCGCGTCGCGCGGTATCGGCCACGGCATCGCACGCGAGCTCCTCTCTCGCGGCGCCTCCGTCACGATCACGGGCCGCAAGGCCGACCAGCTGGCCGAGGCCGCCTCGCAACTGGAAGCCGACACGGGCGGTCGCGTCCTCGCGGTCGCAGGCAACGCAGGCGACGACGCGTCCCGCGAAGAGGCCGTGGCACGCACGGTCGAGGAGTTCGGCCGTCTCGACGTGCTCGTGAACAACACCGGCATCAACCCGCAGTTCGGCTTCCTGATGGAGGCCGACCTGAACGCCGTCAAGAAGATCTTCGACGTCAACGTGGTGGCCGCCCTCGGTTTCGTCCAGCTCGCGTGGAAGGCGTGGATGAGCGAGCACGGCGGCGCCGTCGTGAACATCGCGTCGGTCGGCGGCATCCGGTCCACGGGCGTGATCGGCGCGTACGGCGCGTCCAAGGCGGCGCTGATCCGCCTGACCGAGGAACTCGCGTGGCAGCTCGGCCCGAAGGTGCGCGTGAACGCCGTCGCGCCCGCCGTGGTGAAGACGAAGTTCGCGGAGGCGCTCTACGTCGGCCGCGAGGAGGAAGCCGCGCAGCAGTACCCGATGAAGCGCCTCGGCACGCCTGAGGACGTCGCCTCTCTCGTGGCTTTCCTGTGTTCGGACGGCGCTTCGTGGATCACGGGCGAGACCGTCCGCGTCGACGGGGGTCTGCTCTCCACGGGCACCGCCGGCTGAGTCACAGCACCGCAGGCCGGGCCACAGCACCGCAGGCCGGGCCACGCTCACGCAGGGGTCCCCCGCAGGGGGTCCCCTAGATTTCATTATCTCAGGCACCACCGACAGTTTCGGGCACTCCGAGCACGTCCAGGAACGCCGCGGCCGCCGGAGTCAGCCCACCCGCGCTCCACACCAGGTGCTCCACCCGCGAGGGCCCGTCCACGATCGGCACGGTCACCACCCCGCTCAGCCGCGGCGTGTACCGCGACGGCAGCACGGCCACCGCGAGCCCCTCCCGGATCAGCCCGGCCATCAGCTCCGCGGTCGTCACCTCGAACGCGACCTCGCGGTGCAGTCCCGCGATCGAGAAGGCCTGGTCCGACTGCGTCCGCCCCGGCGACCCCGCCGGGAAGTCGGCGAACAGCTCCTCCGCCAGGGTCCGCAGGTTCGTCGACTCCTGCCGCGCGAGCGGATGCCCCGGCGCCATCACGGCCACGTGCTCGTCACGTGCCAGCTCCCGGCCCCGCACGCCTTCCGGGCGCACCCCCAGCGGCAAGCCGAGGAACGCGAGGTCGAGCCCGCCCTGCCGCACCTGGTCGACGAGCTCGTAGCTCGACAGCATCCGCAACGCGACCCGCACCTGCGGATAGCGCTCGCGGAACACCTTCAACGCGGCCGGCAGATCGACGGCGGCGACGGTCGGGATCACGCCGACCACCACTCGCCCGCGCACCTCCCCCACCGCCGCCGCGACCTCGGCCGCCGCCCGTTCGGCCAGGTCGAGGCACTGCCGCGCGGACGGCAGGAACGCCGCGCCCGCCGGGGTCAGCCGCACGCTGCGGCTGGTGCGTTCGAACAACCGCGCGCCCAGCGACCGTTCGAGCCGGGCGATCTGATGGCTCAACGCCGACTGCACGACCAGGCACTGCCGGGCGGCCTTGGTGAAGCTGCCCGTCTCGGCGACCGCCACCACGTACCGCATCTGCTGGAGCTCCACGTCATCCATCTTGAATCACGATGGATCGGATGAAAAGCATGTGTTGAACTCATTGATCGATCGCGCCAACACTGGAGGGCGTGAGAAACAGCGACCTCTCCCGCACCGCGCTCGCGGCGTTCGCACCGGTGGTCTGGGGCTCGACCTACGTGGTCACGACCGAACTGCTGCCGGTGGGCCACCCGCTCTTCGCGGGCCTGGTGCGCGCGCTTCCCGCGGGACTGATCGCGCTGGCGCTGACCAGGACGCTGCCGCGCGGGTCGTGGTGGGCGAAGGCTGCCGTGCTGGGAGTGCTCAACATCGGCCTGTTCTTCCCATTCCTGTTCATCGCGGCCGAACGCCTGCCCGGTGGCGTCGCGGCCACCCTGGGCGCCGCACAGCCGCTCGTGGTGGCACTGCTGGCGGTCGGGGTGCTCAGGGAGAACCCGTCCGCGTGGCGGCTCGCCTGGGGCGTGATCGGCATGCTCGGCGTCGGACTCGTGGTCCTCGGCCCGGCCGCCGGGTTCGACCTGGTCGGCGTGCTGGCCGGACTGGGCGGCGCCGCGACCATGGCGCTCGGCGTGACGCTGACGAAGAAGTGGGGCAGGCCGGTCGGGGCGAGCCCGACGGCGTTCGCGGGCTGGCAGCTCACCGCGGGCGGGCTGTTCCTGGTGCCGGTGACGTTCCTGTTCGAGGGCCCGCCGCCCGCGATCGGCCTCACCGCGCTGCTCGGCTACCTGTGGCTCGGCGGTGTCGGCGGCCTGCTCGCCTACGTGCTGTGGTTCCGCGCGATCACCACGCTGCCGGTCACGTCCGTCTCGATGCTCGGCCTGCTGTCCCCGATGGTCGCCGCGGTGCTCGGCGTCGCCGTCCTCGGCCAGACCCTGGACCCGGTGCAGCTCACCGGTTTCGCACTCGCCCTCGCCGCGATCGTCGCCAGTCAGCGACCGGCACCCGTTCTCGCCAAAGGAGTTCTCCAGTGAAGATCGCAGTCGTCGGCGCGTCCGGCATGGTCGGTTCGCGGGTCGTCGCGGAGGCGGTGCGGCGCGGGCACGACGTGACAGGTGTTTCCCGCGGCGCCGGCGGTGACGCCACCGACCGGGAGCTGATGGACAGTGTTTTGTCCGGAGTGGACAGTGCGGTGGTGGCCACGACGGGCGTCACCTCGACGGTGGTGCTCGACGCGGCATTCGCGACACGTACGCGGGTCATCGTCGTCGGTGGCGCCGCACCGCTGCGAACACCGGACGGCACCGGCCTCGTGCTCGACGACGAGCGGTACGTGCCGCCGCACATCCGTCCCGTCGCCGAGGCGAGCATGCGTCAACTGGAGGAGTGCAAGGCCCATCGCGCCGACTGGGTCTACCTGAGCCCGCCCGCGCTGCTCGAACCAGGCGAGCGCACCGGCTCCTACCGGCGCGGCACGGACGAGCTGCTGACCGGCCCGTCCGTGATCTCGGCGGAGGACCTCGCCGTGGCGGTGCTCGACGAGCTGGAGACCCCCGGCACCGACCGGCACTTCACGGTCGCGAGCCCAGGTCCAGCCGCAGGATGATCTCGCCGTCCTCCCCGGTGGGTACGAACCCGACCGGCACGTCGCCGTCGTAGACCGCGCGGAACCACGGTTCGGCCTCGGGGTTCTCCCGCGCATCCACGAAGGACTTCTCGACGGATGCGACGAACCGCTCCTGCGCGGGATGCACGCGCACGGCGACCACGGCATCGCGATTGGCATCGGTGATCTCGACCAGCCGGATCAGAGCGATCATGGCCCGGATCATGCCGCTCAGCGGGAGGTCGGCGGCACCGAATAAACGCTGGAGGACGAGGAGGGCGGCGGCACGGACGTCGACTGCACGTTCGGCTTCGCCACCGAGCCGGGCGTCGGCGTCGTGGCGCCGGGCGGCGTCGTCGACTGGACCGGCGGTGTCTGCGGCGCGTGCGAACTGGGCGGGTTCAGCGTCGTCGGCGGCGGTTCCACGGAAGGCGACGACGGCGACGTGGTCGGCGGAACCCGCGACGTCGTCGAGGCCGGCCCCGGTGTCGCCGGTTGCGGGGGTGCCGCGGCCGGCAGCACGGCGAGCGCCACCGCCACGACCCCCACGGTCGCGAGGCCGCTGCCGACCACCGCGATGGTGCGGCGCCGGGACCGCACGGCCTGGCCGCGCTGGATCAGGTCGGCCGCGGTGACGGCACGCGGCGGCGCCCCGTCCTGGTGCAGAGCGGAGAAAGTCGCCCGCAGGTCGTCCTCGCGAACCATCACACCTCCAGCCTCAAGTGGTCGAACTCCGGTCCCAGCCTGCGCCGCAGCGTCTCCAGGCCCTTGCTGCTCTGCGACTTCACCGTGCCCGTCGAGCAGTTCAGCGCCGTCGCGGTGTCCTCGACGCTGAGATCGTGCCAAAAGCGCAGCACGAGGACAGCGCGTTGCCGTGCGGGCACGGCGGTGAGCGCCTGCCACACCACGAGCCTGTCCTCCGTCCCTGCGACGGAGGACAGGCCCTCTGGGGGTGCGTCAGTCAGCTTCTCCCTGCGCCACCGCACCTTGCGGCGTTCCGCGAGGAACGTCCGCACGACGATCTGACGCAGGTACGGCTCCAGCCCCGACCGGTCCGAGAGCTTCGGACCGGCCAGGTACAGCTTCAAGAACCCCGACTGCATGAGGTCTTCCGCCTCGTGCCAGTTCCCGCACAACAAGAACGCGGTGAACCGCATCGAGTCGGCGTACCGGTCGAAGCAGTCGGTGAACTCGGCCTCCCAGTTCAGAGGTGACTCCCTACCGGGCGGAGGACGACGGAGCCGGCGTCGTGGCGGGCGGGGCCCACGTCGTGGGGCTGTGGCTGACCGACGGCGTCGGCAGGACCGACGGGGGCGCGGTCGTCGGCGGGTGCGACATCGATGGAGGCGCGGTCGTGGGCGGCGGCAGCACGGTGGTCGGCGTGACCTCGGGCGGGGTCGAGGCCGGCGGCAGCACCGAAGGACTGGTCGAGACCGGCGGCAGCACCGAGGGACTGGTCGAGACCGGGGACGACGTGGGCGGCTGCGGAGCCGAGGTCGTGGGCTGGGGCGCGCTGTCGCCGCCACTCAGCGCGAGGGCGGGCACCGCGATGCCGATGGCACCCAGCGCGACCGCTCCGGCCACGATCACCATTCGTTTGCGCACTTGCAGCTCCAGCAGGTCGGTGGCGCCAGGATCAGGCACCCTCACCCGTATCCATGTGGCCGGGCTCCGGTCCGGTTGCCCGTGTGTCCTGGATCACGATCTCCACGCAGCGGGCTCGTGCCGCGGCCTCGTCCAGGACCGTCCGCCGGGGTTCCGGCACGTCCAGCACGCGTTCCTCGGCCCTGCTGAAGACGCCCGCGAGCCTGCGGTCGTTGCGCAGCACGTCCAGTGCCTGCCAGTCGCCGCCCAGCACGACGCTGTCGAGGTCGGCGAGCCGCGGCACGAGCACCCTGGCCACGTCGTCCGCGGCGGCCTGCAGCGCCACCCTGGCCTGGCCCTCGCGGCGCCGGGCGAACCGCTGCTGCGACCACCCGCCGGCCCGGATGCGGCCGTGGACCTGCTTGCGGTCGGTGGCCGACACCTCGACCCTGCCGCCGAACGCCACACCGACGCTGTGACCGCCAAGCCGCACGAGGACCAGCCCGATCCTGCGGGGCTCCGTCAACTTTTCAACTACCTCATATAGAGAGGTACCGCCGCGCGTCGCGAACGTGGCCGTCGCGCCGTCCTCGGCGGTGATGACGACCTCGGCTTCGGCCATTCGGACCTCGACCACGCCGTGCCGGTCCGCGAACCGGTCGATCCAGCCCAGAACCCGTTCCGGCTCGACCTCGACGGCCCGTCCACCGGGCACCGGGCGCACCCTGCTCACCTGGCCGCCACCTCCTCCGAAGCCGATCATCGTGCACACACCAGAACCGACCCGACACGGGGCGTGAACGGCACAGAGATGTTACTGATGGGTTCGATTCACTTGACAGATGAGTCTCGAAAGCGTGAACTCATCAACCGTATGGATTAACCATTGACTCCATCCGGCTCCGACCAGCGATGTTCACGGACGGGTAGGGTCACTGGGGCGTGATCTTATGACAGCGGGGAGTCACCATGACGACTGCTGCCGGTCGACCAACACTGACCGTCGAGGACACTGACTCGACGAACCACGGCAGCCTTACGCAGCTCTTGACGACGGGACCGTTCCCGGAAGCGTTGAGGGCGGCGATCAAGGCTAGCCGACTCAGTCTCGACCGCATCCAGCACCGGTTGGCACTGCGCGGAGTGACCATCAGCGTCGCGACGCTCAGCTACTGGCAGTCAGGACGACGAAGGCCTGAACGCCCTGAGTCACTGGAGGCGCTGCGGCACCTCGAGTCGGTTCTGGGAGTGCCTCAGTCGGGTCTGTCGGCGTTGCTCGGTCCACCTCGTCCGCGAGGTCGCCGTTGCCGCCCGACGACCATGATGCCGATCGACGCCCTGTGGGCGCGAAGGGAGCGGGTCGCGAATCTGCTCTCGAAGGTCGACACGTCCTCTGACCTCAAGCTCGGCCGGATCAGCCAGCACGACCGCATCGAGATCTCTGCCGACGGCGGGCAGAAATCCGTGTGGGTGCGGCAGATCCTCCGTGCGGAGCAGGACGGGCCCGACCGCTGGGCGCTCGTGTTCGAGACCGAGGAGTCCGACGTACTCCCCGAGATCCTGAACGTGCGCAACTGCCACCTCGGCCGCATCGCCCGTGACCACGAGGCCAACATCATGGTCGCGGAGATGATGTTCGAACGGCCGCTGACCCGCGGCGAGACCCTCATCATGGAATACCAGCTGGTGTTCCCCGAGGGCCACGCCCCCAAGGGCAACAACACGTTCGCGCGCAAGTTCCGGCTGCCGGTACGCGAGTACGTGATCGAGGTCCGGTTCGACGAGACGAACCTGCCTTCGCGGGTGCAGCAGTACAGCGTGCCCGCGGGCGACGAGACGCCCTCGCGACGCCGGAACCTCACCCTGGACTCGGGCGGCGGCGTGCACGCCGTGGCGCTCGGGTTCGGTCCTGGTGTGTTCGGCATCCGGTGGGAGTGGCCGAACCGCTAGCAAGGCTCTGACAGACACGTGAGGGGCGCTTCCCAGCCTGGGAGGCGCCCCTTTCGTTGTGCCCCTTGCATGCGAGAAGGCCCCCGGCGCGCCGGGGGCCTTCCGTTCGCATCAGATCAGGTCATCAGACCCAGCCGGCGACGCTGAGGGTCACCGAGCGGATCGAACCGCGGTCGGAGCCCACCACGTCGGCGACCTTGAACACCCACGTGCCGTCGACGGGCTCCGCGGTCAGCGAGGACAGCGGCGCACCCGCCTTCCACGAGCCGGTGAACGGCGCGTTGGCGCTGGTCACGCTCGAGAACGGCGACGTGGCCGCGTCGTCGAACACGGCCTGGCAGATGTTGTTGCCGGTGCCGCCCGACCGCGAGAACAGCGTCACGGACTTGCCGGACGGCGAGGTGAGCGTGCCCACCAGGTCGCCGGCGAAGGTGTGGTCGATGCCGACCGTCGTGGAGCCCTCGGTCGTCGAACACGTCGCGCCGTCCACGGAGAACTTCAGGTTCGACGCCGCGCCGACACCCGTGACCGGCAGCGGGATGGAGACGCCGGTCTGGTCGTTGTCCGGGATGGCGACCGGTGCGCCGGTGTACGCGAACGACTTGAAGTCGCGCGCCGGCTCACCCACGCGGAGCGTGAACGAACTGGTCGTCGGTGACGTCGAGCCGGCGTAGGTCACGCGTGCGTCGAGCTTGACCGCCGAACCGAGCGCGGCCGAGGCCGGCACGGTCACCTTGTAGGTGTTGCTGACGGTCTGGCCCGGGTCGATGTTGCCGTAGTACTTGGAGCGCGGCGCGATGGTCACGCCGGCCGACGTCGTCGTCAGCACGACCGAGGTCGACGCGGCCGAGCCGTCACCGTTGTTGGCCACCGGCACCGTCACCGTGGCACTCGTGCCCGGCTTCAGGAAAGCGCTTCCGTCGGCGTCGTTGACGATCGCCGGCTTCTGCGCGCGGGCCAGTGCCTGCGGCGACGCACCCGTGTACTGCAGGACGCGGTCGGCCATCACGATGCCGGCGCCGGTGCGGTTGTCCACACCGGACTCGACGATGTCGATCGCCGTCGCCACAAGGGCTTCCCTGACCTCGGCGGGCGTCAGCGTCGGGTTGCCGGACAGGACCAGACCGGCGATCGCGGCGGCGTTCGGAGCAGAGGCGGACGTGCCGAAGAACGGCGCGAAGCCCGGCACCGACGTGGTCACGCCGTCGGCCGCGGTGATGTCCGGCTTCTGCCGGTTCTCGGCGAGCGGCGAGCCGTCCGGTGCGAAGAACGTCCTGCGCGGCCCGTCGGAGGTGAAGCGCTCCGGCTTCTGCGTGCCGTCGAAGGCGTTGGGGTACGGGCCCTTCGGGTTGGCCGGGTCGCCCGGTTCGAGGTCGAACGGCAGTGCCGCGGCGGCGGGTGCGGCCGCGACGGAGATCGCGCCCTTGGCCGCCGAGTGGCCGCGGGTGGTGCCCGGCGTGACGTACTTCTTGAGGCCGTCGTTGGTGTCGGCGAACCGGCCACCGAACAGCGACAGCGCGAAGTACTTGTCGTCGCCGCGGTACTTCACGACCGCGAGGCGCGTCCCGGTCGAGCTCGCCGGGGTGTTGATGCGCTCGTACGGGTCCTGTGCGCCGTCCTGGTTGTTCTGGCTGAACGTCACGACGTTGCCCTGGGTGTTGACCAGGTAGAGGTCGTAGTCGTTGGCCGACTGGCCGAGCGGGTCGGCCCAGTGCAGCACCGTCGGGGTGTCGCCGGAGAAGTTCGACAGCGGGTTGAACAGCTGCTTGGCGTTCGGGTCCGGGTTGAAGTCGTGCGCGGAGCCGGCGAACTTGCCGACGCCCACACCGGAGTCGACGAACTGGCCCTCGTAGTGGCCGGAGGTGCCGTCCTCGACGTTGCCCTGGTTGCCCGCGCTGGAGAAGAACATCGCGCCGTCCGCGACGACCGCGTCCACGGCGCGCGCGATGATGCCGTCCTGGAACGGCGACTCGTTGAAGTAGATGACGTCGTCGACGATGACGTCGCACCCGAGGTCGAAGCGCAGCTTCTTGATGTTGTCCGCGAAGCTCGCGTCGCCGTTGAACGCCGTGGCGAAGCCGAGTTCGGCGTTGGGCGCGAGGTCGTGCAGGATCTCGAGCATCGCGGTGCCCTCGTCACCGGAACCCGCCTGGCCCGGCACGATGTCGACGGCCGGCAGTTCACCGGAGGCCTGCGACACGGCCAGTGAGCCCACGCCGTCCGACAGCGCGCAGAGCTTCACGCCGACACCGGTCACGCGGAAGGAACCACGTGCGGCCTCGGCGTTGTGCGCCCTGTCGCTCTCCGCGACCTTGGCGGCCTGGACCGAGAGCTGCTTCTCCGAGAGCCGGCGCTCGACCTCCCTCGACTTGTCCTCTTTGGACGGAGCGTGCTTGCGGGACCTGGTGTCCTTCTTGTTCTTCACGTCCTGCGTCATCGCGTCGCTGCCCGGCTCGACCCGGGCGACGTCGGAGCGACCGGCGATCTCGGCGATCTTCGCGACCGGCACCTCCGCGCGCACGGTGCGGTGCTCGGGGGACACTGCCCGGATCTGTCCGCCCGCCGCGCGGACAGCGTTGACCAGGTCCTCGGAGTACTGCTTGGCACGGATGTCGACGAGAGTGGTGGACTTCGGCGTCACGGCAACGCCGGTCTGCACCTGCGGAAGGGCGCTCGTGGTACCAGTTGAGACGCGCTTGCGTGCCTCCACGACCAGTGCGCTGTCCACTTTGGACTCGGCTGGGGTGAGCGACTTCTTGATGCTCTGCAGCGCGGAGATCTGCGCTGCCGTGCGGTCGCTGATGGACTTGGACGCCTTGCCCGGATCAGCGGACGCCGGCGTGACTGCGGTGAGTGCGGCCAGAAGAACTGCGGTACCTGCGGTGACTAAGGTCGTGCCTCTTCGAGATCGGCGCACAGGAGTTTCTCCCCCGAACGTTGGCGTGCCCCCGAGCACGCGGCTTGCGACCGGCGATTCCCGGTCGAGGCGCCAACGTATGGTGCTTGCCTGATCACAGTCAGCATCCGATTGGGCTACTTCCCACTTAGCAGACGCAATCACACTTCACAGAACAAACGCGTCAGTCCACAACTGACCGGTTCGCCCGGAAAGGGCTTCCAGCAGTGCGGCTGCCTGGTTGTCGGTGAGCGACGCCACGAAGTCGACGACCGCCCGTCCCCGCGCCAGTCCCCGGACAGCGTCAGGCCCGACCGGCAGCTCACCGGCGGCACCGACCAATGTGGACGGCTCCGTCCGGGCGAGCGCCGCGTACTCCGTTTCGGCCAGCTCCACCAGATCGTGCAGCCTGCGCGGCAACCGGTCCGCCTCCGCCCGGTCGGTCACCCACTGCTCCAGCGCGTCCACGAGCGAACCGAGCAAACGCGCCTGTCCACGTTGGTGCAGAGCCAGATCCGGCCGCAGCAACACAAAGCGGCGGTGCACGAACTTCAGCACCTGCACCTCGTGCCACTGTGGAACCGCCAGCACCACATGCCCGGACCGCGGCGTGGGCTCCTCGATCACCCCGACCGCGTCCACGAGCCGGCGCGTCCACCGCGCGCTGAACCCGGCGACCGCCTGCTCGGCCTCGACCGACCCGTCGAACGGCACCGACAGCAACCCGTCGACGAGCTCCTTGCTGACCTTGCGCACCGCCATCGCGAACGCCTCGTCGCTCATCACCCAGGAGTCCTTGAGGTGCATGCGCCTCCTGAGCGTCTCCAGCGACCGCCCCGGCATCCGGATCTCGGCACTCAGCTCGGCGTCACTCAGCCCGGCCAGGTCGAGCGCCTGCGCCTGCCACGTGCCGAGCTCGGCGGCGACCGTCGCGTGCTGCAACACCCCGACCCGATGGAAGTCCTCCAGGTCGTGGATCGCGTACGCGATGTCGTCCGCGGTGTCCATGACGCTCGCCTCGACGGTCTGCTGCCACGACTCGACGCGCCCCTCGAACGGCTCGCGCGCCTGCCGCAGGTCGTTGATCTCCGTCACGTACGCGGAGAACTTCGCGCTACCGGTGCCCGGCATGTCCTCCGGCTCGGCCGCACCACGGGGCGCGACCGGCACGCCGAGCGACTGGTGACGCGTCCACGGGTACTTCAGCATCGCCGCTCGCACCGCCACGGTCAGGTCGAGGCCGAGCGCCTTGGGGCCCCGCACGTCCGTGGTCGTGATGATCCGGAACGACTGGGCGTTGCCTTCGAACCCGTCCGCCAACCCGAACCTGTGCCGGGCCAGCCGGTCGAGCACCTGCTCCCCGAGATGGCCGAACGGCGGGTGCCCCAGGTCGTGCGCGAGGGCGGCGGCCTCGACGACGTCGGGGTCGCACCCTCCCAGCTTCTCGAGCACCGCGGTCAGCTCGGGGCGGGTGGTCAGCCGTTCCGCGATGGCGCGCGCGGCCTGGGCGACCTTCAGGCTGTGGGTGAGGCGGTTGTGCACGAGCAGGCCCGAGCCGGTGGAGCTGACGACCTGGGTGACTCCGCCGAGCCTCGCGAAGAACGGGGAGCTCGCCACGCGGTCGCGGTCGACCCGGAACGGGTTCGTGGCGAGGTCTGCGGTCCTCCCCACGCCGGCTGACCGGCGGGCGGTGCGTAGCTCGTGGTGCATGGTGAAGAAGGTACCGGCAGCCAGAGCCTCGGCGCCCCACGCGTCCTGCTCATTGCGCGGTGGCGCCGATGATCACGCCGAAGCCGGCGAACGCAAAAAAAGCCCTGCGGGGAGCGCTTGTGGCGCTCAACCCGCAGGGCAAATTAAGTTCGGCGGCGACCTACTCTCCCACACCGTAACCAGTGCAGTACCATCGGCGCAGAAGGGCTTAACTACCGGGTTCGGAATGGGACCGGGTGTTTCCCCAACGCTATAACCACCGAAACACTATGGAATTCAACCTCAACCCCGAACCAGCAGAAAACAACCTGCCAGCGGGTTCGACCGGTCCTGGTTGTTCTTCCAGAACCGCACAGTGGATGCGTAGCGTCTTTGTAACAAGTCCTCGGCCTATTAGTACCAGTCAGCTCCAACCGTTACCGGTCTTCCACCTCTGGCCTATCAACCCAGTGGTCTAGCTGG
>NZ_FNET01000031.1 GCF_900100275.1 Lentzea albidocapillata subsp. violacea
CGATGACGGCCAGCGGCAAGTCTCATACCGATGGCACAAGTGTCATCCAGGTGCCAAGATCATTGAGAATGTGCCATCAGCGGTGAGACCCTACATGTCTCACGGAGCGTCCTGTCGAGCTACCGATATACGGTCCGATCTAACTGCCTGTTAGAGCGGTAGCCCCTTGAGCTGGAGAAGTGCCTGCTCAACAGGTCTGATACCCCTACCGGTGCAACGCCCGACTCGGTCGCCGGCAGGCACATGAACAGTCGATTGGGTGGGTGGTCGCCTGCCGTCTCTCTTGACTCCGTGGTCGCCTTGGCTGCGATGGTCACCATCTTCCTCGTACCCCACTTTCCGCCCCTGCCGAGCCTTGCTCGCACGCCTCTCTTCGCTCGTTCGGCTCGCTCACGCTCCGGCCTCTCCCCATGATCAACTACGTCCGAAATGCCGTCGAGCTTCAATCTGGTTTCAATTGCGTGAGCGTATTGACAAGTGCGATTTCAATGTTCCTCAACCGCCCTCATTTTTGAGGTTTCACGGATGAATTGTGTTGACCGAGATTCGAGCCTATCGAATTCCGCGCAATTCCAGATATGGGCAATTCTGCCAACTGAAATCCGAAAGACTCTTGGATCGAACGAGCTGCCCGGTCGGTGGTCGTGTCGCTGGGCTCCGTCGTGCCGGTTGTTGACGTCCTATGCCGTTTTTCCGCAGGGGCCCAAGGCGTAGCCCTCGTACGCGCATGTCGGTTGAGCTGCACAGATCCAAGATCAGGTCACGGCAATGTCACGACAAGGAGTGTCCCTCTTGCATAGTGTCCTACTTGGGTGTCTAATAGACATGTCGACAGGACAGTTACCGGGGTGGCGACGAGGACCAGGGCACGGCGCCCTGCGAGTCGATCTCCACGGTGTCTTTCCTGATGGCAACAACAATAAGCCCCGCATAGCGCGGGCAGCGGCTTGGGCCGCGCGGACAGCAGCGAATCCGTGCAGAGCAGCGTGAAGAACGACGCGTAGCCAAACGCGCATTTCTAATCTGGAATGCGTAGTAACTGCGCTTGCAGCTTCACTACGTAAAGCTCTTGCTATAGAGCGGAGTAGCGCGCATAAATGGCACGCCTGCCATAGGTGTGTCCCCAAGATAAGTCAATGGTGGTCTAGCACCGACAAACGTCGCAGTGCCTGGGCGTTCGGGGTTGTATTAGGCGGTTGCCGACATTGGGTTTTCTCTGGCTGGAGAGCATCGCTCTCGCCTGCCCATAGCACGCTAAACCCTTACGGGCATGGTTCCCTGCATTGCGCACTAGACATAACGGCTTATTCCAACAGGGATCAAAAGGTTCAGGGAATGTGCTATCGCGACGCGCAACCCGCACCACGTGAGCAGTGCCGTATTGCCCGGATACAGGATGTGTCCCCTTTGCGGAGTCTCACGACGGTGAGGGTTGCGCGTTTCGGTACCAGCCCACAACTGGCCTGAATCATTGTCTGTCAACCACTTTTTGTACACGAAACGGAGTACCGCCATGACTATGACTCTGATCGATTGGTCCGCCCGGATTAGCGCCATGGCGGACGCTCTGTCCGTTCCGGACGGCGGGTTTTCTGTCGACCCTAGCGACGGTTCCGACGTGTGTGCCGGCTACGCCGTAGCCGTACACCCGGAACACGAACACGTTTTCGACGGTCGCGTCACCAGTAATGACCTTCACGAATACATCGCGCGTGCAAAAGATGCTCTCACGTTGCCCGGTCGCGTTCTCGGGGGTTGGTGTGACCCTGACACCGGCCGTGTCTATCTAGACGTTTCGATCGTCACTGTCGACTTGTCCGAAGCAATGATGCTCGCGCGAGCAACGGCACAGGTCGCGATTTTCGACTTTTCCGCGATGGTATCCGTTCCGGTCGCGGTTCCCGCGTGAATAGAAGGGGAATCATGAGCGAAATCATCGTAATGATCAGCGACGGCCTAGCGCGACGTATCGCGTCCGATTGGCATGGCGGTATGTCATCTGCGCTGTATTCCCTGGCCTCATCTGGGGCGGTTGACCTTGACCGCGCCCGAGACGAGATCTCGTGCGAATTGCAGAGTCTAGACGCCGGAGAGATTCGGCGCGAATTACTCGCGCTCGACAAATACGTACGAACGGCAGGCGAACGTACCGCCGTAGCGGAGTGGTTCCGCTTGTGGGACGACTCGCCGGTGAGCGTGAATCACACGTAAGGACCTGATAGCAATGCTCATCCCCAGTGATCACCCATGGTTCCAGGCTCACCCTGTGAGCCACGAAAACATCGTGTGGCACTGGGAACAGGCCACGCCCGAAGAAATGGCCCAAGGCATGCGTTGGTATATCGACGCACACCACGTGGCAATCGTCATCGCCAACGGTAACGCCCATCTCGGCGCCGGAATGCTCGCGATCTACTCGCCACAACAGGGATGGATCGGAAACATTCTCAATGCCGCTCGCGTGCTCCGCGACGGGCAGGGGATCGGCGGACCGGGATCCGGCGTATTCGCGTCCACGTCGCAAAAACACGCGGCCACTCGGTTGCTGTCCGGCGAACGATACGAAGACATTCTCGCCGGTCCGAAGATCCGCGATTTCGCGCACCTGATTGAACACGGCGGAGACAAAGACCCCGGAGACCCGCGCGTTGTCATCGATCGGCACGCGCTGTCGGTCGCGCACGGTTGCGCACTCAGTTCGGACGAGTACGGCTCGGCACCCCTGAAAGGGTTCAAGCGCCAAGACGGTTCGATCAGTCGCCGGCACTACGACTATGTGGTGAGTCAGTACCACCGTGCTGCGGAAATGATCTCCGCGATCTCTGGTGACCGGGTTTTGGCACATCAGGTACAGGCGGTGACGTGGCTTGTCCGCCAACGACTGAACCAGCAAGCCGAACAGCAGCGCGGCCCCAACCGCCTTGACAAGGGCCGCAACCGGGCGCGCGCAAATTCGGAACAAGCCTGGCAAGCCTTCCGAACCAACCACTTTCCCGAGCTGGCGACATGCCCCGGCACCGGCTACCAGGCGGCTGCCTAATGGCTGGTCTCGCTGCGAAAGGCGCATTCATGGAAACCGTTGTGAAACACACGTGCGGCGGACCTGTCTTCGGGCGAAAGACGCCCGGATGCCCCCGCTGTGATCAGCTTCTCGCCGGTGCCCAGCCTGTCGAATGGGCAGGAACGCGCGGCAGGAAAGACCGCGCGCGAGACGAACAGCAAGACCGACTCGCGCGCCGCACGCATTTCGCACCTGGCGGACCACATGCTACCGGTAAATGTGGGTCAGTCTGCACCTTCGGAGACTGGTGACCAGTCGCAACCGGCTCATTGGTGTCGCGCGATCAGCGACCTACCCACAGGCTCGCGAAATGAGGACCTGAGAAGTGAGCAAAACGCAAACCAGTCGTGGCCGAATGACCGTAATTCGACCGGGAGACCTCGTCCTCATTGACTCGACGCCATACGCCCGAACACCGACGTCGGCTACTTCCTTCACGAGCTCGACCGTGTGCTCGCCGAACAGTGACTGACCTCGTCAACACCTCCGGAATTCATCACCCGCCCGACGAAAGCGAGTACAGCCATGACCGACGACCACTCGACCACCGTCGACACGCTGCGCGCGGAGCTCGAACGGGAACGCGCACGCGCCGATTCCTTCGAAGCGATCAACCGGGTGCAGGCTGCCAGCCTCGCCGAGTTGGCCAAGCGCGCGGCGAACCTCCGGTGCCAGATTGCCGACCTGGCCGACGACGCCCTGAGCTCGAAACCCATGTCGGTACAGGGTTTGCGCAATGTCACCGGCCGGATGAACGGCTTGGCGGAGGCCATGAGCAGTTCGGCACACGGCTACGCGAGCGCACGCACGACGGACATGCTGTACCCGACCGTTGACGATGATCTCCGCGCGCACAAGTGGACGCCGCGCCCCGACCGGGGCCTGGACGGCACGTTGCCGCCGATTCCGATCACCGAGACGGGCGACCGTCGGGGCTACGCCCGCGGCTGGCACCGGGGCCCGCAGTGGATCACGTTGTGGTTCACCGGACCGACCGCCTTGGCGTACGGGGACAGCAGCGACCACGGCCGGCTCACCAGCGTCGACGCCATGCGCGCCGTCATCACCTCCTCTCGATCGTTGTCCGCTTCGGCGCTGGCCGAGTGGGTCTCTGCCCGGCAGGAAGCGCACACCGTGTCGTTCGACGCCCCGTATGGCCGTGTGTTCGCACACCTCCAGGCCGGTCCGTGGTCCGCGATCTACGTTGACCGATGCGACGAATTCGGCATCCGCACGCCCACCGGCACCGGCAACACGTCCGTCTGGATCTGCCCGAGCGACGCCGATTTCCGGCTCTACGTCTGGGGAATCGGCAACGAACCGGCCCACGTCCGCTACTGGGCCGGCCCTGTGGTCGACATGGCCCACCTCGTCCAGATCACCGGTCAGTACCGCTGACAGGTGATCACCGGATCCGCCCCCCACGAGGTCCAACGGCGGGTGTCGGCTGCGCGCTAGCCGACACCCGCCGAATCCACCGACGCGTTCATCACGTCCCGAAGGAGACGTCGTCCCATGACCGACACCACGCACACCCACACCACCACTGTCGTGACATTGCCGGTCAACGGACGAGACTCCCGCGACGGCGTGGCGACCCTGACTCAGATCGTGGACGCGACCGGTGGCAACACCGTCCACATCGTCACGATCGACGAACGCGCCGCAGAGTGTTATGGCATTCAGCAGCCGGTCAGCGTCGTCGGTGGCCTCGTCCGGACGCGCGGCAGATGGTCACCCAC
The DNA here is from genome assembly GCF_900100275.1 of Lentzea albidocapillata subsp. violacea. Lineage (GTDB taxonomy): Bacteria > Actinomycetota > Actinomycetes > Mycobacteriales > Pseudonocardiaceae > Lentzea > Lentzea violacea. Next base: position 4,804 of record NZ_FNET01000031.1, read on the forward strand.
CGCCTACCGCGACCGTGCGCACCTCCTCGACGGAGGTGGACTCGTCTACTTCCTGCCGAACGCCTCGAGCCGAGTCCGCGCGGTTCGCGCGTTGCTGCGCTGGTGGTTCGTGGTCACCCATCGCGCCCGCGATGGCGCCGATCCGCGCCATCTCGACCCGTGCCAGGAGTCGCCTGCGTCTCGCCGATGGCTGCTGGCCTAACCACATCACCCGGTCCCATCTCGCCCACCGCGACGGTCGACGTCCCTTGATTCGGTCCGCCAACTCGAGGTGGCTGGCTTACTGGCCGCGATCGCCGACGACTACCCACCGACCGCCTTGATCGCGCTGCTGGCCGAGAGCCTCACCAAGGTGCTCGACCTGTGGACCGACGCCAGCCGCGACGGCTGGCCACGATCGACATCCGCGACCTCGACCGTGCCATCACCAGTGAACTTGCCCCCGCCATCAGCGCATGGCGCCGGCAACGCCTTCCCATGCCCACGCCTGGCCGACGCAGCCTGGCCTGAACCCGTTCCGAGGTAAACACCATGCCCATCAACGACCCCACGACCGCAACCCCGTCCGAGATCGACGAAGAGCTCAACAGGCTCGACATCGAGCACGCCAAGGCCAACGACACCCTCAGCAGGCTCACTACCCGCGCACAGCGCCTGGTGAACGACGGCATGGCCGAGTACGCAACCGAGTTGCGGCCTCGGATCGAACAGGCCCGCCAGACCATCGCCGAGTGCGAGGCAGCGGAGCGACCTCTTGAAGCAGAGTTCGAACGCCGGGGCGGCTGGACTCGAGCCTGGCTGGTCCTCAACACCGGTGGCCACGTGCACCGCACCACTGCCTGCCGCACCTGCTTCCCGTCCACGCGGTTCGCTTGGCTCACTCAGTTCTCCGGCCACGATGAAACCGAGATCGTCGAGCAGGCCGGCAAGGCCGCGTGCACTGAGTGCTACCCCAGTGCACCGGTCGATGTCCGCAACCGGCCCAGCCGGATCAAGACGCCCGAGCAACTCGCGCGGGAAGCGGAGAAAGCCGCACGCGCTAAGGCCAAAGCCGCAAAAGCGATCACCACCCCGGACGGAACACCTCTGCATACCAAGCAATACGGGCAGATCGAGACCGAGTTCACCGCGCGGCGCTCCTACACCGATGCGCTGTGCTACGCCCGGTTCCTTACGAAGCGCAACGTGGCATTTCACCGCAACACCATCGCCGAGTACCACGAGGACGCGCAGCTCATCCTTGCCGCGCTCGCAGCCAAACACAGCCGGACCGTGGACGACCTGCGCGCCGAGCTGGCGCCCAAGGTCGAAGCCAAGTGGAACCGCGAACACAGCAACTGGGGCTAATCGCTCCCGTCAGGCAACCCGCTCTCACGAAAGGGCTTCAACCGATGATTTTGGTCGAAACGCTGGAAGACCTGGTTTGCAACTACCTCGAAGATTCCGCCCGGCCCGGTTCGGCCGTCGGCAAGGTCAACGCGCAAGACCTGGTCAGCCACATCGTGCAGCACCTTGCCGAACGCGGGGTCGAAGTGGGTTTTCAGGATGGCTCGCGCCTTACGTTGCCAGGCAACACGCCCCGACAACCGGAACCCGAACGGCACCGCCTTCCCTTGGTACTCCAGAAAAACGACGACGGACACGTCCGCATCTATTGCGACGGCCGCGACTGCGTCTGGTCCTGGCCGCTTTACCAGCACGCGAGCACGCAGACCAACGGCGACACGATCACCAACGCCGTCGAACACGCCATCGGGCGACACCGTCACTCCTGGCCGCTCCGTCAACCCGCGACGCTCAACGCGCTGACCGAAGTCAGTTGGCTCGTCGGCATCGCGGTGAGGAAGAACGTGGAGATCGTCGGAGGGCCATCGCCGTTGCGCAGCAAGCACTTATCGAAAGCCGTGGTCGCAGCAACGCGGCCTGAACGACTTACCGAAATTCCGCTTCTCTTGAAGGGATACCGCCATGACTCGGTTCGACCTGCACCCTGCGCACATCGACGGACTCGTCAACGCCGGACTGCAATTCGGCTTGATCGGCGTTTTCGACGATCCCACCCCGGTCGGCGAGATGCTGCTTCAGCAGCATCGACCCCATCGCGACGTGGAGGAGAAGGACGGTCGGCCGCCGGACTACGTCGCGACGGTGACAGACCGCGCGCTGCATCCAGTCGCAGTACTGCGCCTACTGGACTGCTACGAGTACCAGACCAGCGGCACGATCGGCTGGCATGCCAGCGAGGCGCACGCATGGACAAGCCGTATGCGCGAAAAGGTACTCACCCGGCTGCCCGCCGACGCCAAAGCCAGTGTGCGCCATGGCGCCGACTACGTTCCGGCCTACCGGCTTCTCGCTGCCTACACTGAAACACCCTGGGGTATCACGGAACTCGACCAGATTCCCGAACTCGGGGACGGCGTCATCGACGTGCCGATCGTCCGGAAAGGACTGCGCGCACAGATCCTGACCGGCCCGTTCCACAGCCCGAATAAGGGACTGTCCTCCCGCGTCCGCCACGTGACGATCATTGGCGTCGGGAAGGAGCGGACGCTACCCGCGTTCGCCCAGATCTTCGAACCCTCCGACAACGCGCCGGGCGTCTACCTACTGTTCGAGCACGGCCGCTACGTCGCACGCCCCGCCGACGCCCCGCCCGGCAAGTGGTTCATGGCCTCCGGCGCTCACCTCCACACCAGCGATTCCCGTTGGCACGAGCTGATCGGTCACAGCCTGCCCATCCCGCTGCACGACCGCACCGAGCCCTAGCCGGACCAGCGCCGCAGGCGCGGAACCACTTCCGAACCGCCAAACCGATCCATCCAGGAGTTTGACCATGCCTTCACGCGATGAACTGCACGCCAGGCTGTTCCTGCTGCGCGCAGCCGAACCACCAGCACCTGCCATCCACCAGTACGTCGCCGTCCACGGACCAGTCGAAGCCGTCGCACAGATCCGGCACGGCACCGCTCCCGCCGCCGTCGTCAGCGAGATCATCCGGCCCGAAGCCCCGATCGCCGACGACCTGCGCGTCCTCGACGACGGCACGGCGCGCTTGCTCACGCCCGAAGACGACGAGTGGCCGTTCGGCCGACTAACCAGCCTGGCCCGTCACGGAGCTCCGCTCGCGCTGTGGGTGCGCGGCAGCGGTTCGTTGGCAGAGCTCACCAGTCCCGCGGTCACGGTCACGGGCGCCCGTGCGTCCTCGGCGTACGGAAACACCGTGGCCGGAGACATCAGCTACGAACTCGCTCGCGCCAAAGTGACAGTCGTCAGCGGCGGCGGCCTCGGGGTGGACGAGGCGGCACACCGTGGCGTGCTGGCGGCCGAGGGCAGGACGATCGTCGTGCTCGCGAACGGTGTCGACCGGACTTATCCGCACCAGCACGCCCGGCTCTACCAAACGGTGATCGACCAGGGCGGATTGCTCGTCAGCGAGTACTCCATCGGCACACCGCCGACTCGCACCCGGTTCCACGCGCGATGCCGGTTGCTGGCTGCGCTCAGCGCGGCGACCGTGATCGTCGAAGCCGGGCAGCGCAGCGGCGCACTTGCCGTTGCCCGCGCCGCTGGAGAGCTCGGCCGTCGGATCTACGGCGTGCCCGGTCCGATCCACTCCGTCACCTCGAGGGGCGTCCACGAGCTGCTGCGCGCCGGCGCCGCCACGGTAGCCACTTCCGTCGAGCACATCGCCTATCGGGAGGGACTGCGATGAACGGCCCAGACCGCTACCAGGCTGGCCTGGCCGGTCTGCAGCTCCCGGACGAATGGCAGGTCGACGTAGCGATCCGTCCGCGGCGTCGCAGCGTCGGTATCGAGGTCAAGCCTGGCGGCGCCGTCACCGTCCTGATTTCCGCCCATGGCAGACCCGGACCAGGTCGTTCGCTTCGTCCGCAGCCGGCGCCGCTGGATCACCGACAAGGTCGATACAGCCGCACGACTGGCACCCGACTACCCGGTCAAAGCACTGGTCGACGGCGCCGAGTTCGACCTGCTCGGCCGGCGCTACCGGCTCCAGCTCGTCGCCGCCCCGCCCGCGGACACCGGGCAGCTGCCCGCAGCAACGGCGGACCGGATCCTCTACGTGCGTGCAGAGCCACCGGGCCAAGTCCGCAGGGCGATCATCGACTGGTACCGGGAGGTCGGACTCGCCTGGGTGAAGCGCGAAGGACGCCCCTACGAGCTGGACGGCCGGATCGAGGGCCTGCGCTACGAGGTACGAGATCTCGGCAGGCGTCACTGGGGGCTCTACCGTCGCATGCCCCAGCACATCACCGCTCTGCACTGGGCGGTCTTCGGCCTGCCCGTGCACCTGGTCGAGTACGTGCTCGTGCACGAGCAGGCCCACGCGACGAGGCCAGGCGGTCGTTCTCACGGATCCGCGTGGCAACGGCGCATGAACCTGTGGATGCCCGAGTGGCGGCAGCGCCAGACCGAACTCGCCGAAGTAGGCCGTCACTGCTGGCTCGGGGACCACCAGGAGCACGCCGGTCGTCAGCCAGCCGCTCAGTGAGAATCAAGCCAGTCGCAGCACTGGCGAGGGCGACGTCAGCCTGATCCGACGTCGCCCTCGCCATGTCCTAACAGACGGAGTGATAGACATGTGTGATAGACGTACGCAGACCACGATGTGTCGTCGCGTACGACACTGCGCCCGGCAAGAGAGGCTACCTGATGAGCGACCCCGAGGAAGTCCTTCAACTTCGGGCCAGCAGAGCTGAGGTCGAGGGGATCAAGAAGGAACTCGAAGCTGCCCGAACTCGGCAGGCGGAACTCGAAGAGAAGATCAACGGGTTGCTCGCGAAGCAGCGCGAGGCTCGCAAGAAGCGCCGTACGGCGGTGCTCGCCGCGGACGCTGCCGGAGTACCCCGTTTGAGGATCTCCAAGGAAGTCGGCATGCAGCGCAGCAACGTGTACAAACTCCTCGAAGGCGAGGACAGCGACTAATCCTGGGTGCCGTCGTAGCCGGTCGAATCTCTTGGCAAGCTGACAACTGCGAGCAGCGGTTCGGTTGGCTCAGCTGCAGAGCTCGATGCCGTTCTGGCGGTAGAAGGTGACGGGGTCAATGGCTTCGCCGCCGACTTCGATCTGGAAGTGCAGGTGAGGTCCGGTTGATTGACCTCGGTTGCCGACTTCGGCGATAGGTTGGCCCGCAGCCACTGCTTGTCCTTTGTGGACGAGGTTGCGGTTGTTGTGGCCGTAGGTGGTGATGGTTCCGCCGCGGTGCTGGATACGGATCCAGAGGCCGTATCCGCTGGCGGGTCCGGCGTCGATCACCAGGCCGTCGCCGGCTGCGACGATGGCGGTGCCGAGGGGTGCGGCGATGTCCAGCCCGTGGTGGAACCCTCCTTCTCGCGGCCCGAATCCGGAGCTGCAACGCCCCAGTGCGGGAACGGTCCATTCTCCAGCAGTGGCGGAGCAGGTGGCGTTGTGGACGGCAGCGACGATGATCCGTGCGGCGTGCTCGTGCCGGGCGTAGGCGTCGGGGAAACCGGAGCGTTGCACGGTTTGCGCGGCGTTGGTCAGGCTCATCGCCTGCCATCCAGGCACCGCGAGCAGATGCTGGTAGAACTGGGTGGCGCTATAGGTGGGGTTCATGATCTGAGCGGGGGTGCCCCATCCCTGAGACGGACGTTGCTGGAAGAGCCCGAGGCTGTCGCGGTCGCCGTAGTCGAGGTTGCGTAGCCCGGATTCCTGCATCGCGGTGGCGATGGCGATCACCCAGCCTCGGGTTGGGACGATCATCTGCTTGCCGACTGCAACGATCGTGGCGGCGTTTGCCATCTGATCGGGGTCGTAGCCGGCGACACCGGTTGTTGTGGAGCCGACCGCGGCGCAGTCCGTGCGGCTGCTGTCGCCGAACAAGCCTGCGATGCCGCCGACCACAGCAGCGACGAGCACGACAGGCAGCAGGAACGCGACCGCGGCGACGATGGTGATCTTCTTCGTGGACATGATCGACCTCCCCGTGTGGACAGACAGCAAGGGGTGCTCACCGAGGTGAGGAGAGCGGGCGCGCCGGCACCGTCGATGCAGCGCGGAAGGTGAGCGGAGACGGAGTCGCCTCAGCGGCGGCCTTGCCAGGTGTTCGAGGGCGTCGGAGGAAGCGGCTTTGGCGCGGTTAGCTCGGTCGCCGGTGACTGCGGCGCTTGCGGTAACGGCGAGAACTGCGTGGCGAGCGTTTCCAGCTGCGGCCAGACTTGGACCAGCTCGGCGAGCCGTAGTCGGCCGGGTGCGTGGGCCGGCCTATCGACGACTGGCAGCCACCGGCGAACGGCGGGACTGCCCGCGTGCGCGACGCTGGTGAGGTCTGCGGCACTCGTCGCGACCGGCACGAGCGCTGGACGGTCCAACTGGGCCAGAGCGCCAGCGAGCGCTCGGCGTGCACCGGTTTCTCGGCGGTTGCTTGGCAGCCACACGAGGACGGGCGTGGTGATTCCTGTTGCATTGGCGAGCTTTTCGTAGCCGTAGAGCTTGCTGGCAAGTCGGCCGAGATCCTCGGTGCCGAAGTCGAACTCGAGGAAGAACTCGATCTGGTGGCTGTCTTCGTGCCAGCGGCCGTAGGCGTCAGGGCGGACCATATCACCGAAGAGCCGACCACAGCGCAGTTCGGACCACCACGCGGTCAGCCGCCCGCAGGCGTCGGCCTGACGGCTGAGTGCCACGAGAGCGGTGAAGAACCCGTTGACACCCACGGTGTGTGCCAGGCGCAGAGAATGGGCGATGCCGATGGCGTCTTCGTGGCGGTAGCCGAGTCGCCTGGGATCCAGGCCTTCCTCATACGCCAGGGCGACTGCTCCGGCGACATCGAGCACGTAGTGCATAGGTGCGGTGCCGGAGCTGACGAACGGCTGGAAGCGGTCGACAACCCGCCACTTGAAGAGATCGAGCAGGCGGTGGTTGGCCGCGCGCATGGTCGGATAGCAGAGCTCGACGATCTGTGATGTAGTGAAGACCTTGTGCTCGTGCAGCATCCGGGCCAGCCATCGGTCTCGGACGGTGAGTCGTCCAGCGAGCTGGGCGTGGTGCTCGCCGGTGGTCGCGGCCCTCGGAGTCGGGCGCTGAGGCATGTGACCGCGCAGCTCCCGCTGAGGCGTGGGATTCGAGATCATGGGCAGGCACCTCCAATTGCGGAGCGAATCAGGCCAGCACAGGTGGCTAACGGGAGCCAGCACGCGACCCGCGAAGCCCGCATCTGTTGCGGAGGAAGGGATTCGATCGATCAGGCCGCCCGCCTCGGATCTGCAGATGACTGGCCGGACCGGTCAGCGACGGTGGTCGGGTCCGCGATGGGTGGGCGAGTATTGACCTTGGCGGCTTTGCGGATGGCCTTGGCGCGTCCGGGAATCGCGGGCGGGAGTTTTTCGGTGACCGCGGTGAACGGCGGCGCTTCCTCGCCGCCCAGGACGAGGCGGGCGGCGACGTGGTAGACGCCGAGGTTGGACAGGTCGTGATCGGACAGCCGCGGCAGGGTGTGCCGCGCGAGCCGTCTGGCGTCTTCGGGCGAGGCGTTGAAGAAGATCTTCGTTCGGGCGTTGGTGCTGATGCCCTCTTCCAGTTCTTTCGGTAGTTGACCGAGGTATTGGTGGGCCAGGGTCATCGAGAGCCGGTAGCCGCGAGCCTCGGCCAGCATGTCCTCCATCGGGTAGGCCAAGTTCAGGAAGTTGTGGCACTCGTCGATGTACAGGCTGCAGTCGCGACGCTTCCGCTGTGGGACGCGGGCGCGGCGGGTGGCGGCCTGCCAGGTGCGTGCCACAACGATCGAGCCGACCAGGCGCGCGGTTTCCATGCCCAGCGCGTCGCGGGCGATGCGCACCAGGCAGATGCCGCCGGTGTTGAGCACCTCGTCCATGTCCACTGTGGATTCGCCGCCTGCGATGGCGGCGCGGACGAAGGGCCGCAACAGGAAGCCGCGGACCTTGTTCATCAGCGGCGCGATCACCTGTGCGCGGCTGGCTTCGGACAGGTCGTCGTACCAGGACCAGAAGCCCTTGAGCACCTCGTCGTCGATCTGGTCACAGGCCCGAGCCCGGTACGCGGGCACGGTCAGCAGCTTGGGCAGGTCGACCAGAGTCGGGGTGCCGGACATCGCGGTCAGGGTGAGCAGGCTGGCGCGCAGGATGTCGTCGGTGCGCGGCCCCCACGAGGAAGCGTAGATCCGGGAGAAGATGCTGACGAGATTGTCGACCGCGCGGGCTTTGTCCGCACCCTCCAACGGATTGAGTACCGGCGGACGGGCTCGGGAATCGGCGTCGAACAGCACGACCTTCTCGCCGAGTTCCTCGGGCAGACGCATCAGGATGTCCGAGACGAGGTCGCCCTTCGGGTCAACGACAACCACGCCACGCCCGGCCTCGGCGTCAGCCAGGATCATCCGCGCCATCAGCTCGGATTTGCCGGAGCCGGTGGCGCCGAGGATGTGCATGTGGTGGCGGGCATCGCCGATGTGGAGGCCGACCGGGCGGGCGTGGCCGGAGTCGGAGAGCCCGATGGGCTTGATCCGGTCTCCGGTCGTGGCGATGCCTGGTGGGGGTGGCACAGCCTTGGCTCCGGCTCGCTGCAGGCCGGGCGTGGAGTCGTCGATCGGCAGGTGCGCGACCGCGGCGAGCTCCGGTATGGACAGCAGGTCGCCTTTGCCCAGCCGTCGGTCGGCCAGCGCAGGGATTGGGTGGCGGAGCCGGGCCCGCCGGTAGCGGTTGTGCTCGGAGTAGGCGGCGAAGGCCGATGCGATCGCGTGTCCTCGGCCCCGCAACACTTCCCGCACTGCGCGGACTTCGCCGGGGGCCGCGTTGTCGGAGACGGTGGTGGCCACGGCGTAGCGGATGCGGGTCTCGAACTGGTTTTCCCTCAGCTTCTCGACGATGGCGCGGTCCTGGGCTGAGTAGGCCAGGCTGGTCTGCCGATCCAGCCCTGTTGTCCGCGTGCCGGTCGATGGCTTCGGCGTCTTGCCGGGTGTGATGACGTCGAGCAGTCGGCCGAGCAGGTGGACCGAGCTACCGCTGTGTACGCGACGGGCGGTCCGGCGGGCTTTGGTCACCCGGTGGCCGGCGACGGGGCGGGCGAGGATCTGCACGCAGGCCCGCTCGTGCGGGCCGAGCCCGACCGGTGCGCCGAGCAGAGCGCGGATCGGGTCGGCCAGGTGCTCGGTGCGGATGGGCAGCGCCTCGGGTAATGCCAGGCGTAGCTCGCCTCCGACGGCTTCGATCCGTCGGCCCGCAGGCGCGGTGGTCGGGATCGGGGGCTTGGCGGGGGTGGTGCGGGTGTGTGCGCCGGGCCAGGCGGCCTCGATGGCGCGTTCGACCATGCCGGGTGGCACGAGGCCGGGTACCCAGAACCGGATTTGCACGCCGTCACCGGTGAATGTCAGCTCGAACGCCAAGTGCGGTTGACCGCCGAACCGACGCAACCAGCCGGGTCGCAACAGGCCGATCAGGTTGGACCACACGGTGATCGCGCCCGTCGGGTCGACTGTCGGCGGTGCCAGCACACTGATCAGTCGGGCGTCGGTGATCAGGCGCTCGTGGTAGCGGCGGCGCCACCGCGACCGCGCGATCACCGCGGCGGTCGCTGCGATTGTGAGCACTGGCCCGGCGATCGGACCCCACAGGAGGGCGAGGTCGCGCAGGGAGGTCAGCACGTGCTGGAAGGCGCCGAGCGGGTCGCGTAGGTAGTCGGTCACCGGCGAGGCGTGAGCCCTCAACGGCTGCGCTCCACGCGAAAAGGCGAGGGATGTTGCGGTGATTATCCAAGACATCGGGGACCTCCCCATGGAATAAGCGACAATGGATGGCCTGACGCGGCGACCCGTCAGGCGGCGTGCGACTGGTCGACCTGGACTGCGGTGCCTTGCGAGTCGGGGCGCGTGTTGCCGACGGCGAGGCGCAGGTGCCGACGATCCCGGCGTGCGTTGCGCTCGGCGTCGATCTCGGCCTGCCATTCGGAGAACCGGCGCCCCGCCAACCGCTTGAGGTACGAGGGAATGCGGTTGGCCGGAACACCCACCAGCCGTGGTCCGAGCACCGCGAGCAGATCGCTGGCCTCCTGGGAGGCCCATCCAGCCGCCGCGATCGCGGCCTCGTTCGGGAACACATCCGCCAGGCGATCGGCAGCCGGATTCAGGGCAGCATCCTGTGTCCCGCCATATGAAAAGACCCACAGGAAGTTCGGCGGTGGATTCGGCTCGACGAGCCTGCGAAACCTCTCGATCTCCTTGCTGTAGGTGTAGAAGTTGGTGTCCGACCGAGCTCGGCAGATGCGCATCCACGCCGCGAGATAGGCGTCGCTGAAGAAGTCGCCTGCGTCGTGGATCCTGATCCAGGCGTTGCGGAACTTCGCTGCGCCCAGTTCAGCGACCATGGCGGTCTCCCAGCCAGCCAGATCATCGAGGACGAAGGCGAGGTTCGAGTGGTGTTTGGCGCGCACGACCGGCCATGTGTAGGTGCCGTGGCGGGCGTAGCACGCCTGCGCGCAGACTCCCGCGCTCGGACAGGTGTTGTAGCTGCGGCCGTCCGGCAGGCGCCCAGCCCAGGCGGGCAACGACCAGTTCCACACGCCGATCTGGCGCATCTGGCGGTTCTGTGTGAGAAGCCGGTTCGGGCGGCGAACCGTTGCAGGAATGGGCAGTGGTGCAGACATGGGTGTCCCCTGGGTGCGATTCGGTGGATGCGGCTTGGCGCGGTGCTGTCAGGCGGCGTCGAGTTCGACGAAGGCGTTCGAGATTTCTGACGATTCGTTGGAATACTCGACGATTTCTGAGGGACTAGACGTCACCAGGTAGTGCTCGGCGGGGGATGCGATGGCCTGGAAGCCCACACGCTGGGTTCCGGTCGACAAAAGCCCCTGACCGCGGTCGGCGGAGAGCAGGAACTGCCTCTCGCCCATGGACAGGTCGAAGGTGCGGGTGATCTCGTCGATCGCTTGCGAGGCTTGCCGTAGCAGAATCTGCGTAGCGGCGTTGGCCACCACGGCTTTGCCGAGATCCGAGCCCAGCACGTCGGCGGTGTCCTGCGTGGCGACAGTGAGGCCGGCCCAGTGCTTCCTCGAGGCCTTGGCCATGCGGAACAGGAACTCGGCTCCGGCGGGCTCCTTCATGAGCAGCCACGCTTCGTCGACCACGACGAGACGTGGTCGACGGATGGCGGGATTGCTGACCTGCCGCCACACCGCATCCAGCGTGAGCAGGGTGCCGATGGGCTTGAGCTCGTCGGCGAGGTCCCTCAGCGAGAACACCACCAGGTGTCCCTCGGGATGCGTCGAGGTCGGTCCCGAGAACAGGCTGGAGAACGCGCCGGTGACATACGGGTGCAGCCGGGCCGCCAGCTCGACGCCAGCCGCATCCCCGGTCTCGGCAAGGATCTCGGCTAGGTCGGCGAGCAGCGGCGCCGGGCGGGTCCACGTGCGTGGGTCGGAGGTAATGCCGACCTTCTGGTAGGTCGCGGTGATGGCCCGGTCCAGCGCGGCGCGTTCAGCCGCGGCGAGCTCGCTGCCCAGCAACACAGAGATGACGGTGTGCAGGAACAGCGATCGGCGGATGAGGACGTCACGGGGCGCGGTGCGACGACCGTCCGGGCGGGTGTGGATCGGCAGGTCCATCGGATTGAGCCGGACGTGTTCGGCGCCGAGGTGGACGTAGGTGCCGCCGACCGCGTTGGCGAGACGGGCGTACTCGTCTTCCGGGTCGATGACGTGGATCTCGATTCCGCGGTACAGCGACCGCAGCAGCTCGAGCTTGACCAAGTACGACTTGCCCGCCCCGGAGCGGCCGAGGATCACCGAGTTGTGGTTGTCCAAGGCGAACCGGTCGTGGTGCACGAGCCCTTGGGAACCGACGTTGAAGCCGTAGAGCACCCCGCTGGGGGCGCCGACTGAAGTCGGGTCCGGTGGTGGCAAATCCGGCGAGGTGAACGGGAACGCCGCGCTCAACGCCGAAGTGTCGAAGGTGCGGCGCATCCCGACCAGATCCAGGCCCATCGGCAGGGTGGTGATCCAGCCCTGCAGGCTGCGGTACGTGGTCGGTTTGGCGTCCAGCAGCAGCGACGCTGCCAGCGCCCGGACCGCCGCGACCTCGTCACCAAGAGCCTCTTCGGTCGGAGCGTGCACCGTGAGATAGAGCCCGAACCGGTAGAGCTTGCCCTCGCCACGGGCGACCCGAGCGGACAGGTCGTAGGCATCCTCGGTAGCGGCTTCGACTTGTGGGTCGAACAGCCGGCCTTTGTCACTTGTGTGGCGCCGTCCGGACTCCAGTTTGGACAGTTGCTTCTTCAGGCGGCTCGCTGCCGTGACCGGGTCGATCGGCTCGACGTGTAGCGACACGTCGACCCGGCCTGGGTAGGTGAGCAGGGGCTGGAGCCACCCCGGATGCACCTCGCGGGGGTAGCCGGTAATCGCGAACGAGGCGACCCAGTCACCCCCGACCTCCAGTGATCGAGGACGGATCGAGATGGCGTCCGGAGTGAACGCTCCAGCTCGTCCGGGCACCGGTCCGGCAGGCGAGCGACGCGCGCGGCGCGTGGACTTGGACCTCATCGGCCGTACCTCCTCTCGAAGTCGTCGCGGTCGTTCGCGTCGTCCCACTCGTCATCTGCTTCGTCCGGGAACTGCTCTGTGTCGACGGGGACCTGGCGGCCGAACGCGCTGGGGTTCCAGTTCTCCTCGGGTGCAGTCGTGATGACTTCGTCCGATGCGGCCAGCGCCCTGGACGGCGGGATCAGTGAGTCGGGGTTGCAGGCGGCAGCCAGCACTGCGGTGGCCTGCCCGGCATCCAGCGGCGTCACGGTGATCCCGGTCGGGGACAGCAACTCGACTGCTTCCCCGAGCCGTCGCACCAGCCGTGCTTCGGCAGCGCGCCGCGCGGCGTCGTCGACCGGACCCGCTTGTCTGGCGGCTTTACGCCGCGAGGTGAAGGCGGACAGCGGCGAGGCGCCGCCGAGCCCGTCGGTCGGCGTGGTGCCGTGCAGCGGTTCGCGGAGGATGAGCAGCACCTGGCGGCGCAGTAGATCGGTCGCCCGGCGGAGCTGATCGAGGTAGTCGGCGTGCTCGCACGCCGCCGCCTCGAGCGCCGGGTGTGGCAGGCAGCCGGCCTGCTCGCGGAGTTCGGCGATCTGCCCGGACAGGTCGAGTCGTTCGGTCCGCACCAGCACCTGTACCGGGGCGGTGAGGCTGTGCAGGTACCGGCCGAACGAGGCCACGAGACTCTCTTGCTCGGTGGGCGTGCGCAGCCCGAAGTTGACCGTCGAGCAGACGGCGACTACGGCAACGCCGTCCTTGCCGAGGTCGATGACGCCCGTCGCGCTGATTGCCTCGGCCGGCAGTCGCAACGCGGTCGGCGAGACCGATGCCGCAGCACCCAGGCTGCCACGATCCGTGCTGTTGACAGCGTGGGTGGTGAGCCACTCCGGGGCGGGCTGGATCCCTTCCGGCGCGGCCACCCGGTGCTTCGGGCTCAGCTGCTGGCGCAGCGCCGCGAGGGCCAGCTGGTCCAGCGACAGCCCGTCACGCTGCCCGAGGGCGAGCACTGCGGCCGATGCGCCAACCGGGATCGCGATGGCTAGAAACACTGGCAGCGGAACGAATGACCGCGTAGCAAGGTAGACGCCGTAGAGCACCAGCCCGACGACAGCGAGGATGGCCACCTGGCGCGCCGTGAGGTTGCACAGCACGCGGTCCTCACGATCGACGTCGGCGGGAATCCGGACAGGTTGGCTCATGGCCGCTCACCCCTTTCGGATTTGTCGTTACCTGGTGCGGGCGGCCGCGAGGACGCCTGGAACTGCACGGGTGCTGGGGTGTGGGACCGAGCTCGTCGACCGTGGCCGCCGAGATCGGGAACGGCTTGCCGGAACACTGTCGGCGCGGGCGCACCGGTGGCCCGCATTGGCGCCACCTGTGGCGTGGGGGCGGCTGGACGGAACTGCAACTCGGCAGGCACGGCCGCGGTGCGTAGCCGGGGCGGTGGAGTAGCGGCGGAGCCGGCCGCCCGCTTGGCAGACCGGAACGCAGGCACGCTGGGACGGCCTATCGGTCGCGCCAGCGGTTCGGCCCGGCCGGACACAGGAGTTGGCGGGCGGAACTCTGGTTCCACCGTGCTGCTCGACGGGTTCCAGCTCGCGATGTCGTGAGTGGGGGTCTGTGGCGCGGCCTGCTGGAAGCGCAAGTGCTGCTGGCCGGACACGGTGTGGTGCTGTGCAAGCTCGCGTGCCCGCTGTTGCTGGAGGCGCCTTGCGATCGCCTCGGGGGTGTAGATGCCTCCGACGCCGCCCCACTCCCGGATCGGCGCGGGCCACCGCGGCTCGGACGCTGACCGGCCACCAGCGCCACCAGATGCGGTTGCCACAGCGGTCCGCGTGGCGAGCCGGTGTCCACCGAGCAGGCCCATGGTCTTGCCGAAGACGAACGCAGACGCCAGACCGCCCAGGAACGATCGCCGCCCGCCACCGATCCGGACTTGGTGCATAACCCAGGTCGGGATCTTCACCAGAATCCACACCAGGGCGATCAGAACGATGAGATTGATGAACCCGCTCGGACTGGGCATGCCGAAGAACGTGAAACCGCCAGGCTGCAGGAAGACCTTCAGGGCACAGATCAGCGCCAGGCTCTGTCCAATCTGGATGCCGAGCACGCCCGCACCGGCACGCCAGAACCACTGCGCAACGCCTTCGGTCTGCGGCAGACCATGACACATCAGCGCAAGGGGTGCGCCGGCGAGCAGAAGCACCGTGAGCGCGACCCGCACGACGTAGCCGATGAGCAGCCCGACCAGCAGGATGGTCAGCACCAGCGACAGGAACCCGGCAAACATCCCGCCGTCGAGCAGAGATCGCGCCACCATGGCGACGAACAGCTCGCTGATCGCTTGGCCGGAGGTCTGCGGGTCGAGGCTGTCGCCGAGGACTGCGACCGAGGCGGCGTTGGCGAAGCGGATGGCCTGGTCGCCGAGGAACAAGCTCAGGTTCGCGGCCAGAAATCCGATGACGATGCGGGGAGCGATCTCCCGGACCGAGTAGTGGGACTGCACGCTCCCGTGACTCATCACGACGATTCCGGCGACGAGGACGAGCAGCGAGTAGACAGCCACCATGAACAGCCGGGACTGCTCCCAGATCTCGCCGATCCGCGGTAGCTGGTCCAACGTCGGTGTGGACAGCAACGTGCTGCCGACGAAGCGCAACAGCATGTTGAGCGACTCGCCTACGAGGCGGTTGATGAACGCGTTGATGCCCTCGCCGACGCATGCCGTCGGGTTGGTGAAACCACACTCTCCACCGGACGATCCGATCGAAGGAACAGTCGGGAGAGGTGCCGTTGGCAACGTCGACGGCGAGGTGGTCGGTTGCAGCAGACAACCAGGCGGGACTGGATGGCCGGACTGCGGCGGTGGGCATACCGGAGACGTGGTCGGAGTTGGTGTGCTCGGCCGACATGGCGCGGGAGGCTGGGGACCTGAGCACGGGTCGACCAGCGCCGACGGCGTCGGCGCGCTCGGAGTGGTCGGTTGTGCCGACGCGGTCAGCGAGAACGCGCAGCCAAGGACGACCAGCAATCCGGCAAGCAGCATCCACACCGCACGCTGCCGACGACGACCGGACCGCGCCGCCACGGCCGATGCAGCCCGCGACACGGGGCTCGTTCCCGACAGGGTGTGCTCGGCGCTGGGGATGGTGCGGTGGATGCCTGTCATCGCTAGGCCTCCACGAATCCTTTGAGGACCTCGATGACGAGCGGCGTCAGCAGCGCGCCCAGGTAGCCCCAGCAAGCCGACCGGAACGCCGTCTTCGCCTTCTCGATCTCGCCCGGATCCCCGGCCCCGGTCATCCGCCGAACGAACGCGATGGACAGAAAGACCGTCGCGAGGGCCGCCAGGATGCCCATGATCCAGTTGCGGATGTTGGTCAGCACCTGGTCCACAGACGCGACCAGTGCCACCGTGTGGACGGTCTCTGCCTGCGCGGAGGACGCCGTCAGAAGGAACACGAGAACCAGCAACTGGCCAACGAACGGGAGAAGCCGGGGCCGGCGTGCGCGGTCAGAGCGATGGTCAGACATCGGATCGCTGTCGAGCGACGCGCACTCGGTCCCGGTAACTGTGGCTGGTGCGATGGCCATCGTCGGCGAGATCGAGCGGCAGTTGGTTCGGCGTGCGGGTGGCCGGTCGGCCACCTTGGCCGTGAGCGAGTTCAGGCGCATGGGGACACCTCCGAAGGTCGGGTTGAACGCGGGTGTGTCCCGCAGCCCTGAACTCCGGATTTCGCGTCCGTTTTGGACACGCGACCCTGAACTTTCTCTGCGAATTCGACGTCACCGGTGGATACGCGTAGTGACGATCGCGGCACGTCACGGGTAGGCGTGACCGGGCGCGCTAGTGCCACCGCGGTCGCCACTTGGTCGGTCAGCGGGTCGGTCAGATCGCTGTCGATGGCGCAGTCGCGCAGGTAAGCCGCGAGCCGGAGCTCGGCGCGTTTACGCGTCTTGTAGACCGCCCACTCGTTGAGCTGGTGCTGCGCGGCCCAGTCCGCGACCGGCACCTCGTCCAGCCGCGTCGCGCCGATCAACGCGGCCTCGGTCTGGGTCAGGACTCCGTCCGCGACTGCGCGAGCCAGGACGAGATCCGGGTGACCCCACGGCGCGTGCGGCGGTGTCGAACGGAAGCCGGGCGCGACCGGAGTCGGACCCGACAACGCCTCCGTGAGCGCCTTGTAGCCGGACCGATACGCGGCCCACCGCAGCCGGAGCATGATCCGCGGCGGGCGCAGATCGATCGTCGACAATGCGGTAAGGAAGCCGCGTAGAACCTCCGCGTGTACATCGGCTGGATCACCGGCGAAGCGGTCGGACAGCATCGCCGCGACGGACGTTAGCGCCGGCAGTGCTACCCCGACTGCGGCGACCGTCCAGGTCGCTCCTTCAGTGCGGGAGCGCAGTACCAGATGCGCCCACACCGCGTCCCGCGTTTCCTGCGGACACCGGCGTGTCAGCAGCCGGTCGCGCACCTCGTCCAGCGGGATGTACCGATCAGGCAGGCCCGGAAAGAGCCTTCCGTTCAGCGACACCGGATGTGGCCCGGCCACCAGCCAGGTAAAGGTGTCCCGTGCAATATCCATCGAGTTCGGGGCGGCGTCATCGCTGCGGTGGCGGAAAACGGATTGTGCTGCCATGTCGTGTCTCCTGGAGCGTTGATTGGAACAACAAGGCCAGGAAGCCACACCGGATACCACGGAAATACCACGCCACTACTACGTTCCAACTAGAAAAGGCTCCAAGAGCTACTATGTCACTACTATTTCGGTCCGCGCGGGCAGCTTGCCAAGATCCACAAGCGATCGTCCCGTTCGGCAGTGTCGTCGCGTTCTAGTAGTCACTGATCTGTCGTTATACGAGTGTTCTAGTAGCGGCCTAGTAGGTCGACGGCGGTGCGGGTGCTCGCCGACCAAGATCTACTGTGGGCTGCCGGAAAAATCTTGAAGAAGATCTGACCGCAATGGGCACATGAGATGGCCATGCGCAGGCTGGTGGCTGCGAGGTGCAGGCGGTCCGTGCTTGCGGTAGACGAGCAAAAAAAGAGCTCAAAGAAGTGAGCCAGGCATGTCCAAAACCGGGTCGAAAAACGGAGTTAAGGGGTGTCCGAACACGCAGCATCGACCAGTCAGAGGAGACCTGCGATGCCCCCGACAAACGGTGCCGACTTCACGAGAGATCAGTCCCAAGCGCAGGACTCGATCGACACGCCGACCGTGCCGATCGCGCTGCCGCGGAAGCGGCGAGCCGTCCACCGGCGGCGCCTGCACGTCGCCCTCCGCCGCCCCCGCCCGAGCACCGTCTGGCCGTGTGCTCAAGATGAGTTGCGCGAAGGCACCGGGCTGATCGCCCAGTGGCTCCTGACCGCGGTCATCAAGATCGTCACCACCTACAGTCAACCCGGCCACCGTGTGCTGCTGCTCGACCCGGCACCGTTCTCCGGCCCGCCCGCCTCGGCGTCGGCGACCGGCGTCCTCAACCGGTCTCGCCGCGGTCCCTACGTCGGTCTCCTCGAAGCCTGCTGGCCCGTGGTCCGACTCGGCCGCAGCGTGCAGACTCACGCTGCCGTCACAGACCCGAACCGCATCGACGACACCCCCGTCGATACCCCGGCCGAGTCGGAGTCCGGACCCCGACTACCCGCCGTCAGTCCGTCCACCGACCACTCCGCCACACCGCCGTCCGACCATCGCCACGGTTCGGACCGGGAGGCGACCGGACACCAGTCGGACCGCTTCGACCTCATCATCACCGCAGCCGAGCCGGGCACTCTGGACTACCTCCGCCCAGCGGACTGGGCCGGTCTGCTCACCCCTACCGGCACTCTCGTAGTCATCACCCAGGGTGACCGCTCCGCTGGTCTGCTCAAGGACCCCGCCGGACCACTCGTGCGCGCCGCACGTCACGCCGGGCTCAGCTACACCGACCGCATCGCCGTGTTGCGTTTGCCCGTGCGCGATGGCTCGTTGGCCGTCGCGAGCGCGGTTGTGCACGACCGCTCGCAGGCCTCGCCGAGCCCGCCGACGGCCCCCATTCGGCACACCCAGGTACACGACGACCTGCTTGTCTTCAGTCGCCACGCCGCCCCGTGCGATGCCGCCGACGGCGGGGAGACCTCCGATGCCTGACCGTCCCGTGTCGCCGTTGCGGTTCCGCTCGACGTCGGGGGAGGAGCCGCCGAACCTGCCGCTGTCCGTCTGGCCAACCGGTCAGCGTGACCTCGCGACACAGCTGCGCGACGCCGACTGTGTGCGCGGCACCGACATCGACACCGACCTGATGCCACCCGCGATCGCCGCCCACGCGATCGCCACCTATACCCGCCCCGGCGACCTCGTCCTGGACCCCTACTGCGGAGCGGGAACCGTCCTGCTGGCGGCGCTGCAGTCTGGCCGCCACGCGCTCGGCCTGACCGCCACCTCCCGGTGGTGGAAGCTCGCCCGAGCCAACATCACCGCCGCCAAGGCCGCTGGAGCCTGGCGTGACGGGTCCGTCCTTGACGCCCATCCGAAGGTGCTGGCGACCATCCACGCCGCCGGACTCATCGGGCGAGTCGGACTTGTCCTGACCGCCGTGCGCACCGCGACCGACGACTCCGGCGAGCACGCGACCGGCCCGGACCGCGAACCCACCGCGGCCGTCGAAGAACTCGCTGCGACGCTGGCCTACTGCGAGCCGCTGCTGCGTTCCGGCGGGCACCTCATCGTCGTCGCCCGACCCCACCGACACCCGGACGGCTCCCTGGTCGATCTGACCACCCCGCTGATCGCGGCCGGCACCTCCGCTGGACTGGCCCCGGTCGACCGATGCATCGCGCTCACCGCAGGACTGCGCGGCAACCGGCTCGTCACACGCGCCTCGCTCGCCGACCGGCGCGCCGTCGCTCGAGCGCGAGCCACCGGAGCGCCCCTCGCGCTCAGCGCGCACCACGAGGTGCTCGTGTTCCAGCTTGCTCATGGCGCCGAACTCGCCACGGCGGCAGCCGATAGCCAGTGGCCAGCGGCGAACGAGACCACCACCCGACCCGCCGTCAACGGCGTCGACTACCCCGGCTGGAGGCGAGCGGCATGACCACTCGCCTGTACTGCCGCGAGTGCGGCTGGCACCCCACCTTCCGCCGCAAGCGCACGGCGCTGCGCGCCGCGGCCCGTCACGATTGCGTCGGTGCACCGGTGGCCGAAACCATCCGACCATGGTGGACACAACTGTGGACAACCCTGTGGACAGGTCGGCCGGACGACGCGCCCGAGATCATTGACGACTCGACGGACGATGGCGCGCCCGGTACCGACGAGCTGCGTGATGCCCACGGCAACCGCATCCACTGGGCTGTGCTCGCCGCGCACCACGCCGAGACCACCCGCCGGTCCCGCCAGGCCATGGTCGAACTCGTCCGCGCCGGCTACCAGATCGGACCACCGCCCTACGGCTACCGCGCCCTGCGCATCCGAGTCACCGACCCAACTGGGCACAGCAAGCTGCGCGCGGTTCTCGTCCCGGAATGGCGGACCGCCGCGGTCGTCAAGCAGATCTTCAGCTGGCGCGCCGACCACGGTCTGAAGTTCGCCGCCATCGCCAGGCGCCTCAACAGTGACCCACGGCAGTACCCGGTCCCGGCGTCGACCAGGCAGTGGACCTCTCAAGCGGTCCGACGCATCGTCACCAAACGTCAAGTACTCCGGTCGCCAGGCCTGGGCCCGCACTGCCGCAGGCCGCCCAGTGCCGATCGAGCACTGGGTGATGTCACGGCCGATGGTGCATGAGCCGCTGGTCGACGAACGCACCTTCCGCCGCGCGCAGCGCAAGGCCGCGGGAGGTCACGATGACCTCGCTGCATGACCTCGTGCCGGACAACACCGATGACCACGGTAAGCCGTTGCGCGGCCAGTACTTCCTGCACCGCTCCTGTACACCGCTCGATGAAGTCGACCTCGAACCGCGTAAGACGTCGCGACGGCGCCTGCATCTCGTCGTCGCTGATGCGGCGGAAAGAGGCGGATCCCGACGGGTGCTCGCCGTGGGCGTGCCGCTCTGGCGCGGCCGTCACCGAGGAGGACGCGGCATGACGGCTCCACGCGCTCACCTGCTGCTGCAAGGAAGATCGCGCTTGCGCGATCGGTCCCCTGCAGCGGTGATGCTGAGCCGACTCCTAGTCGTGGCCGCTTACGTCGGCACGGTGGCACTCGCGAACTACACATCCACAAGCTCGCCTGCCGTCATCCTCGGACCACTGATCATTCCAGCCGGGACACTCTGGGCAGGCATGACCTTCACCCTGCGCGATCTGCTGCACGAAACGCTCGGCCCGTCCGGTGTAACCGTTGTGGTTGCGGCAGGGGCAGGGTTGTCGTGGCTCCTGGCCTCACCGCAGATCGCGGTCGCCAGCGTGGTGGCGTTCGCGGTCTCCGAGGCGCTCGACTCGGCGCTCTACGCCATGCTGCGCCCAAGCTCGCGGATACGCGCGGTCCTGGCTTCGAACCTGGCAGGGCTGGTCGTGGACAGCCTGCTGTTCGTGCCGCTCGCATTCGGTTCCTTTGCCGCAGCGCCGGGGCAGGTCGTGGGCAAGGCCGTTGCGACCTTGCTCACGCTGGCTGTGCTGTGGGGCGTGCGGCGCAGCTCGTTCTGGGCGGTGCCTCGATGAGGTTCTACCTAGGTACGCACCAGCCCGCGTGGTTGAGCCGCGACCTCGGCGTGCCGCTGCTGGTCTCTCATCGACGGTTGGCCGGCAGGCGCAGCCTGCCACGCGCGAGCGGCCCGTGGGCGCTGGACTCGGGCGGCTTCACCGAGCTGTCGCTGCACGGCCGGTGGCGGTTCGACGAGCGCACCTATGTAGCCGCGGTGCGCCGCTACGCCGCTGAGATCGGACAGCTCACATTCGCTGCGCCGATGGACCGCATGACTGAACCGCATGTCTTGGCACGTACCGGCGCAAGTCTGCGCATGCACCAGCGCATGACCGTCGCGAACTACTTGCGCCTGAAGGAATTGGCTCCCGAACTGCCGTTCATTCCTGTCCTTCAGGGCGATAGCGTCGCGGACTACCACAGGTGCGCTGACTGGTACGAGCGCCACGGCGTCGACCTCGGCGCCCTGTCCCTGATTGGCGTCGGCAGCATATGCCGCCGCCAGCACACGGCTGAGGTCGAGCGGATCGTGCGGTCCCTCGCGACCCGCGGATATCGCCTGCATGCCTTCGGTGCCAAGGTGCTCGGGCTTCGACGGTACGGAGATAAGATCGCAAGCAGCGACTCCATGTCGTGGAGCATGCGCGGCCGATACGTGCCGGGCTGCACACCTAGCCATCGCAGCGAGTCCAACTGCCTGACGTTCGCGCTCGGTTGGCACCGACGGGTCCAGACAATGCTCGGCCCTCACGATGAAGCCGCTGGCGACACTCTGACGAGCGCCGCATGACCAGCTTCACTTTGGTTCGACTGGACTACTCGGGGACGCGACCCCGAAAAGATCGTTCGGCGTGCACTGCAAGGCCGTGCACAACGCCTGCAAGGTCTCCCACTTGACCTGACTGGGCTGGTTGTTGAGCAGGACTGAGACAGAGGCTGACGAGATTCGGAAGTCGGCGCGTTCCTCGAGGAGCCGGCGGAGTTGCGCGCCGCTCCATACCTCGCGCTCGGCCATCACGTGGCGAAGCCGCCAGCTGATCTGCACTCGTTCAGCACCCTTCATTGCTCAGTTGGTCAACCGCGGTGGTCCACAGCGGATCGAGCGTCAGTCTCGCCGATCTGGAGAAGCGTTTCGGCGCAGTTCGCTGGCGTGTCGAACTCGATCATTCACCTGTTCCAGCTAATACCAAGAAAATTCAGGTATCACCTATACTTCACAGATGACACCTTGAGATGGTGATCTTGCAGATGGGAGACAGCGACATGACAAGCGAAATCAGGCCTAGGTGGTACACGGTGGCGGAAGTTGCTCAACTGTTGGGCTACGGCCTCTCCAAGACCAAGATGCTTGTTGCCTCCGGCGCGATCCGGTCCGTCAAAGACGGTGGCAATCGGCGGGTCCTGCCCGAGTGGGTCGATGACTACATCGCGCGTCGCGTCGAGGAGGCGGCCTGATGGCGGGCAAGGCGCGGGAGAACGGGGAAGGCTCGATCTTCCCGTACAAGAACGGCTTCGCTGCCTATGTGTGGATCACCACGCCGTCCGGTGGGAAGAAACGGAAGTGGGTCTACGGGCCGGACCGGGAGACCGTCCACGCCAAGTGGGTCAAGCTTCAGAACGAGGCGAACGAAGGCACGGTGACCTCCTCGGTGCCCAAGCTCGCACCATATCTCCACGGGTGGCTGGACGACATCGTCAAGCCCAGTCTCGCGCCGCTTACGCATAAGACCTACGAGACCTTCGTGCGAGTGCACATCGTGCCGGAGTTGGGGGAGAGGCCGCTCAACTTCACCGTGCGGGAGGGACAGCTCTGGATGAACAAGCTCGCACGAACCTGCCAGTGCTGTTCGCAGGGCAAGGACGCACGGCGTGCTGAGGACAAGCGGCGGTGCTGCTCGCTGGGCAAGTGCTGTGAGGAGTTGTTGTCGCTCCGCTCGTTGAACGACATCAGGGCCTGCCTGCGGTCGGCGCTCACGCACGCGATGGCCGAGGACCTCCTGAAGAAGAACGTGATGAAGCTGGTCAAGGTCAGGCGGGCCGGGGAGGGCAGGCGCAAGCCTAAGCGCAACCGGTGGTCGACGGAGCAGGCCAAGACGTTCCTGGTCTCGGCTCGGAAGGACGACGATCCGTTCTACGCCGCGTACGTGCTGGTGATCGCGATGGCCATGCGCAAGGGTGAGGTGCTCGGGTTGCCTGAGGACGCTGCCGACGAGATCGAGCAAGTTCTCGACATCGGTTACCAGCTTCAACGGGTAGGTGGGAAGCTCCTGCACCGAGAGACCAAGACGGCGGCCTCGGACGACACGTTGCCCATGCCGCCGATCGCAGCGACGGCTGTCCGGCTCCGGCGAAAGCAGCGTGCAGCGGATCGAGCTGACGCGGACGTGGCCTGGCACGAAAGCGGTCTGATGTTCACCACACGGCACGGCACGCCGATCGAGCCTCGCAACTTCAACCGATCATGGGATCGCCGGTGCGTGAAAGCGGGAGTTCCGAAGATCACGGTGCACGACGGCCGGCGCAGCTGCGCCTCGTTGCTCGCGGAGTTGAACGTGCACCCTCGGGTGGTGATGCGCATTCTGCGTCACGCGAATATGAAGGTCACGATGGAGATCTACACCGAGGTCTCCGACGAGTCGACACGGAAAGCGCTACAGCAGCTGAGCGAAAGCCTCGACTGCTGAGGTGCGGCTGTACTTTGCTGCTGTACGGCAACGGCAGAGGCCCGGAACCTGAATGGTTCCGGGCCTCTGACCTGCAATGGGCGATACTGGGATCGAACCAGTGACCTCTTCGGTGTGAACTCTCGGCAGGAAGGTCAACTGCGGTCTTTGTCGAGGTCAGAGGTTCTGTGCGGGTCGCTCGCGGTCGTCCTCGATCGGCACGGCTGCTGTACTTCGCTGCTGTACGACAGCTAGCGGCCAAGGTCGCTAAGTAGCTCAGGGATAAGCTCAAAGAACCGGCTTCTGGTTCCCTCATCCTGGCTGAGAGGCAGCTCGATCGGACTCTGAACTCCTCGTACTCAAGGTTCAGGGCCCCACCGTGCGGCCATTCGCTCCCGCTAGCCTGTGACCAGTCCTGGTCGGCGTTGGTGTCGCCAGCCTTGATCTCCGCCTTGATCAAAGTTTTTCGAGCCCAGGTTGTCACCACCGCCGTGCCGGTCCTGCCGTGGTGGTCATTTGGCGTCGACCAGTTTGCGTAGATCACGCGAGTTGCGGTCAGGACGACGCCGACCCCCTTCATGGACTTGTCCTGTGGCGTGTGGTTGACGTCGGTGTACTCGGCCTTCTCGTTGACCATCAGTGCCGCGATGCGGCGTGCGACGTGGATTGGCGGCCTGTAGTTGCCGTCGAACATGGCGTTCCTGATCGTGACAACCAGTTCTTCGCCCACCTGGGTCTCCTCCTGTGCTTGGTGCGTCCACATTCTGCTCTGGGCGCTTCATCGCCGCGGCCGAGGGCTGAGCGTCACGCTGTACCGAGGCGAGAACCCTTAAAACCGCCCACACCTCCCCGTTCCCTTGTCCCTGCTGCGCTTAGCCTCCGTGGAGCTGGTACCGATTGGTCTGTTGGCTACGACTGCTCGCTCGACCCTCGGTGCTGAAGCACCTAGTTCGAGCTGGGTCATTGGCCTGTGTCGGCTTCTCGGAAAGCTTGACTGCCACGTGTACGTCCTGGCGGACGGTAGCGACGAGCTCTGTGGATGGCGGAAGGACAAGTCGAATCCTCGTACGGACCATCGGCCCCTGGCCACTGGCTGCGACTATCGAGGAGCGGATGCTGCGGGCGCGAAGCTCCGGAGTCATAAGGCAATCGAATCGAATGGTGCTCGATTTTTGATGGCTTACTTGCCCGGCGAACCTCGTCATGGCATGCTGGAGCCGCGTCGCAAGATGGCGTTCCCATTTCGGTGAACTTTGCCCAGGTGATCTCAGCAAGTGGCTGAGGCATGCGGTAAAGTAGATGGGAGCACCAAATGGCCAGTGGCTCGATCTCTTCCTCCGGCAATCCCCGCGCAGGGGCAAGTACGTGCCCGCAGCACGCGGCTGCTGTTCCGGCGGCGCCGGAGTTTCTTAGTCTTCGTACGGCGGTAATTCTGCTCATCGCGTTCGTCTGCGGGATTGTCGCGGGTTTCTTGACATTTTTGGCGAACGGCAATGTGCCCGGAGCTGTGATCGCTGGCCTCGGGTGCTATGGCATGTGCACTGATCGCCGCGCATACGCTGCTCAGCTAGCGGATACGGCTTAGTGGGCCCGGCGCATCGACTGGCCCACCAAGCCGTGCCGGTTGGATGATTGTCTCCTAGTGTGTTGCTCCAGCTGTCAGGACGCTGATTAGCAAAACGACAGTTGGATGGAAAGCACGTGCTTCACGTCGTCTTGCTGCTCTCTCAGGGACAAACGGTCATTGATACCCGTGCTCCTGCCAGGAGCTGACACGAACGATCTGTCAGACGTGCTCCGCGTCGTGCAGTGGCTCGATCTTCGGGCCGGTGTCACGAGGGGAATGTTCCCCTCGTGGTATCAGCTTTGACCAAGGCGATGCGGCTGAACCTTCCGGCAATCGTTAATCGATGACCGCGATGTGCACAGGAATCCCGTAAGTGCTCAAGGTGTTCCAGGCCGAGACGAGAGTGGACCGCGCGAAGGTGAACAGCGTTTCGGCTGTGAGCGTCTTGTCCGAGCGGTGGATTGCGAACACCACACTGCCTGGCCGGCGCCCCATCTTCCTGGCGCGCTTCTTGTCCTGCAGCGCGACCAGCTGCCGGAACTTCTCCCACGTCGCCGCGTCCGTGAAGCTCTCGGCCGCCACGAGGCCCTGAGCGAACAGATGGCTCAGTGGACTGGAGCCCGTGTTGGAGCTGGTCTTCTTGACGTGGACCAGCGCGTCACCAGGGCCGAGGAGATCGCAGGCCTCGAAACCGCGTGGATGAGCGCGCGTCGTGACGAGCTTCTTGTCCAGGCAGATGAACCTGCCGCTGTTCTTCTCGGCCACGTAAGCGTTGTAGGCCCCTTCGTGGATCTTGCCTTCATCGTTCGGCGGCGCGAGGTTCCAGGCCGGCAGCTTCCAGGGAGGTGGGCTGGCGAATGCCTTGCGCACCACCGAGTCGACGTGAGCGACGTACTGCTCGCCCAGAACGAACCACTCGCCGTCCAGCAGGATGTGCCTACCCTTCTCCAGATCGACCTCGGCTGCGATCCACTGGAGCGCGGCCATCCCGTCGCTGGACTTCTTGCCGTGCTCGTCGTAGCCGTCGATGTAGCCGGTGCGCAGGCAATGGAGCCGACTCTCCGCAGGTGTGGACCGCAGCGGCAGCGCGATGTGATCGAGGGTCAGGTCGTCGGTGTCGATCTTCGTCCCGTTGATCGTGCCGCGGTACCGGTGCACGTCAGGTCCGTCGAAGTACTTCGCCGGGTAGGAGATGCCCACCTCGCCGCTGGGCACCTCGCCCGCGAGCAACTCCGCCACCGCGAGCTCGAGACGCTCACGACGCTCGTCGCCGGCCGGCACCCGCTTGACCCACTGCAACGGCGCGAGCGCCTCGACGACCGGGCACTCGGCTAGCACCTTGTTGATCTCGCGCAGATCGGAGATCAGGCCTGACCCCTCCACGCTCAGCGGGAGCTTCAAGCCGTCGCGGCACTCAAGGCGCAGCCGCGGGTTGCGCCGGTGGGCCTTCGGGCGCATGTGGGTCAGGCTGACCGGCAGGTCGGCTCGAGCCTTGGCCACCAGTTCACGCACCAGTTCGGCGTGCTCGCGCAGGCCGAAGCTCCACAAGCCCTGGCCACTGGGCACGGCGTTGCGGTCGATGCGGGACTTCGAGCTCAATGCCCAGCGGGTGATCTGCTGGATCTCGTCGTCGTCCACGACGCGCACGGCGAAGTCGATGCCGAACGACCGGTTGACGCGGCTGTCCCGGACAAGTCGCCAGCCCTGGTTGAACGTGACCACATAGATCACTTCGTCGACCTCGACAAACACGGCAGCCGACGCCACGGTGCGTTCGTAGCGAAGATCAACTCCAGTAAGTGTCCGCACCATGGAGTTCCAGCCGACCTCCTCGGGCTCGGACCAGCCGTGCACCAGCAATCCGGTCTGATCACCGACCCGGACCTCGTCGATCTCGAATTCGTTGTCCTCTTCAAGGGCTTTCAACGCCACGCATTCGCGAAGGTCGCCACTGCCGGTCAGTTGGTAGAGGCTCACTTTGCGCGTTTCGGCCGACGGCGCAGCAAGTTCCTCTTCAGCGAGGTGCTCTGGCTCCACACAGTGATGCTCTGTGTCATTCGGCTCAGTGTCATGGGCTGTGCGGGTGAAGAGTGCTCCACTACCGGGTGGAAGAAGGGGTTGCTCCTCCTGCAGGTTGCCCTGAGCGACAAGCTCGTCGCAGCGTGGAACCGGAAGGCCACGCCAGTCAGCGATGGTGTGCTGGTGGTGCGCTCTGAAAACCCTCCGGCCCTCTGAGGCCAAGCTGCGCACCCGGTGCGTCAAGTGCCGGATCTTGCCTTGGTGAGTGGTTGTCGAAGCAAGCTTTAACAGCGTGCCCGTGCGGTGGTCGTAGAGCACGCCGAAGGCCTGTGCGGTGCCAGAACTCTGCAATCGCTATGAGCTGCGGTGATCGTCCGCCGTCGCCGTAGCGGCAGGATCGTGAATGTCGCGCTCCGACTGTTGTACTTCGTCCTTGTTCGGCTTTGTTGGTTGGTGGGTTCTGTTCTGTCGGTCCTCGGCGGCCAAGGACGTGGAGTTGCTCGTGTTACGGCACGAGTTTGCGGGATCATCGGCTGATGTCGCCCGGCACCGTGCTGCGGTGGCGTCGGCGCATCGGTCGCGAAGAAGTGGACCTACTCGGGCCAGGCCGGTCGTCCTCCGGTGGACGACATTGTCGTGGAGTTGATCGAGAAGATGGCGCGGGATAACACCACCTGGGGGTACCGCCGTATTCACGGTGAGCTGCTCAAGCTCGGCCACCGAACGTCCGCGTCAACTGTCCGTCGAGTGCTCCGGCGTCTGCGAATGCCGCCCTCGCCGACCCGGAACTCCGACACGTCGTGGCGGCGTTTCCCGCGTGCTCAGGCGGCGAGCATGCCGGCGTGCGACCTCTTCCACGTCGACTGCGCGGTCACCTTGAAGCGAATGTACGTCTTCTTCGTGATGGAGGTCGGCAGGCGCTATGTCCACGTCCTCGGTACTGCCATCAACCCCTACGCGCGGTGGATCACCCAGCAGGTCCGCAACCTCCTGATAAGGCTCGACGATCGGGCCAACGATTTCCGATTCCCGGTTCGTGACAGAGCTGGCCAGTTCACGGCGTCGTTCGATTCGGTTCTCGCAGACGTTGGGATCGCTGTCGTGAAGATCCGCCGCAGTGCCCCTGGGCGAACTGCTATGCGGACGGTTTGTCGGCACCGTCAGACGCGAGCTCACTGACCGGCTGCTGATCATCAACGAGCACCACCTGAAGTCAGTGCTGAACCGCTATCTGTCCCATACAACCACTGTCGTGGAGTCCGGATAGGTACGTCGTCGGCGAGTACTCGGCGGCTTGATCAAGAGTACGAACCTGCAGCGGCTTGATGCGCAGGTCAGATCTATCGGGCCGGGTTTTGGCGCCCCACACGTCAACGCCCTGAGCAAGATTGCTGCGGCATACGCGGAGCTCCGTCGAACTGACCTGGGTGTCGAGCTGAGTGAGGAGGCGGTGCAGCTTGCCCGTGTTCTCGTTGTTCGCCATGGCCGAACCCATGACGTGCTTCTCGCGACAGCATTGACCAACGCGGGATCGTTGCCGCGGCACGGAGCGTCATGAGGAAGCGCTCAAGCACGCGGTCGAGGCCGTGGCCATCTTCAGAGGCCTCGCCACGAGGCAACCAGGCGAACACCTCGCGGGTCTGGCGGACGCCCTCTACAACCTCGGCATCGACCTCTTGCACAACGGCCAAGCCGATGAAGCCTTGGACGCCTACGACGAATCAGCTGGCATCTACCGCAAGCTGGCCGAGCCGCGGCCTGAGGAGTTCGAGCCTGAACTCGCTGCCGCGCTGGTAGGCAAGGCGAACGCTCTGTCCGGTCTGGACGATGACGAATCGGCACTCGACCTGGCGACCGAGGCGGTCGGCATG
The DNA here is from genome assembly GCF_900100275.1 of Lentzea albidocapillata subsp. violacea. Lineage (GTDB taxonomy): Bacteria > Actinomycetota > Actinomycetes > Mycobacteriales > Pseudonocardiaceae > Lentzea > Lentzea violacea. The sequence continues at coordinate 34,061 of NZ_FNET01000031.1, forward strand.
CTTCGAAGTGCGGTCCGCTCAGAGAGCCTGGAACTGAAAGAGAAGCTGGCCGACGCCTTGCACACCGCATCGGGCGTTGCCTACTGCCTCGGCCACTTCCACCGGGCGACCAAGGATGGAGTAGAAGCCGTTGAGCTCTACCGGTCCGTGATCGCGGAGGGCCGTGGTGACCTAGACGGCGTATTCACGCCGATTCTGCGCAACGCTGTGAGGTCGGCTGTCGGCGACAAGCGGTACGACGTCGCATTGCCGCTTACCAAAGAGGTAATCGGTCTGCTCGAAGAAAAGGTTCGCGAAGGCGACGTTGATGTCGATGAGTTGGACGACCTGGCAGTGGATTGCTTCAACGCGGCCGCGTACGCGGCACACCTCGGTGACTTCAACGAGGCCGCACAGCTGGCCAGCAAGGCCGTTGAGCTCCGCCGGACGCTGCTGAACACGAAGTTCGAGTCCGTAGCAGAACTGGCGGAGGCGTTGACCCACCACGCGAACATGTGGTCCAACGCGGGCCACCACTCCAGGGCTGTTGCGCCTGCAGAAGAAGCGGTCAGGTTGTTGGCTGCGTTCACGGATGAGGAGCGGTGTCCGTACCTCGTGTCCGCCCTGGTCGCGCAAGCCTGTGCCACGGCTGTGACCGACCGCGTGGCCGCGATCGGGTTGCTGGACGAGGCCATGGATGTGGCCGGTGGAGACGAGGCGTTGCAAGTGGAAGCAGAGGAGGGCCGTATCGAGGCCGGGGTCGGGTCCTGACGCCCTGGCGGGCCGTCGGAGCGTAAGATCGTCGCCAGGAAGATCGACGGATGGACGAATACATGCCGGCCGTCGACGGCTTGAACGGCTCGCCTCGTTGCTCACATCAACGGGTACCTGTGCCCGTCCCGGCCGGGCGGCACGTCCACAGCATGTAGGTACAAGATCGCTTCCGGTGTCCATGTGTTGTGCCGCGTTAGCTGGTTCGGCTGATCATTCAGATCGGTTGTCGCAAGAGGGAACCGGTGCGAGTCCGGGACTGCCCCGCAGCGGTGAGCGGGAACGAAGCCGCCACCAACGCGATCGCTATCCTTGTGTTCGGTACAAGCCGTGCCCGCCGCCCTGCGCCACGCTTCACTCCGGGTGTCCAACGGCGCACTCCTGACCTCGCGGACCGATGACCGACTACATGATGACCGCCGCTGACGCGGCCACACTGATCCGATACCGGGACGAGGCGTTCCGGCTGTACCGGTTGTGCTTCACAGAGCCTCCCTACCTGGAATCCGAGGAGCAGATCCGTCGATACACCGATGTCCGGTTCGCGCAGGACATGGCCGAGCCCGGCACGCGCGGGTTCGTGGCCTGGCACGGTGGGAGACTGGCCGGTTTGATCTACGGCTGGCCCACCGCAGCTGTGGTGCAGGATCGGCCTTTCTACGCCAAGGTTTATGGCGGCGTGGACCCCGCGCACCATCGCCTGCTCACCGCACCCGCGCTCGAGGTCGTGGAGCTGATGGTGGATCCGGCGCACCGCCGTCAAGGTCTCGGCAGGGTGTTGCTGGAGCGACTCGTCGACGGCCACGGCAAAGCGTGGCTCGCGACCCACCCCGACGCGCCTGCTCGCAAGCTTTACGAGAGCCAGGGTTGGGCCGTGATCGGTAGGTATCAGTACGACGACGGCACTGAAATGGTCGTGCTGTCGTTGAGCCGCGGGAGAACGGCGTACTGATCGCGCGCTATACCCGTAGTTCGGAGAGGACGGTCCACAGCCGCCCGGCGGTCGCGAACGTCTCGGCGTTGAGCTGGTCGTCCGGGAAACCGATGCCGTACTCGTCCTCCAGGTCCATGAGCAGGTTGACCACCGACAGGGAGTCGAGGCCCAGCTCGATGAGCCTCCGATCCGCCGGAATACCAGACCCCTCGTCCAGGTGCACGAGATGTGGGCGAAGCACTCGCTCGAACCTGTCTTCCCACGGTGTGCTCACCGATCCTCCTTCGTCGAAATTGCCGTGTCCGGCGGGCCGCCGGCAAGCCGCACGTGCGGGTCGAGCACGCTGAGGGCTCCGTTGGCCAAGAGCAATCGCGTGTCCGAGTAGGTCAGGCTCGCTGCGGTGAGGTCGCGCAGCAGTCGTTCCAGCGCAACCGGTGAGTCCCGTCGGTAGCCGAGGTCCAGGCCGGCCAGCTCGATCATGCCGCGGGCGGCTTCGGTGCACTGCTCGGCGGCGAGCACCTTCAAGGTGTTGAGGTGGATCTGCATCGCGGCGTGTCCCAGTGACCTTTCTCGTCGCCGCTCTTCCCCGACCTCTGCGAGCACCGCATGCAGGTAGGCGTTCACGACCTCAAGCCTGCCGCGCACCCGTGCCATGCGTTCGGCGGTGAGCGGATCGCGAGGGTCTGCGCTCGTCGTCCGTCCCCGGAGCAGGGGCAGGAGTTCGGCCCAGCATCGGCGGGTGGCGCCGAGCCACGTCGCGGCCCAGCCCAGATGGGCGATCGGTGCGAACGATTCGACGGCGATCTCCCCGAACCGTCCCGGTCCACCGACGATGTGCGCCGGCGGCACTGGCGCTGTCATGGTGACCGCGAGGTTTTCCACACCTCGCATGCCGAGCGCGTCCCAACCGCCGGTCGTCTCCAACTGGAGCTGGTCCCGAGGCACGTACACGAGACTCAGATCGCTAGGCGCCGCATCCGGAGCGCTGCGCACCTTCACGAGAAACCCGTCGGCGTGCGCGGCGCCGGTCACGATCGGAGCATCACGTCGCAGCTGAAAGCCGTCGTTCTCCGCGATGAGTGCGCTCCCGCCCGTGAGCAGCCGTCCGCCGCTCGACCTCTCGGTCGTCACGGATCCCAGGTAAAGATTTCCGGAGGCGACGTGCGGCAACAGTTCATCGCGCAGTTCTTGCGACGCGAACCGGACGAGGGCGTCCACCTGTTGGCAGTGCATCACCCATACCGCGGCGGTCGACTGGCACGCCCCACCGAGTGTGCCGGCGATCTGGACCAGCTGTGGCAGGCTCCCTCCGAACCCGCCGTGCTCGACGGGAACAAGGATTCCCATCAGCCCCTTGTCCCGCGCTGCTGTGATCGCTTCCACCGGAAAGCGGCCCGCAACGTCCACATCGGACGCATGTGTACGGGCGATGTCCGCGACGGTGCGGACGGCATCGGTCAATGTGGGCGTCATCGATTCTCCCCGTTCAGCACGACGGGGTGTCGTTGGAGGCTGAGCGTCGAGATCGAGATGACGTCCGGACCGTCCAGCACGACCTCCAAGGGGAGGTCCCGGCCGAGGAAACCGACAAGGCTGGCGGTCAGGCCGTAGGCACCCACGTTGGGAATGCGCAGGACATCGCCCGTTGAGAGGTTTGGAATTCGTACGTTCTTCGCGAGCAAATCGGCTGGAGTGCAAAGTGGTCCTACCACATCGACGGGTTCCGAGTCGGCTTCGGTCTCGCCGGTGCCTTCCAGCCGTTGAGGTTGGGTGCGAAGGGGCAGGAGCTTGCCCAACCCGGACAGCCCGCCGAGATGGTTGATTCCGGCATCGAGCACGACGACGGTGGCAGCCCCGTCGGACTTGATGTCGGTGACTGCGCACTGGAGTTCACCGCAGGTGCCGACGAGATATCGGCCGGACTCGAACGCGATCCGCGGACTTCCGGAACGCCAATGGGGAAAAGCCTCATCCAGCAACGCTTCGAGCCGATCGCGCAGAGCGGGGTAGACCGGAAGGCCGCCGGGGACGCCGTACGGCGCGGCGAAGCCGCCACCCAGGTCGAGCAGGCTCGGCTCCCAACCGGTCTCGTCGCGGACTCGTTGCGCGGCAACAACACTCGTCTCGAAGGAAGAGATCAACGAAGGTTCGTCGGCCGCTGCCGAGACGGGGAAGAAGTGCAGTCCCTCGACGGAGACGTTCTGGTCGTGCATGAACTCGGAGAAGTGGGCGAGCAGGTAGGCGAGCCCGATGCCGAACGGGGAACGGCGGCCCGACATGGTGAGCGAGCCCGATCCCGGTTCGGCCCTCACCCGAAGCAGGCAGGACACCTCGATCGACTTGGCTGTCGCCACGTCCGACAGGGCGGCCAACTGCCCGATCGACTCCACCGAGAACCTGCGCACCCCGCCGTCGAGGGCGTACGCGATCTCCGCAGTCGTCTTGCCGGGACCGGTGTACAAGCAATCCTGTGGACGCGCGCCACCGTCGAGCGCGTTCCGCAGTTCGCCGGGTGAGCTGATCTCGGCGCGGCAACCCATCCCGGCCAGGGCGCGGACGAGGTCCGGATGCGGGTTCGCCTTGAGCGAGTAGAACAGGTCGCTGGGGCCAGGTAGTGCGGCTCGCAGCGCCGCATGGGCGGCGTGGATGCGATCGAGTCGGTACACGTAGGCGGGCGTCTGCCAGCGTTGGAGCGACATCACGACTCCTCCCCGGTCCAGGACCGCACGTGGGCGCGATCGAGCTTTCCGTTGGCGGTCAACGGGAACGACGACACCACCTGAACCTGCCGCGGTACTTTCGCGGGATCGAGCCGGTGGCGGAGCTCGGCCACGACTCGGCCGGTCGCCAGCGCGGTCTCAACCCACAGAACCGCACCGCGGCCCGCACGCGGCGGGATGAGCACGGCCCCGCGAACGCCGGGGATGCCGGAGGCAGCGGCTTCGACCTCACCACCGCTGACCCGCATGCCCGCCGCCTTGTACTGGTCGTCATGCCTGCCGAGAACGACCAGTTCGCCTTCCGTTGTGATGTGGCCGAAATCCCCGGTGAACAGCACCTTGCGTCCGGTGGTGCGGCATCGAGCGAAGCGTTGCGCGGTCAGTTCGGGTGAGCGCCAGTAGCCCGAGGTCACGTGCGGTCCCCTGGTGACGATCTGACCGACCTCACCGCAGGGCAACGAGCGGCCCGTGTCGTCGAGGATCGCGACCCCGGTGCCAGGTAGTGGCGAACCGACCGTGTCGGCCGGGAGTTCATGCCGCGCCGGTGCTCGGACGCTCACCCGCTTGCATTCGGTCAGCCCGTACATCAACGAGAGTTCCGCGGCCGGCATGGCCGTGAGCAATGCACGCTGATGCTCGTGGCCGAGGAACTCGCCAGTGTTGGTGATCAGCCGGACACAGGAGAGATCCGGGCCGCGGCGGGCCAGTGCGAGGATCATCGAGGCGAGGGTGGGCACGACGGGCAGGACCGTCGCACGGGTCCGGCTCACCAGCGCGGCCAGGTCGACGGTGGTGTCGCCGGGGACGAGCACCAGATGTGCGCCGGCCAGTGCGGACAGCAGGATTTGGTAGAGCCCGTAGTCGAAGGCGAGCGGCAACCGGCAGAACACCACGTCGTCGTTGCGGTACCGCAACCGGTGTGCGATCCCGCCAAGCGCGGTCCGCACTTGCATGTGGTCGCACACGACACCTTTGGGCTGTCCCGAACTTCCCGAGGTGTAGAGGAGGAACGCCGGACCGGTCGGCTCGGCGCGTGGTGCCGGCTTGGTGACGGCCGCCGACGCCGACGCCGCTGCCGCTGCCGCAAGGGTGAAGGCGGGAATGCTGTCCGGCGCCGGGTCGTCGTCTCCGATCAGCACCAGCGCGGGATCCGCGTCGGCGACGACGGCCTCCAGCTCATGTCCGGTGTGGGCGGGGTGGACCGGCACCAGGGTCATGCCCGAACGCAGAACCGCGTGTAGCGCGACGACGAAGTCGACGGTGGGTTCGGCTCTGGCAACGACGCGGTCACCCGGCCGGAGCCCCATCCGGCGCAGCCAGCCCGCGAACCGGTCGCTGTGCTCGGACAACTCGGCGTATGTCATCCGCCTAGTCCCGTCGGACACCGCCAGGGCAGAGGAGGAGCGCCGGACATGCGCGTCGAGCAACCCGCCGAGCGGGCCGGAGACCACGGCGGTGGGCAGGTCGATTGCCTGCAGCAGGTTCCACTCCGCGGTGTCGACGATCGCGGCTTCGTCGCGGGTCATCGCGGTTCTCCGGACAACTGGTACCCGTCGGCCTGCATCCGGTACAGGCGTGCGTAGGTGCCCTGGAGGTCGATCAGTTCCTGATGGGTGCCCTGCTCGGTGATCCGGCCACCGTCGAGCACGACGATTCGGTCAGCCATGCGGACCGTGGAGAAGCGGTGCGAGACGAGCAGGACGATCCTTCCGTCGCCGACCGCCACCTCTTCGCTGAAGCGCTGGTGCACCTCGTGCTCGGCCTGAGGATCGAGGGCGGCGGTCGGCTCGTCGAGAACCGTGAGCACCGCGTGGGGGCGCATGGCGCCGCGTGCCAGGGCGATCTTCTGCCACTGGCCGCGGGAGAGCCCGGACCCGTTGGGGGGTCCCAGCTTCGTTTCCAGCCCGTCCGGAAGTGCTTCCACCACCGGCAGCGCTCCAGCGCGGATGATGGCGGCCTGGACCACGTCGGTGTCATTGATCCGGTCGAGGTCACCGATGCCCACCGCGTCGTGTGCACGAACGTGGAACTCGGCAAAGTCCTGGAACACGGCCGTGCAGCGGCCACGCCAATGCTCACCGTCGATCTCAGTCAGGTCGTGTCCGTCCACGGCGATGGTGCCACCGGTGGGTCGGTACAGACCGGTCAGCAGCTTCACGAGGGTGGTCTTGCCCGCACCGTTGGCTCCGACGAGCGCCACTGTGGTGCCCGCCGCGAGCGTGAGGTTCATTCCTGACAGCACTGTCTGTCCGGATCCCTCGTAGCGGAACTCCACGTCCGTCAGGTCTATGCCGTGAGCCAGGCGGTCGAGTGCGGGACGTGTGCCCGGCTGTTCCTGTGCGGCCCCGTGGCGGCGCAGCCAGGCAAGGTGGGAGATGTTCTGCCTTGCGTCGTGGATCGAGGAGACCTCGGCCACCACAGCGCCGACCTGTCCGCGTAGTTGTCCGGTGAGGGTCAGCAGCAGGACGAGGTCCCCGAGGGTTGCCCGGCCGGTCGCCACGAAGTGCATGCAGAGCAGCAGCGCTCCCAGGTAGCCCACCGCGTACACCGCCCAGCCGCCGAACTGCCACCCGGCGGCGGCCAGGCGTGCCCGGAACATCGTCCGCCGTGCTCGATCCCACGTTTGTGCGGCCAGGGCATCGACGTGGGGGAGCGACTCGGAGATGCGCAGTTCCCCTGCGGTACGGGGATCCACGACGAGGCCGTGCAGGCGCGCTTCGAGCCGCAGTCCCTCCGCGTTGGCCGCTCGTGCGCGGCGAATCGGCGTACCCGACCACGTCGCCGTCCACAGTGGAGGGAGTGCGAACAGGGCCAGCGCGGGCAACGCTGGATGGACGTCGAACAGCAGCCAGAGCGACAGCACCACTTGCACCAACGCCGTCGCGGTGCCTACCAAGCTCCAGCAGGCAAAGGCCAGTGACCGCGCCCCCCGCGACAGCGTCGAGACTCGGTCCAGGTAGTCAGGGTGTTCCAGGTGGGCGAGGGTCGGCACCCCGTTGACCGCGCGGGACACCTCGTCGTTGACCAGCACGTCCACTCGTTCGACGAGGGAGTTCTGGAGGTTGGCCGTGCTGCGGTTGATGCCGTTCGTGATCAGGTAGCCGCCGGCGCCGAGAGCCGCTGCCGCGATCACCCCGGTGACCACTCCCAGCCCCGCCGCGTCGATGAGGTGACGTTGCCCGAGTGCGGTCAGTGCGATGCCCACCGCGTCGAGAGGGACCAACGCTGCGATGATCAGCACCGAATTGCGGTCCGCCCGCCAGTTCAGGGCGATCAGCAGGCGCCACAGGTCAAACCGTTCCTTCATGCCCCGATCCCCTCGCTCTCCGGGCTTGAGACGAAGGCGCTCGCCTGGAGAGTGAACATTCGCGAGTAGTAGCCATCCGCGTCCATCAACTGGTCGTGGGAGCCCTGTTCGGCGATCCGCCCCTCGCTCAGCACGAGGATGCGGTCGGCGTGGCGAACTGTGGACAGCCGGTGGGAGATCAGCAACACGGTCGCGCCACGAGCGAGTTCCGTGATCCGCTGGTTGAACGACACCTCGGCGGTCACGTCGAGGTGCGCGGTGGGTTCGTCGAGGATGAGGAAGCGGCGGCCCTTGGCCAGCGCGAACGCGGCACGGGCCAGCGCGACCTGCTGCCACTGCCCACCTGACAGATCGACGCCTCCGGCCAGCCCGCTCGTCAACGGTGTGTCGATGCCCTGGGGCAGTTGCACGACGAGGTTTCCCGCTCCCGCCGCATCGAGCGCGGCACGAACAGCGTCGCGGTCGCCCCGGTGCTCGGCCGCACCGAGCGCGACGTTTTCGGCCAGGGACAGCGGGTACCGCACGAAGTCCTGGAACACGGCGGTGGTCTTGCCTGTCCACGCCGTGCCGGAGCTGTTCATCGCGACGCGACCGGAGTCCGGGTGGTAGAGGCCGGTGAGCAACTTGACCAAGGTCGTCTTGCCTGCGCCGTTGTCACCCACGAGAGCCACCACTTCCCCCGCGCTGACGTGGAAGGACAGGTTGCCGAGAACGGTGTGACCTCCGCCGCGGTACTGATAGCTGAGGCCGGACACCGTGATGCGCGGCGCCTGGTCGGTGACTGGCCGGTCGCTCGCGGATGCCTGCGGGCCGTTGAGGCGGTGCCGCAGGCGTGCGCGGGCCCGCACCGCACCGAGCCCGTAGTCGATGGCGAACGCCTCCGGCCCCATGGAGCTGATCGCGAACGTTCCCCAAGCCGCCACCACGCACATGACGAGCTGATCAGGTGGCAGTGTGCCGTCGACCACACGGAGCCCAGGCACGAGGAGAGCCACAGACGCTGCGGAGAACACCATCAGGTAGGTCCAGTGCTGCCGGGACACGACGCCGCGGCGTGTTCGCCAGATCGGCGATCCCCACCGCAGTGCCGCGTCGGCGCGCCGGTCGGACACCCACCGGCCCAGCCCGAAAACTCTGATCTCCTTGCCTGCGGAGGGGGACAGGCTCAGTGCGTTCCAGTACTTGACCTCGCCGAGCGTGGACTGGAGTCCGTCGCGCACATGCGCGAGGTGCAGCCATTGGTGCCGGATGACTGCGCGAGTGGCGATGGACACCGCCAGGATCGCAACCGCGAGCGGCACGCTGACCCTTGCCACCACCCCGGCCGCGAGCAGGGCCGTGAGAACTCGGAACGACAACACGATCTGGCCGACCGCGGCGGCTCCCGGACTGCGGATGAACCCCTCGCCGATGTCGGCCGCACGGTCGAGGTCTGCCGACACTTCAGCGTCTTCGAGGTGGGCCAGCCCTTCCGGTGCCATGGCGAGACGCCGGACGTCCTGGCGGAAGCGACCGTCCACGGCACCGGCCATCGCGGTCTCGACGCCGTCGCGCAACGGGCCGGAGCTCTGCTGTGCCAGCAGCAGCAGAGCCAGCAACGCCAAGGGCCACACCACTGCGGCGAGGAGTTGGCTGCTGTCCGCGCCGACGGGCAGCGAGCGGATCACAACGCCGGTCACCAAGGCGGTCGCTGCGGGAATGAGGGCCAGACAGCCGTGCAGCACCAGCATCGCCGCGAGGAGACCACGATGTGGCACAAGTAGAGAGAGCAACCCGATTCGTTCGTGGAGCAGCCGGAACAACCTGCCGCGCCATCCGGCACCTTGCACTACGCGTTTTCTCCTGCCTCACTGAGGGAATCGGTGATACGGCTGAGCTGTGCCGCCACACCTCTGAGCGTCGCCGGCCCCAGCAGGTCCTTGGGCGCGACACCGTCCCAACCGGACTCGGCGAGTGCGCGGTGCAACCGGATCAGGTCTGCTGCCCGTCCGCCCTGTTCGAGCAGACTCAGGTCGAGACTGGCCGGATAGCGTCCCAACAGCGAGGCGACGTTGTCGATCAAGGCTTGTTCGGAGTCGGAGCTGGGGACCGAGGCCGGAGGCGGGTCGTCCGGTGACCATTGGACGGTCGTCTCCGCGGGACCGTGCAAGATCACGCGGTCCGGGATCATCGCTCCCGCCTCGTACAACATCTGGCGACAGCCGATCCGCAAGGCCTGCAACGCCCGGTCGATGTCGGCGACGTCGATGTGTGCGTGCAGAACGTGCCCACGCTGGTTGGTGTGAGTCGTGCACCGGACGTCGTCCACCGCGTCAAGCGTGCGCAGAAACGCCTCTGTGGCAGCGAGATCGACCCACCGCGAATCCGACAGCTCGGTCCAGTCCGGCGGCCGTGGCCAGCTCGGTGCCGAAACTGCGGTGAGTAGTTCCCCAACCACGATGTCGGGATTTTCCGAGGCGGACCACAGGATCCGCTCCACCGCGAGCAGCAGTGCGCGGTGATCCTCCGTGCCGATGAGGCTGTCACGAGCCGCCAGCGACAACGTCGGAAGCGTGCCAAGGCGGTGCACGCGGACGAACATGAGTGATGGATCGTGCCGTTGCGCCCACCGGACTTCTGACGGTACGAACTCCTTCGGGGTCCCGGGATCGGAGCCATCGCCCGACTCGAGGATCGAGCTTGCCGCGCCCTTGAAGTTGTACATCAACGGTGTGTCCAGGTTGCTGCCTCGGCGAAGCGCGCCGAGCACCTCCAGCTCGTAGAGCTCGGTGTAGTCGCACACGCTGTGCCGCACGCCGAGCAGCATCGCGTTCGACACGTGCCGCACGTGGTCGGCGAATGTGCCACCCGCATCCACGTCGGAGCTGACCAGGGTTGGATCGATAAAGCACCCGATCGTGCCCTCGTCGAGGCCAGGCGGACGATTGTCGACGATTGTCTCCCACCGCCAACGACGCAGTCCGGTCCATGCGGCGAGAGCGATGTCGAACGCCGCCAGCACGATGCTCGGCGCGGACATGCGCAGCCGGCCCGCGATCATCGGGAGCGCATGACCAAGCGACGGCGAGTCGATCCAGGCGAGCCGCTGGACGGGTCGCGCGCTGTCCCGGTGGTAGGGAAGCACCACGGCCGGCAATTCCGGCAGCGCGGTACGCCAGTGGGCCGCCGCGGCATCGCTGCGCCGGCGAGCGCGGCTGCCGCTCTCCAACTCGTACGGGTCGCCTGCTCGTTCGGCGCGAACCGCTGCATGACCTTCCAGCGCCTCGGCGAGCTCGTCCCGCAGGATTGCCAACGCCTCCCGGTCGACCGCGACGTGGTGCACCACCAGGCACACTTGCCGCACCCGCCCCTCCACCCCGATCAGCAGGAAGCGGATCGGCCACTGGCGGCATAGTTCGATGGGCCGCCGCACGAGAGCGGCGGCCACGTCGTTCAGATCGTTCTGGTCCTCGGCGGGATGATCGCTGTCGACCAGGTGCACCTCAGGTGTGCAGGCCGGGTCGACCAATCGAACCATCGCGCCGGACTCGGCCACGTCGAATCTCGTCCGCAGGGCCTCGTGCCGTGACACGACCTGGCTCGTCGCAGCCACAACAGCCTGCTCGGTGGCATCGTCCGGCACGTCGATGAACTCCACGAGATGCATGAACCAGCGCTCGTCCAGCGGCGTGCTCAGATACCAGAGCCAGAAGCGGAACTGGCGTGCGGTCAGCGGTGCGTCACGCATGGGGCATCGGGAACACGTTCAGCTCCTCTTCTGCCGCCGGCGTGTCACGCCACCCGAGCAGCGCCGCCTCGCCGGCCAGGACTCCCTTACCCCACAACGGGAAGGCCGCGGCGAAGTTGTTCACCAGGCCAGGTACCAGGACACGCACGACACTCAGGTCTGCGTACCGCACGTCCGGCGTGGTGAGATCGACCGCCAGGATCTCGAAATCCTGCGCCTCCACGATGCGGCGGTAAGTCTCGAGCGAACGGTCGGCAGGAGTCGGCAGCCCGTCGAGATCCAGCTCGCGCCCGCCCCGCAGGACCTCTGTCACTCGTTCCCGCGCCCGCGTGTCGCAGGTCAGCTGGAGCTGCGACTCCAGGTCGCCCACGTCGCGGAAATCCTTGCGGAAGGAGTCGAGGTACCGCCGGTCGGCCCGCCACGGCTTGAGGTAACCCAGCTTGCCACCACGCCGCCGGACGTCGTGCATGTCGCGCAGTTCCGACCAGTAGGCACCGTGCTCCTGCAGCAGGTCCACCGCCCACAGGAGGTTGGACAGCGCTTCGCCCCAAGCCTTGAGAGCGCACAGTTCGGCGTCTTCCCTGAGCGCGAACCCCACCGTGGTGAGCTCTCGCTTCGGGTCGTTGACGACGCCGGCGATGACGGGCAGACCGAACCGGTTCTCCACGTGCAGCAACCACCCGGTCAGGTCACTGCCCGCTGCGGCGGTCTTCCAGTACGCGGCTAATTGGGGGCTGGGCCGCAGACGGGGCAGTGTGGCCTGATGCGACCACCATGACATGGCCGCGTGCCGTTCGAGTACTTCTTCCAGCCCGCCCCTGATCGCCTCGTCGAGGTTCACTCCGGCGGCGAGACCCGCGTACAGGGTGGGGTGCAGTGGCGGCTCTTTCTTCGAGGGGCCGAGGTTGTAGTTGCCCCATGCCATGCCCGCCGGGACCCACACCGCGTCCTCTCTGGTGACCGACCAGCCCAGCACCCAGCGCACCTCGGTGTCGTGGCGGAAAGGCACGAAGGGAAAGCCTGGAGTGGAGTACTGCTCGTCGGAGTAGAGCACCACCGACTCCGGATCCAGCACCCGTTCGCGGCGCCGAGTCATCTCCTCGTACGTGCCGACCACTGTGCGGTCCAACTGCACCCAGTTGCCCGAGTAACGCTCGACGGACTCTCCCACGGCACACGCCTCCACGGTGGCGCGGTCGCCGTTCAGCACGCTGCACCCCGCGATCGTGTTGACGCCCCACGGCACGCCGAGTCTGCGGACGTCACTGACCCGCGCGACGACCGTCCGCAGCGACGACGGCATCTCCGGCAGCAGCGGCACGTCACCGAGCTGCGCCACCAGGCCGGTCACGTCGTCCACGAGCAGGTCCGGTCCGGATACGACGTCGTTGCGGTAGGGAGCGTCGGCGCGGTAGGGCATGGGCAGCACAGGGTGGGGACGCAGCCGCAACGTCGCCGGATCCGCCTCGACCTCGTTGCCGAACAGCGCACACGGCCGCCCGTCCGCGAGTTGGGCCAGCAACTGCGCGAGAACGGCGCCGACCCACAGGACGTCCGTCTCGTCGACGGGCACGTCGGCCGTCAGCGGGCGGGTCTGCAGCGCCTGGGTCACGTCCGGGTCGATCGCAGCGGCCACGCGGCGGTCGAGCACGTCGTCGTACACCGGAGTCGCGCCCGGCCGTACGACGGGGCCGAGCCATACAGCAGCACCATCGAACACCACCGGCACCCACGTCGCACCGGCCGCCGCAGCCTGGTTCCCCACCTGCCGCAACAGTTCCCCGTCCCGCCACCGGTGCACGGTGACCAGAACGGATCCGGGGGAGAGCGCGGGGGACAGAGCCGTGAGGTCCTGGTCGTCCAACCACACCGGCTCGCTCAGGTGATGGGGCCGGATCCCGCGCGTTTCCCGCCAGAGCGCCAGTACGTCGGCGGCACCGGCGACGACCAGTGCGGCGCCGCGCTGCACGGATCCGGCTTTACCGGCCAGGTCGTGGTCCTCGCGGGCGAGGAGCACGTCGACCACGGTCTGGAACGCCGGTGGCATGTCGGCGAGCACCACGACCTCGTCGAGGGTCCTTGAGCCGTCGCAGAGAGCGAAGGCGGCGGCCAGCCGGTCGGCGTCGAGTTTGACCTCGAACACATCACCCAGCCGGCTCCGGACGAGCGACTCCCCGTCACGCAGCCGGCGTACTTCGAACTGCGACAGCACCAGTTGGTCCGATGTCACTGCATCTCCTGGAAGGGCGCGGGGGTGGCCCGGCGTGGTGGGTGCGAAGGCACGCCACCACGCCGGTCTGGGTTTACTCCCAGTGGAAACGTGCTCCCAGAACACTGTGGTCGTGCGCGGGGAGCGTCGGCGTCCACGCCAGCAGCGCGGGCTTGATCACCTCGTCGGCCGGAACTTCGAGCTCCTGCTCGTGGTTCCGCTCCTGAGTCTTCGCAGCCTTGTACTTCACCTTTTCAACCTCCTCCCAGTGATCGTTATCGCGTCGTCCGCCCGGCGGGCGGACCACATCGGGGAGAAGCCGCCGAACCGGGGATCACACTGGCGATCGCGAGTCCGGGAGCGTCACGGTGGTGGCGGTGGCGAACATCCGCTCGAAAAAGCCCGTGGTCCACATCTGCGGCTCCTCGAGGTCGACGGCGCCGATCTCGTCGAGGAACCCAGGTCGCACATCGGCCCCGAAGCCGGCGAGCACGTCGTGCGGAACGGAGCCGGGGAACAACATCTCCAGGTGTGCCAGCGCGAAATAGACGACCGGTTTGATCGAGTACTGAGCGGCCAGGTCCGCCAACCGGGCCCAGAACTCGCGGTCGGCGTGTAGTTCGAGCACCTCCCGCAGGTCGCAGTACTGGATCAGGCGCTGGTGCTTGAGCCGGTGGAGGTACCGAAGGGTGGTCGACTCCTTGTACAGGTGGGCGCACAGGTCCAGCACCAGGTCCTCCGGCGCGGGTGCCGGCACGTCCAGCTCGCCCAGCGGTACGTCGACCGCGCGGGCGAGCACCTCCTCGGTCGGCACGCGGAACTCCGAGCCCGGCAAGAACAGGCCCACGCTGATGTCCACGATGAACTCCAGTACTGACGGCTCGCTCGTAGTCCGGAACAGCGGCGGCAGGTTGTTGACGTGCATCCGCCAGAACGTCACCTTGTCGCGGCTTATCGGTATCACGCGGCGACTGTCCGAAGTGGTGTCGCCCATCTGGTAGCCCAGTTCCTCCAGTACCGCGACCGCGCGCTTGGTGTCGGCGCGCCGCATCAGGAAGTCCATGTCGGCCATCGGGCGGAGGCCGACATCGCGGTAGACGTGCTGCGCCAGGTACAAGCCCTTGCGCAGCAGGACTTCCGGTACCTCGGTCCGCAGCCGGGCGAGGATCGCCACCGCCTCGCGCTGGAGGGACTCGTTGCGCGACCGGTGGTACAGGTACATGGCGCGGAACATGTCGGCGTTGGCGTAGAGGTACTGATCCTGTTCCAGCAGATCCAGCCGCTGGAGGTTGACCGCGACGAGCCCGGCCACCTTGTGGCGGCGGGCTTGCGACATGAACAGGTCCCAGTCGATGCCGTCGCGGATCAGAGGCACAGCCTTCTCGCGCGCCTCCGGCTCCGGCATCCGCCGTGCCAGTAGCAGCAACAGGCGGACCGCGGGATCGAGACCGCCGGGGAGTGGTTCCGCGGTCACGTCGCCTCCGCGGTGATCTTGTCCAGCAGTGTTCCCTGCCCGACGACGAGCTCGTCGAGCTCGGGGTCTCCGAACGGGAGCCAGTAGAAGTGCAGCGGTGTGGGCGGACGTTGTCCGTCGTGCTCTTCGGAGCTGTCCCAGCGCTCGGGCGGCCGCTGGTCGACGGCCAGGTGGAACACGTGCCGGTCCTGGATCTCTTCCCGGATCGGCGAGATGTCGAACTGATAGCGGCCGAGGTGTTCGACGACGCGCAGACCGGGCAACCCGGTCTCCTCGGTGGCCTCCCGCAGCGCGCCGGCCGCCGGGTCCTCGCCCGGCCGCAGGGTGCCCGCCGGTACCTGGAGGCCCGAGTCGTCATCGTCCTGGCGGAACACCGCCACCCGGCCTTCGTGGACCACGAAGGCCACCACCTTCTGCACGGTGGACTTCACTTCATTCGCTCCTGATCAACGAGATCGACGACGCTGTTCGGGGTTGCGGAACGGCTCCGCGGTGAAGCCCGAGTCGCCACGGTTGGAACTCATGCAGGAACCCGGTGCGGCGTCGACGTACGCGCCCGGCGCCACGATCTCGTCGATGCGTTCGAGAACGTCCAGCCCGAGGCGTACACCGGCTCCTGCCAGAGCAGACTGCAGCTGCTCCACGTTGCGCGGTCCCACGATCGCGGACGACACGGCCGGGTGCTCGGTGACGAATCCCAGCGCCAGCTGAGCGAGGGTGAGGTCGGAGGCCTTGGCCAGGTCCGCGAGCTGTTCCACCACTTCGAGCTTGCGTCGCACGCCCGGATCGCTCGGGTCGATCTTCATCCTGGCGGCCCTCGAGTCAGCCGGGAACGGTTGTCCCGCGCGGTACGCACCGCTGAGCCAGCCGCCGTTGAGGGAACCCCAGGTGAGCACACCCATGCCGTAGCGCTGGCAGGTGGGCAGCAGATGACCCTCCACCGCGCGGGCGAAGATGGAGTACGGCGACTGCTCGCTGCGGAACCGGACGAAGTTGTGCTTCTCCGATGCCCAGTGCGCCTCGACGATCAGCTCCGGCGGGAAGGTCGACAATCCCACGGCGAGGACCTTGCCGGCGCTCACGAGGTCGGTCAGAGCACCGAGGGTCTCTTCGATGTCGGTGTACTTGTCGAAGCGGTAGAATTGGAACAGGTCGATGTAGTCGGTCTTGAGACGCTTCAGGCTGCGCTCGACGCACCGGGTCACCCACCGGCGCGAACCACCCTTCGCGTTCGGGTCTTTCGAGAGACCCTTCACGCCGAACTTCGTCGCCACCACCACGTCGTCCCGGCGACCGGTGCGCTGGAGGTAGTCGCCGATGATCACTTCGGAATCGCCGTAGACGTCGGCGGTGTCGATGGTGTTGATGCCGGCGTCGAGTGCGGCAGCGAGCAGCCGCTCGGACTCGGAGTGGTCGGTCACACCTTGCTGGCCGAAGTTCTGGGCTCCGAGGGTCAGCTTGCTGACCTTGATTCCGCTGCGGCCCAACGGGCGGTATTCCACGGGAGCTCTCCTTGCGGGTCAGGCCGTCGCGAGCGCGGACAGGACGGCGTGCGTGGATTCGGGGCGGTTGTGCGGTTGGTATTCCAGGCAGGCGTCCCCGAGTGCGGTCAGGACGGGCGGGAACTTGCCGGTCGGCGCGCCGACCGCGCATCCCGGACCGCCGTGACGCGGCATCCGGCCCACGGTCATCTGGTGGATCAGGACGCCCAGGCTGTAGAGGTCGGCCTCGACACCGGCCCGGTCGTAGGCGTCGGCGTATTCGGGTGGCCAGTGGAACTCGTCGGCTTTGCGGTGTGGCCCGGTCGGCTCCGCGTCCAAGGCACGTGCGCACCCCAGGTCCGCGATCACCGCCCCTGCCTCGTCCTTGAGCAGAACGTTCTCCGCGTTCAGGTCGCGGTGAGCGACGCCTGCCCCGTGCAGCGAGGCAAGGCCCTCGGCGATGTCCCGCACCGACCTGACGACGAAGTCCGAGGAGAAGTCCCACGAACAGGACGCACCGGCGGCAGCGAGGGAGCCCCGTGGGTAGTAACGCATCAGGTAATAGGGGATCTCCGCGTCCAGGTCGCCGTCCACGAACTCTGCGACGCAGTCGGCACCGCGCAACTTGCGCAGGACGTCGAACTCGAACGCGAAGGCCTTGCGCCACAGCTCGTGCTGCTCCGGACCGAAACGCTTGTACCAGTAGTAGCCGTACACGCCGGGCGCCTGCTCAGGCTCTGCGGCGTCGATCACGTGGTAGTAGCCGGAAAGTCCTTTTGCGACGGTCTCTGCTCCGGACGGCCCGTTGACGACCGCCAAAGTGCTCAGTCCGGCGAACGCGATCGTCCGCCGAACCTCCAGACCGCATCCGGCGAGAAATCGCGTGAACAGTGCCGCGGGGAGGTTCAGGTCAACCGATGACACTCGTCGCCACCTCTCTGGTGTGGTCGTGCGGAAACAGCTGTTCCAGCTCGGCCAGGACGTCCTCGGCCACCCGCTCGGGATCGCTCTCGTTGTTGTTCACCCGCAGGACTCGCGGGCCGTGCGCGGTGAACAGCTCGCCGGTGAACAGTTCGACGTAGGCGCGGTGCAGCCGCCGCAGGGTGCCGGGCGTCTCGTGGGGCCGCAGGCTCTTGGCTCTGGTGATGGTCCGGTCGCTGGCCACGTCGGGATCGGTGTCGACGAACACCACGACGTCCGGTTCCCGCGTACCCAGCTCGCGGTGGTTCTCGAGCGTCGCGCGTGCCGGAATCCCGTACAGGACCTCGTGGTAGACGGCGTCGCTGTAGATGTACCGATCGGCCAGTACCGCGACCGTGTCGAGCGCCGGTTCGATGTTCTCACGCAGGTGTAGGAGCTTGTCCCTGGCGTAGGCGCGCATGAGCTCGTCCCTGCTGACACCCAGCCGCTGGGTACGCGCCGCGAGGACCACCCGGCCCGCGTCGACGTCCAGCCAGCCATGCTGTCCGACCATGAAACACCGGCGCCCCTTGCTGTTGAGGCCGTCGTGCAGCAGCCCGCGCAGTGTCGACTTGCCGCTGCCGTCGGTGCCTTCGAGTGCGATGAAGGGGAAACGGGCGGGATCAACCATCGGCGAGAGGCTTCCTGATCAGCGCGAGGCTGAGGTCACCGACACCGCCGAGAACCTCCAGCTGAGGCGCGTTCTCACCGAAGTAGTCGTCGCACGCCTTCTTCACACCCGGCAGTCCGTCCCAGGCCCGCGGGTTCGCGTCGAGATCGCAGTAGTCGTCGACCAGGATGACTCCGCCCGGCGCCAGCTTCGGGTACACGTGGGTGAGGCTGGTGGTGATCGAGTCGTAGAAGTCACCGTCGAGGTAGGCGAAACAGATCTCCGGCGGGCACCCGTCCGGCAGCGTCTGCTCGAACCAGCCCTGGTGCACCTCCGGCTGCGGCAGTTCCCAGGCGTCGAAGTTCATCTTCAACTGATCGATCGAAGCGAGGCAGTCGCCCTCCTTCAGGTACGAGTCCAGCACGCCCGGCTGCGGCAGTCCTTCGAAGGAGTCGAACAGGTGCAGTTCCCGTTCGGGTGCCAGGTCCTGGATGATGCGCGCCAGCCACACGCTGGTGAGGCCGGCGTTGCAGCCCAGTTCGACGATCGCGCCGGGCACCTTGTGGATGAGGTTGGTCGACAACGCCCAGTAGATCGCGTTGAGGCGCTCGAAGTCCGTCATCGCGGCGTTCTGGGTCGCCAGCCTGATCGCCATACGTACGCGCATGAGTTGCGTCGTCCTTCCGGGGGTGGGGCAGTTACTCAGGAGACAATGAAGCCGATGATCTTCACCACACGACCGGACACCACAGGTTCGGTGCCGTGGGTGAGCTGTGATCCGTAGACCAGCGCGTCGCCGGCGGCGGGCCGCGCGGTCCATCTGGTTCGCCGCTGTCGGCGGTACCACTCGGAGGACTCGTCGCACTCGTCGCGTACCAGCGGCATTCCGCCGTCGACCTGGCACCACTGCTCCGCGTCGGTCGTCGTCTCCACGAAGAACTCGCCGCCGGTGTACTCGGACTGGTCGGAGAGGCAGATGCTCAGGCCCGCGACTTTGGGGTGTTCGGGGTCCGGATCGTTGTTGCTCAGGTCGATGTGCGGGGTGATGGACTGACCGGCGGTGTAGCTGACGAACGTCCAGTGCGACATGGCTCGTGCTGAAGGGAGGGAGATCTGCAGCGTCTTCAGCGCTCGTTCACCGGCCTGCGCCAGTACGTCCTGCGCCTTCGAGGGCAGCTCGGAGAGCTCGTCCCGGCCTGCCGGTTCGTACACGCGCATCGATTCCAGTGTGGACAGTCCCTCGACGCTGTGGACGGACTCGGTGCGCTGTTCGGCACTGAGCACACCGCCGTGCATCAGTCCGAAGACGTCGGACAGGGCCGCGCGGATCTCGGCGAGGTCTTCAGGCCCGAGGAATCCGGGAATGCTGCCTACGTACAGGGTTTCAGCCACGTGCATGTGCGGGCTCCAGGGTTGTCATGTAGTCGAACGGCGAACCGAAGATGTTCACGGCGCGTCCCGGCTTGGGCCACCAGCAGCGGACGAGCTCCGACAGCAGCGGGAGCTCGTCGTCCTGCGGCGGATCACCGAGTTCGACGACCGCCGAATCCTCGGGCAGCGCCGCCCGTCGCCGGTACTCGGCGCTGACACCGAATGCGAAGGCATCGGCCAGCGCGGTGACGGACGCGCGCGCTGTGCCGAGCCCGTAGACGGAGATCTCGGCGGCGGCCCACATCATGGCCAGCGACCGTGCGGCACCGCTGAGAACGGCCGGCGACAGCTCATCCGCTGAGGCTGCCCACAGGTCTGCTGGCAGCAGGACAGCGCTGTCCGTGCAAGCGTCACGGAATCCTGACGGCAGCGGTTCGACGCCCACCAAACCAGCGCCGAGCTGCAGAATCGGCAGAAGGCCGTGCAGACGAACCTCGGTCAACGCTCGCCGGAAGTTGGCCACCACGTCGACCCTCTGTTCGTCGAAGATCAGGACCGGCCACGGCGTCGATTCCGCGCTGACGTCGAAGGCCTCACGGCGGAACTGTTCGGGGAGGCCGATGACGTCCGGCAGCGCCGAGGTCGACACCGCACTGAGCAGCCGGGCGAACACGCGGTCGGCAGTCCTGGTCGCGTCCAGCCGCGAGACCGTCGCCAGAGAGACCCGTTGTGTTGCGAGCAGGGCGTTCTCGACTTCGCGGTGAGCCTGGATCAGTTGTGGTTCCACGAGCGTCAGGTGCAGGTGCACGACTCGGCCGAGCACCATCCCGGCCCAGTACGGGTCCGGCAGGATCGTGTGTTTCATGTGGACTCCTGCTCTCGCTCAGTTCCGCACGACCACGAACTGGACCGCGTTCGCGGTCGAGGGCTTGTCGCTGTCGGTGAATGCGTGGACCTGGTGCTCGGAACAGATCTCGAGGCCGGTGTCGAGAAAGAGGGACCGCAGGAGGCCAGGGGAGGGAACCCACCACGGATGGCTGAAGTGCAGCCGGCACCCGTCAGCGTTCATGAAGTGCGTGGTGTGGACGAGAACCTGCTGGGTGGAGTCGGATCCCGTGTCCTCGACGGAGGTCAGGACGGCGGTGGACCCATCGGGTAGCACCTGCGCGTCACGTCCGGCCGTTGCGGTGGAAGTTCCAACCGACAGATCGATCAACGCCGAGCCGCCGGGTGACAGCGCGGTCGCCACCGTCGTGAGCAAGCGCGTCGCCTGTTCACGTCCCGCGGTGTTAAGGGCTTCGTACGTGAGCAGAACGGTGTCGGCGGTTCCCTCGCCGGGCACCCAATCACGCACGTCGGCCTTGACGAAACGCGCCGGGGCGTCTGCTCCGGCGGCGCGGCGCGCCACGTCGAGTGCCAACGGGTTGACGTCGACGCCGAGATACGACTTCCACCGAAGTCCTGAGCTTTTCAGGGCGACCAGGTGCCCACCGACCCCGCACATGAGGTCGAGGACGCGGCCGAGGTCCTCGCGGCCGAACAACGCGAGTTCGTGGTGGCACAGCGCGGTGCGTCGTGCCCCGTCATCGGTGTTGGGAGCGATCTGCTGCTGCACGGAGAACGCCGCGAACGTGGTGTCGTCCCGGTACAGGTCTGTGCTGGGAACCGTTCGCACCGCGGCGCAGCCCGCCGATGGCAGCGTGCCGTCCTGAAGGAACGCCGCCACGGCCTCGTGAAGCCGACGGACGCCGGCGGCGCTTCCGCCCACGTAGGACGGACGCTGCTCGTCAACAACGGGCAAATCGACACACCTCCCGGCGTCGGTGTCGGCTCGTGGCGCAGGACACAGTGGATTGACAAATAACGGATACGACAAATGCGCCTTTCGGCGGGCGCGCCACATTGCGGTTCGGACATACTGCCCGAACCGGTATAGGACGTGTGTTGCCCGCTAGTCGCGGGAAGTTTCTGGCGGCAGCCGTGACAAGGCTCTTTGCGTCATCTCATGCCCCCAAACGTCCGGTCCCCAGGTGCCGGATGACGCCATTTAACGTGCCGGGCCGTGGCGTGTCAACGTCGGCATCGGGTGCATGTTCATGTGTATCTCCGGCTTATTTACGGTTGATCACGGACCGTGCTACGGTGCGGAAGCCGATCAACGAGGGGAGGTTCATTTGAACGACAACGTCGATTTCAGCAAGTTTCTCACGGCGCTTCAGGACTTTCGCCGTGACGACGCGGTTGCACGCCCGACGGCTCACACGTCGAGTGTGAATACGCGTGATTGGGAGCGGGTCGAGAAGGCGCTGGTCGCCGGAAACGGCAAGCTCTAACTGTTTGCGGCGGGGTGACCTGCCGCGATCGACAGGTCACCCCGTTGCATCGGGTAATTCGCGTGCACCGCGGTACGTTCTGGACTTTCTGTCCTTCTGGGGGCGTATTTTTGCAGGTGCTTTTTGTGCTGCCATCGCATTCGTGCGGTGGGGACCCGTATTTCCGATCCCGTTGAAGAGGATCGAAGAGTGGAACTGAAGCTGCCATCACCGGCGGACTCGCTCACGGTCGTGCTCAAACTGGCCGGATCCGCCTGCAACATCAACTGCCATTACTGCTACGAGAAACGCAAGCCGTACCCGGACGAGAACTGGCTCAGCCCAGAGACGCTGGGAGGGTTCCTCGCTGCCTGCGGCAACAGGCCGTTGCGCATCGTCCTGCACGGTGGAGAGCCGCTGCTCATCGGGCCGCGCCGCATGCGTGACCTGCTCGTCGTTCTGCGGGCCTACCCGGGTCCCCTTGAGCTGACGATGCAGACGAACGCGATGCTGCTCACCGACACCTGGGTGGACTTGTTCGACGAGTTCTTCCCGGACATCGACATCGGTGTCTCGATCGACGGCCCGCGGTCGGCCAACGCCTACCGGGTCGACTATCGCGATCTCCCCACGTTCGACAAGGTCCTGCGCGGGATCGACCTGCTCAACCGGCGGGGCAAGACGATCGCCCTGTGCGTGACGGTCACCAACCTGCTGCTCGACCAGGCGTCGGAGACGATGGCCATGATCGAGCAGTTCCCGCACGTGCGCGCGGTGCGGCTGAGCCCCTGCCTGGACTACAACGTCACCACGTTGAAGTTCCCGAAGGGCAACGCGGCCTCGTTGACGCTGCTGAACGGAACTGGTCAGGGAGCGGCAGGGTGGGCGACCACCCCGGCGGAGTACGCGCGGTTCGTGGCCGATTGCTTCGACCTGTGGCAGGACAGGTACTTCCAGCGGTTCGTGCTGGAACCCGTGTTCTCGCTGCTCCTGCACTTCGTGGGCAAAGAGGTCACGTTGACGGACTGGTCGTTGATCAAGGAGCCGTTCATCGTCGCCCTCTACCCGGACGGCACGATCGGCGCGTCGGAGGAGATCTCCACGCCTGACGCACGGATCGGCTCGGTCGATTCCGTCACCTCTCTGGACGAGATCCTCCACTTCCAGCGCAACGAGCCGCTTGCGACGGCCATGAAGGACCTCATGGCCGCGTGTTCCTCCTGCTCGCACGCCGCGGTGTGCTCGGGAGGATCACTCGCAGACCGGCTCCGGCTGGTTTCCACAACGTGGGAGGCGGAGTACTGCTCCGCGCGAAAACTGCTGATAGATCACGTGCGAGAAGGATGTGAACGACATGGGCTGGAGCCCCGAGCTGCCGGCTGAGCTCACTGCGCGGGTGGATGACTACCGCGAGGACAAGGTCCGGCGCCTGGACTCGGTGCTGGCGACTCTCCCCGGAGGTGACCGCCACCCGTGGTCCTGTGTCGCCTCCACTGACCTGCCGCTGCGCTACGCACTCGCGCACCACGTGTTCGAAGGCGTGAGCCGCGCCGTACAGCGGGGAGACAGTGGTGCGATCGCGGCCCACCTCGCGCTGCGTTCGAACCAGCACCCGCTACGCGTTCTGTCCACGGCAGCAGGTCCCGTCCTGACCGCACACCCCGCGCGAGAGCTGATGACCAGCGACAAGGCACTCGCCGAAGCGCCGGTCGCCCTCGTCTCGGAGGAGATCTGCGCGACGGCCGACGCGGCCGATCGGGATCTCACCGCGCGGGCGTTGACGACCGCCGTCGAAGCCGGGTTCGGGCAGACCGTGCGGCGCAACACGCGAGTGGTCGTGCTGATCGCCGAGCGCAGGCCCACGGACGACACGATCCGCAGCTGGACCACCAACGCCCTGCCTGCCACGGTGCACCTGGACTACTTCGCCGAACACTTCTACGTGAGCCGCGACCTCATTCACGAGGCCGTGCACACGCAGCTGAACGACCTGTTCGCCGCGTTCGAGGTCACGTTTCCCGAGGAGGCCGGGTATTTCGCGCCGTGGCTGGCCACGCACCGGCCGGCGTTCGGCTTCCTGCACGGGACCTGGGCGTTCTCGCACGTCGCGCTGTTCTGCCGCTGGCTGGCGACCACTGACGCGCCGGCCGACGTGCGTGCGCTGGGCGCGGCCATGGACGCCAAGTACTCCGAGCACATGTACGAGTCGCGGCAGGACTTCGACAGGGCCATCGGCCTGATCGGCGTACCCGCGTTGGCCGACGCGATCGTCCAGTGCCGTGACCAGGTGCTGGAAGGCCACAGCGCGAGGGTGTGAACCCGTGGTCGACCGAACCGCCGCGGCGCAGTCCACCTGGGATCGGATCCAACCGGCGATCGAGTTCGTCGGGGTCACCAGGATTGCCGACCTGACTTGGCTGGATCAGATCGGCATACCCTGCGCCCAGGCGATCCGCCCAGCTTCCCGCACGTTGTCGGTGGCTCAGGGCAAAGGGCTCACACCGCTCGCGGCCGCGTTGTCCGCTGCGATGGAGTCCATCGAGGTCTGGCACGCCGAGAACCTCGGACCGCCGGACTTGGTCGCGACCGTCGGCGAGGTCCGGGACAGCCTCGGATACCCACTCGAGGGCCTGCGGCTGACGAGACGCAACCACTTGAACTCCGGCACCAGGCTGGCGTGGACCGCGGCGTTCGGGCTGCTCACCGGCTCACGCACGCTGCTGCCCACCGCCAGCCTGCGACTGGACAGCACCGTCGAGACAGTGTGGCAGCCAATCAACTTCCAGGTCACGAGCAACGGGCTGGCCAGCGGGATGGACGTCTGGGACGCCACCTTGCACGGCCTCTACGAGGTGGTGGAGCGCGACGCCCTCGCGCACGCGGAGCACGGTGTGTGGGTCAGCCTTGACAGCCTCACCGGGATACCGGCTGAGCTGGCCGAACGGTTCCGCGCGGCTGGCGTGACGCTCGCCGTCGAGGCGCTCGACAGCCCGATCGGGGTGCCTTGTTTCCGGGTCCGGGCGTTCAGCGAGGACTTCCCCGCTGATTTCTGCGGCACCGCTGCGCACGCTGATCCGCACCGCGCCCTGACCACGGCGATGACCGAGGCCGCGCAGGCCAGAATCGCGACGATCACGGGAACTCGCGAGGACCTCGGCGACGACCTGTACCGGAACGGCGACCCCGTGGACCCCGCGCTGGACGGCAGGTTCGCGCAGGCCGGCGAGTTCCGCATCGACCCACTGAATCTGCCTGACGAGCCCGAACGCGCCGCAATCGAACTCGCCGAACGCGTCCGGCGGTGGACAGGTCACCAACCGCTCGTCGTGCACCACACCCGTGCTGACCTCGGCATTCCGGTCGTGCGGGTCGTCTGCCCAGGGATGCGGTGCCCGGACGACTACTGAGGATCCCCATGGCCAGAATGCTGTTGTTCGCGGGCCCCACCCTGCCCGACGCGGCGGAACTCGTCCGCGGGACCGGGGTCGAGGTCCGCCCGCCGGTGTCCGCCGGAGACCTGCTCGCCCTCGACGTTGGCGCAGGTGACGTGGTTGGCATCGTCGACGGCTACTTCCACCAGCGACGCGCCATACCCCACAAGGAGATCATCGAGCTGCTTGGACGCGGCAGCCGCGTCCTGGGATCGTCCAGCATGGGTGCGTTGCGCGCGGCTGAACTGCACACCTTCGGCATGGAGGGCATTGGGCAGGTCTTCGCCGCCTACCACTCATCCAGCCTGCGGGCCGACGACGAGGTGACGCTCCTTCACGGTTCCGCGGACGACGGCTACCTGCACCTGTCCGAGCCGCTGGTCAACATCCGAGCGACCCTTCGGGCCGCGATGGCGGAAGGCATCTGCACCGCCGACGACGTCGATCTGATCGTGGCGTTCCTCGCCGGATTGCCCTATCGGGACCGGAGCTACCAAGTACTGCTGCACCGTACCGACGAGATCGGAATCGACCGGAAACTGCTCGACCGCGTCGTGCGGCGCTGCCGCACGAATCCGATCGATCTCAAGCGGGCCGATGCGCTGGAACTGTTGACCGAGCTCACCAGGGGAATCCCGCTCGAACGCATTGCTCCCACTGCAGTGCCGACGATCTATCTCCACCAGTGGCGTTCCGACCTGAAGGATCCAAAATTACGCGCAGCACATCAGCTGGCTCAGGTGATCGCTCCCGACTATCCCATTTTCTACGAGACCACGGTGTTTCGCTGGTTGGTGGACCAATGCGCCCACGAATGCGGACGGAAAACGAGGAGTCTGACCGATAGGCGAGCATTGCTGGAAGGAGTGGTGGACCACGGCGCACACCGAGGTCTCTACTCACCGGATCTCGACGACCTGGATTTCCTCGCCTCGTGGAGCACTGCCGAGGAGCGCATCCGTGCGACGCAGTCGGAACTGCTCGCTCGGTTCCTGGCCCGCAGCTTCCGGATCCGCCCCGGAATCGTGCACACCGACCTGATCCTGAGCGCGTTTCAACGAACCGACGCGTGTGATCGCACTGGTTCACTGCTTTCCCGCGTCAACGCCGTCAACGAACTCGGTCGCACGCATCGCACCGACTTCGACCACACCCGGATCGCCGTGGACCAGATCATCGGTTGGCTTTCCGTGCGCTGGCGCGTACCGGCTGAAGACATCGAGCTGGCTGCCCACGACCGCGGCTTCGAGTCGATCCCTCAGCTCATCGACGCCGCACGTCCCCTGTACCTGCCGGCACAGTGCGACAACGCGGTGGCGTCGTTCTCCCTGTACTAGGGGTTCATGGGCCGTCTCGCCACAACGGATGGACGTGCTGACCGCCGACGATGGTGATGATCACAGGCTCTCTCCTCGCGAGCGTGCGTGGAATCCGAACATCACCGGGACACGCTGCGAAGGGTCGGCACAAAGGCCGGTCCGCCGCAACCCGCCCTGGAGGCTGCCGGACACCGCGTACCCTGCGGGTACGCGGACCGGTGGCAGGTCTTCGGACTCACGGGCACACAGCACTCGCCTACCGGCCGTCGCTTCCCGCGCTCGCGCGCAGTGCTCGTTGACGGCTTTCGTTCCCGTTCACCGCTGCGGGGCAGTCCCGGATTCGCACCAGGTTCCCTCTTGCCTCGCCCCACCGTCCCCGACGGGGCGAACCACCAGCGCTCTCCAGCCTAGCTCAACGACGGCCTCGGTGCACCGACCAAGATCGTCGATTCGGCGAGTTGCTGATCGAAGGTCACGCGGTGCTCTCCTTCATCGTGACGACGGCGGCGCCGTCGAGTGGGCAGTCGCCGCACGTTCCGCTGGTCGGTGTGCGGTAGAACAGGCAACAGCTGCGGCGAATACCGTTGGGGGACAGCGCGTTCGCCAGTACCGGGGTTGCTATCAGGCGGTCGCCGAGGTCGGTGGGGGCCAGGCGCAGGGCGCCGCGCAGTGCGGCGGCGGCGTTGCCCCACAACAGTCCTTCGGCGACGGGGACCACCGCGCGCAGTCCTTCGCACATCGGCCGGAGGTGTTCGTCGATCATGATGCGCGTCAGCAACGCGGTGAGGTCCGGCGCCGTCCATCCTCCCGGCTCGGGCAGGGACAGTCGGACCGAGGCGTCGTCGTCCAGCTGGTAGCAGAGGCGGTCCAGGTCCGGTACGAGGTTGCCGGTGACCACCGTGCCGAGCGCGATGGACCACAGGCGCGCGGCGAGGCCGAACTGCCATGTGGACGCGGCGACCCGTTGCTCGGTCACACCGAGCCGCAGACCCGTTCGCCGCACGGCTTCGGCGACGGCGTCACGATCGGCGTAGATGGAGTGCAGGGTGCGGCCAGGAGTGTCGCCGACGACGAAGTACGGGCTGAACGCCGAGGCTTGTGCCAGCGCGGCGGCGACATCGGCCGGGTCGGCACGCCGCACGACGGGATCCGATTGGGCCCGCGCCCAGGAGACCACGGCCGCGACGTCCGGCAGGTCGGCGGTCTTCCCGTCGGCGAGGCAGAGGTAACCGTTCGCGGTCTGCCGGATTTCGGCATCGGCCGCGCCACCGGCCGACGGAGTCCAGCCGGTGCGGGTGAGCGCCCGTTCGAGCACCACGCCGTCGGCGCCGAGCACCCGGCACGTCCTGGTCGCGGCCGAGCGGAGGACGAAGGTGCCCGCGGTGAGATCAAACTTCAGTTCGTCGGTGTCGAACGTCGCGGAGATCAGGCCGTCGAGTGCCAGTTGCTCGGGTGGGCCGGTGTGCAGGACGCCGTCCCTGTCGAGCAGCCACACGGCGTCGGCCACGCGCAGTGCGAGCTCCAGTTCGTGCGTGGAGACGACGATGGCGAGGTCGCGTTCGGACGCGAGCTTGCGCAGCAGGCCCGTCAGCGCGACGCGGGAGGGGGCGTCGAGGAACGCGCTGGGCTCGTCGAGCAGCAGCAGGCCCGGTTCCTGGGCGAGCGCGCGGGCGGTGAGCACGCGCTGGCGTTCTCCGTCGGAGAGCTCGCCGACGTCGCGGCCGGCCAGGTGGGTCGCGGCGACTGCGTCGATGGCCCAGTCGACGATGCCGCGGTCGTGCTCGGTGAGCGCGCCGGTGAAGCCGGTGTGCGGATGCCTGCCGAAGCCGACGAGTTCGCGCGCGGTCAGCAGTCCTGGCGAGACCCGGTCGGTGAGCACGACGGCCATCCGCCGGGCGCGGTCGGTGTGCGACAGCCCGTCGAGGTCGGCACCGTCGAGATGCATTACGCCGCCCAGCGAAGGCTGCAAACCCGCCAGGGTCCGCAACAACGTTGATTTGCCGACACCGTTCGGGCCGAGCAGCACGGTCAGTTCACCGCGTTTCGCCTCCGCGTCGAGTCCACTGAGGACGGTGCGCTTGCGGTAGCCGACGGCCAGGTCGCGCAGCAGCAGGCTCATGAGGTGACTCCCTGCAGCGAACGGGCACGGATCAGAATGACGATCACAACGGGGGCGCCGGCCAGCGACGTGATCACGTTGATCGGCAGGACACCGCCTGGTGTCTGGGACGCGACCGCGCACAGCAGTGCGGTCAGCGCCCCGGCCAGCAGCGTCGCCGGGAGCAGCACCCGGTGGTCGGAGGTGCCGAGCAGGCGGCGGGCGACGTGCGGCACCGCGATGCCGAGGAACCCGATCGGGCCGCAGAACGCGGTGACCGCGCCCGCGAGCAGTGACGCGCTGAGCAGCGTGATGATCCGGGCGCGCCGCACGTTGAGTCCCATCGTGCGGGCGTAGTTCTCGCCCAGCAGCAACGCGTTGAGCGGTTTGGCCGACAGCGCGGCGACCAGAAGACCCGCCGCGGTGACACCACCGAACACGGTGAGGTCCGCGCTGGTCGTGCCGGAGAAACTGCCCAGGCCCCAGGAGATGAACTGCTGGGCGCGCTGCGGGTCGGTCCAGGTGAGCAACAGGCTGACCAGCGCGGCGGCGGCCGCCCCGACCATGACGCCGATGACCAGCAGCGTCACCGGCGTGCGGACCACCCTGGCGAGCAGCAGGATCCCGGTCAGCACCACCGCGGCACCGACCGCCGCCGCGGCGACCACACCGAGCCGGCCACCCGCCGCCAGACCCGCGGTGAACCCGCCGGTGCCCACCATGGTCAGCGACACGCCCAGGCTCGCGCCGGAACTGACGCCGAGGGAGAACGGGTCGGCCAGCGGGTTGCGGAACAACGTCTGCATCTGCAGCCCGGCGACGCCGAGCGCGGCGCCGGCCAGCGCCGCCGTGCCCGCGCGGGGCAGCCGGACGGTCTCGATCACCACCGTCCACCGCGGGTCCTGCGGCTCCATGCCGAGCAGCACGCGGACGGTGTCTGCCAGTGGCACGGCGACCGAGCCGACGGTGATCGCCACCGTGAGCGCCACCGCCGTGCCGATCGTCAGCGCGCCGAGAACGAGGGCACGGCGCGCGGTGGTCACCGGGCGACCTGGCGATAGAACGTGGTCTCGTAGCCCGGCATCAACTGGGGGTGGACGATCGCGACCAGGTCGGACAGCACCAGGTCCGGCCGGGTGACACCGCGTTCCCAGTAGTCGTTGCCGCCCTGGGGGCCGACGACCTTGCTGGGCGTCCACACCCGTCCCGTGCCGACCGCGGCGAGCTGTTCGTGCCGCGGGTCGGCGGCGCGCGCGTCGGCCAGCGTCTGCCACGGCGAGTCGACCAGCCAGATGCCGATCGTCCCGGCCTTGGCGTAGACCTCCTCGAAGGACAGTTGCAGGGTGCCGGTGTCCGGCGAGCCGGCCCACGGGTAGGTCGCGCCCGCGTCGCGCAGCAACGTGCTGGCGTAGGAACCACCCGCGGGCATGTTCCACGTGCCCTGCCGCAGCGAACCCGGCAGCACCTCGGCCCTGGGTCGCACGCCGGCGGCCTTGGCGGCGACGGCCTGGTAGTCGCGCTCGATGCGCTCGAACACCTCGCCGGCCTTCTGCTCGTCACCGGTCAGGGCGGCCATCACCTTTAGCCACTCGGCACGCCCCAGCGGCGTGGACTCGAGCCACTCCGCGTTCGCCACCACCGGGATTCCCGTGCCACGCAGGGCGGCGTACTCGGCTTCGTCGGTGCCGCCGGTCATCACCACGTCCGGCTTGCCGACGATCACCTTCTCGGTGTCGATCATGTTGTTCGCGCCGTACTCGGTCACCCTGCCCGCCTCGATCCGGGCCCGCGCGTCCGCGTTGACGACGAAGGACGCGGTGGACACACCGCTGAGGAGATCGAGCCTGCCGAGATCGGCCAGCAGCGGCAGATGCGTGGTCGAACCGGAGTACAGGCTGCGGATCGGGGTCTCGACGACCGTCGCCCCGGCGATGTCGGGACGAGGCGCGCCGCAACGCAGCAGGACGTAGGTCTCCGGCTTGCCGTTCGGGTAGGGCTGGTTGACCGTGAGCACCTGATAGGACTTCTCGTAACGCAACGAGAAGTTCTTGGCGTGCTTGACCGTCGACCTGACCGGGAAGTAGTCGCGGTTCGCGTCGAACTCAGACACGCAGTTCCCGGAGACCGGCGGCGCGGCCGAGGGAGTGCCGCAACCTGCGACAAGCGTGCACAACAGCAGCACGGACAGTACGAGGCGCATGACGAAGCCGCCCTCTCTCGGGGAGATCCGCCCCGGTGGTGAGGAAGCGACGACGTGAGTCTCCTGACTCCCGGATCAACGCTCCTCCCGGCCTTCCCGCCCCTGGCAGGGGCAGTGGCCGTGGCGGGATTCGCTCCCCGGTCACAGTGGCGGGACCGTGCCGGAATCACACCGGCTTCCTCGTCCGTCGTCGCAGTAGTCGCCAGATTGTGGCAACAATGCGAGCCGAAGGAAAGGTGCGGTCGATCACTGGAACCAGCTCGGGGTGGCCACGAGAAAGCAGCGAGGAGTAGACGGGCGAGCGCGACCGCCACGTCCTCCCGCCCTCCCCCGACCTCACCGCGCAGGACCCGGTTGAACCGCTCTCAGGGGGCCTGCGTGGTGAACATCTCGGCGCGGGCGCGTGACACTACACGCGGGTGATCCGGATCGGCCGTCGGCGTGTTGATGGTCGTGAACTTCTGCGCACAGGTCGTTGCCGCGCTTGGTTATGGTCAGTACTTCCCGTGGTCGGTGCCGGCTTTGTTCAGCGGACTGGCCGGACCGGACGCTGGGTCGCCCGGCCTGCTTGGCGTGTCCCTGGTAGCCATCGTCGGAGTGGCGGGAATGGTGGCGACGGCGCTGTGGTGGTGCAACGCCGATCAGGACCGGTGAGCATCGACGCCATTCTCGGCTCGTATCTGCACACTGACCACTCCTGCGCAATGTCGCAGCGCCGGGTCACCTATGGCACCGGGTGATACTGGGAGTCCACGGCGGGTTGTGGAGGACCAGACATGGAACTGCCGGACCGCGAGAAGCAAGCACTGCACGATATCGAGCGGCGTCTCATGGAGGAAGACCCGAAACTCGCCGCCAAGCTCAACCGCGCGGCGCCCAGGGTCCATGTGTCACGCGGAATCCAGGTCGTCATCGGGATGCTGGCCGTCTATGTGGCCGGGCTGATCGCGGTGATGGTCGGCGTGACTCTGTCGTCAGTGGTCCTCATCGTGCTCGGCGGATGCGTGATCGTTGGCATGTTCGCAGTGTTTGCCGTCCGGGTCTGGCGCCGACGCCGCGACTAACCCGCCGACGGCCAGCGGGCCGACTGAGGTTCAACGCGTCCGCATGCCCGCGCGAGACGTGACCAGCGCGGTCATCGGCGCCGGGCCCGCTCAGCCGTTAGCGTGTTCGCACTTCGAACACAGCGGGGAGTGACGCGGTCCGGATGGATGGCTACGGGTTCAACATCGCGCTTGTCGGTGTGTTGGTGCTGGTCAACGCGTTGTTCGCGGGCAGCGAATTGCGTTGATCACTGCTCACCGCAAGGAAGCGTGCGCCGCGGGTATTCTGCACTGATTCTCGCGCTGAGTTCCGCTACGAGTTCACCCTGGGAGCGCCGATCGAGGGCGACGTTGTTGAACGAGACGGTGCTGTCACGCGGTACTTCATCACCGATGGGCTGTTCGTCGCCTACAGCGACAACACGGATTCGTTGTTCGTCCTCGGATGCCAACCGGGCACCACCATCAGCGCGTACGACTACTGGACCACCCTGCACCACCGTGCCTTCCTGGAAGACGGAAGCAAAGTGGGCCATTTTCAGCAGTTCAGGCACGACGGTCGTTCGTGGGTGTGGTCGACTGAGATCATCCGCGACCTAACCGCAGATGGCGACGATGTCACTTGGCGCGCGGTCGTCTGCACAAACGAACCGCGGTCACGTATGTGGGCACCGGTGTACCTCGCGAGATCGCAGCGCTACGACCGCACCACGAGGCGGCATCAGCAGCCGCGGCTCGTGCTCGCGAACTCGGCTTCGACATCGTCGTCGACCGCGTCGATCTATACGAACGCGATGGCTGGACTTGCCAGCTGTGCGATGCTCCGGTCGACCGCGATAAGGCATGGCCTCATCCACTCTCGGTCACCCTCGACCACATCCAGCCGATCGCGCGCGGCGGACATCACTCCGGCGCAAACCTCCAGACTGCGCACTGGGAGTGCAACCTGATCAAGGGCGCGCATTGACGCTTCAGCGGGTGTGTCGCTGGAAGGGGCCGCCGATCGGCCAGTCTTCGGGGAGCCCGAGCGCGGTGCTGGCCGGGGCAGCAGGTGGTTGACGTTCGACCTGGCCGCTTGCGAGGTGCGCTGTCCCCCAGGTCGGGAGTACCGGAGCATCGATCGATCTCGAGTTCGGGCTGCACCACAGGACGGGTGTGTTCTTCGTCCAGTTCCAGGGGCCTGGGTTGTTGACGACCAGGACGCCGCTCACTCGTGAGTGACTGTCGGTGTGAGGAGTTGTCCAGTATCCGTCGGGCAACCTGCGGAGGGCCGATGAGTCACCCGATCTGGTGTACTCGATCGGACGTCCGTACAACGAGTTACCGATGTCGTCGTCCTCCGGGAAGTAGGTCGCTTGCCCGACTGCCACGATGAAAGGCATCGACAGCTCCCCGTACTTCTTGCCCTTCCGTCTGACCGCCTCGAGCACCAGATCGGATCTGAGCGGCTCTTTCATCGGTGGATACAT
Source organism: Lentzea albidocapillata subsp. violacea (assembly GCF_900100275.1). GTDB lineage: Bacteria > Actinomycetota > Actinomycetes > Mycobacteriales > Pseudonocardiaceae > Lentzea > Lentzea violacea. The sequence continues at coordinate 67,476 of NZ_FNET01000031.1, forward strand.
CCCGATCGTCCTGCTTGAGGGGATGCCACGCCTGCCAGGGTCCCGCGGAAACGCCATGAACGAAATGGACCAGTCAGCTTCCTGCCAGGTGTAGCTCGGCAGCGGCCTGTGGCGTTGCATGAGGTCGGCGATAGCGTGATCGGGGTCAAGTTCGGCCAGCCATCGTGTCAGTCCGGCTTTCAGCCGTTTTTGCTGCGGTGCCGTCGATCCAGCTCTGTTGATCGTGACGGACACGCGGAAGTTGGGGCTGGGCAACCTGTCGATGGTGTCGAGCAGGGCAGCTGTCAACGCGTCGTCCGCGCGCTCCGACGTCCAGATCGCCTCGACGACGAACTGTTCATCACCACGGGTCACCAGGAAGTCTGGGGTCTTGCCGCGGCTTCCGAGTGGTCGCTCGATCTCGACTGTGCAGCCGGCGCCGAGCAGCATCTCGTGCAGGTACAGCTCCCACAACGCGGAGGACACGTTGGCGTTGGAGTTCCTATCCAGGAGCCGCTTGCGGAAACCACGCTGTGCGTGCTCCGGGAGGTGGGACCACCACTCGGTGATCACATCCCGCGCCTGGTCCCAGAACGGTCCAGCCATCCGCTCGTAGAACTCCGCGTCTGGCTCGGTACCCCGCTGTGGTGACGAATCCGTCCGGATCCGGTCTGTGTAGACCGCCATGAGCGAGGATCGTAGATCGCCCTGCTGATACTTCTCCAAAGCATTTCCGCGCCTGTACTACCGAGACAGGTTCGTCGGGGGCGTGCTTGTGCTCAGGAGCAGTAGGGTGGGATGAACTCGGGCCATGCTCGTTCACGCTGCCGACACTGGGATCGACTGAAGCTTCACGTTCTGATGGATCGCGCAGCGACCCTCAGCGCCGTGAACCTCCGGCATCGACCAGGCTGCGGAGTTGAGCAGGGTCGTCATCGGACACAAAGCGGTAGCTCTGGGGTGGTTGGAACTTGGCGGTTCCACGCAATACCGAGAGCGGCCAGGGATCCGCCAGCCGATGTGGGAAGCCGACGTGCAACGCTGTGGCCAGGTCAGCGCCGGCGAAGTACTCGTCGTACTCGTGACGGAGCAGCCCACTGTTCTTGCGGTGGCGCCGCCAAATTCTTGCGGGAGTGTCGGTGTCGCGTCCGACGAGCACTGCGGTACCGACGACGGCCATCACCGGTGAACTGGCGTAGAGGATCAGATGGGTGCCGTCTGGAGCGGACAATCTGGTGCGTCGCAGCTCGACGGTCTTCGTGCCATCAAGAATGGCTTCAGCGAAGCGTGGTCGAAGCGACAGCAGGAGTGGGCGCAGGTCAGATGCCCACGCGCTGGGTTCTATTGCTGTCGCCGTCACAGGGGGTGACCTTAGCGGTACATGGCGGCGGACCGGTGGTGCACATGGCCGATTGTGGATCACGTCATCGCTTCGTTGTGTTTCCTGCGGCGTAGATCGCGGCGAAGGTTGCTGGTGGAACGCGGACGGGACCTTGAATCCTCTTCGGGCCTTCCAGCGACTTGAGGATGTCGAGGTACTCAGACCACAGCACCGGGCGACGAAACAGCTCGGTGTAGGACACACGCAACGCTTGTGCGCTGCCACGTTCGCCCGCTGCGCCGCGGACGTCGGAGAGCGTGAAGACGCCGTAGTGGGCGAACTGCGCGTGCAGCTCTTCGGGTGCACCGAACTCGATGGCGTCGAGGAGCGAGGTACCGATGAACCGCGCGGGGCCGGTGTTCGAATCCTGTGTGAGGTACCACAGGACGCGTCCGGGCGCCTTCAGCACGCTGGGGTGGTTGCCGCGGTAGTACACGTGCTCGCGTCCAAGAGCCAGTCTGGTCGACCGTTCGGTGAGTATCGGCGGCTCACCGAGCAGCTCAGCACTCCATCGCGGCTGGATCGCCACTGCGAAGTGGGCAAGGTCGCTGTCGGTGATCTTGGCGGGCCACCACGTTCTCTCGTACTGCGCGGCCGATTCGGGTGCGAGGTGAGGTGGTAGCAGTGCTGCAGGCTCAAGGTCGACCAGTGCGTGTGCGGAGGAAACAGCGGCGCTGATCTGAGCTCCCGTCCCGGCAGCTTGGATCACCCAGGAGTGCCATACGCCGTCGATCCGCTGGTATCCCTCGTGGCTTGCCGCGCGCTCAATTGCCGGCGAGAGGTAGGGGTCCTCGATGCGCACCACGCTGACGTTCTCGTCGCGAGCCGTCACTCGCAACATCCAGAGCAAGTACCGCGCCATGGTGTCGGCGTCGGCGTTGTCCTGCACGCGGAGGAGAGGTGCCCGCAACACATGGCCATCGAGCACTGAGGCATAGCAGCCCACGGGTTTGTCGTTGCCTGCTCGGACGATCGAATGGGACCGCGGCGACCGAGCCAGTGCCTGCAACCGGGCCTTCAGCTCTTGCCGTGTTTCGCCAGCGGCCCTGTCGAGGAAGGCCATGAGCGCTGCCTCGGACTGAGCGTTCGCAAGCTCGGTGCTGAACGAACTCCCGGCAATCACCTGCGGTCGGTAGGCGACGGCGTGTGCGAGTTCGTCGAGCTGGATGACGAGATGGTCCGGATCGATCACTCGAAGACCAGTCAGCTCAGGAACCTGGTTGAGCTGAGCCAACAGAGGTGCGACTTTCGTGCGCAGGCGCTCATCCCAGGTGAGGAAGACACGGATCCGCGCTGCGGCGGTTTCGGCGAGCTGCCACAGGTCCCCGATGTCTTGCGGCGTGAGTTCCCTGTCGGGCTCTGCTGATCGAACGGTCGCGCGCAGGATCTCGTAGAGTTCTTCAGCGCGCTTGGGTGATCCGTGCGGCCGACGGTACCGAGCTGCTGCATCAACCAGTCGGCCCCGGAGTGCAGCCGGATGCCGGTCAAGATCCCGTTCGAGTCCATGCGGAACGACCTTCTCGATCCGGTCCGCCACGTCAGGAGCGAGAAGTACCTGTGATCGATCCGCCTGCGGGTGATCTTTCCGCGTGCGCAGATCCATCAGGATGTTCACGTCGATAGCCACTGCCAGTTCCGTTGGCTCCTCCAGCGGCGTGAACAGGTTGGCGTGCCCGTGATCGAGCCACCACACGGTCATCGCGGCCTGATCTTCACCACGTCCACGTGCACGGCCGAGGTGCTCGAAGCCCAGACCGCGCCATACGCGCTGGATGTCGGCGTAGTCATCCCGGCATTTAGCGCGTACGCCAAGGCGGGCTTGATGTCGTCGGCTCACCTCGTTGACGAGATGCTGGGCCACGCCGCGGTGACGGTAGTCTTTCGCGACGCACAGGTGCACCAGGGTGACCTCGTTGCGAGGGAGGCGGAAAACCGTGTATCCGATCATCTTGCCCTCGTCCAACGCCGCGAGGAGCCAGCCTCTTTGCGCAGCGTCGAAGTATGCGGCCCGCGGTAACAGCCCGAGTGTCTTCCTTGCCGTGTTGCCGAGTTCGACCGCGCGTTCGATCGTTTCGGTGTCTGTACCGGACACGACCTGAATGACCACTTTTGCGGACGTCGACGGCGACATCGTTGCAGTTTGACCCAGGACTGCGGATTCACGACTGTCGATGGTGTTCTCTCACCTGAGAGGCCTACCTGTAGGCGCACAGATGTTCAGGGTGTGATCGGTCGTGCCGAGACCGAGCGAGCAGAGGTGTCGGGGTTCCCGAAGCCGCTGCTCGGCTTCGCCAAGTCCGCGGTGCTCGTCACGATCGGCGTAGTGCCGGCGACCAGATCCTGTGGTATTAGCTGATCGTTGCCAGCTTCCCCGCGACGTCCCAGCCAGATTTGAAGGTCGGCCGCAGCCTCGCCGCCTATGGCGGAGTTTCGTCGCCGCCTCGCTTGCGTGGAGCATGGTGTTGGGCGGGTCCCGGCCGCATTAGTGGGGTTACATCGTGCCGACATCTGTCTGATCGGCGTTGCTGTGTACGCGCCTAGAGGCTGACGCAGGATTTGACCCTCTGACCTCGCCCCTGCTCACGCAGTCAGAGCACCAGGCGGTCGTCCTCGCTGCGTTCGTGCCGCGTCCAGTTCAGCTCAGTGCCTTGGTCGAGGAGGTACTCGGCGCACTGCCAGGTCGAACCCTGGAACTGATTAGCCTCGTGTGGAACGAACGCTGCTGCTGCACATCCGAACTCGGCGTTTCACCAGTTTTGCAGGTATCTGGTGACGGTGGGGGCATCCTTCGTGAGGGCGCTGCGCCAACTGAGCACTCCGCGGTTCTGTAGACGGCCGACGACGACGATTGGATGCACGCCCCGCGCGTTGGCCACCTTGGTCAGCCAGGTCTGGCCGATCCGTTCTGGAGTGGGCGGGAGTGAGCCTGGCAGGGCCCAGTGCGCCGCGAGCTCGTTTGCTTCATCCTCGCGTGCCCTGCCGCGCGGGTTGTCCTCATCCAAGATCACCTCGCCCGCGATGTGGCCGAGCACTATGTGCGCTACTTCGTGCAGAAGTGTGAAGAGCACCTTGTCGAGCCTTTGGCCGCGGCCAGAAAGCCCGATGACGGGCGTGCCGTCGAGGTCGAACGAAGCGCCGTCGATCTTGCTGGAGGGAAAGGCCTCGACGTGCACCAGTCGGACTCCGGCTTCTGCGAACTGGGCTGGCAACTTCGCGAACGCTGCAGGATCTCGCACCTCGTTGCTCAGCCGGCTGGCCAGCGCTTGCAGTCGCTCCCGAGAGTATGGCGCTACGCGCAGTCGCGCGGCCTGACGCCGTACGCACGCGAGCCACGTCAGCTGAGTGGGCGTGACCCGTTCGTCGACGTTGCTTCGTCTCGCGACCATCGCCAGCTGGGGCTCATCGTCGACGTGGTCGATCTCGAGGAGTTCGCACAGTTGATCAGCTTGGTCTTGGATCGTGGTCCCTGTGATCACGCCGCGCTTGCGTAGTACTGCGACCGGAGCCAGCTGGTTCAGTCGGGCTCGGAGGCGGACTTCGTCCAGCTGTCTGCGGGTGCCCTCGTCCTGTGACTGTTTCCATAGGTGGTACTGGTCTTGATAGTTCAGCCAGTACTCGGGGCTCGGGCCCAATGCCGCGGAGATCTGGGCAGCTGACTCTCGGGTGATCTCCTTCTTGCCGGAGATGATCTCCGAGATGACCTGTGCGGGGCGGCCCAGGATGTCGGCGAACTCGGCCTGGGTCCAGCCGCGAGCTTCTATCTCCTCCAGCAGGTGTTCACCCACCGGGAAGGCTTCCGCAGGCCCGGTGTTCATGGCGTTACCTCCCGCGTGTCGGACTCGACGATGACCATCACCGTCACCTCGTCGGTCTTCACGGCATCGAACTCGAGCAACAATCTCGCCCCGTTGGCCAAACGGATCGAGGAATGTGCTTGACCGCGGCCGTTCTCAGTCCTCAGGTCCAGGGACATCACTCGCTGCAGGTCTTTGCTGTCGTTGGCTGCGCGCAGCGACTGGAGTCGTCGTCGGTAGGCCCTGATGACGTCCGGATCCCACGTATCTGGCTGGAAAGCGGCGTCGGCGGCGAGGCGGTGGAGCATCTCGTCGCCGTACCGCACGTGCACGCCGACCTCCGCTCATCACCCCTGGGCCGATGACGACGCCACCGGTGAGTGTGAGCGTAGCGATCGAGCGGGATCCAGTTCGCCAGACGCACCACTCGGTCGAGTGTACTACTCGTATTCGGGTATTCACCCATTGACCGAACACGTGCATACGACATACGGTACCGCTGTTCGAGTCACTCAGTCCGACAAGCGCAAGGAGTGGTCATGACCGCAGACGCCGTTGCCGAAAAGGACACGAAGCACTACGAGGTCGTCGTGAACGGGCGCACCAAGACCGTCACGACCGACGAGTTGACCTTCGATGAGGTCATGGGGCTGGCGTACGACCCGGTTCCGAGCGGGCCGAACTGGGTCTTCACCGTCACCTACCGCCGCGGGCACGGGAACAAGCCGGAGGGCACCCTCGCGCCTGGCGAGAGCGTCAAGGTCAAGAAGGGGATGATCTTCAATGTCACAGCGACTGATAAGTCGTGACCCAGCGCTCAAGCGACTACGGGATGAGGGCTACGACGTCTCGATCATCGACGGGTACCTCGTGGTCGGGCACGTGCCCTATGTGACACCTGAACGTGAGGTCGCCTACGGCGCACTGGCCTGCGCGATCGGTGCCAGCGGCGACGACGTCTTCCCACCGACCGACCACACGATGAGGTTCGTCGGCGAGCAACCCTGCATGAGCAACGGCGCCAGGTACGAGAAGATCATCAACCAGGAGGTCAACGAAACCGTCGCCCCTGGGCTGGTCGCCACCTACTCGTTCTCTTGCAAGCCGCCGTCGGGGCAGTATGCCGACTACCACGAGAAGGTGGCCACCTACATCGCCATCCTCGGCACCGAGGCCCACGTGCTCGACCCGACGGCTACCGCACAGGCATTCCTGCCGGTCACCAGCGACGGGACCGATGGCTCGGTGTTCCACTACATCGACACCGCGTCCAGCCGCGCCGGCATCAACGCCACCAACGACAAGCTCCGCGGCCAGCGCATCGCCATCGTCGGGCTCGGCGGCACCGGCTCCCACATCCTCGACCTGGTCGCCAAGACGTGGGTCGAACAGATCCACCTCTACGACGACGACCTGCTCCAGCAGCACAACGCCTTCCGCACGCCCGGCGCACTCTCCGAGCAGGACCTCAAGTCCGCCAGCACCAAGGTCGCCTTCCTGGCAACCACCTATTCCCGGCTGCGAACCGGCGTCGTGCCGCACGAGTACCGAGTCGACGAGCACAACGTGCACGAGTTGGCCGGCATGGACTTCGTCTTCCTCGCGCTCACCGATGGCGCTGCGAAGAAAATCATCGTCGACGCCCTCGAGCAGTACGACGTTGCGTTTATCGACTGCGGCATGGGCTTGTACAAGGTCGGCGACGCACTGGCCGGTCAGGTCCGCGTCACCACCAGCACGCCCCACCAACGCGAGGACGCCCGCCAGCGGATCTCCTTCGTCGACGGCGAACAGGACGAATACTCGGAGAACATCCAGACCGCCGAGCTGAACTCCCTCAACGCGGATATGGCAGTGATCAAGTGGAAGAAGCTCAACGGCTTCTACCTGGACCTCGACCACGAACACAACACTGTCTATGTACTGGACGGCAACACGATGATCAACGAGGACAAGGACGGCGATGCGGACCACGATCAGTCATGAGTTCGTGGACACGATCCCCGACCACCTCGATGACGGAGTCGTCTACATCAGCATCCCTTACGCGACGGCTGTGCACCGCTGCTGCTGCGGCTGCGGACACGAGGTCGTTACCCCGCTGCACCCGCGTCAGTGGTCCCTGACCTTCGACGGCGAGTCCATCTCCCTGACGCCCTCCATCGGCAACTGGAGCTTTCCGTGCCGATCCCACTACTGGGTCCGTACAGGGCGTGTCCATCGAGCGCACTCCTTTACCGACGCAGAGATCGCTGATCTCCGGATAGATCAACGTGCCGAGCTCCTCGACCACTTCGAGCGACCAGCAGGTTCAGTCCCGGAGGAGGCCGCCCCGCTCGCCGAGAGTTGGTGGAAGCGCCTGGCTCAATGGCTTGGGCGGCGGTTTCGCTGACGCCTGAGGGACAGGTCAAGGTCCACAGTGAATGAATTGGTCAGTGCAGCCAGCCCTTGATGTACCACAAGGGATGAGTGCGGCGATGAACGTGAACACGGTGGTGACCAGGAAGCCGTGCTCCCACGCGAGCGCGGGCATCACGGTGAAGTTCATGCCGTAGAACGTGGCGATCAGCGTCGGAGACAGGAATACCGCGGTGATGATGGTGAAGACCTTGACGATCTGGTTCTGCTTGACGTCCAGCGAGGTCATGATCGACTGCTGGAGATAGCGGACTTTGTCTTGCTCATAGCTCGCGTGTTCCTTCACGCCGTCGATGTCGGCGACGAGGATGTCGACCAGCGGGCCGACGTGCGTGTCGCCGGCGCCGATCTCGGCGCGCAGGTGGCGGGCGGCGCGGGCCAGGAGCAGGTAGGACTGGAACTGGAGACGATTTCCTCGGCCTCGTTCATCCGTTCGATGGTGTCCTGCATGTCGGTGACGCCGATCTCGCGGCCGCGTTGGTCGTATCTGTTGGTGGCCATCGCGATCTCGTCGCTCATCGCCTCGAGTGCGTTGCTGGCGTAGTCGATGACGTGATCGGATGCTTCGTTGAGTGCGTACAGCAGTGCCTAAATGACGCCGTGCGGGGTTTGGGTGAGTTTCGGCGTGCGACGCATCCGGGCGATGGCCTTGTCGGACACGGCGAAGTGCTTGGCGGGCTGCAGGGTGACGAGCTTGTCGTGGCTGAGGGCGAGAACACGACGGCTGCGCGGGTGATGGCGTCGCCGCTGCGGATATTGACCCCGACCGGCAGGTAGACGAAGTCGTCGGTCTCCCACACCCGTCTGGCCGCGGCCGCGAAGTCGACACCGGTCAGCTGCGCCACGCCGGCGAGCGCCTCCTAGTCGTCGGCGGCGGTCAGCTGGCCGGACTCGCGATGGCGGATGCGCTGCGCTGGCCGGTGTCGCTGTGGTCTGGTGCGGTCGTGCTCGCCGGCTTCGCTGGTGCGGCGGTCGGCTTGCTGGCGTCGGTGGGCATCAGCTCGGCGTACAGGTCAGCAGCATCAGCGCGAACATCGCTGCGGACGCGGTGACGACGGGCAGTGCCATGGCGGTGATGCTCGCGATTCCGCTGGAGAGCAGCCTGCGCGTGCGGTTCGGCATCCGGCTGCGCCACCGCAGGCGGTCCAGCCGGATGTCCAGCGCGTCCCTGCTCATCGCGAGCGCGGAGTCGGGAGCGCCATGGCACGACACCCGCAACAGCGCGGCGCGGACGGTGTCGGCGCCGTGGGTGCGCGCGGCGGCCAGGTCGGCGGACATCTCGACGAGCTCACGGATCGAGCTTGCCGCCCGCGTGAACAGGGGGAGGATCGGCAGGGCGGCGGCTACCGCGTCCGCGGCAGCGACCAGCAGGTGATGGCGTCCGTTGAGGTGTGCTCGCTCGTGGTCGAGGACGGCATCGACCTCTTCGGGCGTCAGGTGGCGGCGGAGTCCTTCCGTGGCGACCACGAGACCTGGTTTGCCGGGGAGGCTGAACGCGAGTGGCCGGTCGTGGTCGAGCCACACCGTGGGATGTGCTCCGGGTTCACGTCGTCCGGCGAGGCGCAGCACCGAGCGGTGTTCCTCGCGGGCGTGGGCTCGTTGCCGGGCGCTGCGTGCACCGACGATCGCGAACCGAACGAGCAGAGCGGTCAGCAGAGCGCCGCCGGTGAGGCCGCTGATCACTTCGATCGTGGGTGTAGTGCCGTGGCGCACCGACTCCCAGCAGTTGTGCAGGGTGTCGAGG
>NZ_FNET01000012.1 GCF_900100275.1 Lentzea albidocapillata subsp. violacea
ACAGCGAAGCCTCCTTCGCCAAACTCTGCGGCGTCGCCCCACTACCCGCCTCATCCGGACGAACCGACCGCCACCGCCTCAACAAAGGCGGCGAACGCCAAGCCAACCGCGTCCTGCACATCGTCGCCGTCGTCCGCCTGCGCTACTGCCCACGCACCCAGGCCTACCTGCAACGACGCACCGAACAAGGCCTCACCAAACGCGACATCATCCGCTGCCTCAAGCGCTATATCCTCCGCGAAGCCCACACAGCGATCATGAAAGACCTCGCACTCACTGCTTGACATCTATAGGAGCGTCAGGCGTGCCATCAACCCACGCACGGCGTGGACCCCCTGATCAGATTGCCGGGGGTCTGGGGGCAGCGCCCCCAGGGGACGCACGCAACCGCAAGGCCGCCGCCCGCAAGCCGACCACCTACAAGACTCGCGCCTCACTCCTTGGCAAGCTCATCCAAAACAGGCTGCAAATCCGAAGCCAACACCGGAACCAAAAACGCAGCCGCAACCTTATGATCCTTGTCCACAACAAACGTAGACGGAACGCTATTAGCCGGAACCCCACGAAAAACGTTGATAAAGCTCCGAGCAGAAGCATCATAAATAGAAGGATAAGTCAAAGACCGATCCCTCATAAAATCCCGAGGATGATCCTTGGAAGTCTCCTTGACATCAACCCCAAGAACCTGAGTCCCACCATCAAAAACCTTCTGCATCTCAGGAGCCTCAGTCCGGCAAGGCCCACACCAGGCCCCCCAGATATTGATCACAACAGGCTTCCCAGCATAATCAGAAAGCCGAACAATCTCACCCTCCTCAAGCAGCGACTCCCCCTCAAGCCCAGTCAACTGCTTACGCTCGGAAGGCGCATACCGAATCTCAACCTGCCCCCCAGGAGCAACGAGATAAAAATCCCCAGCCCCAACCGAAGCAGCATCCTTCCCAGTACTACACCCAGCAACCAACAACACCAGAACCAAAAGCCGCTTCATGCCCCAGTCACCCGAGGATCAGTAGCCCCCACAGGCTCAGAATAGGCAATCCGAACCAACTGCTCCCCCTCAAAAACCAACGAGGTGAGCGAAGCAAGTGAACACTCCCGCCGACGGGGATCGTGCCACATCCGCTTCCCCTCCAAAAACCGCCGCAACGTCCAAATAGGCAACTGATGCGAAACACAAACGGCTTCATGCCCCTCAGCAGCAGCCCGAGCCTTCTGCACCGCCCCCATCATCCGATGAGCGATCTCGATGTACGGCTCCCCCCAAGACGGCCGGAAGGGATTCACCAGCTTCGGCCAATGCTGAGGAGACCGCAAAGCCCCGTCCCCCACGGCAACCTTCAACCCCTCGAACTGGTTGTCAGCCTCGATCAACCGCTCATCAGTGGCCAACTCCAACCGATGCGAGTCGGCGATAGGAGCAGCAGTCTGCTGTGCACGGTCCAAAGGGGACGCCACGACGTGCACCAGATCATGGTCAGCCAGGTGCTCGGCCACGGTCAGGGCCTGCTTCTGCCCCCGCTCGGACAGCTTGAAGCCGGGGATGCGGCCATAGAGGATGCCGGTCGGGTTGTGCACCTCGCCGTGGCGGAGCAGGTGGACGACGGTGCGGGTCACTTGCGGGCCTCCTTGGCGGCACGGGCCGCGTGCGGCAGTGCGTCGGCGATCACGGCGAACTCCTCTTCACCCATGGCGGCGTTCACGAACCAGGCTTCGAACGCCGACGGCGGGGCGTAGACGCCTCGCTCCAGCAGGGCGTGGAAGAACGGCGGGAAGCGCCACGTCTCGCATGCCTGCGCGCCCGCGTAGTCCTTCACCTCCGTGGCACCGAAGAACACGCTCACCAGGTTCCCAGCGAACTGCACGCGGTGCTCGACTCCTGCCTCGGTCAGCGAGGCCGTGAAGAGCGCGCCGAGGCGCGTGGCGTTGCGGTTCAGTGCCGTGTAGACCTCGTCGTCGGCCGCGCGCAGCGTCGCGAGACCGGCGGCCACCGCCACGGGGTTACCCGACAGCGTGCCCGCCTGGTAGACGGGACCGGAGGGGGCGAGCCGCTCCATCACGTCGGCGCGGCCACCGAACGCGGCCGCCGGAAGGCCACCGGACATGACCTTGCCGAACGTGTAGAGGTCGCCGCGCACGCGCTCCAGGCCGAACCAGCCGGCGCGCGAGACGCGGAAGCCCGTCATGACCTCGTCCATGACCAGCAACGCTCCGTCGGCGTCGCAGATCTCGCGCAGGCCCGCGTTGAAGTCGGCGCCCGGCGCGACGGCGCCCATGTTGCCCGCCGCGGCCTCGGTGATGACGCAGGCGATCTCGCCGGGGTTCTCCGCGAACGCCGCGCGCACAGCCTCGATGTCGTTGTACGGCAGGACGATCGTGTCCTCGGCCTGCGCGCCCGTGACACCGGGCGACGAAGGTAGGCCGAGGGTCGCGACACCGGAGCCGGCCTGGGCCAGCAGCGCGTCGACGTGACCGTGGTAACAACCGGCGAACTTGATGATCTTGCGGCGCTCGGTGAAGCCGCGCGCGAGGCGGATCGCGCTCATCGTGGCCTCGGTGCCCGAGTTGACCAGGCGGACCTGGCGGACCGGCTCGACGCGGTCGATCAGCTCGGCCGCGAGCTCGATCTCGCCCTCGGTGGGCGTGCCGAACGACAGTCCGGAGGCAGCGGCCTTCTGCACCGCGGAGACCACGGCCGGATGGGCGTGGCCGAGGATCATCGGGCCCCACGAGGCCACCAGGTCGACGTACCGGTTGCCGTCCGCGTCCCACAGGTGCGGACCCTCGCCGCGCACCATGAAGCGCGGGGTGCCGCCGACGGAGTGGAACGCCCGCACCGGAGAGTTGACCCCGCCGGGGGTCAGCGTCGACGCGCGCTCGAACAGGGCCTGGGATCGACTCGCAGTCACGTACCCCAGTCTCACATGTCGGAGTCGGCGGCTTTCTGCGGCCGGGTGCGCACGGCCAGCAGGACCTGCCTCACCGCGTCCAGAGCGAGGACCACGGCCAGCGTGGCGGCGCCGACGGCGGTGCCCAGCCAGTTGCCGTGGTAGCGCGTGGAGATCAACGGCTCGCGTCCCTCGAACGGGTACTCCAGCCGCACGACGCCACGGTTCCAGCACCACACGGCGAAGACCGCCAGCGCGACGATCACGACGGCCTCACCCGCGGCGATGAGCCACCGCCTGGGCTGGTGCAGGCTCGGACCGGCCGGCGGCGCCTGCTCAGGCTCCTCCACCACGGCGTCCGACTCCTGCTCAGTCACGGCCTCTGTCACGTCGCTCACCTTCTCACGACCCGCCGCAGCGCCGCGAGCAAGGCTTCCGGATCGCGCGCCCACGCCAGCACCACCGAGCCGCCGACCAGCCGCAACGGCACCGCGGTCGTCCCCTTGGGCACCGACCAGCCGCCGCCGAGGACCTTCGCCCCGGCCGGCGCGCCCACGTCCTGGCAGGCCTCGATCATCGCGATCGGCAGCTTCTCCCGCCCGAACCGCGCTTCCTCGGCCGTGAGCTCGATGCTGCCGGTCCTGACCCGCCCGTACACCCAGAGCACGGCGCCGAGCGTCAGGCCGAGTCCCGCGACGGCCCACAGCGTCACGGACGCGGGCCCGGTGACGAGCTCGACCAGGTACCCGGCGACGGCGAACGCCGGGCCCCACAGGAGCGGCCACCAGCTGCTGCCGGACTCGCGGTAGAGCACTAGCGGACGAACCTGTTCGACGCCGGCAGGAACTGCAGCACGATGGCCGCGATGGTCAGCCCGATCACGACGATGCAGATCGCCACGCTCGGCTGCCAGACCTGCGAGCCGATCGAGATGAACGTGATCCCGATCATCGACACGATTCCGAGCCCGCCGAGGATCGTGAGCAGGATGCGCGCCCAGTTCTGGCCGTTGCGCAGCACGATCGCGAACGCGACGTACGGCGCGGCCGCGACCAGCATCATGAAGCCGAAGATCACCGCCATGGCCCGCACACCGATCTCGCCCGCCCGGCGCTCTTCCGCCGTGACGACGCTGTCCTGGGTGAGGAGGAAGTCGGCGTTGACGAGCAGCATCACCGGCAGCACGGCGACGGAGAGCAGGGCGCCCGCGATCCAGATCCACATCGCGGCGTTGATCGTGGCCGGTCGCGCCGGCGGCAGCTCGTGGGACTGCACCGGCGTCATCGGGTAGCTCGCCTGCGCGACCTGGTTCACCTGGTAGTGCCCGCCGGGTGCCGCGGGATAGGGGTTCTGCCAGCCGGCCGGGTTCTGCCACTGGCCGTGGTCGAGCGGCGGTGCCAGCTCGGGGGCCTGCGGCATGGGCAACCCCATGTTGTTCACGGCGGTCACCTCGTACGTCCCGGCCGTCGCGCCCGGCTGGGCCTGCGGGATGTCCGGGCTCGGCTGCCAGGGGTTCGGGTCCTGCGGATTGGTCACTGCTCACGCACCTCCGCCAGCCACTGTGCCGTACGCGCCTGCCACGTGAAGACGATTGCGGCACAGATGAGCAGCAACGTGACCAAGCTCGAAGCGCTGATCCCGACGAACAGGATCCAGATCATGTGCACGATCGCGACGAGCGACAGCGCGATCCGCGCCCAGTTCCTCCGCTTCAGGAACAACCGCGTGAGCCACGCGTAGGCCGCGACGAAGATCACCGCGACCGCCGTCAGCGTGCCCAGGAAGCTCGTGACCTGCCCGGACGTCCAGTCGGTCAGCCGCTGCACCTCACCGCGCTGGAACCACAGCCCCGCGGTCGTGAAGAGGACGAAGACGGCGGTCGCGAGCCACAGGCCGACCGCGATGCGAACGGACAGCGGCGTGTCGTCGTGTTTCACGCCAGTCGCTCGCGCTGGGTCAGGTACTCGGTCGACTGCCGGAAGTAGAACAACACCAGGCCCGACATCGCGATCAGCGCCGGCGTGACGGCCAGCCCGTTGCCGATCATCTGGAAGAACAGGTTCAGCAACACCGTGATCATCAAGCCGGTGCGGCTCTTCTTCAGCCCGCCCCTGACCTTGCCCGCGAACCACACCGCGAGCCCTGCCAGCACCACCGAGCCCACCAGCACGGCGACGACGATCGCCGTCGCCGTCGACTCGATCATCTCCGGGGTCAGCTTGTCGTCCGTGGTCGTGGACTTCACTTCGTCGATCAGGAGCTGCTTGTTGGCGAACTGGAACACGGCGGCGAGCACCCAGAGGACGGCGCCGGCCACGACGAGCCAGTAGCCCGCGGTGATCGTGCCGGGGGTGCCCGATTCCTTCGGAGACGTCACGGTCGCGAACTTAGGACGGCCGAACCGCGCTGTCCACCACGACCCGCTTCCTGAAGTGCGCGGACACCCGGTACATCAGCACGATCGCGGACGCCTCCAGCACGGTGGTGACCGCCGTGACGGCCAGGTCGACCGGACGCATCTCGACTCCGAGCGACGCCGCGACCCCGCTGCCCCAGGCGACCAACCGGAACAGTCCGAACGCGACGGACGCGCCGCCCAGCACGGTGAGCACGATCCGGGCCCAGTTGCGGCCACGCGCCATCGCGTTCGCCAAACGCGTGTACGCGACCAGCAACGCCACGGCGATCAGCAGTCCGAAGAGGACACCACCGTTCACGTTCGCGTCGATCTGGTCCTGGCCCAGCGAAGGGTTCTGCCGGCGCACCTCGGCCACGAGCATCTCGCGGTCGAGGAGCTGTTCCAGGAACCGCAGCATGCCGACGCACGCGCTGGCGATCCAGAGCCAGCGCGCGACGTCGACCAGCTTCGGGACGGGGGTGCCTACCGGTCCAGCCACCGGGCGGCTTCCACTGCCCAGTACGTGAGCACGATGTCCGCGCCGGCGCGGCGGATGGACGTGAGCGACTCGAGGATCGAGCGCTCCCGGTCGATCCAGCCGTTCGCGGCAGCGGCCTCGATCATCGCGTACTCGCCGGAGATCTGGTACGCCGCAACGGGAACGTCCGAGATCTCGGCGACCGCACGCAGCACGTCCAGGTACAGCAGCGCGGGCTTGACCATGACCATGTCCGCGCCCTCGGCGAGGTCCAGCTGCACCTCGCGGATCGCCTCGCGGGCGTTCGCCGGGTCCTGCTGGTAGGTCTTGCGGTCGCCCGCGAGCTGCGACTCGACGGCGTCGCGGAACGGGCCGTAGAACGCCGACGCGTACTTGGCGGAGTAGGCGAGGACGCCGGTGTCGGAAAGACCAGCCTGGTCCAGTGCGTTGCGGATGAACGCGATCTGGCCGTCCATCATGCCGCTCGGACCGACGACGTGGGCACCGGCGCGCGCCTGCGCGACGGCCATCTCGCCGTAGACCTCGAGGGTCGCGTCGTTGTCGACCGTGCCGTCGGCGGCGAGCACGCCGCAGTGGCCGTGGTCGGTGAACTCGTCGAGGCAGCAGTCCGACATGAGCACGGTGCTGTCGCCCAGTTCCGAGCGCAGGTCGCCCAGCGCGGCGTTGAGGATGCCGTCCGGGTCGGTGCCGCCGGAACCGACGGCGTCACGCTCGGCCGGGACGCCGAACAGCATGATGCCGCCGACCCCTGCCTGCACGGCCTCGACCGCGGCCTTCCGCAACGAGTCGCGGCTGTGCTGGAGAACGCCCGGCATGCTGCTGATCTCAGCAGGCGCGGCCAGGCCTTCCTTGACGAACATGGGCAGCACGAGCTGCCTCGGGCGTACCTCGGTCTCGGACACGAGGCGGCGCATGGCGGGCGTCGTGCGCAGACGCCTCGGCCGGTGCAGTGGATACATCTGGAGACTCCCTGACGGAAGAGAGTCGAAGGGGCCACCCAAAGGATCTTGAGTGGCCCCGACGGCTTGTTCGGACTAGCTGCGGCGCAGACGCTTGGTCTTGCGCGGAGGAGGCAGCGCTCCCTCGGCGCGCAACCGGGCGGCGTGGGCGGCCAGCGCGTCGACCAGCGCGGGCACGTTCGCCTCCTCGGGCTGCACGTCGACCCGGAGGCCGAACTCCCGCGCCGTCTCGGCGGTCTGCGGGCCGATGCACGCGACGAGCGTGCGGGCGTGCGGCTTGCCCGCGATGCCGACCAGGTTCCGCACGGTCGACGACGAGGTGAAGCACACCGCGTCGAAGCCACCGGACTTGATCATCTCGCGGGTGTCGGCGGGCGGCGGGGCCGCACGCACGGTGCGGTACGCCGTCACGTCGTCGATCTCCCAGCCACGTTCGCGCAGGCCCGCGGCCAGCGTCTCGGTGGCGATGTCGGCCCGCGGCAGCAGCACGCGGTCGACCGGGTCGAGGATGTCGTCGTAGGGCGGGAAGTCGTTCAGCAGGCCCTCGGACGACTGGTCACCCGACGGCACGAGCTCCGGGATGATGCCGAACGAGCGCACCTTCGCGGCCGTGGCCTCGCCGACGCAGGCGATCTTCACGCCGGAGAACGCACGGGCGTCCAGGCCGAACTCGCGGAACTTCTCCCACACCGCGCGGACGGCGTTGGTCGAGGTGAAGACGACCCACTGGTAGCGGCCGTCGACGAGACCCTTGACCGAGCGCTCCATCTGCGCGGGGCTGCGGGGCGGCTCGACGGAGATCGTCGGCACCTCGACGGCGATAGCGCCGTGCGAGTGCAGACGCTCGCTCATCGCGCCGGCCTGCTCCTTGGTCCGCGGGACCAGCACTCGCCAGCCGTAGAGCGCCCGCGACTCCCACCAGGAGAGCTTCGAGCGGTTGGCGGCGGCGGCACCGACCGTGACGACCAGCGGGCCGCCCATCTCACCGGCGTCGGCGGCCACGGCCGCCAGCGTCGTGTCGATGGTGCGCTGCTGGAAGCCGGTGCCTTCGGCGGTGACGGCGACCGGTGTCTGCGGCGCGAGGCCGTTCTCGACCAGGTTCGACGCCGCCTCGGCCAGGTGCGAGCCGGTCGCGTGCAGGACGAGCGTGCCGGGCGCGGCGGCGAGGCCGGCCCAGTCCGTCACCGCGCGGACGTCGACCTCGGTGTGCACGCCACCGAGAGCCACACCCGCGTACGCCGGAACCGCGGTGCCCGCGGGCACACCGGGTACGACGTCGAACGGGATCGTCGACTTCGCGACGGCCTGCGCTTCCTTCACGACCGAGTCGAGCGTCAGCGGGTCACCCGCGACGAGACGGACGACGGTCGCACCGTTACGCGCCTCGGTCACCAGGTCCTTGGCCACGTCGGCGGCCTCGCCGACAGCAGGGCGGACCTCGACTCCCTCGGGCACGGTCGCGAGGACGTCAGCGGGGACGTCCGGGTCGGTGACCACGAGTTCAGCCCTGGTGAGCAAGTCGTGGGCCCGGACCGTGAGCAGCCCGGTGTCGCCTGGGCCGGAGCCCACGAAGGCGATGCGTCCGGGGGTCTTGCGTGCGCGGGTCATCAGGGCACTCCCCATCGATTACGCCTCTGGACCGCTGAGAACGGCGGCCCCGAGGTCGAGCAACTCGGCGGCCAGCGCACGGCCGAGTCCCTCAGCTTCGGTCAAGTCACCGGTGGCGGACGCACGGAGGAGATCGTTCTCCGGCGTCGCTGCGACCCCGCGCAGGGAAAGTCGGTACACGACCTTGCCCTCGTCGTCGAGGTCTTCCACCACATCGGCCAGCGCGCCGACCGGCGCGCTGCAGCCCGCCTCGAGCGCGGCCAGCATGGCGCGCTCAGCGGTCACAGCGGCCCGGCTGGCCGAATCGTCCAAAGTGGACTGGATCAGGTGCTCGGCGTCGACGTCGTCGACCCGGCACTCGACTGCCAACGCACCCTGCGCGGGTGCGGGAAGCATCTGGATGGGCTCCAGGTTCTCGGTGATCTCGCTCGTGCGGCCGAGCCGCGAGATGCCGGCGCGAGCCAGCACCACCGCGTCGAGCTCGCCGTTGCGGACCTTGCCGATGCGCGTGTCCACGTTGCCGCGCAACGGGACGATGTTCAGCCCGAGGCCCAACGCCTCCAGCTGCGCCGCCCGGCGCGGAGATCCGGTGCCCACAGTGGACCCCGTCGGCAGCTCACCGAGCGTGAGACCGTCACGCGCCACGAGGGCGTCGCGCGGGTCTTCACGCTGCGGCACGGCCGCGAGGGTCAGCCGGGGGTCCGGCGCGGTCGGCAGGTCCTTGTAGGAGTGGACGGCCACGTCGATCTCGCCGTTCGCGAGCGCGTCACGAAGAGCCGACGTGAAGACGCCGATGCCGATCTGGGCGATGGGCGCGTCGGAGAGGTCGCCCGGCGTCTTGACGACGACGATCTCGACCTGTGCTCCGGCAGCCTTCAGCGCCTCGGCCACGGTCCCCGTCTGCGCGAGCGCCAGTGCGCTGCCTCGGGTACCGATCCGTAGGGTGCGGGTCACCGCGTTTCACCATCCACAGGAGCTTGCTTGGTCTGACTGACAACCCCAGGCGACTGGGGGTCGAGCCCGAACAGTTCGCGGAGAGCCTCCGCGTAGCCGGTGCCACCAGGGGCGGAGGCGAGCTCCTTCACCCGGACGGTCGGCGTGTGCAGGAGCTTGTCTACAACGCGGCGTACCGTCTTGGCCAATTCACCGCGTGTCGCGGCGTCCAGTTCGGGAAGTCGCGAATCAAGACGGAGCAGTTCGGCGTCGACCACCTCGGCGGCCCGCTTGCGCAGGGCCGTGACGGTCGGCGTGACCTCGGCGGACCGCTGGCCCGCGAGGTAGGCCTTGACCTCGTCGCCGACCAGCTGGACCGCCAGGCGGGTGTCCTGGCCGGCGGGCGCGTCGGAGAGGCGGCGCTGCAACGTTTCCAGGTCCACCACACGAACGTTCGGCAGCTCGGCGGCGGCCGGGTCGACGTCCTTGGGCAGGCCCAGGTCGCACACGACCAACGGCCGTGAGCGCGTGCTGATCATGTCTGCGCGAACGACCGTGTCGACCGACCCGGTGCACGCGAAGACGATGTCCGCGAGGTCGATCTCGACGGCCAGCGCGGCCAGGTCGACGGCCGTCGCGGGGACGCCCTCGGCCTTCAGCGACGTGGCGAGACGCACACCGTTGGCCTGCGTCCGGTTCGCGATGACGACCTCGCCGATGCCCGCCCGGCGCAGGTGGGCGGCGGCCAGGCCGCCCATGGCCCCGGCGCCGACGAGCAGCGCGCGCTTGCCGACGAGGGTGCCCAGCTGGGCCTCGGCGTCACCGAGGGCCTCGGACACGACGGAGGCGCCCGCGTGGTCGATGCCGGTCTCGGTGTGCACCCGCTTGCCGACACGCAGCGCGTTCTGGGTGAGCTCGTGGACGGTCCTGCCGACGGTGCCCGCCTCGTCCGCCGCCGCGTACGCGCCGCGCAGCTGGCCGAGGATCTGGGACTCGCCGACGACCATCGAGTCGAGGCCCGCCGCGACGGAGAACAGGTGCTCGACGGCAGCGGCGGCGTAATGCACGTAGAAGTGCTCGTAGAGCGCCTGAGGCTCGATCTGCGCGTGCTGCGCCAGCACCTCGACGACCTCGGACATGCCGCCGTGGAACGACTCGACGACGGCGTAGACCTCGACCCTGTTGCAGGTCGACAGGACCATCGCCTCGGAGACGCTGGGGGCGGCGAGCAGCTGGCCGAGGACCTTGGGCAGGTTCGGCTCGGCCACGGTGACGCGTTCCAGGACCGGGACTGGGGCGGTGCGGTGCGAAAGCCCGACTACGAGCACGCTCATGCACTCACCACGTCTGCCGGAGCCGTCTGGCTCACGCTCACGGGCGAATCACCATCCCGTCCACACCGAGTCCGTTGTTGCCGACCGAGACCCCGCCGTTGGAGTTGTGCACAGCCTCGTCCGCACGCCGAGCGACGTGGAACGACAGGATCTGCATCTCGACCGCCAAGTCAACCTTGCGCACCTCGACGTTGTCTGGAACCTGAAGGACAACTGGTGCAAAGTTCAGAATGCACTGGACGCCCGCAGATACCAAACGGTCGCAAACCGACTGGGCGGCGGGCGGTGGCGTCGCGATGACGCCGATCGACACCTCGCGCTCCAGGCAGATCGCGGTGATCTCGTCGATGTGGTTGACGGGTATGCCCCCAACAGGGATTCCGACGAGATCGGCGTCCACGTCGAAGAGGGCGGTGACCGGGAACCCACGGCCGGGGAACCCGCCGTAGTTCGCGAGAGCGTGACCAAGGTTACCGATGCCGACGACGGCCACGGAGTGGTTGCGGGTGAGGCCGAGGATGCGCTCGATGTGGCTCACGAGGACCTCGACGTCGTACCCGACGCCCCTCGTGCCGTAGCTGCCGATGTAGCTCAGGTCCTTGCGGAGCTTGGCCGCGTTGACGCCGGCCGCCTGGCTCAGTTCCTCGCTGGAGACGGCCGTCACGCCGCTCTCGGCCATGCCGGACAACACGCGGAGGTACACGGCGAGCCGGGCCACGGCGGCCTCGGGGATCGCGCGGGCGCGCTCCTTGTCGGCAGCCTCCAGAGGGGTGCTGGTCGTCTCACCTTCGCCCCGCTGCGAAACCACGCTCTCCGACCTCCGGGTGTGCTTCACCGCAGGGACCCGCGGCGTTGGTGATGTACACACCGTACCGCTTGTGAACGCATGCACAAAGTCGGTGATCGGGTGTCACAGCACCGGTGACAGGGCGTGACCAGCGCTTCCTCGGTTCATGATCACTACGGGGTGAGCCCTAGTCGACCGTGAAGGTGACCGAGTGCCATCCCGTCGCACCGTCGGGAACCGGATCGAGGCGTGCCTGGTCCTGCGTGAAGCCGGATTTGTCGGTGGCCCGGCACTCGACCGCGTGACTGCCTCTGCCGAGGTCCAGCTCGACCCGCCACATGCGCCACGTGGTGTCGCTGACGTCGGCCCCGAGTTCGGCCTCCTGCCACGGTCCACCGTCCACCCTGACCTCGACCCTGGCCACGCCCTTGGGCTGCGCCCACGCCGTTCCCGCGACGACCACCCTGCCCTGGACCCTGCCCATCCTGGTGGGCCGGTCGATGCGCGAGGACACCTTGATCGGCGCCCGCGTCGCCCAGCCCCGCGGGATCCAGTAGCCCTGGTCCTTCGCGAACGTCGTCACGTTGAGGTCGGTGACCCACTTGGTCGCGGAGACGTAGCCGTAGAGCCCCGGCACCACGAGCCGCGCCGGGAACCCGTGCTCGGCGGGCAGCGGTTCGCCGTTCATGCCGATCGCGATCAGCCCGGTCTCCAGCACGTAGTCGAGCGGGCTGCCGGCCGTGAACCCGTCGTCGCTGGTGCTGAACAGCTGGTCCGCACCTGCCTTCACGCCGGCTTCCCGCAGTACGTCGCCGATCCTGACGCCGACGAAGTTGGCCGTGGAGATGTACGGCCCGCCCACCTCGTTCGAGACGCAGGTCAGTGTGACGGTCTCCTCGACGAGGTCCCTGCTGCGGATCTCCTCGAACGTGAGCACCATCGGCCGCTCGACCATGCCGTGCACCCGCAGCGCCCACTCCTCGGCCCTGAGCCGCGGCACGCTCAGCGCGGTGTCGATCCGGTAGAAGTCCTTGCTGCTGGTGATGAAGCTCGGGGTGCCGTCCTTGACGAAGTCGGCGTTCAGCGGGATCTCCGGCGCCCTGACCTTCGGCGTCAGGTCGCCGACGGCCTGGCGCGAGCCCTCCACGTCCGTCCGGCTGCCGAAGAGCTGGCCCGCCACCCCCGCGAAGACCGCGAGCCCGGCGGTGATCAGGAAGCCGCGCCTGCTCTCGTTCTCCTCGGCCTCGCGGTGCAGGTAGCGGAACGCGTAGACGCCCGCCGCCGTGCTGGCGACGGGCGCGAGGACGGCGAGCTGGCCGACGTCCGGCCTGGTCACGACCGCCGCGACCCCCACGAACCCGAGCAGCACGGCCACCAGCGTCCCCGGCGCGGGACCGTTCCGGCTGGCCAGGCCGGCACCGATGCCGATGCCGACGAGCACGACGCCCATGCAGATCAGCAGCACGAGCTTGTCGGCGGTGCCGAACGTGGTGACGGCGAAGTCCTTCAGCCACGACGGCGTGAGGTCGATCGCGGCGTTGCCCACGGCGAGGTACGGGGAGGCGCTCAGGCCCACGAAGGCCGCCACCAGGTGCCCTGCCGCAAGAGCTGTGACAAGGGCGATCAGTCCGGTGAGTGCGGCCTTGGCGGGCTTCATGCCTCTAATTCGACACCCATCCGCCGTCGGTTCGCCCGAGCCGTAAGGCCCCGGTAATCAACTACTTGGCGAGTGCCGCTCGCAGGCGGTCCTCCTCCACCTTCCAGTACCCGTGCTCCGCCCCGTCCACCAGGAACACCGGCACCCGGTCGCCGTACTCGGCGCGCAGTTCCGGATCGGCGTCCACGTCCTCGACGGACCAGGTCGCGCCGAGGTCCGCGCAGATCCGCTCGATCTCGACGGCGGCCTCCTCGCAGGAGTGGCACGACACCCGGCTCATCAACGTCACGTGGTGGGTCATGCCGTCATGCTCCCAAAGGCCTGCGCAGGACGGCGCGGGCGAGCTTGCCGGTCGGCGAGTGCGGCAGGGCCGGGGCGAACTCCACCGAGGTCGGCACCTTGAACTTGGCGAGCCGCGCGGCGCAGTGGGCCACCACGTCCTGCGAGGTCAGCTGCTGCCCGTCGCGCAGCACGAGCACGACCTTCACCGACTCGCCGGTCTTCTCGTCCGGCACGCCGACGGCCGCGGCCTCGAGCACCTGGTCAAGCTCGCCGACCACCTGCTCGACCTCGTGCGGGTAGACGTTGAAGCCGTTGACGATGATCAGGTCACCGGCTCGGTCGACCAGGTGCAGGTCGCCGTCGGCGTCGATGAACCCGACGTCGCCGGTGCGGAACCAGCCGGAGGCGTCCGGGCCGTGGGCGCCGTCGGGCCAGTAGCCGCTGAAGAGGTTGTCGCCCTTCGCGGACACCAGGCCGGTGCCCGGTTCGTCCTCCTCGATGTCGAGCGCGGAGCCGTCCGTGTCGACCAGGCGGATCTCGACGCCCGGCAGCGCCTGGCCCACCGAACCCGGCTTCGGCACGCCGCCGACCAGGGTGGACGTGAGCACGGGGCCCGTCTCGGTGAGGCCGTAGCCCTCGTAGATCGGGATGCCGATCGCGCCGCGCATCTCCGCGATGACGCCCGCCGGCAGCGGGGCCGCGCCGGAGGTGAAGAGCCGGACCGTGGCGAGCTTCTCGCGCAGCACCTCGGCCGGGTGCGCGAGCAGTGCCCGGTACATGGGCGGCACGCCGACCATCGTGGTGACGCGATGCTCCGCGATGACGTCGAGGACGTTGGACGGCTCGAAGCGCTCCAGCAGGATCGCCGTGGCACCCGCGCCCGCCACCTGCAGCAGGCCGGGGCCGAGGCCGTAGACGTGGAACAACGGCAGCGCGAGCAGCACCCGATCGGCCGCCGTGACCGGAGCGGGGCGCAGCGCGGCGCACTGCGAGACGTTCGCGAGCAACGCCCGGTGCGAGAGCATCGCGCCGCGCGGCACGCCGGACGTGCCCGAGGTGTAGCCGAGAACGGCCAGGTCCTCGCCACCGCGGACGGCCTCGAACGGCTCGGCGGTGGCCGACACGTCCGGAACCTCGATCACCGTCGCGTCGGAGCCCTCACCGTCGCCGACCAGAAGGCCGGCGCCGGAGTCGGCGAGGATGCGCTGGAGCTCGCGCGGCGGGTTGCCGGGGCCCGTGGGCACCACGACGCCGCCCGCGCGGAGGATTCCGAACACGGCGACCACGAACTCGGGGCTCGTGGGCAGCCGTACCGCCACTCGGTCGCCCGGTTCGAGTCCGGAATCGGCCAAACGGCGGGCGAAAGCATCGGTCGCGCCGTCGATGGTTTCCCACGTGAGGCTCTTACCGCTCGCTACGTCGACCAAGGCGGCGTGGCTTGGTCCCCGCTGTGCCGAAGCACGGACCAGATCTGACACATTGCGAGCGGAAGTCAACATGGCCTCCTCATGAACACTGGGCGCTTCGAGCAGTCTTCCACGCGTGACGAGCGTCATGAAGCCGCGGTTCCGTCGTCTTACCATCGCAACCGTCCGCTACCTACTACGGAGTAACAAGACGTATGCTGCCGCCACGGCGACTCTGTGGAGGTGCCGCGAGCCGATGACCGCGCGGGCACGACCGAACACGATCAGGACCACCCGAACCATGACGGGGGGTCAGCACGACAACGCCATCGACGAGCCGTGGCAGCTCGTCAAGGCCGCCCAAGAGGGTGACACCGGGGCGTTCGGAGTGCTGTACGACAAGTACGTCGACATGGTCTTCCGCTATGTCCTCTTCCGGGTGGGCGGCGATCGCGCGTTCGCCGAGGACGTGACGAGCGAGACGTTCCTCCGCGCGCTGCGGAGCATCGGTTCGGTCAGCTACCAGGGCCGTGACGTGGGCGCATGGTTCGTCACGATCGCGCGCAACATCGTGTTCGACCACGTGAAGTCGAGCCGCTACCGGCTCGAGGTCACGACCGCCGAGCTCCAGGACAACCGCGAGGAGACGAGCGGCCCCGAGCAGGAGGTCATGACCGAGGCGACCAACGCGGAACTGCTCCGGTGCGTCTCACAGTTGGGGGACGATCAGCGCGAGTGCATCACGCTGAGGTTCATCGAAGGCAAGACGGTGTCCGAGGTCGCGCAGCTCATGGACCGCAACGAGGGCGCCGTGAAGGCACTGCAACACCGGGCCGTGAGGCGGCTCGCACAGATCCTCCCGTCCTGGTTGCGGTGATCGTGATCGCAGGGGCGTAACCCAAAGCAGATCAACTTCGTTACTCGGGCTGAGATGGACGGCAAGGGAAGAACACCGCGGTGGCGGCAGACGGAGCACGAGCGATTCGCCCGTGCCGTTGAAGGCGGCCCACAGCCCGTAGGCAACGACGACCTCGCTGAGGACCTCGCGATCGTCGAACTCCTCCGGCGGATGGACGTAGGCCCGGACGCCGAGACGCGCGAACGGATGAAACAACGCGTCCTCACCGCGCCCCCACCGGAGAAGCCACTGGTGCTCCCGTCGGTAAGACGAGTGGGAGCGCGCGCACGATTAGCGGTCGCCGCGGCCGCGGTCCTCTGCCTGCTGATGTCGCTCGCCGGCATGAGTGTGCTGCTCAGCCGTGACGCGCTCCCGGGAGACCCGCTCTACGGCATCAAGCGCACCACCGAAAGCGCCTCGCTCGGCCTGACGTTCGACGACCAGGACCGCGCCCTCAAGCACCTCGAGTTCGCCGCGTCCAGGGTCACCGAGATGGAAACGCTGGCCGAACGCTCCTCGGACTCGTCCTCCCAGCTCACGGCACTGAACGACCTGGACGCCGATGCGGTCGAGGGTGCCCGCCAGCTCATCACCTACGCCACGTCGTCCGACGAGAAGGCGCTGCCCGACCTCCGCGACTGGGCGCTGGCCCAGTACATGAAGGTCGGCACCCTGCGTCCGCGCCTGCCCGCCGACGCGGGCGCCCACGCCGACACGACGATGTGGTTGCTGGCGAGCATCGCCCAGCGGGCCCACGACCTGGCCGCCCGCGCGGGCTGCGACGCCGTGACCAGCGGTTCTTCGGACTCCCTCGGCCCGCTGCCGGCCAAGGACGAGTGCGCCGCGGTCGTCACCGACCCGAGCTCGTCACCGGGGAGCAAGCCGTCCTCGGTGGGGCCGGCCCCGTCGGGTCTGCCTGCGCCGTCCGGATCGGCGAACCCGTCCGTGCAGCCCACGCAGTCGGTGGCACCGGGCACGTCGACCGCGCCGTCGGCGAACCCGGGAACCTCGACCCCGCCGTCGTCGGGCAAGCCAGGGATCACGATCCCGCTGCCACTCCCGCTGCCGAGCATCTCGCTTCCGCTGCTGCCCGGGATCAGCTTCGGCTGAGCCGCGCCGAATGGCGTACGACATCTCGTGTTCGCCCGGACACAAGGCGTGATCAGGACCGCGGTCTGAAACTCGCACCACGTGTTCTCGACCAGGTCTGAGCGGGTGCGGCGGCCTGATCGCTACGCTTGGGACATGGCAGGCAAGCGTGACGTGGAGAGCGACCGGCTGGCCGCACTAGCCGGCGAGGCATCGGCAGACGCGGCGATCCAGGCTGCCGCGATGGCGCCAGAGCTCGAACAGTCGCTGAACGTCCCGCCGGACCTGACCGCGGCGGCCTTCTTCGACGTGGACAACACGATGATGATGGGCGCGTCGATCTTCCACTTCGCCCGTGGCCTGGCCGCGCGCAAGTACTTCTCGTCCTCCGACCTGGCGGGCTTCGTCTGGCAGCAGCTGAAGTTCCGGGTGGGCGGCCGCGAGGACCCGGAGTCCGTCAAGGCCTCCCGCGAGCAGGCCCTCTCCTTCGTCTCGGGCCGCAGCGTCGCCGAACTGGTCTCGCTCGGCGAGGAGATCTACGACGAGCTGATGGCCGACCGCATCTGGAAGGGCACCCAGGCCCTCGCCCAGATGCACCTCGACGCGGGTCAGCGCGTCTGGCTGGTCACCGCCACGCCCGTCGAGCTCGCCCAGATCATCGCCCGCCGACTCGGCCTGACCGGCGCCCTGGGCACCGTCTCGGAGTCCGAGAACGGCATCTACACCGGCCGCCTGGTCGGCGACCTCCTGCATGGCAAGGCCAAGGCCCAGGCCGTCCGCTCGCTGGCCGCCAAGGAGGGCCTCGACCTGCGCCGCTGCACCGCGTACTCGGACTCGTCCAACGACGTCCCGATGCTGTCCGTGGTGGGCACCGCGGTGGCCGTGAACCCGGACTCGCAGCTGCGCGAGGTCTCCCGTCGCAAGGGCTGGGAGATCCGCGACTTCCGCACGGGCCGCAAGGCGGCCAAGATCGGCGTCCCGTCAGTGCTGGGCGCCGGTGCCCTGGCCGGAGCCGTGGCCGCCACGCTGGCCTACCGGCGCCGGGTCAGGTAGCAGCCCGAGCTCCCGCCACCCCTGCTCACCGGCGGGGGTGAGCACGACCGCGCGGCTGGTCCCGATCCGCCGCACCCAGCCGCGTTCGAAGAACACCCCGCACAGGAACGCCCCGGCCGCGCCGGCCAGGTGGGGCACCCGCTCGGTCCAGTCCAGGCAGGCCCGGCTGACCACGCGCTTCGACGGCTCGAACCCGAGCTCCTTCAGCCAGACCATCCCGGTCCCGGTGACCGCGAGCCCGTCGCCGACCACACCGAGCTCCACCAGCCCCGACCTCAGCGAGATGCCGAGCCAGCCCGCGAGGTGGTCGTAGCAGGTGCGCCCGCGGGCCATGGCCTCGGAGACGGCCGCCGACCGGAGGGACCGGGGCCGCGGACCGGGCCCGGCGAAGGCGGCCATCGCCTCCAGCAGCTCGGCGACGTGCGGCCCGGCCAGCGCCACGTACCGATGCCGTCCCTGCCGGTGCTCGACCAGGACCCCGCCCTCGACCAGCCGGGTCAGGTGCTCGCTCGCGGTGGACGCGGCCACCCCGGCGTGGGCGGCCAGCTCGCGGGCGGTCCACGCCCGTCCGTCGAGCAGGGCTCCGCAGATCGCGGCACGGGTCTTGTCCGCGAGCAGTCCGGCGACCTGGGCGAGTGCTTCCACGACCCCATTCTGCGGCCGGAACGCTTCGGCCGGCACCGAACCGTCCAGCCCCTAACGTCGTCCGCATGAGCGAAGAGCTGCTGCGTCTCCCGGTCCCCGAGGTCCCGCCAGGCGAAGCGGGCGTGGCCTGGCTCAGGGCGTCCGTGGTCAGGTTCAGCAACGGCCCTGACCACACCCGCAGGCGCGCGCTGACGGCCGCGCTCGTCGAGGACCTGGACGTCACCACCCTCGACGAACTGGCCACGGCCCTGGGGCTTCCGGGCTCGCTGGACGCCATCGCCGAGATCGCCCCGTGCTACCAGCCGCACGAGCCCGTGACCGCGGCAGCCGACGCCGCCGTGGAACGCCTGGCCACCACGCACGACGAGGTGACGGCTGCCAGGATCGGCCTGCTCGTCCAGGCCTGGGCAGCCACGAACGCCCTCGCTGACCACCTCGTCACCGGTGACCAGAGCCCTCCGGTCCCGATCACCCGCAGGCAGACGCGGCAGGGCGTCGTCGAGGTCAGCCTGGAGCACCACCCGTTCGGCCACGGCCCGCACGCCTGCCCCGGCCGGCGCCTCGCCACCCGGATCGCCAAGAACATGGCATTCCGTGCCCTGCACCACCGCGACGAGCCGCTGATCCTCCCCAACGCCTGGGACTACGCCTCGGCCGCGGCCCTGCACGCGGCGGGCTTCACCGCGATCGGCACGACGAGCCTCGGGGTGGCCGCCGCCCACGGCATCCCGGACGGCATGGGCCTGGCCGGTGACCAGGCCGTCGCGCTGGCGAAGCTCCTGAGCACCCTGCCCTGCCCGGTCACGGCGGACCTGGAGTCGGGCTTCGGCAAGTCACCAGTGGAGGTCGCCGAGCTCGTCGCGGGCCTGGGCGTGGCGGGGGTCAACCTGGAGGACGGCCGCCCGCACGGCCTGGCCACGCCCGAAGAGCAGGCGGCACTCATCACGGCCGTCAAGGAACGCACTCCAGGGGTGTTCCTCAACGCCCGGATCGACACCCACTGGCTGGGCATGGCCATCGGGGAGACCGAGGAACGGGCACGCCGCTATGTCGACGCCGGCGCGGACGGGATCTTCGTCGCAGGCCTGACGGAGCCGCGCGAGATCGAGAGGCTCGCACAACTGGCGCCGCTCAACGTGCTGGCCCAGCGGCGCACGCCGGAGGAACTCGGAAACCTCGGGGTGAAGCGGATCAGCACCGGCTCACTGCTGTTCCGGGCGGCCCTGCACCACACCGTCACGACCGCGCAGGCGGTGCGCGACGGCGGCACCAGCGCCGCGTTCGGGTACGACGAGGTCCAGGCGCTGGTCAGCCGAGGAACACGTTCCGGCGCTGAGTAAGCAGCCGGTACAGGGTCTGCTGGATCGTCTCCCGCACCTGGTCGGTCAGGTTGAAGACGAGCATCGGGTCGTCGGCCGCGTTCTCACCGAACACGTCGGTGCGGATCGGCTCGCCGAACTCGATGTACCACTTCGACGGCAGCGGAATGGCGCCCAGCGGCCCCAGCAACGGGAAGAACGGCGTCACCGGGAAGTACGGGAAACCCAGCAACCGGGCCAGCGCCTTGATGTCGCCGATCATCGGGTAGATCTCCTCGGCCCCGACGATGGAGCACGGGATGATCGGCGCGCCCGTCTTCAGCGCCGCCGACACGAAGCCGCCGCGGCCGAAGCGCTGCAGCTTGTAGCGGTCCTTGAACGGCTTGCCGACGCCCTTGAAGCCCTCCGGCCACACGCCCACGAGCTCGCCGGACGACAGCAGCCGCTCGGCGTCGGGGTTGCACGCCAGGGTCTGGCCGGACTTGCGGGCCAGCGCGCCGAGCACCGGCGTGCGGAACACCAGGTCCGCGCCCAGCATGCGCATGTGGCGGTGCGCCGGGTGCTCCGACGCGATGCCGAACGACGTCATCAGGGCGTCGAGCGGCACGGTGCCGGAGTGGTTCGCCACGATCAGCGCGCCACCGGCCTGCGGGATGTTGTTCAGGCCGCTCGTCTCGACGCGGAACCACTTCTCGTACAACGGCTTCAGCGGCGGCATCAGCACGTTCTCGGTGAGGTCGCGGTCGAAGCCGAACTCGTCGACCTGGTAGTCGCCGGCGATCCGCCTGCGCGCGAACGACAGCAGATCGGTCAGCCTGCGTTCCCAGTCCGGCGTCGCGGACTGCTGCTGCTCCGGCTCGGGAACCACCTCGACGTGGCGCGATCTCCGCGCGGCGTCGCGTTCCGGGTCGTGCAGCGGGATAACGCGTGCTCCTGCCACTGCGTTCATCTCCTCAAGACGAGATCAGCGGAAACGAGCGGCCGCGTCGAGGATTCCCCGCTCGGCGGCATCGATCGTCTCCGGGTCGATGAGCGGCTTCAGACCCCGGCCGCTCACGTAGTCGTCGAACGCCTGCTGGGTGGTCCACCGCGGCGTGAACCCGAATTCCTTCTTCAGCAGGGTGGTGTCGATCACGCGCCCCCAGTTGAGGAACCTCATCTGGTCGGGCGAGAAGTCGACGAGCCGGGCGCTCCGGAAGAAGCCACCGACCGTGGGCACGGCCGCGCTGGGTACAGGCAGGTTCAGCCTGCCCGCCCGGCGGATCGCCTGCGACAGCAGCAGCACGCCGTCGCCTCCCACGTTAAAGACTCCGGGCAGGTCGTGCAGCGTCGCGCGTTCCAGGACCGCCAATGCGTCCTCGGAGTGCAGCAGCTGCACACGGGCGTCGTAGCCCAGGACGGTGGGCACGACCGGAAGGGCGAAGTAGCGCGTCAGCACCGTGTCGATGCGCGGGCCGATGAAGTTCGTGAAGCGCAGCGTGGTGACGTTCACGTCCGGCCTGCGGCGGCCGAACCCGCGCACGTACCCCTCGACCTCGACCGCGTCCTTGGCGTAGCCGGACGACGGCAGGTCCTTGGGGCCCATGTCCTCGGTGAACACCGCCGGGTCGCGGCTGCTGGACCCGTAGACGGCGCTGGTGGACTTCACGACGAGCTTCTGCACCCTGGGCGACTTCTGGCACGCGGCCAGCAGCTGCATGGTGCCGATGACGTTCATCTCCTTCATCACCGTGCGGCCGGTGGGCCCGGCCGGGCTCGCGGTGACGGAGGCGTGCACGACCGTGTCGACGTTCGCGGTGGAGATGACCTTGCTGATCAGCGGGTTGCGGATGTCGGCCCGCACGAACTCGGCGCGGCCCATGCGGCGCAGCAGATCGCGTGGCGGCGGCTCGGTGTCCACACCGAGCACCCGCTCGATGTCCGGGTTCGCGGCGAAGCGCGCGGCGAGGTGGCCGCCGAGGAAGCGGCTGACTCCGGTGACGAGGACGACCTTGGGCGTCATGCGACTCCAAGCACGAAGGGCGTTGCGATTGGTCGATGCTACAGACCAGATCGGGAACCGCACGGGGCCGGAACGCCGTCTTGACGCAGGTCACGCAGGCTTTACTGGCTAATCACCCGAACGGCGGCCCCCGTTCCCGTGGAAATGCGGCGCCGTCTCACGAAGTGATATCCCGTGCCCGCGCAAGCACCCGAACAGGTCCACGGTTTTGACGGGTCCCGGAGAAACGCAACCGCCGCCGGCCTCCTGCGAGAGGAGACCGGCGGCGGCAGAGCGCATGCGGGCTTACTTGCCGCGCTTCCTGCGCTGGAC
This sequence comes from Lentzea albidocapillata subsp. violacea, assembly GCF_900100275.1. Lineage (GTDB taxonomy): Bacteria > Actinomycetota > Actinomycetes > Mycobacteriales > Pseudonocardiaceae > Lentzea > Lentzea violacea. The sequence goes on from NZ_FNET01000012.1 coordinate 22,070, forward strand.
CCTGGTCTTGCGCAGCAGCTTGCGGTGCTTCTTCTTCGACATGCGCTTGCGGCGCTTCTTGATGACCGAGCCCATGCGGGTTCCTTAGCTCTAGACGTTGCTTTGACTGGCGCGCCCCAGCCTTGGCCGTGTCAAGCACGGCGCGCCGGTAAGCACGATCGGCCTACCAGTCTACCCGGCGAGGTTCACCAGCCTTCAGCCAGCGTCGAAGTACGCGTTCTCCAGGTAGGCGTGGACCGCTTTCTCGGGCACCCGGAACGACTTGCCGACCCGCACCGCGGGCAGCTCACCGGAGTGCACCAGGCGGTACACGGTCATCTTGGAGACCCGCATCATCGAGGCCACCTCGGCCACGGTCAGGAACTGCACCTGAGCGAGGCCTGTTCGTTCGTTCTCCTTCGCAGGCATACATCACCGCATCCTTAGACACGTGTCGTGCCGTCGGTCTTCCCCACCAACGGTTCGACACGCACGTGCTGCCCTGAGAGTAGCGGGACTGGTGTGACTCCTGCGACGTCCAAGTGGGGTTCGGCCCTCACTTCGGCTCAGTCCTCGTGCTGGCGGCCCAGCTCGGCGGAGCGGTCACGTGCGCTTTCGATGGCCGCGAGCATGGCCGCGCGGACGCCGTGCTTCTCCAGCTCGCGGATCGCCATGATGGTCGTGCCGGCGGGGGACGTGACCGCCTCACGCAGGATCACCGGGTGCGAGGTGCCCTCGGCCAGCATCGTCGCGGCACCCACGGCGGACTGGATGATCAGCTGCGAGGCCAGGTCGCGCGGGATGCCGAGCAGGATGCCCGCGTCGATCATCGCCTCGACCAGGTAGAAGAAGTACGCGGGACCGGAGCCCGACAGCGCCGTCACCGCGTCCTGCTGCGACTCCGGCACCACCGCGACCTTGCCCACGGTCGACAGCAGCTCCTCGACGACCTTGAGGTGCTCCGGGGTGGCGTTGGAGCCGCCGGAGACGGCGCTCATGGCCTCACCGACGACCATCGGCGTGTTCGGCATGACCCGCACCACCGGGGTGCCCGCGGGCAGCCTGCGCTCGTACAGGGCCGTCGGCAGGCCCGCGCACAACGACACGATCAGCGTGCCGGGCCGCAGCACCGGCGCGAGTTCGACCAGCAACGGCTCGATGTCCTGCGGCTTGACCGCCACGACCAGCACGTCGGCCTGCGCCGCCGCACCCGAGACCGTGACGGCCTCGAATCCGTACTGTTCGGTGAGAGCACGAGCCCGTGACTCGTGCTTCTCCGTGAACATCAGATCCGAGGCCGCGCGACCACCCTGCAAGAGCCCGGACAGCAGCGCCTCACCGATCTTGCCCGCGCCGAGCACCGCGATCTTCGTCATCGGTCAAGTCTCACACAGCAGGCGTCAACGCCAACTGCCGTGCCTGGCACACCAGCCGGCCGGCCGAGTCGATCACCGTGGCGTCCTCGTCGAACCACTGGCCGTGCACCGCCTGGCAGGTGACGTGGATGCGCAGCCAGCCGGGAGCGGGCCGCGCCCGCAGCAACGCCGTCAGCTGCACCGTCGGCGACCAGCCGAAACGGCCGAGGTTGAACGTCACGGGCATCGACAGGTCACCCGCGAGCAACGCGAAGTACGGGTCGGGCTGCTCGTCGGTCGGCCGCGCCCAGAGCTTCAGCGTCAACGGCCCGTCCGTACGCCGGTCGAGGAACGTCGCCGACTCGCGGTCCACCCGCAGATCGCACAGCGCGCCCACCCGGTAGACCCCGCCGGTCGGGAACGTCGCCATCTCCACCGAACCCGGTGGCGGCGCGGCGGGCATCGACGGCAGGTTCACGTAGTCGGCCCGGTGCTCGGGTATCCGCCCGGTGGTCACCGAGGCCTCGACGCACACCTGCCCACGCTGCTCCAGCGTCACCCCGATGACCGTCGCCGTCCGCCCCGCCTTGCGCACGTCGGTACGGACCAGCACGGGCCCGACCTCCGGCGCACGGAGGAACTGCGCGGACACGGCCAAAGGATCACCGTCGGCGATCTGAGCGGCCGCACGGGTCATCACAGCAAGAAGAAAACCGCCGTGGGGCTTGGGGCCCACGGTCCACTCGGCGGGCAGGGACGCGGTGAAAGTTCCGTCACCGAGCGACCGCACCGCACTGGACTTCGAGAAGGTCATGAGCGGCTGGCCAGCGACCGCAGGAAAAAGGTCACGTTGGCAGGCCGTTCTGCAAGTCGCCGCATGAGATATCCGTACCACTGCTCGCCGTAGGGGACATAAACACGAGTGCCGAGACGCCTCTGCTCCTCGGTCCTGATGCCGTACAGCATCTGGTACTCGAAGTCAGTTTTGTCATACCAGCGGGCTCGTTCGCCAATGATTTCGATCAACCTCGGGTCGTGGGTGGCGAACATCGGGTAGCCCTCTCCAGCGAGGAGAACGTTCAGGCACCGCACGTAGTTCAGATCAACCTCGGATGGATCCTGAATCGCAACCTCGGGAGGCTCCGCATAGGCCCCCTTGACCAGCCTGACCCTGCTCCCGGGCCCGGAAAGCTGCTTGCAGTCGTCCAACGTCCGATACAGGTAGCTCTGCAACACCGCCCCCACCCAGGGCCAACTGCGGCGCAGTTCGTGCAGGACCCGCAGCGTCGAGTCGGTGGTGGTGTGGTCCTCCATGTCGAGCGTGACCGTCGTCCCGCACTGCTCGGCGGCGGCACAGATGCGGGAGGCATTCGTCAGGGCGAGCGCCTCGTCGAGCGACTGTCCGACCGCGGACAACTTGACGCTCACTTCTGCGTTCTCGGCCAGCCCCGCCGCATGCAGCGCGTCGAGCAGCTCCAGGTACGCCTGAACGGTCTTCTCGGCCTGGGCCTTGTCCGTCGTGTGCTCGCCGAGGTAGTCCAGCGTCACCGGCAGCCCAAGCCCCCGCACGACCTCGACGGCATCCTTCGTGCTTTCGCCGGCGACGAACCGCTTCACGACATCACGGCTGATAGGCGCGTTGGCGACGAGATGGCGGACCGTCTCGTTGCGAGACGCGGCCATGATCAACGCTCGCAGCGGGTTCACACCGGGAACCCTAACCCGGACTAGCCACGACAGTGCCGAACGACTCTTGCCAGAACTCGCCTGCGGTCTTCGCCGGAACCGGCGCCCGCCACCACAAACGGACCCGCGCGGTGCCAACCGGCACCCGCCCTCGCAAGGCAACCACCTACGAGTCCTGGCGTGGCGCAGCGAGCCGTGAGTACCTCGCGGGCTGGGTGGCGGTGCACCCCGCTCACGGCGATTGGGGCTTTACCTTGAGTGGGCGGGATGCTCCTCTCACGGGCACGGCCGGGCGCTTTTCAGCCCGGCCCTTTCCCGCCCGCCAAGCATCCCGCCAGAGGCTCAAGGTCAAGCCCCAATCGCAACCCCGCACTTCGTCACGACCTGCGCGCCCACCCTCGCAAGCCTTGCTTCAGCGAGACAGCCCCGGCCGAGCCTTCCCCGCGCCACCCTCGGCAGCCCAGTCCAGGTGCAAACGCGCGAACAACAACGACTCGGCCAGCATCTCCCGCCGAGCAGCCGGACTCCCGGCCCGCCGGGTGTTGACCTCCAGCACGACCTGCCCGTCGAACCCACCCCGAGCCAGCAGCTCGCACAGCTCCGCACAGGGCTGAGTCCCGCGCCCGGGCACCATGTGCTCGTCCTTGGGCGCCCCGGACCCGTCAGCCAGGTGGATGTGCCGAAGCCCGTCCCCCATCCGCTTGGCCAACTCCAAAGCATCCATATGCGCAGCGGCCGAGTGCGACAGGTCCAGCGTGTAGTTCCGGTGCCCGACATCGGTCGGGTCGACGGACGGCTTGAACGCGTTCATCTCCACCGAGCGCCCACGTCCGAGAGGCCGCCGCACGGGGAACATGTTCTCGACCGCGATGGCGATCCCGCTCGAGTCCTCCAGCGACGAGACCAGCTCGGCGAAGCCGTCCGCGTACTTGCGCTGCCACCGGAACGGCGGGTGCAGCACCACGGTCGGCGCGCCCAGGTCCTGAGCTGCCTGGACGGAGCGGCGCAGGCGTTCCGACGGGTCCGGCGACCACACCCGCTGTGAGATCAGCAGGCAGGGGGCGTGCACGGCCAGGACCGGCAGGCCCGTCCGGGTCGACAGCCGGTCGACCGCCCGGATGTCCTGCGACACCGGGTCGGCCCACACCATCAGCTCGACGCCGTCGTAGCCCAGTTCGGACGCGATCTCGAACGCCGCTCCGGCGGGCTGCGGGTAGACCGAGGCCGTGGAAAGCCCGACCGGGATGCGCGGGGTCAACTCTTCACCAGCAGCATCGCCGCTGGTGAGACGGTCACGATGAGGCCGACGAGCACGGCCAGGACGGTGGTCTGCAGATCGTCCGCGCGGCGGATCTTCCGAACCAGCAACACCAGACCCACGGTAACGGCAAGCGCCACCACGAGCGCGGCGGCGGGGAGCGAGCGCCACAGGTAGTTGAACGCGAGCCACAGGCCCGCGCCGCCGAGCACGCCGACGGCGAGCTGGCCGATCATGATCAGCCATTCCTTGCCCGCCGAGCGGGGTTCGGCGTCCGCCTCGTCCTCGGCCTCGCCCGCGTCGTCGAGGCCGGCGGGACCCTCGTCCTCGTCGCCTTCCTCGTCGTCCGCGAGGTAGTCGTCCTCGGCGCGGTAGGCGGCGTACTCCTGCGAGTCGTCGTCCACGTACGGGCCGGGGTGCGCCGCGGTCGACTCCATCGGAGCCATCGGCGCCATCGACAGGTCGGTCTTGGCGTCCGCGTCGTCGTCGCTGAACCAGGCGTCGGGCACGTTGCCCGGCAGCGGCTCCGGCAGCTTCGGCGGTGCGGGCGGCACGATCAGCACGGACTCGGTCTCGAGCGCGGCGATCTGGTCCACCGGCGCCTTCGCCGGGATGCGCGGGAGCTGCTCCGTCATCGCCTCGCGCGGCGGACCGGGGACCGGCTTCGGGGGCCGGGTGATGTTCGTGCGCGACGGCGTCGACGTCAGCTGGTCGAGGCGCGCCTCCAGGCGGCCGGGCACGTCCGGGCGCGGCATGCCGGAGTTCGACGGCTGGTCGCGGACCTGCGGCACCTGCCGGGTCTGCTCGGCGGCCGCGGGAGGCGGCGCCGCGGGCTTGGCAGGAGGCGGCGCCGGTCTGCGGACCTGCGGCGGCTGCGCGGGCGGCACCGGCATCTGCTGCGACGGCTGTGGCGCCTTCGGGGGCGGCGGTTTCGGCTGGTACGCCGTGCGCTCGGCGGCCGGGGGGGCCTGCGGTTCCGGGGCCGCGCGGCGACCGGGCTGCGGTGCGTCGTCGTCGCGGATCGCCATCAGGCGGCCGCTGTCGGACAGGACCCGCTCGATGATCGACTGGGGCGCGGTCTCCGGCTGCTGGACGGCTTCCTCGTCGTCAGCGCGGCGGCGTCGCCGACGTGGCGCACTCTCTGCGCTGCCCCCGTACTGGGCGAGCAGCTCAGCGACTGTGCGCTGCGTCTGGTCCGATCCGCTCTCTCGACTCATCAACTCCACCGTGCCCCGGTCTGGCCAGTCCGTCCAGTATCGCTCTGGTCCGTCCCGTCAGTGTGGTCCAGCCGTCGGAGGATGACACCCTCCCGGAGGGCCCAGGGGCAAATCTCCAGCTGCGTGAGTGACAGGGCTCGCATTGTTGCCTCCGCGACCAATGCCCCCGCGACGAGCTGGTGGGCGCGCGACGTGCTCACGCCTTCCAGCTCAGCGAGGTCAGAGGCCGACATCCGGGAAATGAACGCGATCAGCTGCCGCAGGCCCGCGTCGGTGAGCACGCGTCGTGCCCTGGGCCCGGCAGACGATGGCGCGGCCCCGGTGAGCCGCGCCAGCGTTCGGAAAGTTTTTGAGGTCGCAACCACTCGATCGGGTTCACCCGCGCGTTTCAGCTTCCGCGCCACGGGCGCGAGCTGTTCGGCGAGCCAGTCGGTGGTCTCGCGGACCTCCGAGCGCCGGGGCGGGTCCTTCTTGAACCGGGTCCTGGTGAGCCTTCCCGCGCCGAGCGGCACGGAGAAGGCCAGGTCCGGGTTCTCGTCACGGCCGATGGCGAGCTCCAGGGAGCCGCCACCGATGTCGAGGCTCAGCAACTTGCCCGCGGACCAGCCGTACCAGCGGCGGACCGCGAGAAACGTGTACTTCGCCTCGTCCTCGCCGGAGAGGACCTTCAGCTCGACCCCGGTCTCGATGCGCACCCGGTCGAGCACCTCGCCTGAGTTGCCCGCCTCGCGCACCGCCGAGGTCGCGAACGCCATCAGGTCCTCGCAGCCGGACCGCTTGGCCGACGCCTTGGCGGCGGCAACGGCACGAACGAGCTGGTCAGCCCCCGATTTGCGGAGCTGACCCTGGTCGTCGAGCTGCTCGGCGAGACGAAGGATCGACTTCTCGGACGTCATCGGGATCGGGTGGGCACCACGATGCGCGTCCACCACAAGTAGGTGGACGGTGTTGGACCCCACGTCGAGAACGCCCAGGCGCACGCCGGAAACGGTACCTGGTCGTGTCCGTCAGGACTCGAACTTGTAACCCAGACCCCTCACCGTGACGAGGTGCCGCGGGGCCGACGGGTCAGGTTCGATCTTCGACCGCAGCCGCTTGACGTGCACGTCCAGCGTCTTCGTGTCGCCTACGTAGTCCGCTCCCCACACGCGGTCGATCAGCTGGCCTCGGGTGAGGACGCGGCCGACGTTGCGCAGCAGGTACTCCAGGAGGTCGAACTCCTTGAGCGGCAGGCTGATGTCCTGGCCCGCGACGGTCACGACGTGGCGTTCCACGTCCATCCGCACCGGACCGGCCTCCAGGATCTGCGGGAGCAGGTCCTCGGACTCGCCGCCGCGGCGCAGCACCGCGCGGATGCGGGCGATGAGCTCGCGTGCCGAGTACGGCTTGGTGACGTAGTCGTCAGCGCCGAGTTCGAGCCCGACGACCTTGTCGATCTCGCTGTCGCGGGCCGTCACCATGATCACGGGGACGGCCGAGCGCTGACGGAGCTGCTTGCACACGTCCGTACCGCTCATGCCCGGCAGCATCAGGTCGAGCAGCACGATGTCCGCACCGTTGCGGTCGAACTCCTCGAGCGCCTCCTGGCCGGTGGCCGCGAGCGCGGCGGTGAACCCTTCCTTGCGCAGCAGGAAGGCGAGCGGATCGGCGAAGGACTCCTCGTCCTCCACGATGAGCACCCTGGTCACAGCTCTCCTCCTGAGTCACCCGTGCCAGTAGGCACGGGAGTCGGGTTCTGTTCGGCCGCCGCGGCGGGGATCCGCAGCGTGAAGGTGGACCCCGTTCCCGGCAGGCTCCACAGCTTCACCTCACCGCCGTGGTTGGCGGCGACGTGCTTGACGATCGCGAGCCCGAGCCCGGTGCCCCCGGTCGCGCGCGATCGGGCCTTGTCGACGCGGTAGAACCGCTCGAAGACCCGGATCTGCTGGTCCTCGGCGATGCCGATGCCGCGGTCGGTCACCGCGATCTCGACGTGCCCGTCGACCAGCCTGCGGCTCACGCTGACCGGACTGCCGGGCGGCGAGTACGCGACAGCGTTGTCCAGAAGGTTCGTCAACGCCGTGACCAGCAACGACCGGTCGCCCGGCACGACGAACCCGCTGGGCTCGTCGACGTTGATCGAGATGTTGACCGACTCGGCGGCGAGCTTGGAGCGCGACAGCGCCTCGTTGATCACGACGTCGATCTCGGTGTCGCTGAGCTCCGGCAGCTTCTCCGCGCCCTGCAGGCGGGACAACGCGATGAGCTCGGTGACGAGCGTGCCGAGGCGGGTGGCCTCCTGCATGATCTTCGCGCTGAACCGGCGGACCTCGTCCTGGTCGTCACTCGCGTCCAGGACGGCCTCGGCGAGCAGCGCCAGCGCGCCGACGGGGGTCTTGAGCTCGTGGCTGACGTTCGCCACGAAGTCGCGCCGGGTCTTCTCCAGCCGCACGGCCTCGGACTCGTCGGTCGCGTCGACGACGATGAAGTTCTCGACCAGCAGCCGGACCTCGGCGTGCACGGCCTCGGGCTGCCGGCCCGTCCGGTAGCCGTCCAGCGGCGAGAGGTCGACGTACACGACCTCGTTGCTGCTACGGACGCCCTCGGCGGCCTTGCGGGCCCGGTCGTCCACGCGGTTGTTGCGGACGATCCCGAGCTCTTCGGCCCGGGGGTTGTGCAGCACGACGTCGCCGAAGTGGTTCAGCACCACGATGCCGTCGTGCGAGTCGTGCACGATCTGCTGGATCAGCTCGGCGACCGTCAGGCCTTCCGGCTTCTTGGGATGCTTCGGAGCGGTGAACCGGCCGATGAAGAAAGCGGCGATCACGCCGATGAGCGCGAGGCCGATCGACACAGCGAGGTAACCCGTTGTGGTCACGAGGCGAATGGTAAGCAGCTCAGAGGTGTCTTGGCCTAGTGCGGAAGCGTGAACCGTGATACCCGCGACACCTCAGTGGACGGTTGTTCCGGCGCTGGTCAGCCTGAGTTCACCCAACCGTGTCCTAAGACGGGAAAGGCGCACCCGCCAGCGGGTGCGCCCTTCCCGGAATGCGGTCAGCGACCCTGGTTCGCGACCGCCGCGATGGCGTCCTTCGCGGCGTCCGGGTCGAGGTACTCGCCGCCCGGCTTGATCGGCTTCAGGTCCTCGTCGAGGTCGTAGCGCAGCGGGATGCCGGTCGGGATGTTCAGCCCGGCGATGGCCTCGTCCGAGATGCCGTCGAGGTGCTTCACGAGCGCGCGCAGCGAGTTGCCGTGCGCGGCCACCAGGACCGTCTTGCCGGTGCGCAGGTCCGGGACGATCTGCTGGTCCCAGTACGGGAGCATGCGCTTCACGACGTCGAGCAGGCACTCGGTCAGCGGCAGGTCGGGGCCGAGGTCCGCGTAGCGCGGGTCGGTGTCCTGGCTGAACTCGCTGCCGGGCTCGATGGGCGGCGGCGGGGTGTCGTACGAGCGGCGCCAGAGCATGAACTGCTCCTCGCCGAACTCCTCCAGCGTCTGCTTCTTGTTCTTGCCCTGCAACGCGCCGTAGTGGCGCTCGTTGAGGCGCCAGTCGCGCTTGACCGGGATCCAGTGCCGGTCGGCGGCGTCGAGCGCCAGGTTCGCGGTCATGATCGCCCGGCGCATCAGGCTCGTGTGCAGGATCTCCGGCAGGACACCGGCCTCGCGCAGCAGATGGCCGCCGCGACGGGCCTCCTTCTCACCCTTCTCCGACAGGGGAACGTCCACCCAGCCGGTGAACAGGTTCTCCGCGTTCCACGTGCTCTCGCCGTGGCGGAGCAGGACCAAGGTTCCGACAGACATGGCGACCAGCCTGCCATGCCGACCCACCTGCCGTACCCCGGCCGGGCACCGTGGTCCACGCCATGAGATTCGCCGGCGCCGATGAGTTCGCGGCCCGCGCCTAGTCTGCACCGGCATGAGTGAGTCGAACGCCGATCTCGGCAAGGTCGTGGTGAACAGGGCGATGTCCCTGGACGGCTTCATCGCAGGTCCCGACCACGCGATGGACTGGGTCTTCGAGCACTTCCAGGACAACCCGTTCCCCGAGGTCGAGCAGGCCACCGGCGCCATGCTCGTCGGCAGGGGCACCCACGAGGTCGCCAGGAAGATGCGCCAAGAGGACACCACCTACGACGGGGGACCGCAGTTCGTCCTGACGCACCGGCCGCCGGACGAGCCGGAGCCCGGCGTCACGTTCCTCACGTGCGACCTCGCGGAGGCCGTCGCCACGGCGCGCGCGGCGGCGGGCGGGAAGAACCTGGAGATCCTCGGTGCCGACCTGGCCAGCCAGTGCCTGCGGCTGGGGCTCGTCGACGAGGTCCTGGTGTACGTCCTGCCGGTGCTGCTCGGCGACGGCGTGCGGTTCTCGACCTCGGGTCTCGGGAGGATCGATCTGGAACCGTTCGCCAACACGCAGTCGGGTTCGGTGACGATGCTCCGCTTCCGCGTGCGGAAGCCCGCGGCCGAGCGCTGACGGCGAACGCCCTGGCAACGATCGTTGCCAGGGCGTGTTCCGCAGGTCAGGCCTGTTCGCGCGCCCGCAGGTCCTTGCGCAGGATCTTGCCGGCGGCCGACTTCGGGATCGCCTCGATGAACTCGACCACGCGCACCTTCTTGTGCGGCGCCACGTGCGAGGCCACGAACGCCATCACGGCGTCGCCCTCGATCGACGAACCCTGCTGGCGGACCACGAAGGCCTTCGGGACCTCCTCGCCGTCCGCGTCGCGCACGCCGATGACCGCCGCGTCGGCGATCTCCTCGTGGGTGAGCAGCACGGCTTCGAGCTCGGCCGGCGGGACCTGGTAGCCCTTGTACTTGATCAGTTCCTTGACGCGGTCGACGATCGAGACGATGCCGTCGGCGTCGATCACGGCCACGTCGCCGGTGTGCAGCCAGCCGTCGTCGTCGATGGTGGCGGCGGTGGCCTCGGCGTTGTTCAGGTAGCCCTTCATGACGTTCGGGCCCTTGCACCACAGCTCGCCGCGCTCGCCGGCACCCACGTCCTCGCCGGTGGCCGGGTCGACCAGGCGGCACTCGAGGTTAGGGATGATCACGCCGACGGTGCCGACCGAGATGTCGTCGCGGCTGTCCGGGATGGCGTGGCTGACGGGCGACATCTCCGTCATGCCGTAGCCCTGGACGACGCGGCAGCCGATGCGCTTGCGCACCGCGGCGGCGAGGTCCTCGTCCAGCGGAGCGGCGCCCGAGAACAGCGTGCGCAGCGGGGACAGGTCGTAGTTGTCGACGATCGGGTGCTTCGCCAGGGCCACGGCCACCGGCGGCGCGATGTAGACGCGGTCGGTCTTGTGCTCGGCGATCACGCGGAGGAACTCGGGCAGTTCGAACTTCGGCAGCGTCACGACGACACCGCCGATGTACAGGCCGTTGTTCATCAGGACCTGCATGCCGTAGATGTGGAAGAACGGCAGCACGGCGAGGATCCGGGTGTTCGCGCCGACGTCCGACAGGATCGGCCGGCACTGCACGAGGTTCGCGACCAGGTTGCGGTGCGTCAGCATCACGCCCTTGGGCAACGCGGTCGTGCCGGAGGAGTACGGCAGCACCGCGAGGTCCTCGGACGGGTTGATCTCCACCTCGGGCACCGGATGCGAGTTCGCCAGGAGCTCGGGCAGCGACGGGTAGCCCTCGGCGCCGTCGAGCACGACCACGTCGGTCACGCCGGCCTTGGCGGCGCCGGGAGCGGCGTTCGGCAGCAGCACGGACACTGTGAACAGCATCTTCGCGCCCGCGTCGTGCAGCTGGTGCGCGACCTCGTCGGGCGTGTAGAGCGCGTTGATCGTGGTCGCCGTGGCGCCCGCACGCAGGATGCCGTGGAACACGACGGCGTAGTAAGGCGTGTTCGGGCTGAGGATGCCGACGACATCACCTTTGCCGATACCGCGCGCGGCCAGCGCGGCGGCCATGCGGTCGATGGCCCCGGCGAGCTGGCCGTAGGTCATCGTCGCGCCGGACATGCCGTCGATCAGCGCAACCCGGTCCGCCCGGTCGGCTATGTCGCCGAACAACAGCTGGTGCAGCGACACATCAGGGATCTCGACATCGGGGTACGGACTGCGAAAGACCATGCGGCGACCTCATTCATTCGCTGTACAGCGCTGTACACCCAGCCTGTGGGCACATCGTGAGCCAGCCCACTGGGCAGGTCAAGGACTGCTCAATCGCTACAGATACGTTACTTAGCAGGTCTAAATACACTCGAATGGAGTAATACAAGCACTTGTGATCGCAAGGACGTATCTGAGAAGTTGATACCGCCTCCGCGAGTCGGCTCCCACGCTTGTTCGACGAGCGCGAGGCACCGAGCGCGGTTCGTCATCCCCCGTCGAATCGCGTGGCCCGCTTGGGATCCGGAGGCTCCCCCCGTCCACGGATCCACAGCAGCGGGGACCTTTGACGCGGAACGGCTCGATGCGACTCCCCCTCTCTCCCGAGCCGTTCCGCGCATCAACAAAGGCACACTCTCAGTAGAACCTGATCACCCTGCTTCGTTCATCCGGGTGACGCGCCGGCGCTTGCGCAGCAGATAGACCACCAGTGCGGCGGGCACGCCCAGCGCCACCAGGAACGGCAGCATCGCGCCGACGCCGACCAGGATCACGCTCACGACCGTGACCAGCGCGTCCCAGCCACCCGCCAGTGCGCCGAAGAACCCGACCTTCTCGGGCTCGGGCGCCGCGATCGGCACCGTCGCGACCCGGACGGTCAGCGTCGCCAGGGAGACCTGGCCCTTCAACGACGCGCTGCGCCGCTGCATCGACTCCAGATCGGCCTGCCGCTTGGTCAGCTCCTGCTCGACCTGCGCGACCTCGGACGTCGACCCGGCCCGCTCGAACAGCACCCGCAGCCGATCGACGCTGGCCCTCTGCGTCGCGATCCGAGCCTCGACGTCCACCAGCTGATCGGTGACGTCCTGACTGCGCACCTCGCTGCGGGTGACCTCACCGACGCTCGCGAGATCCCGGACGACCTTGTCCAGCTCGGCCGACGGCACCCGCACCGTCACGGACCCGGAGCTCTTGGTCGACTCCTCCTCGCCCGCGAACCCGCCTACGGCCGCCGCCCGGTCCTTGATCTGCCCGATCGCCTTCAGCACGTCGTCACTGCGCAGATCCACGTTCGCCGTGCGCACCAACTGACGTTCCTGCTGCTGCACCGACTGCACGGCCTGCCCGGCGTTGTTCTCCTGCTGCGGCGCCTTCTGCTGGGCCGCCTGCGGTGGCGCGGCGTCCCTGGCGCCCGTCCCACCACCACTGAAGCCGCTGCCGCACCCGGTTGTTGCAAGGGCCAGCAACGCGATTCCCACCCACACCCCTGGTCTGCGCATGCTCATCGGACGGTCCGGGGTGGACCATGGGTTGCCGCCTAGGCCGAAACGAGTCGCCGGCTACTCCGAAACGAGATGTTGGAACGCCTGCAGGTTGGCCAGCGACTCGCCGCGCGACACCCGCCACGCCCACTCCCGCCGGATCGCGTCGGCGAACCCGATCTCGAGCAACGGGTTGAAGTCGCCGTCCGCCGCCTCCAGCACCTGCCCGAGCACGCGGTCCAGCTCATCAGGCGTCACAGCGTGCTTGCCGACCCGTCCGACCAGGTAGATGTCACCCTCGGCGTCGATCGTGTAGTGCACGCCGTACAGCCGTGCGTTGCGTCGCAGCAGGAACCGGTACACGTCCTCGAACGACTGGTCCGGCCGCCGGCAGACGAAGGCCTCGACCACCAGCGCGTGCGTCGTCTCGACCAGCCACACGTTGGTCTGCAGCTTCTTGGTGCCCGGCAGCGTCACGAAGAACTTGCCCGGCTCGCGCCGGTCGTACTTCAGCTCCCGTTCGTCCAGGAACTCCTTGATCACAGCGTCGACGCTCAAGCGAAAACCTCCCGGCGGAACACTTCTCCCGCCTCTTGATACCCCTCGAGCAGGGCATCAGTCGTGCGGTCCCACGAGAAGCGTCGCGCATGGCCCACGGCGTTGCTCGCCAGGTGCTCCCGCTGCGGCAACGCCAGACCGCTGATCGCCGAGGCCCACTCACCGGGCTCGTGCCCGTGCACGAGCACCCCGGACACGCCGTCGTTGACCGCCACCGGCAGCCCGCCGACGGCCGCCGCGACCACGGGCGTCCCGCACGCCTGGGCCTCCAGCGCCACCAGCCCGAACGACTCGTTGTAGCTCGGCACCGCGACCAGGTCCGCGGCCCGGTAGACCTTGGCCAGCGTCGGCCCCGGCTGCGGCGGCAGGAAGCGCACCACGTCCGTGATCCCCAGCTGCCAGGCAAGCTCTTCCAGGGCCTTCGGCCGCTCGGTGCCGGAGCCCGAAGGCCCGCCGACGATCAGCACGACCAGCTTCGACCGCAGTCCGGGATCGCGCACGAGCATCTCGGCGGCGGCCCGGAGCAGCACGTCGGGAGCCTTCAACGGCTGGATCCGGCCGACGAACGCCAGCACGACCGCGTCCTGCGGGATGCCGAACCAGTGCCGCGCCCGTGCCTGGTCGCCAGGCGTGAAGCGGTCGAGGTCCACCCCAGGAGCCACGACCGCGACCTTGGACGGCTCCGCGTCGTAGAGCTTGATCAGTTCGCCGGCCTCGATGTCGGTGTTCGCGACGAGCCGGTCCGACTCGTTGACGACCTGTTCCTCGCCGATCACCCGCATCCGGGGCTCCGGTGCGTCGCCCTCGGCCAGCGCCAGGTTCTTCACCTTGGCCAGCGTGTGCGCGGTGTGCACCAACGGCACGCCCCAGCGTTCGCGGGCCAGCCAGCCGACCTGCCCGGACAGCCAGTAGTGCGAGTGGATCGCGTCGTAGTAGCCCGGCTCGTGGCGAGCTTCGGCACGCAGGACACCCGCCGTGAACGCGCAGAGCTGGCCAGGCAGCTCTTCCTTGCCCAGGCCCTCGAACGGCCCCGAGGCGACGTGCCGGACGCGCACACCGGGCGCGAGCTCGGCGACCGGCGGCAGCTCCGACGACGTGGCACGGGTGAAGATCTCCACCTCGACCCCGCGCTGGGCCATCCGGGTGGCCGTCTGCACGATGTAGACGTTCATCCCGCCCGCGTCACCCGTCCCCGGCTGTTCGAGCGGCGACGTGTGCACTGAGAGCACCGCGACGCGCTTCATCGGGCGACTCGCAGGAGATCGGCGGTGAACCGCTCCGGCCGCTCCAGGAAGGGCGCGTGCGCGGTGTCGGGATACAGGCTCAACTCGGCTCCGGGGATCAGGGCGGCGGAGTACTCGGCGGCTGCGGGGGCGACCACCTCGTCTTGAGTTCCGTGCACGACCAGGGTCGGCACGTCTACGGCCTTCAGCACGTCGGCGCTGCCCACGTCCCTGCGGAACAGCTCACCTCGCACTTTATGGCTGACCGAGGTCGCGGCGGCAGTGAGCTTGGTGACCGTCACAGCGGGCAGGGCGGGTGCCATCGCCGCGCAGAACGCCGCCATCACGGCGTCGTCGGTGATCGCGCCGGGCAGGGCGTTCCGCATCACCGGCCCGGTCTCGCCTCCGGGGCGACCGCGGCCGATCTCGGTGATGGCGCTCACGAACACCAGCGCGGTGATGCCGGCGGTGCCGTGGCAGCGGAGGTGGTCGGCGATGACGAGCCCGCCGTAGGACCACCCGACGACGGTCGCGGGCCCGGTGTGGTCGAGCACGGCTTTGAGGTCCGCGGCCCACCGGGAGGAGTCGCGGTAGTCGCCGAAGTCGTCTGATTCGCCGTGTCCTCGCAGGTCGACGGCGTAGGTGTGGAAGTCGGGCAGATCCCAGACGGCACCCGTCTGCGCCCAGCCATGTAGGAGAACCACCGGCGGCGCGCCCGCCGGACCTGCCTCACGGACGGCCAGTCGTCCCCCGCCGGCCGCCGCCACGTGTGTCAGCTGCACACCCGTACGAACGACCTGGCCGGGGGACGCATTCCCGCCTGTCCTACTTGATGGCGGACTTGCCCTTCCACTGGTCCCACGAGAGCTGCCAGTCGTACCAGTCGAACTGGGCCGGCAGCGTGGTGATCGAGCCGGTCACCTCGACCGGGTCACCCACCAGGGCCGAGTCGAAGTACGCCTTCGCGTCGGCTTCCAGCAGGTTCGCGCAGCCGTGCGAGGTGTTGTTCGTGCCGATGTTGCCCGCGTTGTCGTTGTTCTCGTGGATGAACTCGCCGTGGTTCGAGAACCGGACGGCCCACTTCTTCACGACGTTGGTGTAGCCGTAGCGCGGGTTGTCGAACGACCACGTGTCGTGCTTCGACATGACCACGAACGTGCCGTTCGGCGTCGTGAGCTCCGGGTCCGCGTCCTTGCCGAACGAGGCCGGGTAGTCCGCGACCTGCGCGCCGTCCCGGAACACCTTGAGCCGGTGCGTCGGGTTGTCGATCTTGACGACCTGGTTGCGGCCGATGGTGAAGTCGCTGGTCACGTCGGCCTTGCCGAACGCGCCGCCGCCGTAGTTGACGCCGTAGAGCTTGGCCTCGACCTTGATCGTGGTGTTGGCGGGCCAGTACTTCTCCGGCCGGTAGTGCACTTCCTGGGCGGTGAGCCAGGCCCACGAGCCCTGGACGTTCGCCGAGTTGGTGACCTTGAGGGCCTTCTCGACGGTCGCCTTGTCCTGGACCGGCGCCTCGAACTTGACCATGATCGGCGCCGCGACGCCGACGGTCTGGTTGTCGCCGGGCCAGAGGGTCGCGCGGGTCTGCGAACCGGGCGCGACGGTGGTGAACGACCCCTTGAGCTCGACGGGCTTGCCGTCGGTGCCGACGACCTTGCCGGCGAAGCTGTACGTCTTGCCGTAGCCCAGCGGCTCGGCCGTGGTCCAGCCCGACCTGTCTTCGGTGAGGGTGCCCTTGACGTCGGCACCCTCGGGTGACTTCAGTGCGACGGACTCGATCTTTCCGTCCACCACGGTGACCTGGACCGGGGTCGTGACCTGCACGTCCTTGGTTCCGTCGACCGGGGACAGGGTCACCTTCGCGGACGGCAGCGAACTGTCCGCCTTCGGCGTGCCCGTCTCGACACTCGAGCAGCCGGTCAGCAGCGTCAGTCCGGCGACCAGCGCGACAAGTGTTCTCTTCACGGTTTCGACCTCCCACCATGGTGGACGTCCAGCACCCCGTCGCGGTGTGAGTGACGTCGGTCACACCGGGCTCGACAGCCTACGATCGAAGTCGTGAATCGACCTGTCGCAGTTGTGACCGGAGCCAGCGCGGGCATCGGCGAGGCCATCGCGCGGCGGCTCGCCGCCGAGGGCTTTCACGTCGTGCTCGGCGCACGTCGTCTGGACCTTCTCCACGTTATCGCGAAGGAGATCGACGGGACGGCCATCGAGCTGGACGTCACGGACGAGACCTCCGTCGCCGCCTTCGCGGACCGGGTACCCGAAGCGAACGTGCTCGTGAACAACGCGGGCGGTGCGCGTGGGCTCTCGACCGTGGCCGAGGGGGTCGCGGACGAGTGGCGCTGGATGTGGGAGGCGAACGTCCTCGGCACCCTGCTGGTGACCAAGGCGTTCATCCCGAAGCTGATCGCGTCCGGGGACGGGCACATCGTGTCCGTGACGTCCATCGCGGCGTACGAGGCCTACGACAACGGATCGGGCTACACGAGCGCCAAGCACGCCCAGTCAGCGCTGCACCGCACGTTGCGCGGCGAGCTGCTCGGTCAGCCGGTGCGGATCACCGAGATCCAGCCGGGCATGGTCGAGACGGACTTCTCGGCGAACCGGTTCGGTGGCGACACCGAGCGCGCGGCCAAGGTCTACCAGGGCATCACGCCGCTGGTCGCGGACGACGTGGCGGACGTGGTCGCGTTCGCCGTCACCCGGCCCTCGCACGTGAACCTCGACACCATCGTGCTCAAGCCGAGGGCCCAGGCCTCCGCGACTCGGGCACACCGGGAGTGAGCAACTCGACGTCGAGCTGACGCAGGACGGGCTCGATGGGGTTCGCGAACCCTGCCCAGAAGGATCCCTCAGAGCCCGATCCGGCGACGTAAAGGCCCACGACGAAGTTGCCGGCGTCGACCAGCACGGCGCCGGAGTCACCGTGGTCGCCGAAGCGTTCGGACGAGTGCACGCGGATCTGGTCGCGCAACGTCCGCACGCCGATCCCGTCGCCGAAGTCGAGCCGCAGCGTCGAGTCCGTGGACTCGATCACGCCGTACGTGAGTCCGGTGGTGCGGCCGCGTTTGCGCACGGTCGAGCCGATCTTCGCCCTGGCACTGCCCACGACCGCGCCGATGTCGAGCACCTCCGCGCGGAACGGCCTCACGCCCATCCGCAGCCCTGCCGCCGACACCGCGCCCGCGAGCGCCGCCCGGTCCAGCACGGCGATCCGGTCGGCGCCGGGCACCCCACCGTCCACTCTGGACGGATGCAGGAACTCGTCGCCCACCGCCCACGCGTCGTCGACGCAGCCGACGTGGAACGCGGTAAGCCCCAGCACCTTCCCCGGCTCGTCGCGCGTGACGACGAACGCGCCGAGCGTGCCCGCGATCACGTACTCGCCGGCACGCTCGACCTGTGGCGGCACGACCCTGAACGACCTGGCCGGGCCGATGCCGATGCCACCCCGCAGCACCTGATGCCGTTCCGCCGCAACGGGTTGCTCGTCCTCGGTGCGGCTGATCCTGGCCCGGTGCAGCACGATCGACTCCGCGACCACGTCGGTCGGCACGCCGCCGACCTCCGCCGGGATCTGCCGCGGATGCTCAGGTCCCTTGGCGCACACGTAGACCACGATCGCGGCCCTGCCCGTCGGACGGCCGCGGGTGACCTTCTCACCGATGTCGACGCCGATCACACCCGGCCGGGACAGGAACTCGTCTTCGACCATGCGCTTGACCGGCCTGACGACCTCACGCGCGTTCTCGTCGAGGTAGCTCATGGCGACCCCCGTTTAGCGGTCCTACCTCAATGAAACACGCCAGGTAGCGATTCGTCACACGGAGTCACCCGGACGGCCTCAGGGCCTGTATCGGGTTCTGGTTCGATGAGAGCTGCGCTTGAGGTGGTTCCTGGTGGTGCGGCCGGATGGCCCGCATACCGGTGTTGTATGTGGGTCGTCCGGCCGTGCCGCCAGGGGCCGCCTCGGGCCCGGCTATCGCGGACCAGAACCCGATACAGGCCCTAAAGCTGAACGCCCACGAAGACCGGTTCCGGGTGCAGTTCCACACCGAACGCGGCCCGTACGCCGTCGCGCACCTCACGCGCCAGGTCGAGCAGGTCCTCGGTCGACGCGCCGCCGCGGTTCGTCAGCGCCAGCGTGTGCTTGCCGGACAACGACACCCGGCCGCCGGGACCCTGGTGGCCCTTGCGGAACCCCGCGCGTTCGATCAGCCACGCGGCGGAGAGCTTCTTCTGGCCGTGGCCCGCCGGGTAGCTCGGCACGTCGACGTCCGCGCCCAGGCGTTCGGCGATGCGGATCAGCACGCCGTTGAACGTCGAGTCGTCGATGATCGGGTTGGTGAAGAACGAGCCCGCGCTCCACGTGTCGTGGTCGGTGGCGTCGAGCACCATGCCCTTGCCGCGCCGCAGTTCCAGCACGGCCTTGCGGGCCTCGTCCGCCGGTACGCGATCACCTTGCGCCACACCGAGAACACGCGCCAGCTCGCCGTAGCGGATCGGCACGGACATGCCGCCGGCGGTCAGCGAGAACCTGGTGCGCAGCACGACCGCGTTGTCCGTGCCCTTGAGCACACTGGTGCGGTAGTCGAGGCCCAGCTTGGCGGCGGGCACCTGGTGCACCTTGCCGCTGCGGCGGTCGAGAAGATCCACCGACTGCAGCACCTGGGAGATCTCGACGCCGTACGCGCCGACGTTCTGCACGGGCGTGGCGCCGTTGAGGCCGGGGATGCCGGACAGGCACTCGAGCCCGCCCAGGCCCTGCGCGACCGCCTCGGCGACGACCGCGTCCCACTCCTCGCCCGCCTCGACGGTGAACTGGACGATGCCGCCGCCCAGCGGGTCGAGCCGGAAACCCTTGGTGGCGACGTGCACGACCGTGCCGTCGAAACCGCCGTCGGAGATCACGAGGTTGGAGCCGCCACCGAGCACGAGGACCTTCTCGTCGGCGGCGGCGTCGGCTGTTCGCACGGCTTCGACCAGATCGGCGGCGGTCGTGGCGTGGACGAACCGCGCGGCCGGGCCACCGAGTCGGAGCGTGGTGCGCTCGGCCAGAGGTACGGACTGCGTGGTGGTCACAGACGTCAACGGTAGCCTCCGCGACATGGCACGCCGCATCGAGCACCACACCACGTCACCCCATTCGGCGGAGAAGGTCTACGGCGCGATGGTCGACGAGACCTATCTGCGGGACCGGCTGGCCGCGATCGGCGGCAAGGACGCCCAGCTCGTGACGTACTCCAGCACCGGCGAGAAGACGTCGTACCAGCTCAAGCAGGGCGTGCCCGCGGAGCACGTGCCGTCGGCGGTCAAGGCTGCGCTCGGTGGCGACCTGGTGATCCAGCGCACGGAGACGTGGGCGGCGGGCGCCGGCACGGTCGAGGTGGCGGTCAACGGCGTGCCCGGCCGCCTGGAGGGCTCGTTCACCGTCCTGGACAACGGATCCGGCTCGAAGCTCACCCTCTCGGGGGAGGTCAAGGTCAGCATCCCGTTCCTCGGCGGCAAGATCGAGAAGCTGATCGCCGAGCAGGTCGCGGTGCTGCTCGACAAGGAGAACGAGTTCACCTCCCAATGGCTCGCAAACCGCGGCTAGCCGCCGGCCGGGCCCGCGCGCTCGGCGTTCCGACCCGCGGCACGACCAACCCGAACCGCCTGCGCCGGGTCGACCGGTGGATGACCGGGACGCTGTCCGGCTTCCTGCTGGACGCGGCCGATCCGCTCGTCGTCGACCTCGGGTACGGGGCCACACCGATCACCACCGTCGAGATGGCCGCGCGGCTGCGGACCGTCCGTCCCGACGTGCGCGTGCTCGGGCTGGAGATCGACCAGGACCGGGTGGACGCGGGCAAGGCCGTCTCGGATCCGCCCCTCCTGGACTTCCGGCGCGGCGGCTTCGAACTGGCCGGCGCGCGACCGGTGTTGTTGCGCGCCTTCAACGTGCTGCGCCAGTACACCGAAGAGCAGTCGTTCGAGGCGTGGGACACGATGCTGTCGCGGATGGCTCCCGGCGGGTTGATCGTCGAGGGCACCTGCGACGAGATCGGGCGCCGGTGCACCTGGGTGACGCTGTCCGCCGACGGGCCCCTGCGGTTCACGCTGGCGTGCAAGCCGTCCGGCATCGACGTGCCGTCCGACCTCGCCGAGCGGCTGCCGAAGGCGTTGATCCACAAGAACGTGCCGGGAGAGCGCGTGCACGCGTTGCTGACCGACCTGGACGCCTGCTGGGCCACCGCGGCGCCGTTCGCGCCGTTCGGGCCTCGGGCGCGGTGGGTGGAGTCGGCGCGGCTGCTGCGCGAACGCGGCTGGCCGGTGCTGGACGACCGGCGCCGGTGGCGGCTCGGCGAAATCACGCTCGAATGGGCGGCCGTCGCGCCCTAGTGTGTGGTTCGTGGACTTCGTCGCGCAGATCGAGAACCAGGCTTCGTTGATGCGTTCGGCCGCCGTGAAAGCCGGTCCGGACGCCGACGTCCCTTCGTGTCCTGAATGGACGGTGCTCGACCTGGTCCGGCATATGGCGGAGGTGCACACGTGGGCCGCGCGGGCCGTCGTGACCGCACCGGAAGAGGGCCGGCCGAAGTGGCCGAAGTCACCGGAGGGCTTCGACGAGACGCTCTCCTGGTGGGAGGCAGGGCTTTCCACGCTGCTGGACCGGCTGCGCGAGGTGCCGGCCGACCGTGCCGCGTGGACGTTCCACGGCCCGCAGCTCGCCGGTTTCTGGGCACGCAGGCAGGCGCACGAGACGTCGATCCACCGACTGGATGCCGAGCTCGCGACCGGGCACGAACTGCCGGCTCTGGTGTTCGACCCGGAGTTCGCCGCGGACGGCGTCGACGAGTACCTCACCGTCCTGGTGGCCCGCCGGATCGAGCTGGGCTACCCGGTCACCGCCACCGGCCGGCTCCTGGTGCACGCCGCCGACGCAGGCCGCACCTGGGAGGTCAGGCTGACCGAGGGCGAGCCGCTGGTGGTCACCGCACCGCAGGACTCGGCCTTCGACGAGGACGCCACCCTCGCGGGCACCGCGGACGCGATCTACCGAGCCGTCTACGCCCGGCCGGGTCACGCGATTGTGACGGGAGACGAGTCGCTGTTGGCGGCGCTGCCCAGGCCGTGAATACTTCTGCGGCGTGTCATCGCCTGAACGTCGCTATGTGATCACCTTCGGCTGCCCGGACCGCACCGGCATCATCGCGAGGATCTCGTCGTTCCTCGCGGAGAACGGCGGCTGGATCGTCGAGGCCGCCTACCACACCGACCCGGAGACGGGCTGGTTCTTCACGCGCCAGGAGGTCCGCGCGGACTCCCTGCCGTTCGGCGTGGACGAGCTGCGCTCCCAGTTCGCCGACGTCGCCGCCTCGCTGGGCGCGCAGTCGACCTGGACGGTGACCGACACGGGCGCACGCAAGCGCGTGGTCATCCTGGTGTCGAAGGAAGGCCACTGCCTGTACGACCTGCTGGCCCGCGTCGCGACCGGCGAACTGGACGTCGAGGTGTCCGCCGTCATCGGCAACCACCCGGAGCTAGGCGACATCACGCGCGCGCACGGCATCCCGTTCCACCACATACCGTTCCCGGCCAACGACCCCATGGGCAAGCAGGCGGCGTTCGCCCAGCTCCGTCAGCTGGTGGAGAAGCACGACCCGCACGCCGTGGTGCTGGCCCGCTTCATGCAGATCCTGCCGCCGGAGATCTGCGCCGCCTGGACCGGCCGCACGATCAACATCCACCACAGCTTCCTGCCGTCGTTCATCGGCGCGCGCCCGTACCACCAGGCGCACCGCCGCGGCGTGAAGCTGGTGGGTGCGACGTGCCACTACGTCACGGCCGACCTGGACGCCGGTCCGATCATCGAGCAGGACGTGATGCGCGTGGACCACGGCGACTCGGTGGCGGACATGGTGCGCAAGGGGCGTGACATCGAGAAGGTGGTGCTGGCGCGCGGGTTGCGGTGGCACCTGGAGGATCGGGTGCTGGTGCATGGCAACCAGACGGTGGTTTTCTAGGAAAGACCACCGCAACCGGCGCGGACGTCAGATCTTGTTCGCGGCTCTGCCCACCGCCTCCACCAGCCACCCCGCGTCCTCCGCCGACATCACGGCGGGCGGGGTGAAGCAGACCGTCCGCCCCCGGAAGTCCGCGAGCACCCGCGACCGCAGCAACTCACCGGTGAACACGTCGGCGGCCCGCTGATCCGGCAGCTCCACGCCGAGCAACAGCCCCCGCCCAGTCGCGTGCGCCTTGCCGGCGACGACAGCGCGCAGCCCGAACAACAGCTCGTCCCCGAGCAGCTTGGCGCGTTCGACCAGGCCCTCGGCGGCCGTGACGCGCAGGCAGGCGTTCACGGCGGCGGAGGCCAGCGGTGACACGGTTTCGGAGCCGCGCAGCAACGGCACCTCGACCTCGGCCGAGGCGACCACGGCGGCGATCGGGAGCACGCCGCCGGACAGGCCCTCGCCGACCAGCATGATGTCCGGCGTCACGCCGTCCAGGTCCACGCCCCACCACACGCCGAGGCGGCCCAGGCCGGAGCGCGTCTCGTCCACGACGAGCAGGGCGCCGGACTCGCGGCACACCTCGGCCACGGAGCTCAGGTAGCCCGTCGGGGGGAGTGTGGCGCCGCGGACCGGTTCGACGAGCACGCACGCTGGTGGTCCGGAGGCCAGGGTGGCGCGCAACGAGTCGATGCCGCCGTACGGGACGTCGCCGGTGGTCAACACACGTGGGCGGCCGTTCGCCTGTGCGAGGGCCACGGCGAACTGGGCTGCCTCGGAGGCCGAGGCGAAGGTGTGGACGTGGTCGAGCCCGTTGGGGGTGACCAGGTCGAGCATCAGGCGGTCCAGCAGCGACGGCCGGCGCACCTGGCCGACGACGGCCTGCACGACGGCCGGGTGGGCGTGGCCGAGCAGGGGGACTCCGTACCCACCGCAGTCCAGGTACTCGACGCGGTGGGGATCTACGACTCGGGCGCCTCTGGCGGCGCATCCGCTCAGCAGTTCGGTGGCCATGGCGGGGAACCTTTCCTGGGCAGCGCGGCCCGCGGCCGCTCGTCTCGGGACGGCGAGCGGACCTCAGTTCCCACAAACTCATTCGGATTCCACGGCGCGTTGGTTCGCCTGGGGCATAGGCTTTTTCCCGTGCGGATCGAAATCACCGACCTCGACCAGCTGCGGGCAGCCCCTGACCTGCGCAGAGCCGTCATCATCGGACTGGACCTCACTCGCGAGGACGTGCGGGTGCCGTTCGACGGGGCGCTGCTGCTCGGCTGCACCCTCAGCGAGACGATGCAGCGCAGGGCGGAGGCCGCGGGAGCGCTGGTCTTCCCGGTCATCCCGGACCTGCCCTACGACGTCTACCGGTCGAAGCTGTACACGCCGGCGGAGCTGTTCGCGGGCTTCGACCCGGCCGACCCCAAGTCGTACGCCGACACCCCGGACGCGGTGATCTACCAGCACAGCAGGCAGCAGGGCCACCACCCGGACCCGTTGCACGCGCTGGCCGAACGCCTGCACGACCACTCGATCACCGAGGCCCTCGACGAGACGCTGACGGGCTCGCCGGTCGCGGTCATGGGCGGCCACGCGCTCGCCCGCGGCTCCGACGGCTACCGCAACGCGGTCGCGCTGGGCGCCGCACTGGGCAACGCGGGCTTCACCGTGCTGACCGGCGGCGGACCGGGCGCGATGGAGGCCGTGCCGCTCGGCGTCCGGCTCGGCGAGGTCAACACCGACGTCCTCGGCACCATCGCGCAGGCCCCGACGTTCGGCAACGACGACGAGTCGATCGGCAGGTGGCTCGCGACGTTCCCGGAGGTCCGCAGCTTCGACACCCCACGCACGATCGGCATCCCGACGTGGTTCTACGGCCACGAGCCGCCCAACCCGGCCTGCGAGCTGCACGCGAAGTACTTCGCGAACTCGGTGCGCGAGGAGGGCCTGCTGACGGTCGCGACCGGCGGCATCGTCTACACGCCGGGCAAGGCCGGGACGGTCCAGGAGGTCTTCCAGGACTTCACGCAGAACTACTACGGCAGCGTCGGCCCGGCCGCGCCCATGATCTTCCTGGGCAAGGCCTTCTGGACCGACGAGATCCCGGCCGCGCCGCTGGTGATGAAGCTCGCGGAGGGCCGGGAGGCCGAGCAGTGGATCCTCGTCACGGACGACGTGGACGAGGCGATCGAGCTTCTGTCGAAGTACCAGTCCTAGCGCGCCAGATCAGGCAGGACCTCGGCCCCGGTGAGCTTCATCAGCACGTCACCGGGGATGAGGATCTTGCTGCCGCGAATGCCGCTGCCCACGATCAGTTCGGGGGCGGCGGCCACCTCGGGCGAGACGAGGATCGGCCAGTCCGCGGGCACACCGATGGGCGTGATGCCGCCGTACTCCATCCCGGTCAACGCCACGGCCTCGTCCATCGGCGCGAACGACGCCTTGCGCGCGTCGAGCCGCTTGCGGATGACACCGTTCACGTCCGCACGCATGGTCGCGAGCACCATGCAGGCCGCATAACGGACCTGGTCACCGCGCTTGCCCGCGACGACCACGCAGTTCGCCGACGCTTCGAGCGGCGAACCGTAGTGCGCGCAGAACTCCGCGGTGTCGGCGAGAGAAGCGTCGATCGGAGCGACGGCGACACGGTCAACGCCGTCCAACATCTTCAGCGCCGTCGCGACCGGTTCGGGCACGAGGTCGAGACGAGACAACACGGGTACGGGTTCCAGCGACCCAGCGATGGTCCACACCTCGACCATCCTGCCAAACTCCCTTTGACTTTGACGCAACGTCAACCCTTACCTTCATTTCAGAGCGCGAAGGGGGAACCGAAATGGCCTGGTCGATCGCCCAGGTGGCCCGGATGTCGAAGGTGACGTCCAGGACGCTGCGGCACTACGACTCGATCGGGCTGCTGCCGCCGGCCTGGATCGGCGACAACGGTTACCGCTACTACGAGAAGGAACAGGTGCACCGCCTGCAGCAGATCCTGCTGCTGCGCGACCTGGGCCTGGGCCTCGACGTGGTGGCGAAGATGCTCGACGGCACGGACCAGCTGACCGTCCTGCGCAACCACCACCGGTGGCTGCAGGGTGAACGACAGCGGCTGGACCGGCTCGCGAGCACCGTCGCGCGGACTATCGCAGAACTGGAAGGAGGGGACGAAGTGAAGATGGAAGAGCTGTTCGACGGCTTCGACGCCAAGAAGCAGGAACGGCACGAGGCCGAGCTCGTCGAGCGCTACGGCGAGGGGGTCAAGGAGCACCTCGCCGAGAGCAGGGCAAAGCTGAAGACCTGGACGCGCGCCGACGCGGACCAGTTCATGGCCCAGTGGCGGGAGATCGCCGAGGAACTCGGTGCGCTGTTCACCGCGGGCACGGCGATCGACGCTCCGCAGACGCAGGAGCTGGTCGACCGCCACTACCGCTGGATCTGCCTGAGCTGGACGCCCAACCGGGAGTCCTACCAGGGTCTCGGTGACCTCTACGTCGACTCGGACGAGTTCCGGGGCAACTTCGAGGTCGGTGGCGACAACATGGCCGAGTGGCTGCGTGACGCCATGAAGCACTACGCCGTGACGCGCCTCTAGAAGATCACCGGGAGCTGCAGATCCCGGTGATCACCCCAGTTCGAAAGCCTTCAGCGTCTCCCGGTTGAACGCCGGCAGGTCGCCGGGGTTGCGGGACGTCACGAGCGTCCACCCGTTCATGTCGCACACCCGGACCTCCTCGTCGGCCCAGTCACCGCCCGCGTTGCGGATGTCGGTCTGCAGGCTCGGGAACGAGGTCAGCATCTTGCCTCGCACCACGCCCGCCTCGACCAGGAGCCACGGCCCGTGGCAGATCGACGCGATCGGCTTGCCGGCGGCGGCGAGGGCCTTGACCAACTCCACCGCGTCGTTGTCCATGCGCAGGAAGTCCGCGTTCGCGACGCCGCCGGGAATCACGGCGCCGTCGTAGTCGTCCGCGAGCGCGTCGGCGAAGGTCGTGTCGACGGGGAACGCGTCGGCGGGCGTGAGGTGGTTGAAGCCACGTACTTCACCGAGCTTCGGCGCGAGCAGGCGCGGGACTCCGCCTGCCTTCTCGACGTGCGCCCACGGATCGGTGAGCTCGACCTGCTCGATGCCCTCTTCGGCCACCAGGAACGCGATCTTCTTCTGTTCAGCCATGCACTTCGGCTACCCGGCGAAGAAGGAGACCAATCGATGCCGGACCTCGGTCCGGTGCGTGATCATCGGTGCGGGTGAGTCGATCAGCCACAGCTCCCCGTTCGGGAACGCCGCGGCGGTCGCCTTGGCCACGTCCTCGGGGTGCAGCGGGTCGCCGACAGCGCCGATCACCAGCACGGGGGCGGACACCGCGGCCAGCACGGAGGCGTCGGGAACGGCGACCTGGCCGGGCAACTGCCCGGCGGCGGCCGCCAGCCTCGCCAGCGCCGCCCTGCGCTCGGCCACGTAGATCGGTGGCCCGACGGTCAGGTCGGACAGCTGCTGCAGCGTGAACGACCCGTGGCGCTGGTCCAGCACCGCGGGCAGCAGCAGGGCCACGCGGGCGAAACGATCGGGTTCGACGGACAGCAGCCGCACCAACGCGCCGGCACCCAACGACACGCCGACGGCCTGATCAGCGAGAACGGTGCCCAGATCGGCCGCGATCCGGCCGTAGTCCCAGTAACCCTCCGGCGCGTCCGGGGCGTCGCCGTGCGAGGGCAGGGTCACCACGACGCGGGTGCCGGGCAGCCCGGAGGCGGGGATTCTCGCCTCACCGGGCGTGGCACCGAGACCGTGGGCGACCAGGGTGACCGGTGAGCCGGAGCCGTACGAGCGGGTGATCACCAACGCGGGCCGCGCTGCACCTCGATCAGCTTCGGGCGCACGTCCACCATGTACACGAGCACCGCGATGAGGCCGGCCAGCCAGAAGATCGACCCGACCCCGCCGGGGCCGAACAGCAGCAACGCCGCCGTGCCGCCACCCGTGATGCCGAGCCAGGCGGGCTTGGTCATACGTTCGATCGCGGTGTACGCGTCGACGCGCTGGGTCAGCGCATGGAAGAACGCGAACAGCCCCATGATGCTGAACCCGAGGTCGAACACGAAGTACACGACGGTGTCGAGGTACCAGATGCTGAAGACCGGGATTTGGAACACGGAACCAGACTACGTGCACGTACGCCGGGAGGGGAGCAGCCCTCTCGGACTGCTCCCCTCCCGGTTGACTTCAGCGACTCACTTGGTGGTGTTCGGCGAGGCCGGCTTCTTGACCGCGGCGGTCGTGCCCGTGGTGCGGGTCGTCGTCGCCGGCTTGCGCGGCGCCGTGCGGTTCGCGGTCTTGCGGGTCGTGCTGCGCACCTCGTGCGCGGCGTCGCCACCGACCTCGACGATCTCCTCCGCCAGCTTCTCGGCGGCGTCCTCGACCTCGTGGGCGACCTTCTCGCCGACCGAGCGGGTGCGGCGGGTCACCTTGCCGAGGACGTCGTCCGCGAGCACGCGGGCGTCGGCGGCAGCGGATCCGGCGCGCTTCTGCGCGGCCTCGACGGCCTGCTCGACCTGCTCCACGGCCTGCTTGACCTGCGGCTGGGCCTTGATCTGCTCCAGCGTCTGCTCGCCCTGGTCGGCGAGGTAGGTGTACAGGTTCACCGCGGAGGCGGTGTAGGCGTCGACGAGCTTCTTGAGCTCGGCCGGCTGCAGCTTGTCGCGCAGGTCGTTCAGCTCGGTCGGGAGGTCCTTGGCCTGGGTGCGGGCCTCGTCGGCGCGCTCCTTGGCCTTGGTCAGGGCCTCGACGACCGCCTTGGCGGCGAGGTCACCGGCACCGAGCGCGGCGAGCAGCGCCTGGCGTGCGGCGTGGGCGCCCTGCTCGGCGGCCTTGCGAACGTCGTCCTGGGTGAGCTTCGGCATGGAGATCAGTCCTCCTTGTTGGTGGCGGTGTTCTCCCGCCTGAAAGATTCGTAGACGTCGAGCAGCACCTGCTTCTGCCGCTCGGTCAGATCGGTCGCGGCGACGATGGCGTCCGCCAACGCACCGCCTTCGCGCTGCTGGAGGATCCCGGCCTCGACGTAGAGCACTTCGGCCGAGATGCGCAGCCCCTTGGCGATCTGTTGAAGGATCTCCGCGCTGGGCTTGCGCAGTCCTCGCTCGATCTGGCTGAGGTATGGGTTGGAGACACCCGCCTGCTTCGCCAACTCCCGCAAGGAGATCTTGGCGGTGTTGCGCTGCTCGCGGATGTACTCACCGATGTTGCGGCCGAGGTCCGCGACTGCCTTGTCGATGGACTTGTCCACTGTTCCTGCTCCCGTTCCTCGTGCCACCAACCACGTTAGCGACGAGTGCTAGCAGTTGCAAGCACCCTGCTAGCAATCGCTGCGTGTGCTCCGCCACAGGGATACCGTGGGAGGTGACATGGACGACGCCGGGGCCTTGCGCACCGAGCTGGCGAACCACCTGCTCGGCACTGGAGCGCTGCGCGATTCCCAGTGGCACAAGGCTTTCCAGGCCGTCCCGCGGCACGAGTTCCTGCCGCGCTTCTACCGCCAGCTGCACAGCGGCGACTGGGAACCGCTCACCGCGAGCAACCCCGGCTGGCTGGAGCTCGTCTACGCCGACCGGGTGTGGGTTACCCAGTTCGACGGCGATGACACGGCGACCGGCGGCACACCGACCTGCTCGTCCAGCATGCCCACGATCATGGCGATCATGCTGGAGGCACTGGACGTCCACACCGGACAGTCGGTGCTCGAGGTCGGCACGGGCACGGGGTACAACGCGGCCCTTCTGTGCCACGCCTTGGGGTCGGGCAACGTGACCACGATCGACGTCGACCCGGAAATCTCGCGACGAGCACGCGAACGCCTGCACGGCAACGGTTTCCACCCCACCTGCGTGACGGGCGACGGCGCGCTCGGTCACCCGGGCCGCGCACCGTACGACCGCGTGCTGGCCACCTGCTCCGTCGCGACGATCCCGCTCGCCTGGCTGGAGCAGACGAGGCCGGGCGGCCTGGTGGTCACGACGCTGCACCGCCCGATCGGCGCCGGCCTCGTCCGCATCGTCTCCCACGGCGACGGCACCGGCGAGGGGAGTGTGCTCCCCGAGGACGGGCGCTTCATGCCGTTGCGCGCCCACGCCCGCAGACCGGCGCCGGCCGGAGCAGGCGCGTTCGAGCGGCGCACCACCACGCTGCCGTTCGACACCGTGCTCGACCCGGCCAGTCCGTTCGAGTTCTTCGCGGGCATCTCACTGCCGGACGTCGTCGCGGGGCCCAGCTGGTTGGCCCATTCGGACGGGTCCTGGGTGCACCACCACGGTTCCCACGTCGACCAGGGCGGCCCGCGCCGGCTGTGGGACGTCGCGGAGGACGCGCTCGTCGCCTGGCGTGACCTGGGAAAACCCCGCCGCAGCCAGTTCGGGATCACCATCGGGCCCGACGGCCAGCACCTGACGCTGGGTGATCTCCGGTGGCAGCTGTGATCAACAACCAAACGTCACGACACGGGTCACTGAATCGACCCCGAGCGAATGCGGTGCGTCATGATGCGACGCATGTCCAGATTCCGTCAGCAGGCGTTGCTGACCGGTTGCGTGCTGACCGCGGTCCTCACCGCGGCCGGGCTGTTCGTAACCGACCACGGCATCAACCCGCACCTGTGGCTGATCGTGCTCGCGCTGGCGTTCCTGGGCTTCCTGGCTTTACTCGATCCGTGGGTGCGGCGCAGGCACAACGCCGAGCTGAGCACCGACGAGCACCTCGACGCGGCGTGCCGCGCGCTTGCCGTCGGCCTGCAGTCGCAGTGGAACGAGGAGGTCCGTTCGCGCGGCCTCACCGATCCCGACCTGCTCGACCTGCACTGGATCGCGCCCGAACTGGACGTGAGCGACGAGCCGGACGCGCCGCCGGGACGCAGCGACGCGGTGGTGGGCGCGTTCGAACGGCAGATCAACCGGCGCATGGTGATCATCGGCGAGGCCGGCACCGGCAAGTCGACCGTCGCGATGCTGCTGACGTGCGGCCTGCTGGACCGCTACGACGGCGGCATGGTGCCGGTGCTGCTGCCCCTGTCGACGTGGAACCCGGCGGTCGAGGACATCCGCACGTGGCTCACGCGCAGGCTCTACGAGGACCATCCGGCGTTGCGCAACACCGAGCTGTACGGCAGCTACGCCGGTGACCTGCTGATCGAGCAGCACCTGGTCCTGCCCGTGCTCGACGGTCTCGACGACATCCCCGCGCACCAGCGCGCGGACGCTCTGGAGCGGATCGCCAAGGCGTTTCCGGCCAAGCGCCCGCTGGTGCTGACCTGCCGCACGCACGAGTTCGCGCAGGCCGTCGACCTCGCCGGACCGCTGCCCGGCGCGGACGTCGTCGAACTGGCCCCGCTCGACTTGGACGAGGTCGCCGCCTACCTGCGGGCGAGCGCCGACAGCTGGGGCGCGGCGCGCTGGGAACCGGTGTTCATCCAGCTGCGTGAGGAACCGGACGGCAGGCTCGCGGACGCGTTGTCGACGCCGCTCACGATGTGGCTCGCCAGCATGGTCTACGCGGACAGCGAGGCCGAGCCGACCGAACTGCTCGACCGCGGCCGCTTCCCGGACCCGCGGGCGATCTCCGACCACCTCTGCGACGAACTGGTGTCGCGGGCGTTCGGCAACAGGGCGTTCGCGCACCACGCCAAGGCCACGCAGGTCTGGCCGCGGGACCGGGCGCGCAAGTGGCTCGAGTTCCTGGCCCACGAGATGCGTGATCGCGGCATCCGCGAACTGGCCTGGTGGGAGCTGCGCCGGTCGGTCGGCAGCACGTGGCTCGCCGTGCTCGGCGCGCTGGTGCTGGGCGCGATCGGCGGGTTCGGCGTCGGCTGGCTGATGGCGTACTCGATCACGCCGTCGCTCGCCCCGATCACCGGACTGGTCGCGGGCATCGGCGTCGGCGCCGCCGCGCTGACCGCGTCCCACGAACGCAAAGCCAAGCCCCGGCTGGGGATCTGGCGCAGTCTGCTGCTCGTGCCCGGTGTTCTCGGACTCGCCGCCGGGCTCGTTTTCGGCGCCCTGTACGGACTTTCCGCCGGACTCGTGGTCGGGCTCGGTCTCGCCGTCGCGACCGCGCTGCGGTTCGCGTTGTCGAGCGCCGCCGAGCTGTCGCAGGCTTCCAGTCCTCAGTGGACGATGGCGCGCGACCGGATCGCCGTCTGGACCGGATCTCTCGTGCTGGCCGTGGTGTTCGGGTCGGCGGCGGCGCTGGTGTTCGGCCCCGCCCAGACCGGCATGGTCGGGCTGGGGCTCGCGTCCGGGCTGATGCTCGGGTTCGCGCTGGCCGTGCTGCACCTGCGCTGGTGGTGGTTCACCGTCGCGCGGATCTGGCTGGCACTGCGTGGAAAGCTGCCCTGGGAGCTGATGGTGTTCCTGGAGGACGCGCGCAAGCTCGGCGTGCTCTGCCGGGCGGGAGCCTGCTACCAGTTCCGGCACGGACTGGTGCAGGACCGCCTGGCAGAGCACGAGATGACGTCCAGGACTACTCGGTCCGCAGGCCCAGTGCTCCGGTCGCCCTTCTCAGCGAAGGCAACGTCAGAGCAGTGACCAGCACGACCAGCCCCACCGAGATGCCGGTGACGAAGCCGATGCCCTCCCAGTCGTAGTGGACCTCGGCGTCGAACGTCCTCGTGACCAGCACTCCGAGCAGGATGCCGGTGCCCACCGACACCGCCGTGGAGATCACCAGCGGGATGGCGTTCTGCCACACCAGAGACCGGGCGAGTGTGCCGCGCGGCACGCCGCTGGCCGCCATCGCCGCGAGCGGACGGCGACGTTCCCGCACCTGCTCCAGCCCCACGACCAGCAGTGACGCCCCCGCGAGCAGCAACGTGATCAGCGCGGCCCCGTAGAGCGCCCTGCGCACCGCCAGGAAGACCTGCTCGACCTCGGACGAGTTGTCCTGACCGAAGAAGACGGTGTGCAGCCGCCACGAGTAGGGCGCGAGCGCGTTGCGCACGTGCTCCGCGACGTCCGGCCGCGTCAGGTCCATCTCGGCCTGGATCTCGGCGTACGCGTGGGTCAGGTCGAGGTTCGCGGCTGCGGCCGGGGTGGCGAAGATCCCGAGGCGGGTACCGGTCCTGCGCTCCAACGCCGGCACCGTCCAGGTGCCGCCGGTCTCCTCGAACCGGAGAACGTCACCGGTCTTGGGATCGCCGAGACCGTTGCCGGTCGGCACTAGGTAGGTCTTGCCGTCCGTGCAGTCCGCGAGGTCCACCACCGTCTTGAGCGCGGCGCACGTTCCGACCGCGATGGTGGTGTAGTCGTTGTCGGGTGTCGTCGCGTAGGTGCGCAGCAGGCTCTGCACTCCGACCACGCCCGGTGTCCTGGCCAGCACGTCCGGCAGGTCCGGAAGCGGGGTGGTCTCGTTCACCGTGATGCTGAGGGAGTTCGTGTTCGCCGACCGCGTGTCCTCGGCCTTCACGTCGTTCTCGACGCCCGCGAGGATCACCTGCAGCGTCACGGTGCCCGCGAGCACGACCGCCACCCCGCCGACGACCCGTGCCGCCGTACCCGCGTCGAGCTGCAACCGGCGCACGGCCAGCTGCAACGCGGGCGTGGCACCGCTCATCCGGTGCACGGCCCGTTCGACCAGCCAGGGCAGCAACGCCGGGACGGCGAACATCAGCAGGACGACGCCGGCGATGATCGGCCACTCCTCCGGCTTCGCCTGCCCGCCGAACTTGCCGAACTGGCTCGCCAGCAGCGCGACACCGGCCAGGGCGGGCACGACCCGCCACCACAGCCTGCGCCGCACCGGCTTCTGCTCGCGGACCACGCCGAGCGGTTCGACGATCGTGCGGCGCATGGCGAACACCGAGGTCAGCACTGCCAGAACCGGCACCGAGATCACCACGACGAACGTCAATGGCAACGTCGGCGTGAGGTCGCTCGGGAACACCGCCGCCTCGGGGAGAGGGATGTCGTCGGCGAGCGGCCTGATCGCGAACATGAGCCCGAACCCGACGACGAGCCCCACCACCGCACCGGCCAGCGCCTCACCGGACGCGATCAGCCGCACCCGTGTCGCACCGGCACCGACCAGCCGCAACGCCGCCAGCCGGCGATCACGCTGAGCTGCGGCCAGCCTGGTCGCGACGCTCACGAACACCAGCACGGGGAACAGCAGCACGACCGCGCCGACGATGCTGAGCATCAGCAGGATCGTCGGCAACCCACCGCCGGAGTACTCCTGGCCGAACGCGTAGACCTGGTTGCCGTCGTTGCGCTGGATCTTGGAGTCGCCCGCGAGGAACCTGAGGTCCTGCGGCCCGTCCATGCCCTCCGGCGCGAACGTGCCGATGACCTTCTGCGGGAACCTCGGCCGCAGCAGTTCGCCCTCGGGGCTCGCCAGCAGCTCCGCGAGCCGCGGCGACACGATGATCTCGTCGTCCCCCGGCAGCCGTTCAATGCCGGGCGGCTTGGGCGCGTCCGCCACCAGGGCGCGCACGTACCCGCCCCTGACGTAGTCGGTCCGGTACGCGACCGACCCGTTCTCCAGCAGCAGCGGCGCCGCCCCGGCGCCTTTCTCCACGACGTTGCGGGCGTCTCCGCGCTGGTCGCGGTTGCCGAACGCCGTCGGGATCGACGCGGCGAGCAACAGCACCGCCACGCACATCCCGATGCCGGCACCTTGCAGCAGGAGCCTCACCCAGGACTTCCGGCTGCCCCCGACAGCCAGCCGGACGCCCAGGGCGAGGTCGCTGAGAACGCGGTTCACCTGACGAACTCCACGTCCCGTGAACGGCCATCGCGCACCACGACCTCGCGGTCGGAGTACGCGGCGACCCGCGGCTCGTGCGTGACCAGCACGACGGCCGCGCCCGTCTCCCTGGCCGCGGTCGTGAGCAGGTGCATCACCCGCTCGCCGTTGAGCGAGTCGAGGGCGCCGGTCGGTTCGTCGGCGAAGACCACCTTCGGCGACGTGACCAGCGCACGGGCCACCGCGACCCGTTGCCCCTGGCCACCGGAGGTCTCACCGGGCCGCTGGTCGGCGACCGTGTCGACCTCCAGCCGGGCCATCCACTCCTTCGACGCACGCTCGGCGTCCCTGCGCTTCATGCCGCTCAGGCGCAACGGCAGCGCGACGTTCTCCAGGCAGGTGAGCTCCGGCACGAGCTGGCCGAACTGGAAGACGAACCCGAACTCGGTGCGGCGCAGCTCGCTGCGGGCGCCGTCGTTCATCCCGGTCAGGTCGCGGCCGCGGTAGGTGACCGTGCCGGAGTCCGGCGGCAGGATGCCCGCGAGGCAGTGCAGCAGGGTGGACTTGCCGGACCCGGACGGGCCCATGATCGCGACGACCTCGCCCTCGCGGATCGAGATGCCGGCACCGTCCAGCGCGTTCGTCTTCCCGAACGACTTGTAGAGGCCCTCCGCGGTGAGCAGGGACGTCATCGGGCCATCTCCTCGGCGAGTTTGTCGAGGCGGGCCGCGGTCAGTTCGAGCCACCGCAGGTCCGCTTCGAGGTGGAACAGGGCGAAGTCGCAGATGAGCTGGTCGGCGAGGTCGCCGTCCGCCTTGCGCCTGGTCAGTTCGCGCATCGTGGTGAGGTGCGCGGCGCGTTGCGTGTCGAGCACCTCGGTCGCACTGCGGCCGGACAGCAGCGCCAGCACGACCTTCGCGTAGAGCGTGTTCTGCAGGTACGGCTCGGGCTTCTCCGGCGTGCCGAGCCAGCGTTCTACATCAGTGACCCCGGCGTCCGTGATCGCGTACCGCTTGCGCTCCGGGCCGTCGCCCGCCTCCACGCCCGCCTCGCTCACGAGGCCGTTCTTCAGCAGCCTCGACAGGGTCGAATACACCTGTCCGTAGTGCAACGGCCGGTCGTGACCAAAGCGCTCGTCATAGGCGCGCTTCAGGTCGTAGCCATGCCTTGGACCGCCTTCCAGCAGGCCCAACAGTGCGTGTCCGATCGACATGAGAGGCACTATACACACGAGGTATACACCGGGTGTATTCCTCGATGCCCTGACGGCCGGCCGCCGTGGCGCCTACAGTGGTGGGGTGACTGGTCTGACTGTCGGCTGGGATCACGATGTCGAGCTTCTGCTCGACTTCCTGAACACTCGACACGTACTGGACAGTGAAGCCTCCTGGCGCGCGTGGGTGACCGAGCGCGGCCTGGGGCGGAGCAGTGAGATCGCGCAGGCGCGGGCCGCTCGGGCGGCACTGCGGTCGTCCATCGAGGGGTCGTCAGGGCCTCAGACGGCAGCGGGCGTCGTCCACATCGAGCTCACCGACGGCGTTCCGGTGCTGTCGAGCTCGGACGCGCTCGGCGCCGTGCTCGCCGCTTCGGCCCGCCTCGCGGTGCTGGGCTCGTGGGAACGCTTCAAGATCTGTCCGGCCGACGACTGCCTGCGTGCGTTCTTCGACCGTTCGCGCAACCGCTCGCGCACCTGGTGCTCGATGCAGGTGTGCGGGAACCGCGAGAAGGCCCGCACGTTCCGAAAACGGACAAGAGCTCAGAACAGCACGTTGGCCGCGGTGTAGATCACCAGGCCGGCGAGCGCGCCGACCACGGTGCCGTTGATCCGGATGAACTGCAGGTCCCTGCCGACCTGCAGTTCGATCTTGCGCGAGGTCTCCTCCGCGTCCCAGCGCTCGACCGTGTCCGTGATCAGCGTGGTGATCTCCGCGCGGTAGTTGCCGACGACGTACCCGGCGGCCTGCTCCAGCCAGCCGTCGACCTTCGCGCGCAGCTCCAGGTCGTCCGTGAGGTTGGTGCCGAGCGTGATCAGGCCCTGCGTGACGCGCTTGCGGAGCTCGCTGGACGGGTCCTCGGCGGCGTCGATCAGCATCTTCTTGGCCGTACCCCAGGCGCTGCTGATCAGCTTCTGGACGTCCGGGTGACCGATCACCTGCTGCTTGACCTGCTCGGCGCGCTGCATGGTGATCTCGTCGGTCTGCATGTCGCCGGAGAACTCGATCAGGAACTGGTCGACGGCGAGGCGCATCGGGTGGTTGACGTCGGTCTTGACGGCCCAGGCGAAGTTGACGAGCTCGGTGTAGACCTTGTCGCCGAGCATGGCGTCGACGAACTTGGGCGACCAGGTGGGCGCGCGGTCCGAGACGATGAGGCTGACCTTGTCGTAGTTGTCGCGCACCCACTCGTAGGCGCGGTCGCACATGAGGTCGACGAGCTTGTGGTGCGCGCCGTCGGTCAGCACCTGCTGGAGCAGCTTGCCGAGCGGCGGGCCCCAGGGCTGTGCCGTGACCCGCTTGACGATCGCGTGTTCGAGGACGGCCTGGACCTCCTCGTCCTTGAGGACCGTGATCGCGCCCTTGATGACGTTCGCGAGCTCGTTGGTGACGCGCTCGGCGTTCTCCGGCTGCTTGATCCAGGCGCCGGCGCGTTCCGCGATGCCCGCCCTGCGGAGCTTGTCCTGCACGATCTCGGGGCTCAGGAAGTTGACGCCCACGAAGTCGCCGAGCGTCTGGCCGAACATGTTCTTGCGCTCGGGGATGATCGCGGTGTGCGGGATCGGCAGCCCCAGCGGCCTGCGGAAGAGCGCCGTGACGGCGAACCAGTCCGCCAGAGCGCCGACCATGCCGGCCTCCGCGGCGGCCCGGACGTAGCCCACCCAGGCGCCCTCGAAGGCGTGCGTGCCGAAGAAGATGATCGTCGCGCCTATCAGGAAGCTCGTCGCGACGAGCTTCATCTTGCGCAGGTCGGTGCGCTTCTGCTGGTCAGCGGCGGTCAGTTGCTCCACAGCACCATTCTCCGTGAAGATCCTGCGTTGTGCGGGTACCAGCGCTAGTTCCCCGGTTGCAGCCGTTCACGTCGACCATCTTCGCGGAGATGACGGCGCTGGCCGTGCGGCACGACGCCGTCAACCTCGGTCAGGGCTTCCCTGACACCGATGGTCCGTCGTCGATGCTGCAGGCCGCCCAGTCGGCGATCGCGTCGGGGGTGAACCAGTACCCGCCCGGCCCGGGCATGCCGGTGCTGCGCCGCGCCGTCGCCGCCCACCGCTCCCGATACGGCCTCTCCTACGACCCGGACACCGAGGTCCTGGTGACGGTCGGCGCCACCGAGGCGATCGCGGCCTCGTTGCTGGCGCTGGTCGAGGCCGGCGACGAGGTGATCCTGATCGAGCCGTACTACGACTCGTACGCCGCCTCCGTGGCCCTGGCCGGCGCGACGCGGGTGACCGTCGGCCTGCGCGAGGACGCCTCCGGCCGGCTGGCGCTGGACGTCGAGGCCCTGCGCGCGGCCGTGACGCCGCGGACGCGGGCCATCCTGGTCAACACGCCGCACAACCCGACCGGCACGGTGTTCCGCTTGGAGGAGCTCCAAGCGATCGCCTCCCTGTGCGTGGAGCACGACCTGCTCGCGATCACCGACGAGGTCTACGAGCACCTGGTGTTCGACGGACTCGTCCACATCCCGCTGGCCTCGCTGCCGGGCATGGCGCCGCGGACGTTGTCGATCTCCGGCGCCGGCAAGACGTTCAACTGCACGGGCTGGAAGATCGGCTGGGTGTGCGGCCCCGCCGAACTGGTCTCGGCGGTCCGCGCGGCCAAGCAGTTCATGACCTTCGTCGGCGGCGCACCGTTCCAGCCCGCCGTCGCCCACGCCCTGACCGCCGAACTGGACTGGGTCACCGGGCTGCGCGACTCGCTGGCGTCCAAGCGCGCACGGCTGGCCGAGGGTCTGCGCGCGGCCGGCTTCGAGGTGCGTTCGTCCGAAGGCACCTACTTCATCTGCGCCGACGTCCGGCCGTTGGGCTACTCGGACGGCCTGGCCCTGTGCCGCGACCTGCCCGCCCGGATCGGCGTCGCGGCCGTGCCGGTGCAGGTGTTCACGGACCGGCCCGACCAGTGGAAGCACCTGATCCGGTTCGCGTTCTGCAAGCAGGACGCCGTGATCGACGAAGCGGTGGAGCGCCTCCACAAGCTGTAGTTGTCCACAGGTGTGGATGAGTTCCTCCACAACTGTGGACAACCCACTTTCGGGTGAGCTGCGGAGCCGCGGACCCGGAGTTCGACTCCAAATGGCATGGACTCGAACACTGAGGTTCTCCTCGCGTGGCGTGCCGGCCTCTCGGGTTGGGACGCCCTCGTCGACCGCTACTCCCGGCTGGTCTGGTCGGTGCCCAGATCGTTCCGCCTGAGCCAGACCGACGCCGCCGACGTATACCAGTGCACCTGGCTCTGCCTGGCCGAACACCTCACCCGCCTGAGAGAACCGGACTACCTCGCCACCTGGCTGGTCCGTACCGCCACGCGCCAGTCGATAGCGGTCCTGCGCACCCGCGGCCGTGAGGTCTCCTACGACCTCTGGGAGCCG
The DNA here is from genome assembly GCF_900100275.1 of Lentzea albidocapillata subsp. violacea. Classification (GTDB taxonomy): domain Bacteria; phylum Actinomycetota; class Actinomycetes; order Mycobacteriales; family Pseudonocardiaceae; genus Lentzea; species Lentzea violacea. The sequence continues at coordinate 60,952 of NZ_FNET01000012.1, forward strand.
GTGTCCGTCCTGCCGTCCCCCGACGAGGTCGCCATCACCCATGATCGGCAGCGCCGGTTGTGGTCCGCGCTGATGACCTTGAACGAGCGCTGCCAGCGGCTGCTGAGGATCGCTGCCCACAGCCCCGAACTGAGTTATGCACAGGTTGCCGACGCCCTGGGGATAAAGCTGGGGAGCGTTGGTTCCACGCGCAGCCGTTGCCTCGCTGACCTGCGGCGGAAGCTGGAGGACCTGCGGTGAGCGACGCCCCGCCCCAGCCAGTTGTCCACAGCCTGCTCGGCTCCGGAGGTGCACGATGAGGGACTCACTGCTCGACGAGATCGCCGGCCTGTTCAGCTCGGACACCCCGCCACCCGCCCTCACACCGCGCCCGACCGGCCTGGAACCGATGACCCCGGTGGACGAACCGGTCCGCGGCCCGTCCCGCCAGCTCGTGTTCCACCTCGGCACCGGCCGCCTGCACCTGCAGCTCGACCCCGGCCACCTCACCGGCGTGCTGGACGACAGCGGCCTCGCCGTCGAGATCCACTCGCCGGCCGGCGTCCAGGCACTGCGGCCGGATCCCGAGGGCTGGTTCCGCGCGACCGTCAAGCCGGGCCCGGTGTGCGTGACCGTGCCCGGCCTGGGTCTCACGACCGGCTGGTTCGTCGCGTGAGCGCCAGCGCCGACCCGCGGGCCACCATCGCGACGACCGAGGTCCGCGGCACCAGGGCACAGCGCGCCGACGCCCCTGCACGACCTCAGCGTCGCCCACGCCGAACTCGGCCACCTCGACGTCGCCGCCCGGTTCGCCCGGCGTGGGCTGCGGATCGGCGGTGAGGCGCGCTTCCACCTCATGCTCGCGTGGATCGAGCTGGACCGGGGCCGCCGCAAGCGGAGCCTTCAGCACCTCGACCTCGCGACGCCCCGGCTGCGCGGCAGGGAGCTGGCTCGGGCCAGGTGCCTGCGTGGGCTGCACCTCTGCCAGGAGGCCGAGCCCCGGCTGGCGATCGCCGAACTCACGGCGGTCGTCCGGGAGTTGCGCAGGTACGGCGACGAGAGGTGGCTGGCCAACGCGCTGATCGGGCGCGGGATCGCCCGCTGCAACGCGACCAGGCTGACGTCCGCCGAGGCCGACTTCCGGGCGGCCGAGACGCTGCTGCGGGTGCTGGGGGAGCCGGGCAGGGCGGCGATGTGCCTGCACAACAGGGGATTCGTCGCGATGCTCGCGGGTGACCTGCCGCTCGCCCTGCGCAGGTACGAGGAGGCCGCGAAGGCCGGTCTCGACTCGGCGAGCCGGCCGGAGGCGCTCGTGGACAGGGCCGAGGCGCTGCTCGCGGCCGGGTTGACGGCGGACGCGCGACGGGTGCTGGCGCCAGCGATGGAGTTGCTGCGGCGGTGCGATCGGCACGTGCCCGAGCTGGCGGTGCTGAGCGCGCGCTGTGCGTTGCGCGACGGCGATCCTGCTCCCGCCATCAGGCACGGCGGCACGGACGCCGAGTTCATGCTGGCGGCCGGGAAGCTCGACGCCGTTGCGGCGCATCGGTTTCGCGGGCCTGCCCAGACACGGGCGCTCGGGTGGCTCGCGCAGGCCCGGCGGTCCGATCGGCGAGGTGCGCTGGCCGCGTGCCGGGCGGGCTTGAAGGTGCTCGACGAGCACCACGGCGACTGGCCGCGACGTGAGCTGACCGGGCACGCGCTCGGGCTCGCCAGGACCGCTCGCGAAGTGCTGCATTGGTCGGAGCAACACCGCGCCTCGGTTCCCTTGCCTCCCAACGATCCTGGACTTGCCCAGGCCCTCACCGACCTACGCCGGGCGAAGGCGTTCGGACTGCCGCTGGAAGCGTTGGAGCGGAACGTCCGGAGGCTGACCCTCGCCTCCAGGAGAAGCGCGAGCACGAGCACGGCACCGACGGGGCTGCCGCTGATCAGCTTCATCGTCCATGAAGGACAGATGAAGGCCGTCACGCTCGTCGACGGGCGTGCCCGGATGCGCGTGGTTCCCGACCCCTCCGAACTCGTCCGCACCGCGAAGCTCGCACTGCGGGCGGGGCGCGCCGTCACCATCGACCTGCTGCCGGACGCGGAGGAGGTCGTCGTCATCCCCGACGGGGTGCTCCACGAGATGCCGTGGGCGGCGCTCGGCCGACGGGTGCACGTCATTCCGTCGTTGAGCCGATGGAGGCCGTCCGCTCGTGGCGGTCACCGGCTCTGGGTCACCGGACCCGGCCTGTCCCACGACGAAGTGCCCGCACTGCAACAGGAACACGGCGGCTCGATCACGGAGTCCACTGTGGAATCGACCTTGGCGCGACTGGACGGCGCCGGGATCGTGCACATCGCGGCGCACGGGCACGTCCATCCGGACAACCCGCTGTTCTCCCACCTCGAACTGCGGGACGGCCCGCTCTACGGCTACGACATCGCGAGAATCGCGCACCCGCCCGAGACGGTCGTCCTGTCGGCCTGCGAGTCGGGGCTCGCCCGCGCGTTCCTCGACGCCGGCACCAGGACGGTGATCGCGAGCGTGCTGCCGGTGCCGGACGCGCGGGTCGGCGCGGCCATGGCCGAGGTCCACCGCCTCGTCGACCACCCCGCCGAAGCCGCGCGGGCCGTCGCCCACCTGGGTTTCAGCTGCTACGGCACCGGCACGAGGGTGGCGGCGTGCAGGGCGGCGGCGAACGACGTGCCGGTGCAGAGCAGCTGAGAGGTGCCGACCGTGGCCGGCACGTCGACCCCGGACGCCACCACGTCCACCCAGGGCCCACGGCCCGAGAAGGCGGCCGAAGCACCCACCGCCGTCACCGAGGACAAGCCCGCAGGCCACCACGGACGTTCGGAACCGCCGTTGCCCGCCGCGGCCACCACGTTGCCGCCGCAGCCGGCCAGGACCGGCGGGCACAGGTCGTCGAACGAGTACGTGCCGGACGCGACCAGCACCACCGGCAGGTCGCGGGTGGCCCGCAACGCGGCGGCGAGGGTGAGGTCGTCGCCGAAGCCCGAGGCGCCCAGGACGGGGAACGGGCGCACCGAGGCGCCGTGGTGGCGGAGGACACCGGCGACCAACGCGCCGTGCGGGGCGTCGAGAGGGGTGTCGAGCAACGCGACCGTGCCCTCGCCCAGCAGTTCCGGGATGCGCTCGCCGATCACCGGTCGGGAGGTGCCGATCATGATCGGACAGGCGAAGTGGACGTGGTTCGGGGTGGCGCCGACCTCTCTGGCCACCTCGACGACGCGCGCTCGTTCGGACGCTTTCAGGTACATCCGGATGGCACCCGAAGCGATCTCCTCGTGCGAGTAGACGCCTCGCAAACGCTTGCGCACAGTGGGTGCGTCCACTGGCAGCACGACCAGTTCCCCCGAACGGAGCAAACACTCGTTCGGGCCCGCTGGATCATGCACGACCACCGGACCGAGTTCGGCGGAGGCGTGATCGACCAGCTCAGAGAGGCTGTTGACCTGCTTGGGCGCGTCCACATCGGACACGATCCCCCGCCGCGACACGGTCCACACGGGACCGACGCGCATTATCACTCGATCCGATGACGACACAGACGGTGTTCATGCCTGATCAGGGCAACACGGACAGCCGCACGAGACCGCCCTTCCGGGTGTTTCGCGCCGAGTGGGTTCGCAAAGTCACTCACCGGTGCTAGACATAGCTCTACGTCGACCTCCGACGGCGCGCTGTGCGTTGAGGGTGACCCGAAACGGTGGACGGGTGGTGATCCTGTGGCAGTTGGTGGAGTTGGTGCACTGCTGCTGCGCGCCGCTGCCTTCGGCGGGCTCACCGCCGCCGCCTGGCTGCTGAGCGGCACGTCCGCGGCCGCCAGTCCCGAGGAACCCCCGGCCGTCGAGATCACCACCGAGGCCGTCGCCGAAGTCCCGCAGCTGCTCGAGGACCCCGCCGGATGGGCGAAGGCCTTCACCGCGTCGGTGGTCGAGCAACAGCAGCAGGAGAAGTTCGTCCCGCCGCCGGTCCTGACGAAGCCGGAAGAAGAGCCCCAGGAAGAGGCCCAGGAAGAGCCCGACGAGGGCCCGGTCCTCGACTTCACCGGCGGTTCCCAGAGCAACACGCGCTCGGGCACCGTCTCGAACGAGGCACCGCCCGAGGTCATCGCGGCCAAGGCCAAGGTCCGCGCCGCCAAGATCGCCGCGAGACTCGCCGCCGCACTCCCGCCGCCGCCTCCTCCGCCACCCGCGCCCGTCCTGGTGGCCAAGAAGTCCGTGCCGCTCCTGCCTGACCTTCCGGTGCCCGCTCCCGTGAAGACCGAGCCCACGCCGGCGAGCGACTACAACTGGTCGACTCCCGGACCGGACATGCCGCTGCCCGCACCGCAGCAGGCTCCCGTGGTCGCGACGGCCTCCGCGTCGTCCGGCCACACCGACAACTCCGGCGGCACGCGCGGCGTGCTGGCCGTTCTGACGTCGCACAACTCGCTCTTCCCGCCGGCCACGTGGTCGGTCGGGGAGCGTCGCGACGGCACTGAGCCCGGCAGCATTCCGGGCCTGCCCAGCACGTCACCCGACTGAGTCCGACAGGACCAGTCTGCCCTCTGCGCGATTTGTGACCCTCTCGTTCCGTCGCGCCAGTAACTCCTCCTCTTATTTCCCGTTGTACGCAAGGAACCCCCAAGTCTTCCTGACCTGCCAACCGCGCCCTGGCAGGTCGGGTCTGGTCCGAGAGCCGCGCTGCCCCCGCAGTCTCGGACCGCACGGGAAACCTGCGGACGGGGGACGTCAATCCCTGGGACGTCCCCCGCCGCAGGCCTCTCGTTGGCAAGTTCGTCGGCCCGGTCTCCCCCGCTGCGGGAGACCGGGCCGACGTGTTTCACGCGACCGGCAGCGACAGGTCGGCATCCGCCGGAAACCCTGTGCCTGCAAGAGATGCAGCCACCACGCCCAAACGGGCTATGGCTTCGCGGAGCACTTCGGACGACTGCGTGTACGGCACTCGGAGCATCTGCTCACACCCGCCGTGCACCGCGAACCGGGGACCTGGGACGAGCCGCAGGCCGTGGTTCTGCGCCACCACCGCGATGCGCGTGCTCACTGGGCCGTCGAGCGTGCACCACACCCCCAGACCACCGGCCGGCACCTCGAAGCTCCACTGTGGACAGTGCTCCCGCAACGCGGCGACCGCCACGTCCCGTTGCTCCAGGGCCTCCGCACGCCGTTGCCTCAGAACGCTTTCCGGCGACTCCAGCAACGCGGCCAGCACGAGCTGCTCGAACACCGGGGTGCCCAGGTCGATCGCCGCCCGCGTCGACAGCAGCCGGTGCACGATCTCCGCGGACGCCCTGATCCACCCGATCCGCAGTCCGCCCCAGTGCGACTTGCTCGCGGATCCCAGTGTCACCACCGAATCCCCGCCGAACGCGGCCATCGGCAACGGCGCTTCGGCGGAGTCCAGCGCAAGTTCCACCAAAGTCTCGTCGACGACCAGGGGAGTCCGTGCTTTGCGCAGCACGGCGGAAAGCCTTTCCCGCGAGTCGGACGACATCCGCAGTCCGGTCGGGTTCTGGAAGTCCGGGATCAGATAGGCCAAACGGGGGCCGGCCTGCCGCAGGGCGGCCTCGAACCCGTCCAGGTCCCAGCCGTCGGCCAGCATCGGCACGGGCACCGGGATGCCGAACGACGCCCGCACCGCCTCCAGCGCGTTGGGGTAGCTCGGCTGCTCCACCAGCACCCGGTCGCCGGGCCCGGCGAAGAGCCGCAGCACCAACGCCCACGCGTGCTGCGCCCCGGACGTCACCACGATCTGGTCGGGCGACGTCGGCAACCCCCGAGCCGCGTAACGGTCGGCGATCCGCTGCCGCAGCACCGGGAGCCCCCGTTCGTCGTACCCGTGCGACGCGAGGTGCTCCGGCATCTGGCCGAGCGCGACGTCCATGGCCAGCCGCACCGACGGCAACGCGCGCGGCGCGGCGCGGGACAGGTCGATCAGCGTGTCGTCGGCACCGGTGATCCCGCCTCCGGCACCGACGGGCCCGTTGATCCACGACCCGGCGCCGCGCCGCGACTGCACGACCCCCTCGGCCCGCAGCTGGTCCAGCGCGGCGGTGATGGTGGTACGGCTCACGGGCAGCGCCTCGGTGAGCTCACGCTCGGACGGCAGCCGGGTCCCGACGGGCAGCCGTCCGTCCGCGACCAGCAGTTTCAGTGCCGTGACGAGATCGACGACGCAATGCCGGGCCCCGCCACGGCGCCACTCACCCAGCAGTCGGGCGAGCCGGGCACCGGATATACGTCCACCTGGTGGGAGCATGAAGCCAATTATCCCGAATTGGCTATGGATTACCAGGCCAATCGAAGCGCAACATGGCCACATGGCCTCCATGACCGCACTCCACCAGGTCTCCGTCCGGATCTCACCCGCCCGTCGCCTCCCGCAGCTCTTCGCAGGTCTGTGGCTCTACGGCGCGAGCATGGCGATGCAGATCCGCGCGACCCTCGGCCTGAACCCGTGGGACGTGCTGCACGAGGGCCTCACGAAGATCACCGGCCTGAGCTTCGGCCTGATCACCGCGATCACCGGCGTGCTCGTCCTGCTGGCGTGGATCCCGCTCAGACAGAAGCCCGGCGTCGGCACGATCGCGAACGTCGTGGTCATCGCCGTCAGCGTCGACGTGACGCTCTGGCTCCTGCCCGCACCGGAAGGACTCCTGCCCAGAATCGCGTTCCTGACGCTGGGCATCGTCCTGAACGCCGTCGCGTTCGCCGCGTACGTCGGCTCCCGGCTCGGACCGGGCCCGCGCGACGGCCTGGTCACCGGGTTCTGCCGCCGCACGGGCATCTCCCTGCGGCTCACGCGGACCGTGCTCGAACTGATCGTGCTCGGCGCCGGCTGGCTGCTCGGCGGCACGGTCGGCATCGGCACGGTCCTCTACGCGCTCGGCATCGGCCCGCTCGCGCAGCTGTTCCTGCCCGCGCTCACCTGGCGCGAGCGCTCGCGGCCCGCTTGCGAAGCTCCTCGTACGTGACGCCCCGCTCCGTCAGCACCTCGGCCACGATTCCCTTGCCCTGCAACAACGCCAGCAGGATGTGTTCCACCCCGAGGTAGTTGTGGCCGAGGTCGCGCGACTCGCGCAACGAGTTCTCCAGCGCCTTCTTGAAGTCCGGTTCCAGCGGCATCCCGAACCACCGCCGGCGCGGCCCCGGCCGCAACACCCCGGTGCCCAGTGACTGCTCCGCCGACTCGATCACCGCGTCGACGTCGATTCCCAAGCCCCGCAACGCTTCCGAGTCGGCCTTGGTCAGTCCGCCCTTGCGCCGGTAGTCCCGGAACGCCGTCTCCAGCTCGTCGCGCGGCAGGTCGAACCCGGCGAGCGCCGGCGCCTCGAGCAACGCCAGCAGCAGGTGTTCCACGCCGACCTCGGCGGCGTGGTTCTGCTCCGCGTCCCGCACCGCCGCCTTGACCGCCTCACGGGCTTCCTTCGTGAACCGTTCCGCGATCATCATCGCCCCCCGTGCTTCTTGTGGACCGCCTGGCGGGACACCCCGAGTTCCGCCGCGATGTCCTGCCACGACCAGCCCTGCGCCCGCGCACTGCGGACCTGGGCGGCCTCCAGATGTTCGAGCAGTCGCCGCAACGCGCTGACGGCCCGCAACCCGATCTTCGGGTCACGATCCCCAGCCGCTGTGGCGAGATCCGTCGCTTCCGTCATGATGTCAACGTACGTTGACAACCGGTATCCGTCAACCGAAGTTGACAAGTACCGTGAGGGCGTGAAGATCGAGACCGCCGAGCAGGGGGCTCCGGGCCGAGTCACCGAAGATCGGATCCGGGTGCTCCCGAACGCCGTCCTCGTGCTCGACGGCGTAACCTCGCGAACCAGGCCACCGGACCGCAACGGCGGTTGGTACGCCTCGAAACTCGCCGACGAACTGGCCCGGCTGCTCAACGACACCGATCCGTTGACCGACCTGCTCGCCCAAGCCATCACGAACCTCGTGGCGGAACACGGCCTCGTCCCCGGCGACTCACCCTCCGCGACCGCGTCGATGGTCCGCTGGAACGCCGACACGATCGACGCCCTGGTGCTGTGCGACACCCCGGTCGTCGCGTTCGGACAGTCCACCCGAGTGCTCGAGGACACGAGACTCGAAGACCTCCGGCCCGATCCGGACATCCTCAGGTGGAAGAACGAACCGGGCGGCTACTGGGTCGCGGAGGCCGATCCCGTCGCGGGCCACCAGGCCCGGACGGCGAGCTGGCGTCGCGACGAGACCAGGAGTGTGATCGCTCTCACTGACGGTGTCTCCTGCGGAGTATCCGAGTACGGACTCTTCGCCTGGGAAGACCTGGAGCAATTGCCACTCGGCGAGGTGCTCGACCGAATCCGCGAAGCCGAACGCGGTGATTCGGAGCACCAACGTTGGCCCCGCTACAAAACGCACGACGACCAGGCGATCGCACGAATCAGCTTCAGCGCATGACGAAAGAAGCCCCGCAGAAACTCTGCGGGGCTTCTTTCGAAGAAGGTATGGCCAGGGGCGGGGTCGAACCGCCGACCTACCGCTTTTCAGGCGGTCGCTCGTACCAACTGAGCTACCTGGCCATGAGCTGTAGCAATCAACTACAGAAAAGCGACCCAGACGGGACTCGAACCCGCGACCTTCGCCGTGACAGGGCGACGCGCTAACCAACTGCGCCACTGGGCCTTGCTTCGTGCTGTCTTACCGTACCGTACTTTACTGCGTGCCCCCAACGGGATTCGAACCCGCGCGACCGCCTTGAAAGGGCGGGATCCTAGGCCGCTAGATGATGGGGACTAGCTGGTCTCTGGAAGCATCGTAAGCATATGCCATAGGTCCGCGCACCTCCAAAACGGGGGTCCCACTTATGCGCTGACCTGCCGAAACCCCGTTCCGGGCCGGCTCACCCAGATCAACAAATGCCTGTTCAGGGCCGTTCCGGCCCGTCACGGCGGTTCAGCAGCGGTTTGTGATCCAGACAACTTCCACTCGGGCGACGCGACGCCGGGCAGCACGTGTCCCAGCACCTCGCGGATCCGCTGGGGGAAGTCCGTGCACGCCGTCGTCGCGGAGGAGATCAACCGCGAACCGAGAGCCGCACTGCACAACGTCCGCGCGACGGCCTCCGGATCGACGCCGGCCCGCAGGTCCCCGCGCCCGGCCGCCTCGATCACGTACGCGGCGACGAGCTTCTCCCACATGACGTGCGTGCTCGGGACGCCCGGATAACCGACCTCGCGATCGGCGTTGAGCCGCACGCCGGCGCGCAGCACCACGTCGGACGCCATCCGGTCGGCCGCCTCGGCGAACATGCCGTGCAGCGCGCTCAGGGGGTCGACGCCGCGCAGCCGCCACGACTCCCTAACCTGCGCCCACAGTTCGCCCTGCCGTTCGATCAGGGCATCGGCGACCGCTTCCTTCGAGGGGAAGTGGAAGTAGAACGCGCCCTTGGTCAGTCCGGCACGCGCGAGCACGGCGGTCAGCGACGTGCGCTCGTAGCCGAGCCGGTCGAACTCCTCCGCCGCGGCGTGGAGGATCGCCTCGCGTGTCGCGTACGCCCGGTCCTGCTGGGGCATGGGTGAAGGTTAGCCGTTGCCGCTAAAGAGACCCGTGGGTATGTTTCGGGATGCGGCCCTGTTCCGCAGGCGCGCTCCGGGGGGTGCGCGCCTGGAGTCAGGGCCGCCTTCGCGTTCGCACGTCGTTCACCGTTGTGCCTGGGGCGACCCGCCGTCCTCGCCCGGTGACAGACCGAGCATGTCCAGCAGCATCCGGCAGTCCTCGGCGCCGGTCGCACTCCTGGCGACCGCCAGCCTGGCCCGGTGGACCTGATCGTCGGAGATCCGCGAGGCTTCTCCGTTGCGCTGGGCCGGCACGTTCGGCCCGCCCTGCCGCGACACGCTGTCGTCCTGTGTGAACAGGAACTTCCGTACTTCCAGTGACCCGCTCATGAGCACCCTCCCCGACTTGAGGTTGGCGCGAGGCTAAGCGACCTGGGACAACGGCCGCAGCCCCCCGCAGAGTGATTCCATCGGCACCCAGCGTTACTTTCCGTACTGATGCCGTCCGTACCGGTGGGGAACTGGCCAGTGGATGATGGACCGATGACCGACCCCACGCCGGAGCCTTCCCCCGATGCAGAGGGCCAAAACGCGTCCCAGCCCCCGCCCCCTGCCGACCAGGAGGCGATCTTCAAGGCGCTCAGCGGCATCGACCTGAACACCATCGACGCCGACATCGAGTCCGCGTTCGGCTCGCGGATGGCCGAGCTGGACAAGATGCTCGAGGGCCTCGACGACCTGGTCAACAAGATCGAGAGCGACATCCAGAACCTGGACCAGCCCAAACCCGACAGTCCTCAGTAGAGCCCTTACCCCAGGGGGGTATAGACTCGGAGTCCCGAAGAGAGAAAGGGCTCCGATGTCCGTCAGCGCCACCTACACCGTCACCGGCATGACCTGCGGCCACTGCGTCAGCTCCGTCACCGAGGAGCTGACCGAGGTCTCCGGCGTCACCGGTGTCGACGTCGTCCTGGAGACCGGCGCGGTCACCGTGACGAGCGACCGCGAGCTCGACCGCGCCGAGGTCGTCGCCGCCGTCACCGAGGCCGGGTACCAGGTCGCATGACCACGACCGAGCCTCGTCACGTCGAGCTCAGCATCAGCGGCATGACCTGCGCTTCCTGTGCGAACCGCGTCGAACGCAAGCTGAACAGGCTCGACGGCGTCTCCGCCACGGTGAACTACGCGACCGAGAAGGCCAGCGTCCAGTTCCCGGACAACCTCCGGGTGGACGACCTCGTGTCGACCGTGCGGGCGGCGGGCTACGACGCGGAGGAGCCCAGGCCTGAGGCTCCCGACGTGGACGAGGCCGGTGAGCTGCGGCTGAGGGTCACCCTGCCGCAGCGCTCGGCGTGCCGGTGATCGCGTTCTCGATGGTCCCGGCATGGCAGTTCCCGACCTGGCAGTGGGTGTCGCTGGCGCTGGCGAGCGTGGTCGTGTGGGTGGGCGGCTGGCCGTTCCACCGTGCGGCCTTCGTCAACGCACGGCACGGCGCCAGCACCATGGACACCCTCGTGTCGATGGGCGTCACGGTCTCGTACCTCTGGTCGCTCTACGCGCTGGTGTTCGGCGAGGCCGGCGTCATCGGCATGCGGCACGAGTTCAGCCTGCTGCCGCGGCCCACCACCTCCGGCGACATCTACCTGGAGGTCGCGGTCGGCGTGACCGTGTTCCTGCTGCTCGGACGCTGGCTGGAGGCCCGTTCGAAACGCAGCGCGGGTGCGGCCCTGCGGTCGTTGCTCGCGCTCGGCGCCAAGGACGTGGCGGTGCTGCGCGACGGCGTCGAGACCCGCGTGCCGATCGGCCGGCTGCGGGTCGGCGAACGCTTCGTGGTCCGTCCGGGTGAGCGCATCGCCACCGATGGCCTAGTGGTCGACGGCAGTTCGGCGGTGGACCGCTCGATGGTCACCGGCGAATCGGTGCCGGTCGAGGTCGGCGAGGGCGATTCGGTCGTCGGCGGGACCGTCAACGCGGGCGGCAGGCTGGTCGTCGAGGCCTCGTCCGTCGGCGCGGACACGCAGCTCGCGCGGATGGCGAGGCTGGTCGAGCAGGCCCAGGCCGGCAAGGCCGAGGTGCAGCGGCTCGCGGACCGGGTGTCCGCCGTCTTCGTCCCGGTCGTCGTGCTGATCGCGCTGGCGTCGTTCGGCGCGTGGCTGCTCGCCGCGCGGCCGCTGGAGTTCGCGGTGACGACGGCGGTGGCGGTCCTCGTGATCGCGTGCCCCTGCGCCCTGGGCCTCGCGACACCGACGGCGTTGCTCGTGGGCACCGGCCGCGGCGCGCAGCTCGGCATCCTGGTGAAGGGTCCCGAGGTGCTCGAGTCGACGCGGCGGGTGGACACCGTCGTGCTGGACAAGACCGGCACCGTGACGACCGGCCGCCTGACGCTGGTCGACGTGATCCCCGCGGCGGGTGCGAACCGGGACGAGGTGCTGCGGTACGCGGCGGCCGTCGAGAACGCGTCCGAACACCCGATCGGCGCGGCGATCGTCCGCGAAGCCGACGACGTGCCGCCGGTGTCGGATTTCGTTTCCGCGGACGGCGTGGGCGTCAGCGGAACGGTCGAGGGTCGACGCGTCGTCGTCGGTCGAGTGCGGAACGTTGTCCTTTCACAGGAACTGACTGAGGCCCTGGTTGCCCACACAACTCGGACGGTTGTCGCGGTTTCCTTTGATGACAAGGTTGTCGGCGCCATCGTCGTGTCGGACGTCGTCAAACCCACGTCCGCACAAGCGATTCAGGAACTGAAGGAACTCGGTTTGCGGCCGGTGTTGCTGACCGGCGACAACGCCTCCGTGGCCGCCGAGGTCGCGGCCGAAGTCGGCATCGACGAGGTCATCGCCGACGTCCTGCCGTCCGGCAAAGTCGAAGCGGTCCGGAATCTCCAGGCACAGGGCCGAGTTGTGGCCATGGTCGGCGACGGCGTGAACGACGCGCCGGCCCTCGCGGCCGCGGATCTGGGGCTGGCCATGGGAACCGGCACCGACGTCGCGATCGAGGCGAGCGACCTGACCCTGGTACGCGGCGACCTGCGCGTGGCAGCAGATGCGATTCGGTTGTCCCGCAAGACTTTGCGCACGATCAAGGGCAACCTTTTCTGGGCGTTCGCCTACAACGTCGCTGGACTTCCACTCGCGGCCCTCGGTCTGCTGAACCCCATGATCGCGGGCGCCGCGATGGCCTTCAGCAGCGTGTTCGTTGTTACCAACAGCTTGCGACTACGGGGTTTCCGTTCATCGGCGGCATAAGAATCTGCTTGCGAACACTCCCCAACGAGCGCGTGCGCATGCAACAATCCAAAAGCTGACACACCCCCGGTCAGCGCCTGTGGAGATCCCCTCCGGCCCCCGCGTTCCTCCCCCTGGCGCGGGGGCCTCCGCAGCTCTCCAGCAGGTGCCACCGGAGATCCACTCTGAGTAGAGCCATTTACACCTTGGGGTGACCCGGCTCACAGGGGTTTGGCTTCCGTGACCGAGCCGTTATCGTGTCCCGGTGCCTATCGGATCCCTCGGACGCTCCAAGTCCGGCCGTCACCGCCCTGCGGACGAACCGCAGCAACCGGAGACGTCGCACGACGAAGAGCTGACCTCCTACCTGGCCGCCCTGGCCCCGGACGCGGACAACGAGACCACCGCCTCGGGCTTCGGCAGTGCGCAGGTGTACCAGCTGAGGCTGCAACTCATGGCGAACGAGCAGCTCAAGGAGCTCGCCGCCGAGCGCCAGACCTCCCCGCAGGCTCTCGCCACGGAGTGGGTCATGCAGCGCCTGGAGTGGGAAGCGCGCCAGCGCGGCCACTAGTGCGACCACGAAGAAGGACCCTCGACCGAGCCCGGTCGAGGGTCCTTCTCACGTACGACTTCGATTGCGGCGTACTACAAAACCTCAGACCGCGCGGACGTTCTGGGCCTGCGGACCCTTGGTGCCCTGGCCGACCTCGAACTCCACTCGCTGGTTCTCCTCCAGGGTGCGGAAACCCTGACCCTGGATCTCCGAGTAGTGGACGAAGACGTCAGCGCCGCCGTTGTCCTGGGCGATGAAACCAAAGCCCTTTTCGGAGTTGAACCACTTGACAGTGCCCTGTGCCATGTACCTGCCTCCATCGCAGGAAAGCTTGGGGCTGCACCGTGCAACCCCGGCCGTCCCGGGGGCGTTCGGCAAACTCGCTGAGAGCGCACCGCACGCCCGCGTGTCGTTCCGCGAGCGTGTGAAGCACGAACACAGAAACCACGGCCTGCGCGGGTCAGCCTAACGTGTGATTGGTCATAGCACTACAGGTCATTACCGGCCGGTTGGGTGCCTCAATAGGAGGAAAGCCGCTGGTCCGGGTGGGTGATCGCGATTTCCCGAGCAACGTGTTCCACCGCCGCGCGTCCTCATGTTCGTTGGACGAGGGCATCTTGGGGGGCACGTGTTCCGGCCACTGGTTTTGGCTCTACTACTGGGATTGACCGCCTGCGGTGCCGCGCCCGACGGTGCGCCTGGGGCCGGTTCGCCAGCCACTGCACCAGTCGCGGAGCAGAAGGCGAAGGCAGTACTCACGGTGACCCCGTCATCGGGTGAGGGGATCAGCCCGGCCGGACCATTCGAGGTCGGAATGACCGGTGGCGCGCTGACCGCCGTCGTACTAACGGGCGCCGACGGCCGGGTGGTGAAGGGGGAACTCTCCGCCGGGCGCTGGGTCGCGACCGAGGACCTGGCCTACGACAAGGCGTACACCTGGTCCGGTTCGGCCAAGGGTGAGGACGGGACCGATCTCCCGGTCACCGGGTCGTTCCGCACCATCAAGCCGCAGCGGCTCACCAGCGCGAAGCTGAACGTCGGCGACCACCAGACGTACGGCATCGCGATGCCGTTGAAGGTCACCTTCAGCGCGCCCGTGCAGGACAAGGCTTCCGTGCAGAAGGCGATGTCCGTCAAGACGTCCGTGCCGACCGAGGGCGCGTGGGCGTGGCTGTCCGACACCGAGGCGCATTGGCGGCCGAAGGAGTACTGGAAGCCGAACACCGAGGTTGTGCTCGACGTGAACGTCTACGGAGTGCCGTTCGGCGGGGGCGCGTTCGGCAAGACCGACATGCACGCACAGTTCAAGATCGCGGACCGGGCGCTGGTGGCCAAGGCGAACACGCAGACCAAGCGGTTCGAGATCTACCGGGACGGTGTGCTGCTGCACGACCTCCCGGCGTCGTACGGCAAGGAGAGCGACCCGGGCAGGGTGACCCGGTCGGGCATCCACGTGGTGCAGCAGAAGGAAGCCTCACGGAGGATGAAGAGCACCGTCTACAACTACGACGTGGCGGTCACGTGGGCGGTGCTGATCTCGCAGAACGGCGAGTTCGTGCACGAGAACAACGACACGATTTCGAAGCAGGGCAAGGAGAACGTGTCGCACGGATGCGCGAACCTGTCCGGTGCCAACGCCAAGATCTTCTACGACCTGACGATGGTCGGTGACCCGGTCGAGGTCGTGGGTTCCTCGGTGCAGCTCGGGCTGGCCGACCCGAGCGGGCCGGCTCCCGGCGACTACTGGGACTGGACGCTGGACTGGGCGGCCTGGACCGCCAAGTCCGCGGCGATCAGCTAGGACTTCTCCGTGATCTGGGGCGGCTGCGGGATCTCGTAACCCGACGGACCGACGTTGCGTTCGAGGGCCCGCTTCCACTCACCGCTCGAAATCATCTTCTCGATGGCCTCGTTCACGGCGTCGCGCGACTTGGTGTCACCCTTCGGCACGCCGATGCCGTACCGCTCCTTGGAGAACGTCTCGCCGACGAGCTTGAGCAGCTCGGGGTTCTCCGCGGCGAACCCGGCGAGGATGACCTCGTCGGTCGAGACGGCGTCGACGTTGCCCGCCATGAGAGCGATCACACAGTCGGAGTACTGGCCGTACTCGACGAGCTGCACGTTCGTCGAGTAGTCCGACTTCACCTTCTGCGCGGAGGTGGAACCCTTGACCGAGCACAGCTTGCGGCCGTTCAGGGTCTCCGGGCCCTGGACCGACTCCTCGGTGTAGCGCACCAGCATGCCCTGCCCCGTCTCGAAGTACGGGCCGGCGAAGGCGACCTTCTCCTTGCGGGCGTCGGTGATCGAGTACGAGGCGATGATCAGGTCGGCCTCGCCGTTCTCGAGCATCGACTCGCGGGCGGCGCCACGGGCCTCCTTGAAGGTGATGCCACCTTCCTCCACCCCGAGTTCGTTCGCCACGTACTTGGCGACGTCCACGTCGAAGCCGACGTACCGGCCGTCGAGGCGCCGCTCGCTCAGGCCCGGCTGGTCGTAGCGGATGCCGATGGTCAGCTTCCCGGAGTCAGCACGTCCGATGACTGTGCTGGTGTCACCGCTCCCACAGGCGGTGGCGAACACCGCTACGGCAGTCAGGAGCACGGCACGACGGATCACGACAGGCCTTCCGGGGGTGTTGTGGATTCGTGCGCAATGCTACGGACCTGCGGCGGTGATCGACTGTGATGTATGACAACTACGGAAGCCTCGCTTTGCTGGGCGTCACATGTCGGCCGTGACGTTCGATCGCTCGCTTCAGATGGCCGGGCGGCGCGAGTCTCCTGATCTTGCCGGGCACCAAAAGCGCAGCTCGGCGCATCATTCGCAGCCATCGGTCGGCATGCGCGTACGGCTCACGGCCGTGTAGTTCGAGAGCCCAGCCGGGTAGTACCGAATAGGCCAGGTGGCCCACGAGCACCCGGTAGATGGGCAGTCCGTGGCGGACCCAACCTTGCACCGGAGGGCCATGCAAGAAGTCGTAGATCACATCAGAATCGGTCGTTCGGCGCAGAACGGGACGCATCCGGTCGAAGTACTCGGCCATTTCACGCCGGGAGCCCGGTACTTCATCCGGGTGCAATCCGACCAAAGCGGCTGCGGACCGCTGCTCGGCGTAGTAGAGGTCCTTCTGCCGGTCAGACAGTCCGTACCCCGCACGGTCGAGCACTGTTTCGAAGCAGGAAACCTCCGAGCAATGAACCCAGAGCAACAGCTCGGGCTCGTCCACGCGGAACGTCCGGCCGTCGACGACACCGCGCAGGCTCCGGTGCGTGGCCCGCACCCGTGCCGCGGCGGCGGCGATCTCCTCGTCGGTGCCGTAGACACCGAGGCCGACGAAATCCGCCGTGCGCTTGAGCCTGCCGAGCGGATCGGCCTGGAAGTTCGAGTTCTGGACGACACCCGCGACCGCCCTGGGGTGCAGTGCCTGCAGGTAGAGGCTCGCGATCCCGGCGATCCACATCGTCGGGTCCGCGTGCAGCTGCCAGCTCACGGAGTTCGGGTCAGACATGCGGACATCGTCCCGCCTCGCCAGGATGAAGACCATGGACCTGGACCAGGCACGGGAAGTGCTCCGCAGTCAGCACCGCGCGGTGTTCTGCGCACTGAAGTCCGACGGCACGCCGGCCATGTCGCCGGTGCTCGTCGCGCTCGACGACAACGGCGATGTGCTCGTTTCCACGCGAGCCACCGCGTACAAGACGAAGCAGGTGGAGCGCGATCCGCACGTCTCGCTGTGCGTGCTGCCGGACAGCTTCTTCGGCCGCTGGATCCAGCTCAACGGAACCGCGACGGTCGTGCCGTTGCCCGAGGCCATGGACCTGCTGATCCAGTACTACCGCACGATCTCCGGCGAGCACTCCGACTGGAACGACTACCAGGCGGCGATGCGGCGCGAGCAGCGCGTGATCCTGCGGATCTCGCTGAGCTCCGCCGGGCCGGACAGGACGGGCTGAACCTGTAACACCGTTAGCGGGCGCAACGATTCCACGGGGACGGCGGCTACCGGGCAGGCGGAACCTGGGGAGCGGAAGCGATGACAGGTGTCAGACGCCGCGGCTATTTCACAGCCGCGGTCGCGTTGATGGGCGCTGCCCTGATCGCGGCTCTGTTCTCGGCACCCCCGGACAAACCCGTCGACATCCGCCTGGTCGCACCGCCGCCCCCGGCGCCCGAGGTCGTCACCGCGACCGCCACGACCACCGTCTCCGCCGTCGGGGTCGAGCGGCCGCAGCCTCCACCACCGCCCCCGCCGCCGCCCCGTGCCGCCGACCGGCCTCCCCAGCCGGAGCACAGACCACCGCCTTCGCCATCCCCGGGCAAACCACGGCCCAACCTGCACGACCTGCTGCGGTGCGACACGAAGCTCTTCGGCGACGACTTCGGGCACTGCCTGCGGTGGCCGCTCGACACCGAGGAGTTATGCGACTTCCTGGAGGAGCACCAGCTCGAACCGGTCGAGGGGCGCGGGCGGTTCGAGCTGACCTGTGAAGACGACTAGGCCTTGAGCTCCCTGAGTTTCGCGAGGTTCGCTTCCGCCAGCGCGCCGAGCAGCTGCGCCTCACCGAGGTAGTGGTCGTCGATCAACGCCTCGACCTCGTCGTCGTTCATCGCCGGCACGATCCGCGCGGCCATCCTGTTCATGTTGCGATAGCTGCCCTGCAACAGGAACGGCCGCTCCGACGGGTCCGCCGCCGACGCGATGTACGCCTGGTTGACCTTGAGCACGACCTGCTGGATCCGTTGCAGTTTCCGGACGACGGACAGCATGCGTTCGAGTTCGACGGTCTCGTACTCGTGCCGGACGCTCTCGCCGTTCGCCAGGCGCACCAACGGTTCCACGTCGACACCACCCAGGACCGGGTTCGAGCCGGACGCGTTCTCCAGGTAGCTCAACGCGAACAGGGCATCGCGCCCGGACAGCACGTCGCCCAGGTTCCACACGTCCGCGCGGTTCGCGAGCATGTCGGGCACCCGGAACGCCCGGCCGGTCTCGGTGTACGGGTTGCCGGCCATCGACACGGCGAAGCGCTTGCCCCGCAGGTCGAACGTGCGCGGCTCGCCGTCCCAGACACCCTCGACGCGGCGTTGGGCGTCGCACAGCGAGATGAACTTCTGCAGCAGCTCCGGCGAGGTGTGCTGGATGTCGTCGAGGTGCAGCAGGACGTTGCTGCCCAGGGCGAACGCGAAGTTGATCCGCTCGACCTCCTGGCGCGCGGTGGCGTTCGGTGCCTCCTCCGGGTCGAGCGAGGTGACGCCGGTGCCCAGCGCCGGTCCGTTGACCTTGACGAACACCATGCCCAGGCGGTTCGCGACGTACTCCATCAGCGTCGTCTTGCCGTAGCCGGGCGGGGAGATCAGCATCAACAGGCCAGTGCCGTCATTGAGCTGCTTGGAGAGGTTGTCGCCGATCAACGGCAGGTAGACCTCGTTCAGCAACCTGTTGCGCACGAACGTGTTCAGCACGGCCGGCTGGTAGTCGTCGAGCCTGAGCCTGCGGCGTTCCCCTGCCAGCAGCTCGTCGCGCCGGCGTTGGTAGGCGCGGAACGCCGGTACCTGTTCGGTGCTGAAAGCCCTGAGCCTGGTGAGGGTCTCGTCGAGGCGCAGGTCCATCGACTGGTCCCGCACGCGGGGGTGCGTGCCGAGCAGGCCCGTGACGGTCTCGGCCAGCGCCGCGCTGGAGTCGTAGCGCGGCAGGTCGGTGAGCAGGATCGCCACGACTTCGGGGAACTCCGGGCAGTCCTCGTCCTTCAGGAACGCGCTGAGCCACGCCTCGATCAGGTCGCGGTCGCGGAGTTCCTCGGTGACCACGGCGCGGAACCTGTCGATCACCGCGCGGGCGGCCTTGCTGGTGACGAATCCCCTGGGCTCGCAGGCGAGTTCCTCGAACAGGTACTCGGCGGTGAGGTCCTCGAGCCCGAACTGCTTGCACAGCTCGGGAATCCCGTGCGTGCCACCGAAGATCGTGCGAGCGCGGGCCAGTGACTCGGCCTTGCGCGCCCACACCGCGCGTCGGTCCTCAGGTTGCTCGGACCAGAAGACCTGTGCCTCGGCGCGGATCCGCGGCGGATACCTGAGCAGTCCGGCGCCGGCGTGAAGCCGTTGCAGGACAGCGAGGATCTTCTCGGCGTCGTGGTCGTGGACGCCCTTCTCGTAGCCCTCGTCATAGCGTTCCGCAGCGGCGTTCGTGACGTCGGTGCGGCCTTCGGCCAGCAGGCTCCCGGCGAGGTGCTCGGAGCGGTAGACGTGTTGCGTCTCCGAGACGAGCAGCTGGTCCCAGAACGGCCTGGTGGCCTCGAACGCGGGATCGGTGACCTCGCTGCGGTAGTCGGTGCCGGTGACCGCGTAGAACAGCCTGCCGTCGCGCGGCACGAGGGTGAGGTTCATCGGCTCGGTCGTCACCGGGAAGCGATGACGGCCGAGCACGATCGACGCACCGTCGTACAGATCGGCCCGGTCGCGCAGTGCCCGGCCTCCCTCTTGCCGGGCATCGCGCAGGCTCGCGTCGAGCTCGTCGGCCCTGGCGTCGCCGAGTTCCCTGAGCTGCTCGGCGACCGCGCGGACCTTGGCGACCATCGGGTCGCCGGCGAAGTACGTGTTGATCTCGTCGGTCGAGGTCAGCTTCCCGACGCGACGGCGGATCGTGCCGAGCACCCGTTCCGCGGACTGCACGAGCCGGTCGGCCCTGCGGGCGCGTTCGTCGAGCAGCGTCTGCTTGCGGGCGGAGAAGGCCTCGTAGACGTCCGTGCGCTTGGCGCCGACCTGGGCGAGGAAGTCGTCGAACTCGCCGAACCGCGACTCCAGGTTCTCCAGCTGCAGCAACAGTCTGCCGAGCTGGTCGTCACATCGTTGCGGGGTGTCCGCCACCGACAGCGCGCCGGTGATGGCCTGGCCGAGCAACGCGAACTCCGCGGCGAACTCGGCGCGGCCCTCGGCGTTCGCGAGCTGGGCGCGGCGACCGTCCACAGTGGCGCGGGCGCGGTTGACGGCGGCGAGCACCTCACCGATGCTCGCCAGGATCTGCGTGCGGGTCGTGGTGTCGGCGGCGTCGAGGGTGCTGACGACCTCGGTCAGCACCTCCAGTCCGGCCTGCTGCTGCGCGAGCCGTTCGCGCAACGGCTTCGCCTCGGTGGCGGTCTTCAGCTCCACGGCCGCGATCTGGTCGATCTCCTCGTGGTACTGGGCGAACGCGCCCTCGCCACTGAGGAACGCGACGGCTCTGCGCGCGGACGCACCGAGTTCCTCGACCAGTTCGGCTTCGCGCCGGTCGATCTCTTCTACGTCGACGTACTTCAGGTCCTTGAGGGTGATCAGCCGGCCCTGGGCGGAGCGCAGGTCGGCCAGCAGCCGCACCCACTCGTCGGCGCTGCGCGGCGCGGCCGACCTGGCGAGCCTGATCAGGCTCGCCAGCTTCTCCGCGGCCTGGTGGAGTTGCTGCGCGGCGTGCTCGGTGAGCGTGCGGACG
The DNA here is from genome assembly GCF_900100275.1 of Lentzea albidocapillata subsp. violacea. GTDB lineage: Bacteria > Actinomycetota > Actinomycetes > Mycobacteriales > Pseudonocardiaceae > Lentzea > Lentzea violacea. Next base: position 81,706 of record NZ_FNET01000012.1, read on the forward strand.
GCCTCGAACTCGTCCAGCACCTGCTCGGCCGTGGCGCGCACGGCCTGGACGTCCTGCTTGAGTCCCAGCTCATCGAGCCAGTGGACACCGTCGATCACCCTGGTGCACAGGGCGATCAGGCCCTCGAACACCGGCACGCTCGGGGTCATCTCGGCGCTCATCCTGGTGATGGACAGGCAGTCCGAGATGCCGCGGACGAGTTCGGCGTTGCCGATGCGGGCGAGCGGACCGGCCTGGTCGGGCAGCACCTCGTCGACGACGAACGGCGTGCGCCACACCTGCATCGGGTGCACGCGCACGGCCTCTGAGCTGGTCTCGCGGAAGACCACCAGCGTGCCGTCGGCGAAGAGCGAGTAGCCGTGGCACGTGATGGGGGTCGCGACCTCCTTGCGGATCACGTTGTAGGGCAACAGAAGGCTGCGGCCCTCGCGGCGGGCGTGGAAGACGAACAGCACGTCCTCGCCGTTCGCGGACCGGACGACCCGCTCGAACTCCAGCTCGTCGGTGTCGATGTCGAACGTCTTGTCCGCGCCCGTGACCAGGTAGTAGCCGCCGGGGAAGATGATTCCCTGGTCCTCCGGCAGGCGCTGGCAGGCCTGGCCGATGCCGTCGAGCCGCGTGACCACCTTGGTGCGGGTGTTGAAGACGAGGTGCCGCCACACCGTTTCCTTGTACGGCAGGACGCGCAGCAGGATCAGCGGGCCGACGCGGGCGTAGTGCACGTCGGCGTCCGCGAGACTCTGCAACGGCTCGTCGACGGGCTCTTCGTAGACACCCTGGCCGGACTCGGTGTTGTTCTCGATCTTGACGGTCAGCGTGCCGCCGACCGCCTCGACGAAGACCTCGTCGTCGATCGCGATGTGCGGGTGCCGGCCCAGCACATGCTGCTCGCGGGTCGTCTCGACCCACGTGAAGTCGTGCGAGGGCGGGAAGACGTGGTCGCGGTCGCCGCGGTTGTCGACGTACGTGACCGTGCCGTCGACCTTGATGTCCCAGCGCAGCACGCGGAGATCTTCGATCCGCGCGCCGGTCTGGAACACCGCGAGCAGCCGTGACTCGACCGTGCGCAGCTGGAGCAGCCGCGTTTCGCGGTAGTACCGGTACAGCTCGGCGAAGTCGTTGCGGAACCTCGGGTCCTGCAGGAACTCCGCCTCGACCGTGGCGAAGTCCCTGCCGTGGACCGCGAAGACGTCGTCGACCTTGGTCTCGGGCTTGAGACCCATGAACACGTTGTAGCCGAACAGCATCACGTCGCCGAGCGCGACGATGTCACGCGGCACGCAGTTGTTCTCGGTGCGGATGCGTTCGGTGGCAACGAGTTCGAGAGCCGTGCTGCCGAACGTCTCGACGCGCCGGTCGTTCAGCGCCTCGGTGTTGCGGGCGAGCCCGACCGCCTGTTCGGCCAGTCGGGCCCGCAGCACCTCATAAGTGCCCGCGTCCAGTCCAGAAGGGTTGGACACCGTCATGCGTTCTGGCCGTTGTTCTTGGCCATCTGGGTCAGCGCGATCGCCGCGGCGATGTTCTGCGCGTCGCCGGTGGTGAACGAGCTGAGGATCTTGGTCAGATCCTCGGGGAAGTTCGCCGACCCGTCCATCCACTTCGAACCCAGCGCCTGCACCACGTCGGAGTTGCCGACGAAGCCGTCGACCTGCTTGCCCGCGGTGATCGAGCTGGCGATCCTGTCGAAGAACATCGTGTCGCCACCGATGATGTCGATGTCGGCCTTCTCCAGGCCGGCCGCGAGGACCATGGCCTGGGCCTCGGCGATCTGGCGCTGCACGTCGATGCCCTTGAGGCGGATCTCCTTCTCGGCTTCGAGGCGCAGCCGGTACTCCTCGTGCTCGCGGGTCGCGGTGTCGAGCGCGGCCATCGCCTCTGCCTTGTGCGACAGGCCTTCCGCCTCGCCCTTGAGGCGTTCCTTGATGCCCTCGGCGTCGGCCAGGGCCTTCTCGCGGTCGACCACGGCCTCGGCGCGGCCGAACGCCTCGGACGCGGCGGCGTCGCGTTCCTTGACCAGCGCGTCCGCCAGACCCTTCGCAGCGGCTTCTGCCTGCGTACCCTCCGCGAGACGGATCTTGGAGCGGGTGTCCAGTTCGGCGGCCTTGTTGCGCGCCTCGGCGAGCACGACCTCCTCGCGGGCCTTGTGCTGCGCCGACTGTTCCGCGGCCTCGGCGGCCTTGATGTCCTTGACCAGCGACTCCTGCGCCTGCGCCTCGGCGCGGATGATGATCTGCTGGCGGTCGCGCTCGGCCTCCTCGACCGCACGCAGGCGCTTGATGTTCTCCTCCTGCTCGGCCACCGTCTTCTCGACGGCGACCCGCTCGCGCACCAGGTCGGCGATCGCGCGGCGCTCGTGCTCGAGCTCCTTGTCCTTCTCGATCATGCGCAGCGAGGTCTCGCGTTCGCGGGCGATGACCTCCAGCAGCCGGTCCTTCTCGATGCGCTCGGTCTCGACGGCGATCACGCGCTCGCGGTTCTTCTCGGCGACGGCGATCTCGCGGGCCTTGTTCTCGGTCTGGATGCCGAGCTGCTCCTCGGTGCGGATGAACGCGGTGTTGGCCTTGAGGCGCTCCTCGGCCTGCACCTTCTGCGTCTCCGCCTCCTGCTGCGCGCGGGCGGTCTCGATCGCGCGCTTCTGCTTGATCTCCGCGTCGGCCTGGCGCCGTTCGAGCTCGAGGATCGCCTCACGCGCGCTGACGTTCTGGCGCGTGATCTCCTTCTCCTCGTTGCGGGTGAACTCGTTGGTCTTGACGTGCTCGATCGCGGTCAGCTCGGTGATCTTGCGGATGCCCTGCGCGTCCAGGATGTTCGCCGGGTCGAGCTGCTTGAGCGGCGTCTGCTCCAGGTAGTCGATGGCCGCGTCCTCGAGGCTGTAGCCGTTGAGGTCGGTGCCGATGACCTGCACGATCCGGTCGCGGAACTCGTCGCGATGGGTGTAGAGGTCGACGAAGTCGAGCTGCTTGCCGACGGTCTTGAGCGCCTCGGAGAACTTGGCGTTGAACAGCTCCTGCAGCGTCTGCTCGTGGCTCGCCCGCTCGGTGCCGATCGCCTGCGCGACCTTGATGACGTCCTCGACGGTCTTGTTGACCCGCACGAAGAACGTGATGCGGATGTCCGCGCGGATGTTGTCCTTGCAGATCAGGCCCTCGTTGCCGGCCCTGCGGATCTCGATGGTCTTCACCGAGATGTCCATCGTCTCGCACCTGTGCAGCACGGGCAGGACAACGGTTCCCGTGAAGGTCACGTCGACCTTGCGCATCTTCGAGACGATCAGCGCCTTGCCCTGCTCGCACTTCTTGAACAGCCTGCTCAGCGTGATCAGCGCCAAGATCAGCACAACCGCGATCACGGCGATCATCACGATCAGCCCCGTAGAGATCGCACCCATGTCAGCTCCCTGTGGTGATGTCCACGACCCAGAAGAACTCGCCTTCTGCGTCGTAGTCGAAGATCAGTGCGGTCTGGCCCGCTGTCAGTTCGGTGCTCTGCGCCGCCCGCACCTGCACGACCGCCGTGCCGCCGTCGTCGGCGGTCACCTCGGCCTGCCCGTACCGCTCGGTGACCTTGGACGTCCTGACGATCGCGGTACGGCCCACGAAGTCGTTGCGGGACGCCGGTTTCTCCGGTTTCGTCCAGTTCCTGACCGGGATGAGAAGGATCTTCGTAACGAGTGCGCCGACGAGCAGCGCACCGGCGAGGATGGCGTACCGGAGCGAGCCCTCAGGCGTCAGCGCCGTGCCGACCAGCGCGGTGAACCACGTGATCACGACGAACATCGAGATGGAGATCGGCATCACCGGGGCGTCGAAGTCCAAGCCCACCAACGCCACTGTGAGCCAGTAAGCCAGCACTATGAGCAACAGAAAGCTGAACACCACAGTCGGAAACGCCAGCGCGGCAGCCAGGAACTCGGTCATCATCGCCCCCCTTCTCGTCATTCTGATGCGCGAAGTGCCTGATCCGTTGCACTTTCGGAAATGATCGACGGAAATCGATGACTTTCTCGATCATGGACGTGCCGGAGAGGAACGCGGAGCTCACCGGCTAGTCTGGAGCGTCGTGATCCCCGTAGTCGTGCTCGCAGGCTTCCTCGGTTCCGGCAAGACCACCCTGCTCAACCACCTGCTGCGCACGTCCGGCGGCACGCGGATCGGCGTCGTGGTGAACGACTTCGGGCAGATCAACATCGACGCGTTCGCCGTATCGGCCCAGGTCGACTCGATGGTGTCGCTGTCGAACGGCTGCCTGTGCTGCGCGGTCGACGGCACCGAGCTGGACGAGATGCTCACCCGCCTGGCCGCGGCGGACCTGGACGTCATCGTGATCGAGGCGTCCGGCCTGGCCGAGCCGGCGGCAATGGTGCGGATGGTGCTGCAGGCGCCGGGCGTCTCGTACGGCGGGCTGATCTACGTGGCCGACGCGGTGGAGCTGGACGCCGTCCCGGATCTCTCCCGCGATCTCGCGCTGGCGGATCTGGTGGTGCTGAACAAGGTCGACCGGGCCTCGACGCTGCCGACGCTACCTTCCCCCGCTCCGGTGCTTCCGGTCTCCTTCGGCCGGATCGACCCGGCGCTGCTGTTCGAGGTGCGCCCGCCGGATCTGGGCCCGCGACAGCTGTCGTTCGACGACCTGGACGACCACTCCACGCACGCGCACGCCCTGTACGACAGCGTGTCCTTCGAGTACGCGGATCCGTTGCATCCCAAGCTGTTCATGGACTTCCTGAGCGCACGACCGGAGGGCCTGTTCCGCGCCAAGGGTTTCGTGCGGTTCCCTCTCGGCACGTTCATGCTCCACACCGTCGGCGCGTACGTCTCGTTCACGCCAGTCGACGACGCCCCGACGCAGCTGGTGCTGATCGGGGCGGGCATCGATCCGGAGGCGTTGACGGACTGGCTGATGGCGTGCGTCGCGGACGAACCGGTGACCGAGCAGGACATGCTCTGGGTGCTCCGGTACGCCCGCTGACGTCACTTCTTCTCGCAGAGCGCGGTATCCATCACGTCGAACACCTGCTGGAACTTCGTCGCCGGGTCGTCCCCGAACGTACCGGGCAACGCGGTGAGCGTGATCGCCGCGTTCCTCCCGCTGTCGGTAGCACCGCCGAGCGACGCCCAGCCGTGGATCGACCCGCCGTGCCCCCACCAGACTCCGCCGCAGCTGAGCTTGGTGCTCTCCAGACCGAGCCCGTAGGCGCTCTTCTCGTCGACCGTGACCGTCCGGCGCATGTCGTCGAGCTGCGGCTTCGCAAGGAGACCGCCCTGCAGCAGCGTCTTGTAGAACTTGGCGACGTCCGCAGGCGTGGACACCATCGCACCGGACGCCCACGCGGCCGACGTGTCGAGCTCGGTCGCGTTGACCACCTTCGACTTCGGATCGAGCAGGTCGCTCAGCGAGTAGGCCTGGGCGTGCCGGCCGCGGATACGTTGCTCGCCCTGGTCAGGCCAGTACGTGTCCTTGAGCCCGGCCTTGGTGATGACCTTCTGGATCGCCTCGCCGACCGGCCGTCCGGTGACCTTCTGGATCAGCAGCCCGGCCACGACATAGTTCGTGTTGCTGTACTCGTACTTCTCGCCCGGCTGGAACCTCACCGGCTGACTCAGGGCGACGTCCAGCAGGTCGTGCGGCGCTAAGTACCTGTCTCTGATGTCGGCAATCTTCGGAACGCCGACCTGCATGACGTAGTCCGGCAACCCGCTGGTGTGCTGCAGGACCTGCCGCACCGTGATGCGGCTGTCCTTGATGTGCGGCACGTACCGGTTTACGGGCTTGTCGAGCTCGACCCCGTTCCCGGCCACGAGCTGGAGCGTCGCCACCGCCACAAACGACTTGGTGATGCTGCCGATGCGAACCTGCCCGTTGACCGGCGCGTTGCCCCTCGCATGGTTGTGCCCGTTGACGTGAGCCTCAACGCCAGGCGTGCCGTCCTTGACGATCTGGTCGAGTTGTTGGGGGACAAGGAGAGTCAGCGCCGTGAGCGCGGCCACCGCGATCACTTGGCACCACACAGAGCAGCGTCCACAGTAGCCAGAACAGCATCATGAGCCTTACCGGCTTCTTCCGGCGTGTCCTGGAACGTGCCGGGCAACGCCGTGACAGCAACAGAGAACGCCCTGCCGGAATCAGTAACGCCGCCCCGCGTCTCGTAACCGTGGATGTCGCCACCGTGACCCCACGACCGGCCACCACAGGACAACGGCACACTGGCGATGCCAAGCCCGTACTCCACACCTGGCCACATCTCGCCCGCGGTGTCGACGGTCTTCTTCATCTCGTCCAGCTGGGCCTTCTTCACCAGGTCGCCCTTCAGCAGACCGCGATAGAAGGTGTTGAGGTCCTTGGTGGTGGAGATGATCTGACCAGCCGCCCAGCCCCAGGAGGGGTCCATCTCGGTGACGTCCTCGATGCCGTTGCCGGTCTTGGCGTACCCGTGCGCGTGCTTGCCGCGGATACCCTGCTCACCCACGCCGGGCCAGTAGGTGTCTTTCAGGTTCAGCTTCCGCACGATGCGCTGGTCGACGTTCTCCGCCACCGGCCGTCCGGTCACCTTCTGGATCAACAGGCCGAGCAGCACGTAGTTCGTGTTGCTGTACTTGAACTTCTCGCCCGGCTGGTTGGTGACGGGCTGCGCGTTGCCGATGTCGAGCAGTTCACGCGGCTCGAAGTAGCGGTGCCGCAACCCCTCGAAGTCCCCCAGGTACTGCGTGTAGTTCGCGAGCCCGCTGGTGTGGTTGAGCAACTGCCGCACCGTGATCCGGTCGTCCTTGATCGCGCCCGGCAGGTAGTGGTTGATCGGCTTGTCGAGCTCGACCTTGCCCTCACCGACGAGCTGCATGACCACCGCGGCGACAAACGCCTTGGTGTTGGACCCGGCACGCACCTGCCCGTTCCTGGGCACAGGCGTCCGCTTGTTCAGCACGGACGTGCCCGAGGTGTAGGCGACCGTCCGACCGTTGCCGTCGGTGACCGTCGCCAGCGCCGCCGGGAACTCGTGCTGCTTGGTGAGCCCATCGAGCTGCTTCTGCACGTCGCTCGCCGGCGCGGCCATCGCCGTCCCGGTGAACAGCATGGCCGTTGCCAGCACTCCTACCAGCGTCTTCTTCATCCTGTGCCTCCCCTTGCCGTGGTGAGGACAGGTTTCCAATCAGGGTGGTGTCCGCGCAGTCACGCACGCTTCCGTTCTTGGGGTGGAGCAGGCTCTACCTAGCTGTCGGCTTCGTGGCGGCACGCCGATCCAGCTGTCTTCTTGCCTGATCCTCTTGCCTGTGGGGACTTGTCGCGCTCCTTGCTGTGGTGGCGGTGCGTCAACCGTGAGGTGGGGAACCCGGAGGACATGCGGAGGTGGAGATCGGTAGGCTGTCCCGGCGAGGGCTGCTAGCTCAATTGGCAGAGCAGGAGACTTTTAATCTTCGGGTTCAGGGTTCGAGTCCCTGGCGGCCCACCATCGCAGCTGGTAGAGGGTGCGGGGGGAGATCTTCTCAAGATCAAACCCCCCGCTTACCCCTCACTTACGGTCTTCCCCATCGATCACCGCGCCGAGCGCATCAGCAGCCGCGCGGCCAGGCGCACGACGTCCCATGTACACATCCTGCGTCATCGACGGTCGGGCGTGCCCGAGGACATCAGCGATCTGCCGGGCAGTCAGCCCTGCCTCATCGAGCAGAGTTGCGACCGTCCGCCTGAACGTCCGGAACGTCACCCACTCGTAGCCCACACGGACCGTGAACGGCTTCCAGGCCCGGTTGCGGACGTTGGTGGCCTCTCGAATCGTGCCCGTCGTGCTGGGGAAGATCGGGCCGTCGAGGTTCTCCGCCGTGGTCCTGCGGGTGACCAGCATCGTCACGCACCAGTCGGCCAGCGGGATCGGACGCACCGCGTTCTCCGTCTTACCCCTGTTCACGATGCGCCCACGTCCACGTGCCCGGATGACGTTGCCGGACATGTTGATGACCTTGGCCTGTTCATCGAGGTCAGGCCAGTGCGCGCACAGAGCCTCGCCGGTCCGTTCACCAGTCCCGAGGAAGAACCGGATCAGGTCAGGCAGGTCATCGCGGCCGGCCTGCTCATCGGCATCGAGCTTGGCCAGCAGATCGAGCACCTGTTCCCCGGAGAGCGCCCGTGATTGCGTCGGCTTGTTCCTCGCTCGCTTGCTCTCCAGCGGCCCGACCTCACGGACCGGGTTGATCTCCAGTGCGCCGTGGCTGACGGCCAGAGCACAGACGCCGCCGAGGATGCTGCGCACGGTCTTGGCCGAACTCGCGCTGGACGCGTCGCGCACCTTCTTGCACAGCGTGTCGAGCGTCGGCGTGGTGACCTCGTTCATGCTCAGCTCCCCCACAGCCGGTAGGACGATCTTGTCCAACCGGTTGCGGTAGGTGTCGAGCGAGCCGAACGACCGGAGACCTCGTTCCGCGTCCGCCTCAATGGCCGTCAACCACATCCGAGCCACCTCGGAGAACCGCGTCGAGGGGGTGATCAGTGCGCCAGCGACAGGAGTCACCCAGTCGCGGATGGCCGCCTTGAGCCGGTCGATCGCGTTCGACTTGCTCGTTCCGTACCGCTCGACCTCGTAGACCTTGCCGTCGAAGTCGCGGTAGCGGCATCGAGCACGCCAGCGTTTCGGCCCAGCCTGCTCCGTGCGGATGTTCCCGTGCGTTCCGACCTGGAGGCGTGGGCGGCCCATCACGCGGCCCCAGGCTGTGCGTTGAACCACGCCATGACCACCTCAGGGTCGTAGCGGACATGCTTGCCGACTTTTCTCCCTTCCGGGCCGTAGTTCTTCGTGCGCCACTGGTAGAGGGTCTGAACGGGGATGTCGAGGAACTCCGACAGGTCGTTGATCGTCCACAGCTTGCTCATTGGTGTGTCTCCTGTTCGTACTTGCGTCGTCGGTTGTCGCGGATGCGGCCGGCGAGTGCGGCGGCGAGTTCACGTTCCGCGTCGGTGTCGTAGCCGTTGCCCTGGTAGGCCCAGTCGTTGATAACGAGGACCGAGTCAGCGTCGAGGCCGAGGCGTTCGAGGGTTTCGGCCTGCCGGAAGGCGCGGCGTTCGTCGCGAATGGACTTGAACGTCGTGCTGTAGTGCTTGGACTTCGTGAGGAAGTGGCCCCGGAAGCCGAGCATGTGCGCCCAGCGGCGCAGCTTGAGGTCTTCGTACTGCGGCAGGCCGCCGAGGTCCCAGGCGGTTTGGATGATGCGCCGGTGGTGGTCGCTGACCTTGGCGTGGTCGATGCAGAGCTGGGAGCGGATAGGCCGGTCAGTGCCGTCGGTCTTGCCCGTCGTCTTCGTGGCGTACTTGGCCACGTAGGCGGCGAGGCGCGTCTCGCTGATCGAGCCGTCCGCGTTCTCGACCTCGTGAGCCTGGTTGGCGCGGATCGGGCGGACATCGGCCTGTGAGCCCCACCGCAGGTCGATGGCCACGCCGTCCGGGCGGGGAACGGTGAGCTTCACCGAGGCGGCAGCAGCCTTGACGCAGGCGTCCAGGAGTTCGCTGGTGACCCACAGCGGGGTGCGGTCTGTGGGGCCGTCAGGGCCGTCTACGCGCACGACGGCGTGGAAGTGCACGAGGCCGCGCCGTTGGTACTCGGCAACCTTGGCGTACGAGAGCCGGGCGTGGTCGGCGAACTCGCGAACCTTGAGCCCTGCGGCGTTGGCCAGCTCGCGGTTGAGGGCGATGCGGAAGCGGTGCCATAGCGCGCCGGCGTTGGCCTGCCAGAGCACCGAGCCCTCGTAGTCGTAGGTGCTGGGGTCGACGGCGGTGCCGATGCGCGGGTCGGCCTGGTGGTGGTACTCGCCGCAACCGGTGCACGGGCGGGTCTTGCCGCTGGCCGTGGTCGAGCGGTTGTGCACCGCGCCGAACGAGGGGGCGGTGAGGGTGGCGAACGCCCGCGGCTTGTCCGTGACCGTGGTCGGAACGCCCTTGGAGCCACCCGCCAGACCAGCGTGCATCAGGTGGTAGGCGTCGGCGGCGTAGCGGTCCGAGCAGGTAGGGCAGACGGCAGAGCGTCGGTTGCCGCAGGGCACGAAGATCTCGCCGCCGTGGTGGGCCAGCACCTTGCGGGAGCACCTGCTTGAGGAGGCTGCCTGATGGGACGACCGCCTCTCGACATCGGCACTTACGGCGCGATTCGTTGCTACCAATCGGAAAGGGCTGGCGTGCCCAGACCAACTACCGCGACTACAACGGCCAGACACGGCCGGTGCAGCGGCGGGGGAAGACCAAGGCTGAGGCGCCGCCGAATACCCCGGTATCGAGTGGCGCGTTCTTTGACCTCAGCCGCGATTTCTTCAAGCAGAGCAACAGCTTCTGGCCCGTTGTCGTAGACGACCTTCTCGAACGCGTCCGGGCACTGGCCCAGCTCCATGCCGCCCTTGGGATCGATGCCGACGAGCCGGACCATGCCGGCCTTGATGGCCGGGGCGAGCTGCCAGACGATCGACCACAGCACCGAGCCCTTGCCTGCCCCAGGCACTCCGACCACGAGGACCTGTGAGCCGAGCAGCCTCAGCCGCCAGGGCTTGCCGGTCTCCGTGCGGCCGACAACCACCCGCTTGAGGTCGACCTCTCCAGGTTCGGCAAGCTGCGGCACCGCGACCGGACGTGCCAGCGGGTCAGCGTGGATGAAGTCGAGCTCCAGCACGCGCGGCTTGAGCACCCGCACACGGCAGGACCGGGCATTGAACGAGTGCGCCAGGTTGTCCCGACGCGCTTCCCACTGCTCCGGCGACTGCGCCGGGATCATCCGCACCCGGACCTTGTCCCGCCAGCCCTCGGAGCGGACGCGGCGCAGCTTCGGCCGGTACTCCCGCCCCCGGTTGTCCTTGGACAGCTCAGCCAAGCGCATCACGGTGCGCCACTGCGGCACGTACACCGTGAGCCGTCGCCACTCGGTCAGGACGCGGTACCAGCCGTGCCGGAGAAACGAGCCCCGATCGAGGCCGTACCAGACGGTCAAGGCGCACACGAGCGACAGCAACGCGATCACCAGCGGCGAAAGGCCGAACTGGCGATAGGCGACGTAGCCGCCGAGGCCGGTTGTGACCGCCACCGGGTACCGAACCGCCAGAACAGCCAACCGCACGACCAGGCGGACGGCGAGCCAGGCCAGCGCGAACGGCGCGAGCACGAGCTTGACCCAACCGGGAAGCCATACCCACCAAGGGACCTGCGGACGTGCGCCCTCGAATGGCGCGGGGTCTACCCAGCGGTTGCCCTTCATCGCGCACCGCCAGCGCACTTGAGGCACTGGAAGACGCTGCCAACGCTTGGGATGCGCCCAACAGGTCGGAATGCTCCCGAAGCGGCGGTTTGCTGTGCCTTACAGGTCAGGCACTCGAAGCCCTCAGCCTGTGCGGCCGTGAGTTCCATCGTCTCCAACGAGCCACCGTCGAGCATCACGGCGTAGCTGGAAACGGTCTGCTTGCTGGAGATCATTCGATCCCACAGCAGTTGCTTTGTGGCCCTGTCTAGCGCACGGATGCGCTCAGGCTCTACGCTCATCGTTGTTCACTCCTGAGTTGGGTGGACAACGCAGGAGCGGCGAGGTTGGTAGCCGGTTTCCGCTCCTGCGTCTTACGTTCTCTTTGCGCCGCAACAAGACGTGCGGCATCGCCACGTGACCCCGCAGAGTCACGCGCTCTGTCCAATGAGGAATTTCGCTACTTCTTCGCCGACTTGGTGACCTTGATCGCCTCCCCCTTCTCGCGCTCACGGTTTGCCCAATACATGGCCTCGTGGTGGTGGCTGCGATCGGTCTCAGCGACGCGCGCGTAGATGGCGGCCGAGCGGAGGTAGTAGTCCTTCAACACGTCGGGCGCGGACTTGGGATTGGGCAGGAGCTTGCTCAGCACGTCATGCGCCTCGCTCAGCGTCCGGACCTGCTCAGCAAGGCCCCAGCGCATCGCCTCAACTGCGGACATCAGGAGCCTCCTCCGCGAGCGCGTGACGCCCCTCCTGGTCGCCGAGGTGATCAGCCAACTTGGAGGCCTCACGCGACAACTCCCGGCAGAACCGCATCAGCACGTCCGAGCCACCGGGAAAGGGCGGGAGTTGGATCGCGATATTGACCGGGTCGAGGTAGATGGCCAGCGCCGGAACCTCGGGTGTCACCCGGATCATGGCCGCGCCCGCGTCTTGACCGGGTGTGCAGGTGGCGTTGAACCCCATCACTGACCACCCCGCGCCGCATTGAGAGCCGTCTGACCCTCCGCGACCGCCTCAGCAAGCCGGGGCAGTGCTTCCGCATCGACCACCAGGACGGCAGGGAACGCGTTGCCCAGCCGGAACTCGACCCGTCCAGCGAAGACGAGCGGTTCCACCCGGATCGGCAGGTTTGCCGTCAGGTGCAGGCGCATCAAGTCAGGCACGGATCACGCCGCCTTAGGTGCGGGCTTGGCCGCGACGATGGCCTTCATACCGGTGGCCCGCAGGCTGTAGCCCAGCTTCGCCCGGCAGCGGTGACGCTCACCGACGTGGCCACCACGGCAGCCCTTGTCATCGATCCACGGCGTCACCGTCAGGCCCTCGAACATCGCCGGGCGGATGTCCGTACCCGGAATGGCCTCCGGCGGCACCGGCTGGTGAGGTGCCGAAATCTTGACCGTGACCGCAGCGTCCGCCTTGCGCTCCGCAGCCTGGTCGATCACCAGGACGGACCACACGAGCTGACCGGTCTCCTTGTCCTTCTCCTGTTCGACAGGGAGGCCCTTGGCACGCTCCTCAGCCGACTGGAACTCGAGCACCGGCTCGACGCCCATCACGAGCGCACCCCTCGGGAACACGAAGTCGTGACCCGCCGGGAACCTGCTCCCACCTGTGATCGCCATCGTCGTTCTCCTGACGTTTGTGCCGGTCGGGGCCACTCCCCGACATCTCGACACCTACGACTTTCGACGAATCGGGAGGACGTCAACACCACACAACAGGACAACTACAGACGTCTCGACTACACTAAAGTCGTCCCTAGTTGTACGGAGGGTGGGCCATGCCGAACCAACGCCTGCGAGATGCGTTGCTGCGCAACACTTTGGGCTTCGATGAAGTGGCCAAGGCAACCGGCGTAGACCCGAAGACCGTCGAACGGTGGATCACGCAGGACCGGACGCCGTACCCACGCCACCGGCACGCCATCGCCGCGATGGTCCGCGAGACAGAGACCTACCTTTGGCCTGACGCAGTCGCGCCGGAGAAGAAGAAAGAGATCAACGAGTCCGAGGTCGTACAGGTCTACGCACACCGCCACGCGGTATCGCACGACATCTGGGGACACCTGATCGAGCAATCCAAGATCAGCATCTCGATCCTCGTCTACGCCGGCATGTTCCTCGTGGACAACCCAGCCTTGATCAAGACGCTTCGCCAGAAGGCGGAGAGCGGAGTCAAGATCCGGTTGCTGCTCGGAGACCCCGCGAGCCGAGAGGTCGCGCGCCGCAGCGAAGAAGAGGGCATCGGCAAGACCACGCTTGGCGCGAAGATCCGAAACGCCCTCGCGGTCTACAGGCCGTTGGCCGAGGTGTCGGGCGTGGAGATCCGGGTTCACGGCACGACGCTCTACAACTCGATCTACCGCTTCGATGACGAGATGCTCGTGAACACGCACGTGCACGGCTTCATGGCAGCTCACGCACCGGTCCTGCACCTACGACGGTTGTCCGGCGGCGACCTGTTCGAGACGTACGCCGAGAGCTTCCAAGGCGTCTGGGATGGCGCGAAGCAGCCGAAGTGGTAGGCAGGTAGGCATGGCTCGCACTGATCACTACAACGACCCGAACGCGCCCAAGGCGACAAACATCGTCGTGGCGGTGACGGCGTTCGTACAGGACGAGCACGGCCGGCTGTTGATGATCCGGCGGACCGACAACGACCTGTACTCGATCCCCGGCGGAGCCCAGGACGTCGGCGAGACCATCGGCCACACCGTCATCCGCGAGGTCAAGGAAGAGACCGGGATCGACGTCGAGCCCGTCGACATCATCGGCGTCTACTCCGACCCCGCGCACGTCATCGCATACACCGACGGTGAGGTGCGCCAGCAGTTCTCCATCTGCTTCCGGGCACGGCCGATCGGCGGCGAACTGAGGACGAGCAACGAGTCGAGCGAAGTGCTTTGGGTTAGCCGCGGAGACTTGGACTCCTTGAGCATCCACCCGTCGACCCGCCTACGGATCGGGCACGGCTTTGAAGGCCGAGCGACACCCTACTTCGCGGTGTAGTCGACTCCCGCCGCGCGTAGCCGCTCTTCCGTACGCTCGACAGCGGCGACTAGTTCAGGCTTGGCTTGCCTGATGAAGAAGGTCACCAAGTCGTCCGGCCCATACCTCTTCTGGATCTCCTCGATCCGGTCATGCACGTTTGTAGACTCACCATCGGGCGTAGTGGTCATATCCGCCCACCAGAGGGCGTCGCGGAGTGGAGTCCTCTCATCCACCCACTGTGCGAGTTGGGCTGATAGTCCTCTTAGCTCGGCTTCCAGATACGCACACGAGTGATGCGCCACCAGCGCGCACAGTCGACTGTCCGCATGACCATGGGCCAGGAACCGCGCGCCATCCAGAGGATGAAACGTCGTATGCGCAAGATTCGGCGCGTAGCCGATGTCATGGAGCAGCGCAGCTGCCACCAGCAGCTCTTGATCCTGCCGGTCAAACAAGGGTGCAGCGAGCCGCGCCCTGCTCCCTACACCTATGACGTGCGCAAACCTCTGAGGAAACGGTCCTGCCAGTACATCCGTGACGGCGTCGGTAGCCCAGGCGACGAGATCCACTCTGCAACCATACGCAGGCACCTAGTTTGCTGGACCCTCGACCGAGAGCTAATCAGGCAACACACAGCGCGCCAGCATGTCCGCGCAGCTCCACTCTCCAAGTGGGATCATCCGTGCGGCGCCTAAGGCGGATATGCCCGAAGCTTGGGTCAACAACCTCAACCTTGTTGTTAGATTCCTTAAGCGTCTTGCCCACGAGGCGTTCGCGAGGCAAGCGAACGGGGCTTATCTTTGTGTTCGTTGAATATACTTCAGACGAGTGCGAGCACAGTCGCTCACGGTCGGCTTCCGTAGGCAGAATTGTTCGGCCCCTACTGAACGGTGCTAGAACACTAATCGGGAGCGCACTGAGCAGTTGGGCGTAAATCCCGTCGTAGTGGCCGGTAACGGACCCATGGTGCGCCACCTTGTACACACCAGCACTGCCATTTGGTCGAGTTGCAGAATCACAAATTGCAGCCCATCCGCGAGCGTCGTCAGCGACCACTTCCAGATCTGCACCAAGCAGTGCCTGTTCGAACTCAAATTCCACCCACACAACCACACTCGTGTCGTTAGGTTGCACTTTCGGCACCCTCAGTCGCGCAGATTCGACTGAGGGGATAAGCGCGCCGATCTCTTGGAAGGTATGCAATGTAGAAGCACTCGACGGAGAAAGAGTGTGTACGCGTACAGCTGGACGATTGGGGTTCGACCAGATAGTCATGTCCGCCTGAGCGAACTTCACAGGGTTTTGAACGCCAGAATTACGCCGCCCAACCACGATGTCCATGACCTTGCGAAACTCCGACAGGCCCGACCCAAGAGACATTTCAGGCTCTGCAGCCGAAACAAGCTGAACGAACTCATCCGAGCGCAATGCCGTGGAACAGACAAACGTGGCTGAGCTGCAAGTATCTACAACCTGCGCCATACCACGTATGTGGTCATCGTGCCAGTGAGAGGCGACTACCAGGTCAACGCTACTGCCACAATCAACGCCAATACCTTCAAGATACTCAAGCGCAGCAGGTCGAGACTTGGTCGCATTAAGACAAGAGTCGTTAATCATCCATCTATTGTCCCCAAGATGCACGGCGATACTCTCGCCATATCCAGGACCAAACAGGTTGATTTCGAACTCGTCAAGTTCGGGAGGCAGCAGGGCAACGTCTAGAGGCTGAGCCAAGTCTCACCTACCGTCTTTGCCCACTGCTCGTCTCTCTGATACGGAGCAACCCGCCGAAACCTAACGACTGATGATCGAGTCCGCTGCCCAAATCGGTTCTGTTGATATCCGATTGACCAATAGAATCGCGCACCTGGTTCCAGCAACTCGCGGTCGGCAGGTGAAATCTCCTCCATGGCGATCTCCGCAAATTCCTCTACAGTCGAAGTGGGCTCGACGACAAGAGCAGTGAAGTAGGTGGAGAAGACTTCCTCCACTACCCCTTCCCATGACTGCAGAGAAATGAACCTGGTGTCGGCGATAGGTCTGCGAGCGAAGATCTTCGGAGGCTTTACTACGTCCTGAGGTTTGTGATCAGGAGAGCCAGTGTCAGGCTCACCAGCGTTGACGTCAGGATGAACATCGTCGTCAGACAAGGCCGATTGTCCGATAGACCTTGATTGAATGACGACAGAGTTCCGAAGATAGGTCCCACTCGGATCGTTCCTGGTTCCTATTTTTTCAAGATTCTCCCTGGTTCGAGCGAGCGGCTGAAGACCACTGGTCGTGATAGACTGCGACGATTCATCCGTTCGAACTTTTGTCATTTTTCGCCTTCCCCCTCAGAAGCGAAGATCAACAACCTCGACCTAATCGAGTTAATGCGCTGCGTATTCACCCTCCAATCTTCTGTAAGTATGTCTCTAGCCCACTTTGCACCCTCAATCCCAGACAAGTCCGACGGACGTGCAAAGTGATCATTAATGTCGATGAAAATGGCGGTATCGACGCGTTGCGAAGGCTCAACAGTGACGATTACATGCCCGCGCTTGCCATCATCTCGCTCCCCTTGGATCATTAGGCGCCTGGTCCCTGGCGCCTTGAGTATGTCCGTCCACACGGGATCCTTGGGAGCCAAGCGATGACCGAAGCTATGCCACACATCTTCATTCTTTAGCTTATAATGCGTGGCACGATTGAGGCCCATTGCGTTAATCGGCGTATGAGGAAGCAGCGTTAGTATTGACTGCGCCAAATCGCGAAGCGGGCTCTGGTATGGCGCTTGGCTTGTCATAATAGTTAGTCGCTCGGGTATTACCTCAAGACCAAGCCAGTCGACTTCAAATCGCGTATAGTCCGCGCTCACCAGGATGTTCTCGGCAGCCTCCGCTTCGATCTTTGGTATTAGATCGTTAGCCGCAAGCCATGCCGGGTGGAAGATACCGGGATTAAACGATCCCGCAAGCACAATTGATGCGATTTCCAGCTCTGGGGTGCTGACCACCATGCAGTCCTCCGTCGCAGCCCTTCGAGCCGTGTCGTCTACGAAGCGCCAGGATGGGCTACTTACACGCCGCGCGCAAGGTACGTCCGGCCCTGTCACCTGCACAGTTGAAGCACAGCCGTGGATCCCTCTAGTACAAGGCCTACCACATCACTCTGTGCTCGCTTCGTACTTGCTGCCGAATCCAGCTCTACGGGATCAAGGCGCCGCCGACGGCGGCGCGTGCGGTCTGGCGCTGCGCCAACATCCATCCCGGCACTCCCGGCATCCGCTTCGCTGCGCCGGTCGGCCGGGCGGCGCTACGCGCCGGACCTCGAACGCAAGTTTACGGCTCGCACGATCCGAGCTCTGATTCGTCCCGACTCCCGACGAGCGCCAGCGCGGTCACCACAGGTGGCTGTGCACGGCGCTCGACTGCCGCGACGGCTGCGCCGCCTTGCCACCGAACCATGTGGCCCGCAGCTCCTGGCGCCTCAGCCCCGAGGAAGCCGGTTGCTCGAAGAGGCCCGTAGCTGACAGCCTCTGACCATCGACTCAATAGGTGTCGCCGGGGCACCCGAGGCTACGGCCAAACCAGCGGTTGTAAGAGGCGGCAGGTTGATATCCGCACGCGTGGCACACGATCGGTGCCCTGAATAGTCGCCGCTGGAACCCGGCACACACAGCTGCGGCATCGCGTATCGGCAATGGCCGGCAGCGCCGCGCAAGGCCGGAACGAGTGCCTTGCCCCAGCACCACCGGCCACGTTCAAGGCTCAGCGTCGGGCACAATGTCAGAGGGGCGAACGGTCCTCAAGGACCAAGATCATGATGCGCTTTAGTCTCGTAAAACGTCGATAAACGTCGAGAAGCGACTGTCCAGAGTGCTCAGATCAAGACCGCATCCGTGCAGCAGTGAGCACTGTCGAGGAAGATCGACGAACAACGCCAAGCGAAGGCTCTTACTCTTCGGGTTCAGGGTTCGAGTCCCTGGCGGCCCACCAAACCCCCAGGTCACAGACCTGGGGGTTTCGTATCTCAAGAGTGCGGTCCCACGTTCCAGTGGCCTTGCCGCCGAACGAAGCCCAGGGCTCGACTGAACGATTCCAGCGCGTCGAGGCCGTAGGAACCGTCCAGTCAGTGGGCCACGACATCGCCGGACGTGGTGGTGCGGCTAGGCAGCAGGAACGCCACAACGATCGTCGCCACAGCCAAAACCGTCGCGATCACGAACGCCAGCCTCATGCCGCTCAACTGCGCCGCACCCGCGGCGGCCCCCTCGGCGACCAAGCCCGTGGCACGGGCCGACATGACGGTCACCACGAGAGCAGTGCCCAGGGCCGCGGCCACCTGCTGGAGGGTGCCGAGGATCGAGCTGCCGTGCGGGTACATGTTCGGCGGGAGGGCGCCCATGCCGAGGGTGAAGATCGGGGTGAAGGTTGCTGCCAGGCTCACCATCAGGAGGGCGTGCAGGACCAGGACCTGCCAGTACGGCATGGTCATCGAGATCTGGGTGAAGCCAGCCAGGGAGAGCACGATGCCGATCGAGCCCGGGATGACCAGTGGGCGGCTGCCGAGGCGGTCGTAGATGCGTCCTACCTTCGGGCCGAGGAGGCCCATGGCGAGGCCGCCGGGCATGAGGAGCAGGCCCGTCTGCAACGGGGTGAGGCCTCGCAGGTTCTGCAGGTAGAGCGGCAGCAGGATCATCGAGCCCATCATCGTCAGGAACGCGATGCACATGAGGGCCAGCGAGAGCGCGAAGGTGCGGTGGGTGAGGGTGCGGAGGTCCATCAGCGGGGCGCCGGTTCGCTGCAGTTTGAGCTGGCGGAGGACGAAGAACGCAACGAGGGCCGCGCCGGCGATGACGATGCCGATGCTCGGGCCGAGGTTGGACTCGCCCTCGCCGAAGAGGCTCAGGCCGTAGACCAGGCCGCCGAAGCCCAGGGTGGCCATGGCGGCTGATGCCCAGTCGAGGGTGCTGACCTTGGGTTCGCCGATGTTGTCCAGGTGGCGGAGGCCGAAGTAGGTCACGGCGCCGGCGATCGGCAGGACGGCGACGAAGAGCAGGCGCCAGGAGCCCAGTTGCAGGATCAGGCCGGAGATGGCCGGGCCGAGGGCCGGGGCCACCGAGATCGCCAGGGTCACGTTGCCCATGACGCGGCCTCGGTCCTGTTCGGGGACGACGGTCATCAGCGTGGTCATCAGCAGCGGCATCATCACGGCCGTGCCTGCGGCCTGCACGATGCGGCCCAACAGCAGGATGGTGAACGTCGGTGCCGCGGCGGAGAGGGCGGTGCCGGCCAGGAAGACGCCCATCGCGATCGCGTAGCCCTGGCGGGTGGTGACTCGCTGCAGGAACCAGCCGGTGACGGGAATCACAGCGGCCATGGTGAGCATGAACGCGGTGGAGACCCACTGGGCGGCCTGCTCGGTCACGTGCAGCGACTCCATCAGGCGCGGAATCGCGTTGATCATCAGCGTTTCGTTGAGGATCACGACGAACGTCGCCAGCACCAGCAGACGCACCACCAGCGGTGTTTTGCCCGCTTGTGCGGTAGGTCGGTCTTGGGTCACAGCAGGCATGTCAGGCCCTCACTCGGTAGCTGGCATCAGGTTCTTCGTGACACCGGAGAAGACCTGCAGCGTCGAAGGAACTCATCGGTACGTCCGAGTCTCTCTCATCGCGGCGTTAGTCTCATCCGGGTTTTCCGGTCCATCTACCTGTGCGTCGAACGGCCAGACCTCGAATCGACACGGTCGTCCGTAGTTTTTTCCGCATGGGGCTGGGCGAGCTGATCGCGAAGTACGACGTGCCGGGCGCCCAGGTAGCGGTGCTCACGGGTGGGGAGATACGGGACGAGGCCGCAGGTGTGTCCAGCACCGGTGGTCAGGTCACGAGCGACTCCGCGTTCAGGGTCGGTTCGATCACCAAGATCTGGACGGCGACGCTCGTGCAGCGGCTGGTGGACGAGGGGCGGCTGGACCTCGATCGTCCGGTTTGCCGCTACTTGCCTGGGTTCACGCCGTCACTCACGGCGCGTCACCTCCTCACGCACATGGGCGGGCTCGACAGCAACCACTTCTTCGGCATCGGGCGCGGCGACGACGCGCTCGAGAAGTACGCCGGCGCACTCGCGGCGGCGGAGCACCCCATCCCGCCCGGCACGGTGTTCTCGTACTCCAACAGCGGGTTCGTGGTGCTCGGCAGGCTGGTGGAGGTGCTGAGCGGCAAGCCTTTTCACGACGTGCTGCGCGAACGCCTGGTGGAGCCGATGGGGTTGCGGACGGTTGCCACCGAAGTAGGTCATGGCACGGCGCCCGGCGCGTCGGACTTCGCGATGAGTGCGCGCGAACTGCTGCGGTTCGTCCGGCTGCACCTCGACGACCCGAAGCTCGCGGTGCTGCGGGAGACCCAGGTCGAGGCCGTTCCGGACTTCGGAAGCGGGGTTCTTGGGTGGGGACTGGGATGGATGCTCTACCTGGACGGCGTTGTCGGCCACATCGGAGTTGCGAAGGGGCGCAAGGCTTTTCTACGTGTGGTGCCGGACTCCGGGACCGCGGTGGCCGTGCTGACCAACAGTGCGGACAGCGAACTGCTGGCGCGCGAGGTCTTCACCGAAGTGCTGAAAAGCAGCGAAACGCCGCCAAGCCCCGCAACACAGCCCGGAGCGATCGCGGACTGGATGTGCGGCACCTATCGCAACCAGCTGTACGACATCACGCTCGCCACCGAGGACGAACGAGCTGTCCTCGTCTACCGGCCGCGCACCGAACTCGGCCGGGCGAAACGCGTCGAGGTCGTGCGGCACGGCGACAGCTCGGTCATCGGCGTGACCCCCACGAGCGACGGCTACCAGGTGTTCTCGCTGGTCGGCGAGGACGAGAGCGGACGGGCGCGGTTCCTGCACAACGGGTCGGCGGCCTACCGGATCACTCCGCCACGGTGACCACGACGTTGCCCCGCTTGTGACCTGCGTCGACGTAGCGGTGCGCGTCGGCTATCCGAGCCAGTGGATAGGTGCGGTCGACGACCACGCGCAGCTTGCCTTCGTCCAGCAGAGAGCTGATCACGGGCAGGGTCGCGCGCTTGTTGACGGACATGCCGACGACGACGCGCTTGCCGCCGCGCAATGCCGTCCACAGGGCCCAGAAGGTGTTCGGGAGGCCGGTGGTCGGAAGGTATTTGCCGCCGGCGCGCAGAGCACGTCGAGACGCGCGGTACGACGACTTGGTCACCGTGTCGAAGACGACGTCGTAGCTGTCCGGGTCGGCGGTGAAGTCGTGCGCGGTGTAGTCGATCACCTCGTCGGCGCCCAGCGACTTCACCAGCTCGACGTTCGACGGGCCGCAGACCGCGGTGACGGTGGCGCCGAGGTGCTTGGCCAGTTGGACGGCGTAGGTGCCGATGCTGCCGGACGCTCCGTTGACCAGGACTCGGTCGCCAGGACGGACCTTTGCCTTGTCGCGCAGGAAGAACAGGGCCGTGGTGGCGCCGTCCACCGCGGCGGCGGCTTCGGCGAAGGTCAGGCTCGGAGGCTTCATAACAAGTGAGCCGGTGGCGGGTAGACGAACGTAGTCGGCGTGGGCGCCTGCCGCGAAGCCGGTGAAGCCGAAGACTTCGTCGCCCGCCTGGAAACCCGTCACCGCGGAACCCACCGAATCCACCACGCCGGCCACCTCCAGGCCCAGGGTGCGCAGCGCCGCGCGCGGTCGGCGCAGGCCGAGGATCACGCGGCCCCACAACGGTTCGCCGCGGCGCATCGCGCACTCGGCCGAGGTCACGGTCGTGGCGTGGACCTTGATCAGGACATCGCCAGGGCGCAGGGTGGGGAGTGGTTTCTCCACCACCTGGACGACGTCCGGCGGGCCGAAGCTCGTGTGCACGGCGGCTCTCATCTGCTGACGGTAGAGAGCGCAGGAACCGTTGCGGGGAAAAGGTTCCCGGAATCAGGGAGAAAGCAGGGTGCCACCTAGGGGTCTAGGACCACGGGCCGAGAGGCGAGTCGGACCGCGGGCCGATCAGAAGTCGTCACGACGGTGACAGCGTCTACGACCATGAGGTTTCCGAACGGGTGGGTTGGTGGCGCGGCGCTGATCGCCGGGCCGGTGCTGTTGCTGGCAGGCACGCTGTTGCGGTCGCCGTTCAACTTCTTCTTCCCCGACCAGTTGCGGGCGGTGGCCGAGCATCCGGGGTTGATGCAGGCGGCCTACACCGCTTTTCTGGCCGGCAACGTCGTGATGTGGGCGGCGGTGGCGTATCTGGCGCACCGGATCGGCGCCCGAAGTCCCCGGTGGGCGGCCTGGGGCGGGGTGCTGGTGACGATCGGGCTCTTCGAGCGGACGTTCCACGCCGGGGTCGACCAGGCGGCGTTCAGCGCCACTGGGCATCTGGGGGTCGAGGGAGCCACGGAACTGGTGGCGCGCGGGTACGGAGACCTGCACCTGTTCAGCTTCCTGTCCTTCACGATCATGTTCGGCTGGTTCGTGCTGGCGATCGGGACGTACCGCGGCGGCGTGCTCGGCAGGGTCCGGGCGGTGGCGCTGGCTGCCATGGGGTTGCTGCCGCTCGGGGTCCTCAAGGGCACCGAGGTGTTGTCCATCGTCGGCACGGTCGGTCTGTGCGTTGCGTTGGTGCCGTTGGGGATTCTGGCGTTGAGAGAGCAGCCACCGCCTACAAGGAAGAACGTGCTGATCGCGGTGCCGGTGGCGATAGGATTAGGAGCTCTCGCCGTCCTGAGCACCATGGGATGAGGCGAGCGGCAGCGCGAACCAGAGGCCGGCGAAGACGATGAACGCCAGCGCGCCGACCACCATCGCCGGCCAGCCGCCCAGGATCACCTCGGCGAGCAGCAGGACGGTGCCGGTCATCGCCAGCGCCAGGAAGGCCAGGCCGGTCAGGGCGAACGCGTTGCCCGAGCGGACCACCTCCTCGCGGCGACCCTGGCGGAACATGACGCGGTGCCACGCGGCGGGCGCGGTGAGGAAGGCGACGGCCACGGCGGCGCACAGCACGGTGACGAGGTGGGTGATGCGGACGTAACCGTTGACGGAGGCGTACTTCTCGGTGAACGCGATGGAGAGCAGGAAGCCGAACAGGATCTGCACGCCCGCCTGGGCCACGCGGAGCTCCTGGAGGAGCTCGTTGAGGTTGCGGGCGAGTCTGCGCTGATCCGACTCCTCTGCTTCGCTCACCATCCTCACCTACCCGCCTCTGACCTGTTGAAACGCCGAAATGGCGCGACTAGGCCGTTGGCACCAGCCAATTAGGCTCTTGTGATCACGAAGAAGTCGGTCACGAACGCGACCGGGTCGCCCGCGGTGTTGCGACCGACCCAGGTCGGGTAGACGCCGTCACCCCAGCCCGTCGAGAACGCCACGACGTTCAACCCGGACCTGGCGTCGGTCACGTTGGCCGGGCCACGGCCGCCGCCCACCTCGCCGAGCGCGTCGATCAGGTCGCAGTTGCCCGCCTCGTCGTCGCCGGCCAGCCGGTCCAGCGCCGAAGCCGCGGCGAGGTCGAAGAACGCGCCGGTGCTCGACTTCACGTCGTACCCGAACTCCGGCATCACCGGCAGCATGGGCACGTGCTCGCCCGGCGTCACGGCCGGCCGCCACGAGTACGCGGGCTCGTCCTTCACCGTCACCTTGGCGGCCGCGACGCGGTAACCCTGCCGCTCGTCGGGCAGGCCGTCGCCGTCGATGTACGACACCAGCGAGACCGACACCGGGTAGTTGCCCGGCTCGACCACGTCGGTGAACGCCTCCGCGTCGTCCGGCCACACGACGAACGGGTCGGCCGCCACGAGCCTGCCCGTCGGCAGGGCCAGCTCACCCACCTGCCGCACGCTGATGACCTGCTGTTCACCGCCGCCGGTCGACTTGCCCACCGGCCCGTCGACGAAGAACCGCTCGAACCCGGACCTGATCAGTTCAACCGCCCCCACAGGTACGCCACCTCCGACTGCATGTTGGCAGAAGCCCCTGACACCCGATCGGGGCACCGGGGGTGTTCGCCGTCGGCTACAACCGCGAACGAGCCGTTGCCCCGGCGAGGGCGGAGTCGACGGGACAATCCGCCGCGGTCACTCTCGGTGAAGATCGCGGCAGGTCAGTGCCGTAACCTGGGGGGCGTGTCCGTTCCCTCCACGCTGAAGATCGGCCCGTTCGCCGTCGACCCGCCCGTTGTGCTGGCCCCCATGGCCGGCATCACCAACGTGGCGTTCCGGCAGCTGTGCCGTCAGTACGGGGCCGGGCTCTACGTCTGCGAGATGATCACCGCGCGGGCGCTGGTCGAGCGCGACGCGATGACCATGCACATGATCACGTTCGACGAGGGCGAGAGCCCCCGGTCGATGCAGCTCTACGGCGTGGACCCCAAGAACGTCGGCGAGGCCACGAAGATGATCGTGGACGAGAATCTTGCCGACCACATGGACATGAACTTCGGGTGCCCGGTGCCCAAGGTGACGCGCAAGGGCGGTGGCGCCGCGCTGCCGTACAAGCGTGAACTGTTCCGGCAGATCGTGCGGGCCGCGGTCCGCAACGCCGGGGACATGCCGGTCACCGTCAAGTTCCGCATCGGCATCGACGACGACCACCTGACGTACCTCGACGCCGGTCGCATTGCGCAGGACGAGGGCGCACAGGCCGTGGCACTGCACGCGCGCACGGCGTCGCAGCGGTACTCCGGCAAGGCGGACTGGTCTGCCATCGCACGGCTCAAAGAGGCCGTCACGAGCATTCCGGTGCTGGGCAACGGCGACATCTTCAGCGCCCAGGACGCGCTCGACATGGTCGCTGAGACCGGCTGCGACGGCGTGGTCGTCGGGCGTGGCTGCCTCGGCCGGCCGTGGCTCTTCCGCGACCTGCAGGCGGCGTTCCGCGGTGAGCCGATCCCCGAGGGCCCGAACCTCGGCGAGGTCGCCGAGGTGCTGAGTCGCCACGCCCGGCTGCTCGCGGCGCACGACGGCGAGCACAAGGGGCTGCGTGACCTGCGCAAGCACATGGCCTGGTACTGGCACGGCTTCCCGGTCGGCGGCGACACGCGCCGGGCGTTCGCCATGGTGTCGAGCCTGCAGGAGCTGGACGACCTCATCGGCACGCTCGACAAGGCGGTGCCGTTCCCCGAGAACGCCGAGGGGCCGCGCGGCAGGCAGGGGTCGTCGGCGAAGGTCGTGCTGCCCGAGGGCTGGCTGGACGACCCCGAGGACGCCACGGTGCCGTCCGGTGCGGACCTGATGCACTCCGGTGGCTGAACGCGTCGCGGTCCTCCTGGTCGCGCTCGCGCTGCTGGCGGGCTGCGGTGGACCGATCACGGGCACGGCACGGCCCGTGCGGCTCAGCGACGACGGCCGCGCCAAGTTCAAGGACTACTACGCCCGCGTCAACAAGGCGGGTGAGGAGGGCGCGTCCCAGCAGGCGAAGCTGCTGAAGGACACGCAGCACCCGGACTTCCGGCAGAAGACGTGCGACCTGCGCGGCGCGACGATCAAGGTCGAGCCGACGTGGACGACGCTGCGCATGGACGCCGACTGG
Organism: Lentzea albidocapillata subsp. violacea; assembly: GCF_900100275.1. GTDB lineage: Bacteria > Actinomycetota > Actinomycetes > Mycobacteriales > Pseudonocardiaceae > Lentzea > Lentzea violacea. The sequence goes on from NZ_FNET01000012.1 coordinate 107,412, forward strand.
GCGCCCCCCGGCGAGAAGGCTCATCCACGGGGTGACGTCTACGTCGTCGCCGTCACGATCACGTTACGCAAGGAAGATCAGGCGATCGGCAGCCAGATCGGGTCGATGCACGTGGTGCTCCTGGACGACGAGGTGTACGGGTTCGCGCCCTGCCTCGGTGGCTGAACGGGTTGTTGATCTTCCAAGCTCACTGGATCGGAGCAGCTGACGGTCAACCGGAAGGGGGAAATCCCACCTCCACACGTCCTTCTAGCTCAAGCGCCGCCTCTTAGGGGACGACACCTGGCAGGTAAGGAGGTGACCGCGATGACCGCACTGCGACCCGAGACCGCAGAGATCCAGCAGGCCGACGCCCCAGTCGACAAGCAGGGTCCTGGCCTGGTGGCGCTGCACGAGTCCATCGCGACGTTGCTCGCCTCCCGCGGCCAGTGGCGCCAGGCGTACCGACACCTGCGTTCCGCGCTCGACCTCGTCCACGCTGATCAGGTCGAGGAGCCGCACGTTCCGGAGCAGCTGCGCCGCGAGGTCGAGCTGCTGCGCCGGGAGCACGCCGAGGCGCGCGAGCAGAGCCTGCGCGACAGCCTCACCGACTCCTACAACCGCCGTTACCTCGACCAACGGCTGATGGACCTGCTGACCGAACACGGAGCGTGCCGGCACGGGCTTGCCATCGCGTTGATCGACCTGGACTGGTTCAAGCAGGTCAACGACACCTTCGGCCACCTCCTGGGCGACCGGGTGCTGCAGCGCGTGGTCGAACTGCTGCAGCAGGGCCTGCCGGAGGGCGCGTTCTGCGCCCGCTACGGCGGTGAGGAGTTCGTGCTCGTGCTGCCCCGCGTGGACGCCGCTGCCGCCGTGGAGATCGCCGAGGCGGCCCGCGAACGTGTCGAGCGTCACGCGTGGCAGGACGTCGCACCAGGGCTGCGCGTGACCGTCAGCGCGGGCCTCGCCTACGAACCGGCCGCGGACGAGGCGCCGGAACGTCCGGCGGTCGGCGCCGAGCAGCAACTGCTGCGCGCCGACAGCCTCCTGTACACGGCCAAGCAGTCCGGCCGCAACGCGGTGGCGTACCGTGCCGACGGACGGGTTCGACTCGCTGGTGCTGCCTCGGGCAGGCGTGCGATCACCGAGACACGTGTTCTCGGTTACCACTGAGTGAGCTGGCTCACCCGTTCAGGGCAAGCGGACTGCGCGTAATCGCGTATAGATCGCAGCTGTATCACCCGGAGTGGTCGTCAGAAGTCGGCTACATCCGTAGTATCGCGGGCGCAACTGACACGCCCGGTGATGCAACCCTTGTGTCCCGGTCGTCGTCACTTCGTAATGACGAACCGCTTTTGCTTCTGACCCAGAAGGGAGATTGGGTGCCCGACGACCCCCGACGTGGCGGCCCCTCTTCCCGTGGTGATCAGGATCCCCAGCACGACCAGCCGACCGGCCGTAGACGTCGCTCGATGGAAGGCTCTGGGGGCCTGAGCGTCTCGGACCTCATCGAGCAGCACAGCAGGACGAACATCCCCCGGCCCGTCCCGCCAGGCTCGCCCGACGAACCCACGACAGGCAGGCGCGCCCTGCCGGAACCACCCGCGGCCACGGGCAGGCGTGCACTGCCTGACCCCCCGGCCCACCCGCAGCAGCCTCCTCAGGCACCGCGGCAGCAGCCGCCCGCGGCTCACCGGCCTGGTGAGCAGACGGGCGCGCGCCCGCAGGCCGCCCCGCAGAACTTCGCCGGCGACCAGACCGGCAGGCGGCGCGCGCCCGGTGTCCCCGCCGAGCCGAACGGTGTCCAGCAGACCGGCCCGCGTCCGCGTCCCGTGCCTGGTGAGCAGACCGGACAACGGCCGAGGCCTGCCCAGAACCCGGCCCAGGGTCCAGCCCAGACCGGGCAGCGACCGAGGCCCGACGCGACGGGCATGCAGCGCCGCCCGGTGCCCGGCGAGCAGCCGGGCGGTCCCGTCCGGCGTCCCGCACCAGGCGAAATGCCTCCGGCGCGCCGGCTCGCCCCTGGCGACGCCCCGTCGTCCAACGGCATCCCGCGCCCACCGGCGCCCGACGTCACCTCGAACGGCATGCCCAGGCCGCCTGCTCCCGGCGACCCGCGGCGGATGCCTCCCGGCGACGCGCCTTCCTCGAACGGCATCCCGCGGCGTCCCGCGCCTGAGGCGGGGCCGGCGGTCCGCCGACCGGCACCCGACGCAGGCGGAGTACCGCCGCGCAGGCTCCTGCCGGGTGACGCGCCGTCGTCCAACGGTGTCCCGCGCCCGCCGGCCCCCGGTGAGATCCCGCAGTCCAACGGCCTCCAGCGTCCTCCCGCTCCGGGAGGGACGCCGGAAGGCCCCGCGGCCGGCGCACCTCGCCGCCTCCTGCCGGGCGACGCACCGTCGTCCAACGGCATTCCGCGTCCTCCCGCCCCGGGTGAAGGGCCGGACAACACCGGCCGCCGCCCCATGCCCCCGAACGGGGACATGACGGGCAGGCAGCCGATGCCGTCGCGCGCGGAGTCGAGCGGTCCCCGGCCGATGCCCCCACGGGCAGAGTCGAGCGGTCCGCGCCCGGTTCCCGGCAGCCTCGCCAACCGGCTCGGTGAACCCGAGGCCGACGCGCCGGGTCCCGAGGCCACCCAGATCGCCCCCGCGGCGGGTGTGGCCAAGGTCGAGAAGCGCGAAGAGATGGACCCGTTGTGCCTCACCACCGAGATGGAGGCCATCGGCGACGACGTGAAGAAACGTCGCGAGGTCGACCACACTCTCGCGCGGTTCTCCGCGGTGCACGACGAACTGCTCGAGCAGGAGCGCCAGCGCAAGGAGCGGCGCGCCAAGCTCATGCCGTGGGTCAAGGACGGCGAAGAGGGAGACCTCGTCGACGAGGCGACCCAGTTCGCCGAACCCGTCGTCCCCGAGGACGAGGACGGCGAGAAGCGTCCCACCGGCCGCACGCCGCAGCAGCGCAAGTTGATGCGCACCGCCAGGATCGGGGCGATCGCCGCCGCGGCCGTGGTGTTCGCGTCGACAGGCGTCGGCTGGGCCGCGATGCAGTGGGCCGACTCCAGGATCCCGAAGATCGACGCGCTGGGCGGCAACACGCAGGCCGTGCAACAGGCGGAGAAGCAGCTCGGTGACGAGAACTTCCTGCTGGTCGGCTCGGACACCAGGGCGGGCGCCAAGCCGGGCGACAACGTCGGCACGCAGGCGCAGGAGGGTGGCGCGCGGTCGGACGTGATCATGCTCGCGCACATCCCCAAGGACCGTAAGCGCATGGTCATCGTGTCGCTGCCGCGCGACGTGCGGGTCGACCGTCCCGCGTGCCGCAGTTACAACCCGGACACCGCGCAGTACGCGGGCCCGCTGGCGCCGGAGAAGGGCGTCATGGCGAACTCCGTCTACAACGACGGTGGACCCGAGTGCGTCGCGAACCTGATGACCCAGCTGACCGGCCTCAACATCAACCACTTCATCAGCATCGACTTCGTCGGCTTCCGCGAGATGTCGACGGCCATCGGTGGCGTGGAGATCTGCACGCCCACGAAGATCGTCGACGAGAAGCTCGGCGTCATCATCGACAAGCCGGGCAAGCACACCCTGCAGGGCGACCAGGCACTGCAGTACGTGCGCGCCCGCACGGTCGCCGGCGACGGCGGCACGGACTTCGACCGCATCAAGCGGCAGCAGCAGTTCCTCTCGTCGATGCTGCGTGGCGCGTTGTCCAACGAGGTGCTGCTGAGCCCGAGCAAGCTCAACAACTTCATCAACGCGCTCACGAAGTCCACGGTCGGCGACAACATCGACGTCGCCTCGCTGCTGGAGCTCGCGAACTCCCTGCAGAGCCTCGACGCCGGCCGCGTGTCGTTCGTGACGATGCCGCACTGGACCGACGACAACAAGCTGATCAACAACCCGGACGACAACATCGAGCGGCTCAAGGACGACGACGTCAAGGCGCTGTTCCAGACGATCATCGACGGAACGCCGTTGCCGCAGGAGAAGGTGGCCGACCCCAAGCCCGGCGACGCCAACGCTCCCGCCCAGCAGCCCGGCACCCTGGTGGACCCCAAGGAGGTCAGCATCCAGGTGCTCAACGGCGACTCGGCGAACGACGGCGCCGTCGCCAGGACGGCGAACGCGTTGGTGCGAGAGGGCTTCAAGGTCGTCAAGCGGGACAACGCGCCGGAGCAGGCACCGAAGACGATCATCAAGTTCGCCAAGGGCAACGAGAACAAGGCCGTGACGCTCAAGGCCGCGGTGCCCGGCGCGGAGCTGGTCGAGTCACCCGAGATGGGTGGAGCGATCCAGTTGGTGATCGGCAAGGGCTTCGACGACAAGGTCCAGGCACCGAAGGCGGGGGGCCAGCAAGCCACTCCGCAGGGACAAACGCAAGGTCAGCCCGGCACCGATCTGTCCATTGTGAACGCCGCACAGGACCCCTGCGCGGCGAAGTGATTCGCCTGGGGTTCACCTCGGGTTCATCCTGGCATGTCGCTGCAGCGACGGCCGGGACGTAGGCTGAGCGCCATGCGCGAGGCCTACCATGACCAGCTCGAACAGCTCGCCGACCAACTGGCCGACATGACCGGCATGGTCGCCGAGGCGATGCAGAACGCGACCGCAGCCCTGCTGCAGGCCGATCTTGGCCTGGCAGAGCAGGTCATCAGCGGTGACCAGAAGGTCGACGACGTCCGCTCCAGCATCGAGGAGCAGGCGTACGCGCTGCTCGCACTGCAGGCACCGGTCGCGACCGACCTGCGTACCGTTCTCGCGGTGATCCACGCCGCCGAGAGCGTCGAGCGCATGGGCGACCTGGCGTTGCACGTGGCCAAGGCCGCGCGCCGCCGGCACCCGGCGTCGGCGCTGCCGGAGGACGTGCAGCCGTACTTCACCGAGATGGGCCGGATCGCGGTCAAGCTCGCGAACGAGGCCGCCTCGATCATCCGGGAGAAGGACGTCGACCGTGCGCGCAGCCTCGAGGACGAGGACGACGCGATGGACGACATCCACCGCCACCTCTTCTCCGTGATCATGGACAAGGAGTGGCAGCACGGCGTCCCCGCCGCGGTCGACGTGACGCTGCTCGGCCGCTTCTACGAGCGCTTCGGCGACCACGCGGTGTCGGTCGCCAAGCGCACGGTCTTCGTCGTCACCGGCCGGATGCCCGGCTACGGTGGCGACGACAACCTCTGAAGTCCTCTAGCGAAACTGCCCATCGCGCTCTGCCACCAGCTCCGGATCGGCGTAGGCCTCGGAGAACTCGGCGAGCACGGTGGGCAGTTCCTCGTCCCACACCGCCCGCGCCTCGTCGCGCGGCAGATCCCGTGCGTCCACGGTGAAGTACGCCCAAGCCCGCACGATCTCGGGCAGCAGCGCCAGGTCCGCGTCGGACACGTGCAGCTTCGCGGCCACGTTGAGGATCAGCACGGCGGTCAGTGACGCCGGCCCGTAGACGACGGGATCCCGGTTCTGTTCCACCGCCGCGGAAACGACGATCCGCGCGAACGCCCGCGCGGCCTCGACGTCGGCGATCCCGTGCTCCGAAGCCAGGAACGCGCCGACGACCTCGTCCGTCCTTTCCGGACCGACGGCGGAGATCTCGTACTCCTTGGGCACCAACGCACTCACGCGGGCGTCGGCGAGAGCGATGAGCTGCACCGGGTGCCGCACGTCCTCCTCGCCCAGGAGGCCCTCCTCGGCCTCCTCGTCCGGGCCGTCCTCCCAGAACTGCTCGATGTCCGGCCACACGCGGTCGTAGACGCCGGTGGCACTCAAGGGGGTGATCTCGTCACGGAACGCGTCGGGCGTGGAGGCGATCATGTCCTCCAGCAACGCGACGGTGCCCTCGTCCGGCGTCGAGAACAGCTCGATCGCGGTGGCGCCGAGCACCGGCTGGCGCATGAACAGCACGGTCTCGCCGACGCCGGCGCGTTCCTGGGTGATCGCGATTACCTCGACGTCGCCCAGCAGGTTCGTGACGAGGAAGGCGTCCCGGAAGTCGGGGACCGTGCCGGCGACGTACCAGTCCGGCTCGGCGATGCCGCGTGCCGCAACGGTTTCCGCCGCGGCGGACGAGGCGGCCCGGTTCTCCTCCGAGCCCACGCCGGCCAGCGCGCGCAACGCGGTGAGCGCCGCGGGGTCGTCCATCGCCTGCAGTGCCTCGATCAACGGCGCGGTGCCGGATCCGGCGAGCCAGAGCGTCGCGTAGAGCTCGCTCGCCCAGGCGTCCGCGAGCAGCCAGGACTCGGAACGCACCGCGGCCGCCGACTCGAGCAGCGCCCCGTACGGGGACTGCTGCTCGGGCCTGCGGCCGGGCGCCTTGCCTTGCTTCTTCTTGCGGCTCTTGCTTTGCGGGCTCACGCCAGCAAGATAGCCGAACCCTCGAATTTAGCCGAACCGGCCGGAGATGTAGTCCTCGGTCGCCTTCTGGCTGGGGTTGGAGAAGATCTTCTCCGTGTCGTCCACCTCGATCAGCTGTCCGGGCTGACCGACACCCAGCAGGTTGAAGAACGCGGTCTGGTCGGACACGCGCGCCGCCTGCTGCATGTTGTGCGTCACGATGACGATCGTGAAGTCCTTCTTCAGCTCGGTGATCAGGTCCTCGATCGCCAGCGTGGAGATCGGGTCCAGGGCCGAGCAGGGCTCGTCCATGAGCAGCACGTCGGGCTGCACCGCGATGGCACGCGCGATGCACAGACGCTGCTGCTGACCACCGGAGAGGCCGCCGCCAGGCCTGTCGAGGCGGTCCTTGACCTCGTTCCAGAGGTTCGCGCCGCGCAGCGAGCGCTCCGCCACCTCGTCGAGCTTCTTCTTGTTCTTCACGCCCGCCAGCTTCAGACCGGCCACCACGTTGTCGCGAATGGACATCGTGGGGAACGGGTTCGGTCGCTGGAAGACCATGCCGATGGTGCGGCGCACCTCGACCGGATCCACAGTGGACGCGTAGATGTCCTCACCGTCGAGCAGCACCTTGCCCTCGACGCGCGCGCCGGGCGCGACCTCGTGCATGCGGTTGAGCGACCGCAGCACGGTCGACTTGCCGCAGCCGGAGGGGCCGATGAACGCGGTGACGTTACGCGGCGGCACGGCCAGGTTCACGCTGCTCACCGCGTGGAACTTGCCGTAGTAGATGTTCAGGTCCTTGATGTCAAAGCGCTTGGCCATCGGTCTTCCGCCGCTTCACTTGGTCTTGATCGCGGAGAACCGCGAGATCACGGTTGCCACGAGGTTGAAGAACATGATGAGGAGGATCAGCGTGAGCGCGGCACCCCACACCCGCAACTGGCCCGCCGGTTCGGGGTTGAGCAGCTCGTTGTAGATCAGCAGCGGCAGCGAGGCCATGTTGCCGTCGAAGACGTCGAAGTTGATCGACCGGCTGTATCCCACCAGCACGAGCACCGGCGCGGTCTCACCCATCACGCGGGCCGTTGCGAGCATGACACCGGTGACGATGCCGGACAGCGCCGTGGGCAGCACGATCTTCACGATCGTCTTCCACTTCGGCACACCCAGCGCGTACGACGCCTCACGCAACTCGTCCGGTACGAGCCTCAGCATCTCCTCGGTCGAGCGCACGACGACCGGCAGCATCAGCAGCACCAACGCGAGCGAAACGGCGAACGCGCTCGTCTCAAGGCCGAACGTGGTGACCCACAGCGCGAACACGAACAGCGCCGCGACGATCGACGGCACACCGGAGAGGATGTCGACCATGAACGTCGTGATGCGGGCGAACCGGCCGTTGTTGCCGTACTCGACCAGGTAGATGGCGGTGAGGATGCCGATCGGCACCGCGATCAGCGCGCACACCAGCGCCTGGACGATCGAGCCGTACAACGCGTGGTAGACACCGCCCGTGAACTGCTCGGGCAGCACGCCCTTGAGCGACTTGAACCACCAGTCGCCGTTCAGCAACGCCTCGTAACCGTTGCTGATCACGGTGTACAGCAACCACACCAGCGGAATTACGGCGACAAGGAACGTGAGGCCGGTCAGCACCGTCGCGAGCCGGTTCTTGATCTGCCTGGCGGTGCTGATCTTCTGAAACGCCGGCGCCTGAGCGGGCCGGTTGGGATCGGTCAGGACGGCAGTCACGACGCCTTCGCCTTTCCTCGGCCCGCGATGTAACGCGCGAGAGCGTTCACGGCGAACGTGAACACGAACAGGACGAGACCGGCCGCGATGTACGCACCGGTGGACAGCGGCTCGCTGAACTCGGGCGCCGCGGACGCGATCTTCGATGCGAAGGTGTAACCACCGTCGAAGAAGCTGAACGTCGACGAACTGCTCGCGGACCGCAGGATGATCAGCACAGCCACCGTCTCGCCGAGCGCACGCCCGAGTCCGAGCATCGAACCCGCGATGTATCCGCTGCGCCCGAACGGAAGTACGGTCGTGCGGATCATCTCCCACCGGGTCGCGCCGAGCGCCAGTGCTCCCTCGATCTGCATCGCCGGCGTCTGCCGGAACACCTCACGGCTGACCGCCGTGATGATGGGAAGAATCATGATCGCGAGCACGATGCCCGCGGTGAAGATGTTGCCACCGCCCGACAGCGAGACGTTGCCGTCGGAGAACAGCGGTATCCACGAGAGGTTCTCGTTGAGGAAGGTGGCGATCGGCTCGAGTGACGGTCCCAGGACCTTGGCGCCCCACAGACCGAAGACGATCGACGGCACAGCCGCGAGCAGGTCGATGACGTACGCGAACGGCTGGGCGATCTTCGGCGGCAGGTAGTGCGTGAGGAACAACGCGATGCCCATGGCGATCGGCATCGCGATCGCGAGCGCGAGCAGCGAGGACAGCACGGTCACGACGAGCAGGTCGCGAATGCCGAACGCCAGGTTGCCGACGTCGCCGGTCGACCACTCCGCGCTCGTGAAGAAGTTGATGGTGTTGGCCTGCAGCGACGGCACGGCCTGAATCAGCAGGAACAGGCCGATCAGACCAATGGACACCACGATCACGAGGCTGGAGCCGGTGGTCATGGAACGGAAGATGCCGTCGCCCCGGCGACGGCCCGTAGACCTGGCAGGTGGCGAGCTGCCGGTGACGTTGTCGGTCATATCGCCAATCATCCGTAGTCGGCCGGGAGCGGCCACTTCTGGTGGTCCGCTCCCGGCAGGGATCCGCTACCTACTGATCAACTTCAGGCGATCGCCTTGATGGCGGTCAGCAGCTTGTCCTGGAACGCCTTGGGCACCGGGATGTAGCCTGCCTCCTCCAGCCCCTTCTGGCCATCGGTGACCGCAACGGTGAGGAACGCCTTCACGGCCTTGGCAGTCTCAGCGTCGGTGTACTTGGAGCAGACGATCTCGTACGCGGCCAGGACCAGCGGGTAGGCACCAGCGGTCTTCGTCGCGTACAGCGAGTTCAGGTCGAGAACCAGGTCGTTGCCCTCGCCCTTGATCTTCGCACCGTCGATCGCCTTGCCCGCGGTCTCGGCGGTCAGCTCCACCGGCTCGCCGCCACCCGCGTTGATGATCTTGGCGATCTGCAGCTTGTTGGACTTGGCGAAGGACCACTCGTTGTAGGTGATGGCGCCCTTGGTGCTCTTCACCGCGGCCGAGGTGCCCTCGTTGCCCTTCGCGCCCTCTCCGACGCCACCGGCGAACGCCTTGCCGGAGCCCTTGGTCCAGGTGCCGCCGGACGCAGCCTCCAGGTACTTCTGGAAGTTGTCCGTGGTGCCCGACTCATCGGAGCGGAAGATCACCACGATCTTGTCGCCGGGCAGCTGCTTACCACTGTTCAGCGCGGCGATGGCCGGGTCGTTCCACGTCGCGACGGCGCCGCTGAAGATCTTCGCGATGAGCGGGGCGTCAAGGACCAGACCATCGGCGCCTTCGACGTTGTAGGTCATGGCGATCGGGCCGAAGACGGCGGGAAGGTTCCACGCGTCGCTACCGTCGCAGCGCGTCTTGGCCGCGTCGTACTCGCCCTTGTCCTTGTTCAGCGACGAGTCGGAACCACCGATGTCGGTCTGCTTGCCGTTGAACTCCTTGACGCCGGCGCCCGAACCGTTGGAGTTGTAGTCGAGGCTCTGACCATCGCACTGGTTCTCGTAGGCAGTGACGAATCGCGTCATGGCGTTCGCCTGCGCCGAAGAGCCACTGGCCTTCAGCTTGGCCTTACCGCCGCACTCGACCATGGAGGTCGCGTTGGCCTGGGTGTTGTTGCCACCCGTCGGCGCGTTGTTGTCGCTGCCACACGCACCGAGCAGCAGCGCGCTGGCCGCGACGAGGCCGAGAACGGCACCGTGCCGCTGGATCTTCACCTTGGTCCTCCACCTTGCGGAAAGCATTAGCGGTTCGCGACGGACGCCGCCGCTCGCTACGGAAGGTAGGTAGCCAGAATGGACAGCCCGCCTAGTCAGGGTGAACGGGAGGTGAACACCGAACGGGAAGTGACGGGCCACACCACCAAAAGAGTGATGGCGTGACCAGCGCGTATGCGTTTTGTGACGCTACGTTGACTACCGGGCGTACTGGACGTCGGCGTCCCAAAGGGTGAAGCCGAGTTTCGTGTACACGCGGACCGCCGCGGAGTTGTCCGACTCGACGTAGAGCATGACTTCCTTGACGTGCTGTTCGCGCAGGTGACGCAGCCCGGCGAGGGTGAGCGCCCTGCCCAGGCCGCCGCCCTGGCGGTCCGGGTCGACGCCCACGACGTAGACCTCGCCCAGCTCGGGCGTGTGCACCTTCGTCCAGTGGAAGCCCGCCAGCCTGCCGTCGGCGTCGAACGCGAGCAGGAAGCCCTCGGGATCGAACCAGGGTTCGTCTTCCTTGGCGCGGACGTCCTCGATGGACATCGCGCCCTGCTCGGGGTGCCAGTCGAACGCGCGGTGGTTCACGTAGACGACCGCGGCCTCGTCCTTGCCAGGGACGAACGGCCGGATCGTGATGCCCTCGGGGAGCTTGGGCTCCGGCAGGTCGTTCTCGACGCGCAGCCGCATCCGCAGCAGTTCGCGCACCTTGCGGAAGCCGAGCTTCTCCGCGAGCTTCTCGGCGTCCGGATGGCCGCCGTGCGCCCAGATCCGCAGTGACTCCTGCGGGAGCGCTTTCACCAGCGCCTCTCCCACGCCCTGATGGCGGTGCTTCGGGTGCACGGCGAACTCGGCGACCTTGTTGCCACCGGAGTCACCGATCAGGTCGACGTGCGCGTACCCGGCGAGCTCGCCGTTCAGATGCGCGAGGAGGTGCCTGCTGCCGGTCGCGCCGGGGCGCATCCGCAGTCGCACGGCCTCGCCGACCGGGGCCACGCCATCGGTGCGCTGGGCCGCCTCCAGCAGACCCGTCACCTCGGCGGCCTGGTCGGCCGTCAGCTCCTCGAACCAGCTCAGTTGCGCCACACAGGCGAACCTACCGCGCGATCAAACGCTCATCCAGGACACGAGCGGAGTCGTCGATCTCCACCTCGGCCATCTCGGCAGGACGGCGCGGCGAGCCGGGACGCGGCGGGCGGACGAACTTGTAGCCCACGTTGCGGACCGTGCCGATGAGCGCCTCGTGCTCGGGGCCGAGCTTGGCGCGGAGCCGTCGCACGTGGACGTCGACCGTGCGGGTGCCGCCGAAGAAGTCGTAGCCCCAGACCTCCTGCAGCAGCTGGGCGCGGGTGAAGACCCGGCCCGCGTGCTGCGCGAGGTACTTGAGCAGCTCGAACTCCTTGTAGGTGAGGTCGAGCGGGCGGCCCTTGAGGCGCGCGGTGTAGGTGGCCTCGTCGATCACGAGGTCGCCGAGCTGGATCGCGCCGTCGCCACCGGGCGCGGTCGTGCCCCGGCGGGAGCGGACCAGGCGCAGGCGGGCGTCGACCTCGGCGGGGCCGGAGTTCGGCAGCAGGATCTCGTCGACGGACCAGTCGGAGTTGACCGCGACCAGACCGCCCTCGGTGACGACGGCCACCACGGGCACGTCCACACCGGACGAGTCGAGCAGACGGCACAGCGAGCGCGCGCCGACCAGGTCGGTGCGGGCGTCGATCAGCACGATGTCGTGCGGACCGGCTTCGAGAAGCGCGGAGACCTCGGGGCGCAAGGGGCGCACGGCGTGGGGAAGCAGAGCCAGCGCGGGAAGCACCGCCTCCGGGTCCGGGTCTGTCGTCAGCAGAAGCACGTCGATGCTCATCGCGGCGCCCTCCAAATCGGCCGTGGACGGTCACCTGGACCAGACCAGCGGCGTACGGTGACCGGGCCCCGTTGCCTGCGGATGACGGAGACAATACCGGTGCACCCCGAGAAAGTCCCAGGTCAAGAAGCCGTGCTCACACTTGTTTCCACAAGCGTCACGCCTGTTACATCCGTGTCACACGATGGAGTGCGCCTGCACGGTGTCCACTACAAGAGTGAAAGTGACGTCGCTTTCGTTGTGGGACACGGGTTCACGAACAACGTGCGCAGGCCGTACGTCGCCCGCGTGCTTGCCCGGCTGGCCAGGAACGCCGGCGTCGTGGCGTTCGACTTCCGCGGGCACGGACGCTCCGAGGGACTCTCCACGGTGGGCGCGGACGAGATCCACGACATCGAGGCCGCCGTCCTCAAGGCGCGCGAACTCGGCTACTCGAAGATCGCGACGGTCGGGTTCTCGATGGGCGCCTCGATCGTCCTGCGGCACGCGGTGCTGGGGGAGACCCGGCCGGACGCCGTGGTCTCGGTGAGCGGGCCCGCGCGGTGGTGGTCGCGCGAGACCGCTCCCATGCGCCGGGTCCACTGGTTGCTGGAACAACCGCACGGCAAGCTCGCGGCACGGGCGCTCGGGGTTCGGCTCGGCGGCAGCTGGGTACAAGCGCCGGAGAGTCCGCTCGAGGTGGTCGGACGCATCACACCGACCCCACTGCTGATCGTGCACGGTGACCTGGACCACTATTTCTCCGTGGACCACGCCAGGTCGCTGCACCGCGCGTCCTCCGGACATGCCGAGTTGTGGATCGAACCCGGCATGCGGCACGCGGAATCGGCCGCGACTCCAGACCTGGTAGACCGGATGGCGGCATGGATCGCCGTTAACGTCGAGGACGAGGAATGACTGCGCAGACCCCCGCACGGCCGCGAAAGAAGAAGTCCCGTCGCGGGAAGTTCCTCGTCATCACGGTGATCGTGCTGGGCGTGCTGCTCGTCGCCGCCGACTTCGCGCTCGCCGCGGCCGGTGAGTACCAGATCGCCCAGCGGATGCGGGAGAAGCTGCAGCTCAACGAGGACCCGTCGGTGCGCATCAACGGGTTCCCGTTCACCCTGCAGGCGTTGCGCGGCGACTACCGGCACGTCGAGATCCGCGCGTACGGCGTGCCGATCCGCAACGAGCAGCAGGGCGTCGACCTGCGCGACCTCGACGTCGAGGCCGACCTGCTGCACACCCGCGTCGAACTCGCGGACCTGCTCGCGGGCAACGTCTCCAAGGCGACCATCGACACCGTCAAGGGCAGCGTCCGGATCAAGGCGATGGACCTGAACCGCCTGGCGAACCACGTGACGCCGTTCGACAAGCTCTCGATCGAGCCGGACAACCGCGTCGCCACGCAGACCCCGGCCGACCCGCTGGTGCCCAAGACCACCGCCGCGGTGAAGCTCTCCGGCCAGACCAACGTCGCCGGCAAGGTCATCACGCTCACCGCGTACGGCCAGATCGCGCTGGTCAGCGGTGCCATTCAGATCAACATCGACGACATCGTGCTGGACGACGCCTCGCTGAAGCAGATCATCCCGCAGCTGCGTCAGGCGCTCGCGATCAAGATCGACCCGGGCACGCTCCCGTTCGGTGCGACGCCTACCGCCGTCGAGGTGGAGAGCGGTTCGTTCAAGCTGTCCGGCGAGATCGCGGATGTACCGTTGGTCCAACGATGACTGGTGTGTGGGCGCTGCTGGGCGCGCTGGCCGTGGCCGGCGCGATCGGTGTGCTGCTCAAGGTCCGAGAGGGCCGCATCTCCCGTGCGAAGGACTCGATCGACCTGCCCGCCCCCGTGCGCGACCTGCTCGCGCCGGGGGTGACGCTGGTCCAGCTCTCCACCACGTTCTGCGCGCCGTGCCGGCACGCGAAGGTGGTCCTGCGCGACCTCGCCGACCACACGGACGGCCTCACCCACGCCGAGCTCGACGTGACGAACCTCCCGGACGTCACCACCAGGCTCGGCGTCATGCGCACCCCCACGACGCTCGCCCTGACGTCGGACGGCACCGAGGTGTTGCGAGTCGGCGGCGTGCCGAAACGCGACTCGTTGCTGGCGGCGCTGCGACCGCATTTGCCCTAATCCAGTCGGGTGAACCTGCGTTGTTCCACCAGTTGGACATACCTCCCGCCCCGAGGGATTGAGGGCTACCCTCGCTGGCATGACCTTGCTGCTCACGAAGCGACGCGCGGTTGACCTGTGCCGCACGCGCAGCAGCCTGTGTCGCACGACGAGCTGAACCGGGCTGCTTGACGCCCATCAGCTACCTCTGACGGACTGAATCCCCTCGTCCGCATGCCCGGAGGTCGTCGTGCCCAAGGACTCCCCTGTAGACCCGCGCGGACCGCGCTTCTCCGCCTGGATGACCACCGTCATCCTCGCGATCGTGTTGCTCACCGGCTGGTGGCGGCTCCTCGCCGCCCAGACGGTGCTCTTCGCGATGTGCGCGTTCATCTCGCTGAAGCTGAACCCGTGGGGTCACGTCTACCGCTACGCGATCCAGCCACGCCTGACCCCGACCACCGAACGCGAGGAAGCCGCCCCGCTGCGGTTCGCGCAAGGTGTCGGCTTCGTCTTCGCACTGATCGGCACCCTCGGTTACGCCACCGGCCTCACCACGCTCGGCATGGTGGCAACCGGTCTCGCACTGGTGGCAGCACTGCTCAACGCGGCGCTGGGCCTGTGCCTCGGGTGCGAGATGTACCTCGTGCTGCGCAGGTACGTACCCGCCCTCGCTCGACCGCAATGACGACACGCACTACTACAGGAGCAACTTCCCATGAGCCGTGAGAACGTGCTGGTCTCGGCCGCCTGGTCCGAAGAGAACCTCCAGGCGCCCGGCGTGGTGTTCGCGGAGGTCGACGAGGACACCACCGCGTACGACGGCGGACACATCCCCGGAGCCGTGAAGATCGACTGGAAGAACGACCTCCAGGACCCGGTCCGCCGCGACTTCGTCGACCGCGAGGGCTTCGAGAAGCTGCTCTCGGCCAAGGGCATCTCCAACGACGACACCGTCGTCCTCTACGGCGGCAACAACAACTGGTTCGCGGCCTACGCGTACTGGTACTTCAAGCTCTACGGCCACACCAACGTCAAGCTCCTCGACGGCGGCCGCAAGAAGTGGGAACTCGACGGCCGCCCCCTGGACAAGGACGAGGTCGTCCGCGCTTCGACGTCCTACCAGGCCCAGGAGCAGGACCTCTCGATCCGCGCCTTCCGCGACGAGGTCGTCGACTCCATCGGCAACAAGAACCTCGTCGACGTGCGCTCCCCCGACGAGTTCTCCGGCAAGCTCCTCGCCCCGGCCCACCTCCCGCAGGAGCAGGCCCAGCGCGGCGGCCACATCCCGTCCGCCGTGAACGTCCCGTGGTCCAAGGCGGCCAACGAGGACGGCACCTTCAAGTCCGACGACGACCTCCGCGCCCTCTACGCCGAGGCGGGCTTCGACGGCAGCCGCAAGACCATCGCGTACTGCCGCATCGGCGAGCGCTCCTCGCACACCTGGTTCGCCCTGCGCGAGCTGCTCGGCCACGAAGACGTCAAGAACTACGACGGTTCTTGGACGGAGTACGGCTCGCTCATCGGCGTGCCGATCGAACTCGGTTCCGGCAAGGAGGCCTGATCATCATGTCCAACGGCTGCGGCGCCCCTACTCAGGGCGGCACGATCGAAGCGGGCACCACCGAAACCGTGCTCGAGGGCAAGGTCGTCTCGGACGGCACCCCGGTAGGCGGCGCCTTCGTCCGCCTGCTGGACTCGACCGGCGAGTTCACCGCGGAGGTGGTCACCTCCCCGGAGGGCGACTTCCGCTTCTTCGCGGCACCGGGCAGCTGGACCGTCCGCGCCCTGCACCGCACCGGCAACGGCCAGGCCGACGTGTCGGCCTCGGGCCCCGGCGTGCACGCGGTGCAGATCGCGGTCGCCTGAGACCCGCCAGGTCACCAGATCAGGTTGGTACGACCCGAAGGCTCCGGCGGTGTCACCGCCGGAGCCTTCGGCATCTGGGCACGTCTCGGGGGTGCCCCTCTCGCGAAGCCGCAGGCAAGCAGTCCGAGCGCACGCTCATGGCCAGCGCCACCCCGCAGGCAAGCAGTCACAGCACGCGCTCATGGGCACGCATCCCATCCGCGACGCCGTAGGCGAGCCGTCCTTACCGTGCGGTCTGGGTGGGGTGGCTTCGTCACGAGTCGTGCCACAGCTCTTGCTGCATGTGAGTAGCTGTGTCAACCCGACACGCTTTTCGTCGGGTTGACACAGCTACTCACATGTGGCCCGCTCTTGGTACGGCTCGTGACGAAGCCACCCCACCAACGCGCCCACCTACGCAACGCGCCTCCGCCCGGAGCAACAGGCGTGCCATCAACCCGCGCACGGCGTAGACCCCGGCTTTGGATCAGATTGGCGGGGTCTGGGGCGGAGCCCCAGGAATCAGCCGGAACATCCCCAAACACGGTGACCACCTACGAACACGAAACCGCCGCCCGCCAACGAAACCGGGGGACGACGCACCCCAACCGACGCGCCCGCCGAAGGCAGGGCCCGGTGTCCTCCACCACCACAACCCGGCACGTCACCACCAGCGAGATATCCTCTCCACCGTGGAACACATCTTCACCGGACTCCTGGTGCTAGTGACGATCGCCGTAATGTGGTTCGCCGGCTACGTCGTCTACCGCCTCTACTCCGACCAGCGATGACCAGCGGCGACGAGGCCATCCGCCTGGCCGAGGAACGAGCAGCCGCCACGAGGGCGCGCAACCTCCCCCAGTTCGACGACATGCCCGTCCCGGGCGACACGGCGAACCTGCGCGAGGGCGCGAACCTGCACGACGCTCTCCTGGGCGTCCTCCCGCTGGTGGGCGTGTGGCGAGGCGAGGGCGAGATCGTCTACCCGACGATCGACGGCCCGTTCCGCTTCGGCCAGCAGATCACGTTCGCCCACGACGGCCGGCCGTTCCTCGTCTACGAGGCGAGGTCGTGGCTGCTGAACGAGGCCGGCGAGGTCATCCGCCCGGCGGCGAGAGAACAGGGCTTCTGGCGTCCGCAGGAAGACGACACGATCGAGTTCCTGCTGACGCACAACACGGGCATCGTCGAGCTGTACTACGGCAAGGTGCGCACGCAGACTTCCTGGGAGTTCGAGACGGACGCGGTCATCCGCTCCGCCACGGCCAAGGATGTCAAGGCCTCGCAGCGCCTGTACGGCGTGGTGAACGGCGACCTCGCGTATGTCGAGGAGCGCGCCATGATGGGCCAGGACATGCAGCCGCACGCGTCGGCGCACCTGAAGCGCGTCGTCGGCTAGCTCGGATCGTTGGATCGTTGGATCGTTGAACAATCCTCCGTGAGCGCCGCAGGATCGTTGAACAATCCAGCGATCGGCTTGTCGGATCGTTCAACAATCCAACGACAGCGCCGGACATTCCCCGATACCTGAGCCGCCGACCGCGGCCAGCGGATCGGGCCCCGGCCGATCGCGCCCGCCGGATGCCGAACCGCGGGTCTGCCGACTGCCGGCCTGCCGACTGCGGGGCCTGCGGATCGCGGGCCCGCGGATTGGATTGACGGATCGCGAGCCTGCTGACGCGGCGTCTTGGATCGCGGCTTGTCGGATCGCGACTTGTCGATCGCGAGCCTGCTGGATCGTTCAATGATCCAACAACAGCACTGTACCTTCCCTGGCACCTGGGTCGCCGGATCGCGGCCCTGCGGATTGCGCCCTGCCCTGATCGCGCCTGCCGGATGCCGGCCGAAGCCAGCCGGACCGCGGGCCCTGCCGTAGCGGATTGCCGGACCCCGGCCTGCGGAATCGCGGGCCCGCCAGATCGTGGCCTGCCAGACTGCCCGCCGGTCAGGCAGGCCCGCCGGGCCGCACGCCGCCGGATCGGATTGCCGGATTGTTGAACAATTCGCGTGTCGGATTGTTCAACAATCCAACGATTCCCCGTAACATGGGTCCATGCTGCTGCGGCGCTGCGGAACCGACGCGCTCCTCATCGAGGTCGACTCACTGAGCGAGGTCGCGGCCGTCCGAGCAGCCCTCGAAAACCTCGACGGCATCGAGGAGCTGGTCCCAGCCGCACGAACAGTCCTGGTCAAGGGCGCGCTGACCCAGGTCAGGGACGCGCTGAAAACCATCGACCTGACCAAGACCCCCGCAAAACACTCACGCGAGATCACCATCCCCGTCATCTACGACGGCCCGGACCTCGCCCTCGTCGCCGAAACAGCCGGCAGCACCCCGGACGAGGTAGTGCGGCTCCACACAACCGCCACCTACGAAGTCGCGTTCTGCGGCTTCGCCCCAGGCTTCGCCTACCTGACCGGCCTCCCGGAAGCACTCCAGCAGCCCAGGCTCGACTCCCCGCGGACCAAGGTCCCGCAAGGCTCGGTCGGCATCGCGGGCGAGTTCACCGCCGCCTACCCAAGGCCGACACCGGGCGGATGGCGACTGATCGGCCGAACCGAGACAACTCTGTTCGACGCCAAGGCCAAGACCCCCGCGCTGCTGCAGCCGGGCGACCAGGTCAGGTTCGTGGTGGCATGAAGCGTCACATGAAGCGCAGCATCACGATCATCAGGACCGGCCCGCAGGCGTTGGTCGAGGACCTCGGCAGGCCCGGCAACGCGCACCTGGGCGTGCCTCCGTCGGGTGCGCTGGACCAGCACTCGCTCAAGCTCGCCAACCGACTCGTCGGCAACCCCGAAAACACGGCCGGACTGGAGCTCCTGCTCGGCGGCCTCGCGCTCAAGGCCAACGCGAGCTGCACGGTCGCCGTCACTGGGCCGCCCACCGAGGTCCGAATCGACGGCAGGCTTGCCGACTCGCACCACCCGGTCCACCTGAAGCAGGACGAGGTCCTGGAGATCGGTACGCCGCAGACCGGTCTGCGCAACTACCTCGCGCTGTCCGGCGGCATCGAGGTCGACGAGGAGCTCGGCAGCCGATCGACCGACCTGCTCTCCGGAATCGGTCCAGAGCCGTTGCGGGCCAACGACGTCCTGCATCTTGGGACGCCGAACCTGCCCGTAGGTGCCGATGTGGTGCCACCGCACCAGGCGTTGCACACGTTGGTCATCCCGATTCGGCTCGGGCCGCGGGACGACTGGTTCGACGACGCGGAAACCCAGCTGCGGCAGGGGTACTGGACGGTGTCGGATCGCAGCAACCGCGTGGGTGCGCGGCTCAGCGGGACCAAGCTGAATCGTCGTGACGGGGAGATTCCCAGCGAGGGGATGATCACCGGCGCGGTGCAGGTGCCGCCGGACGGGCAGCCCGTGGTCTTCCTGAACGATCATCCGACGACGGGTGGTTACCCCGTCATCGGTGTGGTGGACAACGATTACCTTCGTTTTCTCGGGCAGGCGCGGCCGGGTACCGAGGTCAGGTTCCGGCCGATCGACTGAGCACGGATGCCGTTGACGGAGTGGTCCAGACCAAATACCGTAACTGGCAGCCGCCGCGGAATCTCTACCAATCTGGAGTTCCGCATGCGCCGGATCCCTGCCCTGCTAGCAGTTCTCCTCGCGGTGTTAGCCCTGGCGGTCCCTGCACAGGCCGCCACCGGCATCACCGCGACCTTCTCCCGCACCGGCACGAGTGCCAAGTTCGTCGTCGCCAACGCGAGCACGACCGCGCTCAACGGGTGGTCGGTCAAGTTCGATCTGCCGGCCGGTGTCACGGCCAGCTCCCCGCAGAACGCGACGATCACCCAGAACGGCACGAGAGTGACGCTCACTCCGGCCTTCTACATCAACAACCTCCCGCCGGGGCGCAACACCGAGCCGTACAGCCCCGTGTTCACGCTGAGCGCCGCGGCCGACCCGACCGCCTGCACGATCAACAACATGGCGTGTGACGGCACCGGCACCCCGCCGCCGGCGCCGACCGGGCTGACCGCCGACTACTCGGTGGCCGGTGGCGCGGCGAAGTTCATCGTGCGCAACCACACCGCCGCGGCCGTCTCCGACTGGTCGATCTCCTTCACGCTGCCCAGCGGTGTGACGGTGAGCAACGGCCAGAACGGCACGGTCTCCCAGAACGGCAACCAGGTCACCGTCACCCCTGCGCACTACAACAAGACGGTGGCGGCCGGGGGATCCACCGAGCCGTACAGTCCGGCGTTCTCGATCAGCCAGAACGTCGACCCGGTGACGTGCCGGATCAACAACGCGAACTGCGACGGCAGCGCGGACACTCCGCCAAGCACGCCAACGGGTCTCGCGTCACCGACGAAGACCACGCGCACGGTGAGCCTGCAGTGGAACGCCTCCACGCCCGGCTCGCTGCCGATCGCCGGCTACGACGTCTACAACGGCACGGCGCTCGCCGGCAGCTCCACCACGACGTCGACGATCATCACCGGTCTGAGCCCGAACACCGCGTACTCCTTCACGGTGCGGGCCAAGGACACCAAGGGAACTCAAAGCCCCCAAAGCACCGCGCTGAGTGTCACCACCAACAACCCCGCCAACGACACCACGCCCCCGACCGCGCCGGGCAACCTGCGGTCGACGGCGAAGGACGCGGGCAGTGTCACGCTGGCGTGGGACGCCTCCACGGACAACAGCGGGGTCGCGAACTACGACGTCTACGTGGGCACGACCGTGAAGACGACGGTCTCCGGCACCACAGCGGTCGTCAGCGGCCTCTCGCCGTCCACGAACTACACCTTCACCGTCAAAGCACGAGACCTCTACGACAACGTGTCCGGCGCGAGCAACGCGCTGAACGAGCGCACCGGTGACATCGTCGGCGGATACGCCCGCGTCGGGTACTTCGTGCAGTGGGGCATCTACGGACGCCAGTACTTCGTGAAGGACATGGACGCCGCGAAGCTGACCCACGTCAACTACGCGTTCGGCAACATCGATCCCGTCAACCTGACGTGTCTGCACGGCGTCACGAAGGGCACGAGCCCGGACCCGCAGGACCCGAACCAGGGTGACGGCGCGGGTGACGCGGAAGCCGACTACAGCAGGCCGATGAGCGCGGCGCAGTCCGTCGACGGCGTTGCGGACAGCGGCTGGGAACCGTTGCGCGGCAACTACAACCAGCTCAAGAAGCTCAAGGCGAAGCACCCGAACCTCAAGGTGCTGATCTCGCTCGGCGGTTGGACGTACTCCAAGTACTTCTCGGACGTCGCGGCGACGGACGCGGCGCGCAAGAAGTTCGTGGCGTCGTGCATCGACGTCTACCTCAAGGGCAACCTGCCCGTGTACAACGGCGCCGGCGGCCCCGGCACGGCGGCAGGCATCTTCGACGGCTTCGACCTCGACTGGGAGTGGCCGGGTGCGGAAGGCCACGCGGGCAACCACTTCGGCCCGCAGGACAAGGTCAACAACTCGCTGTTGATCGAGGAGTTCCGCCGGCAGATGGACGCGTACAGCACCACCACGGGCAAGCGCTACCAGCTCACGGCGTTCACCCCGGCCGACCCCGCCAAGATCGAGGCGGGCTGGGAGCTCGGACGGGTCGCGCAGTCGATGGACATCTTCAACGTCCAGGGCTACGACTTCCACGGCTCCGGCAGCGACAACTCGTGGGAGCCCAACCGGACCGGCCACCAGGGCAACCTGTACCCGGACCCGGACGACCCGTACACGACCAAGTTCAGCGTCGAGAGCACCGTCCAGGCCTACCTCGACGCCGGAGTGCCGTCACGCAAGATCACGCTCGGACTCGCGTTCTACGGCCGCGGCTGGCAGAACGTGGTCGACGGCGGCAAGAACGGTGAGTGGCAGGCCGCGGGAGGTGCGGCTCCCGGCCAGTTCCCGGAGGAGTCGGGCACGCGCGGGTACGCCAACCTCGTCGCCTCGGTGCCGAACTGCACCGTCTTCCACGACGAGGTCGCCGTGGCGACGTCCTGCTACACCGGCAACCAGTGGTGGACCTTCGACGACGTGTGGTCGATCCAGAAGAAGACCGCGTGGCTGAAGTCGAAGAACCTGCTGGGCGCGATGTTCTGGGAGATGTCGGGTGACCGCGGCCCGTTGATGGCCGCGGTCGACGCCGGACTCCGCTAGAAGATCAGTACTCCGACTCGTACAGGCCCTGCAGCTCGGTCAGCAGGGCCGACGAGTCGGGCAGCTGCTTGCCGTCCAGCACGGTCACCCGCGTGATCTTGCGGACGCTGGACGCGAGGAACACGCCCTCGGCGTCGTAGAGCTCGCCGGTCTGGATCGGCTCCACGAGCACGGTCCAGCCGGCGCGCCCGGCGGCGCGGAACAGCGCGTACTGCGTGGTGCCGGGCAGGATGCCGAGCTTCGACGGCGGCGTGACCAGGGTCTTGCCGCGCACGAGGATCAGCGTCGAGGTCGGGCCTTCGAGCACCGAACCGTCGGACGTCGTGAAGACGACCTCGGCGGCACCGCGGCGCTCGGCCTCGCGCAGCGCGGCCATGTTGATCGCGTACGACAGCGACTTCGCGCCCAGCAGCAGCCACGGCGCGCGGTCGGCGAGGTTCGCGTCGATGCCGCGGTCCAGGGTCACCGCCGACAGGCCCTCGACGCGCTGCTTGAGCACCTTCGCGCCGATCTCCATGCCGAGCGCGAACCCGGTGGGCGTGCCGTCCCCGCCCTCGACGCCGCGGGTGTAGACGAGCTTGAGGGCGAACTCCTGGCCGCCGGTCCAGTTGCCGATGACGAGATCGACCGCGCGCTCGAACTCCGCACGCGGAGGAGGCTGCATGTCGAGCATGGCCGCGGACCGGTCGAGCCGGTCGAGGTGGGGCGTGAGTTCGCGGGGCTTCCCGTCGACCACGAGGATCGTTTCGAACACGCCATCGCCGCGCATGAGTCCGAGGTCCTCGACGCGGATCTGCGGCGAGTCGGGGTCAGCGAGGGTTCCGTCGAGCAGTGCCAGCACGCGCATGTCGGGAGCCTACTAGCAGCAACTAACATGGCTGGTGTGGAGACCGCAAGAGGCCTGCGCAAAACGCTGCACGACCGCGGTATGAGGATGACGCCGCAGCGTCAGCTCGTGCTGGACGCGGTCAGGTCGCTGGAACACGCGACACCCGAGCAGATCTGTCAGCGCGTCCAGGAGACGGCGCCGACGGTCAACATCACCACCATCTACCGCACGCTCGATCTTCTCGACCGGCTCGGACTGGTTCGGCACACGCACCTTGGCCACGGTGCGCCGAGCTACTCGGTCGAAGATCACCAGCACGTACACCTCGTGTGCCACGTGTGCGGTTCGATCCAGGAAATCCCGTGTGAGCTTCTCGACCCGTTGGTCGGAACATTGCGGGAGCGCGACGGGTTCGAACTTGATGCAAGCCATCTCGCGCTGTCCGGCACGTGCCGCGACTGTTTGAAGCAGGAGCAGGAGATCGAGTGACCCTCCCAGGAGCCGTCCCGCCGCCCGACGATTCCACGGATGCCGGCGTCGCCTGGCACTACGGCGACCCGTTCGCCGAACAGCGCTCCGCCGCCCGTTCGGTGGTCGTCGTGGACCGTTCGAACCGCGGTGTCATCGCGATCCCCGGCGAGGACAGGCTCACGTGGCTGCACCAGCTCACGAGCCAGCACTTCGAGCAGCTCGGTGAGGGCGCGGCGACCGAGGCGCTGATCCTCGACGCCCAGGGCCGCCTGGAGCACCACATGGTCGTCGCGAACGTCGGCGGCACGGTGTTCCTCGACGTCGAGAAGGTCGACGACCTGCTGGCGTACCTGAAGAAGATGGTCTTCTGGTCCAAGGTGGAGCCGCGCGACGCCACGGCGGAGTTCGCGCTGCTGACGATCACCGGGCCGGAGACACCCACGCTGCTGGAGAAGCTCGGCATCCCGATGCCGTCGGCCGTCGCCGCGCTCGGCGAGGGCTTCGTGCGCAGGGCGTCGTGGCCGGGCCGGGACGCGGTCGACCTGCTGGTCCCGCGTGCCGAGCTCGCCGGCTGGTGGCAGCGGATCACCGACGCCGGCGCGCGCCCGGCGGGCAGCTACGCGTTCGAGGCACTGCGGGTCGAGTCGCTGCGCGCCCGGCAGGGCATCGACACCGACGAACGCACGATCCCGCACGAGGTCGGCCTGATCGACCCGGCCGTGCACCTGAGCAAGGGGTGCTACCGGGGCCAGGAGACGGTGGCGAAGGTCCACAACGTGGGACGCCCGCCCAGGCGGATGCTCCTACTCCACCTGGATGGTTCTGCCGACGCCCAGCCGGAGACCGGTGACCCGGTGACGCTGGACGGACGCGTGGTCGGCCGGGTGGGCACCGTGGCCCTGCACCACGAACTCGGCGCGATCGCGTTGGCGCTGGTCAAGCGGTCTGTGCCGGTCGAGGCCGAGCTCATCGCAGGCGCTCCCGAACGGGAGGTTCCCGCCCGGATCGACCCGGACTCGGTGCCTGCGGACACGCCCGGACTGGGCCGGGAAGCCGTTCGCAACCTGCGGGGATGACCCCCTAGAGTCGCGCCTATGTCCCTGGGCACGCTGATCACTGTCGCTCCCACTGGAGCGGAGCACGCGA
Organism: Lentzea albidocapillata subsp. violacea; assembly: GCF_900100275.1. Taxonomy (GTDB): domain Bacteria; phylum Actinomycetota; class Actinomycetes; order Mycobacteriales; family Pseudonocardiaceae; genus Lentzea; species Lentzea violacea. The sequence goes on from NZ_FNET01000012.1 coordinate 132,021, forward strand.
AAGCCGACGTCCCGCAGCTTCCGGTGACCCTGGAAGAGCTGGTCAAGACGGCGCAGAGCTGCGAGCAGGTCTGCGCGGCGATGATCCACGTCCACATCCGTGGCGAGGACGCGAAGCCGTCGCTGGACCTCGGCCTGTTGAAGGCCACCGTCGAGGCGTTGCGCTCCGAGACCAGTCTCGTCGTGCAGCTCTCGACGGGCGGGTCGGTGCGCGACCCCGAGTCGGACCGGCTGCGCGTGCTCGAGGCGATGCCGGACTCGGCGTCCTGCACGATGGGCACGGTCAACTTCGGTGACGACGTGTTCATGAACCGCTGGGAGTTCATCGTCTCCCTGCACAAGGGCATGCAGGAGCGCTCGATCGTCCCGGAGTACGAGATCTTCGACATCGGGCAGCTCGCGTCGTTGAAGCGCCTGCTGGACCAGCACGGACTGCCCGCGGGCGGGCATGTGCACGTCGACTTCGTGATGGGCGTGCCCGGCGGGATGCCCGGCGACGCGGCGACGCTGGTCGCGGCCGTCAACGCTCTGCCGGACGGAGCGACGTTCTCCGCCACCGGCATCGGCCGGACGACCCTGCCCGTGATGTTCACCGCTTTGGGTGCGGGTGGCCACCTCCGCGTGGGTATGGAAGACACCATCAGCTACTCGCGGGGGGTGCCGGTGCGGGACAACGCACAGCTCGTGGCACGTGCCGCAGGTCTCTCCAAGATCGCCCAGCGACCCGCTTTGACCCCCGATGAGGCGCGAAAGCTGCTGGGTGTGCACATTTGAGACAAGTTTGGTGCATGGGATGTGTTGGCGGGTGAGGAGGATCTACCGCAGGATGGACACGTGATCGAGGTGCGTCCTGGCGGGCGCCGCCGAATCGACAGGGTGCTCGCCCCCGACTACACGGAGGGCGTCGAGCAGCGCCCGCTCGTCGAGGTGCGCGAACTCCGCGACGAGGCTGCGCAGGAAGAGACAGATCTGTCCTACCTGCGGCGGTTGTTGCACGCACGGATCGACATCGTGCGTGCCGAACAAGAGCGCCGCAGCTCGGGCGGCTCGGCCGTGGTCGAGCAGCTGGCCACCATCCTCTCCACGAACGCCGTGGGTCCCGCGACCGGTCTCGGCCGGTATCAGACCCATGAGCCGTCACGTGCTGATGCACACCAACGGCACGTCGAGGCGCTCATCTCCGACGTGGACCTCTCCGACGTGAGCTCGTTGACCGACGATCGCCTCGGCGACGTGCTGGAGACGCTCATCTCGGAAGAGGCGTCCGTGTCGGTGCGGCGGCGCGAGGTGCAGGTGGTCGTGGACCGGCTCAACGCCGAGATCGCTTCGCGCTACCAGCGCGGGAGTGCGTCGGTGGACGAGCTGCTGGCCGCCGAGCGCGGACACCACCGTCCCAAGAGATAAGACGAGCTTTCCACTTACTGAGCAGCCGACCTAGCGTGCCCGCATGGGGTACCGCTGGGTCGTGCTGTCCGTCGGGGCGTTGGCGCAGGGCACGAACGCGGCCGTGTTCCTCGGCCTGCCCGCGATCAGCCCGCAGCTCCAGCAGTACTTCTCCCTCACGTTGCCCCAGGTCGGGCTGCTTCTCGGTGCGGTCAACCTCGGCACGATGATCGCTCTCGTGCCGTGGGGAGTCGTCGCGGACCGACGCGGCGAACGGCTCGTGATGACCATCGGCGGCGTAGGTGCCGCGAGCTGCCTTCTCGCCGTGGCACTGGGCAACGCCTGGATCGCCGGTCTCGCGTTGCTCGGCACCGGACTGTTCGGGGCGAGCGTCAACGCGGCCAGCGGCCGTGCGGTGATGTCGTGGTTCAGCCGGGAGTCGCGCGGCCTCGCCATGGGCGTCCGGCAGACGGCGACGCCGCTCGGTGCCGCGCTCACCGCCGCCGTCCTGCCCGGGATCGCGATCTCGGCCGGGATCCCCACGGCGTTCGTCGTGCTCGCCGGCGTGACGGCGTTCGTGGCACTGGCGGTGGCCCTGCTGGTCCGGGAACCGCCCGGCGCGATCCGGGCGGGCACGGACCACGGGCTGGTACTCAAGGACCCCCGGTTGCTGCGGCTGTCGCTCGCCAGCGGGCTGCTGGTGGTGCCCCAGTTCACCGCCACCGCCCTGCTGGTGCCTCTCCTGCACGGACACCGCGGCATGAGCGTGACGGCGGCAGCGGCCGTCTTCGCCGTGGCGCAACTGCTCGGCGGAGCCGGACGGCTGGCGGTCGGCGTGTGGTCGGACCGCGCGCGCAGCCGGATCGGGCCGCTGAAGATCGTCTCCGTGCTCACCGCCAGCGGGTTCGTGCTGGTCGCGGCCTTGGACCAGGCGCCGTTGCCGTTGCTGATCGCGGTACTGGTGCCGACTTCGCTGTGCGCGCTGTGCTGGAACGGGCTGGCGGTCACCGAGGCCGGTGAGCTCGCGCCGGAGGGCCGTGGCGCCACCGCGATCGCCATGCAGAACTCGGCGAACTACCTGAGCGCGGCGCTGACCCCGTTCGTCGCGAGCTTCGTCGCGGTGCACGTGGCGTGGCCTGCGGCGATGGTGCTGGCGGCGGTGGCCGCCGTGGTCGCGCGGGTCCTGCTTCAGCCGTGGCGTTCCCTGCTGAAGAGTGCGAAGTCCTAAGAGCGGTACCTCCGGGTGAGTCGTTCGAGGGTGGCCACGACCTCGTTGGGCGACGGCTCCGACAGCACCTCCTGACGCAGCCTCTCCGCCGACTCGCGGAACGCCGGGTCGTCCAGCACCCTCACCACCTTGGCCCGCAGGACGTCCGGGGTCAGCTCGGCCGCCGGGACGTGCAGACCCGCACCCACCCGTTCGAGGTGCTGCGCCTTGACCGGGGTGTCCCAGGTCGCCGCCACCACCACCTGCGGCACGCCGGCCAGCATCGCGGTGGCCCACGTACCTGATCCGCCGTGGTGGACGATCGCCGCGCAACTGGGCAGCAGCGCGTGCAGGGGGATGAAGTCGACGATCCTGGCGTTCGCGGGCACCTCGCGCAGTTGAGCGCGCTGGAACTCGTTCATCGTGACGACCAGCTCGACGTCCAGGTCGGCAACCGCTTCCAGGAAGTCGGCCTGGGAAACGTAGTCGAGGCCTCGTTCACGGCCCGCGAGGCCGAGGGTCACGCACACGCGGGGGCGCTTCGGTTCCTCGTACACCCATGCGGGCACCACCGACGGGCCGTTGTGCGGGACGTACCGAACGGGGACCACGTGCAGGTCCGTGGGCAGCCGCGCGCTCGCGGGCAGCAGGTCAAGGGTGAACTGCCCGGTGACCAGTTCCTCGTCGAACGAGTCGCCAAACCGGGAGGCCACCTCCTGCAGCCAGGTTTCCAGCGGATCGTCCCGGTCCTGCGGGGCGCGCTCCTGCTCGAGCCGTAGGAACTCCTGCCGGGCACGCATGGTGACGTCCTGGCCCCAGACGATCCTGGCGTGCGCCGCGCCGGCCGCCCTCGCCGCGAACGCACCCGCGTAGGTGCCGAGCTCCCACAGGACCAGGTCCGGACGCCATCTCTCGGCGAACTCGACCATCCCGTCCACGAACGTGTCGTTGTTGAGCGTCGTGTGGAACCGGTCCACCAGCGACGCGTGCAGCTCGTGCAAGTAGTCCCAGGTCAACGTCTCCGGCGTGGAGAAGGTGAAGTCCCAGTCCCTGCTGTAGGACCGGGTGCCCGGCTTGCTCTGCGCGAACATCAAGTGGTCCTCGCCGACGGAGACAGCGGACAACCCGGCGCCGATGATGTCGTCGACCAGCATCGGATGGCTCGCCACGAGCACCTCGTGTCCTGCCGTCTGCAACGCCCACGCGGTCGTCACGATCTTGTAGAAGTGGGTCTTGAGGCCGACACAGGCCAGCAGGACGCGCATTCGGTCATCTCCTCAGATTCAACAGGAGCTGCAACACGCCGGCGACGGAGGCGGCCGCGACGATCCTGCGCTCGGTGATCAGACCGGACATGTCGGCCAGCGGGATCCACCGCATTCCGTCCGACTCGTGCGAGTCGACCGGACTGCCGACGCGGCGCGCGGCGCGCGCCTCGAACACGTGCTGTTCGGCGTTGCTGATGCCGGTGATCGGCTGGACGTAAGCGAGCGTTGCCAGTCCCGACGGCTCCCAACCGGTCTCCTCGACGGTCTCCCGCACACCGGCCTGCTCCAGCGTCTCGCCCGGTTCCACGGCGCCGCCCGGCAACTCCCAGTTCCAGGTGTCGGTGGTGAACCTGTGCCGCCACAGCATGAGCACGCGGTCCCGTTCGTCCACCACGGCGACGGCGACGGACGGAGCGATCTTGATCAGGTGGTGCTCGAACCGCGAGCCGTCGGGCAGCTCGACGTCGGACAGCAGCAGCTCGACCCACCTGCTCTCGTACAGCGATCGCTCGCCGTGTACGACCCAGCTCATCCGGCCGCCCTCACATCACCGCGGGCGAGCTCGTCCACCAGCTCACCCAGCGCGGCGAGCCGGCCGACCCTTGGGCTCCAGCCGGTCACCAGCCGGAACGCGGATGCGTCGACCTCCACACCGTGCAGGTCGGTCGCCTCGGCCTCGGGAGGCGGCGCGACCTGGTTCACCGGCACTGGCGGCAGACCGGTGCGCACGGACACCGCGGTGGCGATCATCGAGAAGATCACGCCGAGCGGCTCGCTCATCCCGGTGCCGACGAGCCAATGGCGTCCCGCGAGCGCGTCGGCGTGGTGGTGCGCCGCGACGAAAGCCCGTGCCACGTCATCGATGTGCACAAGATCGCGGCGTACCTCGCGGTCCCAGAGCGTCAGTGCCTCCCCCGCCAGCGCACGGCCGATCATGCCGGGCACGATCCCGCGGGCTCCCGTCCCCGGTCCGAAGATCGTGGGCAACCGCAGGGTCACCGCCCTGAGCACGCCCTCCTCGGTCGCGGCGGCGAGGATGCGCTCGGCTTCGAGCTTCTGCCGGGGGTAGGCGCTCACCGGCGCGTCGGGTTCCGAGCCGTCGATGCGGATCCGGTTCGGCACACCGACGGACGCCACGGTCCCGGCGAACAACACGGCGGGGTTGCGCCCCTCGGCCCGAACAACGTCGACAAGATCCCGCACGACACCGACGTTCACGCGTGCCACGGCCGGATCGGCCTCCGCGCCACGCCACGACGTGGCGCCGCCGATCTTCGCCACGAGGTGCACGACCGTGTCGGCACCCCGGACCGCCTCCGCAAGCTGTCCAACGTCAGTCAGGTCTGCGGTGCGCACCTCGGCGTCCACAGCCTGCCGTGGCACCGCGGCGGGCCGTCGCGCCACCAGCCGCAGGCGCATCGGCTGGTCGGCGAACGCCGCCGCGATCGCTGTACCCAGGTAGCCGGACGCGCCGAGCACCACGACCAGAGGCTTCCTCACCACGTCTCCTCCACGGCGACACTGGCCAGGTAGTCCGGCAGCAAGCCGAGTTCCAGCGCCTCGGTCAGCGTCGGCGCGGCGGTGTCCCGCTCAGACAGGATCGGCTCCACCTCAAGGTCGATCGGCAGACCCAGCGCCGGGTCCAGCGGCGACACGGCCTGCTCGTGCTCGGGGACGTACCCGTTGGTCATCAGGTAGGACATGACGGTGCGGTCCTCCAGGGCGACGAAGGCGTGGCCCACGCCGACGGGGAGGTACGTCGACCTGAAATGTGTCTGGTCCAGGAGGACCGAGTCCCACCTGCCGAAAGTCGGTGACCCCACCCTCAGGTCCACCACGAGGTCGAGGGCACGTCCGCTGGTGCAGTAGACGTACTTGGCGGTACCCGGCGGCGTCGTCGTGAAGTGGATGCCCCGCACCACGCCGCGCCGGGACACGCTGTGGCTCGCCTGCACCAGTGGTAGTGGACGTCCGGTAGCGGCTGTGAAGATCGAGCTCTGGTAGGTCGCGACGAACAGGCCTCGATCGTCGGGGAACACCCGCGGGGTCAGTTCGAGGGCGCCTTCGACGGCGAGCCTCCGCACCTCGGCCGCGGTCGTGGTGACCGGGGACTCGTTGAGCGTCATCAGTGCGCCTCCTGGTGCCGTCGCGCGCTCAGAGCCGGACGGAGTGGGTGTTGAGGACGGCCATGAGGGTGCGGGCCTGGACGTTCACGTACCGGCCGTACCGCAGCAACGTGTTCAGCTGCCCCGCGGTGAGCCACCGGTAGCCCGGCGGTGGGGTGGTCGACGCCTGCGCCTCGTCGGCTTCGACGATCAGGTAGCGCGCCTGCGCGTTGAGGAACCGGCCGCCTTCCTCGGAATGCACCGCCTCGTAACGGATTCGAGCCGGGTCGGCGGTGAGAACGAGGTCGAGGAATCTCGGCCTGGCCGCGCCGGAGAGGTGGGCGTAGTGCCGCGGGGTGTACTGCACCGTCGGCCCGAGCTCGATGGTGTCGAGGAAGCCGGCCTCGATCCGCGCGTGGGCGAGGATGTGCGGGACACCGCCGAAACTGTGGGTGAGGAACGCGCTCACGCCGAAGTCCCTCGGCTCGAACAGCGGCTGCATCCACGAGGCCACCTCGCGGTTGGTGGCCTGTGCCCGCACGGCGACGACCCTGAAGTACCAGTCGAGGTGGTGGTCGATCGAGTCAGGTCCCCGCGTCCACCCGCCGACCTCCGCGAGCGGAATCCTGTTGACCTGGACGGAATGGCGCGACCGCTCGGCGGCGTACCAGGAGAGCAGGTCGGCGTCGCTGTGCAGCGCACCGCGTTCGTCGAACGGGGCGGGCAGGCAAGCGAGCACCGTGCGCGAGTCCATGTTCACGACGTTGTCGCGCTGCAGCAGTGCACCGATCTGGCCGAGCGTGAGCCAGCAGAAGTCCTCGTCGAGCAGAACGTCCTCATCGGTCTCGACGACGACGTTGCGGTTGAACTTCCGGTAGAACCAGGCGCCGTGCTCGGACTGCAGCACGTCCACGAGCACCGTGCCCGCGGAACCGGTGAAGTACTCGATGTACTTCACGTCGGCGCCCTTGTGCACCTTCGTGTAGTTGCTCCTGGTCGCCTGCACCGTGGGGGAGAGCTGCACCAGGTTCGGGTTGCCCGGCTCCATCTTCGCCTGCATCAGGAAATGCAGGATCCCGTCGAACTCCTTGACGAGGATGCCGAGGATCCCGATCTCCGACTGGTTGATGATGGGCTGCTGCCACTCGGGGAACGGTCCCTCCCCGACGTTCACGTGCAGGCCCTCCACCGTGAAGAACCTGCCGCTGCGGTGTGCGAGGTTGCCGGTGCCCGCCTGGAAGGACCAGGAGTCCATCTCCGCGAACGGGATGCGGTCGACACGGAAGTCGTTGGTCTCGGCCCGGTGCGCCATCCACGCCGTGAACCCGTCCAGCGGCATGTACCGCGAGTCGAGTTCCGCGCACGACCGTGCCAGCCGCAGCGGGAGGTCGACGTCCTCCCGTGCGCGCAGTGTCGCCTCGATCGTCATCGGATCGTCCTGTCACTCGCCCCACTTCATATAGATGACCGGCGGCTCGCGGCCGGGCAGCTGACGCAGGGGAGCCCGGTCGAGGCCGAACACCTCGCGCAGTGCCGTGGTCTCCCCTGGCCACTTGGGGTGGGCGAGTTCGTCGAACGCGAGGATGCTGCCCTTGGTGAGGTGCGGGACGATCGCCTCGAGCAGGTCGCGCGTCGGCGCGTAGAGGTCGAGGTCGAAGTACGCCATCGCGATGATCGTCTCGGGGTTGTCCTCGAGGTACTGGGGCACGGTCTCGCGGACGTCACCCGGCACGACGAACGTGCGTTGTGTGTGGCCGAACGGTTCGCTGGCCTCGTGTGCCGCGAGCACCTCGCGCAGGTGTTCGACCTCGCCGTCAGGCATTGCGAAACGGCCGGCCACCGCGCTCGTGCTGACCTTGTCGACCTCGGAGATGTCGGGAAAGCCGGTGAAGGTGTCGAAACCGATGATCCGGCGCAGCGAGTTGTAGGGCTCGTACACGCTGCGCAGCGCCGTGAGAGTGGCCAGGTGACGGCCGTGCAGCACGCCGAACTCCATGATGACGCCGGGAACCTCCGGCAGCATGCGGTACAGCGCGTCCATGGCCAGCAGGTCCGTGAGCTGGTGCCTGCGCAGGTAGACGGCCAGGTTGTCGATCAGGTACTCGGGCGGGATCGGCGTGTTGACGAGCAGCTTGGTCAGCCGCTCGCGCACGTCGCGCTCCTGCTCCGATTCGTGGGGCACGAATTTCGGGTCGGTGAACTCACCCTTTGCCATGATGTTCCTTTCGTTCCGAGGAGTTCAGGAGAGCCACGCGTCGGGTGCCTGCCCGCCGCGGCCGACGGGCGGGAACAGCTCCTCGAGCCGTGCGAGGACGTGCGGGGGAAGTCGAGTGCCGAGAGCCGTGATCGCACCGTCCACATGGGATTCGACGCGAGGACCGATGACGAGTCCGGACAGACCGGGCTGGGCGAGCGCCCACGCCATGCCGACGACCGCAGGGTCAAGGCCGACGTCCGCGCACAGCCGTTCGTATTCGGTCACGGCGCGGCGATGCACTTCCAGAGCCTGGACCGCGCGGCCCTGGGCGGACTTCACCGCCGAGTTGTGCAGGAGCTTGTGCAGCACTCCGCTGAGCAGACCGCCGTGCAGGGGCGACCACGCGAAGACGCCGACGCCATGTGCGCGAGCAGCGGGAATCACTTCGAGTTCCGCGTGCCGCGTCACCAGGTTGTAGACGCATTGTTCGGAGACGAGGCCGAAGAACCCGCGATGCCGTGCGGTCTCCTGCGCCGACGAGATGTTCCAGCCGGCGAAGTTCGACGACCCGACATAACAGACTTTCCCCTGTGCAACGAGGAGTTCCATCGCCTGCCAGATCTCGTCCCAGCCGACCCTGCGGTCGACGTGGTGCATCTGATAGACGTCGATCCAGTCCGTGCGCAGCCGCCGCAGCGAGGCTTCGCACGCGGCGACGATGTTGCGAGCGGAGAGCCCTTCGTCGTTGGGGCCGCCACCCATCTGGTCACCGACCTTGGTGGCGAGCACCACCTGGCCGCGCCGGGTCGGGCTGCCGCGCAGCCACCGGCCGACGACCTCCTCCGTATGTCCTTTGTAGACACGCCAGCCGTAGGTGTTGGCCGTGTCGACGAAGTTGAGGCCGCGACCGAGCGCGTGGTCCATGAGCCGGTGTGCCTGCGGCTCGTCCACCCGGCCGCCGAAGTTCACGGTGCCGAGTGCGAGCCTGCTGACTCGCAGGCCCGACCGGCCGAGTTCGGTGTACAGCCCTTCATCAGCGGTGAGAAGTGAGGGGTTCGTTTCCATCTCGGCCGGAGCACTGGCGACCACGGGGCACCCCTCCACTTTTCTGAATTCGTTCTTCCCGACTTGGCTCAATCATGGGCAGTCGATCTCGAACGAAGGTGGTAGAAGTCTGAAATGCCTGGCCGCGCACTTCCAGGAGGACGCGGCCAGGCGTCGGTTCAGCGGAAGATGCCGACGTTTTCGTTGACCCAGTCACGCATGGTCAACGGCTGCGCGCCGGTGATCTTCTCGACGGTGTCGAAGATCTTCCAGTCCCATTCGGCGGACTGCCGCTTGAGCTCGAGCAGCGCGGCGAGACGGGGACCGCCCCAGCCGCGGCGGTCGAACTCGGCCTGAGTCTCCTCGACAGTGCGCTGAACGTGCTTCACCGGCTCGCCGAGCGCTTCGGAGACGATGCCGGCCACGTCCTCGCCGGACAGCGCCTCGGCGCCGGTGAGGACATAGGTCCTGCCTTCGTGGCCGTCCGAGGTCAGCACCTCGGAGGCGACGGCGGCGATGTCCCGGGGGTGCACCATGGCTGAGACCGGGTCGCCCTCGGTCGTGTACATGGTGCGTTCCTTGACGATGTCGCCGGCGTAGCCGTAGAGGTTCACCATGAACGTGCCGGGACGCAGGATCGTCCAGGCCAGGCCGGACTCCTTGATCACCTCTTCGCCGAGCCGGTGACCAGTACTGATGGCGTCCGTCGCAGCGAACTCGACGCCGCTGGTGGACAGCTTGACGAGGTGACGGACACCGGCCTTCACGGCGGCGGCGACCAGGGCGCGCTCCTGCACGGGACCTTCCGGGCCGTAGCCCGGCGGGACGACGAAGACACGGCTGACACCGGCGAGTGCCGCGTCGAGGCTCTCCGGGTCGTCGAAGTCGCCCTTCACGACCTCGACGTTCGGCCCGAACGACGTCTTGGCGGGGTTGCGGGTCATCGCCCGCAGCGGCACCTCGTCCGCGGACAGCAGGCCGACGAGCTCGAGGCCGACGTTGCCGGTGGCACCAGTGATCAGAATCATTTTCTCTCCTTGAACGCGCACGGCAAAAGAATCCGTACGGAGTCGGTGAACCTTTTTAACGAGATTCAGGAATTGTCGGAAGAATGCCGGCGGTTGCCGCCGGCGAGCTTGACGTCCTTCAGGAACAGGGACACCACGAAACCGACGAGAACGATGGGAATGACGGCGAGGAAGACCGTCTGCAGCGCATCCGCGTAGGCGGTGGACACCCGAAGCCTGACCTCGGCGGAAAGCTTGCCGAGCACTTCGGGGGACAGCGAGCCGTCCTTGTCCACCGGCACACCGGAACCGCTGCCGAGGCGCTCGTTCAGCTCGGTCGTGAGCCTGCTGGTCATGAGCGCGGCGAAGAGCGAGACGCCGAGTGCCGTGCCCATCTGCCGGAGCATGGTGGCGGTGCCCTGCGTGGCGCCGATGTCCTGGTAGCTCGCGGTGTTACGGACGGCGAGGCTCAGCGCCTGCGAGTTCAGTCCACCCGCGACACCGAACAGCAGCATGTAGACGACCGCCGGGACCAGGCCCGTCGACGGACCGGCGGTAGCGAAAAGTACTGCGGCGACGGCGAAAACGACCATGCTGAGCACCGGGTACCACCGGTAGGACCCGGTCCTGGCAATGATCTTCGTGGTGACGTACGAGGTCACAACGACACCGAGCATCATCGCCGCGAGGACGTAGCCGGACTCCTGCACGCCGAGGGACAGCACCGTCTGCAGCCAGAGCACGAGGTAGTTGACGATGCCGAGGCCGACGAACCCGGCGATGAAACTGATCGTCACCGCGATGCTGAACGTCGAGTTACGAAAGAGGCGCAACGGCATGATGGGGTCCACGGCACGGTGCTGCGACAGGATGAACAGCACGACCGCGATGACGGAGCCCGCCGCGAGACCGAGGATCACCGGCGACCCCCAGGCGTACTTGCTGCCGGCCCAGCCGGTGAGCAGGTTCAGGCCGACGATCGCGAGCACGAGCAGGATGACACCCGCGTAGTCGATGGTCGCTTTCGTGATGCGCGCGGGCAGGTCGAGCATGGTGATGATGACCAGCAGGGCGACGACGCCGATCGGCAGGTTGACCAGGAAGACCCAGCGCCAGCCGGCGAAGTCGGTGAGGATGCCGCCGATCGTCGGACCGGCGAGCGACGCCGCGCCGAACGTGATGGAGAACCAGCCGTAGTAGCGGGCGCCTTCACGCGGCGAGAACATCTCACCGATGATCGACAGCACCGAGATGAAGAGCCCTCCGCTGCCGATGCCCTGGATCACCCGGAACACGATGAGCTGGGTCATCGACGTGGCAAGACCGCAGGCGAGCGAGCCGACGAGAAAGACGACGATCGACACGACGAACACCCGCTTGCGGCCGAAGAGGTCGCCGAGCTTGCCGTAGATCGGCACGGCGGCGCTGCCGCCGATGAGGTAACCGGTGGTGACCCAGGCGAACAGGTCGAGGCCGCCGAGCTCGCTGACCATGCGCGGCAGTGCCGTCGCCACGATCTGGGTGTCGAGCAGGGACAGGAAAACGGCCACCATCAGGGTGAACACCACGGTGTTCGCCCTGGAGCCACCGGCGGGTGCGGAGGGTGCGCCGACCACGGGGTCGGCGGACTGAGCGCTCATGGAGAAAGTCCTCTGACAGTCGGGGAGGACCACGGCGGGGCTCAGCCGAGCCAGTGCCTGGAGATCCACCCAGAAGTGGGAGTTCGCGAAACGAACAGGTGAAGAACGCTGCCCACGTCAGGGCAACGGAGAATGGGTTTGACGCCAGGCGCTCCGCCCGGCAGAACCGGCCTTTTCGGCCCTCTCAACCGCGATCCGACGGCACCAGGTGCCCTCTTCCGCGATTCTTCAGTTGCTCGTTCGCCTTCTCGACCACTCCCTGTCAGCCGACTGCTGATGACCACAGCCAGTAGCACTGGCTGATCTGAACGTAACAGAACGAACGAGAACGGTGCAACCGAGTAGTGGGGCACGCCGCACCGGAGGTGGCGTACCCCACCCGGACTCACGGCACCAGGACAACGCGGCCCGTGTGGGCTCGCGACTCCATCAGTTCGTGCGCCTTCGCCGCGTCCTCCAACGAAAGCCGCGCGTACACAGCCGGGGTCACCTGCCCGGTGGCGAGATACCGGAGCAGCTCCTTCCGCCCGGCCTCGGTCGCCTCGGGCCGATCCTGGTGCAGCGCGTAGAGGTTGAAGCCCTGCAGGCTCTTCATGTCCACGAGGTCCCAGGGCGAGATCGGCGGCGGCTGCTCACCGGAAGCGCCGCCGTAGCAGACGATCCGCCCGAACCGCGCGGTCAGTTCGATGCTCTGCCGCAGCACCTCGTTGCCCACGGTCTCCAGCACGAGGTCCACACCCTTGTCACCGGTAGCGGCGGCGACCTCCTGGGTCCAGTCGTCGAAGCCGTAGCAGACCGCGACGTCCGCGCCGACCGAACGGGCGAAGTCGAGCTTGGCCGGACTGCCGACGGCACCGATGATCCGTCCCGCACCGCGTGCCCTGGCGATCTGCACGGCGAGGTGGCCGATCCCGCCGGACGCCGCGTTGATCAGCACGGTCTCGCCCGGCTGCAGCCTGCCCACGGTGACGACCACGTGGTACGCGGTCTCTCCCGGGCTGGGCAACGCGGTCGCCTGTGCGGCGTCCACGTTCTCCGGAATCGGGAACGCCATGGACGCTCGGGCGACGGCGTACTCGGCGTAGGCGCCGGAACGGACCGGCGCGACCACGCGATCGCCGACAGCCAGTGACGTGACGCCGTCGCCCACGGCCTCCACGACGCCCGCGACGTCACCGGCTGGCGCCGCGGGAAGGCGGATCGGGCCGCCGATGGGTTTTCCCTGCCTGCGCTGTACTTCCGCGTAGTTGACGCCGATGGCCTCCGCTCGGATCAGCACCTCACCCGGTCCGGGGTCGGGACGCTCGGCCTCCTCGACCCGCAGCACCGCGGGGCCGCCGTGCTCGTGGTAGCGGACTGTGCGCATCAAAGCTCCAAAGTAGACGGTTGGGTGGTGATCACCAGATGACCGGGACCTCGCGGAAGCCGCTGAGCAGCCGGCCCGGCATCCAGTCGAGCTCGTTCTCGGCGATCGCCAGCTCGAGCTTCGGGAAGCGGTCGAACAGGTTCGTGAGGGCGATCTCCAGCTCCATCCGCACCAGTGGTGCGCCGAGGCAGTGGTGCACGCCGTGGCCGAGCGTGAGGTGACGCGGGTCCTCGCGGCGCAGGTCGAACCGACCGGCGTCGGGGAACCTCTCCTCGTCGCGGTTGGCCGCCGAGATCGCCGCGAGGACTCCGCTGCCGGCGGGCACGGTGACGTCGCCGAACGTCATGTCCTCGGTGAGAATCCGGTACGCGGCACCGTCGCCGGGGCCCTGGTAGCGCATCAGCTCCTCGATGGCGTGGGGCATCAGTTCCGGGTGCTCGCGCAGGTCCGCCAGCTGGTCCGGGTGCAGCAGCAGGGTCGCGACGGACAGCCCGATCTGCAGGAACGTCGTCTCGTGCCCGGCCATCAGCAACTGGGTGGCCGTGGACGCCAGTTCCCCCTCGGACAGCTTGTCCCCGACGTCCCTGGCCTCGACGAGCGCGCTGAGCACGTCGTCTCCCGGCTCGCGCCGCTTGTCGGCCACCAGCCCGTCGAGATACTCGCGCAACTCCTTCGCGGATGCCTGGATCTCCTCGACGGGGTTGTCGTCCAGCACCAGGAACGCCTCTGACCACTTGCGGAACTGCGCGCGGTCGCCCCGCGGCACCCCGAGCAGATCGCAGATCATGTTGATCGGCAACGGATGCGCGTACGACTCGACGATGTCGGCTGGCGACCCGTTGCGTTCCATCTCGTCCAGCAACTCGTGGGTGAGCGCGTGGATCCGCGGCCGGAAGCTCTCCACCAGTTCGGGGGTGAAGGCCTTCGCGACGAGCCGGCGCAGGCGGGTGTGCCGCGGCGGGTCGGTGAAGTTGAGGCTCTCCAGGGGAGGCCAGTTCATCATCTGCGGCACGCCGGGCCGGTGCAGGTCGGCGCTGCACCTCGGGTCGAGCAACACCCTGCGGACGTCGTCGTACCGGCCGACCAGGTAGCCGGGCGACCCGCTCGGCATGGTCAGCTGTGCCACCCGCTGCTCGCGCAACCGGGCGAAGTCGGCGGGACACGTGGTCGGGTGGTCGCGGTGGAACGGGAACGTGAACCTGTTGTCGTCACTCATGATTTCCCCCTCAGACGGTGCCGAACCAGCGCACGGCGGCCGCGTGCGGACCTGCCTCCAACTCGGCGTCGCGGTTCCCGGCCCAGGCGACGTAGCCGTCCGGACGCACCAGCAACGCGGCGAGTTCGGGCTCGCCAGGACACGTGGCGGACACCCGGACGAGCCTGCTCGCGTCGGTCACCCCTGCCGCCCACTTCTCGTACGCCGCAGTGACCGCGTTGCCGCCGGAGAGGTCCAACAGGACACCGGTGCCACCGTGCAGCAGTTCGGAGAGCCGTTTCGGCGCACCGTCCCCGACGAGGTCGAGGTCGTGAGCGAACCGGCCGGTGAGCGGGTGTTCGGCGGGGCCGAGGTCGTAGGTGACGTCGACGCCGGTGAGCATCTCGGCGATGTGCAGGTTGACCTGGTCCAGCCGCATCAACGCGGTGAAGAGGTCGCGCAACGCCGTGACGTCGGAGTCAGGGTTCATCAGCGCGATCTGCGCGCGGGTGTTGGCCAGCACCCTGGCCGCGGGGACGCGTCGTTCGGCCGAGTAGGTGTCCAGCAGGTCGTCCGGTGCCCATCCGTGCACCTCGGCGGCCAGCTTCCAGCCGAGGTTGAAGGCGTCCTGAAGCCCAAGGTTGAGCCCCTGGCCACCGACCGGGAAGTGGACGTGGGCCGCGTCGCCCGCGATGAGCAGACGGCCGTCGCGGTAGGTGTCAGCGAGCCGGGCCGAGTCGGTGAACCACGAGAGCCAGCGCGGGTCGTGTGCACCGAGGTCGGTGCCCCAGATGTCCCTCATGCTCGCGGTGAGCTCGTCGAGCGTCAGTTCCTCGCCCTGGTCCTTGGTCGCGGCGAAGTCGAATGTCGCGATCCGGTGGTAGCCGTCTTCCAGCGGAACGCAGAACAGCAGCCCGCGCTCGGTCCGCTCCATGCCCATCGGCGGGTTCTCGGCGGTCAGCACGACATCGCCGAGCCTGGCCGTCACCCGTCCACCGGTGCCGGGAAAGCCGATACCCGAGGCCTTGCGCACGGGGCTCGACCCGCCGTCGCAGCCGACGACGTACCGAGCACGGGCGACGAAGTCACCACCGGCGCTCGTGCCCGTGACGGTGACACCGCCGTCGTCCTGCTCGATCGACGTCACCTCGTGCCCGCGCAGGATCCGCACCCCGGACTCGAGCGCGTGCGCCTCCAGCAGTTCCTCGGTCCTGGTCTGCTGGACCAGCAGCGCGTAGGGGTGGGAACTGTCGAGCACGCTGAAGTCGACCCATTCGGGAAGGCCCGCGAAGTGGCCGTTCGCCCACGAGCGAGCGCCCTCACGGAAGCGTCCGACCAGCCCCCGCCGGTCGAGCACCTCCAGCGATCGGGCGTGCAGGCCGAACGCCTTCGAGTGCGGTGAGCGCTCGGCCAGCCGTTCGACCAGCACCACGTCGACACCGGCGAGGCGAAGCTCGGCGCTCAGCAGCATGCCCACCGGGCCGCCGCCGACGACGACCACCTCGTGGTCGTGGTGGTACCTGGTCATCGTTTCTTCTCCATTTCCGCACTTCGGGATGTGAGGTGGCTCAACGGCACAACACGGTGTCGAGCACCGAGGTGAGCACGGCGGGTGTGTCGGCCGGCCCGCTGCGCCACGCCACGACACCGTCCGGGCGCACCAGCACGGCGCCTCCCGCGGCCACACCGAACGCCTCTGCCCAGGTCCCGGCGGAGCCCAGTACATGGGTGGTCACCGGCACGTCCAGCCAGTTCGCGACGTCTGTCCACTCAGGACATTCAGCCAGCAGCACGAAGCCGGCGCCGAAAAGGTCCAGTGACGACAGCGCTTTTCCGCCAAGCACCAACGGCACGTGCGGCGCGCGGGTACCGGGATCGCCTCGCCAGTCAGCCGTAGGGGCGGGCTCGGCCGGGTTCACGACGGCACCGGAGCGGTAACGGTATCCCGCCGTCACGGCCATCGGGTCCAGCACCGCAGCCTGTTCCGCCTCGGTGGCGCGGTTCGACCGGACGGCGAGCTGCAGCGCGCCCTGTTCAGCGGCCGTGAGCGCCACCGGGCGACGTTCCGCCTCATAGGTGGCCAGCAACGACGGCCCCGTGTGCCCCTCGATCACCGCCGCCAGCTTCCAGGCGAGGTTGTGGGCGTCCGCGATGCCGGTGTTCGCGCCGTACCCACCGGTCGGCGGGATCACGTGCGCAGCGTCACCGGCGAGGAGCACGCGGCCGGCGGCGAACCGCCGGGCAACCAGCTGCGCCATGTCCCACGGGAACAACGACCGGATCTCGACGGCGACCGAGTCGTCGCCGATGGCCGCGGAGACCAACTCCCTGCAACGTTCGTCGGTGAAGTCCTCCAGCCGCTGCCCCTCCTCCGGCCGGTAGCCGACGATCAGGGTGCCCGCGCGCAGCGTGTCGTCGTGCATCATGATCCCGCTCACGATGTCGTTCTGCACGTGGATGACGCTGAACCTGCGGCCGCGCAACACTTCCGTCAGGTCGGCCGTGAACGCGATGCTCACGTGCTGCGACAGAACGCCCTGGCCGTCACGTTCCAGCCCGAGTACGGTGCGGACCGCGCTGCGCGAGCCGTCGGCCCCGACCAGGTACCCGGCACGCACCTGGGACAGGGCACCGGTGGCACCATCTCGCAGTTCGGCGGTGACACCGCTCTCGTCCTGGGTGAACGAGACGAGCTCGGTGCCGAACCTGAGATCCGCTCCGAGCTCCTCGGCCCTGTGCCTGAGGTGGGGCTCCAGCCTGTCCTGCGGCAGCAGGAGCATCCGGCACGGGGTCACCGCGGCGAGGTCGTCCTCGCCCTCCAGTTCCTCCCGGCTGAAGAGCTCCGCTCCGGCCAGGGACTCGACTCCCGCACGTGTCCGGTGCGTGGCGAAACCCTCGGCCTCCTTCAGCAGTTGCTCCTCCAGCCCCGCCGAGCGGAACAGCTCCACCGTGCGCGGGTAGTACCCGACGGCGCGCGGATGCACCGACGTGCCGGGGTGGCGTTCGACGAGCACGCAGTCGACGCCCTGCTGGGCGAGGAAGAGCGCGGCCGACAGACCGACCACGCTGCCGCCCACGATGAGGACCGGTGTCTCCTCGGTACTCATCGGACCACCTCTTTCCGTTGACAGAAAAGGAAATCAGGAGCCACCGGTGACCCGCAGGGTCTGGCCGGTGATGTTGCCGTTCGCGGCGGACCCGAGGAACACGATCGCGTTGGCGACGTCCTCCGGCACCGACAACCTCCCCGACGGCAAGGTCTTCGCCTTGGCCTCCAAGGCTTTCGCCGGCGCGATCCGGCGGACGTTCTCGGTCATCGTCTGCCCCGGCGTGACCACGTTGACGAGAACGTCGTCTGCACCGACCTCCCACGCGAGGCTGCGCGCGATGCCGAGCAGGCCTGCCTTGGCCGCGCCGTACGCGGCGCCGCCACGCATGCCGTAGTCCGCCAGTCCCGACGACACCATGACGATCCGGCCCCACGGGCGGTCGCGCATCGCGGGCAGCGCGGCCTGGATCGTGTGGAACGTGGCGTCGACGGTGGTGCGTAGGACCTCCTGCCACAGCCGCGGATCGGTGTCCTCGAAGTCGGGCACCTCCCTGCCGGGCCGGGGAATGCCCTCCGACCACACCACGGCGTTCGTCACGAGGACGTCGATGCCGCCCCACGCGCCGGTGACGGCGGTGATCGCCTCGCGGATGCTCACCTCGTCGTTCAGGTCGTACCGGACGACGAGCGGGGTTCCACCCGCTTCGCGCACGAGCCGCGCCGTCTCCTCAGCGCCGTCCTTGTTCTCGTGATAGGTGATCGCCACTCGGGCGCCGTCAGCCGCGTAGGCCTGGGCGGTCGCCCTGCCGATGCCGGACGAGGAACCGGTGACCAGCACCACCTTGCCGGCAAGATCAGTCCACATGAGTCACTCCAGCCTGGTAGGGGCCTGTATCGAAGTCTCGTTCGATGAGACTTCGATGCAGGCCTTGGTCGGGTTCAGTTCTTCCTGGCCACGCAGGCGAGCGCGTGCGCCTGCGCGCCGAAGCCGTCCGGATCACCGTCGGGACCGCAGCGCCAGAGCGGCACCGGCACCACCCCCGGTTCGAGCAGGTCGAGGCCGTCGACCAGCGCAGTCACCTCGGCGGTGTCACGCCAGTACACCTCGCTGACGTTGCGCAGGTAGGTCTGCGAGGAGGCCGGGACGTCCTCAGGTTTCGGCTTGTTCTCCATGCCGGCGTGGGAGATCACGACGTAGCTGCCGGGCGCCAGGCGGTCGGCGAACGCCCTGAGCAGGCCGGCGGGGTCGTCGGAGTCCGGCACGAAGTGCAGCACCGCGGCCATGATCAGCCCGACGGGTCGCGAGAAGTCCAGCAGTGCGGTGGTTTCGGGGGCGGCCAGCACGTCGTGCGGCTTGCGCAGGTCGCCCAGGATAGCCGCGCTGCGGGGGTCCCCTGCGAGGATGGCCCTGCCGTGCGCGGCCGCGACCGGGTCGATGTCGACGTAGACGACGCGGCTGTCCGGGTTGCCCTCCTGCGCGATCTCGTGCACGTTGCCGCGGGTGGGGATGCCCGATCCGATGTCGAGGAACTGGTCCACCCCGAGCGCGGTCAGCTCGCGGACGGCGCGCCGCAGGAACGCCCTGTTGGACCGCAACGTCCTGGGCAGCAAGGGGTTCTTGTCCGCGATGGCCTTCGCGACCTCGCGGTCGGCCGCGAAGTTGTGCGTGCCGCCGACCCAGTAGTCGTAGACCCTGGCGATGCTCGGCTTCTCGATGTCGACCTCGGGCGGTGCCCAGTCCGGACGTTCCACGGGATGTCCCTTTCAGGAGTTGGTCAGCTCAGTGCGACGGGCAGTGCGGCCAGGCCGCGCAGGTTGAAGCTCTGACGCCAGGTGAGGTCGCGGAACTCGGTCGCGAGCCGCAGCCGGGGGAACCTGCGGAACAGCTCGCCGAGCACGATCCGGCCCTCGAGCCGCGCCAGCGGTGCGCCGAGGCAGTGGTGCACCCCGTGCCCGAACGCGAGGTGCGCCGAGGTCCGCCTGGTGATGTCGACGCGGTCCGGGTCCGGATACCGCTCGGGGTCACGGCCCGCCGCGCTCAGCGAGATCGTCACGAACTCGCCCTCGGGGATCAGCACGTCGCCGAGCCGGATCGGTTCCAGGGTGAACCGCCAGGTGGCGTTCGCGAGCGGCGCGTCGATCCGCAGGAACTCGTCGATCGCCTGGTCCCACAGGCCGTCGTCGGCGAGCAACCGGGCGCGCTGGTCCGGGTTGGTCAGCAACGCCAGGGTGCCCGTGTTGAGCATGTTGACCGTGGTCTCGTGCCCGGCGACGAGCAGCAGGAACGCCATCGACATGAGCTCGGTCTCGTCGAGCTTGTCGCCGCCGTCGCGCACCTGGATCAACGCGGTCAGCAGGTCGTCGGCGGGCGACCGCCGCTTGCTCGCGATGAGCGTGCGCAGGTACTCGACCATCTCCTGGCTCGCGTCGAGCACCTCGTCGGTGCCGGAGCCGGACGTGAGCAGGTTGGACCAGCGGCGGAACGCGGTGCGGTCCTCCGGTGGCACACCGAGCATCCAGCAGATCACGGTGAACGGCACCGGGAACGTCAGCGCGTCCATGAGGTCCGCCTCGTCGCGGCCCTCCAGCGCGTCGAGCAGCTCGCCGGTCAGCTCGGCGATGCGTGGGCGCAGCAGCTCGACCTGCCGCACGGTGAACGCCTTGCCCACCAGCCTGCGCAACCGGGTGTGGTCCGGCGGGTCGCTGTCCAGCATCGTCGTACTCAGCTCACGGGCGAACTGCTTGCGTGTTCCCCGTTCCTTCCCGAACGCGGCCTGCTTGGCGGGGTCCGCGAAGTTGTGCGGGATCAGGCCGTAGCCGACGCGCATGTCCTTGCTCAGCCGGGGATCGGTGAGCAGCGCGCGGGCGTCGTCGTAGCGCGTCACCAACCAGGTCTTGAGACCGTTGGGGGTCGCGACGAGACGGACCGGTGCCTCGGCGCGCAGCCGGGCGA
Organism: Lentzea albidocapillata subsp. violacea; assembly: GCF_900100275.1. Lineage (GTDB taxonomy): Bacteria > Actinomycetota > Actinomycetes > Mycobacteriales > Pseudonocardiaceae > Lentzea > Lentzea violacea. Next base: position 152,434 of record NZ_FNET01000012.1, read on the forward strand.
GTACGGGGTGCGGGTCGCGGACGAAGTCGGCGCCGAAGAGTTCGAGGACCTCTTCCGCGGTCTCTGCACTGGCCACTGTGGACTCCTTCACGCGGCGAACTCGTAGGTGGACCAGGAACCTGACGGGACGAAGCCGACGTCCCGGCTCAGGCGGAGGATCGGCTCGCTCGTCTCGTCGTGCCAGGCCTGCACGAGCCGGACGTGCGGCTGCTCGACCGAGATCCGGTGCAGCAACGAGGCTTTGAGCACCGTGCCGATCCGGCGGCGGCGATGCGGGGCGAGCACGTGCGTCACACCCGCGTCCGCCATCGGGCTCTCCCGCACGAACACCGTGCTGTAGCCGGCCACCTCGCCGTCGGCCTCCCGCACGGCGGCGACGGCATGGACGCGGTGATCCGAGCGCAGGGCCTCCGCCTCGACGGCACGCACGCCGGCCACCGTCATGTCACCGGCGGCGGCCTGTCCGTTGATCGGCACGTCCAGCAGGCTCCACGCACGGGCGTAGGACTCGGCGAGGTCGTCCGGGCAGTGGTCGTGCCAGTGCACGAGCCGGTAGCCGGGCAGGGTCTGCCCGGCTAGGCCGGGCAGCCGTTGTCCCGCCGCGGCGAAGACGAACCGGCTGCGGACGTTCGTCCGGATCCTCTTGCCCCGCAACGACTCGGCGAAACGGTCGGCGGCCTCGGTGTGCGGCGCGTCGACCAGGAGGACCGCCCTGCCGCGCTCCGCGAGCGCACGCCTGGAGGCCTCGACGAGCAGACCGCCGACTCCCGCACGCCGGTGTCCCGGGAAGACCCAGAGCGAGCCGTGCCCGGTGTCGAGCGTGGCGCCGAGGTCGAGACCCAGCTTGACGTAACCGGCGGGCACATCCCCGTCGAACGCGGCGAGCACGACGCGATCGGTGCCCCGGCGCCGCTGCAGCAGCCTGCCGAGCAGCGCGGGCGACACGGGCGGGTCGTCCGGGAGCTCCACTCGCATGGTCTCCCGGAAACCCGGCAGGAGGGCGCCGATCGTCCCGGCGTCGTCACCGTCCAGCTCTCGGATTTCCATGTTCGCCATTCAGCCAGAAAATTCACGGGTTGCCCACCGGACAAATTACGACTTCACCGATATTTCAGCGCATTTCCAGCGAGCTCGATTCTTCAGAACAATTCGAGGTCTTGTCGAGACCGCACTGCGAGCCTCGCAGGCATCTGCGGGGACCTTGCTCCGCACCGTTTCACGAGGGAGAACCCATGTCCGAGGCACGTGACGGCAGGCTGGTCGGCAGTTGGAAGACCGATCTCGAAGACGACGGCCGATCCGTTTTCGGACTGGCCTCCTTCAGTTCCGACGGCGGCGTTGTCTCCACTCAGCTGAACACCAGGAACATCGGTTTGGGAAACTGGCGCAGCACGGGCGCCGACACGTTCGAATACTCATTCCACATCCTCGCGGCGAACCCCGAGGGTGAGCACGTCGGCGAGGCGCACGTGAAGGTCGAGGGGCGGTTCGTGTCCGACTCCGAGTGGCAGGGGCTCGGCGGGGCGACCTTCTACAGCCCCGAGGGCAAGGCACTGCGCTCGCACGGCGGTTCCAAGGTCAAGGCCACGAAGTTCGGCATCGACGACTAGGCGGGTGGGCACCATGCCGGTTCAGTGGAACGCGCTGGCGCGACGCCTGCGCGGCGAGATCGTGCGGCCGGGCGACGAGCGTTACGAGTTCGCCCGCAGGCTGCAGAACCTCGAGTACGACGCGATCAACCCGGCTGCGGTCGTGTACTGCGAGACGGCGCAGGACGTCGGCGCGAGCATCGAGTTCGCGCGGTCCGGTGGGATCGACGTCCATGTGCGAAGCGGAGGACACAGTCTCAACGGCCTGTCGACAGGCGCCGGCATGGTGCTCGACGTGTCCCGGATCAACGGCGTGGCGGTGCGGGAAGGCACCGTCGCACTGGGCGCGGGCACCCAGTCGCTGGACGCGCTCGACGTGCTGGCGGGAACCGGGAAGCAGATCATCACCGGCACGTTCCCGACCGTGGCCGCGGGCGGATTCCTCTCCGGTGGCGGAATCGGCTGGCAGACCAGGGGGTTCGGGATCGGCAGCGACCGCGTGCGGTCCGCGACGGTCGTGCTGGCCGACGGCCGGATCGCGACGTGCTCCGCCGAGTCCGAGCCGGACCTGCTCTGGGCGTTGCGCGGTGGCGGCGGAGGGAACTTCGGCGTGGTAACCGAGTTCGAGGTCGCTCCGATCGACGCACCGCTGCTCGTCGGGTACGAGATCACGTGGGACGTGGACGTCGCCGCCGACGTGCTCACCTCGTGGCAGACGTGGTGCACGGCCGGTGGCGACTTCGGCTCGTCACTGGTGGTGCTGCCGCGGTTCGGTCCGGACGCACCACCCGCGGTGAAGGTATGGGGCGTGCACTACGGCGCTCCGCACGGGATCGAGCGGGCGCTCGACGACCTCGTCGAACTGGCCGGCACCCGGCCGCTGCGGCGCTGGGTCGGCGACCAACTGCCCTACAGCACCGTCATGCACGAACGGCTGTGCGGCGAGGCGACCGTGGCGCAGTGCCACAGGACCGGCAGCGGTCCGGAGGCGAAAGGCCACCGCCACCCGCACACGCGGCAGGCATACAGGTTGCTCGCCGACCCGGTCACGCCCGAGCAGGCGGGCCGTTCGCTCGCGATGTGGGAGACCTCGCCGAGCTGGGAGCGTTACCTGCTCTGCATCGCGGTGGGAGGCCCGACCGGCGGGCCGGAGTCCGCCTATCCCCACCGCGACGCCCGGTTCCTGATGGGCTACCAGATCGCGGTGCGCGACCAGGGGGCGTCCGCGGAGCACTTCGCGGATGTCACGACCTGGGCCGACGGGGCGGACGAGGTGCTCGATCCGATGGCGTGCGGCTCGTACATCAACTTCCCGAGCTCGCGAATCAGGAAGGGCTGGGCACGGGCGTACCACCGGGACGCCCTGCCGCGGCTGCTGGAGGTCAAGGCCAAGTACGACCCCGACGACGTGTTCCGGCACGCCCAGAGTCTCCGGCCATGATCACCGAGGCCCTTCGACGGATTCAGGTCCGTCGAAGGGCCTCGGTCTCGTTCAACGCCCGTTCGTGCCCACCGCCAGCTTGCCCAACGCCGGCAACACAAGGCCGACCACCGCGACGGCACCACCCATCAGTCCGAAGTAGACGGACAACGGCAACACCGAGGTGAGCCGGTAGAGCTGACCGCCGAGCACGACTCCGGCCGCACCGAACATGCCGCTCAACGCGAGGAACCGGTTCTCGTACCCGTCCGGCGCCACCGCCGCGGCCAGCGCCAGCCCGATCGGGCCGACGACGATCTCACCGCAGGCGAGGAGCAGATGCACCCCGAGCAACCACAGCGGCGAGACCGCACCGGTGTCCGCCGCGACGGCCGCGACCGCCATCAGCACGAAGCTCGCACCACCCAGCAGCAGTGCCCCGCCGAACTTGGCCCGCACGGTCAACCTGTCTCCCGCACGCACCCAGAGAACGGCGAAGACGGGAGCGACCAGCAGCACGAAGAGCGGATGCGCCGCCTGGAACCAGCTCGCCGGCACCTCGAACCCCGCGACCACGCGGTTCGTGTGCTGTTGTGCGAACAACCCCAGCGCCGACCCGCTCTGCGCGAACAACATCCAGAACAACGACGTCGCACTCATGAGCGCCGTAAACGCCCCGAGCCTCGGCCCGTTTGCGAAGAGACCCTTCCGCTGCAACGTCAACAGGTAACCCAGCGGCAGCAGTACCGCCGTGATGCCGAGCAGGCCCAGTACGGCCTGCGGGTTGCCGATCACGACCAGGACCGTGACCACCACGGCAAGAGAGATCACCGTCGTGCGCAGCACTTTCCGCGCCACGGCGGGCTCCACCGGGTGGACGGGCGTACGCCCCAGATCGCCGAAACGGCGCAACCCCACCAGGAACTGCACGAGTCCGCATGCCATTCCGACGGCGGCCGCGGCGAACCCCAGGTGCCACGCCACCTTCTCGGCGAGCGCGCCGACCACCAGCGGTGCGACCAGCGCGCTGGCCTGAATGCTCATGTAGAACAACGAGAACGTCGCCTCGCGGTCGTGCGCGCCGCCGCCGCTGATCGCCGCGACCATGCCCGCCATCGCAGGTTTGATCATGCCGGTGCCCAGCGCGACGAACACCAGTCCGACATAGAACGGAACAGGTGCGGCGAGCACCACGTGCCCCGCGATGACCAGGCAGGCACCCGTCACCACCGCCCGGCGCGCCCCGAGCACGCGGTCCGCGAGCCACCCGCCGGGCAGCCCCGCGACGAAGCTCAGTGCCAGGTAGGAGGCGAACACCGCGGTGGCCGTCGGCCCGTCGAGCGCCTGGCCGCCCCGGTCCGCCGAAGTCGTCAGGTAGAGCACCAGGATCGCGGCCAGGCCGTAGAAGCTGAACCGCTCCCACAGGTCCACCACGAACAGGCTGCCGAACCCCCTGCGCCCGTTCGTTCGCGTGCTCACCGCGGTATCGGAACTCATGCCACCCCCGCCTTCCGCCGCGGTTCGGGGCCCGGACGGGCCCCGAACCGCCGTCATTCCTCCGGAACCTCTCGAGCGGGCACGATCACGCCGGCCAGCGCCGCACCCAGGTAGACGAGCGCGGCCCAGACCACGGCCAGCAGCAGGCCCCGCGCTCGTCGTCTACGCGGCGGCGGAACCGCTTTCCGTTGCAGGAGAACGAACATCGCCCTCACCCCCGTCCGACCTCGGCGTGTGCGGCGACCACCCGATAGATCTCGAACGGCCGCGCGCGGCTCAGGTCTCGGTACGGGCGTAACGGCGCGGTCTGGTCCTTGTGCCCGGTCGAGCCCTCCCACCGTGAGAACGACTCCCAGTCGGCCCAGCGGCTCACCACGGCGAAGCCTCGCTCGTCCCCGAGCAGTCGCATCAGGTGGTTGCCGAGCAACCCCGGCGTCCCCGCCATGCGGCGGCTCGACTCGACGTAGGCCACCCCGATGGCGTTCTCGTCGTCGCAGAGGTGGTGCAGCACCACCTCGATCTCGCCGTTCACTCGACGGACACGGCGGTGCCCGCGAGGTGCGCGACGACCGTCATCGTCGTCATGGATCCGCCGATCCGATACGGGTGCAGCTTCTGCCGGTGCTCGACGTGGCGCTCGCTCGTCTCGAACCGCCGGAACTCCAGTTCCCCCGTCCAGTCGCTGACGATGTAGTAGATGTCCTCTTCCTCAGCACTGCGGGACAGCCACTGCCCGAGATTCGCGGGGTCGCCGGTGACGGAGTGGCCCACCTCCCGCCACACGCGCTCGAAGTCGCCGGCCATGCCGGGCTTGACGTGCATGCGCAGCATCACGCGGAAAACGCTGGAAGCCATGTCAGATACCACCGTCGACGTTGATGGTCTCGCCGGTGACGTACCGCGAGAGATCGCTGAGCAGGAACAGCACGGGGCCAGCGAGCTCCTCGGTGGTGCCGAGCCTGCCGAGCGCGGTCTTCTCCGCGTAGGTGGCCCGCAACCCCGCCGCGCGTTCCGGCGGCATGTCGGCGAACGCCTCGGTCTCGATGATGCCGGGGGCCACCACGTTGACGCGGATTCCCCTGCCACCCAACTCCTTCGCGAGCGACCGGGTCAGGCCGATCAAGGCGGACTTGGCGGCGGTGTAGTGGGCGCGCAGCGGAATCCCCGCGGCCGCACCGCGCGAACCGATGTTGACCACGGACGAGCCCTCGCCGAGCAGCGGCAGGGCCTGCTGGATCACGCGGTACGCCGCGGTGACGTTGGTGTCCATGATCCGCGCCCACTCCTCGGCGGGCAGCTTCTCGAACGGGATGTGGCTGATCACGCCGGCGTTGTTGACCACACCGTCGAGCCGCCCGAACCGTTCCCCCGCCACCGCCAGCAGCCTGTCGGCCTCGGCGACGTCGCCGAGGTCGGCCCGCACCACGTGGTGGTCGCCGCCGATCTCCTTGAGCTCGCGGGTGAGGCTCTGCACCGCCTCGCTCTCCTGACGGTGGCAGGTGAGCACGTCCGCGCCCGCCCGCGCCGCGGCGAGCACGATCCCCCTGCCGATGCCCCGGCTCCCGCCGGTCACGAGCAGCTTCTTGCCGGTCAGGTCCATCTGCGGTCCTCGCCTCCGTGCTGCGGCCTCGATCTTGTTCTTGATCAGCGCCAGCTGCGTCCTGCTGTTGCCGTTGATCCGCTCGGTCATCGCCGCGTCGCCGAGCGGCGCGTCCGGTTTCATGCGGAAGTCCTGCGTCCACCGCATGGTCACGCCGTCCGCGGACTCGGTGTACGTCCACCTGATGTTCATGAACTCGAACACGCCGGTCTCGACGCGGTGCGCCTCGACGGTCCGCGACTCGACGTCGGCGGTGCGTTCGGACACCCAGCTCCACACCCTGCCCTCACTGTCGGGGTGCAGCTCGAGCCGGAACCTGACGGTGTTCCCGCTGGTCTCCAGGATTTCCGCGCTCGCATACTCGCTGAACAGATCCGGCCAGGACGCGACGTCGTTGGTGATCGACCAGACCAGGTCCATCGGCGCCTTGATCAGGATCTCGTTCTCGGTGCGTCCCGGGGTCATGCGCGCACCCCCGCCAGCACGGAGTTGATGTAGCTGATCGCCTCGCCGGGGGTCTTCATGTGGTCCACGGCCTTGTCGGGCATCGGCACCGAGTACGTCCGCTGCACCAGTCCCACCAGTTCCAGCAACGCGAGCGAGTCGTAGCCGAGTTCGGTGAACGGCTTGTCGTTCACCCCGTCACCGAGCTCGACGGCGTCGTCGGTGCCGGCGCACACCAGCAGCATTCCCTTCAGGTCCGTCACGGTGAATTCGCTCATTCCCAGTTCCTCGTTCCTCTCGTTCATCGCGGTTCAGTCGGGAAGTCCCCGGTCACCGGCTCCGAGCAGGAGCGCCGAGGTGAATCCGCCGTGCCCCTTCGCCAGCACGAGCGCGACAGCGGGACCGGTGTTCCGCGCGCCGTCGAGCACCAGGTCGATCTCGCAGTCGGCTCGCAACCTCGACGGTCCGAACGTGGCGGGCACGACGCCCGCGGCCAGTGCGAGCAACGCGGTCGCGACGTCCAGGGCGGCGCCGCCTCCGTACAGCCGTCCCGTCAGGGTCTTCGGCGCGGTCACCGGAACACGGCCGGCACCGAACACCTCGGTGATCGCCCGCGCCTCGGCGTGGTCGTGCGCGGGCACGCCGGAGGCGTCGGCGAACACGACGTCCACATCGGACGGTCGCAGGCCGGCCGCGCGCAACGACCTGTCAATCACGGACGCCAGCACCGGAGGCCTGGACGACCCCGGCGGCGGGTCGAAACCTGCCGCGTGGCCCAGCAACCTGCCGTAGCTGCGTGCCCCGCGCGATGCGGCGTCGGCGGCGCTCTCCACCACGATCATCGCGCCGCCCTCTCCCGGGAGGTGGCCGGACGCGTCAGCGTCGAACGGCAGGTAGGCCCTGCCAGGGTCATCCACGGTGGACAGGTGCCCGGTGGCCATCTGGGCGACGAGGCCGTAGGGGCACAACGAGGCGTCGGTGCCACCGCTGAGCACGAGCCTGGAGCCGGACGAGATCAGGCGACTCGCCTGGCCCAGCACGTCGAGGCCTCCCGCCTGCTCCTCGCAGAACACCCCGCACGGGCCCCGCATGCCGTGCCTGATCGACAACTGTCCCGTGGTGGCCGCGTAGAACCACGCGATCGACTGGTAGGCCCCGACCCACGACGGCCCCTGTGTGTAGAGCCGTTGCATCTCGCTCTGGCCGAACGTCGTTCCCCCCGACGAACTGGAGGTCACGACCGCCATGTCGTACTCAGGCACGGTGGCGGTGTCGACCCGCGCGTCGCGCAGAGCCAGTTCGGCACCGGCCAGCGCCAGCTGCGTCCACCTGTCCGTCTGCGGCACGAGGCGGGTCGGTACCTGCGCCAGAGCCTCGTCCGCGACCTCCCCGCCGTGGCGCACCGGATAGCCGGACGGGTCGAACCGAGTGATCCGGCCCAGTCCCGTCTTGCCCGCGACCACGGCCTCCCAGTGCGCTCGCGCGCCGATGCCGGTGGGCGCGACGACGCCCAGTCCGGTCACGACGGCGCGCTTCGATGACGCGTTCATGTCGGGTAGCTCCTCAACTGCGTCAGCACGGCTGAGCCTCTGCCACGGCGGGCTCAGACCCTGCTCAGCAACATCGCGCTCTGAAATCCGCCGAAACCGCTGCCGACACTGAGGATCGTGTCCATCCGGTGCGCTCTCGCGGTGATCGGCACGTAGTCCAGGTCGCACTCGGGGTCGGGGTGCACGAGGTTCGCGGTGGGCGGCACGACCTGGTGCTTCAACGCCAGCGCACACGCGGCCACCTCGAGCGAGCCGATCGCCCCCAGCGAGTGCCCCACCATCGACTTGATCGAGCTCACCGGGATCTCCCTGGCGCGCTCGCCGAGGCTGCGCTTGAACGCCGCGGTCTCGTGCCTGTCGTTCTGCACGGTGCCGGAACCGTGCGCGTTGACGTAGTCCACAGCAGACGGATCGAGTCGCGCCCTTCCCAGCGCCACCGTGATCGCCTCGGCCATCTCCTTGCCGTCCGGCTTCAGCCCGGTCATGTGAAAGGCGTTGCTGCGACTGGCGAATCCGGATATCTCGCCGTAGATCACCGCTCCGCGCGAACGCGCCGCCGACAGCTCCTCCAGCACCAGCACGGCGGCGCCCTCACCGAGCACGAACCCGTCGCGCCTGGCGTCGAACGGCCGCGACGCGTGCACCGGGTCGTCGTTGTTCGGCGTCGTCGCCTTGATCGCGTCGAAGCACGCGGATGAGATCGGCGAGATCGGGGCGTCCGTCGCGCCGGCCAGCACGACGTTCGCGGATCCCTCTTCGATCAGCTGAGCGCCGTGGCCGACGGCGTCCAGCCCTGAGGTGCACCCCGTCGAGATCAACGCGACGGGCCCCTCCGCCGCCACCTGCCAGGCGACCTCGACCGCCAGCGTGCTGGGCACCATGTGGCCGTAGAGGTGCGGCACACCGAACTCGTGGTCGACGAGCCAGTGACGCCCGCCGTCGGACAGCACCTCGTACTCCCGCTCCAGCGCCATGGTGCAGCCCACCGCGCTGCCGAGACTCACCGCTGTCATCGCCGGATCCGCACTGGCGAGGTCGAGGCCGCTGTCGGCCACGGCTTCCCGTGCGGCGACCATGGCGAACTGCGCGGCCCTGTCGGTCCGGCGGATCTCCTGCGGGCGCAGACCTGCCGCGGCAGGGTCGAAATCACACTCCGCGGCGACCCTCGACCGGAATCCGGTGGCATCGAAGTGGGAGATGGTCCGGGTGGCCGTGCGACCTGCCGTCAGCAGGTCCCAGAAGGCGATCCTTCCCGGCTTTCCCGGCGCGACCACGCCGATTCCGGTGATCACCGCCCTGCGTGTCATGACTCCCCACCCACCTCGGGGTTTCCCGCCTCCGGGTGCATCGGCGGCTCGACGTCCACGTGGCCGAGCTCGGGACGCGGGGCGAGTGGCGAAAGGTGGAAGACGCACCATGCGGAGGAGTCGCCGACGTTGACCAGGCGATGCCTGATCCCGATCGGCACCAGCACGGAGTCGCCGGCGCCGAGCGCCACCGGCTCACCGGCGAGCGCCAGCTCCAGATCTCCCTGCACGACGTGGAGGAACTCCTCGGAGTGCGGGTGGTAGTGCTCGGTCACGTGCTCACCCGGTTCCAGCCTGAGGAACCCCCCGAACCCGGACGTCGACCCGACGGTCTTCGGGCTCAGCGTCACGCGGATGTCGCCGCCGCGCTTGCGGTTCGCGACGGCCTCCTGCTCGGCGACCTTCGTGGTCCTGGTCCGCGTCATCGCACACCGCCCAGGTTCGGCCTCGTCACATCGCCGGTCACGGGGCCGTCCGCCGGTGTCCACGAGTAGAACGGGACCGCCATCGCGTCCTTGGGCTCACGCCACCCCGGGTCGAACGGTGAGATGAACTCGGCGAGCCGGGTGTTGACGTCCTGGTACAGCGGATGGCTGCGGGCGCGGTACAGGTTCGGCGCGATGTCGTCGTCGGCCTCGACCAGATGGAAGTACAGGTCGTGGAACGCGAACAACGTTCGCCTCGTTACACCCACGATATGCGGAAGATCCGACATGTCGGAATCCGCGAAGACCTGGGCGACACCGGGTGCGTCACCCGGCCTCATCCTGGCCACGATCAATGTCCTGTGCACGAGAAATCCTTCCGAAGGAGGGCCTGGAACAAGCCTCACTCGGCGTTCTCGAACAATTCTGAAAACAGACTGAATCACATTCAGTCAGATATTCCGGACACAGCAAATGACCCGTCTGCGCGAAACAGACGGGTGTCAGTGGCCCCGTGGCACGACGAGATCACGTCATCCGCACGACGCTGGGCGGATGACTCAGCGACTCAGAGAGGCAGGCGCGGCCGGTCCAGCAGGCTGCGCAACAGCACCGCGATCAGGCTTGGTACTCGGTATCCCGCGGCACCGGTGTCGCACACCACCTCATCGAGCAAATGCATGTCGGCCAGCTGCTCCAGCGTGGAATGCACCTCGTTGACCGGTGCCCCGAAGATTTCCGCCAGGTCCTCGTCCGCCCAGACTGGACCGTGCCCGACCACCACCTGGAGAACCTCGCGATTCGCGTCGCTCAAACCCCGGCAGCTCGTCTCCAGCGTGCTGCGCAGGCTCCGGATACCACCGGGGAGGTTGAGCACCATGAACTCGTCGTTCACCAACCGGTCGACCAGGGTGGCCACGCGCCACGACGGCCTGCTGCCCAGCTTCGCCGCAGCGGCACGCACAGGAAGTGGCAGGCGACCACATCGTTCGACCAGGTCACGCACGGCCTCCGGCTCCTGTTCCAGCCTGTGCTGCCCGGCGATGCCGCCGAACAATGCCAGCGCCTCATCACTCCCGAGCGGCTGGAGGTGCAGCTTCTCCCCGACGGACAGGGTGTGCACGCGGTAGCGGTAGCAGGCGATCAGCGCGCACCCGGACCCCGCCGGGATGAGCGGGGTCAGCTGGGACGCGGTCATCACGTCATCGACCACCACCAGCACCCGGCGGTCTGCGGTCCAGCTGCGGAACAGCAGACTGAGCTCGTCGAGGCCGCCCGGCAGGTCGGCCCGGCGCGCACCGCAGGCGATCAGGCACGACGACAGGACGCCGACCAGCGTGTCCTCGCCCGTCCCGACCGCACTCAGGTCCACGTAGAGCTGGCCGTCGGGGAAGTGCGAGCGAAGCCGGTGGGACGCGTGCATGGCGAGCGCCGTCTTGCCGATGCCCGCCGGGCCGTGGATCTCGATCACCGGCAGCGCCGTACCCGCGGTCCGGCTCGCGCCGAGGTGGTCGACGATCTGACGCACCTCCTTGCGTCGGCCGACGAAGTCCGGGACGTCCGGCAACAGCTGCCCCGGCGTCACCCAGACCCGTTGCTGTGCCAGTGCAGCCGTGGCCTCGGACGGCCTCCGCGCGTGCGGCACGGTCAGCGAGCGGGCGTCCGAGAGCACCGCCGCGTGCAGTTGTTGCAGGTCCGAGCCTGGCTCCAGCCCCAGTTCCTCGACGAGCCTGCCGCGTGTGCGGCGGAACACGTCGAGGGCCTCTCCCCGGCGCCCGCACCGGTACAGCGCGAGCATCAGCTGACCCGCGAAGCCCTCGTGCACGGGATGCATCCGCACCATTCCGGTCAGCTCGTCCAGGACGTCATAGTGCCCGCCGAGTTCCAGCGCGGCGTTGAACCGCTGCTCGTGCACCCGCTTGCGGCGCTCCTCGAGTTGCGCGCACCACGCCGACAGTCGCTTGCCGGTCGGGACATCCATCAGCGCGTCACCACGCCACACGGACAACGCGCGGGAGAACCTGTCGACCGCCCCACCGAAGTCGCCGGTGGCGAGCTCGGACCGGCCGGTGGCGATCAGCTGCTCGAAGTCGCGCACGTCGTATCGCTGGGACTCGTCGAGCTGGAGCTCGTAGCCACCCACCCTGGTGATCAGCGCGGCCCCTCCACCGGGGCTGATCGGTGCGCCGACCAGGCCCAGCCGCCGGCGCAGCTGGTAGATGTAGGTCTGCAGGGTGGTCGCGGCACTCGCTGGGAGTTCCTCACCCCACAACTCCTCGCCCAGCTGCTCGACGGTGGCCAAGGAGTTGGCGTTCAAAGTCAGGAGCGCGAGCACCTGCCTCAGCTTGGGCGCGGAAGGTGTGATTTCAACATTGTCGCGATGTATCCTGAGAGGCCCCAGGAAACTGATTTCCAACATGAATCCCCCATACACCGCACCCAGAAATGGCTGCGCAATCGCCTGAGTTCTGCACTCACCGCTTCACCGGCAGGCTTGACCCCAATACTCAAACTAGCACGAAAATCTTCGACAAGAGAGCCCGGCAAGATCGTCACTCGATCAGAGTAAATGGTTACACAACGCAAAAACGGACATCGAGTCACATAAGTTGGTTGAACCCGCAAATATCAGAGCACAATCCGCACCCTGTACTCGGTGAGCCAGGCGTCGAGCTGGAGGACCATCTCCATGCTTGCCCGTTCGACCCACGCGAAAGCTCCCCGTGGCGCACTTTCCGCACTCATCGCCGCTTTGACCGCTGCCTGGTCCAGCAGTGGGGCGACCACGGCGCCCGAATCCGAGGCGAGTTCCGCGAATCGGGCACGCACCACCTCTCCATAGCGAACGTCCTGCGTCGTGGGGTAGGCGCTCTTGCGCCGTTCGAGCACGGGCTGCGGCAGCAGATCGGCCACGGCGGCACGGAGAAGGCTCTTCTCCCGCTCATTCACCCGCTTCAACTCGGCCGGCACGTTGTACACGTACTCGACCAGCGCGCGGTCGCAGAACGGTGGCCTCAGTTGCACGCCCGCGGACATGCTCAGCCGATCGGCGCGGTCGAGGTGGGTGGGCGCCCACCTGGTCAACGCGAGGTAGGTGACCTCGCGCGCACGCCGTTGCGCCGCGTCTTCATCCCCGAGCACCGGTACCTCGGCGAGCGCATCGCGGTAGTGCTGGTCCGCGTACCCGAGGAAGTCGAGTTGCCGGCGCAGAGAGAGATCGATCAGCGAACAACCAAGTCCCCCGACCGCAGCGTCGTGCCCACGTTCGAACGACACCCACGGAAATGTGGTGGTGTTGCTGTGTTTCGGGTCGTATGCCCAGAAATACCCGTTGAAGACCTCGTCGGCCGTTTCGCCGGACAGCACTGCCCGCACACCGCGATCACGCAGTGCTTCGAAGAAGAGGAGCAGCGAGACGTCCATGTCTCCCAGCGGTGAGGCCGCGTCCTGTCCGCGCATCGCCCGCGCGTGGGCTCCCGGATCGGCGATGAGATCCGTGTCGAGCAGGATCTCCTCGTGGCGCGTCCCGACGTGGTCGGCGACCATCCACGCAAACGGCGAGTCGGGGGTCGCCCGCATCGTCGGGTGCGGCTCGAACTTCTCCGCGTAGCCGACGAAGCTGAGCGAGTAGGTCGCGAGATCGCCGCGCGCCTGGTGCGCCAGCGCAGTCAGTGCGCTCGAGTCGACGCCGCCGGAGAGCATGCACGCCATTCGCGGATCACCGCCGACGTGTCCCGCGACGGAGTCCGCCAGCAGTGCACGCACCCGCTCGACCGTCGTGGGCAGGTCGTCGGCGTGCCGCCACGCGGCGAGGGTCCAGTACCTGTGCTCCGTCATCGCCCGGCCGTCGACGACCACCGCGTGTCCCGGCCGCACCTCGCGGAGGCCGCGGAACACCGACGTGCCGGGCATCTTGCCGTGGGCGAAGAGCTCACGGAGACCGTCCTCGTCGACCTCCGCCGTGATACCGGGATGCGCGAGCACCGCCTTCGGCTCAGAACCGAACACCGCTCCCGTCGCGGTGACGGCGTAGGACAGCGGCTTCACCCCGAGCCGGTCGCGGACCAGCACGAGCCTGCGCTCCCGCACGTCCCACAGCACCACTGCGAACATGCCCTCCAAGTGGGCGGCGAAGTCGACTCCCCAGGTCAGGTAGGCGCTGAGCACGACGTCGGCGACGCCGGCCGACCGCGCGTGCACGCCCGTACGGGACCGCAGTTCGGCGATGTTGGTGATCGCCCCATCGATCATCAGCACCGCGACGGCCTGGTCGCCGTCGGTCGCGACGGCGGGCTGCGGGGAGCGGTCGGCGTCAACGGCTTCGAGCCTGCGGTGGGCCAGCGCGGCGTTGTGATCGGACCATCCGCCTGCCCCGTGCGGACCCCGGTGCGCCACCGCGTCGGCCATGGTCTCGGCGACTCGCCGTCCCTCTACGCCGACGCCTCGGCCGAAGTCGACCCACCCTGCCATGCCGCTCATGCGGGCTGTCCTTTCCTGATGTGGTGCGCCGGCTTCAGCGTGATCCCGATCAGGGCGAGCCCGTGGCTGGTCACGGCGGCGGCGGCGTCGGCGAGCGTCACCGGCCGGTCCGCGGGCACGATCAGCCCGAGCTTCCGCTCGGTCCCCTCCGGCCCAAGGGAGGTGATCAGCTTCAGATATCCGTCCGCGACCTCGGCCGCGGACTCGACCAGCTCGAACGTCGCCGGCGTGTGCGCGCCCCGCCAGGTCACGGCACCGCTCAGTGCACCCGTGAAGTTGTGCCGCCACCGGGCGCTGGTCGCGACCACGAGCCGATCACCGATCTCGTGCACGCCCGCAGGCACGACGTAGTGACGGCCGCTGCGCCGGCCGGTGAAGTGCAGCAACGCGAGATGCGTCCGGGCCAGGACCGGATCGCCGACCGCGAGCATCATCCGCATCCGGTCGTTGACCGCGCGCTGGTCCGGTGCGGGTGGCCGCTTCCCGATCACGGTCATGGCGTCACCACACCGGTCGCCGTCACGGCCAAGGCGCACAACGCGAACCCGGTGCGCAGGCGGTGCCAGTGCCGCCACGCTCCGCGCGGATCGTCCCAGTCGTCCGGGACGTCACCGGCCGGCAACGCCTTGACCCTGCGGTTGATCGGCACGTTGCCCGTCTGCGAGACGACAGCGACCCCGAGCATCAGCACGGCGCCCGCGATGAACCACGCACGCCGCCAGGTCGTGCCGGAATCCAATACCAGCAACAACTCCGCGACCGCGGAGCCCACCACGACGAACGGCATGACCCGGTCGTAGTGGCGCCCCAGCAACTTGTGCGTCTGGACGTAGACCTCCGGCGTCATGCGCAGCAACGCCGGCACGACGCTGATGGCGACCGCGAACATGACACCAGCGACAACTCCCGTTCCCACCAGGGCGAAAACGCTCAGCGCTTCCCTCACCACGTCCCCTTCTCACCGGGATTGCTCGATGACTCGAAGCTCCCAGCGACACCTGGTGTCCTCCTGAAACGAAGCTGAACTCGGGCTGTCGCCTGCCCGTGCCTTCACCGGTTTTCGAGGTCGGTGGGCAAATCTGCGGGAACAGACTCGGCGAGCACGAGCGGAGAGCACAGGTGTCTGACGAAGAGTTCCCGGTTCTCATCACCGGCGGGTGCATGGCTGGACTGTCGATGGCGTTGTTCCTGGCACAGCAGGGAGTTCGCTCGCTGCTGGTGGAACGGCACCCGTCGATCTCGCCTCACCCGAGGGCGCAGGCGGCCAGTCCCAGGACGATGGAGCTGCTCCGCCCGCTCGGGTTGGAGGATGAGGTGCGCGCCGCGGAGACGCCGAACGCGCGCTACGGCAACATCCTGCAGGTCTCGTCGCTCGCGGGTGACGAGCTCGGCGACTTCGACGGCCCGTTCCGGCACGAGACCAACGGCGCCAGCGCGACCGGGTGGACGCTCATCGGCCAGGACAGGCTCGAACCGATCCTGGCCGCGCGGGCCGCCGAGCTGGGCGCCGACCTCCGGTTCGGCACCGAGCTCGTGCGCCACCGGCAGGACGACGACGGCGTGACCGCGGTCATCAGGGACGCTTCCGGCGAACGCACGGTCAGGGCCGGCTACCTGATTGCGGCGGACGGCAACCGCAGCTCGATTCGGGACGGTCTCGGCATCACGACCAGCGGCAGGGGTGTCCTCGGCCGCCAGATGATCATCCTGTTCCAGGCGGCGCTGCAGGACCACGTGCGAGGCAGGGAGTTCTTCCTCTGCTTCGTCAGCAACCCGCAGGTGCACGGCGTGCTCGGCCAGCTCGACGCCGACGCCGCGGGGCGATGGGTGCTGGCGCCCAGCCTGCAGCCGGGGCAGACCCACGAGGATTTCACCGACGCGGACTGCGTGGAGCTGGTGCGCGCGGCGGCAGGGGATCCCGGACTGGAGGTGGAGATCGAGAACGTCGACAGCTGGGAGATCGCGGAACGCGTCGCGGACGGCTTCCGCTCCGGCAGGGTGTTCCTGGTCGGGGACTCCGCTCACCTGATGCCTCCCACCGGCGGCTTCGGCGGGAACCTGGGCGTCCAGGACGCGCACAACCTCGCCTGGAAACTCGCGCTCGTACTGCGCGGGGCAGCCGCCGCCGCCCTGCTGGACAGCTATGAGGCGGAGCGGCTGCCGATCGCGATCGCCGTCGCCGAGCAGGCCGTCATCCGGTACCTCCAGCGCAGCGGTCTCGACCAGGAGATCGCCGCGCGGCACCGTCCAGAATCGACAGTCCTCTTCGGACACGTCTACGGCGCGGAGCCCGGCGCCGGCCTGGACGACCTGATCGAGGACCCGCTCCTGCAACGCGGCCTGCCCGGCACCCGCGCACCACACCTGGAGTCCTGCGGGGTGCACGACCTGATGCGGGGGAACTTCGTGCTCCTGACCGCGAACGGCGAGCGGTGGCGGTCCGCGGTGTCCACCGCCACCGCGGCTACCGGGATCGCGATCGACGCGCACTCGGTGGAGACCGACGAGTTCACCACCCGGTACGAGATCGGCGAGACGGGCGCGGTGCTGGTGCGGCCGGACGGGTTCGTCGCCTGGCGGTGGACCGAGCGGCCGGACGAGGCCGCGGCCGAGCTGACCGGAAGGCTCAGGCACGCCTGCGGGTTCGCCACCGCTCGCGTCTGATCTGGACATCGAAAATGCCGCCCCAGCGTCCGGGGCGGCATTTTCGGTGTCCAGATCAGTCTCGCGCGAGCACCTGCCGCAGAGCCGAACCCACCGCCGCCGCGGAGAACACTCCCCTCCAGGCGACGAACCCGTCCGGCCGCACCAGCACCGCGTCACCCGCCCGCACCTGGTACTTTCCGGCGAACTCGCCGTGCGGATCCTCCAGGTCCGCCCCCACCCTCAGCGCGTCCAGCTCGACCCCGACCCGCGCCGCCTCGTCCCGTGCGCCCGCGACGTCGGTCTCGTAGCCGAACAGCACGAACCGCCGGCCGAACAGGTCCACCGTGGACGTTTCACCGGCGGCCGAACGCACCACGGCGTGCGGTGCCCGCGCGCCCGGCTGTGCCGACGGTCGCAACGGATCCTCGAGCACCGCCGCGTCGAAGCCGTCGCCCGGCACGAAAGCACCCGCCGGATACCGGTACCCGTAGGTCATCACTGCCTCGGAGACGAGCGCGCCCTCGACGTCCGCGAGCTCCTTGCCCTCGCGCACGGCGAACCGCAGCATCGCCTGGCGAACCGTCTCCTCCGCGACCGGCGCCCGCTCGTCGTGGTAGCTGCGCAGCAGATCAGGGCCCGCGGCGCCGCTGAGCACATGCGCGAGCTTCCAGGCCAGGTTGAACGCGTCCTGGATGCCGGTGCTCGCACCGAACGCGCCGGTCGGCGGCATCACGTGCGCCGCGTCGCCCGCGACGAAGACCCTGCCCAGGCTGAACCGGTCCGCGACCCTGGCCGCGATGTCCCACGGGGCCAGGTCGTTGGACTCGATCTCCACCTGCAGGTCCTCGTCGCCCACCGCGGCGCGGACCAGTTCGGTGCAGCGCTGCTCGTCGAAGTCCTCCGCGGACTGGCCCCGCTCGGGAAAGAACGAGATGTTGAGGACCCAGCGCTTCTCGTTGTCGATGGGGATGAGCGTTCCGCGCATCCGCTCGTTGTTGACGTAGGCGGCGATGACCTTCCGGCCGCGCAGCGCGTCCCGCAGGTCCGCGGTGAAGAAGACGCTGACGAGGCTGGTCATCGTGCCCGTGCCGTGGTGGGGGATGCCGAGCATGCCGCGGACCGGGCTGCGGCTGCCGTCCGCCGCGATCACGTACCGCGCACGCACCCGCCGGACGGCACCGGTGGCGAGGTCGGTCACCGTGGCGACGACGCCGTCCCCGGCCTCCTCGACCGCGTCCACCCGGTGGTGGAAGCGGACGTCGGCGCCCGCCTCGACGGCCCGCCGCCGGAGCACCGGCTCCAGCTGGTTCTGGTCGATCAGCGTCCACTGGGTGGGGCTGATCTTCCTGATGTCCTCCGGTGACGCGCTCGGCATCCGCACCCGTTCCTCGCCCGCGAGGGTGTGGACGTGCACGAGGTCGGTGTTGCCGGAGATCGGCGACCGCGCGGCCCGCACGCGATCCTCGATGCCGGCCGCGCGGAACAGTTCCATCGTGCGCGGGTTGATGGCCCGCGCCTTCGGATGCGCCGACGTGTCCTGATGGCGTTCGACGAGCAGGACCGGGACGTCGTACCAGGCGAGGAACATCGCGGCGGCGAGGCCGGTCGGTCCGCCGCCGATGACGAGCACCTCCACGTCGTCCATCACCTGGCTCCGATCACGAGCGTGTGGGTGTCGAGCATCGGTTCCTCGGTGGTCGAGGTGAAGCCCGCCGCACGCAGCCACGAGCGGCAGTCACCGACGCGGTACTCCGAACCGTGCGCGCTGACGAGCTTCATGTGCAGGCTGCTCATCAGGCGCTCCGGATCGCTGCGATCGTCGTCGATCATCCGGTCGTAGATCAGGACACGTCCTCCCGGACGCACCGCGTCGAACACCCGCGTCAGCAGCGCCACTCGTTGCCCGTCGTCGAAGCCGTGCAGGATGTGGCCGAGCACGACCACGTCCGCGACGGGCAGCGGGTCGGTGAGGAAGTCGCCGCCGGCGAAGCCGATCCGGCCGGTCAGGCCGAGCCTGCCGATGTGCTCGTCGAACAGTTCGCTGGTCCGCGGCAGGTCGAAGCACGTCGCATCGAGGTGCGGATGGGCACGGACGAGCACCGCGGCGAGGTTGCCCCGGGCACCACCCAGGTCGACGAAGGACGAGTACCCGCTCCAGTCGATCCGTCCGGCGAGCTCGGCGCCCATCCGGTCGGAGTAGGCGTCGAGACCGGAGAGGAACCGCTTCATCCGCTCCGGGTCGGAGTGCTCCTCGCCCACGAAGCCGCCCTTGTCAGGGTCCAGCCGCTGCGGGTCACCGGTGCGCAGGGCGTCGGTCAGCCTGCTCCAGGTCTGGTAGAAGGTCTGGTCGGTGAGCTCGACGAAGCCGCC
Source organism: Lentzea albidocapillata subsp. violacea (assembly GCF_900100275.1). Lineage (GTDB taxonomy): Bacteria > Actinomycetota > Actinomycetes > Mycobacteriales > Pseudonocardiaceae > Lentzea > Lentzea violacea. The sequence continues at coordinate 171,761 of NZ_FNET01000012.1, forward strand.
GAGGTATCCGTCCCTGTCCCTGACCAGGTATGCGTCCGCCAATGGGCCGTTGCGGTAGCGGTCACCGTCGCGGTGCAGCAGTCCGAGGCCTGCGAGGGCGTCGAGGAAGTCCTCCGCGAGTCGCTCGTGCACGCCGACACCGGCCGCGATGGCCCCTGAGTCGGCGGCGCCGTCCGCGAGGAAGGTGAACACGCCGAGTTGCACGGCGCTCTGGAGCACCCGCGCGGAGCAGTCGGCGATCGTCATCTTGATCAGCGGCCCCGGACTGATGCCCGGCACGGCCACGTCGTTCGTCGTTGTCACGTTTCTTCCGCCCTCCGTTCATCTCAACGGGGACGCTAGATGTCACGCCTGGTAGTGGCCTCGAAACGGTCTGAAACCGGTCAGCCGTGGCGTTCCCTGCGGGCCAGCTCGCCCCAGAACTCACGCAGCGTCTCGTAACGCAGCGCGACCTCCTCGGCGTCGTCCGCTTCGAGGGCGTCGACGATGGCGTTCACGTCGGCCGCCGAGGTGTCCTCCAGCAGGTCCTTGTCGCCCAGCAGCTGCACCAGGCCGCCGTAGTCGAGCTCGACGGCCGAGTGCGGGTGGAAGTGCTCCAGCCAGCGGCCCGTGTCGGCGAGGACCTTGGCCGGCCCGTCGTCGCCCAGCGAACGCTTCACGACCTTGAGCGCCCGCGCGATCCGCCGCCTGGCGTCGGCCATGGCCACCCGCCACGACACCTGGCGCTCCGGGTCGTCCTGGGCGCTGGCCAGCACCACGCGGCGCTGGGCGGGGTCGACGAGGACGAACCACGGCAGCGGGATCGTCCAGGTCGTGGAGATCACGTGGACCGCGCCCGCGGAGAGTTCGGCCATCACGGCGGACGCGCGCGCTCGGACCGTTTCCGACGAGAGGCTGAGGGCCTCGTCCTGCAGGATCGCCGGCGCGGAGGCCAGGAAGCCCACCAGAGCGGCGGCGGAACGGGCCCGGAGGTCGAGCGGACAGACGAGTGGGCCGGGACCGACACGGGCGGCTTCGGAGGTCGGAACCTCGGCCGGACTGATCGTCATCACGTCGGACGACTCGCCCGGGAGGAGCTTTTGTCCCAACTGTGATCGCAACCACAGCTCTCGTTCCCGGTCTCCTACCTCCGACCGGGGGACAGGGCCCGCTTCCAGGGCTTTTTCGACCTTGGAAGCTAGCGTTGCGTCCAACACCGATAACGGTTCGTACACCCGTAGGTAGGCGACGAACGGTCTTGGCACGTGTGCATCCTTCCACGCGAGGGGGGCCGCGAGATTTGGCGGTACGTGTCACGCCTACCGCGTCGCGAGGAACCCCATCGGCACGGTACGGTAGTTACCAGGAATCAGTTGTCGAGACGAGTGGGGCCGCCGTTCCCCCGGCCGCCCCCGTCCCTGTGCGAGGGGGTCGAGCCATGGGGCGCGGCCGAGCTAAGGCCAAGCAGACGAAGGTCGCCAGGGAGCTCAAATACAGCTCTCATGAGACCGACTTCGCTGCGTTGCAGCGCGAGCTGTCAACTGACGAAGGGTCGCCGAACGGGAGTGGTGGTGGCGATGAGCCACACGACGACCCGTACGACGACTACGACGATTACCGTCGCTGAATTCAGCCTTCGGAGTTCAAGGGTTGGGCGGCCGGTCACCCCGGCGCCCAGCCCTTGAACTCTGAGGGCTCTTTCAGAACGCCCTGGCGTACTGCTTCGGCGCGTGGATCTCCACACCCAGCTGCTGTGCCGCGTGCAGCGGCCAGTACGGGTCGCGGAGCAGTTCGCGCGCGAGCAGGACCAGGTCGGCGGAACCGTCCGTCAGAATCTGTTCGGCCTGAGTCGCCTCGGTGATCAGGCCGACCGCACCCGTGGGCACGTCTGCCTTGCGTCGCACAGCTTCGGCGAGCGGCACCTGGTAGCCGGGCCCGATCGGGATGTCCGCCTGCGCGGTGTTGCCACCGCTGGACACGTCGATCAGGTCCGCACCCGCGGCCTTGAGCGCCTGTGCCAGCACAACGCTGTCGTCGGCAGTCCAGCCGTTGTCGACCCAGTCGGTGCCGCTGATCCTCACGATCACGGGCACCTCCGGGCCGACCGCTGCCCTCACGGCGGCGGTGACCTCGACGGGCAGGGCGATGCGTTCCTCGATGCTGCCCTCGTTCGTGAGCGGCGAGTAGAACTCGTGCAGCAGGTAGCCGTGGGCCGCGTGGACCTCCAGGACCTCGAAGCCGGCCTCGATCGCCCGCAGCGCGCCGTCGACGAACGCCTTGACGATCTGCGTGGTGTTCGTCAGCTTCTCCGGCTGGTTGCCGCCGGGGAAGGGCTCGGTCGTGGGCGCCACCGGCACCCAGTCACCGATCGCCTTGCGCCCGGCGTGCGCGAGCTGGATCGCGGGCACCGAGCCGTGCTCCTTGATGAACCTCGTGATCGGCTTCCAGGCCTCGACCTGCTCGTCGTTCCAGATGCCGGTGTCCTGCGGCGAGATCCGGCCGCGCGGCTCGACCGCCGTCGCCTCGGCCATGACGAGGCCGGCGCCGCCGACAGCGCGGGAGCCGAGGTGGACGAGGTGCCATTCGGTCGGCACGCCGTCTTCCTTCGTCACCGAGTACTGGCACATCGGGCTGACCGCGATGCGGTTGGGCAGCGTGACCGAGCGCAGGGTCAGCGGGGAGAACAACAGGCTCACGAAAAGCTCCCTCGAACGTTCGTTGGGCTACGAATCGTTCAAGGAGCCGGGGTCGGTGTGTTGTTCCCGGATGTGAGGCATCTCAGTCACTGAACAGCGACGCAGAGACACGGGCTGGTGTGAAGTCCGGAGGCCACAGCGTCCCGCGGTTGACGCGAGCCCCGGTCAGGACGGCCTTGTCCAGGTTGACGGCGCGCATGTCGGCGCCACGCAGGTCCGCGTCCGTGAGGTCGGCGGCGCGGAGGTCGGCACCTTCGAGGCAGGCGACCCGCAGGGAGGCGTTGCGCAGGGAGGCTCCCCGCAGGTCCGCGGCGCGGAGGTCCGTGCCATCGAGGACGCAGTCGTCGAGGCAGGTGCCGAGCAGCCGCGCGCCGGCGAGGTTGGCCCGGCGGATCACCGCTCCCGCGAGCTCCTGCTTTCCCAGGTCCGCGCCGCGCAGATCGACGTGGGACAGGTCGATCGCCGCACCAGGTCGCCGGATGAGGATCGCCAGGGCTGTCTCGACGTCCGGCCCCGGGCTCCTGACGACCGGGCCCGGCGCGTCCGTCCAGGGAGATCGTTCGCGCAGGAAGTCCCCGATGGTGTCGTCGACGAGCTGCCGGCTCCTCGCCGAGTCCTTCACGATCTGTGCCAGCGCGTGCAGCCCGCCGAGCCTTACCTCGGCCTGGTCACTGCCGAGGTGTTCCACGGCACGGCGGTACCGGTCGATGACCTGGCCGTCCCTGACCTGGTACCAGCCCAGCGCACCACCAGCGAGGACCAGCACCCCGCCCACCAGCAGCAGCGACGTCGATCGTGGAGCGGTCTGCGGCACCAGCAGGGCGACACCGAGCACTACCAGGGCGACCGCGCCGAGCCTGAACATCCGCTTGCTCACGGAGAGTCATCCTCGTGATGGCGGCCGTCCGGCGGTATCCGCTGTTGGAGTTCAGCTCAGGTAACGCACCTGCCTGGCCTTGCCTTCCAGCACTTCCTCGCGGGCCTGGGCGATCTGGGACCGGTGTGAGACCTCCGGCACACCGACCTCCCACCAGGCCCCGGCCTCGGTCCACGACGACGGGTGCGTGCGGATCACGACGACGGCAGGGCGTTTCTCGGCGACCGCGACCTCCCGAGCCTTGCAGTAGGCGCCTTCGAGGCCGGCCAATGAGTCGACGGGGAAGACCGCGCAGCCCATCGCCGAGGCGTGGGCGGCGAAGTCGGTGCGCGGGGGTTCGGGGTGGCCGGTCGTGCAGTCGGCGTAGAGGTTGTTGAAGCCCGCGCCGCCCTGGCCCGTCTGCAGGCGGTGGATCACGGCGTAGCCGTCGTTGTCGCAGACGACGGCCACGAAGCCGTGGCCCGCGAAGGCCGCCGAGAAGAGTTCGGAGTTCAGCATCAGGTACGAGCCGTCGCCGAGCAGCGTGGTGACGACGCCCTGGGTGTGCGCGATCGCGGCTCCCCAGGCGCCGGCCAGTTCGTAGCCCATGCAGGAGAAGCCGTACTCGACGTCCATTGTGGACTCGCCGGTGGCTCGCCAGCCGCCGATCAGCTCGCCGGGGAGGCCGCCGGACGCCGTCATGACGTAGTCGGTGGGTTCGCTGACGTCGTTCACGACGCCGACCACCTGGGCGTACGTCGGGAGATCAGTGGACGGCGTGCGCAGCGAGGTGATGTGGGCGTCCCACTTCGCGCGTTCGGTCTGGGCACGCCCGGCCCAGTCCGCCGGGGCCTGCCAGGAGGCCAGGACGTCGGTGAGTTCGCGCAGACCCTCGTCGGCGTCGGCGACCAGGGCGAACGAGCCGTGCTTCACGGCGTCGAAGCGAGCCGCGTTCAGGGAGAGCAGGCGCGCGTCCGGGGAGAAGACGGTCCAGGACGCGGTGGTGAAGTCCTGCAGGCGGGTGCCCACGGCGATGACCAGGTCCGCCTCGCCGGCCAGGACGTTCGCCGACGTCGAGCCGGTGACGCCCAGCGGGCCGGCGTGCAGCGGGTGGTCGTGCGGGATCAGCGTCCGGCCCGCCGTGGTCTCGACGACCGGGATGTTGTGCTGTTCGGCGAAGCGCAGGGCCCGGCCTGCCGCGCCCGAGTAACGGACGCCGCCGCCCAGGACGAGCAGCGGACGGGAAGCGTTGCGGATCGCCGCCGCGGCTTCGGCCAGGGCGAGCAGGTCGGGACGCTGGCGCAGCGGGCGGTGGATCACGGGGGCGAACAGCGCGTCGGGGAAGTCGTAGGACTCCGCCTGGACGTCCTGCGGCAGCGCCAGTGTCACCGGGCCGCAGTCGGCGGGGTCGGTCAGGACGCGCGCCACCTGCGGCAGCGTCGAGAGCAGCTGTTCGGGGCGGGTGATGCGGTCGAAGTAGCGGCTGACCGCGCGGAACGCGTCGTTGACCGTCGCGGTCGGGTCGTGGAAGTGCTCGACCTGCTGGAGAACGGGGTCCGGTGCGCGGCCGGTGAAGGTGTCTCCCGGCAGGAGCAGCAGGGGCAGGCGGTTGGCGTGGGCGACGCCGGCCGCGGTGACCATGTTCAGGGCGCCGGGGCCGATCGACGACGTGGCGACGCCGACCTGGCGGCGGTGGGTGGCCTTGCCGATGCCGACGGCGGCCAGCGCCATGCCCTGCTCGTTGTGGCCGCGCCACACCGGGATCCGGTCGCGGACCTCCTCCAGGGCGTTGCCGAGACCGAGCACGTTGCCGTGGCCGAAGATCGCGAACACGCCGGGGAACAGCGGCGCGACGGTGCCGTCGAAGAGTTCGGTGCGCTGGGCCAGCATCCAGCGGACCAGCGCCTGCGCGGTCGTGAGCTTCACTTGACCCGTCCCTCAGCAGTCGTTACCGGGCAACGGGGATCGAGCTCCTGCGTCGCCCAGCTGTCGCGGATCCAGGTGTGGGCCGGGTCGTCGCAGAACGCCATCGAGCGCTCGGAACCCGGACCCGCCAGGACGTTCAGGTAGTACATGGGATATCCCGGCGCCGCGACGCACGGGCCGTGGTAGCCGCGCGGGATCAGGAAGACGTCGCCGTCCCGCACGGTCACGTCCTCGTCGATCGTGCCGTCGTCGGTGTACGTGCGGTGGAAACCGAAACCGGTGCGGGACGGGGTGACCTGGTCCCGGTCGGCGATGCGGAAGTAGTAGATCTCCTCGTTGTTCACCTCGCACGGCTCGGACTCGTCGTGCTTGTGCGGCGGGTACGAGGACCAGTTGCCATCCGGGGTGATCAGCTCGCAGGCGTTGAGCTTGTCTGCGTGGTCCCACACGCCCGGGACGCCGAAGTTCGTGACCTGGCGGGTCGCGTTGCCGGAGCCGCGCACCTCGACGGGCACGCCGTCGGCCGGGCCGTACTTCGGCGCCAGCTTCTTCTCGCAACGCGCCATCGGCAGAGCGACCTCACAGCCCTCTGCTGAGACGAGACGGACCGTCTCGTCTCGCGGGACGTAGGCGAAGTCCGTGACGCGGGTGAAGACGGAGTCGCGGCCCTGCAGTTCGAACCTGGAGTCGCCCACCTCGACCGACAGGGATCCGGCCAGTGGCAACACGAACGCCTCGAACTCGCCGGTCTCGACGGTCCGCGACCCGCCGGCCTCGATCCGCAGCACGCGCAGGCCGGTGTAGGCCCAGCCCGCGTCCTCCGGGGTCAGCGCGATCACGTCGGAGCCGGTCGAGAGAGTCCCGTGTGGACGGTGCCAGGTCATTCCGTGGCCCCCTTCGCGGTACGGAGGATTTCGGCGGCAGCGGCGACGGCGGCGGCGACATCACCGTCCGGCGGGTAGAGCAACGCCCGGCCGACGACCAGGCCGCGCACGGTCGGGTGGCCCAGCGATCGGCCCCACGACGCGAGGTCGTCCTGGGGGTTCGCGGACGGCACACCGCCGAGCACCAGGGCGGGCAACGCGGTGGTGTCCAGCACGATCTCCGGTTCCTCCGGCGCGGGCAGCTTCAGCCAGGTGTACGCGGAGGTCGACCCCAGGCCGGCAGCCACGGCCGAGGCGCGGGAGAGAGCCGCGGAATCCTTCTGCAGCACCAGTTTGTCGTTGTGATCACGCTTGTACGGCAACGGTTCGACCATCGCCATCAGGCCGTGCTCGGCGAGTTCCGTGACGGCTCGCGCGCAGCCTTCCAGCGTCGGGATCGTGCCGGGGTCCGAGTCGACCAGGCGCAGCAGCATCTTGCCGCCGTCGAGCCCGAACGTCGCGATGGACGAGGCGTCGTAGGCGGTGAACCTGTCGTCGATCTCCCAGTCCGCACCGGCCAGGCCGCCGCGGTTCATCGAGCCGATGACCACGCGCTCGTTCAGGCCGTCCAGCAGAAGGAGGTCCTCGATCACGTCCGGCGTGCCGAGCACACCGTCGACGTCGGGATTCGCCAGTGCCGTCAGCAACCGGGCCAGCAGCGAGCGCCGGTCCGCCATCGCCATCGGGTCGCCGCCGACGCCGAGCGCACCACGCGCCGGGTGGTCCGCCGCGACGAGGAACAACGTGGACTTGCCGTTCAGCAACGAGTTCCGCCGCTTGCGCGACTGGTAGGCCCGTCGGATCGCGCCAGGATCCTCGGCCCGCCGCCACAACAGTTCGCGCCACTGGCCGTCGGTGATCACAGCAGTTCCTCGATCTCTTTCTGGTCGGGCATCGCGTCGGCGCACGCCAGCCGGGACGCCACGATCGCGCCCGCCGCGTTGGCGTAGCGGGCGATCTTCACCGGGTCCCAGCCGGACAGCAGGCCGTGCACCAGGGACCCACCGAACGCGTCACCGGCGCCGAGCCCGCAGACCACCTCGACCGGGTTCGGTTCGACGGTCCACCGGCCCTCGGGCGTGGCCACAAGAACGCCCTCGGCACCCTTTTTGACCAGTGCCAACGAGATTCCGCGCGCCAGCAGCCGATCAGCGGCCTCGTCCGGGTCGGACGTGCCGACCGCGATCTCGCACTCGGTCCGGTTGCCCACGGCGACCGTCACGTGGTCGAGCATCCAGCTGATCTCGGTGCGCGCGGTCTCGACGTCCGGCCAGAACATCGGCCGGTAGTCCAGATCCAGCACGGTGTGCCCGCCGCGGGCCCGGTTCGCCAGCATCATCCGCTGCGAACCGCGGGCGGGCTCGGCGGAAACTCCCGTGCCCGTCACCCACAACAGCGGGACCTCGCGCACGAGCGACCACGGCACGTCGTCCTCGCCGATCGTCAGGTCCGGCGCGATCGGCAGCCGGTAGAACAGCAGCGGCGGGTCCGCGGGCGGGTTGAGCTCGCAGAAGACCACCGGCGTCAGCAGGTCCGGCGAGGTGCCGACGTACTTCGTCGACACCCCGAACCCTTCCAGCGCCTCACGAACGTACGTGCCGAAGCCGTCCGGGCCGACCTTCGTCAGCACGCCGGCGCGACGGCCGAGCCGCGCGGCGGCGACCGCGACGTTGGTCGCGGTCCCGCCGAGCGACTTGGCGAAGGTGCTGACCTGGGCCAGCGGCACCCCGGACTGCTCCGGGTAGAGGTCGACCCCGACCCGGCCGACGGTCAGCACTTCCAGCGACGTCACGCCTCGACACCCCGCAGCTCGTGCTCCAGCGCTTCCAGCTCGGCGCCACCGGCCATCTGCCGGGTCAGCTCGCCGATGTCGATCTCGGACTTCTCGTAGCTGCCCAGCGCACGGCCACGCTTGAGCAGCAGGAACCGGTTGCCGACCGGGTAGGCGTGATGCGGGTTGTGGGTGATCAGCACGACGCCGAGGCCGCGATCACGCGCCTGGGCCACGTACTTCAGCACCACTCCGGCCTGCTTCACGCCCAGCGCGGCCGTCGGCTCGTCCAGGATCAGCACCTTGGCGCCGAAGTGCACCGCGCGGGCGATGGCGACGCACTGCCGTTCGCCACCGGACAGCGTGCCGACCGGCTGCTCGACGTCCCGCAGGTCGATGCCCATGTCGGACAACGCCTTCTTGGTGACTTCCTTGCCCTTCTTGCGGTCCAGGAAGCCGAACTTCGTCGTCGGCTCCGAGCCGAGGAAGAAGTTGCGCCACACCGACATCAGCGGCACCACCGCGAGGTCCTGGTACACGGTCGCGATGCCGTGATCCAGGGCCTCGCGGGGCGACGAGAACTTGATCTCCTCGCCCTCGACCCTGAACGAGCCCTGGTCGTGCTGATGGACACCGGCCAGGATCTTGATCAGGGTCGACTTCCCGGCGCCGTTGTCGCCGAGCACGCAGGTGACCTCACCCGCGTTGACCACAGTGGACACATCGCTCAACGCGATGACGCTGCCGTAGGTCTTGCCGATGTTCTCGGTCTCGATGAGTGACGTCATCGCCGGACCCTTTCCGCTCGGCGGCGCAGCATGTTGTTCACCAGCACGGCGGCCAGCAGCATCACGCCGAGGAACAGCTGGAACCAGTCGCTGTTCCAGCCCGCGTAGACGATGCCCTGCCGGGCCATGCCGAAGATCAGCGCGCCGATCGCCGCACCCACCGCGGAACCGAAGCCACCGGTGAGCAGGCAGCCACCGATCACCGCCGCGATGATGTACTGGAACTCGAGGCCGATGCCCTGGTTCGCCTGCACGCTCGCGTACCGCAGGATGTTGATCGAGCCCACGAGCCACGCGGCGAACGCCGTCGTCATGAACAGCAGGATCTTCGACCGCACGACCGGCACACCGACCGCGCGCGAACTCTGCGCGGCACCACCGATCGCGAAGATCCAGTTGCCGAACCTGGTGCGCATCAACACGGTCGACGCGATCACGGTGAACAGGACCCACCAGATGATCGACACGTAGAAGCTCGTGCCGCCGATCTGGAACGTCGAGGCGAACAGGAATCCGGCCGACTCGTACCCGGCGGCCTCGCGCATGCCCGACACCTGCACGCTGCCCGTCACCAGGCGCGTGACGCCGAGGTTGAGGCCCTGCAACGCGAGGAAGCTGCCCAGCGTCACGATGAAGCTCGGCAGGCCCGTGCGCATCACGAGCCAGCCGTTCAGCGCGCCCACCGCCAGTGCGAAGGCGAGCGACACCAGCAACGCCAGCCAGACGTTGAGTCCCAGCTGGGTGGCGAGGAGAGCCGTGACGAGCGCGGTGGACGCGGTCATGACACCGGCGGACAGGTCGAACTCGCCACCGATCATGAGCATCGCCACCGCGACCGCCATGATGCCGAGCATGGAGGCGTCGTCCAGCCAGGTGGCGGCACCACCCACGCTGAGGAACTGCTCGGTGACCACGGAGAAGAACAGGAACACCAGCAGTGCGCCGAGCATGGCGCCGATCTCCGGGCGTTTGATCAGCTGATCCATCGCCCTGGGCTTGCCCAGCCGTTCGTCGGCAGCCGATGGAGCTGTGGCCGTCACGGTCATCTCCCCGACTCCTCCCTACCTCTTGCCGTTCTTGGCGTACTCCGCGACCTTGTCCACATTGGACTTGTCGACGAAGCCGGGACCGGTGAGGACGGGCTTGCCGCCACCGAGGGTGTTGGCGTTGTCCTTGAACAGCTTCAGCATCACGATCGGCAGGTAGCCCTGCTGGTACTGCTGCTGGTCCACGGCGAAGAGCACCTCGCCGGACTTGATCGAGCCGACCACGTCGGCGTTCAGGTCGAACGTCGCGACCTGGGCCTTGGAACCCGCGCCCTTGATCGCGGAGGCCGCGTTCACGGCGACCTGCGGGTTCAGCGCCAGCACGCCGTCGACGGCCGTGTCGGACTGCAGCTTGGCCTTGATGCGGGCCTCGATGTCGGTCGGGTTGGAGATGTCGACCTGGAGGTTCTCCACCGCGCCGCCGAAACCGGTGCGGGCACCGTCGCAACGCTGGTTGAGGCCCGAGTTGCCGGCCTCGTGGATCACGCAGAGGAGCTTGGTCTTGCCGGCGGCCTTGAGCTTCTTGCCGGCTTCCTCACCGGCGATCGACTCCTCCTGGCCGACGTGCGCCATGGCACCGAACTCCGCGCTCTTCGCGCTGCCGGAGTTGATCGTGATGACCGGGATGCCGGCCTTCACGGCGTTGTCGATGGACGTCTTGAGCGCGTCCGGGTTCGCCATCGACACCACGATGCCGCCGACCTTCTGCGACACGGCGTTGTCGATCAGCTTGGCCTGGGCGCCGGGGTCGCCGTCGGAGTTGTAGGTGACGCCGACGCCGAGCTGCTTGCCCGCGTCCTCGGCACCGACCTTCACGACGCTCCAGAACGCGTCGCCCGCGGTGCCGTGCGTGATGACGGCGACCTTCAGGTCTCCGGTGGCCGGTGCGCTGTTGTTCTGCGTGTTCTGGGTGTTGGTTCCCGTGGGACCGCTACAGGCGGCGAGTAGAGCAACACCGGCGAGGGCAACGCCCGCACGGATGACCAGACGAGACTTCATCGTCTCCAGTCCCTTCAGAGGATCTTGCTGAGGTGCGCAAGGCTGCGCGCGGTGTCCCTTAGTGGCGTGTCCACCGGACTTCCGTCCTTGAGCCGGGTGTCCTGCTCAAGCACGAACCAACCGGTGTAGCCCGCCTCTTGAACGAGCTTCACCAGTGCTTCCACGTCCACGTCGCCGTCCCCGAGCGGCACGTAGATGCCCTGTTCCACGGCATCGGTGTAACTGAGTTCGCCGCTGCGCACCTTCGCCGCGATCTCGTCACGCACGTCCTTGAGGTGCACGTGACCGATCCGGTCCGGGTAGCGGCGCGCCAGCTCGACCGGGTCCGTGCCACCGATGAGGAGGTGGCCGGTGTCCAGGCAGAGCTGGAGATCGGAGTCCGCGAGGAACCTGTCGACCTCCGCCTCCCGCTCGACGTGGGTGCCCACGTGCGGGTGCAGCACGGTGTCGAGGCCGTGCTTTGCGGCGATCTCACGGATCTTCGCGCAGGTGGCGACGAGCGTGTTCCACTCGTCGTCGGTGAGCTTCGGTGTCTCGTCGTAGCCGTCGAGACCGGTCGCGGCGGCGAGTACGAGCACCTCGGCGCCGCCGGCCTTGAGGATCGCGGCCACCCGGTCGGCTTCGTCCAGAGTGGACTGGACGTCGGTGTGCAGGGTGACCGCGAGGAAGCCGCCGACCAGGGTGAGGTCGTGGCTGTTCAGGAGAGTCTTGAGCTGTTCGGGGTCGGCCGGGAGGTAGTCGGGCGGGCCGAGTTCCGTGGCGGCGAGGCCCAGGGAGTGCATCTCGGCGAGAACCGTGTCCGAGGGCAGGACGTTGCCCCAGCCCGGCACCTCGCACACGCCCCAGGAGATCGGTGCCCCAGCGATCTTCGCCATGCCTAGTTCCCCTCGATCCGCACCGGTGCGCCACTGCGGCGCGACTGCTCACACGCTTCAGCCAGACGGAGGCTGATCAAACTCTCTCGCGCCGGCGACGGGTTCGCGACCTCGCCCTTGATGACCTGCGTGAACAGGTTCATCTCGTTGACGTACGCGCGGTGGAAGCGCTCCGGGAAGCCTGGGTAGGCGTCCGGTCCGGCGACGTGGCCGCCCGGCTCCAGCGAGTTCAGCGGGGTGCGTGGGTCGACGCCCGCGACCAGCGAGTCCTTGCTGCCGAGCACCTCGATGCGGTGGTCGTAGCCGACCGGGTCGTGCCGTCCGCCGGCCAGTGTGGCGTGCGCGCCGCCCGCGAACTTCAGCATCACGACGGCGTTGTCCACGTCGTCGGCGTCCGCGAACGCCTGGTGCACCAGCACGGAACCGCTCGCGTAGACCTCGACGACCGGCTCGCCGACGAGCCACGGCACGCAGTCGAGGTCGTGGATCAGCAGGTCGCGGAAGATGCCACCGGAGGCGGGCAGGTAGGAGAAGTCCGGCGGGTTCGCGTCGTTGCCGACCGCCCTGACCAGGTAGACGTCGCCGACCTCGCCCGCGCGGATGCGGCGGTTGAGCTCGTAGATGGCCGGGTCGAACCGGCGCTGGAAGCCCACGAGCACCTCGACGCCGGACTTCTCGACGTCCGCGATCAGCGCGGCCATCTCGGCGACGTCGCTCGCGATCGGCTTCTCGCACAACGTGGGGACGCCCTTCGCGATGGCCGCGCGGAGCATCTCGGGGTGTGTGTTCGTCGGGGTGGCGAGCAGCACGCCGTCGACGTTGTCCAGCAGCGTGCCGAGGTCGTCGACCGCCTTGGTCCCGGCGAGTTCCGCCGACGCCTGCGCTGCCCTGCCAGGCACCGGGTCGAAGAGGAGCACCTCGTCGACTCGATCCAGTGCGGCGAGGTTGGTCGCATGCATGGTGCCGATCCTGCCGACACCCGCTACTCCGATCCGCATCGCAGGTTTCCCCTGTTCTTGACCGAGATGTGTTAGAGCGCTCTATTGGTTGGAGCGCTCTAACCCTGTAACTTCTGCCACAAGGTGTCAAGAGGGGAGGTGGTTGCGAAGTGGTCAGGCCGACGATGGAGGACGTCGCTCTGCGTGCGGGCGTGTCCCGTGCACTGGTGTCCCTGGTGATGCGGGGTTCACCCAAGGTGAGCGAGATGCGACGCAGCGCAGTATTGAAAGCCGCGGAGGAGCTGGGGTACTCGCCGCACGCCATGGCGCGATCGCTGGCCTCGCGCACGTCGACCGTTCTCGGCGTGATGGTGTCCGACCTGCACAACGCGTTCTTCGCGGAGGTCGTGGACGGCATCGACGAGGTGGCGCGCGAGCAGGGGTTCGACATCATCATCAACACCGGCGGCCGCTCTCCCGCCCGTGAGCGCCGGGCCCTGGAGTCGCTGCTGTCCTTCCGCCCCGCCGGACTGATCCTGCTGTCGCCCGTCGTGCCGGCGACCGCCATCGGCAAAGCCGCCGAACAGCTTCCGGTCGTGCTCGTGGCCCGGTCGTCGCGGGTGTCCACTGTGGATACCGTGAACGACGACGGGGAGACGGGGGCACGACTTGCGGTCGATCACCTCGTTTCGTTGGGGCACAAGCGCATTGCGCATTTAGACGGCGGCGAAGGCACTCAGGCCGGGCCTCGGCGGCGTGGGTACGTCGCCGCGATGGAAGCCCACGGACTCGTGCCGCAGGTTGTGTCGTCCGAGTACACGGACGCGGCCGGCGCGCGGGCGATTCGCGCGCTGCTCACCGACGATGCACTGCCTACGGCCATCCTGTCCTGCAACGACTTCAACGCCGTCGGCGCGATCTCCGCTTTGGAGGACGCCGGGCTGCGCGTGCCGTCCGATGTGTCCGTTGTGGGGTACGACAACACCTCGCTGGCGGCTTTGCGCCACGTCTCGTTGACCACGATCGACCAGCCCCGTGCCGAGTTCGGCCGGTTGGCCGCCGACGCGCTTCTGCAGCGCGTCCGTGAAGAGCGCACCGAACCCGTGCGCCATCTCCTCAACCCCTCGCTCGTAGTCCGCAACACGACAGCTCCCCCAGGAGGACAGCGTTGAGCACCATCCCGCACTGGATCGACGGCGCCCGCACCACAGGGGTGTCGTCCCGCACGTCCGACGTCTTCAACCCCGCTACCGGCGAGGTTGCCGCGCAGGTCGTGCTGGCCGAGCAGGCCGATGTCGACCTCGCGGTCTCGTCCTCGCTGAAGGCGGCGCAGTCCTGGTCGGAGTCGTCGCTGTCGACGCGGTCGCGGATCCTCTTCGAGTACCGCCACCTGCTGCACACCCATCGCGACGAGCTCGCCGCGATCATCACGTCCGAGCACGGCAAGGTGCTTTCGGACGCGGCCGGTGAGGTGCAGCGCGGCCTTGAGGTCGTCGAGTTCGCGTGCGGCATCCCGCAACTGCTCAAGGGCGAGCACTCCGAGCAGGTCTCGCGCGGTGTCGACGCGTACTCGCTACGGCAGCCCCTCGGCGTCGTCGCGGGCATCACGCCGTTCAACTTCCCCGTGATGGTGCCGATGTGGATGTTCCCCATCGCCATCGCGGCCGGGAACACCTTCGTGCTCAAGCCTTCCGAGCGCGACCCGTCGGCGTCCATCAGGCTGGCCGAGCTGTTCGGACAGGCCGGGCTGCCCGACGGCGTGCTGAACGTGCTGCAGGGCGACGCCTTCGCGGTCAACGCGCTGCTGGACCACCCGGACGTCTCCGCCGCGTCGTTCGTCGGCTCGACCCCGATCGCGCGGCACGTCTACTCGCGCGGCACGGCGGCCGGTAAGCGCGTGCAGGCCCTGGGCGGCGCCAAGAACCACATGGTCGTGCTGCCCGACGCCGACCTCGACGTGGCCGCCGACGCCGCCGTCTCCGCAGGCTACGGCTCCGCCGGCGAGCGCTGCATGGCCATCTCGGTGGTGGTGGCCGTGGGCTCGGCGGGCGACGAGCTGGTCGCCAAGATCGCTTCGCGCACCCGCGACCTGCACCCGTCCGTGCTGCCGGGTACTGATCCTTCAGCCCAGATGGGGCCGCTGGTCACCGGTGTGCACCGGGACCGCGTCCGGTCCTATGTGGACGCGGGCGAGGCCGCCGGCGCGTCGCTGGTCGTGGACGGCCGCGGGTACGCGCCGGAGGGTGCGGAGAACGGCTTCTGGCTGGCGCCGACGCTGTTCGACCACGTCACCCGCGACATGACCATCTACACCGACGAGATCTTCGGCCCGGTGCTGACGGTCGTGCGCGCCGACACGTTCGAGGACGCCCTGGAACTGGTGAACGCCAACCCGTACGGCAACGGCACGGCGATCTACACGGGTGACGGCCTCGCCGCCCGCGAGTACCAGCGGCGCGTGCACGTCGGCATGGTCGGTATCAACGTGCCGATCCCCGTGCCGATGGCCTACTACTCGTTCGGCGGCTGGAAGGACTCGCTGTTCGGCGACACGCACGTGCACGGCGCCGAGGGCGTGAAGTTCTACACGCGGGCCAAGGCCGTCACGGCCCGGTGGCCGCAGCAGCACGGCGTGAACCTGGGCTTCCCGACGCACGGCTGAAAATCGGGGAGATCTCGTCCCGTCGCACCACCTACCCGGTGTACCACGACGGAAAGGGGTATCCCCATGATCAACCGACGACAGGCCATCGGCGCGGCGGCCACGCTCGCCGTGGCCACCGCCGCCACCCAGCTCGTCACACCGGGCACCGCGCTCGCGGCGCAGACGGGCTGGGCCTCCTGCCCGAAGTGCCAGTCGCTGTGGTGGCCGAACACGCCGTACGCGATCCCGTGCCGGGCCGGAGGCCACCACACGAAGGACGGCAGCTTCAGCTACCAGGTGAAGGTGCAGTCCGACGGCGGCGCCGGGCAGAACGACTGGCGGTCGTGCGCGGCCTGCCAGTGCCTGTGGTGGTCCGGCGGCACGGCCGGGCGCTGCGCCGGCGACCCCAACGGGCACCGGATCTCCAGCTACGCCATCGGCAAGTCCTGGTACTACCTGGTGGAGTTCGAGCCGCAGTTCCCGAGCGAGCGGCACCAACGCGGCTGGCGTTCGTGTGCGAACTGCAGCGTGCTCTTCTTCACCCCCGTCGGCGGCCCGAACGGCCGGTGCGCGAGCGGCGGCCGGCACGAGCCGGTCGGATCGTGGAAGTACCTGCTGAGGTACTGAGATCGACGAGGCCGCGGGCATCCAGCCCGCGGCCTCCCGGCGTCACGGCCTGCGGACGTAGGCGACACCGAAGTCCGAGTCCGCCGGGAGTCCCGCCTGGTCGAAGCAGCGAACGGTCAGCCAGACGTTGCGGGCGGGCACCCCGTAAGAGTTCAACCCGATCGCCGTGCACGTCCGTGCCGAACCGAGCGTCGTCACCTGCACGGCGTCCGCCGGCCAGACGACGGGATGGCCCAGCGTCCGGTACTTCACCTGGTAACGGCCGGCCGACGTGCGGACGATCTCGGGCACCTCGCCGAACGCGCGGACGACCTCCCCGCCGCCGGTGGCCGTCAGGTACGCGGCGGGTGCGGTGGTGTCCTGGTGCAGGCCGGTTCCCTGGACGTGGCTGAGCCGCCAGCGGGTGTCGCGGTCGCAGATCACCCGGAAACGCACCTGTCCACCGGTCGCGACACCGCCGTCGTGGCCGCACCGCGCAGGACCGTCGCCGAGCGGCGTCACCTTCGCGAAACCCGCCTCAGCGGCCGGAATCATCACCTCGTACGCGCCGATGCCGGTCCTCGTCGCCTGCTCCGACGTCACCGAGCCCGACTTCGGCACGCCCAGGAACAGGTGGAACGGCACGTCCTTCGGTAGCGCGGTGCTGCCGTAGCAGTTCACGCCGACCAGGCCGTCGATCCCATCGGCGCGGTGGCCGCGGACGACACAGCCGTCGGCGCTCAGCGAGTACGCGGTGACGTGCGGAACCGCCTGCGGGGAACCGATTCCCGGCATCCGGACCAGGTAACGGCCGGTGCCTTCCCTCGTCACGGTCACCTTCCTGGACCACCACGAGTCGTTCTCGCCGAGCCTGCCCGCCCAAGTCGACCACTGCCAGTAGGGGTGCATCTGCGTAGGCACTCCCACCGGCGTGGACGGCCACTGCATCTGCACGTAGCCCCACTGGTCACCAGGGCCGTGCACACCAGGGTCCTTGGGGTGCAACGGTCCCACCTGTTCACCGGGCGCCGGCGGAGGACGCATCGCGGTCACGCCGAACGGCAGGTCGGCGACCCTCCCCGCGTCGTCGACGCACTGGACGGTCACCCACACGTCGTTGATCGGCGCTGGAAACGACGACCAGTTCATGGCGTGGCAGTAGCCGGTCTCGGTGGCACTGGCCTGCACCGTGCCGCCCTGCATCCCGATGCCCTTCATCAGCACGACGTACCGGCCAGGACCCCAGCGCTGCAACGTCATCGCGCCGCCCGTGCTGTTGTGCGACCTGGTCTGGTCGACGCGCAGATCCGTGGAAGTGCCGGTGGTCTGGGCGTAGGCGCCGGTCGACCCCGCCAGCGGTCCGTTCTCCGTGTAGGTCAGGGCGAACCGGCTTTCGCCCGTGCAGCGCACTGCGATCGTCACACCGGTCGCGGTGCTCCTGACGCCGCCTGGCTGGCAGCGGACGTTGCCAGGCGAGTACGGGGTGACCTGCGCGTAGCCGTTGCCCCGCAACGATCCTGCGAGGTCGACCTCATAGCGGCCAGGCCCGAGCACGCGGACCGGGTCGCCGGGACGGACGACGGACCGGCCGCCCGGTTCGGCGAGCAGGACCGTGAAGCGCAGGTCCTGTGCGGCAGCGCGTTCGTGGCACGCCACCAGCACGACCTGGTCCGCGCCCTCGGACCGGTTGTCCCGCACCACGCAGCCGACGGGGTTCGGCAACTGGTAGTACGTGACGGTGACGTGCGCGATCGCGGACGGCGAGGCCGCGCCGGGCATGCGCACCCGGTACACGCCGGTGCTCTCGCGGACCACGGTCGCACCGCTCGTCGTGCCCCATTGCCACGCGAGCGGGACAGGGGTCTCCTGGCCGATCGGCGCGGTGTTCTGGTCGATCCGGGCGAACGCCCACCTGGCCGGTGGCGCAGGTGGCGGCGTCGAGGTCGTGGAAGTGGTGGTGGTGGGCCGGACCGGGACTGCGGCCGGCTCCGCCGCGGTGGTGCGAGTGGACGTCGGCGCCCTGGTCACCACGGCGACGAGCGGTGCACCCCGCGGTGGTGTCGTCGTCGCGGTGGTCGCGACGGGCTGCCCCGTGGTGGTGGAAGTCGTTGTGCCGGAGGAGGTTCCGGTCGGATCGGGCAGGGCGACGTCACCGCGCGGACTGTCGTCGTTCGCCGCGAGCAGCGCGATCACGGCCGCCGCCACCAGCCCGGTGCCGGCGGCCAGCGCCCTGGCCACGACCGGGTTCTCCTGCACCAGCCGCACGACCGTGTCCACGCCGGGCACGGTTGCCACGCGGGTCGTGATGCTGCCCAGCACGCTCGTCCGCCCCACGGCGAAATCGCCGCCACGGCTGAAGAAGGCGATGATCGTGCGCTTGCTCTCCTCGTCGTCGACCAGCCCTGCCAGGCCGGGGCCGAGCGCCCAGCGGCTGTAGTCACGGGCTTCCCGGAGATGCGACTCGCAGGCCGCGCAGCCCGTCGCGTGCTTGATCACGGCGGCGGACGTCTTCGGGTCGAACGGCCCGGCGGCCAGCGCGTCGAGTGCCGTGCAGTGCCTGCGGCCGACGCGGGTCAGCACGTACGAGGCGATGGCTTCGTACGTCGCCTGGCGAGCCCGCTGCAACTGCCGGTCGGCCTGACTCTTCGGGATGTCCAGCGCGACAGCCAGTTCACCGCCGACCACCAGGTGGTCCCTTTGCAACGTCAGCCGCAGGTGCGTCGTCATCACGTTGCGTAGCGCGGGTTTCAGTCCGTCGAGCGCCGCGGTCAGCACGGACAGCAACTCGGCACGGCCCATCAGCTCGGCGATGTCCACGTCGTCGGCGAGGTCGTCCGGCACGTCGCGGTCGTCGCGCTGATCGAGTTCGGTGTAGCGATCCTTGAGCAGATTCCACGCGATCCCGGTCAGCCACGCGTCGAGCACCTGTGGCTGCTGTCCGTTGCGGATTCCTTCCAGCGCACGGACGACGACCTCGCTCACCAGGTCGTCGACGTCGTCGTGACCGCGCAGGCGCCTGCGGAAGTACGGGCGCAGTTTGGCCTGACACCGCACGAACAACTCGTGCCGGGCAGCGCCCTCACCTGCCCGGAGCCGGTCGACCATATCCTCGTCGGCCATCAACGACACCATCTCCTCCTATGGCGGCGGCATTACGCGTCCTGGGCCGGGTGACCCAGGACGCAACGCTCTGATCAGGCCGGATAGATCGCGAAATCATCCATTTGGACCCATGAGTCCGAGCCGGGAGCCCAGTAGCCGAGGAAGACCGTCACCGCGCCGTTCGCGCCGGTGGTGAAGTCGATGGTGTGCTCCTGGTAGCCGTTCACGACTCCGTACGGCCGTTCCACCAGGCCGGTGGAGGCGCCGCGCACGCCGAGGTAGCCCGCGCCGAACACCGGCGAGGTGCGGAGGAAGACGCGCATCCGGTAGGAGGCGTGCGGGCGCAGCGGAACGTACTGCGTGACGGCGTTCCAGTTGCGCGAACCGGTGCGGATGAACGCGTTGTTACCACCGGAGTTGGCATAGCCGAGACGAATGTCGACGCCCTTGTGGTCCGGCCCCTCGGCGTGCCACGGTGCGGAGACCCCGCGGTTCGGCTGCCGTTCGAAACCGCCGTCCTGCACGAGGTTGCGATAGACCCGCATGGTGACGGTGAAGCCGCCGGTGTTGTCGGACAGGTTCTCGTCGTTGATGCCGAGGTCGATGCGGTCGTTGCCACCGGAGTGGTACCCGGCCGGATCCATGCAGCCCGTGTTGGCGGCGAGGAACTTGACGCCGTTGCCGGCGAAGCGCCCGTAGAGCGAGTACGCCCGGCCGCCCTGATGCGGCCAGTTGCCACCCCAGGTGATGGTGTTCGAACCGGCTGGGCCGTGGCTGCCGGACCAGCCGCCGGTGTTGATCGTGCCGGTGGCGCTGAGGTGGATGACGTCACCCGCCTGCAACGCGAGGGGTGCGGCCGTCAGGTACGTCGACCCGTGCACCCACTTGGTCGCGGTGTAGGTGGCGGGTTGACCGTTCTGGCACCGCGACCACGGCGTCATCGGTGCGGGAGCGGCAGCGGGTGCGCTCTGCACACCCGCTGCCAGGCCGATCATGGTCAGGACCAGGAGGAGAAGGTTCCTCATCGTGCACTTCCTTCCCGAAGGCGGTGGGCCTTGCGAGAGGTACGTGCACGGGCCGGAGCAGTTCTCCCCGAAAACTTCGAAGATCTTTTAGGCGTCGACCTTCTCGCGTTCCGGTTCCGCCGCGGCGGGAGGCTTCGGCAGGAAGCGCTTGATCAGCGGGAAGAACAGGATCAGGACGATGACCACGTAGACGATGATCGCCATCGGGCTGTTGACCAGACCGGTCAGCGAGCCGTCCGAGAGCTGCAACGAGCGGCGCATCTGCTGTTCCGCGGCCGGGCCGAGGATCACGCCGATGATCGCGGGCAGCACCGGCAGGCCGTAGCGGCGCATGCCGAAGCCCAGCAGGCCGATCACGAACATCAGCAGCAGGTCGAAGATGTCCGCGTTGACCGCGTAGGCACCGACCGAGGCGAAGAACAGGATGCCCGCGTAGAGGTACGGCCGCGGGATGCGCAGCAGCTTCGCCCACAGCGGCGCCAGCGGCAGGTTCAGCACCAGCAGCAGTGTCAGGCCGATGAACAGCGACGCGATCAGCGCCCACACCAGGCCGGACTCGCGCTGGAACAGCAACGGGCCGGGCTGGATGCCGTACTGCTGGAACGCCGCGAGCATGACGGCCGCGACCGCCGTGGTCGGCAGGCCCAGCGTCAGCATCGTGACCAGGGTGCCCGCCGCGGAGGCGGAGGCCGTGGACTCCGGGCCCGCCACGCCTTCGATGGCGCCCTTGCCGAACTCGTCCTTGTGCTTGGAGAGCCGCTTCTCCGTCACGTACGACAGGAACGTCGGGATCTCCGCGCCGCCGGCCGGGATCGCGCCGAACGGGAACCCGATCACCGGGCCGCGCAGCCACGGCTTCCAGGTGCGCTTCAGGTCGGCGCGAGACAGCCACGGACGGCCGACCGGGATCGGTTCGAACGGCTTGCGGCGCAGGTGGGCGGCGACCCACAGGGCCTCGCCGACCGCGAACAGCGCCACCGCGACCACGACGATGTCGATGCCGTCGGCGAGGTGCAGCGAGCCGAACGTGAGGCGCTGCTGGCCGGTCATCTCGTCGAGGCCGACCAGGCCGATCGTCAGGCCGATGAGCAGCGAGGCGAAGCCGCGGATGCGGGACGCGCCGAGCACCGAGGTGACGGCGATGAACGCCAGCACCATCACGGCGAACAGGTCGGGCGCACCGATGTCGACGGCGTGCTTGGCGACGAACGGTGCCAGCAGGACGATCAGGATCGTGCCGATGATGCCGCCGGTGAAGTGACCGATGGCAGCGGCGGCAAGCGCTTGCGCACCACGTCCCTTGCGGGCCATGGGATTGCCTTCGAAGGCGGCCACGACCGCGGCGCTCTCACCCGGCGTGTTCAGCAGGATCGACGTGGTCGAACCGCCGAACATGCCGCCGTAGTAGATGCCCGCGAACATGATGAACGCGCCGGTCGGCTCCATGCCGTAGGTGACGGGCAGCAGCAGGGCCACCGCCATGGCCGGGCCGATGCCCGGCAGGACACCGATCGCGGTGCCCAGGAGCACGCCGATCGCGGCGAGCAGCAGGTGTGTCGGCGTCAGCGCGGTCGCGAAGCCGTCGAGCAGTTGTTCCACCTAGAACACCTCCATCAACGGGCCACCGGGCAGGGGGACGCCGAGCAGGTTGTTGAACACCACGAAGGTGAAGATCGACAGACCGGCCGCGAGCAACGGGTCGCGCACCGGGTTGCGGCTGCCCAGGGCGTAGGCCGCGCCCCAGAACAGGATCGCGCCGGAGATCGGGAACCCGACCACGCCGATCAGCACGGCGTTCGCGAGGAAAGCCCCGCACAGCAGCAGAACCGTGCGCCAGTCGGCGGGTGCGGACAGGTCGACGTCCTCGCCTGCCTCCGCCTCGCCCCTGCCGCCGCGCAGCACGTCGCGGGCCAGCAGCGCGGCGACGAGCAGCAGCAGCGAGCCGACCAGGATCGGCACGGCCTTGGGGCCGACCGGGCCGCGCTGGGCGAAGTCGGTGGGGATGCGCAGCGCGTCGGTGAGCACCAGCACGCCGAGCACGACCAGCAGGGCGCAGATGCCCAGCTCGGAGTGGTCGCGGAGCCAGCTCCTGCGCTCCGGTTTCGTCACGGTCGTCATGCCAGCCCCAAGTCCTTGAGCACCGTTGCCACCCGCTTGTTCTCGTTTTCCAGGAAGGTCCTGAACTCGTCTCCCGGTGCGAAGGCGTCCGTCCAGCCGTTGCGCTGCAGGGCTTCCTTCCACTGCGGCGTCTTCTGGAGGTTCTGGAACACCTCGACCAGCTTCGCCTCGTCGGTCGGCGAGATGCCGGGAGGAGCGACGATGCCGCGCCAGTTGGTGAACTCGACGTCCACACCGGACTGCCGCAACGTCGGCGCGTCGATGCCCTCGATGCGGTTCTTGCTCGTCACCGCGAGCACCCGCAGCGTGCCGGCCTGGATCTGGTCGCGGTACTCGCCGACGCCGGAGACGCCGAACGCGACCTTGCCGCCGAGCACCGACGCCAGCAGCTCGCCACCGCCGTCGAACGGGATGTAGTTGACGGTCTTGGGCGGCAGGCCCACGGCCTTGGCGATCAGCATCGGCGCCAGGTGGTCGGGACCGCCGGGAGCCGAGCCGCCGCCGACGGTCACGGTGCCGGGGTTGGCCTTCCAGGCGTCGACGAGTTGTTGCATCGACGTGTACGGCGAGTCCTTCGCGACCACGACGATGTCCGGTTCCTCGATCAGCTTCGCGATCGGGGTGGTGTCGAGCAGCGAGTTCGGCGACTTGTTCGTGTACACCGCGCCCACGACGCCCAGGCCCATCGACATGATCAGCTTGCCGTTGCCGCGCTCACCGACCGTGCGGCCGAGTCCGACCGTGCCGCCGGCGCCGGGGAGGTTGAACACCTCGGCGTTGCGCAGCAGGTCAGCGTCCTCCATGGCCTTCGCCGCCGTGCGCGCCGTGATGTCGTAACCGCCGCCCGGCGCGTTCGGCACCAGCACCCGCAGCGCCCGCACCTGACTGCCATCGCCGCTGTCCGCACCCGGCGTCAGCAGCGGTGGCACGAGCAGGACGGCGAGCAACGCCGCCGCCACCGCCACCCACACCTTCACCGACACTGTGATCCCCGCCTCTCGTCCGCGTGGTTGGACATGTTGCTCTGGTGTAAACCTTGATGTCGCTCTTGCGCTTCTAAGGTTTCTTTCGGTCTTTCTGGTCACGGGAGGTCTCATGCGTCGCCGCCGTTCCCTGGCCAGTCAGCTCCTCGCATGGCAACTCGTAGTCGTCACGCTGCTACTGGGCGCGGTGGGCGCGCTGACAGTCGTCCAGACGGGCAACAACTTTCGCTCCAACGAGGAACGCCGGATGCTGTCCGTCGCCGAGACGGTCGCGGCGAACTCGCTGGTCCAGGAGCAGATGGGCAACTGGCGCCTGCTGTCCGCGCCCGCCGAGACCGCGCGCAGCCTGTCCGGCGCCTCCTACGTGCTGATCCTCAACGAGAAGCGGCTCGTGATCGCGTCGCCGGACCCGGCCCAGATCGGGACCACTTTGGACACCCGCAGCACCGCGCTGGAGGGCAGGTCCTGGACCGGGACGGCCGGCGACTCCATCGAGGCGCACGTGCCGGTGTTCGACCCGACGAGCCGCCAGGTCAACGGCATGGTGATCGCCGGCGCGGAGGATCCCGGCATCTTCGCCGGTGCGCTGGAACAGCCCGTCGACGTGCTGCGCTACCTCGCGATCGCGCTGATCATCGGTGTCACCGGGTCGTTGCTGCTGGCCCGCCGGGTGAAGAACCAGACGCTCGGGCTGGAGCCGCACGAGATCACCGCGCTGGTCGAGAACCGCGAGGCGTTGCTGCACGGCATCCGCGAGGGCGTCGTCGGCCTCGACGGGCAGCACCGGATCACGCTGGTCAACGACCACGCGAGCGACCTGCTGGTGTTGCCGGAGGACGCGGTCGGGCGTTCGGTCGAGGAGCTGGAGCTGAACGACCGGCTGCGCGACGTGCTGACCGGCCGGGCGACCGGCGTCGACCAGCTGGTGCTGCGGCAGGGTGTCGTGCTGACGTTGAACCGCATGCCGATCGAGGGCGGCGACGGCGCCGTCGTGACGTTGCGAGATCGCACGGAACTCCTTGCGCTGCAACACGAACTCGACGCCTCACAGCACGCGACGGACACGCTGCGGGCGCAGGCGCACGAGTTCGCGAACCGGCTGCACACCATCGCCGGGCTGATCGCTCTGAAGGAGTACGACGAGGTCACCAACTACATTCACCAGATCAGCTCGGCGCAGGACCAGTGGCGGGCCGAGGTCGGCTCGTCGATCGGCGACCCCGCCGTGGCCGCGCTGCTGATCGCGAAGGCGTCGCTCGCGGCCGAACGCGGCACGGCGCTGCGGATGGGCCCGGACAGCGTGCTGGGCAGGGTCGACGAGGCGCTGTCGGCGGACCTGGTGATGGTGCTGGGAAATCTCGTCGACAACGCGTTGGACGCGCTGGGTTCGCTGGACACGAACGGCGCGGGAAAGTGGATCGAGGTAGGTGTGACGCAGTTGGACGAAGAGGTCCAGGTCGTGGTGCGCGACTCCGGTCCCGGCGTGGCGCCGGAACTCGCGGACGAGGTGTTCCGGCACGGGTTCACGACGAAGGCGGCATCGCACGGCGAACGCGGCATCGGGCTCGCGCTGATCAGGCGGGCGTGCCTGCGGCGCGGCGGTTCGGTGAGCGTGTCCGGTTCGGTCTTCACGGCAAGGCTGCCCTGGTGATCCGGGTGCTGGTCGTCGACGACGACTTCATGGTGGCCAAGGTGCACAGCGGCTACGTCGCGCGCACCGGCGGGTTCGAGGTCGTCGGGGTCGCGCACACCGGCGGGGACGCGCTGCGGTTGGTGCGGGAGTTGAAGCCCGATCTCGTGCTGCTCGACGTCTACCTGCCGGACGTGAACGGTCTGGAGGTGCTGAAGTCGTTGCGCGCCAACGAGGACGTGGACGTCATCGTGATCACGGCGGCAACCGACGTCGAGACCGTGCGCAGCGCGATGCGCGGTGGCGTGCTGCACTACCTGATCAAGCCGTTCGACTACTCGGCCCTGCGCGACCAGCTCGCGCACTTCGCGTCGTTGCGGGAGAAGCTGCACCGGCTCGACTCGGCCGGGCAGGCGGACGTCGACCAGGTGTTCGGCGCACGGCCGACCTCGAAACCGTTGCTGCCCAAGGGGTTGACGCCGGAGACCGCGCGGCTCGTGGAGAACGCGCTGCGCTCACACCCGGAAGGGCTGTCGGCGTCGGAGTGCGCCTCGTCCACGGGCGTCGCGAGGGTCAGCGCGCGCCGGTACCTGGAGCACTTCGTGTCGATGGGACGGGCCGAGGTCCGGTTGCGGTACGGCGGCACCGGCCGGCCCGAACGGATCTACGCGCTAGTCCCAGGAGCCTGACCGGCCGCGGCCGCGTTTCGTGTCCGCGCGGCGCTTCTTCGAGGCGATGCGGCGTTCCTGCGAACCCCTGGTGGGCTTGGTCGCCCTGCGCACCGGAGGCGGTGGCGCGGCGGCCGCGCGCAGGATCGCCGCGAGGCGTTCGCGGGCGGCGGCACGGTTCTGCAACTGCGCGCGGTGCTCGGACGCGGCGATCGTCAGCACGCCGTCGACCAGCCTGCCCGCCAGCCGGTCGAGCATCCTGGCCTTGAGGTGATCCGGGATCGACGGCGAGGCAGCCAGGTCGAACGAGAGCTCCACACGGCTGTCCGCCGTGTTCACTCCCTGCCCGCCCGGCCCACCTGACCTGGAAAAACGTTCGCGCAGCTCGGACGCCGGCAGCACCAGCGTCCTCGTCACGGTCACGTCGTTCATGCCTCCAGGTTAGAAGGTCAGGCCGGGCAGTGTCGCGATCTTTATCAGCGCGTCCCGCCCGAGGACCGGTTCCGGCCGCGCGACCGGTGCGCTGGTGTCGGGCCGGTAGGGGTCGCCGCGGAAGACACCGAACGGGTCGCTCTGGATGAGAACGGCCGTGCCGTCGGGCCGGGTCGCCGACGCCACCCAGGCCGTGGCACCGTCGCTCTGGCTGCGGTCGAAGTAGGTCAGCACCCTGATGCCGTTCACGTACTCGACCCGGCAGTCGTTGCCCTGCACCTGGTCGCAGGAGTGCTCCTGGCCGGCCGCACGGGAGAGGACGATCGTGAGCCCGCCCGAGCCGAGTGCGTCGGTCAGCCTCGCCACGGCGTACCGGGTGCCGTCCTTCGAGTAGAAGGTCAGCGCCTTTGCCTCGCCGACGTCCTCGGCGGTCACGCCCTCCGGGAGGATGTTCGCGTTGCGCAGGATCTGGGTGAGCCGGGTGTTCTGGTCGAGAACAGGGGCGGCCTCGCTCACCTGGTTGCCGGTGGCCTTCTGCGGCGACGCCAGGTAGGCGGTCGTGCCGAACCCCGCCAGCACCACGATCGCCATGGCTCCCGCGATCGCCGAACGCCTGCGCACCAGCCTGGTCCTGCCCTTGCGGATCACCTCCGAGGCGTGGATCCGCGACACCGGCTCGTTCTCCAGCAGGTCGCGCAACGCGGCGAGGCCCTTGGCGGCCTGACTCTTCACCGTGCCCTCCGTCCTGCCGAGGATGCGGGCGGTCTCGGTGATGCTCAGGTCCTCCCAGTACCGCAGCACGACGACGGCGCGTTGCCCCGGCGGCAACGCGCCGAGCGCCCTGCGCAGGTCGAGGTCTGAGGTCGCGTCCGTGACGGCGCTCTCCGGCACGGCGTCGACGATGCGTTCGCGCTGGAAGAACCCGCGCCGGGTCTCGTCGATGGCGGTGCGCACGAGCACCTTGCGGGCGTAGGCGTCGACGCTGTCCTTGCGCACGCGCGACCAGGCCACGTACATCTTGATCAGCGCGGTCTGGACGATGTCCTCCGCGCGGTGCCAGTCGCCGCACAGCAGATAGGCCGTGCGGCGCATGACCAGCGCACGGGCGTCGACGAACTCCCCGAACTCGCGGTCGCGGTCCAAGTGCCCCCTCCTCGGTCGCCGCTTAGTACGCGGCGACCGGTTCAGGAGGTTGCCTCAGAACCGCGGGTGGTCGCCGACGAGCACGGCGCCGCCCTGCTCGGACTTGGTGATCTCGCCGAGCACCCACGCCGGCACGTGGCGGGCGGTGAGCACGGCCAGCGCGCGGTCGACGTCCTCGGGCGCGACGACGGCGACCATGCCGACGCCCATGTTGAACGCCTTCTCCATCTCCTCGCGCTCCACGCGGCCGCGCTGGGCGATGAGCTGGAACACCGGCGCGGGCGTCCAGGTGCCTCGGTCGAGCGTCGCGTGCAGGCCTTCCGGCAGCACGCGGGCCAGGTTCGCGGCCAGGCCGCCACCGGTGACGTGGGAGAACCCGCGGACCTCGGTCTCGGCGATCAGCGCCAGGCAGTCCTTGGCGTAGATCTTGGTCGGCTCCAGCATCTCCTCACCGAGGGTGCGGCCGAACTCCTCGACGTGGCCCTCCAGCGGCATCCGCGCGATCTCCAGCAGCACGTGCCGGGCGAGCGAGTAGCCGTTGGAGTGCAGGCCGGACGAGCCCATCGCGATCACGACGTCGCCGTCGCGGACGCGGTCGGGGCCGAGCAGCTTGGAGTGCTCGACCACGCCGACGCCGGTGCCGGAGATGTCGTAGTCGTCGTCGCCCATCAGGCCGGGGTGCTCCGCGGTCTCGCCGCCGAGCAGCGCGCAACCGGCCTGGACACAGCCTTCGGCGATGCCCTTGACCAGCGCCGCGATCCTGTCCGGGACGACCTTGCCGACCGCGATGTAGTCCTGCACGAACAACGGCTCGGCGCCGCACACGACCAGGTCGTCCACGATCATGGCGACCAGGTCGATGCCGACGGTGTCGTGCTTGTCGAGCGCCTGCGCGATCGCGATCTTGGTGCCGACGCCGTCCGTGGAGGACGCGAGGATCGGCTCCTTCCAGCGGTCGAGCTTCAGCTGGAACAGGCCGGCGAAGCCACCGATGCCACCGAGCACCTCGGGCCGGTGCGCCTTGGCCGCCCACGGCTTGAGCTTCTCCACCGCCTCGTCACCTGCGGCGATACTGACTCCGGCGGCGGCGTAGGTGGCCTTGGCGCTGTCGGTCACGTCAACTTCTTCCACTTGGATCTGGGTCGCAGGGGACGTACCCAAAATTACGGTCGGCGGAGTGCGTCTTCGGCACCATAGCCGCTCGCCAGAACGGGAGCGGCCGAGCCCGACACGCCCTTGAGCCCCTCGAGCAGGTGCTTGCCGATGAGCGCGTCCTGCGGCAGTTCGATCGGGTACTCGCCGTCGAAGCACGCCGAGCACAGCCGCGACTTGGGCTGTTCCGTTGCCGCGACGAGCTGCTCCAGCGACACGTAGCCGAGCGAGTCGGCGCCGACCGAGCGGCGGATGCCGTCGTCGTCCAGGCCGTTCGCGATGAGCTCCGCCCGCGAGGCGAAGTCGATGCCGTAGAAGCACGGCCACTTGACGGGCGGCGACGCGATCCGCACGTGCACCTCGAGCGCACCGGCCTCACGCAGCATGCGCACGAGCGCGCGCTGGGTGTTGCCCCGCACGATCGAGTCGTCCACGACGACCAGGCGCTTGCCGCGGATGACGTCGCGCAGCGGGTTCAGCTTCAGCCGGATGCCGAGCTGGCGGATCGTCTGCGACGGCTGGATGAACGTCCGGCCGACGTAGGCGTTCTTGACCAGGCCCGACCCGTACGGGATGCCGCTGGCCTGCGCGTAGCCGATGGCGGCGGGCGTGCCGGACTCCGGTACCGGGATCACCAGGTCGGCCTCGACCGGGTGCTCCTTGGCGAGGCGGCGGCCGATCTCGACGCGCGTCGCGTGGACGCCGCGCCCGGAGATCGTCGTGTCCGGCCGCGCCAGGTAGACGTACTCGAAGATGCAGCCCTTGGGCTCGGGGGTCGCGAAGCGGGTGGACCGCAGCCCGTCGCCGTCGATCGCGATCAGCTCACCGGGCTCGACCTCGCGCACGAAGCTCGCGCCGACGATGTCGAGCGCCGCGGTCTCGCTCGCCACGACCCAGCCGCGTTCCAACCGGCCCAGGACCAGCGGACGGACACCGTGCGGGTCACGCGCCGCGTAGAGGGTGGACTCGTCGGAGAACGTGAGGCAGTACGCGCCCTTGACCGTCGGCAGCAGCTCCAGCGCCGCCTGCTCGATGCCCTTGTCGGCCGCCGCGTGGGCGAGCAGGCCGCAGAGGATGTCCGAGTCGGTGGTGGCGCCGTTGCGCTCGACGATGCCGAGGCTCTTGGCCTTCTCCAGCAGCTCGGCGGTGTTCACCAGGTTGCCGTTGTGACCGAGGCTCAGCCCCGAACCGGCGGCGGTGGTGCGGAACGTGGGCTGCGCGTTCTCCCAGGTCGTGGACCCGGTGGTGGAGTAACGGCAGTGCCCGACGGCCACGTGGCCCTTGAGGCTCTGCAGGACCTGCTCGTCGAACACCTGGCTGACGAGCCCGAGGTCCTTGAAGACGACGACCTGCGCCCCGTCTCCGACCGAGATGCCCGCGGCCTCCTGGCCGCGGTGCTGCAGGGCGTAGAGCCCGTAGTAGGTCATCTTGGAGACGTCTTCACCCGGAGCCCAGACGCCGAAGACGCCGCACTCCTCACGGGGGTCCTGTTCGGACTGGGAATGGTCGTCGACCACCGAATTGGCTCCCTCACGAATGGGGCTGGCTGCAACCCGAGTGTATGTGGAGCAGGGGGCCAACTACCCCCTCCAGACCCCTGGTGAGGTGATGAAACTCATGCCATCCGGCACTTCGAGAGCTGCAGCGGGATGCCGTTGAGGTACTCGAAGCCCTCGGACTGTTCCTGGCCCACGCAGACGATCTCGTCGCCCACCGCCACCTCGTCGCGCACCTTCGACCCGTCCGCGAAGTCGTCCGGCTCCGCGAAGGCACCCTTGAAGGAGCTCTTGCCGGGTGCGCCGCCGGGCAGGTCGCCCACCAGGTCGAGGTAGACGCGGGTGGCGCAGATTACGTCGCTGTAGCCGTCGTAGCAGGTGTTGATGCTGGTGACCTTGAAGCGGATCTCGCCTTCCCAGCGGCCGAGGCCGCAGCCGGACAGCACTAGGCAGGCGGCGATCGCCGCGATGATCTTGCGCATCAGGCCTTCTTGCAGTTCGAGGCCGTCCTGCGGGTCGCGATGCCCTTCTCCTGGACCCGTTGCTGCACGATGTGGCAGATCACCTCGTCGCCGACCGAGACGGGCTCGACGAAGTCATTGACGTTGACACGTCCCGAGTACCAGTCGCTGACCATGTCGACGGGCTGCTCCTGCGCCAGGACGAGTTCATAGCCCAAGGAGTCGGCCTCGGTGACCTTGAACCTGACGTCGCCCTCGAACCTGCCGTCGCCACAAGCCGTCAACGCGAGACAACCGGAAAACACCACGATGGTCTTGCGCATCATGCCTTCCTGCAGCCGGTCAGGTGTGTCACGACGTTCGAGTTCCCGAACGCGTTGCCCTTCTCCTGCTCGACCTTGCAGAGAACCTCTTCGCCGACTTCAGCACCTTCGATCAGGGACGTCTGCATGAGTTGGCGCTTCAACTTGCCGGGTTCCAACGAACCCTTGGGCGCGTCGCCCACCAGCTCGAGATCGAAGTACTCGGTCAAGGTTTCGGCGACCACCGAGAGGATCTTGTATCGAAGCTCCTGTTGCCAGTTCGCCGCACATCCAGTGAGCAACAGGCAACCGAGTAGCACTGCGGCAAGCTTGCGCATCAGTGCCCCCGTCCGACCTGGAGAACGTCCAGCACTCGGCGATCGCCGGTCATCTCCTTGAGGTTCATGCGGTTCCAGAGCCAGAAGTAGACGACCTCGGCCTCACCGGTCACCTGTGCGTCACCCTCTTCACCTGGTGCCGCAGCGCGGAGTTCGGGCACTTCACCCGCCGTCAGCGAGATCAGCCACGACTCCGGTACGTCGGTCGGCCGCACCAAAGCCGCGCCGGACACCTCGCTCGGCACGTCGCCATCGAGATTGGCCGCGACGATCGTGCTCAGCACCTCGTCGATGCCATCGGCGCAGAGGTCGGCGTCCGTGGCCACGACCTGGCGGACGACCGTCTGCGCGTCGAACCGGCGCAGCACCGTCTCATGCGCGATCCGGCGGTGCCACACCCACGCCAGGTCGGGCGCGGCCGGTGAGAACGTCCACACCGGGCGGTTTCCCGGCACGGCCGTCAGGATCTCCGTGGCGGCGGACAGCTGCAGGTCGAGGTACTGAAGCGGCGACAGCCCGGCAGGCGGGGGCGACGGCCGCATCGCGGTGCGGCTGCCGGTGCGCAGGTACTCGGTGGAGGTCTCCAGGAAGCGCGCGAGGTGGATCACCAGGTCCTGGACGGTCCAGCCGGGGCGCGTCGGCACCTCGGCGGCCGGGTCCGCGTCTGCCACTGCCTTGCGGAACATCTCGGCCTGCTCGATGAACACAGCGGTCCATCGCTGGGCCGTCCACCCTGTCTGCACCATGAACGACATCATGGCCGAAACCGTCCACCGGCGAGTGGGGAACCGGCCATCATGTATCTGCGTCGCAGTGATCGGTGACCAACAGGGGGTGGCGATGTTCGGCGTTGAGCCAGAGGTGCTGCGCACCGCGTCCAAGGAGTTCGGCAACGGCTCCGACGCGGTGCGCGAGGCAGCGGAGATGATCTCGATGCTCCAGCTCGACGCGGGCGCGTTCGGGGAGGTCGACGCCGCCGCGGAGTTCGCGGAGGCGCTGTCGAAGTTCGTCGGCACGCACTCCCAGGACCTGCGGCGCGGTTCCTCCTGGTTCACCGACGCGGCAGAGGGTCTCGTGTCGAACGCCGAGGCCTACCAGCGCACCGATGACGATCATGCGACGGCGTTGAAGAAGCTCCTGCAGGGATTTGGGGGAGGCAAGTGAGCTACCCGGATCCCGAGAGCCTGTACGGCAGGCTCGCATCAGGCGATGTCGGCCGGATCGCCGCCGCCGCCGATCCGATCACCGGTGCGATCAGCGCGGTCGGTCGCGCTGGAGAGTCCGTCGCCAACGGTGGCAAGACCGCCGTCAGCAACTGGACCGGTGACGCGGCCACGAAGTTCACCGCCCGCGCCCAGCTGTCCGCCACCGCCGCCAAGGCCGCTGCCGAACGGCTCGGCGCGGGTGTCGACATCGTGCAGGCCGCCTCGCGTGCCTACGGCCAGATGCGCGGTGCCGCGGACCAGGCGATCGGCGTGTGGCGCGGCCGTCCGCCCGGCATGGACGAGGAGCAGACCCGGACGCTCGCCAGCCAGGTCAACGAGCACCTGAACAAGGTGAAGTCGGGCTACAACGACGTCTTGCGCTCATACGCGAGCGCGCTCACCAAGATTCCGCCGGGCTTCGAGGAGTCCGCACGCACGGACTGCGGCTGGGACCGCGCGGCCCAGCGCGGTGGCGCGGGCGGTGCCCTGCCGCCGGTGCCGCCGCCGGGCTCCGACCCTAAGGCCGTCGCCGACTGGTGGAAGTCGCTCAGCAAGGAGCAGCAGGAAGCGCTCAAGAACACCAAGTATCAGGAGCTCGGTCAGCTCCGCGGGCTTCCCGCCGACGTGCTGGACGCCGCGAACCGCAAGCGGATCCCAGAGGACGTGGCCCGGTTCAACGCGGAGAAGGACCAGCTCAAGCAGCAACTCGCCGACCGTGCTCGCGAACTCGGCGTCGATCCGAACTCGTCCGAGGGTCAGCGCGCTCTGCGCAACGACGCCCAAGGCTCGCAGCTGATGTCGCAGTACGACGAAGCGGCACGACGCGCGAAGAACTCGGAGGATGCGAACGGCTCGCTGCGGGAGGCCGACAAACTGGCTCAGGAGACCGGCAAACCGGCGTACATCCTGGCCTGGAGCCCTGACGGTGCCGGCGCCAAGGAAGGTGCGATCGCCGTCGCGTTCGGCAACCCGGACACCGCGAAGAACGTCGCGGTGTGCGTGCCCGGCACCACGTCCACCCTCAGCAGCTTCGGCCTGGACCAGGCCTCGAACCTCAGCGCGAAGATGGGCCCGGACGGCGCGGCGATCCAGTGGCTCGGCTACGACGCGCCGGAATTCCTGCCCGGTCAGGTGAACGACCCCGCGCAGGCGATCGAGGGCGGTCAGATCCTGGCGAAGGACGTCGAGGGCTACCGCACCACCAACCCGAACGCCCACGTCACGGTGATCGGCCACAGTTACGGCAGCACGGTCGTCGGCTATTCCGCCATGGACAACGGACTGAAAGCGGACGACATCGTGTTCGTCGGCTCGCCAGGCGTCGGCGCGTCCAATGTGGACCAGCTGTCGGCTGGTGGCGGGCACGTCTACGTCGGTGGCACAGAACACGATCCGGTCATCCAGGCGACGAGTGGTGACTGGTTCACCAAGGACGGGTCGTCGACCGGTCCTTACGACTCCTCGTTCGGCGCAAAGACGTTCGGCACGTCCGGCGAGTCGTGGATCGGGCACGCACACTCGTCCTACTACGACAAGGACTCCGAGTCGCTCAACAATCTCGCCAAGATCGCGAACGGCGACGGCGGGAGCGTCACCGAGCAGCGCTGGCAGGACGCTCCCACGCCGCGTGAGGTGCCCGGTTCGGACCTGCCCGGGGTCGGGCCGGTCATCGACTGGGGGGTCAACACCGGCAAGGAGGTCGTCGACATGGGCGAGGACGTCTGGCGCGGTGGTGGTCAGGTCGTGGACGACATCTCGAACGGGCGCTGGGGTGACGCGGCCGGGCACGCGGTGGACACCGTCGGCGAGGTCGCGAGCGATGCCGGCGACGTCGTGGTCGACACGGTGGGCAACGCGGTGGAGCTCGGGCGGGACGTTGTCGACGGTGTCGGTGGCGCGGTGAAGACGATCGGGTCGTGGTTCTAGAAACGCACGATCGGCAGCAGGGGTGAGAGGTCGGCCCGGGTCCCCGACGCGGTGACTCGGGCGCCGTCCAGCGCGTCGGTCCAGGCGAGCGTGCCGGTGGCCAGTTCGAGCCATGTGCGCGGGTCGGTCTCGACGACGTTCGGGGGCGTGCCGCGGGTGTGGCGCGGGCCTTCGACGCACTGCACGGCCGCGAACGGGGGAACGCGCACCTCGACGCTGCGGCCGGGCGCGATCTGTTCGAGGGTGCGCAGGCTCAGCCGGACGGCGGCGGCGAGCGCGGGACGTTCTGGCTGGTCAGCCTCACCTCGCAGCCACGGGAGCACGGCCTGCACGGCGGCTCGCAGCTCGGCTGGGTCGACGGCTTTGGCTGGCACGCCGCCCACATTAGCGAAGGGGCAGCGGCGCTCCCGGGGGTGTTGGTATACCTGTGGGCTGTGATCAGGAACTTCGCCGTCGTCGGTCCCGGGCAGGCGACCAGGGAGCGGCTGACGGCGGCGCTGGCGGCGGCACCGAACATCTCGACCTACCGGATCGGGCGGGGCGCGGACCCGTTGCCCGTCTCGGCCACCTTCGACCCCTCCGACCAGCCGGGCTGCCGGACCCTGCTGGACTGGTTCGAGCGCGGTGCGCCGTCGGGTGCGGTGCTGCTGGTGGACGACTGGTCGCTGTGCGCCGGGTACGACCCGGAACTGGTCGGCACCGTCGAGTGGATCGCCGCCTTCGGACCTGCCAGAGGAGTGCAGGTCGTCCTGACGGCGCGGAACTGGGCGGACGTGCCGGACCGGCTGCGGCGGCACCTGCACGGGGAGGCCACGGACTTCCTCGGCCTGCACGAGATCGAGGCCGACCTGAGCAACAAGCACCAGCGCCACGACCTCAGGGCCGCCGTCGGCGGGGACGCCCGCGGCTGGCCGGTGTACCTGGACATCGGTGCCGACGGGCCGAACGGCACCTACCTCGGCCCTGCGGCTGTTCGCGAGCAGAGGCTCCTCGCCGCGTTGCTGGGCCTCATGATCACGCACTCGTCGAAGGACCTGAACCTCGGCTTGTTCGACATGAAGAACATCGGCGTCTTCGACGGTCTGGACACGGCGCCCCATGTGTCGTTCGCACTCAGCGGCGAAGGCGACGACGAGTTGTTCGAGCGGTTCCAGGCGGGGCTCGCCGGGGAGCTCGACCGGCGGCGGCAGCTCATGGGCCACGAACCGTTGCCGGCACTGCTGATCTGTGTGGACAGCGCCGAGGTGCTGATCGAGCGGTACCCCGGCTTCCAGGGCGTCCTGGAGTCGCTCACCCGAGCAGGCCGCGGTCTGGGCGTCCACCTGCTCTACTCCGGTGACGCGTTCCCGGCCTCGTTGCCGTTCCAGCTCCCCGAATGGCCCTCCGCGGTGCCGCCGCACGACCTGGAGGAGTGGGCGGAACTGCTGCCGCCCATGCTGATCGGCTCCGCGCCGCCCGCCCATGCCCTCGCGCTACCGCCACTGCACAGCAGCCACGCGGACCTCACGCTGGGAATGCTTCCGCCCGGCGCCATCGGCCTGGTGGACAAGCCGTTCGAACAACGGCGTGACGTGCTGGTGCCGACGTTCACCGAGGAACTCCGCCACGGCGCCATCGTCGGCAAACCGGGCACCGGCAAGAGCACCACGCTGCGCACCCTCGCCGGCGTGCTCGGTGATCCGGGCCGCTACCAACTCCTCGACGGTCCCGGCGAGCCGCTCGATCCGCAGCGTCACATCGTGGTGACCGCCCGCACCTGGGACCAGGTGCCGCCGTTCATCAGGAACAGCCTGGCGTTCGCCGTCGAGTTCCGCCTGGACGACCCGGCCACGTCGCTCGTCGATCCCGG
Source organism: Lentzea albidocapillata subsp. violacea (assembly GCF_900100275.1). GTDB lineage: Bacteria > Actinomycetota > Actinomycetes > Mycobacteriales > Pseudonocardiaceae > Lentzea > Lentzea violacea. Next base: position 207,638 of record NZ_FNET01000012.1, read on the forward strand.
CCAGGCCGCCCGCGTGCCGGACCGGCCCGGCTTCGGCCTCTCCCTGCCCCACCGCCTCCACGCACAGATCGCGCTCCCGTGAACCACCTCGCCCTCATCGGGCCGCCCGACCTCGTCACGCGCCGAATCGCCGCCATACAAGGGATCTACCGCATCGGACGAGGCGAGGCGGCCGGGGTCGCGCGGAGTTTCGAGCCCGGTGACGAACGGCGGCGGCAGAACCTGCTGGCGTGGTTCGAGCGAGGAGCAGAGCCCGGCGCGACGCTGCTGGTCGACGACTGGAAGTACTGCAGTGACAGCGATCCGGGGCTCGCCGACTCCGTCCGGTGGATCGCGGCGGCGGCGTGGAACGTGCGGGTGATCATCACCGCGCGGGCCGTGGACGAGCTGCCGGAGCGGCTGCCGTTGCGGGTCGAGGTGCTGGACTTCCTCTCGCTGCACGGGTTGGGGCGGTTCACCAAGGCGCTCGCGTGGAAGGGACGGTGGTGGAAGGTCCCGGTCGGTGTCAGCGAGAGCGGCAGGCCGGTGGTCGCGGAGCTCACGCACTTCGCCGACGGGAAGTGGCGGACGGGATCGCACCTGAGTATCACCGCGCCGGAGGCGTTCCGGAGTCTGGTGCTGGGGTTGATGACCACGCACTCACCCAAGCTGTTCCAGGCGGTCTTCATCGACGCGCACGACACGGACGTGTTCGCCGGGCTTGACCAGGCGCCGCACGTGCTGGCGCATCACCGTGACGCGGCAGGGGATCCCGCGCGGATCGCCGAGGAACTCCTGGCCGAGTCGGACCGCCGGCTCGAGGTCGTCGGCAACACCTGGACGGTCTTCGACCACCGCGGTTTCGACCAGGTGCTGCCGCAACTCCTGGTCTGCGTCAACGGTTTCGCCGAACTCGAACCGACCGAGCTCGGTGCGGCGCTGCTGAGGATCGCGCAGGACGTCGGGAAGTCCGGCGTGCAGCTGTTGCTCGACAGCCCGCACGAGGTGGCGGACCTGCGGATCGACGACTGCGAGGCGCCCGCGAACCTCGGCGAGGTGGCGAAGTCGTTGCCACGCTTGATGCTCCGGGAAGAGCCGGTGCCGGACTTCTTCACCCTGCACGAGATGCCGAACAAGCACGTGTGGAAGCCACGGCCGGTCAAGCTGCAGTACCGGGTCGCGGTCGGCGTGGACGAGTACGGGCAGCCGGTCGAGATCGACCTGAAGTCCAAGCACCTGCAGGACGGGATGGGACCGCACGGCGACGTGGTCGCGCCGGAGGGCCGGCGGGCGGAAGGCATCCGTGCGCTGGTCCTCGGCCAGCTGCTGCGGCACTCACCGGACGAACTCCAGGTCGTCCTCATCGACTTCCACGGCAACGGTGTGTTCGCTGGTCTGGACGGCGCACCACACGTGCGGCACGGCATCGTGGACCTGCTCGAAGACCACGAACTGCGCACCAGAACGCTGGCGGAAAGTCGGCACCGGACCATCTGGGACTACCGCGCGGCCGGACTTGCGCTACCAGAACTGTTGATCTGCATCGACGGTGTGCACGGGCTCGTGGAGGAACGGCCGGAGTTCGGGGAGGTCCTGCAGACCTTGGCGACGGCGGGGCGCACCTATGGTCAGCACCTGTTGCTGTCCGACGCGACACCGAGCGAGCACTCGTCGTACCGGCTGGAGCTCACCGAACAGGGCTGGGCGCGGCGGATCGGGAGATCGGTGGAGAGGTTCGTGCTCCCCACCGACCTCAACGACGTGGCGTGGTCGTTGCCGGTCCAGATGGCTAGCTCTTGACATCTCTCCCAGCTGAAGCAGGGAGATTCTTCCCTCGCGGGTCGAGTTTCTGCTTCACAGCCCGTTGCCGCCTGGGTTACCAGCAAGGGACGGTGTACCGCCCACGGTCCTACACAAGCTCCACAGACCTGACATCCCACCAGCCCGGCGGTAGACCCGCCGACTTGGCTATCGCCGAACGGGCGCGACAACCGTACCAGCCGCTCCGCCAGCCACCACACCTGCGGGTCAGAGCACGGCCTTTCGCTCTAGGGGCGAAGCCCCGCCCTTGCCCTGCTCCGCAGGGGTCCGTTTCCTCCCCGGCCTGAAGGCCGGGGTATCTACAGAGGAAATCCCGATGAACGACGCAACTTCCGTTGTGCGTCATAGAGGTTGCGCGGGGTCACATCGGTCGTGCCGTAGAGCTCCAGGCGGGAGTTCAGCTCGCCGGTGAAGTCCGGCTTGTCGACCTGACCGAAGTCGCGGACCTCGGAGATCGCCACGGTGGCGCTGCAGGGCGCGACCTGGTCGATGCGGACGTTGCCGGCGCGCTGGTTGGTGACGGTGACGTTCCAGTGCGTGAAACGGGCGCCGTACAACGGGCCCGCGTTCGCGCTGCCGCCGTGCGCGCCGACGTTGTTGATGGTGATCTCGGTGCGGACGTTTGCGAACGGCAGGCCGCGGTGGGTGTCGAAGACGTCGTGGTCCATGCGGCCGCGGGTCCAGACGTTGCCGCAGGACAGGCCTTCGACGTTCAGGCCGTGGTTGCCTGCGCCCGCCTGCGAGGGTTCGGACGGCGCCTCGATCACGAAGCCGTCGGTCAGATTGTCGTGCGACTGCTCGCGCACCGCGTACGCGTGGTGGTGGCCGCGGCCGGACACGCGGGTGTTCAGCAGTGAGATTCCCTTGGAGGACACCAGGAGGAAGCCGTTGTCGACGTCCTGGACGTGCACGTCGTCGGCCCAGCAGTCCCACGCGCACTGGAACGCGAGACCGTTGTAACCCTTGTCCTGCAGGTGCTTCGGGGTCGGCACCTGGAACATCTCGATCTTGATGCCTTCGACTCCGGCACCGGTGACGACGGGCGCCATCGTGGTCAGGCGGGCCTTCCACTCCGGGCGGATCTCCAGCGGCAACGGCTGCGCGAGCTTCACCCTGTTGCCGCGCACCCACTCCACCCGCACCGGCCACAGGAACGGGAAGTACGACAGGAGCTTGCTCTTGTCGTCCCACCGGTAGGTCGCCGTGCCGGGAACGTCACCGCACATGTGCTTGGGCAGCGAGTACTCGGAGTCGTCCAGCCTCAGCAACACGCGTTGGCCGGCGCGCAGCTTCCGTCCATTCTCGACGGTCACCACGAACGAGCCGCGCGCCGCGGCACCGGTGACGGCGGTGAGCGTCTCACCGGCTTCCAGCTCGTTGCCGGTCCAGCCCTCGAACGGCCAGTCGCGAGCCTTGATCGCGTCGACGAGCGGCTGGTAGCGGTCGCGGTGGCAGACCCACACCAGGCCGCCGGACCAGCTCCACGCCGAGTTCTCCGAGCCGTAGCGGCTGCGGTTGATGCCGACGATCTCCTCCAGCGACCGGGCCGCGTAGAAGGTCGTCTTCCTGCTGCCCGCCCCGCGCAGCACCACGTTGTCGTAGCCGATGCGGATGATGTCGTCGATCCGGTAGCGGCCCGGCGGCACGTACACGGTGCCGCCACCCAGCCTGCCGACGAACTCGATGGCCTTGTTGATGGCGGCGGAAGCGTCGGCCGAGCCGTCGCGCCTGGCGCCGAAGAAGAGGACGTTCGCACGCACGGGGCGGCGGGCGGGCTTCTCGCCCGTGCGGTAGCCGGCGTAGGCGATGTTGGGGATCTGCGGGTGGTTGTACGGGTTGGCAACGAACTCCTGCCACAACGAGGCGGAGGACTGCGCGGTGGCAGTCCCCGTCATCGTCGGCGTCCCGACCAGCGCAGCCCCTGTAGCCAGCAGGAACAGCCTTCTGTCGATGCTCATTTCGCCGTCTCCAAGGGGTCTTGGCCACGGCGGCGGTGGTCAGATCAAACCAGAGATCAGACTCCCGCGGAACGGACCGCCTCGGTGATCAGCTCGTCGACCTGGTGCATCATCCGGCGCGCGTCGGTCGGCGTGAACGTGCTCCACGGCGGCTGACCGTTCGACGCACGGCGTTGCTGCAGGTAGCGGCCCTCTTCGGTGTCGAAGAACGCCACCACGCGCTCGGGACGCCAGCGCTTGCCGTACTTGTCGCGGGCGGCCGCGCCGAAGTTCCCGGTGTGCACGAGCCCGGTGAACATCTTCACCAGCGCCTTCGCGTCGGCCTCGCGCAGCCCGATGGCGCGGAACTCGGCCTCCATCGACTTCGGCGAGCCGTCGGTCCGTCCGATCGCCTTCTCGATGTCCTCGCTCGGCAGCGTCACCGACAGACCCGTACCGGCGGGGTGCGCGGGCAGCACCGACAGCACCGCCGAGGCGAGCCCGGAGCCCGCCCACGGCTGGAACGTCAGCTGGTCGTCCCGCAACGTCGCCAGCGCGCCCCAGTCGCCGTTCGCCACGGCGAGGACGCGCAGGCTGTGCCCGAGCCAGAGGCGGCCGTCCGCCTCCCGCTCGGGCTTCACGAACATGCGCAGGAGCCCGTCCAGTTCGGACGAGAGGCCGCGCGAGTTGCCCAGGCGCCGGTGGTCCAACTGCTGGTAGACGCGGTTCTCGAGCTGGATGCGCTCGTCGCGCGTCTTACCAGGCGTGGGAACTTTCAGAATGAGCGGCATGGGGCCGACGTTCATGCGTTCCCACAGCACGTCGAACTCCTCGGCGGAGAGAGTGATCGGTTCCCTCTCCGCCGGAGCGCCGAACAGACTCACTCTGGCAGGCCACCGATGACCGGTGGCGCGACCATGCGGTCGTCACCGAACACGTCGTCGGTCTCGACCAGGTAGTCGGCCGCCTTGTGCTCGATGTCGTCCTCGCCCTCGCCCCGCTGGCCGGGCGCGCCGCCACCGGCAGCGGCACCGGCCGCACCGGCCTTGCCCGCACCGGCGCCAGTGCCCGCGGCACCGCCACGCAGCGCGTCGGGACCGGAGCCCACGCCGGACATGCCACCGGGCATCCCGCCGGGCTTCATCGCGCCGCTCTGCTGGCCGGACGAGCCGAGCGAGCCGGACATCGGCCCGAACGGCTTGCCGGAGCCGGAACCGGGCTGACCACCGCGACCGCCACCAGGGGTGCCGGGGCCACCGGGACCGCCCGTGCCGGGCCGGGTGAACACGGGGCCGCCGGGGATCGGCGTCGGCGTGGGGGTCGGCGTCGGCTGCGGCAGGCTCGTGGGAGGCGGGGTGTAGGTGGGAGGCGGCGTCGTCGTCGGAGGCTGCGTCCACGACGTGTGCGTGGTGTCGGTGGGCGGCGGCGTCCAGCCGGTCGAGACCTGCGGCTGCGGGGTCGGCGTCGGCGTGCCGGTCCACGACGGGGTGGTCGTGTTGTGACCGGTCGGCGCGCCAGAGCCGGTCGACGTGTAGCCGACGCGCGTGCTGCCGGTGCCCGTGTCGCCGGGAGGCGGCGTGTCGATCACGACCTGCGGCGGCGTCGGGAACTCACCGAGCGTCGAGGAGTTCCAGCGGCTGTCCGACTGGTAGTCCTCCATGACCTTGACGGCCTGGGCGGCGGCGTTGTCCGCCGCGGCTTCCTGCCGCTCGTGGTCCTGCTGCTGGCCGATGACGTGCGCCATGCCGAGCGGACCGGTCAGCGCCCCACCGGCGTAGTCCAGGAAGCCGGGCTTCTCGGTCGTGACCGGGACGACCTCGGGCATCTTCTTGCGCGCGTCGGCGATGTACTCGCCCTGCAGCCGCGCGGAGCTCTCCATGGTCGTCGCGCCGGACTCGGCGAAACCGGCCCACTGGGCCAGCGGCGACAGCGCGCCCTGGGCGGCGTCGGCGGCGTCGGACTCCCAGTCCGCACCCATCTTGGTCAGACCGGTGTGCAGGTCGGCGTCGATCTGGGCCAGCGTCGCGGCGATCTGCTTCCAGCCCTGTTCGACCGGGATGGAGGCGGAGACGCCGGGGCCGGAGTTGATCATCTTGTACAGCTCGGGGTGTGCATACCCCTGGAAGCGGTGGTCAGTCATCGGTCAGTCCCCCTCTCAGTCCTGGTCCCGCAGGTGCTTGCCCCACATGGCCGCGTTGTCGCCCTCGGTCATGCGGTACTGCTCTTCGATCATCTTGAGCTGGTCGATGACGCCGATGAGCTGCTTCTTGTAGAAGGTCAGCGCGGCGAGCGCCTTCTCGGACGTCTGGTCGTTGAACGCCTTCGACGTCTCGCTGGAGATCGGGTCCTCGGCCCACGGCCTGGTGGGCAGGTCGCGAACGGAGTGCTCGATCTTCTCCTCGAACTCCGCCAGCGCTTGCTCGAAGGCCTTCCTCGCCTGCGGAATGGCTGATGGATCCACCTTCAGCTTGCGCTGCCCGAACTCCGGGGGCGACGAGGCGCCTCCACCATCCGCGAGAAACACGGCACACCCTCCTCAGTACGGCCCTCTTGGAACGAGCCATGTGTGCATTTGGGACGACTTTAGCTCTGATGCATTACGCGAGTGACCGGTTCCCGGTACAAGGTGCGTACTTCTACTCAACTGTCATTTGGCGGCCAACGTGGCGGCGGCAGCGCCCGCGACCGCCTTGGCACGTTCACACGCACCGTCCTGGGTCGCGCTCGTCTCGCCGAGCCCTCCGAAGGCGTCCACCAGCAACAACTGGCCTTCGTTGGCGTCGATGTAGACCTCGCAACCGCCGACAGAACCCGGAGACTCCCTCTGCGTGAGGTACGCGGGATAGCCCGCTACCCGCAGGGAGGTGAGCTTGGACTCACCGACCGTCCTCTTCAGCCGTTCCACGCCGCCGTTGAGCAGGGTGTGCATGGCGCCGAGATAGGTGCGGACGTCGAAACTCACGTTGCACGCCTTGCTTCCCTCCCCGTAATCGGGGAGCGGAGTACCCGCGTTGGCGCTCTTCAGACCCAACGCGGTCTTCTGCTCCGGCGTGATCAGCGAGCACGGATCGAGCGTCTGGAGATCGACGGCTTTCGGCCTGTTCACCGGGGCGGCGGTACCGGTGGAAGTTCCGGTCGTCGGAGCGGAGCCCGTCTGATCACTCGCGGAGGGCTTGCCCGGCTCGGTCGTTGAACACCCGGCCAGGACCACTGCCAGCAAGAACGGGATGGCAAGTCGACGCATGGCGGCCAACGTATCGGATCACCGGGCACGCAGGGTGGCGAACGAGGTGTCCCACGTCACCCGTTGGGCGCATTGCCGGTCACCCCAGCCAAAAGGAAACCTTCTTTACGATACCCCGAAGCGCCGCCGCCCCGATGCGTCGAGGAGCGACATGCTGCGCAACCGACCACTACCGGCCCTGGTCGTGGCGGCGGTGGGTCTGGCCCTGCTCGTGCCAGGCACCTCAGCCAACGCGGGGCCCGTGCCCGGCACCGGAACGGCGCTCACCGTGGCCGCCGCCCCCGGACAGACCTCCACCATCCCCGACTGGCGCATGCAGACCAGTGCCACCGCCACGCAGGCCGGCAGCGTCATCTCCGGGACCGGCTACTCGGACGCCGGGTGGCTGACCGTGCCCGCGCGGTCGACGGTGATGGCCGGCCTGATCGCGAACGGCAGGTACGGGGACGTCAACTACTCGGACAACCTGAAGAGGGCCAACCCCGCCGACTTCAAGGTGCCGTGGTGGTACCGCAAGGTCTTCCAGGCCGACCCGCGGCCGGGCGTGCACACGTTCCTCAAGCTCAACGGCGGCGTGATCTCCCGCGGCGAGGTGTGGCTGAACGGTACGAAGGTCGCCGGCACGGACACGGTCATCGGCGCCTACCCGACGTTCGAGTTCAACGTCACCAGCCTGCTGCGTAAGGGCGACAACGCGCTCGCCATCAAGGCGTCGCCGTCCGACCCCGCCAAGGACCTGGTGATCCACTTCATCGACTGGGCGCAGCTCCCGCCCGATCGCAACCAGGGCCTGTTCCGCGACGTCGACATCGCGCAGAGCGGCGCGGTCTCGGTGCGCGGCCTGCACGTCCTGTCCGACCTGCCGCTGCCGAACCTGAACACCGCCACGGTCACGGTGAAGGTCGACGCGCGCAACAACACCGGCAGCGCGGTCACCACGACGGTCGCCGGCAGCGCCGCGGGCCAGAACTACAGCCAGATCGTCAGCCTGGCCGCGAACGAGACCAGGACCGTCACGTTCACGCTCAACGTCACCGACCCGCAGGTCTGGTGGCCGTACCAGATGGGCGCGCAGCCGCTGTACGACGCGACGGCCACGGCGACCGTGGGCGGCGCCAGGTCGGACGAGCAGAAGACGACGTTCGGCATCCGCGAGGTCACCTCGAAGATGATCAGCGGCAACCTCCAGTACCAGATCAACGGCAAGCCGATCCTGATCCGCGGTGGCGGCTGGGCGTCGGACCTCTTCCTGCGCACCGACGTGCGGAAGATCGCCGACGAGCTGATGCTGACGAAGTCCATGGGCCTGAACACGATCCGTCTCGAGGGCAAGCCCGAGAACGACGAGATCTACGACATGGCCGACCGCATGGGCATCCTGCTGATGACCGGCTGGGAGTGCTGCTCGAAGTGGCAGAACACCGGCGGGTTCACCGCGGAGGACAAGAGGGTCGCCGGTGCGTCCGCCGAGGGCGAGGCCAAGCGGATCCGCAACCACCCCAGCGTGTTCACGTTCCTGATCGGCTCGGACGAGGCGCCGGTCGCCGACGTGGAGAAGATCTACCTGGACGCCCTGAAGCGTGCCGGCTGGCAGACGCCGATCGTCACCGCGGCCGCGCGCCGCAGCTCTCCGCAGCTCGGTGACTCGGGCATGAAGATGGACGGCCCGTACTGGTGGGAGCCGCCGGTCTACTGGTACAACAACCAGAAGGGCGGCAGCGCGGGCTTCGCGTCGGAGATCGGCCCCGGCCTCGCGATCCCGGAGATGGACGAGCTCAGGAAGTTCATGAGCCAGGCGGAGATCAACAAGCTGACGAACTACAACGCGCCGCAGTACCACCTGTCGCCGTCGGCCAACTTCAGCAAGATCGGCTTCTGGGGCACGGCGCTCGACAACCGCTACGGCAAGCCGTCCACAGTGGACGACTTCGTCAAGAAGGCGCAGCTACAGCAGTACGAGACGAACCGCGCGCAGTTCGAGGCGTTCGGCCGCGACTTCTCCGACACCGGCGCGAACCAGGCGCAGGGCCTCATCTACTGGATGCAGAACGACCCGTGGCCCAAGCTCTACTGGCACCTCTACAACTACAACCTCGCGACCGCGGGCTCGTACTTCGGTGCCAAGACGGCCAACAAGGCGTTGCACGCGCAGTACTCCTACGACGACAAGTCGCTCGCCGTGGTGAACATGGGGCTGGAAGCCAAGCAGGGCATGAGCCTGCAGGTGACGGTCTTCAACTCCGACGGAACGCAGAAGGCGAACCAGACGCGTCCGGTTCCGGCCAGGGCCAACGGTTCCGTGCGGGTCGGCACCCTGCCGCAGCCGTCCGGCCTGACGCCCGCGTACTTCGTGCGGCTGCTGCTGAAGGACTCCACGGGCAAGGAGATCGACCGCAACGTCTACTGGCTGTCCACCAAGGCGGACACGCTGAACTACAACGCCGGTGACTGGTGGTACACGCCGCAGGCCCAGTACGCGAACCTGAAGTCGTTGAGCTCGTTGAGGGCCGGCCATGTGTCGGTGACCTCCACGACGACGCCAAGCACGAACGGCAGGCAGTCCACGAGCGTGACCATCAAGAACACCGGGACCTCCGTGGCGTTCTTCATGCGGGCGTCGCTGCGCAAGGGTCAGGGCGGCGCCGAGGTGCTGCCGGTCGACTGGAGCGACAACTACATCACGCTGTTCCCCGGTGAGAGCCAGACGATCCGGGGCGAGTACCGGACGTCCGACCTCGGCGGCGCTCAGCCGGTCGTCCAGCTATCCGGGCACAACGTGAGCAGGCGCTAGCAGCGGTTCGCGACGACGGCGGGTCGTTCCACGGGACGGCCCGCGTCGAGCGACCGCTAGAGATCGCCACGCAGCAGGCTGTCGATGTTCTCCGGCGGGCCCGGCCGCGCGAAGAACCACCCCTGCCCCGTGTCACATCCCAGCCGCAGCAACCGGGCGGCCTGGGCCGGTGTCTCCACACCCTCCGCCGTGACGCCCAACGACAACGCGTGCGCCAGTTGCACCAGCGTTGCGACGATCTGCGCGTCGACCGGGTCTTCCTCGTTCTCGGCCCGCAGCCCCTCCATGAACGAGCCGGCGATCTTCAGCTCGTGCACGGGCAGGTGCTTGAGGTAGGCCAGGTTCGAGTAGCCGGTGCCGAAGTCGTCGATCGCGATGCGCACACCCATGTCGCACAACGCCCGCAGCGCTTCCAGGGGCTCGTCGGCGGTGCCCATGATCGCCGACTCGGTGAGCTCCAGCTGCAGGTGGTGCGGCGGCAGCGCGCACTCGTCCAGGATCTGCTTGACGTCGCGCACCAGTTCGGGGTCGCGGGACTGCCGCACGGCCAGGTTCACCGACACGAACGGCGCCGCGTCACCGAACTCCACCAGCCAGCGCCGCGCTTCCTGGCAGGCCTTGCGCAGCACCCACCGTCCCAAGGGGACGATCAGGCCGGTCTCCTCGGCCAGTTCGATGAACCGGTCCGGCGCGAGCCGCCCGAACTCCGGGTGCTGCCAGCGCACCAGCGCCTCGACGCCGGTGACCGTCGAGTCCTCCAGGCGCACCAGCGGCTGGTACTCGACGTAGAACTCGCCGCGTTCCAACGCGCGCGGCATCGTCGCGGACAGCGTGAACCGGGCGACCTCGCGGGCGTTGCGCTCCGGGTCGTACAACGCCCAGCGCGCCTTGCCATCGGCTTTGGCCCAGTACAGCGTGATGTCCGCGTCGCGCATCAGGTCCGCGGACGTGGTGCCGGACAGCTGCCGTTCGACGATGCCGATCGACGCCGACACGGACAGCTCGTGACCCGCGATGCGGATCGGCGCCTCCAGCTCGGTCAGCACCCGGTCCGCGACGTCCACGATGTCCTGCTCGCCGGACGAGCCCTCGACCAGGATCACGAACTCGTCGCCGCCCATGCGCGCGACCAGCTTGCCCTCGCCGGACACCGAGTGGTCGAGCCGGCGGCCGACCTCGACCAGCAGCTGGTCGCCCGTGTCGTGGCCCAGCGAGTCGTTGATGACCTTGAAGCCGTCCAGGTCCAGGTAGCAGAGGCCGGCCCGCACGTGCTTGGCCCGGTTGTTGAACACGCGCCCGAGGCGTTCGAGGAACAGCGCGCGGTTCGGCAGCCCGGTGAGCGGGTCGTGCAACGCCTGGTAGCGCAGCCGGTTCTGCAGCAGGTGCCGGTCGGTGACGTCCTCGATCATCGCGACCTGGTACTGCGGCTCGCCGTGGTCGTCGCGGACCAGCGACAACGTCAGGTGCGTCCACACCTGCTCGCCGTCGGCCCGGTGGAACCGCTTCTCGGCCCGGTAGTGGTCGCACTCGCCCGCGATGAGCTGGTCGTAGAGCCGCCACACGCTGCCCGCGTCCTCGGGGTGCATGAGGTCGCGCACGTTGTACTGGCGCATCTCCTCGACGCTGAACCCGAGCATGTCCTGCAGGGCCTGGTTGACGTCCAGGATCCGGCCGTCGATCGCCGCGATGCCGATGCCGATCGCGGCCTCGGTGAACATCGCGCGGAACCTCGCCTCCGAGGCCCGCAGCATCGACTCGGCCTGGTCGCGGGCGTCCAGCACGGCCGCCCTGATCGCCTCCTGCTCGGCGAGCGTGCGTTCGCGCAGCGCGCGGGCGTACCCGGCGGCCAGCGCGCCCTGCAGGGCGGACAGGCGGGACGTCAGCCTGGCGTCGCCGGGGAAGCCGAGCTCGGCCGGCAGGTCGTCGCCGAGCAGCTGGATCGTGCGGCCGAGCGTGTCGGTGCCGGTGAAGTGCGCGTCGACCAGCCGTGAGCCGATCTCGTAGCCGGGTGCCGTGCGGAACGGGGTCGCGAACAGCGCCTCGACCAGCGTCTCGGTGAGGTCCTGGAGGTGCTGGGCGACCTCGGCCCTGGTCATCGGCACGTAACTCGACCCGATGACGGCCGTGGCCCAGCTGCGGGCGAACGCCTCGGCACCGGCCAGTACGGCCGGGCTCAAAGGAGAGCGATCCTCACGCACCCGCTGGTCAACCCGATCGGTCATCTTCTCGGCCCTAACGCCACGAACGCGCAGCATACGGCTGGTCGCCGTCCGGAGTCATCTCTACGCCTTCCGGCCTATCGCGCCGAACCCGGGAAAACGCTTCCCGGACTCCTCCACGTCGGCCGGCGACTCGGGGCGCCAGGCCGGCACCCGGACGACACCCGGCTCGACCAGCGCGAACCCGTCGAAGAGGCGGCTGATCTCGGCCGGGTCGCGAAACCTCATCCGCGTGACGTCGCGGTCGTAGATCTTGCGGGCCTGCCGGGACGCCTCCGTCTCCTCGTCCGCCTCGTAGCCGGCGTGCGAGATCGCGAGGAAACCGCCGGGCGACAGGCGGTCGCGATAGCCGCCGACGATGCCCCACGGGTCTTCCTCGTCCGGCACGAAGTGCAACAGCGCGATCATCAGCACGGCGACCGGCTCGTCGAAGTCGAGCTGCTTGTCCACCTCGTCCGAGGCCAGCACACCCGCCCAGTCGCGGATGTCGGCGTGCAGCACGCTCACCTGACCGTTGCCGGCCAGCAACGACCGGCTGTGCGCGACGGCGACCGGGTCGATGTCCACGTAGACGACCCGAGCCTGCGGGTCGGCGGCCTGCGCGATCTCGTGCACGTTGCCGACGGTCGGGATGCCGGAGCCGAGGTCGAGGAACTGCCGGACGCCGTGGCCGAGCAGGTAGCGGACGGCCCTGCGCAGGAACGCGCGGTGGTTGAGGACCACTCCGCGCAACTCGGGCATGGTCTCCAGGGTCTGCTGGGCGACTGCCCTGTCCGCGGCGAAGTTGTGCGCGCCGCCGAGCCAGTAGTCGTACACCCTCGCGACGCTGGGCCGCTCCAGGTCGATGTCCCCCGGCGCCCAGTTCGGCCGCTCCACTCGCTCACCCCACCCGCGTTCGGACCGTTCCAGCCCATCATGCCCCCGGTCCTTGGCAGAATGCCGACCTCGTGAGGAAAAGTTTGCTGCTGTCGACCATTCTCGCGTCCATCGGCGTGTTTCTGCTGGTCGGCGGCACGTTGCTGCTCGTGGACCCCCGCGCGCCCAAGCACGAGGCGATCAAGACCGGCGGTCTCGCGGGCGGTGCGATCATCGCCCTCTACGCGTTGTGGCTGAACGACCGGCGCCGCAAGGTCGAGGAGGCGCGCCAGGAGATCGAGAGCCAGCGCATCGACCACGACAGGTCCCGCGTGGCCGACGAACGGTTCGCGCGCGCCGTCGAGCTGCTGGGCCACGAGACCGCACAGGTGCGGGTGGGCGCGATGCACGCGCTGGCCGGCCTCGCGAAGTCCAGGACCGAGTACACCCAGACCGTGCTCGACATCCTCTGCGCGTACCTGCGCCAGCCGTACCGGAAGACGAAGAACGATCCCGAGGAGATTGAACTGGAGGTCCGGCTCACCTCGCAGCGGCTGATCGAGGACCTCCTGCCGCGCCTGGAGGAGGAGAGCCCGCCGATCTACGACCTCAACCTCACCAAGGCGCACCTGGAGTTCATGGACCTGTCGTACCGGCAGGTCGGCGACCTCTACCTGCGGGTCGCCCACTTCGAGGACTCGAACTCCTTCCACCACATGAAGATCCACGGCCACTTCTACGTGACCGAGGCCGTGATGACCGGGCGGCTGCACATGCACCACACGGAGATCGTGGGCAGGGCGTGGTTCAGCCGGTTCAAGGCGCGCGGGCTCGCGATCTTCACGGAGACGAAGTTCGGCGGGGAGACCAAGTTCGCGGACTCGGAGTGGACCGACGTGAAGGCGGACGGCTGTACGTTCGCGGTGGAAGCCGATCTTCCCGAAGCGTGGAGGAACTGACTAGATTCGCAACCCTCGGTCGGGGCAGGCATGACATCATCGGCCCGCCCCGATCAAGGTCAGCGACGTTGATTCAACTCAATATTCACACAATTCAACAGGCACGTTCGACTGACTGCAAACGGACAGACATCATTTTGTCATTCATGAAGTCCCCCACATACGAAACGTCATCCTTGTATTTGCGACAAGAGCCCGCAGTCATTGCTTCGGTGTATAACCTCGAATGCCAGCACGTGTTGTACACACGAAAGGAAGACGTCACAGCATCCCACTCCGTCGGCAAGGAATCAATACGCATTCCTTCTTGATCGCAATCTCGATAAGGAAACGGGATCTCGAGCGTCAGCGAGTCGCCACTGAAGTCCGCATCCTTGAAGAGCTTGATTGAATTCCACCACTGGCTCGTAACATCGCCACACGAGTAGCTTTTGAGCGCCAGTACCACTTCTCCTCCCACGGCACGCCCATCCGCGGGTTCATATTTGGCGACACATTCAACAGGCGCAGTCGACTGAGCCACAGCGGGCTTCGCCGACGCATTGACCGAACCTTCAATCATAAGCAGTACCACTGCGGCGACCGCAGCACCGAATCGACCAATCGACCAATCGACCATAATTCCCCCAAGATCTACAACTTGAGCACAAGCAATTCGTTCCCCGCCAAGCACCGTAGCAAAGAAGCAAAACTTCAACTCAAGCCAACAAAAACTATGACCTAGATCACATTCTGTTAATTGTTGACGCTGCCTGATGAGCCAGGAGCAACCATCTAGCGGTATGAAGCTACAAGACGCCGCCACAGGAGTCATGCGCTGGCTTACGGCCGCAATCGCCGCAATCATCCTGTCAGCAGCCTCCGGCATTTGGCTCTTTCTCTGGGATCCAAGTGCTTCAAAGGTCGAGATCCTGAAGACCGCGGGTGTCGTGGGCGGCGCGGTGATCGCGCTGTACGCGTTGTGGCTCAACGACCGCAAGCACTCCCTGGAGAGCGAGAAGGTCGCCGACGAACGGTTCGCGCGCTCGGTCGAGATGCTCGGCAACGAGGCCGACCAGGTGCGGGTGGGCGCGATGCATTCGCTGGTGTGGCTGGCGAACTCCACGCCGCGCTACACGCAGACCGTCCTCGACGTCCTGTGCGCGTACCTGCGCCGGCCGTTCCGCCACCTGTCCTGGGACGAGAACGGCGCCGACCCGGACACGGTCTTCGTCGAAGCGCAGCCAGAGGACCAGCGGGAGCAGCAGGTCCGGCGCACCGCGCAGCGGCTGATCCGCGACCTGCTCTCGTGGGGTGACAAGAAGAAGATCTACTACGACCTCGACCTGACCGGTGCCGCCCTGGAGTACTTCCAGCTGGACGGCAGGCGGGTCAACAGGTTCACCGCGCGCCGGGCCCAGTTCTACGGCATCACCACGTTGCCCCGCATGGACATCCGCAAGCCCACCCTCTTCTCCGGAGCCACCTTCCACGGGCGGCTGACCATCACGGAGACGAAGTTCGGCGGCGGCCTCGCGTTCACCGAGGCCACGTTCAAGGGCGAGGTCGACTTCCGCACCACGACGGTCGGCACGTTCCTCGCGCTCACCGACCCACCGCCGCCGAAGCAGACGGGCAAGCTGGAGGTGCTGCCCGGCACGGCGATGCGGACCACGCACGCGGGCTGGGCGCTATCCGGCGACCCGCAGCCGGCCCGCCCGCGCCTCGAAGACCATGTCCAGCAGCTCCCCGGCGGCCGCGCCGACGGTGTGCCCGGTGACGACGACCGTTTCCGCGAAGGGGACGTCTATGTCGCCGCGAAGCCCGAGGAAGCGGACAACGTCCGATTTTCCCGCGAAGGACTGGGGAACGAGCGCAACCCCGAGACCGAACCGGACGAAGTCAAGAAGTGAGTGCACGTCGTTGACCTCGACGGCGACGTGCCGCTCGATCCCGGCGGCGGCCAGCGTGCGGTCGACCTCGTCGCGCGTGCCCCAGTCGGCGTTGAAGTCGACGAACGACTGACCGGCCAGCTCAGCGAGCTCGACGGAATCCCTGGTGGCGAACGGACTTTCCGGCGCGCAGGCGAGCACGAGCGGTTCACTGGACAAAGTGGACACCCGCAGGTCGTCCGCCATCCTGTGCTGCCGGGTCACGAACGCGAGGTCGAGCCTGCCCGCGCGCACCTCCTCGACCAGCTCGGCGTTGCCGGACTGGCGCATCCTGATCTCCACGCCGGGGTGCAGCTCGTGGAACCGCGCCAGCACCGCGGGCAGGTGCACCACGTGCAGGCACTGCAGGCTGCCGACCGACAACGTGCCGCGCAGCAGCCCCTGGACGGCGGCGACCGCGTCCCTGGCGGAGGAGATGCTGCTCAACGCCCTGCGCGCCTCGGGCAGCAGCGCCCGTCCGGCCTGGGTCAGCTCGACCTGGCGGGTGGTGCGCAGGAACAGCGGCGCGCCCAGCTCGACCTCCAGCGCGCGGATCGACGCCGAGAGACCCGACTGGGCGATGTGCAGCCGGTGCGCGGCGCGCGTGAAGTGGCACTCCTCGGCGACCGCGAGGAAGTGTTCGAGCTGTCTGAGTTCCACGATTCATCACCCGCAGTGCTCAATGAGATCAGTTCTCTGCGTTGGACAGCTTAATCGTCAGGGGCCAGAGTGGAGTGCATGCAGAAGCGTCGTATCGGAGAAGTGGAAGTCAGCGCCATCGGCCTGGGCGGCATGCCCATCTCCGTGCAGGGGAGGCCGGAGCGCGCGCAGGCGATCGAGACCATCCACGCCGCACTGGACGCGGGCGTGACGTTCATCGACACCGCCGACGCCTACTCGCTCGACGACACCGACTTCGGGCACAACGAGTCGCTCATCGCCGAGGGACTGCGCGGCCGTTCCGAAGAGGTGTTCGTGGCGACCAAGGGCGGGCACACGCGCGTGCCGGGCGGCGGCTGGGAGCTCGACGGCCGGCCGGAGTACCTGCGTCGCGCGGTCGACGGGTCGTTGCAACGGCTCGGCGTGGACCAGATCTTCCTGTACCAGTTCCACCGGCCGGACCCGAAGACGCCGATCGCGGAGTCGGTCGGCGCGCTGAAGGAACTGCTGGACAACGGCAAGATCCGCTACGCCGGTGTCTCGAACTTCAACCCGGACGAGATCGTGCTCGCCAACGACATCCTCGGCGGACGGCTCGCGGCCGTGCAGAACCAGTTCTCGCCGGTGTTCCGGTCGAGCGAACCCGAGCTGGAGCTGTGCGCGAAGCTCGGCATCGCGTTCCTGCCGTGGAGCCCGTTCGGCGGGATCGGCAAGGCGGGCGCGCTGAGCGGTCCGTTCAAGGAGGTCGGTGACACCCACGGCGTGAGTGCCCACCAGGTCTGTCTCGCGTGGATGCTCGCGAAGTCCGAAGTGGTAGTCCCCATTCCGGGTGCTTCTCGACCGGCGAGCATCCGGGATTCGGCCTCCGCCACCCACCTGGAGTTGTCCGCCGAGGAGCTGTCCCGCCTGGACGGGTGACCCAGGTAGCAAATTAGGACAAATGGTCGCACGATCTAGTCCATGCGGACCTTGATCAGCATCGTGGCGATCGTCGCCGGCCTGACGCCGGCACCCGCGTCCGCGGCGCCCTTGCCCGAGGGCTCCGCGGACCACACCGCGGGTTCCCAGATCCTCAAACACGAAGGCACGGGCGACCTTCGTGCGGAGTCACCGCCCACCGAGGGCAAGGTGCCCGGCATGGACGTGAGCAGCCACCAGGGCGACGTCGACTGGAAGTCCGCCTGGGACAAAGGTGCCCGGTTCACCTACGTCAAGGCGACCGAGGGCGTCCACTACCGGAACCCGAAGTTCACCCAGCAGTACAACGGTTCCCTGAACATCGGCATGATCCGCGGGGCGTACCACTTCGCACTGCCGGACCGCGCCGACGGCGTGCAGCAGGCGAACTTCTTCGTCGACAACGGCGGCGGGTGGTCGCCCGACGGCATGACGCTGCCGCCCGCGCTCGACATGGAGTACAACCCGTATGGCGACACTTGCTACAACATGAACCAGACCGCGATGACGGCGTGGGTCAAGGAGTTCAGCGACACGGTCTACGCGCGCACCAAGCGTTATCCGGCGATCTACACGTCCACGAGCTGGTGGAACAAGTGCGTCGGCGGCGCGGTGAAGTTCGGCGACAACAATCCACTGTGGATCGCGCACTACAGCTCGAAGCTCGGCGCGTTGCCGGCCGGGTTCGACTTCCACACGATCTGGCAGTGGCAGGCAGCCGGGCTCTTCCCCGGTGACCAGAACCTGTTCAACGGCAGGTTCGAGCAGCTGCAGCGGATCGCGGCGAGCTGAGCAGGGCCCCGTCGGCGACGGGGCCCTTCGTGCTCAGTCGAACAGCGCCGGCAGCGTGCCCTCCCAGGCTTCGCGGAGCTCGTCCAGCGGGAGTTCGCCGAGGCCCTGGACCTCCAGGGCGTTCGACTCCGGGTCGACGACGCCGACCTTGCGCCACGGCAGGCGGCGCGCGGTGCACATGTCGACGAAACGCTGTTCCTCGGTGCGCGGCACGGCGACCAGCACGCGGCCGGCGGACTCGCTGAACAGCGCGGTGAACAGGTCGCCCTCGAGGAAGACCCGCGCGCCCACCTCGCCGATCAGGCACGTCTCGACCAGGGCCTGCGCCAGGCCGCCCTCGGAGAGGTCGTGCGCGGCGGAGACCATGCCGTCGCGCGAGCCGGCGACGAGGATCTCGCCGAGCAGCTTCTCCCGCTTGAGGTCGGCCTTCGGCGGCAGTCCGCCCAGGTGGCCGTGGACGTGGTGCGCCCACTCCGACCCGCCGAACTCGTCGTGCGTCTCGCCGAGCAGCAGCAGCGTCTCGCCGGCCTCGGCCCCGATCCCGGTCGGGATGCGGCGCCGCACGTCGTCGATGACGCCCAGCACACCCACGACCGGCGTCGGCAGGATCGCCGTGGAGCCGGTCTGGTTGTAGAAGCTGACGTTGCCGCCGGTCACCGGGATGCCCAGCTCCGCGCAGCCGTCCGCGAGGCCCTTCACGGCCTGCTCGAACTGCCACATGACCGCCGGGTCCTCCGGCGAGCCGAAGTTGAGGCAGTTGGTGACGGCGACCGGGGTGGCACCCGTGGCCGCGACGTTGCGGTAGGCCTCGGCCAGCGCCAGCTTCGCGCCCTCGTACGGGTCGAGTTTCGTGTAGCGGCCGTTGCAGTCCGTGGAGAGGGCCACGCCGCGACCCGTCTCCTCGTCGATGCGGATCATGCCGCTGTCGCTCGGCTGCGCGAGGACCGTGCCGCCGCGGACGTAGCGGTCGTACTGCTGCGTGACCCACTTCCTGGAGGCCAGGTTGGGGCTGGCCGCCATGATCTTGATCAGTTCCAGCAGGTTCTCGGGCCTCGGGAGGCTGTCCGGGGTGTTCGCCTGGAGCTCGTCCTGGTCGGCGGGACGCTGGATCGGCCGGTGGTAGACCGGGCCCTCGTGCGCGACCGTGCGCGGAGGCACGTCGACGACGACCTCGTCGTGGTAGGTGATGACCAGGCGGTCGCCTTCCGTCACCTCACCGATCTCGGTGGCGATGACGTCCCACTTCGCGCAGACCTCCATGAACGCCGCGACGTTGGCCGGTTCGACCACCGCGCACATGCGTTCCTGGGACTCGCTGGAGAGGATCTCGGCCGGGGTCATGTTCTTCGCCCTGAGCGGGACGCGGTCGAGCCACACGTGCATGCCGCCGTCGCCCGCTGAGGCCAGTTCGCTAGTCGCGCAGGACAGGCCCGCGCCGCCGAGGTCCTGGATGCCGGCGACGATGCCCTTCTCGAAGAGCTCGAGCGAGCACTCGATCAGCACCTTCTCGGTGAACGGGTCGCCGACCTGCACGCTCGGCAGCTTCTTGCGCTTGCCGGCGGTGTCGTCGAACGTCTCGCTCGCCAGGACGCTCACGCCGCCGATGCCGTCGAGGCCAGTGCGCGCGCCGTAGAGGATGACCTTGTTGCCGGTGCCGCTCGCGTGCGCGAGGTGCAGGTCCTCGACCCGCATCGCGCCGACGCACAGGGCGTTGACCAGCGGATTGCCCTGGTAGGACTCGTCGAACACGACCTCGCCACCGATGTTCGGCAGGCCGAGACAGTTCCCGTAGCCGCCGACACCCGCGACGATGCCCGGCAGGACGCGCTTCGTGTCCTCGGCGTCGGGCCTGCCGAACCGCAGCGGGTCCATGACGGCGAGCGGCCGCGCGCCCATCGCGAGAATGTCGCGCACGATGCCGCCGACCCCCGTCGCGGCGCCCTGGTAGGGCTCGACGTACGACGGGTGGTTGTGGCTCTCGACCTTGAACGTGACGGCCCAGCCGTCACCGACGTCGACGACGCCGGCGTTCTCGCCGATGCCCGCGAGCATCTTGCTGCGCATCTCGTCGGTCGTGGTGTCGCCGAAGTACTTCAGGTGCACCTTGGACGACTTGTAGGAGCAGTGCTCGCTCCACATGACCGAGTACATGGCGAGCTCGGCGTCCGTGGGGCGGCGCTTCAGGATCTCCTTGATGCGCGCGTACTCGTCGTCCTTCAGGCCCAGCTCCTGGTAGGGCTGCTCCTGATCAGGCGTCGCCTCGGCGTTCTTGACGGTGTCGATCATGCCTTCACCACCGTGTCGAGCAGGGAAAGGAACATGCCCAGTCCGTCGTCCGTGGGGCCGGTGAGCGCGTCGATGGCGTGCTCGGGGTGCGGCATGAGGCCGACAACGTTGCCCCTGGCGTTGGTGATGCCCGCGATGTTGTTGCGGCTGCCGTTGGGGTTGTCACCGACGTACCGGAAGACAACCCTGCCGTTGTCTTCGAGCTCTTTGAGGGTGTCTTCGTCGGCCTGATAGCCACCCTCGCCGGACTTCAACGGCACGAGGATCTCGGCGTTCTTGTCGTAACGGGTCGTCCAGGCGGTGCTGGTGTTCTCGACCTTCAGCCACTGGTCGCGGCACACGAAGTGCAGCCTGTGGTTGCGGGTGAGCGCGCCGGGCAGCAGATGCGCCTCGGCGAGGATCTGGAAGCCGTTGCAGATGCCGAGAACCGGCATCCCCTTGTTCGCGGCCTCGATCACTTCCTGCATCACGGGCGCGAACCGCGCGATCGCGCCGCACCGCAGATAGTCGCCGTACGAGAACCCGCCGGGGACGATGACCGCGTCAACGCCCTTGAGGTCGTGATCCCCGTGCCACAACGGCACAGCTTCCCCGTCCGCGTACCTGACGGCCCGCTGCGCGTCGACGTCATCGAGGGTGCCGGGGAAGGTGATGACACCGACCCTCATGCCTCGACCCTGCGCACGGTCCAGTCCTCGATCACGGGGTTCGCGAGGAAGGTCTCGGCGATCTTGGCGAGCGTGGCGTCGTCGACGTCGTCGGCGACCTCCAGCTCGAAGTGCTTGCCCTGACGGACGGCGGTGACGCCGTCGAAGCCGAGACGGGGCAGCGCGTTCGCCACCGCCTGGCCTTGGGGGTCGAGAATTTCGGGCTTCGGCATGACGTCGACGACAACTCGGGCCACGACAGACTGCTCCTGGGTTTGGAGGGGCTGGCGGTACCTCGAGAGCCTATCTGACCTGTGCGTTCATCCTCCCGACACGTGTTCGGGGGCACATCGTCGCCGGTCCACCTTCGGGTGAACGCGCTTGCTTCGGCGGGACCGTTTGGTAATCTGGTGTCAGCTTCGGCCCGTAAGCCGGAGAAGTGAGCACGGTGCCCGTCCGGACGGTCGGCCGCCGTGCTTTGCGCTATCTGGACCAATTGTCCACGGCAGTCTCCTTCGCGACGAGCGAGCGCACACGCCTTGCCCAGTCACCTCCCGCACCGTGGCACCACGCCACCACGTCAGGGATCCAGAGCAACTCGTCGTGCGAGCTCTCCAAGTGCTCGTAGGTGATCTTCGAGTGGCTTGGCCGCTTGCCCAGCGTCGTGCGGATCGTCTGCGCGTCGTGAAGATTGCGCTCCTCGCGGCTGTCGAGCACCAGCCTCCTCGTGTCCAGGTCGAGGAGATCGTTGATGAGTGCGATGAGGCACTCCTGGCGCGCGATCTCTTCCCCAGCAGAGCAGGTGCCGGTGTAGATGTGCACGGTGGCGCCGATGGACACCAGCCTGGACACGATCAGCTTGCGTCGATCGGTCTTCTCCTTCTTGAAGTGAAGCTCTCGCTGACCGGGGAACAGCAACCGGCGCAGCGCTTTTCGCGTGCGCGCCAGGTCGCCGGGGTCGACGAGGACGGCAGCCAGCAGGTACGTACCGAACAACAGTTCACCAACTCCAACCGATCGGGTCCGAACGATCAGGTATTGGACCTATTCCAACAAGCTATTTCGCCGAAAGCGAGACCGCTGGCACCGAGCCCCGATCAGACGGATGCTGGAGATCATGAAGATCCTCGTGCTCGGCGGAACCGTGTTCCTCAGCAAGGCCATCACGGCGGAGGCGGTCCGGCGGGGCCACGAAGTGGTGTGCGCGGCCCGCGGCGCCTCCGGCGGGGTGCCGGAAGGCGCGCGCCTGATCCCGGTCGACAGGAACAAACCCGGCGCGTTCGACACGCTGGCCGGCGAGCAGTTCGACGCGGTGATCGACGTGTCGAAGTACTCGGTGAACTGGGTGCGGGACGCGCTGGAGGCGTTCGGGGCGACCACGCCGCACTGGACGTTCGTGTCCAGCATCTCGGTCTACGCGGACCACTCGACGGGCAGCGACGAACTGTTGCCGCCGCTGGAGGACGATCCGGCCGAGGAGTTCACGGCCGAGCGGTACGGCAGCGTCAAGGTGGCCAGTGAGAACGCGGTCCGCGAGGCCGTGGCGGGCCGCGAGTTCATCGTCAGGGCCGGGCTCATCACCGGGCCGGACGACCCGAGCGACAGGTTCGGGTACTGGCCCGCGCGGATGGCGCAGGGCGGGCGCGTGGTCGTGCCGGACAGCCCTGACCTGGGGTTCCAGCACATCGACGCGCGGGACCTGGCACAGTGGATCGTGTTCGCGGCCGAGGAGCGGGTGACGGGCACGTACGACTCGACGGGGCCGGTCATGCCGTTCCAGATGGCCATCGGTGAGATCGCCGGGGCGACGGCGCCGCCTGGGACGCAGCTCGTGCCCGTCAAGGAGAGCGTGCTCAAGGAGCTCGGGATCAACCCTTGGGGCGGGCCGCGGTCGCTGCCGCTGTGGCTGCCGCAGGAGTGGGCCAAGATGGTCGGCCGCGATGTCAGCAACGCGCTGGCGAACGGGCTGCGCGTCAGGCCGCTGGCCGAGACCGCGCTCGACTCGCTGGAGTACGAGCGCGGCCTCGGGCTGGACCGGCCCCGCAAGGCGGGACTCAGCCGGCAGGAAGAGCAGGAAATCCTTACAGCAGTGAGTTGATCTGCGCGGCGACGAGGTCGATGCGCACGCCCTGGTTCGGGCAGCCGCCGAAGTGGTGGAGCCCGATCACCTTGTGCGTGCGCCTCGACAGCACGGGTGAGCCGGACGAGCCGCCTTCGGTGTCGCACATGTAGCTGATGTCGGACTGCGACGAGCTGCCGTTCACCCGTACCGCGCGCACGACGCAGTAGCCGCCGCCGTTGTTGTTGTCGCGCAACGACAACTTCTTCAGCTTCCCGGCCGGGTGGCCGACGATGTACATCTCCTCACCCACGGCCGGAACGCGCGCGTCCAGTTCGAGGTAACCGAACGAGCTGATGGCCGCGAAGTTGTTCACCGTGAAGAGGGTGTAGTCGAGCGCGGCGCTGTACTTCAGGACCTGGGCCGCCAGCACCTTCGTGACGGTGGCCGAAGTGGTACCGCCGCAGGTCGGGCACTGGTAGTTGAACCACACCTCGATGCCACTGGTGCTGGTGAAGCAGTGTTCGTTGGTCAGCATGCGGTTGTTGGGGCCGACCCGCCACGCCGTGCACAGCGAACTGCCGTTGCGCAGCAGCTTCGCCACGGACGCGGTCTTGCCCCACTCGGTCGGGTTGCTGGTCCGGTAGCAGACCGCGTCCCGGTAGTCGTTCGTGCCGCAGATGCTCTGCACGGACGGCTGCGAGGACATCTCGGCCTCGGTGTAGCCACGCGTGAGCTTGTCGATCCGGACGCGCGACAGCGGGTTCGTCACCGAAACCACAGCGCGGTCGCCCGTGATCGACATGGCCCAGAAGCCCGACGCGTCGAGCGTGGCGGTCAGCGAGGCCTTCAGGTCTCTCGTGTACGTGTACTTCTCGGTGCCGTCAGGGTTCGACACCGTGAGCACGTCACCCGGCAGGATCCGCAGGTCCGTGAAATGCAGCTTCACGTAACCGGACCCCGGTCGTTCGATCACCGTCGAACGATTCGCGCCACCCACGCGGACCGAGACCGACTCCTCGGTTCCGATCTGCTGCGTCTGCGGCGACGAAGCCTCAGCGGGTGTAGAGGTGGTGGTGGTAGCAGGGACGATGGTCGTCATCGGCAGGGCAAGAGCCAGTGCCGTGAGGAGTTGCAGGGTTTTCCTCATGCCTTTTGATACTTCCGACGTCACCTGACCGTGTCAGCCCGCCAATCGTCGGTAATGGAGGATTCCGTGAAACTTGTCCATTTCAGTCATGCCTGCGTGCTGCTGGACTCCGGGTCGACGCGAATCCTGATCGATCCCGGCACGTTCTCCGCGGGGTTCGAGGACCTGGAGGACCTGGACGCGGTGCTGGTCACGCACCAGCACGTCGACCACATCGACGCGGAGGGGCTGCCCGCGCTGCTCAAGGCCAACCCGCGGGCGCAGCTGATCGTCGACGAGGGCACGGCGCCCAGCGTCGAGAACGCGACCGTCGCCCGGCCGGGTGACACCTTCAAGATCGGCGACACGACCGTCCGGGTCGTCGGCGGGCAGCACGCGGTGATCCACGAGGACATCCCGATCGTGCCGAACGCCGCCTACGTGGTCGGCGACGGCGCGTTCTACCACCCTGGCGACTCGCTGTTCGTGCCGGACGAGGACGTCGACGTGCTCGGACTGCCCGCGGGCGCGCCGTGGCTGCGCACCGGTGAGGCCGTCGACTTCATGCGTGCCGTGCAGCCGCGGGTCGCCGTGCCGATCCACGAGAAGACGCTCGCGAGCCCGCAGATGGCCGTCCGGTTCTTCGAGATGCTGAAGCCGGACGGCACCGAGGTCAGGCTGCTGACGCCAGGCGAGGAGACGGCAGTCTGACGTAGGTGGTCGGCGCGGCGTCGTGGGCGAGTGCGACGTCCACGGCGTCGAGCACGGCCTGCCGCGCACCCGGACGGTGCAGGTCACGGGCGTCGACGGTGATCCGGGTCAGCCCGCCGCGGCGCGCGGACCTGGCCGCCGCGTAGACCAGCGCCAGCGACCGCAGCTCACCGAAGCTGGTGCGTTCGGTCAGCGCGTGCAGACGGCCCAGGGTCGCGAGCCCGCTGCCGACCTCACGAACGGCGTGCGCGTCGGCGCAGCGGTGGAACCTGTGCTTGGCCAGCGCGATCAACGTGCCGGGCGACGCCACGCAACGCCGTGGCGCGAACGTGTCGGCGGTGAGCCCGATGGCGTCCATCTGCAGACGCGCGCCCATCAACAACAACCCGGCTTCATAGGCCGGTAGCCGCCGTTGGCCGAGACCGTGCAGCACGACGGCATCGCCGAGCGAGGTGCGGTGCCGCACCCATTCCTGCGCCGTGCCGAGGTCGCGTGGTGCTACGAGCAGCGACAACGGCACCTGCCGCGGATCAAGGGCCGCAGCGAGATCAGCGCATCGGTCGAGTGTCTGCGGACCGATGCCGGACAGGGAGACCACGAGCTGTGAGTGCACGGTATGAGTGCCCCATGCCGTGGTGACATCCGCGTGAAAGCGGCGCTAACTCACGCAAGCCAGTCAGCGAAGGACCGGCCAGTGAGCCGCTCGTACGCCTCGATGTACCGCTGACGGGTCGCCTCGACGACGTCGGCGGGCAGCGCGGGCGGCGGAACATCGCTCTTACGGTCCCAGCCGGACGCGGACGACGTCAGCCAGTCACGCACGAACTGCTTGTCGAACGACGGCTGCACGCGGCCGGGCTCGTACCCCTCGGCCGGCCAGTAGCGCGACGAGTCCGGCGTGAAGACCTCGTCCGCGAGGATCAGCTCGCCCGAGGCGTCCAGCCCGAACTCGAACTTCGTGTCCGCCAGGATCAGGCCACGCGTCAACGCGTACGCGCGCGCCTCGCTGTACAGCTCGATCGTGCGGTCGCGCAGCTTCGACGCCAGCTCGACGCCGTGCTTCTCGGCGATGACGTCGAACGACACGTTCTCGTCGTGCGCACCGATCTCGGCCTTCGACGCGGGCGTGAAGATCGGCGGCTCCAGCTCCGACGCCTCGACCAGCCCGGCCGGCAACTCGATCCCGCACACCGCACCGGTCGCGGTGTAGTCGGCCATGCCGGAGCCCGTCAGGTACCCGCGCGCCACGCACTCGACATCGACCATCTGCAGCTTGCGCACCAGCAACGCACGGCCGCGGACCTCGGCGGGGATACGCGGGTCGTCGAACGCGACCAGGTGGTTCGGGGTGAGCCGCTCGAACCAGAAGACGCTCATCGCGGTGAGCACGCGCCCCTTGTCGGGGATCTCCGAGCTCAGGATGTGGTCGTACGCCGAGATGCGGTCCGACGCGACGAACAGCAGCAGCTCGTCGTCCACGTCGTACAGATCGCGAACCTTGCCGCGGGCGACGTGCTGGTAGTCAGCGAGCGTAGGCACGCTGGTCAGCCTACGTGGCCCTGTCCTGAAACCGACGTACACCCCGGCACCACTACAGATCAAGGCCAAAGACGCTTAAGGTGCACCCGTGCTCCCTAGGAAGGCCCTGTGGATCCCGGCTTTGGCAAGCTTGGGGCTGCTCATCGTGCTGGGCGTGGCCGGGTGGAGCTTCGACTCCAGCCCCATTTCGTCTCCTGCCTCAGGAGCTTCGCTCAACGCGAGCACACCCCAGTCGGTGACCATCGTGCCGACGCCGGACGTCGCCGACATCACCGTCAAGGGGTCGTCCTCCGAGGCGACGACCACCACCACGACGAAGACCACGCAGCCGAAACCGCCACCGGCCCAGCAGCCTCCCCCCGCGCAGCAGCCGACGACCACCGAGCCCCCGCAGCAGGGACTGCTGGTCAACGAGGGCGCGCGATGCGATCCCGAAGGCGCGCACGGCATCGGCCTGCTCGGCGAGAAGCTGGTGTGCCGCAAGGATCCCCAGCGCGGCGACCGACTGCGCTGGCAGAAGGCCTAGGCGCGCCACTCCAGCACGTCGACCTTGTCACCGACACTGATCGTGCCGGTGCGGACGACCTGTGCCTTCATCCCGAACGTGACGCCACCGTCGGGATCGCGACGGTAGGTCGCCAGCGAACGAATCGGCTCGGGGCCGTTCTTCATCCCGGTCTCCTGGTCGACCATCGGCACCGCACAACGCACGCAGTCCTTGGCGTAGGCCAGTTCCACGTCACCGATCGCCGCGCGCCGCACCCGGTCCTCCGTGTGCGGTTCCGGCCAGCCGGACACGACCACGTTGGGGCGGAAGCGGTTCATCGGCACGGGCTCCCCGCCGCGTTCCAGGATGCGCTCGTTCAGGCCGTCCAATGAGGACAGCGAAAGCACCAGCAACGCGTTGCCGTCGGCGTATCCGATGACGCCGGTGGTCTCGCCGGTCGTCTCGCGGTGGATGTCCGGCGGCGTCCGCACGAGCCGCACCGACTTCCCGAGCGCGTCGGAGAAGTACGCGGCGGCCGCGTCACCCTGGTCGATTCCGGTGCCATGCCAGACGTGCACGACCACCTGGACCCGCGGCCCGTCGACGACGACCGGGAAGGATTCGCCGCCGATCGACAGCGCCGAGTCCACGAGGGACGGACGCAGCGCGGCCATCTCCGGAACCTTGCGCTGCGACAGGAACACGCCGGCGTCGTCGACCAGCATCATCATCCGGTCGCCGCGCAACCCCGTCGGCTCCACGGCCGAGGACGCGACGGAGTACCCGCCACATCCCTTGACGGGGTAGACGACCAGGTCGGACACGATCACAGAATCGGCTCCGGCTCGTAGACCGGGTACTTGTCGACGACCGCCGCGACCTGCTCCACGATGGACGCGACCTGCGCCGACGCCACCCCGGTGAACGACAGGCGGTCGGCCAGCAGCGCGTCCAGGGCGGCGCGGTCGAGGGGCAGCCGCTCGTCCGCCGCGAGCCGGTCCAGCAGGTCGTTCTGCGCCAGGCCCTGCTCGCGCATCGCCAGCGCGACGGCCACCGCGTTCTCCTTGATGGCCTCGTGCGCGGTCTCGCGACCGACACCCGCGCGCACGGCCGCCATCAGCACCTTCGTCGTGCCGAGGAACGGCAGGTAGCGGTCCAGTTCACGGGCGACGACGGCCGGGTAGGCGCCGAACTCGTCCAGCACCGTCAGGAACGTCTCCAGCAGCCCGTCGAACGCGAAGAACGCGTCCGGCAGCGCGACCCGGCGGACCACCGAGCACGACACGTCGCCCTCGTTCCACTGGTCGCCCGCGAGCTCGCCGACCATCGACAGGTAGCCCCGCAGGATCACCGCGAAGCCGTTCACGCGCTCGCACGAGCGGGTGTTCATCTTGTGCGGCATGGCGCTGGACCCGACCTGGCCGGGCTTGAAGCCCTCGGTGACCAGCTCGTGGCCCGCCATGAGCCTGATCGTCTTCGCCACCGACGACGGCGCCGCGGCGAGCTGCACAAGCGTCGAGACGACGTCGAAGTCGAGGGAGCGCGGGTAGACCTGGCCGACGCTCGTGAGCACGCGCTCGAAGCCGAGGTGGCCCGCGACCGTCTGCTCCAGCTCCTGCAGCTTCTCGGGCGTGCCGAGCAGGTCGAGCATGTCCTGGGCCGTGCCGACCGGGCCCTTGATGCCGCGCAACGGGTAGCGCGCGATCAGTTCGTCGAGCTTGCTGAACGCCACCAGCAGCTCGTCCGCACCCGTCGCGAAGCGCTTGCCCAGCGTCGTGGCCTGCGCTGCCACGTTGTGCGAACGGCCGGCCATCACGAGGTCGGAGTGCTCGGCGGCGAGACGTGCGAGCCGGCCGAGGACGGCGGCGACCTTGGACCGGATCAGCTCCAGCGACCGCAGCACCTGCAGCTGCTCGACGTTCTCGGTCAGGTCGCGCGAGGTCATTCCCTTGTGGACCTGCTCGTGGCCCGCGAGCGCGTTGAACTCCTCGATGCGCGCCTTCACGTCGTGCCGGGTGACGCGCTCGCGCGCCGCGATCGACTCGAGGTCGACCTGCGCCAGCACACGCTCGTAGTCCGCGACCGCCGTGGCCGGCACGTCGATGCCCGCGGCGGCCTGGGCCCGCAGGACCGCGAGCCACAACTGGCGCTCCAGCACGATCTTGTGCTCGGCCGACCAGAGCGTCGCTAGCGACGTGGAGGCGTACCGACCTGCGAGGACGTTGGCGATGCGGGGCTTCGTCACGCCCTCAGGTTAGTGCACCTCGGACTCACTCCCAGGCGATGCCCGGGTCCGTGACCAGCTGTGTGAGCACTCCCACCTGCACGGGTACGGTCTCGCGCTGACCGGAGCCGTTCGAGGGGTTGTAGGCGTAGCTGGAGATCTGCACGAAGAGCCCGCTCTCGAACCTGCGGACCACCTCCGCCTGCTGGACCGCCGTGGTCCCGTGGAAGAACTCGGCCTCGGTGACGACCGACCCGTCCTGCTGCCGCGTCTCCATGCACATGGACGCGCCGGAGCAGAAGGTGTTCTTGTTGAAGCTGGTCTTGGAGACCGTCACGCGCAGCGCGGTCGGTCCGATGCCGTCGGTCAGGTAGACGTAGCCGGAGAACTCCGGATCGCCGGGCCTCTGCGGGGCCGACGTCGAGTACGGCGGGAAGATGAACTGACCGGGACGGAAGCTCCCGTAGATCTCCTTGAGGTTCGTCATCCGCACGCCGAGGTTCTCCGCGAGCTTGTCGCCGATGCGCTGGGCCTTCTTCTCGACGGACTCGCTCGGTGGCGCCGACGAGTTCGTCCGGGTGTCGGCGCCGAGTTGAGTGTCCCGGTCGCGCGGCAGCAGGCCGGGCAGCGAGAACGACGCCACGGCGATCACTGCCGTAGCCACGCCCACAGCGACCAGCGCTCGTCGACGACTTTTTTTCTGCTCGACCCGCCTGATCAGGGTGTCGGGGTCGAAGTCGAGCGGCGGCTCGTCCCAGACGGCCAGCAGCATTCCCTCGCGGATCTCCTGCTCACTCACGACGCGACCCTCCCCGAACTGCTGTCGAGCTTCTCCACGATGGTGCGCAGCGTCGCGAGACCACGCGCCGTCTGGCTCTTGACCGTTCCCTCGCTGCACCCCATGGCCACTGCCACCTCGGCGACCGGCAGGTCTTCGAAATAACGCAGCACGAGCACCGCCCGTTGACGCGGCGGCACCTGCAGCAGCGCGGTGTGCACCAGCTCACGTGCCCACAGCTTGGCGCTGGTCGTGTCCGGGTCCACGGTGGCGTCCGCGGCGTCGGGCAGCTCCCCGTCGCGCTGCTCGGCTCTGCGCCACGGCCTGCGCTTCTCGTCCAGCCAGGTGCGCAGCAGCACCTTGCGGGCGTAAGCGATCAGGTTGTCCAGGTCCTTGATGCGCTTCCACGCCAGGTACATCTTCATGAGGCTCGACTGCATCAGGTCTTCCGCTGTGTGCCAGTCGCCACAGAAGAGATACGCAGTACGTCGCAAGGACGCGGCATTGGCTGCCGCGAACTCGCGAAAGCCCTGTTCGTCGGCCTTGCGCATGCGTTCCCCTCTCGCGTCCTCAACCAGGGGAACGCATCGGAGGAACGCGGGGTTGCATCACGCGTGACGCGAAAGAGCCGAACGGAGCATCCTGGCCGCCACGCCCCGCGGATCCGACTTGAGCTCGATGAACGAGTTGACCACCGAACCGTCCACCAGCGCGATCAGCTCCTCGACCCGGTCGCCGCCGACCTCACGGCCCGAGCGGGCGACGACGTCGGCGACGAGCCCGCGTAGTTCGGTCGACAGCACGCGCATCAACGGCCGCAGGTACGGGCGGCGGCCGGTCGCGACGAGGCGTTCGTAGCGCAGCAGCACGGCCTCCATGTCGGTCGCGTCCTCGCCGACGAGCAGGTCGAGCATGAACTCGACGAGCATGTCGTCGGTCATCTGTTCCGGGATCGACGAGAGCCGTCGCCGGAAGCTCGCGAGCTCGCTGCGGCCGTGGAACTCGACGGCCGCGGTGATCAGCTCGTCCAGCGAGTCGAAGTAGTACGTGGTCGACGCGAGCGGCAGACCTGCGCGTTCGGCGACCGCGCGGTGCCTGACCGCGTCGAACCCGCCCTCCGCGAACAGGCCGGACGCGGCCTCCACGAGCGCCTGCCGCCTGCGCTCACCCTTGGGAGTTGCTGCCGTCATAGTCGAGCCAGGGTACTGGGCGAACGATCAGAACTTCGGGGCCAGTGCGTCCGCGAACCGCTTGGCCTGCCCTTTCAGCTCGCCGTCGCCCTGGGTGAACACGTAGAGGTCCTGCCCCTTGGCGGTCTTCGCCTTCTCCGCACCGGCGGGCGCCTCGAACGGCTGCGGCGTGACGATCGCGGTGATCGTCAGCCCGTCGATCGTGAACGCGGCCGAGCGGGAGTCGGGCGAGCAGGTCTGCGCCGGGGGCAGCGCGGTGTCCGGTGGAACCGAAAGCTCGACGGCGAGGGCGTCGGCGAGCTCTCGGTCCACACCTGCACAGCCCTGCACTGCGCTTTCACTGGCCGAAAGACCAGTGCTTCCCGGCGTCTGCGCGTCCCCCTGCGTGGACTTGCTTTCACCGGAGAAGTTCGTGGGCGGTTGCCCCTCTTGCAGAGTCATCGGGGATTCTGCCGCGTTGTCCCGCTCCTGCCCAGAACCCGCGGTGGTCGAATTGCTCGTGTCCTGGCCTACCCACCCGTTGGCGGCGAAAACCCCGCCGAACCCGAGCACGACGACCAGGGTGGTGCCGGCCGCGATCGAGTTGCGCCGGCGCAGCGTGGCGCGGCGCGAGGCCTGACGGACGTCGCCCGCGTCGAAGGACGCCGGTGGTGCGTCGTGTGCGGCGTCGCGGAACAGTTCCGCGAGCTTCTTCTCGTCCATCTACGTCCTCCTCTCGCTGGTCACGACGCCGGTCGCAGGTCGTCGATGGCGTCACCCAGAGCTTCCCGCAGTGCGGTGAGCCCCCGGGCGGTCTGACTCTTCACAGTTCCTTCCGAGCACTTCAGCGCCTCGGCCGTGGCCGTGACGTCGAGGCCCTCGAGGAACCTCAGCACGAGCACCGCCCGTTGCCTGGGCGGAACTCTGCGCAGACCCTTCAACAACGCTTCGCGCGTCGCGACGGTTTCACCGATCTCGTTGTCCGTCGTCGGGGACTCCGGCATCTCGTCGGTGAACTTCTCGCGCCGCCACGGACGGCGTGACTCGTCGATCACCGCGCGCACGACGGTACGTCGGACGTAGGCGTCGAGGGCCTGCTTGTCCCGGATCTTCCGCCACCTCCTGTGCACCGCCACGAAGGCCGTCTGCGCGAAGTCGTCAGCGCGGTGCCAGTCGCCGCACAGCAGGTATGCCGTTCGGCGCACAGCCTCACGGCGAGCCACGAAGTACTCCGCGAACTCCTGCTCGTCGCGCTGATCCACGCGGACTGCTCTCCGCTCGTTCCTCGAGTTGCACTGACTGGACGGAAACTGAGGCACCAACGGTTGCACGAACCACCGGCGAGAGCTACATCACCCCCTCGGTCGTTCACCTGATGTGATCTGATCGAGGCTGTGACCCCCATTGACCTGCGCTCGGACACCGTCACCCAGCCCGACGAGGCCATGCGCCGCGCGATGGCGGCAGCCGAAGTCGGCGACGACGTGCTGGACCACGACCCGACCATGGCCGCTCTGGAGGAGCGGGTCGCCGGGTTGCTCGGGGTCGAGGCCGCGCTCTGGGTTCCCTCCGGTTCCATGGGCAACCTCATCGCCCTGTTCCTGCACCTGCGGCGGGGCGACCGGTTCCTGGCTCCGCTGGGCGCGCACGTGCTGGACGCCGAACTCGGCACCGCCGCGTGGCTGGCCGGTGGAATGCCGCACGCGCTTGCTTCGCTGACTCCCGAGACGGTGGTGGCCGCCGGTGGTGGTGAGTCTCCGTACTACGGGCTACGCACCACGTTGTTGTGTCTGGAGAACACGCACAACGCTGCCGGCGGCACGGTGACCTCCGTCGACGAGCACGCTGCGCTGGTCGCCGCCGCGCGCTCGATCGGGCTGGCGGTGCACCTCGACGGCGCGCGGCTGTGGAACGCGTCCGTCGCTCTCGGGGTGCCGCTGACCTCGCTTACGGCCGGGGCCGACACCGTTCAGGTGTGCCTGTCGAAGGGGCTCGGCGCGCCGGTCGGATCGGTCGTGGCCGGCTCCGCGTCGTTCGTCGTGGAGGCCCGGCGCGTCCGGAAGATGCTGGGTGGCGGAGTGCGGCAGGGCGGAGTGCTCGCGGCCGCGGGTCTAGTGGCTCTCGACCGGATCGACCGCCTGGAAGCCGATCATTCCAATGCCAATGGATTGGCTTCCGGGTTGAGGGCGCTGGGCTGGGAGGTGGACGAGCCCGCCACGAACATCGTGCTGGCGTCGGTACCAGACCTGGAGAAGACGCTGTTGTCCTTGCGCGACGCCGGGGTCTTCGCGAGTCCCATGTCGGGCAAGGTTCGGTTCGTGACGCACGGCGACGTGGACTCGTCCGACATCGCCGAGGTGCTTCGCCGCCTGCGAGAGGACATCTGAGATGCGCTGGATCGTGTTCGACTTCGGCGAGGTCATCAGCCAGCGGAACCCGGCGAGGCCCGCGATGGCTGCTCGGCTCGGGGTGTCTTTCGACGCTTTCGAGACCGCGTACTGGGACCGCGACGCCTACGACCGCGGCGGCTCGGACTCCGACTACTGGACACGGATCGGTTCCTCGCTCGGGTTGACCCTCGACGACGCTCTCGTCCGCGAGCTGACCGCCATGGACAACGCGGGCTGGCTCGACGATCCAGTGGTGGAGACGGTCGCGCTGATCGAGGACCTGGCGTCCCTCGGCGTGCCGCTGGCGTTGCTGTCGAACGCGCCCTCGACGTTCGGACGGCTGGCCGAGAAGATGCCGTGGGCCAAGCACTTCCGGCACCTGATCTTCTCGGGTGACCTCGGCTGCGCCAAGCCGGACGCGGCGATCTGGAAGCACACGTCGTCCGTGATCGGTTCGTCGGACGTGATCTTCTTCGACGACCGCGCGTCCAATGTGGAGGGTGCACTGGCCGCAGGCTGGGACGCGCGGCTGTGGACGTCAGCCTCCGCTGCGCGTGTCGAGCTCCTTGCGGAGCTCGGCGATCTCCGCCCGTAGGTGCCGGAGTTCCTGCGCGGTCTCGAGCTCGGCTTCCTCGACACCGCGCAGTTTCTCCACGAGCCAGCTGGCGATCGTGCCGGTGATGACACCGAGCAACGCGATGCCGCCGACCATCAACAACCCGGCGACGAGCCGCCCCTCACCCGTGACGGGGTAGCGGTCGCCGTACCCGACCGTCGACATGGTGGTCAGCGTCCACCACAGCGCGTCGCCGAACGTGGTGATGCTGGCGTTCTCCGCGTGCCTTTCCGCATCCAGCACCGCAAGACTCGCGCAGAACGCGACGATTACCGTCACACCCGCGACGTAAATGCCGACACGTTGCCTGATCTTGTGCTGGAACTTCTTGTTCAGCAACGTGATGACCGTGATGAGCCGGAGCACCCTGAGCTGCCGAACCATCGGCAGGACCACTGCCGCAAGATCGAAGATATGTGTTCTCAGGAACTTCAACTTGTTCTGCGCCAGGGTCAGCCTCATGACGAACTCGGCCGCGAACACGACCCAGACCAGCCACAACACGATCTCCAGGGTGAAGTGCATCGCCCCGTGATCATCGAGAACCTGCCACGCGTAGGCGGCGAGGAACACCACGGCGAGTGCCGTCAACGGCCACTCGACCTTTCGCTCCCACCGCTCGAGGCGCGCCTCGTTGGCTAACAACACCGCCTCATGGTGAGTGGTTCGTTCGCATTAATCCAGTGTCATCGCTTGGATTTGATCGCACCGTAAGCCGCCGTGCCTGCAAGGAGTAGTCCCCCAATCACAGCGAGCCAGAAAAGGCCTTTCACCACGGCCCCGACGACGGCCAGCACGATCCAGATCGCCACCAGCCACCCGATGATCGCCCACATAGGACCTCCCGTTCCTCCTCCTGTGAACGTCCGGCCGCCCGGATTTGTTGCTCTTGGTTCGGGCTCGTCGGGTCAGTTCGTGGTCTTCTTGGGTCTCGTGGGTCTCTTGGGTCTCTGGGGTCTTCTTGGGTCTCTTGGGTTCCTGGGTTCTTGGGTTCTTGGGTCAGAGCCAGGCCTTCAACCGGCGCAGGGCCTCCTCGATGTCCTGCGTGGCGCCCGCGAACGACATCCGCACGAAGTGATGCCCGTCCACGGGGTCGAAGTCGATCCCGGGCACGATCGCAACCCCGGTCTCATCGAGCAGCTTCTTGCAGAACCCCATCGAGTCGTCCGTCAGATGCCGCACGTCCGCATACACGTAGAACGCCCCGTCGGCCGGCGCGAGCTTGTCGATGCCGAGGTCCGTGAGCCCTTCGACCAACAGGTCGCGGTTCACCCTGTACCGCTTGAGGTGCTCGGCCGTCTCCGCGTAAGCGTCCTCATGGAAGGCCTCGACCGCCGCGTACTGCGCCAACGCCGGCGGGCACAACGTGAAGTTGCCCGTCAGGCAGTCCACGGCCCGGCGCAACCGCTCCGGCAGCAACATCCACCCGAGCCGCCACCCGGTCATCGCGAATGCCTTGGAGAACGAGTTGACGACGATCGCGTCCCTGGTGGTTTCCCAGGCACACTTCAAAGGCTCGCCATAGCTGATCCCGTGATAGATCTCGTCGCTGATCAGCTGAACCCCGTTGGCCGCGCACCACGCCGCGATCGGCTCGACATCGGCAACGGTCCCGGTCGGGTTGGCCGGGCTGGCCACGATCACGCCCTTGAGCCCGGGATCAAGCATCTCGACCGTCGGCTGGAACCGCGTCTCCGGCCCGCACGGCAACTCGACGACCTCGCACCCCAACGCCTTGAGGATGTTGCGGTAAGCCGGGTATCCCGGCCGAGCCAGGGCCACCCGGTCACCCGCGTCGAAGGCCGCCAGGAACGCGAGCGTGAAGGCCCCAGACGACCCCGTGGTCACCACCACGTCGTCCGCCGACACATCGAGGTCGTACTGCCGCTTGTAGTGCCCGGCGATGGCCTTGCGCAGCTCCGGAATCCCCAGCTGCTCGGTGTAGCCCAGCGCGTGCTCGTCCAGAGCCCGCACGGCGGCCTCCCGCACCGGGCGCGGCGCGGGGCTCGACGGCTGGCCGGCGGCCAGGGAGATCACGTCACCGTGCGTCCGCTGCCTCTGCGCGGCGGCGGACAGCACGTCCATGACGTGGAAGGGCGGGACGTCGGCGCGGGCAGCCACGGTCAGCATGCCGTCAGGCTAACTGGCCACTACCCCGCCTCACCCCTGTCCGTTCGCACCTCACACCCATGTCCGTTCGCGCCTGACCTCTGGCAGGTTCGCGACTCGCACCCCCTGTCCGTTCGCACCGGACCTCTGGCAGGTTCGCGACTCACCTCTGCTCTCGACGCCCCTCGGCGTAGCACCTTCGGTCGCAACCCCCGCGCTTCCGCAATATGCGGGCGCAGATAACAGTGTTTCAGGACATTGACTACCCGTGTGGGTGTGGATAACTGAAATCCGGCATATCTGCGTCACGAGATACCTGACGAAGAAGTGCCGGATTCCGGACAAAGCTCACCCGATCGAGCGGGCTAATACCCTTGGTAACCGCCGCCCTGCGACATCGCCTTCAGGCCTGGGTGGCCTTCGAAGCCGCCGTAGCGCGAGAACGTGTAGCGAACACCGGCGATGATGTTGTCCACCGGATTCCAGATGTCGCCGTGGCCGGGCAGCTTGTGCGCGTTGAACGTCGAGTCGATGCACTGCATGAGGCCCTTGGAGGGCGTTCCCGCCTGGGCGTTGGAATCCCAGAGGTTGATCGCGTGCGGGTTGCCGCTCGACTCCTTCTCGATGATCTTCCAGATCTCGTCGATGTTCTCTTCGGTGACCGGAATGCCGTTGGCCTGGAGGATCTTGATGGCCTCGCGGATCCACTCCTCGACGTTGCCGGGAGGCGGGCTGCCGGAGGGCGGGCCGCCGCTGGAGCCGAGGCCGCCCATACCGCCGCCGCCCTCGCCGCCACCGCCACCACCGGAGGCGCCGCCACCGCCGCCGTTGTTCGACGGCGTCGCGGGCGCGGGTCGCGGGTCCGATGTGGACGAAGCCTTGGTCGAGTCGTCCGGTGGTGGGGTCGGGGCCCATTCGACGGGCTTGCCGGGGGCCGGGGTGAAGGACTGGGTGTTCGGGTCCTCCAGCGACGAGAACTTCGGGTTCAGTGCGCCGGGGCGGGACTTCAGGGTGCCGGCGGCGGCGTTCACCGCGGTTTCTGCTTGGGAGACAATGGACCGGGCATCGCCGGCGGCCTCGGCGCAGTAGCCGCGGATCACGCTGTCGACGTCCTCTTGCGGCTGGTTGTGGAGCTGCTGGCGCGTTTGGCGGGCGCGGCTCAGGAGGTTCTCGCAGATGCGGCTCATCGAGGTCTTCGCGGTTTCCAGCGCGTTCGCCGCCGCCTCCAGGTCGGTCGCGGCGTTGTTCAGCGCTTCGGCCATCGAGGTGCCGCACTTCGTGACGTTGGCCATGTAGGCGACGAAACCGTCGGCGGACCTGCCTTCCCAGGCGCCGTCGAGCTGCGTGACGGATCGCTGCAGGACGTTCGTCTGGTCGCCGCACTTGCCCGCGGCGTGCTTCCAGCGGTTCGCGATGTCGCGCACGGCCTGGGGTTGCGCGGTCTCGATCCTGTCCGCGAGCGCGGCCAGTTCCGCGCCGCCGGGCAGCGCCGCGACCTCGTCCATCGCGCTCATGTCAGACCGCCTTCAAGGAGTTCTTGTTGGCTTCCTCGACGTCCGCGACGTTGGTCTGGATCGCGTCCAGCGC
Organism: Lentzea albidocapillata subsp. violacea; assembly: GCF_900100275.1. Taxonomy (GTDB): domain Bacteria; phylum Actinomycetota; class Actinomycetes; order Mycobacteriales; family Pseudonocardiaceae; genus Lentzea; species Lentzea violacea. The sequence continues at coordinate 245,493 of NZ_FNET01000012.1, forward strand.
ACCCTCTGCCTTGCGCAGCACCTTTTCGGCCGCCTCGAACTCCTGAGTGCCTACCTGGTCCATTGCGGACACCGCAGCGGAGATCGCACCGGACGAGCCGAGTTTCCCGAAAATGTCCGGATTGCCGTACTGACCGGAAAGGCCGTCACCGATCGCGCCGAATTGTCCGGCCTGACTGCTCACGGTCGTTCGGCACTGTTCCATGGCTTCGGTGTTGAACTTCGTCGCAGCCATGCGCGCCCTACCCCCTCAACGTCTGCTCACCGACTTTAGAACGAATCGCGCCGGGCAGTGCGCCGATTCGCTCTTTCGAGACGACGATGCCCGCCCGTCGAGTTCGACGGGCGGGCACGTACGAGCGTTCCGTGATCAGACTTCTTGCAATAGCTCCCAGATCACCCCGGCGAGCCGATGATTGTCGACCGGCGTGATGGTGCACCACTTGCGGCCGTCACTGCTCGGCTTGAGCTGACGGAGATATCGCCCGTTGTGCGTGTCGTGGAAGGAAACGACACGATCCGCACGCCGTCCGTTGCGCTGCACGCCGAACTGCCCCCGCGTGGACATGCCGTCGAGCATGCCCGCGAGCTCCTGCGCGTCACCGAGCCGCATTCCCCGCCGCTCCAGCGAGGTGATCATCGCCTGCGCGTCGAGCCCGACGTTCTTGGCGGCGGCCACCAGCTCGTCGTAGGGCATGCTGGTCGACCGCCCGAACCCGGCGGGCATCTCCCCGGCGACCGACACCGCGGCCTCGGCGAGCGCCGTGCCGCGGGCCTCGATCAACCACATCTCGTCGCGATCCTGCACCGCCAGGATCGCCTCGTCCCCGATTGCCGCCGCGAGTCCACTGATCTGCCGGTCGGCCCAGATCCACAGGTCGATCGACACCTGGTGGTTCGCCAGCAACGCGAACCCGTCGGCGAGCTCGGGCACGACCCGCCCGTTGCGGGCGAGGCCGCGCGCCTCCAGCGACTCCCAGGCCCGCTTCACCACCTCGGACTTCTCGGTGTGGGTGATGGAGGGAATCCGCGTGTCGAGCGCGACGTGCGCGGCCGGGAGGCGTTGCGCCTCCCAGACCACGGCGAACTCCACTGTGGACAGAACCACAGAACCTGGTGAGCTCAAGGGATCTACTTGTCCTTCGGGTCTTCGCCGATGACGGACTGAACCACCATGCGGTCATCACCGAACATCTCGTCGGAGTCGACGCCGTACTTGCGCACGTGCTCGCCGTCCTCCTCGCCCTCACCCCTCGCAGCGCTGGCAGCGGGCGACATGAGCGAACCGGCACCCTTGCCGGCCACACCACCCTTACCGGCGGCCGCAGCGCCGCCGCGATTCGCCTCAGGTCCGACGCCGCTGGCACCACCGGGCGTCATGGCGCCGCCGGGGCCCTTGCCGGCCGCGCCGGTACCGCCGGCACCAGCACCGGCACCACCGGCGCCAGCTCCGCCACCACCGGCCTTGGTGCCGCCGATCGTGCTGGGCGCACCCTTCGGTCCGGTGGGCGCGATCGGCGTCTTGGGCGCCTGGCTCGGACCGCGTCCGCCACCGACGACCTGCGCTCCACGCGCGCCGGCCGTGCCGCCGGCGAGACCGGCGGCCGCGGCTGTCGCGGCGGCGATGCCGATCGACGGAGCGCCGAACGGCTTGGGCAGGCCGGGGCCTGCGGCGAGCGGGTTGGGCGTGCCGGTGCCGGGCATGACGCCGGTGGCGTTGCCGGGCGTGCTCGGGATGGGGGCGCCTGGCACGCCGGGCATGCCGGGGCTGCCGGGCGAGCCGGTGAAGCCGGGGCCACCGCTGACGCCGGGAGGGCCGCCCGTGGGCACGCCGACCTGTGGTCCGACGGGCGTGGCGACAGCGCCACTGGCCACGACGATGTCCGGCGGCGGATTGGGAGCGCGGAAGCCGTCGAGGGAGTTCTGGCTGCCCGAGACGTAGCCGTTCAGGCTGTCGATAGCCTGTTGGCGAGCCTTGTTGGTCGCCTCGACCTCTTTCGCGTGGTCGGTTTCGACGCCGAAGAAGCCTCCGACCTTGTCACCGAAGTTCTTCTCGGTGTCCCCGCGCAGATCCTGCGACGGGGGCGTGCTGTGACGAGCCTGGCTGGTGCTCTCACCCTGTTGGGTTATGGCACTAGAACTTTCATTCGATGCCTGAGTGCTGTCGTCGAGGCCAGCGGCAACGACGTCGGTCTCCTCGTGACTCTTCTGAGCAGCCGCGCCGCCCCACTCGATCTTGAGTTCTCTCAGCTGCGCGCGAATCGTCTGATCGATGCCGTCGATGGTGTTGGCCAACGTTCGCAGCGCCTCGGATGCTTCGCTGAACTGCGTCGCGATCGTGGTGCTTGAGAGCTTCTGGACCTCTTCGGCGAGGTCCTGGTTGGACCAACCGTCGAAGTTCCAGTCATTGAGCTGCCGATAACCCGACATGGCTCCCCCTCACTTCAATGTCTTGAGCGTCGAGAGCGCGAGACCAGCGGCCTTCTCAGCCTTCCCGCACAGCACGGCCTGGTCTTTTTCCTTGGTGGTGGTCGGAATGTAACTGACCATCAACTGCTGACCATCGGCAACGTCAATCGCCACCGAGCAGTCGAACCCAGACCCGCCTTTTAGCTTGATCTCAACTGCGCCGAAGTCGCCAACCTTGATCACTTTCGCGTCAACGTTGCCGCCGCCCTTCAGCCAATAAGAAACGCCGTCGTGGGTCACTGCGCCAACTTGGTAACCGAATCCGCCGTCACTGCCGTAATCACAACTGGGCGACTCTTTGCCCTCCACGAGATCCAGCTGCACAGGATCAGCGGAAACAGCGCTGATTTGCTTCATCTGTTCTGCGGTGAGCAGCTTGCAGGTATCGATCGAGTCCAACTTGAGCGCCTGCGGGCGCTCAGGAACCTTATTCCCGGAATCACTTCCAGAGGAAGTATTTGACTGCGGAGCAGGAGTCGGATTTCCCTTTTCCCCGCCGGTCGTACAAGCCGAGACAACCATCACGGCAAAAACCGCGACAGCGAGCTTGGAGATGCGCATATTCACTCTTTCGCCTTGCTGAACACGGCCTGGACCTCATCCTCGGTGTAACCGTACTGCTGCGCCGAGGACTTCAGCTGTTCAGAGAGACTCCGCAGCTTCTCCATGTACAGGGTGATCCTATTTGCATAAGAGTCGTCGTGGTACACGAGCCTGTCGTTCCACGCATTGACGACGTCTTCGGACACCTTGTCGTCACTGCCTGGGATTCGCAGCTTGGGAACGTTGTCCTTGTACGCCTTCTCCAACAGGTCGAGCTGGTCATGGATGACCTTGCCGGCCTTCAAGACGGTGTCCTTGTCCACGTTGAACTGTTGTGACGACGAGCCGGCGGTCAGCCTGTCCATCATCGACGACGCGGCCTTGAAGGCCATCGCCGCTCCAGCCACCGCACCACCGGCCACCCCCGCGACGGCGCCGAGAACGGCATCCGCCCCCACGTTCTCCTGTGCCACGACGTCCTACCCCCGTACGGTTGGTAACGGTTCGGTCCCGCTTCGCAGGCTACCAACGCCCGCGTAAGACGTACCTGTAGTTGGACGAAGACCACCCCTCGTTGGTTCCAGATCACGCTCAGTGTCGTTCCTGGTGGCGCAACACGCCGATTCCGGTACTTACCGCGACTTGGGAGGAGCACGCAGTCGGCCGCCTGGGGCACAGGTGAACGGTCCGGGACAGCCATACCCGCCGCAACAGCCGTATCTGTTTCGGCAGTATCCGCAACGACCATTCCAGCAACCGCCAAAGAAGAAGCGCGTCGGATTGATCATCACGGCCGTCTTCGCCGCGCTGGTGTTGGTCGAGGCAGGCCGACGGCGGCGTTGAGCAGCGGACGTCCCAGGAGGCGTCAAGTACGGCGGTCTGGCTGTGATCGACGCTTGCACTCTAATGCCAGTGACGCTTCTCGAAGAGGCGTCACTGGAGAAGGTCGGGGGCGCCGACGCCTGCGTCTTCCCGGTCGGCAAGTTCACGCCTGTCGCGCAGAAGGTCGCCGACGAGGTACGCAAGGCGATCGGATAGGGCACAACTAGTCGGGTGAGAACGCGGCGAGCCCAATAGCGTTGGGCACGTGCTGGAACGACTCAACGAGGCCATGGCCCGCATCGAGGACGACCTCGAAGGCGAGGTCGACGTCAAGGTGCTCGCACGGATCGCGGGTACCAGTGAGTACCACCTGCGCCGGATGTTCAGTGCGCTGGCGGGGATTCCGCTCAGCGAGTACGTCCGGCGCAGGCGGCTCACCAAGGCGGCGAACGAGGTCCTCAGTGGACAGAAGTCGCTGCTCGACATCGCCGTCAAGTGGGGCTATGGGTCCAATGAGGCCTTTGCGCGGGCCTTCAAGGCCATGCACAAGATTGGGCCTCAGGAGGCTAGGGCCAGCAAGAAAGCGTTGCAGTCGCAGCAGATTCTCACGTTCAGACTGGTTGTGGAGGGGAGTACGAGCATGGAGTACCGGGTTGTCGAGAAGGACGCGTTCCGGGTTGTCGGACGGGGGACGCGGGTGCCGTTGGTGCACTTGGGGATGAACCCCGCGATCGTCGAGTTCGTGAAGGGCATCGGGATGCCGGTGCTCGACCGGATGAAACAGCTCAGTGACGGGGAACCCGCCGGTATGTTGGCGCTCACCTTCAACCAGGAAGGAGTCGAGGAAGGTGACATGCTCGACTACTTCCAGGGGGTGGTGACGAGCCAGGAGGCGCCGGGGGACATGGAAACCCTTGAGGTGCCGAAGAACACGTGGGCGGTGTTCACGGCTAGTGGGCCTTATCCCGAGACGATTCAGTACATGTGGCGGGACGTCTACACGCAGTGGTTCCCGTCCAACAGCTACGAGAGTGTTGAGGGGCCGTCGATGTTGCGCACGCAGATCGACGGTGATCAGGCCACGGCCGAGTTGTGGATTCCTGTCACCAGCTGAGGACGAGGCGTTCCATCTCGTCTCGTAGTTCCAGAACGGCTAGCCACGCGTCGGGGATCGTTTCTAGTCCGTCGCGGGCGCCGAGGATGTTGCCGCAGATCGAGCCCGTCGAGTCGCTGTCGCCCGAGTGGTTCACCGCGGTTCGGACGGCGTCGGCGAAGTCCGTACCGACGAGGGCGGCGTGCAGGCCTATGGCCAGGGCTTCTTCGCCTACCCAGCCGCCGCCGAGTTCGGACTCGATCTCCTCCGGGGTCAACGGGCCCAGGCTCATCACCTTGTCCAGCAACGAGGTCTGTTCCTCGTGGCCTTCCCAGCGGACCAGTTCGGCGCGTGCCACGGCTACCGCCGAGATCAGGTCCGATCCTGCCAGGAGGGCTTGGACGATCACTGCCAAAGCGCCTGCGGACAGGTAGCCGCTCGGGTGGTGGTGCGTCATGCGGGCGGTGTCCGCGGCCAGCGAGAAGACCTCGCGGACGTCTGGTGACCAGACTGCGACGGGGGCGGCGCGCATTACTCCGCCGCAGCCCTTCGAGTTGTTCTTCTCGTTGTGCTTCAACGCGGTGATGCACGTGTGGCCCGGCGCCCGCCTTGAGTGCAGGCGCTGGTCCGCCATCAGCCAGCCGTCGTTGGCGACCGGCGGGCCGCCCTGCGTGTGCAGCCAGCGCCCGTAGGCGGCCCGCACGGTCAGCCTCGGGTCGACGCCGTGTTGCCGGGCCAGCAGGAGGCCTTCGAGGGTGAAGAGCACCATCTGGGTGTCGTCGGTGATCTCCAGCGACGGCAGGTCGACGACACCCGACGGGCCGTGGAGGTGGCGGATCGTGTCGATCGACGAGAACTCGATCGGCGCGCCCAGGCCATCTCCCACGGCCCCGCCCAACACACACCCGAGAAGGGTCACGGCAGGGTGATCTTCCCGTCGATGGCCTTCGACGCGATGTCGGAACGGTGGTGCGAGCCGGTGAGGTGGATGTCCGCGATGCGCTTGTAGGCGCGTTCGCGGGCCTTCGCCAGCGACTTGCCGGTGCCCACGACGGACAGCACGCGGCCGCCCGCGGAGACCACGGCGCCGTCCTCACGGCGGCGCGTGCCGGCGTGCAGGACGCCGTCGGCCTCGGAGCCGGTGATCACGTCGCCGGTGCGCGGGCGGTTCGGGTAGCCCTCGGCCGCGACCACGACGGTCACGGCGTAGCCGTTCTCCCACTCCAAGGCGGGCAAAGAAGCAAGTTCCCCCGAAGCCGCCGCCAGGAACAGGGCCGAGATCGGCGACTTCAGCAGCGCGAGCACCGACTGCGTCTCCGGGTCGCCGAAGCGGCAGTTGAACTCGATCACCTGCACGCCGGACGACGTCAGCGCCAGGCCCGCGTAGAGCAGGCCGACGAACGGCGTCTCGCGAGCGCGCAGCTCGTCGACCACGGGCTGCACGCACCGCGACACGATCTCGGACACCAGACCCTCCGGCGCCCACGGCAGGGGTGCGTAGGCACCCATGCCGCCGGTGTTCGGGCCGGCGTCGCCGTCGCCCACGCGCTTGAAGTCCTGCGCCGGGATCAGCGGCACCACGGTCTCGCCGTCGGTGACGCAGAACAGCGACACCTCCGGACCGTCCAGGAACGACTCCAGCAGCACCGGGTGGCCGCCGTCGAGCAACGTCATGGCGTGCGCACGGGCCGCGGCCAGGTCGGCGGTGACGACGACGCCCTTGCCGGCGGCGAGACCGTCGTCCTTCACGACCCACGTCGGCCCGAAACGCCCGAGAGCGGCGTCCAGGCGGGCCGGGTTGTCCACGACCTCGCTGTGCGCGGTCGGCACCCCCGCCGCGTTCATGACGTCCTTCGCGAACGCCTTCGAACCCTCGATCCGGGCGGCGGCCTTCGAGGGACCGAAACACGGGATGCCGAGGGCGCGGACCGCGTCAGCGGCCCCGACCACCAGAGGTTGTTCGGGGCCGATGACGACTAGATCGGCCTTCCACTCCTTCGCGAGGCCGGCGACGGCCGAGGCATCGGCGACGTCGACGCCGTAGATCTCGGCGTGCCCGCCTATGCCTGCGTTGCCCGGCGCGCACGCCAAAGCAGTCAGCTGCGGGTCGCGCGACAACGCGAGGACAAGGGCATGCTCACGGGCTCCAGACCCGATGACCAGGACGCGCACGAGGGCCCAGCGTAGTTCAGCCGAGCGCCTGCTTCGCCCCAGGGTGCAGCGGGACGGGGTCGGAGGCCGCGGCCTTGTCCTTCGAGATGTCCTTCACGGCCGGGTGGACCTTCTCCAGGTCAGCCTTCTTGTCGAAGATCAGCTTGGTGACGGCGCACGCGTTGTTGGCCGCGAAGTCCTCACGGACGAGCAGCAGGTTCGGCACCACGATCGTGGAAACCTCGGCTACCCCGTAGGTCGCCGCCGGGATCGGCGCGGTGTCGTACACCGCGCTGATCTTCTTCATCTCCGGCAGCAGCGGGGCGAGGTCGATGAACTTCACCTTGTCCCTGAGGGACGTCGTGATGTCCGTGATCTGCGGCGTCGGCAACCCGCCCGACCAGACCAGGCCGTCGATGCTGCCGTCCTTCATGCCGTCCGCGGTCTTGGTCAGGTCGAGCCGCTGCGCCTGGACGTCCGAGTCGATGTTGAGACCCGCGGACTTCAGCAGCCGTCCGGCGATCACCTCGGTGCCGGACTTCGGCGAGCCGGTCGAGATCCGCTTGCCCTTCATGTCCGCGATCGAGTTGATCCCGGAGTCCGCCCGGACGAGCACCTGCGTGTAGTTCGGGTAGATCCGCGTCAGCGCCGCGATCTTCTCCTTCTTGCCGTTGAACGCCCCGGTGCCGTTGACGGCGTCCGCGGCGGTGTCGGCCAGCGAGAACGCGATGTCGTAGGTGCCGGCGACGAGCTGCTGGATGTTCTGCACCGACGCGCCGGTCTCGGCGGACGACGCCTTGAGCTTCGAGTTGTCGGAGATCAGCTTCGCGAGACCGCCGCCGACCACGAAGTACACGCCACCGGAGTTGCCGGTCGCGATCGTGATCCGGCCGTCGGACGCCTCGCAGGACGCACCGCCACCCGAAGCGTCCGGAGTGGTGGGTGTGCGTTTGCCGCCACACCCGGAAACCACGAGCGCCAAAGCGATCGCACCGATCGCGTACTTACGCAGCATCACGAACCCTCCCACGGGTCACCAGGTGTACCGCCACGGCCACCACGAGGAATCCGGCCCCGATGGCGATCGTCAACGGCTGCAGATAGAGCAGGAACAACGCGGCCGGCACGCACAGAATCCGTTCCGGCCAGCGCGCGGGACCGAACAACCAGCCGCCCGTCAGCACGGCGAGAGCGGCCACCCCCAGCGCGGACGCTCCGAACGCCCACACCGAGTCCAGCAACGGCCCGCGCAGCAGCAAGGAAGCACCGGCGTCGGTCAGTACGAACGCCAGCGGCACGAGGAACGCGGGCAGCGTGTACTTCCACGTCTGCCACATCGTCTTCATCACGTCGCCACCGGTCAGCGCCGCGGCAGCCACGGCAGCGAGCGCGGTCGGCGGTGTCACTTCGGACAGCACCGCGTAGTAGAAGATGAACATCGCGGTCTCGGCCGGCTCGACACCCAGGGTGATCAACGCCGGTCCGATGACGACCCACGAGATGATGAACGACGCCGTCACCGGCACGGCCAGCCCGAGCACCGACACCGCCACGGCCGCGAGCACCGCCGTGAGCATCAGCACCACGACGGGCTCGGAGGTCAGCAGCGAAGCGAGGTCCACCAACGACCCCGCAAGCGCTTGCCCCAGCCCGGTCTTGGTGATCGTCGAGGTCACCACACCGGCCGCCGCACACACCGCGATCACCGGGAACGCCGAGCGCACGCCGATGGACAGCGCGTCGGCGATCAACCGCAGCCAGTCACGCCGGTGGTTGATCAACGCGAACAACGCGGCCACACCCGTCGCGTACACGACGGCCTTGTAGACCGGGATGTCCAGCGCGAGGAACACGATGATGATCCCGAGCGACAGGAAGTGGTACCAGCCGAGCTTGAGCACGTCCCAGAAGCGGGGCGCGTCCACGTCGACCGGCCGGGCACCGAACCGCCGCGCGTCGGCCTCGACGGCCAGCGCGATGCCCAGGTAGTAGAGCAGCGTCGGGATGATCGCCCAGATCAGCACCTCCAGGTACGAGACCTGCAGGTACTCGGCGATGATGAACGCCGCCGCGCCCAGCGTGGGCGGCGACAGGATCGCGCCGATACCGGACGCCGCGAGCAGTCCGCCCGCGTTCTCCTTGGGATACCCGGCCTTCTGCAGCATCGGCCACGTCACGGCACCCAGCGACACCGTGGTCGCCGTACCGGAACCCGACACCGTGCCCAGCAGGAAGCCCGCGGTCGCCGCGGTGCGTCCAGGAGCGGTCCGCGACTTGCGGAAAGCGGCGAAGCTGATGTCCACGAAGAACTTGCCCGCGCCGGAAGCGTTCAGCACGGCGCCGTAGATCGTGAACAGCACGATGTAGGTCGCCGCGACGTCCAGCGGCGTGCCGTAGAACCCGCTGGCGTCGTTGAAGAAGCCGTTGATGATCTGCGGGAAGTCGACACCGGAGTGCGAGATCGACCAGGCCGGCGGCAGGAACCCGCCGTAGTAGGCGTAGGCGATGAACGCGAGGCACACCACCGGAAGCACCCAGCCGGTCGTGCGCCGGCACGCCTCCAGGATCAGCACCAGCAGCACCGAGCCCGCGACGACGTCGAGCGTCGAGAGCTGGCCCTGCCTGTTCAGGAACTCGTCGAAGCCCCCGAACAGCGGATAGGCGCCGACCACGAACGCCAGCGCGGCCAGCACCCAGTCCCACCAGGGCGGCGTGTGCCCGCGGCCGTACGCGAGGAACACCAGCGGCAGCGTCACCGCCAGGAACATGATCAGGTAGTACTGGCTTCCCTTGGCGAACGGGAAGAAGACCTGCTTGAGCACCAGGAGGGCGATCAGCAGGCCGGCGATCCACAGCGCCCGCTCCCACCTGGGTGAGAGCGAACGCGACGGCATCTCCTCGTCGTGCTCCGCGACGATGCGGGCGAGGTCCGGGTTGGCCACGGACCGACCGTACTGTGGGGGCGATCACAGCGGCAGACGATCAATCCAAAGGAACTGCAAAGAGTTCACACGATGGCACTGTCCACATAGCACCAGCGCCAGTCCTCGCCCGGCTCGAACGAGCGCATGACCGGATGCTGGGACGCTCCGAAGTGCGCGGTCGCGTGCCTGTGGGGACTCGAGTCGCAGCACGCCACGTGCCCGCAGGACAGGCACATCCGCAGGTGGGCCCAGTTGCGCTCACCCAGAGCGAGGCAGTCGACACAGCCCTCGGCCGACTCCGGCGCCACCGACCGGGGCAGCGCTCCTACGTGCGAACAGGTCATGGCTTCCACCATTACGCAGAATGAGCGGCATGTTCGGGCCTGAGCTTCTGCTGCTGCTCCTCGGGGCGTTGATCGTCACGGCCGTCGCACGCCGGTTGAACTGGTCGGCGCCGCTGGTCCTGGTGGCCGTCGGCCTGATCGTCTCGTTCATCCCCGGCGTGCCGGAGTTCGAGCTCGATCCGCACCTGATCCTGCTGGTCGTCCTGCCGCCGCTGCTCTACAGCGCGGCGCTGGACAGCTCGTACCTCAACATCCGCGCGAACCTGCGGCCGATCGGGTTCCTCGCGGTGGGGCTCGTCCTGTTCACGACGTTCGTGGTGGGCGTGACGGCGAAGCTGGTCTTCCCGGACCTGCCGTTCGCCGCCGCGCTCGTGCTGGGCGCGGTCGTGGCGCCGCCGGACGCCGTGGCGGCCGTCGCCATCGGCCGCAAGCTCGGGTTGCAGCGCCGCGCGATGACGTTGCTGGTCGGCGAGAGCCTGATCAACGACGCGACGGCGCTGACGGCGTTCAAGGTCGCGGTGGCGGCCGCGGCGGGCGCGGCGATGCATCCGCTCGACGGGGTGTGGATGTTCGTGAAGGTGACGATCGGCGGCATCGCGATCGGCCTGGTCGTCGGGGTCGTCGTCCGCTTCCTGCGCAAGCGGCTCTGCGAAGGCGTGCTGGAGAGCGCGCTCGGCCTGCTCGTGCCGTTCGGTGCCTATCTGCTCGCGGAAGAGGGCTTCCACGTCTCCGGCGTGCTCGCGGTCGTCGTCGCCGGCCTGTACATCGGCCACAACGCCCCGCGCGGCAGCTACCGGACCCGCCTGCAGGACGGGGCGGTGTGGCGGTCGGTGGACGCGCTGATGGAGTCGTTCGTGTTCGCGCTCATCGGGCTGCAGGTGTCGTCGATCATCAGAAACGTCGAGCTCGGCGCGGGCCTGCTGCTCGGCGCGGGCGCGGTGCTGCTGGCCACGATCCTCGCCCGGTTCGTGTGGATGTACCCGGCCTCCTACCTGCCGGTGTTCCTCAACAAACGCATCAGGGAACGCGAGGGCGTGCCGCACCTGGGCCAGGTGACGGTGATCGCGTGGGCCGGCATGCGGGGCGTGGTGACGCTGGCGGCGGCGGCCGCGATCCCGACCGATGTGCCGGGACGTGACGTCATCCTGTTCTGCGCGTTCACGGTCACGGTCGCGACGCTGCTGCTGCAGGGCACGACGTTGCCGTGGCTGATCAACAAGATCGGCTTCGAGGGCGACGACGCCCGCACGGACGCGCTGGCCGAGGCGCAGGTGCAGCACCGGGCCGCGCAGGCCGCGGTGACGCGGCTCGACCAGGAGACCGAGGGCGTCCCCGACCACGTCCGCGACCAGCTCCGATCGCTCGCCGAGCACCGGGGCAACGCCGCGTGGGAACGCCTCGGGCGGCAGGAGGAGGAGAGCCCGGCGGCCGCGTACCGCAGGCTGCGCCGGGTCATGCTGAGCGCCGAACGTGACGAGTTCGTCAGGGCCAGGGACAAGGGCGAGATCGACGACGAGGTGCTCTTCCGCGTGCTGCGTGAGCTGGACTTGGAGGAAGCCGCACTGTCCCGTGAGTAACCGTTCACCTGCTTTTCGTGTTGCGATGCTTGAGTGCGCTCTCAACACAACGGGAGGTCGAACGATGTATCGGAGAGGTCTAGCCGCCGTAGTCCTCGTGTTCGCGGGTGCGGTGGTGGCGTCCCTGCCCTCCGCCTCGGCACATGACGACAAGGGTCCGATCGTCATCGGGCACCGCGGCGCTTCGGCGTACCGGCCCGAGCACACGCTCGCGGCGTACGAACTCGCCGCGCGCATGGGTGCCGACTTCATCGAGCCGGACCTGGTGCCCACCAAGGACGGCAAGCTGGTCGCCCGGCACGAGAACGAGATCGGCGGCACGACCGACGTCTCGGCCAGGCCGCAGTTCGCCGACCGCAGGAAGACCAAGACCATCGACGGCGTCGCCGTCACCGGCTGGTTCACCGAGGACTTCACGCTCGCCGAGCTGAAGACGTTGCGCGCCAAGGAACGCATCCCGGCGATCCGCCCGCACAACACGCTCTACGACGGCCGCTTCGAGGTGCCGACGCTGCAGGAGGTCATCGACCTGTCCAAGCGTCTGTCCCGCGAGCTGCGTCGCGAGATCGGCATCTACCCGGAGACCAAGCACCCGACGTACTTCCGGTCGATCGGTCTCGCGCTGGAGCCGAAACTCGTCGACGTCCTCAACCGCAACGGCCTGAACCGCCGCGGCGCCAAGGTCTACGTGCAGTCGTTCGAGGTCGCGAACCTCAAGGAGCTCAACAGGTCGCTGCGCGTGCCGATCGTGCAGCTGGTCAACGGTTCCGGCGCGCCGTACGACTTCGTCGTGGCCGGTGACAAGCGCACCTACGCCGATCTGGTCACCCCTGCGGGTCTGCGCGAGGTCCGTTCCTACGCGGACGGTGTCGGCCTCACCAAGGACATCATCATCCCGCGTGACGCCGACGGTTTCCTCAAGGCGCCGACGACCGTCGTGAAGGACGCCCACAGGGCCGGTCTGATCGTGCACTCGTGGACGTTCCGCAACGAGAACACGTTCCTGCCCGCGGACTTCCGATCCTCGACCGACCCGGCCGCGTACGGCCGGGCCTTCGAGGAGTACGACCTGTTCTTCAAACAGGGCATCGACGGCGTGTTCGCGGACAACCCCGACACGGCCGTGGAAGCCAAGGTCAAGCGCTAGCAAGTGCGAGCGTGCGGTCCCCGTCGAGCAATGCTTCAACAGGGGCCGCACGCCCTCGCAGCTGCTGTCAGCCGAGCACGTCGTGGCGCACGATCGTCTGGTCGCGGCCGGGGCCGACGCCGATCGCCGAGACGCGGGCTCCGATGATGCTCTCCAGGTACTCGACGTAGGACTTGGCGTTCGCCGGCAGCTCGTCGAACGAACGGCAGTGCGAGATGTCCTCGAACCAGCCCGGCAGCTCCTCGTAGACCGGAACGGCGTGGTGCACGTCGGTCTGCGTCATCGGCATCTCGTCGACCCTGCGACCGTCCACTTCGTACGCGACGCAGACCGGCACCTTCTCGAGGCCGGACAGCACGTCGAGCTTGGTGAGGAAGTAGTCGGTGATGCCGTTGACGCGGCTCGCGTAGCGGGCGATCACGGCGTCGAACCAGCCGGTGCGCCGCGAACGTCCGGTGGTGACACCGAACTCGCCGCCCTGCTTGCGCAGGTACTCGCCCTGGTCGTCGTTGAGCTCGGTCGGGAACGGACCGGAGCCGACACGGGTCGTGTACGCCTTCAGGATGCCGATCACGGTGCTGATGCGGGTCGGGCCGACACCGGAACCGACGGTCGCGCCACCCGACGTCGGGTTCGACGACGTGACGAACGGGTAGGTGCCGTGGTCGACGTCGAGCAGGGTGCCCTGCGAGCCCTCCAGCACGACGATCTCGTCGCGGTCCAGCGCCTGGTTGAGCAGCAGGCGGGTGTCGGCGATGCGGTGCACGAAGTGCTGACCGTGCTCCAGCACCTGGTCGACGACCTGCTCGGGGTCGAGCGCCTTGCGGTTGTAGACCTTGACCAGCACCTGGTTCTTGAAGTCCAGGGCGGCCTCGACCTTCTGCCGGAGGATCTTCTCGTCCAGCAGGTCCTGCACGCGGACGCCGACGCGGGCCAGCTTGTCCTGGTAGGCCGGGCCGATGCCGCGCCCGGTTGTACCGATCTTCGCCTTGCCCAGGTAGCGCTCGGTCACCTTGTCGATGGCCACGTGGTACGGCATGATCAAGTGCGCGTCCGACGAGATCAGCAGACCGCTGGTGTCGACGCCCTTCTCCTCCAGGCCCGCGAGCTCCGTGAGCAGCACGCCGGGGTCGACCACGACACCGTTGCCGATCACGTTCTTCACGCCGGGCGTGAGGATGCCGGACGGGATGAGGTGCAGGGCGAACTTCTGGCCGTCCGGGAGGACGACGGTGTGTCCCGCGTTGTTGCCGCCCTGGTAACGAACGATCCACTGGACACGCTCACCGAGGATGTCGGTGGCCTTGCCCTTGCCCTCATCGCCCCACTGGGCACCGATCAGCACGACGGCCGGCATGTGAAACTCCAAGCACTTGGACTGGTTCGAGCGAATGCCGGTAAGTGAGGGTAGACCAGGAGATGACCGTGCGCGGAATCGTGTTGGCCTGCGGAAACGCGCAGTTGCCAATGATCGCTCAACGTGACGACGTCCACGTCGTCCCGGAGAGGCCCGGCAAGGACCACGTAGATCCACATCTGGACGCCGGACGGCTGGTCGTGGCGGGCACCGACGCCGACCTCGCGGCGGTGGCACTGCGGTTGCTGCGCAAGGAAAAGCTGGGTTCGGTGGCACTGGGTTACGTACCCCTCGCCGACTCGTCCGTGGCCGCGCTCTGGGGGCTTTCGACCGACCCCGCGCGGGCCCTCGACATCGCCCTCAACGGTGACGTAGATCCCGTTCCGTTCGTCCGCGACGACGTCGGCGGAGTGCTGATGGGTCTCGGCGTGTTGGCACCCGTTCGTGGCGTCGGTTACAGCGACGCGGACAACGTGCTGCGCGGCCAGGCCTCGCGGATCGAGTGCACACCGGACCCGGACGGCGGCCTCGGCCTGCAGATCCGGATCGTCAACAAGCGCCTCTTCGGCTCCAAGGTCCGGGTGAGCCGCCCGCGCGCGTTCCAGCTCGGCTGCCTGCCCACGACGGCCGTCCTGGACGGCCACAAGCACCCACGCCCGGTCGACAAGTGGACCTGGTACCGCCACACCGAGGACTTGAGGCTCGTACGAGGCCTCTAGTCATGTGCCTGTCATTCACTTGAGTGTCACTCGAAGGCATTGCCTAATTTCATAATGTGACTGAGGGTAGGTCCCGATCACTTCCAACAAGGAAGGTCGGGACGATGTCAAAAGTTAACCGAACCATCGGTGTTCTAGTTGCCGCGGCAGCTCTCACCTTTGGTTTTGTTTCCCCTGCACTCGCGACACCGCAGAACATCCCCACCGCAACGGTGGCCAAGTCCGAATTGGCCGGTCTCACCGTGCGCGCGGACGGCTCGATGACGGGATATTCGCGCGACAAGTTCCCCCACTGGATCACCAAGGAAGGCACCTGCAACACCCGTGAGTTCGTGCTCAAGCGCGACGGCACGAACGTCGTGACCGACTCCAGCTGCGCCGCGAAGTCGGGCCGCTGGTTCTCGCCGTACGACGGCGCGACGTGGACCGCGGCCTCCGACGTGGACATCGATCACATCGTCCCCCTGGCGGCCGCCTGGCGGTCCGGAGCGTCGTCCTGGACCACGACCCGGCGCCAGGAGTTCGCGAACGACACCGACTACCCGCAACTGATCGCGGTGACCGACAACGTGAACCAGTCCAAGGGCGACCAGACCCCGGCCACCTGGAAGCCGCCGGTGACGTCCTACTGGTGCACCTACGCCAAGATGTGGGTACACGTGAAGGCGAAGTACCGCCTCAGCGTGAACTCGGCGGAGAAGACTGAATTGACGAGCATGCTCGGAAGGTGCTGATGACCCCACTCTCCTCGCTTTTCGTAGCAGGCCCAGGCGGCGTGATGACCGACGAGGTCGGCGTCGTCACGGGCGACCTGGAACTGTGCACGGAACTCTCCGACGACGGAAAGCTCCGCGCGTTGGTCCGTTACGAAGGCGCGGAAGAGTGGTACGCGATCACGGGCGGTGCGTGCGTTCTGACGGATCCTCGCGATCACGAACAGGTGCACTCTCTTCTGCACGGGCTTTTGCATCGGCCGGAGGGCTGAGAGGCGGCAACGCCTCCATCGACTCACTCCGGCTCAGCCCCGTGGCCTGCAGCAGGTCCACCGCGACACTGCGGATCTGCGCCAACACGACCTTGGACGAGAACCCGTCCCCACCGAGACGCCGCGCGGTGAGCACCCGCGCGGCGTCCCGCACGGCCTCCCGAGTGAGCTTCGGCTCCTTGTTCTTCTCCAACTCGCCCTTCAGACAGTCCACGGCGTCCGCATAGTGCTTGAGCACGTCCGGCACCCCGTCCGGAATCCGCTCGTCGGCCTTCAACGCCGCCATGATCCGCCGAGCCAGCACCCGAGTGTTCCGAATCGCGTAGTCCACCGGCCCCGCAGCCGTCTGATACCGCTTGAGCTCGTCCTTGGCCCGCCACCGAATCGGCGCGATCTTCGCGATCTCACTACCGGTCAGCAACGCCGTTTTGTAGTCGTCAATGGTGGTCTGGCTGGTCCGCAACTCGGCGAGCACCCCAGCAGCCTTGACCGAATCCTTCTCGTCAAGCGCACCAGCAAGGTCCCGCAACGCCCCGCCAAGGGTGTTCGTGAGCACCTTCAACTGCCGCTGCGCCACCGTCACAGGATTGGCCGGAATAAGCGCAGCCACCGCCAACCCGACCAGACCACCAGTCAACGCGTCGATCATCCGATCGAGCCCACCACCGGCACTGGGCGGCAACAACGTGGCGACAAGCACAGCAGACGACCCGGCCTGCAACGCAATGACAGACCCGCCGTCCAGCAACACGGCAGCAGACATCGCCAACGCCACAACCAGCGCGATCTGCCAGGGCCCACTACCGATCCAGCTGATCAGCGCGTCCCCGACCCCAACCCCAACCGAAACACCAACGACAAGCTCACCAACCCGCCGCAACCGCTGCCCCAGCGAAACCCCAAGACAGACAACAGCGGCAATCGGCGCAAAGAACGGATGCGCGTGCCCGATGACCACCGTCGCAACGAACCAGGCAAGGCCAGCGGACAGAGCACACTGGACGATCGGCAACGCGGCCCCACGCCACCGCCCAACCCCACGCCCAACCGCGTCCCGAACCGCGCCCACCACTCACCACCCCTAGCCGCCACCATGCCCGCCCAGTCTCATCGCCCGCGAAGCCGTAGGCGAGCCGTAGGCGAGCCGTAGGCGAGCCGTCCTTCCATACGGGCCAGGCGGTGGGGTCCCATCACGAGTCGCGCCATAGCTCTTGCTGCACCTGAGGGGTGAGGTCAAGTCGACACGCTTTTCGTCGACTTGACCTCACCCCTCAGGTGTGGCCCGCTCTTGG
>NZ_FNET01000011.1 GCF_900100275.1 Lentzea albidocapillata subsp. violacea
CAGGGCCTGCACTACCAGCACCCCACCTGGCGCGCCATCCTCGACAAAGCCCGTCTGCCCCAGTCGATGTCCCGCCGAGGCAACTGCCTGGACAACGCCATGGCCGAGAACTTCTTCGGCCACCTCAAAGCAGAACTGTTCCACCACACCAAGTTCGACACCGTCACCGAGCTCACCACCGAACTCGACAACTACATCGACTGGTACAACACCACCCGCATCTCCACCACACTCGGCGGCCTGAACCCGGCCCAATACCGAGCCCAGAACCAACCCGCCTAACCTCCACTTAGCCAGTCCAACTTCCGGGGACCAGTTCAGGGCAGCGCCCCCAGGGGACGCACGCAACCGCAAGGTCGCCGCCCGCAAGCCAGGGGAACGGACCAGGCGATCACCCAAGCAAAGCATCCACAAACGCCCCAGGCTCAAACGGAGCCAAGTGATCAGCCCCTTCACCCAGCCCAACCAGCTTCACCGGCACCCCAAGCTCACGCTGAACCTGAAAAACAATCCCACCCTTGGCCGTACCGTCCAACTTGGTCAGCACAATCCCGGTAATCGCAACCTGCTCAGCAAACACCCGAGCCTGCGTCAACCCGTTCTGCCCGGTAGTGGCATCCAAAACCAGCAGAACCTCATCCACCACAGCCTGCTTCTCGACGACACGCTTGACCTTGCCAAGCTCGTCCATCAAGCCCTTCTTGGTATGCAACCGCCCAGCAGTGTCGATCAACACCGTGTCAACCCCGGTGTCCACCCCCCGCTTCACCGACTCAAAGGCCACAGAAGCCGGATCCCCACCCTCAGGCCCGCGCACAGTCTCCGCACCAACCCGCTTACCCCAGGTCTCCAACTGGTCAGCAGCAGCAGCACGGAACGTGTCGGCGGCACCGAGCAACACCGTCCGCCCGTCAGCGACCAGAACGCGCGCCAACTTGCCGGTGGTGGTCGTCTTGCCGACCCCGTTGACCCCGACCACCAGCAGCACAGCGGGCTTGCCGGCGTGCGGCAGAGCCTTCAAAGAGCGATCCATCGCCGGCCCGAGAGCATCGACGAGCACGGACCGCACCAACGCCTGAGCCTCAGCCTCGGTCCGCACCCCGGACCCGGCGATCTTCGCGCGCAGCGTCGACACGATCTCGGTGGTCAGCGCCGCGCCCAGGTCGGCGACCAGCAGCGTGTCCTCGACGTCCTGCCACGAGTCCTCGTCCAGGTCTCCAGCACCCAAAAGCCCCAGCAGCGAGGTGCCGAACGCGTTGCGGGACTTCGAGAGCTTGCCGCGCAGACGTTCCAGGCGACCGGCCGTGGGCTCGATCTCCTCGACCTCGGACGCCTCTTCCGGCAGGTCGACCTCGACGAAGCCGCGCTTCGCCGAGTCGCGTGGCACGGCGGCGTCGTCGCCTACTCCCGGCTGGCCGTCTACCTCGGTCCGCTCGGCCACCGGGTGCTCGACGGGCACCGGGGGCTCGGCCACCGCTTCGGGGGCGGCCGGGGTCAGCGAGATCCCGGACGACGCCTGGTATCCGCCAGGCCTCGGCGTCTCCTCCTTCTGGGTCAGGCTGATGCGACGGCGACGCGTCAGCACCACACCGGTCACCAGCGCGGCGATCAGGACGACCGCCACGACGACGAGGATCAGGACAAGGGAGGACGTCGACACGGGCTCATGGTTTCACAGACGCTCATGTGACCTGTCAACCATGTGTTGCTCAATTAGGCGAAGATTTCACCAAAGCACTTGCGTCCCGCCACACTGTGGAATAGACCACACGTCGTGAGGGTGATCGGACTGATTTCCGGCACGTCGATGGACGGTATCGACGTCGCCGTCGCCGACCTGTCGATCCACGGCGACGTCGTCGAGCTCGTGCCGGTGCAGTGCGCCGAGCACCCGTTCCCGAAGGACCTTCTGGAGATACCACGGGACCTCGCCGAAGTGTGCGCCTTCGACACGTCGCTCGGACAGGCTTTCGGCGAAGTCGCCGCCGGGTACCTGCCGGCGGACCTGATCTCCTCGCTCGGGCAGACCGTGCACCACGAGGTGCAGGACGGCGACTGCCTCGGCACCCTGCAGCTCGGCCAGCCCGCCTGGATCGCCGAACGCACCGGTGTCCCCGTCATCGCCGACCTCAGGGTCCGCGACGTGGCCGCGGGAGGCCAGGGAGCGCCTCTCGCGAGCACCCTCGACGCGCTGTGGCTCGCCGGCATGGCGGAGAACGCGATCGCGCTGAACATCGGCGGCATCGCGAACATCACCGTCGTGAGACCCGGAAGCCGGCCCGTCGCGTACGACACAGGGCCCGGCAACGCGCTGATGGACGCCGTCATGGAGGTGCTCTCCCATGGCGAACGGCGCCAGGACACCAACGGCGAGTTCGCGAGCAGGGGCAACGTCCGCGAGGACGTCCTCAAGAAGCTCCTCGCCGACCCGTACTACGCCAAGCCGTGGCCGAAGTCGACCGGCAAGGAGCACTTCAACGCCGAGTACCTCCAGGGCTTCCCGACGGTCCAGGCCGAGGACATGCTCCGCACGCTCGCCGAACTCACCGCCCGCACCATCGCGGACGCCTGCCGCGCGCACGACGCGAGCACCGTCGTCGCGTCCGGCGGCGGGATGCGCAACCCGGTGCTGGTCGAGGCGCTGACCAGGGCGCTCGACCCCATCCCGTTGCAGATCAGCGACTCGCTGGGCCTGCCGCGCGACGGCAAGGAGGCCTATCTCGCCGCGCTGCTCGGATTCCTGACGTGGCACGGGGTCGCGGGCAACACGCCGTCCGCGACCGGGGCGTCCGGGCCGCGGCTGCTCGGCAGCATCACGCCCGGCGCCGGGCCGCTGCGCCTGCCAGAACCCGTCACCGGTCCAGTGACCAAGCTGAATGTGGGGGAGCCGAAGTGCGTGCACTAGACCTCGCGATCATCGTCCTGTTCCTCGTCGGAATGCCGTTGCTCGGCATGTGGATCGGCGGCAGGCAGAAGTCGTCCACCGACTACTTCGTCAGCGAGAAACGCATCTCGTGGTGGGTCGTCTGTCTCTCGGTCGTGTCCGCGGAGACGTCGACGCTCACGGTGCTGAGCGTGCCGGTGATCGCGTACATGGCGACGCCCGCGCAGGGCGGCATGACGTACCTGACGCTCGCGCTCGGCTACATCATCGGGCGCATCATCGTCAGCTTCGTGCTGCTGCCGCGCTACATCGCTGGTGACCTCGTGACGGCGTACGCGTTCCTGGGCAAGCGCTACGGCAACGGCATGCGCGCCACAGCGTCCGTGACGTTCCTCTTCACGCGCCTGCTCGCGGACGGCATCCGGCTCTTCGCGACGGCCATCCCGATCAAGCTGGTGCTGAGCCAGTACGGCATCGACGCGAACTACTGGACGATCATCCTGGTGCTCGGCATCGCGATGGTGTTCTACAGCTTCTTCGGCGGCGTGCGCGCGGTCGTGTGGGTCGACGCCATCCAGATGCTCTGGTACGTCCTCGGCGGCCTCGTGGTGATCTGGTGGCTGTCCGGCCAGCTGCCCGACGGCTGGTTCTCCAAGGCCGTCGACGTCGACAAGTTCCAGGTCTTCGACTTCACCTCGTCACCGCTGACGGGCGCGTACCCGTTCATCGCCGCGTTCTTCGGCGGTGCGCTGCTGTCGATGGCCTCGCACGGCGCGGACCAGCTGATCGTGCAGCGGCTCATGTCCACCAAGGACGTGAAGTCCGCGCAGAAGGCGTTGATCGCCTCCGGTTTCGTGGTGTTCCTGCAGTTCGCGTTCTTCTTGTTCATCGGCGTGATGCTGTGGGCGTTCTACAACGGCGTGGACCCGGTGAAGGACCTGAAGCTCGGCAACAAGGACGAGCTCTTCGGGTACTTCATCGTCAACTCGCTGCCGTCGGGCCTGTCCGGCTTCGTGATCGCCGGCATCCTCGCCGCCGCGCTGTCGTCGTCGCTGGGCGCCCTGGCCTCCAGCACGGTCACCGACGTCTACGAACGCATCCGCAAGACCCCGATGACCGACGCGGAACGCCTGCGCCACGGCCGGCTCTGGACCCTCGCGTGGGCGGGTCTGCTGATCGTCTGCGCGGGCCTGTTCGCTTCCTCGAACAAGACCACGGCGGATCCGATCGTGGTGCAGGCGCTCGGCATCGCCGGCTACACCTACGGCGCGCTGCTCGGGGCCTTCCTCCTCGGCCTGATCTTCAAGCGCGTCACGCAGGTGGACGCGATCATCGCGTTCGTGTCGACGGTGCTGGTCGTCGGTTTCGTGATTCTCGGCGTCAAGTTCGCCGGCAGCACGCCGACGATCTACTTCGGGAAGGCGACGGCCGACCTGAAGTCCCTGACCGGCTGGTGGAACACGCCGCTGGGGGTGGCGGTCACCTTGCTGGTGGGTGGATTGCTGCAGTTGCGGCACTCACGCGGTGTGCCGGTACGAGACGAGCTCGATGTGAAGGCGGAATCCTAGGCGGGCGAACATGTTCTGCGACGACTCGTTGCCCGCGTAGATGGACGCGGCGGCCTGCGGCCGGGCACCGTGGTCCGCCGCGAGCTTCCACAGCAGTTCGGTGACGAGGGCAGCGCCGACGCCCTGACCGCGGACGTCGGGCTCGACGGCCACGAAGTCGACGTAGTACTCCTCGGGCTGGGCTTTGCCCGCGGCGTAGCCGAGCACGCGTTCGCCGTCCATGGCGACGACGACCGTGCGTTTGGCCGGATCGGATTCGACGAGTTGTTTGCCGGACAGGTACGTGTGCGGAAAACATCGTTCGTGCAGGACCGCGACGGCCTCGTGCACGAACCGGTCGGTCGGGAGGACGCGCATCTCACGGTCGCTGGGACATTTCGCGTCCCTGAGCAGCAACGTGCGCAGGTCCCCGTTGTCGAGGATGTGGATGGCGCTCGCCTTGCCGGCGCTGAAGGCGTGCCGTTCGGCGAACGCCGCCAGTCGCCGGTGGGCTGTGTGCCCGTAGAGCTCGAGGTCGGTGATGCCGGTGAGGAGCTCGGCGGCGCGCCGGAACATGGCGTCGGCGGTCTGGTCCCAGATGCGGCTGCCCGCGGGGTGGTTGACCGGTACGTCGACGAACGGTCCGTGCAGCCACGCACGGCCGAGCTCGGCATCGATCTCCACGCTGAGCATGCCGGTGATGTTGTCGTCGGCGTCGACGGCCACCACCGTGCAGTCCGCCCAGGAGGGCTCGAACTCGCCGAGCTCCGCGCGGAGCTCTTCGACTGTCTCACCGAGGTACCCGATGTGGTGTGCCTTGTCGGCCTGGAGCCGGACCAGCAGCGCCATCGTGGCGCCGAGGTCGCCAGGTTCGGCGAAACGGATGTCGTACATAGAAGGAATGGTCACTCGCACGGCCGTTCGAAGCGAGGGAGTTTTCGCCTGTCCCAGGTCACGAACGGTTTGCCCGGTAAAATCGCGCGGATGTCGTCCGTCGGAGAACTCGAAGAGCTGACCGCCAGGAACGCTCAGGCGCAGGCCAGGGCCCATGCGGGCGACTTCAGGGGCGCGGCCGGCGAGTTCAGGGCGCTCGCGAGGGATTTCACGCGCCTGGCGGGTGCGGACGACCCCCGGACCCTCGGCGTTCGCCTGAACCTGGCGCGGGTGCTCGGCACGGCGAAGCAGGCCGGCAAGGCCATCGAGGTCTGCGTGCCCCTGCTGCGCGACCAGGCCCGCGTCCTCGGTCCCGACCACGACGACGTCCTGGAGACCACTCAGCTGCTGGCGAACCTGCGCTACCAGGCCGGTGACGCCGAGGGCGCGGCCGAGGATCTGGAGCGGCTGCTGGCCGCTCTGTCCCGCGTGCTCATGCCCACCCACGACCGGATCGCCAAGGTGAAGCGCGACATCGCGTTCTTGAAGCGCACTACATGACGCACGAGACATCACTCACACCGGTGGGCTCCGCGGCGCTGGTATGCCGTGTCACGAACACCCACGTCGCAGGCGCAACCCCCAGATTCGGGCTTGCAGGGCAGGTGAGGGTGGGGGACTCTTCTACAGTGAGTGAGGAAACGATCCAACTCGATCTCAACGAATCCGGGGTGGCCGTCGACCTGCCCTTGCCGCCGAACAACCGGGACGGTGTCCAGGGTGTTCCGTATCGGCCGGTCGAATTCCGAGACGATGATCTTCCGTCAGCTCTGGAACGCGCTGCCGCCTGGTTGCGGCAGACCCAGGACTGGCTGGGCGAGCCCGTGGACGTGATCGCAGTCCATCTCGACTACGACGACACCCACGGCAACCCGTACTACGACCTCAAGCTGCTGTGCAACGACGAGGATCTGGCGGGCGTGCCAAAGATCATGCGAGAACACGAAGGGGCCGCAACCGGTCAGTAGCTTCCTACGCTACCGTTCGGAAGCATGTCGGATCGCGTATATCCCCCGGTGATCGCCGCAGCGAAGCTCATGTTCAAGGTGCTCGACCTGCGGATCACCGTCGAGGGGGCGCACCACGTTCCCCGCACGGGTGGGGCGGTGCTGGCGTCGAACCACGTCAGCTACCTCGACTTCATCTTCGCGGGCTTCGGCGCGCATCCCTCGGGGCGTCTCACGCGGTTCATGGCGAAGCACGAGATCTTCGCCAACAAGATCGCAGGCCCGCTCATGCGCGGCATGCACCACATCCCCGTCGACCGGAGCGCGGGTCAGGGCTCCTACCAGCAGGCCCTGTCCGCGCTCCGCACCGGCGAGGTCGTCGGGATCTTCCCCGAGGCCACGATCAGCCGTTCGTTCACGATCAAGGACATCAAGTCCGGCGCGAACCGCCTGGCGCACGAGGCCGGCGTGCCGATCATCCCCGTCGCGCTGTGGGGCACCCAGCGCCTGTGGACCAAGGGCCGTCCCAAGAACCTGACCCAGCGGCACGTGCCGGTCACCATCCTCATCGGCGAGCCGTTCGAGCCCTCCCCCGGCGACTCCGGCGACGACGTGCTGCGCAAGCGGATGCAGGAGCTGCTGGACACGGCGCAGGCCTCCTACCCGAACGAGCCCGGTGCCTGGTGGGCTCCGGCGCACCTCGGCGGCACCGCGCCCACCCCGGAACAAGCGGCACGGCTGGACGCGCGCGGCGCGTGACGCGGTTCCGCCTGCTCGGCGAGGTGACGATCGACGGCCGTCCGCTCGCCACCTCGCACGCCAGCGTGCTCACCGTGCTGTCGGTGCTGCTGATCAACGTGAACCGCGTGGTGCGGACCGAACAGCTCGTCGACGACCTCTGGGGTGAACGGCTACCGGCCAAACCGCGCGACGCCCTCTACAGCTACCTCTCCCGGCTGCGCGCCGCTCTGCCGCCGGACATCTCCGTGCGGCAGCGCTCGGGCGGCTACGTGCTGCAGGCCGATCCCGGCTCGGTCGACCTGCACCGGTTCCGCGCGCTGGTCGCCACCGCACGGGCGGACGACCAGGACCGGGTCGCGACGCTCACGGAGGCACTGGCGCTGTGGACGGGCGAGCCCTTCACCGGTCTGACGGCACCGGGACTGGAGGCGACGCGGCCCGCGCTCGCCGCCGAGCACCTCGCCGCCCGGCTCGACCTGCACGACGCGCAGCTCCGGCTGGGCCGGCACGCGGAACTGCTGCCCTTACTGCACCCGTTGGCCGAAGAGCACCCGCACGACGAACGCCTCGCCCGCCAGCTGTTGCTCACGCTGACGGCGTGCGGGCGGCAGCACGACGCGTTGTGCCACTACCACTCGCTCCGGGAGCGCCTCGCCGACGAGCTCGGCGTCGATCCCTCGCCGGAGACCCGGCAGGTCTACCAGCGGATCCTGGACGGACCACCCACGACGTCCGCGGTGCCCCGCGAGCTCCCGGCCAGGCCTGGTCACTTCAGCGCCAGGGCCGCGGACCTCGCCGCGCTCACGGACGCCACGGGCGAGGGACCTGTGGTGATCAGCGGGCCGGGCGGCGTCGGGAAGACCGCGCTCGCCCTGTCCTGGGCGCACGACCACCTGGACCTCTTTCCCGACGGCCAGCTCCACCTCGACCTCCTCGGGTTCACCCCGTCCGGTGAACCCGTGCCGGCGGCGGACGCGTTGCAGCGGATGCTCGCCGGCCTCGGCGTCACCAGCGTGCCCGACGGCGTCGACGCGCGGGCGGCGTTGTTCCGCAGCACGGTGGCCGATCGGCGGATGCTGCTGGTGCTGGACAACGCGGCCGACAGCGCCCAGGTCACGCCGCTGCTGCCGGGAACGGCGTCGTGCTCGGTGCTGATCACGAGCCGCGACCGGCTGTACGGCGTCATCACGGCCGTTGGGGCGCGGGCACTTCCGCTCACCACGCTGTCCGCTGAGGACTCCCGGCTGCTGCTGGCCGAACGGCTGGGCACCGCGCGGCTCGACGCGGAGCCGGTGGCCGTGGACGAGCTGCTCACGTGGTGCGCCGGGCTGCCCCTGGCGCTCAGCGCCGTCGCCGGCCACGCCCGGATGCGGCCGGGCTTCGGGCTCGCGGTGCTCGCCGACGAACTACGGGACGAGTCCGATCGCCTGCAGGCCATGGACTTCGATGATCCGGTGGCGTCACTGACGGTCGTGCTGTCCTCGTCGTACCGGGCGCTGGAACCCGATCACGCCCGCACGTTCGGCCTCCTGGCAGCCGCTCCGGGTCCGGACATCAGCCTGGAGTGCGCGAAGGCGTTGACCGGAAACCCTCGCGTGCGCGGCGATCTCCGCACGCTGGAACGGGTCTCGTTGGCCGAAGAGCACCTCCCCGGCCGATGGCGGATGCACGACCTCGTGCGCCTCTACGGCCAAGCAAACGCCGCTCCGCCAGACCTGAGCGAATCGTTGAACCGGCTGACCAACCACGTCCTGCACACCGCCGCCGCGGCCGACCGCCTGATCCTCTCCAGCCGCAGACCGATCACGCTCACGCCGTGCTTCACCGTGCCGCTCGCGTTCGAGGACCGGGCGGCGGCGGTGGCGTGGTTCGACGCGGAACACCGCACGGTCCTGGCACTCCAGCGGGTCGCTGACGACACCACGTCCTGGCAGCTGGCGTGGGCGCTGGACAGCTACCACCAACTCGGCAGGCGCCACATGGACGACTTCGTCGCGGCATTGCGGCACGGTCTGGCGGCGGCGCAACGACTGAACGACCCCACCGCGCTCCTCGTCCTGCACCTGCTGCTCGGGAAGCAGCGCCTGAATGTCAACGCCTTCGCGGAAGGCGAGCGTCACCTCCGCGCGGCACTCGTGTTCGCGGAGGCGCAGAACGACCGGTGGCGCCGGGTCGCCGCACTGATCACGCTCTCGCACGTGCTGCAACAGCAGGGCGATCCGCTGGCAGGCCTGGAGGTCGCGCTCGACGCGCTCACTCTGACGCGCTCGCTGGGAAGCCCCGCCTGGGAAGCGGAGGCCATCACCACCGTCGGTCTGCACGCGACGAAGGCGGGCAAGTTCGACGTGGCCGAGGAGCACTGCCGGGAGGCCCTGACGACGAGCATGGCTCTCGGCGACCGCGAGGCCGAGGCGATGAGCCGCGCGACCCTCGGCTCCGTTCTGCACGCGACCGGACGGCACGCGGAGGCGCTGTCGTCGCTCGGCGCCGCGGCGGCACTCTTCAGCGAGCTGGGCAGCAGGTTCCAGGAGGCGCTGGCGGTGGAGCAGATCGGCGACACCCTGCTCGCCCTCGGCAGGACCGCCGAGGCGGGCGAGGCCTACCGGCGGGCGCTGCCGCTCGTCGAGCAGCGCCAGGACTCGTCGCTGGCGTCCCGGCTGCGGCTCAAGATCGGTGCCAGGTCCGCGCAAGATCGCTGACAGGTCCGTCCGGCAGAGCGGGCGCGAGGCCGGTTCAAGCCTGCCCCGACCGCCCTTCTCAGGCCTCTGTTTCCGCCGGTCCAGGCGAAGTATCAGCGGTTTCGACGGGCTCCGCCGCCGCGACTGGTTCGGCCACCGCGGCGGGTTTCGCACGCGCGGGCTCGTCACCCGTCGTGCGCAGCCGCTGCGAGATCACCTGCGAGATGCCGTCACCGCGCATCGAGACGCCGTACAGCGCGTCCGCGATCTCCATGGTCGGCTTCTGGTGCGTGATGATCAGCAGCTGTGACCGTTCCCGCAGCTGCTCGAACAGGCCGATCAGCCGGTGCAGGTTCGTGTCGTCCAGCGCGGCCTCGACCTCGTCCATCACGTAGAACGGTGAGGGGCGGGCGCGGAAGATCGCGACCAGCATCGCGACCGCTGCCAGCGACTTCTCGCCGCCGGAGAGCAGCGACAGGCGCTTGACCTTCTTGCCGGGCGGGCGGGCCTCCAACTCGATGCCGGTGGTCAGCATGTCGCCGGGCTCGGTCAGCACCAGGCGGCCTTCGCCGCCGGGGAACAGGACCTTGAAGACGATCTCGAACTCACGCGCCACGTCCTCGTAGGCCAGCGAGAAGACCTCGAGGATCTTGTCGTCGACCTCCTTCACGACCGTGAGCAGGTCGCGGCGGGTGTCCTTGATGTCCTCGAGCTGCGTGGAGAGGAACTTGTAGCGCTCCTCCAGCGCGGCGAACTCCTCCAGGGCGAGCGGGTTCACCTTGCCCAGCAACGACATGTCGCGCTCGGCGCGCTTGGCGCGGCGGAGCTGGGTGTCGCGGTCGTACGGCATCGGCTGCGGCTCGGAGACCTGCTCGCCGCGTTCCTTGGCGGCCTGGTACTCGGCCATCTCGGCGGCCGACGCGGGCACCATGACGTCGGGGCCGTACTCGTTGGCAAGATCTTCCAGCCCGATGCCGAAGTCCTCGGCGATCTTGGTTTCCAGCTGCTCGATGCGCATGCGCTGCTCGGCGCGCAGGACCTCGTCGCGGTGCACGGCGTCGACGAGCTTCTCCAGCTCGCCGGACATCTCCCGCACCAGGCCCCGCACCTGGGTCAGCAGGAGTTCGTGCTGCGAACGGCGTTCCTGGGCCTGGTCGCGCTCGCGGGCGGCACGGGACAGCGAGATCTCGATGCGTTCCAGCGCCTGCTCGCCGCCGCGGACGACGGCCTTCGCGACCACGGCACCACGGGCGCGGTGCTGGGTGGCGCGGGCGTGGCGTTCGCGGGCCTCACGCTCGGCGCGGGCGGCACGACGGAGGCCCTCTGCCTTGCCCTGCAACGCCCGTGCGCGCTCTTCCGCGGTGCGCTGCACCAGACGCGCGTCCATCTCGGCCTGGCGGGCCTCAGCAAGCTCCGCGGCCAGCGCGTCCCGCTGGCCGGTGTCCGGCTCGTCGTCGAGGGTCTGCTCCTCCTCGGCCATCAGCAGCCGCTCTTCGAGCTCGCCCAGCTTCATCAGGGCTTCCTCGCGCGACCGCTCGACCCTGGCACGCTGCTCGGAGATGCGGTTGACCTCGGCCTGCGCGGACCGCACGGCCGTGGCCATCCGGTTCAGCCGCTCGCCGGAGCGGGCCTGGCGGACCTTGGCCTCCTGCATGGCCTCCTTGACCGCGTCGAGCACCTTGCGGCGGGCCTGCTGCTCGGCACGGGCGCCTTCGAGCGCGGCCGTTGCGTGCTCCAGCGCCCGTTCCGCGGTCGCGAGCTGCTCCTGTGCCTCGTCGACGGCGGCCTGCACCTCGATGACGCTCTGGCCCTGGGCACCCGAGCCACCGACGGCCCAGTCCGTGCCGAAGAGGTCGCCCTCCCTGGTCACCGCGCGACCGTCGAACCCGGCCGCGGTGTCCAGATCTCCCACCACAGCAAGGCGATCGAGCGCGCGAGCCAACGCCGGACGCAACGCCTCGGGCGCGTGCACGACGTCGATCGCCCACCTCGCGCCGTGCGGCAGGTTGCCCCACCGCGAGGTGTCCACAGTGGATCCGGGCGAGCCGATCAGCACGCCGGCGCGGCCGCCGTCCTTCTCCTTCAACAACTTCAGGGCCGCGAGCGCGCCGTCACCGGACGACACCGCGACGGCGTCGGCGATCGGGCCGAGTGCCGCGGCCAGCGCGACCTCGTAGCCGGGTTCGACGGTCAGCAGCGCGGCGACGGAACCCAGCAGGCCCGGCACGTCCGACGCGAGCAACGCGCCCGCGCCGTCCTTGCGCGTGAGGCCCAGCGAGAGTGCGTCGACACGAGCGCGCCACGACGCGATGTCGCGTTCCGCGGTGCGTTCGGCCTTGACCAGTTCCTCGACGCGCTGCCGTGCCGCGTCGTTGGACTGCACGGCCTGGTGGTGGCGTTCGTCGAGGCCGTGGTCGTCCTCGTCCTCGGTGCCGGTGATCTCGCGGGCCTCGGCCAGCTCCATCGACGCGTACTCGGCGCGTTCGGACGCCTCCGACAGCGTGACGGACAGGCGTTCGATCTCCTCGGCGGTCGCGTTCGTCTTGCTGCGCAACGCTTCCACCTGACCGGACAGGCGGGCGAGGCCCTCCCGGCGGTCGGCGATCGCGCGGACGGCGGCGATGTGCGCCTTCTCCGCCTGCGAGACCATGCGTTCCAGTTCGGCGCGCGTCTCGACGGCCTCGGCCAGCGCGATGCGGGCCTCGGTCACGCCTTCCTGGAGCTCCAGCTCCATCTCGGCGGTCTCCTCGGCCTCGCGGTCGAGGTCGTCGGGATCGCGGCCCCTGCTGGGCGCGTCCACGTCCGCGGACAGGTGGCGGGCTCGTTCGGCGGCGAGGCGCACGGTGCCACGGAGGCGTTCCTCCAAAGCGGACAGCCGGTACCAGGTGTCCTGCGCGGCCTGGAGCTTCGGCGAGTCGGCGGCGACCCGCTCCTCCAGCTCGTTCTGCTGGTACTGCGCCGCCTGCAACGACTTCTCGACCTCGGCGCGGCGAGCGCGGGCCTTCGCCTCGTCGTGCTCCTCCTGCGCGATGGCCTCGCGCTGCGTCACCAGGTCGTCGGCGAGCAGGCGGAGTTTGCTGTCGCGCAGCTCGGACTGGACGACCTGCGCGCGGCGGGCGATCTCGGCCTGCTTGCCCAGCGGCTTGAGCTGGCGGCGCAGCTCCGCGGTGAGGTCGGTGAGGCGCGTCAGGTTCGCCTGCATCGCCTCCAGCTTGCGCAGCGCCTTTTCCTTGCGCTTGCGGTGCTTCAGGACGCCGGCGGCCTCTTCGATGAACGCGCGCCGTTCCTCCGGTTTGGACTCGAGGATCGCGGCGAGCTGGCCCTGACCGACGATCACGTGCATCTCGCGGCCGATGCCGGAGTCCGACAGCAGTTCCTGGATGTCCATGAGGCGGCACGAGTTGCCGTTGATCTCGTACTCGGTGGCGCCCTCGCGGAACATGCGGCGGGTGATCGACACCTCGGTGTACTCGATCGGCAGGATGCCGTCGGCGTTGTCGATCGTCAGCGTCACCTCGGCGCGGCCCAGCGGCGCGCGGCCGGACGTGCCGGCGAAGATGACGTCCTCCATCTTGCCGCCGCGCAGGTCCTTGGCACCCTGCGTGCCCATCACCCAGCGCAGCGCGTCGAGCACGTTGGACTTGCCGGACCCGTTGGGGCCGACCACACAGGTGATGCCGGGCTCGAAGCGCAGCGTGGTAGCCGAGGCGAAGGACTTGAAGCCCTTCAGCGTCAGGCTCTTGAGATGCACGCGGGGCAGAGTACCCAAACGCTTGCGGGTGATGCGGGACGCGGGCCTTGACCTGCGCGTCTATGGACGGAGAGTAACCAACAGCCCGCTTTCGTCCGACACCTCCAACCGGTCGATCTGGTCGACCCGGAACGACGTGGAACCGGGAATCCGCTCGTCAGGCCCGTGATCGGAACCCCACCAGCCCCCGACCTCACGCTGCCCTTGCCGGTCGAACACGATGACCTTGCAGCGCGCGCCCGGTTTGACCTCCTCGAGCTTGAACCACATCTCGGTGCCCCAGGACTTCTGGACCATCGAGACCTCGCCGTTCACCCCGGTGCCGGGGTTCTCGGCGGCCCAGGTCGGTGGCGGTGGGGCCTGCAGGAACACGATCCCGCCGGCCAGCGCGAGCGTCACCAGGACGGCCGCGCAGACCAGCACCACCCGGCGGCGGCGGTCCGGCCTGGGCGGACGGGAGGGGATCTCGTCGAGGTTCTCGACGTCCTCCAGGGTCAGGCGGCCGAGCAGCCCCGGCAGCGGGGCCAGCCGCAGCATCTCGGCCTGACAGCAGTCGCAGCCGCCGAGATGACGTTCGAACGCGGCACGTTCGGAGAGGTCGAGCGAGCCGAAGAGGTAGGCGCCGACGTCGACGGTGTGCTGGCAGCTCACGCCTCGGTCACCCCTCTTTCCTCCAGTGCGTCGCGCAGCGCCCGCAGTGCGTAGAAGCAGCGCGACTTGACGGTGCCCGGCGGGATGCCGAGCGTCCTGGCGGCCTCCGCGACGGTGCGGCGGCGGTAGTACAGCTCGATGACGACCGTCCGGTGCTCGGGCGTGAGCGCCCGCAGCGCCGACGCGATCTGCCACGTCTGCAGCACGTGTTCGACCTGGTCGCTGACCGGTGGGAGGTCCACCGGTTCGAGCGGAACCTCGGTCGCGCGTGCGTTGCGGCGGCGGTAACCCGAGATCACCAGGTTCTTGGCGACCGTGTAGAGCCACAGCGCCGCGTCGTCCGGTTTCAGATCCTCGTGGTTGCGCCACGCGCGGAGCAGCGTCTCCTGCACGACGTCCTCTGCCTGCTGGTAGTCGCCGTCGACCAGCCGCAGCACGTAGTGCAGCAGCGGGCCCCGCCAGCGGTCGTACAGCTGGATGAGGACGTCTTCTGAGGAGTCCACGATTCCCTACTACGCCGGCTCTCGGAGAACGGTTCAGCGCTCGACGAACCCGGTCAGGTCGCCCCTGGCATCAGACCACTGCTCACCGACAGAGTCGACGTGTCCGGGGGTTTCACCCGAACGGAGAGCTTTCAGCAGTTGTTCACACTTCTCCCGCGGACCCTCGGCAACGACCTCGACCCGGCCGTCCGGCCTGTTCGAAGCGCTCCCGACCAGGCCCAGTTCTAGTGCCCTGGTTCGCGTCCACCAGCGAAAACCAACGCCCTGAACCCGTCCTCGCACCCACGCGTTTAGTCGCACGTCCACCTCCGAATGGTTGCGTAGTCACACCAGGTGACTGAAGACGCACTCTGGGGTTGTCACCCATTAGTGGTACGGTCCCGACCCGTGAGTGCCCGCAGCCTCTTACTCGGCCTGCTGATCGGTGCAACCGGTATCGGCGGTCTCGCCATCACCGGTACCTCCCCTCTCGGCATCGGCTCCACCAATGCCGCGCAGCAGGAGAGCACCGACCCAGCGAACCAGTTCGGAACGGGCAACGCCGCCGCACCCAACGGTGGCAGGCAGCCGTCCGGCGGCGACACCAGTGACGGCACGTCCGCGCCTCAGACGACCTCCTCGGTGCCCGCCACCTCGACGACGACCGAGACGCCTCCTTCCACGCCTTCGACGCCGGCTGCCCCGTCCACCACGACGCCACCCGCCGAGGCGCCGAAGCCGCCCGCCCAGACACAGCCGCCCACCGGCCAGACGCCGGAGCAGGCCGTGCTCGCGCTCGTGAACGACGCCCGTGCCGCGAAGGGCTGCAAGGCCCTCGTGATCGACGACCGCGTCACGACCGCCGCGCAGGCCCACAGCACGGACATGGCGACCAAGAAGTACTTCTCGCACACCTCGCAGGACGGCAGGACGTTCGACGTCCGCATGCGCGAGGCGGGTTACCCGAAGCCGGGCGGCGAGAACATCGCGATGGGCTACCCCACCGCCGCCGCCGTCGTCGACGGCTGGATGAAGTCCACCGGCCACCGCGAGAACATCGAGAACTGCACCTTCACAACCATGGGCGTGGGCCTGGACACCCGCGGTAACTACTGGACCCAGAACTTCGGCCGCTGACCGTTCGAGCAGGGGAAACTTCGTGTACGAGAGCCCGGAACCGGACTCGCGCCCGCGCATCTTCCGAGGTGCACCGCAAATCGTCCTGGCCGCCTCAGGCGTCGTGCTGGCGACCGTCTTCGCCGCCGTCGCCTCCCTCGCCGCGGGTTCGAACACCGCGAACGAGTCCCCGGCGACGCAGCCGCCGCGCAAGGAGGCCGGGCGCGACGCCCTGAGCATCGTGCCGACGACCGCGCCGTCCTCGACCGTCGAGCAGACGTCGTCGGCCGCGGAGACCACCACCACCTCGGCGACCACGACGCCGAAGAGGCAGACGCGGGTCACGACCATCACGCGCGCTGACGGCACCACGACGACGGTGACGACCGACGACCCGCCGCCCAGCCCACCGTCCAGCCCGGACAAGCCATCGACGCCCTCGACGCCCCCTTCGACGCCGTCCACTCCGCCGTCCGACCCCAACCCGCCGGGGTCGTCCTCAACGACGCCACCGGCCTAGAGTTACGCCAGTCACCGCCCAGTGACGCAGTGCTACACGAAGGTGTGGCGTAACTGAGGCGTTGGTTCGTTTCCGCCGATAACTCGAACACAAGTCCATCCGACCGGGTTTCCCCCGAGGAGCGAGTGGTGTTCGAGGAAGATCATCCGCAGTCACCGGCCGAGGCCCCGAAGAAGCGCGTGGGCACAGCCGTGCTGCTGGCCGCGGGCGGTGTGGTCGTCGCGACCCTGTTCGCCACGGTGGCGTCCATGCTCGCCGCGTCCGGCCGCGAGGCGAGCCCTGAGCGCACGGGGGCCGACGTCGTGCAGACCGTCACGAGCGTGGCACCGGACGGCAGCACCAGCACCGTCCTGGTCACGGTGTCCTCCGACGCGCCGTCGTCGGTCAAGCCCGACCGCAGGCAGGCCGCGCGCCCGCAGGAGCAGCCGAAGCCAGGCACGCCGGAGCAGCCGCAACTGACCACCGACCCGGCGCAGCCGACGCAGACGCAGCCGGAGAGCACCCCGCCGCCCCACACGGAGCCGCCTTCGTCCACGCCTCCTTCGTCGGCGTCGTCGGCCACGCCGCCGTCGTCCACACCGTCGAGCACCGGCGCGCCAGATCCGAAGCCCTAGTGGTGTGGCCCGGAACGTTGCCGGGGGAATTCGTGGTCAGACGGGTGCATCGTGGTGTCGCCCCCACGTCCTCGTACTGGTTGTACGGGGCGTGGGGGCGGCGCCGCGAGGCGGCCTGCTGAGCATGGATTACCTCGCCAACGTTCCGGGTCGCGCCACTAGCTAGGGCTCGAACCGGTAGCCCATGCCCGGCTCGGTCAGCAGGTGCCGCGGCCGGGCGGGCTCCGGTTCCAGCTTCCGCCGCAACTGCGCCAGGTACACCCGCAGGTAGTGCGTCTCCTTCTCGTACGCGGGCCCCCACACGTCCCGCAACAGCTGCTTCTGCGCGACGAGCTTGCCCGCGTTGCGCGCCAGCACCTCCAGCAGGCCCCACTCGGTGGGCGTGAGGTGCACCTCGGCGCCGTCCTTGAGCACGCGCTTCGCCGCCAGGTCGACGGTGAACGAGGCGGTCTGCACGATGGGCTCGTCCTCGGGGCCGGTCGCGGACGAGCGGCGGACGGCGGCGCGCAGCCGTGCGAGGAGTTCGTCCATGCCGAACGGTTTCGTCACGTAGTCGTCGGCGCCGGCGTCCAGGGCGTCGACCTTGTCGGCCGAGTCGGTGCGGGCGGACAGGACGATGATCGGCAGGGTGGTCCAGCCGCGCAGGCCCGCGATGACGTCGGTGCCGTCCATGTCGGGCAGACCGAGGTCCAGAACCACCACGTCCGGTTTGCCCTCCGCTGCCACACGGAGGGCGGTGGCGCCGTCGTGGGCCGTGAGGACCTCGTAGCCCCTGGCCGACAGGTTGATCCGCAGGGCGCGCACGATCTGCGGCTCGTCGTCGACCACCAGTACTTTTGTCACGCGATCCTCTCCTCGGCGGGGAGTGAGATCACCACGGTGAGGCCGCCACCGGGTGTGTCCTCCATGGTGATCGTGCCTCCCATGGCCTCGGTGAAGCCCTTCGCCACGCTCAGACCGAGACCAACGCCACCCGGCGTGCGGTCGCCGAGGCGCTGGAACGGGGCGAAGACCTGGTCCGCGGTGCCGCTGGGCAGGCCGCGGCCATGGTCGACGACGCGCAGTTCCACCTCGGAGCCGTGGGCGGAGGCGCGCACCGCCACGGCTCCGGCGTAACGCACGGCGTTGCCGACGACGTTCGCGATCACCCGTTCGAGCAGGCCGATGTCGGCGCGCACGGGCGGCAGTGACTCCGGCACGTCGACCTCGACGTCGCCGGCCTGGCCGACCAGTGCTCGTGCGACGGCCTCGTAGTAGTCGACGGCGCGGAACTGCGGCTCCACGGCGCCGGCGGCGAGGCGGGAGGAGTCGAGCAGGTTGTCGACGAGGCCGGTCAGGCGGTCCGCCGACTCCTCGACCGCCTCCAGCAACTCGGCGGTGTCGGTGTCCGACAACGTCAACTCCGGGTCGCGCAACGAGCCGACGGACGCCTTGATCGAGGTCAGCGGCGTGCGGAGGTCGTGGCCGACGGCCGAGAGCAGCGCGGTGCGCAGTTCCGTGCGGGAGGCCTGGCGCTGGGCTTCGAGGGTCTGCTCGGCCATGCGCTGCTGCCTGAGCGCGAGCAACGCCTGGCCCGCGGCCGCCTCCAGGACGCGGCGGTCGGACGCGGGCAGCGAACGGCCGCGCAGCGCGAGGTGCACGTCCGGCGTCACGGCGATGTCGACGTCCGCGTCGTCGGGCTCGTCGCACGGGCCGATGCCTGCGCACGCGACGCGCTCCCACGAGCCGTCGACACGTTCCAACAGCGCGACGGACGTGAGGCCGAAGTTCTCCTTCACCTTCTCCAACAGCCGTGCGAGCGGCTGCGGGTTCGTCAGCACGGTGCGCGCGTACGACGCAAGGAGCGTGGCCTCGGTGCGAGCGCGCGCCGCTTGGGTCGCACGGCGCGCGGCGTGGTCCACCACCAACGCCGTGGAGACGCCCACGATGATCATCGCGAAGAAGGTGAGCACGTTCTGCTGCGCGTCGATGGTGAACGTGTAGAAGGGCTCGGTGAAGAAGAAGTTCAGCAGCAGCGCGTTGATCAGCGCGGCGGCCATCGCGGGGCCGAGCCCGCCGACGATCGCCACGACGAGCGTGACCAGCAGATAGCCGATGACGTTGGTGGAGAAGTTCAGGCCGCCGCGCAACGACACCCCGGCGGCCGTGACCAGCGCGGGACCGGCCACCGCGAGGAACCAGCCCAATGCGAGCCGGCTCGGCTTCAACGGACTGCCGGCGAACCGGGCGCGCCAGCCGGTGGTCGTCGCCGGATGCGTGACCATGTGGACGTCGATCGGACCGGACTCCTGCACGACAGTGGAGCCGATGCCAGCCGAGAACACGCGCGCGAACCGCGAACGGCGCGAGGTGCCGACCACGAGCTGTGTGGCGTTGACGCCGCGTGAGAACTCCAGCAACGCCGTCGGCACGTCGTCGCCGACAACGGTGTGGAACGTGGCACCGACATCCTCGGCGAGCTTGCGGTACTTCTGCAGTGAGTGCGGATCAGCCCCTGCGAGGCCATCGCCGCGAAGCACGTGCACGACAAGAAGGTCGCCACCCGCGCGCGTGGCGATGCGACGCGCGCGACGGACGAGCGTCTCGCTTTCCGTGCCGCCGGTGATGGCGACGACGACACGTTCGCGCGTCTCCCACGTGTCGGTGATCTGCTGTTCGGCCCGGTAGCGCAGCAACGCGACGTCGACCTGATCGGCGACCCAGAGCAACGCGAGTTCGCGCAACGCGGTGAGGTTTCCGACGCGGAAGTAGTTGCCGAGCGCGGCGTCGATCTTGTTCGCCGCGTAGACGTCGCCGTGGGCGAGCCTGCGACGCAGAGCTTCCGGCGTGAGGTCGACGAGCTGGATCTGGTTCGCTTTGCGCACGACCTCGTCCGGCACGGTTTCCGTCTGCGGGACGCCCGTTATGCGGTGCACGACGTCGTTCAGGGATTCCAGGTGCTGAATGTTGACCGTGGACAGCACATCAATCCCGGCTTCGAGGAGTTCCTCGACGTCCTGCCATCGTTTTGCATTACGGGACCCAGGTGCGTTCGTGTGCGCCAGTTCGTCGACGACGGCGACCTGCGGAGCACGGGCCAGCACGGCGTCGACGTCCATCTCGGTGAGTTCGACGCCACGGTGCCCGGAGCGCCTGCGCGTGACGATTTCCAGGCCTTCGGCCAGTTCAGCGGTCTTCGCACGGCCGTAGGTCTCCACGAATCCGACGACCACGTCCGTGCCGCGTTCCCGCCGGCGGTGCGCCTCACCGAGCATGGCGAACGTCTTGCCGACACCGGGAGCGGCGCCGAGGTGGATGCGGAGCTCGCCACGTCTGGGTTTCGGACTCACCGGACCAGTCTGCCCCTGACCGGAGGTGGACCGTTCGGGGGTACGCGCTGCGCCACACGGGCAAACGAGTGCGCCTTCCCACAGTTCTGACAGCAGATCTGTCTCGTTGAATCATGCTTCAGCCCGGCGCCCGTTCGAGTGAGCTTCGCTACGCTTTTTACGCTGTTTACCAGCGCATTTAAGTGTGCCGGACGCGCACCGTGACACCTCGCGTCACCACAACGGCCGAATGGGTTATCGGCAGTTGGCGGATAGCGCGCGGAGCGTGAATGAGGGAAAGTGCCAGGGTTCGTGTCCGAATTCGGACAATCACATGCGCGCGGAGAAACGATGCCCACCACCGTCACCAACCACGAGGCACTTCAACTCGTGGTGGCCGTGCACCGGCTGGTGCGAAGTCTTCGACAGGCCGCTCCGGCCCGTCGTTTGCAACCCACCCAGTTATTGGTGCTGTCAGAACTGAGCGCCCACGGCCCGATGCGGATCGGCGAGATCGCCGTACGCGCGCTGTGTTCTCAGCCGACCGCTACAACCGTCGTGACCAGCTTGGAGTCCACCGGCCTCGTCCGCAGAGAGCCTGACGCCGCCGACGGCAGAGCGACGATAGTCGTGCTCACCGAAGTCGGCCGCGAGACGATCCTGTCGCTCGCTCACGGCGAAGCCGAACTATTGAGTGAAAGAATGTCCGAACTTTCGCCAGAAGACCGAGAACACCTGCGCTCGGCCATGCCGGTTTTGCGCCACCTGGCTGATCCGCAGCAGAACAAGTAGGAGCGGGACCCCCCGACGGGTCCCGCTCCTACGATTAGTTGCTGGGTGACACAGAAGTCGGTGGCACCGAGCTCGGAGTCGCGCTCCCAGAACTCGGCGGAGCCGTACTCGACGTTGATGACGGAGCGGTCACGGTCGGTTCCACTGTGTAACAACGGCCGTTTTCGTAGTCGACCTGCGGCCGTGGATAGCGGTTAGCGGGAATGACCGGCTCACGGCCGTTGCCGGGCTCGAAGCAGCCGGTGTAGCCCTCCCGCGCGTTGATCGGCCTGCCGTCCTGGTCGTACAGCGTCACGTTCGAGAGCAATTTGCCGTTCTCGTCGTACACGTAGATGTTCTCGTACGTCTGCAGGATGGGTCCTGAGTACGAGGACGGTGACGACTTGTACGCGAGCTGATCAGCCGTCGTGTCGATCACCTGCAGGAGCAGTCCGACCGCCAGCGCGGAGGCCGGCAGACTGAACCACAGCCAGCGCCGGTCGACCTTGGCGCGCGGCCCGGCGAACACCGACACCACGGCGACGGCGGCGATCGCGAGGAACCCGAGGATGTCGCGACCGGCGAGCAGCACGGCACCAAGACCGAGCAACCCGGCCCGCGCCAACCACCAGGCGGGCTGCAACGACCTGAGATAGGTGATCGCCCGCTCGGCCGGCGTACCCGGCTCCGGCGTCAGCCACTTCTTGAGCCTGATCGTCTCCGGCAGGTTCATGATCTCCTGCTGCGCGGGCCCCCGGTCGTTCACTAGAGCCAGGCTCAGCACGAGGATCACCGCGGGCAGAAGCAGAATCGCCGGCTCCCGCAACGCCGCCGCCCCCGCGAGCAGCGTGATGCCGGTGGCCGCCGCCAGCCCCCAGGCCGCGGCCCTGGGCCGGGTCAGCAGCTGCTTCTTGGTCGTGACCGGCAGCCGTTCGGTCCGCGGCGGGTACCCGGCGGCCTGCCGGAGCTCCAGCGCGTACTGCTCGGGCGGCCCGAGTCGCTGCTCCAGGGTCTCGTTCTCACCGAGCTCGGACGACAGTTCGGCGATGTGCGCCTCGACGTCCTCCATGATCTCGGCGACCTCGTTGGGCGGCAGGTCGTCGAGGGCGGCACGCATCCCGGTCAGGTAGTACTCGACACCGAGCGCTTGCGTGTTCATGCTGCGACCTCCTCGAGCAGGCCGTCCAGCGTGCTGGCGAACGACCTCCACGTCTCCCTCGACTCAGCCAGGCGCGCCCGCCCGGTCTCGTTGATGCTGTAGTACTTGCGGTGCGGTCCCTCTTCGGAGGGCACAACGTACGAGGTCAGCATCCCCGCGCTGTAGAGCCGCCGCAGCGTTCCGTACACCGACGCGTCGCCCACTTCGTCCAATCCCCCGGCGCGCAGTCTGCGCAGCACGTCGTACCCGTACCCGTCGTCCTTGCGGAGAACCGCAAGGACGGCCAGGTCCAGCACCCCTTTGAGCAGTTGACTGGTGTCCATGGCCCCCTCCGAAGCTCTTACGCTGTGGACAGTACTACGCAGTGCGCAGTACTGTCTAACGCGCGTTACGGCTTCGAGATTTGAGACGCGGAACAAGGGTTTGACTACAGGACGCTCAGGCGCGTGCGCAGGTTGTCAGCACGTCGTGGAGCAGGGAAAGAAAGCCTCAAGCCCTGGGGCGAGGCTGGCACCGCGGGCACGAGTACGAGGACCGGTTCATGAACGGCTCACGGATGATCGCCGCCCCGCACCGCTTGCACGGCCGGTTCTCCTGGCCATAAGCACTCAAGGACCGATCGAAGTAACCGGACTGCCCGTTGATGTTGACGTACAAGGCGTCGAACGACGTCCCGCCCTGGCCGAGCGCCTCACGCATCACGTCGGTGGCGTGGTCCAGCAGCTCGGCGGCCTTGGGTTTCGTGAGCTTGTCCGTCATCCGGGTGCCGTGCAGCTTCGCGCGCCACAGGGCCTCGTCGGCGTAGATGTTGCCGATGCCGGACACGAGGGTCTGGTCCAGCAGGGCACGTTTGATCTCCGTGTGACGCAGGCGCAACGCGCGCACGGCAGCATCACGGGAGAACAAAGGGTCCATGGGGTCGCGCGCGATGTGCGCGACCGAGTCGGGCACCAGGGTGCCGTCGACCTCGACCAACTCGGCCAGCGCGAGGCCGCCGAAGGTGCGTTGGTCGACGAAACGAAGCTCTGGTCCGCCGTCGTCGAACCGGAAACGGACGCGCAGATGCTTCTCGTCGGGGGCCGACGAGGGCTGGACGAGCATTTGGCCGCTCATGCCCAGGTGAGCAAGCATGGCGGCCTTGTCGGCCAGTTCGACCCAGAGGTACTTGCCGCGGCGCCTGGCAGCGGCCATTGGCTGGCCTGCCAGGCGCGCGCAGAAGTCCGAGGAACCCATGTCGTGCCGGCGGATGGCGCGTGGGTGCAACACCTCTACCGAGGAGATGA
Source organism: Lentzea albidocapillata subsp. violacea (assembly GCF_900100275.1). Lineage (GTDB taxonomy): Bacteria > Actinomycetota > Actinomycetes > Mycobacteriales > Pseudonocardiaceae > Lentzea > Lentzea violacea. The sequence continues at coordinate 23,386 of NZ_FNET01000011.1, forward strand.
CCCTGCCGGCGACGTGGGCTTCAAGGCCGAGGCGTACTACCTCGACCTCTGGGAGTTCGGGCACGTCAGGCTTCGGACTTGCCCTCGTCGACGGGCTGTGCGTCGATCACGGCGGCCTGCGGCTTGGTGGGCTTGAGCACCCATACCCCCGCGCGGCTCGTGTCCCTGACCAGCACAAGGCCCTGGATTCCTCCGCTGCGGGAGGTGTTCACCGGGCCGCGAGCGGTGCGCGTGCGGCGGTTCGTGCGGTTCCTGGTCGCATACATTTGCGGTCTCAGTCTTCCTCGGTTGGGGAGATCCCTGGCGTCACCGAGGCGCCATTCTGTCCGTTCTTGACCCCGACCGACTCCTGCTCGGCCTTGGCCCGTTCCGACAGAACATGATAAGCCGCTTCAGCGGCTTTCTGCTCGGCTTCCTTCTTGGTGCGCCCATCACCCTTGCCGTAAGGCTGGCCACCGACGAGCACCGTTGCGGTGAACTCCTTGCGGTGATCCGGCCCCTGGTCGTCCACGCGGTACTCCGGGACGCCGAGACTGGCTTGAGCGGTGAGCTCCTGCAGGCTTGTCTTCCAGTCCAGTCCAGCACCCAAAAGCGGAGCTTTGGCCAAGAGCGGATCGAACAGCCGGTGAACGAACGTTCGTGCGGTATCGATACCGAACTGCAGGTACACCGCACCGATGACGGCCTCGAGGCCGTCAGCGAGAATGCTTGCCTTGTCCCTGCCGCCGGTCAGCTCTTCGCCACGACCGAGCAACAGGTGTGCACCAAGCCCACCGTCACCGAGATCACGCGCCACGCCGGCCAGTGCGTGCATGTTGACCACGCTGGCACGGAGCTTCGCGAGCTGACCTTCGGGAAGGTCGGGATGGGTGCGGTAGAGGTGGTCGGTGACGACCAGCCCCAACACCGCGTCTCCCAGGAACTCGAGACGCTCGTTCGGCGGCAGGCCGCCGTTCTCGTATGCGTAAGACCGGTGGGTGAGTGACAGCACGAGCAGCTCGGCGTCCAGGTGGACGCCGAGCGCTTCGAGCAGGTCCGCGCGGTCCGCTTGCGGTGCGCGCGGCGGCTTTCCCCCCACTACGTCGCCGAGGAGATCAGGCCGGCTGAGCGACCTGGCGGCCAGCGTACTGACCACAGGCCGGGCAGGTGATGTGCTGCGGCTTCGGCTGGCGGCAAGCCTTGTTGGAGCACGCCACCAGGTGCACGGCAGACGTCTTCCACTGGGAACGGCGCGCACGGGTGTTCGAACGCGACATCTTCCGCTTCGGGACGGCCACGACTACTTCTCCTCCGAGTTGTCATCGCTGAACCGCTCTTGCAACGCGGCCCAACGAGGGTCAATCGTCTCATGCCCGTGGTCGGGCCCGAGCTCCGCCCACCTGCCACCACACTCGGGGCAGAGCCCCTTGCAGTCCGGCTCGCAGAGCGGCGCCTGCGGCAGCGCGAGAACGATGGCGTCCCGCACCACAGGCTCGAGGTCGATCAGATCGTCGACGATCCGCATGACCTCGTGTTCATCAGTGGTCTCGTCCGTGGTGCTGTCCGGCCACGCGTAGAGCTCCGTGATCCGGACTTCAACCTCATCGGTGAGCGGCTCGAGACACCTCGAGCACTCCCCTTCGACCTTCGTGGACGCTGTCCCCGACACGAGCAGGCCCTCCACGACCGATTCGATCAGGAGGTCGAGCTCGACTTCCCCGCTCTCGGGCACCGCGATCACCCCGAGCAGCCCCACACCTTCGCCGGGGACCGACCTCACGAAGGGTCGGCTCAGACCGGCGCGACGGCCGATGTCCCTGGTGTCGATGACCCAGGGACTGGATGCTGTGGGACGCGTGGACGCGTGACGATGCTGTGTCATGATTTTCGGGTTTTGCCGGCGGGGACCTACCACGTCCAGCCGGTCCAGGGTACGGGACGACGCCCCCGCGCGTGAAATCGCCAGGTGATCGCACCTGTCCGACGTAGCGCGAATCACACGTTCAGTCGACCCGGGACCGGGCTGGTTCGTCAGGAACCGTAGTCGAACGGCGCCGCGGCACCCGCGACCGCCGGTCCGCGCAGGTGCGAACGGCCCTTGCCGACCGACCTGAGCGTGTGCGCGAGGAGGTCCTCGAAGTCCGCGAGCTTGCCGTCCACGTACGCGTCGCACTCCGACCGCAGCCGGATGGACTCGTTCTGGGCGGCGTCGAGCAGGCGTGCCGCCTCGGCGTGCGCCGTCCGGACGACCTCCTGCTCGTTGACGAGCCTGGCCTGCTCGGCGCGACCGTCCTCGGTGGCGCGCTCGTAGTTGGCGCGGCCCGCCTGGATCATGCGCTCGGCCTCGGAGTGCGAGCGACCCACCAGGTCGTCGTACTCCTGGCGGCCCGCGGCCACGGTCCGTTCGGCCTGATCCTCCGCCTCGGCGATCATCCGCTCGGCACGGGCGCGCGCGTCGGACAGCATCGCCTCGGCCTCGGCCTGCGCCTCGGCGAGCATGCGATCCGCGTCGGCGCGTGCCTTGGACACGCCGGACTCCGCCTCGTGCTTGGCCTTGCCGACGACCTCGTCACGGTGGTCCAGCACGTCCTGCGCGTCGTCGAGCTCCGCGGGGATCGCGTCGCGTACGTCGTCGAGCAGTTCGAGCACATCGCCGCGCGGCACGACGCAACCCGAGGTCATCGGAACTCCGCGCGCTTCCTCGACGATCGTGACGAGCTCGTCGAGTGCCTCGAACACCCGGTACACGTCTCACTCCCTAACCCCTGTGACTCCCACCCACAAGTGTGCCCTGCCGATCTCTTCGGGAGAGGGAGATCGGCAGGGCGTGTCAGGATTTGGCCACATCCAGCCGGGGAGAAACGTGAAGATCACAATCAGGCGGGCGGTAGCCGCCGATGTCCACCCGATCGTGGCAATGCTGGCCGACGACCCACTCGGCGCGCAGCGGGAGAAACCCGGCGATCCGGCCTACCTGAAGGCGTTCGAGGTGATCGACGCCGACCCGCACCAGCACCTGGCCGTGGCCGACGCCGGCGGCGAGATCGTGGGCACGCTGCAGCTGACGTTCACGGCGGGCCTGTCACGCCTGGGCATGACCCGCGCGACCGTGGAGGCCGTACGGGTCCGCTCCGACCAGCGCGGCAACGGCCTCGGCGAGCACCTCGTCAGGTGGGCGATCGACGAGGCGCGCGCACGCGGTTGCGGCATGGTGCAGCTGACGACGGACGCGTCACGAGCGGACGCGCACCGGTTCTACGAACGGCTCGGTTTCACCGCATCGCACGTCGGAATGAAGCTCGCGCTCTAGCGAGTCTCGGCGAGGCGCTGCTGCAACCGCTGCTCGATGGACGCGGGCAGCAGCGTCGAGACGTCGCCACCGTACGTAGCGACCTCCTTGACCAGCGAGGACGCCAGGTAGGAGTACTGCGGGCTGGCCTGCATGAACAGCGTGTCGACACCGGTGAGCTGGTGGTTCATCTGCGCCATCTGCAGCTCGTAGTCGTAGTCACTGACCGCGCGCAGGCCCTTCACGATGGCCTTGATGTTGTTCTCGCGGCAGTAGTCGACCAACAGGCCGTGCCAGGAGTCCACGCGCACGTTGTCCCACTGCGCCGTGACCTCGCGCAGCATCTCCTGCCGCTCCTCAACGTCGAACAAGGTGCGCTTGTTCTTGTTGATGAGCACAGCGACGACAACCTCTTCGAAGAGGTGCGCGGCTCTCCCGATGATGTCCAGGTGACCGTTGGTTACCGGGTCGTAGGAGCCGGGGTACACGGCACGCGTCATGAGCCGGACGTTAGCACCCGATCGGACGCCTCCAGGCGTGTCCGTGGTTCTCGTCACCCATCAGCACGCACCTGAGCCCAATACACGGCCGTGTCCCCATAACGCTTGGCACGCAAGGCTTCCACCTCTTCAGGCCACGCTGGTTCGCCACTTCGCGAAGCACGTTCCACGATCAAGATGGCGTCCGCAGTGAGCCGCGGCACGATCCCTTTGAGCACCTTGGCGAGCTCGTCATCGCCCACGGCATACGGCGGATCGGCGAACACGACGTCGAACTTCTCCCCCTCGGCCATGACATAAGCCTCAGCCGTACGGTTGACAATGGTCGTGTCCGCGAACCCAAGCTCCTTGGCATTACCTTTGAGCACGTCAGCGGCCCGCTTGTCAGACTCGACGAACGTGGCATGCGCCGCTCCCCGACTCAACGCCTCAAAGCCAAGCGCCCCCGACCCGGCATACAGGTCAAGCACCCGCGCCCCGTCGAGGTCGACCAACGCCTCCAGCGAACTGAACAGCGCCTCCCGCACCCGCTCGGACGTGGGCCGCGTGCCCTTGGGCGGAACCTTGAGCCTGCGACCTCCCGCGGTCCCGGCAACAATTCGAGTCACCCGCCTATCGTCCCAGGCGATCCCGTCCGCATGACCCGCCGCCTCCGAACGCGATGCCGTAGGCGAGCCGTCCTTACCGCGCGGGCCAGGCGGTGGGGTCCCATCACGAGTCGCGCCATAGCACTTGCTGCACCTGAGGGGTGAGGTCAAGTCGACACGCTTTTCGTCGACTTGACCTCACCCCTCAGGTGTGGCCCGCTCTTGGCTCGGCTCGTGATGGGACCCCACCGCCAACGCAACTCTCTAAGCAACGCGCGGCCGCCCGACGCAACTGGCGTGCCATCAACCCGCCCGTGGCGTGGACCCCCTGATCAGATTGCCGGGGTCTGGGGCAGAGCCCCAGGGGAAGCACGCAACCGCAAGCTCGCCGCCCGCAAGGTGACCACCCACCCGGCCGCGGCACGCAAGCCCGGAGCCCGGCCACGCCCAGCCCCCGTCACCACCCGCCGAACACCTCAGGCGAGCGCCTGCCACCACCCATCAACCTCACCAGGCGAATCAACATCAACCCGCTCCCCAGGCCGAGGCACAGCCAACGCCACCCCACCAGCCTTGGCCTCCCGCCAAATCCGGTCAATCGGCTCCCCCCAAGGATGAAACCCAAGGTTGAAAGTAGCCCAGTGCACCGGAATCAACAGCCCACCACCAAGATCGTCAAACGCCCGAACCCCTTCCTCAGGCGTCATATGGATGTCCGGCCAAGCGTCGTCATAAGCACCAACCTGCATCAACACAGCGTCAAACGGCCCGTGCGCCACCCCGATCGCCTTGTACCCCTCGAAATACCCGGTGTCCCCGCTGTAGAACACCGAACGCGACCCACGCTTGATCACCCAGGAAGCCCACAACGTGACGTTGCGCTGCACCGAACGCCCAGAGAAGTGCTGGGCAGCAGTGCAGGTGAGCACAAACCCGTCCACAGAGTGCGACTCGCCCCAGTCCAACTCGACGATCCGAGAAGCGGGCACGTCCCACCGAGCCAAGTGCGCCCCAAGCCCCAACGGCACAACGAACACCGCGGAAGTGCCAGACGTCAACGCCTGCACGGTCTGCATGTCGAGATGGTCGTAGTGATCATGCGAGATAACCACGGCGCTCACAGCGGGCAGATCCGACAACTGGTGCGGAACCGGGTGCAGCCGCCTGGGACCAACGCGCACGGAAGGCGAGACGCGGTCACTCCACACAGGATCGATGAGCACCGCGGCGCCGTCGATCTCGATCAGCGCGGAAGCGTGGCCGTACCAGGTGATGTGCAGGCCCTCGGACACCGGCGCGGCGGGTCCCACGAGCGGGACCGCGACGGACGGCTTGCGGTCCTCGCTGCCGAAGACGAAGTCGCGGATGGAGAACGAGTCGCGGTCAGGGACCGTGCGGACTTCCTTGTCGTTGTGGAACTTCCCGTCGCGGTAGCGCGGTGATCGCGCCATCCGGACCGGGTCGGGCTTGCCGCCCAGTTGCTTCGGCACGTCCTTCAGCGCCCATGCCACCCCTGCCAGGCCGAGCAGGCCGGCCAACGCCTTCTTCATGATGCGAATCCCTCTTCCCTGTCCCCGTGACCGGTGCAACGCAGGGAATCGTCGTGGAGTTCCGCACTCCTCGCACCACGAAGGCCCGGCCTCGACGACGAGACCGGGCCCTTCGGGATCAACGACCTACTCCAGGACGATCAGGAGGTCGCCGCCTTCGACCTGCTGGGCGCCGCGCAACGCCAGGCGTCCGACGACACCGGCCTTCGGGGCGGTGATCGCGGCCTCCATCTTCATGGCCTCGATCGTCGCGACGGTCTGACCGGCGTCGACCTGGTCGCCCTCGGCCACCGTGGCCGTCACCACGCCGGCGAACGGGGCCGCCACGTGGTTCGGGTTCGAGCGGTCGGCCTTCTCGGCGGCCGGGATGTCGGCGGCCACCGAACGGTCGCGGACCTGGATCGGGCGCATCTGGCCGTTCAGGGTCGCCATGACCGTGCGGATGCCTCGCGCGTCGGCCTCGGAGATCGCCTCCAGGCCGATCAGCAGCCGCACACCCGGCTCCAGGTCGACGGAGTACTCCTCGCCCGGACGCAGGCCGTAGAAGAAGTCCTTGGAGCGCAACACCGACGTGTCGCCGTAGGCGTCGCGGTGCGTGCGGAACTCCTTGGTGGGACCGGGGAACAGCAGCCTGTTCAAGGTCGCCCGCCGGTCGTCGACGAGACCCGCCTCGTCCTGCGCGGAGAGCTCCTCGACCGGCTTCGGCGCGGGACGACCGGCCAGCGCCTTGCTGCGGAACGGCTCCGGCCAGCCACCGGGCGGGTCGCCCAGTTCGCCGTGCAGGAAGCCGATCACCGACGCCGGGATGTCGAACTTGCCGGGGTCCGCCTCGAAGTCCTTGGGCGAGACGCCCGCGCCCACGAGGTGCAGCGCGAGGTCGCCGACGACCTTGGACGACGGCGTCACCTTCACGAGGTGGCCGAGCATGCGGTCGGCGGCCGCGTACATCGACTCGATCTCCTCGAACTTCTCACCGAGGCCGAGCGCGACGGCCTGGGTGCGCAGGTTCGAGAGCTGACCACCGGGGATCTCGTGGTGGTAGACGCGGCCGGTCGGGCCGGGGATGCCGGACTCGAACGGCGCGTAGATCTTGCGCACCGACTCCCAGTACGGCTCCAGGTCGCAGACGTTCTGCAGGTCGAGGCCGGTGGAGTGCTCGGTGTGGTCGGTCAGCGCCACGATCGACGACAGCGGCGGCTGCGACGTCGTGCCCGCCATCGACGCGGTCGCGCCGTCGATCGCGTCCACGCCCGCCTGGATCGCCGCGAGGTACGTCGCCAGCTGGCCACCCGCCGTGTCGTGCGTGTGGAGGTGGACCGGGACGTCGAACTCCTTGCGCAGCGCGGTGATCAGGCGCGACGCGGCCGGAGCCCGCAGCAGCCCGGCCATGTCCTTGACGCACAGCACGTGCGCGCCGGCGCCGACGATCTGCTCGGCCAGCTTCAGGTAGTAGTCCAGTGTGTACAGACGTTCGTCCGGGTTGGACAGATCGCTCGTGTAGCAGAGCGCGACCTCGGCGATCGCCGTCCCGGTCTCGCGCACGGCCTCGATCGCCGGGCGCATCTGCTCGACGTCGTTCAGCGCGTCGAAGATCCGGAAGATGTCGATGCCGGTGTTCGTCGCCTCCTGCACGAACGCCTTGGTGACCGCCTCCGGGTACGGCGTGTAGCCGACCGTGTTGCGGCCGCGCAGCAGCATCTGCAGGTTGATGTTCGGCACGGCCTCGCGCAACGACGCGAGCCGCTCCCACGGGTCCTCCGCGAGGAACCGCAGCGCCACGTCGTAGGTCGCGCCGCCCCAGCACTCCAGGGACAGCAGCTCCGGCGTCATCCGCGCGACGTGCGGCGCGACGGCGAGCAGGTCCTTGGTGCGTACTCGGGTGGCGAGCAGCGACTGGTGGGCGTCGCGGAACGTCGTGTCGGTGACGCCGACGGCCTTGCTCTCCCGCATCCACCGCGCGAAGCCCTCGGGGCCGAGCTCGGTGAGCTTCTGCTTGGAGCCGGCGGGCGGTTCGGCGTTGAGGTCGATGACCGGCAGCTTCTCGCGCGGGTCGACCGCGGTCGGGCGGGTGCCGTTCGGGTGGTTGACCGTGACGTCGGCGAGGTAGGTCAGCAGGCGTGTGCCGCGGTCGGCCGAGTGGCGCGCCGTCAGCAGGTGCGGGCGCTTCTCGATGAACGACGTGGTGACGCGGCCCTCGTAGAAGTCCGGGTCGTCCAGCACCGCCTGCAGGAACGGGATGTTCGTGGAGACACCGCGAATACGGAACTCCGCGATCGCACGGCGCGCACGGGCGACGGCGAGCTCGAAGTTGCGGCCGCGGCACGTCAGCTTCACGAGCATCGAGTCGAAGTGCGCGCCGATGGCCATGCCCGCGCCCGCCGTGCCGCCGTCGAGGCGGATGCCGGAACCACCCGGCGAGCGGTAGGCACTGATCGTGCCGGTGTCCGGGCGGAAGCCGTTGGCCGGGTCCTCCGTCGTGATGCGGCACTGCAGCGCCGCGCCGCGCAGCTGGACGGTCTCCTGGGACAGGCCCAGGTCCTCCAGCGTCTCGCCGGACGCGATGCGCATCTGCGACTGCACCAGGTCGACGTCGGTCACCTCTTCCGTGACCGTGTGCTCGACCTGGATGCGCGGGTTCATCTCGATGAAGACGTAGTGGCCCTGCGGGTCGAGCAGGAACTCCACGGTGCCCGCGTTGCGGTAGCCGATGTGCCGCGCGAACTTCACCGCGTCGGCGCAGATGCGGTCGCGCAGCTCGGGCGCGAGGTTCGGCGCGGGCGCGATCTCGATGACCTTCTGGTGGCGCCGCTGCACCGAACAGTCGCGCTCGAAGAGGTGGATCACGTTGCCCTGGCCGTCGGCGAGGATCTGCACCTCGATGTGGCGCGGTTCGACCACGGCCTGCTCGAGGAACACGGTCGGGTCGCCGAACGCCGACTCCGCCTCGCGCGACGCCGCCTCCAGCGCCTCACGCAGCGCGGCCGGTTCGTCGACCTTGCGCATGCCCCGGCCACCACCGCCGGCGACGGCCTTCACGAAGACCGGGAAGCGCATGGTCTTCGACGCCTCGAGCAGCTCGTCGACGTTCGACGACGGCTCGCTCGACTCCAGCACCGGCAGCCCGGCCTCGCGGGCGGCGGCGATGGCGCGCGCCTTGTTGCCCGTCAGCTCCAGCACCTCGGCGACGGGGCCGACGAACGTGAGACCTGCCTCACGGCACGCCATCGCGAGTTCCGGGTTCTCCGACAGGAAGCCGTAACCGGGGTAGATCGCGTCGGCGCCCGCCTTGCGGGCGGCCTTGATGATCTCTTCGACGGAGAGGTAGGCGCGGACGGGATGTCCGGGCTCGCCGATCTCGTAGGACTCGTCCGCCTTCAACCGGTGCAGCGAGTTCCGGTCCTCGTGAGGAAAGACGGCGACCGTTCCCGCGCCTAGTTCGTAGGCGGCGCGGAACGCGCGAATCGCGATCTCGCCGCGGTTGGCGACAAGAACCTTGCGGAACATCCGTGCCCTCCCGGTGTTACTCGGCAGCCATCAGTCGTGGCACGTTACCGTGCGACTCTTGCCTGTTGGGAGAACCGTCCCACGTGATGGGTGTCATCCTGATCGGTCTTGTTCACCCGGATTCTCGCGTGGTGAGAGCAAAGTGGATACCCACCACCCGGTCAGACTGCGGCCGGTAGTGGGTTTAACCAGATCGAGTGACGATCTTCGCGACTATCTCGGTAGGGTGAGCCATATGGCCGGGGCTGATGGAGCCGGGCAGCCTACTGCCCGCACACCGCATTTCGACGTTGTCCTTCGTGGTTACAACCAGCGACAGGTGAACGAACGAGTCACCCGCTTGGAGTTCGACCTCAAGAACTCGAACCGCGCCCGCGACGCGGCCGCCGCGCAGGTGGGAGAGCTCACCAAGCTCCTGAACTCGATGCGCGCTGACCTAGACAAGAGCAAGATCCAGCTCCAGAACCTCGCCACCAGTCCGGTGAGCGCGTCGAACGTGACCGAGCGTGTCCGCGTGATGATGAGCCTGGCCGAGGAAGAGATCGCGGACATCCGCAAGGACGCCCTCGACAAGGCCGCCGCGACGCGGGGTGAGGCCGAGAAGTGGGCGGCCGGCCAGCGCGAGGCCCACCAGCGCCTGCTCGCCGAGACCGAGGCACGCCGCAAGCAGCTCGAGGTGAACTACCAGCAGCGCCACGCCGAGCTCGACCAGCAGACCGCCGGCCGCAGGTCGGAGCTGGAGGCGGAGCACGCGGCACTGCAGGCGAAGCTCGGCGCCGAGCACGAGGCCCTGGTCGCCGAGGTGCGCGCGAACGGTGAGCACCTCGCCGCCGAGTTCGAGAAGAAGTCGGCCGACCTGGACGCCCACCGCGTCGAACTGGACGCCAAGTACAAGGCGTACCACGACGAGCTGGACAAGGAGTACGACAGCCTCAAGGCGACGCTGACCGCGGAGCACCAGAAGCTGATGGCGGACGCGCGGGCCGAGGCCGAGCGGATCGCCGCCGACGCGGAGGCCAAGCGGACCGCGGCGCTGCAGAAGCTCGACAGCGAGCTCCAGGCCAAGCAGGAGGAGGCCGCGAAGGTCCTCTCCGACCTCGAAGCCGAGACGATCGCTCGCGCCGAGAAGACCACCACCGAGGCGTCCGAGAAGGCCGTTGCCCTGGTCAGTGCCGCGGAGGAGAAGGCGGCGACGACCCTGCGCGAGTCCGAGGAGAAGGCCGAAACCACCGTGCGCGAGGCCAGCGAGAAGGCCGTCACGCTCGTCCGCGACGCCGAGACCCGGACGTCGGCGCTGGTGCGCGACGCCGAGGAGAAGACGGCCGCGGCCGTCGCCGAGGCGGACCAGCGCGCGGCCGCCGCGGCCGAGAAGGAGTCGTCGCTGCGGTCGGCGCACGACAACCTCGCGACGCAGTTCCACGCCGCGCAGGCAGCGGTCGAGGCAGCGATGTCGGTGCTCAAGCCGCTGGAGGACGTGAACGGCGACGACGAGCCCGTCGCGCCTTCCGGTGAGCAGAAGACCGAGCAGCTGCCGAAGCCGCGGCAGAAGGACTGAGTTCTACCCGGGGAACGGCGGCAGGCTGCTCGTGGCCCAGCCCGTGTGGCAGCCGCCGTTCGCCGCGAAGTCGCTCGCGAACCCTCAGCGGTGAAGGCACCGCGCCTCTCGGCCCACGGTCACCGCGGGGCGAAGTCGGTGCAGTCGATCTTCTTGTCCGGAAGCCGGCCGGTGGCCAGGAACGTCACCGTCGTCTCGTCCACGCACGTGGAGCCCTGATCGAAAACGTAGTGCCCGCCGTTGTCCGCGCCCACGAACGCCGCTCGCTCGCCGAGGACCTCGTACAGCCCGAGGCCGTCCTCCCACGGTGTGGCGTTGTCCCTGCGGTTCTGCAGGATCAGCGTGTTGCGCGGCCCTTCGTCCGTCACGCGGACGGGTTCTTCGATCGGCTTCGGCCAGAACGCGCACGCCCAGATGTTGGCGGGCATGCCCGCGGTGAGTGGCCAGGTCGCGCGGTCCGCGGCGGTGCGGCGGGCGTACTCGTCGACGTCGCCGGACCACGATGCGTCACCACAGGTCAGTGCCAGGAACATGGTGGCCTGGTTGTCGGCCGGCACGCCGGGGGTCGGCGGCGGTGCCGCGAAGACCTGCTGTAGCACCTGGCCGTCCGCCTCGGTGAGCGTGCCGCCGGTCAGGCCTGCGGCGGCCTTCCAGAACTGCGCAAGCATCGGGAGGGTGTCGTTGTGCAACAGGAGGCTGTAGGTGACGGTGCGCAGCATCGAACCCGTCAGGGACTGCGGGGTGCCGGGGACGGGCGCGGGGGTGCGGTCGAGGCGGTCGGCGAGTGCGATGTACTTCCGGGTCACCTCGCCGACGGTGCCGCCCAGTCCGAGCGTGGCGTGCTGCGCCGCGGCAACCCCTGCCGCGTCGGAGAAGCGTTCCGACATGGCCTTGCCCCAGTTGTCCTTCGCGTGGGCCCAGACCTTCGTGGGGTCGACGTTGCCCTCGAGGACCACCCGGTCGGCGCGCTCCGGGAACAGTGACCCGTAGACGGTGCCGAGGTACGTGCCGTAGGACTGACCCCAGTAGGAGATCTTCTCCTCACCGAGCGCCGTGCGGATGCGGTCCATGTCGCGGGCCGTGTTGGCGGTGGTGAAGTACCGGAGCTTCTCGCCCGCGTTCTTCGCGCACCGGCCGGCGTCGGCGCGGGCGCGCTCGACATTCGCGGCGATCGAGCCGTCCGCGGCCGGGTACGGGAACAGGCCGGCCAGAGACGGGTCGTCGAGGCCACAGCTCTGCGGGGTGCTGTGCCCGACCCCACGCGGGTCGAAGCCGATCAGGTCGTAGGCCGCCAGCACCGGCGGCGGCAGCGTCGGTGCCACGACACCCGGTGTGTCCAGGCCGGGCAACGCCGGGCCGCCTGGATTCAGCATCAGGACACCGCGGCGGTCGCTGGACTTCGCGGCCGGCAGCTTCGAGACGGCCACCTCGATCTTCTCGCCGCCGGGATTGCGGTAGTCCAGCGGAACCTTCACCGTGGTGCAGGTGAGGCGAGGGTCGCGACTGACGCCCTCGGCCAGCACCGGGCACGTGCCCCAGGTGATCGGCGTGGCCGCCTCGGCAGTGACCGGTGACTTCGCGTCTTCCGGAGCGGCCCCACAGGCCGCCACCGCGGCGATGGTGAGCGACACCGCGCACGCCACCCTGGTGAACCTTCGGGGGATACCGGTTCCTGCTGACCGTTGCATCGTCTTCAACGTCCTCGACCTCGATTGTCGGCGTACCACGACGCACTGACGTCGTCGCCAACGAAACCTATGGAAGACCGCGATGCAACGAATCCCCTTGGCGTGGACACTGTCCTGTAGTCCTCACGGGGGACAGGGCGCCGACTGGCCGTCGTCCCGCGTGACCCCCCGATAGGGCGAACGCGGAGTTCGCCGCCCGCATCGAACTCACCGCCTGGCAACACAACCAGCGCGGAGTCGACTGGCAGCTCACCACCGACGAACACGCGTCAAACTCCGCCGTGTACCACCAGAGTTGGCCGCGGCACTCTGCTAGGTCTTCTCCAGGAACTCGGCGCGCTCGTCTGTCAGCAACGTCGCCACCATCCCCGCGAGGCCGGGGTGCCGCTCCAGGTCCGGGTCCGCGTCCACGACCTGCTGGGCGGCCGTGCGGGCGTCCGCGATGATGTCCTCGTCGCGCAGCAGGGACAGCATCTTCAGGCCCGAGCGGCGGCCTGACTGGGCGGCGCCGAGGATGTCGCCCTCGCGGCGCAGCTCCAGGTCCAGCTGGGCGAGTTCGAAGCCGTCCAGAGTGGACTCGACGGCGCGGAGGCGTTCCATCGTCGCGGTCATCTCCGGCATTTCGGTGACCAGCAGGCAGAGGCCCGGCGCGCTGCCGCGGCCCACCCGGCCGCGGAGCTGGTGGAGCTGCGAGACGCCGAAGCGGTCCGCGTCCATGATGGCCATGACGGTGGCGTTCGGGACGTTGACGCCCACCTCGATGACGGTGGTGGCCACCAGGACGTGGACCTCGTTGGCCGAGAAGGCGCGCATCACCGCGTCCTTCTCCTCGGGGGGCATGCGGCCGTGCAGGATCTCGATTCGCAGGCCGCGCAACGGGCCCGCGGCGAGCATGGTCGCCACGTCGATCACGGACAGGGCCGGGCGCTTGTCCTCGTCGTCGGACTTCGCCGGCTCCTCGTCGCCGATGCGCGGGCAGACGAAGTACGCCTGGTGGCCCTTCGCCACCTCCTCGCGCACGCGGGCGAACGCCCGGTCGAGCCAGGCGGGCTTCTCGCGGACGGGCACCACCGAGGTCTTGATCGGCGAGCGGCCTCCCGGCAGCTCGCGCAGGGCCGAGACCTCCAGGTCGCCGTAGACCGTCATGGCCACCGTGCGCGGGATCGGCGTCGCCGTCATGACCAGCACGTGGGGGTTCTCGCGTTCGCCGCGCGCGCTCAGGGCCGCTCGTTGTTCCACGCCGAAGCGGTGTTGCTCGTCGACCACGACGAGGCCCAGGGAGTGGAACTCCACCTTCTCCTGGATGATCGCGTGCGTGCCGACGACGATGCCCGCCTCGCCGGTCACGATGTCGAGCAACGCCTGACGGCGCTGGGCCGTGTTCATCGAACCCGTCAGCAGCGTCACGCGCGTCGCGTCCTCGGCACCGCCCAGCTGGCCTGCCTGGGCGAGGTCGCCGAGCATCTCGGTCAACGAGCGAGCGTGTTGTGCCGCAAGGACTTCCGTGGGCGCGAGCATCGCGGACTGGCGGCCCGCGTCGACGGCCTGGAGCATCGCTCGCAACGCAACCATGGTGTTGTGGGTGACCACAAAGTGGTCGGTGACGTAGAGCTGGTCAGGGTGTGCGACGGAGATGCACTGCACTGGCTTGCGGCCGACGAACTCGACCGCACGGATCGCCCGCACAGGCTTCTCGTACTTGGTGCGTTCCTTGACAAGCTCCGCTTTCCGAGAGAGACGGAACGGCGGGAACTCGTTGGGCAGACGAAGGCTGACCAGGTGGTACGTGTTTCCCATCTTCTCGACAGGGCGGACTCTGCCCGTGCCACCCAGTGACTCCGCCAGCCAGGACACCTGATCAGCGAGCCGTGGTGACGCCGACAGGAAGGTCACGTTCGAACCATAGTCGTGATCGAGCGTGCCATCGGTGTCCAGCAGCCCCTGTAGCAGCGCATGCCGAACCTTCACCGGGGCGATCAGATAGTTCTCGGGCAGGAACTTGTCCCTGGCACGGTGACCGTAGACCCCGAGAGTCCGCAACGCGTTGAGAACCGGGTTCGTGCCCTTGCGACATCCGTTCACAAACCAGTCGTACTTGTTCGCCCACTCAGGCTTGACGAGGTGTGCACCCTTCGGAAGAGCCGCCATCATTTCTACGAGCAACTCCGGATCAGCGCTGGTGAACATGACTCTTCCGTTGAGCAGAGAGCCGTCTCCGATCAAGAGCCCCAGCACGTACGGGTCCAGCGGCCGGTCGGTCACACAGTCCAACTCCGGTGCTTCCACCACGGGCAGGTGCCACTTCGACGACCTGTTCGCTGTTGTCAGGTCGTCGCGGATCTCCCGCAACGTCAGCACTTTGAGCGGATTTCCTCGGTGCCGGCGCACAGTCGTGTTCACGGCCCACAAGTGCTCGAGATCAGACTCCACACTGCGCCCATCAGAGAGCACTACTCGATAGACATCTCGCTCGCCTTGGGGAAAAACCCCGGTCACGACGGTGATCTCGCCGTTGGGCGCGATCACCTCGTCCCCGACTCGAACCTCGCCCATCTTGATGAAACCGGTCGGCGTGAGAACGAGCGAGTCAAGCGGTTGAGCCTTGCCCGAGCCGACCTCGCCTTGCAGGAGGCGGTTCATCGGCACGGTGGATTCCAGGTCCGACGCGATCGTCTCGCCGACCTCCACCTGGCCCGCCGTCAGCGTGAACGGCAGCCGCGCGTCGAACGCGTCCAGGATCCCGCCGGACCTACGCGCACAGGCGGGCGCCGGCCGGGCCGTCGAAGCCTTGCGGCGCTGGGCGAGGGCGAGCTGCACGGCCAGCGCCTCGTCCCACTTCAACCGCAGCTGCGCGACGGAGATCTGCGCCCAGCTCTCCGGCCGGTGGATCGCCCGCAGCGCGTCCTCCAGGCCGATCAGGCCCTGCTCCTCGCGGAAGTCGGCGGGCAGCGGGTCCTCCGGCACGCCGTCCCAGACCTCCAGGAGCTGCTTCACGCAGTTCGCGATGTTCCACGTGTTGATGTGCTGCGACGCCGGGTAGATGGGCAGGAACGCCTGCAGGAACGACGACCCGTCCTGCTCCGCGGTGAGCACCTCGAACGCCGGGTGCACCAGTTGCAGGTTCTGCCGGTAGCGGCCCACCTTGCCGGCGAACAGCGCGCGCGTGCCCGGCAGCAGCTCCTGCTCGGCGACGAACGCCGGCTTGCCGAAGAACACCAGGTGCAGCTCGGAGGTGCCGTCGGTGATCACGGCCTCCGTCATCTGGCCGCGGCGCGCCTTCATCTGGCGCTTCTGGCACTTGCGGACCTCGGCCTGCACCGTGACGTGCTCGTCGATTTCCAGCGACCTGATGTCGGTCAGCTTCCCGCGCTCGTCGTACCGGCGCGGGTAGTGACGCAGCAGGTCACCGACCGTCGTGAGGCCGAGGCCGGTCTCCAGTGCGTCGGCGGACTTCTTGCCGAGCAACGGCTGCAGCTTGTCGTCGAAGGAGATCATCGCGCCCTATTGAACTACTCGACACCGACAAAAATCACCGTGTCCGGCTGTCCACCCGGATACGCCGTCACCTCGACCTCCGGATGGGTGACCCGCACGTGGTCCTCCAACACGTCGGCCAGGCCTTCGGGCGCGTCCGCGCCGAGGATCACGGTCACCAGCTCGCCGCCGCCCGCCAGCATGCGGTCGACCAGCCGGCAGGACAGGTCCATCAACGACTCCGGCGCCGCGGGGCCCGGTTCGATCAGCACGACCTCGCCGTCCAGCATGCCCAGCAGGTCACCCGGCTGGCAGCGGCCCACCCACGTGAGTGCCTCGTCGGCGGCGATCGAGAGTTCGCCACGGCGCGTGGCGGCGGCGGCCTCGGCCATCGCGACAACGTCGTCACCGGCACGCCTGGAAGAGTCGTGCACCGCCAACGCCGCGAGGGCCTGCACGGGCGAGAACGTCGGCACCACCACTACGTCCTGCCCTGCGGCCTGCGCGTACGCCACGGCCTCGTCCAAGGCCTCGCGGAGGTCCGGATCACCCGGCAGTACCGCGACGTGACGCGCGCGCGTCGACACGATGGCCGACACCAGGTCCGTGGGCGTCGCCGAAGAAGAAGCGAGGTCGAACACCGTGGCACCCTCCGCGCGGAACAGGTCCACGGCACCGCTCACCACCACCACGATGGCCCGGTCACGCACGAACCGTGACGCCTGCGCGGCGATCTGATCGGCGAACCGCGCCACGGTAATGCGGTGCGGACGCCCCGCGCGCACACCCGACTCGACGGCCGCACCGATGTCGTTGCAGTGCACGTGCACGGTCCACAGCGAGACGCCGTCGCCCACCACCGACACGCAGTCGCCCAGCCCGTTCAACGTGGCGCGCAGCTCGGCGACCGCCTCCTCCGAGGTGCCGTCGAGCAGGTACATGACCTCGTACTCGAACTCAGACGACCCGCTCTCGCGCTCGGTCGTCAGCGATTCCGGCGTGCGCGGCAGCAACGGCGCGTCCATCGGTGTCTCCACAGTCTGGCCGGTGATGACCGCGGCCAATGTGTCCAACAACACAACGAGCCCTCGCCCGCCGGCGTCGACCACCCCGGCCCTGGCCAGCACGGCGAGCTGACGCGGCGTATCGGCCAGTGCGACGGCACCCGCGCGCGACGCCGCCATCACCACGTCGTCCAGTTCGTCCGACGCGCAGTCACGAGCGGCCTCGGACGCCGCGTGCAGCACCGTCAGAACGGTGCCGGCAACCGGCTTGGACACAGCGGCGGTGGCCAGCTCATCAGCCCGATGCAGGCCTTTGCGCAGAGACGTGCCGGTGACCAGGGAGACCTCCTGCACGGTCTCGGCCAGGCCCCGGAGCACCTGGGACAGGATCACGCCGGAGTTCCCGCGCGCCCCGGCCAGCGCGCCGCGGGCGAGCGCCGACAGCGCGTCCCCCACCGTCGACATGGGCGAGCGCAGCAGCGCGTCGAGCGCCGACTGCATCGTGTGCAGCAGGTTCGTGCCTGTGTCACCATCCGGGACGGGGAAGACGTTGATCTGGTCGATCGACTCCCGATTAGCGTCCAACGACCGCACGCAGGCGTCTGCCCATCTGCGCACCGCGACCGCATCCATGACCTGCATGGCGGCGAGAGTATCCACCCGGTTTGGCCGAGGGTGAGGCCACCGGCTACCCTCATTGAGTTGCCGTGCCCGGTTGAGGCTTGTGCACGCTTGCGCGCCCACCGGGACGCGAGACTTACCGCTTGAGGAACCTGAAGGAGTGGCTGACGTGGCTGCCGTGTGCGACGTCTGTGGCAAGGGGCCGGGCTTCGGCCATTCGGTTTCGCACTCCCAGCGGAAGACGAACCGCCGCTGGAACCCGAACATCCAGTCTGTGCGCGCGAAGGTCTCGGCCTCGCAGCGCCAGCGGATCAACGTGTGCACGTCTTGCCTGAAGGCCGGCAAGGTCGTGCGCGGCTGATCACCGCCACAGATCGTTTTCAGTTCGAAGAGAGCTCGGCTACGGCCGGGCTCTTTTCGCGTTTCAGGGCACGGCACACGAACACCAGGCAGGCGACACCGCTGAGCAACGCCCCGGTGCCGCCGAGCGCGAACACCGCCCGAGGCCCCATGACCAGCAACAACCCGCCCGCGGCAGCCGTCCCGAGCAGGTTCGCGCCGGTCACCATCGACCCGACCGCGGCGAACGCCCGTCCGCGCATCTCCTCAGGCGTGCGCAGCCGGACGATGGCGTTCATGGTCACGTTGCCCACACCGTTCGACACGCCCCCGATCAACCAGCCGGTCCCCGCCGCCACGACGAACGGGAACGTCGCCGGGATCAACACCGCGACGCCCGTGGCGACGCCGGACATCGCGAGCCAGTAGGCGACCTCCGGCACGGTCTTCAACCGCGCCACCAGCCGGTTGCCGAGCAGGATCCCGACCATCCAGCACGCCTGCATCGCACCCAGCACGAACTCGTCGCCGTGCAGCACGTACCGCACGAACGCGGGATCGGCCACGTTGATCACCACGACCGCGCCGACGACCAACGCCAGCCCGATGATCGCCGCGAACAGCACGGGATCCAGCCGCACGTGCCGGATGCCCGCCAGAGCACTGGGACGCGCGGCGTGCTCACCGGACGGCCTGCGTTCCGACCGCACGAACACGAGCAACGCGGCATAGGCGATGAAGGTGCAACCGTCGATGAGCAACGCGGCGGGGTGGCCGAAGATCCCGGCGAGCACCGCGCCACCGGTCACACCCGCGATGTTGCCGACGCTGCGCGCGGTGCCGAGCCACGCATAACCACGCGTCGCTTCTTCCTCACCCGCGATGTGCGGAACAAGCGCGGACGTGGCGGGCACGGCGACCGCGCGGCCGCAGCCCGACACGAACACCAGCGCCACCACGAAGGCCGGCTGCCCCATCAACGGCGCGATGGCCGCGATCGCGACGCCCTGGCACAGCAACGCGGTGATCAGCAGGCGGCGGTTGGGCAGCCGGTCGACGAGCGCGCCGGCCAGAGGCGCCCCGAGCACGAGCGGAAGCAGCTCGGCGACGAGGATCGCGGCGACCAGCAACGGGCTGATCGGCGTCGCCCAGAACAGCAACACGAGCAACGACAACGAGTTGCCGAATTCGGAGACGGCCGCTCCCGCGGCCGTCAACCTCAGATCACGTCTTGCCTGGGGAACTACGGAAGTTTCCAGTCGATCGGGTCCGCGCCCTGCTTCTCCAGCAGTTCGTTGGCACGGCTGAAGGGCTTCGAACCGAAGAACCCGGCGTGCGCGGACAGCGGCGACGGGTGCGCGGACTCGATGGCGGGCAACGGTTCGAGCAACGGACGCAGGTTGCGCGCGTTGCGGCCCCACAGGATCGAGACCAGAGGTGCGTCACGAGCGGCGAGCGCCTTGATCGCCTGCTCCGTCACCTTCTCCCAGCCCTTGCCCTGGTGGGAGTTCGCCTTGCCGGGCTGCACGGTCAGCGCCCTGTTGAGCAGCAGGACACCGCGCTCGGACCACGGCGTCAGGTCGCCGTTGGACGGCAACGGGTGCCCGAGGTCCTCGGCGTATTCCTTGTAGATGTTGATGAGCGACTTGGGAATGGGCCGCACGTCGGGGGCCACCGAGAACGACAGGCCGACCGCGTGGCCGGGCGTCGGGTACGGGTCCTGGCCGACGATCAGCACCTTCACCTGGTGGAACGGCTGCTGGAAGGCACGCAGCACGTTCTCGCCCGCGGGGAGGTAGGTGCGACCGGCGGCGACCTCCTCGCGCAGGAACTCACCCATGGCGGCGATCTGGTCAGCAACGGGGGCGAGAGCTTCAGCCCAACCGGCTTCGACAACTTCGTTGAGGGGACGAGCCACGGCTGTGAACCCTATCTCACTCAATCCAGCCGACGGAGCTTCTCCCGGTACAAAGCGATGTTCTGAACGTATTTCTCGACGATGAACGCCCAGGCCTGTTCCGGCACAACGTGCCCGGCACGTTCGCGCGCGGGAACCCCCAGCACCATCGTGCGTTCGCGGACGTGGCCGTCGAACGAGACCACCGCGCCGGCGCCGACGATCGCGCCCTTCTCCACGATGGAACCGTTGAGCACCACCGAACCCGAGGCGATCAGGCATTCGTCGGCGACGGTCGCGCCCTCGATGTGCACGTTGTGGCCGATGACGCACGACGACCCGATGTGCACCGGGTGGACCTCGGTGCAGTGGATGACCGTGCCGTCCTGGATCGACGTGCGCTCGTCCACGACGATGCGCCCGTAGTCGCCGCGCAGCACGGCTTGCGGCCACACCGACGAGAACGCGCCGATGCGCACGTCCCCGATCACCGTCGCGTCCGGGTGCACGTACGCCTCCGGGTGGATCTGCGGCGTGTAGTCCCCCAGCGCATAGATGGCCATGCGGCCGAACCTACAACGACTTCCCGAAGCAGCGACTCTCCGGGTGGTCGCGGTACACGCCGAAGTTGTCGATCCGCTCGTATCCGCTGGACGTGTACAGGGCGATCGCCTCGGGCTGGCGCAACCCCGTCTCCAGCACCATCCGCTGCAGGCCCGCCTCGCTCGCGGTGACTTCCAGATGCGCGAGCACGAGCCGTGAGAGGCCCTTGCCGCGTGCGGAGTCGATGACGTACATCCGCTTGATCTCGGCGGCGCCGGCCAGCTCGTCGTTCACGCGCCAGCCGCCACAGGCGACGGGTGCGTCGTCCAGGTAGCCGATGACGAAGTAGCCGAGCGGCGCGGCGAACTGCGCCGGATCGACCGGCGTGACGTCGACGTCGCCGTAGCGCTCGACGTAGACCTGCTGGAGGTCGGCGATCATCTTGACCGAGTCTGGATGGTCATACGCGCGCGTGCATAGTTCCACGGATTGAATTCTACGCCCGCCAGTGCTCCCAGCCAGGAGGTTTTTCGTAGTTCCTGCCGTCGACCGTGACACCTTCGCCCGCGCGGACCGTGCCGATCGTCGTCCAGCCGGGCGGCACCGCCTTGGGGCCGGGGAACGTCGCCGCGAGGGCGTGGTCCTCGCCTCCGGTCAGCGCCCAGTGCCGCGCGTCCCCGCCGAGCGCCGACGCGACGTCGAGCAGGCGCGGGTGCAACGGCAGCAGTTCGGTGCGGATGTCGATCGCCACGCCGGAGGAGTCCGCGATGTGGCTCAGGTCCTGCAGCAGTCCGTCCGAGACGTCGATCATCGACGTGGCGCCGGCCTCGGCGGCCCTGGGCCCCTCCTCGTACGGCGGCTCCGGGGTGCGCTGGGCGTTCACGATGCCGACCGGGGAACGGAATCCACGACCGAGCACGGCGAGTCCCGCGGCGGCCCAGCCGAGCCTGCCGGTCACCGCCACGACATCTCCCACGAGCGCGCCGGACCTCGTGACCGGCTCGAGTCCGTTCATGTCGCCCATGGCGGTGATCGAGATCACGAGTGTGGCGGAGCTGACCATGTCGCCTCCGACGATGCCCGCGCCCGCCTTCGCCGCCTCGTCCCACAGCCCCGCCATGATCCCCTCGACGACCGACGCGGGGGTGTCCGCGGGACAGGCGAAACCGACGAGCAGCGCGGACGGCAGCGCTCCCATCGCGACGACGTCGGCGAGGTTCACGGCAGCCGCTTTTCGGCCCACCTGCTCGGGACTGGACCAGTCGAGTCTGAAGTGGACACCCTCTACGAGCAGGTCCATCGAGGCCACGACCCGTCCGTCCGGGACGGCGACGACGGCCGCGTCGTCACCCGGACCGAGGATGGTCGTCTCCGGCTGCGCCCGACCGGTCGTCACCCGGTGGATGAGGTTGAACTCACCCACATCGGCGACCGTCTCCGCGTCGCGCGGCGGCTCCGGACGCAAAGTTGCCTCCCAATCTGAGCATTCGGAACCCCGACTGGGGTACGTTGCGTGACACGTTCCTACCCCGACCCAACCTGTCGCGACGAAGGGGCACGCCGTGGTGCATGCATACATCCTCATCCAGACCGAGGTCGGCAAGGCCGCCGCAGTCGCCTCCGAGATCTCCGGGATCACCGGGGTAGCCACCGCAGAGGACGTCACCGGTCCTTACGACGTCATCGTGCGCGCCGAAGCGGAGACCGTCGACCAGCTCGGCCAGCTCGTGGTCGCGCGCATCCAGAACGTCGAAGGCATCACGCGGACACTGACCTGCCCGGTGGTTCATCTCTGACCCGTGTTGTCATAACCGGGTGACTCAGCAGGAATCCACGTCGGCGCTGTCCCGGCCGCTGCTCGCGGCGGTCGGGCTCGCTGTGCTGCTCGCCATCGGTGTCGCCGGCCTCGGTCTAGTGCTGGGCACGGGGAACCAGACGCAGGACGTGCCCGGTCGCACGGGTCCCCTCGCGCTGGTCTCGATCGACGCTCCGTCCGCCGGCAGTCCGGAATGCGCTTCCCTGGTCGAGAAGCTGCCGGTGGGGCTGCCGTCCGGGAAGGACATGCTGTCGCGCCGGGAGATCGCCGCGCCCGCTCCCCCCGCCACGGTGGCGTGGGGTGACGCCAAACACGATCCGGTGGTTCTGCGCTGCGGTCTGCCGAGGCCGTCCGAGCTGACGGCGACCTCGCAGCTGCGGGTGATCTCCGACGTGCAGTGGCTCGAGCTGCCCGGCTCGGACAGCTCGACCTGGGTGATCGTGGACCGCGGCGTGTACGTGGCGCTGACGGTGCCCGCCGGCGCGGGCACCGGACCGTTGCAGGACATCTCCACCACCGTGCGCGACCTCCTGGCCAAGCAACCGGTCAAGACTGCGCCCTAACGCAGGCCTGAGCCGCGGGCGATCGCCGTCTCGATCAGCGTGGTCAGCAGCGTCGTGAAGTCGATGCCCGTCGCGTCCCACGCCTTGGGGTACATGGAGATCGGCGTGAAGCCGGGCATGGTGTTGAGCTCGTTGACGATCAGCTCGTTCTGCTCGGTGAGGAAGAAGTCCACCCTGGACAGACCCTGGCAGTCGAGCGCCCTGAACGCGGTGACGGCCAGCTCGCGCAGCTGCGCGGTGATGTCGTCGTCGAGCTTCGCCGGGATGTCGGCCTCGTAGGAGTCGTTGACGTACTTCGCCTCGAAGTCGTACCAGTCGGCGCCGTCACCGACCGGGCGCAGTTCGGCGGGCAGTGAGGCCTCGACGCGGCCGTCCGGGAACTCCAGCACCGCGAGCTCGATCTCGCGGGGGTTCACCACGGCGGCCTCGATGATGACCTTGGGGTCGTGCTGCCGCGCCTCGAAGATCGCGGCGTCCAGGTCGTCCCAGTCGCTCACCTTGGAGATGCCGACGGACGACCCCGCGCGTGACGGCTTCACGAACACCGGCAGGCCGAGGTACTCGCGCTCGTCCAGCGTCAGCGTCGTGGCGGCGCGGTCGAGGGCGACGAACTTGCCGACGTTGATGCCCTCGGCCTGCAGGATCTTCTTGGCGAAGATCTTGTCCATGACGGCGGCGCTCGCGAACACACCGGGCCCGACGTAAGGAAGGCCACCGAGTTCGAGCAGGCCCTGGATCGTGCCGTCCTCACCCCACGCGCCGTGCAGCAACGGGAAGACGACGTCGACGTCCTTCAGCGCGTGACCGGGCTCGATCGCGACGACGGTCTGGTTGCGCAGCGTCGGGAGGTTGCCGGCGCCCGGCTCCAGCGCGCTCGGGTCCGTGCCGAGTGCCCACTGCCCCTGCGGCGTGATGCCGATCGGCACCACCTCGAACCGGTCCGCGTCGAGGTGCGGCAGGACGCTCTTGGCGGACTGGCAGGAGACCTCGTGCTCGGAGCTGCGGCCACCGAAGACCACGGCCACCCTTGTCTTGCGCTGCGTCATGCGGGCGACCCTACCCGTTTGGGCGATTGTGCCCACCCGTGGTCAGCTGGTGGTTCTGAGCAGCTCCGTCAGCACCGGCAGAGCGCTCACCAGCTGCTCCCGCGAGCACGCGCTGTACCCGATGACGAGCCCCTGCAGCTTGGGCCGGTTCACGTAGTGCCGGGCCAGCCCGTCCACCCGCAGCCCGCGCTCGAGCGCCTGCCTCATCAACGAACGCTCCTGCTCGGCACTGGGCAGCAGCACCACGACGTGCGCGCCCGCGTCGTCGCCGAGCACCTCGATGCCGGCGGCGGCGAACGTGTCGATGATGAGCGCGCGCCGTTCGGACAGCTCTCGCCGGAGCTTGCGCAGGTGCCGGCCGAGGTCGCCCATGCGTGCCAGTTCGACGACGACCCGCTGGCCCGCTGCCGCCGGGCTGGTGCCGGTCAGGTCGCGGTGTTCGAGGACGGTCGTGGCGATGTGCTCGGGGGCGACCATCCAGCCCGCGCCCAGGGTCGGCGTGAGGATCTTGCTCGTGGTGCCGAGGTGGACCACGACGTCGGGGGCCAGCGCGGCCAGTGACGGCAGCGGCGCCACGTCGTACCTGAGTTCGCCGTCGTAGTCGTCCTCGATGACGAGCCAGCCGTCGCGGCGCGCCCGTTCCACCAGCGCGACCCTCCGTGCCGCCGACATGCGGCCGCCCAGCGGGTACTGGTGGGCGGGCGAGCAGTAGACGGCCTTCACGCCCGCCGGCACGGCCTCCGGCAGGAGCCCTTCGGCGTCGACTGCGGCCTGGACGACCTTCAGGCCGTTGGCGCGGAAGACGCCCACCGCCCGCTGGTAGCCGGGTTCCTCGACGGCCACCGCGTCGCCGCGCTTCAGCACCGCGACGGCGATCTCGGTCAGCACGGCCGTGGTGCCGCCGGTGGCCAGGACGGGGTCGGCGTTGACGGCGAGGCCGCGGTGGCGCAGCAGGTGTTCGGCGATGGCCTCGCGGTATTCGGGCAGGCCGGCGCGTTCGGGACGGGACAGCGGGGGCGCGTCCGCCGCGGCGCGCCAGGCGCGGCGCCAGGCCGCGCGGTCGAGGCCACCGGCCCAGGGCGCGCCGGTGCCGAGGTCCACGAAATCGGTGATGACGGGGGCGACGGGCTTGCGCGAACGTTTGCGCAGCGGGCCGGGCGGCGTCGTGGTGACGTAGGTGCCGGAGCCGTGCCGACCAGCGATCCAGCCCTCCGCGTGCAACTGTTCGTAGGCGGCGGCGGTGACCGTGCGGGACACTCCGATGGAGTCGGCCAACGCGCGTGTGGACGGCAACCGGTCACCCGCCCGCAGACGGCCCTCCGACGCGGCGGAACGCAGTGCGTCGGCGAGCTGGACGGCGAGTGGTTCGGCGGACTCGCGGTCCAGCGCCACGGGAAGCGCGGTCTCTGCCAAAGTGGCCTTCTCAGATCGATGGAAAATGGCGCTTCAATAATGCCACTTCTTCCCGCAGGGTGAAACCATGCAGCTCTCACCCACCCCGCGCAGCACCGTCGTCCGCGGCAAGAATCGAGCCGTCGAAGACCGTCAGGTGCTCTACGACATCCTCGACGCGGGTCTCGTGTGCCACCTCGCCGTGGAGGTCGACGGGGCGCCGTTCCTCATCCCCACCGCGTACGGGCGGGACGGCAACCGCATCTTCCTGCACGGCTCGACGGGCTCACGGTCCATCAGGAGCATGCTGGAGGGCAAGCCGGTTTGCGTCGCGGTCACGCTCGTGGACGGCGTCGTCTACTCGCGGTCGGTGTTCCACCACTCGATGAACTACCGGTCCGCGATCATCCACGGCACCGCGAAGATCGCCGAGGACACCGCGCACGCCCTGCGCACGATCGTCGAGCACGTCACGCCCGGTAGCTGGGACTACGCGCGCGAACCGTCCAGGAAGGAGCTCGCGCAGACGGCCGCGCTGGAGATCGACCTGACCGAGGCGAGCGTGAAGGTGCGCGAGGGCGGGCCGGGCGAGGAGCCGTCGGACCTCGAAGCGAACCTCGTATGGGCCGGGCACATGCCGCTCATCACGACGTGGGGCGCGCCCGTACCGCACGAAACGGACAAGGCCATCCCGCCGCACGTCAGCGAACGGGGCCGTTGACCGGGTCGTAGCGGTACGAGTTCATGGCGCGTGTGCCGTGGCGGTAGACGTGGATAGACACGGCCGGATCCACGCCGTCGTTGCGCACCCGGTGCACGTAACCGGGCCCCCACACGCGCGACTGACCGGCGTGAAGTGAGTGCACGACCTGGATCTTCGTGGTCACGACCTCGGTCAGCAGGCCGCTGACGACGGTGAACGCACCCGAGGTGTGGTCGTGGTCGTGCAGCGACGCGGTTTGACCGGGGAGCCAGCTCATCAGCCAGATCTCCTGGTCGTCGGTCTTGTCGACCAACGCCGAGAAGCGCTCCTCCGGGTCGTACCGGAGCAGGTGCTTCCAGCGGTCGCGGTCGGCAGCCCACGACAGAGCCACTCGAACGGGGTGCAGCAACGCGGAGTTCTCAGACAGCACGACGCTGTTCTCAGGAACGGCGAACATCGGGGAAAAGGTCCTAACCAGGCGAATGCGCGAAAAGAGGACGCGGGACTATCGCCGGGTACAACAGCAACATGTGTTGAAGGACATGGAGCAGAGGGTCCCGGAACCGGGACCCTCCGTCAATCCAGTCCCAAAGCGTGGGACACGTCCGCGACCAGGTCCCGAGTGTCCTCACAGCCGGCCGAGAAGCGCACCAGGCCTTCCGGCACCGGGTCGCCGAACTGCGCACGCCGGTCGGCCGTCGAGTGCAGGCCGCCGAACGACGTCGCCGCCGACACCAGCTTCGAGCGTTCCAGGAACCGGTTCACCGCTTCGACCGACTCGAGCTCGAACGTCAGCACGCCGTTGAAGCGCCGCATCTGCTGCGCCGCCACGAGGAACGCCGGGTCGTCCGACGCTCCCGGCCACCGCAGGTTCACCACGCGGCCCTTCAGCAACGCGTGGATCGCGGCGGCGTTCTCCGCCTGCCGCGCGAGCCGCAGGTCCAGGGTTCCGAGGCCGCGCAACGCGAGCCACGTCTCGAACGGCCCGGGAATCGCGCCGTTCAACGTCCGCGCGTCACGGATCCGAGCCGCCAGCTCGCCGCTCGCCAGCGTCACGTGTCCGAAAAGGACATCGCTGTGCCCCGCGACCGCCTTGGTGTCCGAGGCGACCACGATGTCCGCGCCCAGCTCCAGCGGCCGCTGCCCGAGTGGTGTCGCGGTCGTGTTGTCCACGGCCAGCAACGCGCCCGCGGCGTGTGCCTGGTCCGCCAGCGCGGCGATGTCGCAGACGTCCAGACCGGGGTTCGACGGCGTCTCCAGCAGCACCAGCCGCACGCCCTCGAACGACGGATACGGCCCGGCCGTGGGCACCTCGACCACGTTCACGTCCATTTCGGACACGAACTTCCTGGTCAGGAAGTAGCCGTCGGACGGGACGACCAGGGTGTCCCCGGTGGACAGAACCGTCCGCAGCAACGTCGAGATCGCCGCCATCCCGGACGGGAAGACGACGCACTCACCACCTTCGAGCGAGCCCAGCGCCGTTTCGAGAGCACGCCACGTCGGGTTGCCCGCGCGGCCGTAGTAGTCCTGGCCGCCCAGGTGGTACGCCGACGCGAACACCGGCTGCGCGCCGAACGGTTCGCCCGGCTCACCTGAAACCGCGTGCACGACCCGCGTGCCATCACCGAGTTCGGGGGTCACTGGCGCTCGTGCTTCCGGTTACGGCCCAGCAGCGCGGCACCGAGGTCGCGCACGCTCAGCCCGTCGTGGCAGACCTGGTGGATGCCTTCGGTGATCGGCATGTCGACGCCGTGCGCGTGGGCGAGCTCACGGATCGACGAGCAGGACTTCACGCCCTCGGCGACCTGCCCGTGCGCGGCTTCCTGTGCCTGCGCGAGGGTCTCGCCACGCCCGAGCCGTTCGCCGAAGGACCTGTTGCGCGACAACGGCGACGCGCACGTCGCCACCAGGTCGCCCAGTCCGGCGAGGCCCGCGAACGTCAGCGGGTCCGCGCCCAGCGCCGCGCCCAGCCGTGCCGTCTCGGCCAGGCCGCGGGTGATGATCGACGCCATCGTGTTGTCGCCGTAGCCCATGCCCGCCGCCATGCCGCACGCCAGCGCGATGACGTTCTTGCACGCCCCGCCCAGCTCGCAGCCGACCACGTCGGTGTTGGTGTACGGGCGGAAGTACGAGTTCGAGCACGCGTGCTGCAGGTCGACCGCCCGGTCGTGGTCCGTGCACGCGATGACGGTCGCGGTCGGCTGCTCGACGGCGATCTCCTTGGCCAGGTTCGGCCCGGACACCACGGCCACCTGCGACTCGTCGACGCAGGCGACCTCGCGGATCACCTCGCTCATCCGCTTCAGCGTGCCGAGCTCTACGCCCTTGGACAACGACACCAGCGTCGCGTCCGGCGGCAGCAGCTCCTTCCACCCCGACAGGTTCACCCGCAACGTCTGCGACGGCACGGCCAGCACCACCGCGTCCGCCCCGTCCAGCGCCTTCGCCGGGTCGGAGGTGGCCGTGAGGTTGGCCGGCAACGAGATGCCGGGCAGGTAGCCGGAGTTCACGCGGGTCTCGGTGACCTCGGCAGCGACCTCCTGACGCCGCGCCCACAGCACGACCTCGGGACCGGAGTCCGCGATGACCTTCGCGAAGGCCGTGCCCCACGAACCGGAGCCGAGCACCGCAACTCGTTCGATCGCCATGGTGTTCAGGCCTTCCTCGGTCCGTAGAAGCCTTCGGGCGCCTGTTCCCCGCGCACCTCGGCCAGGTGTTCCTTGACCGCGCCCATCAGCAGGTCCGTGACCTCGCGCAGCAACGGCAGCGTCTCCTCCTTGTCGCGGTACGCGGAGAGGTCGACCGGTTCACCGACGAAGTGCGTGATCGTCTTGCGCGGGAACGGCCGGAACTTCTTCTGGTAGTGGTTGTAGAGATCGAGCGTGCCCCAGCGGGCGACGGGGATGACCGGACCGTCGTGCTGCAGCGCCAGCCGGGCCACCCCGGTGCGCGAGTTCGCGGGCCAGCCGTCGGGGTCCCTGGTGATCGTGCCCTCCGGGTAGATCACCACGAGCTGACCGGTCTCCAGCGCGTTGTGCGCCTCGCGCAGGCTCTGCTGGGCGTCCGTGGTGCCCCGGTAGACGGGGATCTGCTTCGCACCCTTCAGGATGCTGCCCATGATCGGCACGTTCCACAGGCTGTGCTTCGCGAGGAAGTGCGGCACGCGGTAGTTCTTGTGCACGAACATGGCGTCGTAGCACGGGTCGAGGTGCGAGATGTGGTTCATGACGAGCAGTGCGGCACCTTCGCGCGGGATGCGCTCCCCGTGCACCATCCGGTGCCTGCCCAGCACGAACGACATCGGGTAGACGATCGCCGCGGCGACCCCGACCCAGAAGCCGCCCTTCTCCCTTTTGGCCACGAGGCCTCTCCTAACCTGCTAGATCTGCGCCCGAGAGCACAGTAGTCCGCGAATCGTGGACTATGGCCAGGTGCGGGATGAAG
The DNA here is from genome assembly GCF_900100275.1 of Lentzea albidocapillata subsp. violacea. GTDB lineage: Bacteria > Actinomycetota > Actinomycetes > Mycobacteriales > Pseudonocardiaceae > Lentzea > Lentzea violacea. The sequence goes on from NZ_FNET01000011.1 coordinate 52,883, forward strand.
TTGACCTCGTGGTTCCGGTGAAGACGCTGGACCGGGCCAAGACCAGGCTGACCAGCGCGACCGGCGGAGATCCGGTGTCACACGCGGCGCTGGCGCTCGCGCTCGCCCTCGACACGGTGAGCGCGGCCGTGGCCACTCCCGGTGTCCGGCGCGTGGTCACCATCACATCGGACCCGGCGGTCGCCGCCGAAATGGCCGCACTGGGTGTCGAGTCGCTGCCGGAGCCGCCGCAGCCGGGCCTCAACCAGGCGTTGCTCCACGGCGCGCGCACGCTCCGGTCGTCCCGAATCGGCGCGCTCCAGGCCGACCTGCCGGCGCTCAGGCCCGACGAACTCCAGGCCGCGCTCGAAGCCTCGACCGGACGCCGCGCGTTCGTCCCCGACCGCCAGGGCACCGGCACGACGCTGCTTCTCGCCGCGCCCGGCGGGGAACTCGACCCGCGGTTCGGCGTCGGGTCGGCCGGACTCCACCGGCTTTCCGGTGCGGTCGCGCTGATCGGGGCGTGGCCGTCGTTGCGCTGTGACGTGGACACGGAAGAAGACCTGCGGCTCGCGCTCGCGCTGGGTCTCGGCACGCGCACCGCGAACGCCTTGCCCGCCAGGACAACCTGAACACTCGCCACACGTCTTCCGGGTCACTGGGGTGATCACGATTTGGGAGACTGATGCGAGCGCTCATCGCGCTGGCGGGTGTCACGGCCGTCGCGGGCTGTGTGGCCGCCTATCCGATCGACCGGCCGTCCGACTACACGGCGGAGAGCAGGCTCAGCACCTGCCGGGTGGACCTGCCCCAGAGCTGGAAGGACCTCCTGTCGCGCGACCGGACGGAGGCGGGCCCGCACGAGAAGGTCATCGTCGTCGCGGCGAACGAGGACGCCGGCACGACACTCGTGAAGACCACGCGCAACAGGACGACCGAGCTCGTGCTGCACGACCACGGCAAGCGCCAGCAGGTGATGGCGGTGCAGAACGACGGGCAGCTCTTCGGTGTCGAGTTCGACGGCCGCTGGGTGACGTTCTCCACGACACCGAACCCGGCCGACCACACCACCACGACCTACGCGTGGGACTCGCGCGACGACGGCGCACCCGTGCGGATCGGCGACGACGGTGCCGTGGTGCACAACGGCAAAGCCGCCTGGTCCGACAGTGCGGGCGTACACCTCTACGACCTGGCGAAGAAGAAGGACAGGGTCGTCGGCCCCGGCACGAAGCCGGCTTTCCTCGGTGACGCGGTCATCTGGCTGCAGGACGGGAAGTTCCGCGCCGAGGGAGCGTTGCCCGAGCAGCTGCAGAACGCCGAACCCGGTGACAGCGTGGCATCCGACGGCCGCACGGTGGTGTGGACGCGGGACGAGAAGCTGATCGGCTGGCGCGAGGGCTGGGCGCAACCGCGCGAGCTGGCCGGGATCAGGCCGGCGCCGAGAACGGAAGGCATTGTGTTCCCGCGGGTGAGCGGCGACTTCGTGTCGTGGCAGTCGGAGTCGTCGTACGTCACGGACATCCGCAGCGGCGCGACCCTGCACACGACCGAAGGCGGGTACTGGCTCGAAGTCCACGGCGGAGCGCTCACACGACAAGGCTGGCGCGTCGCGGCCGCCGCTCCGCTGGCGAAGCTCTCACCGCTCTCCCGCTGCTGACCGGGGAAACCTCTTGAGTTCGTGACGAACAACACGAAAATGTTGGTTCGGGCAACTCAACGGGGAACCCCGGCACCTTTACATCCGTATCCCCCTGTGCCGACGACGCTTCCCCCGGTGTCGTCATCCCCCGACGCGTTGCCCTGAGGTGTTTCCTGCATGAGTTCACTGACGCACGCCGACTACCTGGCGTTGCGCCGCTTTCCCGCTCTGGACGGCCTGCGTGCCATTGCCGCGGTGCTGGTCGTCTTCTTCCACTACGGCGGACCGGATCGGCTCCAGGGCTGGGCCGGGGTCCAGATGTTCTTCGTCCTCAGCGGATTCCTGATCACCACGCTGATGCTGCGCGAGGAACAGCGGACCGGCCGGATCTCGCTCGGTGAGTTCTACCTGCGGCGCGGTTTCCGGATTCTCCCCGTCTACTTCGTGCTCCTGCTCGTGACTGTCGTGGCGTCCGCGCTGGCGGGCACGTTCCTGAGCAACGGCATCGGCTCCGCGCTGCCGTACTTCCTCTCGTTCACCAACGAGTTCGCCGGCGCCAGCCCGTACGGGCAGTCGTGGTCGCTGGGCATCGAGCAGAAGTTCTACCTGGTCTGGCCACTGGTCGCGATCGCGCTGGGCACAGTCGTGCTGCGCCGCCGCGCCGGTGCCGCCGCCCTCGGCATGCTGCTCGCGCTCGTGGTCGTGAACTTCACCGCGTCGCACAGCAACCCCGGCTGGCCGTTGCACTACTTCTCGATCCTGACGGGTGTGCTGCTCGCGATCGCTCTGCACAGCCCGCGCGGATTCGCCGTGCTGCGCCCGCTCACGAACCGCGTCGCGCAGGTCATCGTCGCGATCGGATTCGTCGCGGTGCACCTGAGCGTGAAGCCGATCGCCGGATTCCTCGACGGCATCAACGGAATCCCTGGTCACGTGCTGGTCATTCCGGTGTACGCGCTCGCGACGGCCGTCCTGCTGACCGCGATGATCGCGCCCGGACCGGCCACGACGTTCCTGTCCGTGAAGCCGATGCAGTTCGTCGGCGAGCGCTCGTACTCGCTCTACCTGGTGCAGACGATCGCCGCGACCGTCATCGCGTTCTTCTGGCCCGCTCTGTCCGGTCTCGGGCAGGCCGTCGTGGTCACGGCACTGGGTCTGGCGCTGGCGAGTGTTCTCTACCTGACCGTGGAGATCCCGATGATCAACCTCGGCCGGCGCGTGATCACCCGCCAGCGCGCGAAGGCCGCTGTCACGGCCGGGGTGTCTCAGCAGGGTGCGCCGCAGGCTCCCGCACCGCAGTCCGCCGAGTCGTCGCGGTTGGCGACCATCGGGCAGGCCCAGCCGTAGAACGGGTTCGGGGCGAGCGGCACGGGTTCCCTGTCGCTCTCCCTGGCCAGTTCCCTGGCGTGGTGCGCGGTCAGCGTCACGGGAGTGCCGCTCGCCTGCGCCTCGTAAGCGCCCTTCTCCAGCTGCAGGATCTCGACGCCGCGCGAGATGTCCGCCACGAACACGGTGCCGCGGTGCCAGTACGGCGCCCAGGACGTCGCGGTGTCCGGCCGCCAGTACCCGATCTGGATCGGCCTGGCGGGGTTGGAGATGTCCAGGAACCGGGTGCCCTGGTTGTACCAGGAGTAGGCCACGATCCTCTTCTGCACGTCGAAGTAGTGCGCGGAGCACGTGACGTTGCCGGGGATCGTGCCCTCCTGGTCGTCCGGGCTCCAGATGCCGACGGTCCTCATCTCCTTGGGCGTCTCGGCCCAGCCCTCACCGTTGTGCGTGCCCTGCAGCGAGGAGATGACGAACCGGCCCTCGGTCTTGCAGGTGGGCGAGCCGAACGCCTCCTCGGTGTGCAGCAGCAGTGAGCCCGGCGGGTTCTCACGCGTGGGCAACGGGCCGTCGAGGAGCGTGCGGCCGATCGGGCGGAACGAGTTGTGCGTGAACGAGGTCGGCATGTCCGCCTTCGGCACGGCGCCGCCCGCGTACGGAACGGGATCCCACGCCTTCGCCTCGCGGTACCTGCCGGTCAACGGGTCTCGGTGCCAGCCCTTCGTGTGGTAACCGCGGGTGCCGTCGTCGCCCGCCACCCACGCGATGCCCTGGGCGTCGACCTGGACGTCGTGCGTGATCTTCCCCTCGCCCGCCTTGCCGCGGACGTCGACGGAGACCGGAAGTTCTTTCGGGGTCTTCGGATCGCGGATGTCCGTGACGAAGATCCGGCCGGTCTTGGCGTCCGACCGGTCGAGTCCTGCCGTCCAGAGGAACTGGCAGTCGTTGATGCAGGTGCTGGTGTGACCGGTGTTCTGCCGGTGAAAGCTGAGGATTCTGAGGTCGGCGGGGTCCACAGCGGACACGATGTAGTTGCCCGTCGGGCGGTCGCCGGGCAGCGCGCGGCCGAACGAGTTGACCTCACGCGCCAGGAACGCGAGCTTGCGCTTGGGGTCGACGTTGATGTCCTCGTTCTCCCAGAAGCGCTTCGTCGGGTCGTCGCCCGGCAGTGCCATCTCCTCTTTCGTGAGGTGGTCGAGGAGTTTGGGCCTGTCCAGGTCGGTGACGTCGAACGTCTTGAGCCCGGTCTCCATGCTCACGAAAGCCACGTCGCGCTTGCCGTACTGGGCGAACGCGATCGAGATGGCCCGTTCGGTACCGGGAAGTGAGGCTTTGAGGCGGACGTTCTTGGCCGCCGCCTGCAGTCGTGGTTTGTCCACCTTCGGCGTCCTGGGTTCGGCGGAAGCCGCCGAAGCCAGGCCTGCCGTGGTGAAGGCCAACAGGGTCGCCGCGGTGATCGTGGCAATAACCTTCATGGATCGACCCTGGCAGCGCGCCGAACGAGTCGTGTAGCTACGAACGTCTAGGCTTCGCGTCCGTGCAGGCGACCGTGTCTACTTTTAACAGTGACGGCTCTGCCGTCGTCCTGCGAGATGACGGCGTTCTCGTCGACGTGAGTACCGAAGCCGTCACGGCGGGTGGCTGGCGGATGCTGCGTCCGGGGCAACGGGTGACCCTCGAACGTAGCCCCGATGGGACCGTCACCGCTCTTCGCATGCCTGTTCTGTGACGAGGAGTTCACCAGACGGACGTTCTGGTTAGGGGCGCTCACGGCGATAGTGCGCCACAATGCGTGACGTGAGCAAGGACGACAACGACGGTAAGGCGACACCCTCCCGACGCCGCACCCCGCGTGCGAAAGTGGAAGCGGCGACCCCGCGCAAGCAGCCTCGTGCGGCGACCCGGCGAGTTTCGACGACTCGGGCGAAGGTCGAACGCGGTCCCACGGCCGCCGCCCCGTTGCGTGGCGTGCCTTCCGCACCGCCCGCGGTGACGTCCAGCGCGGTGCCGACCGACCTCCCGGACGACCGGTACTTCAACCGTGAACTGTCCTGGTTGGACTTCAACGCCCGCGTGCTCGCACTGGCCGAGGACTCCTCGCAGCCGTTGCTGGAGCGCGCGAAGTTCCTCGCGATCTTCGCCTCGAACCTGGACGAGTTCTACATGGTCCGGGTCGCGGGCCTGAAGCGGCGCGCGGAGACCGGTCTTTCGGTGCGCAGCGCGGACGGGCTCACGCCGCAGGAACAGCTCGTGTCCATCTCCAAGCGCACGCAGGAACTCGTGGAGCAGCACGCCCGCGCGTTCCTCGACCACATCCGGCCGGGCCTGGAAGAGCACCGGATCAGCATCGTGACGTGGGGCGACCTCACGGACTACGACCGGTTGAGGCTCTCCAACTACTTCAGCGCCCAGGTGTTCCCGGTCCTGACGCCGCTCGCGGTCGACCCGGCGCACCCGTTCCCCTACATCTCGGGGCTGTCGCTGAACCTCGCCGTGACCGTGCGCGATCCCGAGGGCGGCGGCGAGCGGTTCGCCCGCGTGAAGGTGCCGGACAACGTGCCGCGCCTCGTCCGGGTGGAAGGGGACCGGTCGTCCTCTTCCGCGACCTTCCTGCCGCTGGAGGAGCTCATCGCCGCGCACCTGGGCGAGCTGTTCACCGGCATGGAGGTCATCGAGTGCCACGCGTTCCGGGTGACGCGCAACGCGGACCTCGAGGTCGAGGAGGACCGCGACGAGGACCTGTTGCAGGCGCTGGAACGCGAGCTCGCTCGGCGCCGGTTCGGTCCGCCGGTGCGCCTGGAGGTGGCCGACGACATGACCGAGCACATGCTCGAACTGTTGTTGCGGGAGATGGAGGTCGACCCGCACGACGTCGTGACCGTGCCCGGCCTGCTCGACCTGTCGTGCCTGTGGCTGCTCTACGGCATCGACCGCAAGACGTTGAAGGACCCGGCGTTCGTGCCGGCGACGCACCCGGCGTTCGGTGAGCGCGAGACGCCGAAGAGCGTTTTCGCGACGCTGCGCGAGGGTGACGTCCTCGTGCACCACCCGTACGACTCGTTCTCCACGTCCGTGCAGCGCTTCATCGAGCAGGCCGCGGCCGACCCGCACGTGCTCGCCATCAAGCAGACGCTGTACCGCACCTCCGGCGACTCCCCCATCGTGGACGCGCTGATCGACGCGGCCGAGGCGGGCAAGCAGGTCGTGGCGCTGGTGGAGCTGAAGGCCCGGTTCGACGAGCAGGCGAACATCAAGTGGGCACGGGCGCTGGAAAAGGCGGGCGTGCACGTCGTCTACGGCCTGGTGGGCCTGAAGACGCACTGCAAGACGTCGCTCGTGGTGCGCCAGGAAGGCTCGACGATCCGCCGCTACTGCCACATCGGCACCGGCAACTACAACCCGAAGACCGCGCGGCTGTACGAGGACGTCGGCATCCTGACCGCGGAGCCGACGATCGGCGCGGACCTCACCGACCTCTTCAACGTGCTGACCGGCTACGCGCGCCAGGACGAGTACCGCTCGCTGCTCGTCGCGCCCTACGGCGTCCGCAAGGGCATCGTCGACCGGATCAACCTGGAGATCGAACGCGCGCAGGCCGGTGAGCCCTCGGGCGTGCGCATCAAGGTGAACTCGCTCGTGGACGAGCAGGTCATCGACGCGCTGTACCGGGCGTCGCAGGCCGGCGTGCCCGTCGACGTGGTGGTACGCGGCATCTGCGGCCTGAAGCCGGGCATCAAGGGGCTGTCGGAGAACATCCGGGTGCGGTCGATCCTGGGCCGGTTCCTGGAGCACTCGCGGGTCTTCCACTTCGTCGCCTGCGACGAGTACTGGATCGGCAGCGCGGACATGATGCACCGCAACCTGGACCGCCGCGTCGAGGTGGCCCTGCGCGTCGCCGACCCGCGCCTGACCAAGCAGCTGGGCGACATGTTCGAGTCCGCGCTCGATCCCCACACGCGCTGCTGGGTTCTGTGCCCTGACGGAGAATGGGAGGCCTCGCCTTCGGACGGCACGTCCGTGCGGGACCACCAGATGGAACTGCTGCACAGGCACGGAGCTCTTGGGTGATCAAAGCTGCTGGGGCGGTGCTCTGGCGCGAGGCCGACGGTGACGTCGAAGTCGCGGTGGTGCACCGCCAGCGTTATGACGACTGGTCCCTGCCGAAAGGCAAACTCGACCACGGAGAGACGATTCCGGGCTGCGCGGTACGCGAGGTGGAAGAGGAGACAGGCTTCTCCTGTGTCCTCGGCCGCCATCTCCGGCAGGTGTCGTATTCGGTGAAAAGCGTGCCCAAAACGGTCGACTACTACGCCGCTCAGGCCGTTTCCGGTTCGTTCGTCCCCAACGAAGAGGTCGATCTGCTGCGGTGGCTGCCGATCGCCGAGGCGTCGGAACTGCTGACCTACGAACCGGACCAGCAGGTGCTGGCCGAGTTCTCCCGCCTGCCCGCGGACCTGCTGGTCGTTCTGCTGGTGCGGCACGCGAAGGCCGGGAAGCGGTCGGAGTGGAATGACGACGACGACCTCCGCCCGCTCTCAGACGCGGGCTGGCGCCAGGCCGCGGCGCTGCGCGCCATGTTGCCCCTGTGGGCACCAGTACGCGTCCACACGGCGCCCAGAGTGCGTTGCGTGGACACCGTGCGAGGCGTGGCCGAGGACCTGGACGTGGAGATGGTCGAGGAGCCGCGCCTGTCGGAGGAGGGCTACTGGCCCGACCCGGACGCCGGCCTCGTGCGGCTGCTGGAGGTCGCCGCGCAGGAGGGCCGTGCCGTCCTCTCCTCGCAGGGCGGCGTGATCCCGTCCGTCGTGCAGTCGCTGGCCGAAATGGGCGGGCTGCGGCTGGACGAGATCCCGTGCAAGAAGGGCAGCACGTGGGTGCTGACCTTCACCAGGCCGTTCGGCACATGGTCCACTTCGGACTCGCCTTCGCGCTGGCCAACCCTGGTGTCGGCGCACTACCTGGCCTCTGCGCTGGCCCGGCCGTAGTTTCTGCCGCTGCTCCGCAGACGGCGGCGAGTTCGCCGGGAAGTCGCGAACTCGCGGGTCCGGTGCGGGGCTGAGAACGCCTGGCACTCCAATAGAAATAACGCTTTCACGCCTGCGAAAGCCCCCTGACGCAAGCGAATCCCGCAACACGAAGGGCCCGGCGAACTCGCCGCAGCCTGTGAAGCAGCGACCAAAACACGAAGGCCCCGGTGTGCGCACACCAGGGCCTTCCGCGTTGGTACTGAAGTGACGCAGCCTCCCTCAGGAGGCCCGTCTCACTTCTTCTTGGCAGCCGTCTTGCGAGCAGCCGGCTTCGCAGCCGCGGTCTTCGCGGCGGGCTTGGCAGCGGCGGTCGCCTTGGCAGCAGCCGTGGCGCGCTTGGCCGGAGCCTTGGCCGCGGCCGTCTTGGTGGCGGCGGCCTTGGTGGCGGCGGCCTTGGTGGCGGTCGCCTTCGCAGGCGCCTTGGCAGCAGCGGGCTTCGCCGCGGCCGTGGTGGTGCGACGGGTCGCGGGCGCCTTGGTGGCGGCCGCGGCCGTACGGGTGCGCGTCGTGGTCGTCGCGCGGGTCGTCGCGGCCTTGGTCGCCGGAGCCTTGGTAGCCGCGGGCTTCGCGGCGGCAGCGGCGGCGGGCTTGGCGGCGGCCTTGGCAGCAACGGCCTTCGGCAGCTTCTTCGCACCGCTGATGACGTCCTTGAACGTCGAGCCGGGGCGGAACGCGGGCACGTTGGTCTTCTTGACCTTCACGGTCTCGCCCGTACGCGGGTTGCGCGCGGTGCGAGCCGCACGGGCGCGCTTCTCGAAGACGCCGAAGCCCGTGATGTTGACCTTCTCGCCCTTGTTGACGCTACGGACGATCACGTCCACGAGGCCGTCAACAGCAGCACCGGCGGTCTTCTTGTCTCCAAGGCGCTCGGCGAGCGCCTCGATGAGCTGGGCCTTATTCACCGTCAGTCCCTCCCAGGACGCTCACGGCCCTAAGAGACGGGCCGACTAGAACGCAACGGTAGGCCCAAAACGCGAGAAATACCAATCGCCACGCCAGATTTTTCGTTGTGGCGTGGCTAATTGCGCCCCTTCGAGGGACAGGAGGCGCCGGATTCGCCCCTCTCAAGGGGAGAATCCGGCCCCCTCTCAGACCGCCGGAAGCGGATCCGTTGTGGGCAGCCAAGTCTGGCGATTGCCCTCGAATGCGCTGATCTCGGGCTCGTGACGCAACGTCAAAGCGATGTCGTCGAGGCCTTCGAGAAGGCGCCAGCGGGTGTAGTCGTCGATCTCGAACGGGGCTACCAAGTCCTTGGCGCGAACGGTCTTGTCGGTGAGGTCCACCGTGACCGGCGTGCCGGGTTCGGACTCCAGCACCTTCCACAGCAGCTCGACATCGGACTGGCTGCACTGCGCCGCCACGAGGCCCTGCTTGCCGGAGTTGCCCCGGAAGATGTCGGCGAACCGGGACGAGACGACGACGCGGAAGCCGTAGTCCATCAACGCCCAGACGGCGTGTTCCCGAGAGGACCCGGTGCCGAAGTCAGGGCCCGCAACGAGGACGCTGCCCGCCTTGAAGGGCTCCTGGTTGAGGATGAAGTGCTCGTCACCGCGCCAGGCGGCGAAGAGCCCGTCCTCGAACCCGGTGCGGGTCACGCGCTTGAGGTAGACGGCCGGGATGATCTGGTCGGTGTCCACGTTGGACCTGCGCAGCGGCACACCGACGCCCGTGTGGGTGGTGAAGGCATCCATGGTCAGTTCTCCAGGTCTGCGGGGGCCGACAGGGTGCCGCGCACGGCCGTGGCGGCGGCGACGAGAGGTGACACGAGGTGCGTCCGGCCGCCCTTGCCCTGCCTGCCCTCGAAGTTGCGGTTCGAGGTCGACGCGCTGCGCTCTCCGGGCGCGAGCTGATCCGGGTTCATGCCAAGGCACATCGAGCACCCGGCCTGCCGCCACTCGGCACCCGCGTCGAGGAACACCTTGTCCAGACCCTCGTCCTCCGCCTGCTTGCGCACCCGCATCGAACCGGGGACGACCAGCATCCGTACTCCTGAAGCGACGTGCTTCCCCTTGATGACGTCCGCCGCGGCGCGCAGGTCCTCGATGCGCCCGTTGGTGCAGGAGCCGAGGAACACCGTGTCCACGCGGATGTCGCGCAGTGGCGTGCCGGCCTCGAGGCCCATGTACGTCAGCGCCTTCTCGGCGGCCACGCGCTCGTTCTCGTCCGCGATCTTCTCGGGGTCGGGGATGTTCGCGCTCAGCGGCAGGCCCTGACCGGGGTTCGTGCCCCACGTGACGAAGGGGGTGAGCTCCGCCGCGTCGAGGTTCACCTCCGCGTCGAAAGTCGCGTCGTCGTCGGTGCGCAGCGTCTTCCAGTATTCGACGGCCGCGTCCCAGTCCGCGCCGGACGGTGCGTGCGGACGGCCCTTGATGTAGTCGAAAGTCGTGTCGTCCGGTGCGATCATGCCGGCGCGCGCGCCCGCCTCGATCGACATGTTGCAGACCGTCATGCGCGCTTCCATCGACAGCGCCTCGATGGCGTCGCCGCGGTATTCGAGCACATAACCCTGCCCGCCACCGGTTCCGATCTTCGCGATGACGGCGAGGATGATGTCCTTCGCCGTGACGCCCTCGCCGAGCGCGCCGTTGACGTTGATGGCCATCGTCTTGAACGGACGCAGCGGCAACGTCTGCGTCGCCATCACGTGCTCGACCTCGGAAGTGCCGATGCCGAACGCAAGCGCGCCGAACGCACCGTGCGTCGACGTGTGACTGTCGCCGCACACCACGGTCATACCGGGCTGGGTGAGCCCGAGCTGCGGCCCGACGACATGCACGATGCCCTGCTCGAAGTCCCCCATCGGGTGCAGCCGCACCCCGAACTCCGCGCAGTTGCGCCGGAGCGTCTCAACCTGCGTGCGCGACACGAGATCCGCGATCGGCTTGTCGATGTCGACGGTCGGAACGTTGTGATCCTCGGTGGCGATCGTGAGATCGGCCCTGCGCAGCCCGCGGCCCGCAAGGCGGAGGCCGTCGAACGCCTGGGGGCTGGTGACTTCGTGCAGCAGGTGGAGGTCGATGTAAAGCAGGTCCGGCTCCGCGCCACTTCCGTGGCGCACAACGTGTGCCTCCCACACCTTCTCCGCGAGCGTGCGGCTCATCGCGACATCTCCCACATCATGGACGCGCCGACAGATCTGGACTTCTCACTGTCTGGGAAGTTAGTATCGGCTTGTGGGACAGCATAGCGGGATCGGCGTGCTGGACAAGGCAGTGGCCGTGTTGAACGCCGTAGCAAAAGATCCTTGTGGCCTGGCCGAGTTGTGCAACCGCACCGGCCTCCCGCGAGCGACCGCACACCGCCTGGCCGTAGGCCTCGAGGTGCACCGGTTGCTGCGCCGAGGCTCAGACGGCCGCTGGCGCCCGGGCGCGGCTCTGGCCGAACTGGCAGGCGGCGCAACGGACCCGTTGCTGGACGCCGCCTCCTCGGTCCTGCCACGCCTGCGCGACATCACAGGCGAAAGCGTGCAGCTCTACCGCCGCGACGGCATGCAACGAGTCTGCGTCTCCTCAGCAGAACCCCCCTCGGGCCTGCGAGACACAGTCCCAATCGGAGCCAGGCTCCCCATGACAGCAGGCTCAGGCGCCAAAGTCCTGGCAGCATGGTCAGACCCAGGCACCCAACGCGCCGTCCTGGCCGACGCCGTATACGGCGAACGAACCCTCTTGGAAGTCCGCCGCCGAGGCTGGGCCCAAAGCGTGGCAGAACGAGAACCAGGCGTGGCCTCAGTCTCAGCCCCGGTAAGAGACTCAGCAGGCGCCGTAGTAGCAGCAGTCTCAGTCTCAGGCCCCATAGACCGCATGGGCCGCCGCCCAGGAGCCCGCTGGGCAGCAGACCTACTAGCAGCAGCAGAAGCCCTACAAAGCCGCCTATAACCACAAAGGCCGCCCTCCTAAGGAGGGCGGCCTAACCACTGCATTAAGTAAAAGCTCGCCCACAAAGAATGCAGCCGAATGGCACCCGCCCGCCCACCCGATGCGAAGCGAGGGCGAGGGCACCCATTCGCAAGCGAAGCGACGCGCACACCACAAGGCACGGGTCACACCCACGCCGGGGGTCCGGGGGCGGAGCCCGCCGGCTGGGGTCTGGGGGCTTGGCCCCCAGAAGGCAAAGCGAAAGAGGCCTGTCTGCGCACTCCGCAGACAGGCCTCTACCACCTCTGTAGCCCCGAAGGGATTCGAACCCTCGCTACCGCCTTGAGAGGGCGGCGTCCTAGGCCGCTAGACGACGGGGCCCTAGAACTTCTTGCTGGCTTGAACCTTATCAGATCACTCTGTCCGGTCCAAATCCGGCTATTCAGTTCTTTTACTGCTGGGTCTTGCTCTGGCATCTTGCTTTGGGTCTAACATTTTCAGCAGCTCCAGAAGCTGACCCGAGGGCAGTTCTTCCTTCGCAGCTGGGGTACCAGGACTCGAACCTAGACTAACTGAACCAGAATCAGTCGTGCTGCCAATTACACCATACCCCATTGGCTTTCACGATCGACTTCGTTGTCCCGCGGGAGTTCCGAGGTCCTCGTTGCTGCCGAGAGAAATACTAGACCACGCCCCCGGCAGAAGTGAAATCGGCCCCCACCTGAACGCATCCGCGCAGGTGGGGGCCGGTCTCGAAGGTGAACTCAGGCGCTGGCGGTGGAGAGCTCGCACACGAGGAGCTCCGGCAGTTCCGCGAGCGTCGTGATGGACGACAGGCCCGCGGGCAGTGTGCCGCCGGTCGGGCCGATGCGGTTGATCCAGACGCCGTGCATTCCGGCGTCCCGTGCCCCGATGGCGTCGGCGTGCAGGCGGTCTCCCACGTGGACGGTGTCGCCGGGCGGGACGCCCAGGGCCAGGCACGCGGTGTGGAAGATCACGCGATCCGGCTTGGCGCAGCCGACCTCGCCGGCGATCAGGACGGCGTCGAAGTACTCGGCGAGGCCGAGCTGGGCGATCTTCACGCGCTGGTGGCGGCCCGACGCGTTGCTGATCGCGGCGATCGGGAGGCCTGTCGCGCGCAGCCAGTCGAGCATCGGGATCGCGTCCGGGAACAGGCACCAGCCGGCGGAGAGGACCTCCTGGCGGCCGAGTTCGCGGCGGGTCGCTTCCTCCAGCGACAGTTCCTCGCCGAGTGCGGCGAAGAAGGCCTGTGTGCGGATGTTGCGCATCTGCACGTACTGCAGTTCGCCGGCGAGCTGGCGGGAGACGTGGTCGTCGGTGATCCTCTGCCACAACGACCAGGCGTCGGCGTTACCGACCATCGAGGCCAACGCGGCTCGCGAAGAAGCGCTGTAGTCGACAAGTGTGTCGTCGACGTCCAGGCACACAGCGCGGATCTCGCCGGTTCTCTTACGCGTGAAAGTCGGGGACGCAGTTGTCACTCCGGAAGGTTAGGTGCGTGGGGGCCTCGTCCGATTCGGCTAACGAGGTGATTCCTACAGGTCCTTGCACGATCAAGCAGACCTTGAGGGCCCGAACGAACCAGTCGCACTCCTCCGTGCGCCGAAAGCAATAGCCCGGTCGAGTGTTGTTCGGCGACGCAGCGATCTCCGCCTGAGTGAGTGGCTCCGCGAGCGCGGCACTGTAGCCCGCGAAGCGACATTTCACACCAGTCGCAACCTTTTCGAGGCCTGGCCCACCAGACCGTCCACATTGGACGGACCCGAACGAGAGCCACGCCACTCGGAACCGGCTTGACGCACATCGTGATCACGAGCATGCTGGATTTATTCAACACCGGTTGAAAAGAGGGGATCGACATGGAGAGGACAACCTGCCTCGTCGTCGGCGGCGGACCTGCCGGAATGGTGCTGGGACTGCTCCTGGCCCGCGGTGGCGTCGAGGTCACGGTGCTCGAGAAGCACGGCGACTTCCTGCGGGACTTCCGCGGCGACACGGTGCACGCGTCGACGCTCACGCTGCTGGACGAGCTGGGGCTCGGTCCCGCGTTCGCGCAGGTGCCGCACCAGGACGTCGACAAGATCGAGGCGCTGCTCGACGGCGGCGCCAAGGTCACGGTCGCCGACCTGTCCCGGCTGCCCGGCCCGAACAAGCGCATCGCGATGGTGCCGCAGTGGGACTTCCTGGACCTGCTGGCGGACGCGGGCAGGCTCGAACCGGCGTTCACGCTGCGGATGAACACCGAGGTCACCGAGATCACCAAGAGCGGCAACAAGGTCACGGGCGTGAAGTACCGCGATCGCGTCGACGGGCACGAGGGCGAGTACGCCGCCGACCTCGTCGTCGCGGCGGACGGACGGAGCTCGATCCTGCGCGCCGCCGTGGAACTCCCGGTCTACAGCTTCGGCGCGCCGATGGACGTGTGGTGGTTCCGCTTGCCGCGCAACGAAAGCGACGCCGTCAAGGGTGGTGCAGGCAGGTTCAGCGCCGGCAGCGCGCTCGTGCTCATTCCACGCGGCGAGTACTTCCAGTGTGCCTTCCTGATCCGCAAGGGAACGGACCAGGCGGTGCGCGCCGAGGGCGTCGAGAAGTTCCGCGAACGAGTCGTCACGCTCATCCCGTGGCTCGCGGACCGGGTGGGCCACATCACCGACCTCGACGAGGTGAAGCTGCTGGACGTGAAGCTGGACCGGTTGCGGCAGTGGCACGTCGACGGGCTGCTGTGCATCGGTGACGCGGCGCACGCGATGTCACCGGTCGGTGGCGTGGGCATCAACCTGGCCGTGCAGGACGCGGTGGCGGCGGCGACCCTGCTTGCCAAGCCGTTGCGGGCGGGCCGGGTCACGAGCGCGACGCTCGCGAAGGTGCGCGGGCGCAGGCTCTTCCCGACCGTGGTGATCCAGACCGTGCAGCGGGTGATCCACCGGCTGTTCCTCGGTCGCAAGCTCAACAGCACCGAGACGGTCTCCAGCACGGGCATACCGTTGCCGCTCAGGATCGCGCAGAAGCTGCCGTTCCTCCAGGCGGTTCCGGCCTACGTGATCGCGATCGGCCCACGCCCCGAGCACGCGCCTGACTTCGCCAGGAGGGATCCGCAGACCATCGTCAGGTCATGACGAACGCCTCGGACGACCCGAGCACCATCGTCAGGTCGTGACGAACGCCTCGGACGACTCACCGAGCACCATCGCCACGGCGTGGGCGCGGTCACGGGCGCCCAGCTTGCGCAGAATCGCCTTCACGTGGGTCTTCACGGTGTCGTTGCTGATGAAGAGCCGCTGGGCGATGCGGGCGTTGTCCATGCCCTTCGCCATCTCGGCCAGCACGTCGAACTCCCGCGCCGACAGCCGGCCGAGCGACGCGGGTGGCGGCATCCGCGCGGGTAGGCGCACCAGCGACCCCACCCGCGCGTCGATCGTGGCGGGAGCACCCCGCACCGCGGCCGCGATCAGCGGTAACAGCTCGGCCACGGGCGAGGTCTTCAGCAGGTAGGCCACCGCGCCGGCGTCGAGCGCCGCGCGGGCCCAGCTCGGACTGTCCGCATTGGACAGCACGACGACGCGGGCGCCCGGCCGGTACTGCGCCGTGTCCCGCACGGTGCGCAGCGGTCCGGCGCCCGGCACGTCGAAGTCCGTGACGACCAGGTCCACCAGAGTGCCGCGCAGGCTGCGCGCAGCCTCGGCCACGGTGTGGGCGATGCCCACAACGCGGAAGCAGTGCGTGCGGTGCAGCGAAAGCCGCAGCCCTTCGGTGATGAGCTGCGATCCGTCGACCAGCAACACACGGGTGGACGCCAGGTCCGTCATGACACCGGGAAGTTACTCGCGGGTACCCGGATGCGTAACCTGCCGGACGACGGATTGCTCCGTACGGCTACCTATTTGCGACCGGATTGGTGAGCGTGCCAAGGCCGTCCACCGTCACGGAGACCGTCTGTCCGGCCCTGATCGGCCCGACACCGGCAGGCGTGCCGGTCAGGATCAGGTCGCCCGGCAGCAGCGTCATGATGCCGGACACGTACTCCACGAGTGACGGAATGTCGTGCACCATCAACGAAGTACGGCCGTCTTGTTTGACTTCCCCGTCAACTTCGGTGACGACGCGGACGTCGGACGGGTCGAAGTCGGTCTCGATGAACGGCCCCAAAGGGCAGAACGTGTCAAAACCCTTGGCACGCGTGAACTGCACGTCCTTCTTCTGCAGGTCGCGCGCCGTGACGTCGTTGGCGATCGTGTAACCCATGATCACGCTGGCGGCCTTGGCCTTCGGCACGTCGCGGCACGGCTGACCGATGATGACGGCCAGCTCGCCCTCGAAGTCGACGCGCTCGGACACGGCCGGCAGCTTGATCTCGACGTTCGGGCCGACCACCGAGGTGTTGGGCTTGAAGAACAGCAACGGCTCTGCGGGGACCTCGTTGCCGAGCTCCTTCGCGTGGTCGGCGTAGTTCCGGCCCACACCAATGATCTTGGTGGGCAGGATGGGGGCGAGCAGCCTCACGTCCGCCAACGGCCACTTCCGGCCGGTGAACGTGGGCGTGCCGAAGGGGTGTTCGGCGATTTCCGCGGCCTCGTCGCCTTGAACGGCGACGAAGGCCACGCCTGCGGGATGAGCAATTCGGGCGATGCGCACCCAGCCAGTTTACGAGGTCAGCTACTCCTCATGGATTTGTGCACCAACGCGTCACACAGCGCCAGCCAACTCGCCTCGACGATGTTCCCGTGCACACCCACCGTCGTCCACTCGCGTTCGCCGTCCGTCGACTCCACCAGGACGCGCGTCACCGCGTCCGTACCGGGATGCTCAGTGAGGATGCGCACCTTGTAGTCGGCCAGCTCCACAGTGTCCAACCAGGACAGATGCGGCAACAACGCCTTGCGCAGAGCCGCGTCCAGGGCGTGCACCGGCCCGATTCCCTCGGCGGTCGCGATGACCCGCTCCCCCGCCACGTGCACCTTGACCGTGGCCTCGGACACGATCTCGCCGTCCGACCGGTGGTCGAGCACGACCCGATAGGACTCCAGTGTGAACGGAGGAGTGTCCAGTTCGGACAGCTCGGAGCGCAGCAGGAGTTCCATCGAGGCGTCGGCGGCCTCGAACGACCAGCCCTTCGCCTCCAGTTCCTTGACGCGCTTCAACGCGCTGCCGACCTCGGTCCCCCGGCCGGCCAGGTCGAGCCCGAACTCACGTCCCTTGAGTTCGATGCTCGCCCGACCGGCCATCTCGGTGACCAGCACCCGCATGTCGTTGCCGACGGTGTCCGGATCGATGTGGTTGTACAGCTCCGGATCCACCTTGATCGCGCTCGCGTGCAGACCCGCCTTGTGAGCGAATGCTGACGACCCGACATAAGCCTGGTGGGTGTCGGGTGCGATGTTCGCGATCTCGGCCAACGCATGGGAGACACGGGTGAGCTCGGCCAGTGCCCCGATCGGGAGCACCTCCATGCCGAGCTTGGTCACGAGGTTTCCCACGACGGCGAACAGGTCCGCATTGCCTGCTCGCTCGCCATAACCATTGGCGGTGCACTGAACGTGCGTCGCGCCCGCCTGAACGGCCGCAAGTGTGTTCGCCACCGCGCAGGACGTGTCGTCCTGGCAGTGGATTCCTACCCGGAAGCCCGTCTTCTCGACGACCTCCGCGACTGTCTCGGCGAGACCCAACGGCAGCTGCCCGCCGTTCGTGTCGCACAGCACAACAACGTCCGCGCCACCCTCCACAGCGGACTCCAGCACGCGCAGACTCGTGTCCGGCGAGAACGCGTACCCGTCGAAGAAGTGCTCGGCGTCGAGGAAGACGCGCCTGCCGTGGTCCTTCAGGAACCGGACGGTGTCGCGCACCATCTTCAGGTTCTCGCCGGAGTCCGTGCGCAACGCGCGCTCGATGTGCCTGAGGTCCGACTTGGCCACCAGCGTCACCACCGGCGCCTGGGAGTCGAGCAGCGCCTTGACCTGCGGGTCTTCCTCGACCTTGACCCCGGCCTTGCGCGTCGCCCCGAACGCGACCAGCTT
This sequence comes from Lentzea albidocapillata subsp. violacea, assembly GCF_900100275.1. Lineage (GTDB taxonomy): Bacteria > Actinomycetota > Actinomycetes > Mycobacteriales > Pseudonocardiaceae > Lentzea > Lentzea violacea. The sequence continues at coordinate 70,743 of NZ_FNET01000011.1, forward strand.
GGCGTGCTTCAACTCCAGGTCACCGGCCGCCGCACGAGCGAAGAACTCCGTGTCCTTGGGCATTGCGCCGGGCCAGCCGCCCTCGATGAACCCGACGCCGAGCCCGTCCAGCAGCCGCGCGACCGCGAGCTTGTCCGTGACGGAGTACGAAATGCCCTCACGTTGTGCGCCATCGCGCAACGTCGTGTCGTAGACGTGGAATGCGTCGGTCGGGCCGGCCATCGGGGTCATCTCCTCATCCGGGCAAACAAAAAGACCCCCCGCGGGATGCGAGAGGTCTGCGCGTCGGGTGCCAGGGGCGGCAACTACCCGACGCGCTCGTCAATAATGATGGCGACGTACTGAACCATGTCCGGGATGCTGCCACAGCTCGGCACGGCGTACCAAGCGACGGGAGGAAATCTCCCACTATCTGGTCACGGGTTCACCCCTGTGACCCGCGAGTCAGACCCCGGCCAGGAACTTCGCGAACGCCTCGATCGAAGCCGCGTTACGAGGCGACTCCACCAACGCCGCATAAGGCAACGAGAAGAACCGCTTCCCCTTGACCGCGGGCGAGTTGGCCAACGGCGCGAACCCCTCCAGGAACGCCTGCTTCTGCTCGGGAGTGTTCGCCTCCCCGTCCGCGTAGTCCACGATGAGCACGACCTCGGGATCACGCTGCACCACGGTCTCCCAGTTGACCGTGGTCCAGCTGTCGTTCAGATCCCCGAAGATGTTGTCGCCGCCGGCCTTCGAGATGACGTCCTGCGGCGCCGCGTTCTTCCCGGACGTGAACGGCTGGTCCTGTCCACTGTCGTACAGGAACACCTTCGGCCGGGGCTTCCCCTCCATCAACCGCCCGGCACGGGCGATCTGCTCCTGGTAGGTCTTCACCAGTTCCTCGGCCTTGGCCTCGACCCGGAAGATCTTCCCGAGGTTGCGCAGGTCCGTGTACAACGCGTCCAGCGCGGGCATGATGCCGCGCTGCTTTCCGACGCCGTTGCGGCAGGCCTCGGTGAGCTGGTAGGTCCCGATCCCCAGGGCCTTCAACGCGTCCGGGGTGAAGCCGGTGCTCTCGCTGAACCCGTAGTTCCAGCCGGCGAAGACCAGGTCCGCGTTCGCGCCCTGCACGACCTCCTTGGAGACCTTGTCGGACAGGTGCCGCACGCTCTCGAAGTCGGCCTTCCAGGGTGAGGTGCGCACGTCGACCGTGTCGACGCCGGAGACGACGTAGCCCGCCATCCGGTCCTTCAGGCCCAGCGCGAACATCAGCTCGGTGATGCCGGTGTCGTTCGTGACCACTTTGGACGGAATCTTGTCGAACGTGACCTGCTGGCCGCAGTTCGTGACCGTCACGGGGTCGGACGCGGAGGTGTCCGGGGCCACCGTGGCGCCGCAGCCGGAGACCAGCAGCAGCACAGCGCAGACAACGGTTCTCAAGGGGTGACCTCCTGGTCGAACAGAAGCTGGGGAACTCCCGTTGTGGGGTGAGCGACCACGTGCGTGGTGACGTGGAAGACCTTGGCGATCAGTTCGGGGACCAGCACCTCGGCCGGTGTGCCGGAGGCGACGACGCGGCCCTCGTCGAGGACGTACAGGCGGTCGCAGTAGGACGCGGCGAGGTTCAGGTCGTGCAGGACGGTGAGCACGGTGATGCCCAACCCTCGCGCGAGCCCGAGGACGTCGAGCTGGTGACGGATGTCGAGGTGGTTCGTCGGCTCGTCCAGCACGAGCACGCGCGGCTCCTGGGCGATCGCGCGCGCGATGAGCACGCGCTGGCGTTCGCCGCCGGAGAGGCTGAGGAAGCTGCGTGCGGCGAGATGCGAAACATCCACTGTGGCCAGCGCGTCGGACACCACCCGCGCGTCACGGGCGGGATCGCGGTCGTGCGGCAGGCGGCCCATCTCCACGACCTCGGCGACCGTGAAGTCGAACTCGACCTGCGACTCCTGGGTCAGAGCGGCGAGGTGACGGGCGACGTCGTGTCGCTTGTGGACGTTCTCGCCGTCGACCAGGACGGTGCCCGCGTCCGGCTTCAACGCCCGGTACACGCAGCGCAACGTCGTGGACTTGCCGCTGCCGTTCGGGCCGACGATGCCGACGACCTCCGCGGAGGCGTGCAGTGTGATGTCGGAGACGATGTTCCGGACGGTGACGCCGGTGAGCTCGATCCGCATCAGCTGCCTCCGAAGACGTAGGACCTGCGGCGCATCAGGAAGATGAAGCACGGCACGCCGAGCGCGGCCGTGATGACGCCGAGCGGCAGTTCCTCGGGCGCCGCGAGCATCCGCGCGGCCACGTCGACCCAGACCAGGAACGAGGCTCCGGCCAGCGGTGCGAGGGCGAGCACCTTGCGGTGATCGGCGCCCACGACCATGCGCGTCAGGTGCGGCAGCATCAGCCCGACGAACCCGACGGCCCCGCTGACCGCAACCAGCACGCCGGTCATGGCCGCGGTGACGATGAACAGGTGCGTGCGGAACCGGTTCACCGCCACGCCGAGGGTGGTCGCGGTCTCGTCGCCCATCGCCAGCGCGTTGAGCGGCCGCGCCTTGGTCGCCAGGTAGACGATGCCGGCCGCGGTCACGACGGCGGCGACGGGCAGCGACTGCCAGTTCGCCCCGCCGAGGCTGCCGAGCAACCAGAACATCGCCGCCCGCGCCGCCTCGCCGCGCGGTGCCTGGAACACCAGCAGCATCGCCACGGCGGAGAACCCGTATGCCAGCGCGGTTCCGGTCAGCACCAGCCGCAACGGTGTGAGCCCTCGGCTCGTGCGCGCGGTGATGTAGACCAGTGCGGTGGCGCCGAGGCCGGTCAGGAACGCACCCACGGACAGCGCGTAGACGCCGAGACCGGAGAGCACACCGAGCGTCGCCACGGCCGTCGCGCCCACGCTCGCGCCCGACGAGATGCCGAGCACGTACGGATCCGCGAGGGCGTTGCGGACCATCGCCTGGATCGCCACGCCGACGGTGCTCAGGCCCGCGCCCACGACGGCGGCCAGCAGGACACGAGGAAGTCGGATGTCCCAGACGATGTGGTACTGCCCGGCGAGGCCGGCGGGGATCGTGCCGCCGGTGATCGCCTCCCAGAGCAGGTCGACGGTGACGCCGAACGGAACGGAGACGGGGCCGAGCGCGACGCCCGCCACGATGCTGACGACGAGCACGCCGACGAGCGCGCTGATCTTGGAGATCACTTGGTCCTTCCCGCAGTCCACGGCGGAATCGGAAAACACAGGCCGGCCGTGTGCGGGTATTCGGGCTCGTCCTCACGAGGAGGCCTACCGTTGCGGGTCAGCGCCGGACTTCGACCGGACTTCCCCCACGCACGACTGATGCGACCCTACCTGCGGAAACAGAAAGTTCGAAAATTCTCCGGGTGTGATGTCGATCCAGTGCGGGGCCCGTTCGACCTCGGGATGTCAGAACCGGAACACCAGCAGGGAGACACACCGTGAAGTACATGCTGATCATGCGCGCCACCGACGAGGCCTTCGCGAACATGGGCGAGTTCGACTTCGACAAGATGCTGGAGACGGTCGGCGCGTTCAACGAGGAGCTGATCCGCGCCGGTGTCCTGCTGGCCGCCGAAGGACTTTCCGAGGCGTCCGAGGGCGTCGTCGTCGACTACTCCACCGAACCGCCGGTCGTCACGGACGGCCCGTACGGCGAGACCAAGGAGCTGTTCAACGGCTTCTACCTGCTCAACGTCTCCTCGAAGGAGGAGGCGGTCGAGTGGGCCAAGCGCATGCCGATGACCGGTGCCGGGTTCAAGACCGAGATCCGCCGGGTGCCGTCGATCGACGAGTTCCCGCAGGACAACGAGTGGATCCAGAAGGAGCGCGCGTGGCGTGAGGCCAACGGCCAGCTCTGACCAGCGCGCAGAAACGCCGAAGCCCCGGCCGGAGGATTCCGGCCGGGGCTTCAAAACGTCTGGCAGAACTCAGCCCGTGCGCACGTTCGACGACACGAGAGCCGCGAGCCTGTCACCGATCGCGTAGGTCTGACCCGGCGACTGGTGATCACGCGTAGCCAGATCGAACGCCACGGAGGCCTCGATCCGGCGGGCCGACTCGCGCTCGCCGAGGTGGTCGAGCAACAGCGCGACCGACAGCACGGCGGCCGTCGGGTCGGCAATGCCCTGGCCCGCGATGTCCGGCGCCGAACCGTGGACCGGCTCGAACATCGACGGGTTGCGCCTCGTCGCGTCCATGTTTCCCGACGCGGCCAGGCCGATGCCACCGGTGACGGCGGCGGCGAGGTCGGTCAGGATGTCACCGAACAGGTTGTCCGTCACGATCACGTCGTAGCGGGCCGGGTCGGTGACCATGTGAATGGTCGCCGCGTCCACGTGCTGGTAGGCCACGGTGACGTCCGGGTGCTGCAACGAGACCTCCTCGACGACGCGCGACCACAACGAGCCGGCGTGCGTGAGGACGTTCGTCTTGTGCACCAGCGTCAGGTGGCGACGCGGGCGGTTCGACGCACGGGCGAACGCGTCACGGACGACGCGCTCCACGCCGAACGACGTGTTGATCGAGACCTCGGTGGCGATCTCGTGCGGCGTGTCCTTGCGGAGCAGGCCGCCGTTGCCCGCGTACGGGCCCTCGGTGCCCTCGCGCACCACCACCATGTCGATCTCCTGCGGGTCCGCGAGCGGGCTGCGGACACCGGGGTAGAGACGAGCCGGGCGGAGGTTCACGTGGTGGTCGAGTTCGAAGCGCAGCCTCAGCAGCAGGCCCCGCTCCAGAATTCCGCTCGGCACCGACGGGTCGCCCACCGCGCCGAGCAGGATCGCGTCGTGCTGGCGAAGCTCCCCCAGCACCGACTCGGGCAACAACTCTCCCGTGGCGTGCCAGCGCGCCGCGCCGAGGTCGTAGCGAGTGATCTCGGCCGCCGGAACGACCTCGTTGAGGACCTTCAGGGCCTCAGCGATGACCTCGGGCCCGATCCCGTCTCCTGGGATCACTGCGAGCCGCATCCACACACCTCCCAGGTGTCAGTCCCCAATTGGTGGGACTACTTTCCTTCGCGAAAGGCTACCGGCATCCCGGGTGCTCACCGCATGCCGGACACCCCATCGGGGTGTTATCTCCCGTACTGCGGGACACCCACACGGCCCATACCCCGCTTTCGAGTGTCACTCGACCGCAGGAACGGGGTCGCGTCAAGGGGTGACGGCAGGCAGTTCCGGGCCGTGACATGCCGGGAGGCCCGGTTCCAAACGAAGAACCGGGCCTCCCGCAAAACATCCGATCTGGTGCCAGTGGCGCGGGCCACACCACTAGTAGGCGCCGCGCCCGCGCGACTTCACCAGGACGACCGACGCGCGGTCACCGTTGGCGTTGTGGTGGTTGAGCACCAGCAGGCCGTCGGACCTGTCGGCCTTGAGCGAGGCCTCGTCCTTGTTGACGACGAGCGCGGTGCCCGGCTTCGCGAGGTACGAGAGCGCCGCGTCGCCGCCGCCCTGCGCCCACAGGCCCGGCTTGAGCGGGTCGTAGGACAGGTTGCGGTCGATCACGTCGATCAGCTTGTTCGCGTTGCCCGGCGCCGGGTAGTAGCCGGCGGTGCCCACGACGTACGAGAGGCGGGCCGTGTCCTTCGACGCGTCGATGCCCAGGGCGCTCAGCAGCACCGGCAGGACGACGACGTTGGTGTCCTGGACGTTCGCGTCGACGTCGCCGAACAGGCCGTTCACACCCTGGATGTCGACGGTCTGGCCCGTCTTCAGGTCCACGGTGGACGCGACCAGCAGGTCGGTGTCGGTCAGGCGGGTCGCGAACACCTCGAAGTCCGCGGTGCCGTCACCGTTGGTGTCGATGTCGACGAACGGAATGGTGTTCTTGCCCAGGTTGTACCAGTTGCCCCAGGTCGCGACACCGAACGCGAGCAGCGCCTCCTCTGGCTTGCCCTGCGCCTTGGCCAGCGGGGCCGTGGAGGCCGCGCCGACGTAGCGGAGGTCGCCGCCCTTGGCGGTCTGGTTGAGGACGCAGTTCTCGGTGACGTTGCGCTTGCAGTCACGCAGCTTCGGCGACTGGGCCTGCAGCTCGAGGACGCTGATCAGCGAGCGGTAGGCCTGCGAGCCGGTGCCCTGGTCGATGCCCTTGCCGGACACGTTCAGCACGGCCTGCTTGTCGTTGCCGCGGAACTTGAGGCTGGACGCGGTCCTGATGTCCGCGACCGGCTTCGGCGCCGAGTAGACCGACAGGCGCAGCGGCACCGTGGCGCCGGAGACCGGCGTGAAGGTCACGCGGCCGGAGGCGTCCGCGAGGAACTGCCGCGGCACGTCGAGGTGGTTGGGCTCGACGGTCGAGTCGACCGTCTTGCGCAGCGCCTTCGGGTCGTCGATCTTCAGGGTGACCTTGACCTTCGCGACGCCGCGCGGGCTCAGCCTCACCTTGTCCTGCGAGAGCACGTAGCTCACGCCGGGGATCGTCGTGGCGGCGGTGTAGCCGACCGTGTACTCCACGGCCTTCGTGGACTTGTTGACGAGCTTGATGGTCTTGGACTTCGAGACCGGCCTGGAGACCTCGACGACGCCGAAGTTCGCGCTGACGTAACCGTTGTCCTCCTCGACGTAGGCGAGGACCTGGTTGTCGATCGCGGACTTGCCGTCCACGCGGCCGGTGCCGACCCGGTTGGGAGCGAAGGTCTTGCCGTTCTCCCGCACGTCCGCACCGGCGGTGTTCATGATCGAGGCCTTGACCTCCTCGAGCGTCCAGTCCGGGTGCGCCTGGCGGACCAGGGCGGCGATGCCGGCGACGTGCGGGGACGCCATCGACGTACCGGAGATGACCAGGCGGTCGTCGCCGGAACCGACGGCGGTCGACGAGATCGTGTCACCGGGGGCCGCGACGTCCGGCTTGATGGACTGGCCGCGGGTGCCACGGCTGGTGAACGCGCTCGGAGTGTCCGAAATGGACTGATCGTACGTCGGTGTGGAGGTGCGCAGCTCACCCGCGAGGCGGACGACCAGCGTGCCCGCGTCCAGCGCCGGGCGCACCGCGGTGGTGGCCGAGCCGGTGAACTGGAACATCGGGATGGCCGCGTTGCCGGCGATGCCCGCCGCGAAGTTCTCCAAAGTGGACGAGAGCAGCACACCCAGGCCGCCCGCGGCCTGCACGTTGTTGGCACGGACGATGGAACCGCAACGGCGCGTCGCGTCGTTGTCGTCCCACTCCAGCCAGACGAACCTGCCGGCGACCGCGTCGGTGAGGGGCTGGCAGCCGTCGAGGTTGCCGGCCTGCGTCAGCTTGACGACCGGCAGTTCCCTGTCGTAGCCCAGGTAGCCGGTGAAGTTCTGGCTGTACTGACCGGGCTTGAGGCCCTGGCCCTGCACCTCGGCGCCGTCGCGCAGCACGTACGAGTCGCGCGTCGAGGCCACGGTCAGCGCCTCGGGCGTGTTGCCCGGCGAGCCGCCGATGTCGTAGAGGTCACCGCCGTTGCCCGCGGAGAAGACCGGCATGACGCCGGCCTTGAACAGCTTCTTCACGAAGAGGCTGTCGGGGTCGTCCGGGGCGCCGTAGTCGGAGCCGAGCGACAGGTTGACCACGTCGAGGTGGTCGGAGAAGTCGCCGTCGCCGTCGGGGTCGAGCGACCAGTCGAGCGCCTGCGAGGTGACGTTGGTCGAGCCCTCGCAGCCGAAGACCTTCAGCGCGAAGATCTGGGCCTTCGGCGCGGTGCCGGGGCCGATCTTCATCGCGTTGAGCGTCGCGGCGTCGAGCTTCGTGTAGTCACCCTTGAACGTGCTGCCGTCAGGGTTCTCACCGAAACCGGCCGTGGTGCCCGCGACGTGCGAGCCGTGACCGTTGCAGTCGAGGGGGTTCGGGTCCGGCTTCGGTGTGTTGATCGCCGGGTCGGTGCTCTCCCCGTCGTAGTCCTCACCGACGAAGTCGTAGCCGCCGACGACCTTCGCGGTCGGGAAGTTCGGGTCCTTCGCGCGCGGGTCGACGGCCTTGAACGCCTCGACCGTGCCGGGGCCGCCGAAGTTCGCGTGCGTGTAGTCCACGCCCGTGTCGATGATGCCGACGCGGATGTCGTCGCCGAGCTTGCCGTACTGCTGCCAGACATTGAGCGTCCTGGTGAGCTGGACGGCGTTCGAGTTCTGGCGCTTCTTCGGCACGACCGGGTAGACCGCGAGGACGTCCGCGCGCTGCGCGAGTTCGCGAACCTTCTGCGCGTCGGCCTTCACGACGACGCCGGGGACGCCGTTGGAGGTGCGGTAGAGCTCCAAGGTTCGCGTGTCAGCGCTCTTGAGCTGGCCGACGACCTGATCCGCGGTGGCGGACACGTCGTTGCGGGCCTGCCTGGCGGCCTGCTTCGCGACTTCCTTGCCCTGGCTCTTCTTCTCGTCGAACGCGTCGACGGCCGGCTTGCGGTCGAGCGCGACGAACGCGGTGACCGCGCCGGTGGCGTTCAGCCGGGGAGAAACCTTGAGGTGCAACGCTTTCGCGTCCAACCCGTGCGCACCCTGCACCGGCTGCGCGAGCGGTTCGCCCTGCGCCTGTGCCGTGGCGGGTGCGATCAGCAAACTGGTGATGGCAGAGAACACCACCAGACTCGATCGTCTCTTCACAACGTTGCCCCAACCGAGGTGTGTGCCTTCGACCCGAATGGAAAAGTGCCGTGCCCTCTACGGCACCGGGTCAACCTCGTGGGGACGCTAATCGCTGATCGTGTCTCTGCGACTGCCCCGAAAGTATGAATGTGGTCTACGGATAGTTGCCTGTTACGACTTCGTTGTGAACAGCGATAGACACGGGAAGGGGACTTTGCGCGTCCCCTTCCCGTTTGTCGTGACTATCCGAAGTCGACAGAGCGAACGGTGCGCGCGCCGACGGAGGCACCGATCGGGTCGAGCACCTGGGTGTCGACCGGGCGGTCCACGCGCAGCACCATGACGGCGTCGTTGCCGGTCTGACTGATCTGCGCGGCCTCGATGTTCACGCCGGCCTCGCCGAGCAGCGTGCCGACCGTGCCCATGACACCCGGACGATCCGGGTACTCCAGAAGCAGCACGGTGCCTTCGGCCCTCAGGTCGAAGTTGCGGCCGTTGATGTTCACCAGCTTCTCGACCTGCGCGATGCCGCTGACGGTGCCGGAGACGCTGAACGTGCTGCCGTCCGCGTGCACGGACTTCACCGTGACGAGGCTGCGGTGGTTCGGGCTCTCGGTCTCCTTGACGAGCTCGACGCTCACGCCCAGGTCGGCCGCGAGGCTCGGTGCGTTCACGAACGTCACCTGCGACTCGACGACCTTGGAGAACACCCCGCGCAGCGCGGCGAGCGGCAGGATCGCGACGTCCTCATTGGACAGTTCGCCGCGGACCTCGACGGTGACGCTGGTCGGGGCCTTCGGCGACAGTGCACTGAGGACGGTGCCCAGCTTCTGGACCAGCGGCAGGTACGGGCGGACCTCCTCGCCGACCGCACCGCCCTGGACGTTGACGGCGTCCGGCACGAACTCGCCGGCGAGCGCGAGGATGGTGCTCTTCGCGACGTCGGTGCCCGCGCGGTCCTGCGCCTCGGCCGTGGACGCGCCGAGGTGCGGCGTGACGACGATGCCCGGGACGTTGAACAGCGGGCTCTCGGTCGTGGGCTCGGTCGAGAAGACGTCGATGCCGGCGCCGCCGACCTGGCCTTCCTTCACGGCGTCGGCGAGGGCCTGCTCGTCGATGAGGCCACCGCGGGCGGCGTTGACGATGATGACGCCGCGCTTGGCCTTGGCCAACTGCTCCGCGCCGATGAGCCCCTTGGTCTCCGGCGTCTTCGGCAGGTGGATGGAGATCGCGTCGGCACGCTCGAGCAGCTCTTCGAGGCTGACGAGCTCGATGCCGAGCTGGGCGGCGCGCGCGGCGGACACGTACGGGTCGTAGGCGATGAGCTCGACCCCGAACGCGGCGATGCGCTGCGCGAACAGCTGGCCGATCTTGCCGAGGCCGACCACGCCGACCGTCTTGCCGTTGAGCTCGACGCCGTTGAACTTGGAGCGCTTCCACTCGTGGTTCTGCAGCGTCTCGTGCGCGGCCGGGATCTGACGCGCGACGCTCAGCAGCAGCGCGACGGCGTGCTCGGCGGCACTGACGATATTGGACGTCGGCGCGTTGACGACCATCACGCCGTTCTGCGTGGCGGCCGGAACCTCGACGTTGTCCAGGCCCACACCCGCGCGGGCCACGACCTTGAGCTTGCGCGTGGCCGCGAAGACCTCGGCGTTCACCTGGGTGGCGGAGCGGACGAGCAGGGCGTCCGCGTCGGCGACCGCGCTGAGGAGGGCTTCTCGGTCGGTGCCGTCTACGTGGCGCACTTCGACGCCGTCACCGAGAGCGTCCAGCACGGACGGCGCGAGCTTCTCGGCGATGAGGACAACAGGTCGGCTCGTGTTGCTCACGGACATCGCTCCCAGGAAGGGTCGGATCGTGGGGCGCGGGCGTGGTCGGGGGCGGCTGGCCCGCGCCGACCGGAGCACCGCAATGTGTCCGGACTGTTAACGAGCATAGACACCGGCCTTGCGCGCGCATTCCGCCGGGTGGCTCAGGTCACCGTCCGCGTCCTGCAGTATGGGACGGGTGGGGCTGGACGTGCCGTTCACTCGCCAGTGTGACGCCCAGGGCTTGGGACGGGGCGTTACGGCTGACCGGTGGCGACGGCTCGAACGCCGCGAAGGACGACATCGATGACCACCTCCGCCTCGGCACGAGCAGCCTGCGGATCGGCGGCCTTGGCGATGTACAGGGCTGAGCCGTAGAGGCCTCCCAGCGCGACGTGCGCCAACGGGTCGACCGTGACACCAGGCAGGGCGCCGCTGGCGACCAGCGGGGTCAGCACGACACGCAACATCGGCAGCTCGATGCCCTCCATGCCGCCCTCCCACGAGTTGGCGGCCATCACCGCCACGCTGTCGATGATCACGATCCGCCGGAAGGCCGGCTGCAGGCACGCGTCGAGGAACGCGGACAGACCCGCCCGCACCGCGTCCCACGGATCGTCCTCCGCCACCGCCGCGGACAGCACGGCCTCGGCGGTCTCGTCCAGCACGACCTCGAAGACCGCCTTGAACAGCGCGTCCTTTCCACCGAAGTGGTGATAGAGCGCGCCCTTCGCCAGGCCTGCCCTCTGCACGATCTCGTCGATCGCGGTCGCCGCGAAGCCCTGCTCGACGAACAGCTCCCGCGCGATCGTGACCAGCAGCTCGCGCGTGGCCTCCGCCTGCCGTTCCCGTAGCCGCTTGACAGTCACCGGACCATCTTAAAGACTGACCATCAGTCGGTGACCGACCGTCGGTCGGTGAAGGGGGTAAACGGTGAGGACTCATCCACCCGGACAGAAGACGCTGCCGCCCGGACAACGGCGCGTCGACGGATTCCCGCGTTTCGGAACGCATCTGCACCAGCCGGCGCCTCCCGTGCCCGACGACCCCGTGATCACCATCAGCGGCGCGGTGCTCGCCCCCTCCGAGGTGCGGCTGGCGGACCTGTCGGCCCTGCCCCGCAGCGAGATCGTGGCCGACTTCCACTGCGTCGCCGGGTGGACCGCGACCGGCCTGCGCTGGGAAGGCGTGCGGTTCGCCGACTTCTATCGCCGGTTCGTCGAACCCGCGCTGGAGCCGGGGATCACCGTCACCCACCTGGTGTTCGAGGGCCTGGACGGAGCCGCCTCCGTGGTCGAGCTGCGGGACGCACTCGCCGACGACGTGCTGCTGGCTCAGCGGCTGAACGGTCACCCTCTCGACAGCGACCACGGCGCTCCGATACGGCTGGTCAGCCCGGCGCAGTACGGCCACGTGAGCACCAAGCACCTCTGCATGATCGAAGTGTGCTCGGCGCTGCCGACGCACCGACTCGGTACGCGCGTTCTCGACCGTCTGCTCGAGGGGCACCCACGGGCACGCGTAGAGCACGAGGAACGCCACGGCCGTATAGCCGGGCGGCTGGTGCGGCCGTTCTACCGCGCCCTCATCCGCCCGATCCGTTATCTCAGCGCGAAAGGAGCGCAAAGCAGATGAGAGTTCCCAACGACGTGCTCAAGACCCAGCGCTGGGTCATCAGCGACATCGTCCACGACTTCGAGGTCGAGGACGTCTGGGCTCTTCCCATCGATGGTGGGCCCGACGACTTCGACAATGTCATCGGCCTCATGGCAGCCATGGACTTTCCCGGTTCAGCGCCACTGCCGGTACGCGTGCTGTGGGGAATCCGCGATCTGCTCGGCCGCCTGTTCGGACTCGGGCGCGTGTCGACGTCAGCCGATGACGCCGGCACCTGGCCACCCGTCCCCGGCACCGGCGAGCCGTCCCTGTCCGTCCGCGTGCCAGCGGAACTCCGTGACACGTCGACGGATTCCCGCCTCACGGACAAGCCGTTCCGGCCGATGTACCGCACCGGGACCGAGTTCGCCGAGGAGATCTCGAACCGGACGATGTACGGCGTGATGCACCTGGCCTGGGTGGACCAGGGCGGCGGCCGGTACCAGGGACAGATGACCGTCTACGTCAAGCCGCGCGGTGCCGCCGGCAGGGCGTACATGGCTCTCATCAAGCCGTTTCGCTACGCGATCGTCTATCCGGCGCTCATGCGGTACATCGAACGATCCTGGGCCCGGCGCGCATAGGCTCCTGCCTACCAGGGCTCGTCGAACTCCCCGTCCTTCGCGCCCAGCACGAAGGCGTCCCACTCGGCCATGGTGAAGGTCAGGACGGGATCGAGCTGCTTGGAGTTGCGCATGGCGACGTACGTGGCGCCGTCGGTGTGCTCGATGAAGGCGATCTCGACGTGGCCGTCTTCCGGTTCCGGCTCCGGCGGCCGCTTCCACTGCGCGTCGCGGAGGTCCAGCTTGCCGCGCACATGGGCCTTGTCGTCGTAGATCGGCGCACTTTCGGTCATGCGGAAAACGCTAGCGGAAAGGCCCGCGGAGCGTCACACGCGCTCCACGGGCCTCCCTTGACAAAAGACTCAGGCGGTCTCGGTGATCGGCCGGTCCACCCACGACATCATGTCGCGGAGCTTCTTGCCGGTGACCTCGATCGGGTGGTTCTCACCCTCCTGCTGGAGCTTCTTGTAGTTCGCGCGGCCGTTGTCGTCCTCGGCCACCCACTCGTTCGCGAAGGTGCCGTCCTGGATCTCGCCCAGGATCTTCTTCATCTCCTCCTTCACGGAGGCGGTGACGACGCGCGGGCCGCGGGTCAGGTCACCGAACTCGGCGGTGTCGGAGATCGAGTAGCGCATGCGGGCGATGCCGCCCTCGTACATGAGGTCGACGATCAGCTTGAGCTCGTGCAGGCACTCGAAGTACGCGACCTCGGGGGCGTAGCCCGCCTCGGTGAGGACCTCGAAACCGGCCTGCACCAGCGCGGAGGCGCCACCGCAGAGGACGGCCTGCTCGCCGAAGAGGTCGGTCTCGGTCTCTTCCTTGAACGTCGTCTTGATGACGCCGGCGCGCGTGCCGCCGATGCCCTTCGCGTACGAGAGGGCGAGGGCCTGGGCGTTGCCCGAGGCGTCCTGCTCGACCGCGATGAGCGCCGGAACGCCCTTGCCGTCGACGAACTGGCGGCGCACGAGGTGGCCGGGGCCCTTCGGCGCGACCATGGCGACGTCCACACCGGACGGGACCGTGATGAGGCCGTAGCGGATGTTGAAGCCGTGGCCGAAGAAGATCGCGTCGCCCTCGTTGAGGTTCGCGGCGATCTCGTCGGCGTAGATGTGGCGCTGCGCGGTGTCCGGCGCCAGGATCATGATCACGTCGGCCCACGCGGAGACCTCAGCCGGCGTGCCGACCTCCAGGCCCTCTTCCTCGGCCTTGGCGCGGGACTTGGAGCCCTCCTGCAGGCCGATGCGGACCTCGACGCCCGAGTCGCGCAGGGACAGCGCGTGGGCGTGGCCCTGGCTGCCGTAGCCGATCACGGCCACCTTGCGGCCCTGGATGATGCTCAGGTCGGCATCGTCGTCGTAGAAGATCTCGACGCTCACAGTATTTCCTTCTTTCTGGATTTCTAACGAACCGCGGTGGCGGTGATGGAACGAGCGCCACGGCCGATGGCGACCATGCCGGACTGGACGATCTCGCGAAGCCCGTAGGGCTCCAGCATGCGCAGCAGCGCGTCGAGCTTCTCAGAAGTCCCGGTGGCCTCGATCGTGACCGCCTCAGGCGAGACGTCGACGACCTTCGCGCGGAAGAGCTGGACGGTTTCGAGGACCTGCGACCGCACCGTCGCGTCCGCACGAACCTTAATCAACACCAGTTGCCGCTGAACGGAAGCACTCGGCTCCAGCTCGACGATCTTGATGACGTTGATGAGTTTGTTGAGCTGCTTGGTCACCTGCTCCAGCGGCAGCTCGTCGACCGACACCACGATGGTCATGCGGGAGATGTCGGGGTACTCGGTGCGGCCGACCGCGAGCGACTCGATGTTGAAGCCGCGGCGGGAGAACAGGCCGGCGACGCGCGCGAGCACACCGGGCTTGTCCTCGACCAAAACGCTCAGTGTGTGCCTGGTCATCACAGGTCCTCATCGAACAGGGGGCGGATGCCGCGGGCGGCCATGATCTCGGAGTTGCCGGTGCCCGCCGCGACCATGGGCCACACCTGGGCGTCCTTGCCGACGACGAAGTCGACGACGACCGGGCGGTCGTTGATCTCCAGCGCCTTCCCGATCACCTCGTCCACCTCCTCGCGTGTCTCGGCCCGCAGGCCCGCACATCCGAGGGCTTCCGCCAGGAGCTTGAAGTCTGGGATGCGGTGCTTGTGCGTCCCCAGATCCGTGTTGGAGTACCGCTCGCCGTAGAACAGCGTCTGCCACTGGCGGACCATGCCCAGGTTGCCGTTGTTGATCACGGCGATCTTCACCGGCAGGCCCTCGATGGCGCAGGTGGCGAGCTCCTGGTTGGTCATCTGGAAGCAGCCGTCGCCGTCGATGGCCCACACCGTGCGGTCCGGCTGGCCTGCCTTGATGCCCATCGCGGCGGGAACGGCGAAGCCCATCGTGCCGAGGCCGCCGGAGTTGATCCACGTGCGCGGGTGCTCGTACTTCACGAACTGCGCCGCCCACATCTGGTGCTGGCCGACGCCGGCGGTGTAGATCGTGTCCGCCGGGGACAGCTGACCGATGCGCTCGATGGCGTACTGCGGCGACAACGTGCCGTCGTCCGGCCAGTCGTAGCCGAGCGGGAACGTCTCGCGGATCGAGTTCAGCGTCGCCCACCACGGCGCGAGGTCGACCTTCGTCGCCGTCTCGCGCTCGGTGCGCAGCGCGTCGATCAGCTCGGTGATGATCTCCTTGCAGTCACCGACGATCGGCACGTCGGCGCGGCGGTTCTTGGAGATCTCGGCCGGGTCGATGTCCGCGTGGATGATCTGCGCGTCCGGCGCGAACGAGTTCAGCTGGCCGGTGACGCGGTCGTCGAAGCGGGCGCCCAGTGCGATCAGCAGGTCCGACTTCTGCATCGCCGCGACGGCCGCGACGGTGCCGTGCATGCCGGGCATGCCCATGTGCTGCTCGTGCGAGTCCGGGAACGCGCCGCGCGCCATCAGCGTCGTGACGACCGGAATGCCGCTCTCCTCGGCGAGGCGCAGCAGCTCGGCGTGGGCGTCGGCCTTGATCACACCGCCGCCGACGTAGAGAACGGGCTTGTGGGCGGCCACGATCAGCTTGGCCGCTTCACGCACCTGCTTGCCGTGCGGCCGGGTCGTCGGCCGGTAACCGGGTAGGCGCATCTCGGGCGGCCACGAGAAGCTGGTCTGCTCCTGCAGCACGTCCTTCGGGATGTCGACGAGGACCGGGCCGGGCCGGCCGGTCGACGCGATGTGGAACGCCTCCGCGATCGCCCGCGGGATGTCCGCCGGGTCGGTCACGAGCACGTTGTGCTTGGTGATCGGCATCGTGATGCCGCAGATGTCCGCCTCCTGGAAGGCGTCCGTGCCGATCAGCGGCCGCGACTGCTGGCCGGTGATCGCGACGATGGGCACGGAGTCCATGTTCGCGTCCGCGATCGGGGTGACGAGGTTGGTCGCACCCGGACCCGAGGTCGCCATGCAGACCCCGACCTTGCCGGTGGCCTGCGCGTAACCGGTCGCCGCGTGTCCCGCGCCCTGCTCGTGGCGGACGAGGATGTGCCGGACCTTCGTGGAGTCCAGCAGCGGGTCGTACGCGGGAAGAATCGTCCCGCCCGGAATGCCGAACACCACTTCACACCCGACCGCCTCAAGCGAGCGGACGAGGGACTGCGCCCCGGTCACTCGAATCGGCGCGCCAGTGGGCGGAGCCGGTTTGGGCCGCGGACCTGGACGTGGCGACGAGGGCTCGGAAGCCTGTCGCGATGGTGCGCTGGTCATTGGTTTGCCTCGTGGGTATCGGGGTCCGGACACGAAAAAACCCTCGACAACCCGAAGTTGGGTCGTGCGAGGGTCGCGCGTCGACGCAGGCTGTTCGGCTCAGGCGTCGACGCGCCTGAGAAGTACGAGAACGAGCGTGCGCTGCATGAAGCGGACGTTATCGCCTCGCGCAAGAGTGCGTCAACTCTGCGGGATGGAATTCCCGGATCGTGGACGTGGAACAATCCTTCGAGTGAAGAAGCTGGTCTTTCGCATCCCGGCAACGGCGCTGCTCGCAGCGGGTCTGATCGCCATCTGCGTCACCCCTGTGGCGTGGCTCGCTCCGGGGCTGCAAGCGCTCTACGTCCTGCCGCTCGGCTACGCGTACTGGGTGGTCCGCAACCGCACGACGGTCACCGAGGAGGAGATCGTCGCGCGCGGAGTGTTCGGCACGACGACGCTCAAGTGGTCCGAGGTGAAGTCGATCCGGCTGGTCCAGAAGGGCTGGCTCAGGGCCGTGCAGGACGACGACTCCGAGGTGACGCTGCCCGCGGTGCGGTTCATGCACCTGCCGGCGTTGTCGTTGGTCAGCGGCGGGCGGGTGCCCGACCCGACGGTCAAGGAGGAACCCGTCGCGGAGGAGCCCGCCGAAGACGCCGCGGAAGAGGTCGTAGAGTCGGAGAAGTGATCAAACGAGTTCCGCTGCTGAGCCTGCTGCTGTCCATCGCAGGCCTGCTGACCTCGGCTTACCTGACGTACACGCACTTCGACGCGAACGCGCTGCTGTGCTCGGCCGACTCGGTCATCGACTGTGAGACCGTGACCACGAGCGAGCAGTCGGAGCTCCTGGGCATTCCCGTCGCGTTCCTCGGACTGGCCTTCTTCGCGTTTCTCACCGTGATCTGCCTCCCGTTCGCGTGGCGGATCGACGCCCTGCGGTGGGTGCGTCTCGCGGCGGTCGGCGTCGGCGTGCTGATGGTCGTCTACCTGGTGGCCGCCGAGTTCCTCATCATCGGCAAGATCTGCCTGTGGTGCACCGTCGTGCACGTGATCACGCTCGCACTGGCCTGTCTGCTGGTCGCCGCGAGTCTGCGCCCAAGTAACCTTTGAGGCACCGCTCCCAGACTGATGGACGCCTCACCCCCGCGTCCCGCGCGCTTCTTTCTTGAACTGAATCTGGAGGAGCAGTGCCTCAGCTCCGCTCTCGCACCACCACTCACGGCCGCAACGCAGCGGGTGCCCGCGCCCTCTGGCGCGCGACCGGCATGACCGACAGCGACTTCGGCAAACCGATCATCGCGATCGCCAACTCCTACACGCAGTTCGTGCCGGGCCACGTGCACCTGCGCGATCTCGGGGACATCGTGGCCGAGGCGGTGCGCGAGGCGGGCGGTGTCGCACGCGAGTTCCACACCATCGCCGTCGACGACGGCATCGCCATGGGCCACAGCGGGATGCTCTACTCGCTGCCCAGCCGCGAGATCATCGCCGACTCCGTCGAGTACATGGTCAACGCGCACCAGGCCGACGCGATCGTGTGCATCTCGAACTGCGACAAGATCACCCCCGGCATGCTGAACGCGGCGATGCGGCTCAACATCCCCGTCGTGTTCGTGTCCGGCGGGCCGATGGAGGCCGGCAAGGCCGTCGTCGTCGAGGGTGTCGCCGTCGCGCCGACCGACCTGATCACCGCGATCTCCGCCTCGGCCTCCCCCGCGGTGAGCGAGGAGGGGCTCTCCGAGGTCGAGCGCTCCGCGTGCCCGACGTGCGGTTCCTGCTCCGGCATGTTCACGGCGAACTCCATGAACTGCCTCACCGAGGCCCTCGGCCTGTCGCTGCCGGGCAACGGTTCCACGCTGGCCACCCACGCCGCGCGCCGCGAGCTGTTCTCCGAGGCCGGCCGCGTGGTCGTGGAACTGTGCAGGCGCTGGTACGGCGAGGACGACGAGTCGGCGCTGCCGCGGTCGATCGCGAACCGCAAGGCGTTCGAGAACGCGATGGCCCTCGACATGGCCATGGGCGGCTCGACGAACACCGTGCTGCACATCCTCGCCGCCGCGCAGGAGGGCGAGATCGACTTCACGCTGCAGGACATCGACGACCTGTCCCGCCGCGTGCCGTGCCTGTCCAAGGTGTCGCCGAACTCCGACTACCACATGGAGGACGTGCACCGGGCCGGCGGAATCCCCGCGCTGCTGGGCGAGCTCTACCGCGGCGGCCTGCTGCACGACGACGTCACGTCGGTGCACACGCCGACGATGGCGGAGTGGCTCGGCAAGTGGGACATCCGCGCTGCGGAGCCGTCGCCCGAGGCCATCGAGCTGTTCCACGCCGCTCCCGGTGGCGTGCGCACGACCGAGGCGTTCTCGACGTCGAACCGCTGGTCCTCTTTGGACACCGACGCGGCCGGCGGCTGCATCCGCGACATCGAGCACGCCTACACGCGCGACGGCGGCCTGGCCGTCCTGCGCGGCAACCTGGCCGAGCGCGGCGCGATCATCAAGGCCGCGGGCATCGACGAGGAGCTGTGGCACTTCGAGGGCCCGACGCGCGTCGTCGAGTCCCAGGAGCAGGCCGTCTCGGCGATCCTCAACAAGGAGATCCAGGCGGGCGAGGTGCTGGTCGTGCGTTACGAGGGCCCGTCCGGCGGCCCCGGCATGCAGGAGATGCTGCACCCGACGGCGTTCCTCAAGGGCTCCGGCCTGGGCAGGAAGTGCGCGCTGATCACGGACGGCCGGTTCTCCGGCGGTTCGTCGGGTCTGTCGATCGGCCACATCTCGCCGGAGGCGGCGGGCGGCGGCACGATCGGTCTCGTCGAGAACGGCGACCGGATCCTGATCGACGTCCACGAGCGGCGCCTCGAGCTGCTGGTCGACGCCGACGTGCTGGCCGAGCGCCGCGCGAAGATGGAGGCGTCGGAACGGCCGTGGCAGCCGGTGGACCGGGTTCGTCCGGTGACGGCGGCGCTGCGGGCGTACGCGCGGATGGCGACGGACGCGTCGACTGGCGCAGTGCGCAACCCGGACCTCTAAAGAGCCAGTGCGAGCGCCATAGCGGCGCCGAACACGAGCCAGCCCGTCAGCGGACCGCTGACGGGCTGGTCTGTCTTCTTGACCATGACGCCGCTGACGATGAGCCCCGCGAGGAGCCCGAGCGGCGGTAGCAGGGATTTCGCGGTGAGCCCGAACGGGAACGCCAGCAGGTAGACGACCGGTATCCCGATCACGAGCAGGGTGAGCTGGAGCAACGCTCCCGTCAGGTTCTTCCGCACAGGGTTGTTCCTACCGGAAGACGAAGAACGTCACCGCCGCACCACCGGCCGCGATGACCAGCGCGATGAACCCGGCCGCCAGCGGGTGGCGGAACCAGCTGCGGTTGTAGTCCAGCGCGGCGCGGCCGGGCCCGGCGAAGAGCGCCGCGAACGCCATGCCCGCGAGCGCCAGCTCCAGCTCGACGCCGTTCGGGCCGAAGAAGCCGCCCTTGTACTGCAGCGCGATGACGTTGGCCATCACGGCGAGCAGTCCCGCCGCGGCGAGAGGCGTGAAGAGGCCGAGCACGAGCAGCGCGCCGCCGGCCAGTTCGGTGATGCCGGTGACCCAGGCGAGGACGACCGACTCGCGGTAGCCCATCTTCTCCAGCGACTGCGCGAAGCCGTTGATGCCGGGGCCGCCGAACAGGCCGAAGACCTTCTGCAGTCCGTGCAGCACGAAGATGCCGCCCAGCACCGCGCGCAGCCCGAGCAGACCGATGTCGGGACCGGCGGTCCAGCCGAACTTCCTGCGGTCGTCGTCGAAGGGGTCGTCGCGGGTGTCGTCCACAGTGGACTTGTCCAGCGGCGTGTAGCCGGTGTTGTCGAACGCCTTCGTCGTCGAGTCGTACGACTGGGTCGCGTCTTCGCCGACTCTGGTGGTGCTGTCGTCGAAGTGGTGCACTCCCCCTCCGCTGCTCGAGTAGAACGAGTCGTCGGAGAAAGCACTCGATGTGGTCGAGCCTTTGTCGTGAGTAGCCACGCCCGCACGCTAGGGGGCCTCGCGCGGACGCGCGAGAGCCGAACGGCAGCCCGGTTTCACCCGTATGGACTAGTAGGTGCCGTGCACGAGGTTGCGCGGCTGCTCCCCCGCGGCGAACCGGGCGATCTCCGCGGCGGCGATCGCGTAGGCCCGATGCGCGTGTCCCGTGCAGGACCCGGCCACGTGCGGGGTGAGGAACAGGCCCGGTGCGGTCCACAGTGGATGATCGGCCGGCAGCGGTTCGGGATCGGTCACGTCGAGAGCAGCGCGCAGTCGCCCGGAATTCAGTTCGGCGAGCAATGCGTCCGTGTCCACGACGGGGCCGCGGGCGCCGTTGACCAGGATCGCGTTGTCCTTCATCGCGGCCAGGAACTTGGCGTCGACGAGGTGCCGGGTCTCCTCCGTCATCGGCGTGAAGATGACCACCGCGTCGAACTCCGGCAGCAGCTGCGGCAGATCGTCCTGGCCGTGCACGCCTTCGCGGGCGGTACGGCCGACCAGGGTCGCCGTCGCGTCGAACGGTTCGAGGCGGCGCTTCAGCTGCTCGCCCAGGTCACCGGCGCCGACGATGAGGACCTTCTTGTCCTGCAAGGTGTCCGTCAGGTGGTAGTCCCAGCGGCCCTCGGCCCTGGCCCGCTCGAAGACGAGGAAGTCTCGGTATATCGCGATCAACGCGCCGATGGCCCACTCCGCGGTGCTGCCGCCGTGCGCGCCCCGGCAGGTGGAGAGCATCACGTCGGCCGGCACCTTGCCGACGAAGTTCTCCGCACCGGCGCTGAGCAACTGCACGAGTTTGAGGTTCGGCAACTGCGCGAACACCTCGCGCGGGTCGGTGCCCGCGAGGAACCGCGGGATCAGCACCTCGGCGTTCTGGGCGTCAGACGGCAGCGGTTCCCCCGGCACGTAACGAACCGGCCGGACACCGTCCACCTGGGACAGCGCCTGGACTCCGAAATCATCTGGCACGAGCACGGTGAGCGTCACCAGGCCAAAGTACGTCAGAATGACTGCCATGCGGGAGCACGACATCATCGCGTGGGACGGCACGAAGCTCCGGACGTGGCAGGTGCCAGGTGAGGGAACACCTGTGCTCCTGTGTCCCGGCGTGGGTTCGGGCCCCGAGTCGTGGCCGTCGCTGACCGATCGCGGCGGCCTGCTCAGCTGGTACATGCGCGGCACGATGGGCTCGGACCGCCCGGTCGACGAGCGCAACATCTCGCTGGACGACCACGTGGCGGACGCCATCGCCGTGCTGGACGAAGCAGGCATCGAGCGGTGCGTCGTCATGGGCTGGTCGATGGGCGTGACGATCGCGGCAGAGCTGGCGTTGCGTCATCCGGAACGGGTGGCGGGCCTGCTGCTCGTCGCGGGCGCGCCGGGCGACTCGTTCGACGCCATGCTGCCGCTGGTGCCGAAGAGCGTGCGCCGGTTCGTCGGGCTGACGGGCACGAGGCTGTTGCAGCAGGCCGGTCCGGTGCTGGACAAGGTGCTGCACCGCATCCCGGTGACGGACGCGACGACGTTCCTGTTGCGGCACAGCGGCGTGATCAAGCCCTCGAGCGACCCGGCGGCCGTCGGGCAGGCGGTGCGCCGGTTCCTGCAGCACGACTGGCGCTGGTACTTCACGCTGGCGCTCGCACTGGGCGGGACGCCGCGCCAGGACCTCGCCCCGATCGTGTGCCCGGTCACACTGCTGGCCGGTCGTGACGACGTGCTGGCGACGACGGAGAGCATGTCCGGGCCCGTCGGCGCGCTGCCGCAGGCACGGCTGCGCGTGCTGCCGTGCAGCCACTACCTGCCGTTGGAGGCGCCCGAGGTGGTGAGCGCCGAGCTCGACCTGCTGCTCGACCGCGTCCGGTCGGTCGACTTCGCCACCGCCGAGAAGTTGACTTCGGGTTCACGGCCCCGCACCTAACCTGGGAGCCGTGGTTCGTTCCGTAGCGTTGCTGACCGCCGTCTGCCTGCTGGCAGGGGGTTGCGCGAGCTTTCCCGACGAACCGGCGCCCACACAGTGGAGCGCGCAACCACAGCTGACCCCGCAGGCAGGCCCGAAACCGGAGCTGCCGGGCGAGTACCGCCCGGCGCCCGGCGATCCCGGCCGCAACCCGGCGCCGCAGAGCGTGCCGCCGCCGCAGGGCTGCAAGGACTACCACCCGGCTGTCGTGGCCACCTGCCTCAACACCGTCACGGGCGTCGCCCCGATCGGTGCGGACGCCCAGGGCGGCGTCGCGGCGTACGCGACCGAACGCGGCGGGCGCCTGCTCAAGGTCACCAAGGACGTCGACCCGGTCGTGGTCGCCCAGCTGGAGGTCGACACCTCGACCGACGGCGGGCTGACCGGCCTCGCGCTGTCGGCGACGTTCGCCGAGGACCAGCTCGCGTACGTCTACGTGACGACGGCGACGGACAACCGGGTGCTGCGCATCGCGCCCGGCGACACGCCCAAGCCGATCCTCACCGGCATCCCGAAGGGCCCGTCGGGCAACCGGGGTGTGCTGGCGAGCGACCGCAAGGGCGCGATCCTCGTCGCGACCGGTGACGCCGGAAACCCCGCGCTCGCCGCCGACCCGAACTCGCTGGCAGGCAAGGTGCTGCGGATCGACGGCTCCGGCCAGCCCGCCCAGGGCAACCCGACGGCCGGCAGCACGGTCGTCTCCTCCGGACTGCGACTGCCCGGCGGTCTGTGCGTCTCGGCGGACGCCACGAAGACCTGGGTGACGGACTGGGCCGCGAGCGGCGACGTCGTCTACCGCGTGGCGCCGGGCAAGCTCGGCGAGGTCGCATGGGCGTGGCCGGACCGGCCCGGCGTGATGGGCTGCTCGTCCTACTCGGACCAGCTGTCCGTGGCGACGTCCAAGACGCCCGGCTACCAGTCGCTGTCGATGAACGCCGCCGGTGCCTTCACGGGCAAGCCCGAGATCGCGATGGCGGAGGACGGCTTCGGCCTGCTCGGCCCGATGGAGATGCTGAACGAGTCGGCGTCGCTGGCCGGCACGGTCAACAAGGCGGGTGGCACGCCGGTGTCGTCGGACGACCGGGTCGTCATCATCGTGCGCCCGAACAACGGCGGCGGCACGAAGGATTAGCGGCGCACAGTTTCCTGCCGCCGGGGGTTTCGTAAATCAGGAACCGGGAACCCTGGAGCGGGGTAGTGCAAGCGGGGCGAGGAAGGCTGTCGGGGCCTTCCTCGCCCCGCTTGGTTCTTAGCCGGCGCTCCAGAACAGAGCGCGCGCGACCTGCGCGTACAGGCCCTTCGGGTGGTTGCGGAACATCGGCTCCGTGCCGAACAACACCACCTTCGCGCCGTTCGCCGCCGTACCGGACACGACCGCTGCCTGACCCGCTGCCGCGTCCTGGCCGCCGGTGCCGTTGTCGCGTGCGTGCCAATGGCCGGCGGCGATCACCGTGCTGCCGTAGCGCTGTTCGACCGTCACGCCCGTGCCGAGGTTCGTGAACCACTGCGGTGCGTACACGAACGAGTGCGGCAACGCGCCGGCGCCGACCGGGCCGGTGCCGTTGACGACGTTCACGACGCCGTTGGCGTCCTCCCAACCGGCGACCGGCGTGGCCTGCAGGAGCTTGGCGTCGGCGTTGAACCTGCTGCCCGTCGCGCCGCGCGTGACCACACCGCCGCGCTTGAGGAACTCGTCGAGCGCGGCCTTCGCGGTGGCGTTGAGCTGCGTGTAGTTCAGGCCCGCGCCCACGTACAGCGCGTCGATCCGCGACCAGTCGAAGCCCGCGTTCAGCACCGCCGTCGAGATCGTGCGGACGTCGAACCCGGACTCGCGCAGCACCTGCAGTTCGTCGGCGGAGACAGCGGCCGCGATCACCTTGCGCTGCAACGCCTCGCCGCCGGCCTTGGCGGTCGTGAAGCGCACGCCGTAGCGGTCGGCGACCTCCTTGGCGGCGGCCCTTTCCCGTGCCGGGACGACGATCGTGCCGTCGTCCTGGCGGCGCAGCTCAAGACCACGCGACAGCAGGTCGTTGGCCGCGCTGACGTCCTTCTGGTCGGTCAGGCTGAGTGCGAGGTCGGCGCCCGGCGCGGCGTCGACGGCACCGGTCGGCGAGGCCGCCGTGACGGGCCTGCCGTCGAAGCGGAACTGGCCGTTGTGGTGGATCTCGACCGACGCGCCCCACAGCAGGCGGTGGCTCCAGCCGGAGATGTCGTACATGACCGGCGCCTTGTCGGAGATGTCGCTGCCCTGCTCCAGCATCACGTTCGCAAGCCCGCGCTTGGGCTGGTGCATGTCCACGACGTACGACCCGGCCGGATAGCGTTTGCCGCCCAGCGTGAAAGGCCTCTCCGCGCGTTCGACCCGGACGTCGTGCCGGACGAGCTGGTCGACGAGCCGCGCGGCGGCGGGTGCGGACCGGTCGTTCGTGATCACGTAGGCACGCGGGAACTCCGTGCTGAAGCGGTCCTCCGGCCCGAAGCCGGGCACGAAGCCGTCCGGGATGTAGCGCTGCTTCTCACCGGCGGCGCCGCGGCGGAACATCTCCGTCTGGTTCGCGATCAGGCTGCGCCGGTTGTCGTCCACGTAGTCGAGCGTGGTCTTGATGGTGGCCTCGACGACATCCGTGTTGATCTTCGAACGCCGCTGCAGCTCCGCCGCCGGCAGGGCGTCGTAGTCGCCGCGGTTGACGCGCATCGGGATCTCGATCGTGTACGAGACTGCACCGTGGTACATCGCGTACTGGGCGGTGTAGATCGGCGCCCAGCCGTCCCACTCGCCGACGGGGTAGTCGCGGAACGGGATCTCCGGCTTCGCCGCCTCAGGGTGCCCGAGCGCCTGCACGGCCTTCTCCATCAGCAGGCCGTTGGCGTAGCCGTGCTTGATGTACAGGTCGAAGTCGTAGTTCTGGCCGTGCGGCGGCGTGGTCGGCTCGATCAGCGTGTTCGCCACGTAGCCGTGCTCGTCCAGCATCATCAACGGCTGGGTGCGCTCCACGACGTCCTGCATGGCCCGGTTCTCGGGCTGGGAGCTCGTGACGAAGTCGCGGTTGAGGTCGAAGCCGGCGCTGTTCGCACGCGTACCGGCGACGCGACCGTCCGGGTTCGCCGAGAGGTTGAAGTAGACCCTGCTGCGCTGCAACAACTTCCTGGTGTCCGCGTCGTTGCTGGTGGCGAGGTGCTCGATGACGCGCAACGCGCCGTCGGTGCCCTCCCACTCGTCGCCGTGGATGTTGTTGTTGATCCAGATCGGCGCCTTGTACAGGCCCGCCGGGACGTTGCGGCCTTCCTCGATGGTGGCGCGGAACCGTTCCTGGATCCGGGTCTCCGTCGCGCTCTCCGGCGCCGTCAGCGTGACGAGGTACAGGTCGCGGCCGAGCCCTGACTGGCCGACGACCTCGACGGAGATCCTGTTGCTCTTCTGCTGCAACGCGTTCAGCTTCGGCGCGAGCGCGTGGTACGGCGCGAGACCGAGCTTGATGGACTTGTCGGCCGTGTTCTCCGGATACGTCCGCAGCTTCGTCCGGCGCGGGTAGCCCTGGTGTCTGTCGGCCTGGTTCTCCCCCTGGGCCAGCATGGACTGCGCCTGGAAAGCGTTGTCCAGCGTGGCGACCTCGTTGCGCTCAGGCCCGTTGCCCGGCTCCCGGTCCTGGACCGAAGGTATGGATGCAGTCGGTTGCGCTGTTCCGGTTGTGGGCGCCGCTATCACCGCGGCGGCGGCAAGGAGAACAGCGAGCAGAGTTCTGCGCATGTGGACGTTTCTCGCACAACGGCCCGCGTATCGACTAGAGCCGATAGGCGGGCCGTTGCATCCCCTCGGTCCAGACCAAGATGGCACAAAGACGAGAGAAGTTCACCAAGCACCTTCGCAGCCAGGGCAGAAGTCACCGCTGACCAGCGGCTTCCTCTCGAACGACCACTCGATCGGCCTAGCCGGACCCCAGACAGAGGAACGGCCGGCGGAACGGGTCCTTCGCCATCGCCTCGGCCAGCGCCACCGCCGGCGCGGCCCCGGCCGCCAGCGCCCGGTGGTAGTCGGCCATCGCCGCGGCACTGGCCTCGTCCCCGACCTTGCTGGCCGCGGCGACCACGGTCCGCGTGCCGCCCGCCAGCATCGCGCCGGCAAACCCCAAGGCCTCGTCACCAGGCCTGATGCGGTTCAACGCCAGCTCGCACGCCGCGAGCACCACGTGCGCCGGCGGTTTCCTCAGCCGACCCAGCTCGTGCGCGAACAACGGCCCGTCGAACAGTTCGAGCCGGGAGAACAGCGCGTTCTCGATCTCGTGCTCGCCGTGAGCGGCGACGTGGACGAGATCGGCGCCGTCGAGGTGCGCCATGACCTCGGCGGCGGTGGCGGTGTCCCCGGAGAGCATCGTGGCGTTGGCGTGATAGGTCGCCAGCTTGTCCACCTCGCCGTGCCCGAAGAGAAGCCCGGGCCCCTGCACGACCAGCACGCGGTCGGTCTTGGGCTTGCCGGCCTGCGCCGCGGCGAGCCAGGCCGTGGCCGAGGGCGCGGTGGCGACCGGACGTCCGTGCAGGCTCGGCAGCACACCCCACGGCACCGCGTACAACTCGCCGGTCGGCACCATGACGAGCTCGCGGTCCCCGATGAGGTGCGCGAGCGGCTTGATCAGCAACGCGTCGAGCCGGTCGGCCTGCTTGTGCGCGGACGCGCCGATGACCTGCACCAACGGCGGCGGCAGGTGGTCGGGAGCGAGGGCGTTGAGGTCGAAGTGGAGCTTCTGGGCGCTCTCCAGCGCATCCGTCGCGCCGCCGAGCCGCACGAGGCTGACGCGGCCACCGGCGACGACGACAGCGGCCATCTCCCCGCCGGACACGACGTAGCTGACCATGGCCCGTTGCCCGAGCTCCGCGATCACCTCGGCGATGCCCGCGACCGGCCGGGGCCTGCCCCACCGCTGCGAGTGCCAGCCGAGCCGGTTCGCCTCGCGCTGCGCCTTCACGAGCTTGCCGCGCAACTCGGCGGTCGGCTGGCCGGACAGACCGTGCCGCAGGATCGCCCAGCTGAGGTTGCGCACCTCGGTGATCCGCTCGGCGACCTCGTTGTTGTCGGTCGCCTCCAGCGGTTCGTACCGGTAGGTCTGCGCACGTGTGCGTTCCAGCCAGGCGAAGAGCCGGCGCGCGTCCGCGTCCTCCAGCGCGAGCTTGATCGCGAGCTCGCTCAGCTCCCTGCCGTGCACCGCGGTGGCGGACACGAGTTCGAGACCTCCGAGCTGATCGCGCACCCGGCCCAGCTCGTCCAGCGCCTTGCGGGCGTGCACCAGCGCGGCACGGCGGCTTCCCTTGGCCAGCGCGAGCTCCGCCAGCACGAGCCGGCGTTGCATCCGGTGGTCGAGCGGCGTGACCGCGCGGGGTCCGGGCACCTTCTTCAGCAGCTCTTCGGCGTCGGCCAGCCTTCCCCGGCGGATCTCCAGCCGGGTCGCGAGGAGCAACGCGAGCCGTGACTCGTCCACGAGGTGGTTGGCCGCCAACTCTTCGGACAGCGTCAACGCCTTCTGCACCAAGGCGTTCGAGATCCGCCTGGTGCGCATCGCGTGCCGGCCGTGCGCCCACAGTTCGATCAGGCCGGCCATCATCCACCAGGTGCTGCCCCGGCGGATGAGCTTGCGTTCCGACCGCTTCGCCATGCGTCGTGCCAGGTCGAGCTGGTCGTCCAGCAACGCCGCCGACGCGCGGAACATCTCGACCTCGGCGATCTCCTGGCCGAACTTCTCCTTGCGCATGACCGGCAGCGCCTCGTCGAGGTGCTTACCGGCCTCATCGGACAGTCCGATCATGAGCATGGCCTCGGCCTGGTCCAGCTGGAGCCGGGCCAGTAGAGCGGGCTGATCGTCGGCGCGGAAGATCCGTTCTGCCTCTTCGTAGCGCCGCAACGCCTCTGCCAGCTCACCGCTCTGCTTGTGCACGTTTCCGAGCGCGTGCACCAAGAACGGGCGAAGGTGGACGAGTTCGTGCTCACGGGCGAGGTAGATGCCGCGTTCGAGGTCAGCGATCGCTCGCTCGCTCCTGCGGATCGCGGCCAGCGCGAATCCACGGTTGAGCAACGTGGAGACGAAACCCTGCACCAGGGGGCGGTTCGCTCCGGAGCCGGTCTGCTCAACGTCGTGCTCGACCGCGTCGATGAACCTGTTGAACCACTCGATCGCCCGCTCCGGCTGACCCATGCGCATGACCATGAGGCCCTGGTTGTGGTCCACGCCGGCGTTCAGGAACGTTCTGGTGGCCGTGTCCTCAATGGTCTCGATCTCGCGACGGGCAGCGTCGAATGCCTCAACAGCGATGTCCATGCCGCTGGTCTCGCCCTGACACAGGCCCAGCGTGTACAAGATGCGAGCGCGGATCGCCGCACGTTCTTGGCTCGATTCCACGCGCTCGATATGCACGAGCGCACGTCGGAGCAGCCGGATGGCCGAGGGAAAGCGAAACCTCGCCTGCTCAGCCCATCCCCTCTCGTACAACTCGCGCGCTCTCACCAGGGAACGAGCGGGCATGTGATCATCACACCACACGAGTCCTCGCAGCGCTGCCCGCCAACCAGGCATTGGACCTGGTGACGGGCAGAACACGCTGCGTGACTACACGGTGATGTTGTTCGGGTGGTTCGGGCAGTCGTGGTTGTGCTCGACATCGCCGCCGGAGTCGACGGCCCCCTCGGAGATCGGCAGTGGGCGAGCGAACGGGAATCCCGGGCCGCCGCCACAGCACATCGGCGTGACTTCCGGGTCTTCCTTCTTGTCCGGCTTCGGCACCTCGGTCGGCGGTGCGGGCACCGGTTCCGGTTCGACGACCGGCGTGCCTTCGAGCACGGACTCTGCTTCCTGAACGACCTCGGTCTCGGCCACGTCGAGGTTTTCGCGCTGAACAGTCATGAGGTTTTCCCCCCTCGTTTGGACTATTACTTCTCATCCCCCCAGATGAGCTGCACCGAGAGAGTGACACACACGGCTACACGCATACGTCTCAATTAGCTAACAGCCACTCAGACGGCCTAAGATCACAAAGGGTCACCTGCACGAACAGGTGACCCTTTGTGATTTTTATGGCGAATGTGTATCTACGAGCAGCGTGCGAGCACGATCTCGCGCACGCGTGCGGCGTCCGCCTGGCCCTTGGTGGCCTTCATGACCGCGCCGACGATGGCGCCGGCCGCCTGGACCTTGCCGTCGCGGATCTTCTGGGCGACATCCGGCTGGGCCGCGAGGGCCTCGTCGACGGCCTTCTCCAGCGCCGAGTCGTCCGAGACGACCTTGAAGCCGCGCTTCTCGATGACGTCGTCCGGGGAGCCTTCGCCCTCCAGGACGCCGTTGACGACCTCGCGGGCGAGCTTGTTCGTCAGCGTGCCCGCGTTCACCAGCTCGATCACCCTCGCCACCTGGGCCGGGGTGATGGCGAGGTCGGTGACCTCGATGCCCTTCGAGTTGGCCTGCTGCGCGAGGTACGACACCCACCAGGAGCGGGCCTCGTCCGGCTTCGCGCCCGCCTCTACGGTGGCGATGATGACGTCCAGCGCGTTGGCGTTGACCAGGTCGCGGAGGACCTCGTCGGTGAGGTTCCAGTCCTTCTGGATGCGCGCGCGGCGCTCCCAGGGGAGCTCGGGCAGGGTGAGGCGCAGCTCCTCGACCCACTCGCGCGACGGCGCGATCGGGACCAGGTCGGGCTCCGGGAAGTAGCGGTAGTCCTCCGCCGTCTCCTTCTTGCGGCCCGGCGACGTGCTGCCCGACGACTCGTCGAAGTGGCGGGTCTCCTGGGTGACCTCACCGCCGGACTCCAGCACCGCGGCCTGGCGCGTCATCTCGAAGCGGACGGCGCGTTCGACGCTGCGCAGCGAGTTGACGTTCTTGGTCTCGGTGCGGGTGCCCAGGGCGCCGGTGGTCTTCGGCGACAGGGAGACGTTCGCGTCGCAGCGCAGCGAGCCCTGGTCCATGCGGACGTCGGACACGTCGAGCGCCTTGAGCAGGTCGCGCAGCGCCGTGACGTACGCACGGGCGACCTCGGGGGCGCGCTCGCGAGTGCCGGGGATCATCTTCGTGACGATCTCGATCAGCGGCACGCCGGCGCGGTTGTAGTCGAGCAGCGAGTGCTCGGCGCCGTGGATGCGACCGGTGGCGCCGCCGACGTGCAGCGACTTGCCCGTGTCCTCCTCCATGTGCGCGCGCTCGATCTCGACGCGGATGACCTCGCCGTCGTCCAGCGTCACGTCGAGCCAGCCGTTGAACGCGATCGGCTCGTCGTACTGCGACGTCTGGAAGTTCTTCGGCATGTCCGGGTAGAAGTAGTTCTTCCGCGCGAACCGGCACCACTGCGCGATCTCGCAGTTCAGCGCGAGACCGATGCGCATCGCGGACTCGATCGCCTTGGCGTTCACCACCGGCAGCGCGCCCGGCAGGCCGAGGCACGTCGGGCAGGTGTTCGTGTTCGGCTCACCGCCGAAGGTGTTGGCGCAGCCGCAGAACATCTTCGTGTTGGTGTGCAGCTCGACGTGCACTTCCAGGCCCAGGACGGGGTCGTACTTCTCGACGACCTCGTCGTAGTCCATCAGCTCAACCAGAGAGGTCATGCCAACTCGTCCTTCCGCAGAGCACGGATGGCCAGCGCCGCGCCGGTGATCGCCACGGTGATGCTCGCGATCGCGTTCGCCAGGGCCAGCTTGTCGTTATTCGCCCGCGCGGCCCGGAAGCCGGAGAACGCTCCCACGGCTCCCGCGACGGCACCGGCAATACCGAGGAGGCCCCTGGCCTTCTTGATGTTCACAGCGACGGACCTCCGAACGCGCCGCGCGCGGCCTCGTAGGCGGCGGCCACCCGGTACATGCGGTGGTCCTGCAGCGCCGGAGCCATGATCTGCAGGCCGACCGGCATTCCGTCCTCATCGGACAGGCCGCTCGGGACGCTCATGGCCGGCGTGCCCGCGAGGTTCGCGGGGATGGTGCAGAGGTCGGCCTTGTACATGGCCATCGGGTCGTTCGCGCGCTCGCCGATCTTGAACGCCGTGGTCGGCGTGGTCGGGGAGATGAGCACGTCGAACTTCTCGAACGCCTTCGCGAAGTCCTGCGTGATCAGCGTGCGGACCTTCTGCGCCGAGCCGTAGTACGCGTCGTAGTAGCCGGACGACAGCGCGTACGTGCCGATCATGATGCGGCGCTTGACCTCCGGGCCGAAGCCGGCCTCACGGGTCAGCGACATGACCTCCTCGGTGCTGCGCGTGCCGTCGTCGCCGACGCGCAGGCCGTAGCGCATGGCGTCGAACCGGGCGAGGTTCGACGAGCACTCGCTCGGCGCGATGAGGTAGTACGCCGGGAGCGCGTAGTCGAAGCTCGGGCACGACACGTCCGCGATCTCCGCGCCGAGCTCCTTGAGCTGCGACACGGCGGCCTCGAAGCTGCGCAGCACGCCCTGCTGGTAGCCCTCGCCGGTGAACTGCGTGACGACACCGATGCGCAGGCCGGACAGGTCACCGCTCAGACCCTCGCGGGCCGCGGCGACGACCGGCGGCACGGGCGCGTTGATGGACGTGGAGTCCATGTGGTCGTAGCCCGCGATGACCTCGTGCAGCAACGCGGCGTCGAGCACCGTGCGCGCGCACGGACCGGCCTGGTCCAGAGAGCTGGAGAACGCCACGAGGCCGTAGCGGGAAACACCGCCGTAGGTGGGCTTCACGCCGACGGTGCCGGTGACGGAACCGGGCTGGCGGATCGAGCCACCGGTGTCGGTGCCGATCGCCAGCGGCGCCTGCAGAGCGGCCAGCGCGGCGGACGAGCCACCGCCGGAGCCGCCGGGGATGCGGTCGAGGTCCCACGGGTTGTGCGTGGGGCCGTACGCCGAGTTCTCGGTCGACGAACCCATGGCGAACTCGTCCATGTTCGTCTTGCCGAGGATGACGACGCCGGCTTCCTTGAGCTTGCGCGTCACCGTGGCGTCGTAGGGCGGGATCCAGCCTTCGAGGATCTTGGAACCGACCGTGGTCGGCACGCCCTCGGTCGTCATGACGTCCTTGAGCGCCAGCGGCACACCGGCGAGCGGCGAGACCTGCTCACCGGCCTTGACGGCCTCGTCGACCCTGCGGGCCTGCGCGAGCGCGCCCTCGGTGTCGACGTGCAGGAAGGCGTGGACCTTCCCGTCGGTCTCGGCGATGCGGTCCAGGTGGGCCTGGGTGACCTCGACACTGGAGACCTCGCCGCTGTGGATCTTCGCGGCGAGTTCCGCCGCGGTCGCGTGGATCAGGTCGTTGGTCATGCTTCCTCACCCAGGATGCGGGGCACGCGGAACCGGCCGTCCTCGGCCTCAGGAGCGCCGGAGAGCGCCTGCTGCTGACCGAGGCTCGGACGGACCACGTCCTCGCGGAAGACGTTGGTCAGCGGAACGGCGTGCGACGTCGGCGGGATGTCGGCCGTGGCGATGTCGCCAACCGAGGCCACCGACTGGAGGATCACGTCGAGCTGTCCGGCGAACAAGTCGAGCTCGTCCTCGGTAACAGCCAGCCTGGCGAGCTTCGCCAGGTGCGCGACCTCGTCGCGGGAGATGCTGGGCACTCCTGTCAACCCCCGTAGGGTCGGGATACGAATCGGGAACCCCGTGAGTCTATGGGCTGGTCAGGCGCGCCTTCGAACGGGTTACCGCCTCTGTCGCTGACCGGCACGTCAACTTAACCGTTCCGCAACGCGGACAGCAGGTCATGCGCCGACGATGCGTCTGCGAGAATCACCGACCGGCAACGGCGCAAGACGCGGGGTCTCGCGCACGAGCTATGGAGGCGTTCACCTTGTCGTTCCTGATCCGGGTCCAGCTCCCGGACCGTCCCGGCACCCTCGGCGCGGTCGCAACGGCTTTGGGCGAGATCGGGGCGGACATACTCAGCGTCGACGTGGTGGAACGCGGTTCCGGCATCGCCATCGACGACCTCGTGGTCGAGCTCCCGTCCGGCCGCCTGCCGGACACCCTGATCACCGCCGCCGAGTCCATCGAGGGCGTCGAGGTCGACGCGGTGCGCCCCTACGCGGGCATCCTGGACACCCATCGCGAGCTGGAGCTCGTGGAGGAGATCGCCGAGGAGCCCAAGAAGGGCCTCGAGATCTTCACCGAGGGCGTCCCGAAGATCATCCGCGCCGGCTGGGCCGTCGTCGTCGGACCGGAGGGCACCGGCATCAACCGGCTGACCGCGTCCTCGGCCGCCCCGGAGACGCGGATGGCGGACGTGCCGTGGTTCCCGCTGGAGCGCGCGACCGTGCTCGACGGCGAGGAGGAGTGGGTACCGGAGACCTGGCGCGAGCTGGGCACCGAACTCGCCGCGACGCCGCTGGGCAAGCCGGACCGCGTGCTCGTCGTCGGCCGGCCGGGCGGCCCGATGTTCCGCGCGGCCGAGGTGGCACGCCTGGCGCACCTGGCCGGCATCGTCGCCGTGGTACTCCCCGACTAGCGCGGAGCCCTGGACCGCTGGCGTCGGCGGGCCAGCGCGACCA
Organism: Lentzea albidocapillata subsp. violacea; assembly: GCF_900100275.1. GTDB lineage: Bacteria > Actinomycetota > Actinomycetes > Mycobacteriales > Pseudonocardiaceae > Lentzea > Lentzea violacea. Next base: position 104,468 of record NZ_FNET01000011.1, read on the forward strand.
GCTCGGCGTTGTTCTTGGCCCGGCGACCGTCGGGCATGTGCAGCGTGTCCTCCAGGCCCATGCGCACGTGGTGTTCGAGCAGCGCGGCGTAGTCGAGGACGGACCAGGCCTCGGCGTCCCTGCCGTGCAGCAGGATCGGCAGGCCGAGCGGTTCCACTTCGGCCAGCAGGCTTTCGGCCGTGGCGCGCGTCGCCACCACCGTGATCCGGCTGACGCTCGGGGGCAGTTCGGTCAACCGCGCCGGAGCTTCGACGACGAGCTCGACCCTGACGTTGACCTGGTGCAGGGCCTGGGCCAGGTCACGCCACCCAGGCCGGCCGACGTGCACGCAGGCGATGTCCGGCCGGCCCGCCGCGAGCGGCGCCCAGCTGCCGATCAGCGTGCCCTGGTTGCCGGGAACATCGGTGGACACGCTGATCTCGATGCCGGGCACGGCGGCGCGGACGGTCGCGATCGTCGTGGCCACCTCGGGCCCGACGAGCGTGAGCGCGCCGATGACGTCGCGCGGATGGATGTGCACGGACGTGACGCCGAGCGCGGCGACGTCAGCCGCGTCCTCGGCGAGGCGCTCTGGGGACAACGGCAGGGCCGGGTGCTCCTCGGCTGTGCGGGAGCCGTTCAGGCAGGCTTGCAGCACACCTCATACGGTCCCACACAATCCTTCGCGCGGCGTTGCTCCAAGGGCTAGGTTGGCCTCATGCGACTGGCCCTGGTGTTGGCACAGGAGAACGGTCTGGCGACGGGCGATCTGGCGTTGGGTGTGGCCGGCGTGCTCGCGCTGGCGGCGGTGATCGTCGTCGCGCTCAAGCGCCGGAAGCCATGACTCGTTCTGCGGAATACCGGATCTGACTCCAGAATCTGCCGTGATCACCCCACTTCCCGGAGGTATGAAGATCATGGCCATCACGGTGAACCTCGACATGCTCCTCGACAAGGCCTACGAGAACCTCCCGCTCACCGAGATCCTGGACGCCCCGGTCGACGCGCTGCAGGGCGTGAGCGCCGGTGACGCCGAGAAGCTGAAAGCCGCGTTCAACATCAAGACCGTGCGGGACCTGGGCACCAACAGGTACTTCCGCGCGGCCGTGACGTTGCTGGACCTGGAGACGACGGCCCGTTAGAGCACGATTCGGTAGTGGACGAACGGCGTCTTCTCCGCGACCTGGTCGTAGAGCCTGCGGGCGGTCTCGTTGCCCTCGCCGGTGTGCCAGTAGACGCGGCAGCAGCCCTGCTGCCGCGCCCAGTCCGTCACCGCCTCGATGAGCGCGCGGCCGACACCCCGGCCGCGCGCCTCGGGGGTGGTGAAGAGATCCTGCAGGTAGCAGACGTCCGGGCCGGACGTGCTGGGGTGCTTGAAGAAGTGGGTGATGCCGGCGAGGACGCCGTCGGCGCGGGCGCATAGGGCGTGGATGTTCTTGTTCGCCTGGAACGCTTCCCACTTCTCGTCGTAGGTCTCCGCCGGCAGCGTGCGTTCGTAGAAGGTGTTGTAGCCCTCGAAGAGCTCCTGCCACCTGGCTCGGTCCGCGGGTTCGAGTGGGCCGATCGCGATCATGTTGATCCTTTCTGCGGTCACCCGGTTGGATGACCCCCGTGTCGACGACCCTCACCACCGAGCTGCTGCTGCACCGCGCGGGTACCAAGTCGTACTGGCGCGGCCTGACCTACCGCGAAGCTGTGCTGTCCCTGCGGGTGCACAGCCGGCACGTGGCGGCGCGGGTGCGGGGTGGTGACGAGGACGCGTACGCGGTGGAACTGTCGTGGTCGGGGACTCATCTGGTGGGGGCGTGCAGCTGTCCGCACGGGTCGGAGGGGTTCTTCTGCAAGCATTGCGTGGCTGTCGGGCTGGTGTTGCTCGACCGGGGCGAGACGGTGCCGCCGCCGGACGCCGAGGACGTGGAGCTCAAGGACGTGCTGAGATCGCTGCCGCCCGAGGTGCTGCGGGAGCTGCTGTACGAGCAGGCTGCGGGTGATCCCGAGCTGCGGGCGCGGATCATGTCATCGCTCTGACCTGGAGCCGCAGAACTGCGTTTCCGGCGGAACCTTGCACACGGAGCCCGGTGGATACATCGCGGCCGCCAGCACCCAGCCTGCCGCGGAAGGAGTGAAGATCAGCACGTGCGGCATGCCGTAACCGGTGTGGTCGACGGTCGTGGACTTCTCGAAGTACAGGTCGGTGTGCTCGTGGAGGTGCAGGACGACGGTGCCGTCCTGGTCGACCTGGACCCGCCTCGGCGTCGTGGTGACGTGAGCGCGGGAGTAGCCGCCGTCCGGGAACGCCCCGCGCCGCTCGCGGCCGCGTTCCAGCCTGGCCTCGTCGACGCTCAGCTGGGCGGCCAGCGCCTCGGTCGTGGGCACGCCGAAGCCCGGCCGCCACGGGAGGCTGGTGACCTTGTCCGCCCGGCGCTCGAAGTAGCGCTGCGCCAGTTGTTCGATCCGGCGCCGGTCGTCGTCGGCCAGTTGCTTCGGAGCGGCCGAAGCAGCCAGCAGAAACGCGGCTGCGAGCAGTACAGCGGCTGATCTCATCGCGAACCCCCATCCGCGCGGTTGTCCTGTGGACGCACGGCCTCGAACGGGGTTGCTCAGAGCGGTGTTCCGTACGCGTACGCCACCAGGTTCACGCCCGGCAGCGGCGTCCAGTCGCGCTCCGGCAGCCGCGTGAACCCCAGCCGCTCGTACAACCGGTGCGCCGCCAGCATCTTCTCCGACGACGACAGGACGACGTGGGTCGCGCCCGCCGCGCGCGCCCTGTCGAACACCGCCCGCACCAGGGCCTCGCCGACACCACGGCCGCGCGCCGCCGCCGACACCGCCAGCATGCGGAACTCCAGCTCGCCCGGCCGGGAGATCTCCGCGTAGGGCGTGCCGGGGCGCACCACCGTCACGGAGCCCAGGACGGTGCCCGACTCGTCCTGGGCGACGAGCAGTTCGGCGGCGCGGAAGCGGGACTCGGCGTCCGCGAGGACGGTCGCGTAGCCGTCGTGGGCACCCACGAAGCCGTCGGTGACGTAGGCCTCGACCGTGACGGAGCCGACCGCCGGCAGGTCGGCCTCCGTCGCCGGGCGGATGATCAGGTCAGCCATCTGCGCCTTCCTCCACTGAGCCTTCGTCGCCGGGGAGGGCCACCTCCCTCGCCGCGTCCGGGCCCTGCTCCAGCAGAACGGTGAAGCCCGCCTCGTCCAGGACCGGCACCTTCAGCGAGATGGCCTTGTCGTACTTGGATCCTGGCGAGTCGCCGACCACCACGAAAGCGGTTTTCTTGGAGACCGAGCCCGCCGCCTTGCCGCCGCGGGCGAGGATCGACTCCTTGGCCGAGTCGCGCGAGTACTCCGTCAGCGAGCCGGTGACCACGATGGACAGGCCTTCGAGGTTGCGGACGATGGACGCGTCGCGCTCGTCCTCCATCCGCACGCCGGCGGCCCGCCAGCGCTGCACGACGCCTTGGCGCCACTCCGTTTCCCGCCACTCGACCACCGCCGTCGCGATGGTCTGGCCGACGCCCTCGGCACCGGCGAGGGCCTCCTCCTCGGCCTCGATGATCGCGTCCATCGAGCCGAACTGCTGGGCCAGCGCGCGGGCGGCCGTCGGGCCGACGTGACGGATCGACAGTGCTACCAGCACCCTCCACAGAGGACGCTCCTTGGCCGCCTCCAGGTTGTCGATCAGCTTCAGCGCGTTCGCGGACAGCTCGCCGTTCTTCGTCGTGAAGCGCTCGACCTGCCGCAACGCCTCGGCGTCGAGGTCGAACAGGTCGGCCTCGTTCGTGTAGATCGTGGACTCGGTGATCGCCGCGGCCGCCTCGTAGCCGAGCACCTCGATGTCGAGTGCGGCGCGGGAGGCCAGGTACGCCAGGCGTTCGCGCAGCTGGCCGGGGCACGTCTCCGCGTTGGGGCAGCGGATGTCGACGTCGCCCTCCTTCATCGGGCGCAGCACCGAGTTGCACTCGGGACACCTCACCGGCATCTCGAACTCGCGCGCGTCGGCCGGGCGCGCGGCCAGCACCGGGCCGAGCACCTCGGGGATCACGTCGCCCGCCTTGCGGATGACGATGCGGTCGCCGATCAGCACGCCCTTGCGCCTGACCTCCGACCCGTTGTGCAGCGTGGCCCGCGCGACCGTCGAGCCGGCCACCTTCACCGGCTCCATCACGGCGAACGGCGTCACCCGGCCGGTGCGGCCCACCTGGACCTGGATGTCGAGCAGGGTGGTGGTGGCCTCCTCCGGCGGGTACTTGTACGCGATGGCCCACCTCGGGGCCCGCGACGTCGTGCCCAGGCGCCGCTGCAGCGCCACCTCGTCGACCTTGACCACGAGCCCGTCGATCTCGTGGACCGCGTCGTGCCGGTGCTCGCCCCAGTACTCGACCTTCCCGCGCACGGCCGCCGGGTCGGTGAGCACCTCGGTGTGCGAGGAGACCGGCAGGCCCCAGGCCTTCAGCGCCTCGTAGGCCAGCGACTGGCTGGCGACCTCGAAGCCCCGGGTCCTGCCGATGCCGTGGCAGATCATCCGCAGCTTGCGCGAGGCCGTGACCTTCGGATCCTTCTGCCGCAACGACCCGGCGGCGGTGTTGCGCGGGTTCGCGAACGGCGGCTTGCCCTGCTCGACCAGCGAGGCGTTCAAAGCCAGGAAATCCTCGACCGCGAAGAAGACCTCACCGCGCACCTCGACCAGGTCGGGCACCGGGTACTCGGCGGAACCCTTCAGCACCACCGGGACGTCCGCGATCGTGCGGACGTTCAGCGTCACGTCCTCGCCGGTGCGGCCGTCGCCCCTGGTGAGCGCCCGCGTCAGCCGGCCCTTCTCGTAGAGGAGGTTGATCGCGAGGCCGTCGATCTTCAGCTCGCACAGGAAGTGCGTGCCGGAGCCGATCTCCTTCCCGACCCGCTCGAACCAGCCCGTCAGCTCGTCCTGGGCGAAGACGTTGTCCAGGCTGAGCATGCGCTCCAGGTGGTCGACCGCCTTGAACTCGGTCGAGAACGTGCCCCCGACGAGCTGCGTCGGCGACTCGGGCGTGGCGAGGCCGGGATGCTCGGCCTCCAGTGCCTCCAGCTGCTTGAGCATCGCGTCGAACTCACCATCGGTGACGATCGGATCGTCCAGCACGTAGTAGCGGAACTGGTGCGAGCGCACCTCTTCCGCGAGCACGGCATGCCGCTCGCGCACCTCTGCGGGGACGTCTTCAATGCTCTCGCTGGTCACGTTCCACAGCTTAGTGACCAGGTCCGACAGTTTTCAGCGCTCCGCCTGCCCGGCGAGTTCGCGCACCAGGGAACGCAGCTCCAGCAGGCTGATCGTGCCCTGCGGCTCGAGTTCCGCGGTCTCCACGCGGCGCAGCCGCTCCCCGGCCAGCCGCTCGCCCAGAGTGACGTCCAGGGGCAGGAACGTCATCGTCTGCCGGTGCTGGTCGCTCAGGCCGGCCAGCGCCGGGTGGTAGACCGCGACGTCCACGACGTCACCGTCCACCTGGGCCACCACGCGGTAGTCACCCAGCCGCATCCTCACCTGGCCGAGGTTCACGATCACCTCGGTCGGGTCCGGCACCGGCGGCACCGAGTCGTGGAACTCCCACACCATGTCCGACGGCGGCGCGGCGTTGATCCACGCGTCGGTGTACGGGCGCAGCCTCGGGTCTTCCTGACCCGTGATCACCAGCGCGTACATGGCCATGTGGCCCTGCTCGAGAGAGAACACCAGGTCCGGGTGCAACGCGCTCACCAGGTCGTTGAGCTCGTCCTCGACGCGGTGCGGTTCGCCGTCGCCCAGCGCCGCGCTGACCACGGGTACCAGCTCGAACCACCGTTCCCAGAAGCGTTGCGCTGCTTCCTCGGCGTTCGGCAGGTGGGTCGGGGCGACGTCTTCGGCTTTGCGGCGGCGGAACCACTTCATGATTCTCAAGAGTAGAGCTTGCGTCCGTCCGCCAGCATTTCAACGAACTGGGCGATGCGCCTTTGCCGTGTCTCCGGCCTCTTCGCGTCGTGGATGCGCAGCAGCACGGCATACCTGTTCTGGCTGTTGAGCGTCTTGAAGAACTCGGCTGCCTTGGGGTTGGCCTGCAACGCCTCGGTGAGGTCGTCCGGCACCTCGATCGTCGCCGGTCCCGCGTAGGCGGCGTCCCAGCGTCCGTCCGCTTTGGCCTTCTCGATCTCGGCGAGCCCGGCGGGCAGCATCTTGCCCGCCGCGATGAGTTCCTCGACCTTGCCGCAGTTGCGCTTGGACCACTTGCTCCGCGGACGCCGAGGCGTCCACCGTTGCGAGTAGTAGGTCTCGTCCACGGACCGTGTGAGTCCATCGATCCAGCCGTGACACAAGGCGACGTCCAGCGCCTCGCCGTAGGTGATCGTCCTGATCCCCGAGCCCTTCTTGGCGTACTTGAGCCACAGCTCGGTCTCGTTCGCGCCGTTCTCGTGCAGCCACGCGTCGAACTCGGCGGGACCCTCGAAGACGATCAACGCACCCTCCTCAGGCAGAGCGTCATGTCCTCATAGGGAACACCGAGTTCGGCCTCTGCGGGGCAACTTTCGTCCGCTATCTCGACGACCTGCACGTTCACCCGCGGCGCCGCGCAGTCGAACTTGGACACGACGGACCTCTGCAGGTCGTCGGTGTCGAACTCGAAGCAGTCGCCGCGCTCGGCGTTGGGCAGCAGGCACAGCGCCGCGTTGTGCCTGGTGTCGCGCAACACCTTGTAGTCACCGCGCGGGCACTTGCCGCTCGTCTCCGGGAGCACGGTCCCGATCTTCAGCGCTGCCCTGTCCTGGTCACAGCCGATGACGGTCAGGCCCTGGTCGTTCTCGCCGGGGCCGTTGAACCGCACGCAACTGCCCTTCTCGGCCTTGGAGTAGTCCGTGAGGAACATGGACGCCGGCTGGGCGGGTTCGTCGGTTCCACTGAACGCCCACCACACGCCGAGATAGGCCAGCACGGCAAGTACGCACACCATCACGGTCTGTCTCACGACCACGCCGCGAATTATGGCGGCGGAAACTGAGTGGCGCGCGGCGACGGGTTTGGCCACAGTGCGCCTCATGCTGATCCGGCGGGAGACACCCGCAGACATCGACGCCATCCGGGCCGTGACCGATTTGGCCTTCAAGAACGGGCCCGAGGGTCCGCTGATCGACTGGTTGCGCGCGGACGAGGGCTGGATCCCGGAGTTGTCACTGGTGGAGGACGGCGTGCTCGGGCATGTCGTGTGCACGCGCGGGTACGTCGGCGACGTGCCCGCTCTCGGGCTCGGGCCGATCGCCGTGCATCCGTCGCATCAGCGCGACGGTATCGGGTCGGCGTTGATGCACGCGGTTCTCGGTGCGGCTGAGGCTCGCGGCGAGCGCGCGGTCATCCTGCTGGGTTCGCCGGACTACTACTCGCGGTTCGGCTTCCGGCTCGCCTCGGAGTTCGGGATCACGCCGCCGGTGCCGGAGTGGGCGCCGTACTTCCAGGCGCGGCTGTTCGGTGACGTGCCCGCGGGCGCGTTCCGGTACGCGGAGCCGTTCAACCGGCTTTGAGCACGCTGCCTTCGGCCGTGCGCGCGTAGACCGTGCCATCGGGCTGTGCGGACACGGTGTCGATGAAACGGGCTTCGCCCAACGGTTCCCAGGTGGTGGTGAGGCGGTGCGGGCGTCCGGCGATCAGGGTGTGGACGCCGACCGTCCCGTCTGGACGGAGAACCGCTTCGGGTGAGGCTTCGAGGGACCGGGCGATCTCGCGCCACGCTCCAGCGGGGCCGGCCATGAGCTTGTCGCCGGACCTGACGTACACGACCACGGACCCGTCCGGGTAGGCGACGGCGGACGGCTTGCCCGCCGCGAAGCCGGCCGCGCTCACCGGCTGCCAGCTCGGAATCGATCCGGACTGGAGGGCCCCCTGGGGGGATCCGCCCCCCATCCCAATCATCTCAGGCAGGTCTGACAGTTTCGCGACGCTGCCGTCGGCCAGCACGGCGTACAGGTCCACCGTTCCGTCAGGACGAACCACCGCTTCGGGATCGGCGGCCACACCCGAGGCCACGGTCCGCGCGGCGCCGCGGGCCAACGCCCTGACCTCGCCGCGAGCCGTCCGTGCGTACACGGAGTGCCCGGCCACCGAAGGCCGTCCGACGAAGTCACCCGAGGTGCTCAGCCGCGAGCCGCCGGCCCAGACGTCGCCGTCCTGGACCACGTGGACGACGCCGCCCACGACCTCGGGCCCGCCCTGCCACGCCTGCCGCAGCATCGACCCGGCACGCGACTGAGCCTGGTCGTACCGCTCCGGGCAGCAGGACCGCTGCACCGCGTCGGCGAGCAGCCCGGCGGAGAGTTCCGGCCGGTCCACGCGCACCGCGTACTCGAAGAACCGCCGCGCCGCATAGGACACGTCCATGATCTGCTCGGGCGTTCCCCACCCCATCGACGGCCGCTGCTGGAACACGCCCAACGAGTCGCGGTCACCGCACGACAGGTTGTTCATGTGCGACTCGACCCAGCCGGCCTCGAAGCCGGCGAGCATCACCTTGTCGCTCACGCGCAGAGAAAGACCAACGGCGTGCACGGCGCGGATGACGTCCGCGTCGTGCACGCCGGGAACTCGGCACCTCACGTCCAACGGCAACGCATGTGCGGTACCGGACATGAGCAAGACGAAGACCAGCGCGAGCCTGAGCACAAGTCCGAATTGGACACCCAGGCCCGCGCCGGCGCCACTCAGGAGTGGGCGATCAGCGAGAAGCCGAGCACGCCCGTCGCCGTGAAGTCGATGGCCGGCTCGGAGCTGGGCCACGAGCGCAGGTCGTCGGCGAACACGGACTTCGCGTTGTTGAACTCCAGCGTGTACGGCTTGGTGCAGCTGACGGAACCAGGCGGCATCTCACCGAGGTCACCGAAGAGCGTTGCGTCGTTCGGACCGTTGATCACGGCGCCGACCAGGACCTTCGAGCCACCGTTCACCGAACCGGAGAGGTTCGCGGCCTGGTGGTGCGGGCACTCGGGGAACTTCGTGCCGACGCCGACGATCAGCGAGGTGCCCCAGGCGTTGGTGCCGAGGGCGAAGCCGCGCTGCTGCGTGCCGAAGGTCGCGTACTCCTTGGAGCCGGTGAGCTTCTGGTACAGCGCCGCGGTGGTGATGTAGCCGAACGTGCGCGAGCCGACGTCCCAGGTCTCGACGTTGGCGGCGGTGCGGAACGGCGACGTCCTGGCGGCGTCCGCGCCCTTCTGCAGCTGGCGCCGGATGTCGCCGATGATTTGCTTCTCGGTCACCTCGGCGCCCGGGATGCCCTTCTTCAGCAGCTTCGCGAGGTCGGCGTGGCCGAGCGCGGAGATGTTGTAGACGTTGAGCGTGTCCGGGTCCTGCGTCTCGAGGAACTCCTTGGCCCAGTGCGCGGCCGCGCGGGCGAACTGCCCGTAACGCTTGTCGTGCAACGCCTTGGCGGCCAGCGCGAGCTGCGTCGCGCCGAACTCCATGTCGTCGGTCCACGACTCTTCGGGGTAGTACGCGTGCGGGAACGCCGTCACGAGCTCGCCGACGTTCTCGGTCTTGGCCAGTGCGAACAGCTGCGCGGCCTTGTCCAGGTACGCACGGGCGGCACGCGGGTTGCGGTCGGCCTCGATCTGGGCGGCCAGCGCGAACGAGCCGGCCACCCGGCCGACCAGGTTCGGGCTGATCTTCTCGCCGGCGACGTTCGCGCGGAAGACGGGGCGGTGCTTGATGAAGTACTCGCTGTCGCCCGGCTTGACGTTGAGCTTGTCGTCGGCCTCGGGCAGGCGCCACACGTCGTGGTCGCCGACGAAGCCGAACTCCTCGGAGCCCGTGCCGATGCCGACCTGCGCGTAGAGCGTGCCGGTCTTCTCGTCGAACGCCTTGTCGAGCCACTTGAGGCCGAACTTGGCCTCGTTGTAGAGCGCGGCGTTGTGCTTGTTACGCAACGCCAGCAGCATCGACGCGGTCGAGTACGACGAGGCGTGCGTGAACTTCACGAAGTCACCGGCGTCGAACCAGCCGCCTTCGAGGTCGACCTTCGCGCCCGTGGGCTTCAACGGCGCCGCGATCTGGTCGCCGCCCTCGCCCGCGAACACCGGCGCCTCGTAGACGAGCGCCTCGCGGTCGGTGAGGTGCGCGGGCTTGCGGTTCAGCCTGCCGGGGATGACGTCGGCGCCGTCGCGCTGCGCCTGGAAGAACTCGACGGTGTTGTGCGCGACCGGCGAGAACAGCTTCTTCAGCGAGTCGACCCTGAACACCGGGGAGGTCGTCGTGCCGACCTTGATCCGGTACGTCCCCCGCCTCTTCAACGCGGAGAAGTCGATCGGGTGCACCGCGGGGAACTTGTCGCTCCACGAGCCCGTCGAGGCGCCCGTCCTACCGGTCAGCACGGTCCGGCCGCGGCTGTCCACAACGGAGAACTTCGTGTCGGCGGCGCCTCCGAGCACGTAGGCGTGCTTCTGCTCGGAGGTGCCGAACCCGACCTGATCCAGCCGGATCTGGCCGGTGGGAACGGCCTGTGCAGGCGCCACGACCACGCCTGTGAGCACTGCGGCGACGAGGGCCGCAAGTCTGATGCGCATGAGGGGAACTCCCGGTCCAGGCCTCGGCGTTCGGCCTTCGGTTAAGAAAGTTTCCTAACAGTTCGCAGCAGACTAGCCCCACAAACCGGACATCACCAGCCCTCAGGCGGTTCCGAAAACGCCGAGGACAGGTCACGCGTCAACGAGAGTGCGCGTTTGACCCAAGTGGACGATGCACCCGCTAGTCCGCAGGTCGGAGTCGGCAGCGCCTGCTCGGCGAGGATCGACCGCGGGAAGCCGAGACGGTCGGCCAGGGTGAACGCCCGCTGCCCGACCTCCTTGAGCGCGACCGGCGCGCCGGGATCGGTGCTCGGCACCAGCCCGAGCGCCAGCGTCGTGCCCGCCTGCCACGTCTCGCCGATCTCGTCGAGCGCCTCCGCGCCCTTGATCAACCTCGCGTCGAACGCGATGGCCGTCGCGCCCGCCTCGCGGAGCAACGTCAGCGGCGGGTGCGGCGCGCAGCAGTGCACCACGACCTCGTGGTCCTTCAACGCGTCGATGACGGTGGCGAGCACCGCGCGGGCGTCCGGCCCCGGCACGGCGGCCACGGTGCCGAGCTGGGACGGCGTCGGCAACAGACCCTGCAGCACGGCGGGCAGACCCGGTTCGTCGAGCTGCACGACGACCTTCGCCTTGGTGCGCTTGGCGACCTCGGCCGCGTGCTGCTTGAGACCTTCGGCGAGCGACGCGGCGAACTCCTTCACCGCCCCTGGGTCCGTGAGCACCCGATGGCCGCGCATCAGTTCGATGTTCGACATCAGCGTCCACGGCCCGACGGCCTGCACCTTGACCGTCTCAGGCCGCGCCCCCGCACGTTCCAGCGCCTCGTCGAACGCGTCCAGGTCGCCCCGCAGCAGGTCGACGGCACGGCGGTGGTCACGGCCGGCGCGCGGGGTCACGCGGTAGCCGGAGGTGACGACCTCGATCGCGAGGTCGACCAGCAGGCCGGCGGTGCGGCCGATCATGTCCGCACCGACTCCCCGGCCAGGCAGCTCCGGGACGTGCGGCAGCTCAGGCAGCTCTCCGACGACGACGCGCGCCGCCTCGTCGATGTCGGTTCCGGGCAGCGATCCGATTCCAGTTGCTCCACGCACCCACCGGATTGTTCCACTGTCCGGCAGACAGAAGAGGTCTAGACCCATTGACGCTATGGTCTAGGCCACTTACCGTGATTGAGCAGGCGCTGAACGTGTGGGCGCCTCCCTGTACGTGGTGCAGGACCGCGACGCGCCCCGTGGTCCTGCACCACTCCCTTTCCACCCGTAGAAAGAAGGCCGTTGCGGGGACTTCCGTCCCCGCAACGGCCCTCACACATCCGAAGCAGTTAGCAGGAGCTGCAGCATCCGCAGCCCGGACCCGTGCACCCGCCACAGCAGGAACAACCACCCATGTTGACCTCCTCCGATGTTGAGCGATCAAGCCAGTCGGACAGTAAGGCGGGCCCAACGCTGCGTGACACCACCGCCAGGGTGATTACGCTGCCACGAATGAATGGTCCTGCCGAGATGCTCGCCGCCGACAAGGCGTCCACCGCCCTGGGCATCGAGCCCGTCGACCTGCGCGACGGGTATGCGTTGCTGCGGATGACGGTCACGGAGAACATGATCAACGGCCACGGCATCGCGCACGGCGGCTACCTGTTCCTGCTGGCGGACAGCGCGTTCGCCTGTGCCTGTAACAGAACCGGGTCCGTCACCGTCGCCGCCACGGCTGAGATCGACTTCATCCGGCCCGTGCACGAGGGCGACGAACTGGTGGCGGAGGCGGTGGAACGGACCCGGTTCGGTCGCAGCGGGATCTACGACATCACGGTCAGGCGAGGGACCGAGATCGTGGCTGAGTTCCGCGGCCGGTCGCGGACCCTTCGCGCCTGAGGCCGATGAACTGCAGGACCGCGAAGCCGAGCACCGCGAGTCCCTGGGCCAGCACGAGCGCGACGCCGATGCCGGTGAGCGGGAACCAGCTCAGTCCCGCGGTGAGAATGCTGTCGGTGGCCCAGACGAGGTTTCCGATGATGACCAGCAGCACGATTCGGCGGTCCGGGGTGGCGCGGGTTCCCAAGAAGAACACTCCCGCGCCGTAGACCACGCAGAAAGAACCGAGTCCGATCTGCCAGCCCACCGGCATCCCGACTTCCGGGCGAATCAGCAGGGTCAGCAGACCGAGCGTGAACGAAGCGACACCGTCGAGTTTCAAAGCGAATTTCAACATGGCCCGACCATCGCCCGGTCAACGCTGCCAAAGCCACGTCAAGTGCTGCCAACTCCTGCCATCAGGTCGGCCGCGACCAGGCGTGCGGCGGCGTTCTGCCAGTTGTGCAGGGTCCGTTCCGGCACCTGTGTCACGAACCACTGCAGCGCGCGGCGATCCTCCGCGTCGAGGTCCTCGCGCTTGGTCCGGACCGAATACGGGCGGATTCCCTTGACGTAGTAGAAGTACACGGCGTTGTAGTAACGCCATTCGTCGCTCGTGCCGAAATCGCCGTCCAGAGGCTTGAGCCGTTGAATGCTCGCGAGCAGCATGCTTTTCAACTGCGCGGCCCGATCGAGCGGCGGGCCGTCGTCGGTCAGTGCGATCAACGGACTGGCGACGAGCTTTCCGAGATCGCCGTAGTGGCTGAGCGCCTTGCGGGTGAGGCGGGCGAACTCCGCGTCGTCCTCGGTCACCAGCGGCGGGCGTTTGGGCAACGCCTCGGCGGCGTCGCGGAGTTCGGCGCGTTCCGCCGCGACGGACGGCACGGCGAGGCGGTCGACCACGGACGCGAGGGGGTTCGCGAGCACCTGGACCGCGATCGCCGCCGCCACGGTCGTGAAGACGAGCAGGTCCGGTCCGCCGAAGAAGATCACCTGGGATCCGAACAGCACCGCCGTGAAGCCCGAGATGACCAGTGACCGCAGCATGTCCGCGCGGATCGCCTCCCCCTCCTCGACCGCGTCCGTGACGGCGACGAGGATCCCGAAGACCACCACGTCGAACCCGAGCGACGGCAACGTGATCGCGTCGGGCAGCAATCCCAGCAGGAACGCACCTGCCGAGAGCCCGAACATCACTCCAACGAGTGAAAAGTAAGCACGTTTTCTTATGGCTAGGACCGTTGCCGCGGCCAGCGGGAGCAATACGATCCACGGCACGAAGAAGGACGCCGCGAAGAACGGCAGCAGCGCGACGAGCCACCACCTGATCAACTCGGGCCGGGCGAGCACCAGGACCGCGCCCGTCCAGGCCAGCGCGGGCACCGCGAGGAGCACCGGATTCGGCGCGACGACCGCCGCCGAATAGCCGATCATCCCGGCGCCCGCCCACCACAGGAGCGGCTTGCGGGGGTCGCGGGCGAGCAGGTAAAGACCCAGCCACCAGGCGAGGCCGGAGACCAGCAGCGATAGGCCGAACACGGGTCAAAGCTAGCCCTACCTGCAAAACTAATCTTCATGCCGGTAGAGCTGACGCTCCACAAAGCGGCCGAGGAGTTGCACAGAGGCGACCTCGCCAGCGTGCTTCGCGCACGTCAGCGCGTCGCCGGGCTCGTGGGCACCTACCCGCAGCGGCTCGACCTGCGCGAACGCCTCGCCGAGGTCTACCGCGTACTCGGCCAGCCGGCTCAGGCAGGCCGCTGGACCTACCTCTCCGACGAACGGGATCCCGACGAACTACTGGCCTTCGAACGCGCGTACCGCCGCGCCGACTCCCGTCTGGTCGCGCTCTCATGGCAGGGCCGCGTAGACGAGGCCCCGACCGAGACGGCCCGCACCCGCCTCGCGTCGCTGTATCAGGAGGCGCGGGTGCAGCTCCAGCAGGACCTGGACGACACCCCGAACGAGGAGACGTCGTGGGGCGCCTGCCTGATCGTCATGGCCGGCGGCACGTTCGTCCTGGTGTGTTTCCTGCTGGGCATCGTGACTCTCGTGCAGTTCTTGTGGAAGCTGGTCTCATGAGAACGTTGTCGCAGTACGTCCGCCGCACCCCGATCATGCGCGTGTCAGCCGACGGGCGACCGCTCGTGTTCAAACTGGAGCACCTGCAGCTCACCGGCTCCTTCAAGCTCCGCGGCGCGGTCAACACCCTGCTGTCGCTGAACGTCTCCGAGGTCGTCACCGCCTCGGGCGGCAACCACGGCATCGCCGTCGCCCAGGCCGCGCAACTGCTCGGCGCGCACGCCACCGTGTTCGTCCCGGTGACCGCGCCCGAGACCAAGACAAGGCGCATCGAAGCGTTGGGCGCCAAGCTGATCCGCCACGGCAACACCTACGCCGAAGCCGCCGCGGCTGCCCGCGAGCTCGATCTGCCCTACATCGAGGCGTACAACTCGCTGCCCGTCATCGAGGGCCAGGCCACGGTCACCCAGGAGATCGTCGAGGACGCCCCGGACGTCGACACGATCTTCGTCGCGGTCGGCGGCGGCGGACTCGTCGCGGGCGCCGCGCTGGCCTCAGGCGGACGCCACGTCGTCGCCGTGGAACCCGAGAACTGCTGCGCCATGCACAACGCGCTGGCCGCCGGCGAACCCGTCGACTCGGTGGTGAACTCCATCGCCGCGGACGCGCTCGGCGCCACGCGTGCGGGCTCGCTGTCGCTGGAGATCCTGCAGCAGCACAACGTTTCCTCAGCCTTGGTCACCGACGAGGAGATCCTCTCGGCACGGGACCGGCTGTGGGAGGAGTTCCGGATCGCGGTCGAACCGGCGGGCGCGGCGGCGTTCGCGGCGTTCCTCAGGGGCGATGTGTCGAGTGAGTTGCCCTGCGTGCTCCTGTGCGGAGCGAACTCGGAGTGGCAGCCGCGATAGCGCGCCACCGATGCGCACCCCGGCCCAAGGGTACCGCCCAGAACGGGTCGCCGGCCCGGCGAGCATCGCCGGGCCGCAGCACGTTCCTGATGCCGCGCAACGACTTCCGGCGATCCGGCGCGGTCACGAAGCATCGAAACGCGGCGCGTGCCCTCGCGGTGAGGTCGAACTCCGTGTCAATGAACGTCACCCGGCCGACGCTAGTGAGCGTTTCTGGGCGCTACAACCCATTTAGCCGGTCGCGGCGAAGCCTCGTCAGCGAAGCCTCGTCAGCGAAGCCTCGTCAGCGAAGCCTCGTCAGCGAAGCCTCGTGAGCGAAGCCTCGTCGGGGTCGAGGCCGACCAACCGACTCGACAACGTCACGACCACTGGTACGTCGTTGCGAGTGCTGAGCCTTCCGGTCCGGCCCCCGCGCTTCCTTGCCTTGCGGAACGAACGAATCGTGATTTCGGTTCCCGCGCTATCCACAGGCTACGCGAGTCCGCGAAACCGCAGTTCAGAAAGTCGCTGTCCTGTGGATAACTCGCGATCTTGAAGCTAGCGGGAAGCTAGCTGGTCGCGTCGATGGTCGCGCTGGCCAGGACGATGTCGCCGGCCGCGTCCTCGCGGTAGATCGCCACGGCCTGGCCGGGCGCCACGCCCTTCAACGGCTCGCGCAACTGCACCCGCAGCACCCCGTCGACCAGTTCGGCGACGGCCGGTGCCGTGCCACCGTGCGCACGCACCTGCGCGACGCACTCGACGGGCCCGTCGAGCTCGACGTGCGCGACCGGCGCGGACGCCGAGATCCCCGTCACCGCAAGCTTTTCGGCCGCGCCGACTCGCACGTTCCCGGACACGGGCTCCAGCGCCAGCACGTATCGCGGGCGGCCGTCGGCGGCGGGGCCGTCGATGCCGAGCCCCTTGCGCTGTCCGACGGTGAACTCGTGCACGCCGGCGTGCCGGCCCAGCACCGCGCCGGTCGCGTCGTCGATCAGCAGGCCCGGCTTGGTCTCCATGCGGCCCGCCAGGAACTTCTGCGTGTCGCCGTCCGGGATGAAGCAGATGTCGTGGCTGTCCGGCTTCTTCGCGACCGACAGGCCGCGCGACGCCGCCTCGGCGCGCACGTCGTCCTTCGTCGTGTCCCCCAACGGGAACATCGCGTGCGCGAGCTGGTCTGCGGTCAGCGACGCCAGCACGTACGACTGGTCCTTGCCCATGTCCGCGGAGCGGCGCAGTTCGGGGCGGCCGCCGACCATCTCCAGGCGCGCGTAGTGGCCGGTGCAGACGGCGTCGAAGCCGAGGGCGATCGCCTTGTCCAGCAGCGCCTCGAACTTGATCCGCTCGTTGCAGCGCAGGCACGGGTTCGGGGTGCGGCCGGCCGCGTACTCCGCGACGAAGTCCTCGACGACCTCTTCGGTGAAGCGCTCGGCGAAGTCCCAGACGTAGAACGGGATGCCCATCAGGTCGGCCGCGCGGCGGGCGTCGTGTGCGTCTTCGATGGTGCAGCAGCCGCGTGCGCCCGTGCGCAGGGTGCCGGGCTTCGCCGACAACGCCAGGTGCACGCCTGTCACGTCGTGTCCCGCTTCGACGGCGCGCGCCGCCGCCACCGCGGAATCGACACCGCCGCTCATCGCCGCGAGGACCTTCACTGCTTGACCACCTTCCGGGAACGCCTCATGCCTGCCAGGCCCGCCGTACGGGCCCTCTCCACCACCGGTCCGATGACCGACACCAGCTTCTCAACGTCCGCACGCGTCGACGTATGCCCGAGTGAGAACCGCAAGGAACCGCGCGCCAGCGCGGGTTCCACACCCATTGCCAGGAGCACGTGCGAAGGCTGCGCGACACCGGCCGTGCAGGCGGAGCCCGTCGAGCACTCGACACCGCGTGCGTCGAGCAGCATCAGCAGGCTGTCGCCCTCGCAGCCGGGGAACGTCAGGTGCGCGTTGCCGGGCAGGCGGTCCACCGGGTCGCCGTTCACGATCACGTCCGGCACCACCGCGCGCACCGACGCGATCAGCTCGTCCCGCAGCGCCGCGATCTCGACGGCCCGGAAAGCCTGTTCCTCCACCGAGATCCGCACCGCGCGCGCCAGGCCGACGATCGACGGCACGTCGAGGGTGCCGGACCGCACGTCGCGTTCCTGACCGCCGCCGTGCATCAACGGCGTGCACTTCACGTCTCGCGCCAGCAGCAGCACGCCCACGCCGTACGGGCCGCCGACCTTGTGACCGGTCATGGTCAGCGCGGAGGCGCCGGACGCGGCGAAGTCGACCGGGACCGCGCCCACGGCCTGCACCGCGTCCGTGTGGAACGGCACGCCGCGTGCGGCGCACACAGCGGCGATCTCGTGCACGGGGTTGATGGTGCCGACTTCGTTGTTCGCCCACATCGTGGTGACGAGCGCGACGTCGTCGGAAGCGTCCAGAGCCTCGGCCACCGACTCCGGTGACACGCGCCCGAAGCGGTCGGTGGGCAGCCAGGTGACGTCGGCGCCCTGCCGTTCCAGCCACTCGACCGCGTCCAGCACGGCGTGGTGCTCCACGGCCGAGGCCAGCACCCGACGACGGCCGCTGGCCCAGTAGATGCCCTTGACCGCGAGGTTGTCGCTCTCCGTGCCGCCGCCGGTGAACAGCACCTCGGACGGCCGGGCGCCCAGGGCGTCGGCGATGTTCTCGCGGGCCTCCTCGATCGCCCGCCGCGCCCGCCTGCCGGAGGTGTGCAGCGACGAGGCGTTGCCCGTGGTGGACAACGCCTCGGTCATGGCCGCGACCGCCTGCGGGTGCATGGGGGTCGTGGCCGCGTGGTCGAGATAAGCCATCAGGTCTTCAGGGTAGCCCGCATGCGGGGCCCGGTCAGAATCGCTCCCACCACCGCCAACGCCGCCATCGACAGGTTGAGCGCCACCACGCCCGAGGTCGGCGCCGTCGCCAGGACGAGCACACCGCCGAGTCCGATCATGGTCGCGGAGAAGAGCATGTCCGAGATCTGCAGCGCGGCTGAGTTGAAACCCCGGTCGGCCTCGGGCGATGCGGCCATCATCAGCACGCCGACGCTGGACGTCGCCATGCCCATGCCCGCGCCCGCCACGGCCCACAGGACCGGCGTGAGGAAGGCCGGGCCCCACGTGGGTGCGATGAGCGTCACGGCCGCGACACCGGTCGCGACGAACAGGAACCCGATGCGAACGAGCGTGTAGCGCTCGATCTCGGGGTGCCTCGACGCCCACATCGACGCGCTGGCCCAGCCGAGCGCGCTCAGCGTCAGCGGGATCCCCGCCTCCAGGGGCGAGTAGCCGTGCACGACGCTCAGCGTGAGCGGGATGAAGCCCTCGACCGCGAAGAACGTGCCCGCGAGCAGACCGCGCGCGAGGATCGTGACGGGGAGGCCGCGGCGGGCGATGAGCGTGCCCTTGGGCAGCAGGATGCGTAGTGCGGGCGCGAGCAGCAGCAACGCCACGGCGATCAGCCACCACGTGCGGTGCTGCAACCCCCAGCTCAGACCCGCCACGCCGAGACCGACGGCGACCGCGGCGAGCGGCAGGTACCTGCGCGTCGGCGGAGCCTCCGTGTGCCGTGGCAGACCTCGCAGCACCGGCACGAGCAGCACGCTGCCGACCAGCACCAGCGGAATGATCGCGAGGAACACCCACCGCCAGCTCAGGTGCTCGGTCGCCCAGCCCGCGACCGCCGGTCCCACCAGCGACGGGATCACCCAGGCCGCGGACAGCGCGCCGAAGACGGCGGGCCGGGTGTCCTCGGGGTAGGCGACCGCGATCAGCACGTACACCGCGACGATCAGGAACCCCGCGCCGAAGCCCTGCAGCGCACGGCCGGCGAGCAGCACCGTCATCGTCTCGGCGACACCCGCGACCACGAGCCCGGCGAGGAACAGCACCACGCCGATCAGGACCGCGGGCTTGGGTCCGCGCCGGTCCGAGAGCCGTCCGGAGAAGACCGTCGCGATAACGCTCGCCGCGAGGTTCGCGAGGAACGGCCACGCGTACAGCGCCTCGCCCCGCAGTTCGCGGACCATGGTGGGCATCGCCGTGCCGACACCCATCGCCTCGAAGGCGAGGAGGGTGACCAGCAGGAGGATGCCGGTGGTGGGCCAGCGGCGTTCAGGCGACCAGAGGCGAGACGGGACGGGCGCGGTGAGAGTCACCTGTAGATGGTGCAATCTCCAGCTCGGTCGAGGTCAAGCGGTTTGATTGCTCTTCGGCAAGTTTTGCCAGTTCTCGTCGGGTTGCGGCGCGTCCGGGGGCGATCTCGTCCAGCACGTGGACCTCGACGACCAGATCCCGGACCTTGAGCACCCGGCGGATCGAGTCGATCAGGGTGTCGCTGCCGACGAACGCGGGCTGCGTCGTCAGGTGGTCGCCGATCCGGTAGCGCAGCACGATCGGCCGCACCGGCACACCGGCGTCGAGCGCGGCCTGGAACAGCGCCGGCTTGTAGTGCCCGGACGCGAGCCCGCACCACGTCGTGCCCTCGGCGTGGATGGCGACCGCGCTGCCGTTGCGCAGGGTCGTGGCCAGCTCGTTCACGGTCTGCGGCAGCTCGCGCAGCTTCTCGCGGTCGAGGTAGACCGTGCCGACCGCGGTGATGATCGGGCCGAGCACGGGCCAGCTCTTGATGTCCTTCTTGGCGACGATCCTGACGGGCTGCACCGAGTCGATCGCGAGCTCGTCGAGCCACGACACGTGGTTGCTCGCGACGAGCACGCCGCGCTTCGGGATCTCCTGGAACCTCCTGGCGCCGTGCACTTCCAGCCGCACGCCGAACGCCCGCAGGATGGCGTGGAACCACAGGCGCACAACGCTTTCGCGCTGCTTGCCCGGCAGCAGCAGCGCGAGGGCGATCCACGCGCCGCACAGGATCGCGGTGACCGCCATGATCGCGCGCCAGGTCTGCCGGAGCCTGCCGACCTCATCGGGCGTGCTGCCGACGCACCCGTCACCGCACGGCGACGCGGGCATCCAGGCGTGACTCATGGTGTCTCCCCCAGGAAGAACTTCAGGTAGCGCTGGTCCACGTGGTCCATGCCGAGCAGGATGAAGAGGTCGGCGACGCCGAAGTCCGCGTCGAGCGCGGGCCGTCCGCAGATCTTGGCGCCGAGCCGCAGGTAACCCTTGAGCAGCGGCGGCAGCACGGTCCTGTCCGGGCGCGCGATCGCGTCGACGTCCCACGGGTTGTGCGGCGTGACCCGGTACTGCTCGGGCGCGTAGTGCTTGGCGTGCACCGTGTCCCAGACGCCGGCCGCGAAGCTGCCACCGTCCTGCAGGGGAATCGAGGCGCACCCGACGAGCCACTTGTGGCCGCTGAGCAGCATGTACCGCGCGATGCCCGCCCACACGAGGCTGACGACGGCACCGTTGCGGTGGTCGGGGTGCACGCACGAGCGGCCGGTCTCGACCGTGGAGCTCCGGATGCCGTCGAGGTTGCTCAGGTCGAACTCGCCGTCGCCGTAGAGCCGCCCGGCCTCCCTGGCACGCTCCGGCGGCAGCATCCGGTACCCGCCGACGATCTCGCCGGTGCGGTCGTCGCGCACCACGAGGTGGTCGCAGTACTCGTCGAACTCGTCGACGTCGTGGCCGGGCACGCTGGTGTGCAGCGTCGCCCCCATCTCACCGGCGAACACCTCGTGGCGCAGTCTCTGCGCGGCGACGACCTCGTCGCTGTCACGGGCGACGAGGAGGGAGTAGCGGGGTGCGTCCCCGTCCTGCTGGACGGGGGTGCTGACAAGCAGTTCCGGCTGCGTCATACGCACCAGGGTGAAGCCGGATCGGCGAATGACAGCAGGTCAGAACGATGACCGGTCAGTGGCAGTCGGGTTAACCCGAGGTGGTGTCGTGAACGCGAAAGGGCCGCCCCGTGAATGAACGGGACGGCCCTCGGTGAGCGGAGTGCTCAGCCCTTGCGCTTCTTGACGTCCTCGGTCAGCTGCGGCGCGACGTTGAACAGGTCGCCCACGACACCGAAGTCGGCGATCTCGAAGATCGGCGCCTCGGGGTCCTTGTTGACCGCGACGATCGTCTTCGAGGTCTGCATACCCGCGCGGTGCTGGATGGCACCGGAGATGCCCAGCGCCACGTACAGCTGCGGCGAGACCGTCTTACCGGTCTGGCCCACCTGGAACTGGTGCGGGTAGTAGCCCGAGTCGACGGCGGCGCGCGAGGCACCGACGGCGGCACCGAGCGAGTCGGCGAGCTCCTCGACGACGGAGAACTTCTCGGCCGAGCCGACGCCGCGGCCACCGGAGACGACGACCGAGGCCTCGGTCAGCTCCGGGCGGTCGCCGCCGACGACGGCTTCCCGCGAGGTGATGCGGGCGGACTTGGCGGTGTCCACGGTGATGGAGACCGACTCGTCCAGCACGGCGTCCGCCGCGGACTCCTCGGACTCGACGCCGCCGGGGCGGACGGTGATGACCGGGGTGCCCTTGCTGACCTTCGCCCTGACGACGAACGCGCCACCGAAGATGGACTGCACGCCGGTGCCGTCGGCCTCGACGTCCACGACGTCGACGAGCCAGCCGGAGTCGATGCGCGCGGCGAGACGGCCCGCGACCTCCTTGCCCTCGATCGTCGCGGAGACGAGCACCGCGGACGCGTTCGGGACGAGTGCGGCCAGCGCGTCGACCTTCGGGGTCGTGAGGAAGCCGGCGGCGTCGTCGGACTCGACGGCGTAGACCTTCGCGGCGCCGTACCTGCCCAGCGACTCGCGGATCTTCGACGCGGTGCCGGGAGCGCCCACGACCACTGCGGCCGGGGTGCCCAGGCGGCGCGCGGCCGTCAGCAGCTCGTAGCTGACCTTCTTGACCTCGCCGTCGACGTGGTCGACCAGTACCAGAACTTCAGACATGACTTCCCCTCCCTCAGATGAGCTTCTGGCCGACGAGGAACTCGGCGATCTTGGAACCGCCGTCGCCGCTGTCCTCGACGCGCTGACCCGCGCTGCGCGGCGGCTTCGGGGAAGCCTCCTGCACCTGGGTGTACGCGCCGGACAGGCCGACCTCGGACGCGTCGATGCCCAGGTCCGCCACGGTGAGCGTGGAGACGGGCTTCTTCTTCGCGGCCATGATGCCCTTGAAGGACGGGTAACGCGGCTCGTTGATCTTCTCGGTCACGGAGACCACGGCCGGGAGCGAGGCCTCGAGGAACGCGACGCCCTCGTCGGTCTCGCGCTCACCCTTGATCGTCGTGCCCTCGACCGTGACCTTGCGCAGCTGAGTGACCTGCGGCAGGCCGAGCAGCTCGGCGAGGATCGCCGGAACAGCGCCCGCGCGGCCGTCGGTGGCCTCGTTGCCCGCGATGACCAGGTCGACGTTCTCGACCGTGCCGATCGCCTTCGCGAGGACCTTCGCCGTCGCCAGCACGTCCGAGCCGTGCAGCGCCTCGTCGCTCACGTGGATCGCCTTGTCCGCACCCATCGACAGCGCCTTGCGAATGGCGTCGGTGGCGCGGTCGGGACCCATCGCGATCACGGTTACCTCGCCGCCGTGGGCTTCCTGCAGCTGCAGGGCCTCTTCGACGGCGCGCTCGTTGATCTCGTCGAGCACGGCATCCGCGGATTCGCGGTCAAGGGTGTGGTCGGCGTCGGTGAGCTTGCGCTCGGACCAGGTGTCAGGCACCTGCTTGACCAGGACAACAATGTTCATAGGTCCTCTTCGACCTCCTGCGGACGGGCGGCGACGCTGACGCGGAGGACTGTAGAACGGCGCCGCCGGGTGTTCACGACCCTGCCATCACCCGGATGTTACCCGCCAGTAGCACCCCCGCAAACAGCAGCAAGCACCCCGCCAGCGTGACAGTTATCACCCGTTAACGCCACCAACTGAGACCTACCCCATTCAGGGGACTAGGCTGCGTGGACATGTACCGGCGAGTAGCGATCGTGACAGACTCCACCGCTTGTCTCCCGGCGCAGATGACTGATCAACTCGGCATCGAAGTGGTGCAGATCCAGGTACGGATCGGCGACCACACCGACGACGAGTCCCGCATCGCCGTTCCCGACCTGGTTTCGGCCATGCGTTCGAACGTGCCCGTCGCGACGATTCCGCCCGACCCCGGCGCGTTCTTCTGGACATACAACGAACTGGCCGCGCAGGGCGTTCGCTCGATCGTGTCCGTGCACGTGTCGAGCCGCCAGTCCGCGACCGTCGAGGCCGCTCGCGAAGCCGCCGGCAAGGTCCGCGTGCCCGTGCACGTCGTGGACACGCACACCTGCGGAATGAGCATCGGCTACGCCGTCCAGGCCGCCGCGAAGGTGGCCGAGGCGGGCGGCAGCGTGGAGAAGGTGCTCGCGACCGCGCAGCGCCGTTTCGACAGGTCCACCGAGCTGATCTACGTCGACACCCTCGAGTACCTGCGCCGCGGCGGCCGCATCGGCGCCGCCGCCGCGCTGGTCGGCGGCGTGCTGTCGATGAAGCCGCTGCTGACCATGGCCGACGGCCAGATCACGCCGCTGGACAAGGTGATGGGCGCCGACCGCGCGCTCAACCGGATGCTGGACATCGCGATCAAGCGCGCGGGCACCGACACCGTGGACGTCGCCGTGGAGCACTTCGACGCCGAGGAGAAGGCGTCGCGGCTGCTGCGCAAGCTCCGGCGCAGCGTGCCCAACGTCCGCCAGTTCATGTTGACGCAGGTCAGCTCGGCCATCGGCGCCCACGTCGGCCCCGGTGCGCTGGGGATCACAGTTTCGCCGGTCTGATCAACGGGAACTCCGGGAGCGGTTTCGTCCGTTGAAATGGACGTAACGGACACCTGGAGGACCGATGGCCGGCTTCATGGACAAGATCACCAGGTTCCTGCGCAGTCCGCAGGGCCACAAGCTGCAAGCCAAGGCACGGCAGATGGCGCAAGACCCGCGCAAGCGCGCAAAGGCCGAACAGCTGCTGCGCAAGCTTCGCGGCAGGAAGCACTAACTCTTGAAGAGCGCGTTGAGATCGCCGTAAGCGATGCCGTTCTCAACGCTGCCGTACGTGCCCTTGGTCAGCATTTCCTCCGCTGCCCGCCTGGCGACGGCGTAGGCCGCCTCGGCCACCGCAGAGCCGAGACTGACCCGCGCCACGCCCGCCTTCGCGAACTCGCCGACGGCGGGCGCGCCGGGACCCACCAGAACGTTGAGCGGCGCGGCGATGCCCTTCGCCAGCTCCCCGACGGTCTCCAGATCGGTCACCCCCGGCACGAAGATGCCGCTAGCCCCGGCCTCGAGGTACTTCGCGGCGCGCTCCAGCGTCCGCTCGAGCCTCGTAGCCGGGTCACCGACGCCACGCAGGAACGTGTCGATCCGCGCGTTGATGTACAACTCCGGCGCGGCCTCGTGCGCCGCCGCATACCGCTCAGCCTGCTCCGCGACGTCACGCTGCCCCGCACCGAGCCCGTCCTCGACGTTCACCCCGGACGCCCCGGCCTCGGCGACCGCACGCACCGTCTCAGCCACGTCGCCGGCCGTGCCACCGAACCCGGTCTCGATGTCCGCGCTCACCGGAATCCCCACGGCGGCAACGATCCTGGCCACGAGATCGACCGCCCGGTCGCGTGCGATGTGGTCGCCGTCGGCAGCGCCGAGGCTCCACGCCACACCCGCACTCGTGGTGGCGACAGCGGTCGCGCCGGCGGCCTCGACGACGAGGGCGGAGGCGACGTCCCAGGCGTTCGGGAGGGCCAGCGGGCCGGGCTTGTGCAGCGCGTGGAAGAGCTTCGTGCGATCAGCGGCGGAAGTCATGATCGATTGATATCAGCATGCACCGGCAGAAGTCCGGCGATAATCGGACAGGTACCGACGACTTTCCGACATTCCACGCCTGTGCCCTGCCCGTTGGCGCGCTGGTTCTCGCGCTAGTTGCTGCCCGCCTTGCGGCGCACCTCTTCGAACGTCCGCAGGTAGCGCTGGCGGAAGTCCTCCCGCTCTACCCACGTCGTGTGCTCGACGGGCTGGGGTGTGGCGGGTGGAGGTAGTGCGGTCTGCCCGGCAGGGCTCGGGGCCGGTTCCGGCTCGGTCTCCTCGGCGGGCGCCTCAACAGTCGTCTCGGCGAGTGCTTCGGTTGCCGGATCGGTGGGTTCGGCGTGCTTCGCGACGGTCTCGGGACTGTCGGTGCTCGGCGCTACGGTTGATTCGGGGGCTTCGAAATCCCCCATGGGGGGAACGAGGTCCCCATCCCGATCATATCGAGCAGCACCGACAGTTTCTGGCTCTGCGAGCCATTCGCGCTCCACCACGGGCTCGGGCTTCATCGCCGGCGCGGCCTTCGTGACCTGCTCGGCCTTCGTGACCGGCTCGAACTCGGCCACCGGCGTCAGCTCGTCCACGGGCTCGAACTCGGCCACCGGCGCGAGCCCGACCGACCGCTCGGATTCAGCGGCCAGCGCAGGCCTCGCGACCAGCTCAGGTGTCGCCGCCAGCTCGGGTTCCGCCATCGGCGCGGGCTTCACCACCGGCTCGGCCAGCGCCGCCAGCGCCGGTTCCATCTGCGGCAGCCCCATCACGGGATTGCGGTGGATCGGCCGCGAGTCGTACTCGTCGTCCACCGGCTCGACCGCGGCGGGCTTCCGCACCCACATCCGCTCGTCCCGCGCCTCCGAGGCGGCGGGCTCGCGGGAGTCGGCGTCCTCGCGACGCCGCACCAGCACGTACATGAGGGCCGCCCCTAACGTGAAGGACAGCACGCAGAGCCCGAAGACGATCCCGACTGCCCCTGCCATTGCGAAGGCTCCTAGCTGACGAGGACGTCGATCTGAGGACCGAAATCCGTGGGCGGGCCCCACACGGGGTCCACGATCACGCGAGTGGCGACGACCTTGTCCACGCCCTGCTCGGCCAGGTACTGCCGCAGCAGGGCTGCTCGCTCCATCGCGAGCACATCGCAGCGGTGCGAGGCCGTCTCGCCGTTCCACGCGTGCGCCACCAACGTCACCGAGCCGGTGGCGTTGCGCAGTACGCTGGCCAGCGAACGCCGCACGTCCTCGCCACGCCCTGCCAGTGACGCGGTGCCCGGCGCGAACGTGATGCCCTTGACGGCGTGCGCCGAGAACAGGTCGCGCACCGCCTGCTGCGCGACCGCGGGGGACAGCAGCACCGGCGCGGGCGGCTCCATTCGCAGCGGTGCCACGAAGTCGGAGACCGGGACGGGGCCGGTCTGGACGGCGGGCACCGCGGGCGAGGACGACAGCGCCGTCTCCAGCTCGTCGCCGTACACGGAGAACCCGAACGCCGTCACCGACGCGGGCACCATCAGCGCACCGACGACGAGCGGAACCCAGCGCTTCACGATGCGGCCACCTGCTCGGGGATGTGCAGCGGGGCGACTCGGTCAGCGGCCACGGACAGAGCGGCGCGGGCCGTGGACAGTTGCGAGTGGACGACGCGCTTGAGTTCGTGCAGTTCGGCGGTGCGGTCGGCGACCTCGGCCAGCCTGCGTTGCGCCTCGCGGCACGCCATCTTCACCATGAACTCCGAGCGTGCCCTGGCCAGCGCCTCCTGCTCCTGCAGGTGTTGCGCGGCCTCGTTGCGGCGCCGGGTCATCGTGAGTTCGAAGAACTGCTGGGCCTTCTCGCGCTTGCGTTCGGAGTCGGCCTCCAGCGAGTTGCACTGGAGCGCGGTCTCCCGCAGCAGCATGTCCGCGTCGGCCTGGGCCTCGGCGACCGCCTCCGCGCACTCGCGCTCCACCTCGTCGGCGCGCTGGCGGTGCTGGGCTTCGAGGTCGGCGCAGCGGCGTTCCATCTCCAGCTCGCGCCGTTCCATGGTGGCGGCGCGGCTGGCGCAGTCCTGCCGTGCGGCGTAGAGCTCGGACTCGGCCTCCGCGCGCATGGCGGCGGACTCGCGCTCGGCCTCGGCACGCAGTGCGGCCAGTTCGACGTCGGTGCGCGCACGGAGATCAGCGCACTCGCGTTCGGCCTGCAGGTGCATCTCCGCCGTCTCGTCCTCGGCGAGGCGGAGCATGCGGTGCATCCGTTCGGTGGCGCTCGCGTGCGTGCCCGAGGTGGACTCGAGGCGTTCGATCCTGGCGCGCGCGTCCTCCAGGTCCCGGCGCGTCATTTCCAGCAGCTTGCGCAGATCCGCTGCCTGCGCCAGCGCCTCGGCCCTGTCGAGGCTCGTGAAGCGAAGCTGCTCCTCGAGATTCTCGATGTGCTCGATGACCTGACGTCGGTGAAAACCTCGGTAGACAACGTCGAAACCGGCGTGCAGCGGAACTAGTTCCTGCTCTTTTGCACCCATGGTCACCTACTCACTCAACCGGGCTGAAGATTGTGCGAGCTTACCCACGGCAGGTGGGGCCAACCAGCGTCGGAAGTGGACGGACGGCCATGGTGTAACACCGGGAATAATGGCTTTTTCCTGGACAAACAAGTCGTCCCTAGATCAACACCAAACACCGACCAGTCACCCGATTGTGTCAAGCGGGGCGCCTTTCCAGGGTGTTCACTCCGCGCGTTCGCCGTGCACGGAAAGCGACCAGCCAGGGCTAGATCACACGAATTGCCTTCCGTCGGTCGTGGCTACTTCGATCACCCTTCGTTAACCTCCTCGTTCGTGTCCTCACGAGTAGCCGTCGTCACCGACTCGACCGCGTCACTCCCGGCCCGTCTGGCGGATCGGTTCAACATCATCACGGTCCCGATGCAGCTCAAGATCGGGTCGGAGCTGATCGACGAGGCCTACGTGCCGACCGACAGGCTGCTGCGGGCGATGGAGGCGCAGATCCCGATCACGACGCAGCCGCCGGCGCCGGACGCGTTCTTCTGGGCCTACCAGGACGCGTGGGCCAAGGGCGCGGAGACGATCATCTCGGTGCACGTGACGCCGAAGCTCTCCCCCGCGACGGACGCGGCGAAGGCGGCCGCGGCCAAGTCGCGCGTGCCGGTGTTCATCGTGGACTCGCACTCGTCGGGGATGACGCTCGGGTTCGCGGCGCTCGCGGCCGCGCGGATCGTGCAGAGCGGCGGCAACGTCCAGAACGCGCGCAGCGTCGCCGAGCAGCGCGGGCGTGACGCGAACGTGCTGATCTACGTCGACACCCTGCACTACCTGCGCCAGGCCGGGCGGGTCAGCGCGGCGGCGAAGCTCTTCGGTGACGCGCTCTCGGTGAAACCGCTGCTCACGGTGGTGAACGGCGAGGTGGAACCGTTCGACAAGGTCGTCGGCCGCGATCGGGCGCTGGCGAAGCTCGTGGACAAGGCCGTGGCGCTCGCGTACGGGCGCAACGCGGACCTCGCGGTCGAGCACTTCGCGGCCGAGAAGGAGGGCCACGAGCTGCTCCAGATGCTGCAGAAGCGGATCCCGCACGCCCGCGACATCGTCCTGACACAGGTCAGCGCGGCGATCGGCGCGAACGTCGGGCCGGGCGCACTGGCCGTCACGGTCTCGCCGTTCTGATCAGAGGTCTGCGACCTCCTCCGCGAGGAGGAGCCCCGGATCGAACCCCATGGGCGTGAGGTGCCCGGCGAGTTCGAGCGAGAGCACGCCCTGCAGCCGGGTCCAGAAGGACAGGGCGCGGTGCACCGAGGGCGACGGCGCCGGCAGAGCGCCCGCCCACCCGTGGTTCAGGCTCAGGACGACGTCGAACGGGGACCGCGGCTGCTCGTCCGGCGAGCCGCCGCAGACCTCCAGCAGCACGGCGAGGATCTCGTCCGCGATCGCGGTGATGTCGGCGGGCGCCTGGTAGCCGGGTACGGGCGTGCCGTAGATGAGCATGTACCGCTGCGGGTCGCTCAGCGCCCACTCCCTGATGACCGCGGCGAGCCCCACGACGGTGGTACCCGCCGCGTGGGCGGCACGGACGGTGTCGGCGAGGCTGCGGTAGGCGTCCCGGATGAGCGCGGTGATCAGCTCGTCGCGACCGGCGAAGTACCGGTAGAGCGCGGGCCCGCTCATGCCCATCTCCTTGGCGATGGCGTTGAGTGACAACGCTGTCACCCCGGCCGAGGCGATCTGCTCCCACGCGTGGCGTTTGACCTCGTCGCGCACCTGGGCGCGGTAACGCTCGCGAGGGTTCCGTCCCGTGTGCACGTCTGAGTCCGTCACCATGGTTAGACCTTCTCACATTCGTTATTGACAGTCACACTGCCTTCGGTTTAGCTTCTGCATGTCACCAGAGTTATAGCCTCTAACTAGCATAACTGATACTAACGAACGAAGGAGACCATCATGAAGACGACCACCACTAACGCCGCTCACCCGTCGAAGTCGGTACTGGTCACGGCCTGGGCCGCCCCGGTCCTGGTCATCGGCCAGTTCGGCCTGCTCTCCGGCATTCCGATCGCCGTCGTGCTCGGCGCGAGCCTGCGCGACCGCCGTTCGCGGGTGCTCCGCTGGTGGACGGGAGCGCTCACACTCGCCTACGCCATCCCGTTGACGATGTGGCTCGCCGGTCCGAGCGAGGCTCCCAGCCTGTCGAAGTACATGAGTCCCGCGATGACCGCGGCGCTCGCCGCGACGGGTGTCGCGGCGGCCATCGCGCACCAGGTAGTTCGCAGGCGGTCTACTGGCAAGTAACCTGGCGGGCGTGACCCTCCCCCTGACCGGCGAACGCACCGTGCCCGGTATCGCGGAAGAGAACTACTGGTTCCGGCGGCACGAGGCGGCGTATCTACACCTCATCGGCCACTGCGCGGACGCCGTCGTGCTGGAGGCGGGCTGCGGCGAGGGCTACGGCGCGCAGCTGATCCGCACGGTCGCGCGCCGCGTGATCGCCCTCGACTACGACGAGCTGACCTCGCGGCACGTGTCGCGCGCGTACCCGCAGCTCGACGTGCTGCGCGGCAACCTGGCGACCCTGCCGTTGCGCGGCGGCAGCGTCGACGTCGTGGCGAACCTGCAGGTCATCGAGCACCTGTGGGACCAGGAGGAGTTCCTGGCGGAGTGCCGGCGGGTGCTGCGCCCCGGCGGAAAACTCATCGTGACGACGCCGAACAGGCTGACGTTCTCACCCGGCCAGGACACGCCACTGAACCCGTTCCACACCAGGGAACTCGCACCGTCCGAACTGGACGAGATGCTGCGCGACGCAGGTTTCCGCGTTGACGAACTGACGGGACTGCGTCACGGACGAAGGCTTGACACGCTCCTGAACGGACAGATCATCAACGCACAGGTCGAAGTCGCCCTGTCCGGTGCGCCGTGGCCGGCCGAGCTCAAGGAGGCTGTGGAGTCGGTGACGGTGGAGGACTTCGACATCACCCCTGACGACATGGACGGCTGCCTCGACCTCGTGGCCGTAGCGGTGCGCACGTGACAACCGGAGCTTCGGAAGGCACGTTCTGCCTCGTCCTGCACAGCCATCTGCCCTGGCTCGCGCACCACGGCGCGTGGCCGGTCGGCGAGGAGTGGCTCTACCAGGCGTGGGCGCACTCGTACCTGCCCCTCGTGGACATGCTGCGGCGGTTCGCCGACGAGGGCCGTTCCGACGTCCTGACGCTCGGCGTCACCCCGGTCCTGGCCGCACAGCTCGACGACCCGTACTGCTTACGGGGCATGCACGACTGGCTCGGCAACTGGCACCTGCGCTCGCACCTCGCCGGGGAACGGCTGCCCGAGCTGTCCACGTACGAGCACCGCGCATCCTCCTGGGCACTCGAGAAGTTCGAAAGCCAGTGGCGGCACGGGTTCTCGCCGGTTCTGAGATCCCTTGTGGACTCCTCGACGATCGAGCTGCTCGGCGGACCGGCCACGCACCCCTTCCAGCCGTTGCTGGACCCGCGGGTGCGGGCCTTCGCGCTGCGGACCGGTCTGGACGACACCGCGCTGCGCGTCGGACGTGCGCCGGAAGGGATCTGGGCGCCCGAGTGCGGTTACTCGCCCGGCATGGAGGAGGGCTACGCGGCGGCGGGCGTGCGGCGGTTCATGGTCGACGGGCCCGCGCTGCACGGCGACACCTCGTCCGCGCACCCCGTCGGCTCGTCGGACGTGCTGGCGTTCGGACGCGATCTGGAGGTCTCGTACCGCGTCTGGTCGCCGAAGGTCGGCTATCCGGGCGATGCCGCGTACCGGGATTTTCACACCTACGACCACCCGACTGGCCTCAAGCCGTCGCGCGTGACCGGCAAGAACGTGGCGCCGGAGGACAAGCGGCCGTACGACCCGTCGCTGGCGCGCGAAGCTCTCGACCGGCACGTGGCCGATTTCGTGGAAACGGTCGTGCGTCGGCTGCGGGCGATCGACGACGGCCTCGTCGTGGCGGCCTACGACACCGAGCTGTACGGGCACTGGTGGCACGAAGGTCCCTTGTGGCTGGAGGCCGTGCTGCGGGCGTTGCCGGAGGCGGGCGTGCGCGTGACGACGTTGCGGGGCGCCGTCGAGGCCGGGCACGTGGGTGCGCCGGTCGAGCTGCCCGCGTCGTCGTGGGGCAGCGGCAAGGACTGGCGGGTGTGGGACGGCGCGCAGGTGTCGGACATCGTGTCGCTGAACGAGTCGGTGCAGAAGGAACTGCTGGAACTGGACTTCTCCGCCGGCGTGCGGAACCCGGTGCTGGACCAGGCGGTGCGCGAGGCGCTGCTGGCGTTGTCGAGCGACTGGGCGTTCATGGTCACGAAGGACTCGGCCGCCGACTACGCCCGCTACCGCGCGAAGATTCACAGCGATCGCTTCAGCGAGCTCGCGTCGTTGGCGCGAAGCGGTCGCGGACTGGGCAGAGCAACGGAGCTCCGCGCGGCGGACGGCCCGTTCGGGCATCTGGACGCGCGAGGAATGGGGTAACGGGATGCGCGTGCTGATGTTGTCGTGGGAGTACCCGCCGGTGGTCGTCGGCGGGCTGGGCAGGCACGTCCACGCGCTCGCGACACAGCTGGCCGGGCAGGGGCACGACGTCGTCGTGCTGTGCCGCCAGCCCTCCGGCACCGACGCGATCACCCACCCCACCGTGGACCTGGTGAGCGAGGGCGTGCGGCTGATCCGCGTCGCCGAGGACCCCGCGCACTTCGTGTTCGAGAAGGACCTGCTGGCCTGGACGCTCGCGATGGGGCACGCGATGACGCGCGCCGGGCTGGCGCTGGGCTCGTGGCGCCCGGACGTCGTGCACGCGCACGACTGGCTCGTCACGCATCCGGCCGTCGCGCTGGCGGAGTCCTTCGGCGTGCCGCTGGTCGCGACGATCCACGCGACCGAGGCTGGCCGGCACTCGGGCTGGCTGTCGCACCCGCTGAACCAGCAGGTGCATTCGGTGGAGTGGTGGCTGGCGAACCGCGCCGACTCCCTGATCACCTGCTCGTCGGCGATGCGCGGCGAGGTCGGCCATCTGTTCGAAGTGGACACCGCCGAGGTTTCCGTGCTGCACAACGGCATCGAGCCGGGCGGCTGGAAGGTGCGCGCGAAGGACGTCGGCGCCGCCCGCCGCACGTACTCGCCGCACGGTGATCCGTTGCTGCTCTTCTTCGGCCGCATCGAGTGGGAGAAGGGCATCCAGGACCTGATCGCCGCACTCCCCCGGATCCGCCGCTTCCACCGCGGCACGCGCGTCGTCGTGGCCGGCGGCGGGTCGCAGACCGAGTGGTTGCAGGACCAGGCGCGCAAACATCGCGTGCTGCGCGCAGTGGAGTTCGTCGGCCACCTCTCCGACAGGTCGCTGGCGGCGTTGCTCACCGCGGCCGACGCCGTCGTGCTCCCCTCGCGCTACGAGCCTTTCGGCATCGTGGCCCTCGAAGCAGCAGCCGCCGGAACGCCCCTGGTCGCGTCGACCGCCGGCGGGCTCGGCGAGGTCGTGCTGGACGGCGTCACCGGCCTGTCGTTCGCCCCCGGTGACGTGGACGGACTCACGCGCGCCGTGCGTGACGTGCTGTCAGATCCGGCCTCGGCCGCTGTTCGTGCGCGCGCTGCCAAGGCACGTCTGGTGTCCGACTTCAACTGGTCCAAGATCGCCGCCGGCACGGCGTCGGTCTACGAGTCCGCTGTCGTGCGCGAACCACGCGTCCTCGGCCGCCCCAAGATCGCGACGGGAAATCTGTTCACCTAGGTCCGCTACAGTCGCCGGTCCCGTTAACAGAAGGTGACCGAGGACTGAATGAACTACCAACGCTTCGTGGCGCTCGGGGACAGCTGCGCCGAGGGCCTGGACGACCTGCTCCCCGACGGCGGGTACCGAGGCTGGGCGGACCGGGTCGCGTCCGCACTGGACGCGCCGGGCTTCCGCTACGCCAACCTCGCCGTGCGCGGCCGCCGTCTCGACCAGATGCTGGTGGAGCAGGTCCCGTCCGCCACGGCGTTGGAGCCCGACCTGGTGGTGCTCTTCGGCGGCGGCAACGACGTGATGTCCAACGCGACCTTGACGCAGATCGCACAACGGGCGGACGCGATGGTGCGCGCCGTGACGTCGTTCGCGCCGACCGTCGCCGTCTTCACGTTGAGCGACATCTCGCACCGCATGCCGTTCGGCCGGCGCATGCGCCCACGCATCGAGACCTTGAACTCCGCGATGCGCACCGCGGCTTCCCGCTACGGCGCGATTCTGGTCGACGTGGAGGCCGACGAGTGCGTGCACGACTCACGCTACTTCGGCCCAGACCGCCTGCACCTGTCGTCGTTGGGGCACAGGCGGTTGGCCGGCCACGTGCTGTCGGCGCTCGGCATCCCGTTCGACGAGTCCTGGCTCGCGCCGCTGGAGGGCAAGGCCGCGGCCACGTCGGTGCTGGACCACTGGCGGTGGCTGCGTGACCAGGTGCTGCCGGTCGCGTACTCGCGGACGCGCAACAAGCTGATCGGGCGGCAGCCGGGTGACGGTTTCGTGCCCAAGCGCCCGGAGCTCGCGCCGCTGACCTGGCCGCAGCGCGTAGCTCGCTGACCGTCAGGCCGAAGCGTCCTCCGCCCGCTTGGTCAGGGCGTCCTTGGCCTTGCGGGCCATGTCCGCGATGTCCGCCCGCCGCTGCGCATCGGCCTCGTAGTCGGCCCGCCGATCCCGCACCACCCGAGCCGGCATCCCGACCGCGATCTTGAAGTCCGGCACGTCCCCACGCACCACGGCGTGCGCGCCGAGCACGCACCCACGCCCGACGCGCGTGCCGCGCAGCACCGTCACCTTGGTGCCGAGCCAGCAGTCCGGCCCGATCCGCACCGGCGACTTCACGATGCCCTGGTCCTTGATCGGCAGCGTGATGTCCTCGACCTTGTGGTCGAAGTCGCAGATGTAGACCCAGTCCGCGACGAGGGACGACGCGCCGATCTCGATGTCGAGGTAGCAGTTGACCGTGTTGTCCTTGCCGAACACGACCTTGTCGCCGATGCGCAGCGACCCCTCGTGGCAGCGGATGGCGTTGCCGTCGCCGATGTGCACCCAGCGGCCGATCTCCAGGCGGCCGAAGCCCGGCCTTGCCATGACCTCGACGCGCTTGCCGAAGAACACCATGCCGCGCAGGACGACGTGCGGGTTGAGCAGGCGGAACTTCAGCAGGCGCCAGTACCGCACGATGTACCAGGGGGTGTAGGCGCGGTGGCGCAGGACCCAGCGCAGGGACGCCAGTGTGAGGAACCGCGCCTGCATCGGGTCACGGCGCGACCTGCGCCAGCGAGTCCAGACCGGGGCACCCCACATCGAAGTCATGCGCGGCACTTTAACTCCGGGCCAGGAACGGAACGGCATCATGGCCATCGCGCGGCGTCTGCACGGGGAGGTCTGGGTGGCCGGAAGCGGTTCGTTGGTAGACGAAGTGGTCGCGGCGCTGAGTCCCCACGGGGTCGTGGTGGTCACCGGGGAACCGGGGACGGGCAAGACCTGGTTGGCCGGGCGGGTGCTCGACGCGGTCGACCGGAAGCGAGTGGTCATCGGGTGCCGCGGCTTGCCGGACGGGCCGTACGTGCTCGTGCGGGAGATGGTCAGCGGGCTGGCCGGTGGTGACCTGAGGCCTGTCCTGGCCGCCGTCGAAGCGGACGAGCTGCACCACGTGTGCAGGGCGTTGCGTGACCTGCTCGGCGCGTGGCTGGTGGTCGTCGAGGACCTGGAGTGCGCTGACCACCGGTCCCGGCAGGTGTTGCGGTACCTGGTGACGCGGCCACCGGAGAACGCCGCGCTGCTGCTGACCTGGACGCCCGGCGCCGAGCCGCCGCTGGGCACCCGGCTCAGCTCGGCCGCGTCGGCCGGCATGCACCACGTCGAGGTCGGACCGTGGACCGCGGCCGAGACGGCGGCGTTCGTCGGACGGTCGTGCGCCGGCGAACTGCATGAGCTGACCGGCGGCGTGCCGGTGCTGGTGCACGCACTGGTGAACCATCTGTCCTCCGAGGAGGATCAGCCACGCGAAGCGTTGCGACGTAAAGGGGTTCCCCGGTCGGTCAGCGAGCTGGTCGAGCAGCGGCTGGCGTCGTTGCCCGAACAGGCACGGCCGGTGGTCGCCGCCGCCGCGCTGTCGCGGCGTCCGGTGTCGATCTCGTTGCTCGGCGAGGTGTGCGGGCTCGGGGCACCGGAAGTGGAGGCGGCATTGGCCGCCGCCGTGGACACCGGTGTCATGGCGTCCGCGGACGGCCGCGCGTTCACGTTCCACCCGCCGGTGAGCGGGATCGTCGTGGAGCGAGGGCTGCACCCGATCGAACGCCGGCGCGGGCACGCGGCGTACGTCGCGGCGTTGCACCGGGATCAGGACGCGCCGGGGGACCTGGTCTTCCACAGCCGGTCGGCGGGGGACCTGGTCACGGCCGCCCGGTACGCCGAACGCGCGGTCCAGCACATGAACACAGCGGACGCGATCGAGCTGTTGCAGGAGCTGCTCGCCGAGCCGGACCTGCCCCGCGCCCAGCGGGGTGCCCTCGCGGTCCGGCTGGGGCGGCTGGGTCTCGGCAGTCTCGCGTACGACGAGACGGTCGCGCTGCTGCGCGGCATCCTCGCCGACGGGCGGCTCCCGGCCGGGCTGCGCGGCGAGCTGCGACTCGATCTGGCGCTGCTGCTGGCGAACCAGGCGGGCGACGGCGAGAGCGGCCGTGCCCAGCTCCGGGTGGCGATCGCCGAGCTGGGTCGCCGTCCAGCGCTGGCGGCCCGCGCGATGTCGGCCCTGGCCGTTCCCTACTGGGGTAGCTGCCATGTGGCCGAGAACCTGCGGTGGCTGGCAGAGGTCGAGCGGACCGTGCCCGACCGCGGTGATCCGGTGCTGCTCCTCGCGATCGCGGTCAACCGGGCGAGCACGCTGGCGCAGATCGGTGACCCGCGCGCCTGGGACGCGATCGCCGAGCTCCCCGCGGACGGGGCGACGATCGGTGAACGCCGCGAGCTGCTGCGCGGCTGCGCCAACTTCTCCGACGCCGCGATCGCGCTGGGGCATCACCTGGCGGCAGCGGACTTCCTCACGGGGGCGGAGGACCTCGCGAGCCGCAGCGGGCCGTCGTACCCGTGGCAGATGGCCACGTCGAACCGGCTGCGGCTCGACCACGTCACCGGCCGGTGGGACGGGCTCGCCGAACGCGCGAAGGCCTACCTGGAGCTCGCCACGCACACCACGTTCGTCGCCGTCGACGCCTCACTCGTGCTGGCGCAGCTCGCGCTGGCCAGGGGCGAGTGGGACGAAGCCGAGGAATACCTTGGGGCACATGGGCTTCGTTCGATGAACGGATGGTACGGGCCGGTGGTGATCTGCGCCGCCGCGACGCGGATCCGGCTCGCGCTGGTCCGCGGGCGGACCGAGGAGGCCGTAGACGAACTGGCGGCGACCGTGGAGGTCCTGCACGGCAAGGGGGTCTGGGCGTGGGCGACCGAGCTCGTCGACGCCGGGGTGGAGGCCCTGCTGCTCACCGGTGATCCGGTGGGGGCGAAGCGGTTGCTCGACGAGTTCGCCGCGGATGTGGCCGGACGCGACTGCCCGTTCGCGCACTCGATGGTGCCGTTCGGGCGGGCGGCGATCGCGGCGGCGCGGGAGCGGTTCGACGACGCAGCGACGCTCTACGACCAAGCCGCGACGCTGCTCGCCGCGCTTCCCCGGCCGTACGAGCACGCTCGCGCCCTGGAGGCCGCCGCGCGGTGTCTGCCACCGTCGTCCGGACGGCTCACGGAGGCGACCCGGCTGTTCACCACGCTCGGTGCGACGTGGGACCTCGCCCGCTGCGACCACCTCGTGCGCGAGCATGGCGGCACGACCGGCGCGCGCCCTGGCCGCCGGGGTTACGGCACGGAGCTGTCGCCGAGGGAGCGCCAGGTGGCTCGCCTGCTCGCCCTCGGCCGCACGAACCGGCAGATCGCCGAGGTGCTGTTCCTGTCGCCACGCACGGTCGAACGACACGCCGCCAGCGTTCTGCACAAGCTCGGCGCCACCGGCCGCGACGAGCTGCGGCCGGAGGACCACGGCTGATCGAACGCGTAACCCTACGCACGATTTCCGGCGTTGTTCCCCGCGGTCTTCTCCTCGGACAGTTGCCGCACCGCAACTCGTTTGCGGCCCTGCGAACATCCTGCGAGAGGACCCAACCGTGCGCACATTCACCACTGCGCTGCTCACCGGAGCCGCGGCGCTGGCGCTGACATCAACCGCCCTCACCGGCGTCTCCGCGGCGGCACCGGCCGAGTCCGGGTACGTCGTCGTTCTGCACGGCACCCAGGACGCGGCCTCGTTCGCCGCCGGGCACGTCGACCGGCACGGCGGCCAGGTCGGCCACGTCTACCGGCACGCGCTGCGTGGATTCTCGGCCACCCTGTCTCCCGGTGGCGCCGACGCGCTGCGCCGCGACCCGAGGGTCGCCTCGGTCGAACCGGACCGGGTCGTGCACACCACCGACACCGTCCCCACCGGCGTCGACCGCGCGTACGCCACCGCCAACCCGAACCTGAAAATCAACGGCAGCAACGACTACAGCGTCGACGTCGACGTCGCGGTGATCGACACCGGGGTCGCCCAGCACCCCGACCTGACCGTCGTGGCCCGCGCGAACTGCGTCAACAGCACCACCTGCGCCCCCAACTCCGGCGCTGACGACCACGGCCACGGCACCCACGTGGCGGGCACGATCGGCGCCCGCGACGACGGCAACGGAGTCGTCGGTATCGCCCCCGGCGCCCGCATCTGGTCGGCCAAGGTCCTGAACGCCAGTGGCAGCGGCAACCTGTCCGGGGTCACCGCCGGCGTCGACTGGGTCGCCGCGAACGCCGCCGAGATCGAGGTGGCGAACATGAGCCTCGGCTGCGACAACTGCACCGACGCCGCGCTCGGCCAGGCCATCACCAACGCGGTGGCCAAGGGCGTGGTGTTCGTCGTGGCCGCGGGCAACAACGACAAGGACGCCAGGACGTTCTTCCCTGCCAACCACCCGGACGTCGTCACGGTGTCCGCGCTCGCCGACTTCAACGGCAGGCCGGGCGGCGGGGCGGGATCGACGTGCCGCGCCGACCAGGACGACACCCTGGCCGACTTCAGCAACTTCGGCTCCACGGTGGAGATCGCCGCGCCCGGCACGTGCATCAACTCGACGTTCCTCGACGGCGGGTACAAGGTGCTGAGCGGCACCTCCATGGCCGCGCCGCACGTCGCGGGTGCCGCCGGTCTGCTCACGGCGAACGGCAACCACGCCACCGGCCGCGACGGCGTCCTCGCCGTGCGGCAGCGGCTGATCGACACCGCGAACACCGACTGGACCGACGACTCGGGCGACAACGTCAAGGAACCGCTGCTCGACGTGCGGTCCACTCAGGACTACCCGGCGGGCGCCGCGGACCCCGGCCGCCCGACCGCGGCGTTCACCAGTGCCTGCTCCACGTCGAACACCACCTGCTCGTTCGACGCGGCCGGCTCGACCGACACCGACGGCACCATCACCGGCTACGCCTGGGACTTCGGCGACGGCAGCACCGGTACCGGCATGACGGCCGGGCACACCTACGGCAAGGCGGCCTACTACAGCGTCCGGCTGACCGTGACCGACAACGCGGGCAAGACGAACACCACCCGCCGCATGGTCAAGGCGGGCGACCTGCCTCCCACGGCCGCGTTCACCGCCCGTTGCCAGCGCGGGACCTGCTCCTTCGACGGCAGCGCGTCGACGGACGAGGAAGGCGCCGTCGGCGGCCACGCGTGGGCCTTCGACGACGGCACCACCGGAACCGGCAGGACGATCTCGCACAGCTACCCCAACGTCTCCCGCGTCTACCAGGTGAAGCTGACCGTCACCGACAGCCGCGGCCAGACAGGCAGCACCACCCGCGAGGTCCGCTGCTCGAAGCACATCACCGCCCCGCTCTGTTTCACCTTCTGATGCCCGCAGTGGCGCTGTGAGCCCTCACAGCGCCACCGCGCGCAGGGGCGCCGGCCTGCCCGGCACGCGTCGTCGGGCAGGCTGGACGCATGGCACACAGGCTCATCATCGACACCGACCCCGGCGTGGACGACGCGTTCGCGATCGCGCTCGCCGCCCGCAGCCCAGAGGTCGAGCTCGTCGGCCTCACCACGGTGTTCGGCAACGTAGGGCTCGACCTCACCACCCGCAACGCCCAGCGGCTGCTCGCCTACCTCGGCCGCACGGACGTGCCGGTGGTCCGGGGCGCGGAAGGACCGGGCGGGGCCGCGGACGTGCACGGCGAGGACGGACTCGGCGGGCAGGCGCACACGTTGCCCGAGAGCGACACCGAACTCTTCGGCGACGACGTCACCGGCTTCTTCCGCGAGCGGCTGACGCCGGAGACGGTTGTGGTCGCCATCGGGCCGCAGACCAACATCGCCAGGGCGCTCGACGCGGGTGTCGAGTTCCCGCGCCTGATCGTCATGGGTGGCGGGCTGGATGTCGGCAACACCACCGCCAGGGCCGAGTTCAACTTCTGGGCCGATCCCCAGGCCGCGAGGACGGTCATCCGTAAGGCGAACCCGATCGTCGTACCGCTCAACCTCACCCACCGGTGCATCGCCGACGCCGAGTTCCTCGCCAAGGTCGACCAGACGCTGAGCAACCTCACCGGCACCTACCGCGCGTATCTGGCCGGCCGGTCGGAGAACGAGGGCATCTACGTCCACGACGCCGTGGCGGTGGCCGAGGCGATCATCCCCGGCACGCTGAAGACCACGACGCACCTGCTCGATGTCGACGACGAGGGTGCGCTCGTCGAAGGAAAGCACCAGGTAGAGGTCGCGGAAGACTGCGATTGGCCCGCGCTGAGGGCCTTCATGGAGCAGCGCTTGTCCGTTTGACGACAACTTCGTGTCGCTCTCTGGGGTTGAGCGGGCACGGTAAGTAGGGTCCGCGACCATGCAGCGAAGAGTCCTCACGACAGCTGCGGTGGCGGCGGCCATGACGTTCGGAGTGGTCCCTGCCTCCGCTCAGCCCCAGATCCAGGTGGTGCCCGATCCGGCGGCACACGTGAACCCGTTCATCGGCACGACCAACCTCGGGAACACCTTTCCCGGCGCGGTCGTGCCGTTCGGCATGTTCTCCTTCAGCCCGGAAGCCAGTCGCGGCAACACCCTGCGCGCCGCGGCTCCCGGCGGATACCGGTACGACGCCACGAAGATCCGCGGCTTCAGCCTCACCCACATGTCGGGAACGGGCTGCGCGGGCGGCAGCGGTGACATCCCGATCTTCCCGCACGTCGGGGCCGTCACCACCTCGCCGACCACGGACGCGACCGACGCGGTCTACGCCAGCGAGTTCGCGCACGCGGACGAGGTGGCCAAGCCCGGCCGGTACGACGTGACGCTCAAGTCCGGCGCCAAGGCCGAGCTGTCCGCCACCGAACGCACCGGTGCCGCGCGGTTCAGCTTCCCCGCGGACAAGCCGGCGACGGTGCTGATCAACACGTCCAAGTCGCAGGTCGGCAGCAGTGCCGCGCAGACCGTGGTCGACAAGGACAAGCGGACCATCACCGGGTCCGTGACCAGCGGAAACTTCTGCGGGTACATCAACCAGGCCGGCCGCCGCAGCTACTACACGCTGCACTTCGTGGCGGAGTTCGACCAGGAGTTCACCGAGGTCGGCACGTACCAGGACAACGTTGTCACGCCCGGAAGCACGTCCTCCAAGGGCGGCACGACGTACGGGACGAACGGCTGGCCGGTGCTGGGCAAGGGTTCCGGGGCGTACCTCGGGTTCGCGCCCGGCAGCCAGGTGGGCGTCAAGGTCGGCATCTCCTACGTCAGCCCGGACAACGCGCGCGAGAACCTCAGGGCCGAGAACAAGGGTCAGTCCATTGAGGACATGAGGGACAACGCGTACATCGCGTGGCAGAAGCAGCTCAGGCGCATCGAAGTCGGCGGCGGCTCCGATGACGAGCGGACCAAGTTCTACACCGCGCTGTACCACTCGCTGTTGCACCCCAACCTGTTCAGCGACGTCAACGGCGAGTACGCCGGGTTCGACGGCAGGACCCACAAGATCGACAAGAGACGGCAGAAGGCCCAGTACGGCACGTTCTCCGGCTGGGACGTCTACCGCTCGCAGCTGCAGCTGCTCACCCTGCTCGAACCGCGGATCGGCTCGGACATCGCGCAGTCGCTGCTCAACCAGGCCGAGCAGAACAACGGCGTGTGGGACCGCTGGACGCACAACAGCGGCGGCACCCACGTGATGAACGGCGACCCGGCGCCGATCGCGCTGGCCGCCATCTCGGCGTTCGGCGGCGACAAGTACGACCTCAGGGCGTCGTTGAAGTCGTTGGTCAAGGCCGCGACCGTGCCCACGGCGCTGGACCTGAGCAAGGAAGGCTGGGCCGTCATGTCGGTCGGGCAGCGGCCGTCGCTCGACAAGTACCTGCAGCACAAGTACATGCCGGCCGTGTCGAACGCCTGGGGTGGCGCGGCGGAGACCCTGGAGATCTCCGCGGCGGACTTCGCGATCAGCCAGCTGGCCGGGCGCACGGGCGACAGGAAGATCGCGAGGACGTTCGCCGAGCGCGCGCAGTGGTGGCAGAACAACTTCGATCCGGTCGCGGACAGGACAGGCGGCTACATCCGCAACCGCAACGCCGACGGCACGTGGGTCAAGGACTTCACGCCGGACACCGGCAACGGGTTCGTCGAGGGCAGTAGCGCCCAGTACACGTGGATGGTGACGCACAACGTCGCCGGGCTCGTGGACTCGCTGGGCGGCCGTGAGCGCGCCAACAAGCGGCTGGACGACTTCTTCCACAACGCCGACGGCACGTGGGCGTTGACGGGCCGCGGTGGCGCGAAGTCCGAACTGGACAACGAGCCGTCGGTGAACGTGCCGTGGCTCTACAACTACACCGGCCAGCCCACCAAGGCGCAGGAGACGCTGCGCGAGACCGTCAACACGCTGTGGAAGAACGCCCCCGGCGGCATTCCCGGCAACGACGACCTCGGCGCCATGTCGTCGTGGTTCGTGTTCACCGCGATGGGCATCTGCCCGCAGGTACCGTCGCGCGCCGAGCTGGTGCTGAGCAGCCCGCTGTTCACGTCGGTGAAGATCAACCGCGGTGGCGGCAAGGACATCACGATCACCGCGCCCGCCGCGAACAGCGCCACGAAGTACGTGCAGTCGCTGAAGGTCAACGGTCGCGCGTCGTCGAAGACCTGGCTGCCCGAGTCGTTCGTGGAACGCGGCGGCAAGCTGGACTTCGTGCTGGGCAAGGCTCCTTCCGGGTGGGGCACGGGTGCCTCGGACGCCCCGCCGTCGTTCCGCGACGGCGAGAAGCCGATCAGGCACGACCAGCCGTACTTCCTCACGGTCGAGCCGCGGCAGCTCGTCGTGGAGCCGGGCAGGTCGGTCACGGCGAAGGTCGACTCGGTCAAGCTCTACGACGGTGACCCGAAGGCGACCTACACGATCACCGGCTCGGACGCGCTCACGTTCACGCCGGCGACCGGTGCCGTGCCGTCCGAGTTCACGGTCACGGCCAAACCCGATGCGGCGCAGGGCTTCTACGACATCACCGTGACGGTGAACGTCGAGGGAGCCGCGAAACCCGTGGTGCTGCCCCAGATCGTGAAGGTAGCACCGGCGGGCAGCATGCTCGCGGCCGTGAACAACGTGGGCGCCTCCGCCGACGCCACCGGCGAGGGCGACTTCGACGGCGGCGGCTACAGCTACTCGCGGGAGGCGCTGGCCACGGCCGGCCTCCCGCCGGGCGGCACGGGCACCGTGGACGGCCTGACGTTCACCTGGCCGTCGTCACCTCCCGGCCGTCCCGACAACGCGACTTCGGCGAAGCAAACGCTTGCCCTGTCGGGTACGCGGCTCGCTTTCGTCGGTTCCGCGGCGAACGGGGCGCGGACGAAGGCGGCCACGGTGACGTTCACGGACGGCACCACCGCGACCGTCGAGATCGGCTTCAGCGACTGGACGCTCGGCGGCGGTGGGGCAGCCCCCAGCTACGGCAACGTAATCGTCGCGGCCACGCCGTACCGCAACCAGTCGGGTGGTGGCAGCGAGAAGGTCGCCACGCACATCTTCGCCACGAAGACGTACGTGGCTCCGGAGGGCAAAACTCTGCAGAGCGTGACACTTCCGGAGGATGGAAACATGCACGTCTTCGCCATCGCCACCGCCTAGTGGGTTCGGGTGTCTGCAGGTACTGCCGACTGGACGGTCGGTAGTACTTGCAGACACCCCGTCAGGCCACTGGTGAGAGCGCT
Organism: Lentzea albidocapillata subsp. violacea; assembly: GCF_900100275.1. Classification (GTDB taxonomy): domain Bacteria; phylum Actinomycetota; class Actinomycetes; order Mycobacteriales; family Pseudonocardiaceae; genus Lentzea; species Lentzea violacea. Next base: position 148,239 of record NZ_FNET01000011.1, read on the forward strand.
CTCATCGCTGATGTCAACGCCCAGCCGGGGGCTGGCGCCAGGGCGTATGGTGGGACCGGTCCGAGTGCCGCCGACTCGCTCTGAGCGTGAGGCGCCATGCCCAACTGCGTGCGATCGAAGAGGATCGCAGTGCACTCGCGGGAACGGCTCACCACCGATGCCGTCGCGAGCTGGCTCGACGCGCTACCTGGCTGGCTCGTCGTCGGCACCGCCTACTCACAGGCCGATCTCCTGCTGCTCTGCCGGCTTCGGCCTCCTGACGTCGTCGTCGGCCAGCTCGAACCGGAATCCCTGCCGGAAATTCCCCTTGTCCGGCTGTGCCCGGCTTCCGGACTCGCGTCTCTGCGCACCCAACTCGAACGCATCTCGCTCCCGCCCCAGCGCCGAAGCGGGCCGGGTGCGCTGACCGACCGCGAGATGGAGGTGCTCGCCCACGTCTGCTCCGGACTGTCCGCCGCGCAACTGGCGGCCGTCCTGCGGCTCTCCCCGCACACGGTGGTCAACTACAAGCGCCGCATCTTCACCAAACTCGGCGTGCAGAGCCGGGTGCAGGCGGCCGCGGTGGTCTCACGGCTCGGCCTGGTGCGCTCGTCCTGCTCGGTGCCGGCCGCTCATGAGAACGTTCCCACGCTCACTCATCGGGAGCACGACATCCTCGACTCGATCGCGCGGGGTGAGTCGGTGCGACAGACCGCCCACGCGCTGGGGATCGCGGTGAAGACCGTGGAGTCGGAGCAACGGCAGCTGTTCTTCAAGCTGCGAGTGCACAATCGGTCGCAGGCGCTCTCGGAAGCGCAGCGACTCGGGCTGCTCACGTAGTTGTTTCGCGTCCCTGCATGGTTTTTCGTCCGTGCGGAGGCGAGTGATCTTGCAGAAAACTGCACCGACATGGGCAATCTCACCAGACGTGGATTTCTGGGAGGCGTCGCGGGCGCCGGTGCGGTGACATTGGCGCCCTCCCCTGCCGCCGCGCGGGTGGTCGCCGCTGAGGCGGCCACCTCGCCCCGGTTCTTCGGACGGATGTTCCCCGGGCTGCCGCCGTTCGCCGAGAACACGCCGCGCGTTCAGGACGCGTTGCGTGCGATGGGCGCACCGGGCGGGCCGTTGGACGCCAAGGATCCGTTGCACGAAGGACCTGTCCGGCTCATCACCAATCCGGAGCTGAGTCCTGGCAACCTCGACAACCCATTCAACACCGCGGGAACGACGTTCCTCGGGCAGTTCGTCGATCACGACTTCACGTTCGACCTCAACTCGCGGCTCGCGGTGCCGGCCGTGCCCGAGCAGAGTCCGAACACGCGGAATCCCACCCTGTCACTGGATTCCGTGTATGGCGGCGGTCCTGTCCTGTCGCCCCAGCTGTACGACTCCGGCGACCGGGCCAAGTTCCGGGTGGAGAACGGCGGGCTGTTCGAGGACCTGCCCCGGCGCTCTGATGGTGTGGCGATCATCGGGGACCCGCGCAACGACGAGAACCTGATGATCGCCGGGCTGCACGCGGCGTTCCTGTTGTTCCACAACCGGGTCGTGGACCGGCTGCGCGCCGAGGGTGTCCCCGGCGATCGGGTCTTCGCTGACGCGCAGAGAACCGTTGTGTGGCACTACCAGTGGATCGTGGTGCACGAGTTACTGCCGCAGATCATCGGGTTCGGGATCACGCAGGACGTGCTCACGCACGGGCGGCGCTTCTACCGGCCGGCGCAGGGCGAGCACTTCATGCCGGTGGAGTTCCAGGGCGCGTGCTACCGGTTCGGGCACAGCCAGGTGCGGCCGTCGTACCGTGCGAACCTGAAGGGAGACAACGGTCAGCCGTTCTTCGGCTTCATCTTCGATCCCGTGGCCGAGGGACAGAGCGATCCGGTGGACCTGCGCGGCGGGCGGCGGGCGCGCCGGAGGTTCGTCGGGTGGCAGACGTTCTTCGACTTCGGGGACGGCCAGGTGCGGCCGAACAAGCGAGTGGACACGCACATCTCGACGCCGCTGTTCCGGCTGCCGCTCGGCGCGATCCCGGACGGTTCGCCGCCCGTTGCGCTACCGCAACGCAACCTGCTCAGGCACCTCACGTGGTCCTTGCCGTCCGGGCAGGACATCGCTCGGGCGATGGGCATCCCGGTACTGGACTCGGTGCCGGAGCTGCGGGAGTTCGGCTTCGACCGATCGACACCGCTCTGGTACTACACGCTGCGCGAGGCCGAGACGCTCGGTGACGGCATCTCGCTCGCGGGCGCCTCCGCCCGGCTGGTCGGTGAGGTGTTCATCGGACTGCTGCAGCTGGACCCCGAGTCGTACCTGAGGCAGCAGCCGAACTGGAAGCCGACGCTGCCGTCGCGGACCGCGGGCCAGTTCGGAACCGTCGACCTGCTCACGTTCGCCCGCGTCGATCCCGCGAGCCGCGGCCAATAGGGTTGGGTGGTGTTCACAGTTTCCGAACGCGACCAGCTGCGCCGCGACCTCGTCAACGCCGCCGACACCGACCCGCGCGTGGTCGGGGCGGCGTTGACAGGTTCGGCGGCCGTGGGCCGGGAAGACCGCTGGTCGGATATCGACTTCGCGCTGTCGATCGACCGCGAGCTGAACGCGGTGGTGGCCGACTGGACCGCGCTGATGTACGCGTGCGGCGCGGTCAGCCATCTCGACGTGCGGCGCGGCGCTGTCCTCTTCCGGGTTTTCCTGATGCGTTCGACGCTGCAGGTGGACATCGCGTTCTGGCCTTCCTCCGAGTTCGGCGCGACCGGGCCGACGTTCCGGCTGCTGTTCGGCGAGACCAACCACCTGCCGCCGTCCGGTCAGCCCGACCGCGCCGAGCTCATCGGGTTGGCCTGGCTGCACGGGTTGCACGCGCGGTCGTCCATCGCGCGCGGCCGCGGGTGGCAGGCGGTCTACATGATCAACGGGATGCGCGACCAGGTGATGTCGCTGTGGTGCCTTCGAGAGGGCGTGAACGCGGTGCAGGGGCGCGGGCTGGACGACCTGCGGGATGGCGGCGCGTTCGCGGGGACCTTGGTGCTGTCCACGCATCCTGACGAGCTGGCTCGTGCGTTTCATGTGTTGACCGGGCTGTTGCTTGGGGAGATCGATGAGCCGGAGCTGCGGGAGGCTGTCCGGGCGTTGTCACCTGCGGTTGGGGTGCAGCGCTGAGCAACCTGGGGCGCTGCTGGGGGATGGCAGCCGCTCTCCGGAGCGGCGGCGCGGTGGCGCGGCGGCGCGGTGGCGCGGCGGCGCGCAGTTCTGGCATGCCGCGGGATCGGCGGTGGGCAGCCACCCGTCGTGCGCTGCGGCAATGCGGTGGAGAGCAGTCCTGGCACGCCGCAGGAACGGCGGTGAGCGGCAACCCGCCCTCCGGAGCGACAGCGCGACAGCGAGCAGTCCCGGCACACCGCAGGATCCGCGGTGAGCGGCCACCCGTCCTCCCCTGCGACAGCGCGCAGCCCTGGCACACCGCGGGATCGGCGATGGACGGCGACCCGTCCTCCGCTGCAACAACGCGACGGCGAGAAGCACCGGCCGCCAGGGAGGTGGTGGCTCACGCACCCACCGGGCGGCTGGTCGCACGATCACGTGACCGGCGTGGTCAGGGGCCGTGCGGGCACAGACCTCCGGAGCGGCAGCACCGCGGTGAAGAACTCCGCACTGCCGCGAGGCGGCGCAAGCCGAGCGGTCGCGGCCGTGCTGTCCGCCGCGATCACGGGGCCGGCACTGGCTGAGGCCGTGCGGGCATCGTCTCCCGCAGCAGCAGGCCGGCGGTGAGCAGCACCAGCACGGCTGCCGAGCCGTGTACCGCCAGCGCGTAGCCGACGGTTCCGCCGTGTGTGATCACGGCGAGGCAGTCGCCGATCGGGATGATCGCGTCCGCGAGGACCACCCAGCCCAGCGCTCGCCGCTGCTTCATCAGCAGGAGGATCAGGGCTGTCAGCGCGTACGCGATGTCGCGCACCCCCTTCACGACGTAGTAGCCGGTCGGGTCCACGATGCCGAATCCCGCCGCCGCTCCGTCGCCGTTGAGCAGGTAGCCCAGGCCGAAGTACAGCCCTGCCGCCACGACGAGCCAGGACATGACGGTGGTCAGCGTCAGCTTCATTGCATCCTCCGAGGGGATCTAGCGGTGCTAGCTATTGGAGCGACGCTAACACTAGAGGTGCTCTGATGTCTAGCGGTGCTAGATTTGGTGGCGTGACCATCCAGAACCGGCGTGAGCGCGAGCGCGCCGAACGCCATCAGCTGATCATCGACGTTGCGCGGGACCTGGCCGAGGCGGAGGGCTGGGATGCGGTCACCACGCGTCGGCTTGCCGAGAAGGTCGAGTACAGCCAGCCGGTGCTCTACAGCCACTTCAAGGGCAAGGACGCGATCGTGCGCGCGGTCGCGATCCAGGGGTGTGGTGAGCTGGCCCGGCTGTTGCGGAAAGCCCGTCCGTCACGAGGGGAGTCACGGCTGCGGGCCGCGGCGGAGGCGTACCTGGAGTTCGCGCGACGAAGGCCCGCGCTCTACGACGCGATGTTCGTGCAGCAGTCCGACATCCCGTGGGGCACGGACGAGGTGCCGCAGGAACTGCTCGACGCGTTCGGGGAACTGGTCGCGGCGGTCGAGCCCGTTCGGGGCGAACGGGACCTGGAGGCGTTGACGGAGGTCTTCTGGAGTTCGCTGCACGGCATCGCGACGCTCATGCAGGGCGGGAGACTGCGACCGGTGCACGACGAGACCCGCCTCGACCTGCTGCTAGGTGCGCTCAGCCTCGCAGAGCACGAAGACGGGCTTTGAGCCGATCCGGGTCAGCACGACCGTGGCCGACGCGGAACCGGAGAGCTTCAGGCGTTTGCGCATCGTGTTCGGGTCGACGTCCAGGCCGCGCACCAGGATCTCCAGCCGGCCGACCGAACGCGTCTTCAACAACGACTTGAGCGACTTCTCCGTGTAGTGCCCGTGTTCGAGCACGCGGAACGCCCGGATGCCAGGAGGTGGCTTGGACCCGCTCAGGTACGCGATGCGTTCGTCGAGCTGCCACAACCCGTGCCGGGCCGCGTAATGGCGCACCAGACCGGCGCGCACGACCGCGCCGTCCGGATCGACGATCCACTCGCCGGGCGGAGCGACCGGGCAGTCGTCCGGTTCGGCGTCGGTCAGGGTCCACGAGTCGGAGCCGTGCAGAACGGAGGCGCGGCGCGTAACCCCGGGCGTGGCAAGGCCTCGCGTCCACAGGCAGGCTTCGCGGACCGCGCCGTCGAGGGACACGACCTCGATCTCGGCCGCCCACGGCGCGACGGCGAAGTCGATGCCGGGAGCGCACTTCACCGCGAGATCAACGCCCGAATAGACCTCGGACAGCTCGTCCAGCGGCGGCACGAAGTCCGAGGGGTTCCACTTGCGGCGCCCGGACGAGTCGCGGCGGGCGGGGTCCGCGGTGACGGCCGAAGCACGCGACACCGGACGCAGGGCATCGGCGACGACGACGAGCTGACCCGGAACGTTGTTGCGCGCCATGGCAAGCCGCACCGGGTCGAGATCCGAGCCGACGCAGGCGGAGGCCACCTCGCTCAGCGCGAAGAGGTCCGCGCCGACCGAACAGGTGACGTCGTGCACCGAGCGACCGGCGAACCGCAGCGCGCGATGCCGGGCGACAGTGGAAGCCGTGGCCTGTTGCAGAGCGTCGTCGGTGAAGAGCCACGACGCGGCCGAGTCCAGTTTGGACACCGCGCGACGCCGCAGCAGCACGGTTTCCACGACCGGGGCGAAACCGGGACCCAGCCGTCTGCGGGCCGTCTCGACGTCGCGCAACCGGGAAGCGTCGGAGAACGGCAACGCGTCCACCTCGGCCAGCGCGGCAGTTCCGGCGGCAGAGCGCAGGAACGCCACGTCGGCAGTGGTGAACGCGTAGCCCAACTCAGGAAGTCTTCTTACCGGTGATCGACACGTTGTAGAACACCTCGCGCGGCAGCACCTTCGCGAGGACGTTCTGGTCGACCCACGTGAGGTTCTGCCAGGTGCGGTAGGCGAACATCGCCCATCCGAAGCCCAGCTTCTCGCGCGGCACGGCGGACTCGAACGTGCGCACCGGCCAGCCGAACAGAGCCGCGGACAGCTCGTCGGTCACCGCGCGGACGCCGACGGCACCGGCGCGACGAGCCGTGGCCTCCAGCTGGTCCGGGTCGAACGTGTGCAGGTCGACCACGGCCTCCAGCGCGGCCGCGCGGGAGGACTCGTCGAGCTCCTCCTGCGGACGACGCCACTCGCCCAGCGCCGGCACGGCCTTGGTGATGTTGGTGGTCAGCCACCACGTCGCCTGGCCGAGCTTGCGGGCGTAGAAGTTGCCGATGTTCGTCGGGTCGCCCGCGAACACGAACTTGCCGCCGGGCTTCAGCACCCGCAGCACCTCGCGCATCGCCGCCTCCACATCCGGGATGTGGTGCAGCACCGCGTGCCCGACGACGAGGTCGAACGTGTTGTCGTCGTACGGGATGCGCTCGGCGTCGGCGACGCGGCCGTCGACGTCCAGCCCGAGGTGCTCGGCGTTGCGCAGCGCGACCTCGACCATGCCGGGCGACAGGTCGGTGACCGAGCCCTTCTTGATCACTTCGCCCTGCATCAGGTTCAGCAGGAAGAAACCCGTGCCGCAGCCCAGTTCCAGCGCGTGCTCGTACGGGCCGACGTCACCCGCGGCGGCGCGGAACCGGTCCGTCGCGTAGGTGATGCAGCGGTCGTCGTACGAGATCGACCACTTCTCGTCGTACGTGCCCGCTTCCCAGTCGTGGTAGAGCACCTGCGCGAGCTTGGTGTCCTTGTAGGCCGCCTCGACCTCTTCGGCGGTCGCGTGCGGGTTCGGTGCCGGATCAGTTGCCACTGAAGTTCGCCTTTCCCGGACCGTTCGCGATGAACGACTCCACGCCATTCTTCTTGTCCTCGGTCGCGAACAACGCCGCGAAGAGGTGGCTTTCGAGCTTCAGGCCCGACTCCAGGTCGGTGTCGAGGCCACCGTCGACGGCGGCCTTCGTCGCGGCCAGCGCGAGCACGGGCCCGTTGACGAACTGCTTGGCCCACCGCACGGCCGCGGCGTACACGTCGTCGGGCGCCACGACCTCGTCGACCATGCCGATCTCGAGCGCCTCCTGCGCGCCGACGAACCGGCCGGTGTAGAGCAGGTCCTTGGTCTTCGACGGGCCGATCAACCGGGCGAGGCGCTGCGTGCCGCCACCGCCGGGGATCAGGCCGAGCAGGATCTCGGGCTGGCCGACCTTCGCGTTGTCACCGGCGATGCGGCGGTCGCAGCCGAGAGCGACCTCGAAGCCGCCGCCCAGCGCGTAGCCGGTGATCGCGGCGACCGTCGGCTTCGGCACCGAGGCCAGCGCGCCGAGAGCGTCGGACAGGCTCTTGGCCCGCAGCGTCATCTCGGCGTGGGAGATCTGCGCGAACTCCTTGACGTCCGCGCCGGCCGCGAAGACCTTCTCGCCGCCGTAGACGATGACCGCGTAGACGTCCGAACGCTCCGAGGCCTCCTTCGCGGCGGCCTGGAGCTCGGTCTGCACCTGCCGGTTCAGGGCATTCATCGGCGGCCGCTCCAGGCGGATCGTGCCGATCCCGTCCTCGACCTCAAGCCTCACGAACTCAGCCACGCAGCCCTCCATCAGTTGTCGCGACAGCAGTGTCACGTTACCCGGCAGTAGCTTCTCAGACCTTGCGGCGGGCGAAGAAGCGGTCTCCCGCTTTCTGCAGCTCCAGGTCCTGGGCGAACGTCTTCGAGAGGTTCTCCTCAGTCAACACGTCGTCGAGCAACCCCTGCGCCACGATCGACCCCTCGCGCAGCAGCAACGCGTGCGTGAAGCCCGGCGGGATCTCCTCGACGTGGTGCGTGACCAGCACCATCGCGGGCGCGTCCGGGTCCATCGCCAGCTCCGAGAGCTTCGCGACCAGGTCCTCGCGGCCGCCCAGGTCGAGGCCCGCGGCGGGCTCGTCGAGCAGCAGCATCTCGGGGTCGGTCATCAACGCGCGGGCGATCAGCGTGCGCTTGCGCTCGCCCTCGCTCAGCGTGCCGTAGAGGCGGTCGGCGAGGTGCGCCATGCCGAGGGTGCCGAGCAGCTCGCGGGCGCGGTCCGTGTCCTGCTTGCCGTACTCCTCGCGCCAGCGGCCGAGCACCGCGTAACCGGCGGAGACGACCAGGTCGACGACCGTCTCGTCGGGCGGGATGCGGCCGCCCAGCGCCGCGGAGCACAGGCCGATCCGGGGCTTGAGCTCCTGCACGTCCGTCTTGCCCAGGCGTTCACCCAGGAGATGGACCTTGCCCCTGGTCGGGTGCAGGTCGGCGCTGGCGAGCCTCAGCAGGGTGGTCTTGCCGGCGCCGTTCGGGCCCAGCACCACCCAGCGCTCGTCCAGTTCCACGCTCCAGTCGATGTTTCCGACCAGCGTGTTCTTGCCTCGGCGGACCGACACGCCCGCCATGTGCACGACCAGATCTGTCACGTCGACGTCCGCCACGCCCCCATTCTTCCGAACGGCCTCGCACCGACCACTCATCGGGGTGTCCCTCGCGAGGGGTGACCCCGCTGCGCCGCCTGTGCGAACTCTCAAGTTTTTTGTCGGTGGCGGATGCCAAGATCGGGGGCATGGCTACGCGACCCGAGTCCGAGGTGCTGGCAGGCCGACCGTTCCCACTGGGGGCACACGCCGAAGCAGGCGGTGTCCGGTTCGCGGTGACGTCCCACGTCGCCGACGCGGTCGAGGTCTGTCTCGTCGACGACGACGGCACCGAGAAACGGGTCGAGCTGACCGAACGGACGTTCGGCGTCTGGCACGGCCTGGTGCCCGGTGTCACGCCCGGTCAGCGGTACGGGTTCCGGGTGCACGGGCCCTACGACACGGGGCGCGGGCTGCGCTGCAACCCGGCGAAGCTGCTGGTCGATCCGTACGCGCGGCAGATCGAGGGCAGGATCACGAACCTGGAGGCCTCGCTCGGCTACGTCGGCGACCCGATGCACGGGCCGCCGTCCGCGATCGACTCGCTCGGCAGCGTGCCCCTGTCCGTCGTCAGCTCACCGGGCGGCGCGGCCACGGGCGTGAAGCCCGACGTGCCGTTCGAAGAGGCAGTCATCTACGAGATGCACGTCAAGGGCTTCACGAAGAACCACCCGGACATCCCGGAGAAGCTGCGTGGCACGTACCTGGGGCTCGCGCACCCGGCGGCGATCGAGCACCTCACGCGCCTCGGTGTCACGAGTGTCGAACTGCTGCCGGTCCAGACGTTCCAGGACGAGCCGTCGCTGCTGAGCCGGGGCGCGAGCAACTACTGGGGCTACTCGCCGCTGGGCTACTGCGCGCCACACGCCGCGTACGCGAGCGAACCGGGCAACGAGGTCCAGGAGTTCCGCACGATGGTCGCGGCGATGCACGCGGCGAACATCGAGGTGCTGATCGACGTCGTCTACAACCACACCTGCGAGGGCGGTCCGGACGGGCCGACCATCTGCTTCCGCGGCTACGACGCGCCGGGCTACTACCTGCACGCCGGTGGCGGCAGCACGGTCGACATCACCGGCTGCGGGAACACGCTGGACGCCGGGTCGCCGCAGGTCGTGCGGCTGATCACCGATTCGCTGCGGTACTGGGCGGACGAGATGGGCGTCGACGGGTTCCGATTCGACCTCGCCTCGACGATGGGCCGGCCCGCAGGCGGGTTCTTCGACCGCGACTCGGCGCTGCTGACGGCCATCACGACGGACCCGGTGCTGTGCCGGTCCAAGCTGATCGCCGAGCCGTGGGACGCGACGGGCGACGGGTACCGGGTCGGCGACTTCGGCATGCAGTGGGCCGAGTGGAACGGTCGTTATCGCGACACGGTCAGGGATTTCTGGCGTGGCCACACGTCCGTGCGCGATCTCGCGTACCGCCTGTCCGGGTCGAGCGACCTGTATGCGGACGACCTGCGCCGGCCGTGGCAGTCGATCAACTTCATCACCGCGCACGACGGGTTCACGCTGCGGGACCTGGTGTCGTACAACAACAAGCACAACGAGGAGAACGGCGAGGACAACCGCGACGGCACGAACGACAACCGTTCGTGGAACTGCGGCGCCGAGGGCGAGACGTCCGACCCCGCCATCCTCACCCTGCGGGCGCAGCAGGCGCGGAACCTGCTCTCGACGCTGCTGCTGTCGACCGGCACGCCGATGATGACGGCGGGTGACGAGATGTGGCGCACCCAGGGCGGCAACAACAACGCGTACTGCCTCGACAACGAAGTGTCGTGGGTCGACTGGACGACGAGCGACGCGAGCGAGGCGCTGCTGGGGTTCACGCAACGGCTGATCGACCTGCGCGCGTCGTCGCCGGCGTTGCGGCAGCCTGAGTTCTTCGAGGGCCGCACGACGCCCAGCGGCAACCCGGACCTGATGTGGTTCCGGCCGGACGGGCACGAGATGGCCGAGACGGACTGGTTCGACGAGGGCCGCCGCACGCTCGGCATGTTCATCGACGGCTCGAGCTGCCTCTCCCGCACACGGGACGGCGAGCTCGTGTCCGACGACTCGTGGCTGATGCTGATGCACGCCGGTGCGGACACCATCAGCGTGACGCTGCCGCACGAGCGCTACGGGCTGTCGTACGAGCCGTTCCTCGACACGACGACGGCGGACGGCTCCCCGGCGAATCCCGGTTCTCTCGCGCCGCGGGAGAAGCTCACCGTGCCCGCGCGCTCGTTGCTGCTGCTCCGCATCCCGCGCTGAGACGGTCTAGCGACAGCCTGAGCGCGTCTGGCACCATCACGCTCGTGGTCGTCTACTGCTGGACGGACCGCACGATCGACCTCGTACTCGTGGCGTCGTGCGGGTGTAGCTCGACGCGACGCACGCGCTGACAGCGCCCTGCGTCGCGTCTTGATCGCTACCCCGTACCCGACGCGGCCTTCAGGAGCGAGTGCGTGACCTCGACGCATGCAGACCATGATCAATTCGATCTCCACCCGGCGCTGGACAGCCTGCTGCTGCGTGACGTGATCCATCCGTCCCGCGACCTGTGGACGCCGCGCGAGCTGCGCGATCTCACCTCGTTCGTGGCGAGCGAGCTGACCACCGGGCTGCTGCAGATCCTCGACTACTCGACCGAACGCCGCTGGTGGGCGCGGCTGGGGCTGACCGAGGGCGTCGAGCTGTGGCTGCTGTCGTGGCTACCGGGCCAGGGCACCGAGCCGCACGACCACGGCGGTTCGGCCGGGTCGTTCACCGTGCTGACCGGCAGGCTGCGGGAGGACTACCGCTACCCCGCCGGGCCGATCCGGTCCGCGGTGCGCGACACCGGCGACGCGCTGGGCTTCGGGTCCGGGCGCGCGCACCAGGTGCTGAACCCGTTCGAGGCGCCGGCCGCGACCGTGCACGCCTACTCGCCGCCGCTCGTGCCGACCCGCGAGTACGCGTCGCTGCACGACATCCCCGACTCGATCCCACCGCTGCCCGCGCAGCGCCTGCCGCTGGCGCGACTGCGTCAGCTGGCCGACCTGGAGGGCCCGTGAGCAACCTCGACACCATCCTCGAAGACGCCCGGTCGCACCTCAAGCGGCTGGAACCGCACGAGGTGCTCGCGCTGGAGGACGTGCTCGTCGTCGACATCCGGCCCGCCCACAACCGGCTGGCCGAGGGCGAGATCAAGAACTCCGTCGTGGTCGAGCGGATCGTGCTGGAGTGGCGGCTCGACCCGGCCGGCGACTGGCGGCTGCCGGGGTTCACCGCCGGCACGACCGTCGTCGTGGTGTGCAACGAGGGCTGGGCGTCGTCGCTTGCGGCCCGGGACCTGCAACGGGTCGGGCTGCCCAACGCGACCGACCTCGTCGGCGGGTACCGGGGCTGGCGCGCCGCCGGACTGCCGATCCGCGAGGGCGGTTCGGAGCCCGTGGTCTGACCTTGGAACCGCTGTCGCGCCGGTAACGTCTGCTGACCGTGACAGTTGTGCGCTGGGTCGTGACGGCACTGGTCGTGGCCGGCACGATCGCCTGGACCCTCCCGGAGTTCCACCTCGGCCTGGCCGGAGCACTGGCCGGCCTGATCGTGGAGCTGACCGCGGCCCAGGCAGGCCTGGCGCTCGGCGCCGTCCTGTGCGGACTCCGGATCACGCACGTGATCATCGGCATCGGCGGCGAGCTCAAGTCGTGGACGTGGACACACCAGCGGCTCGTCCTGCGCCGGATCCCCGTGCTCGCGACCGTCGGGATCACCGGGCTGAAGCCGGGTGTGCGCCGGCGGATGGTCCTCACCGGAGCGTTCGCGATCGTCTTCTGCGCGGCGGTCGCGGCGGCGACGTGGCTCGCCACCGGCAGCGCGTTCGGCAAGGGCATGGCACTCGCCGCCACCACCTGTTTCCTGTGGCAGCTCGTGCCGGTCGAGCGGCCGGGCAACACGAGCCTGGGCTGGTTCGTGCTTTCGCTGCCGAAGCTCTCCGGCCGGCCGCTCTGTGAGCTGGAGGCACGGCCCGGTGTGCTCGCCGGCATGGACGCCTATCGGCGCGGTGACCTCGACGAGGCCGAGCGCGTCTACGCGGAACTGGTGCGCGAGCACCCCGACCTGCTCACCGTCGCCGGGCTCAAGGTCGTGACGTCGTGCGCCCGCGAGCGGTACCTCGAAGCGCTGCAGACGGTGATCGGGCTGACCGGCCGCGAGGACCTGAGCACGCGTGACCTGGCGTTCGTCATGGCCACCACCGCGGGCGTCTCCGTGCTGGCGGTCGAGGCGGGGCAGTTCCCCGCGGAGGTGGGGCTGGCGACCGCGCGCAGCATGTTCGGCAACGCCTACGAGGCCGGCTATCCGAAGCAGCGTGCGAACGGGACGCTCGCGATCATGGCGTTGATCGAGGGCGACACCACGAAGGCCAGGCAGCTCGCGGGCTACTCCGCCGAGTCGAGCGAGAACGCGCAGGGCCGTGCCGACGACCTGATCACCATCGCGCGGGCGTGGATGGCGGACGGCGACAACGCGAAGGCCCGCGAACTCGTGGCCGAGGCGCACGAACTCGCGGGCTGGAGTCCGCGGGTGGCGGCGACCCGCGCGCGCCTGGAGATCAGCTGACCGATTCCGGGCAAAACGAATCGGTCGCACCATTCCGAATGCCGCCATTCCATACCGAACGGAATACGGCGGCACGGCAAAGGGCCCGTCACCGATATCGGTGACGGGCCCTTTGCACCCCGCGGACAGATCAGCTGTTCTGGACCGGCAGCGGCAGGCCGGGCAGCGCGGGCAGGCCACCGGGAGGCGCCGGCAGGCCGCACTTGCTCAGCAGCTCGGTGACGGTCTTGAGCAACGTGGTCAGCAGACCGGTGAGTTTGCCGACGTCGGGCAGGGCGCCTCCGGCGGCGCCGAGGACCGTGCCACCGAGGCCCGCGATGGACGAGATCAGGTTCAGCACGACCGGCAGGCACTGGTCGACCGGCCCGGTGTACTCGGCCTTCGCGGGTAGGGGTACACCCGGCACGCTGACCGGCGGTGTCGGTAGACAGCCGGAGCTCTGCATCGCGGTCACCAGGTTGAGCATGTCACCGATCAACGGTGTCACGGCGGCCACGTTGGGCAGGGGCAGGAGACTGCTGACGGTCTTCGTGAGCTTTCCGGCGAGGTCGGTGACGAGACCGGCGCAGGCGGCTGGGAGTTCTGGCGCGGCGGGCGACGCACTGGCAGCCGGGATGGTCGAGGCGGTGAACAATGCTGCGACGAGCGAGAGTGCGGTAATCGTCTTCTTCACGGCTACCTTCTTCCTCAATGCGCAATTCACTTGGAGCCGCCCCGAGAAAACCTTCGGCGAATTCTCGTGCGGTTCATTCCATGCCAAGGAGCGTAAGCCCGCATCCAGGCCCCTACCAGCGGAGATCGCGAATTCACCCACTCGAAAAAGTGGTCATTCGTTTGAGCGAAGTGCTTTGCGGGGTACACGCCTGACTCAGGTCACGAGCAGTGACCGGACAACAAGGAAGACAAACACATCAGGGCATCCAGCCCGCCGTTTGAAGGCGAACCGAATGCCCTGTGTGACAGTGTTTGTTTCTTTGGGAGTGCAGCGATCAACCAGCCAGTACGACCCTGCCGAGCTCCGCGGACGTCGCCAGCAGGCCGTGCCGCGGCAGCACGCGCACGGTGTAGCCGAGCGCTCCGGCGTGCGGCAGCGGCACCTCGGCCTCGTAGTTGCCGTTGCCCGCGTAGTTCATGGGCGCGGACACGATGTCCTTGAGCTCGTCGGAGTCGTGCGACACCTTGCCCAGCACGACCTGGACGTCCACTTCGGACGGTTCCAGCCCGGCCAGCTCGACGCGCGCCCGCACGATGACCGGTGCTCCGAGCACCGGCACGGAGGAGCCGCTGATCACCAGGTCGCTGTCGAGCACCCGCACCCGCGTCCACGACGCGCGCAGCCGGTGCCGGTACGCGGAGAGCTCCTTGGCACCCCGGTAGCCCTCACCGACGACGTTCTGCGCGGACGCGGCGGCCGGCGCGTAGTAGGTCTCCACGTACTCGCGGACCATGCGCGAGGCCTGCACCACCGGGCCGAGCGAGGCGAGCGTGTGCCGGACCATCGACATCCAGCGGGTCGGCACGCCGTCCTCGCCCCGGTCGTAGAACAGCGGCGCGACCTGCGAACCGAGCAGGTCGTACAGCGCGTTGGCCTCCAGGTCGTCCCGGCGGACCGGGTCGTTGACGCCGTCCGCGGTCGGGATGGCCCAGCCGTTCGAGCCGTCGTACAGCTCGTCCCACCAACCGTCCCGAATGGACAGGTTGAGGCCGCCGTTCAACGCCGCCTTCATGCCGGACGTGCCGCACGCTTCGAGGGGGCGCATCGGGTTGTTCAGCCACACGTCGCAGCCCCAGTACAGGTACCGGGCCATGGACATGTCGTAGTCCGGCAGGAACACGATCCGGTGCCGCACGCCCGCCTCGTCGGCGTAGCGCACGATCTGCTGGATCAGCGCCTTGCCGCCGTCGTCAGCCGGGTGCGACTTACCCGCCACGACGAGCTGCACGGGCCGTTCGGGGTGCAGCAGCAGCGAACGCAGCCGCTCCGGGTCGCGCAGCATCAGCGTGAGGCGCTTGTACGTCGGCACGCGCCGTGCGAAGCCCACGGTCAGCACGTTGGGGTCGAAGACCGAGTCGGTCCAGCCCAGCTCCAGCGCCGACGCGCCGCGCTGCAGCCACGACTCCCGCACCCGGCGACGCACCTCGTCGACCAGCCGGCCGCGCAACGTCGACCGCAGCTCCCACAGCCCTGCGTCGGTGACCGGCTCGAACGCGCCGATGCCCAGGCCGTTGCTCGTGTGGCTGTCCGCTTCGGACGCTCCGAGCAGCCTGCTCATCTCGGTCGCCGCCCACGTCGGCCCGTGCACGCCGTTGGTGACCGAACCGATCGGCACCTCGGTGGCGTCGAAGCCCGGCCAGAGGCCCCGGAACATGTCCCGGCTGACCTCACCGTGCAGTTTGGACACACCGTTCGCGCGCTGGGCGAGCCGCAGGCCCATGTGGGCCATGTTGAACATGCCCGGGTTGTCCTCGGCGCCCAGCGCCAGGATGCGCTGGGTGTTCACGCCGGGAACCAGGTTCTCGGCGCCGAAGTAGTGCTGGACCAGGTCGACCGGGAAGCGGTCGATGCCGGCGGGCACCGGCGTGTGCGTCGTGAACACCGCACCGGCACGCGAGGCCGTGAGCGCCTGGTCGAAGTCGAGACCCTCGTTGGTGATGTACTCGCGGATCCGCTCGAGGCCGAGGAACCCGGCGTGGCCCTCGTTGGTGTGGAAGACCTCGGGCTGCGCGTGGCCGGTGAGCTCGCAGAACGTGCGCACGGCACGCACGCCACCGATGCCGGCGAGGATCTCCTGGCGGATCCGGTGGTTCTGGTCGCCGCCGTAGAGCCGGTCGGTGACGCCACGCAGGTCCTCGTCGTTCTGCTCCACGTCCGAGTCGAGCAGGAGCAGCGGGACGCGCCCGACCTGCGCCTTCCAGATCTTCGCGCGCAGCATCCGGTCGCCCGGCATGGCCACGTGCACCAGCAACGGCAGCCCGGACGGCTCGGTCAGCAGCTCCAGCGGCAACCCGCGCGGGTCGAGCGTCGGGTAATGCTCGATCTGCCAGCCGTCGAGCGACAGCGACTGCCGGAAGTACCCGGACCGATAGAGCAGACCGACGGCGATCAGCGGAACGCCCAGGTCGGAGGCCGCCTTGAGGTGGTCGCCGGCAAGGATGCCGAGACCTCCCGAGTAGTTCGGCAGCGCCTCGTGCACGCCGAACTCCATCGAGAAGTACGCGACGCTCGTGGGCAGCGGTGTGTCGGGTGCCCCGTGCTCGCGGCGCTGGACGATCTCGTCCTGCCTGCGCTGATACCAGCGCGGACCCTGGACGTACCGCTCCAGGTCGCTCGCGAGCGCGTGGAGCTTGAGCAGGAACTGGTCGTCTCTGGCCAGCGACTCCAGCTTGCCCGCGTCGACGACGGAGAGCAGGCGCAACGGGTCGCCACCGACCTCGGACCAGACGCGGGGGTCGATCGAGGTGAAGAGGTCCTGCGTGGGCGGGTGCCACGTCCAGCGCAGGTTGGTGGCGAGCGTGCTCAGCGCGGACAGGGGCTCCGGCAGGCTGGCTCGGACGGTGAACCGGCGAAGTGCTCGCATGACGAGCGAACTTACCTGCCGCCCCTGAGTGCCTGACAACGTTCCCGGTCACACCTGCAACGACTTGCAGAACCGGTCAAGACGGGGACGTGCCGTGAACAGCCCATACGCGCCGCTTGGCGTCAGCCCCGTTGCTCGCCCGTGATCAGCAACCTGTCTCCCTTACCGGAGATCTCGAGGGTGTACTCCGGCGTCGTGACCTCGTTCGTCTCCTTCTCGGTGAGCTCCAGCACCACCGTGACCGTGAAGTCCCCTTCACCGTCGGACTGGACGAGCGGGGTTCCCCTGATCGCGACCTTGCTGAACTGACCCCAGTGCTCCTTCTCCGAGGCGAGGCCCGGTGCCCGGCCGGGGTCCCAGTCGTTGCGCGCGGCCTCCACGTTCGACGGCAGCTTCGCGTAGTGCTGCTTCGTGAAGGTCGTGACCTGAGCCTGGGTGAACTTGGTGGCCGGCGGCTTCGACGACGGCGGCTGACTCGGCTTGGTCTGCGACGGCGTCTGCTTCTCGGTCGTCGGCTTCGGAGCGTTGGTCGTCGGCTGGTCGTAGGTGGGCTGCTCGGTCTGCGACGTGGTCGTCGGCGACGAGCCGGGGCCGGCCCCAGTCGAGCTCTTGTCCCCGTAGGCCGAGATGATCGCGTAGGCGGCGCCGGAGATCAGGAGCACGCCGAGCACCGCGGCGGCGACCGCGAGGCCCCGGTTGCTCTTCTTCGGCTCGGGCTCCGGCTCGTAGTCGCCGTAGTCGTCGTCATAGGTCGCGGGCAACGGCGCGGGCGGCTGGGTGCGCGGCGCCTGCGGGGGCATCGTGCGCGGCGGGCCCTGCATGGTGCCTGGACCCGCGGCGCCCAGCACGGCGGTGCCGGTCGGCGGCGTCATCGGGCGCGGCGGGATCACGCGGGTGACGGGAACGGGGACGCCGGACGCGATCGCCTTCAGTTCCTCGGCGGCCTGGGCGGCGGTGGGGCGCTGCGACGGCTCGTTCGCGAGGAGCCGGGTCAGCAGGCCGGTGAGCGGGCCCGAGCGCGTCGGCGGGCGGGTCTCGCCGCGCGCGACCTTGTAGAGCAGGCCCAGGTCGTTCGTGCTCTTGCCGAACGGCGGTTCGCCCTCGGTCATCGCGTAGATCGTCGCGCCGAGCGAGAACACGTCCGAGGGCGGTGCGGGCTCGGCACCGCGGGCCAGTTCCGGCGCCAGGTACGCGGGAGTGCCCGCGAGCATGCCGGTCTTCGTCACGGCCACGTCGCCCAAAGCGCGCGAAATGCCGAAGTCGGTGATCTTCACCGTGCCGTCGCGTCCAATGAGGACGTTGCCGGGTTTGATGTCGCGGTGCACGATGCCCGCGCTGTGTGCGGCGGCCAGCGCGCCGGCGGCCAGCGAACCGATCCGCGCCGCCTCCTGGGCGGGCATCGGGCCGCGCTCCAGGATCGCGGAGAGGTTGCGGGACGGCAAATACTCCATGACAAGACAGGGCTTGCCGTCTTCGACCACGACGTCGTACACGGCGATCGCGTTCGGGTGCTGCAACCGGGCTGCGATGCGGCCTTCGCGCATGGCACGCTGCACGGCCTCATGGAACTCGTTCGACTCGACATCGTTGAGAAGCAGCTGCTTGACCGCCACGTCACGGTGCAGGAACTCGTCGCGTGCTCGCCACACGACACCCATGGCACCGGCGCCGAGCTGATCGAGCAGGACGTAGCGACCTCCAAGCTTGTTCACGCGCGCACGGTACCTGTAGCGCTCTCTTAACACGGTGAGTTGTACGGGAAGCGTCCAATGAGAAAGACGCCGAGCGAGGAGAACGTGGACGAGAGACCCTGGACACGATCAGCGCTTGAGGTGTGCGATCGACAGTGGCGGGGTACGGATCCAGATGGGGTAACCCGCTGTCAGATGGCTTGATCGAGCAAGGCAGGATTTACGCATCAACGCGAAGCGATACGGCGGAAGGGCGCTGCCGATGAGCGGACGGCTCGGTATCGACGAGGTATCCCCGGTGGTGTCGGCTGGCAGGTATCCAGCCAAAGCCGTTGTGGGAGAACACATTCCGGTTGCAGCCACGGTGTGGCGCGAGGGACACGACAAACTCGCGGCCACAGTCAGCTGGCGCGGACCGAACGACCGAGTCGCTCGTCAGACCCGCATGCACGAGGTCGGAATCGGCCTCGACCGGTGGGGCGCGACAGTGATTCCGGACGCCGAGGGCGCCTGGACGTTCCGGATCGATGCGTGGAGTGACCCCTGGGGTACCTGGAACCACGCCGTTGAGGTGAAGATCGCGGCGGGACAGGGTCCCGGTGACCTCGCAAACGATCTTGAGATCGGCGCCGGACTACTCGATCGGGTGGCAAGGCGACCCGATCGGCGTCAAGAGCGAGCACTTCTCACGTCCGCGGCGGCGGCGTTGCGGGACGAGGACCGGCCGCTCGCCGAACGCGTCGCGCCGGCCTTCGCGGCCGACGTGCAGAAGGTGATGTTCGAGCACCCCGTGCGCGAGCTGCTCACCAAGGGCAAGACGCACAAGATCTGGTGTGACCGCAAGAAGGCCGCCTACGGCTCCTGGTACGAGTTCTTCCCGCGCAGCACCGGCGGGATCGACGAGACCGGCCAGGCGGTGCACGGCACCTTCGCCACGGCGACCAAGGAGCTCGACCGGGTCGCGGCGATGGGCTTCGACGTCGTCTACTTCCCGCCGATCCACCCGATCGGCCGGGTCAACCGCAAGGGCCCCAACAACACGCTCGTCGCGACGCCCGAGGACACGGGATCACCGTGGGCCATCGGCGCGGACGAGGGCGGGCACGACGCGATCCACCCGCAGCTCGGCACGATCGAGGACTTCGACGCGCTCGTCGAACGCGCCACCGAACTCGGGCTCGAGGTAGCGCTCGACTTCGCGCTGCAGTGCGCGCCCGACCACCCGTGGGTGCTCAAGCACCCGGAGTGGTTCACGACGCAGCCCGACGGCACGATCGCGTACGCCGAGAACCCGCCCAAGAAGTACCAGGACATCTACCCGGTCAACTTCGACCTCGACCCGCAGGGCCTCTACCACGAGGTGCTGCGCGTGGTGCTCTTCTGGGCCGAGCACGGGGTGCGGATCTTCCGGGTCGACAACCCGCACACCAAGCCGCCGGACTTCTGGCAGTGGCTGATCTGGAAGGTGAAGGAGGTCTACCCGGACACGCTGTTCCTGGCGGAGGCCTTCACCCGGCCGGCCCGCCTCTACGGCCTGGCCAAGCTCGGCTTCACCCAGTCCTACACGTACTTCACGTGGCGGACGGGCAAGCAGGAGCTGATCGAGTTCGGTGAGGACGTCCGCGACCACTGGGACGAGGCACGGCCGAACCTCTTCGTGAACACGCCGGACATCCTGCACGAGTCGCTGCAGCACGGCGGCCCCGGGATGTTCGGGCTCCGCGCGGCGCTCGCGGCCACGCTCTCCCCCACCTGGGGGGTGTACAGCGGCTACGAGCTGTTCGAGCACGAGGCCGTGAAGCCCGGCAGCGAGGAGTACCTCAACTCCGAGAAGTACCAGTTGCGGCCCCGCGACTACGCCCGTGCACTGGCGGACGGTCGCAGTCTCGAACCGTGGCTGCGCAAGCTCAACCACATCCGCAAGGCGCATCCCGCGCTCCAGCAGATGCGCACGCTGAAGTTCCAGAGCATCGAGAACGACGCGTTGGTCGCCTACTCCAAGCGTGACCCGGAAACGGGCGACACGGTCGTCGTCGTCGTCAGCCTCGACCCGCACAACACGCAGGAGGGGACGTTGTACCTCGACCTGCCCGACCTCGGGTTCGACTGGCACGAGCGGGTGATCGCGCACGACGAGGTCACCGGCGAGACGTGGGACTGGGGACAGGCCAACTACGTCCGCCTCGAGCCGTGGCGTGCCACCGCGCACGTCGTGAGCTTGCAGCGCCGTTTCAGCTGATCACCCGCACAACCCCCGACGAGGTGGGAACCATGGCCGACGACTCCCGTCCCGACGCTGCGCTCGGGCTGGAAGGAACACCGCACACCGGAGAGGCCATCGACGACGCCGGTTTCCTGGTCGAACCTCAGGCTGAGGACTTCAAGTCGGCCAGGCCGGCATCGGCGAACCCGAGCTGGTTCAAGGGCGCTGTCTTCTACGAGGTGCTGGTCCGCGCCTTCAGCGACTCCAACGGCGACGGCACCGGCGACCTCCGCGGTCTCGCCTCGCGCCTGGACTACCTGGAGTGGCTGGGCGTCGACTGCCTCTGGCTGCCGCCGTTCTACGCCTCGCCGCTGCGCGACGGCGGGTACGACATCAGCGACTTCCGGTCGGTGCTGCCGGAGTTCGGCACCGTCGAGGACTTCGTGTACCTGCTGGAGGAGGCGCACCGGCGCGGGATCCGCGTGATCACCGACCTCGTGCTCAACCACACCTCCGACGCGCACCCGTGGTTCCAGCAGTCGCGCCAGGACCCGACCGGCCCGTACGGCGACTACTACGTGTGGAGCGACGACGACTCGCGCTACAGCGACGCGCGGATCATCTTCGTCGACACGGAGTCGTCGAACTGGACGTACGACCCGGTGCGCGGGCAGTTCTTCTGGCACCGCTTCTTCAGCCACCAGCCGGACCTCAACTACGAGAACCCGGAAGTGCAGGAGGCGATGCTCGACATCCTGCGGTTCTGGCTCGACCTCGGCATCGACGGGTTCCGCCTCGACGCCGTGCCGTACCTCTTCGAAGAGGAGGGCACGATCTGCGAGAACCTGCCGCGCACGCACGAGTTCCTGAAGAAGTGCCGCAAGGTCGTCGACGACGAGTTCCCCGGCCGGGTGCTGCTCGCCGAGGCGAACCAGTGGCCGTCGGACGTGGTCGAGTACTTCGGTGACCCGGAGATCGGCGGCGACGAGTGCCACATGGCGTTCCACTTCCCGCTGATGCCGCGGATCTTCATGGCGGTGCGGCGCGAGTCGCGGTTCCCGATCTCGGAGATCCTGGCGCAGACGCCGGCGATCCCCGAGAACGCCCAGTGGGGCATCTTCCTGCGCAACCACGACGAGCTCACGCTCGAGATGGTCAGCGACGAAGAGCGCGACTACATGTACTCGGAGTACGCCAAGGACCCGCGGATGAAGGCGAACATCGGCATCCGCCGGCGGCTCGCCCCGCTGCTCGAGAACGACCGCAACCAGCACGAGCTGTTCACCGCGCTGCTGCTGTCGCTGCCCGGCTCGCCCGTCCTGTACTACGGCGACGAGATCGGCATGGGCGACAACATCTGGCTGCAGGACCGCGACGCCGTGCGCACGCCGATGCAGTGGACCCCGGACCGCAACGCGGGCTTCTCGTCGTGCGACCCCGGCCGGATCTACCTGCCGGTGATCATGGACCCGGTCTACGGCTACCAGGGCCTGAACGTCGAGGCACAGCTCAACAGCTCGACGTCGCTGCTCAACTGGACGCGGCACATGATCGAGGTGCGCAAGCAGCACCACGCGTTCGCCGAGGGCGACTTCAGCGAACTCGGCGGCTCGAACCCGAGCGTGCTCGCCTACAAGCGGCAGTGGAAGCGCCCGGACGGCCGCGAGGACATCGTGCTGTGCGTGAACAACCTGTCGCGCTTCCCGCAACCCGTCGAGCTGGACCTCTCCGAGCATCGCGACTACGCGCCGATGGAGCTCACCGGAGGTGTCAAGTTCCCCGCGATCGGGGAACTCCCTTACCTGTTGACCCTCCCGGGTCACGGTTTCTACTGGTTCCAGCTGGTAGAGGCGGGCGACGACGGTGAAATGAGGTGAATCGCCCGTGACCGATCCCCACGAACTGGTCGAGAAGCTGACCGCCTCGCTACCCGATCTGCTCCCGGCCGCCAGGTGGTTCGGCGGCAAGGACAGGCCGATCACGGCCGTCCGTCCACTGCGGACGACGGTCGTGGACGGCGACCTGGTGCATGTGGTCTTCGAGGTCGAACAGCCAGGACGGACCGAGAACTACCAGGGCGCGCTGAGCCTGAGCACCGGCGCCTGGGACGTGC
The DNA here is from genome assembly GCF_900100275.1 of Lentzea albidocapillata subsp. violacea. Classification (GTDB taxonomy): domain Bacteria; phylum Actinomycetota; class Actinomycetes; order Mycobacteriales; family Pseudonocardiaceae; genus Lentzea; species Lentzea violacea. The sequence goes on from NZ_FNET01000011.1 coordinate 170,858, forward strand.
TGCTCGACCCGGAGCACAACGGTGTGCTGCTCGACCGGATCGTGTCCGGGTACACCGTCGACGGCATCACGTTCGCGCACGAGCCGGGCACCGAACTGCGGCCGGGCCTGCGCGGGCGGCCGATCGGCGTCGAGCAGTCCAACACGTCGCTGATCTACGGCCAGCAGTACATCCTGAAGATCTTCCGCAAGCTCGCGAACGGCGAGAACCGCGACCTGACGATGCACCGAGCGTTGCGGTCCGTCGGTTGCGAGCACATCGCGCAGCCCCTGGGCTCGATCTCGGCCACGCTGAACGGCCAGCAGATCACGCTCGCGATGCTGCAGGAGTTCCTGCCGGACGCGGTCGAGGGCTGGGACATGGCCAAGACCTCGGTGCGCGACCTGATGGCCGAGGCCGACCTGCACGCGTTCGAGGTCGGCGGCGACTTCGCGGGTGAGGCGCAACGCCTCGGCCACGCCGTCGCGAAGGTGCACGCCGATCTCGCCGCGGCCCTGGGCACGCGGATCGCCGACGAGGACGCGATCGACCGTGCCATCAGGGGCATGCAACGGCGCCTGGGCGTCGTGCTGGAAGCGGTGCCGGAACTGGGCCGCCACGAGGAGCCGTTGCGCGCCGCGTTCGCGGAGGCGCGCCACCACATCGGCGCGATCCCGATCCAGCACATCCACGGTGACCTGCACCTCGGCCAGGTGCTGCGGACCGTGCACGGCTGGCTGCTGATCGACTTCGAGGGCGAGCCGGCGGCCGAGGTCGAGGACCGCCTCGCGCTGCGGTCGCCGTTGCGCGACGTGGCGGGGATGCTGAGGTCGTTCGACTATGCGGCCAGGCAGCTGCTCATCGGCCAACCGGACGACGACCAGCTCGCCTACCGTGCGATGGAGTGGACGAAGCGCAACCGGGCGGCGTTCTGCGCCGGCTACGCCGAGGTGGCGGACGACCCGCGGGACCACGCGCACCTGCTGCGCGCTTTCGAGCTGGACAAGGCGGTCTACGAGGTCGCTTACGAGCACGCCAACAGGCCGGAGTGGTTGACGGTTCCGCTGTCGTCGATCGCCCGGATGACTTCTGGAGGGAACTGAGCCGTGAAGGCCGACCTGGACCGACTCCTGTCAGGTGCGCACCACGACCCGCACTCGGTGCTGGGTGTGCACTCCGTCGGCGACCAGGTGATCGCGCGGACTCTTCGCCCAGGCGCGACGTCGGTCGCGGTGGCCTGGGGCGACAAGCAGGTCGAGCTGCCACGCATCGCCGACGCGCTGTTCGAGGGTGAGCTGCCGGAGCTGCCCGGCGACTACCGGTTGCTGGTCAGGTACAACGGCGGCCCTGCGGTCGAGGTCGACGACCCGTACCGCTGGCTGCCGACCGTGGGCGAGCTGGACCTGCACCTCATCGGCGAGGGCCGGCACGAGCGGCTGTGGGACGTGCTCGGCGCTCATGTCCGTTGCTACGAAACGGCTTCCGGTGACGTCACCGGTGTCTCGTTCGCGGTGTGGGCGCCGAACGCGCGCGGCGTGCGCGTGACCGGTGACTTCGACGGCTGGGACGGGCGCGCGAACCCGTTGCGCTCCATGGGTTCCAGCGGTGTGTGGGAAGTGTTCCTGCCGAACGTCGTGGTGGGCTCGCGGTACAAGTTCCGCATCCTCGGCCAGGACGGCGTCTGGCACGAGAAGGCCGATCCGATGGCTTTCGCGACGGAGGTGCCGCCGCAGACGGCCTCGGTCGTCACGCGGTCCGAGTACCAGTGGGGCGACGCGGAGTGGGAGGCCCGGCGCGAGGCCACGCACTGGGCGAACGCGCCGATGTCGACCTACGAGGTGCATCTCGGCTCGTGGAAGCCCGGTCTCGGCTACCGGGAGCTGGCCACCGAACTCGCGGACTACTGCGCGGACATGGGTTTCACGCACATCGAGATGCTGCCTGTGGCCGAGCACCCGTTCGGTGGTTCGTGGGGCTACCAGGTCACCTCGTACTACGCGCCGACCTCGCGGTTCGGGTCGCCGGACGACTTCCGGTACTTCGTCGACACGCTGCACCAGCGCGGCATCGGCGTGCTGGTCGACTGGGTGCCCGCGCACTTCCCGAAGGACGCCTGGGCGCTCGCGAAGTTCGACGGCACGGCGCTGTACGAGCACGCCGACCCGCGTCGTGGCGAGCAGCTCGACTGGGGAACGTACGTCTTCGACTTCGGGCGCAACGAGGTCCGCAACTTCCTGGTGGCGAACGCGCTGTACTGGATCGAGGAGTTCCACCTCGACGGTCTGCGCGTGGACGCCGTCGCGTCGATGCTCTACCTCGACTACTCGCGGCCCGAGGGCCAGTGGCTGCCCAACGAGTTCGGTGGCCGGGAGAACCTCGACGCGGTGCGGTTCCTGCAGGAGCTGAACGCGACCGTGTACCGGCGGCACCCCGGCGTGGTCATGATCGCCGAGGAGTCGACGGCGTGGCCGGGCGTCACGCGGCCGACGCACCTGGGCGGGCTCGGGTTCGGCTTCAAGTGGAACATGGGCTGGATGCACGACACGCTGCACTACCTGTCGCGTGAGCCGGTGCACCGCTCGTTCCACCACAACGAGATGACGTTCTCGCTGGTGTACGCGTGGAGCGAGAACTTCGTGCTGCCGCTCTCGCACGACGAGGTGGTGCACGGCAAGGGTTCGCTGTGGCAGCGGATGCCGGGCGACGACTGGAACAAGGCCGCCGGGGTGCGGTCGCTGCTGGCGTTCATGTGGGCGCATCCGGGCAAGCAGCTGCTGTTCATGGGCGGCGAGTTCGGGCAGCGGGAGGAGTGGTCGGAGTCGCGGTCGCTCGACTGGCACCTCGTCGAGCAGGAGCCGTTGCACCAGGGCATCCAGGCGCTGACGCGCGACCTGAACTCGGTGTACAAGACGGCCGCGGCGTTGTTCTCGCACGACGTCACGCCGGAGGGGTTCCAGTGGATCGACGCGAACGACTCGGGTGGCAACGTCCTGTCGTTCCTGCGGATCGGTGAGGACGGCTCGACGCTCGCCTGCGTGGCGAACTTCTCCGGGTCGCCGCACCACGACTACCGCGTCGGCCTGCCGTCCCCCGGGCTCTGGAAGGAGCTCGTGAACACCGACGCCGCGCACTACGGCGGTTCGGGCGTGGGCAACCTCGGTGGCGTCGAGGCCGAGGCCAGGCCGTGGCACGGGCGGCCGTACTCAGCGATCCTGCAGCTGCCGCCGTCCGGGGTGCTGTGGCTCGTGCCCGACCAGGCTGCCGAGACCGGCTGATCCGTCACGTGGGCCGGTGAACCTGATCAGTCCGCCGCACGTTGCCCCTTGTATGCGCCTGACTTGGACGACTAGGACGCCCCAGGAGCCGGCCGGCAGGCACAATGGTCCCATGCGGCACCGGAGCATCGCGCTGATCGTCGTCACCGCCCTGCTTGCCGCAGGGTGCACAGCCCAGATCCCGGGGCGCCCGCGTGCCGCCAAGGTGGTGAAGAAGGAAGCGTCCACCGCCACCGTCCAGGTGCGCGGCTCGGACAACGGCCCGATCGACAAGCTGGCCGCCACCGCGCTCACGGACATCGAGGAGTTCTGGACCGAGTCCTTCCAGTCGACCTTCAACAAGCCGTGGAAGCCGCTGGGCGGCGGTTACTTCTCGGTCGACACGGCCGACGCCACCGCCAAGCCGCCACCGTGCACGCAGAAGGCCGCGGACGTGGAGGGCAACGCGTTCTACTGCCCGGCCGCCGACGCGATCGCCTGGGACCGCGCGTCCCTGCTGCCGGTGCTGCAGGACCGCTTCGGCGAGGCGGCCGTGGTGGTCGTCCTCGCGCACGAGATGGGCCACGCCGTGCAGAACCGCATGGGCATCACGCCCGAGGCCGAGCGCCGCGAGCCGGAGAAGTACCCGACGATCCTGACCGAGGCCCAGGCCGACTGCTTCGCGGGCGCGTTCGTGCGCAACGTGGCGGACGGCAGGTCGCAGCGCCTGGACATCAACGCGGACGCCCTGGACAAGGCCCTGGGCGCGCTGATCACGTTCCGCGACCCGGTCGGCACCTCCCCGGAGGACGACCAGGCGCACGGCAGCGCGTTCGACCGCGTGGCGGCCTTCCAGGACGGCTACGAGCAGGGCACGAAGTTCTGCGGCGCGATGTCGGTAAAGAACCGCCAGTTCACGCAGCGCGCGTTCACCAGCGACAAGGACCGTGCGAACGCCGGCAACCTGCCGTTCGACGACATGCTCGAAGCCGTCACGCCCGACCTCGACGGCTTCTTCAAGAACCTCGCCACGACCGCGGGCAAGACCTGGCCCTCGCCGCGCGCGGAGGCCTCCCAGACCGAACCGGACTGCTCCGGCGACCAGGGCCCCGTCGCGTACTGCCCGGCGGACAAGACGATCAAGATCGACACCAAGGACGAGCTACCGCTGCTGCACAGGGAACTCGGCGACTACGCGACGGGCACGCTGATCGCGACCAGGTACGCGATGGCCGAACTGGCCGTGCTGGGCAAGCCGACCGAGGGCGAGGACGCCTCCGCGGCGGCGTTGTGCCTGGCCGGCGCGTACACGGGCGCGGTGTTCCAGCGGCAGGACGGGTTCGGGCTCTCGCCGGGCGACTTCGACGAGGCCGTGACGGTGCTGCTGCAGTTCGACTACGCCGCCCGTGACGCCAAGGGCTCGAACGCCGTGGATCCCGGGTTCGAGCGGGTGGCTAAGTTCCGTGAGGGTGTGTTCGAGGGCGCGAAGAAGTGCGGCGTCTGAGGACTTGACCACGTTCGCGGACGTTGCCGCTGTTCTGGACCAGGTCGTTCGGAAGGTCGAAGACTCGATCGCGAGCCTGATGCAGGCGTCCGTACTCGCTGGCGAATGCCGGTCCCACTTCGCGGAGACGATGTGCGGAACCGCGGAGGAAGCTGAGGCCGATGCCGCCGTCGCATCGTTCGACGCAGTCAGTGACGGTGCGCAGGCACTGATCAGCGAGGCCAAGACCGCGCTGGAAGGTGTTGCCCGGGTCCGCGCATCGTTCGAGTCCGTGGGGAAGCCGGGGCACACAGCCCCCGCGCCGTCTACGGCAGAGCCGATGTCGCCAGGTGAGCAACCGTGGGTCATGCGCTCGCGAGCGCAACTGCCCGCTTATCAGACGAGCGGCATGTATCAGGACCCTGACGGACACAGCGACGTCGTCCAAAGTGGGCGCGAACCCGATGGCGAGCATGACCGCATCAATGATCACCTGGTTCGGCTGGGCATCGGCCGCCCAGGCGCAAGCCTCGAGGCTTCGAAACACGTCGAGGTCAAAGTCGGCTGGCGCATGCGGCTGACTGGGGTGAGCCACGCGGAGTTGGTCGTCAACAACGAGCTCTGCAACGGAGCGCTGTCCTGTGCTCAGTTGCTCCCTTTCGTGCTTGGACCTGGTCAGACGCTGACCGTGCACGATCCGGTACGTTCGCGGGTGTTTCGCGGAAAGGACGTGCGGTGAGTTACACGCTGGACATTTGGTACTACCACGGCGAAAACCGCGCTGACGAGCCCGAGTGCGTCCGTACTGCGTTGGAGCTTGATCGGGTGCTGGGTTACCTGATGGACCACCCGCAACCGCATCCCACCCAGATCGCCGCACAGGAGTTGCCGAGGTTCGGCGTCCTGGAGATCCCTGACCGCATGTTCAAGTTAGACGTCGACAAGGGCTTCGCGGCGCTGCACTACGTGGGACCAGACCCCGACGGAGAGACCGGCCAGTTCGGCTTCTGGGTCACGCGAGCCGTGGAGCCCGTTGACGACCCGCCGACGCTGTATGTCGACAAGGACAACAAGACGGAGTTCCCGCGTGATGCGGTGATCCTGGTGGAACACGTGCGAGACGCGCTGCTGGAGTTCCAGCGAACCGGATCCCGTCCCACCTGTGTGCAGTGGCAGGTCACGAACGCGACCTACTGAACGAAGCGGAAGCCCGCACCGGCTCGAGGCCTGGTGCGGGCTTCAGCGTCTGGCGGCCGGAGCCTGGTCGGACACCACGGAGATCCGCGCGCCCGGGATCGTCAGCGTTCCGCCGATCAGGTCCGTGTTGCGCACCGTGACCTCGGTGAAGGTCACGAACGGCACGTTCAGCGGCGGTGGGTGTGCCGCCGTGTAGTCCACCGGGATCTTGATCCCGAGGATGTCCAGGTTGCCCTTGAGCTGCACCGTGTACAGCTCGATGCGCCCCGGCGACACCGTGGACGTGCTGCCCGGCCGTGCGGCCGTGATGAGCTTGACGCCCGGCGAGATCTCGGCGGTCTGCACCAGGTCCTTGATCTTCATGTCCGCGGCGGTGAACTTCAGGACCTTGATGACCTGCCCGTTCAGCAACGCGTCGACGACCCCGACGAAGTTGAGGCCGCCCAGGTCGAGCCTGGAGGCCGTCAGGGTCCACTCCCGCCCTCCCGCCGCCACCGGGGCAGGGGCCGGTGGCGGGGGTGGCGGCGTCGAGGGCTCCGTGCTGGGCGGCGGAGTCGGCACGGAGGACGACGCCGGCGGTGGGATGGCACTGGTGCTCGATGCGGGTGGTGGTTCCGACGTGGTGCTGGTCGGGGCCGGTGAGCTGCTGCCGGGGCTGGACGACGGTGGCGGCTCGGTGCTCGACGGCGGTTGCAGCGCCAGCACCGCGACCATCGCGACGGCGGCCAGCGGCTGTGTTCGCATCATGTGGGTTGAACCCTCTGGGTCGTCTCCGGCTCCGGCTCTGGTTCCGCGTCCTCACGCCGCGCCTTCTTCGACCCCTTCGCCTCCTTCGGCTTCCTGGGTTCGTCCGTCCACGCGACGGCGAGCGCGCCGCCGAGCAGACTCAGGATGGTGCCGGCCAGGAAACCGCCGAGGTTGGTCACGACGAGCGCGACCAGTGACAGCAGCACCGCGACGAGGCCGGACGCCAGCCGGAACTTGGGCTGCAGCCACAACGCGGCCGCGCAGATCGCCAGCAACGCGCCGATCAGCAACGCGGAGACGCCGCCGATCGTCCTGATCGAGATGACCATGTCGCCGAGCTTCACGCCGACGAACGGCGGGAACAGGATGATGAGTGCGCCTCCGGCCACGAACAGGCCGGCCCAGAAGGGCCGGCCACGTCGCCACGCGGTGAAGCCGCGCCAGATCGTCAGAAGCACTCTTGCTTCCCCTGGCGAATGGTCAGGTTCATGCCTTTGAACCTGATGGTCTGGGCCGTGGTGGCCCAGGCGGTCTGCTTCAGCGAGGTGATGTTCGCCGTGTCGGCCTGCAGACCGAACGAGCCCGGCAGACCCCTGAGGTTCGCCGGTCCCTTGGTCACCTTGTTGGCGTCGATGCCGATCTCGGGGTTGCCGAGGACCAGGTCGCCGTTGAGGTCCGTGAGGTTGACGACCAGGTTGTCGGCGGACATGCCGCCCACACTGTCCGCGGTGATGCGCATCGTCACGTCACCGACGATCGGCATGCCGGGCACGAACACCGACTGGCAGAACTTGTCGAGCCTCGCCGTCTTGAACCCGCTGACCGCGACGACGTGCACCTTGCCCGCACCCGCGTCCACACCGCCGAACTGGACGAATCCCTGGCCCGTCAAGTTGTCGGCGGACACCTTGAAGTTGGTGCCGGACACCGCGAACGAGGCGGCCAGCGCTCCCTGGGACATGCCGAACAGGAGGGCACCGGCACCAACGGCACCGATACCGAGCACCCCGACGAACCGTGCCCAGCGCGTTCTACCCATACCGCCAAACTCCTTCCACGCCGAAGGCTTGCGGTAGGGACTGTGCGCCTCAAAACATTGGCGGTACAACGGAATCGAGTCCGAGCAGTCTTGAAATCACCCCAGAGGGTGAGGAATTTTCACGTTTGGCCGCAGGTACTGGCCGAATGGCCCTCCGGACCCGCTTAGTAGGGTCTGACCTCATGGGATTCGGACGAATCGCCGTCGCGCTGGCCGTGACCGCAACCTTGACCGCGTGCGCTTCCGTGGTCGACGGCGAACCGAAGGGCGAGCGCCCCGACCCCACGAAGGTCGCGGGCCTGGAGATCTCCAACGGCCCGTCCGGCCCCAGGAAGGGCGTGCCGGACGCGGACCTGAGCGTGGAGAACGGCGACGGCGGCGACATGGACCGCCTGGCCATCAACACCCTCGCCGACGTGCAGGAGTTCTGGAAGGCCGAGTTCCCCGCCTCGTTCGCGGGCAAGACGTTCGAACCGGTGAAGCGCCTCATCTCCTACGACTCCAACGGCAAGGGCGTCGAGGTCTGCAGGCTCGACACCACCGGCATCGCGAACGCGTTCTACTGCGCCCTCGACGACAGCATCACCTGGGACCGCGGCGAACTCCTGCCGATGCTCAAGGACTCCTTCGGCCCGATGGCCGTCGTCACCGTCCTGGCCCACGAGATGGGCCACGCCGTCCAGTACAAGCTCGGCCCGGCCTCCAACATCGGCGCCAACACGCCGTCGATCGTCAAGGAGCAGCAGGCCGACTGCTACACCGGCGTCTTCATGCGCTGGGTCGCCGAGAACAAGTCGAAGCACTTCGAACTCTCCACCGGCGAGGGCCTCAACCAGGTCCTGCAGACGATGTTCTTCATCCGCGACAGCGCCGGCACGTCGTTCGAGAAGCAGGGCGCCCACGGCAGCGCGTTCGACCGCGTCTCCGCCTTCCAGTTCGGCTTCACCCGAGGCGCCGCCCGCTGCGCCGAGATCAACGAGGCCGAGATCTCGAAGCGCATCACCGAGCGCCCGTTCGACCTCTCCGACACCGACCAGGGCCAAGGCCGCGGCAACGCCCAGGTCAACGAGGACAAGTACCTCAGGGCGCTGGAGGAGTCACTCCGCGACGCCTACAAGTCGAGCGGCGCGGCCTTCCCCGCCTTCGACAAGGCAGGCATCAAATCCTGCGCCGACGCCCAGACCACGTCCCCCGCCTCCTACTGCCCGGCGGTCAACCAACTCCAGCTCGACCTCCCGCAGTTGGTCAAGATCGGCACACCCCCGAAGAAGGGTTCAAAGGGCGGCATCGGCGACTTCGCCGCGTTCGCCGTAATCGCCTCCCGCTTCTCCCTCTCCATCCAGCACGCGACGGGCTTCAAGCTCGACGACGACGCCGCAGGCCAGCGCACCGCCTGCCTGACCGGAGCGTGGGCAGGCCTCACCAACCGCCCCAACGCCGCAGCGGGCCTGCGCCTGTCCCCAGGCGACCTGGACGAGGCAGTGGCAGAACTCCTGGCAGACGACAGCCTCATCGCGGCAGACGTCAACGGCAAAGCAGTCCCCTCCGGCTTCGCCCGCGTGGAAGCGTTCGGCGACGGCTTCTTCCGAGGCCTCTCGTTCTGCGTGAAGAAGTATTCGATTTGACCCTTTCATCGACCAACGTCGATACTTAGCAGGTGCTGACCGACGAAGCCACGACCTACGCCTCCTGGTTCGCGACACTTTCCGACCCGACCCGAGTCCGCCTGCTCCACCACGTGGCCTCGTCCTCGACCCCGGTCACCGTCGGCGAACTGACCACCCTGCTGGGCGTGAGCCAGTCCACCTGCTCACACCACGTCCGCAAACTGGCAGAGGTCGGCTTCCTCCACATCCAGCGCGAGGGCACAACAACCCTCGTCACGGTCAACCCGGCCTGCTGCACGGGCCTCCCCCACGCGGCAGACGCGGTGATGGGCGCCCTCTCCTCAGGCACGGTGACCCCGGTCGCAGGCGTCACCATCCGCACCATGACCACCGCGGACTGGACAGACGTCCGCCGCATCTACGGCGAAGGCATAGCCTCAGGCAACGCCACGTTCGAAACAGAAGTCCCGTCCCGCAGAACCCTGGAATCCAAGTGGCTACCGGACCACCGCTGGATAGCCGTGGTGGACGGCAAGATCGCAGGCTGGGCCGCAGCCACCCCGGTCTCGCCCCGCGAGTGCTACGCAGGCGTGATCGAGACCTCGATCTACGTGGCCGACGCCTCCCAGGGCAGGGGCGTGGGCAAAACCCTGCTGCACCACCAGGTCTCAGCCGCGGACGCCGACGACATGTGGACCCTGCAGGCGGTCATCTTCCCGGAGAACCGGGCCAGCATCGCCCTGCACCACAAAGCGGGGTTCCGCACAGTGGGCCTACGGGAACGAATCGCGAAGCACCACGGCGAGTGGCGAGACACAGTCCTTTTGGAACGCAGACGCCCTTAGCAGCCACCCCAAACGCGATGCCGGAGGCGAGCCGTCCTTACCGAACGGGCCAGGCGGTGGGGTCCCATCACGAGTCGCGCCATAGCTCTTGCTGCACCTGAGGGGTGAGGTCAAGTCGACACGCTTTTCGTCGACTTGACCTCACCCCTCAGGTGTGGCCCGCTCTTGGCTCGGCTCGTGATGGGACCCCACCGCCAACGCAACCCTCAAAGCAACGCGCAGCCGCCCAAACCAACAGGCGTGCCATCAACCCGCCCGTGGCGTGGACCCCCTGATCAGATTGCCGGGGGTCTGGGGGCAGCGCCCCCAGGGGAAGCAAGCAACAGCAAGGCCGCCCGCAACGCAACCACCCACAACAGCCAGCGAAACGCGTCAGTACAAAGCAGAAGCCAGCTTCCGCCGAGCCGCAGCAACCCGAGGATCATCGGCCGGGAACAACTCGAACAGCCCAACCAAATGCTGCCGAACCCGATCCCGATCCTCCCCATAAACCCGCCGAACAGTCTCAACCAACCGCGAGAACGCCTCATCAACCATCTGCCCGGCAACCTGGGCATCAGCAGCCGCAAGCTGAGCGTCGATATCCTCAGGCGCCCCATCAGCCTTGGCGATCACAGCAGGATCGACAGCCTCGGCCCGCTCAGCGAACCGAGCCTGCGCAAGCCCTTCCTTGGCCAGCTCATTCCCAGGCTCAGAGGCAAGAATCTCCGAGTAGTACCCCTGAGCAGCAACATAATCGCCCCGCTCAAAGGCCTCCTCGGCAGCAACGATCCGAGGATCCTCGACAACCTCTTCCTCGGCCGCAGGAACAGACCCAGCCCGAGCCTCCCCAGCCCGAATCCCGGGCAACCGCTCCCGCAGCGCGTCCAGCAACCGGGCGATCCACTCCGACAACTCGGCGTCGGCGATCGGCCCGGCAAAGGCGTCGATGGGCTGACCAGCGGCAACGGCGACGGTCGTGGGCACCGACTGAACCCCGAACGCCTGCCCGATCCGGGGCGCGGTCTCCAGGTCGACCCGCGCCAGAATCCAGGCCCCGCCGGACGCCGTGGCGAGCCGGGTCAGCGAAGCAGCAAGCTGCTGCGACTCGGGGCTGTAGGAGGCGCCCAGCAGCACCACGACGGGCACCTGCAGGGACTGCTCGACCACGGCCTGGAAGGAGGCCTCGGTGACGTCCACGATCCACGGCGCGGAACCGTTGTCGGGTGCGGGGGCACCACCGGCGGGGGGCGGCGTGGCAGCGGCGGTGCGGGCAGCGTCGGCTCGGGCCTTCAGGGCGCCCAGGTCTACGGCGCCGGAAAGGGCGGCGGACAGTGCGGCGGTCTTGCGAGGATCAGGCCTTGTCACGTGTTCCATCCTGGCACGGCTAGTTCCCGGACCGGGTCCAGGGCCATCGGGTTGACGCGCATCGCCTCGTTGGCTGAGGCGATGCGTAGAGCAAGCGGTGTCATCAGGTCGATGAACCGCTTTGTACCAAATGCACCCAGCGCTTCCCACGGTGCGAGAGCGGCCATGTCGGTCGCACGCTCTACTGCGGCAAGGTCGCCGGGCAGATCAGCAACTGCTTCCCATTCTTCGACAGTCCAACCACGCGCCGTGCGCATGTATGCCGGATCGAGGGAATGCTCACGCGCGTAGAGCGCAAGCGCTTGGCACGGGCCCACGCCCGCGGCCACGAGGGCTGCCACGTGGCCGTCGCCGCGGGCCTCACGCAGGATCGTGCAGGCGTGCCACAGGGCCAGATGAGGCTCGATGGGCCACGGCAACGCGCGGTTCGCGGCGGCCAGCGGACGCCCGGCTATGGGAGCCGCCAGTGCCGCCGTCCTGGCCAGCGACGCCGCCTCGGCGATCTCGGCCGTGTCCACCGAGCCCAGCAGGCGCCTCAACGCTCCGTCGGCGCCCTCCAGCCGCACCCGCAGGTACGTGGAGGGCGAGGCGACCGCCCACGCGTCCGGCAGCGCGCGGGACACCATGCGCGGTGCGAAGTTGTAGAAGACCGCCGTCACCAGTTCCGGCGACGCGGCACCCAGGGGTGCGGCGCGCATGCCGAAATAGCCCATCCAGCCGCCCTTGCAACCCAGCGCGTCCGTCGCCGCGCGGGATTCGGGCGTGAAGTACGTGACGTCGTGGTAGGGCTCGAACCTCAACCACAGTTGCCTCGCGTCCACGCCCGACACGCTAACCCAGTGAACGGCGGCGCACGGGTGCACTCACCGTCACGGCGTAGAGCTTTCGGCCATCCGAGGAGACGCGTTAAGCCTCCCGTCACACTCCACTCCCGGCCCGCCGGACACGGGCCACGAACGGCGTCTCACGGAGTGTCGGAGAGGTGCTCCTCGATGCGTTCGACCTTGGCCCTCAGTTGACCGGAGTAGCCGGGCCGGATGTCCGCCTTGAGCACGAGCGACACGCGCGAGGCACTGGCCTGCACGGCTTCCGTCGCGCGCTTGACCACGTCCATCACCTCGTCCCACTCCCCCTCGATCAGGGTGAACATCGCGTTCGTCTCATTGGGCAGGCCGGACTCCCGCACGATCCGGACCGCCTCGGCGACCGCCTTGGCGACGCTTCCGGATTCGTCCGAACCGGACGGAGCAACACTGAACGCGACAAGCACACGTGCCTCCTGCTGATCCACGAGTGGTACTGACTGGTAGCTTCCGTGCCCATGACACCGCTGCCGTTCGATCCGATCGCCCGCGCGGCCGAACTGTGGGACGACCGGGTGGGTTCCGCCACGGCGATGGCGGCCGTCACGAGCGTCATGCGTGTCCAGCAAATCATCCAGTCCGCCGTGGACGCAGCCCTCAAACCGCATGGGCTCACGTTCGCGCGCTACGAGGCGTTGGTGCTGCTCTACTTCTCCCGCAAGGGCGCGCTGCCGATGCGCGTGATGGGCGAGCGCCTGCAGCTGCACCCGACGAGCGTCACCAACATCGTCGACCGGCTGGAGAGCGACGGCCTCGTCCGCCGCACGCCGCACCCGACCGACCGCCGGACCACGCTGGTCGAGATCACCGATGCCGGACTGCAGCGGCGTGAGAGCGCGACCGCCGCCGTCGTCGACGTCAACCTGGGCCTCAAAGGCCTCACCGACCGCCAGACCGAGCAGCTCACCGACCTGCTCGCGAAGGTCCGCCGGGCCAGCGGCGACTTCGAGGATTAATTCGGTTGGGCGGTCAGGCCGGCCTGTGGCCTGATGAGCCCATGTGGGATCGACCGGGGGCGCGGTGATCAGGATGGTCGCCGCCCACGACGCTGCCCTGGTGCCCGAAGTGCTGGCCAGCGCGCCGAACCGCGTGCTGCTCAGCCAGGCCGAGGGCGCCAACTGCTGGCCGGTGACCCCTGCCCAGATCGAGGACGTCGTACCCCGCTGGGTCGCGGTCCAGCATGCACTGGCCGGGGAGGCGCGACTACCGCCGTCCGCCGTGCCGATGCCGGACTTCGGCCTGCCCGACACGCTCACGCACGGCGACTTCCACCCCGGCAACTGGCGCAGCAGCGGAGTGGTCATCGACTGGTCCGACGCCGCCTGGGGTCATCCGGCGCTCGACGTGTGCCGGCTCATGGAGTACGCCAAGCCCGAACTGCACGACCTGATCCGCCGCGTGTGGAGCGAGGCATGGCTCTCGCACCGCCCGGACAGCCGGCCGCTGGAAGCCCTGAAGGTCGCGCCCCGCGCGTCCCGGCTGCACAACGCGGTGAAGTACCAGGAGTTCCTCGACAACATCGAGGCCTCGGAACGGATCTACCACGAGGGCGACCCGCAGATCGAGCTCCGCGAGGCGCTCAGCGCTGTTCGGTGGCAGGCTCGCTGAGGCGGCCGGTCCTCGAGGCCCAGCGCTCGAAGATCACCGTGCCGAACGGCGGGATGCTCGACAGCAGGCCGAGGACCAGCGTGCGGGCGTTCCACTTCAGCGGGTCCTTCGTCATCAGCGTGACGAGGACGAAGGCGACGAAGACGAAGCCGTGGATCGGGCCGAAGATCTTGACGCCGATCTCGTTCTGCACGACGACGTACTTGAAGAACATCCCGAGCAGCAGGCCCGCCCAGGAGATGGCCTCGGCCAGGGCGAGGATGCGGAACCGTCCGACCACGCTGGAGAACGTCATGACTCACCATCATGAACCGTGACGGAGAGCACATGACCACCGGGCCTGTCCTATTCCTCCCATTTGAAGACGCCTCGTCGACGCCGTCGAGCATGCCGAGCGCGAAGAACGCGATGGTTCCCAGCAGCAGCAACGGGATCGCGAGCCACCCACTGCCCGGAGACGGTCAGCCGCCCGCGACGAGCAACGGGCAAGCGGTGTGCACGTCGTTCAACCTGCGTAGCGCCGCGGCGAACTGCTCGAAGCGGGCACGGGGAACGGCCGCGCGGACCTCGTTGATCACCTGCCACAGGTAGCGGTGCTCGGCGGTCTCCACGACGGGCTGCGGTGCGTGTCCGGGAACGTCGGCGGCGAACGCGAGGGCCACCTCCGCGGCACGCAGGCACGCGGTCGCGAGCGTCACGCAGTCCTCGGCGAGCGGGCAGTCGTCCTGCGCGCGCACGACACCGCTGACGGCGAACCGGACGGCCTGCATCAGTGCGAGGTAGAGGCGCTGGCCGGCCTGGGTGCGTTCGAGCGGGAGGTTCTCCGTGCCGCAGCCGGGTGTCACGACGGTCATGCCTACCTGGGGGCGGCGCAGCACGTGGTCGAAGAGCGCGGTCGGCGCCCAGAGCAGGGTGCGCCAGGAGTCCTCGGGGATCGAGGTGCCCATCCTGGCCGCGTTCTCCAGCACGTCGAGGTAGGCGATGAGGACGCCGGAGAGGAAGACGCCGCCGCGGTCGCCGCCGACCCGCACGACGCCGAAGCCTTCGTCGAGGCCGGAGTCCTTGGCCCAGTAGCCGGGCGTCCACTCGATGACGCCGCTGCTCGCGAGGACCACGCGCGCGAGGCGCTGGTGCACGGGCGACGCCGAGAGCACCGTGTCGTCCAGCCCCATCTGGACGAGCATGGAGGCGGCGTGCCGCAGGGACTCGCGCCGGCGCGGCACCAGGTCGGGGTGCAGCAGGCGGAACGGTTCCACGTCGCCCCCTTCCGTCGTCGTGCTCACGATGAACGGAGGGGGGCCGGAAGTCATCCGGATGAACCGCAGCGTTACGTCTCAGTTGGACGCGTCAATGCGACCGGGCCCAGGCCGCGAGCTGCGCGCGAGTCGAAAGATCCAGTGTGGTCTTCACGTTGTGCACGTGGGATTCCACGGTGCGGTGCGAGATGCCGAGCTTGGCCGCGACCTGCGCGTTCGTCAGTCCGCGCGCCACCAGTTCGACGACCATCCGCTGCCGGTCGCTGAGCACCGGGTGCCGCACCATCTCCTTGTCCAGCGCGGTTTCCAGGGCGTGCCGCGCGTCCATCGCCCGGCCCGCGCCGAGCGCTCGCTGGAATGCCGGTTGAGAAAGGGATTCCCGCGCGAGGTCCAGTGCGGCGGCCGTCTTCCGCCGCCACCAGGCTTCCGGCGGAACGACCCACGTCGTGCGCATCTGCTGACAGGCGACCAGAAGCCGCACGCCGAGCTCGTGCCGTCCGGACGCCATCGCGACCAGGCCACGGCCCTCGACCGACTCCAGCGCGGCCCGCGGTGTGTCCGCCGTCAGGCGCGCGCCCTCCGCGAACCGGGCGCCTGCCGTCACCAAATCCCCGCGCTCCAACGCGATGCAGCCCGCCGTGTGCACCGCGACGGCCACGACGTCCTGCCGTGCATGGACTCTGAGCACCGGCAACGCGCCCTCGACCAGCGCGGCGGCCGCGTCCACGGCGCCGTCGGCGAGCAGTCGCCAGCCGAGGTTGTGGCTCGACACAGCGACACTCACGTCGTTGCCGTTACGTACGCCGTGCTCGATCGATCGGCGCAACGCCGCTGCGGCATTCGACACGTCGCCCATGCCGTCGTAAGCGCCCGCTAACGTCCTGAACAGACGGCACATGATCAGATCCTGCTTGCCCGACTCCGCCGTCTCGATCGCCTCGGTGGCGTACCGCACCGCCTCGTCGTGCCGTTCCTCGTGACTCGCCAGCAGAGACGCGTACTCCAGCGCGAGGATCCGGTAGCGGGCGTCGGCGGGCGACTGGTGCAGCACCTGCATCAGCACCGCGCCGGCCTGACCGAAGCAACCGCGGTCGAAGCACACCCTGAGCAGCATCGTGGCGAGCATCAGCCGCCTGTCGTCCTGCGGTGCCACCAGATGAGCGAACGCGTACGCCACGTTGTCGTACTCCCGGTGCTGCGTCCTCACCTGCTCCGGAGTGAGGATCGACGACGAGACGCCGGGTTCGCCCTTCTCGCACAGCCACGCGATGATCCGTTCCGCCGTCACCCCGTGCTCGCCGTGTTCCTCCAGCCTTTCCCCGGCATAAAGGCGAACGGATTCGAGCATCCGGAACCGGCCGTCGGACTCCCGCACCACCAACGACTTCGCTTGCAACGCCGTGAGCAGCCCGATCACCTCACCGCCGTGCACGACCGCCGCGATGTCCAGCCCGAACCCGCCGGGCAGCAGCGCGAGCCGCCGGAACAGCTTCTGCTCGCCCTCGGTCAGCAGGTCGTGGCTCCACGCGATGGCCGCACGCAGGCCGTCGAGCAGGTCGAGCCGGTGGTCGAGGCGGTCCGCGAGCTCGGCCAGCGGCACGGACAGCTTCGCCGCGAGTTCGACGGCCAGCGGCACGCCGTCCAGCCGTGCGCAGATCGCCGCGATCACGCCGGGGTCGCCGCTGGTCCCGGCGCGTTCGACGAACAGCTCCGCCGCGTCGGCCATGCCGTGCAGCGGGTAGACGACCTCGCCGACGGACCTCAACGCTTCCCTGCTGGTCGCGAGGACCTGCACGCGCGGACAGCGCGACAACAGCGCGTCCACGACCGCGCAGCACTCCTCGGCGAGATGCTCGCAGTTGTCGACGAGCAACAGGATTCGCCGATTGCCCAGTTCCTGGAGCAACGTCGTCCGCAGCGCGACACCCGCACGTTGGTACACGCCAACGGCTTCCGCGAACGCTTCCACCACCTGCCCCGGGCGGCTCAGCCTGCCCAGCTCGACCGTGCGGACCTCGGCACGTCTGGCACGTCTCGCGAGCTCGACGGCGAGCCGCGTCTTCCCGATTCCGGCCGACCCCACGAGTGTGAGCATCCTGTGCTTGCGCAGCAACGAAAGCAGCTCCGCCAGCTCGCTCTTCCTGCCGACGAACGCGTCTTCGTAACCGGGCAGCTCGGCGACCACAGTGGACGCACCCGCGCAACGCCGGCGGTAGGCGCGCTGACGGCACGCGTTCGAGCAGTACCGCGCCCGCGACGGCAGGGGCGCGAACTCCGTGCCACAGCTCGCGCAAGCGCCCATCACGTGAGCGTACGACCGTTCGGCGTCTCAGTTGGAAAGTGTGCGGAGGTCGACCACGAGCGTGGTCCCCGAGAACAGTTCCGCGAGTTCGATCCGGTCCTTCGTCTTCGAACGCCAGCCGCTCCGGATCCGCTGCACCACCTGCGTCTTCGTGACGTCGGCCGCCTCCGCCTCGATCACGATGTCCTTGCCGTTCTCCAGGTGGATCACGGCCTTCGTGAACTTCGGGGCGTGCGGCACGAACTCACCGGTTCCCGGCACCGCCGGGTACATCCCGAGCGCGCTGAACACGTACCAGGCCGACATCGTGCCGAGGTCGTCGTTGCCCGTGACGCCCGCCGGCCCGTTGACGAACAACGTCTGCGCGGCCCGCACGACCACCGACGTCTTCTCCGGCCTGCCGATGAGCGCGTACATCCACGGCGCGTGCAGATCGGGTTCGTTGTTCGGGTTGTACCTGAACTGGTTGTAGTAGTCGTACGGCCCGACGACCCACTTCTCGCGGACCGTCCGTTTCGGGTCGACGAGCAGGTCCTCGTACGCGAAGAAGTCGTCCAGCCGCGCCTCGGCCGCCGCCTTGCCGCCGAGCGCCGTGATCAGCCCGGTGATGTCGTGCTGGCACAGCCACTGGTACTGCCACGCCGTGCCCTCGTGGAACCCCTCCGGCCCCTGCGGGGTGAACGGGGTGAGCCACGCGCCGTTCTGCAGCTTGGGCCGCGGGAACCCGGTGAAACCCCGGTCCGTGACGCTGTTGTCCCAGAGGGCGCGGTGGTTGAGACCCCGAGTGCGCAGTCGTTCCGCGTCCTCGGTGTGGCCCAGCGCCTCGGCCATGATCGCGAGCGTGGCGTCGGCCAGCGCGTACTCCAGGGTCGCCGACGCGCCGTGGTGCGGATCGGTGTCCTGGCCCTTCTTCGGGAAGCGCTTGTCGTGCTGGACGAACCCCTTGGCGAGGTAGTTCGGGTTGCCGGACCTGCCCTGGAAGCGGGAGCTCTGCGGCGGGATGCCGTCGGCGTTCTGCAGCAACGCCTGGTACGCCTGCTCCTCGAAGCCCGCGAGGTGACCGAAGCGCCACAGGTCGACCAGGAACGGCGTGACCGGGTCGCCGGTCATGCAGTTGGTCTCCTGGTTCGCGTACGCCCAGCGCGGCAGCCAGCCTCCCTGCTCGTGAATCGCCAGGATGCTGCGCGCGATGTCCTTGCTCCTGGTCGTGCGGAGCAACGCGAGGAGCTGGTTGTGGGCCCGGTAGGTGTCCCACAGCGAGTAGTACTCGTAGTAGGTCCAGCCGTCGGCCTGGTGGATCCGGCCGTCGAAGCCGCGGTACCGGCCGTCCGCGTCGCTACCGGTCAGCGGCTGGAGCAGCACGTGGTAGAGCGCGGTGTAGAAGACCGCGCGCTCGTCCCAGTCCTCTGTCTCGATCTCGATGCATCCGAGCTCCGCGCGCCAGGCCTCCTGCGCCTCGTTGCGCATGTCGTCGAAGGTCTTGCCGGTGGTCTCGGTCTCCAGGTTGTTCGCGGCACCCTGTGCGTCCACTTGGGACAGTGCGGTCGTGGCCGTGACCGGGCCCGGCCCGAACGTGACCCAGGCACCCCGGAGTCCGGCGCCTCCCGCGGACTCAGGTTGCCCCGGCCTGGATCCGGACGGGCCCCAGGTGCCGAACTCCTCGAACGGGCGGTCGAACCTGGTGGTGAAGTACGTAAGGTACGGGCGGCCGCCGCAGAACGCCTGCGTCTCCACGGTTCCGGTGATCGTGCGGTCGTCCAGAACCTGGACGGAACTGGCGCTGACGGGTTCCTTGTCGTTGGCCTGCCCGACGTTGACGAGCAGCGTGCCCCTGACGCCACCGGGGAACGTGTACCGCTCGACGCCGGCCCTCGTGGTGGCGGTGCACTCGACGGTGATGTCCCGGTCCAGCTTCACCTTGTAGTAGCCGGGTTTGCCGATCTCACCGTCGTGCGTGTACGCGCTGGCGTACCGCTTGTGGTCGAAGGTCTGCGGTAGGGCGGTGACCGGGAGGATCGGGACCAGCCCGCCCTGCTCCCAGCATCCCGCGCCGGACAGGAAGAAGTGCCCGAAGCCGCGGATCTGCTGGTCGTCGTAGCGGTAGCCGGCGTAGTGGGAGCCGATCGGGCTGGAGTGGGTCTTGCCGAACGGCATGGACGCGCCGGGGAAGGTGTTTCCCTCGTCCTTCGTGCCGATGAAGGTGTTGACCGACTCGATGGGATCCAGTGCGTCCACGAGATTCACCCTAGTGGCGCGGCCCGGGACAGCCGAGTAGTCCGGTCGGGTGGCAAGGGACCGGGCCGGGGTGCGACCCGCCGCCGCATGCGCACCCCGGCCCGGGGGCCTTCTCGCCGGACAAGCGCTGTCCGTCACCGCATCATCGCTGAGCGCACACGGTCTAGGTCAAGACCATGACGATCACTTGTCCGGTTTCGGACAACGCGAGCCGTCAGGCCGGAATAGCCATCAGCGACGTGTAACCCACGCCGACCTGCGCGAACGCCTCCGCGGCGTACGCGGTGAGCTGGTCGTTCATGGCTGGGTTCTGCGACAACGCCCGCGTCTGGGCCAACGCGGCTCCGGTGAGGCCGGGCGCCTGGCTGTACTTGATGGTGACGGACCAGCCGTCCGGCGAGGTCACGTCGACCTTGAGGCCGGAGTAGACCTGGGCCACCTTCGCGCTGAGCTTCGACGCGAAGTCGGCGATGCTGACGGCCGCGGTCAGGGTCGCGACGATCGTCAGGATCGTCGCGAAGTCGACACCGACAGCGAGAGAGGGCGTTTTCGGGGTCGACCACTTGGTGCCGTCGTAGCTCCTGGTCGCGGAGCTGGACGAGGTCAGATCGATCTCCACGATCTCGGTCTTGTCGTTGCTGACGATGGTGCTCGTGGTGACGTACTGCTGGAACCACACCTGGACGACCTCCTCCGGGGTGAGGACGAGTTCACCCGAGAGGATCGGCTTCTCGGCCAGGTAGATGGGAGTCACCGTCGTCTTGCCGCCGATGCCCGTCACGTACGCGGACAGTCCGGGGTGGATCGAGCCGAACTCGTTGTGCATCGTGATCCCCGTGCCCGGGCCGCCGGTGGACACGCCGCCCCAGACGCCCGCGTGGTCGAGGGTCGCTTCCTCCCCGAGGCCGATCGGCAGCTGCTTGCTCCTGACGTGCACCCTCAGCGGGCCGTCCATGGTGTTGCCGCCGAAGAGCTGGTACTGCGGCTGCCACGAGAAGGTGTTGTCCGAGATGTAGTCGTCGGCCGACTGCCACACGACGTTGAACTTGCCGTTCACCTTCTTCGCGAAGCAGAGGCTGTATCCGTCGTTCTTCAGCTCTTCGAGCTTCGCGTCGGGGATCCGGATGGTGACGCTCCTGGTGTCCGTCATGATCACTCCTGCGCTGGATGTCGTCGGGGCCGCTGCGGCCTCGGTGACACACGCTCCGGTGCCCGCGTCTCACCGGCGTCGCCGTAGCGCACGACGTCCTGTCGCCGCCGCATCGGCGTCACTCGATGGGCTCGACCGGAACAGGCGGGTCTGTTGGGCCATTGGCGCTATGGCTGCCAGGTGATCGGCGACGCGCTGTCGCCACGGACTCCCGACCGGGTGGCGGTCAAGTGCGCGCACGACTGAGGGTCCACCACCGGACGGCCGAGGAGAGGACGCCGCCGCAGGCTGACGAGAGATGCCCCGGAGACGCCACCGGGCGATGCTCGGAACGGCTGACGGAGGGATCACGATGAGAGACGCCGATGGCGCGCACCTGGTGTTGCTGGGCCGGTTCGAGCTGCGCACCGGCCGCGCGGACGTCGTGCTGCCCAAGGGCGCCCAGCGGTTGCTGGCCTTCCTCGCGATCCACCACGGCGAGGCGGTGAGCCGGCAGGCCGTCGCCGAGCAGCTGTGGCCCGAGTGCCGCAGGCAGCGCGCGACCGCCAACGTGCGGCAGGCGTTGTGGCACCTGCGCCGTGCGACGGACCGGCCTGTGGTCGAGCTCTCGGTGGACCGGTTGCGACTGTCCCCCGCGCTGACGATCGACTTCTGCCGTGCGGTGGAAGCGGCACACCACGTCGTCAGCGCCACGACTCCGGCGGGCGTGGCCGAGCTCGTCGGCGCGTTGTCGAGGGATCTGCTGCCGTACTGGCCGGAGGAGTGGCTGACCTCCGAACGACGGCGCTGGGAACAGGTCAGGCTGCACGCGCTGGAGGCGATCGCCCAGCACTTCATCTCGGCCGGCGCACACCTCGCCGCGCTGGAGGCCGCCTTCACCGCGATCTCCATCGACCCGGTGCGGGAGACCGCACACCGCAGGGTGGTCGCGGCGCACCTCGCCCAGGGCAACTGCGGGTCGGCACTGCGGCACTACCAGCAGTACCGCGCCCTTCTGCACCGCGAACTGGGCGTCACGCCGTCCTCCCACATGACCCGGCTCGTCGCGTCGCAGGCGGCGTTGTGAGCCATAGGTTTCCGCACGCTTGAACGGTCACGAAGTGTTGACAAGGCCGTAAAGCCGAGGTGAGATACGCGCACTATGACAACGTTGTCCCCCAGCGGGCCCGTAGCCGGTCAGCGCAAGGTACGCCGTGCGACGATGAACGACGTCGCGCGGCTCGCGGGCGTGAGCATCAAGACCGTCTCGCGCGTGGTCAACGACGAACCGGGCGTGCACCCGTCCACCGCCGAGCGCGTGCTCGCGGCCATCGACCAGCTCGGGTTCCGGCGGAACCTGAGCGCCCGCAACCTGCGCCGGGGCTCGTCCACCGGCACGATCGGGCTGGTACTGGAGGACGTCGGCAACCCGTTCTACTCCGGCGTGACCCGCGCTGTCGAGGAAATCGCCCGGCTGCGCGGCAGACAGGTGATCTCGGGGTCGTCCGACGAGGATCCCGGGCGTGAGCGCGAGCTGGCACTGGAGTTCTGCAGCAGGCGTGTGGACGGCCTGCTGATCGTGCCCGCCGGCCTGCAGCACAGCTACCTGGTGCCGGAGATGCGCGCCGGCACGCCCGTGGTGTTCCTGGACCGGCCCGCGGGTGACGTCGTGGCGGACACCGTGCTGGTGGACAACATCGGCGGCACCGTCGAGGCGGTCACGCACCTGGCCTCGCACGGGCACCGCCGGATCGCGTTCCTCGGCGACGCGCCGGACATCTTCACGGCCAACGAGCGCCTGCGCGGTTATCGCGAAGGGTGCGTGCGGGCGGGCATCGGCTACCACGAGGAACTCGTGGCGATGGGGCCGCACGACGAAAGCAGTGTCAGGACCACGTTGCAGCGCCTGCACGGCATGCGGGAGCCCGCGACGGCGATCGTGGCCGGCAACAACCGCATCACCGTCTACATCCTGCGCTCGCTCGCGGACGTCGCCGAAAGGCCCGCGCTGGTGGGCTTCGACGACTTCGAACTCGCTGACCTGTTGTCGCCGCCGGTGACCGTGATCGCGCACGACGCGAGCGCGCTCGGCAAGGCGGCCACCGATTTGTTGTTCGCCCGACTGGACGGCGACAACTCACCACCGCGCCGCGTCGTGCTGCCGGTGCGCTTGGTGCCACGAGGATCCGGGGAGGTCCACGCGTGAGTTCTGGTGTTCTCCACCAGCCCGTCAACTTGCCCGCCAACCAGCCGAAGCAGTTCTACCGCGGTGGTGAGGCGATCGCCGCGTTGCGCGGCGGGACCAGCGGCGACTTCGGCCCCGAGGACTGGGTGGCGTCGACGACGTCGCTCTACGGGCGCGACGATGCCGGGTTGACAACGTTGCCAAACGGCGTACTCCTGCGCGACGCGGTGCAAGCGGACCCGACCGGCTGGCTCGGCGCGGACCACGCGGCGAAGTTCGGCGGCGACACGGCGTTGCTGGTGAAGCTACTCGACGCGGGCCAGCGACTGCCGGTGCACTGTCACCCGTCGAACGCCTTCGCGGCCTCGCACCTGAACTGCCGCCACGGCAAGACGGAGGCGTGGATCGTCGTCGGCACCACCGGCCCGAACCCGACCGTCTACATAGGATTCCGCGACGACGTGCCCGCGGACACCGTCGCCGGCTGGGTCGCCACGCAGGACACGAAGGCGATGCTCGACGCGCTGAACCCGGTCTGCGTCCGGCCCGGCGACACGGTGTTCGTGCCCGCCGGCGTACCGCACGCGATCGGCGAGGGCGTGTTCATCGTGGAACTGCAGCAGCCCACGGACTTCTCGGTCACGCTGGAGTGGCAGGGTTTCCTCGCCAACGCCGACATCGGCCACCTCGGCCTCGGCTACGACGTCGCGCTCGACTGCGTCGACCGGCGGGGCTGGAGCGGCAAGCTCGAGGAGCTGGTGCACCAGACGTCCGAGAAGTGGGCGCCGTCGGTCGATCTCCTCGGCCACGACGCGGACCCGTTCTTCCAGGCCGACCGCCTGCACGTCGAAGGTTCCTGCACGCTGGAGCCGTCGTTCGCCGTGCTGGTCGTACTGGAGGGCGCGGGCAAGCTCGGTGAGCTGGAGGTGCACAAGGGCAGCACGCTCGTCGTGCCGCACGCGGCGGGCGAACTCGGCCTGACCGGTGACCTGGTGGCGATCCGCTGCCGCCCACCCGTTCTGTCCACAGTGTCGTCGATGGAGGATGTGACGCCGTGAGCCAGCCATTGCTGGAGGCTCGTGATCTCACGAAGAACTACGGCACCGTGGAAGCTCTGCGCGGTGCCTCGTTCACCGCCTACCCGGGTGAGGTCGTGTCGCTGATCGGCGACAACGGCGCGGGCAAGTCCACCCTGGTGAAGTGCCTGTCCGGGGTGGAGCAGCCGACCGGCGGCACGCTGACGTTCGACGGCGAGCCGCTCATCCTGAACTCCCCCAACGACGCCCGCGGCCTGGGCATCGAGACGGTGTTCCAGGACCTCGCGGTCGCGCCGGACCTCGACCCGGCCGCGAACATGTTCCTGGGCAGGGAGATCCTCAAGCCCGGCGTCCTCGGGTTCCTGGGCGTGCTCGACAAGAAGGCGATGCGCCGGCAGGCCACCGAGCACTTCACCCGGTTCGGCGCGACGCTGCAGAGCATCGACGTGCCGATCGCCGCGTTGTCCGGTGGCCAGCGCCAGTCCGTGGCGGTCGCGCGGTCGGTGGCGTGGGCGTCGAAGCTCGTGTTCATGGACGAGCCGACGGCCGCGCTCGGTGTGCTGCAACGGGAACGCGTGCTCGACGTGATCAAGCGCGTGCGCGACGAGGGCATCGCCGTCGTGCTGATCTCGCACAACATGCCCGAGGTGCTGTCGGTCTCCGACCGCGTCGAGGTGCTGCGCCTCGGCCGTCGCGTGGCCCGTTTCAAGGCTTCCGAGACCAGCGTGGAAGAACTCGTCGGCGCGATGACCGGCGCGCTGACCCAGGAGGACGCAGCCTGATGATTGAGGACAAGACAACGTTGTCAGCTGTGCCAGGCGAGCCGCGCACGTCGTTGCTCAAACGCCTGACCAGCGCGAACACGCTCTGGATCGGGCTGGTGCTGCTCGTCCTGGTCGCCACGTTCGGCGCGATCCGGCCGGACGCGATCTTCCAGGTGACCACGCTGCAGTTCCTGCTCGCGGAAACGGCAGTGCTGCTGGTGCTCTCGGTCGGCATGACGTTCGTGATCATCACGTCCGGCATCGACCTGTCCGTCGGTTCGGTGCTGGTGTTCGCGTCGGTGGCCTCCGCCATGGCGATGAACTCCGTGTCCGGCGGCGACGCGACGAACGCCGGCTGGGGCGTGATCGCGTTCGGACTGCTGGTCGCGGTGGTCAGCGGCGCGGCCTGGGGTCTGCTCAACGGCCTGCTGATCTCGCGCGCGAAGATCCCGGCGCTGATCGTGACCCTGGGTTCGTTCGGCGCGGCGCAGGGCGCGGCTTTGTTGCTGAACAACGGTTCCAACGTGTCCGGCATCCCGGACAGGCTGAACCGCACCTTCGGTTCCGGCACGTACCTCGGGATCCCGAACATCGTGATCGTGGCCGCGGTCGTCACCGCTCTCGGCGCGTTGCTGCTGTCGACCACGCGGTTCGGCCGCTACACCTACGCGGTCGGCTCGAACGAGGAGGCGGCACGGCGCGTCGGCATCTCGGTGCGCGGCCACCTGACGAAGGTGTACCTGCTCGCGGGCACCCTGGCGGGTCTCGCGGGCTTCATGGGCAACGCGTTCTTCCGCGTCGCGGTCGTCACCGGCCACGAGACGGACAACCTGAACGCGATCGCCGCCGTCGTCCTGGGTGGCACCAGCATCTTCGGCGGCATGGGGTCGGTGCTGGGCACGGTCTTCGGCGTGTTCATCCCGGCGGTGCTGGAGAAGGGCCTCGTGATCATCGGGGTCAAGGAGTTCTGGCAGCCGATCGCCGTGGCGATCGTGCTGGTGGCCGCCGTGTGGCTGGACCAGACACGGCGTCGGGCGCGCAACCAACGTTAGGAAAGGTGCTGGACCAATGAAGATCCGCTCCGCAGCGGCTGTCTGTGCCGCTTTCCTGCTCGCCGCGTGTGGCGGGGGTGGGCAGATTGGTGACTCGGGTTCGGGCGACTCGGCCACGAACAAGAAGCTGGTGCTGATCCCCGGCATCACGGCGGAACCGTTCTACATCTCGATGCAGTGCGGTTTCGAGGAGGCGGCGAAGGCCGCGGGCTACGAGTTCGACACGCAGGCCCCCGCGAAGTTCGACGCGGCCCAGCAGACCCCGATCGTCACGGGCATCCTCGCGTCGAAGCCGGCCGCGGTCCTGATCGCGCCGACCGACGACAAGGCCATGGCAGGCCCGATGAAGCAACTCAAGGACGCGGGCATCAAGGTCGTCGAGGTCGACACCAAGCTGCAGGACACCTCGATCGGCGTCTCCTCGATCTCGTCCAACAACGAGCAGGGCGGCAAGCTCGCGGCCGAGACGCTGAACAAGCTCGCCGCCGGCAAGTCCGGCTCGGTGCTGGTGCTCAACACCAAGGCCGGCACGTCCACCACGGACGCGCGCGCCAAGGGTTTCGAGGACGCCATCAAGGCGTTCCCGAACCTCAAGTACATCGGCCAGCAGTACACCGACAACGAGCCCGCCACCGCGGCCTCGAAGGTGACCGCGACCCTGGCCGCGAACCCGGACCTGATCGGCGTGTTCGCGACCAACCTCAACACCGGTGAGGGCGCGGCGACCGGCCTGCGCAACGCGGGCAAGACCGGCACGGTGAACCTCGTCGGCTTCGACGCCTCACCGAACCAGGTGAAGGACCTGCAGGGCGGCACCGTGCAGGCCCTGATCGCCCAGGACCCCGCCACGATCGGCAAGCAGGGCGTCGAGCAGGCCCTGGCCGCGATCGAGGGCAAGGAGATCAAGCGCAACATCGAGACCGATCTCGTCGCCATCACGAAGGACGACGCTTCGGCCAACTCGAAGTACTTCTACAAGGAGTCCTGCTGAGTTCTGCCTCCCGGAGGGCCGTTCCCGCCCAGGGGACGGCCCTCCGGCCTGTCCGGGCTTGATGACGCATGTCACGGGTGTTTGTCCGAGTGGCGTAAGACCCAAGTCGTACGAACCCGTCATCGTTCAGCCGATGTCCAGCGCCCCCGGAACCGATGAGCTGGAGGCACAGTGGAGGGGGCTCGAATGCTACGAACGAAAACCGCGGCGGCGCTGGCCGTCGTGACCGCGTCATCCCTGCTCATCGCACCACAGGCGCTGGCCGCACCACCGCAGGAGATCCGGTGGCAGAAGTGCAGTGAGGAGCCAGGCTTCGAACGGCTGGAGTGCGGCAGCTTCACCGCGCCGATGGACTGGAACAACCCGCGCAACGGCAAGACCATCACCATCGCGGTCAGCCGCACGGTTCCGTTGAACGGCAAGGCGAAGACCGCGGTCTTCACCAATCCCGGCGGGCCAGGCGGTGCCGGGCGCACGTTGCCGCTGGTCTACCTGAACCGGCCGAAGCTCAGCGAGAACGCCGAGATCTACGGCATCGACGTGCGCGGCACCGGTGCCAGCAGCAACGTCACGTGCGGCGGGTTCGACACCCTCGGCGCGACGGACCCGCGAGACCGGAGCAGGGCCAACCTCGACCTTATCTACAGCGGCATGGAGCTGCAGGCGAAGTTCTGCCAGACCAAGTCCGGCGAGCTCGGCAGGTACATCACCACCGACCAGACCGTGCGCGACCTCGACCTGCTCCGCCAGATCCTGGGCCGCAAGAAGGTCGACTGGCTCGGCTACTCCGGCGGCAGCTGGATGGGCGCCTACTACGCCACGTACTTCCCGAAGACGCTCGACAAGATCGTCCTCGACTCCAACACCGAGTTCACCGCGCCGTGGCAGACGGTGTTCGGCGACTTCGGCATGGGCTTCGAGCGGCGGTTTCGCGTCGACTTCGCGCCGTGGGTCGCCAAGCACGACAACGTCTACCACCTCGGCAAGACCGGTGAAGAAGTGCGCCAAACCTATGAGCGGACGCGCGCGAAGCTCGCCCAGCAGCCCGTCACCCTGCCCGAGGGCACGTACTACCCGGTCACGCTGGACCTGGTGCTCGTCCAGGGCCAGTACAGCAAGTACGCGTTCGACGGCGCCGCGCGCAAGCTGGCTGAACTGGCCGGCACGGTGCCGACGCCGCTGACGGCGCAGGCGAGCTACCCGGACGCGGCGAACGCCACGCTGCACTCGATCGTCTGCAACGACACGAAGTTCCGCGGTGAACGCAGGTTCCTGGAACGCGATGCCGCCCGGGACGGCGCGAAGTGGCCGCTGCTGGGCTACTACCAGATCATGGGCCCCTGCGCGTACTGGGACCGGCCGAACGTCAACCTCAAGCGCCCCAACGGCATCGGTGTCACGCCGACGCTGATGGTGCAGTCCGAACGCGACGCGCCGACGCCGATCGAAGGTGCCCGCAAGGCGCACGCCGGGTTCGCCGGATCACGGATGCTGACGGTGAAGGACGAGGGTGACCACGGCATCTACGGCTTCGACAACGGTTGTGTGAACGACGTCGTCGAGCGCTACCTCGTCGACCGCGTGACGCCGTCCGGAGACCTGTCCTGCCCCGGTGTGCCGCTGCCCGAACCGGGTCAGCAGCAGGCCGGTCCGCTGGAGCAGGCCCGGAAGCTGGCGGTTCAGCTGGGCTGGTGAATCTCCAGCACGGCCCGGGCGAACGTCGTGTACCAGGGGCTTTCGGTGAACGCCTGTCCGGTCTCCTCGCCAAGGTAGAGGTCGATGTGCCTCTCCCCGCCGAGACCGGGAGTGAACTCGTCGGTGATCTGCCACGACGAGGACGCGAGCTTCTGGCACACGACGGCGTCGACGTTGCCGCCCTCGGGCGTCTGTCCACACGAGACGAGCTTGATCCGTGAGCCCGTCCTCAGCCCGTCCGCGGCAGCCGAGACGAAGGGCTGCAACGGCTTGCCGAACGAGTCACGCGGCTCGGTGTCGAGCCAGTAGCCCTTGTCGTGGGACCAGTTGAGGTACCGGCCGTCCACCGTGCGGCCGGTACCCTCGTCCTGCACCGCCTTCGCGAACGACCGCGGGAACGTGCCGAGCACGTCGTCACCGTTCTCGCAGTCGATGTCCGAGCATCCCCGCACGGGCACCGTCGGTCCACTGTGGAACGACTCGACGGCGGTGTAGTAGACGGTGACCTGCCAGCCCTCGTCGATGTCACCGGCCGAGGGCGGCCCGACCTGACCGGCAGAGCACCCGGCCAGCAGCAGAACCGCCCACGACCAGCGCACCCAGACCTCCTGTCACCCCGCCATGACGGTGCCGACGGACACGAACCGGTAGCCCGCGTTCTTCAGCCCCGAGACGGTCTGCTGCAGGTACCCGGTACCGAGGTACGGGTGGTAGAAGAAGCTCGCGACACCATCATCGACCACCTTGAGCTGGTTCGCCGTCCTGACCAGGTCGGCCGGCAGGCGGGCCGGGTGGTTGTTGAACGGCTCGGGCTCGACGTTGCCCACCGCTTCCGGCGCCACGACCGAGCCGTAGACGTCGCGGACCAGGTACGGGAAGTACTGGCCGTAGATCTTGTCGTACTGCGGCGTGCCGGTGCCGCACGCGCCACCGGGGCAGTACCCGGCGAAGTACAGGCCGCGGTCGTAACGCTTGCCGAAGTTCTGCTGGATGACCTCGTAGTCCACGGCGGACGCGGCGTAGTGCGGCGGTTCGAAGATGGCCGGCTTCGCGAAACCTGCCTGCGCGAACGTGTTCGTCGCCGAGTCGATCCGGCCCTGCATCCACGCCGCCGAGTCACCGGGGACCGGGCCGTCGTAGATCACGCTGTCGTTCTCGTTGACGTGGGCCAGGTAGAACTCGAAGTCGTTGCCACTGCGGCCGTCGTACGGGTTGACCGACTTGCCGAACTGGTGCGTGTAGCCGTGCATCAGAATCGTGCCGCCGCGCTGGGTCATGTACCGCAGCGCTTTCACTACCTGCGGCTTCTGCGCGAGGTCCGCCGCCTCCGGCACGCCGTTGTTGTCGGCGCCCAGCGGGTTCTCGTAGCGCGGGTAGACCGCGATGCTGAACGGCACGTTCTGCGACCTCAGGTAGTCGGCGATCGCGCGCAGCTCGTTCGGGTCGGCGTCGGGGCCGACGTCCTCGATGCGCACCAGCGCCCGTTTGCGGTCGATCATCGCCGGGTTCGAGACCTTGCTGATCAGGTCCGCCGCGGCCAGGTAGCGGTCGCCGTGGTCGACGTAGCTGAACGGGATCTCACCGATGTAGGTCAGGTTCTTGGCCTTGGTGGCCCAGTTGATCGGGCCCACGGCCGAACCGGTCGCGACGGCCGGCGCCGACGCGATCGCCGGGTCGGTGATCGAGGTGATCATCAGACCGGACGGGGTCGCGAGCGGGTTGCGGCCGAGGTCGGTGTTCTCGTACCGGACGGTGGTCGCGGCACCGGTGTCGTACTGGACCCAGTTCCAGCCGTACGTGGCCTGGAAGCTCGGCGCACGGGCGGTGAGCTGCCAGATGTTGTGCGCCATCCACAGCACCGGCCTGCTGCCCGCGAGCACGTCGTCGAGGAACGCCACCGGAAGCGGCTCGTCGTAGGTCGAGCCGATGTAGATCACGCCGGTGTAGCCGGACATCTCGCCGGCGGCGTACGAGCCGACCGGGTGCATGACGTACGCGCTGCCGTGCGACGCGAGGTTGCCCGCCTGCACCGCGTAGGCCTCGCCCAGCCACGCCCAGGGACCCGTGCTGTCGTACAGGATCAGCGTCTTCTGCGACGCCTTCGCACCGGGCGCGCCGCCGCCGTTCGTGCCGGCCTGGGTGGAGGCCAGTCCGAGTGTCCCCAGGGCCGTCGAGACGACGCCGGGCTGCGCGGTGCGCTTGGCGACGCGCATGCTTGTCGTGGACGGCTTCTTGGTTGTCAACGGCGGCGCGGGCAGCGCGTTCCCGACGAGCTCGCCGACGGCCGGCCTGAGCGAGACGGGCGCGGCCTGGGCGGCGGGCGCGGGAACCATCACGACCGCGAGAGCGACCCCGGCAGCGACCTTGAGCAGTCGGCTTCTCATGCCACATCAACCTCTCCGGACATGCGCACGGTGGCGCTGCCCGTGTAGGGAGCGAACTCGGCGGGTCGCTGCTGTCGCAGGCCCAGCAGCCAGGCCAGGGCCTGTTCGGTGCGCACGGACGCGAGGCCGTCGCCGAACGGGTTGCCGTCGGCGGTCATCGCCTCGCGGGCGGAGGGACTGTCGAGCAGTTGGAGCGTCAGCGCCGTGATGCGCTCGCGGTCGGTGCCGACGAGCACGGCACAGCCCGAGTTGACGGCCTCCATGCGTTCGGTCACGTCCCGCAGCACCAGCACTGGGACACCGAACGACGGCGCCTCCTCCTGGATGCCGCCCGAGTCGGACAGCACCAGCGTGCACTGGGCGAGCAGCCGGGCCATCTGCGCGTACGGCAGCGGATCGGTGACCGTGACGCGGGCGACGCCGCCCAGCACGTCCACCACCTGCTCGCGCACAGCGGGATTCGGGTGGGCGGGGAGCACGACCTCGACGTCGGGCCGTGTCCGCACGATGTCCGCCACCGCGTGCAGCACCTGGTCGAGGGGCTCGCCCCACGACTCGCGGCGGTGCGCGGTGACCAGCACGAGCCGCGACTGTCCGCTGTGGACCCGGTTCTCGATCTCCTGCAGCCGGGTGTCGCCGTAGGGCGCCCGGCGGGCGGCGACGCTGAGCACGGCGTCCACCACGGTGTTGCCGATGGTCAGGACGTTGTTGCCCTGCAAC
Source organism: Lentzea albidocapillata subsp. violacea (assembly GCF_900100275.1). Classification (GTDB taxonomy): domain Bacteria; phylum Actinomycetota; class Actinomycetes; order Mycobacteriales; family Pseudonocardiaceae; genus Lentzea; species Lentzea violacea. The sequence goes on from NZ_FNET01000011.1 coordinate 202,577, forward strand.
GACTCCGCGGCGAGGTGCGCGGCCGAGTCCGCGGTCGGTGTGAGGTGCAGTGACGCGAGCTGGCCGACCATCTTGCGGTTCCCCTCCTCGGGGAACGGCGAGGTGAGGTCGTGCGAGCGCAGCCCGGCTTCCAGGTGCACGACGGGGATCTGGCGCCAGAACGCGGCGAGCGCGCCCGCGAGCGTCGTCGTCGTGTCGCCCTGCACGAGCACCGCGCCCGGTGTGCGTTCGGTGAACAGCCGGTCGAGTTCCTCGATCAGCTGGCTGGTCAGCTCGGCCTGGCCGCCCGTGACCCGGTTCAGCTTGAGCCTGACGTCGGCCGTGCAGCCGAACGACTCCAGCGCCTGGTCGACCATCTCCGGGTGCTGCCCGGAGTTCACGAGCACCGGCCGGAGACGACCGCACGCGAACATCGCGGCCGCCACGGGGGCCATCTTCACTGCTTCCGGGCGCGTTCCCGCGACCAGGAAAACCTCCGGAACCTCGCCCCGTAAGAACTGCCGAGGGCCGGGCACCAGGGCATTTAGTCCCATCTTCTACCTCTTTGAACGTCCAGGCACGCGCGGCGAACGTGCGCCATCATCGCGGTGGCCGAGCACCGCTGACAATCAATTGGTACCCGCCTCGCAGGGGTACCGCCATATCGGTGACCAGCTTTGCGAACCTCGTGTAACGAAGGTCTATTCGTCCCCGATATGGCCGGTTGACGCTCTGCTCCGCTAGCCCTAGTCTCGCCACGAACACCTGCTCCTGGCCCTGCTGTCCGGTATTTCGCACCGGCCCAGCGCTTCGTTACCAGGAGCCAGAATGACTCAACTTCAGATCCTGTTCACTGTTGTTGCCCCTGCAACCGCTTTTGTAGACAGGTTTGTGTCATGACAGACACGACACAATTCGCGACGTTCATGCTCGTCCTGCTGGTGTTTTGGCCCAGTTACAACCTGGTGCTCGCACTCTTTGTCTGGTGGCGTCCGAAACCGGGCGCACCGGAAGGTTCCTCGCGGCATCCACTGCAGTACTGGATCATCATTCCGGCGTTGAACGAGGAACGGGTCGTAGCCAACACCGTGCGTTCCGCACTCGCTTTGGACGGAGCACGCACACCGGTTCAGGTCGTCGTAGTCGACGACGGCTCGGACGACCGCACACCGCACGTGCTGGCCGAGATCGACGACCACCGGCTGCACGTGCTCAGACGTGACCCGCCGGAAGCCCGGAAGGGCAAGGGCGAAGCGCTCAACCACGCCTTCGCTTACATCCGCGGCATCGCGGAGGAGGCCGGCACGGTCCACCGCACGATCGTCGGCGTGATCGACGGCGACGGCCGCGGCGAGCCCGGCATGCTGTCCGAGATCTCCGCGTACTTCGCGAAACGCGCCGTCGGTGCCGTGCAGTGCCGTGTCCGGATCCACAACCGCACCAACCTGCTGGCGTTCCTGCAGGATCTGGAGTTCAGCTGCGTGGTGGACGCCTCGCAGTCGTTGCGAGACGTCGTCGGCACGGTCGGACTCGGTGGCAACGGCCAGTTCGTGCGCCTCAGGACGTTGATGGACCTGGGCGTGGCGCCGTGGTCGGCGTGCCTGGTCGAAGACCTGGAACTGGGCCTGCGCGTGCACCTGACCGGTCAGCGAATCCGGTACGCCACGCACGCGACGATCACCCAGCAGGGCCTGGTCGACGTCCAACGGCTGCTGCGGCAGCGCACCCGGTGGGGACAGGGCAACCTGCAGTGCCTCGGGTACGTGCCGAAGCTGATCAGGGCCAGGCACGTGGGTTCCGTGGCGCTGATGGAGTTCCTGCAGTACCTGCTGACGCCGTGGCTGGTCGCGCCGATGACGGTGCTCGTCACCGCGTTGGTGGGCGTCAACTTCTACGCGCAGTTCACCGGCCTGGAGATCGCCGGGTTCACCGCGAGCGGCTCGAACACCCTGCTGGCACTGGGGATCTGGCTGGTCGCCCTGCTGCTACCCGGCCTGATCTGGGGCGTGGTGCACCGGCTCAGGCACGGCGACGAACCGCTGTGGAGATGCCTGCTCGTCAGCCTGGCCTATCCGCTCTTCCTCGTCCTGGGCTCGGTCTCGACGTTGCGCGCGCTGTACCGGCACTTCGCCGGGCGCAACACGTGGGCGAAGACGGAACGCCTGGCGGAGAAGGAAGTTCCGGCGGTGACGGCGAAACAGGTGCCGAAGACTGCCTAGAAGGTGCCTGGGTGGGCGCGTCTGCGCCGGGCAGCGTAGACGCCAGCCTCGGTACGGCGGTCGAAGCCGAGCTTGTGCAGGAGTGACGACACATAGTTCTTGACGGTCTTCTCCGCGAGGAACAGGCGGTTCGCGATCTGCCGGTTCGTCATGCCCTCGGCGATGAGGTCGAGGATGCGGCGTTCCTGCGGACTCAGCGCGGCATAGCGCGGATCTTCCTCCGGCCCGCCGCGGAGTCGTTGCAGAACGGTGGCGGTGACGCCGGCGTGCAGGAGCGATCCGCCCGAGGCGAGGGTGCGGACGGCGGCCACGAGGTCGTTGCCCGACACCTCTTTCAGCATGTAGCCGGACGCGCCGGCCATGATCGCGCCGAACAGTGCCTCGTCGTCCGAGTAGGACGTGAGCATCAGGCACGCGGGTGGCGGCTGCACCAGGCTCCTGATCTCCCGGCACACCGTGACGCCGTCGCCGTCGGGCAGCCGGACGTCGATGATCGCGACGTCGGGCCTGAGCCGTGTCGCCTGCGCGATCGCGGCCGTGGCGCTGTCCGCCTGGCCGACGACCTTGATGTCCTCCGCCTGCGCCAGCAACTGTACGAGCCCGCGCCGCACGATCTCGTGGTCGTCCACGAGCAGCACCGCTACCGCCATCTTGCCTCCTGCAACACCAGTGGAACGAACCAGGTGATGCTCACTCCCGCGCCGGGGATCGAGTCGACCGCGCAGTCGCCGTGATGACGCCGCGCCCGAGCCGCCATGTTCGCCAGTCCGCCGGCGTGGTGGGGTACCCCGGCCGAATCGTCAGCCAACAGCAAGCCTCTGCCGTCGTCCTTGACCATGAGCTCGAGACTCGTCACGGTGCGATCGACGCTCACGGCGACAGCGACGTGCTTCGCTCTCGCGTGGCGCACGACGTTCGTGAGCGCTTCTCGGAGCGTGGCGAGCAAATCGGGCCGAACCTGGTCCGGCACAACGCTGTCCAACGGCCCTTCGAGCGACACGTCCGGCTCGAACCCGAGCAGCCGTGCGGACTCGTGCACCGCGTTGAGCAGCTGGCCACGCAGACTCGTGCTTCCGGACGGCGGTTCCTGCAGGGAGAAGATGGTGCGGCGGATCTCGCGGATCGTGTGGTCGACCTCCTCCACGAACCCGCTGATCCGCTCGACGACCTGGGGCTTGCCACTCATCCCGGTCAGCCCCTGCAGCCCGAGCCCGAGCCCGAACAGCCGCTGGATGACCAGGTCGTGCAGATCCCGCGCGATGCGGTCGCGATCCTCCAGCACCGCGAGCCGCTCGGTGTCGCTTCGCGCCCGCGTGAACTCCAGCACCAGCGCGGCCTGCGCGGCGAAGGCCTCGATGAGGTCGGGATCGTCGAAGCTCGGCTCGCCCGGCGGCCGCGCGACGATGAGCACACCGATCGTCCGTTCCCCCACCGTGAGCGGCACGATCGCGCACGCCCCCGGCACCGCGGCCAGGCTGCCCTCGTCGTGGCACTCGCCCTGGCCCGACTCGTAGACCCGGTAGGTGACGCTGCCGTCCTTCGGCACCCGCATGCCCTCGGCGTCGTACGTGCCGCCGTCGGTCACCTCGATGACGAGATCGCCGTTCTGATCCGGCAGCACCACCCCCGCGAAGTCCGCGTTCGCCGTCGTGCGCGCGGTCCTCGCCACGAGGTAGAGCGCGTCACGGCCGTTCGTGCCCATCAGCAGGTCGGTGGTCACCTCGGCGGCGGCCCTGAGCCACGCCTCACGCTTGCGTGTCTGTTCATAGCGGTCAAGGTGGCCCACGGCGCTGCCCGCCGCCGTCGACAGCGCGGTGAGGATGTCGCGGTCCTGGGCGGTGAACTCCGGCTTCCCGGCCAGGAAGAGGTTGCCGAACGTCTCGTCGTGGACCTTGATCGGCGCGCCCAGGAAGTCCGCTACGCCGATCGAGCGCGGATCACCGGACGTGATCTGGACCTGGCCGTCGTGGTGGCCGCCGAACTCGGTGAGCTCCTTGTGGCCGTTGATCACCGCCAACGCGCCGTAGGGGGCCTCGATCAGCTCGCAGGCGGACTCGACGACGTGACGCAGCAGCTCGGGCAGGGTGTCGTCTTCGGCGAACGACAGGACGACATCCAGCACTCGCTGTTCCGTGCTCACGTTGACGCCCACGGCTTCACCCCTTGGGGGGATAGAAGTGACACCGCACGAACGACTGAGGGTAACTCCCGAGCGTAGTCAACGGGGAGACTGTCACTGCAAACAGTGAACTTTGGGGCTACTGAGAGTAGAGGTGCGTGGCGCGTGGTCAGTGCAGGCCGACGGTGAAGCCCTCGTCGATCACGCCACGGTAGATCTGCGGGGCGAACGTCCGCAGCCCGTGGTCGATCGGCCCGATGAACCCGGCCGAGTCCCCGAGCGGCAGCCTATACCCGTTCTGCACGCGGTGGAACTCCCACAGGGGCTCCATCGCCGGGTGCGCGGGCCGGAACTGCTGCGGGTCGCGCGGGTGCAGGTCGACGCGCACCAACGTCCGGCGTACCAGGGCGTCTGCCAGCTGAACTGCGCGTTCCCGGGTTCGGGAGATCGAGATCGCGCCCAGGTCCTGCCAGGCCACCGCCCACGGCATGCCCTGCGGGTCGTCCAGGCGGATGCCCTGCTGCTCGATGACGAGCTTGCGGGGGCGGGAGATGGTCTTCCACCTGACGACGGCCATGACGCCGATGCCGGTGAACGCGATGCCGATGACGGCCGCGATGCCGCCGCCCACCGGTTCGCCGTCCATGAAGGCGGTGACGGCACCGGCCAGGGCGAGGATGCCCAGGATTCCGGCGACCGAGCCGCCGATCAGCACCTTGCGGGTGTCGCTCTTGCCGAGGTCGACGATGACGGGTGGAGGTGCTCCCCAAGCGGTCATGACCGCAGATTACCGCTGATCAACAGCTCGGCCGCGGCGAACGGGTCCAGTTCGCCGGACACCACGCGCTTCGCCAGCTGGTCCACCGGGCCGAAGCGGGTGCGGACCCGGTCCACGGCGATCGCCTCGATCTCGGCGCCGGCCCTGCGGAGGCGGCGTTCCGCGAGTTCGCCGTGCGTGGCCATCCACGACTGGTGCTCGGCGATCGCCTCGACCACGCGGTCGAGGCCCTCCATGCGGGCGGCCACCGTCTTGACCACCGGTGGGCGCCAGACCGGGCCGGAGCGGTCGCGGCGGCCCAGGGAGATCATGTACTTGAGGTCGCGCGCGGTCTGGTCGGCGCCGTCACGGTCGGCCTTGTTGACGACGAAGACGTCCGCGATCTCCAGGATGCCCGCCTTCGCGGCCTGGATACCGTCTCCCATGCCTGGCGCCAGCAGGACGATGGTCGTGTCGGCGAGGGCGACGATCTCCACTTCGGACTGACCGACGCCGACCGTCTCCACGAGGATCACGTCGAAACCGGCGGCGTCGAGCACCCGCAACGCCTGCGGGGTGGCCCAGGACAGGCCGCCGAGGTGGCCTCGGGTGGCCATCGAGCGGATGAAGACGCCGGGATCGGTGGCGTGGTCGCCCATCCGCACGCGGTCACCCAGCAGGGCGCCGCCGGAGAACGGGCTGGACGGGTCGACGGCGATCACGGCGACACGCTTGCCCTCGGCGCGGAAGGCGCGCACGAGGGCGTTGGTGGAGGTCGACTTGCCCACGCCAGGGGCGCCGGTCAGGCCGATGACCTGGGCGTTGCCGGTGTGCGGGGCGAGCGCCGCGGCCACCTCCGGAAGGGCCGAGCTCGCCTGTTCCACCAGGGAGATCAGTCTGGCGACCGCGCGCGGCTCGCCGTCACGCGCGCGGTCGACCAGTTCTGTTACGTCAACAGCTGCGGCCACAGCCAGACACTAGGCCCTGGAGGGAACACGGATGATCAGAGCGTCGCCCTGACCACCACCACCGCACAGTGCCGCGGCACCCACGCCGCCGCCTCGACGCTGCAGCTCGAGAGCGAGGTGCAGGGCGATGCGGGCGCCGGACATGCCGATCGGGTGGCCCAGCGCGATGGCGCCGCCGTTGACGTTGACCTTGTCCTCGGAGATTCCGAGCTGACGGGAAGAAACGATGCCGACCGCGGCGAACGCCTCGTTGATCTCGATCAGGTCGAGGTCGGCGGGGTCGATGCCCTCCTTGGCGCACGCGGCCTTGATGGCGTTGGACGGCTGCTCGTGCAGCGAGGCGTCGGGACCCGCGACGACGCCGTGGGCGCCGATCTCCGCGATCCACTCCAGGCCCAGTTCCTCGGCCTTCGCCTTGCTCATCACGACCACGGCGGCCGCGCCGTCGGAGATCTGCGACGCCGAACCCGCGGTGATGGTGCCGTCCGCGGCGAACGCCGGGCGCAGCTTGCCGAGCGAGTCCGCAGTCGTGTCGGCACGCACGCCCTCGTCCGTGCTGAACAGGACCGGGTCGCCCTTGCGCTGCGGGATCGCGACCGGCGCGATCTCGGCCTCGAAGACACCGTTCCCGGCGGCCTTCGCGGCGAGCTGGTGCGAACGCGCGGAGAACGCGTCCTGCTCCTCGCGCGTGACGCCGTAGCGGCCGTTGTACTTCTCGGTCGAGACGCCCATCGCGACCTGGTCGAACGCGCAGAACAGACCGTCGTGCGCCATGTGGTCGACCATCGTCACGTCGCCGTACTTGAACCCGCCGCGCGACTTCGGCAGCAGGTGCGGCGCCTGTGTCATCGACTCCTGGCCACCGGCCACGACAACGTCGAACTCGCCGGCGCGGATCAGCTGGTCGGCCAGCGCGATCGCGTCGATGCCGGACAGGCACACCTTGTTGATGGTCAGCGCGGGCACGCTCATCGGGATGCCCGCGGCCACCGCGGCCTGGCGGGCGGGAATCTGGCCCGCGCCGGCGGTGAGCACCTGACCCATGATCACGTACTGCACCTGCTCGGGGGCCACGCCCGCGCGCTCCAGTGCCGCCTTGATCGCGACGCCACCGAGCTGGGCGCCCGAGAAGTCCTTGAGCGATCCCAGCAGGCGACCCATCGGGGTACGCGCCCCGGCGACGATCACGGAACCGGACACAACTGCCTCCATTGGAAGAGCGAACGGTCGTTAACTAGGCACCATACCTGGGGCTACTGCTCGGTAATCGTGTGAGACCCCGCACAGGAGCACCTGCACCGATCAGGTAGATACCCTTGCCCGCTATGAACGCAGACCTCGCTCGATTCGTGACCGCGATCGACCACGTGGGCATCGCCGTGCCCGACCTCGACGCCGCCATCGCGTTCTACCGCGACAACTTCGGCCTCGAGGTCGCTCACGAAGAGGTGAACGAGGAGCAGGGTGTGCGCGAGGCGATGCTGCACGCGCCCGGCGACCACGCGGGCACCGCGATCCAGCTGCTGGCGCCGCTGAACGAGGACTCGACGATCGCGAAGTTCATCGGCCGCTCCGGCCCCGGCCTGCAGCAGCTCGCCTACCGGGTGTCCGATGTGGACGTCGCGGCGGACGCGCTGAGGGCGAAGGGGCTGCGGCTGCTCTACGACACGGCCCGGCGCGGCACGTCCGACAGCCGGGTCAACTTCGTGCACCCGAAGGACGCGGGCGGCGTGCTCATCGAGCTGGTCGAACCTGCGGCGAAGCACTAGCGACGAGGGCGCTGGCGACGAAGTTCAGTTCGCGGTCGATCGGATCCTCCTCGTCGCTGTGCCTCGCCACCGAGTGCCGGTAGCTGACGGCCAGCGCGAGGAGTGCCGCGGCGGCCTCGACGTCCTTGATCGCGACGGCTGCCCCGCCCGCGGCGATGATGACCTGTTTGATCTGCGCCGCAACGTTGTCGTAGCGCGCCTGCATCGCGTCCCGCACAGCCGAATGCGTATCCGCTTCACGCCACAACAGGTGTGAGAGCAGTGGTGAGGCGTTCAAGCGCGCGTCGAGAGCCGCCACGAGCCTTCTGAGCGACTCCGCGACGTCTCCCGCGACCACGATCCTGCGGTGGTCGACCGTGCTGTCCGGCAACCGCGCGACCAGTGCGGCGAGCAGGTCCTTCTTGCGGTTGAAGTAGTAGTGCACCAGGCCTTTGGGCACGCCGGCGCGCTCGGCGATCCGCGAGGTCGGGGTGGCGTCGAAGCCGCCGTCGGCGAACAACTCCTCAGCCGCGGCCAGGATGCGTTCCTTGGCCGAGTCCTCCACGCGTCTCCTCCACGAGTGTGTGGGCCCAAGAGGTTTCCTGGGCCCACAGGTTTGCTGCCTGATCAGTGCGGTTGCGCCGCAGCCGAGTGTGCTGCGTTCGCGGCGGGCATTGCGAGTGCGCCGGCCGCAATGGTGAGCACGCCACCGGCCCAGGAGACCCACGAGGCCTCCATCATGCCGGTGTAGCCCATCACCCACGGAGAGATGAACAGCAGTGCTCCGAGCACCATCTGCACGTACTCCCCGTAGATCATCGCGGGCATGGCGAGTTCGACGAGTCCGTCGATCGCGATGAGCGCGCCGAGCACGATCATCGTCCACATGGCCGCGTTCGAGGTGTCCACGACGAGCGGAGACAGCAGCACCAGCACGCCGATCGCTACCTCGGCCCAGTCCTGCCACCTGGTCCACGCCTTGGTCATCGCTGCACCTGTCCTTTCTGGCTACCTCCTCCTTCTCGGACGTCTTCGATGGTCCTCTTGGTTGGCCGCCCGGTCAATAATTCTGGGTGGGATCCCTCACACGCGTGATTCTGGATCGTTTACTGATGAGTAACCTCCGGCAACCTGCGACTATCCCTCACTCGGGAAGGAATGCCGCCGTGCAGAAGATCCTTGACGCGATCCTGGCCGATGAGCTGGGCGCGATCGGTTCGTTGGACGTTCCGGAGAGCTATCGGGGCGTGACGGTGCACGCGGACGAGGCCGACATGTTCTCGGGCCTCGAGACGCGGGACAAGGACCCGCGCAAGTCGCTGCACATCGACGAGGTCGCCACGCCGGAGCTCGGTCCGGGCGAGGCGCTGGTCGCCGTCATGGCGTCCGCGATCAACTACAACACCGTGTGGACCTCGATCTTCGAGCCGGTGTCCACGTTCGGCTTCCTGAAGAAGCTGGGCGGCCGGCACGACCTGCCGTACCACGTCGTGGGATCGGACCTGGCCGGCGTCGTCGTGCGCACCGGTCCCGGCGTCACCGCGTGGAAGCCGGGCGACCGAGTCGTGGCGCACTGCCTGGACGTGCCGCTGGAGGCGCCGGACGGCCACAACGACACGATGCTCGACCCGCAGCAGCGGATCTGGGGTTTCGAGACGAACTTCGGTGGCCTCGCGGACCTCGCGCTGGTGAAGTCGAACCAGCTGATGCCGATGCCGAAGCACCTCACGTGGGAGGAGGCGGCGTCGCCCGGTCTGGTGAACTCCACCGCGTACCGCCAGCTCGTGTCGACCAACGGCGCGAACATGAAGCAGGGCGACACCGTGCTGATCTGGGGCGCGTCGGGCGGCCTCGGTTCGTACGCCACGCAGTTCGCGCTGAACGGTGGCGCCACGCCCATCTGCGTCGTCTCGTCGCCGGAGAAGGCGGAGATCGTTCGTTCCATGGGCGCCGAACTGATCATCGATCGTTCCGCCGAGGGTTACAAGTTCTGGAAGAACGAGCACGAGCAGGACCCGCGTGAGTGGAAGCGTTTCGGCGCTCGCATCCGTGAGCTGACGGGCGGCGAGGACCCGGACATCGTGTTCGAGCACCCCGGCCGCGAGACGTTCGGCGCGTCGGTGTTCGTGGCCCGCAAGGGCGGCAAGATCGTGACGTGCGCGTCGACCTCCGGGTACATGCACCAGTACGACAACCGCTACCTGTGGATGAACCTGAAGAGCATCATCTCCTCGCACTTCGCGAACTACCGCGAGGCGTGGGAGGCGAACCGGTTGATCGCAAAGGGAAAGATCCACCCGACAGTGTCCAAGGTGTACTCAATGGACGAAACGGGCCAGGCCGCGCACGACGTGCATCGCAACGCGCACCAGGGCAAGGTCGGCGTGCTCTGCCTTGCGCCGGAAGAAGGTCTTGGTGTGCTGGATCACGAACTGCGCGCGAAGCACCTCACGGCTATCAACCGATTCCGGGGTGTGTGACCTTCCGGGGCTACCCGAACGGGTAGCGTGAGGGGCATGGGCCTCGCCGACGACCGTGACCTCGTCCCACTGGGATCCGGCTTCGACATCGTCAAGCGCGGTTACGACCGCGCTCAGGTCGAGGATCATCTCGAACGCCTCGACTCGGACCTGCGGCTGCTCGCCGCGGACCGCGATGCCGCCGTGTCCCAGACGTCCGACCTGGCGCGCCAGCTGGAAGCCGCACGCTCGGAGATCACCGAGATGCGCAACCAGGTGGAGCGCCTGTCACTGCCGCCGACGACGCTGGAGGGGCTCTCCGAGCGCCTCCAGCGCATGCTGCGGCTGGCCCAGGACGAGGCCAACGAGATCAAGGCCCGCGCCGAAGCCGAGGGCGGGCACATCCGTGCCAAGGCGGAAGCCGACGCGGGTGTGCTGCGCCAGCGCTACGAAACGCTGATCGCCGAACTCGACGAACGCCGCGCGGCCATGGAGGCCGAGCACAAGGGCGTGCTGGAGACCGCGCGCAACGAGGCCGAGAAGATCGTCTCCGAGGCCGAGAGCGCCGCCCGCAAGATCGCCGACGAGTCCGAGCAGCGCCGCGTGACCGTCGAAGAGGACTTCGAGATCGCGATGGCCGCCCGCCGCGCCGAGGCGATGGCAACGCTGGCAGCCCAGGAAGCCGCGTCCAAGAACGAGGCGGACCGCCGCATGCGCGAGGCCGCCGAGGAAGCCGCCCGCGTCCGAGCCGCGATCGCGCAGGAGCAGACCACCTCGAAGGCCGACGCCGAACGCCGCGTCCGCGAGGCCACCGAAGAGGCGAACCGCCGCCGCCACGCCGCGGTAACCGAGGCCACCGCACGCATCCAGGAAGCAACCGACGAGTCGAACCGCCGCGTGCGCGAGGCCACCGAGGAAGCCAACCGCCGCACCACCGCCGCCACCCAGCGCGTGGAGCAGCTCCGCAACCTCCGCAACCGCCTGTCGCACCAGCTCCACAACGTGCGGACGGCGCTGCAGGAGGTCGTGCCGCTGCTCGACCCGGTGGAGGAGGAGAAGCCGTCGGCGCCCGCTCCTGCCGCGCAGGGTCCGGGTGCTCCGGCACAGCGTTCGGGTGCTCAGGCTGCCGGTGCCCAGGGTTCCGGTGCCCAGGCTCAGGGCTCGGGTGCTCAGGCTGCCGCTGCGCAGGGTTCGAGCGCTCCGGCACAGGCTGCTCCGGCGCAAGGTCCCGGGGCCCAGGCTGCCGCCGCGCAGGGTTCCGGTTCTCCGGCGCAGGCCCAGCCCACGCAGGCTCAGGCCCCGGCTGCCGCTCCTGCGAAGCAGGCCACCCCGGCTCAGCAGGCCGCGCCGAACAAGCCGGCTCAGGCTCCCCAGCCAAAGGCGCCGCAGGCGCAGACACCTCAGGCCCAGGCACCCCAGCTCGACGGCCCCACGGCGCAGCTCGCGCGCCCGCAGACCGCCAAGAAGTCCTGACACCGCAAGCTCACGCAGGGGTCCCCCGCCCAGGGGGACCCCTGATTTCAATTATCCCATCCAGCACCGACAATTTCGCGTCCGCGCAGGTCAGCCCATGACCTCGTAGACCGCAGGCATCGGCAGCGAGCGCCAGAACGCCCAGTCCACGGCGTGCCCAGCCGCCATCAACGCACGCGCCAGGAACGTCCCGTGCGACCCCACCAGCACAGTCACGTCCGGGTACTCCTCAGCCATGCGCGCCAACGCTTTCCCGGCCCGCAAGGTCAGCGCGTCAAGGCTCTCCCCCGCCCCGTGCACGGATCCCGGACGAGCCCAGCTGTGGGCGTACCGGGCCTCCCAGTCCGCACTCGGCAGCGGTCCCGACTCCCACTCCCGCAGCTCGGACCACGTCGTCACCGCGAGCCCCAGCGCGTCGGCGGCCGGTGTGACGGTCTGCACCGCGCGCAGCTGCGGGCTCGACAGCACCGCGGCGGGCTCGTACGCGGTGAGGCGCCCGGCCAACGACTTCGCCGCCTCCATGCCTGCGGGCGTCAGCGGGCGCTGGTCGTCGTCGGGCACGCCGAAGCGCGGCGGGACGGACTGCGCGTGGCGCACCAATACGATTCGTGTCGTCACAACACACCATCTTGGGGGAACAGGATGTTCGTGAAATCGCTGGGCACGGACGGTGCCGAGCTCAGGCCGCTGGAACCGTGGCAGGCCGAGGAGTTCTTCGCGCACATGGAGCGCGGCCGGGAGTTCATCGGGCAGCACATCGGGTTCGCCGACAAGGCGGGAGACCTGGAGAGCGCACGCGCACTCCTGCGGGGCTACGCGGACAAGGCGGCGGCCGACACCGGGCGGATCTTCGGGATCTGGCTGGACGACAAGCTGGTCGGCGGCGTGCTGCTGCGGGTGATGGACGTCCCGCAGGGCCGCGCCGAGGTCGGGTGCTGGCTGGAGCCGGCCGCGACCGGCAAGGGGCTGATCACGCGGGCGTCGAAGATCCTCATCGACTGGGTGATTCGCGAGCGCGGCGTGCATCGGGTTGAGTGGCTGGTGTCGTCGGCGAACGCGCCCAGCATCGCGGTCGCGCGGCGGCTCGGGATGAGCAAGGACGGCGTGCTGCGCTCGTACTTCCTGTACCGCGGGGTTCGGCAGGACCTCGAGGTGTGGTCGGTGCTGGCGCCGGAGTGGGAGAGCTGATGGACGACCTGGTGCTACTGCACGCCTTTCCGCTCGACGCGCGGATGTGGGACGTGCCGGGCGCGCTGACGCCGTCGTTGCGCGGCCATGGTGAACCCGATCTCGACACCGTCGCCGCCCAGGTGCTCGGCGTGCTCGACGAACGCAAGCTGGACAGCGTCGTGCTCGGCGGCTGCTCGATGGGCGGCTACGTGGCGATGGCGTTGCTCAGGCGTGCGCCGGAACGCGTCAAGGGCCTGGTCTTCGTCGACACCAAGCACACCGCGGACACGCCGGAAGCGGCCGCGAACCGCCACGCGATGGCGGACCGCGTCGAACGCGAGGGCGTCGGCGAGTGGCTGGCGGACGCGATGCTGCCGAACCTGCTCGGCCCCAACGCGTCGGACACGGCGCGGGCGTCGGTGCGCACCATGATCCTCGACCAGCGGGCCGAGGACGTGGCGTGGTGGCAGCGCGCGATGGCGAAGCGGCCGGACTCGACGGCCGTGCTGGAGTCGCTGAACGTCCCGTCCCTGGTGCTGGTCGGCGAACACGACAAGCTCGCGCCGCCCGACGTGGCGGCGAAGCTGGCCGTGACGCTGATGCACTCCACGAGCGAACGCATCGAGGACGCGGGGCACCTGCCGCCCGTCGAGCAGCCGGACGAGTTCCGCTTCCGGCTCGAACGGTGGCGTCAGCAGGTCGGAGTCTAGGGATTACCAGCGGCGCGCGGTCGGCCATCGCCGGCCGCGCGAGTCCCAGCACGCCTGGTGCCAGTGACGGCGTTCCTCCACCGAGCCCGTCTCCTGGGCGGGCCACGCCACGACGTGTGCGACGCCGGGGCGGATCTCGTGGTCGCAGCCGGGGCAACGGTAGGTCTTCTGCGCCTGAGCGCCCGAGATGGCGCGGACCAGCCAGTCCCCGTCCGGGCCTGACTCCGCGCGCGCCCAGCCGACACCACCACCGAGCGGTCGGGGGTCGTCTGGCTTGGGGCTGTTACGACGTGGCACGACAACACGTTAACCGCTCGTAGAATCAGGGCGTGCCGACCTACGAGTTCCGTTGCCGAACCTGCGACGACACCTTCGACGTGCAGCGCCCGATGAGCGAGTCGTCCTCGCCGGCGAACTGCCCCGAGGGCCATCCCGACACGGTCAAGCTGCTGTCCATGGCCGGGATCGGCGGCACGCAGCAGGCCGCGCCCGGTGGTGGCGGCGGTTGTTGCGGTGGAGGCTGCTGCGGCTAGCGCCGGATCTTGAAGAGGTAGACCAGGCTGGCGACGAGCAGCGCCGCGGCGAGGGGAACGTGCAGCGCCGGTGACGGTGGCGGCCGTCGTGGAGAACGACCGGATCACCAGGATCTAGGCGGTGCGGAACCCGGAAAAGCTGAAGCCCTGGCGAACCGCGGGACAGGGCTAGGACGTCTCGCGGTCGATCATGACCTCGGCGATCTTGCGGCCCTGGTCGCAAACATCGCCGAACTTGCCGGTCGAGTCGATGACGATGATGCCGAGCCCGCCACCGTTGTAGGGCAGGGCGAGCACGCACGACGGTTCGATGTCCTGCTCGCCGGTGCGGTCCAGGTACGAGACCTTGTGGCCCTTCACGTCCCAGTCGCCGGTGGTGCGCTCGATCTTGATCTGCGTGCTCTCCCGGAAGCGCAGGGAGACACCGACTTCGACGTCGTCGACCTTCGTCGTCCAGCGGCACGACTCCTCGAACGTCGAGTCGTAGTTGATCTGCGTGGGCGGCGTTTCGGCCTTGCCGCCGGGGTAGGGCAGGTCCGTCCACTTCAGCTTGGCGCAGTTGGGCGTGATCTCGCCGTCGATCGGCCCGCTCTCCGGATCCTCGGACGCGCTGGGCTCGGTGTTCGGGTCCGTGGACCCTTCCTTGTCGAACGGTGAGGTCACGTCGAGAGGGGCCTGCGCGACCGGACTGCCCTCGACGATCGCACGCGCACAGCCGGACGCGAGCACGAGGACAGCCAACAGGAGCACCAGTCGCCGCATGGCTCCCACCATGCCAGACGCGACATGGTGCCCCTGTGAGCGGCTCACGAGTAGTCGCGGAACCCCTTGCCGGTCTTGCGGCCGAGGCGACCGGCCGTGACCAGGTGTTCCAGCAACGGTGCCGGCGCGAAGCCGGGCTCGCGGAACTCGTTGTAGAGCGTGCGCTGGATCGCCAGCGACACGTCCAGACCCACGACGTCGAGCAGCGCGAACGGGCCCATCGGCAGGCCGCAGCCGACCTTCATCGCGTTGTCGATGTCGTCGGCCTCGGCGTAGTGGGCCTCCAGCATCTTCACCGCGTCGTTCAGGTACGGGAAGAGCAGCGCGTTGACGATGAAGCCGGCCACGTCGCCGCAGTGCACCGGGTGCTTGCCGAGGTCGAGGCAGATCTTGCGGGCCGTCGCGACCACGTCGGCGCCCGTGGAGATCGTCTCCACGACCTCCACCAGCTTCATGACCTGCGCGGGGTTGAAGAAGTGCAGGCCCACGACGTCCGCCGGCCTGCTCGTGGCGGCCGCGACCTCGATGACCGGCAGCGAGGACGTGGTCGTCGCGAGCACCGCGCCGGGCTTGCACACCTCGTCGAGCGCCGCGAAGACCTCCTTCTTGATCCCGATCTCCTCGGCCACCGCCTCGACGACCAGATCGCAGTCCGCCAGTTCCACGAACTCCACGGCGGGCGAGATGCGGGCGAGCGCCGCGTCGCGGTCCGCCTCGGAGAGCCTGCCCTTGCTGACCGCGCGGTCGAGCGACTTGCGCACCGCGCCGATCGCCTTCTCCGCCTTGTCCAGACCGCGTGCCCGCAACACCACGTCGTACCCGCGCTTGGCGAACACCTCGGCGATGCCCGTGGCCATCGTGCCCGTGCCGATGACACCGACCCGTTGAACCTCACGAGCCTGCGTAGCACTGTCCACTTCGGACGGCGTGTGCACGTCCTTGACGACGACCGGCGAATCGGGCCCGTCGTAGGTGTAGAAACCGCGCCCGCTCTTCCTGCCGAGCAGTCCGGCCGTGATCATCTGCTTCAGCAGCGGCGCCGGCGAGTGCAGCCGGTTGCGCGACTGGTGGTACATCGTGTCGAGGATCTCGTACGCGGTGTCGAGACCGATGAGGTCCAGCAGCGCCAACGGTCCCATCGGGTAGCCGCACCCGTACCGCATGGCCGCGTCGAGGTCCTCGCGCGTCGCGTACCTGGACTCCAGCATCTTGACGGCGTGGTTGAGGTACGGGAAGAGGAGGGCGTTCGCGATGAAGCCCGCCCGGTCCCCGATCACGACCGGCGACTTGCCCAGCCGCTCGGTGAACGCGACCACGTCGGTGATCACGTCCGGCTCCGTGACGACCGTGCGCACGACCTCGACCAGCTTGAGGACCTGCGTGGGGTTGAAGAAGTGCAGGCCCACGACCTTGCCGGGCCTCTTCGTGACGACGCTGATCTCGGTGATCGACAGCGACGACGTGTTGGACGCGATGATCGCCTCTGGCTTCAGGACCTCGTCGAGGTCCTTGAAGATCCGCGCCTTGAGCTCGATGCTCTCCGGCACGGCCTCGATGACGAGATCGCAGTCCGCGAGGCTGCTCAGGTCGAGGCTCGTGGTGACCCTGCCGTGCAGCGCCGTGCTCTCGTCCGCGGTCAGCTTCTCCCGCTTCACGGCCCGCTGCGTCGAGTGCTCGAGGTGCCCGAGACCGCGCTCGACGCCGGCCGCGTCGACTTCCACCACCTTGACGGCGAGCCCGGTGCGCGCGAGTACCTCCACGATGCCCGCGCCCATGGTTCCGAAGCCGACGACTCCGACGGTGTTGATTTCGCGCGCCACTGCAGACCTCCCAGCCGGGGTAAATCGTGGGCTACCAAGGAGTAACTTGCGGGCGACTATGCCACTCCCAGCGCCGGCGGGCGTCGTGAGCTTCGCCATCGGGATCGAAACAGTTATCGGTCTAGCAAACGCCTGGAACCTGCCTTTTGCCTGATGAACCCTTGTGGGGGAACGGGGCCTTGCGCCATCTGAGGGGCGACGGCTTGGTCGGGGCCCATGTTAGGCGGGCGGGCAGGGCGGCTCGGAGGGGTGTTCGGAGGGTGGGGTGTCAGGCGGCTCCCAGGGCGGGCGGCGGGCAGGGCGGGCGGCGGACCGGAAACGCAGCAGGCTGGGCTCCGCTGCCGTGACCTCGGGGAGTTTGGGCTCGGCAAGGCTGGATCGCGCGACAGGCTGAGGTGGCCTGGCGCGATCTGAGGTGGCCGGATCACGGTGCCGGATGTGGCGAGTAAGCCCGCGCCGGCCAGCTAGCGGTAGTCGCCTGTGGCAGGTGGGCCAACGGTTGCCGCGCAGCCCGATCGCCAGGCGACCGACTACCGCCAGGCCACCGGCTACCGCGCAGCCCGACCGTCACGCCGGCGACCAGCGACCGACGTCAGTCGTCGAAACCCCTCTCCGCCAGTTCCTCGATGCGTCGTACCGCCTCCCCCGCGTCCTTGCCCGTGGCCACCACGGTGATCGACTTGCCGCCTGGCGCGCTCAGGCCCATCAGGGCCAGCACGCTTGCCGCGTTCGCCTCCTGGTCGCCGTAGCGGACCACCACGTCGGCGTCTAGTTCTGCGACGGTGCGGGCGAGCAGGGCTGCCGGGCGGGCGTGGAGGCCCACCTCGTTGGTCAGCAGCACCTCTGCCGACACGGCGTCCGGCACCAGGTGCAGTGTTGGACGGGTGGGCGTGGACACCGGGGCCTCGCCCGCGGCGCCCTCGGCGGCGCTTGCCACGTCGGGCAGTGGGGCGCCTCCCTGGGCGGCTACGGCTGCCGCCACCGCGCCTTCCACCAAGGGGGCGTCCACCACCTTGTAGAGGGAAGGGTCGTCCGCTGATTCGACGGCCATCTCCGCCGTCATCTTGGCGCTGCCCAGGTCGTAGAGCACGACCACGCCCGCGCCCGAATCTGCGTCGGCCAGGGCTTCGACCACCGCGCCGTAGTCGGTGCCCAGGCCTCCTTCCTCGGTGCCGCCTACGGGGAGCACCGTGACGTCCGGGGCCATCTGGGTGGCCAGTTCCGCTACGCCGTTGGCCAGCATGTCGCTGTGCGAGACGACCACCAGGCCCACTCGGCTCGCCGAGGCTGCCGCCGTCATGACTTGGCCGCCGCGTCTGCGAAGGCGCGCAGCAGCAACGCCGTCGACCTCGCGCCCGGATCCATGTGGCCGGCGCTGCGCTCGCCGAGGTAGGAGGCGCGGCCCTTGCGCGCCACCATGGGCACGGTCGAGGAAGCGCCTTCTTCCGCTGCGTCGGCTGCTGCGGAGAGGGTGGCGGCCACCGTGCCTTCGGCGCTCGCCGCGGCGGTCACGGCCGGGGTCAGGGCGTCGACCATCGTCTTGTCGCCCACCACGGCCTTGCCGCGCGCGAACACGCCGTCGAGCGCGGCCTGCAGGGCTCGGGCCACCGTGTCGCGGTCCAGCTCGGCCGCGTCACCCACCGCGGCTGACGCGCGCAGGAAAGCGGTGCCGTACAACGGGCCCGCCGCGCCGCCGACCGTCGAGATCAACGTAGTGGCGACCAGCTTCAGCACCTTGCCGGGTGTGTCGGGTGGCTCGGTGTCCAAACGGGACAGCACGGCGGTGAAGCCGCGCTTCATGTTCTCGCCGTGGTCGGCGTCGCCGATCGCCTGGTCCAGGCGCACCAGCTCGTCGCGGTGCTCCTGGACGACGGCCGCCGCAGCTCGCAGGGCCGCCACGACGTCCGCTGCCGTGCAGCCCACCTCAGACTCCCCACCGCAGTGCGGGCGTGTGGACCGGCGCGTCCCACAGCTCGACCATCTCGTCGTCGAGGCGGAGCAGCGTGAGACTCATGCCCTGCATCTCCAGGCTCGTGATGTACGGGCCGACCAGCCTGCGTTCCACCGTGATCCCCCGATCCGCCAGCAGCTGTTCCGCGATGCCGTGTGCCAAGTAGAGCTCGAGCAGAGGTGTCCCGCCCATCCCGTTCGTGAAGAGCAGCACCCGGTCACCCGACGCGAACGGCAGGTCTTCCAGGATCGGGTCGAGCAACGCCGAGACCATCTCCGCGGCGGTACCGGCGGGCACCTTCTGCCGGCCCGGTTCGCCGTGGATGCCGATGCCGATCTCCATCTCGTCGTCGGCCAGCTCGAACGACGGCGAACCCACGTGCGGCACCGTGCACGCGGTGAGCGCGAGGCCCATCGACCGCACCGACGCGATCACCCGTAACGACAGCGCCTCACAGGCAGCCAGATCGGCACCGCGCTCGGCCGCCGCGCCCACGATCTTCTCCAGCAGCACCGTGCCGCCGACGCCGCGACGCCCCGCCGTGAACAGCGAGTCCTTCACCGCCACGTCGTCGTCGATCACGACCGACCTGACCTCGGACTCCGCGAGCTCGGCGGCCATCTCGAAGTTCAGCACGTCGCCCGTGTAGTTCTTCACGATCAGCAACGCGCCCGCGCCACCGTCCGTCCGCGACACGGCGTCGACCACCTGGTCCGACGTCGGCGACGTGAACACCGGGCCCGGACAGGCCGCGTCGAGCATGCCCCGCCCGACGAACCCGCCGTGCAACGGTTCGTGGCCCGACCCTCCACCCGAGATGATCGCGACCTTGCCCCGCACCGGCGCGTCCGCGCGCACCACGACGGCTGGGTCGTAGTGCACGGTCAGCAGGTCGGAGTGGGCTGCCTGCATGCCCCGCAGTGCGTCCTGCACCACGGTTTCCGGATCATTGATGATCTTCTTCATCGAACAGCCCTCCCGAGGAGTCGGTGCCGTGTTCCTTCTTACTCCGGGGGTCTGACACTCGGAACCAGCAAAGGACCCGCGTACCGTTAGGCCGCCCTAACAAACGCAGGTCAACATCACGTTCCGTAGTGGAGGAACAACGCCGTGCCCAAGAGAGCAGCGCTGCTCGTAGCAGCCGTCCTGACCCTGACCGCCTGCTCCAGCACACCGGACACGCCGACCGTCGCCCAAGGTGGCGAGGACTTCGGCAAGGCCGTCGAGCTGAGCAACGGTTTCGGCACGCAGCAGAAGCCCGGCGAGTTCCCCCGCACGATCAAGCACGCGATGGGCGAGACCCAGCTCGAGAAGAAACCCGAACGGGTGATCGTGCTCGACACCGGCGAGCTCGACAACGTCGTCGCACTGGGCATCAAGCCGGTCGGCATCGCCTACACCGACGGCTCGCCCACCATGCCGTCCTACGTCGGCGACAAGGGCGGCACGCCGGAGAACGTCGGCACGATCAACAACATCAACCTCGAAGCGATCACCAAGCTGAACCCGGACCTCATCCTGGGCTCGCAGCTGCGCGCGGAGGCCCTCTACCCGAAGCTCTCGGCGATCGCCCCGACGGTGTTCAGCGTGCGCCCCGGCTACGTGTGGAAGGAGAACTTCCTGCTCAACGCCGCCGCGCTCGACCGTCAGGCCGACGCCGCGAAGATGCTCGAGGACTACACGACCAAGGCCGTCGAGACCGGTGACGCCATCGAGAAGAAGCTCGGCGTGCGCCCGACGGTGACGGCGCTGCGCTTCCTTCCGGGCCGCATCCGCCTCTACGCCAAGAAGTCGTTCATCGGCACGATCCTGATCGACGCCAAGATCGGCCAGCCGACCCCGTCCCAGGTCGACGAACTGGCCGCCGAGGTCAGCGCGGAGGAGATCGGCAAGGCCGACGGTGACTTCATCCTCTACTCCACCTACGGCGACCCGGCCAAGACCGCGACGGGCGACGTCGTCGGCGGCCCGTTGTGGAGCGGCCTGAACGCCGTCAAGGCGGGCAAGGCCAAGCCGGTCCTCGACGAGACCTACTTCCTCGGCCTCGGCGTGCTCGCCGCGGACGTCGTCCTGGACGACATCAAGAAGCAGCTCGGCGTCTGAGAGACCGAGCAGATGCTGTGCCTCAGCGACCGAAGAGCGTCCGCGCGAGGCGCAGCATCTGCTTGCCCGCCATGGACGACCTGTCGAACGTCGCCATGTTGATCAGCGACTTGAACTTCAGCTTCGTCACGGCCTTGGCGTAGGCGAACTCGCGCAGCCCGTCGTCACCGTGGATGCGCCCGAACCCGGAGTCGCCGACGCCACCGAACGGCAGCCCCGGAATCGCCGCGTAGGTCAGCACGGAGTTGACCGACACCATCCCGACCCGCAGCTCGGCGGCCAGCTCCTCGCCACGCGACTTCGAGAACACGGCGGCGCCCAGCCCGTACTTCGACTGGTTCGCGAGCCGCACGCCCTCCAGCGCGTTCGGCACCCGGTTGATCACCACGGTCGGCCCGAAGGTCTCCTCCGTGACCGCCAGCGAGTCCTCCGGCACGTCGACCAGCACCACCGGCTCGACGTATGGCGGCCTGATCGAGTCCGGCCCGCCCACCAGGGCCTTGCCGCCTCGATCCAGCGCGTCCTGCACGTGCTCGCGGATGATCTCCACCTGCGACGGCATCGTGATCGGCCCGAGGTTCGCGTTCGGCTCGCCTCCCGGCTTGAGCTTCGCCGCCCGCTTCACCACGATCTCGGTGAACTCGTCGGCGACCTCCTCGGCCACGTAGATCCGTTCCACGCCCGCACAGGTCTGGCCGGCGTTGGACACCGCGCCCCAGATCGCGGCCTCGGCGGCAGCGGTCAGGTCGGCGTCCGAGTCGACGATCAGCGCGTCCTTGCCACCGCACTCGACCAGCACCGGCGTCAGCGACGCCGCGGCCGCGGCCATGACCTTCTTGCCGGTCCGGGTGGAACCCGTGAACGCGATCTTGTCGACACCCGAGGCGACCAGTGCCGCACCCGTCTCGCCGAAGCCCGTGACGACCTGGAACACCGGATACTCCGGTACGGCCTCGGTGAACGTCGACGCGAGGAACGTGCCGACGCCCGGGGTGAACTCCGACGGCTTGAACACCACGGTGTTGCCCGCGGAAAGTGCGTACGAGATAGAACCCATGGGCGTGTGCGCGGGGTAGTTCCACGGCCCGATGACGCCGATGACGCCCAACGGCCGGTACTCCAGCGTCGCGCTGTGGTTGAACATCAGCATGCCCGAGGACACGCGGCGCTTGCCCAGCACACGACCGGCGTGCCGCGAGGCCCAGTGCAGGTGATCCATCACCAGCGCGACCTCGACGCGGGAGTCGTCCGCGGGCTTGCCCGTCTCCGAGCTGATCAACGCGATGAACTCGTCCGAGCGCTGCGAGAGGATCCTGCGCCACGCGTCGAGCTTGGTCTTGCGGCCCTCGAAGCCGAGACCCGCCCACCACGCGGCGGCCTCGCGCGCCGAGGACACCGCGTCCTCGACCTCGGCGGCCGTGTGGATCGGGTGGTGCGCGACGACCTCACCCGTGCGCGGGTCCAGCGAGGCGAACCGCCGCTGCTCGCCATCGGCCGACAGCGCGCTGTCCGAAGCGGTCTGCGTCATGAGAGCTCCTCCGGTACTCGCCAGTAACCTCGACCCTAACGCGTGCTCGGAGAACTTTCAGCCCCCGCCTGGTCCCGCACGGGACGGTCAGGCCTGGGGCAGCAGGGGAAGAACCGCCTTGGCGAACGCCTGCGCCGCCTGG
Organism: Lentzea albidocapillata subsp. violacea; assembly: GCF_900100275.1. Taxonomy (GTDB): domain Bacteria; phylum Actinomycetota; class Actinomycetes; order Mycobacteriales; family Pseudonocardiaceae; genus Lentzea; species Lentzea violacea. The sequence continues at coordinate 225,018 of NZ_FNET01000011.1, forward strand.
CAGCGATCCAGTTCCTTCTCCTTCGAGGCCGCGACGATGAACTCCACGATCTCACCCGCGTCGTCCTGATCCCTCGTGCGGATCAGCACCAGCTCGCACGTGGGGAACGCGCCGTCCCTGAACGACTGGTAACCCTTCAGCCCGCCACCGAGATCGGTCTCGACGGACCTGCTGTCGAACTTGCCGTCCTTCGGGATGCGCGCCGTCTTGAACTCGATCTGCATCTGCGCGCTCTGTCCCGTCCACGAGCACTGGTGCAGACCGTACGGCAGCGCCCGCGGCGAGGCACCGAGCACCGGCGCGAGCGTCGACTTCTCCACGATCGCGCACGGGTCGACCTCGACCGGCGAGCCCTTCGGCGGGCTGTACTTCTGCGGGTTGCCCCTGAGCTTGCGCACGACGCCTTCGAGCACCTTGCGCCCCGGCTCGCACGCCTCACTGCCGCCGGTGCCGGTGTTCACCTGCAGCCGCACGGCCTGTGCCGGGCTCTCCTGCGTCACTGCCGAGATGAAGCACGAGGTGTTGCTCAGCTTCTGCTCACCGCTCCTGAGGCCGGCGATCTGCTTGGTCGCCTTCTTCAGCTCGGTGGACGTCAGCGAGTAGCCGATGTCCAGCGTGATGTTGAGCGTCTTGCCGGCCTTGTCCTTCATGTAGTTGGCGCAGCGCGTGTAGGAGCTGCTCGAGTACCTCGACGGCGTGCCGACCGTCTGCAGCAGTTCCTTCTCGATCAGCGCGCACGGGTTGATCAGCCGCAGGCGCTCGGGCGCGAACGCCGGATCGACCGGTTTGCCCGGCTGCGCGGACTGCTTGACCGACGGGTCGGTCGACGTCGTCGTGTCCGCACCCGCCTGCACGGTGCGGCGCGGCGAGTTGGTCTTGGCAAGACCCGGGCCGGTCGCACAGCCGGCCATCAGCAGCGCGGCGGCGGCGACCACAGCGGTGGCACGAAAACGAGGCACGACGTGCACGGTAGCGACCTTCGCGCGCCTTCGTGGGCGGTACCCCGAGTTACTCCGTGGCACATGTCACCCACAGCTACGGGAACGATTCAGAAGATCAACGCGCTGTACCGGGTGAAGACCCCGAGAGAAGGAGAAACGTGCGAAACCGAATTCGCCGCGCATTCAAACGGCTCGACGTGTGGACGATCGAGGCCTTCAACCCTGTCTACCCTGGTCGTCCCCAGTCATAGCTCCTTGAGCGGCTGCTTGTCCGGGTCCGCGAACTGGGGGCGCAGCAGCGCCCACGCGGCGAACAGCGCCGCCAGCGCCACCATGGCGACGCCGGCCCACAGGTTGATGTTGACCCCCTGAGCTTTGGCCAGGTCCTCGTCGGTCGTGAACCCGAACCCGATGACGACCAGTACGACGCCGTACAGGCCGAAGAGGAAAGCGATGATCAGTCGCAGGTCGAACAACCTCATGGCAGCCTCCCTCAGCCGAAGATGAAGTAGAGAACGGTCGTCAGGGCCAGCACTCCGCCACCCAGCAGGGCGGGCGAGCGGTACCAGCCCGCGTCCTCACCGGTGGTGGAGTGCGCCCTGTCCTTCTTGGGCGTGAGGCTGTAGACCAGCCCGACGAGCTCGCTGTCCGGCTTGGGCCTCGTGACCATGGTGACCGCGACGCTCACGACGATGTCGACCGCGAACGCGAGACCCGCGCCGAGGAAGCTCGCGCCCTGACCGGGCAGTTCCAGCAGCTCGATGCCGAACGACGGCTCCGAGATCACGTAGATGAAGATCGCGGTGAACGTGCCCGCGAGCAGACCGACCCAACCGGCGGTCGGCGTCATCCGCTTCCAGAACATGCCGAGGATGAACGTCGCGAACAGCGGCGCGTTGAAGAACGAGAACAACGCCTGGATGTAGTCCATGATGTTGGACCCGCCGAGCGCCGCCGCGATGAACGCCGTGCCGATCGCCAGGACACACGCACCGACCGTGGCGAGACGTCCGATACGCAGGTAGTACTCGTCCGGCTTGTCCTTCTTGATGTAGTCCTGCCACAGGTCGTACGTGAAGACGGTGTTGAACGAGCTGACGTTCGCCGCCACACCGGCCATGAAGCTCGCCAGCAGACCCGTGATCGCGATGCCGAGGATGCCGTTGGGCAGCAGGTCGCGCATCAGCAGCGGCAGCACGTCGTTGTAGGCCACGCCGCTGCTGGTGTCACCGGCCTTGAGCTGGGCCATCTCCGGCACGATCAGCGCGGCGATGATGCCGGGGATGATGATGATCGCCGGGATCAACGCCTTCGGGTACGCGCCGATGATCGGCGTGCGCTTGGCCGCGGACATCGACTTCGCGCTCATCGCGCGCTGCACCTCGGCGAAGTTCGTCGTCCAGTAGCCGAACGACAGCACGAAGCCGAGACCGAACACCAGACCGATGACACTCCACACCGGATGGTCGATGCCGGTGAGTTCGGTCGCGGGCCAGGCGGACAGCTGCTCCTGGTCGGTCACCTTCTCGACGATCCCCTGCCAGCCGCCGACCTTGATCAGGCCGACGATCGTCAACGGCGCCAAGGCGGCCACGATGACGAAGAACTGCAGCACCTCGTTGTAGATGGCCGCACTCAGGCCGCCGAGCGCCGTGTACGCGAGCACCACCAGCGCCGCGACGCAGATGGACACCGGCAGCGGCCACCCGAGCAGCGCGTCGATGATCACCGCGAGCGCGAACAGGTTGATGCCCGCGATCAGGATCTGCGCGACGGCGAAGCTGATCGCGTTGACCAGGTGGGCCGGTTTGCCGAACCGGCGGAGCATGAACTCGGGGACACTGCGCACTTTCGAGCCGTAGTAGAACGGCATCATCACCAGACCGAGGAACACCATCGCGGGGATGGCGCCGATCCAGTAGTAGTGCACGGTCGCCATGCCGTACTGCGCGCCGTTCGCCGTCATGCCCATCAGCTCGAGCGCGCCGAGGTTCGCCGAGATGAACGCGAGCCCGGTGACCCACGCCGGCAGCGCTCGCCCGGACAGCAGGAAGTCGAGGCTGGAGGAGACGGATCGTCGTGCCATCACGCCGATGCCGAGAACCACCACGAAGTAGATGACGAGCAACGCGTAGTCGATCGGTCCCGCGTCAAGCCGCAGGTCCGCCTCGGCCAACACCGACACCGCCCACCTCCCAAGATTCCAACAAAGTCGAACATCACCGACCAGGAGGGGACATTACTCCAGGTGGATCGGTTCTTACCCCGTGTACATGATCACGAAACCATGACCTGGAACGGGGTGCTTGCTGGAAGCCAGGCAGTGCGGTCAGAACAGGCGGAACTCGTCCGGCTCGATCCCGCGCAACGCGTCGTAGTCCAGCACCACGCACCGGATCCCGCGGTCCTCGGCCAGCACCCGCGCCTGCGGCTTGATCTGCTGCGCCGCGAACACACCCTGCACCGGAGCGAGCAGCGGATCGCGGTTGAGCAGCTCCAGGTACCTGGTCAGCTGCTCGACACCGTCGATCTCGCCACGCCGCTTGATCTCGACGGCCACCGAACCACCGGAGGCGTTGCGGCACATCAGGTCGACCGGGCCGATCGGGGTCGGGAACTCACGGCGCACCAGGGACCAGCCGTCGCCCAGCGTCGTGACGTGCTCGGCGAGGAGCTTCTGCAGGTCGGCTTCGACGCCGTCCTTCTGCAGGCCGGGCTCCGGGCCGAGCTCGTGCTTGGAGTCGTGCATGACCTCTTCGAGGGTGATGATCAGCTTCTCCCCCGCCTTGTTCTGCACCGTCCAGATGTCCGGGTCCTCGATCAGCCAGCAGGGCGGGCTCATCCAGTTCAACGGCTTGTACGCGCGGTCGTCGGAGTGGATCGACACCGAACCGTCTGCCTTGATCAGCAGCAAGCGCTGAGCCATCGGCAGATGGGCGGTGAGCCGGCCTACGTAGTCGACCTTGCAGCGAGCGATGACGAGACGCACCGCGACAGGCTACGGGGTGTGTCCAACAACCGGACGTTAGGTACGGTCCGTGCCGTGGAAAGCCTCGGCACCCGTCAGGTGTACGCAAACCCGTGGATGACCGTTCGCGAGGACGAGATCAAGCGCGCGGACGGTTCGAGTGGCATCTACGGCGTGGTCGACAAGCCCGACTTCGCGCTGATCATCCCGCTCGACGGCGAACGCGTGCGGCTCGTCGAGCAGTTCCGGTATCCGATCGGCCTGCGCCGCTGGGAGTTCCCGCAGGGCACGGCGCCGGACCGCGCCGACTCCGGGCCGCTGGAGCTGGCCCGCCGCGAGCTCCGCGAGGAGACGGGGCTGCGCGCCGGCCGGATGATCGAGCTCGGCGTGCTCGACGTCGCGCCCGGCATGTCGTCGCAGCGCGGCCGCGTGTTCCTCGCTACCGACCTGTCCGAGGGCTTTCACGAGCGGGAGCACGAGGAGCAGGACATGCGGTCAGCGTGGTTCCCGCGCGCCGACTTCGAGTCGATGGTCTCCAAGGGTGAGATCAGCGACGCCCAGTCCATCGCCGCCTACACGCTTCTCCTGCTGCACGAACACTCCCAGCCCTAGTTCTGGCAGCCTTGAAAGGCAGCCCGGTAGCTCTGCGGTGACGTCCCGGCGATCCGCTTGAACCTGTCACGGAACGCCGTGGCCGATCCGAAGCCCACGCGGCTCGCGATCAGCTCCACCGGGTCCCTGGTCGTCTCCAGCAGGTGCTGCGCCTGGCGGACCCGCGCGCGGTGCAGCCACTGGAGCGGCGTCGTGCCCGTCTGCTCACGAAAGCGCCGGTTCAACGTCCGCGTGCTCATGCCCGCCTGCTTCGCCAGGTCCTCCAGCGTCAGGTCGAGCGACGCGTTGGCCTCCATCCACCGCAGCACGGGTTCCAGCTCGGCTCCTTGAGGCGTCACGGGCGGTGTCACGATGAACTGCGCCTGCCCGCCTTCTCTCTCAAGGGGCATCACGGCGAACCGCGCGGCATCGGCCGCCACCGCTGACCCGTGATCGCGCCGGATCATGTGCAGGCACAGGTCCAGCCCCGCCGCGGCACCCGCGGACGTCAGGAACTGCCCGTTGTCGACGTACAGCACGTCCGGGTCGACCTCCAGCGCCGGAAACCGCGCCGCCAGCTCCTCCGCTCCCAGCCAGTGCGTCGTCACCCGCAGCCCGTCGAGCAGACCGGTCGCCGCGAACACGAACGCCCCCGTGCAGATCGACGCGATCCGCACACCCCTCGCCGCGGCCTGCCGCAACCCGTCGATCAACGGCTTCGGGACGACCAGGTCCGGATCGTGGCCTGGCAGAACGATCGTGTCCACTTCGGACAACAACTCCAAGCCGTGCGGGATCTTGATTTCGAAGCAGCCCGCGTCGACAGTCCTCTTCGGACCGCAGACCCGCACGCGGTACCGCCCGACCCAGTTGAACGCGTCGACCGGTGTCGCGAAGTCGAACGGGACGACGCTGTCCATCGCTACCACTGCCACCTCGTGCACGTCCACCACCGTAGCTGGCGAGAATCCGTTGGAACATGGCATTCCAGCCAGTTCTCACCACGGCCTCCCGCTCCTACGGTTCTGATCACCGACGCGAGGAGACGCAGTGAGAGCCCAAGTGGTGTTGTTCGACGGCTTCGACCCGTTGGACGTGATCGGCCCGTACGAGACGCTGACCGCAGGCGGAATCCCGGCCGAACTGGTGACGGCGGAGGGACCACGCGAGGTCCCCGCCGGGCTCAGCCTGCTGTCCCTCAAGGCAACCGCCCGGCTCGACCCCGGCGCCGGCATCATCGTGGTTCCCGGCGCCGCGGCCACGCACGAGGACGAGACGTTCGCCCTGCTCAGCGCGGCGGCGGCCACACTCGCACCGGTGCTCGCAGACTCGAAAGCGATCATCGCCACCGTGTGCGGAGGATCGCTCCTGCTGGGCATCGCCGGCCTGATCAAAGGCCGGAACGCCACCACGAACCACCTCGGCCTGCACGCGCTGGAGTCGATGGGGGTGAACGCCGTGCGCGCCCGCATCGTCGACGACGGCGACCTGGTCACCGCCGCCGGTGTCACGTCCGGCGTCGACCTCGGCCTCTACCTCGTCGAACGCGAGGTCGGCGCCCAGCGAGCCCTGAAGGTCGAGGAGTTGTTCGCCCACGAACGCCGCGGCACGGTGTGGAGTGCGGCGTGAGCAAGTTCTTCCTCTCGCTGCACGTCCTGGCCGCCATCATCGCGATCGGCCCGGTCACCGTCGCCGCCAGCATGTTCCCGAAGGCCGTGACCACGGCCGGCAATCCCGAACTCCTGCACCGGATCTGCCGTGTCTACGCGCTCATCGGCATCTCGGTGCCGGTCTTCGGGTTCGCGACGGCCGGCGTGATGGGCGTGACCGGCCACCCGTGGGTGATCGTGTCGATCGCGCTCACCACCGCCGCCGCGTTCGTGCTCGCCCTGAAGATCCTTCCCGGCCAGGAGAAGGCCCTCAGGACCAAGGACATCAAGCACCTGGCCATGTACACAGGCGTCTTCAACCTGTTGTGGGCGACCGTGACCGTGCTGATGATCCTCCGGCCGGGCTCGACGACGGGTGCCTAACGCTGCGACACCGGGCGCACGACGATCTCGTTGACATCGACCTCCGCGGGCTGCGAGATCGCGTAGGCGATGGCGTCACCGATGGCGGACGCCGGCAGCGCGAGCTTGCGGAAGTCCTCCATCAGCGACGCCGCGAAGTCCTCCGTGATGGTGTCCGCCAGCTCGGACTCCGTGACGCCAGGCGAGATCACGGTGACGCGCAGGTCGTCACGCTCTTGGCGCAGGCCCTCGGAGATCGCCCACACCGCGTACTTCGTCGCGCAGTACACGGCGGCGGTCGGCATGACCATGTGTGCGCCGATCGAGGCGACGTTCACGACGTGCCCGCCGCCCGTGAACCGGGGCAGCACGGCAGCGATGCCGTTCAGCACGCCCTTGATGTTCACGTCCACCATGCGGTCCCACTCGTCGACCTTCAGCGAACCCATGAGGGACAACGGCATCACGCCCGCGTTGTTCACCAGCACGTCGACTCGCCCGTACCGCTGCACCGCCGCATCCACAAAGGACTGGAAGGACTCACGGGAGGTCACGTCCAGCGGCGCGTACGAACCACCGATCTCGTCGGCCAGCGCTGCCAGCCGATCCTCCCGCCGTGCACCCAGGAACACCTGGTGCCCGGCCTTGGCGAGGACTCGGGCCGTCGCCTCGCCGATGCCGCTGGAAGCTCCACTGATCACCACAACTTTTTCGCTCATGGCAACAACGATCAACGCGCGGCGCTGCCCCCACCAGGACACGTTCTCCCTAGGTGCGGCACACCCAGGCAGACCGCCACCGCGGGTAATAACCTCGCAGACGTGCTCGGAGAGTTCCTGAAAGCCCACCGCGCCCGCGTCAACCCAGAGGACGCGGGCCTCCCGTCGCACACCCAGCGCAAGGTGAAGGGCCTCAGGCGCGAAGAGGTCGCGGTGCTCGCCGGCGTGAGCGCGGACTACTACGCGCGCCTCGAACAGGGCCGCGAGACCAACCCGTCGGCCCAGGTCCTGGACGCCCTGAGCCGCGCGCTGAAGCTCGACTCGGACGCCCGCGCCCACCTGCACCGCCTGGCCGGCGTGGTCGCCGACGAGGGCTACGCGCCCGACGTGGTGAGCCCGGAACTGCGGCGGCTCATCAGCGGCCTGCACGACATGCCCGCGTTCGTGATGAACTCGGTCCTCGACATCCTCGCCGCGAACGCGCTGGCCGAGGCCCTCTACGAGCCGTTCTCCCCTGCCGACAACGCGGCCAGGATGACGTTCCTCGACCCGGCCGCCGCGAGCTTCTACCCGCGCTGGAACTGGGTCGCCCAGAGCACGGTCGCCCACCTGCGGCAGACCGCCGATCCGAAGTCCCCTCGCCTCCGGCAGATGGTCGACGCGCTGAGCGAGAGCGCCGCGTTCCGCGAGCTCTGGGAGCAGCACGAGGTGCGCGGGAAGACCCAGGACGCCAAGGAGTTCGTGCACCCGGCCGTCGGCGCGCTGAAGCTGGACTACCACTCGTTCGACATCCGCGAGGCGCCCGGTCAGTTCCTGGTGATCTACCAGGCGGAGCCGGGCCCGAACGCGGACGCGCTGAGGCTCCTCGCGACTAGTCGGGCCACACGGGCGGCCGCTTCTCCAGGAACGACGCACGTCCCTCTTTGGCTGACGGGGACTGCGAAGTCTCGGCCATGACGGACAACGCGATCTCGTACCCGTCGATCTCGGGCCGGTCCAGCTGCGCGTAGATCGTCCGCTTGCCGATCGCCTTCGACGCCCTGCTCCCCCGCGTGGCGCGCGCCAGCAGCTCGTCCGTGGCGGCGTCCAACTCGTCCGCCGGCACCGCGCGGTTGATCAGCCCCCACTCCACCGCCGTCGCCGCGTCGATCACGTCGCCGGTGAGCACGAGCTCCATCAACCGCTTGCGCCCGATCGACCGCGCCACCGGCACCGCGGGCGTGTGGCAGAACCACCCGGCCTTGCCGCCCGGCAAGGAGAACCCTGCCGTGTCCGCCGCGACCGCGAGGTCACACGAAGCCACGAGCTGACATCCGGCCGCCGTCGCCAGCCCCTGCACGCGGGCGATGACCACCTGCGGCACGGACTGGATCGTCTTCATCAGCACGGTGCACAGCTCCAGCAGCAGCCGCACGCCTTCCTCGTCACGGGCGTGCACGTCCGCGAAGTCGTGCCCGGCGGAGAAGACAGGCCCGTCGGCGGCCAGCACGATGCCGGCCGCGTCCGACGTGCGTGCCTCACGGAACGCGTCCAGCAGCTCCGTGAGGTGCTCGGCGGACAGCGCGTTGCGCTTGGCCGCACGGTTCATCGTGATCCGGACGACGGACCCGTCCCGCGAAACGTCAACCATTCCGCGACACTAAGGCCCTACGAGAGAGAACGCACCTCTCGGATCACGGTGACGATCTCGTCCATGATCTCGGTCAGCTCGTAGTCCTTGGGCGTGAACACCCGCGCCACGCCACGCTCGCGCAGCTTGGCGGCGTCGTCCGGCGGGATGATGCCGCCGACGATGACCGGGATGTCCCCGGCACCGGCCGCGCGCAGGCCGTCGACCACGGCGGGCACGACCTCCAGGTGCGAGCCAGAGAGGATCGAGAGGCCCACGACGTGCACGTCCTCCTGCACGGCGGCCGCGACAATCTGCGCCGGCGTGAGGCGGATGCCCTGGTAGACGACCTCGAAACCGACGTCGCGGGCGCGCACGGCGACCTGCTCGGCGCCGTTGGAGTGGCCGTCGAGACCCGGCTTGCCGACGAGCATGCGCAGGCGCTCGCCCATCTCCTCGCCGGTCGAACGCACCCGTTCACGCACGCGCGCGATCTCCGAGCCCGCCTCGCCGGAAGCCGACGCACCGGAAACGCCTGTCGGCGCACGGTATTCGCCGAACGTCTCCCGCAGCGCCTGCGACCACTCGCCAGTCGTCACGCCGGCACGTGCGCACGCCAGCGTGACCTCGACGAGGTTCCTGTCGGTCTTCGCGGCCTCACGCAGGGCGTCCAGGGACGCCTCGACCGCGGCGTTGTCGCGGTTGGCGCGCCACTGCCTGATCGCCTCGACGGCCTGCGCCTCGGCGACCGGGTCGATGGTCTCGATCGAGTTCGCGCCCTCGGCCTGCAGCGGCGACGGCTCGGTCGTGTCGAACTTGTTGACGCCCACCACGATGTCCTCGCCCGCCTCGACGCGGCGGCGGCGATCCGCCAGTGACGACACGAGGTTCGACTTCATGTAGCCGGACTCGACGGCCGCGACGGCGCCGCCCATCGCCTGCACGCGGTCGATCTCCTCGCGGGCACCGGCCAGGATCTCGCCGACCTTCGCCTCGATGACCGGTGAGCCGTCGAAGATGTCGTCGTACTCCAGGAGGTCCGTCTCGTAGGCGAGCACCTGCTGCATGCGCAACGCCCACTGCTGGTCCCACGGGCGCGGCAGGCCGAGTGCCTCGTTCCACGCGGGGAGCTGGATGGCGCGCGCACGGGCGTTGCGGGACAACGAGACCGCGAGCATCTCCAGCACGATGCGCTGGACGTTGTTCTCCGGCTGTGCCTCGGTGAGACCGAGGGAGTTGACCTGCACGCCGTAGCGGAACCGGCGGTGCTTCGGGTTCTCGACGCCGTAACGCTCCAGCGTGATCTCGTCCCACAGCTGGGCGAACGCGCGCATCTTGCACATTTCTTCGATGAACCGCACACCGGCGTTCACGAAGAAGGAGATGCGCGCGACGACCTCGCCGAACTTCTCCTGCGGCACCTGACCGGAGTCGCGCACCGAGTCGAGGACGGCGATCGCCGTGCACATCGCGTACGCGACCTCCTGCGCCGGCGTCGCGCCGACCTCCTGGAGGTGGTAGCTGCAGATGTTGATCGGGTTCCACTTCGGCACGTTCGACACGGTCCACGCGACCATGTCGGTGATCAGCCGAAGCGACGGTCCCGGCGGGAACACGTAGGTGCCGCGGGACAGGTACTCCTTGATGATGTCGTTCTGCGTCGTGCCGGCGAGCGCCGACGGGTCCGCGCCCTGCTCCTCCGCCACGGTGACGTACATGGCGAGCAGCCACATGGCCGTCGCGTTGATCGTCATCGACGTGTTGGCACTCGCGAGCGGGATCTGGTCGAAGAGCTGCCGCATGTCGCCGATGTGGCTGATGGGCACGCCGACCTTGCCGACCTCGCCCTTCGCGAGCTCGTCGTCGGGGTCGTAGCCGGTCTGCGTCGGCAGGTCGAACGCCACCGACAACCCGGTCTGGCCCTTCGACAGGTTCCGGCGGTAGAGCTCGTTGGAGGCGGTGGCCGACGAGTGACCCGCGTACGTGCGCATCACCCAGGGCCGGTCGCGCTCACGGTCAGCTGGGTACGGCACAGCAACCTCCCACATCGTCGTTCTCAGGAGGGTACTGGCCGGTAACCATTGCTGCGCGTGCGATTGCTCACTGAATCGTGACCACTGGGAGCATGATGAAGAGGTGACGGGCTTCTACCAGACCGGGATCGTCTTCGGGGTTCTCGGCTTGCTGGCTCTGGTGCTGAGGTACTTCGCGGGCAACGACAAACGGCCCGTGCCGGATCTGGACGGCACGGACTTCGGGTTGCTGAGCGAGGTGGCTGTCGTGCCCACCGAAGAGGCCGCGAACGTCCTCGTGCAGAAGCTGAAGAAGAACGGGGTGCGTGCCACGCGCTCACGAAACGCGCCTTACCGGGTGATGGTGTTCCCGGCGGACGTCGCGAACGCGCGGCTGGTGCTCAGGAGCTGACGCGTTCCACGTCGGCCCCGAGCTTGCGGAGGTTCTCCACGAACCCGGGGTAACCGCGCTCGATGTGGAAGATCTCGTAGACCTCGGTGGCACCGTCGGCACACAGACCGGCGAGCACGAGCCCCGCACCAGCGCGGATATCCGACGCCCACACCGGCGCGCTGGACAGCTTCTCGATCCCGCGGATCACGGCGTGATGACCGTCCGTGCGCGCGTCGGCCCCGAGCCTGATCATCTCGTCGATGAACCGGAACCGTGACTCGAACAGGTTCTCGGTGATCATCGCGGTGCCCTCGGAGACCGTGGACAGCGCGATCGCGAACGGCTGGTTGTCCGTGGCGAAGCCGGGATACGGCAGCGTCACGAAGTCGACGGCCTTGGGCCGCCCCTCCATGACGACGCGGAACCCCTCGTCCTCACCCTCGTAGACGGTGACCTCGGCGCCCGCCATGCGCAGCTTCTCCAGCACCAGGTCGAGGTGGTGCGGGTTCACCCCGCGCACCCGCACGTCCCCGCGCGTCATGACGGCGGCGAAACCCCAGGTCGCACCCACGATCCGGTCACCGATGACCCGGTGCTCGGTCGGCTTGAGCTCGGTCACGCCGTGGACGGTGAGGGTGGACGTGCCGGCGCCCTCGACCTTCGCGCCCATCTGGTTGAGCATCAGGCAGAGGTCGACGATCTCGGGCTCACGAGCGGCGTTGTCGATGACCGTCGTCCCGGTGGCCAGCACGGCCGCCATCAGGATGTTCTCGGTCGCGCCCATGCTCGGGAAGTCGAGCCAGATCTGCGTGCCGTGCAGCCCCTCGGCCTCGGCGACGATGCAGCCGTGCTCGATCCACGTCCGCGCACCGAGCTTCTCGAGCCCGCTCTGGTGCATGTCCAACGGCCGCGAACCGATCGCGTCACCGCCGGGCAACGCCACGACCGCGCGCTTGCACCGCCCGACCAGCGGCCCGAGCACACAGATGCTCGCGCGCAGCTTGCCCATCGCCTCGGAATCAGCCCGATGACTCAACTCGGCGGGCGTGGTGATCCTCGCCACGTCACCTTCGAGCTCGACCTCGCACCCGAGACTCCGCAGCGCGTCCGCCATCAGCGGCACGTCGAGGATGTCCGGGCAGTTGGTGATGGTCGTGGTGCCCTCGGCCAGCAGGGCCGCGGCCATCAGCTTGAGCACGCTGTTCTTGGCGCCGACGACATCAACATCGCCGACCAGCCTTGCGCCACCGTGTACCCGGAAATGCTCGCTCACGCGGCAATCCTACGGACGGCTCTAAAGTGCCAGCCATGGCGGTACATCTCACCAAGATCTACACGCGGGTCGGCGACGACGGTACGACCGGCCTCGGCGACTTCTCCCGCGTCCCCAAGACCTCACCACGCATCGAGGCCTACGCGGACGTGGACGAAACGAACGCGTCCCTCGGCGTGGCCCTGGCGCTGGGCCAACTGGCACCAGACGTCTTCGAGGTGGTGCGCAAGGTGCAGAACGACCTCTTCGACGTCGGAGCGGACCTCTGCACCCCGATCACCCCGGACCCGAAGTACCCACCCCTGCGCGTGACCCAGGCCTACGTGGACCGCCTGGAGACCTACTGCGACACGTTCAACGAACGCCTGGGCAAACTCGACTCGTTCATCCTGAACGGGGGCACGCCAGGAGCGGCCCTGCTGCACCAGGCGCGCACCATCGCCCGCCGCGCGGAACGACGCACGTGGTCACTGATCGAAGAGGACGCCGAGCACACGAACGTCCTCACGGCCAAGTACCTGAACCGGCTCTCGGACCTGCTGTTCATCCTGGCTCGCGTGGCCAACCCGGACGGCGACGTGCTCTGGCAGCCGGGCGAGAACGCCTGACGCACGCAAGCAACCCTCGGGCGGTGTCGCCCGCACGGCACGCCCGCCAACGCAAGGCGACCACGTACGAGTCCTGGCGTGGCGATGCGAAGCGAGCCGTCCGAACCTTGGACGCCGGGTGGCGGTTCGGGTCCGCTCATGGCGATTGGGGCTTTACCTTGAGTGGGCGGGATGCTCCCCTCACGGGCACGGCCGGGCGCTTTTCAGCCCGGCCCGTTCCGGCCGTCAAGCATCCCGCCAGAGGCTCAAGGTCAAGCCCCAATCGCAACCCCGCGCAGTTCCGTCACGACCTGACGGACCACCCTCGCAAGGCGACCTCTCGCACGCCAACGCAACCCACCCCGCCCGCACGCAAAAACGACCCGCCGGGAACCCCCGACGGGTCGTTCGCACAATCTCAAGAAGCCCAGGGAATCGATCGCCCCGGCGGCGAAGACTCGAGCCAGGACAGGAACCCGGTAAGAGCATCCGGCCCCATGGCGATCTCGACCTCACCAGAGGCGGACCGGCACCGCAGCACGATCGCGCCCACCGGCATGGCGTAGGCCTCAGGCCCGGTCGGCTCCCGCCGGGCATCGATCTCGAGCCCGTCCCGGGAGATCAGCTCGTTCGGCCCGGACCCGAGCGACAGCACCCGGAACCAGGCGAACGAGTCGCCCCGGTAGTGCCCCACGCCCAGGTGCCAGCCACGCCCACGATCGTCGAACTGGCTGCGCAGGGCGACGTGCACACCACCCTCACGCAGCAGCCGGATGCGGCGCCAGGCGAAGTACGTGATGACGATCGCCACCCCAAGAAGGATCAGGCCGGCACTCTCGGTGATCCCCACGGCTGCGGCCTCGTGCCCGGTCTCAGGCCGACTGTTCCACGGCCCGCACGCGCGCTGCCGCTCGTGCGCGCTCTGCGTCGTCCGCGTCCTGCAGCGCCGTGCGCGCCGCGTTCACGTCGATCTCGCCCGCGAGCTCGGCGTCCTCGGCGAGAATCGATACGCCGGTGCCGGTCACGGAGAGGAAGCCACCATGCACGGCGGCGGTGACAAGGCCACCGTCCGTCGTGCGCACGCGCACCACGCCACCCTCGACCAGCTGGCCGAGCACGGGCTCGTGACCGGGCAGGATGCCGATCTCGCCCTCGGTGGTCTGCGCCGAAACAGAGGTGGCCTTACCGGACCACAAACGGCGTTCAACGGCGACCAGTTCAACGGTCATCTCGGCCACGCGTATCTCCCTCGTCGTCTGGAGTCGAACTGAGTCTAAACGGTCGCCTGACAACCTTGCCGCCCCGCCCGGTGTCAGTACCTTCGACGACCGCCGAAGGGGGGACATGCAGGACTTCGAGGACTTCGTGGCGTTGCGGTCGCAGGCACTGTTGCGCACCGCCTACTTGCTGTGCGGTGGCGACAAAGGCGCCGCTGAGGACATTCTGCAGGACGTCCTCATGAGCATGTACGGCAAGTGGCACCGGATCAGGTCCTCACCTGAAGCGTACGCACGCGCCGCACTGGCCAACTCGGCCGCGAACCGCTGGCGCCGGCGTTCGCGCAAACCGGAGGCACCGCTGGAACCGGGGGCGGTACCTCCGGCGCACGGGCACGAGCAACAGGTCGTGGACGCGGACAGCGTGGTGCGTGCGCTGGCGCAGTTGCCGAAGAAGATGCGCGCCGTTCTGGTGCTCCGGTTCTTCGACGACCTCAGTGAGGCGGAGACCGCGCGCGCACTCGGTTGCGGCGTCGGCACGGTGAAGAGCCAGACCTCGCGCGGCCTCGCCCGCATGCGCGAACTGATGGGTGAGCAGGTGCTGACGTGGAGTTGAAGCAGGCAATGGAGGCCGCCACGGCGGAACTCGACGTGCGGCCGGGATTCGTGGGGGACGTGATGGCCGGGGGACGACGCAGGCACACGCGCAAGCTGGTGGCGGTGACCGCGGCGGTGGCGCTACTCGCCGGAGTGACGGCGGGGGTGATGGTGACCCGTTCCGACGAGCACGGCGGCTTCACCACCCGCGATCCGCGACTGACGGCCGCGACGAGTGGCGACCTGGCGTCCAGCCGGAAGGACGTCGAGCACGCTCTGCAGGTGTGGCAAAGCACACAGAAGGCACCGGAGCGCATCACGGACTTCTCGGCTCCCGCACGCGTCTTCTGGGCGGGCAGCACGCCGGACGGCCCCGCGGTGCTGATCCTGCAACCGGTCCGGGTGGCGAGCACACCCACGCCCAAGACCCTCGTCGGCCTGGTCGCGATGAACGAGGTCGTGGATCGCGAGGTGCTCCTCGACGGTGAACCTGAGCGCGGGCTGTACCGCTTCGGCGCGAGCGAGTCGACGAACGTCGTGCTGAACCTCGGCCGGACGGTCTACTGGTCACAGCGGCCGGTGCGCGGCGGGGACGGCCGGCTGTCGCGGCAGTGGCAGGCGGCCGAGTCCAGCGGAGGTGGCGTGGCCGTGGTGAGCGCACAGCAGGCGGACCGGCCGGTGTTCGTGCGGTCCGACAGCAGGCCCGCCGCCGACGACTTCCTCAGCGAACCGCTCATGGCGAAGCCGGACTACGGACCGGACGGCGCGTTCCAGCCGCACGCCGGCCTCGGCTGGACCGACAACGTCTGGGCGACGAACCGTCAGGACGAACACCCGCAGATGAAGTCGATGCTCTCGCACCGGGACATGCAGAGGGCCGGAGTGCTCGACTACGTCGTGCGCGACTACGAGTGGGGCAGGTGGCAGGTGCAGGCGTGGCTGCCGGATGGCAGGTTCGTCTCCGTCTTCGAGGCGAACGGCGAGACGTACGCCGCCCTCTACCGGGCGAACGGCACGTTCGACGGCGGCCTGGCCGGCAGCGCGGTGAACAGGACCGCGCCGCTGCCGGCACGGGTGCGGCTACCTGGCGACTTGGGCACTGTCGTGGCCGAGTTCGGCGCACGCATCGGTCCGGACCGGCGGCCGGACGTGTGGATCGCACCTGCGGGCACGACCGAGGTGGCCGTCGAACGGCCGAACGGCGACTCGGTCCAGGTTCCTTTGGCCTAGGGTCCTGCAAGTTCGTTCGGTGAGAGGCGCGGGCGAGCGCGTGCCGCCGGACGAGGCTTACCGGACGCGAGCTAGGCACCGTGCCAGGAGCGCCAGAGCGTTGCGTAGGTGCCGTCCCTGGCCACCAGGTCGTCGTGGGATCCCAGTTCCACGATCCGGCCCGAGTCGACGACCGCGATCCGGTCGGCGTCACGCGCGGTCTGCAACCGGTGCGCGATCGCGATCACCGTGCGTCTCTCCCGCACAGCCGCGATCGCGCGCTCCGCGTGCCGGGCCGTGGCCGGGTCGAGCGAGGACGTCGCCTCGTCCAGCACCAGCGTGTGCGGATCGGCGACCTCGACGCGTGCGAGCGCGAGTTGTTGTGCCTGCGCGGGATCCAGCTCCACGCCACCCGCACCGAGCAGCGTTTCGAGGCCTTCCGGTAACTCCTCGAACCATCCCGCGCCGACGGTGCGCAACGCTTCGAGCAACCGGTCGTCCGGAGCGTCCGGCGCCGCCATCGCGAGGTTGTCCCTGACCGTGCCGATGAACACGTGATGTTCTTGCGTCACCAGCACGATCCGCTGTTCACCGGCTGCCGTGAGATCAGCGACGGACACCCCGCCGACGAGCACCGAACCCTCACCAGGGCGGTCGACGCCCGCGATCAACCGGCCCAGCGTCGACTTGCCCGCGCCGGAGACGCCGACGATCGCCAGCCGTTCTCCCTGCTGCACCACGAGGTCAACACCGTGCAGGACCTCATGGCCGTCCACATAGGAGTAATGAACTCCGCTCACCTCGATGCGGTCGCTGTCCGGTTCACGGACGGCGGGCGCGGGTTCGGCGTGGGCCCCGATCCCCTCGATCCGCGCGAACGACGCGCCGCCGCGCTGAAGGAACTCCACCCAGAACAGGATGCGGTCCATCGGCTCGACCAGCCGCCACACCCACAGCACCGCCGTGACGACGACCTCGATCCGCACGCCGTCGGCCGCGTAGAAGAAGCCGCCGACGAGCAGCACCAGCGCGGCCGGCAGGGTGTTCACGAAGGTGGTCACCGGGAACAGCACGTTCCTGAGCGCGAGCGTCCTCAGCCGCGCCCGGTACGACCGCGCGATGGTGCCGTCCGCCGCCGCCAGAATCCGGGCCCTCAGGCCGTACGTCTCGATCGTCCGGCTGCCCTCGCCCACCGCCGCGGACATCTCCGCGACGTCGCCGGCGGCCTCGCTCTCCGCGAGATACGCGTCGCGCGCACGGGCGAGATACCAGCGCACCACCCACACCACAAACGGCATCCCGGCCAGGGAGACGAGGCCGAGCACGGGATCCAGCCAGAACACCGCCACGAACACCACCACGAGGTGCACGGCGCCCGCGAGCACCTCGGGCACGCTGTCCCGCAACGCCTGGCCGACCGTGCCGACGTCGCTCGTCACGCGGCTCAGCAGGTCGCCGGTGCTCAGCCGGTCGACCACTCGCGCGGGCAACGCCAGCGTGCGCGTCACCGCCTCCTCGCGCAACGAGGCCAGAAACCGTTCGCCGAGTCTCGCCGCCCGCAACGCGCTGTACCGCACCAATACCAGGTGCAGCGCGGCCGCACCGAGCACCCCGAGCGCGAGCTGGTCCACAGTGGACAGGGTGAGGGAACCGGCCTCCACCCCGCCGACGATCTTGCCGAGCAGATACGGCCCGACGAGGCCCGACAACGCCGAGAGCGCGGTGAGCACGAGCACCACGGCCAGCGCGCGCCGTTCGCCCCGGAGCAGCCGCGCCGCCGCCTGCCGCACCTCCCGGCGGTCCGCGATCGGCAGCCTGGTCATCGGTTCTCCCCTGGGGTCTGTGTCGAAGTCTGGTTCGATGAGAGTCGCGCTTGAGGTGGATCCTGGTTGTGCGGCCGGACGGCCCGCATACCGGTGTTAGCCGGACGGCCCGCATACCGGCGTTGGCCGGCCATGCCGCATACCGGCGTTGGCCGAACGGCCCGCATACCGGCGTTGGCCGGCCATGCCGCATACCGGCGTTGGCCGAACGGCCCGCACACCGGCGTTAGCCGGCCATGCCGCATACCGGTGTTGGCCGGACAGCCCGCACACCGGCGTTAGCCGGCCATGCCGCACACTGGTGTTAGCCGGACGGCCCGCATACCGGTATTGGCCGGACGGCCCGCATACCGGCGTTGGCCGGCCGTGCCGCCAGGGGCCGCCTCGGGCCCGGCTGTCACGGGTCAGACTTCGATCCAGACCCCAGGTGCACGACCTGATCCGCCTGGCCCGCCCACAACGGCGAGGACGACACGACGACCGTGGTCCGCCCCAGCCGCCTCTCCCGCACCCTCTTCGCCACCGCGGCCTCGGTCACCGCGTCGAGCGCGGATGTCGGTTCCACCAGCACGAGCAGTTCCGGTTCGCTCAGCAACGCCCGAACGAGCCGCAGCCGTTGCCGTTGACCGCCGGAAACGTTGCGCCCCTGCGATTCCAGGTGTGAGTCGAGGCCGTCCGGCAACGCCGCCACGATGTCCACGGCCGCCGCCGCGTACAGCGCCTCGTCCAGCTCGTGGTCACCGTGCACCGCCACCGACACCGCCTCGCGCACGGTGCCCGCGAACAGGTAGTCGTCGTTGTCCGCCACCACCCCCGGCAACCGTTCGACAGCGTCCTTCGCCAGCGCCGAGTTCGCCGAGACGACCACCGTCAACGCACCGGTCTTCACGTCCAGCGGCACCGCCTCGGCGTCCTTCTCCTCAGGCTGCAACCGGAGAACGTCGATGACTCGCCGCGCCGACACCAGCGCGCGGGGAATCGCATCCGCTCCTTCCATGAAGAAGGCGACCGGCACGGTCAACGTGGTGACGTACAGGTAGACCGCGACCATCTCCTCGATCGAGATGGCACCGGTGACCACCATGCGCGCCACGATCCACGTGACCACGGCGAGGAACAACGCGGGCAGTCCCCACGTCAGCGCCTGCACCCAGCTCAGCCACGCCGACACCCGGTAGCCGTCTTCGATGACCTCCCGCGACAGGGCCCGGAACCGCGCCTCGAACGCCGGCTTCCCGCCGATCCCGGACAACACCCGCAGCCCGCCCACGATGTCGCCGGCCCGCGAGCTCAGCTCCCCCTGCCGCTGCCGGTACTCGGCCTCCACGGCGTGCAACCGCCGCAGGACGGGCCCCGTCACCACGGCGAGCACGGGCACCCCGAGCAGGACCACGACTGCGACCAGCGGCGAGATCCGCACCAGCAACACCGCCGTGGCCACGTACGCCACCACGGCACCCACTCCGGGCCCGGTACTGGTCAGCGCGTGCGCGATCCGCGCTGTGTCGCCGTTCTGCAGGTACGTGAGCTCCCCTGTGGACAGCTTCCGCCGCACGACTCCGCCGAGCCGGGTGACGTGCCGGACGACGATCTGCGCCGTGCGCAACGCGGCATCGGTTCGCACCAACGTCATCGTGCTGTGCCGGGCGATGAAGACCAGGGCCAGCCCCACCGCCACCGCGAGCAGTGCGCCGCACCACCACAGCAACGCGGCCCGGTCACCACCCCGCACACCGTCCTCGACGGCCCGCGAGATGAGGTACGGCGGCAGGATCAGCCCGCACATCGACAGCGAGCCCCACCACGCCCCGGCGAGCACCCGCCCGCGCTGCACGAGCACGAGCCACCACAGGTACCGCCAGGGCGAGCGGACGTCCGGTGTCCCCGGGTCGTCGTACGGAACGTGTCGGGCCATGCACCTGACCTTGCCATCACCCGGCGGGCGTCACGACCGATTTCGCCTTCAGCCCAATCGCGCCAACGGCCGTTGCGCCCAACGCCGCTATGAACGCGAACGCGTAGAAGCCCCACGGGTGCGCCAATCCAGCCGTGAGCAACGCACCGCCGAGCAACGGTCCACTAATGGCACCCAACCGCCCGATCCCCGCGGCCCATCCGATGCCGGTGGCCCGGTTGTCCTCGTAAACCCGCCCCGCATAGGCATAAACGAGCACCTGCGCGCTGAACACGAAGCACCCGGCCAGCAACACGGCCACGTAAACGCCCACACCCGGCAGCTTGATGCTCAGCAGGGCCAGGAACACCACGGCGGCCGCGAACCACCCGATGGCCGCGGGCCTGATCCCGATCCGGTCAGCGACCGCTCCGGCGATCAGAAGTCCCACCACCGCACCGATGTTGAGCGTGAGCAGCAACGCCAGTGCCGTGCCGAGTTCGTACCCGGCGCTGCGCATGATCTGCGGCAACCACGTGTTCAGCCCGTACACGAGCAACAGCCCCATGAACGACGCCACCCAGAACGACACAGTCGCCTTCCGCAACCCGGGCCTGAACAGCGATCCGACCGCCTCCAAGGCAGGAGCCGTGCGCGCCGCCGTCTCCGGCAAGTGCTTGACCATCAACGGAATCAGCACCAGCGCGGGCAGCGCCCCCACCACGAACAACGACCGCCACCCGAGGACGGGAATCAGCACGATCCCCAGCAGCGCCGTGATGACCGCGCCGACGTGATACCCGGTCATGATGAGCGTGGTGGCTCGGCCGCCCTGCCGCGGCCGAGCCTCGTTGACCATCGCGATCGCCGTCGGCAGGCAGCCACCGAGGCCGAGCCCCGCGAGGAACCTGAGGATCCCGAACGTCGTCGCGTCCGGCGCGAACGCACAGGCCAGCGTGAACACCGAGAACCCGGCCACGGCGTAGATCATCACCTTGCGCCGGCCGATGACGTCGGTGATGGTCCCGATGATCAGCGCACCGAGCATCATCCCGACCAGACCGGCCGTGGACACCACGCTGGCGCTCGCCGTCGTGAGCAGCTTCTCCTGCAACAGCACAGGAATCACCGTGCCGAGCACCACGAGGTCAAAGCCGTCGAGCAGGACCGCGGTCCAGCACAGCGGCAACACCCATTTGTTCACGCGCTTTTCCTCCTCGTCGAGGGCCCTGGTGATGCCGAGCATGGTGCGACGTCAGGGCCCGCGACCGGGAGTCCGGTTTCCATCCACCGGAAACGTGCGTCCTGGGAAACGCCAAAAGGGCCGTCCCTCCACAAAGGAGGAACGGCCCTTCGGCAGAAGAACTAGCTCAGTTGCCGGCCAGCTTCTTGGCGTTGGCCTCGACGTCGTCCAACCCGCCGCAGGAGAAGAACGCCTGCTCCGGGAAGTGGTCGAACTCGCCCTTGCACACGCGGTCGAACGCCTCGATCGTGTCCTTGATGGGCACGAACGAACCGGGCTGACCGGTGAACTTCTCGGCCACGATGAAGTTCTGGCCGAGGAAGCGCTCGAGACGACGCGCGCGACCGACGAGGACCTTGTCCTCTTCGGACAGCTCGTCCATACCGAGGATGGCGATGATGTCCTGCAGCTCCTTGTACTTCTGCAGGATTCGCTTCACCTCCTGGGCGACCCGGTAGTGCTCCTCGCCGACGATCGACGGCTCGAGGATTCGAGACGACGACGACAGCGGGTCGACGGCCGGGTAGATGCCCTTCTGGGAGATCGGACGGGAAAGCTCCGTCGTCGCGTCCAGGTGGGCGAAGGTCGTCGCCGGGGCGGGGTCGGTGTAGTCGTCCGCGGGCACGTAGATGGCCTGCAGCGACGTGATCGACCTACCGCGCGTCGAGGTGATGCGCTCCTGGAGCTCACCCATCTCGTCCGCCAGCGTCGGCTGGTAACCCACGGCCGAAGGCATACGACCCAGCAGGGTCGAGACCTCGGAACCGGCCTGGGTGAACCGGAAGATGTTGTCGATGAAGAGCAGCACGTCCTGGTTCTGCACGTCGCGGAAGTACTCCGCCATCGTGAGAGCGGACAGCGCGACGCGCATACGCGTGCCGGGCGGCTCGTCCATCTGACCGAACACCAGGGCGGTGTCGGCGAGAACACCCATCTCCTCCATCTCGAGGAGGAGGTCGGTGCCCTCACGGGTGCGCTCACCGACGCCGGCGAACACCGACGTACCGGAGAACTCACGCGCGATACGC
Source organism: Lentzea albidocapillata subsp. violacea (assembly GCF_900100275.1). GTDB lineage: Bacteria > Actinomycetota > Actinomycetes > Mycobacteriales > Pseudonocardiaceae > Lentzea > Lentzea violacea. The sequence goes on from NZ_FNET01000011.1 coordinate 247,135, forward strand.
GTGATCATCTCCTGGATGAGCACGGTCTTGCCGACACCCGCGCCGCCGAACAGGCCGATCTTGCCGCCCTTGACGTACGGGGTGAGCAGGTCGATGACCTTGATGCCGGTCTCGAGGATCTCGGTCTTGCCCTCGAGCTGGTCGAAGGCGGGCGCCTTGCGGTGGATGCCCCACTGCTCGCCGTCCCGGCCGAGACCGGGCACGTCGAGGCAGTCACCGAGGGCGTTGAAGACGTGGCCCTTGACGACGTCGCCGACGGGAACCGAGATGGCCTTGCCGGTGTCGGTCACGGTCGTACCGCGCACCAGACCGTCGGTCGGCTGCATCGAGATGGTGCGGACCAGGTTGTCGCCGAGGTGCTGCGCGACCTCGAGGGTCAGCGTCTTGGCGACCGCCTCGAAGGTGATCTCGGCGTGGCAAGCGTTGAAGAGCTCCGGCACGGCGTCGCGCGGGAACTCCACGTCGACGACCGCACCGATCACCCGGACCACACGGCCGGTGCGGGTGGTGGTGGCAGTAGCACTCATGTCAGTCATCACTTCCTGCGCCACCGGTAAGCGCGGAGGCGCCACCGACGATCTCGCTGATCTCCTGGGTGATCTGGGCCTGACGGGCCGAGTTCGCCGCCCGGCTGAGGTTGCGCACGAGCTCCGTCGCGTTGTCCGTCGCCGCCTTCATGGCCGTACGACGAGCTGCCGACTCCGAAGCCGCTGCCTCCAGCATGGCGGAGAACAGCCGCGTCTTCACGTACTTGGGCAGCATCGCTCCGAGCAGCGCTTCCGCACTGGGCTCGAAGTCGTACACCGCGCGCGGGCCCTTGGGCGTCTCACCGGTGTACTCGACGTCCATCGGCGCGATCCGCCTGGCGGTCGGCGTCTGGCTCAGCATGGACTTGAACTCGGTGTACACGACGTGGATCTCGTCCACGCCCTGCGCACCGTTCTCCGTGCCCTCCAGGAACGCCTCCACCAGCGCGTCACCCGCCTCGACGGCGTTGACGTAGTGCGGGGTCTGGGAGAACCCGCTCCACGACGCGGTGACCTCGCGACGGCGGAAGTTGAAGTACCCGACCGCCTTGCGGCCGGTCGCGAACAGCACCGGCTCCTTGCCTTCGGACTTGAGCAGCTGGATCAGCTGCTCAGCGGCCTTGAGCACGTTCGAGTTGTAACCACCGCACATGCCCTTGTCACTGGTCACGACCAGGACGGCGGCACGCTTGGGGTTCTCGCGTTCCGACAGCAACGGGTGGTCGAGGTTCGCCGAGGCCTCGGCCAACGCGGAGAGGACGTTGGTGATCTCGTCCGCGTAGGGGCGCGAGGCCGCGACCCTGGTCTGCGCCTTGGCGAGGCGAGACGTGGCGATGAGCTCGTACGCCTTCGTGATCTTCTTGGTCGAGTTGACCGTTCGGATCCGCTGGCGGAGCTCCCGAATCTGTGCGCCCATGGCTCAGATCACTTCTTGGTGGGCTCGGGCTTGTGGACCTTCACCGATTCCTGGGCGACCTTGTCGGCGTCCATCGCCTTCTCGGGCGCCTCGTTGACGATCGTCGTGCCGTCCGAAGCGGTGAACTGCTTCTTGAACTCGGTCACGGCGGCGACAACGCGCTTCTGCGAGTCCTCGGGGAACTTCTTGGTCTCGATGATGCTGCTCAGCAGGTCCGCGTGGTTGCGGCGCAGCGAGTCCTTGAAGTCCGCGACGAACCGGCGGATGTCGGCGACGGGGACGTCGTCCAGGTGACCCTTGGTCGCGGCGAAGATCTCGACGACCTGCTCCTCGACGGGCACCGGGGAGTACTGGCCCTGCTTGAGCAGCTCGACCAGACGGGCACCGCGGTCCAGCTGGGCGCGCGACGCGGCGTCGAGGTCGGACGCGAACGCGGAGAAGGCCTCCAGCTCGCGGAACTGCGACAGGTCGAGGCGCAGCGAGCCCGCGACGTCCTTCATCGCCTTGATCTGCGCGGCACCACCGACGCGGGAAACGGAGATACCCACGTTGACGGCCGGCCGCACACCGGCGTTGAACAGGTCGGACTCGAGGAAGCACTGACCGTCGGTGATCGAGATGACGTTGGTCGGGATGTACGCCGACACGTCGTTCGCCTTGGTCTCGATGATCGGGAGACCCGTCATCGAACCGCCGCCGAGGTCGTCCGAGAGCTTCGCGCAACGCTCGAGGAGACGCGAGTGCAAGTAGAAGACGTCGCCGGGGTAGGCCTCGCGGCCCGGCGGGCGGCGCAGCAGCAGCGAGATCGCGCGGTACGCCTCGGCCTGCTTGGTCAGGTCGTCGAAGATGATCAGGACGTGCTTGCCCTGGTACATCCAGTGCTGGCCGATGGCGGAGCCGGTGTACGGCGCCAGCCACTTGAAGCCGGCGGAGTCAGAAGCGGGGGCGGCGACGATCGTCGTGTACTCGAGTGCGCCCGCCTCCTCCAGCGCGGCCTTGACGCCCGCGATGGTGGAGCCCTTCTGGCCGATGGCGACGTAGACGCAGCGGACCTGCTGCTTCGGGTCGCCCGACTCCCAGGCCTTCTTCTGGTTGATGATCGTGTCGATGCAGACCGCGGTCTTGCCGGTCTTGCGGTCACCGATGATCAGCTGACGCTGACCGCGACCGATCGGCGTCATCGCGTCGATGGCCTTGATGCCGGTCTGCATCGGCTCGGACACCGGCTGACGCTGCAGCACGGAAGCCGCCTGCAGCTCCAGGGCGCGGGTGTCGTCGGCGACGATGTCACCGAGGCCGTCGATCGGCGTGCCCAGCGGGTTGACGACACGACCGAGGAAGCCGTCGCCGACCGGCACGGACAGGACCTTGCCCGTCCGGCGGACCTCCTGGCCCTCTTCGATCTTGTCGAAGTCACCGAGGATGACCGCACCGATGTTGCGGACCTCAAGGTTCAGGGCGACGCCGAGGACGCCGCCGGGGAACTCGAGCAACTCGTTGGTCATCGTGCCCGGAAGGCCCTCGACGATGGCGATGCCGTCGTAGGTCTCGGAGACGGTACCGACCTCTTCCCGGCTGACCTCCGGGGAGTAGCTCGAGACGTACTTCTCGATCGCACTGCGGATCTCGTCCGACGAGATCGTCAGCTCCGCCATGTCGTTCCTGCTCTCACTTCTTCGTTCTGGGAAAGGGCTCGGGGGCTAGCTGGCGAGATTGCGGCGCAGTGCCGCCAACCGGCCGGCGATGCTTCCGTCGATGATCTCGTCGCCGATCTTGATCGAGAGGCCACCGCCCAGTGCGGCGTCGACCTCCACGTGCAGCGCGATCGGACGCGAGTAGATCGTGGTCAGCGTCGCGGTCAGGCGGTCGACCTGCTCCGCGGTCAGCGCCACGGCGGACCGGACGTGCGCGACGGAACGCTGACGGCGCTTGGCCGCCAGGTCGGCGAGCTCGGAGAGCCCGTCCGCCACACGCACTCCGCGCGGGTTGCGAACCAGCTGGTCCACCAGCGTCTTGGTGACCGGGCTGACCTTCCCCTCGATCAGGGAGTCGACCAGCGCGACCTTGCCGGAGGCGTCACCGGCGGGGTCCGCCAGCAACAGCTCGAGCTCGTTCGAACCAGCCACGATGCGGCCGAGCCGGAACAGCTCGTCCTCGGTCGAGTCCAGCTGGCCGTCGCGCTCGGCACGCACCAGCAGCGTGGTGCGGGCGAGCGACTCGACACCGTCCACGAGCTCGCGCGGGCTGGACCAGCGCGACGTCACGACGGCGACCACGATCTGCAGGGTCGCGTCGCTCACCTTGCCCGCGAACAGGCCGCGAACCAGCTGCTCACGACCGGCGGCCTCGGACGAGGCGTCGGCGAGCGCGCCGCGCAGCGACCGCTGACCGATCAGCAGGTCGAGCACGGCGAAGAGCTCCTCGCCGAGCTTGGCGAGGTCGTCCGTCGACGTGGTGGCGTCGGCCAGCTCCAGCAGCCGCAGTTCCGCGGCTGCCAGAGCTTCACGACTTGCGGCATGCAACGTCATCGGCAGCCTCTACTTGCTCGCGGGCGCCGCGACGGCGTCCAGCTCGTTGAGGAAGCGGTCGACGGTGCCACGGCGGCGGGAGTCGTCCTCGAGGGACTCGCCCACGACCTTGCTCGCCAGTTCGACAGCGGTGCGGCCGAGGTCGGCACGCAGCTCCGCGACGATCTGGGCGCGCTGAGCGTCCAGCTGGTGCTGGCCCTGCGCGACGATGCGCGCCGACTCGGCCTGCGCCTGCTCACGCAGCTCCTCGACGATCTGCAGGCCCTCGGCCCGTGCGTCGTCGCGGATGCGTGCGGCCTCGGCGCGAGCCTCGGCCAGCTGCTCCTTGTACTGCTCGAGAGCACGCTGGGCCTCGGCCTGAGCCTGCTCAGCCTTCTCGATGCCACCCTCGATCTTGGCCGTCCGCTCCTCGTACAACGCCTCGAAGCGCGGTGAGACGAACTTCTTGATGACGAAGAGGAGGAGCAGGAACGCGACGAGACCGAGGATGATCTCCGAGGTATGCGGAATGACCGGGTTGACCGGACCCTCCGCAGCCAGGATGAGGGTGTCCATCACCGTTTCTCCTAACGCGATCAGAGGTCGGTCAGGCAGTCGCGATGAAGTACACGACGAAGCCGATCAGCGCGAGGACCTCGACGATGGCGAAGGTGGTCCACGCCAGGCCGAGCAGCACGCCGCGAGCCTCGGGCTGACGGGCGGTGCCGCTGATGACCGAGGAGAAGATCAGACCCACGCCGATGCCCGGGCCGATGGCGGCAAGGCCGTAGCCGATGGCCGCGAGACCCTGGTTCAGGTTGACGGCGTCCTGGGCGATCTGGATAGCGCTCACTGTTGCTGTTCCCTTTCCAACTCGGTCCGCGAGATTTCGCGGATCGGAGGCTTTGCGTTTCTCAGTGCTCTTCTGCCAGCGCCATGCCGATGTAGCTGGCAGACAGCAGCGCGAAGATGTAGGCCTGCAGGCACATGATCAGCGCCTCCAGGAAGGTCAGCGCGATGGCGAAGGCGAAGGACACCGGCGCCACGATGACGGTCAGGCCGCCATTCAGCAGCAGGAACTCACCGGCCAGGGTGAACACCAGCAGCAGGAGGTGACCCGCGAACATGGCAGCGAAAACTCGGATCGCCAGCGTGAGCGGGTTCAGGATGAACTTCTGGAAGAACTCGATCGGAATCAGCAGCGGGAGCACGAACCACGGGGCGCCCGGCGGAATCGTCTGGTGCTTCAAGTAGCCCACGAAGCCGTGCCGCTTGAACCCGACGAAGTGGTACACCGGGTAAACAACGAGCAACGAAACGGCGAGCGGAAAGCCGATGTGCGACATCGTGGGGAACTGGATGATCGGGATGAGCCCGAACAGGTTGTTCACCAGGATGAAGGTGAAGATCGTGAGGATCAGCGGGACGAACGGCTTGAAGTCCTTCGCGCCGATCTGCTCCCTGGCGATGTTGTTGCGCCCGAAGTCGTAAACCGACTCGGCGGCGAACTGGAACTTGCCGGGGACGACCTTGAGGTTGCGGGTCGCCGCAATGAAGAAGACGGCGATGATCACGATCGACAGCACCAGCAGGACCATCGGCTTCGTGACCGAGCCGAAGATCGGCGGGAGGAAGAAGTCCTTCACACCGGGAGCGACGAACTCGCCCCCCGAAGCCAGCAACTTGGTCACTGTGTTCCTTCCGGTTCTCCCGGCCGGCGTTCACTCCGCCGGGGGAATCGTCACGATCTGGACTTAACGTACCTTACGGTTCGCAAGCGACTGCCAGAGGCACCCCTGCTATCGGGTGTCCCTGGCCTGCGCGGACCATATCAGCAGGTCTCAGGTGCCTTCGGAGGCGGGGACCACCATCTGACTACGGCTGCGCTTGGAGGCTCTGGCCTCCAGGAACGACGTCACGAGCACCGTCGCCACCAGGGTGATTCCCAGCGCCTTGGGTTCGAGCCACGACTGGTTGCGCAGCAGGATCACCGCGAGTAGCAGCACGATCAGCTTGCCCATGAATCCGCCGAGTGCGGCGACCATCACGAACATCGGATCGAGTGCCGCCGTCTTGCGCATCAACAACAACGTGGCAAGGCTCGAACCGATGGCGATCGCACCACCGATCAATGACCCGAAGAGACCAGCGGTCCCCCAGATCACAGTTGACACGACGACGCCGAGGACAAACGTGCCGAGCGCCGCCCACGCGGCCTCGCGGAACATTTCCCCGGCGAGTCGCTGGACGGTCAGCTCATGCGTGACGGCCTTGTCCGCGTCGCTCATGTCCCGAAGTCTAGGAACCCGCATTCCAGCGCCTGCGGGCAGCCCTCGTTAACGCCGGTTAAGCGGCCCCAAACAAGACGCCGTACCAATTTCCGCCTACTTGCGGGCTTCCCGCAGCCGTGGGATCACGGAGACCACGAACGTCACGATCAGCCCGATGACGAAGCACGTGGCCACGATGATCGGGTCGAACAGCGTGAGCGCGACCGCGCCGAAGGCCAAAACGCCGGCCCACAAGTAGATGAGCAGCACCGCGCGTCGTTGCGAGTGCCCGATCTCCAGCAACCGGTGGTGCAGGTGCATCTTGTCCGGGGAGAACGGGCTCTCGCCACGCCGGGTGCGCCGGATGATGGCCATCAGCAGGTCGAGCAGCGGCACGAACAGCACCGCGGCGACCACGATCAGCGGCGAGAGCAGACCGAGCAGATCGGCCGCGCTGCCGGTGGCCTGGTTGATCTTGCCTGACGCGCTGGTGGTGGCGGCGGCGAGCATGAGGCCGATGAGCATGGAACCCGAGTCGCCCATGAAGATGCGCGCGGGGTTGAAGTTGTGCGGCAGGAAGCCCAGGCACGCACCCGCCAGCACGGCGGCGATCAGGGCCGGCGGGTAGGCCTCGACGGCACCCTGGCGTTCGACCAGCAGACCGATCGAGAACGCGGCCGTCGCGGCGGCGGCGATGAGGCCGATGCCGGCGGCGAGTCCGTCGAGGCCGTCGACGAAGTTCATCGCGTTGATCATGGTGACCGCGAGCAGCACGGTCAGCAACGCGCCCTGGTTCTGGTCGAGCGAGATGGTCGCGCCGCCGTCCCACGGCACCCACGCGATCATCCACTGCAGGCCGAACAGCACGAGGATGCCCGCCGCCGTGACCTGACCTGCGAGCTTGGTGAGCGAGTCGAGCTCGAACCTGTCGTCGATCGCACCCACGAGCACGATGACGCCGCCCGCGACGATGACGCCCCACGGGTCATTGGAGAAGTCGAACGCCGCCCGCAGCACCGGCAACTGGTGCGCCACGAACATGCCGGCGAGCACGCCGCCATAGATGGCGACACCACCCATCCGCGGCATCGGCTGCACGTGCACGTCCCGTTGCCGTGGATAGGCCACCGCCCCGAGCCGGAACGCCATCGCGCGCACCAGGCCGACGAGCAGGAACGTCACGACGGCAGCGATCAACGCGACGAGCAGGTACTCGCGCACGGGAAGGACGAACGAGGATGCGGGCCCCACGGGCCTACCAATCAATCGGGGGTGTTCGGGGTGCTCGCCACGGTACTCGCGGCGACCATGATCAATTCTGGCAGCCGCTCGCTACCGAGCGACCTCGACCTCGATGCCGAGCACCTCGTTGACATCTTCCTTGGTGACCGCACCCTCGCGAAGGATCAGCGCGTCGGGCCCGGTGAGGTCGACGATGGTCGACGCGACGTTCTCGCCACTCAGTCCACCGTCGAGGTACACGGGCACCGCGTCGCCGAGCTGGTCACGAGCCTCCTGCGCACTGGACGCCGGCGCGTGCCCGGTCCTGTTGGCGCTGGACACGGCCATCGGACCGACGTCGCGCAACAACTCCAGAGCGACAGGGTGCAACGGCATGCGCAGCATGACCGTGCCGCGCGTCTGCCCCAGATCCCACGCCAGACTCGGCGCGTGGGGCAGCACGATGCTCAGCCCACCGGGCCAGAAAGCCTCGATGAGCGCCCGCGCCTGCCGCGGCACGCTGAGAACCAGCCCGTCGATGGTGGTCCAGGACCCGACCAGCACGGGCACGGGCATGTCGGGCCCGCGCCCCTTGGCGTCGAGAAGACTCCGGACGGCTTCGGCGTCGAACGCGTCGCAGCCGATCCCGTAGACGGTGTCGGTGGGAAGGACGACAAGGCGCCCGCTCCGCACCGCGCCGGCGGCAGCGGCGAGTCCCGCCGCGCGATTGCCTGGTTCGCTGCAGTCGTAGACCGTGCTCACCCCGGTGAGCCTAGCCAGCCCCGCCGATCTCTCCGCATCCGGCCTGGTCGGTTTTGCCCGAGGGGCAACCCCTTCCCCGTGGACCGGGCGGCTGGCTTTCTTGGCGAGTGCTTTGCCCACATCCCGTGACTGCCATGTTCGGCACGTTCGAGCCGCCTGACCGGTTGGACGCCATCTGCCGGTTGTGCCTCTGCGCCTGGTCCACCGACACGATGCCGATGGACCTGCTGGAACGGCTGGTCGTGCACATCAGTGCCGGGAACTTCCGCCGCGTGGGCTGAGCTTTCGACCACTGGAGGCTTTTGTGCCCGAACCCGATCTCGTCAAGCTCGGGGAGGAGATCATCGAGCTGTCCACCGCGTGGCCCGGTACCGGCCTGGACAAGGTCGGCGAGTTCGCCCGCGATCTCGGCACCGCACTTCAGTCCACTGAGGACGGCTGATGCGCTGGTTCCCCGGTCTTCTGCTGACACTGGTGGCCGCGAGCGCGATGCTCGTCCTGTTGTCCGAGAACACCCTCAGTGTCCAGGGACGAGCAACGAGCCAGATCGCAGGCGAAGGCCCGCCACCCAGTTACGGCGGCACACCGATGTACGACGCGTGTTCGTTGATCACGATCACCGACCTCGCCCAGCTTGGCGTTCCGCTCAACGACGGCTGGGTCGTGGCTCACGACTACCTGGACCGTGACGTGCCACTGGAGGCCGCCGTCAGCCAACGTCGCTCGACCCCGCCAGCGCCTGCCGTTACCGCCTGCCGAACTGGAACTCGCTCGAGGTCGAAGTCCATCAGACGCCGTACAACTTCGCTGGACCTGCGGATCGACAACGCGAACCTCCAGTTCATCGTCAACTTCGAGCGCACGAACATCCCGGGCTGGTCCAACTACCCGACTACACGCGAGCCTTGCTACACGAATGCGAGCTGGTGCCGGCAGACGAAATCGATGCCAGGCTGGTGATTCGCATTCAGCGACGTTCGATCCTTGAGGAGCCAGAGCCGACCCGCCTGCCCGCCCTTATCGACGAGCACGTGCTGAACCGGCAAGTTGGCGGTCCCGCGACGATGAAGCGTCAGCTCGACCACCTCGCGGAGATGGCGGCGCTGACGAACATGTCGTTGCGAGTGATCCCCAACTCCGGCGTGCACGCGGGCTTGAACGGCGCGTTCTTGCTGCTCAAACGGGCGAACGGGCACAAGGTCTGTTCCTGGAGAACCTCACCTCCGTACTGATCCTCGAGGAACCCCAGGAAATCGAACGCTACGAGCGAGCCGTTCGGCTGATGGTCGAGCGTGCGTTGCCTGCGGCAGAATCGGTGCGGCTGATCACCGAGTACGCACGCAGATGGGACAGGTGGAGTGGCGTAAGAGCAGCTACAGCGGCAGCGAGGCGAACTGCGTCGAGGTGGCGTTGACCACCACCCACACAGGCGTACGAGACTCCAAGAACCCCTCTGGACCTGCGCTTTCGTTCTCACTTAGCGCGTTCAAGGCCTTCCTGACCAGGGCAAAGTTTTAACCCAAACAGGGTTAAGTAGTTCAACGCATCCCCCGAACGGACGCGCTTCGGTATGGTCATCAGCCGACCACAGAGCGCAATCGGGGAGGGTCGAGCTTCTGTGTCTGAAGAAGTGGTGACAAGCGGCAAAGTCGCAGGCGGTGCGTGGGACAGCATCTTTGGGGGCGGCCTCAGCGCCATCATGGACGCCGGCAGGGCCGTCGCGGTGGCCGTGGAGACCCAGCAACTGTCCGTCGACCCACAACTGGTCGACGCCATGATCAAAAAGCTGACCGAGATGGGCGACGCTCTCGAGAACGTCGCAATGAACGCCGGCGACCTCAGCATGGACACCAAGCTCGGTGGCGGCTACGCAGAAGCGATCAGTCAGGGAAATCGCACTTTCGGCCAAGCGGCCCAAAAGACACTCGTAGACATGGCCAAGGCGATTGAGAGCCTGAAGACGCAGATTGAGAAGAGTCGAGCGTCCTACCAGGCCGTTGATCAATCAAGCGCCGACGCACTGAAGAAACTCGACGGGAAGTAATGAAGCGCATCCTAATTGCCACAGCGATCGGCCTCGTGGCCCTCACTGCCGGATGCACCGGCACAGCAGGTGACGCCAAGCCGACTTCGACGACCGGCGAAGCAACTCCGACCAGTGGCTCAAGTTCGGCATCAGGTCTGGAAGCGGTCAAGCCGTGCGATCTGCTCACTGAAGCCGAAGTGACCAGCCTGGGACTGAACTCCCCAGGCAAGGCGGAGCAAGTCGCCAGCTCAGACGGCTGTAACTGGACCAAGAGCGGTGCTGGCGGTCTTCGTACGGGCATCCGCACGAAGACCGGCGTCGCAGACCTGAGTCTCGACGGTGAGAAGATCACTGACATCAAGGTCGGCAAATATGACGCGAAGAAGGTTGAGGCTGCAGACCGCGCAAAGCACCTTTGCACGATCGCAATCTCAGTAAGCGAGTCATCGTCCGTTGTGGTGATTGGCAACATCGGCCTTACCTCTGAGGACACCGCTGCCGCCTGCGAACGGTCCTCGAAGGCCGCCGAACTGATCGCACCGAAACTCCCGTAACGCCGCCCGAGGGGGGAATCTCATGGCACCCGTCAAACCCACCGTCCCACATCCGAACGCGAACTATCCCGGCCAGCCGCACGAAGAAATGAAGAAGCTGGTCACCGAGAAGTACGACCCCAGCGCCGCGAACCAGGTGATCGATGCCTGGGGAGCACTGGGGTCGCGGTTCAAGGAACTGGCCACCGACTTCAGCATTCTGGTCAACGGCTCGCAGTCGGCGTGGACGGGCAAGGCCGCCGAGGGGGTTCGGGCTGCGCTCAACAAGGTGGGGACGTTCGCGGACAACACCGGCGAGGGTTTCGTGCGCACCTCCGGTGCCATCGCGCAGCAGCGGGACGCGGCGGTGCAGGCGAACCGCAGCATGCCCGAACCGGTCAGCTTCAGCCCGATGGACATCATGAAGAAGTACGCCGCGCCTTCGATCCTCTTCCCGCCCGCCATGGTGGGCGCACCGTTCGAGATGCTCTCCAAGCACAACGAACAGCAAGAGGCGAAGGCCGAAGCCGTTCAGGTCATGCAGACGCGTGACAACACGATGATGTCCGCGGCGATGTCCATGCCCACCATGGAATCCACTCCGCAGGTCACGCAGGACCAGGGCGTCACGCAGACGAGCAGCAGCACGAGCACGAGCAGCCTGAACAACGTCAACGCCAATCAGCGGTTCAGCAACAACAGCAACACGGGCATGCCATCGATGCCTCCAGGCTCCAACAACGGCACGACAAACGCCGCGTGGGTCGCGCCCCAGGTCAAGGACCCGTCCCTGCAACCCGGCAACAACCAGAACAACCCCGGCGGCCAGAACCGGCCGCCGTTCACCCCGCCCGGCATGCTGCCGCCTCCCGGAATGCGGCCGCCCGGCGGCGGTCTGCAAGGACGACCTCCTGGTAGCGGTCCGGGCATGCGTCCCGGCGGCCCCGGAGGCGGCGGTTCCGGTGGTGGCGCGGGTGGTCGCGGCATGGGCGCGGGCGGTATGGGTCCGGGCGGCATGGGTGGTGCGGGCTCCGGCCGTGGCATGGGCAGCTTCGGCCCCGCCACCCCCGGCGGCAGCACCGGAGTCATGGGCAACGGCCCAGGCGGCGCAGGCGCGGGTGCGGGTGCCGCGGGACGTGGCGCGGCTGGTGCCGGCGGCATGGGTGCCGGAGCCGGCGCCGGTGCGGGCCAGGGCGAGGAGGACAAGGAGCACAAGTCCAACTACCTCCTCCCGACCGACGAGTTCTTCGACGACGATCGCATGGTCGCGCCGCCGGTGATCGGCGGATGAAGCAGATCGCGCAGCTCTCCCTGCCCGCGTTCGAGGTCCTCTGGGAGGACCTGCGGGCGGGAAGCATCCCGTACCCGTTCGACGTCAGCCAGCACGGCGAGACGCTCGACGAGCGCGCCCGCATCAAGGCCGCCGTGCACGCAGACCTTGAACGCCGGAACCTCGCGCGGCGCGGCAGGCCGGAGCCTGATCTCGAGGACGCGCTGAACCTGTTGGCGCGGCCCGAACTCCGTGTCATCGCGCTCTGCATCCCGGACATGAACGAGCAGAAACTCGTCCGCGCCAGTGTGGTCGCGCGCGGCGGTTACGCGGTGCTGGTGATCCAGGAGGACACCGGCATCACGTTGAGTCTGGTGCAGCCCAACGAGATCGCCACCTGCCTCGCGAACGCCATGCCGCGAGGCAGGCCGGGGCCGGGCAAGCTCGTGACCGTGCCCGGCCAGGCGTTCGAAAACCAGCCGCAGCAACAGGAAGGCTTCCGGCAGTCGGTCCGCACGGCGGAGAGCGACGAGGTTCGCATCGCCAAGCAGATGCTGACCGGCCCCGCCATCGGCAACGGCCACTTCCTCGTTCAGCTGGGCCAGGGCCGCACCATCCGCGACTTCCCGCCCGTCACGTGGATCGACACCAGCCAGGGCCGCTACGCCAACGTCGAGACCCGCAAGGGCTGGTTCACGATCACCCCCGCCGACAACGTGGGTCTGGCACGACACCTCGGACAGGTTCTGGCGATGACGAGCGAGCGATGAATCCGGAACAGATGATCGCGGACCTGGAGTCCAAGGCCCAGCAACTCCAGCAACGCTCGCACCAGATGCAGGAACAGATCCAGCACGCCGGCAGCACCATCACCTCCCCCAACGAGGCGGTGACAGTCAAGATCGCACCGAACGGCGCGTTGCAGCACATCGAGTTCTCACCTGTCGCGATGCGCCTGACGCACGTGCAACTGAGCCAGCTCGTGATGCAGACCGTGCAGAAGGCCCAGATCCAGGCCGCCGAGCAGGTCGCGTCCATTGTGGAGCCCGAGTTCGGCGGCACCGAGGCGATGGACTTCCTGCGCAGCTTCATCCCGCAGCCGGAGGAAGAGGAACCGCCACCACCACCCGAAGAGGGTCAGGTCATGCGCGAGGTCTCGTGGAACGACCCGGCGCAGAAGCCTGCACCGAGGCCCCGTCCGCAGCGGCCCGCCGATGACGACGAGGACGGCTTCGGGAGCGTGCTCCGATGACCGGCTTCCAGGTCAATCCGAGTGAGCTGCACTCGTTCGCCAAAGACCAGCTCACCCGCCAGCAAGCACTGGAAGCCGCTGCGGACAAGGCTTCCGGCGTGGATCTTGGTGGCGACACGTTCGGCGTTCTGTTGCAGTTCTTCGCCAACGACGCCGAAGACGCGGCGCACAAGACTGTCGAGGCCATCCGCAAGCTGGCCGACGGTGTCGGCGACGCCGCCGAGAACACCAAAACCACCGCGTTGTTCTACGAGCAGAGCGAGGACGCCAACCGCGGGCGCTTTGGAGGCTCTCGGTGACCTTCACGGACCTCAAGGGCGGCGATCAGTGGAGCGACCCTGCGAACTTCGCCGGTGCCGGGATGTTCGAGTCCCTCGCCCAGACCGTCGACTCGATGGGCAGACTCGGTGAAGGGGACGCCGCCGAACTGGGGCTCAACGTCGCCGCCCTGGGCCTCGACGCGCTCGGCGTGTTCATGGATCCGGTCGGAGCGCTGGCGACCGCGGGCATCGGCTGGCTTATAGAGCACCTCAGCTTCCTGCGTGAACCGCTGGACTGGCTCGCGGGCAACGGCGACAAGATCAAGGCCGCGGTCGGCACGTGGAACCAGGTGTCGACCGCGATCGCGCAGATCGCGGAAGAGCAGAACACGGCGGTGCAGAGCCAGATCAGCTCCTGGCAGGAGGCCGCGGCCGAGCGTTTCCGGTCGAGCCAGGGCAGGCTCGCCGACGAGATCACCGCGGTCAGCAGGTCGTGCGCGGCGGTGGGCGAGCAGATCGCGACAGCAGGCACCATCACGGCAGCGGTGCGCGGCATGCTCCGTGATCTGGTTGCCATGTTCATCTACGAGGTCATCCGCAACGCGATCATCGCTCTTGCTTCTTCATATGTCTCACTGGGCAGCTCGATCGCGGCCTTCTCGGCATGGGCCGTCGGACGCGGCGCCATCGTGCTCAGCAAGATCACCCAGCAGATCGCCAAGCTCATGAGGGTCATCACGAGGATCGCGGGCAGGCTCAAGACCCTCTTCGCGAAGCTTGGCGACGTGCTGGCGCAGCTCGCGCGGTTCGGCAAGGGAGGCGGCCGGACGGTGGACGCACCGAGCGTGCCCCGGACGCCGAAGGCGGACGCGGTGAGCGACGCCGGCACGCGACTGGAGGACTGGGGACAGTCGCGTCCCACTGCTGGGGAGGCGTTCGAAAAGCTCAAGCAGGGCGGCCGAGAGCTCAAGGACGGCTACCTGGACGCCGGCAACACGTGGAAGAACAAGTACGAGGACCCCTACAGCGAGAAGGCTCCGTCCAAACCGTGGCAGCAGGACGCCGTCGACGCCTACACACCGTTCAAGCCGATCACCAAGGCTGACGGTTCCGTCACCCCGCACTCGGTGCCGAACGTCCTGGATGGCGGTTACCAGATCAAGCTCGGCGCCGATGTCCTGCGGGAAGCGTCCAAGCAGGACGAGTTGCAGCTGGAGGGCGTCGAGAAGGACCAGAAACCGGCTTTCGAACGGCAGCAGGGTTACCTGGACCTATGAGCGCGACCGCAACACCTCCGCACCGACGACGGTTCGCGATGCTGCTGGCTCTCTCGCTGCTCGCCGGGTTCGTCTCCGGCTTCCTGACGGCCATGCCGGGCCTGGCGCCGCTCATCGTCGTGCCCATCGGGATCGTCTGCGTCTTCTTGGCCGGCTTCGCAATGCTGAAGCTTCGGCCGAAGTCGACCGGCCTCCTGGCCGCCCCGCTCGCGGTGCTGGTCGTGACGGGGCTGACTGTCGTCGGCGGTCACTCTCTGTGGCTGACGGCGTTCGGTGACCAGATCTCAGGCTGCGAGGTGATCTCGGTGAACAGGCACACCAGCAGCAGGTCGCCGACTTCCTTCAGCAACGACGTCAATTGCGGCTCGCAGAAGGTTCCGAGCCACTTCCCGCCCAGTCAGGACGAGCTACGCAAGCCAGGTGATCGTGTCGACCTGGTCATCGATCGAACCGGGGTCGTCAGGGTGCTCGAGCCGAGCGAGCTGACGTGGTGGCGCAATGTCCTTGTGCCCGTCGGCGCGGCCGTGGGCGTGGCCTTCGTGCTGGTCGTCTTGAAACGGCGCCGCTGGAAGCCGGGCAAACCGGCGGCACCACGCAATCTCGACAAGGACTTCCTGTAGGCGCACACGCGGTCACGCGCGAGGCGGCGGATCCTCGTAGCGCGTGACCGCGTGCCCTCCCCGCGCCGAACATACGACCATTTGGCCCCAACGTGACCGAACGTCGTGTTTTTGGCCAGGATTTGGCCACTCCGCCCGACTTCACGACGCGCCCGGCAAGCGAGTAATTTGCCCTCGTTCGGCGCATTGACAATGCGTGTTTCCGTCGTCTTCACTCCATTCCGATCAGGAACGACTATTGTTCCACCACCAGAGTTCAATTACGTGGTGTTGTTGTCTTACCATGTCCCTGACCAGCACAAACACAGAGCACCCGATTCAATGACAGAAAGTGGACAGGACGATGTCAACTCCCGCGCCGGCGACGGGAAACGATTCTCCGAAGTTGCGCGACGACACGACGCGCTTCCTCTGCGGAGCCGCTCACCGCGACGAGGAGTTCGCGGATTCCGCCATTCGCGAGTACCTCGTGGAGGCCACGCGGTCGATTCCGCGTTCGCCTGGCGTCAACTCCGGCGCGGTGTTGCGGGAGGCGGTGGCGGCACGTACGCGGCGCAAGGTGCGCGACGGGGTGTTGCTGGTGCTGGCGCTGGTGGCGCTGTTCGCCGCCGGCGGGACGTTCCTCACGGCGTGGCTGGTGGTCGCGGCGATCGCGGCGGTCGGGACCGGGGCGCGCGTGGCGTTCACGCGGCCGCGGCGGGTGGTCACGGAGCGCGGGCCGGCCGTGCTCGGCTCGATCGTCAGCGTGATCGCGCTCTTCTTCGTGCTGTACAAGCTCATGGACGAGCTCGCCGCCTCCACCGAGTACTGCAGGCCCAGGTACGAGGAGTGCGCGACGGAGAGCAGCGGCGGCGCGGTCGCGGCGTTGATCATCGCGATCGCGCTGATCTTCGCGGTGCTGCTCGCGGATCGGGTCGTGACGTGGCTGCTGGTCACGAAGAGCTTCCGGCGCGCCGGTTTCCGCACCAGCAGGGGCGAGGCGGAGCTGTGGCGCAACGAGTGGGTGTTCCGGGGGCTTGGGCACGCGAGCTACGCCGAAGCGCTCGCGCTTTACCCGATCGAGGAGAACGACGAGTCTGACGACGCGGACGGCGCGCAGGTGATCGTCTACCACGGCTATCGGCCGTTCGTCGGCTCCGGCACGATGTTCGAACCGTGGTCCATGGCGCTGCCCCTCAAGCCCGGCGAGGAGACGATGGACGCGCCGCTGCCCGGATTCGCCCTCCAGGAGCTGTACGAACGCATCACGAGCGAGCTGGTCAAGACGGGCCGTTCGCCGTCGCTCTCGCCTGGCCATCGGCTGCGCGCCCTCAGGACCGGCGACCGCGTCGTCATCTCCTCGGTCGAACTGATCGACCACATCGACGACGCCGAAGCACGGATCGTGTTGCCCGACAAGGATTATTCACCCGAAGCCACGGTCAGCCGGTCCGTTGTGGACGAACTGATCGCCAGGCCGATGGAGTGGATGCGCTACTTCCGCTCGTTCCAGGTCGAAACGTGGGACCGCGACGTCGTGATCTCCGCGTACCTGACGTTCGGGCTCGACGACGAGATGCTCTACGTCGAGTGGACGCCGTGCATCCTGCACCCGATCAACTCCGAGCACCGCAAGATCGACGTGCTGCCGGCGCAGTCGCTGCGGCCGTTCGCCGAGGCGATCGTGGACCTGCTGAAGTTCCCGGCGTCGATACCGAAGCGGTTCGCCACGGCGGTCGGCTGGATGAACCCGATTCATCAAGCAGAGGGCACGTACGTCGCGGAACGCTACGGCGCCAGCAACAGCCTGCGCGAACTCGCGAGCAGGAGCCAGGTCGACAACTACTTCCAGCTCACCGACGTCGAGCGCTACATCAAGGTGCTGGAGTCACGGCTGCTGCGCACGCTCGGCGAGTTCCTGGAGAGCAAGGGCATCTCGGTCACCGAGTTCATGGAGCAGGCCATGCAGGTGACGAGCAACAACGTGCACATCACCGGGCCGGTGATCTCCAGCAACATCGGCACGTCGGGCAAGGCACGCACGGGCAAGGCGAGCGTCGGCAAGGGAGGCTCATGAACGACCGCGACTTCGAGATCCAGGGACCGGTGATCGGCAGCAACGTCGGCACCAGCGGACGGGCCAGGACCGGGGACGTCCACATCGGACACATCAGGGACGTGAGCACCGTGCTGCGGCTGCTCGACGAGCTGCGCGAGGACCTGAACCAGGCCCAGGCGGCCACGTCCGCGATCGAGGCGGTGGACGATCTCCGCGCCGAAGCCCGCAAACCCCAGCCGAGCAAGGACGTCGCGGTCCACCTGATGGACAAGCTGTCGGACCGCGGCCTGGGCGAGCAGGTGAAGGACCTCTCGAAGGCCTTCGACGCCCTGTTCTGACCCGCTAACCGACCTTGCGGGCGGTCGCGAACCTCGGCCGCCCCGCGAGGTCGGCGTGGTCGGTCGCCTCCGTGAGTACCCGGCGCGCGGCCAGCAGCGCCGGCACGGACTCCCCCTGCGTGTCGTCGTGCTCGATCCCGACGGACCCACCGGGCTTCAGCCACCGCGCGGCAGCCCGCACGACGTGCCGGATCACGTCCAGCCCGTCGGCACCCGAGAACACCGCGTGGTGCGGATCGTGCACGCCCACCTCGGGCTGCACCGGAGTTCCTTCCGGCACGTAAGGCGGGTTGCACACCACGAGATCCACCAGACCGTCCAAATCGGACAGCAGCGACGGATCGGTGGCGTCACCCGAGTGCAGCCGGATCGGCGTGTCCCCGGCGGCCACGCGCGCGTCGGCGTTGCGCCGCGTCCACGACAGCGCCTGCGGGTCGATCTCCACCGCGTGCACCACGGCGTCCGGCCGGGCGGCCGCGATCGACAACGCCAGCGCGCCCGTTCCCGTGCAGAGATCCACGACCACGGGCGAAGAAACGCCGGCCAAAGACTTCAGGCCCCACTCCATCAGCAGCTCGGTCTCGGGCCGCGGCACGAACACACCGGGCCCGACCTCGACGGAGATGGTGCCCATCGGCGCCCAGCCGAGGATGTGCTGCAACGGAATGCGCGAGGCGCGCACCCGCACGAGCTTGTGCAGCTGGTCGATCACCGACGGATCGACCAGCGGGATGAGCGGCAACCGCCCGCGCTCGACCCCGAGCACGTGCGCGGCCAGGTACTCCGCGTCGACGCGCGGACTGTCCACACCCGCGTCGGCGAGGATCTTGGCCGCCTCGGAGACGGCGAGGCGGAGCGGTTGCCGGTTCATCATCAGATGAGAAAACTACCTCAGAAGTTGATCATGTGCCCGGCCAGGCCGTGCACCGCTTCCTTGACGGCCTCGCTCAGGGTCGGGTGAGCGTGGACGTTGCGCGCAACCTCGTGGACGGTGAGGTCCCACTGCTGCGCCAGCGTGAGCTCGGGCAGCAACTCGGTCGCCTCGGGGCCGATGATGTGGCCACCGAGCAGCTCGCCGTGCTTGCCGTCGCTGATCAGCTTGACGAACCCGCCGGGCTCGGCGAGGCCGTGCGCCTTGCCGTTCGCGGTGAACGGGAACTTCGCGACCTGGACGTCGTAACCCTTCTCGCGCGCCTGCTTCTCGGTGTAGCCGAAGGAGGCGATCTGCGGCTGGCAGAACGTCGCCCGCGGGATCATCACGTAGTCGAGCTCCATCGTCTCGGCACCCGCGATGGTCTCCGAGGCGATGACGCCCATGGCCTCGGCGGTGTGCGCGAGCATCAGCTTCGCGGTGACGTCACCGATGGCGAAGATGTGCGGCACGTTGGTGCGGCCACGGCCGTCGATGTCGATCGCGCCGCGCTCGGTCAGCTTCACGCCGGTCTTCTCGAGGCCATAGCCCTCGACGCGCGGCACGAACCCGATGGCCTGCATGACCTTGTCGGCCTCGAGAACCTCCTCGGCGCCGTTCTTCGACACGGTGACGCGGACCTTCGGGCCCGACTCGTCGATCGACTCGACACGCGTGCCGACGCGCACGTCGACGCCCAGCTTCTTGTAGCGCTTGAAGAGCTCGGCGGACACCTCTTCGTCCTCGAGCGGCACCATCCGGTCGAGGAACTCGACGATGGTGACCTTCACGCCGTAGTTGTGCATGACGTAGGCGAACTCGACACCGATCGCGCCCGCACCGGCGATGATGATCGACTCGGGCAGGTCCTCGGTCATGATCTGCTCTTCGTAGGTCACGACGCGGTCGGACTTCTGCGTGTTCGGCAGCATCCGGGTCGTGGCGCCCACGGCGATGATCGCGTGGCCGAACGTGATCGTCTCGTCCCCGACGGTCAGCGTGTGGTCGTCGGTGAAGCTGGCCCACCCGTTGTACTCGGTGATGCCGTTCTTCTTCATGAGGAAGTGCACGCCCTTGACGCGCCCGTCCGCGACCTTGCGGCTGCGCTGCCACGCCGCGCTGTAGTCGAAGCTGACGGTGCCGTCGACCTTGATGCCGAACGTCTTCTGCTCGTGCGTGAAGAGGTGCGCCAGCTCAGCGTTGCGCAGAAGAGCCTTCGACGGGATGCAGCCCACGTTCAGGCAGACACCGCCCCAGTACTTCTCCTCCACGATGGCGGTCTTCAGCCCGAGCTGAGCCGCACGGATCGCGGCGACGTAGCCGCCCGGACCCGCACCCACGACGACGACATCAAAGTGTGCGCTCATAAGCACACAACCTAGCTCCCGAGCTGCTCTCGCAAGAACTCAACCGTCCGTTTCCAGGCGTTCGCGCGAGCACGTGCGGTGGCCTGCGGAGCACCACCACCCGAGAAGGTGACGCCAGGCCCCGGATAGGTCACGTCGGTGGCCGGCCGGTGCGGTGGACCCGCGATCAGGTGTCCTGCCTCGGGATACACGACGTGCTCGTACGGGAACGGGTGCTCGTGGTCCTTCAACCGCCGTAACGCGACCTCGCTGAGCTCGGCGCTGGGCCACCCGTCGTCCTGTCCGGACGAGATGAGCAACACACCCCCGGCGATCCGTTCGACGGGTATCTCGGTGTCCTCCGGGATGCCGTCCTCCGTGCTGAACGCGAGCCTGAGCGGCACCGGTTCGCCGTTGACGATCCGCGCGCGCAGCTCGTCGCCGATCTCGTAGGGCAGATACGGCAGCGGCTCGCCCTTGAGAGTCCACGACGCCGCCTCGTATGAAAGCTTCTGCAGCAGGTTGCCGCCGGGCCCGATGCCCTGCGTCACCACACCGCTGCCGACCACGCTCACCACCGCCCTCACCTGTGAGAACGTGGCGCCGACGAGCAACGCCAGCTCACCGCCGCGCGATCCGCCGACGACACCGATCTCGCCCGCGCGTTCGGACAGGTAGTCGATGGCCTTGCCGAAGTACTCGAGCGGCACGTCGACGAGGTGCTCCGGCAGGCCCTTCAGGCCGAAGTAGCCGAGCGCGAACGTGACGAACCCGTGCGCGGCCAGCAACGCCGCGTCAGTCTCCTGAAGGCCGCCCTCGGACCCGCCGAGCACGATGACGCCCGGCAGGTCGCCTCCGTCGTCCTCAGGGGCAAACAGAGTGCCGACCAGACCGTTCTCCCGGACCTCCAGCCGCTCGACGCCGTCGGGGACGGACTGCCGTTCGAGCACGCGGTCCCCCACGCCCTCGACCGAGAGCACGGTGGGGCCGGCCTTGCCGCCGGTGCGCTCCAACGACCAGAACAGCCCCATCGGGTCGACGCCGCGATAGCTGCCATCGGCCGGTGCGTGCCGTGTGAGGTCTACGACTCCACGGTCGTCAGCCTCGAACACCGCACGAGAGGCGCGATCACCGGTGGAAAGCTGCACGGTGATCGCTTGGCCGGGTTTCAGCCCGGCGACGATCACGTCGACCGGCTGGTCGAGGGGCGCTGTCTGCGGACTAACCAGGATCTCGGCCACAACGCGCCCCTCTCACGTCGGATTACCCGCCTGCGAGCCGTTCTGCCCGGTCAGCGGCGGCCAGTGCGTCCACCACCGCGTCCAGGTCACCGTCGAGCACCTGGTCCAGGTTATGCGCTTTGTACCCAACCCGGTGATCGGAGATGCGTGATTCGGGGAAGTTGTAGGTCCTCACCCGTTCACTGCGGTCGACGGTGCGGATCTGGGTGCGCCGCGCGTCCGACTGCTCCTGCGCCTTCTGCTCCTCGGCGAGGGCGACCAGCCGGCTCTGCAGCACCTGCATGGCGCGAGCCTTGTTCTGCAGCTGGCTGCGCTCGTTCTGGCAGGACGTGACGATGCCGGTGGGCAGGTGCGTGATGCGGACCGCGGAGTCGGTGGTGTTGACCGACTGGCCGCCCTTGCCGGACGACCGGTAGACGTCGATCCGCAGGTCCTTCTCGTCGATCTCGACGGCGGCGGTCTCCTCGGTCTCCGGAAAGACGAGGACACCGGCGGCCGACGTGTGGATGCGCCCCTGCGACTCGGTGACGGGCACGCGCTGCACGCGGTGCACGCCGCCTTCCCACTTCAGCCGGCTCCACACCCCGTCCGGCACCGCGGTCTTGGCCCTGATGGAGACGGTGACGTCCTTGAACCCGCCCAGGTCGGAGTCGGTGCCGTCGAGCAGCTCGACCTTCCACCCCTGTCGCTCCGCGTAGCGCGTGTACATGCGCAGCAGGTCCCCGGCGAACAGCGCGGACTCCTCGCCACCCTCACCGGACTTGATCTCCAGCAGCACGTCGTCGCCGTCGTGCGGGTCACGCGGCAGCAGCAGCTCGTTGAGCTTCTCCTCCAGCTTGGGAAGCTGCTCCTCGATCTGCTCGACCTCCTCCTGGAAGGACCGGTCCTCGGCGGCGAGCTCCCTGGCCGCCTCCAGATCGCTCTTGGCCTGCTCGATCTTCCGCGCCGTCTGCACGATGGGCCCGAGCGCGGCGTACCGCTTGCCGAGCTTGCGCGCCCCCGTCTGGTCAGCGTGCACGGAGGGATCGGCGAGCTTCTTCTCCAGCTCGTCGTACTCAGCGAGCAAGCTGGCCAGCGACTGCGACACGTCTCCTGCTTTCGTTGGGTTTCCCTGGAAACGGCGACGGCGCCCGCCCCGGCCGGAAGGCCGAGGTCAGGCGCCGTGAAAGCAGCTACTTGTTGCGCTTGCCGTAACGCGCCTCGAAGCGCGCCACGCGACCGCCGGTGTCCAGGATGCGCTGCTTGCCCGTGTAGAACGGGTGGCAGTTGGAGCACATTTCGACGCGAACCTCGGAAGCCGAGGTGCTGCGCGTCGTGAACGTGTTCCCGCAGCTGCAGGTCACTTCGGTGGGGGTGTACTCGGGGTGGATGCCAGTCTTCAAGATCTTGTCCCTTTCAAGGATGGCCGCCGGGTCCCTCTTGGTGAACGGGTGAACCGGAGCCGGACTCGACCATTTAGTTTGCCAGACCGTTCAACACGTGCAAAAACGCGGTTGTTCCCAAGGCTGATCGGTGGCTTAAGTCACAACCGCTTAACCTCCGCGATACGCCGTTCGGCGCAAGGTGTCGCCGCTCGACCAGATACGGCTCCGTGTTGTTGGTCGGTGTCCATCAGACTGTGTGCCGTGTTCTGCACCGCTGAGCGGCCGATGAACCAGCACATGTGGCTGGCAGTGCCGTTCCTCTTCTCCGCCGCCGTGTTCGGCCTGATGGGGTCGGCAGGGCTGCTCACTGCTTCCTGGACCACGGTGCCGCTGTCACCGGTCGTGTCGGGGGCCGGGGTGGCCGTGGCCGCCGCCGTCTCCGGCGGGGTGCGGTGGGGGCGGCGGTGGCAACGTATCTGGCTGCGGTGGCCCTACCTGGCCGCGGTGCTGGCGCTGGGAGTCGTGGTGGGCGCGATGGAGGTACCCGCGCTGGCCGCGATGGCGGTGGGGGTGCCGGTGCTGCTGGTGCTGGTGTTCCAGCTGCTGGCGCAGAGCGACGAGAACCGTCAGGCCGCCGGCTGCCGCTGAGGCCGGCGCGGCATTCGAGTGAAGAGCGCAAAAAAGCCCCCGCTGACCTGCAGCGGAGGCTTTTTCACGTGAAACTCACACGGCGTCAGTCCTGCTCGGCACCGGGCGTCGTCTTCGCGACCTGCATCAGGAACTCGATGTTGGTACGCGACTTCCGCAGCCGGTCGAGCAGCAGGTCGATCGCCTGCTGACCGTCGAGCGCGTGGAGCACCCGGCGCAGCTTGTGCGTGACGGCCATCTCGTCCGGCGAGAGCAGCAGCTCTTCCTTGCGGGTGCCCGACGAGTCGACGTCCACGGCCGGGAACGTCCGCTTGTCGGCGATCTTCCGGTCGAGCTTGAGCTCGGCGTTACCCGTGCCCTTGAACTCTTCGAAGATCACCGAGTCGCCGGCGGAACCGGTCTCGACCAGCGCGGTGGCGATGACGGTCAGCGAGCCGCCGCCCTCGATGTTGCGAGCCGCACCGAGGAAGCGCTTCGGCGGGTACAGCGCGGTCGAGTCGACACCACCGGACAGGATGCGGCCGGAGGCCGGTGCCGCCAGGTTGTACGCACGACCCAGACGCGTGATCGAGTCGAGCAGCACGACGACGTCGTGGCCCATCTCGACCAGGCGCTTCGCCCGCTCGATCGCGAGCTCGGAGATGGTCGTGTGGTCCGACGGCGGCCGGTCGAAGGTGGAGGCGATGACCTCACCCTTCACCGAGCGCTGCATGTCGGTGACCTCTTCCGGACGCTCGTCCACCAGCACCACCATGAGGTGGCACTCGGGGTTGTTCGTCGTGATCGCGTTCGCGATCGACTGCAGCACCGAGGTCTTACCGGCCTTCGGAGGCGACACGACGAGGGCGCGCTGGCCCTTGCCGATCGGCATCACCAGGTCGATGACACGGGTGGTGAGGATGTGCGGCTCGGTCTCCAGGCGCAGACGCTCGTTCGGGTAGAGCGGCGTCAGCTTGGTGAAGTCCGGGCGGTTGCGCGCCTCTTCCGGGTCCAGGCCGTTGATCTTGTCGACGCGGACCAGCGGGTTGAACTTCTGGCGCTGCTGCTCCCCGTCGCGCGGCTGGCGGACGGCGCCGGTGAGGGCGTCGCCACGGCGCAGGCCGTACTTGCGGACGAGCGAGAGCGAGACGTAGACGTCGTTCGAGCCGGCGAGGTAGCCGGAGGTGCGGACGAACGCGTAGTTCTCCAGCACGTCCAGGATGCCTGCGACCGGCAGCAGGACGTCGTCGTCGCGGACCTCGGTCTCGCGGTCGACACGACCGCCGCCACCCTGCTCGTCGCCACGGCCACCGCGACGGCGGCGGTCGCGGAAGCGGCCACGGCGGCCACCGTCGTCGTCACCGTCGGGCTGGCCGCCACCCTGGCGGTCGCCGCCACGGTCACCGCGGTCGGAACGCTCGCCGCGGTCGCGGTTGCGGTCACGGCCGCCGCGCTCGTTGCGGTCGCCACGGTCGGAACGCTCGCTGCGCTCGCCACGGTCCTGGCGCTCTCCCCGGTCCTGACGCTCGCCGCGCTCGGGGCGCTCAGCACGCTCCGGCCGGTCGGTGCGCTCGGCACGGTCGGTGCGCTCAGCACGGTCAGCGCGCTCGGGGCGATCGGTCCGCTCAGGACGCTCGGAACGCTGCTCCTGCTGCGGCTGGCTCTCGCCCTCGGCGTTGCCACCGCCACGGCCGGAACGGCGGCGACGGTTTCCACGGCGCCCCCCGTCCTCGGACGAGCGGGAGTCGTCAGACGCGCCGGACTCGGCGGCAGCGGGCTTCTCCGCTACCTCGAGCTGCTGCTGAACAGGCTTTTCGGTGACCTTCTCGGTCACCTTGGCAACGGCGGGCTTCTCCGCGGGTGCCTCGGCCTTCGCGGCGACCTTCTCGGTCTTCGCGGGCTTCTCGGCTTTCGCCGGGGCTCCGGAGCCCTGCTTCTCCTTGATGGCCGCGATCAGGTCGCCCTTGCGCAGGCCTGCGGTTCCGGTGATGCCCATTTGACCGGCGAGCTCGCGCAACTCAGCGAGCACCATGCCGGACAGACCCGCGCGGCGGCGCGGCGTCGTGCCGTTCGATGGGGTGGACAGAGCGTTCTCCTCGGCTCCAGAACCAGCGGCAGCTGCGACTTCGCTGCTCAGCAAATCGGTGTTGGTCACACAAGTCCTTCCTGACCAGGCCCCGCCTCCTACGCGGCCCAGCGGACCCGCCTTCCCACTTCAGCGGGGAACGGCGGTCAAGTCCGATGAAGACGGAAGCACGACGGCTTCCCTCAAGCACGGGACTTTGCTCAGATCACACGGCGATCGGGTGCCTCTTTGCGTCCGCCCCGCCCGCACGGCACAGAGCCGGAACACAAAAGGATTGCGACCCGGAACGAATGTCCGAGCGCGACACCGGCGCCCGTGCGCGCAGTGACTGATCGCCCCCGAGGGTAGACGCCGGTCCCCCGGCATGCAACAACCGGGGTCGGGTGTGTCAGTCCAATGGACGAACGCGCACGCCGGCGGCGTCGACGTCGAGTCTGCGCACGTCGAAGCCGTGCGTGTCGACCTCGGCCGGAAGATCACCGAAGGCGATCACGGTGGGTCCCGCTCCGCTCACGCAGGCGGGAACTCCCAGCTTGCGAAGATCGTTGATCACCCGAACGGTGTCCGGCCAGGCGGGCTCGCGGTAGTTCTGGTGGAGTCGATCCTCAGTCGCCGCAAGGAGAACCGACGGATCGGACGTCAGCGCGTGCACCGCCAGGGCTGCCCGCCCGGCGGCGTGCGCGGCGTCCGCGTGCGGCACTTCGGCGGGGAGGAGGCCCCGCGTCGTCTTGGTGGACGACTCCTGCGACGGGATCAGGACGACCGGACGCACGCGTGCGTCCGCGTCCATCCGGACAGCGCGGTAGCGCTCTCCTTCGGACCACGCGACGACGACGCCGCCGAACAGGGAGGCGGCCGCGTTGTCCGCGTGCCCCTCGAACTCGGCGGCAATTTGCAACGCTGCCGTGTCCGGCTCGCGACCCTGCAGGGTGAATCCGGCTACGACACCCGCCACGATCGCGGCGGCCGACGAGCCCAGTCCCCGCGCGTGCGGGATGGTGTTGCGGCACCTCAGGGCCAGGCCACCGGTGTAGCCGGTGGCGCGGACGGCCCGCACGACGAGGTGGGTCTCGTCGAGCGGGACCTCACCTGCTCCGGCACCGTCCACGGTGATGGAGAGGCCGTCGACACCGTCGCCGCCGGCCACCTCCACGTCGTCGTACATGCCGAGCGCCAGGCCCAGCGCGTCGAACCCCGAGCCGAGGTTCGCGGTCGACGCGGGGACGGAGACGAGGAACCTCACGCCAGCTCCAGCGCGTGCGCGACGGCGCCGGGGTCGACCGGGACCGGCTCGACCTCGGTGGTGCCGAGCAGTGCCGTGTCGGGGTCCTTCAGACCGTGGCCCGTGACGGTGCACACAACGGTGGAGCCCTTCGGCAGCCTGCCGTCCTCGGCGGTCTTCAGCAGACCGGCGATGGACGCGGCCGACGCGGGCTCGACGAAGATGCCCTCGGACGAGGCCAGCAGCCGGTACGCGCTGAGGATCTGCTCGTCGGTGACGGCGTCGATCAGGCCGCCGGACTCGTCCCGGGCGTTGACCGCGCCCGTCCACGACGCCGGCGAACCGATCCGGATCGCGGTCGCGATGGTCTCCGGGTTCGGGACCGGCTGACCGCTGACCAGCGGAGCGGCGCCCGCGGCCTGGAAGCCGAACATGCGCGGCAGACCCTGGTCGTACGACGTGTAGCCCTTCCAGTACGCGGTGATGTTGCCCGCGTTGCCGACGGGCAGGCAGTGCACGTCCGGCGCCTGGCCGAGCACGTCGCAGACCTCCCACGCGGCGGTCTGCTGGCCGACGAGGCGCACCGGGTTGACCGAGTTCACCAGCGTGACCGGGTACTCGGCCGCGGTCTTCGACGCCAGCTCCAGGCAGTCGTCGAAGTTGCCGTCGATCTGCAGGATCCGCGCGCCGTGCATGACGGCCTGCGCGAGCTTGCCCATCGCGATCTTGCCGCTGGGCACCAGCACGGCCGCCGTCAGGCCCGCCTTGGCCGCGTAGGCCGCGGCGGACGCCGACGTGTTGCCGGTGGAGGCGCAGATGACCGCCTTCAGGCCGGAGGCGAGCGCGTACGTCATCGCCACGGTCATGCCGCGGTCCTTGAACGAGCCGGTCGGGTTCGCGCCCTCGACCTTGACCCAGACGTCGGACCCGGTCGCCTCGGAGAGCCTCCGAGCGTGCACCAGCGGCGTGCCGCCCTCGTGCAGCGTCACGACCTCGGCGCCCTCCGGGATCTCGATGCGATCCCTGTAGGCGTTGATGAGACCGGGCCAGCCTGCTCTCGAAGCACTCACTCTTCGCCCTCCACCCTCATGACGCTGACGACGTCCCGCACCACGGGGAGGCCACCGATTTTGTCCACAGTGGACCGCAACGCGGCGTCGGTAGCCGCGTGCGTGACGATCACCAGGCTGGCGTCCTCGACGCGGCCCTCCTGGCGCACCGCAGCGATGCTCACGTCGTGCTCGGCGAAGACCGCGGCGACCTGCGAGAGGACACCGGGCTTGTCCGCCACGTCGAGGCTGATGTGGTAGCGGGTGGGCGTGTTCCCCATGGGCTGCGCGGAAAGCGCGGCGTAGGCGGACTCGCGCGGACCGTGCCCGCTCGCGACCATGTTGCGCGCCACAGCGACCAGGTCGCCGACGACCGCGCTCGCCGTGGGGGCGCCACCGGCACCCTGCCCGTAGAACATCATCTCCCCCGCCGCGTCGGCCTCGACGAACACCGCGTTGAACGCGCCGTTGACGCTCGCCAGCGGATGCGTCCTGGGGATCATCGCCGGGTGCACTCGAACGGCGACTGACTCCTGACCGGACGGACTGGTCACGCGCTCGCAGATCGCGAGCAGCTTCACCGTCCGGCCGAGGCCCTTGGCCGCCGCGATGTCCGCCGCGGACACCGCGCGGATGCCCTCGCGGTAGACGTCCGACGCCGTCACGCGCGTGTGGAACGCAAGGGACGCAAGGATCGCGGCCTTCGACGCGGCGTCGAACCCGTCGACGTCCGCGGTCGGGTCGGCCTCGGCGTAACCGAGCCGCGAGGCCTCCTCGAGCGTCTCGCTGTACCCGGCACCCGTGGCGTCCATCGCGGACAGGATGAAGTTCGTCGTGCCGTTCACGATGCCCATGACGCGCGTGATCCGGTCTCCCGCAAGGGATTCCCGCAACGGGCGCAGCAACGGGATCGCGCCGGCGACGGCGGCCTCGAAGTAGAGGTCCGCACCGGACGCGTCGGCTGCCTCGAACAGGTCGGGGCCGTGCTCGGCGAGCAGTGCCTTGTTCGCCGTCACGACGGACTTGCCGCGCCGCAACGCCTCCAGCAGCAGGCCGCGCGTGGGGTCGATACCGCCGATGACCTCGACGATGACGTCCACGTCGGCCGACTTCACGAGCGCCTCGGCGTCCGTGGTGAGCAGGTGCTCCGGTACTTCACGGTGTTTGTTCGGCCTGCGCACGGCGATGCCCACGAGCTCAACCGGCGCACCGATGCGCTGGGTGAGGTCATCGGCCTGGTCCGTCAGCAGCCGGACTACCTCCGTGCCCACCGTGCCACATCCCAGCAAGGCGACCCGAATCGGTTTCACGGCTTTCATACCTCCAGACGGAACAGGTCGTCCTCGGTCTCGCGACGCAGCAGCAGCCGCGCCTCTCCATCGGTCACCGCGGCGAGCGCGGGCCGTGGAAGTCGGTTGTACCCGCTCGCCATCGAGTAGCAGTAGGCCCCTGTGGCAGCGATCGCAACCAGGTCCCCCGGCGCCAGGTCGTCGGGCAGCCAGCAGTCGCGCACCACGATGTCGCCGGACTCGCAGTGCTTGCCCACCACACGACACAGCACGGCCCTCGACTCGGGCTCGGAGGCGCGCGAAACGAGCTTGCAGTCGTAGACCGCGTCGTACAGGGCAGTGCGGATGTTGTCGCTCATGCCGCCGTCGACGCTGACGTACCGGCGCCGCGCGCCACCGTCGAGCTCGATGTCCTTGATCGTGCCGACCTCGTACACGGTGACCGTGCCGGGACCGACGATCGCGCGGCCGGGCTCGACCGCGATGCGAGGCATGCTCAGGCCGTTGTGCTCGCACTCCTTCTGCACGATGTTGTGCAGCTGCCGCGCGAGCTCGGCGGGCGGGGGCGGGTCGTCGTCCGGCGTGTAGGCGATGCCGAGACCGCCGCCGAGGTCGACGACGTCCAGTGACGGGACCTCTCCGTGCTCGGCGCGGATCTCGGCGAGCAGGCCGATCACGCGGCGCGCGGCGACCTCGAAGCCGGACGCGTCGAAGATCTGCGAGCCGATGTGGCTGTGCAGGCCGACGAGCTCGAGCCCGCTGGCCTTCAGCACACGTCGTACGGCCTCGGCCGCGTCGCCGGAGGACAGCGAGAAGCCGAACTTCTGGTCCTCGTGCGCGGTCGCGATGAACTCGTGCGTGTGCGCCTCGACGCCGACCGTCACGCGGATCAGCACCTTCTGCACCACACCGCGGTCGCGCGCGACCTGGTCGAGGCGCGCGATCTCGTGGTACGAGTCGAGCACGATCCCGCCGACGCCCGCCTCGACGGCCGCGATCAGTTCGGGAACGCTCTTGTTGTTGCCGTGCAACGCGATGCGCTCGGCCGGGAAGTCGGCGCGCAGCGCGATGGCGAGTTCGCCGCCGCTGCAGACGTCGATCGAGAGGCCCTCTTCGGCCACCCACTTCGCGACCTGCACGCTCAGGAACGCCTTCGAGGCGTAGTGCACGAGCGTCGGGTCGCCGAACGCCTCGGCGTGCTCGCGGCAGCGCGCGCGGAAGTCCTGCTCGTCCATGACGAACAACGGGGTGCCGTACTGCTCGGCGAGCCCGCGCACGTCCACGCCCGCCAGCTCCACGACACCCGCGTCGGTGCGCTTGGCGTTGCGCGGCCACACGGTCGGGTGCAGATAGTCGAGCTGGCCGGCGTTGGCAGGGCGGTCGCCTGCGGTGGTGCCGGAGGCCATGACGTCGGCGTGCCGGGGTCCGGCCGGATGCGCGCGCATCACATGCGCTCCGGGGCGGTCACGCCGAGCAGACCGAGGCCCGCGGCGAACACGCGCCTGGTCGCGTTGACGAGCTGAAGCCTGACCTGGTGCAACGGAGTCGTCTCCTCATCGCCGCGCGGAAGGACGCGGCAGTCCTGCTGGAAGCGGTGGTACGTGCCCGCGAGCTCTTCGAGGTAGCGGGCGACGCGGTGCGGTTCACGCAGCTCGGCGGCGGTGGCCACCACTCGCGGGAACTCGCCGATGGTGCGGATGAGGTCGCCCTCGCGCTCGTGGGTGAGCAGCGCGAAGTCCTCACCCGGGGTGATGCCGAGATCAGCGGCGTTGCGCAGGATCGACGACGTGCGCGCGTGGGCGTACTGCACGTAGTAGACCGGGTTCTCGTTGCTGTGTTTGCGCAGCAGGTCGAGGTCGATGTCGAGGCCGGAGTCGACGCTCGACCGGATCATGGCGTAGCGGGCGGCGTCCACCCCGACCACGTCGACCAGGTCCTCCATCGTGATGACGGTGCCCGCGCGTTTGCTCATCCGGACGGGCTGGCCGTCGCTGACGAGGTTCACGAGCTGGCCGATCAGCACCTCGACGCTGTCCGGGTCGTCGCCCAGTGCGGACGCGGCGGCCTTCAGACGCGCGATGTAGCCGTGGTGGTCCGCGCCGAGCATGTAGATGCACAGGTCGAAGCCGCGGCCGCGCTTGTCGACGAGGTACGCGATGTCGCCCGCGATGTACGCCGGGTTTCCGTCGCTCTTGATGACGACGCGGTCCTTGTCGTCACCGAAGTCCGTGGACCGCAGCCACCAGGCGCCGTCCTTCTCGTACAGCGAGCCGTTCGCCTTGAGCTTCGAGATCGCCTCTTCCACGCGGCCGCTCTGGTGCAGCGAGTCCTCGTGGAAGTAGACGTCGAAGTCGGTGCCGAAGTCGTGCAGGCTGCTCTTGATCTCCTCGAACATGAGCCCGACGCCGATCCTGCGCACGGTCTCCGGGTCGCTCAACGCTCCCGGCTCGCGGCGAAGCACCTCGGCGGCGATGTCGCTGACGTACGTGCCCGCGTAGCCGTCCTCGGGGGCGGGCTCGCCCTTCGCGGCGGCGATCAGCGACCGGACGAACCTGTCGATCTGCGCGCCGGCGTCGTTGAAGTAGTACTCGCGGGTGACCTCGGCGCCGCGGGCCTGCAGGACCCTGCCCAGCGCGTCACCGACGGCCGCCCAGCGGGCGCCACCGAGGTGGATGGGGCCGGTGGGGTTCGCGGAGACGAACTCCAGGTTGATCCGCTTGCCGCCGAGCTCGGGGCCGGTGCCGTACCCGGCCTCCAGGGCCGCACGAACGATCGCGCCCTGCGCCTCGGTCGCGATGGTGAGGTTCAGGAAGCCGGGACCGGCCACATCGGCCTTGGCGATGGCGTCCTGAGCGAGCAGGGCCTCGGCGAGCCACGTCGCGAACTCACGGGGCGCGACGCCCGCCTTCTTGGCGAGCTGAAGCGCGATGTTCGTGGCGTAGTCGCCGTGCTCGGGGTTCCTGGGTCGCTCGACCGTCACCTGCTCAGGCAGAGCAGAGGCGTCCAGACGCCGGTCGGCCAGCAGGCGGGCAACCGTGGTCCGGACCAGATCGGCGAGCACTTCAGGAGTCACGCCCAGAGAGTCTAGAGAAGCGTTGTCGCAGGTCTCGACCGGGTTACCGGGTCTCGGAGGGTGAGACGGCAAGTGTTAACGCGCACGTGGTATCGCACTGCGCTGACAGTGATCAGACACGATGTCCCTACACTGGCGCCGGTTGACCAGGACGACATCTGAGGCGGACATGACCAGCGGCAAGAAGACGAAGGCCACACGCAACAGCGTGGCCGCAGCCCGTTCCTCGGTGGTGGCGAGCAAGCCGAAGCCGTGGGGCACGATCCTCGCGGTGATCGCAGTGCTGGCCCTCGCGGGCGGTGTTTTCGGATATGCGTACATGCAGATCCACGAGAACAACGTCAAAGAGGCCGCCCTGGCCAAGTGGAAGCCCTCGGACACGAACAAGGACCCGTCGACCGCGCTCGCGGGCATCGTGACCAAGGAGTACAAGGGCTCCCGCCACGTCGAGCCGACCCAGCGCGTCGCGTACGACCAGACTCCCGCCTTCGGTGGCCCGCACGACGCCCAGTGGGCCGACTGCACCGGCGTCGTCTACGACAAGGCCGTGCGCACCGAGAACATGGTCCACGGCCTGGAGCACGGCGCCGTGTGGATCGCGTACAACCCTGACCAGGTCAAGGACGACGCGCTCACCAAGCTGAAGGCCAAGGTCGAGGGCATCCCGTACATGATGCTGTCGCCGTACCCCGGCCTCGACAAGCCGATCTCGCTGCAGTCCTGGGGTCACCAGCTGAAGATCGAGAACGCCGACGACGAGCGCGTCGACCAGTTCATCTCGTCGCTGCTGCGCAACCCGAACACGTACCCCGAGGTCGGCGCGTCCTGCGAGAACACGGCGTTCCTGTCGAACCCGGCCCCGTTCGTGGCCGAGAAGCCGGGCGCCGACGCCGTGCCGATGGACGGCGGCAAGGACGACTCCGTGACCGAGGGCCAGCCGCAGAACCCCAGCACGCCCCCCGCGTCGGGCTCCGCCTCGACGCCGCCGTCGAGCTGATGTCGGTTCCCGAAACCGACGAGGTGTCCGGCCGCCCCTCCGGGGTGGTCCGGGCCCTCGTCATCGGCGCAGCGGTCCTCGCCGTGCTCCTGCTGGGCGCGGCGGTGGGCCTGCTCGTGAAGCTCCCCGGCTCCACTTCGTCCACCGCGGCCCCGGCCTCCGGCTCCGTGGACGTCGGCTTCTGCCAGGACATGTCCATGCACCACCTGCAGGGCATCCAGATGGCGAACATCGCCAGGGACCGCTCGACGGACCCGGAGATCCGCCAGCTCGCCTTCGACATCTCCTCCACCCAGCTCGAACAGGTGGGGCGGATGAAGGGCTGGCTGATGATGTGGAACGAGCACGAGCAGAACATCTCGGGCGTCTACATGAAGTGGATGGACGCGGCCGGCGTCCACGGCCACGGCGCCACCACGCCCGAGGCCGGCAAGCCGCTGATGCCCGGCATGGCCACCACCGACGAGCTGACCAGGCTGCGCACGGGGCCCGCGGGCCGCGAGTTCGACGTGTACTGGCTGCAGCTGATGCTCCGCCACCACGTGGGCGGGGCCCCGATGGCCGAGTACGCCGCGACCGCCGCCGGTCAGTCCGTGGTCCGGACGCTGTCCGACAACATGCTGAAGTCGCAGTCCGCCGAGACCGAGCTGATGAAGGACTACCTGGCGAAGCGCGGAGCCGCCCCGCTGCCGTAGCCCGGTACCACTTGTCGCTGTGCGAAGGCCGTCCGATCGGGCGGCCTTTTCGCTTGTTCAGGCCATGGACAAGCGCCTACCCCCGAGTAACGTAGGTCACACCCCTACTCGGAGGTAACCATGACCGTCGACGAGCGCGCGGCCAGGCAGGTCGCCGAACAAGCACGGGAAACCCGCTGGCAGCGACCGAGTTTCGGCAAGGAGCTCTTCCTCGGTCACTTCCGCATCGACCTCATCCACCCGCACCCGAGTGGCACCGCCGAGGACCGCGAACGCGGCGAGGCGTTCCTGGAAAAGCTCCGGAAGTTCACCGAGTCGCGCATCGACAACGCCGTCATCGAACGCGACGCGCAGATCCCCGACGACGTGCTGAAGGGCCTCAAGGACCTCGGCGCGTTCGGCATGAAGATCAAGCCCGAGTACGGCGGCATCGGCCTCACGCAGGTCTACTACAACAGGGCCCTCATGCTGGTGGGCAGCGCCAGCCCCGCGCTCGGCGCGATGCTCTCCGCCCACCAGTCCATCGGTGTCCCGCAACCGGTCGCGATGTTCGGCAGCCCTGAGCAGAAGCAGGAGTTCCTGCCCAGGTGCGCCAAAGGCGAGATCACCGCGTTCCTGCTCACCGAACCGGACGTCGGCAGCGACCCGGCGCGGCTCGGGACCATCGCCACGCCGGACGGCGACGACTACGTCCTCGACGGCGTGAAGCTCTGGACCACCAACGGTGTCGTGGCCGACCTCCTCGTCGTCATGGCCCAGGTGCCGGGCAAGGGCATCACGGCGTTCGTCGTGGAAGCGGACGCCGAGGGCATCACGGTCGAGAACCGCAACGCGTTCATGGGCCTGAGGGGTCTGGAGAACGGCGTGACGAGGTTCCACCAGGTGCGCGTGCCGAAGAAGAACGTCATCGGCAGGGAAGGCGCCGGGCTCAAGATCGCTCTGGCCACCCTGAACACGGGCCGGCTCAGCCTGCCCGCCCTCTGCGCGGGCAGCGCCAAGTGGTGCCTCAAGATCGCGCGCGAATGGTCGAGCGAACGCATCCAGT
Organism: Lentzea albidocapillata subsp. violacea; assembly: GCF_900100275.1. Taxonomy (GTDB): domain Bacteria; phylum Actinomycetota; class Actinomycetes; order Mycobacteriales; family Pseudonocardiaceae; genus Lentzea; species Lentzea violacea. The sequence continues at coordinate 281,896 of NZ_FNET01000011.1, forward strand.
GGGGTCTGCCGGTCGGCAAGCACGAGGCGGTCGCCGGCAAGATCGCCTACATCGCCGCCACGGCCTACGCGCTGGAAGCCGTGCTGGACCTCAGTTCCGAGCTCGCGGACGCCGGCAGCCACGACATCCGCATCGAGGCAGCCCTCGCGAAGCTCTACGCGTCCGAGAAGGCCTGGCTGGTGGCCGACGAACTGGTCCAGATCCGCGGCGGCCGGGGTTACGAGACGGCGGAAAGCCAGGCGGCGCGCGGAGAACGCGGCATCGCGGCCGAGCAGGTCCTCCGCGACCTCCGCATCAACCGCATCTTCGAGGGCTCGACGGAGATCATGCACCTGCTGATCGCCCGCGAGGCGGTGGACGCGCACCTCAGCGTCGCCGGCGACATCATCGACCCCGACGCCGACCGCCAGGCCAAGATGAAGGCCGCGGCCAAGGCCGGTGGCTTCTACGCGAAGTGGCTGCCCACGCTCGTCGTCGGCAAGGGCCAGACCCCGGCCGGCTACACGGAGTTCGGGCCGCTCGCCAAGCACCTGCGGTTCGTCGAACGGTCGGCGCGCAAGCTCGCGCGGCAGACGTTCTACGCCATGTCGCGGTGGCAGGGGAAGATGGAGCGCAAGCAGCGGTTCCTGAGCCGGATCGTGGACATCGGGGCCGAGCTGTTCGCGATCAGCGCCGCGTGCGTGCGGGCCGCGCAGGACAAGAACCCCAACGCGCAGATGCTCGCGGACGCGTTCGCCAAGCAGGCGCGGATCCGGGTCGACGAGCTGTTCGAGAAGCTCTGGAAGAACACCGACGACAGCGACCAGGTGCTGGCGAAACAGGTCCTCGACGGCGACTACGCGTGGCTCGAGGAGGGCGTGGTCGACTCGTCGATCCCCGGCAGCTGGATCGCGGACTCCACGCACCACGAGTCGACGGCGGACAACGTCCACCGGCCGACACCTCGATAGCCCGTTGCTGCACTGGGCAGGCTGATGGTGGTGCGGGCGCGGCACCTGCCCAGTGCACGGCCGGTAGGGGGCTACGTCCCCCGCATCCCCCTACCGACTCCCCTTGCAACGGAAGGACACAACCCCTCCAGGTGGAGGTTCCGGTAACGCTAAGCCACAAAACGCCGTTAACAGTTACGACAATTGAGTGAACTACCAGGTGAGTGGTACTCAACTACTCTCAGAGAGTCACTTCGAAGACCAATTCACGGGCGGCCTGTCCCGTCCGGGTCCCGATCTTGATCGACTCCTGTCGCGCGCCACTGTCGAGGAGACAGGTTGCGCGACAATTCCCGTCCGCTCCCTTGACAACGATGTCACGTGGCCGAAAAAGTCCCCTTCCATAAGGGGCAGGCCAGGCGGCGGAAGGGTTGCAATGAGGCAACTGGGGAAGAGACGAACCAGATCTCTGTTGAGCGTCGCGATCACTGCGACACTGGTGTGTGGCGTCACCAACGGCTACGCGGCCGCCGCACCAGAGGAGCCAGGAGTGGGTTTTTCGTCGTCCTTTGAGGAGGGTCAACCTCAGCCGTCGTGGGCGAACACGGTCGAGACCGACGCGGCGGGCAACCCGAAGTCGGCCGGTGTGGTCGGCTCGGACGGCGCGGGCATCCCCGGCAACGTCTCCGACAAGGTGCTGGAGGTGAAGGCCAACGGTGAGTTCGCGGACTCGAACGAGGTGAAGGAGAACCTCGTCGACGGCAGCGTCAACACGAAGTGGCTGGTCTTCACGAACACCGGCTGGGCGTCGTTCCGGTTCGGCGAGACGCAGACGATCAGGAAGTACGCCCTCACGTCGGCGAACGACGCGCCTGAACGCAACCCGAGGGACTGGACGCTCCAGGGCTCCGCCAACGGTACGGACTGGACCGTGCTCGACACCCGCACCGACGTGTCGTTCACCGACGAGCCGTTCCAGACCAGGTTGTTCGACGTGGCGAGCCCGGCCGCGTACTCGCACTACAAGCTCGACATCACCCGCAACAACGGCTCGCCGAACATCATCCAGCTCGCCGAGGTGCAGCTCTCCGACGGCAGCACGTCGCCGACCCCGCCGAACATGCGCAGCGTCGTCGGCAACGGCCCCACGGGTGGCTACACGGCGAAGGCGCGGGTGGGCTGGACCGGTGTGCGAGCGTTCCGCTACCAGGGCAGGCACACCGCGGAAGGCCGTGGCTACAGCTACAACAAGGTCTTCGACGTCGACATCGCGGTGCAGCAGTCGACCGAGCTGTCATACCTGATCTTCCCGAACTTCGTCACCGACAACCTCGGCTACCCGAGCACGTACGCGTCGGTCGACCTGGCGTTCTCCGACGGCACGTACCTGAGCGACCTCCAAGCGGTGGACCAGCACGGCGCGGTGCTGTCGCCGCAGGGTCAGGGCGCCGGCAAGTTCCTGTACGCCAACCAGTGGAACAAGGTGGCGTCCACCATCGGCGCGGTCGCGGCCGGCAAGACGATCAAGCGGATCCTGGTCGCCTACGACGGCCCGAAGGGTCCGACCGAGTTCGGCGGCTGGCTCGACGACGTCACCATCACCGACGCCCCGGTACGCAAGGAGTACGCCAAGCCGTCGGACTACGTGCTGACCACGCGCGGCACGAACTCGAACGGCTCGTTCTCGCGGGGCAACAACTTCCCTGCCACCGCGGTGCCGCACGGCTTCAACTTCTGGACCCCGATGACGAACGCGGGTTCCACCAGCTGGCTCTACGAATACCAGCAGCGCAACAACGACCAGAACCTGCCGACGCTGCAGGCGTTCACGGCGTCGCACGAGCCGAGTCCGTGGATGGGTGACCGGCAGACGTTCCAGGTGATGCCGTCCGACAAGGCACCGACCCAGGACCGTGCGCTGAGGGCGTTGCCGTTCAAGCACGACAACGAGGTCGCGAAGGCCCACTACTACGGCGTGACGTTCGAGAACGGCATCAAGACCGAGATCGCGCCGACGGACCATGCGGCGGTGTTCCGGTTCACGTTCAACGACGAAGCGCAGAAGAACGTCGTCTTCGACAACGTGAGCAATGCCGGTGGTCTCACGCTGGACGCGGGCAACGGTGTCGTCAGCGGCTACTCCGATGTGCGCATCGGATCGGCAGGCACGACGCGCATGTTCGTCTACGGCAAGGTCGACAAGCCGGTGACGGCGAGCGGCCGTTTGACGGGTGCCGGCCGTGACAACGTCGGCGGCTACTTCTCGTTCGCGGACAAGTCCGTCGAGCTGCGGATCGCCACCTCGCTGATCTCGGTCGACCAGGCCCGTTCGAACCTGGAGCAGGAGATCGGCGGCTCCGACACGTTCGACTCGGTGCGCGACCGCGCGCAGACCGCGTGGGACAAGGTGCTCGGCATCATCTCCGTGGAAGGTGCCACCGAGGACCAGCTGATCACGATGTACTCCAACATGTACCGGCTCTACCTCTACCCGAACTCGGGCTTCGAGCAGGTCGGCGACAAGTTCCAGTACGCGTCCCCGGTGTCGCCCGCGACCGGCCAGAACACGCCGACACGGACCGGCGCGAAGATCGTGGACGGCAAGATCTACGTCAACAACGGGTTCTGGGACACCTACCGCACGACCTGGCCCGCCTACAGCCTCTTCACGCCGTCCAAGGCGGGCGAGATGGCCGAGGGCTTCGTCCAGCAGTACAAGGACGGCGGCTGGATCTCGCGCTGGTCCTCCCCCGGTTACGCGGACCTGATGACCGGCACGAGCTCCGACGTGGCGTTCGCGGACGCGTACCTCAAGGGCGTCTCGAACTTCGACATCAAGGCCGCCTACGACGCCGCGGTGAAGAACGCCTCGGTGGTGCCACCGAACAGCGCGGTCGGTCGCAAGGGCATGGACCGGTCGATCTTCCTCGGCTGGACCGGGAACGACCAGCTGCACGAGGCGTGGTCGTGGGCGATCGAGGGCTACCTCAACGACTTCGGCATCGCGTCGATGGCGAAGTCGCTGCACGAGAAGACCGGCGAGAAGCGGTACTTGGAGGAACACGAGTACTTCCTCAACCGCGCCCAGAACTACGTGCTGACGTTCGACAAGCGGATCGACTTCTTCCAGGGACGCAACGTCGACGGCTCGTGGCGCGTCGAGGACCCGGCGAAGTACAACCCGCAGGAGTGGCGCTACGACTACACCGAGACGAACGGCTGGAACATGGCGTTCACGGTGCCGCACGACGGGCAGGGTCTCGCGAACCTGTACGGCGGGCGGGACAAGCTGGCTTCGAAGCTCGACGAGTTCTTCACGCTGCCGGAGACCGCGAAGTTCCCCGGCGGCTACGGCGGCGTGATCCACGAGATGATCGAGGCGCGGGACGTGCGGATGGGCCAGTACGGCCACTCCAACCAGCCGTCGCACCACATCCCCTACATGTACAACTACGCGGGCAAGCCCTCGCGCACGCAGGAAAAGGTGCGCGAGATCCTGTCACGCCTGTACGTGGGCTCGGAGCAGGGCCAGGGCTACGCCGGTGACGAGGACAACGGCGAGATGTCCGCGTGGCACCTGTTCTCGTCGCTGGGCTTCTACCCGCTGCAGATGGGCAAGCCGGCCTACGCGATCGGTTCGCCGCTGTTCACCAAGGCGACCGTCAAGCTGGAGAACGGCAAGAAGCTCGTCATCAACGCGCCGAAGAACAACGCGAAGAACATCTACGTGCAGGGCGTGAAGGTCAACGGCAAGGCGTGGAACAAGACGTCGCTGCCGCACGACCTGCTCTCGGCCGGCGCCACGATCGACTTCGACATGGGCCCCAAGCCGTCCGCCTGGGGCACGGGCGCCAACGACGTGCCGGAGTCGATCACCACCGGTGACGCGGTCCCGACGCCTCTGCGGGACGTGGCCTCGGACGTTGCTGTTGGCGCTTTGGTGGACAACAACTCCTCGACCTCCGCGGTGGTTAGCTCGTTCGACTTCAAGGCCGCGGACGCCAAGGAGAAGGCGGAGTTCTACACGCTGACCAACGGCAAGACGGGCACCTCGCCGTCGGCGTGGGAGCTGAAGGGCTCCTACGACGGCAAGACGTGGTCGACGGTCGACAAGCGTTCCGGTGAGAACTTCCAGTGGCAGCAGTACACCCGGTCGTTCAAGATCGCCTCGCCAGGCCGGTACAGCTTCTACCGGCTGGAGTTCTCCGGCGACGTGACGCTGGCCGAGTTCGAGCTGATGTCGAAGCCGCTGCCGGCCGCCACCACCACGGTGACGGGCACGGTCAACGGTCCGCTGGAGGTCAAGGGCGTGACCTATGTGGACGGTGCCACGATCAGCGGCCCGGTGACCGTTGCTCGCGGTGCGACGCTCTACGTCTTCGGCGGTGAGATCAATGGCCCGCTGTCGGCGACGGACGCGGCCTCCGTCGTGCTGGTCGGCACAAAGATCGGCGGCCCGGTGACGGTGCACGGTTCTTCGTCGGAAGTCGCGGTGGAGAACTCCGTGGTCGGTGGCCCTGTGTCACTGACGTCGAACAAGACCAGGTCGGTCGTGGCGGCCACCTCGGTCGGCGGGCCGCTGTCCTGCACGGGCAACGACCCGGCGCCGTCGAACAACGGCTTCGCGAACGACGTGAAGGGTCCGAAGGCAGGACAGTGCGCTGGTCTGTAATGCCTAACTGACCTTCATGCAGACGAGAAGGGCCGCGTTCCGTCACGGAACGCGGCCTTTCCCGTTCACCTGAAAGGATCTATCCCTTTCAGACATACTCCGATGAGATCTTGGCAGTTCGCAAGCGGTGACTGGGGAGGCTGTTGTGGTGCCGTTCGAACGAGGCCGTATCTGGGTGGCGGTACCGCAGCCCAGGAGCCCGATCGTTCCGTCACGAACCGGCGCGCAGTCCACCAAGGACGGAATCCGCGACCTGCCCGGCTCACCACGAAAGCTCCCGGCACCGCTGCGCTGACGAGCCACCCTCGACCTGCAGCGTCGCGTGCTCGATGTGGTACTTGGTCGCCAGCAACGACTGCGCGGCCTTGAGCACGCTCTCGTGATCCGCCTCCTCCGCGGTCGTGAGGTGAGCCGAAGCCACCTCCATACCGCTGGTGAGCGTCCAAACATGCAGGTCATGCGCCTCCGCAACACCAGGAATCCGCGTAAGCGCAGCCTGCATCTCCGTCACGTCCAGCCGCTCCGGCGCGTGCTGGAACAGGATGTGCAGCGCGTTCTTCGCGAGGCTGTACGTGCGCGGCAGCACCCACACGCCGATCAGCACACCCATGATCGGGTCCGCGTACTTCCAGCTCGTCGTGATCGTGACCAGCGCGGAGATCAGCACACCCACAGACCCGATCAGGTCAGCGAGCACCTCGAGGTACGCACCCCGGACGTTGATGCTGTCCTTCGCGCCCTCCTTAAGGACACTGAAGGACACGAGGTTCGCAGCAAGCCCCAGCGTCGCGGCGATGAGAACAGGCCACCCCGGCACGCTGGGCGGGTCCTGGAACCGGCCGACCGCCTCGTAGATCACGTACCCGGCCACCCCGAAGAGCAGCACGGCGTTGGCCAGCGCGGCCAGCACCTCGGCCCGGTAGAAGCCGAACGTGCGGTTCTTCCCGGCCTTGGCCCTCCGGGCGACCATGATCGCGGCCAGCGCCATACCGACCCCGAGCACGTCGGTGAGCATGTGCGCGGCATCGGAGATCAAGGCAAGCGACGACGTCGCGAACCCCACGACGAACTCCACCACCATGAAGACCGCGCCGATACCGAACGCGATCCACAGCTTGCCGGCGTGCTGCCCGCTCGCCGACGCCGATCCGTGTCCGTGGCCATGACCCATGCCTCGGAACATATAGCGACATGCGCATGAGTGCAATCCGAAGTATTCCTCACCAGGGGTCTTGGTGACGGAGGCCACGCTCCGGGCGCTACCGGGGGTAGGTGTGAAACATGGTCGCGCGCGTGCGCTAGGATCTTCCACATAGCTACGGCCCCCGTAGCTCAGGGGATAGAGCACCGCCCTCCGGAGGCGGGAGCGCAGGTTCGAATCCTGCCGGGGGCACTACACAGACGGTCCCGCCGTGGAGTTCATCCATGGTGGGGCCTTTCTGCTTTGGGAACGGGATGACGACCGCCTCTTGAGTGGTCTTCGAGACGGCCTCGAATGCCGGATCGCGCTGACGGCGTCAAGCTGGGGCAACTCGAACGGCACGTTCTCCAGGCTGTGTAAGGACAGCAACGGTTCTGCGATGTCTCCGGCAGCGATTGCCTGTCCTTGAGGGAGAAACCGCCAGAGGGTGACCGCGCAACCCGACGACGTCATCGGTGTGCCGGATGCCCGGACGAACGACCTTGATGACCACTGGTGCCGTGGCCAACAGGTAGACCGCGTTCGTCTGGTGCCTCAGCAACGTCATGCCTGCGGGATCGAGGCCAGCACGGCGAGCCCGGACGCGCCGCCTGCAACTACGGGGCGGTTTCGGTCAGGCCGAGGGGCTGTGGGCACCGGTGAGCGGCCAAGCTGCTGGAACGAGACAGGCCGCGTAACGAGGACCCTGACGAAGGCTGAGTCGGGCGGGGACGGGTGCCACTGTCGTGCCGCCTGTCCGGAGGCTGCGGCGTCTCTCGTTCAGGACGACCTCGACCGGGCGTTCACGGAGCGGGAGTTCGTGGGTTGGTGCCCTCGGCGAGCGCGGCCAGTCGGGCCTGGTCGTGAACGAGGATCTTGCCGCGGCGGAGCTGGATGAGGTCGTTTTTGGCGAGTTCGCCCAGTGCGGTGGTGGTGCGTTCGCGGGTGGCACCGACCAGAGCGGCGAGTTGCTGGTGGGTGAGCCGGATCGGTTCGTCGGGAGCCTGCCGGGCGAGCTGGCAGAGGGTGGCAGCCAGGCGTTCGCCGAGAGCACGGCAGGTCAGGTCGGTGAGCCGCTGTTCGAGGTCCGCGAGGCGGGTAGAGAGTTGCTCGGCGATCCGCAGGACGATGCGGGGATCGGTGAACAACAACTCCTGGACATCGGTGCGACTCATCAGGCACAACTCACTGGGTTCGAGCGCGTC
>NZ_FNET01000016.1 GCF_900100275.1 Lentzea albidocapillata subsp. violacea
AGAACAGAGATGGGTCCTGTGGCGACAGGCTCCTATCAGGTCACTTCCGCCCGCCTGGTGACGTGCACGCGAGACCGCCCAGGCCGGACGACAGATCCATCAAAGGACACCGCGGTCAGTTGCGTTGAGGGTCAGACCGGCCCAGGCGATCCCGCCACCACATCATCTCTGTTGCGTTGGCGGTGGGGTCCCATCACGAGCCGAGCCAAGAGCGGGCCACATGCAGGTAGGGGTGTCAACTCGACGAAAAGCGTGTCGAGTTGACACCCCTACCTGCATGCAGCAAGAGCTATGGCGCGACTCGTGATGGGACCCCACCGCCTGGCCCGCTTGGTAAGGACGGCTCGGGCCTGCGGCCCTCGATCTAGGGCTCCTGCTTGCTCAGGGTCTGCGGGCTGCTACCAGTAGGCCGTCGCCCAGCGGGAGGATGACCGGTACTAGGCGGTCGTCCTCCTTCACCAGGCGTGCGATGTCTCGCATTGCTTGGGTCGACTCGTCCTGCTTCGTGTGGTCCACGACTGCGCCGTGCCAGAGGACGTTGTCGAACGCGATCACGCCGCCTGGGCGCAGCATGCGCACGCCGTGTTGCAGGTACTGCGGGTACTCGGGCTTGTAGGCGTCCACGAAGACGAGGTCGTATGCCGCGTCGGTCAGGCGGGGGAGGACTTCGAGGGCCTTGCCCATGATCAGGCGGGTTCTGGACGGGGAGATGCCTGCTGACGCGTAGGCCTCGCGGGCTGCTCGTTGGTGTTCTGAGGCCACGTCTATCGAGGTCAGGATGCCGGATTGGGGCATGCCCGCCAGGAGGTAGAGGCCGCTGGTGCCCGCTCCGGTGCCGATTTCTACTACCGCGCGGGCCTGGAGTGCGGTTGCGAGGAACCGCAGGGCGGCGCCTCCGCCCGCGCCGATGGGCACGCAGCCCAGTTCCTGGCCGCGTGCTCGTGCTGCCAGGTGCACGTCGTCCTCGGGGAGGTACTGCTCGACGTACTCCCGCAGCGCCGATTCCGTGGTCACGGTCTAGCAGGTTAGTGCCATGCGTGCCCAAAACGGGTGAACGTGGCCCGAACCGAAATTCTCAGGGTGCTCTCAGCCCACTCTCACGATCGTTTAAAGGGAGCAGGAGAAGGTACAGAGGCAGGAAGCCAGGCTCTAGTCGGGAACAAGCCGGACCCGTCGCCCGTTGAGCCGCATAAGGGTCGCCGGGCGGCCCACATGGAGGTGCCGAAACACCTGATGCGCACGCAGTCGAGTTCGCCGGAGGCCGTCGCGCCCATCGAGACGGCCGACTGGACGCCGCCCTCGTGGGACGCAATCGTCCGTGAGCACGCGGACAGGGTCTACCGGCTCGCGTACCGCCTGACCGGCAACCAGCACGACGCCGAGGACCTGACGCAGGAGACGTTCATCCGCGTCTTCCGCTCCCTCGCGTCGTACAAGCCGGGCACCTTCGAGGGGTGGCTGCACCGCATCACCACCAACCTCTTCCTCGACATGGCTCGCCGACGTAGTCGCGTGCGCATGGAGGCGCTGCCCGAGGACAACGACCGCCTCGAGGGTGACGACCTGTCCCCTGAGGAAATCTACGACGAGAACCACCTCGACCCCGACCTGCAGGCCGCGCTGGACGAGCTTCCGCCGGAGTTCCGTGCCGCTGTCGTGCTCTGTGACGTGGAGGGCCTCTCCTACGAGGAGATCGGCGCCACTCTCGGGGTGAAGATGGGTACGGTGAGGAGCAGGATCCACCGGGGCCGCCAGGCTCTGCGGGTCGCGCTCGAACGCCGTCGTCAAGAATCGTTGCTGGAGGACTCTGCATGACCGACCTCCGAGGTTGGGGCCTGCCTGAGCAGCATCTCTTGCCGGATGCCGTGGTCGCGTTCGTGGACGGGGAACTGTCCTCGACCGCGCACGAGCGCGCGTCCGCGCATGTTCAGCGTTGTGGCTTCTGCGCATTCGAGACCTTCACGCAGCAGCAGGCGCGCGCAGCCGTGCGCACCGCTTCGGCGCCCACGGCGTCGGCGTCGCTGCTGGACAGGCTCGGTGCGATCCCTCAGGAGGTCGAACTGCCGTCTGCTCCGGACGGGCTCGCGATCACCGAGGACGGTCAGTTCGTCGCTGTGCAGCGCACGGACAGGCCCGCGTTCGGTACGGGGCCCGTGCTGGGTTCGTCCAGACCGCTGGGCAGCAACGGCTGGTTCAGCGGCCGTCGTGCCCGCCAGGGTGCCGGGGTCGTCGTCAGCGGCATGTTGCTGAGCGCGCTCGCGTTCACCACGCCGGAGAGCGACGCGCCCGCTCCCGCGGTGCCGGAGAACGCCGGCGCGGTCTTCGCGACCACCCCCTGACAGTCATTTCACTGTTCGTCAGGCACGCTGTAGTTCAGCACTCCTAGCGGAAAACTCGGGGAGAGATGAGCCAGCAGTCGCCCAACGGCCAGACGTCCACACCCGTTTCCGGAGTGGACGACGGAGCGCATCGCAGGCTCCGGCCACGGCCCCTGGTGCAGCCGCCGGTCGACCCCGCGTACGCCACCGCCTTCGGCCGCCCGGACGGTGTTCCCGGGGCGTTCGCCTCGCGCGACGTGCCCGTGTCCCAGCTCCAGTCCGCGCCACCACCTCCCGAGTCCCTCGTGACGGCGTTCGGCCGTCAGGGTTCGCAGGAGCTGTTGCAACGGCCGCCGCAGCCCACGTCCGATCCGGATCCGGACATCGACCCGGTGTTCTGGGGCGACAAGCCCGCCGGTGACCCGTGGCGCGACCCGGCCTCCGGTGCCGTGATCGGCCCGCCCGCCGTCGGTGAGGAACCGCCGGGCGAACCCGAGCGCAAGCCGGGGCCCGGCCCCCAGCTGAGCGTTCCCGAACTTCTCTTCGGCCGCCGGGTGAAGCCGACGGCCCTGGCGATGCTCTTGACGGTCGCGCTCGTCCTCGGTGCCGTCGGTGGCCTCGTCGGCTGGCTGATCGGCCGGGCGGGCAACCCCCTGACCGACTCGACGGTCACGCTGGCCGAGGTGTCGCAGGGCAAGGAACGCCCGGCCGGCTCGATCTCGGACATCGCCAAGCGCGTGACGCCCAGCGTCGTCTCGATCGAGTTCAAGGGCGCGAACGTCGCGGGTGTCGGTTCCGGCGTCGTCATCGACGCCGGCGGCTACATCCTGACCAACGACCACGTCGTCGCCCCGGCCGCCCAGGACTCCTCGGCCAAGCTCAGCGCCGTCTTCACCGACGGCACCCGCGCCCAGGCCCGCGTGGTCGGCCGCGACCCGAAGACCGACCTCGCCGTCATCAAGGTCGAGGTCACCAACCCCACCGTCCTGCAGTTCGGCAACTCCGACGAACTCCAGGTGGGCGACAGCGTCATCGCCATCGGCTCGCCGCTGCAGCTGTCCAACACCGTCACCGAGGGCATCGTCTCCGCACTGCACCGCCCGGTCACGGCGGCGGGCGAGAACGGCGGCCCCCAGGTCACCTACGACGCGATCCAGACCGACGCCGCCATCAACCCGGGCAACTCGGGCGGCGCGCTGGTCGACTCCCGCGGCGCCCTGATCGGCATCAACTCGTCGATCCGCACCGAGACCGGCGGCTCCGTAGGCCTCGGCTTCGCGATCTCCGGCAACCGGGCCCGCAAGATCAGCCAGGAGCTGATCCGCAGCGGCCAGGTCAAGCACGCGGACATGAACATCAACGTGAAGTCCGTGTCCGCCGAGACCTCCGAAGGCGCCCAGGTGCAGAACGTCCCCGCAGGAGGTGCCGCGGCAGCCGCCGGAATCCAGGAGGGCGACGTCATCACCAAGGTCGGCAACCGCATGGTCCGCAACGCGGCCGAACTGGTCGTAGCGGTCCGCGAGCACGAAATCGGCGAAACCGTGCAGGTGGTCCTGGCACGCCAGGGCCGTGAGCTCAAACTAGACGTGACACTCAAGTCCGACTGACAAGTAGGCTGGGACCCGTGTTCGACAGCATCGGATGGCTAGAGATCCTCATCATCGTCATCGCGGGTCTCTTCATCCTGGGCCCCGAACGCCTGCCATCGGCCGCGGCCTGGCTGGGCAAGACGGTGAGGCAGGTCCGCGAGTACGCGACCGGCGCACGAGAACAGCTCAAGCAGGAGATGGGCCCGGAGTTCGAGTCACTCCGCAAGCCCCTCGAAGACCTGCGCGAACTACGCAACTTCGACCCGAAGCGCGCGGTCACGAAGCACTTCTTCGAGGACCCCGAGCCCACCACGAAGTCGAACGGCTACCCGACGCCGTCGACCCCGCCCGCAGCCGAACAGCGCCCGCTCGCACCGGGCGAGCGCCCGCCGTACGACCCGGACGCCACCTGAGCGCAGCGGCAAGCCACGACCCATCCCGCGCGAAGAGCGAAGACGAAGGCCGCGCGGGTGATGGCATAAGCCAGCAGCCAGCAGCCAGCAGCGGCGAGGTGCCAAGCCACGGTCCTGCTGCGCAATGCAACGGCGGAGCCGAGGCGTCCCTCCGCACGCGAAGGGCAACGGCGAAGCCAAGCCGCCCTGCCGCCCACGGCGATGGCGAAGCCGAGGCGTGTGAACCTCTTCGCTCTGGTGAAGCGGTGATGGCGCAACCAACCCCGGCGATTGGGGCTTGACCTTGAGTGGGCGGGATGCTCCCCTCATGGGCACGGCCGGGCGCTTTTCAGCCCGGCCTTTTCCGGCCGTCAAGCATCCCGCCAGAGGCTCAAGGTCAAGCCCCAATCGCTATCGACGCGCAGCGGCGATGACCGGCACCGACCCGGTACTGCCCGCCCAGCCACCCACGCAAGGCGACCGCCCGCACGGCAGGCGACCACCCCGCTGGAACGCGACACGCCCACGCAAGCCGACCCGCACGGCCCCAACCCGCCCGCCCACGCAGGGCGACCGCCCGCACGGCAGGTGACCACCCCGCTGGAACGCGACAAGCCCACGCAAGCCGACCCGCGCGCGGTGCCAACCCACCCGCCCACGCAAGCCGACCGCCCGCACGGCAGCCGACCACCCCGCTGGAACGCGACAAGCCAACGCAAGCCGACCCGCACGCCGTCAAGCGCCAGCCGTCACCGACCAGCAGGCGAAACGTTCAACAACCGCCCAGCCAGCCCACGCGACCGCACCGAGAGCTTCGTCGCCACCTCAGCCAGCACCTGAGCGGCCGCCGAGTCCGGCACCGCATGCACGATCGGCGTCCCGGAGTCACCGTTCTCCCGCAACCGCGGATCCAACGGCACCTGTCCGAGCAGCGGCACGTCGGACCCGATGGCCTTGGTCAGCGACTCGGCGACGGCCGCGCCGCCACCGGTCCCGAAGACCTCCATGCGCGAACCGTCGGGCATCTCCAGCCACGACATGTTCTCGATGACCCCGGCCACCCGCTGACGGGTCTGCAGCGCGATCGACCCGGCGCGCTCGGCCACCTCGGCGGCGGCCTGCTGCGGCGTGGTCACGACGAGGATCTCGGCGTTCGGCACGAGCTGCGCCACGGAGATCGCGATGTCACCGGTGCCGGGCGGCAGGTCGATCAGGAGCACGTCCAGGTCGCCCCAGAACACGTCCGCCAGGAACTGCTGCAACGCGCGGTGCAGCATCGGGCCGCGCCACACGACCGGGGTGTTGCCCGGCGTGAACATGCCGATCGAGATGACCTTCACGCCGTGCGACTGCGGCGGCATGATCATCTTCTCGACCTGGGTGGGGCGGCCTTCCACGCCGAGCATGCGCGGGATCGAGTGGCCGTAGATGTCCGCGTCGACGATGCCGACCGACAGGCCGCGCGCGGCCATCGACACGGCGAGGTTCACGGTCACGGACGACTTGCCGACGCCGCCCTTGCCGGACGCGACGCAGTACACGCGCGTCAGCGAGCCCGGCTGGGCGAACGGGATGACCGGCTCTTCGGCGCCGCCGCGCAGCGTCTTGCGGAGCTCGGTGCGCTGGGCGTCGCTCATCACGTCCAGGTCGACGCGCACGGACGAGACACCGTCCAGTGCCGTGACGGCCGCGGTGACGTCCTTGGTGATCTTGTCGCGCATCGGGCAGCCCGCGACCGTCAGGAAGATGCCGACCACGACGACGCCGTCCGCGCCGACCTCGACGTCCTTGACCATGCCGATCTCCGTGATCGGGCGGCGGATCTCGGGGTCCTGCACACCGGCGAGCGCCTTGCGGACGTCCTCGATGGTGGGGAGGGGCTGTGTGGTGGTCACCGATCCATGCTACGTCCGGTTCGAGCCCGTCCTACCGGCCGGTCACTTTCCAGTACAGGGTCAGGTCGTAGTGGAGAGGGCGCTGTCCGTAACATCGACGCCCGTGCCGGAATCGGGTAGTTCCCGGTTGCCCACCCGTGTCGAGCTCGGGGTGTGGCGATCGTTCCTCCGCGCGCATGCACGGATCACGAGGGTCCTCGAGGCCGAACTGATTGCTGAGCAGCGCCTATCGCTCGCGGCGTACGACGTGCTGGTTCAACTGGCCGAGACGCCTTCCATGCGCATGCGCATGACTGAACTGGCCGATGCCGTCCTGCTGTCCCGGTCTGGCGTGACCCGACTGGTGGACCGTTTGGAACGTGCTGGGCTCGTCGGGCGGGAACGCGCCGACGGTGACGGACGCGGCATCGTGGCCGTGCTCACACCGCTGGGCGCCGAACGCCTCCGCAGCGCCTCCACCACCCACCTGGCCGGCGTCGCCGAGCACTTCGGGGAGAGCTTCGGCCCCGGTGAGCTCGATGCGTTCGGCCGCACGTGCGACCGCCTCGCCGCGGACGACGTGTTCCCGTGATCGCATGATCACGGTGGTGGGACTCGTGCACGTCGAGGCTGGTCGCCTCCTCGTTGTGCGCTCACGCAACAAGAAGGCCTTCTACCTGCCCGGCGGCAAGATCGAGCCTGGTGAGACCCCGCAGGACGCCCTGCGGCGGGAGGTCGCGGAGGAGCTCGGGATCGAGGTCTCGCAGCCCGAGGTGCTCAAGCGGTACATCGCCCCGGCCTACGGCGAGGGCGAAGGCGCGATGGTCGACATGACCTGCTTCACGGCCAACCTGACAGGCACGCCGCGGCCGACGAGCGAGATCGCCGAACTCACCTACGTGACCCGCGACGAGTACCGCGAGCACGCCGAAACCGCTCCCGCGATCCACGAGGTCCTGGCGGACCTGGCCGCGAGTGGACAGATCAGCGGGTGACCTGGGTCACTGCCGGACCTTCTTCAGGTTGTTCTGCTCCTTCACCAGCTTCTCCAGCTCACCGCGGATGAAGTCACGCGTCGCCACCTCGCCGAGCGCCAGCCGCACCGCCGCCAGTTCGCGCGCCAGGTACTCGGTGTCCGCCTTCGTCTGCGCGGCCCGCGTCCGGTCCTCCTCCAGCGACACCCGGTCCCGGTCGTCCTGCCGGTTCTGCGCGAGCAGGATCAGCGGCGCGGCGTAGGCGGCCTGCGTCGAGAACGCCAGGTTCAGCAGGATGAACGGGTACGGGTCCCACCGCAGGGACACGGCGACGAGGTTGAGCGTGATCCACGCGATCACGAGGAGCGTCTGCCAGAACAGGAACTTGCCGGTGCCGAGGAAACGCGCGAGCCGTTCGGAGAACTGGCCGAAGGTGTCCGGGTCGATCGAGAACCGGAAGCCGCGCGGCCCGCGCGGCTGGTCGAGTCTGCGCCGGGGCAGCAGTTCAGGCATGGCTCAGTCCCGTCTCGCGCCAGTTGTCCGGCAGCAGGTGGTCCAGCACGTCGTCCACGGTGACGGCGCCGAGCAGGTGCTCGGCCTCGTCCAGCACCGGGGCGCACACCAGGTTGTAGGTCGCGAAGTAGCGCGTCACGTCGCTGAGCGAGGCGTTCGGCGACAGGTAGGTCAGGTCCGTGTCGAGCACGCCGGCGACGAGGTCGAACGGTGGTTCGCGCAGCAGCCGCTGGATGTGCACACAGCCGAGGTAGCGGCCGGTCGGTGTCGCGGAGGGCGAGCGGCAGACGAAGACCATCGACGCCAGCGCGGGCGTGAGGTCGGGATTTCGCACTCGTGCCAACGCTTCCGCGATCGTCGCGTCCGGCGTGAGGATGATCGGCTCCGGTGTCATCAGGCCACCGGCCGTGTCGAACGAGTACTCCAGCAGCCGCCGGACCGGTTCGGACTCCTCGGGTTCCATCAGTTCCAGCAGGCGGTCCTTGGTGCCCTCGGACAGCTCGCTCAGCAGGTCCGCCGCGTCGTCCGGGTTCATCGCCTCCAGGATGTCCGCGGCGCGTTCCTCGTCCAGGTGCGACAGGATGCCCTTCTGGTCCTCTTCGGACAGTTCCTCGATGACGTCCGCGAGGCGTTCGTCGTCGAGCGCGTCCGCGACCTCGTGGCGGCGCTTCGACGGTAGTTCGTGCAGCGCGTGAGCCACGTCGGCCGCGCGCATGCCCTCGAAGACCGCGACGAGTTGCTGCGCGCCCTGCGGCTGGCCCGCGATCTCGTTCACGCTCAGGCCGGTGACGTCCTCCCACCGCCACACCTGCACGGGACCCTTGAGGCTGAACCGGCCGGTGCGCTCCCGGCCGGCGACACGGACCATGCGCCAGTCGCGGGTGCGGGTCAGCTCCATCGCGGCGTCCACGACGACCGCCGTGGCACCGTCGTCGACCGTGATCCTGGCGTCGAGCAGCTCCCCGATCACCAGCACCTCGTTGACGCGCTGGTGGAACGGCCGCAGGTTCACCGACCCGGTCGCGAGCGTCACGGCGTTCGGCTCGATCGAGGTGACGCGCAGCATCGGCACGAAGATCCGCCGGCGCGTCACCAGCTCCACGACCATGCCGAGCACGCGCGGCGGCTGCCGGTCGATGCGGAGGCTGATCACGACGTCACGGGCCTTGCCGACGGGTTCGCCGTCGGGGCCGAAGACGGGAAGTCCGGCCAGCTGAGCGATGTAGATCCGATTCACAGCCACCACAACACCAGGCTAGATCAGGTCCGGGCCGCCCACCGCGCGATGTCGGCGCAGATCACCGCCATGTCCGCCATGTCCTCTTCCAGACACCAGATCCAGTTGGTGACGGCCCGGTGCAGCGTCCAGTCGCGTGCCTTCGCCACGTCCAGCTCACCCGCGTCGCACACCGCCAGGAACCGGTCGGTGAGGCCCCTGGGCCCGTCCAGCTCGTCGAACCTGTTCCACAGCAACGGAATAACGCAGTACTCGGGATCACCCGACAACGGCTTCGGGTCGATCACCAGCCACGGCTCGCGGTCGCCGCGCAGCACGTTCTCGTAGTGCAGGTCCTCGTTGACGAGCGTCGTGCCCATCGGCCTGGTGCCGGCCTCGCGAGCCGCGCCGAGCAGGTCGCGCGGGATCGCCGGGTGATCCTCCAACTCGCTGGAGAACCGGCGGATCTCGCCCGGTGCCTGGATTCCACGATGGCGGCGCAGCAGGCCGCCGATCACGCCGATGGCCAGGTCGACCGGTTCGTCGTCGAGCGAGTGCCGGTCCAGGCGTTCCAGCAGCAACGCGCCGAGCTCTGCGTCGTGGTCGAGCAGCCGCACCGCGCCGTTGCCGTCGTAGAGCCTGAGCGCCAGCGGTTCGTGCTGGGTCTCGTCGTCCGTCCAGCTCAGTTTCAGCACCGCGGGGTGCCCGTCGGCCTGGCGCACCGGCAGCACGACCGCGCAGAACCCGTTCATCAGCGCGCCGTCCGGGGTGAGCCGCCAGCGCGCGCACGCCTTGGTGGCGAGCTTCGGCAGGTTCGCGACCCATTCCGGTGCGCCGTCGCCGAGACCCTCGCCGAAACCTTCAGGCACGGTGATCATGAGCTGAACTCCAGCCGGTACACGGCGTCCCACGACGGCTTGGTGTTGAGCCGGGCGGTGCGCAGGGCCTGCGTCGTCTCGTCGTCGGGCTCGGTCAGGTGCGCGACGGCCTGGGCGTCGACCAGGTGCGAATGCGTGGTGGGGGACCGGACGGTGACGGTGACCTGCGCTCCGTCAGCCAGTCCCGGCACCGTCGGTTCGGTACCGCCGGAGATGACCCACAGCGAGTCGGCGCGCCAATGCGCGTGCACGAGGCGCGGTTCGTGGCCGGGCGAGGTGATCCAGACGGCGGCGGCCTTCCGCAGCGCGGCGTCAAGTACTCGAGTGATCTCCACCGGTTCAGCCTGCCAGTGTTGGATGGCCGCTGCTCCGCAGACGGCGGCGAGTTCGCCGGGAAGTCGGTCGTCCGGCCGAATCGCTCACGGCGGATTGGGCTTCGCCGAATCCGCCGTGAGCGGTTGACCGGACGACCGACGCGAACTCGCTTTGTGAAACGGGACTCAGCGAATATGCGCCCGGAGATGATGCGTGCCACTGTGGCGCTCATAGTTACCGGCCGGTACAAGGAGGTACTCCAGTGGTCGACCAGCAGCGTCCCCGTCGCTCGTGTCTGGCGGTCCCCGGCTCGAGCCAGAAGATGATCGACAAGGCGCGCACGCTGCCGGCGGACCAGGTGTTCCTGGACCTGGAAGACGCCTGCGCGCCGCTGGCCAAGCCCGATGCCCGCAAGACCATCGTCGCGTCGCTCAACGAGGGCGGCTGGGGCGACAAGGCCCGCGTCGTCCGCGTCAACGACTGGACGACGGAGTGGACCTACCGCGACGTCACCGAGGTCGTCGAGGGCGCCGGCGCGAACCTCGACTGCATCATGCTGCCGAAGGTCCAGACGCCGGAGCAGGTCGTGGCGCTCGACTTCCTGATCACCCAGATCGAGAAGACCATGGGCTACGAGGTCGGCAAGATCGGCATCGAGGCGCAGATCGAGAACGCCCTGGGTCTGAACAACGTCAACGCGATCGCCACCGCGTCCCCGCGCGTCGAGACGATCATCTTCGGCCCGGCGGACTTCATGGCGTCGATCAACATGAAGTCGCTGGTCGTCGGCGAGCAGCCGCCCGGCTACGACGTCGGTGACGCCTACCACTACATCCTGATGCGGATCCTGATGGCCGCGCGGGCCCACGACAAGCAGGCCATCGACGGCCCCTACCTGCAGATTCGCGACGTCGACGGGTACAAGCGCGTCGCCGGTCGCTCGGCGGCGCTGGGCTTCGACGGCAAGTGGGTGCTGCACCCCGGCCAGATCGACGCGGCCAACGAGGTCTTCAGCCCGAAGCAGGACGACTACGACCACGCCGAGAACATCCTCGACGCGTACGAGTTCTACACGTCCGAGGCGGGCGGCAGGCGGGGCGCGGTGATGCTCGGCGACGAGATGATCGACGAGGCGTCGCGCAAGATGGCGCTGGTGATCTCCGGCAAGGGCCGTGCGGCGGGCATGTCCCGCGCGAACGTGTGGACGCCGCCGGAGGCCTGATTCCGTTACGGATTGTGCGCTACTTCACCCTGAATGTCACTGGACGTGTTCGACCGTCACAGGTTGCGTTCGAAATGGGTGAAGTGGCGCACAATCCGTCACCGGAGTTTGCGATCTGCCCCCGGCGTGGGGGCATGCTCTGGGGCATGTCACGTTCGAGTAACGGCAAGACGAGCAGACGGTTGCGGCTCTTCAAACGTCGCGAGGACGACCTGCTCGAGCGCAGCTTCCGCAGCTGCCCGGGCTGCGCTACCGACGTCCACGTGTTCGCCGACGTCTGCCGCCACTGCGGTGGCGCCCTGGAGATCGCCCTCGCGGGCTGAGCTCTCCGCTAGTAGGTGTTGCTGTTCGCGGCCGCGATGATCGCGATGATGATGAACGCGAAGTAGAGCAGCCATCCACCGATGACGAAGTAGCCGACGATCAGGCCGGCCATGGCCATGCCGTGCCCTTCCTCCTCGCCGCGCTTGATCTTCCCCATCGCGATGTGGCCGAAGATGACGCCGACGATCGCCGTGACGCCGCACGTCACGAAACCCACGCAGGACAGGACCAGCGAGAGAATCGCGTTCTGCTGCGGCTTCGGCATGGGCGGCGGGTAGCCGTAGCCGTAGGGCGGCTGCTGGCCGTACGGGCCGGGCTGACCGGGCTGGCCGTAAGGCGGCTGCTGCTGGCCGTACGGATCTCCCGGCTGCTTCGGGTTGTACGGGTCGTAGGTCATCGTGGGTCCCCCTAGAAGTGGTGAGGCGGGATCTTATGGTCCTGCCCCTCAGTTCGTCGCGTGCGGGTGCGCGAATACACCTGCCAGGGATGCTGTTTCGGTACAGCGGGCGCTCGGGTTGTTGCGGAGAGCACACCCCGGTCGCAAACGGGCGTTAACCGGTCCATACTCGCCGGTAACCAAGCCTTGGAAGGGAAGTGCGATGGCGCGCCTCGCCCAGACCGCGGGTCTCACGGACATCCAGGAAGAAATCCTCGCGACCGTCCGCACGTTCGTGGACAAGGAGATCATCCCGCACGCCCAGACGCTGGAGCACGGCGACACGTACCCCGCCGACATCGTCGAGGGCATGAAGGAGATGGGCCTCTTCGGCCTGACGATCCCCGAGGAGTACGGCGGCCTGGGCGAGTCCCTGCTGACCTACGCGCTGGTGGTCGAGCAGATCGCGCGCGGCTGGATGAGCGTCTCCGGTGTCATCAACACCCACTTCATCGTGGCGCACATGCTCAAGCAGCACGGGACGCCCGAGCAGAAGCAGAAGTACCTGCCGCGGATGGCCGCGGGCGAGGTGCGCGGGTCGTTCTCCATGTCCGAGCCCGAACTCGGCTCCGACGTCGCCGCGATCCGCACCCGCGCGGTGAAGGGCGAGTCGGGTTACACCATCAACGGCCAGAAGATGTGGCTGACGAACGGCGGCACGTCGAACCTCACCGCCGTGCTGGTGAAGACCGACGAGGGCGCCGAGAAGCCGCACCAGAACCTCACGGCGTTCCTGGTCGAGAAGCCCGAGGGCTACGGCGAGGTCCTGCCGGGCCTCACGATCCCCGGCAAGATCGACAAGATGGGCTACAAGGGCGTCGACACCACCGAGATGGTGTTCGACGGCTTCGAGATCGCCGCGGACCAGGTGCTGGGCGGCGTCACCGGCCAGGGCTTCCGCCACATGATGGACGGCGTCGAGGTGGGCCGCGTGAACGTGGCTGCCCGCGCGTGCGGCATCTCGATCCGCGCCTTCGAGCTCGCGATCGAGTACTCCCAGCAGCGCAGGACGTTCGGCAAGGCCATCGTGGAGCACCAGGCCATCGCGTTCAAGCTCGCCGAGATGGCCACCAAGGTCGAGGCCGCGCACCTGATGATGGTCAACGCCGCGCGCCTCAAGGACTCGGGTCAGCGCAACGACGTCGAGGCCGGCATGGCGAAGCTCATCGCCTCCGAGTACTGCGCCGAGGTGACGCAGGAGTCGTTCCGCATCCACGGCGGCTACGGCTATTCCAAGGAGTACGAGATCGAGCGCCTGATGCGCGAGGCCCCGTTCCTGCTGATCGGCGAGGGCACGTCGGAGATCCAGAAGACGATCATCTCGCGCGGCCTGCTCCGCGACTACCAGTCGCGCGGCTAGACGTTCGCCCGTTAGGGGTCATTCTTTCACGAGACTGGCCCCTGACGGTTTTTGCCTGCGGGCCATAAGGTTCGCTCACTTTGAGCACAGATCTGACACTTCCCGGACCTGTGTCGCCGCCACACGTGGTCCGTCTGGAGCTGGACACGTTCTCCGGCGTCGACCGTCCCGCGCTGGCCAGGTGGTTCGGCGCCCTGTTCACCGACCTGCTCGCACCTCTGTGCCCGGCATCGGTCGAGGAGCTCGTGTCGGTGGCGCGCGACTACCACCCCTCCGACACAACGCCCTGGGGACCGCCGGGATATGCCCGGCTGCTGCTCTCTTCGGGTGACTTCACTCTTCCGTCGTGGTCGGCCGCCCTCGCCGACCTGCCGTCGTTCCTGCGCGTGCAACTGGTCCAGCTCGACTCCCAGGGCGTGCCCCTGGTCGATCACGGCTGGAGCGCGGAGATCCTGCTGAAGGACGACCCGGAGTTCCCGCACCAGGTCGTTGTCACGGCCTCGCGGTCGTTGTTCGGCGGCTGGATTTCCCATGCGGTGCAACAGGAGTGGCTGTCCGTCCTCCGGTCGGGTGCCTCGGTGGTGCGGGCCAGCGGCGGCTGGATCACGCTGGACCACGTCGGCGTGCGGACCGCCCACGAGGTCGCTGTCGGCGTCGGCCTGGACGAATCCCTTTTCATGGCAGCGGAAATGACGCGCGGCCCGCACTGGGCGACGTTGCTGGGTCCGCGTCAGGTCGCCGCTTTGGGTGGTGTGCAGGAGGTCTGCGCGACGGCGCCGTGTTTTTCCGTCGAGCACCTCGGCGGCGGCCGCATCCTTCTGCAGCTGACGGAACACCTCGACGAGGTGCCGCCGGACGTGGTGCGGAAGCTGGCCGAGTTCCTCGGACCGGTGCTGCACTGAACTCGACCGGCGAGATCCGCGCTCGTTTGGGACCCTGTGATCCGTGAGGCCTTCACCGAAAACCGACGTGCTCGTCGCCGTGGACACCGCGCTGCGCCCGACGGGCTTCGTCCGCCGCGGCCACGTCTGGCTTCAGGAACGCGGTGACGGCGTCTCCGGCTGGCTCGGCTTCGGCGTCGCGGGCGCGCTCGACCTGACCCCGCTGGTCGGCGTCTGCTTCCGCCGCTACGACGCGGTCTGCCGCACCCTTGGTGTCGGAATCCCGACCACGCCGGTGGTGTCGATGCCGCTCGGCCACCTGATGCCCGACAAGCCCGTCTGGAAGTGGACCTTCGAGCCCGGCGGTGACCACGCTCCCGTGGCGGCGTCGCTGGTGGCCGCGTTCCTCAAGCACGGCAAGCCGTACATCGACAAGTACGCGAAGTGGGACACGCTGGCCCGCGAACTCGTCGCGAAGCCGGAGTCGTTGCTCGACTTCGAGCGGGCGCGCAAGCTCGCGGTCATCCACGTGCTCGGCGGGAACCCCGGTGCGGCCCGTGAGGCGCTGAAGAAGGAGACGGAGCGGCTGGAGGACAGCCGGGACGTATATGCGCGGTCGCACCGCGCTCTCGTGCACCGGTTCGAACCCATGTTCGGCTAGGTTCCATCGAGGGTGAGCCTTATGTCTTGAATGTCCGAACCCACACTCCGATCACGCTAGCCCTTGGATCACCCATTCAGTCCATGCGGGACATCGTCCTGTTAGTCAGGATTGAGATGGGAGCCTGTTGAGCGCATGCGCCGGGGGCGCGTGCGTGGTTTCCCGCTGTACCGCATCAAATGTCCTGGGGGATTTTGTTGTTGAACCACAACGTCGAGCCGTCTGGTCTCGACCGGATCACAGTTGTCACGACGGCGAGCCGGATCCGCCTCGGTCTCAGCGAACTGGTGAACGGCGCGTCGCCGCGTCTGGGCGAACTGCGACAGGCACACGTGGAGGTGCTGGCCGGCCTGACCGGGGACGCGTTGCCCCCGGTGCTCGTGTGCAGGCATTCCCTGAGGGTGATCGACGGTCATCACCGGGTCGCGGCGGCGCTTCGTCGCGGCGACGCCGAGATCGATGCCGAGTTCTTCGACGGCTCGCCGGAAGAAGCGTTCGTGCACGCCGTACGTGCCAACGTGCGGCACGGTCTGCCGCTGAGTAAGGAAGAGCGTGAGCTCGCGGTCGATCGCATCATCGGCTCGCACCCGTACTTCTCCGACCGGGCGATCGCCGGTATCGTTGGCGTGTCCGCGAAAACCGTTGCGGCGCAGCGGAAGCGGATGTCGTCGGGAGACGCTCAGCCGCTCGTGCGTGTCGGACGCGACGGCCGGAGCCGGCCGGTAGGCCCCGCGGCGGGCAGACTACGGGCCGCGGAGATCATCGGTGGGGCTCCTCGCACACCGCTGAGGGAAGTGGCGGTGCGAGCCGGGATCTCGGTGGCCACGGCGCACGACGTCCGCAAGCGGCTTCTCGAGGGAGCTGATCCTGTCCCCGACGGCACGAGGTTGGCTGGGCCACGACGTGGCTCTCGGTCCTTCGGTCGTCGTGGGACCGGGAACGCCCACAAGCCGGAGAAGGTGGACCGGCTCGCCGCGATGAGTGCGCTGCGCAACGACCCGTCGTTGCGGCTCAGCGAGAAGGGTCGAGGCCTGCTGCGCTGGCTGGAGGTGCAGGCGATGGCACTTGACGGGAGGGAGGCGGTAGCCGCTGCCGTTCCCGCGCACTGCGCCGAAGTCGTCGTCGACCTGGTGCGAGAACAGGCACACGTGTTGATCCGGTTCGCCGACGCTTTGCAGCGCAAGCACGCGATCGGAGACTGATGGCTGGCGGGGACCGCGGCGTCTGGCGGCGGTCCCCGGTAGCTCAGAGTGCGAGCCGTGCGGTGATGTCGCTCAATCCGGTTGCAGTGCGCGGATTCACCGTGAAGCGCAGCAATCGCTCGTCGGCGAACCACTTGCAGGCAGCGGACCCGACGACCTCGCGCACGAAGTTCTCCGGTAGGCCGGCGTCATACCTGACGCAAACGAAATTCGCGTTTGCGGGCAACACGTGGTCCTTGGGAAAGACCCTGTGCAACAGCCGCACCACGCTGTCTCTCAAGGTCTTGGTGCTGTCGACGATCTCGGCACGCAGGTTCGACCACTCAGGGGCGAACAACGTGTCGATCACCGCGAGCTGGAAGTAGTCGAGCGGGAAGCGGTCCTGGATGCGGGTCAGCGACCTGATTGTGGCTGCGGGTCCGATCAGGAGACCCGCTCTGGCACCCGCGAGTGCGAACGTCTTCGACGCGGTCAGGCAGCTTACGGCGCCCCGGTCGACCAGCCTCCGCAGGTGGTGCTGCAACGGGTGGTCGGTGAAGGCGTCGTAGGTGAGGTCGACGACTGCGCTGATGGGCGCGGGACCGAGCTCGCAGACGCGTGCCAGTGTCCCGAGGTCGATCACGTGACCAGTGGGGTTGTTGGGCGAGCACAACACCGGGACGTGGTCTCGGGTTCCTCGTTCGAGGTGCTTCGCCAGTCCCGCGAACCCGTTCGAAGCGTCGAAGTCCTGTGTGGACAGCTGCAGCGAGGTGGCGATGTCGCGGAAGCCGAAGAACCCTGGCACGGGCAGCAGCACACTACGTGAGTGGTTCTTGAGGAGCTGGAAGGAGGTTCGCAGTCCTTCGCTTGCGCCTCGGGTGAGGATCAGTTCCTGCGGTGATACGAGGTAGTGCGCGGCGATCCGTTCCAGGACGGCTTGCTGCTGCCGGGCGGGATATCGCGCCCAGTCGAGTCGTCCGACCCTATGTAGGACCGCGTTCTTGAACTCGTCGGGCAGGACGGCGTGGGACTCGGTCAGGTCGACGCCGAACGGCGGGGATTCGACCACGATGCGAAGGTCCGGCGCTGCGGTCATCCTGCTGCCTCCAAGGCGCGCGACCGCCAGCGCGAGTAGGTGTACGTCGTCTGCACGCAGAAGAGCACCCTGGTCAAGAGCAACACGATCCACACGCCACCGAGCGACAGCGAGCCGGTCCAGCTCAGGACGGAGATCGCCGGAAGGGCGCAGCCGAACAGTGAGATCGCCAGGCTGCGGAGGGTTGCAGATGGTGCGACGAGCACCTTCAAAGCGGAAGACACGAACCCGGTGAACGGTTCGAGCACGAGCTGCGCGCCCACGAGCCGGACCGCGAGCAGGATCCCCGGCGAGTCCGCCGGGTACTCGCCGACGAGGTTCACGAACGTCGCCGGGCTGACAAGCAGGAAAAGGCCCGCGGGGATGAAGAACAGGCCGACGGTCGTGACGAACGTGTTCATCGTCGCCGCGTTTTCGCTCTGCTTGGTCATCCTGCCCGCGACCATGCCGTACGCCTTCAACGGCACCACGACGGTCCGGATCAGGGCGACCAGGCTGCCGGTGATCGCACCGGCGACGGGGCTGACGGTAGTGGCAAGCGCGGTGACCACGGTGAACGTGGCCGCGAGCAGCAAAGCGTCCACGGCGCCCGACACCGCTCGCGGAACCGCCTTGACGTACTGCCACCTGCCCGGCGCCGAGATCAACCGGACGCCTCGGCGCAGCGCGGCTCCGGCAGCGCCTCGCATCGGGCCGAGCCCGATCCACTGGCGCAGGACCAGCGAAAGGTCGACCGCAGTGCCGAACAGGCCGATGCAGACGAGGATCGCTGGTCCGCTCAAGTCGAAGAACGTGAGGACGAACGCAACCGCGATCGTGAGAACGAGGTTCTCGACCGCCACGCGCAGCGCGACACCCTCTTTGCCCATCAGGACCAGGATTCCGCTCAGCATGCTCGTGATCGGCACCAGCCAGACCGAAGGCACGCGCGCCCAGTACGCGGTCTCCACCAAGGCGCTGCCGCTCGTCATGAGCGCCAGCGCGCCACCGGCTAGTGCCAGCAAGGCGGCCAGGCCGACCAGCACCGCGACGGCGGTCGCCGCCAGCGCGCTGAGCCGGTCGGCGGTCTCCGGCCGCCACGTGTCCGGCCGGAAATCGGCCGGCCGGAACCGGGATACCACCAGCATCTGGAACCCGCCCGCCGCGATGACGAACACCATGATCAGGTTGAGTGCGGTGGCGTACGCGGCTACCACCGTGGGTTCGTACGCCGACAGAGTGTGGAAGAAGATGAGACCCTTCATGCCGGTGATGAAAATGGCCAGGGCCAGTTTCGATCCCGACACCGCGAATTTGCGGCCGAGTGCTACCTTCGACCCGGTGAATTGCGCGGAGCTCATGATGCGGTCAGCGTGGGTTTGCCGAGTTCCCTCAAGCCCATTTCGTTGATCTCGTCCAGCGACATGCCCAGCTCTGTGCGGAGGAACTGGCAGATCGTCCAGTGGTTGGCGACCTCCTCGGTGAATCTGCCGTACCGGGAGATGTACTTCGGGATCCACTCGAGGAACTGCGCGCTCACAACCGCTTTGGTGCTGCGGCCCGCGTAGTCTTCCAGACCGATGGACTCGTGGTTGATGAAGCGGCGTCCCGGAAGGGCGTCGCAGAGCCTCCGGTACGAACCGGTCTCCACGATCAGCTCGTGCCAGATCTCGTCGACCTCTTTCGAGAGCGGGATGAACGAACTACCCTCACCTGCGGAGACGATTTCCAGGAACTTCAGGCACTCCTCGAGCTGAACGTCGATGTCGGCGTCCGACCGGTCCGTCAGCTTGACCGAGAGCAAGCCCCGCATGCGCGGGTCGATGTACTTTTCAGTGAGAGTCATTTCGGCTCCAGTGAGAGGACCGGGGTGGGCAGATGACAGCTGCCCACCCCGGTTCGCGCGTCAGTCCTGCTTCGGCTCGGCGCAGCAGTCCTGCGCGTACTGCTCGAGCGTCTCGAACAGCTCGGTCTCGATCTTGGCCTTCAGATCGGTCATCGTCATCTTGGTCACCCCCAATGTCGACTGCGTTGTGAAATGAGCGTGGAAATCGCATACGGTTTCCGGAGCAGCTCCCCGTCGCTCGTGGATCAACCTACGGCGGGAGGTCCGTTCGGGCCAGCGATCAAGAGTCGAACACACGCCCGAACACGAATCCCCAACCGCTCGTTAATTCCCGTGTTCGACCGAGGAATCGCTGCGGTCGAACACTCGCGGTGCGGCCGATGCGGTGAAACCGGCAAAACACCCGTAGGCGTATCGGCACGCCGCAGCGGGCACTGGCAGGATGGGACGATCAGCGCGTCCGACAGAGGTGGTCCCCGTGACGAGTCCGTTCGCCAACCCGAACCGGCCCGGCGTCCCTCCCCGCCTGCCCACTCCGCCGACGGGGTGGCCGATCGGTTCGTACGCCACGTACGAGGAGGCGCAGCGCGCGGTCGACTTCCTCGCCACCGAGAACTTCACCGTGCAGGACGTCATGATCGTCGGCGTGGACCTGATGCTGGTGGAACGCATCACCGGCAGGCTCACCTGGAGCCGGGTGCTGATGACCGGCGCGGCGAGTGGTGCGTGGTTCGGTCTGTTCGTCGGTCTGCTGCTGACCCTCTTCAGCCCGGAGCCCGGTGTCACGGTCGGCCCCGTGCTCACCGGTCTGATCACCGGTGTCTTCTTCGGTCTGGTGTTCGCGGCGGTCGGGTACGGGTCCGCGCGCGGCAAGCGGGACTTCCAGTCCGCGAGCCAGTTGGTCGCGAACCGGTATGACGTGCTCTGCCACCCGAAGTCCGCCGAGCAGGGCCGTGACCTGCTCGCGAGGCTCGCGATGCGTCCCGCGAACCCGAGTTCTTAAGCTTCACATAAGACCATTGGTTCTGAATCGTTGCTTCCCTTGGTTGCGGCTCGTGATCACCAGGCCTAGGTTCATTTGACCGGTCCGCCCGGTGCGGCCGGTGGCACGACGAGGTGCCGGGCGCTGCGGTCTGGCTCCTCCGTGTAGTCGGGAAGGAGGCAGGGCCGATGGGTGCGACGAGGCGCTATCGACTCGCCGCCGGAGTGGGAGCCGCGGTACTCGCGGCAGGAACCCTCACGGCTTGCGGGTCTGGCGACCAAGGCATCACCGTCAACGTTTACAAGTATCCCCAGGAGAACTTCCAGGCCATCGTCGACAGCTGCAACGCGAAGGCCGGCGGGCGATACAACATCGTCTACAACAAGCTGCCGCGGGAGGCGGACGGTCAGCGCGAGCAGATGGTGCGCAGACTCGCGGCGGAGGACGACAGCATGGACGTCCTCGGGCTCGACGTCACGTGGACCGCCGAACTCGCGAAGGCGGGCTGGATCAGGGAGTTCACCGGTTCGGTCAAGTCGCAGGTGGAGAACGGCACGCTGAAGACGCCGCTCGAGACGGCTACGTACGAGGGCAAGCTGTACGGCGCCCCGGACAACACCAACGTCCAGCTCCTCTGGTACCGCTCCGACCTCGTGCCCACGCCGCCGAAGACGTGGGACGAGATGATCTCCATGGCCGAGGCGCTGGTGGCGGAAGGGAAGCCCGGCCAGATCGTGGGACAGGGCAAGCAGTACGAGGGGCTCGTCGTGCTGTTCAACACCCTGGTCAAGTCCAACGGCGGCACCATCCTCGACGAGAACGGCACCAAGGCCATCGTCGACGACAAGGCCGTGGAAGCGTTGGAGGCGTTGAAGAAGCTCGCCACGTCGTCGGCGATCGACCCGTCGTTCTCCAACGCCGCGGAGGACAACGCGCGCCTCGCCATGGAGAACGGCAACGCGGCGTTCCAGCTCAACTGGCCGTACGTCTACGCGGCGGCGCAGAAGAAGCCGGAGTTCGCCAAGAACTTCAAGTGGGCGCCGTACCCCACGGTGAGCGGTGACCAGGCCAAGGTCACCGTCGGCGGGATCAACTACGCCGTCAGCAACTACACCGCGCACCCGGACGAGTCGTTCGACGCCGTGTTGTGCTTGCGTGGCGCGGAAAGCCAGAAGCTCGCCGCCCTCAAGGACGGTGTGCCGCCGACCATCAGGGCCGTCTACGACGAGCCCGAGATGGCCGAGGCGTACCCGATGAAGGACGACATTCTCGCGACCCTGGAGAACGCGAGTGTGCGGCCGCGCACGCCCGCCTACCAGAACGTCTCGACGGTCATCTCCACGATCCTGTCGCCGCCCGGGAGCATCGAGCCGCAGGCGACGGCGGACCGGCTGCGCCAGGAACTGCAGGACGCTCTCGACTCCAAGGGGGTGCTGCCGTGAGTCATGCGGCCACAGAAGACGCTGTGCAGGCAGAGACGGCAGAACCCGTTGCGCCCAGGAAGAAGGCGGCGCTGAGCGAGGGCAAGCGAGCCGAACGCAGGCTCGGCTGGCTGCTCTGCGCGCCCGCAGCGCTCACCATGATCGCGGTGACCGGCTGGCCGATCCTCTACTCGGTGCTGCTGTCGATGCAGAGGTTCGACCTGAAGTTCCCGGACCGCACCGAGTGGATCTGGTTCGACAACTACATCACCGTGCTCAGCAGCCCGTACTGGTGGAACGCGGTGTGGGTGACGGTGTTGCTCACCGTCGTCACGGTCGCGGTCGAGCTGGTGCTGGGCATGTCGCTCGCGCTGATCATGCACCGCGCGCTCGTCGGCCGCGGCATCGTCCGCACGACGACGCTGATCCCGTACGGCATCGTGACGGTCGTGGCCGCGTTCTCCTGGCGCTTCGCCTGGACGCCCGGCACCGGCTACCTCGCCGAGGCGCTCGGCGGCGATCCCGTGCTCACGGAGAAGATCCCGGCGCTGATGGTCGTCGGTCTCGCGGAGATCTGGAAGACCACGCCGTTCATGGCCCTGCTGCTGATGGCGGGTCTGGCGCTGGTGCCGGACGACCTGCTCAAGGCCGCCGCGATGGACGGCGCGAGCGGGTGGCAGCGGTTCATCAGGATCACCGTGCCGATCATGAAGCCGGCGATCCTGGTGGCGTTGCTGTTCCGCACGCTCGACGCGTTCCGCATCTTCGACAACCTCTTCGTGCTCACCGCGGGTTCGCAGGGCACGTCGTCGGTGTCGATGCTGACCTACAACAACCTCATCAAGGGCTTGAACCTCGGTATCGGATCCACGATGTCCGTGCTGATCTTCATCATGGTCGCGATCATCGCGTTCGTGTTCATCAAGCTCTTCGGCACCGCTGCCCCCGGCAGTGACGACGGAGGGAAGCGCTGATGGCGGGTATCGGAGGAGCGGAGACCCCGGCCAAGAAGTGGGGCTGGGGTGTGCTCAACACGGTGGTCGTGATCTACGCGCTGGTTCCGGTGCTGTGGATCGTGTCGCTGTCGTTCAAGTCGTCGAAGACGTTGGCGGACGGCAACTTCATCCCTCGCGAGTGGAGTCTGGAGAACTACCAGAACATCTTCTCGACGTCCGAGTTCACGCGGGCACTGATCAACTCCATCGGCATCGCGGTCATCGCGACCGCGATCGCCGTGGTGTTCGGCACGATGGCCGCCTACGCCATCGCGCGGCTCGACTTCCCCGGCAAGAACCTGCTGGTGGGCGTCTCGCTGCTGATCGCGATGTTCCCGCAGGTCTCGCTGGTGTCGCCGTTGTTCGAGATCGAGCGCTCGCTGGGTCTGTTCGACACGTGGCCCGGCCTGATCCTGCCGTACATCACGTTCGCGCTGCCGCTCGCCATCTACACCCTGTCGGCGTTCTTCCGCGAGATCCCCTGGGAGCTCGAGAAGGCGGCGAAGATGGACGGTGCGACGCCGGGGCAGGCGTTCCGTCGCGTCATCGCGCCGCTGGCCGCGCCGGGTGTGTTCACGACGGCGATCCTGGTGTTCATCTTCTGCTGGAACGACTTCCTGTTCGCGATCTCGCTCACCTCGACCGAGCAGTCGCGGACCGTGCCGGTGGCGCTGTCGTTCTTCACCGGTAGTTCCCAGTTCGAGGACCCGGCCGGGTCGATCGCGGCGGCGGCCGTGGTCATCACGATCCCGATCATCCTCTTCGTGTTGTTCTTCCAGCGCCGGATCGTCGCCGGCCTGACCTCCGGCGCCGTCAAGGGGTGAGTTGACCAATGGCAGAGATCGTTCTGGACAAGGTGACCAAGCGGTATCCCGACGGCGCTTTGGCCGTGCAGGAGGTCAACCTGGAGATCGCCGACGGCGAGTTCATCATCCTGGTCGGACCGTCCGGCTGCGGGAAGTCCACCACCCTCAACATGATCGCGGGCCTGGAGGACATCACCGACGGCGAGCTGCGCATCGGCGGGCAGCGCGTCAACGAGAAGGCGCCCAAGGACCGCGACATCGCGATGGTGTTCCAGTCCTACGCGCTCTACCCGCACATGACGGTGAAGGAGAACATGGCCTTCCCGTTGCGGCTGGCCAAGGTCGACAACGCGACGGTCGAGCGGAAGGTCAACGACGCGGCGGAGATCCTGGATCTGACGCAGCACCTCGACCGCAAACCGTCCAACCTGTCCGGTGGCCAGCGGCAGCGTGTGGCGATGGGTCGCGCGATCGTGCGCAGCCCCAAGGCGTTCCTCATGGACGAACCACTGTCCAACCTGGACGCCAAGCTGCGCGTGCAGATGCGCACCTCGGTGTCGCGCCTGCAGAAGCAGCTCGGCACGACCACGGTGTACGTGACGCACGACCAGACCGAGGCGATGACCCTCGGCGACCGGGTCGTCGTCATGCGCGGCGGTGTCGTGCAGCAGATCGGCGCACCGCAGTTCCTCTACGAGCAGCCGGCGAACCTGTTCGTCGCGGGCTTCATCGGCTCCCCGTCGATGAACTTCGTGCCGGCGTCGCTGGAGAACGGCTCGCTGCGGTCGGTGCTCGGCGACGTGACGCTGACGGACCGGGTGCGGCAGCTGCTCGAGAGTGCCGACGCGCCCCGCGAGGTGATCATGGGCATCCGCCCGGAACACTTCGAGGACGCGGCACTGGTCGACGCGGAGGCACTGTCGTCGGGCGGCAAGTTCACCTCGCAGGTGGACGTGCTGGAGTCGATGGGCTCGGACAAGTACGCCTACTTCAACCTCACGGGCGAGCAGGCGGCCTCGGCGGAGCTCCAGGAACTCGCGGCGGACGCGGGAGCGGACGACGTGCCGGGTGCCGGCATCTCGCTCGTGACGCGACTGTCCTCGGCGTCCGGCGCGGTGGAGGGCGCCTCGGCGGACATCTGGTTCGACGCGGACAAGGTGCAGCTCTTCGACCCGTCCAGCGGCCGGAACCTGACTTACACGGAACGGTGAATTCTCGTTTTCCGGGCCGCCTTCCCCTCTCGGGAAGGCGGCCCGTTTTTGTCACTCGACCGAGTGAGGTCGAAAGCCCTCGTGCAGTCGGGACTGATTAGTCCGACCCTATCTGCCCTGCCGAACTCGGTTCGCCATTGGGCGCTCGGCAGCGACATCTCATCGAAACGTGGTCTTCGCTTCTTCGGACAGTCCGCACGCTTGTCGAAGGCGGGTACAGGACCACAGGGGGGTTCCGGGGAACCGCCGCCGAGTGAAAGAGAGCGTGCAATGGGGATCCTGGACGGAAAAGCGGTAGTCATCACGGGGGCGGGCCGAGGACTGGGCGAGGCGTACGCGATGCACGCTGCCCTCGCGGGTGCGTCGGTCGTGGTCAACGACAACGACGGTGACCTGGCAGAACGGGTGGCGGAGCACATCCGCGAGTTCGGCGGCCGAGCCGTGGCCTCGAACCACACGGTCGCCGACCCGAGCGAGGCGGCCAAGATCGTCGACCTGTGCGTCGACGAATTCGGCCGCGTCGACGGCCTGGTGAACAACGCGGGCCTGAACTACGAGACAGCGCCGTGGGAAGACGATCCCGAGACGATCAGGCACGTGGTCGAGGTGAACGTCCTCGGCGTCATCTACACCGGAATCGCGGCGATGCGCGCGATGCGGGCCACCGGCGGCGGTTCGATCATCAACATTTCCTCCGGCGCGTCATTCGGCCAGCGCAAACTCGCCACCTATTCGGCGACCAAGGGCGCGGTGGCCTCACTGAGCTACTCGTGGGCCCTCGACCTGGAAGCCGAAGGCATCCGCGTGAACGCCGTGTGCCCCGTCGCGCACACACGGATGGTGTGGAAGTCGGAACGCTCCCTGCGCGCCATCCCGGCCGACCGCACGCCCGGCAAGGTGGCGCCGCTGGTGCTGTTCCTGCTCTCGGACCGCGCCGAGGGCATCACCGGGCAGGTCATCCGGTGCAACGGCAGGCAGCTGCACATCGTGGGTCAGCCGTACTTCAAGCAGCCGATCCTGGAGAGCGACAACTGGGACACCGCTTCGGTGGAGCGGGCGTTCACGGGCGTGCTGCAGGCGCACCTCGAACCGTACGGGTTGGAGAAGCGGATGCCTCCCCGGCTCCGTGCGCTGGTGGAGCCTTCGCAGACGGCTTAGCTCGGTGGATAGAAGTGTTGCCAGACCGGTCCAACCTGGTAACACTTCTATCCATGGGAAGCCTGGAGACGTTGCCGAACACGTTCACCACGAGCTCGGCGACCAAGGCTGGCCTGCACTTTCGCGACCTGTACCGCCTTCGTGACGAGGGTGACCTGCTGGACCTTTCGAGGGGCGTCTTCCGCAAGGCGGAAGCGCCGGCTCCGACACGGCCCGATCTGCTGGCGGTATCAGTGCGCGCCCCGCTCGCGGTCGTGTGCTGCGTGTCGGCAGCCGAGGTCCACGACCTCACCGACGAGATTCCCCGAGAGGTCCAGATCGCGGTTCCGCGTGGCCAGCGGCCACCTCGCATCGAGTACCCGCCTACCGAGGCCTTTCGCTTCAGCGCTGCAACGTTCGACCTCGGACTCGCCGAGGTGGAGGCGGCGCCAGGGGAGAACGTTCGTGTCTACAACCCGGAAAGGACAGTTGTCGATCTCATGAGGTTGCGAGGCAGGCTCGGTGAGCCGCTGGCTCTTTCGGCGCTCCGCCGGTACCTGCTCCGGCGTGGCGCACGGCCCTGGCAGGTGCTCGCGTTCGCTCGGGAGCTCAGCGTCTTCGCGGCGGTGCGTGCGGCCGTGGACGCGGTGATCGCCGAGTGAGCCGACCGACCAAAGCCACGCCCGGTGGCTGTGCCTACCTGGACCTGCAGAACCGGGCGCGCCGTGAGCGGCGTTCGACCTCTACACGGGTGTTCGAATCAGCATGGCCTGCCGCATCTCCACCGCAAGCGTGAAGCTCAGGCTGGACATCAACTTCGGCGACCCGGTGACCGCGGCACCTCAGCTGCTTGATCTGCCGTCGCAGCGGCCGGGGAGCGCGCCGGTCTCCGTGATCGGCGATCTAGCGGAGTTGCGCCAACAGACCTACTCGGCGTTCAAGCGGCGGCTTGGACCGGATGGCGCCCATCTGCCCGACAGCTTCGGGGACGTAGTGGCCGCTGTGATCGAGTTCGTCGACCCGCTCGCGGCCGCGGACCTCTGTGAGGCATCGGATCCCGAAGCCCGGAAGTGGGTCTGGCATTCGATCACGCGCTGAGGTGTTCGGGTGACGTTTCCGCACGTCACACGGATGGCTGCGGAAATTGTCGGACCCTCCTGTCACCATCGGGGCATGGCCGAGCGCAAACCCAGAGTCACCGACTGGCGACTCGTCGTGCAGTCCCGGTTGGACCGGGTCCGCGCGGATCTGGCTGCCCTCGGCCCGTCCGATCCGGTGGATCCCGAGGGCGACGTGTGGCGTCGCACGGCCGAGACGCAGGCCGCCGTGGTGGAGGCGATGCTCAACGCCCGCGAGCCGTGGTGGCGCATGCTGCCGTCGTGGTGGTCGGGCTGGCACATCGAACGTGCGTGGCGCGCCCTGCACGAGGCCGAGGTGGCGACGATCTCGGCCGAACGCGGGTTCCTGGGGCGGTTGCCTGGTCTTCGCGCGCGGGTGGCGCAGTACCTGGACGACGACGATCCGCGCCGCCGGGCCCTGGAAGCGTTGCGGCCGGGGGAGTTCACGCCCGCGGTCGAGCGCGCGATCGTGGTGGACGCGTTGCGGGCGGCGTATGACAACTCGGACTTCGCGCACGCCGGGTCGCGTGCGCTGCGCAACAAGCTGATCGCCGCGTCGCTGGTGCTGTTTGTGATCAACACGGTGCTCGGTGTCGTCGGCATCGTGAAGCCCGGCTTGATCCCGCTGTGCGTCGACCCGAAGGAGAACGCGCTGCCCACCGTCTGCCCCGGCGGCACGGCGAAGGCGTCCGGTGTGGACGTGTGGCTGGTGCAGGTGCTCGGGTCGTTCGGCGCGGTGCTGGCCGCCGTGGTGCTGCTCTTACGCCGCCGGCCATCGCTCTCGCCGTACGTGATGATCGGGTACCAGGCGCTGATCAAGATCATGCTCGGCGCGGCACTGGCGGTGGTCGGCATCCTGGCGCTGGGAGCAGGCGTCACCAGCGGGCTGATCGGCATCCCGTCGGCGGCGGCAATGCTGCTGTGGGCGGTCATCTTCGGGTACGCGCAGCAGATCGGCACGCGGCTGCTCGACAAGTACACCGACGAGGTGCTGGACCAGGCGCGGCCGTTGCCGGACGCGGACGGGCCGCGGGTGGCGCCGCGCTGATCGGTACGGAGGCGTCTGCTCAGACGCGCGGGCCTCGGCCGTGCGACTGGCTTTCCTCACGCACGGCGTTGATGACGTCGGCGTCCCATCGGTGCGTGCGGATCAGCCGGTACCGCTCGGCCGCGACCCACATGTACGCCTCGGTCTCGGTGCGGTCGCCGATCATGTCGGCCTGCCGCAGCATCGCGACGACCGGCGTGTACTCGTCGGCGTACCAGCGGCGCGCCACCTCCGGGCGGTCCAGGAACTGGCCGCTGTCCTGCATCAGCCGGAACCCCCACGCCTCGACGTGCTCGCCGAGCTGGGCGTAGTGCCACGGGTCGGACAGCACCACGGCGGCGCGGGCCTCGCCGCCCAGGGGGACGCGGTCCAGGAAGAGGCGCCGGTAGTCCTTCACGATCAGGTCGCCGCGGTAGCGGATGCCGGACGAGTTGATCCGGGTGATCACCTGCGTCACGTACGCGTCGATCACCTCCAGGCCCATGGCGTGCGCCACCGACACCCGGTGGTGGCCGTCGATGATGAAGTGCAGCTCGCCGACCCGGTACACCTCGATCGGCGGCACGCTCTCGCCGCGGCGGGCGGCCAGGGCCAGCCGTTGCCAGCGTTCCCGGACACGGCCCGAGGTCGGGCGGAAGCGGCGGTCGAAGTCACGGGTGCGGTCGACGCTGCCCACGATCGAGTCCAGCCGGATCGACTGCAGGCCCAGGCGCTTCTCCGACGCCATGCCCAGGGCGCCCACGACCTCGTGGAACGGCAGCATGATGTTCACGTCGTCGGGCTCGCGGCGCAGCCAGGCCGCGAGACGCGACATCACCTGACGGCGGCGAGCGCGCAGGAAGTCGCTCTCGGCGTCGGCCACGGGGAAACCGGTGTCACGTCTCATCTCGACCTCCCGAGATCTCAAGCACCTTCTGCGGAACGACGTTGATCACGCGTGTGCCACCCAGCGAACGGTCTGGGCGCGGCACGCCGTGCGGATGAATGTGGCCGTGCAGCATGAACGAGGGCTGCAACCGCGAGACAAGTCCACGTAAACAGTCGAAACCGCGGTGCGGCGCGTCGGGTTCGTCGCCGCAGTCCAACGGCGGTGAGTGGGTCAGCAGCACGTCCACGCCACGTCCGTCCCGCAGCCTGCGCCACCCGGCCAGCCGGGACACCCGGCGGGCGCGGCGGGCCTGCTGCCGTTCCGTCCACTGGTTCGGGCCCTTGTTGTAGCGGATCGAACCACCGAGACCGGCGATCCGCAGGCCGGCGACGTCGACCACGCGTTCGTCCGCGTTCACCGCACCGGCTGGACCTGGCCAGCGCACCGGCACGCCCGCCTTGGTCCACAGGCCACGCACGTTCGAGTAGCCCGACAGGTCGGTGTCGTGGTTGCCGGGGACGAACACCAGCGGCTTGTCCAGGGCGTTGGCCAGGTGTTCCAGGTAGTCGAACGGCAGGTCGCCCGCCGCGACGATCAGGTCGACGTCCGAGTGCTGGTGCACCTGATCGGTCCACAGCTGCTCGACCACCTCGTCCGCGACAGCCAGAATCCGAGCCATCCCAGCAGCCTAGTGAGCACTTTCCCCACATGACGCGGGACAGCGCTGCCATTAGCGTGTTCACCGTGCTTGCCGAGCTGTTCGCCGCGGCCGCCGACGGATGCCGCGACCGCAGTCCGCTGACCCAGCGACTCCTCACCGACGCTGCCGACGACCTCCGGCAGGGCGGTGTCACGGCCAGGATCATGGCCGGCTCCGAATGCGACCGGGAGGGCACCGTGCCCGGGCTGCGGTTCGCGGGCGCCGTCCACCGGCTCGTGCTCGAAGGGCGCGCACCCGGCCTCGCGAAGCATTACCCGTCCGTCGGCGGCCAGCCCCACCTGCCGACGCTGTGGGAGGACGCGCTGCCCGCCCTCAACGCGCACGCCGATGTCCTGAGGCAGCGTGTCCTGGCCACTGTCGTGCAGACCAACGAACCCGGCCGCAGCGCGCCCCTCTACGGCGGCCTGATGGTCGCCGCGCAGGAGGCCGCGAAGGCCGCCGGCCGGCACGTGCCGTTCTGCGTGCGGCTGCTGGAGGTCGGCGCGAGCGGCGGGCTCAACCTGCGCCCGCACCACGTCGGCTACCGACTGGAGGACACGGTTCTCGGTGATCCGGACAGCCTCCTGGTCCTCGACCCGCAGTGGACCGGCAGGCCGCCCGCCGATCTGAGCCACCGGCTGCGCGTCGTCGGCAGGGCGGGCTGCGACCTCACCCCGGTCGACGTGTCCACAGAGGACGGACGGCTGCACCTGAGCTCGTTCGTCTGGGCGGATCAGCTGGAGAGGTGGAACCGCCTGCGCGACGCGCTGGACCTCGCCGCCACCGACCCCGTCCGGGTCGACCGGTCGGCGGG
Source organism: Lentzea albidocapillata subsp. violacea (assembly GCF_900100275.1). GTDB lineage: Bacteria > Actinomycetota > Actinomycetes > Mycobacteriales > Pseudonocardiaceae > Lentzea > Lentzea violacea. The sequence goes on from NZ_FNET01000016.1 coordinate 30,156, forward strand.
CCCGGAGTGGCTGGCGCACCAGCTCGCCCGCGTCGAACGCGACGTGCTCACCGTCGTGTGGCATTCCGTGGTGTGGCAGTACGTCTCGCCCGCGGACCGGGCGATGGGCAGGGCCGTGCTGGCCGACGCGGCCGCGAAGGCGACCCCCACGACACCCTTGGCGCTGCTGGTCTTCGAGCCCCGCCGGGAGATCGACTTCAAGTTCGCGCTGATGCTCAAGCTCTGGCCGGCTGGGATCTCGCTGTGCCTCGGCGTCGGCGAGGGCCACGGCACGCCGTTCACCTGGGACGTCACCCCCTGGGAGTGACGACCGGGTTCACCACGTACCGGCCGTCCCGAATCTCCACGGGTAGCCGGAACTCCGCGCGGACGCCGTCGACCGTGTACTCGACGACGACGGCGCCGTCGCGGTAGACGCCGCGGTCCACCCGTGCTGTCTCGAACTGGTCGACGGTCGACTGTGCGACGTCCTCGCCGCCGACCGCCAGCAGCGGCTCCAGCTGGTGGAAGTCGTGTGCGCGCAACGCGTTCGTCACCTCGGAGGCGAGCTCGTCCGGTGACGCGGCGCCTGGATCCGGCCAGACCGCGATGAACACGAACACCATCGCGAGCCAGCCGATCGGGAACACCAGCAGCCAGAACCTGAGGTTCGTCAGCCGCGCGTACACGTCAGGGGGTTCCGCTGATCAGCACGAACACGGTGGTGATCCAGCAGAGCAGGAACGCGAGGATCCAGAAGCGGATGTTGGTGAGGATTCTGGTCATGACAGGGCCTTCCAGGACGAACAAAGCGGGCGAAACCGGGACTAGAGCCAGCGATTTCGGCGCAGTATTCGGTAGAGCGTGAGGCAGGCGATGAGGACCAGGCTCATCACCAGGGGGTAGCCGAACTTCCACTTCAGCTCGGGCATGTAGTCGAAGTTCATGCCGTACACACCGACGACCATGGTGGGCACGGCGATGATCGCGACCCACGAGGTGATCTTGCGCATGTCGGTGTTCTGCTGCAGCGTGATCTTCGCGAGCGTCGCGTCGACCAGCGTCGTCAGCAGTTCGTCGAACGCCGTGACGCGCTCGGAGACCTCGGTGAGGTGGTCGTCGACGTCGCGGAAGAACGCCCGCACCTGCTCGGGGATGAGCGGCGTGTAGCCCTCGGCCAAGCGCCGCAACGGGTTCGCGAGCGGCATGACCGCGCGGCGCAGCTCCACGACCTCGCGCTTGAACAGGTAGATCTGCTCGGCGCTCACCTCGGAGCGCGGCGCGAAGACCCGTTCCTCCATGCGGTCGATGTCGTCCTCGATGTGGTCGGTCACCTCGAGGTAGTTGTCGACCACCTGGTCGGCGATCGCGTGCACCACCGCGGACGGGCCGATCTCCAGCCGCTCCGGGTCCTCCTCCAGCACGTGCCGCAGCTTGGAGAGACCGGAGTGGTTGCCGTGCCGCACGGTGATGACGAAGTCCTTGCCCAGGAACACCATGATCTCGCCGGACTCGACGATCTCGTTGGCGGTGTCGGGGGACTCGTTGGTCACGTAGCGAACGGTCTTGAAGACCATGAAGAGCGAGTTGTCGTACCGCTCCAGCTTCGGGCGCTGGTGCGCGTGCACCGCGTCCTCGACCGCGAGCTCGTGCAGCCCGAACGTCTCCGCGATGCCCTCGATCTGCTCGGCATCCGGCTCGTGCAGGCCGATCCAGACGAACCCGTCCTTGCGCTTGCGCACCTCTTTGACGGCCTCGGTGTGCGTCCACCGGCCAGGCAAGCGCTTGCCATCGACGTAGACCGCGCAGTCGACCACGTAGTGCGACACAGGCACGGCGATGCGCGGCGCCGGGCGCTGCTGGGCGCCACGTCCGCGGATCGAGGGCAGGCTGGGCATGGTGAGTTCCTCCAGGGCCACACGTCGTCGAAGTGCACGAGAAGCACGACGGGCGTCCTACCGGTGGAGACTCGGCGAACTAGAACGATCTAGCAGGCCACCTCGGTGAGGACGCGCTTGGTACTGGCAGGGTGGGGGTCCTTGCTCATTTAGGGGTCCTCACCTCCTCGGGGCGAAGTCACTGGTGGTGGAAATCCTCACACACCGGTTGCCGAGGGTACCCCCTCCGCGTAAAGACTGTCTCCCCACCTGAGACAGATCTCGATCACACGTAGTTGGAGGCGCGGTGCAGTTCGGTCGGTACTACGAGGAGTTCGAGGTCGGAGCGGTCTACAAGCACTGGCCTGGCAAGACGGTGACGGAGTACGACGACCACCTGTTCTGCCTGCTCACGATGAATCACCACCCGCTCCACATGGACGTGAACTACGCGGAGAACACGACGGACTTCGGCAAGAACGTCGTCGTCGGCAACTACATCTACTCGTTGCTGCTGGGCATGTCCGTGCCCGACGTCTCCGGCAAGGCGATCGCCAACCTGGAGATCGAGTCGCTGCGGCACGTGAAGCCGACGTTCCACGGTGACACGATCTACGGTGAGACCGAGGTGCTCGACAAGACGCCGTCCAAGTCGAAGGACGACAGGGGCGTGGTCTACGTGGAGACTCGCGGCTACAAGCAGGACGGCACGGTCGTGTGCATCTTCAGGCGCAAGGTCATGGTGCCGAAGCAGTCCTACGGTGACGCCCGCGGTGGCGAGCAGCCAGGACGCCCTGAACCGGTATCCAACTAATTTGGGGAAGTGACGTGACGTCTCTGGATCTGGCACAGCAACGTCTGCGCGCGTTCGCCGAGGAGGCCGCGGCGGTCTCGCCGCTCTACGAGCACCTCGCGTCGCGTGCCGCCGCCGATCCGGAGGTCGCCGACCTGCTGACCGCCGCCAGCGAGGACAACGCCACGGGCGAGCTCCTGCTGGCGGCGGCGCACCGGCTGGTGCAGGCCGAGCCGTTCCACCGGCTCTCGAACTACTACCCGTCGCTCGGCGGGACGTACGGCGCGGACGAGAGCACCTGGCCGTTGTTCCGGGACTTCCTGCTGGAACGCGGCGACCGAGTGCGGGCCCTGGTGGGCTCGCAGGTGATCCAGACCAACGAGGTGCGGCGCGCGGCGCTGCTCTACCCGGCCGTCGCGGCCGCGGCGAAGCAGGCGGGCGGGCCGGTCGGGCTCGTGGAGGCCGCGACGACGGCCGGTCTGCTGCTCGGGCTCGACCAGTACTCGTACCGCTACCAGACCGCGGAGGCCGGCCAGCTCGTCGCCGGACCGGCCAAGGCCGCGCTGGGGCTGCACTGCTCGTTGGAGCTGGCACCCGGCGCCGCGCTGCCGAAGCTGCCCAAGACGATCAAGGTGGCCGCGAAGGCCGGCATCGGGGTGGCGCCCGCCGATCTGGCCGACGAGGACGCCTACGCGTGGCTGGAAGCGTGCGTGTGGGCCGACCAGCCGGAGCGGCTGCGCCTGTTCGGGGTGGCGTGCGGGGTGCTGCGCAAGAACCCGCCACGCCTGGTGACCGGGGACCCGGTCGCGGACCTCGCCAAGGCGGTCGAGCCGATCGACGCGCCGCTCGTCGTCATCACGAGCGGGTCCGGCCTCGATCTCGTGCCCGCATTGTCGGCTTTGGGCAGACCTGTCTGGTGGGCCGCGCACGAGGCCGGTGAGCTGCGCCTCATCCGGGTCGGTGAGTCGGGCGTGGAGACGACCACTCTGGCGACCACCGAGGCCCACGGGCAACGTCTCGTTTGGCGTTGACCGGCCGCCCCGAACGCGTGAACCCTGATCAGGCCCTGGGCAGGCAGTTCCAGCCAGAGAGCGCTTCCACGAGCCCATAGGTGGTCGGAAGTGTGTCCAAGGTCGCACGGTCGACCCAAGCGACATCCGATGCGTCGTCGCCCGCTCGGAGCACACCTGACGTGACCTGGCATTCGTAGTCGAAGATCAAGAAAACCCCGTTCGGGGCCGGTCGCTCCACGTGGCCGACGAGGCGCCCGACGGTGACGGAGAGTCCCGTCTCCTCGGCTAGTTCCCTAGTCACGGCTGCCTCATCCGTCTCATCCGGCTCCACGCGCCCGCCTGGTATCGACCACAGGCCCTCACCTGGCGGATTGGCGCGTCGCACGACCAGTAGTCGCCCGTTCGAGTCATGGACGACGGCTCCGACGCAACGGATCGTGCGCTTGCTGCTGGGCGTCACGATCACGAAGCGTAGTCACACCGGATCGGCGGTGCTGTCCGCTACCCCGGCTGCGGTACAAATCTCCCAAGGTGCCGAATCGTCCTGTAGAACGGTCACGAACGGCGCCAAACGGGTGCGACGCGGACGGGGTGGACACCGTGAACTTGAAGAAGATTCTCACTTTCGCTGGAATCGCCTTGCTGTTGTTCTTCCTGATCGCGGAGCCTCAGCAGGCGGCTCAACTCGTGCAGAACATCCTCAACTCGCTGCGGACCGCGGCCGAGGCGCTGATCACGTTCGTGCGCTCCGTCTTCTAGTCTGGTACCAGCCACCTGCCGGGTGGCGGGAGCAGGTCAGACAGGGCACTGCCTGGTACCAGGAAAGGCTGGTAGCGCATGTTCGCACCACGTGATCCGGACGACTACCTGCTCCCGAGCGAGCGTCGGGTCATCCGTGTGCGCAGGCACTGGTCCTACCTGATCTGGGACGTCCTGGAGGCGGCGGCGCTGCTCGCCGGCTTCATGATGATCTCCTACCTGCTCCCGGCGGACGCGGGCGTGTTCCAGAACGTGCTCTGGTACGGGGCGCTGCTGGTGTTGCTGCGCGTGGCGTACTTCATCATCGAGTGGTGGGTGGAGCGCATCGTCGTCACCGACAAGCGCTTCATGCTGACGTCGGGCGTCTTCGAGACCAAGGTCGCGATGATGCCCGTCACCAAGGTCACCGACCTCACCTACGAGCGCACCGTGGGCGGCCGCATGTTCGGCTACGGCACGCTCATCGTGGAGTCGGCGGGGCAGATCCAGGCGCTGAACCGCCTGGAGTTCCTGCCGAACCCCGAAGAGGTCTACGACGCCATCTCGGAGCTGACCTTCGGCGACAAGAAGGCGCAGGCCGAGCGGTTCTCGATGATCAAGGCCCAGCGTGCCGCGCGCGGGAAGAAGATGGTCCCGTAACACGGGGCGTTCGCCACGTCGTCCACACTGGACGACGTGGTCATCGATCTGCACACCCATTCGTCCGAGTCCGACGGCACCGACAGCCCCGCCGACCTGGTGAGGGCGGCGTCCCTCGCCGGACTCGACGCGGTGGCGATCACCGACCACGACACGGCGGCCGGATGGGCCGAGGCCGAGGCGGCGCTGCCGTCCGGGTTGAGGCTGGTGCGCGGCGCCGAGCTGTCGTGCTCCTCGGCCGACGGCTACGGCCGCACCATCACCGTTCATCTGCTGGCGTATTTGTACGACCCGACGCACGCCATGCTGATGAAGGAGCAGTCGCGCCTGCGTGAGGAACGGCGTACGCGGCTGCAGAAGATGGCCGAGATGATGCAGGCCGACGGGTTCCCGATCGACCCGGTCGACCTGATGTCCCGCCTGCCGTTCGACGCGCCGGCCGGACGCCCGCACCTAGCCCAGGCGCTGATCCGCGCCGGGGTCGTGACGTCGGTCGACGAGGCGTTCGCGACGTTCCTGACCGGCGGCCAGTACTACGTCGGCCGCACCGACACCCCCGTCGAGCGTGCGATCGAGATGATCACCGAGGCCGGCGGCGTCACCGTGCTGGCCCACCCCTTCGCCCGCTCCCGCGGCCCCGTCGTGGCACCCTCCGTCGTGCGTTCGCTGGCCGCCGCCGGCCTCTTCGGCGTCGAGGTGGACCACCCGGACCACGATCAGGAGACTCGGCGGTCGCTGCGAACGCTGGCGGACTCGCTGGGCCTGATCGTCACCGGGTCGAGTGACTACCACGGCACCAACAAGACGGTGCGGCTCGGCGCGGAGACGACGGCGCCGGAGATGCTGGATGCTCTGGCCGAGAGGGCGACAGGCTGCAAGATCCTGGTGGGATAGGGCGGTGTTCTCGTGTTCAACCTGCGGCTCTTCATCGAGGCCTCGATCACGCTGCTGGTGATCATGGACCCTCCCGGGACCGTGCCGGTCTTCCTCGGACTGGTCGGCCGCAAGTCGCGCGAGGCCCGCAAGCAGGCGGCGCGGCAGGGCGTTCTGGTGTCGTTCCTGGTGATCACACTGTTCGCGGTGGCCGGCAACTCGATCCTGGCGTACATGCACATCGGCATCCCCGCCCTGCAGGGCGCGGGCGGGTTGCTGCTGTTGCTGATCGCGCTGGACCTGCTCACGGGCAAGGGCGCGACCAACCACCCCGAGGTCGAGGACGTGAACATCGCCCTGGTACCGCTGGGCACGCCGTTGCTCGCCGGTCCTGGCGCCATCGCCGCGACCATCGTGTTCGTGCGCCAGGCGAACGGCGACTGGGGCTCCTACCTCGCCCTGGCCGCGGCGATCGTGGCCGTGCACCTCGTGCTGCTGGGGACGCTGCGGTCCGCCGGGCTGCTGATCAAGGTGTTCAAGGAGAGCGGGATCCTGCTGATGGCCAAGATCGCCGGTCTGCTGCTGGCCGCGATCGCCGTGCAGCTCGTCGCGTCGTCCGTGCAGGGCTTCATCTCGTCCGGGGTCTAGCGCTCGATGTGGGCCTTGTCGCCGTCGATGATGATCGGGCGCTCGATCAGGCTCGGGTTGGCGACCATGTGCGCGATCCACTGCGCGCGGTCGTGTTCGAGCAGCTTCGGGTAGGCGGCTTCCTTGGTGCGCGCGATCTCCCACGGCTCTTTGCCGAGGAGCTTCAGGACGTGGTCGAGCTCTTCGGCTGACGGCGCGTCGTCGAGGTAGCGGCGTTCGGTGTAGTCGATGTTGGCGTCGTCGAGGCGTTGCTTGGCGGCGCGGCTCTTGGAGCAGCGCGGGTTGTGCCAGATCTCCATGCCCTTCATTTTCTGTCAGGGTGCTTGAGTAACTTGGTTCGGGTGGAACAACTCGGCTTCGACTTCGGCACTGCCGCACCACGTCGGCTGGTGCGCGTCACGCCCGCGAAGCTGTCGACGTGGACGAGCTGCCCGCGCCGCTTCCGGATGACGTACCTCGACCGTCCCTCACCGCCGCGAGGCGGCGCGTGGGCACACAACACGCTGGGCGCCGTCGTGCACAACGCGTTGAAGGCCCTCTTCGACCTGCCTCCCGAGCGCCGCACGCCGGACCAGGCCGTAGCTCTGCTGAACCGGCAGTGGAAGTCCGAGGGCTTCCGCGACGTCGACCAGGCCGCCGAGTACCGCGGGCGAGCCCAGAGTTGGGTGCACGAGTACGTCTCGTCGCTGGACGTCGACTTCGAACCGCTGGGCGTCGAGCGCTGGGTGTCGTCGCCGACTGACCGCATCGTGGCCGAGGGCCGGGTCGACCGCATCGACTACCGCGACGGCGAACTGGTCATCGTCGACTACAAGACCGGCCGTCACGTCCTGACGTCCGACGACGCCCGTGGCTCGCAGGCGCTGGCCCTGTACGCGCTCGCGGCCCGGCGCACGTTGCGCAAGCCGTGCCGCAAGGTCGAGCTGCACCACCTGCCGTCGGGGTCGATCGCGGTCTGGGAGCACACGGAGGAGTCGCTGGCACGGCACGTCCGGCGGGCGGAGGAGGCCGCGGACGAGATCGACCTGGCCACGGAGACCCTGAAGGCCGGTGGGGACCAGGAGGTCCTGTTCCCGGCGGTGACCGGGCGGCAGTGCCAGTGGTGCGACTTCCGGCGGAGTTGTGCCGAGGGGCAGGCGGCGGCGCCCTCGCTGGACCCTTGGGCGTTGCTGGCTCCATAAGGGTGCCTGGAGTGCGGCTTTTGCCGTAAGCCGTCATCAGGGCTTCCGGGCCGTGACTGCCAGCGCATCCGTGGACCCGTAGGGTGGCGGGAGTGGACGTGGAAGCAGCAAAGCGACCGTCGCGGACCTACGGATTCCTGCGCGCCGTGAGCGGAGTGCTCGCGGTGGGCATGGTGCTGCTCGCTTTGGGGAACATCGGCGTCCAGTTCTACGCGAACTCCCGTGATCTGCCCGGACCCGGGACGTTGTCCGTCGTCGGGCACGTGGTGGCGGCGTTGCTCGTGGTCGGCGGGCAGATCGTGGCCGACCGGTACGCGGACTGGAAGGCGCCGGTCGCGTCGCTGGCGGTGTTCGTGGTGAGCGCCGCGACGCTGTGGACCTTTTGGTGGGCCTAGGTCTGCGGTTTCAGCACGCAGTGCACGTCCACACCGGACAGCTTCACGTCGCCGAAGCACCGCGGTGCTGTCGTCCTGACGTCAGGAAGTCAGCCAGGCCCGCCACGTCGGCAGCAGCGTGGCGATGAGGTCCAGCGGCGCCTCGGTGTTCGGCGAGTGCATCACGCCGGGCAGCACGGCGAAGTCCGCGTCCAGCCGCTCCGCCATGTCGCGCTGGGCGGCGGGCGTCCACGCGTCGTCCGCGTCGCCGCACACCACCAGGCAGGGCGTGCCGGACGAACGCAACGCGCGCGCCAGCTTCGCGACCTGGTCCGGTTCGTAGCGCAGGCCGTTGCCCATGCCGAGCAGCGCCGCGGCCTGCGACTTGAGGAACCTGTTGCGGTAGAAGTCCTTCAGCTCCTGCGGGAGCACGACGTACGCCGGGTTCTGCTGCGACCGCAGCTCGTTCAGCCGCTGGGTGCCCTCGACGCCCTGCTCGGCCAGCACGTGCTCGCCGACCTCCAGCACCGTGCGGCGATCTCCCGCGGGCAGTTCGGACGGGCCCGACGACAGCAGCGTGAGTCCCGCGATCGGTGCCCCCGCGAACACCGCCGCCCGTGCCACCAGACCACCGTAGGAATGGCCGAGCAGCAACACCTTGCGGCCGTCGGCGGCGATCTTCCCGATCAGCTCGGCGAGCACCGAGCCCAGCGGGCCGGGCCGGTACAGCGCCTCGTCGTCCGGGCCCTGCGAGTCCTGCTGGCCCGGCAGGTCGATCGCGACGACCTCGAAACCCGCGTCCGCGATCGGGTCGATCATCGGCGCGAAGTCCTCTTTGGAACCCGTGTAGCCCGGCACGAGCAGCACGGTCGTGCGCATCGCGTCGTCGCCCAGCGCGGGCGCGCGCAACGCCGCGATCGTGCCGTAGCGGCCCGGGAGGTCGACGCGTTGCGCCCGGTTAGGGCTGATCTGCGAGTACACGAGCTGAACTATCGCAGCGCGACCAGGGTTTCGCCACGCTGCTCGAGCACGACGGGACCGGCTGTGGCGAGTTGCACAGGGCCTGTGTGGCCCTCGCGGTTCAGCCGGATCGTGCCCACGACCGCGCCGGTGGCCTGCTCGTACACCCGCAGGCCCTCCTGCACCGGGATGACCGCGCGGCCCGCGAGCGTCGTACCGGCGCCCAGCGTGCCCTCGGCGGTCCACAGTGGAGTGAGAGTCTCCAGCGACAGCGCGACCGTGCGGGAACCGGTGAACCAGAAGGCGTTCGTCTTCGTCGTGAAGACGCGTGCCACGTGGTTCGGCGGGTCGGTGAAGTCGGCTTCGGGGACGTCTAGCGGTGCCTCGCCGACCTGGTTGCCGGTCTCCGCGTCGAAGATCAGCAACCGGCTGGGGCCCGGCGCCGCCACCGCGACGAGCTTCTCGGTGACAGCCACGACCTGCACGTTCTTCGCGCCGGTGAGAGGGCTGCCGAACACCTTCGGCTCGTCGGACTTGTCCGGGTTCGGCTTGAGGATCGTCAGCCGGTCCGACGCGTCGTCGGGGCAGCGCTCGATCATCGCGAACCTGCCGGAGGTGACGGCGACCGAGCCGTACGTGCAGCCGGCGCGAGGCTGCTTGTTCGGGTTCACGATCGCGCGCAGGCCGCCGTACTCGAGCGAGCGCACCAGGTCGTCGCGCCGGTAGACCTCGACGAACTTCGAGCCGGTGGTGATCAGGTGCGAACCCTCGTTGAGCAGTGCCGTGCCCGGTTCCGCGTCGCCGTTGCGCTGTGCCCGCCGCTCGCCGGTGACGCCGTCGAGCGAGGTGAGCTCGGAGCAGTTCGTGCCCTTGGAGTACAGGGCCATCGCCCGGCCCCAGGCCGTGCTCACCACACACAACGGCAGGTCGCGCTGGTACGTCCACCGCACGTCACCTGTCAGCGGGTCGCGCCCGTTGACCTCGCCGCCGTCGCCGGTCACGACCGTCGACGGCTTCTCCTCGCCCGTGTCCTTCACCGCGGTCTGCACGACCACGGGTGACAGCGAGGCGCTGCTCTTCGCCCGCCACACCTCGGCGAGCGACGGAGGCAGCGCGGTCACTTCGGGCAGCTGCTCCCACGACGACGGCCCGGTGACCGACGTCGTGGCACGAGCATCGCTGAAAGCCCAGGTCAGCACGGACGCCGTGACCGACGCCACCGCGATCAGGGCGATCGCGATGAAGTCGGCGCGGGTGCGCCAGGACCGGGCGGGAGGACGTTCTGCGACGGGTGCGGCCTCGTGCGCGGGCTCGTCGAGGACGTCCTCGACGACGGTGACGTCGGAACCGGGGGACGACATGTGATCAGTCTGCCGAAGGAGCGGCCTGTTCGGCAGAGCTTCGGCGACGCCGACGCCTGCGCGGCTTGTCCGAGGCGGACTTCTCGGCGGCTTCGGGAGCCGCCTGCGTCTGCTCACCCTCGTGCGTCACGCCGGCGCGGCTGCGCGTGCGCGAGCGGGACCGCTTCGGCCTCGTCTCCTCGCTCGCCTCCGGCGCCTGCTCGGCACCGGCGGGGGAGGAACCCGTACGACGGCTGCTGCTACCAGCGCTACTGCTGCTGCGGCGCTTGCGCTTGCCCGTGTCGAGCTTCTCCTCCTCTTCGGCGTCGAGGCCCGCGCGGGTGCGGTGGCTCAGCGGCAACCGGCCCGTGGAACCGGACGGGATGCCCAGGTCGGCGAACAGGTGGTCGGACGTGGAGTACGTCTCGACCGGCAACGGCTGGCCGAGGCCCAGGATGTCGTTGAGAGACGTCCAGCGGTGCGTCTCGTCCCAGTCGACGAACGTGACGGCGACACCCGTGCGTCCGGCACGGCCCGTGCGGCCGATGCGGTGCACGTACGTCTTCTCGTCTTCGGGGCACTGGTAGTTGATGACGTGCGTCACGTCGTCGATGTCGATGCCGCGCGCGGCGACGTCGGTGGCGACCAGCACGTCGACCTTGCCGGCGCGGAACGCCCGCAGCGCCTTCTCACGCGCGCCCTGGCCCAGGTCACCGTGGACGGCGGCCGCGGCGAACCCGCGCTCGGTCAGGTCGTCGGCGACCTTCTGCGCGGTCCGCTTGGTGCGCGCGAAGACCATCGTCAGGCCTCGGCCGCGGGCCTGCAGCGCGCGGGCCAGCATCTCCGGCTTGTCCATCGAGTGCGCCCGGTAGACGAACTGCGACGTGTTCTCGTGCGTCTGACCTGCGTCGTTCTCCTCGGCACGGATGTGCGTCGGCTGGTTCAGGAACGTGCGGGCCAGCGTGATGATCGGGCCCGGCATCGTCGCCGAGAACAGCATCGTCTGCCGCTCGTCGGGAACCATGTTCAGGATGCGCTCGATGTCGGGCAGGAAGCCCAGGTCGAGCATCTCGTCGGCCTCGTCCAGCACCAGCATGCGGACCTTGCCGAGCACCAGGTGGCGCTGTTCGGCCAGGTCGAGCAGGCGGCCCGGCGTGCCGATGATGACATCGGCACCCTTGCGGAGCTGCGCGATCTGCCGCTCGTAGGGGATGCCGCCGTAGATGGCCGCGACCTTCACGCCGAGGTGCCTCGACGCGTCGGTGAGGTCGTGCGAGACCTGGAGACACAGCTCACGGGTGGGCACGACCACCAGGGCCTGCGGAGTGCCGTCGCCGGGCAGGTCGACGCGGTGCAGCAGCGGCACGCCGAACCCGAGGGTCTTGCCCATGCCGGTGCGTGCCTGGCCGATGAGGTCGTCACCGGCGAGAGCGATGGGGAGCGTCAGCTCCTGGATGGCGAAGGTGCGCTCGATACCGGCTTCGCCGAGCGCCTTGACGATCTCGTGACGCACGCCCAGCTCGGCGAACGTGGGGGATTCGGACTGCACCGGGGCGTCTGCCAGCAACGGGTGCGACGTGTCTTCTTCGGGAACGCCGGTCTCGCTGTGTTCCAGGAGAATCGGGTCCAGATGTGCTTCTACTTCAGCGGTCAGGGTGATCAGCCTCTCTCGTACCAAGCGCGTACGAGCCCTGGCCGGGCCTCTCGACCGCGCTCGATGAGCAGCTGCGGGAAAGGTGTACGCGCACCATTTCTGCGCCGCGCAGCGTGGTCGTCACACTCGTCACGCCGGGCGTCCTCCCTCATTCTACCTGCTAGGACACAATTGACCACCTAGCGCGGCGATTCCGTGCCTCGCCAGCCGCTCGCGGCGTTCAGGAGGACGCCTCACGGCACCGCGATTCGTCCGCCTGACTGAACGCGTCGATCGGCCGGTGAGTCGCGGCCTCGCCGCACTAGAGTTCGGTCTCATGGGTGTTGCGGAGGGTGTTGTCGATCTTCTGGGAGCGCTCGCATATGGCGAGCTCTCGGCTTTCGACCGGATGACGGAGGACTCGCGCTCGGCGCCGACACTGGCGGGGCGCGCGGCTCTCGCGCAGATGGCCGCGGCCGAGATCGGCCACTTCACGCTGCTGCAGAAGCACCTGGCCGCCGAGGGCATCACCGTCGAGGACGCGATGGCGCCGTTCGTGAAGGGTTTCGACGCGTTCCACGAGTCGACGAGCCCCAAGTCGTGGCTCGAGTCGCTCGTGAAGGCGTACGTCGGCGACGGGCTCGCGGCCGACTTCTACCGCGAGATCGCGGAGTGGCTGGACGCGCCGACCAAGGAGCTGGTGCTGCACGTGCTCGCCGACACGGGTCACTCGGCGTTCGCTGAACGCGAAGTCCTGGCCGCCGTCGAGTCCGATCCGCGGGTGCGCGACCGGCTGGCGCTGTGGGGCCGGCGGCTGCTCGGAGAGGCGTTGACGCAGGCCCAGTACGTGGTGGCGGAGCGCGACGGCCTCTCCGAGCTCATCATCCGGGGCTCGGGAGACCTCGCCGGGATCGGTCAGCTGTTCCGCCGCCTCCAGCAGAGTCACGCGCGGCGCATGACGCAGCTGGGGCTGGGCTAGGTAGGCTCGGGATCAGATTTTTCTCTTGAGCACGGAGGTCAGCGTGGAGGTCAGGATCGGCGTCGCGGACAGCGGGCGCGAACTCGTCGTGACCAGTGAACTCAACCCGTCCGAGGTCGAGACTCTGGTTGCGGACGCGGTGTCCGGCAAGTCCAGCGTGCTGACGCTGGTGGACGCGAAGGGTGCGCGGTTCGTCGTGCCCGCTGGCCGCGTCGCGTACGTGGAGATCGGCCCGCAGGACTCGCGCAAGGTCGGGTTCGGCGCCTGAGTCGTCAGAACTGAGAAAGGCCCCGGTCATCGTGACCGGGGCCTTTCTCGTGGGTGAACTAGTGCTCGACCGGCTCTTCGATCTTGTACGGCGGAGTGGAGATGCCACCGACCCGGTAACGGCCCCACGGGTCGGGGTCGGTGAGCGTCCCCTCCGCCTGCCCGGTGGGGGTGCGCAGCAGCGCGGTCCGCGCGCCTCCCTCGACCCGGCTCGTGACGTCGTCGTGCTTCTTGATCCGGCCGTACCAGTGGTAGCGGCCGTCGATCGGCTGGAAGTAGCCCCGCAGATCGACCTCGACCGCGACCTCGTCGGAACCGAAAACGAGGGTGGCGGCGCCGCTGTAGCCCTCTTCGTCGTGCTCGCTCATCAGTCCACCAATCGCAGAGGGGTCGTGAGTGGCATTGCCGGGTCTGCCTGGACGCCGGCCGAGCGCAGTAGCCCGTCGATGGCGTGCCAGATGATCGTCGCGAGGTAGCTGCTCAGGTTCGCGCGGGACATGGTCTGGCGGTCGAGCCACCAGTCACCCGCGTTCTGCACCATGCCGACGAGCGCGTGCGCCCACGGCTCGGCGCCGCCGGAGTCCATCTCGTACGCGCGCATGTACTCGCCGAGGATCCGGGCGAGTGTGGTCGCGATGAGGTCCTTGTCCTCCTGCACCACGTCCTTCTCGACCGGGCGGTCCACAAAGGACCCCTTCACCACGAACCGGTAGAGGTTCGGGTTGTCCTCGATCACGGACAGGTAGGCGTCCACGATCCGTTCGATGCGGTCGCGGATCGGCCCGTCCGCGGCGAGCGCGGGACCCATCCGGTCCATCAGCAGTTCGGTGGCCTTCTGACCGACTGCCAGGTACAGGTCGGACTTGTCGGTGAAGTGCCGGTACAGCACGGGCTTGCTGACGCCGGCCTCCGCGGCCACGTCGTCCATGCCGACGTCCGGGCCCTTCTTGGCCACGGCGGCGATCGTGGCCTCCACGAACTCCGCCCTGCGCTGCTCGCGGTGACCCTTCCACCGCTCACGTCGCGCGTCCGGCCCCTTGACGGTACGTGCCATGTGACGCACGCTACCAGAAGTAACCGTTACCTCAAGTAACACTTACCGGGGAGGGCAACCGATGAGGGTCGCCGATCGGGAGAAGACAGCGGAACGGCTCCTCAAGTCGTCCGCCGAGAAGTTCTACGACCCCGAGGTGGACATCGACTGGTCCGCACCTCTGGTCGACGGTCTCTTCTACATCCCTGAAAAGCGCATTTCGCTCTACGGCACGCCTCTCTACGACTCGCTGTCGCAGGAGCAGCGCGTCGAGCTGTCGAAGCACGAGCTGGCGTCGATCGCGTCCGTCGGCCTGTGGTTCGAGCTGCTGCTCATGCAGATGCTGGTGAAGGTCGTCTACAACACCGACCCGACCACGCGGCACGCCCAGTACGCGCTGACCGAGGTCGCCGACGAGTGCCGTCACTCGACGATGTTCGCGCGCCTGGTCGAACGGATCGGCTGCCCGGCCTACGGGCCCACCCGCCACACGCACCGCATGGGCAAGCTGCTGCCGATCATCGGCTACGGGCCCGCGATGTACGGCTCGATCCTGGTCGCGGAGGAGATCCTCGACCGGCTGCAGCGCGAGGCGATGACCGACGACACCATCCAGCCGCTCGTGCGGATGGTGAACCGGATCCACGTGCTGGAAGAGGCCCGGCACGTGCGGTTCGCGCGCGAGGAGCTGCTGCGCGGCATGTCGGAGCTGAAGGGCTACGAGATGCCGTACCAGAAGTGGCTGGTCGGGTACGTGTCGATGATGATCACGCGCGCGATCATCAACCCCGCCGCGTACGCCGCCGTCGGGCTCGACGTGCGCGAGGCCCACCGCCAGGCGCTGGGCAACGAGCGGTTCCAGGAGATGATCCGCTGGTCCGGCGAGCGGATCATGACGTTCCTGGACGAGGCCGGACTGGTGGGAAGGCCGGGGATGCGCTCATGGCGTCGCTCGTTCTTGATCGGCTGAACGTCGTCACGTCGGGGCCTTCGTCCTCCGGCGTGACCGCGGTTCTGCTGCACGGGTGGACCATGGACCTGACCACCTGGGACCGCGTCGCCGCCGCACTGCCTGGCCGGGTGGTGCGGTACGACGTGCGCGGTCACGGCGGGTCTTCGGGTGCGGGCACGATCTCGGAGCTGGCCGACGACCTGGCCGCCGTGCTGGAGGAATGCGCTCCGTCCGGGCGGATCGTGCTGGCCGGCCACTCGCTGGGCGGCATGACGATCATGGCGCTGGCCGAGCAGCGGCCCGAGCTGTTCGCGCGGGTGTCCGGGGTGGCGTTGATCGCCACGTCGTGCGGGAACCTGCCCCAGCAGCTCTGGGCGGAGCGGCTCGCCGGGCGATGGCTGGTCCGGCGGCCGAAGGTCGGGTTCGGCCGCGTGCTCACCCCAGGGCTGCGGATGACGTTCGGGCGGCGGCCGCGGTGGGCCGACGTGCGCGCGGCCGCGGCGATGGCGGGCAACACGACCGGTGAGGCGTTCGTCGGGATCCGCGAGGAGCTGACGTTGCACCAGCGCCGGGAAGCGCTCGCGGTGCTCGCGGACATCCCCACGGTCGTGATGGCCGGGTCGTGGGACGTGCTCACGCCGATGCGGCACTCACGGGTGCTCGCCGAGGCGTTGCCGGGCGCGCAGTTCGTGATCTATCCCAAGACCGGGCACATGTTGCCGCTGGAACGGTCGGAGGACGTGGCGAGACGAATAGCCGCGCTGATGTGAGACAAAGGGCCCGCACTCGCGGGCCCTTTTCTCGTCGAGATCAGTGCTGGAGCGGGAAACCGCCGCCGATGCCGCGCCAGGCCAGGTTGGAGATCAGCGCCACGGCGTCCTCCTTGGGCACACGGCGGTTGTCCGCGAGCCACGACCGTGCGGTGACCTGGGACAGCCCGACGAGGCCGACGGCCAGCAGGCGAGCCCGCTCCTCGTCCAGGCCCGCGTCCGCGGTGATCGTGTCGGTGATCGCGTCCACGGAGTCGGTGGTCGCGCGTTCCACGGCCGACTGCACGGCCGGTTCGGAACGCAGGTCCGACTCGAACACCATGCGGAACGCCTGGCCCTCGCCGTCCACGAAGTCGTAGAAGGCGGCCACGGCGGCGCGGACGCGGAGCTTGTTGTCCGTGGTGGAACCGATGGCGGTGCGCACGCGGCCGACCAGCTCGTCCACATGGGACTCAAGGAGCGCCATGTAGAGCTCCAGCTTGCCCGGGAAGTGTTGGTACAGCACCGGCTTGGACACGCCCGCACGCTCGGCGATCTCGTCCATCGCCGCGGCGTGGTAGCCGTTGGCGACGAACACGTCCTGCGCCGCTGCCAGCAGTTGCGCGCGGCGGGCGGTGCGCGGCAGTCGAACGCCCCTGCCTGCGGGTGCGCTCTGCGCCGTCTCCGTCATGGTGCCTCCAGCACGAGTGATCCGCCGTCGGACAGGGGTTGCCAGACCGAGGCTGAGCGCAACCTTACTCGCTGGTAGCCGACTTCCGGGAACCATCTGAGCGTTCTTTCCCGCATCCTGGTCCGGTGAGCACCATCAATCCTGCCCCGTTGTCCACCGTCGAGCTGCCGCCGTTGGACAAGTCCCAGACGCCGTGGCCCGGCGAGTTTCACCAGGTAGACGACCACGAGGTGCACGTGAGGGTCACCCCGGGCGACGGGCCGCCGGCCGTGTACGTGCACGGGCTTGGCGGGTCCGCGACGAACTGGACAGATCTCGCGGCGCAGCTGAAAGACCATGTCAGCGGCTACTCGATCGACCTGCCGGGGTTCGGCCGGTCGGAGCCGATTCCCGGCTACGACTTCAGTCTCGCCACGCACGCCCGCACGGTGATCAAGTACCTGGAAACGCTCTCACAGCCCGTGCACCTGCTCGGTAACTCCATGGGTGGCGCGATCTCCGTCATGGTGGCCGCGAGCAGGCCGGATCTCGTGAGGACGCTGACGCTGGTCTCGCCGGCCGTGCCCGACCTCAGGCCGCGTCTCGACCGCATGTCCGATCCGCGGATGGCGCTCGCCGTCCTGCCGATCGTCGGGGCCAGGGTGCGTCGTGAGCTCGCGAAGCTGTCCGCGCACCAGCGCACGAAGCAGATGCTGGAGCTGTGCTTCGCCGACCCGAGCGTGGTGCCCGACCACCGCATCGAGGAGTCGATCAAGGAGAACGAGGAGCGCGCCCGGCAGCAGTGGGCGGGGCAGGCGCTCAACCGCAGCACGTTCGGCCTGATGCAGAGCTGGCTCATACCCGGTCCGAAGTCGCTGTGGCGGCTGCTCCCGCTGGTCAAGGCGCCGACGCTGGTGCTCTGGGGCGAGAACGACCGGCTCGTCAGCGTGCGGAAGGGCCCGCGGACGGCACGGTCGCTGCCCAAGGGACGACTGCTGGTGCTTCCCAGGACCGGCCACGTCGCCCAGATGGAGCGGCCCGCCACCGTGGCGAGGGCCGTGCTGGGCATGTGGGAGGCGGTCGATCGACACTCATGGTGACGAACGACGGCCGGACGGGGGGTGTGGGACCCTGGAGCACGTGAATCGCGCCCCCGAGCGAGGACGTACTGCTCCGCCCGCTGACCGCTACCGTCGCGGCGAGCGCCGGACCAGCGCGGAACCGCTCGCGGCCGCCTGGGAGCCGGACGGCACCCAGGCCCTGCGCAGGCCGCGCAAACGTCGTGGCGTCAGGAAGCTGGTCGCCAACTACGGCTGGCGGATCTATGCGATCCCGGTCCTGCTCGTGCTGACGGCTCTGGTGGTGCTCGACACGGTGCAGCCGAAGGCGCCCGCGACCGGCGCCGGCGGCAGCACGAACGCCGCCGAGACGCCCGTGACCACGCCGGAGGTGCCCCCGTCCGAGCTGCCCGCCAAGAAGCCCGACCTGAAGATCCCGACCGCCGAACTGCCCGCGGGTCCGGACTTCTCGCAGGACGGCGTAGGCACGTTCAAGGTGATCGCCGGCAGCGGCCCGCGCGTCGGAGAGGCCAACGCGCCGAAGTTCCGCAAGTACGCGATCGCCATCGAGGACGGCGTGAAACCGGCCGACTACAACGACGACCCGGCCGCGTTCGCGCGCACGGTCGACGGGTTCCTGGCCGACCCGCGCAGCTGGATCGGCACCAAGCAGGTCGCGTTGCAGCGCGTCGAGGCGAACCAGAACCCGGACTTCGTCGTGGCGCTGACCACGACGAAGACGACCCACACGCTGTGCGGCAAGGAGATCCCGTTCGAGACCTCCTGCTGGAACCCCAGTACCAAGCGCGTGATCATCAACGTCGCCCGCTGGGTGCGCGGCGCCATGGTCTACGGCCCTGACCTGGCCGGATACCGCACGTACGTGATCAACCACGAGGTCGGTCACGCCCTGGGCAGCGGCCACGCGGCCTGCGCCGAGAACGGCGCGCCCGCCCCCGTGATGATGCAGCAGACGTTCGGCGTCTCGAACGACTTCGTCTCTCAGCTCAACGCGGGCCAGGACGTCGTTCCCGCCGACGGCAAGGTGTGCACGCCGAACGCGTTTCCCGCAGGCTGAGACAGCTTTCCAACGGGGAAGAGTCGAGGCAGGGTAGACGTTGTCTCGGACACGGAGACATTCGTCGAGGAGGACCAGCATGGCGCTTCCGCCGCTCGTTGAGCCAGCCGCGGAGCTGACCAAGGAAGAAGTCGCGCGCTACAGCCGCCACTTGATCATCCCGGACGTCGGGGTGGACGGGCAGAAGCGGCTGAAGAACGCGAAGGTGCTCGTCGTCGGCGCGGGCGGCCTTGGTAGCCCGGCACTGCTGTACCTGGCCGCGGCCGGGGTCGGCACGCTCGGCGTCGTCGACTTCGACGTCGTGGACGAGTCGAACCTGCAGCGTCAGGTGATTCACGGCCAGTCCGACGTCGGCCGCCCGAAGGCGGAGTCGGCGCGCGACTCGGTCGCCGAGATCAACCCGTTCGTCAAGGTGATCCTGCACCAGACGCACCTGAACTCAGAGAACGCGCTGGAGATCTTCCGCGACTACGACCTGATCCTCGACGGCACCGACAACTTCGCCACCAGGTACCTGGTGAACGACGCCGCGGTGCTGCTGGGCAAGCCGTACGTGTGGGGTTCGATCTTCCGGTTCGAGGGCCAGGTCAGCGTCTTCTGGGAGGACGCACCGGACGGCCAGGGCCTCAACTACCGCGACCTCTACCCGGAGCCGCCGCCTCCCGGCATGGTCCCGTCGTGCGCCGAGGGCGGCGTGCTGGGCGTGCTGTGCGCGTCGATCGGCTCGATCATGGTGACCGAGGCGATCAAGCTGCTCACGGGCATCGGCGACCCGCTGCTGGGCCGCCTGATGGTCTACGACGCGCTGGAGATGTCCTACCGGACGATCAAGATCCGCAAGGACCCGGAGTCGCCGAAGATCACCGAGCTGATCGACTACGAGGCGTTCTGCGGTGTCGTGTCCACGGACGCGCAGCAGGCGGCCGCGGGCAACACGATCACGCCGCTCGAGCTCAAGCACAAGCAGGAGTCCGGTGAGGACTTCCTGCTGGTGGACGTGCGCGAGCCGCACGAGTACGAGATCGTGAAGATCCCGGGCTCGGTGCTGATCCCCAAGGACAGGATCCTGTCCGGGGAGGCGTTCGCGGAGCTGCCGCAGGACAAGCCGCTGGTGCTGCACTGCAAGTCCGGCGCCCGTTCCGCGGAGGCGCTCGCGGCGCTGCACAAGGCGGGCTTCTCCGACGCCGTGCACGTCGGCGGCGGTGTGCTGGCGTGGGCCCGCGAGGTCGACCCGAGCCTGCCGACCTACTGATGGCTTGACGGCGTCTGCAAGTACTGCCAACGGCCCAGTCGGTAGTACTTGCAGACGCTCAGGCTCTGGGCTGTTCGGCCCAGGCCCGAGCGAGCGAGGGTTTTGCGTGTTCGCGGCTTCCCGGCGAACACGCCCGGAGTCTGCGGAGCAGCGACCAAAAAACACGGTAGCGTGCCCGACCGTGACCCGCTCCCCCGAACCGCCCCCAGCGCACGTGCGTGCGGCGTTCGGGGCACGCGACGCCGAGCCGGAGCTGATCGACGGCGGTCCCGCCTGGCGTTGCGGTGACGCCACGATCAGACCGTCTCCCCGGCCCGCCGAGGCCACCTGGATCGCCAAGACCCTCGACGGCCTCGACGTCCACCACCTGCGCATCGGCCGGCCGCTGCGGTCCACCGACGGCCGGTACGTCGTCGGCGGCTGGTCGGCCACCAAGTTCCTGGCAGGCCGGGCCGAGGCGCGGCACGACGAGGTCATCGCCGTCGCGCAGCGCCTGCACCAGGCCACCGCCGAACTGCCCAAGCCGCGGTTCCTGGACGCGCGCACGGACGTGTTCGCCGTCGCCGACCGCAAGGCGTGGGGCGAGGAGGACGTGCCGCTCGAGGCCGGCCTCGGCGGCAGGCTGTTCGACCTGCTCAAGGAAGCGCAGAAGCCGATCAACCTGAAGCCGCAGGTCGTGCACGGTGACCTGTTCGGCAACGTGCTGTTCGCGGGCAACGCGCCGCCGGCCGTCATCGACTTCACCGCCTACTGGCGCCCCGCCGAGTGGGCCGCCGCCGTGGTCGCGGTGGACGCCGTCGCGTGGGGCGGCGCGGACTCCGGGCTGTTCCACCGGTGGAGTCACCAGGCCGAGTGGGAGCAGGCGCTGGTGCGCGCGACGTTGTTCCGGCTGGCTGTGCACGCGCTGCACCCGTTGTCAACGTCACAGTCCTTTGCGGGCTTGGAACGTGCTGCTCACCAGGTCACCGCACTGCTCTGAGCGGGTCATTTTCCACGTCGGAAACATTTCGGCGCGCGGCGTTAACGGGGGCTTCTTAGCGTCAGCGGCGTGACCCATTGCCCCTACTGCGCGCTGCAGTGCTCCATGAGCGTCATCGACGGCCAGGTGACACCTGGTCCCGGTGGGCTGTGCCAGAAGGGCTGGACGGCAGGGGAGCTGCTGCGCCATCCCGGCCGGCTCACCACGCCTCTCCTGCACGGCCGGCCGGTGTCGTGGGACGAGGCACTGGACTTCGTGGCCGCGCGGATCACCTCCTACGAACCCGACGAGGTCGCCGTGTTCGGCGGCGGCGGGTTGACGAACGAGAAGGCCTACGCGCTCGGCAAGTTCGCGCGCGTCGCGTTGAGGACCTCGCAGATCGACTACAACGGCCGGTTCTGCATGTCGTCGGCCGCCGCCGCGGGCAACAGGGCGTTCGGGCTGGACCGCGGGTTGCCGTTCCCCATGGCGGACCTGCGCGGCGCCGACACCGTGCTGCTGGCGGGCTCGAACCCGGCCGAGACGATGCCGCCGTTCCTGCGGCACCTCGAAGGCGCGCGGCTGATCGTCATCGACCCGCGGCGCACGCCGACCGCCGAGCGCGCGACGTTGCACCTGCAGCCCGCGCCGGGCACGGACCTGGCGCTGGCGCTGGGGTTGCTGCACACGGCCGTCATCGAGGGCGTGATCGACAAGGAGTACATCTCCTCGCGGACCTCTGGTTTCGACGACGCGTGGCGGGTGGCGGCGGGGTGGTGGCCCGAGCGGGCCGAACGCGTCACGGGTGTGTCCGCCGCCGACCAGCGCGCTGCCGTGCACATGCTGGCCGGGCGGTCGTACGTGCTGACCGGGCGCGGCACCGAGCAGCACGCGTCCGGCACGGACAACGTCTCGGCGTGGATCAACCTGGCGCTGGCGCTGGGTCTGCCCGGTCGCGCCGGTTCGGGGTACGGCTGCCTGACCGGGCAGGGCAACGGCCAGGGCGGCCGCGAGCACGGGCAGAAGGCCGACCAGCTGCCGGGGTACCGCAAGATCGACGATCCCGTTGCGCGGCAGCACATCATGGACGTCTGGGGCGTCGACTGGCTGCCCGGTCCGGGGCGCAGCGCGTACGAGCTGCTGGTCGCCGACGACATCAGGGCGATGCTGGTGTTCGGCAGCAATCCGGTGGTGTCGGCGCCGCGGGCGTCCGGTGTCGTCGACCGGTTCAAAGCGCTGGACCTGTTGGTGGTGGCGGACTTCGTGATGTCGGAGACCGCCGCGATGGCCGACGTCGTGTTCCCGGTGACGCAGTGGGCCGAGGAAGACGGCACGATGACCAACCTCGAAGGCCGGATCATCAGGCGCCGCAAGGCACTCGACCCACCCGCCGGGGTGCGCAGCGACCTGGAGTTGTTGCAGGGCCTCGCCTCGCGGCTCGGTGTCGGCGAGAAGTTCCCGGTGGCGCCGGTCGAGGTCTTCGAGGAGTTGCGACGGGCGTCCGCCGGCGGTCTGTCGGACTACTCCGGCATCACCTACGAGCGGCTGGAGTCCGAGCAGCTGCACTGGCCGGTGCCGTCGGTGGATCATCCCGGCACACCAAGGCTCTTCCTCGACCGGTTCGCGCATCCCGACGGCCTGGCGCGGTTCATCCCGGTCGACCACCGCGGCCCCGCCGAGCCGCCGGACGAGGAGTTCCCGTTGCAGGCCACCACCGGGCGCGTCCTGCAGCACTACCAGTCAGGAGCGCAGACGCGGCGGATCGGCGAGCTGATGAAGGCCGTCCCCGAGATGTACGTCGAAGTCCACCCGGACACGGCTGCGCGGGCCGGCCTCGCTTCCGGCGAGTCCGCACACGTCGTGTCCAGACGGGGAACGGTGACGGCGGTCGTGCGGTGCGTGCCGAGCATGCGCGCCGACGCGGTGTTCCTGCCGTTCCACTTCCCCGGTGACGGGCGGGCGAACCTGCTCACCAACCCCGCGCTCGATCCCACGAGCCGGATGCCCGAGTTCAAGGTATGCGCGGTTCGATTGGAGCGGGCATGAGACGAGTCGTGATCGTCGGGTACGGCATGGCGGGGGCGCGGCTGGCGGACGAACTCCGGCGGCGCGATCAGGACATCTCCATCACCGTCGTGGGTGCGGAACCGCACGCCGCGTACAACCGCGTGCTCTTGTCGACGGTGGTGGCGGGCACGATGACGCCGGAGTCGACGCGGCTGCACGACGAGAAGTGGGCGGAGGAGCACCGCGTCGATCTGCGGCTGGGCTGGGAAGTCCTGGAGGTCGACCGCACCGCGCGCACCGTGGTGGTCGGCAGGGCCGGTGGTGATCCGGCGCCGGCCATTCCCTACGACGCCCTCGTCCTCGCCACCGGCAGCGTCCCCTGGGTGCCACCGGCCGAAGGCCTCACCGAGGACGGCAGGTTCGCCCCCGGCGTCGTCGCCTTCCGCACCCTCGACGACTGCGCCCAGATCGAGGCCAAGGCCGGCAAGGGCATGCCCGTCGCCGTCCTCGGCGGTGGACTGCTCGGCATCGAGGCCGCCCGCGGCCTGGCCGGACGCGGCTGCCTGGTCACGGTCGTGCACCCCGTCGGCCACCTCATGGAACGTCAGCTCGACCCCGGTGCCGGTGGCGTGCTCGCGCGCACGCTCGGCAAGCTCGGCATCGAGTTCCGCCTGAACTCCATGGCCACCAAGTACCTGCCCGGCGACGGCCTGATCCTCGACGACGGCACGCACGTCCCCGCCGAGCTCGTCGTGGTCTCCGCCGGTGTGCGCGCCGAGACGTCGCTGGCGGTGCGGGCAGGCCTGACCGTCGACCGCGGCATCGTCGTGGACGACGCGTTGCGCACCAGCGACCCGCGCATCCACGCGATCGGTGACTGCGCCCAGCACCCCGGCACGGTGTCGGGCCTGGTGCAGCCCGCGTGGGACCAGGCCGCCGTGCTCGCGGACCGCCTGACCGGCACGGACCCGTCCGCTCGCTACCGGGGCACTTCCGTTGTCACGCGGCTGAAAGCGCGCGACGTCGACCTCGCGGCGCTGGGTGAGGTGCACACCGATGTGGACTGTCCGGACTCGGAAGTCCTGTGTTTCCAGGAACCTTCGCGCGGCCGGTACGCCAAGCTCGTGCTGCGCGACGACCGGGTGACGGGCGCGATCGTGCTCGGCGCGCCGGATGCGGCGGCCACGATCACCCAGCTCTACGACCGCGGCATCCCCGC
Organism: Lentzea albidocapillata subsp. violacea; assembly: GCF_900100275.1. GTDB lineage: Bacteria > Actinomycetota > Actinomycetes > Mycobacteriales > Pseudonocardiaceae > Lentzea > Lentzea violacea. The sequence goes on from NZ_FNET01000016.1 coordinate 54,447, forward strand.
GCCGACCGACCGCCTGGCCTTGCTGCTGGGACGTGCGCTGCCCGCCGAGGCCGCGTCGCCAGCCGATTTACCGTCCAGCGCGGTGATCTGCCGGTGCAACACCGTCTCCAAGGGACAGATCGTGTCGGCCTGGCGTGCGGGCGCGGAGTCGTTGCCGCAGCTCGCGGAGGCGACCCGCGCGACCACGGGCTGTGGTGGCTGCAAGGACGCGGTGTGCGGGTTGCTCGACTGGCTCGGAGCCTCACAGCCCGCTCCTGCCTGATGTGCGGCGGAGTTGCCTCCGTCGTCACCGCCCAGAACGCCTCGGTAATGCGCGGTTCGTAGTTTTCCGGGCAACGCCGACCCCGCGGAGGACTTCAAGATGAGCTGGATCGACCACTGGGAGCCGGAGAAGCCCGAGTTCTGGGAGAACAAGGGCAAGCGGATCGCCCGCAAGAACCTCGTGTTCTCCATCCTCGCGGAGAACCTCGGGTTCAGCGTCTGGGTGCTGATGAGCATCGTCGTCGTGAGCCTCGGCTCCGTCGGCTTCGACTTCAGCGTCGGCCAGCAGTTCTGGCTGCTGATCGTGCCGAACCTGGTGGGCGCCGCGCTGCGGGTGCCGTACACGTTCGCGGTGCCGCGCTTCGGTGGCCGGGTGTGGACGACGATCAGCGCCGGGTTGCTGCTCATCCCGTGCACGATGCTCGCCTACGCGGTGTCGACGCCGGGCACGCCCTACTGGTTCTTCCTGCTGACCTCGGCCGCGATGGGCCTCGGTGGCGGCAACTTCTCGTCGTCGATGGCGAACATCTCGTTCTTCTACCCCGAGGGCAAGAAGGGCCTGGCGCTCGGCCTGAACGCGGCCGGCGGCAACCTCGGTGTCGCGATCACGCAGCTCCTCGTGCCGATCGTGATCACCGTCGGCACCGGGATCCACCTCGCCTACGCGGCGCTGATCTGGATGCCGTTCATCGTTCTCGCCACGGCCTGCGCGTGGTTCTTCATGGACAGCCTCACCCAGGCGAAGCCGGACGGGCAGTCGTACCGGCTCGCGATGCAGAACCGGCACACCTGGGTGATGTCGTTCCTCTACATCGGCACCTTCGGGTCGTTCATCGGGTTCTCGTTCGCGTTCCCGTCGCTCATCAAGATCAGTTTCGTGGACTACAGGGGCTGGGTGGCGCTCGCGTTCCTCGGAGCGCTGATCGGCTCGGTGGCCCGCCCGTTCGGTGGCTGGCTCGCGGACCGGATCGGGGGCGCGAAGGTGACGCTGGGAACGTTCGTCGGGCTCGCCATCGGCTCCGTCGGCGTGATCGTCAGTGTCGACTCGCGGAACTTCGCGCTGTTCTTCGGCTCGTTCATCGCGCTGTTCGTGCTGGCGGGCGTGGGCAACGGCTCGACCTACCGGATGATCCCGGCGATCTTCCGCACCCAGTCGGACGACGACAAGTCCGCGAAGCGCCAGGCCGCCGCCGTCGTCGGCATCGCGGGTGCGATCGGCGCCGCCGGTGGTGTGCTGGTGAACCTCGTCTTCAAGTTCTCGCTGGAGGGCTCGAAGACCCTGACGCCCGCGCTGACCGCGTTCCTGGTCTTCTACGGGCTCTGCGTCGGCACCACGTGGTGGTTCTACCTGCGGCGCAACGTGTTCGCGGCGCGTCCGTCGCTCGCCTACGCGGGCGTGTGACGCACACCTCGCTGATCTGCGGAGAGAGTTTCCTTTAACACCCGCGAAATACCGCGGACCTTGGGATGACACGCCGTCCGGTGAGCATACCGGGCGGAAGGAGGAATGCCCGATGACCCAGACTTTGGTCGTAGTTGGCAACGGCATGGTCGGCCACCGGCTCGTCGAGATCCTTCGTGACTCGTCCTGGCGGATCGTGGTGTTCGGTGAGGAGTCCCGTCCCGCCTACGACCGCGTCGCGCTGTCGTCCTATGTGGACAACTGGAACTTCGCGGACCTGGAGCTGCCCACACTGGGCGGCTGCGAGCTCCGGCTCGGCGAGAAGGCCGTGTCCGTGGACCGCGCCCGCAAGGTCGTCGTGGGCGCCTCGGGTGTCGAGGTCTCCTACGACGCCCTGGTGCTGGCCACCGGCTCGGTGCCGTTCGTGCCGCCGGTGCCCGGTCGTGACCTGCCCGGTTGCCACGTCTACCGCACGGTCGACGACCTGGACGAGATCCGGGCGACGGTGGAGGAGGCTTCGCGCCCAGGGCGGCGTTCCGGCATGGTGCTCGGCGGTGGTCTGCTCGGCCTGGAGGCCGCCAACGCGTTGCGCGGCATGGGAGTCTCGCCGCACGTCGTGGAGCTGGCGCCGCGGCTGATGCCGATCCAGGTGGACGACGGTGGTGCCGGGCTGTTGAAGCGCCTGGTCGAGAAGCTCGACCTGACCGTGCACACCGGCACGTCCGCCTCCTCCATCGAACGCGACGGTTCGCGGTTGATCGCGAAGCTGGCCAGCGGACTCGAGCTCGACCTGGACGTCGTGGTGTTCAGCGCCGGCATCCGGCCGCGCACCGACCTCGACCTGGGGCTGGAGCTGGGGCCGCGCGGTGGTTATCTGGTCGACGCGGCCTGCCGGACCGCCGACCCGCACGTGTTCGCGATCGGCGAGTGTGCCGCCGTCGAGGGGGTCACGTACGGGCTGGTGGCTCCCGGTTACTCGATGGCCGAGGTGGTCGCCGACCAGCTTTCCGGTGGTGCGCGGGTGTTCCCCGGCGCCGACGTGTCCACGAAGCTGAAGCTGCTCGGGGTGGACGTGGCGTCGTTCGGCGACGCGCACGCCCAGACCGAGGGCGCGCTCGAAGTCGTAGTCAACAACGCCGTCGCGGGCACCTACAGCAAGCTCGTGGTGTCGGACGACGCCCGCATCCTGCTGGGTGGCGTGCTCGTCGGTGACGCCTCGTCGTACCTGTCGCTGCGGCCGTTGGTGGGCAAGGAGGTTCCGGCCGCGTTGCTGCAGCCGGGCGGCGCCGTGGACGTGGAGATGCCTGCCGACGCGCAGGTCTGCTCCTGTCTCGCGGTCACGAAGCAGACGATCACCGACGCGATCCAGTCCGGCGTGGCGTGCGACGTGGCGGAGCTGAAGGCGTGCACCAAGGCCGGTACGGGCTGCGGCTCGTGCGTGCCGATGCTGAAGAAGCTGCTGACCGAATGCGGTGTCGAGCAGTCCAAGGCGTTGTGCGAACACTTCACGTACTCCCGCGCGGAGCTGTTCGAGATCATCCGCGCGACGCGCGTGGCGACGTTCTCCGCGTTGATCGAGAAGCACGGCACCGGACGTGGTTGCGACATCTGCAAGCCCGCGGTGGCCTCGATCCTGGCGTCGCTGGGCAACGGGCACATCCTGGGCGAGACGCAGGTCTCGTTGCAGGACACCAACGACAGGTTCCTGGCGAACCTGCAGCGCAACGGCACCTACTCGGTCGTGCCACGCATCCCCGGCGGTGAGATCACGCCGGAGAAGCTGATCGTCATCGGTGAGGTGGCCCGCGACTACGGCCTGTACACGAAGATCACCGGCGGCCAGCGCATCGACCTGTTCGGCGCGACCGTCGACCAGCTGCCGGAGATCTGGCGCCGGTTGGTCGACGCGGGCTTCGAGTCAGGGCACGCGTACGGCAAGTCGTTGCGCACGGTGAAGTCCTGCGTCGGCACGACCTGGTGCCGTTACGGCGTGCAGGACTCCGTCGGCCTCGCCATCGAGCTGGAGCTGCGCTACCGGGGCCTGCGGTCGCCGCACAAGCTCAAGTCGGCCGTCTCCGGCTGTGCCCGTGAGTGCGCCGAGGCGCGCGGCAAGGACTTCGGCGTGATCGCGACGGAGAACGGCTGGAACCTCTACGTCGGCGGCAACGGCGGCTTCACGCCCCGTCACGCCGACCTGCTGGTGTCCGATGTGGACACTGAGGAACTGATCCGGGTGATCGACAGGTTCCTGATGTTCTACATCCGCACGGCCGATCGTCTGCAGCGCACCTCGGCGTGGCTGGAGGCGCTCGACGGCGGGCTCGACCACCTGCGCGAGGTCGTCGTCGACGACAAGCTCGGCATCTGCGCCGAACTGGAGACCGCGATGGAGTCGCACGTCTCCGACTACGCCGACGAATGGCGTGGAGTGCTGGAGGACCCGGAGAAGCTGGCGCGGTTCACGTCGTTCGTGAACGCGCCGGGCGTCCCCGATCCCACGATCTCGTTCCGCGCTGAACGCGGTCAGCGCGTCCCCGTCTCCCTGGGCATCCCGGAGGTCGTCAGATGATCGTCTGTGACTTTGACGTGTTGCGGCCGGAACAGGGCGTCGCCGCGCTGCGGCCCGACGGCTCGCAGGTGGCGGTGTTCCTGACCGCGGAAGGCTCGGTGCACGCGCTCGACAACATCGACCCGTTCAGCGGCGCCGCGGTGCTGTCGCGCGGCATCGTGGGCGACCGAGGCGGCGTTCCCGTCGTGGTGTCCCCGGTCTACAAGCAGGCGTTCGAGCTGGCGACCGGCAAGTGCCTGGACGAACCTTCCGTCTCCGTTGCGGTGCATCAGGTGCGCGTGCGTGACGGAGTTGTGGAGCTGACATGACGGGTCCGCTGGCGGGCTTCACGATCGGTGTCACCGCGGCCCGCCGGGCCGACGAGCTCATCGCGATGCTGGAACGCAAGGGCGCCTCGGTGCTGCACGGTCCGGCGTTGCGGATCGTGCCGCTGCCCGACGACGCGACCCTGCACGCCGCGACGCTGGAGCTGGTGTCGTCGCCCGTGGACGTCGTCGTCGCGACCACCGCGATCGGCTTTCGCGGGTGGTTCGAGGCCGCCGAGGGATGGGGACTCGCCGGGCGTCTGCACCGGGCACTGGAAGGCGCCGTGGTCCTGCCACGCGGCCCGAAGGCCAAGGGCGCGGTCCGCGCGGCCGGCCTGGTCGAGGCCTGGTCGCCTTCGTCCGAGTCGAACGCCGAGCTGCTGCAGTACCTGCTGCGGATGGGCGTGTCGGGCAAGCGAATCGCCGTTCAGCTGCACGGCGAGCCGTTGCCGGACTTCGTGAACACGCTGGAGGCCGCCGGGGCTCTCGTCGTCGAGATTCCGGTCTACCGGTGGGAGCCGCCGGCTGATCTGGCGCCGTTGCAGCGGTTGATCGACGCTGTCCTGGCCGGGCAGGTGGACGCTTTGACGTTCACCTCGGCGCCGGCGGCTTCGTCTGTTCTGCGCACTGCTCCGGATTTTGGGGCTTTGGTCTCTTGCTTGCGGCGGGATGTTCTTGTTGTTGGCGTTGGCGCGATCACCGCGGGGCCGTTGGTGGCCGCCGGGATTCCCGTCGTGCAGCCTGCCCGGTCGCGGATCGGGTCGATGGTGCGCGAGTTGGCGCTGGAGTTGCCTTCGCGGGCGTTGCGGTTGCGGATCGCCTCTCGTGACATGGAGATGCGTGCGCAGGCCGTGGTGATCGACGGTGAGCTGCGGCCTGTCGCGCCTGCTCCGATGGCGGTGTTGCGGACCCTGGTGGCCGCTCGTGGCCGGGTGGTGTCGCGTCAGGACCTGTTGGCTGCCTTGCCTTCTGGCGGGGAAGAGCATGCCGTCGAGACGGCGATCGGGCGGTTGCGGACCGCTCTGGGGTCGCCGCAGATGGTGTGCACGGTCGTGAAGCGTGGGTATCGGCTAGCGATGGAGCCTGCATGAAACTGGTGTTGGCGTTCCACGGGACGCGTGATCCGCGTGGGGCTGCGGTGTGTTCGGAGATCGCCGCTGCTGTTCAGGAGTCGGTGGATCTGCCCGTCTCGGTCGCGTATGCCGATGTCCGGCAGCCGGACGTTCGGTCTGTTGTGGATGGTCCTTGTGTTGTGGTGCCGGTGTTCCTGGCTGCCGGGTATCACGTTCGGGTGGACATTCCCGCGCAGATCGGGCCTCGGGCTGATGTGGTCCTGACGTCGCCGGTGGGGTTGGACGCGGTGCCGGCGGTGCGGGATCGGTTGCGGGAGGCAGGTTTCCGCCGCGGCGACGCAGTTGTGCTCGCCGCGGCGGGTTCTTCTGATGCTCGGGCGTTGGCCACTGTTCGGCAGGCTGCGGCGTTGCTTGGGGCGGCTGGGGTTGGGTATGTGGCTACCGCTTCGCCTCGTGTGGGTGAGGTGGTGGCTGGGTTGCGTGGGGTTGGGCGTCGGGTGGCTGTTGCTTCCTGGTTGTTGGCGCCTGGGGTGTTTCATGGGTCGCTTGCGGATTGTGGGGCGGATGTCGTGGCTGAGCCTGTTGGGGCTCATCCGTTGGTGGTGGATGTGGTGTTGCGGAAGTATTTTGAGGCTCGGGCTGTGTTGTTGAGATCTGCGTGACGTGGGTCGGGTTGCGGGCGGGTGGTTCCTGTTCCAGCGGAGTTGGTCGCGTTCCAGACGTTCAGTCACCTTGCGAGGGTGGTCCATCAGGTCGTGACGAAGTGCGGGGTTGCGATTGGGGCTTGACCTTGAGCCTCTGGCGGGATGCTTAGACGGCCGGAAAAGGCCGGGCTGAAAAGCGCCCGGCCGTGCCCGTGAGGGGAGCATCCCGCCCACTCAAGGTAAAGCCCCAATCGCCATGAGCGGGGTGCACCGCCACCCAGCCCGCGAGGTACACACGGCTCGCTTCGCATCGCCACGCCAGGACTCGTACGTGGTTGCCTTGCGTTCGCGGGTGTCTGGTGGCACCGCGCGGGTCGGGTTGCGGTGGCTGGCGCCGGTTCCAGCGGAGGGGTCGCCTGGCGTGCGGGCGGTTGCCTTGCGGGGGTGGGCGCGTTGCGTGCGGGCGGTTGCCTTGCGAGGGCGGGCGCGTCCTTGCGGGCGGTCAGCTGGCGCGTGCCGGGTGGCGGTCGCGGTTGGTGGCCGTTACCAGAGGCCCGGTACCTCGTCGGCCTCCTTGCGGGCGTCCTCCCAGCGGTACTCCCGCAGGTTCACCTTGCCGTCGAGGTTCGGCACGCCCTCCTCGTGCAGCATCTGGAGTTGGGTGTCGCGGAGGTGCGGCGCGCAGGTGCCGTCGGCCTTGAGGACCCGCTGCCACGGCAGGTCGTTGCCGTCCTCGTTGAGGATGCGGCCGACCAGCCGGGGCGACGGGGCCTTGGCGAGATCTGCGATGTCGCCGTAGGTGGCGACTCGTCCGCGTGGGATGGCCTTGATGAAGTCGCGGACTCGCTCGTGGATCTCTTCGTCCATGCGTCGAGTCTAGCTAGATGCCCTTGGACCACTGGGCCACGGCGGCGTGGTAGTCGGGGGCGTTCGGGGCGTAGTTGATGGAGTGGCCGTAGCCGTTGAGGACGTAGGTGTCGAGGCGTGGGGCCGCTGGGTAGAACGGGGCCTCGTCTGCCTTGAGGGCGGCGGGGGAGGAGCAGTCGCTGCCCATCAGCGGGATGCCGGAGCTGCAGAAGTGGGTGTCGTTGCCGACGACGATGAGGACCGGGACGTTGATCCTGCGTGAGATCGGGATGACGACCGTGTTGAGGAGGATGGTGTCCACGGCCTCGGTCACGGCGAAGACGTCCTTGGTGGCCTCGTCGAACGAGATCGCGCCTGGGATCAGTGGGCCCGGTTTGTGGAACGAGTTGTAGCGGGTGTCCGGCATCGTGGTGAGGTAGCCGAGGTCCAGGCTCGCCGGGATCATGTTGGCGAGGACGGGGACGACGGTCACGTAGTTCATCTTGTGCGTGAAGCCGGTGACCAGGACGCCGTCAACGTCTCGGTGGGTGCCTGCCTCGATCATCGCCATCGCGGAGCCGATGGAGTGGCCCGCGACGATCACCTTGGTGAAGCGGGGTTTCAGGGTCGTGATGACCTGGTGGACCGCGCTGGCCTGGGTCGAGGCCGTGATCAGGACGCTCAGCGGCTTGGAGCTCCTGCCGGTGCCCAGGCGGTCCAGTGCGAGGGTGGCGAAGCCCGCCTTGTTCTGGGCCTGGGTGAACGAGTGGGTCGACGGTTCGAAGCCGACGTCCCAGTACGTCCGGTCGTAGGTGCCGCCCGGGATCAGGACCTGCACCGTCTTCGCGCCCGTGGGGACGCACAGCCTGCCTGCCATGGTCTCCTGTGTGGTGACCAGCGGGGTCAGGCCGATGCGCACCGGGTAGGCGACGTCCTGGCAGGACGTGGCGGCGGAGGCCGGCGGCGGGGCTAACAGGGTTCCGGTGGCGAGCAGCGCGATGGCGCACAGCCGGCGGAAACGCATGGGGGAACTACCTCCAACTAGTTGCGGGGGACGGCCTTCATGAGCAGGCCGTTCGGGTACGGCGCGGACGTGAATCTCACGCGCGCCGGACGGGTGGGGACGAGGCGCCACTTCGCCGCGATGGTCGCGAGCGTGACGACGATCTCGGTCTGGGCGAAGGTGTTGCCGAGGCACTGGCGGTTGCCGCCGCCGAACGGGATGAACGCGCCGCGCGGCAGGCCGGCGGTGAACTCGGGCGTCCAGCGGCCGGGCCAGAAACGTTCCGGTGACGGGAAGTAGCGCTCGTCGTGGTGCAGTGCGTGGGGGCTGACGATCACCTCGGCGCCGGCGGGCAGTGCGACGTCGCCCAGCTGGACCTCGGTGAGCGTCCGGCGCATCACGAACCAGATCGGGTACTTCCGCAGCGTTTCCTGCACGATCTGGGCCGTGTAGGTCAGCGACGCCACGTCGGCGAACGTCACCGGGCGGTCGCCCACGACCGAGTCGACCTCGGCGTGCAGCCGGCGTTCGATCTCCGGGTCGTTGCCTGCCTCGTAGAGCGCCCAGGCCAGCGCGATCGCTGTGGTCTCGATGCCCGCGGTGAGCAGGGTCAGGACCTCGTCGTAGGTCTGCTGGTTCGTCATGCCGACGCCGTCCTCCTGCGCTAGCAGCAGCATCGACAGGACGTCGCCGTTGTCGGTGCCGTCCGCGCGCCAGCTCTCGATCACCTGCAGCACAACGGCTTTCATGCGTGCGATGGCCGCGTCGAACTCCCGGTTGCCCGGCAGCGGGAGCTTCTCCACGAACGACGGGGACAGCGCGCGGATCATGCCCTGCTGGATGACCGTGAAGATGGACCGGCGGACCTCCTCGACCGCGCGTTTGCCGATCTCCGTCGAGAAGAGCGTCTCGCCGACGATGGTGACCGCGAGCTCCTGCATGTCGTCCTCGATGACACGGACCTCGCCGGGGCGCCACCGCGCAGCCAGCGCAGCAGCCGCACGAGCCATCGTCGAGGCATAGGCTTCGATCCGTTCCCGATGGAAAGCCGGTTGCATCATCCGGCGCTGGCGCAGGTGGTACTCGCCGTTCGACAGCAGCAGCCCCGTGCCCAGGTACGGCTGGAACTTGTCGAACATGGCGCCCTTGCGGAACTTCGATCCCTGCGACACAAGCACTTCGTGGGTCAGCGAAGGACTCGTGACGAAGTGCGCGTGCAGCGGGCCGAGGTCGAGACGCACGACGTCGCCGTGTTCGTGCAGCGCGTCGGTGAACTTGGCGCGTTGCCTGAGCATTGACGGGGTGTGCCCCAGCAACGGCCAGCGGTGGGGAGCCACCGGGACGGGCATTCGGGCTCCTGAGGAGTTCGGCCGAATGGGAATGGACCACCCTAGGAGCCGTTTGGGGGAAGACGACAGTGCCTGAACGGGTGGTTCGGCGTCACTCTGATGGTGCAGTGCGACCGGTGCCCGGGTGACTAAGCTCGTGCGTCTTCCCCGAACCGCCACGAAACCGAAGAGGGTGTTCCCCGTGGCAGAGACCCAGAACTGGGTTCCGCTCGGCATCGACACGAACGTGCCGAGCATGGCCCGCGTCTACGACTACATCCTCGGCGGTGCTCACAACTTCGCCGCCGACCGCCAGGTCGGATCGCAGATCGAGAAGCTGGTGCCGGGCCTGCCCAGCGTCGCCAGACTCAACCGCCGGTTCCTCGGCCGTGCGGTGAACTTCCTGATGGACCAGGGGATTCGCCAGTTCCTCGACATCGGTTCCGGCATCCCGACCGTCGCGAACGTGCACGAGGTCGCCCAGGAACGCGACCCGGCCGCGCGCGTCGTCTACGTCGACAAGGACCCGGTCGCCGTCGCGCACAGTCAACTGATGTTGTCCGACAACAAAAACGCCGCGATCGTGCAGGCCGACATGCGCGACCCGGAGACGGTGCTGTCGAGTCCCGAGGTGACGAGGCTGTTGCGCCTCGACGAACCGGTCGGGCTGTTGATGCTGCTCATGATGCACTGGGTGCCCGACGAGGACGGCCCGGACAAGCTCGTCGCCCACTACCGCGACGCGCTGCCCGCCGGCAGCTTCATGGTGATGACGCACGTGGCCAAGGACCAGATCGACGACACCGTCGACCAGGCGGCAGCGGTCGTGAACCGCAGCAGGAGCGCCGACCAGATGCACATGCGCGACCACTCGCAGGTCAGCGCCTTGTTCGACGGGTTTTCGCTGGTGGAGCCCGGCCTCGTCGGGTGCGGGGAGTGGCGCCCGGACGGACCGGGGGACGTCGCTGACGAGGCGTCCATGAACATGTTCTTGTACGCTGGGGTCGGTCGTAAGGACTGAAACCACGCTGTAGTGTCGGAGGATCACACGGTTGGCGCAGCGGGCGTCGACTGCCTGTAGGTAAACTCCCGAACACTCTCCAACCTATACAGGGCAACGGGAATGACGAAACCGAGCCGAAGACCCGATGCCGTTCCACCCGAGGGCGCTGCCGCCGTCCGTGCGCGAGAAGCCTTGTCGCGCAAGTGGAGCTACCTGCTCAGCAGCGTCGTCGTAGTCGCGCTGAGCCGAGATGAGCTGGACGCCGAACTGGGCGCCCAGCTCGACGCATTGTGCGCGGCACTGCACAGCGAACCGTTCGACCCTGCCCCGTTCGAGGAGGTGGGCGAACGGCTCGTCGCTCTCGGCTACGTCAACGAGCCCGGGCTGAAGCGCACCGTCGACGTGCTCGGCAAGGGCTTGCTGACGCTGGAGGAGTTCCGTTCGAGCGACCGGCACACCGTGCGCGTCGTCGGCGGGATCGGCGCGCTGACGTGCGGCTTCACCGCGGCACGGGCACGCGCGATCCTGGACCAGCAGGAGAGCATGCAGCGCTCGCTGCTCAAGGCCGCCCATGACGCGCAACGGGATCAGCGCCAGAGCGAGGCGAAGTTCGAGGGCATCGCGTCCTCGTCGACCAACGGCATCCTGATCGTCGGCCTCGACGGCCGCCTCGCCTGGGGCAACGAGTCGATCGGCGTGATCATCGGACGTGCGCCGGAGCCGGGCACCCGTCTCGCCGAACTCATCGCGCCGAACTCGATCGTGGTGTTCCGCGAGATGATGGAACGGGTTCTGTCCGAGCGCGGTGAGTTCGAGCGCGAACCGATGCAGCTCGTGTGCGGTGACGGCGATTTCGCCAAGGTGACGCTCACGGCGTCACTGCTGCGCGACGACGATGGCAAGCCCAGTCATGTCCTCGTGATGGCGGACGACGACACAGAACTTGCGTTGTTGCAGGGAGAACTGCGCCGGCAGTCGCTGCACGACGTGCTGACCGGGCTGCCGAACAGGCAGTTCTTCACCACGCACCTCGAAACCGTGCTGCGCAGGGCGGATCCCGAGTTCGGCGTGACGATCTTCCACCTCGACCTCGACGCGTTCGGCCTGGTGTGCAACAGCCTCGGCGCACGGGTCGGCGAACACCTGCTCCAGCACGTCGCACGCAGGCTGCGGGCCCTGATGTCGCACGAGAAGGCCATGGTCGCGCGGTTCGACGGCGACGAGTTCGGCATCGTCGTGGAGAACACGTCGCTCACGCCGGACGTCGCGACCACCATGGCGACCATCAACGCCGACCTGGGCGAACCGACCTATGTGGACGGTCACGGTCTCGCCGTGTCGGTGAGCGCGGGCGTGGTGCACAGGCCGTCGCCCGGCGTCGACCCGGTCGAGCTGCTGCGCACGGCCGACCTGGCGCTGCGGCAGGCCAAACGCGACCGCCGCGGTCAGTGGGAGTTGTTCCACACCAACGAGGACGCCGCCGGACGGCGCGACGCGGCACTGGCCGTGGTGATGCCGGGAGCGTGGGAGCAGGGCGACATCGGCGTCGTCTACCGGCCCGTCCGCGAGCTGGCGACCGGCGACCTGGCGGGCGTCGAGGCCCTGCTGCACTGGGACCTCTCCGACCGCTGCGCCGCACTCGCCGACCAGAGCGGGCTGATCCTGCCGATGGGCGAGTGGCTGATCAGGATTGCCACCGGCCAGGCGCAGTGGTGGCGCCAGCGCGGCGAGCTCGACCAGCAGTTCGGCGTGCGGCTCACGCACCACCAGTCGACCGACGCGGACCTGGTGTCACGGGTGTCGAAAGTCCTGGAGGAGACCGGAATGCCGGCCGCCAGGCTGACGTTGACCATGCCGGTCGGCGTGCTGGGCGTGGCCGACGCGGCGGACAACCTGGGCACGCTGGCGGACATGGGCGTCCGGATCGCCCTCGACGACTTCGGGCTCGGGCCGCGCGATCTGGCCTGGCTCTCGGCGCTGCCGGTGGTGTCCGTGCTGGTGCCGAAGGACCTGGTGCACAGGCAGGATCCCCGCTCCGCCGCGTTGATCCCGGCCGTGCACGACCTGGGAGTGAACATCTGCGTCGACGGGATCGAGACCGCCGAGCAGGAGAAGTGGTGGCAGGAAGCGGGCGCCGACCTCGCGATCGGCGCCCACTACGGCTCCCCGCGTGACGCGGGCGAGTTCCTGCGGAAGTTCAGCCAAGGCCGCGCTGCCACGCGATGACAGCCGCGTGGTAGCCGCCGGCGGTCTTCGTGTCGAAGTTGAAGACGTGCCCGTACCCGTTGACGACGAAGCCGTCGAGCCGCGGTGCCTTGGGGTAGAACGGCTTCTCGGACCTGACCAGCGCCTGGGCCGAGGAGCAGTCGGCGCCGAGCGGCGGGGTGCCGCAGAAGTAGTCGGCCGAGGTCTGGACGGTCATCACCGGCACGTTGATCAGGGCGCTCACCGGTAGCACGAGGTTCGACATCAGGGCCGTGGTGACGAACTCGCCCGCCGAGACGACATCCTTCGTGGCCTCGTCGAGGGTGTTCACGGCGGCGATGCTCGGGCCAGGCGCGTGGAACATGGTGTAGCGCGAGCCCGGTGCCGTCGTCAGGTAGCCGACGTCGAGGCCGCGCAGGCTCAGCTTCGGGTCGATCAGCGCGGGGATCAGGTTCGTCAGCGCGGGCACGGCCCTGACGTAGTCCCACTGGTGCGTCATGCCGGTGACCAGGACGCCGTCGACGTCGCGGTACCTGCCCGCCTCGGCCATCGCGATGGCCGAGCCGATCGAGTGCCCGCCGACGAGCACCTTGGCGAACCGGGGGCGCAGGTTCCCGATGACCTGGTGCACCGCCTCGGCCTGGTTGGGCACGTCGACGAGGATGCTCAGCGGCTTCGTGCTCCGGCCGGAACCGATCCGGTCGACGGCCATGGTGGCGATGCCCGCCTTGTTCATCGCGCGCGTGACCGAACGGGTCTCGCCGTCCACCGGGATGTCCCAGTAGCCGCTGGTGTAGGTGCCACCGGGGATGAGCACCTGGACGGTCTTGGCTCCCTGCGGAACGCACAACCTGCCGTACATCGTCTGCCTGATGAGCCCGAACTGAACGGGCGTGTACACGTCCTCGCAGGTCGTCGCGGCAGCACTGGCCGGCGCGGGAACCGGTAGCAGGGCAGCGAGCAGCACGGCGGCACAGAGCCGACGGAAACGCATGGGGGAACAACCTCCAGCTAGCGGGGGACGACCTTCATCATCAGGTCGCTGGGGTAGGCCGCGTTCGTGAACTTGGTGCGCACGGGCCGGTCGGGGACCAGCCGGTAGCGCGCGCAGACCGTCGCCACCACGATGGCGATCTCGGTCAGCGCGAAGTGGTTTCCGATGCACTGGTGGATGCCGCCGCCGAACGGCACGAACGCGCCCTTCGGCAGTTGCCCGGCACGTTCGGGCGTCCAGCGGTCCGGGTCGAAGCGCTCCGGGTCCGGGAAGTTCGCGGGGTCGTAGTGCATCGTGTGCGGGCTGAGGATCACCTCGGTGCCCGGAGGCAGGACGGCGCCGCCGAGCTCGACCTCCACGGCCGTGCGGCGCATGACGAGCCAGAGCGGGTACTTCCGCAGGACCTCGGTCGCCACCTGGCCGACGTACGTCAGCTTCGGCACGTCGTCGATCGTCACCGGACGCCCGGCCAGCACCTCGTCGACCTCCGCCACGACCCGCCGTTCCACCTCGGGGTCGGCGGCGATCTCGTGGAAGATCCAGGCCAGTGCCAGCGCGGTGGTCTCGATTCCCGCCGTCAGCAGCGTGATGACCTCGTCGAAGACCTGCTCGTCGGTCATCGGTTCGCCGGTCTCGGCATCCCGTGCCATCAGCAACGTCGACAGCAGGTCGCCGTGGTCGGTGTCGTCGCCGCGACGGCTCTCGATGACCTCGTGCACGATCGCGCGCATCCGGGCGATGGCCTCGTCGAACTCGCGGTTGGCCGGGATGGGCAGTTTCTCGACGAACCCCGGCGAGAGGGCGCGCATGATGCCGTTGCGGATGATCACGAACACGGACCGGCGGGCCTCGGCGATCGCCTTCTTGCCGATCTCGGTGGAGAAGAGGGCCTCACCGACGATCGTGACGGCCAGGCCCTGCATGTCGGCCTCGAGCTGCCTGACGTCGCCAGGACGCCAGCCGTCCAGCAGGTCGAGCGTCGCGCGGAGCATGGTGTTCGCGTAACCGGCGATCCGGTCGCGGTGGAACGCCGGCTGCATCATGCGGCGCTGGCGCAGGTGGAAGGCGCCGTTCGACACGGCGAGCCCGTTGCCGACGAACGGCCGGAACTTGTCGTACATCCGGCCTTTGTGGAACTTCGGCGCGTCGGTGACCAGCACCTGATGGGTCAACCGCGGGCTGGCGACGAAATAGGTGCGCATCGGCCCGAGGTGTACTTCGACGAGATCACCTTGATCCCGTAAATTCCCGGTGAACTCGAATCTTTTTCTGAGCATAGGCAGCGAATGCCCGAGAAATGGCAGCCTGCCGGGTGCCACCGGGACGGACATCATCGCTCCTCGCGAGGGGGAAAGAGATCGAGCCACCCTATGAGTCGTTGGGTCGAGGGTGACAGTGCCCGATCGGGTGGAGTGCGTTCACACTTGCGGCGTAGTCGCTCGCGCTTTGCGCTTGACTAAGCTAGTGCATCCGCAACCTGAAGAGGGTGGGTAGTCGTGTCCGACGTGCAGAACTGGGTTCCGCAGAGCGTCGACGTCTCCGTGCCGAGCGCGGCGCGCGTCTACGACTACCTGCTGGGGGGCGCGCACAACTTCGCGGTCGACCGCCTGATGGGCGACAAGGCCGAGCAGATGATGCCGAACTCCCGCAGCGCGGCCAGGCTCAACCGGGCCTTCCTGCGCCGCGCGGTGCGCTTCATGACCGAGCAGGGCGTGCGCCAGTTCCTGGACATCGGCTCGGGCATCCCGACCGTGGCCAACGTGCACGAGGTCGCGCAGGAGGCGCACCCGTCGTGCCGTGTCATGTACGTGGACCGCGATCCCGTCGCGGTCGCGCACGGTGAGCTGATCATCGCGGGCAACGAGCGCGTCGGAGTGCTGCAGGCCGACATGCGCGACCCGGACAGCATCCTCAACAGCGGCGAGGTGAACCGGCTGCTCGACTTCGACCAGCCGATCGGCCTGCTGATGCTGTTCATGGTCCATTGGGTGCCGGACGAGGCGGACCCGCAGAGCCTGCTCAAGCGCTACCGCGAGGCGCTGCCCAGCGGGAGCTACCTCGCGATCTCGCACATGGCCGGCGACCACGTCAACGACGACGCCCGGTCGGTCACCGACAGGATGGCCAAGGCGGGCGGTGGTGACGTCGCCTATCGCGACCGCGCCGAGGTCGAGTCGTTCTTCGGGGATTTCGAACTGGTCGAGCCCGGACTCGTCAAATTCGCCGAATGGCGACCCTCCGGTCCCGGTGACATCTCGGATGATCCAGCCGTGAACAGGATCGCGTTCGCCGGCGTCGGCCGGAAGCCATAGCTATTATCGATGGTGTGAGGTCGATTCACGCGACCGGTTGAGGCGGGACCGACTCTGCGTGGGTAAACTGCCGGACCTCAGAGCCATGCGAGGCGGCCCACCGAATGTCGAAGCCGAGTCGAATACCGGACGTGACGCCCTCGCCTCAGGACAATGCGAGGGCGCGGACGACGCTCGCCCGCAAATGGTCGTATCGCCTGCTCGGAGCAGTCGCGATTCCCCTGAGCGGGGAAGATCTCGACGAGGAACTGAGCGTCCGGCTGGACGCGTTGTGTTCGATGCTGCACGAAGAGCCGTTCACGACCATCCCGGTCGAGGCGGCGGGCGCCGACCTGGCGGCGCTGGGCCACCTGGGCCGACTCGGGCTGCGGTGCACCACCGAGGTCCTCGGCAAGGGCCTGCTCGCGCTGCCGGAGTTCCAGCCGGTCGAGCGGTACGCGGAACGGATCGCGCTCGCGATGGGCGCGCTCGGCGCCGGCTTCACCGCGGCGAACTCGGAGTCCGTGCTCGCGCAGCAGGAGAGCATGCAGCGGTCGTTGCTCAAGGCGGTCCGCGACGCGAACTGGAACCTCAAGGAGAGCCAGGCCCGCTTCAACGAGGTCGTCACGTCGTCCACGAACGGCGTGCTGATCGTCGACCTGGAGGGCCGGCTGCTCCAGGTGAACGCGGCCACCGGCCAGATCCTCGGGCGCACCTCCGACGAGCTCACCGGCATGCCGCTGCTCGACCTGATCGAACCCGACTTCACCGAGATGCTGCGCGAGGCGATGACCGACCTCGCCGCCGGCACCATCGAGCGTTTCCGGCAGTCGCAACGGCTGCTGCGCGAGGACGGCGAGTCCGCGCCGGTGACGCTGACCGCGTCACTGCTGCGCGGTGCCGACGACCAGCCGATGCACTTCGTCGTCGTGGTCGAGGACGGCACCGAACTGGCGCTGCTGCAGAGCGAGCTCAAGCGGCAGTCGCTGCACGACGTGCTGACCGGGCTGCCGAACCGCCAGTTCTTCACCACCCAGCTGGAGATCGCGCTGCGCAAGGCCGATCCCGAGCACGGCATCACCGTCCTGCACCTCGACCTCGACGCGTTCGGCATGCTGCGCGACAGCTTCGGCGGCCGGGTCGTCGAGCGGTACCTGCAGCACGTGAGCGGCCGGCTGAAGACGTTGCTGGCGGGCGAGAAGGTCATGATCGCCCGGTTCGGCGGCGACGAGTTCGGCGTCCTGCTGGAGAACACGGCCACGACGCCCGGTATCGACGCGATCATGAAGAGCATCAACGACGACCTCATGCACGAACCGACCTTTGTGGACGGTCATGGGCTGTCGGCGTCGATGAGCGCGGGCGTCGTGCACCGGCCGGGCACCGACGAGGAACCGCTCGACGTGCTGCGCTCGGCGGAACGGTCCTTGCGCCGTGCCAAGAAGGGCAGGCGCGGCCAGTGGGACCTGTTCCACGCCGGCCAGGACGCCGAGGAACTCTCGAACGACGCGCTGGCCGTGCAGATGCCGGCCGCGTGGGAGAACGGCGAGATCACCGTGCGGTACCGGCCGGTCGTGCGGCTCGCGGACGGCGCGGTCAGCGGTGTCGAGGCGGAGTTGCACTGGGACAGCCCGGAATCCGGCGTGCTGGGCCACGCCCGGTGCGCGGACCTGGCCGAGCAGACCGGCTTGATCCTGCCGCTCGGCGGATGGCTGCTGAAGGTCGCTGGCGGTCAGTCGGCGTGGTGGCGGCAGCGCGGGCAGCTGGACAGGACGCTGGCCGTGCGGCTCACCGCGCACCAGTCGTCCGACGCGGACCTGGTCTCGCGGGTCGTGGAGGTGCTCGACCAGATCGGGGTGCCCGCCGGGAAGCTGATGATCAGCATGCCGGGCGGCGTGCTGTCCGTGGCCGACGCGGCGGACAACCTCGTGGTGCTGTCCCGCATGGGCGTGCTGACGGCGATCGACGACTTCGGGATGGCGCCGCTCGACTTCGGGCTGCTCGCGTCCGAGTTGCCGGTGCAGGCGGTGCGGGTGGCGCCCGGCCTGGTGGTGAGCCGGTCCCCGTATGTGGCGGCGCTGCTGCCGTTGTTGCGGGAGCGGGGTGTGACGGTCGCCGTGGAGGGGATCGGCAGCGCCGAGCAGGCCGAGTGGTGGCGTGCCGCCGGAGCCGACTTCGCGACCGGCGACCACTTCGGGGTGGCGCGGGAGCCGGGCGAGTTCCTGGAGCAGTTGGAGCTCCGGTGACCGGACGGGGTCGGGGTCACGTCCGGCCACCGGAGGAGTTCTTGTGGCTCACAACGTCTTCAAAAATGGACTAGACCACCTCTCTCTGTCAAGAAGGTAGACGAAATCGGCTCGGGATCGTTCCGCGCCGTTTCGGCCCTGGTCGGGCGGCCTTTGACGATCTTGTCGGTGCCGCGTGGTGCAATCGACCCGTGGCACTTCCACCCCAGCTGGTCCGCCGAAGGCCGGAGACGCGCCCGCGTCCCCGGTGGGACGCCGCTGCCCAGCGGGTCTTCGAGCGCGAGGGCTTCGTCCGGGTGCTCGGCGGCCCCGGCACCGGCAAGACGACGCTGCTCGCCGAACTGGCCGCGCACGTCGTGCTGGAACACGGGGCCGATCCCGAGAACGTGCTCGTGCTGACGGCGAACAGACGCGCGTCGGTGGCGTTGCGCGCGCAGATCACGCAGTTGCTGACGGGGCGGCTGTCGGCGATCCGCGAACCGTTGGTGCGGACCGTGCACTCCTATGCGTTCGCCGTGCTGCGCAACCAGGCGGTGCTGCTGGGCGAGCCGCCACCGCGGTTGCTGTCCGGCCCGGACCAGGACGCGATGGTGCGCGAACTGCTCTCCGGCGACGTGGAGCTGGGCGCGTTGAAGTGGCCGGAACGGTTGCGGGCGGCGCTGGAGCTGCCGGGGTTCGCGCACGAGCTGCGGGATCTGCTGCTGCGCGCGGCGGAGCGCGGGCTCGGGCCGGAAGACCTGATCGAGCTCGGCGAGCAGCACGGGCGTGACGAGTGGGTGGCGGCCGGGCGGTTCGGGGCGCAGTACGAGGCGGTGAACCTGCTGTCCGGGCTGGACTCCGCGACGGCGTACGCCCCCGCCTACGACGCGGCCGAGCTGGTGTCGTCGGCCTACGCGGCGTTCGTGAACGACGAGGACCTGCTGTTCGCCGAACGGCGGCGCGTGCGGTACCTGCTGGTCGACGACGCGCAGCACCTCGATCCGATGCAGTACTCGCTGATCCGCTCGCTCGGATCGGGAGCCGCGCGGTTCGTGCTGGCCGGTGATCCGGACCAGGCGATCTTCACGTTCCGCGGTGCCGATCCGGAGATCCTGCGGGACGCCGGCGGCGAGACGGTCGTGCTGCGGCAGTCGCACCGGATGATGCCCGAGGTCCGGGACGCGGTGGCCCGGCTGGCGGCCCGCCTGCCCGGTGCTTCTCCCGCCCGCTCGGTCGATCCGGTCGACGGCGAGGGCTCCGTGCAGGTGCGGTTGCTCGCGTCGTCCGCGCAGGAGGCGACGTGGGTGGCGGACCAGCTGCGGCGTTCGCACCTGGCCGACGAGGTGCCGTGGTCGCAGATGGCCGTGGTGGTGCGGTCGGCCACGTTGTCCCTGCCGGTGCTGCAACGGGCCCTGCTCGCCGCCGGTGTGCCGGTGTCCGTTGCGTCGGACGAGCTGCCGTTGGCGCAGCAGCCTTCCGTGCGTCCGTTGCTCGCTCTCGTCCGTGCCGCCGCCTCGCCGGGTTCGTTGGACGAGGACACGGCGGCGATGCTGCTGTCGTCCTCGTACGGCGGCGCGGATCCGTTGGCGCTGCGGCGGTTGCGGCGTGGTCTGCGGCGCCTGGAGATGGCCGCGGGCGGGGACAGGCCGAGTGGCGACCTGCTGGTCGAGGTCGTGGAGAGCGGGGACAGGCTGGCCGCTTTGGAGGACGCGGAGTCGTTGCCGGCGCGGCGGATCGGGCACCTGCTGGCGTTGGCGCGCAAGGCGATCGAGGCGGGGAAGTCCGTCGAGGTCGTGTTGTGGGACCTGTGGACGGCGACGGGTCTGCAGGAGCGCTGGGTGGCGCAGTCGGCCCGGCGCGGGCTGCTCGGCATGCAGGCGGACCGCGACCTCGACGCGATCGTGGCGTTGTTCGAGGCGGCCGCGAAGTACGTCGACCGGTTGCCGGGTTCGGGGGTCGCCGGGTTCGCGGACTACCTGGAGTCGCAACGGATCGTCGGCGACACGCTGGCCGCCTCCGCCCCGACCGGTGAGGCGGTGTCCGTGCTGACGGCACACTCGGCCGCCGGGCGCGAGTGGGAGGTCGTCGCGGTGCCCGGCGTCCAGGAGGGCAGCTGGCCGGACCTGCGGCTGCGCGGCACCGTGCTGGGCGTCGAACGCATGGTGGACGTGCTGGCCGGGATGGAGCCCTCGGTCTCGGCGGTGGCACCGATCCTGGCCGAGGAACGCCGGCTGCTGCTCGTCGCCGCTTCTCGTGCGCGGTCGAAGCTGCTGATCAGTGCCGTGCGCGGGGAGGACGAGCAGCCGTCGCGGTTCCTCGCCGAGATCGAGTCGTCCGCTGAGGACGAACGGAAGCTGCACCGGCCGCAGCGCGGTCTGGTGCTGGGCGAACTGGTCGGCGAGCTGCGCCGCGTCGTGTGCTCGGACTCCGAGGCCCCTGATCGGCGCTCGCGTGCCGCCGAGCAGCTGGCCCGGCTGGCCGAGGCGGGTGTGCCCGGTGCGCACCCGGAGTCCTGGTACGGCCTGGCGGAAGTGTCCATCGATGCTCCACTGTGGACCGAGGAGCAGAAGGTCAGCGTGACGCCGTCGACCATCGAGGTGATCACGAAGTGCCCGTTGCGCTGGGTCGTCGAGCGGCACGGCGGGCAGGACCCGGCGGAGCTCGCCTCGGTGACGGGCACGCTGGTCCACGCACTGGCGCAGGCGGCGTCGTCCGGTGCGGACGCGGAGCAGCTCAGGGTGAAGCTCGACGAGGCGTGGGCCGCGGTGGACGCCGGCGCCCCGTGGTTCTCCCGCCGCGAACGCCTGCGGGTGGAGAAGATGCTCGACACGTTCCTCGCGTGGCTGGCCATGAGCCGCAGCCAGCTCACGCAGGTCGCGGTCGAGGAGGAGATGGTCGTCGACGTCCCGAAGCGCGACGGCGGGCCGTGGCTGCAGGTCAGGGGCCGGGTCGACCGTCTCGAACAGGACGAGGACGGCCGCCCCGTGGTGATCGACCTCAAGACCGGCAAGAGCCCGGTGTCGCGCGAGGCGTCCCAGGACCACCCGCAGCTGGCCGTCTACCAGCTCGCGTCATCGCTGGGCGGCTTCACCCACATCGGACTCGGAACCGAGCCAGGCGGTGCCCGCCTGCTCTACGTGGCGAAGGAGGACAAGAAGACAGGAGCCGTCGAACGCACCCAGGCGCCGCTGGACGAGCAGGGCGTGCAGGCGTGGCTGGAGGTCGTGCAGGGTGCCGCGGAGTCCGTGCTCGGGCCGGACTACACGGCGCGGGAGAACGCGGACTGCGACCGTTGCCCGGCCCGCACGACGTGCCCGGTCCACCCGTCCGGCCGGCAGGTCAGCGAGTAAGTACTGTCGACCTGCGTGTTTCAGGCGTTCGAACTGTCGGCGAACACACCGTCCCGGGTGGTGCGGACGCGTCCGGCCCGGGTAGGAAGATGTACTGGTGACCGTCAGCCCGTTTGAGATCGCTGAGGCGCTCGGGCTGAACAAGCCGACACCCGAGCAGGCCGAGGTGATCGCCGCGCCCGCGCAACCCGCGCTGGTCATCGCGGGCGCCGGAGCAGGCAAGACCGAGACCATGGCCGCACGCGTGGTGTGGCTGGTCGCGAACGGGCTCGTGCTGCCCGACCGCGTGCTCGGCCTGACGTTCACGCGCAAGGCCGCGCGCCAGCTCGCGGACCGCGTGCGTGCGCGGCTGCGCAGGCTGGCCGGATCGTCCCTGCTGGACGATCTCGACCCCAGCGGCGAGCGCAAGATGGCCGTGCTGACCGGCGAGCCTGTGGTGCTGACGTACCACGCCTACGCGGGCCGCCTGGTGACCGAGCACGGGCTCCGGTTGCCGGTGGAGCCCGGCGTGCGGCTGCTGACGCAGACGGCGTCATGGCAGCTCGCGCACCGGGTGGTGTCGACGTGGGCTCGCGACCTCGACACGGACAAGGTGCCGGCGACGATCACCGGGTACCTGCTGTCGCTGGCCGGAGAGCTGGGCGAGCACCTGGTGACGCCCGAGGCGTTGGAAGCGCACGCCCTCGAGTTCTGCGCGCTGGTCGAGAACGCGCCCCGCGCGCCCCGCCAGCGGGACGCGTTGCCGGAGAAGCTACGCGAGATCGTTGCGGCGCAACGGTTGCGGATCGCGATGCTGCCGTTGCTGGACGCGTACCAGCAGCGTAAGCGCAAGGAAGCCGCGCTGGACTTCGCGGACCAGATGTCGCTGGCCGCGCAGCTCGCCGGGTTCGACGAGGTGTCCACCGGGGAACGCGAGCGGTACGGCGCCGTCCTGCTGGACGAGTACCAGGACACCGGGCACGCGCAACGCGTGTTGCTGCGGTCGTTGTTCGGCGACGGCGAGCCGATGCCGGTGACGTCCGTGGGCGACCCGGCGCAGGCCATCTACGGCTGGCGCGGGGCGTCGGCCGCGAACCTGCCGCGCTTCGCCGACGACTTCCCGCCGACGAAGAAGTTCGGGCTGCTGACCAGTTTCCGCAACCCGCCGGAGGTGCTCGAACTCGCCAACGCCGTCTCGTTGCCGTTGCGGGAAGCCGGCCTGGACGTCGACGAGCTGCGCGCGAGGCCTGGCGCCGGACCGGGTGACGTCCGGCTCGCGTTGCACGCCGACATCCGCCAGGAGCTCGACTGGATGGCGGACAACGTTGCGGCGCAATGGGAAGCGCACCTCGACACCGAGGGCGTGCCGCCGACCGCGGCCGTGCTGGTGCGCCGCCGTTCGGACATGGCCGCCATCGCCGCGGCCCTGCGCGAACGAGGCCTGCCGGTCGAGGTGGTCGGCCTCGGCGGCTTGCTGGACGAACCCGAGGTGCGCGACCTGGTGTCGGCCCTGAGGGTGCTCGTCGATCCCCTGGCGGGCACCGCCGCCGCCCGCCTCCTGACCGGCTCGCGCTGGCGCCTGGCCGCCGTCGACCTGGCCGCGCTGTGGTCGCGGGCCCGCGACCTGGCGGGCGTCGCACCGCGACAGTCCGTTGTGGACGATCCGCTGATGGTGCTGGCGGACGCGTTGCCCGGCGAACACGCCGAACAGGCAGGCCTGGCCGACGCCCTGGACGACCCAGGTGACCCGGACGCTTACTCCACCGACGGCTACCGGCGCATCCGGCGGCTCGGCGGCGAGCTCGCGGCGTTGCGGCGCAGACTCGACCAGCCACTGCCCGAACTCGTGGCCGACGTGGAACGCACCCTGCTGCTGGACATCGAGTCGATGTCACGCCCCGGCATGGTCGGCCGCGCCCACCTCGACGCCTTCTCCGACGTCGTGACGGACTTCGCCGCCGCGTCCCCGTCCGCCACACTCCCGTCGCTGCTCGACTACCTCTACACGGCCGAACACGCCGAAGACGGCCTCGAACCCGGCGAGGTAGAGGTCTCCGAAGACCGCGTGCAGATCCTCACCGTCCACTCGGCGAAGGGCCTGGAGTGGCACATCGTCGCGCTGCCGCACCTGGTCCGCGACGTGTTCCCGGGCCGCAAGAAGTCCTCGTGCTGGCTCAAGTCCGTGACCGAACTGCCGGCCCCCCTGCGCGGCGACTCGGCCGACCTGCCCAAGCTGAAACTGTCCGCCGGCTACAACCGCAAAGAGGTCGACGAGGCGCTCACCATCCACGCCGAGGAGTTCGAGGAACGCCGCCTCGTCGAGGAACGCCGCCTCTTCTACGTGGGCGTAACCCGAGCCGAGCATAGCCTGCTGATGTCGGGCCACTGGTGGGCCGAGGCAGGCGGCAAGCCCAAGGGCCCATCGATCTTCCTGCAGGAAATGCACGAGGTCCTGCAGCGCGACAACCCGCCCGGCGACGTGTCCAGCTGGGCACCCGAACCGGACCCGGACACCCCGAACCCACTGGCCGAGGACGTGAAGTCGTCCATCTGGCCGGCAGACCCCCTAGGCAAACGCCGCGACGCCGTAGTCGAAGGCGCCCAGCTAGTCCTGGCCGCCCTAGACGCCCTGCGCAACGCCCCACCGGCACCACTGCCGCTGATCTTCGAAGACCCCCCAGCCGAGATCCTCGACGAGGACTACCCACCCCCCACCGACGAGCCCCCGGACGACGACCTCCCGCCAGAGCCCGAACCACTCCCGGACGACGTCGTCCCAGACGACCCGGAAATGCCCCTCGACGAGGACCCAGACGGCTGGGCCAGAGACGTAGACGTCCTCCTGGCCGAACGAGCCGCCTCCCAGAACCGCAGAGAACAGGTGGCCCTACCAGACCACCTCTCGGTCTCACAGCTGGTGGAACTGGCCAAAGACCCAGACCTACTGGCCCGCCGCCTACGCCGCCCACTCCCGTTCCCACCGAACCCCCTGGCCCGCCGAGGCACGGCCTTCCACACGTGGCTGGAAAACCGCTTCGGCGCCACCCGCCTACTAGACATCGACGACCTCCCAGGCGCAGGCGACGCCGACGCGGCACCGGACGCGGACCTGGAACGCCTGAAGGAGTCGTTCCTGGCCAGCGCCTGGGCAGACCGAACACCGCACGACGTGGAAGTGCCATTCGAGGCGGAGTTCGACGGCATCTCAGTCCGCGGCCGCATGGACGCCGTATACCGAGACCCCGACGGCTGGACCGTCGTGGACTGGAAGACGGGCGCAGTCCCGGACGCCGAGGCCCTGCCAGCCCTGTCCGTACAGCTCGCCGCGTACCGGCTGGCGTGGGCGGCCCTGATCGGCGCGCCGCTGGAGCAGGTGCGAGCCGCTTTTCACTACGTGCGGCACGACCACACGGTGCGGCCGGCGGACCTGCTGGACGAGCAGGGCCTGAAGGACTTGATCCGCTCGGTTGGGTCGTGATCCGCTCGGTTGGGTCGTGATCCGCTCAGTGGGGTTGTGATCCGCTCGGCGGGGTTGTGATCCGCTCGGTGGAGATCGGTGGAGAGGACCTGATCCGCTCGGCGGGTCATGATCGCGAGTCATGATCGCGAGTTGTCCACAGGTTGCGGCTTTTTGACCTGCGGTTATCTTCTGGTGGGTAGCCTGTGGATAGCCGGGAACCTAAGTCGCGTTTCACTCGTTGCGTGACAAGGAAGCGCGCGGGGGCAGCAGCAGACCAGCCTCCGTCCGGCCCGGTCGTCATCAGGACGATGTGCGAGGGCTGCGGTGTCTCGATCGCGAGTGTCTCGATCGCGCGCGTGGGCTGCGGCGGCTGTCGGCCTGGGTGCGTGTCTCGGGTTCGCGGGCTGCTGCGGCGGCTGTCGGCGTGGGTGCGGTGTCTCGGGTTCGCGGGCTGGCGACGTTGGTTGAGCGACATGGCTCGGTTCTGCGGGTCGGCTCGGCCCAGCGCTGGACTCGCCCTACTGCCGGCTCAACCCTGCGAACTGCCCGCAGGCGCGTGCGACGCCTTCAACACCCGCTCATACAGCACCTCGAGCAGCCACCGCCCGAACAGCGACGGCCCGAACTCGGGCGACCGGTCCTCCGGCGGAACCATCAACTCGGCCCCGCTGTCGTCGCCCACGACGACGCCGATGCCGTAGTAGTCGAGTTCGATGAAGGACCAGGCCTGCGACTCGTCGGTGCGGGGGAGCATCACCGCGCACGGGGCCAGGGTCAGGAGGGTGCCGCAGGACTGGAGGGCGCGGTCCGTCGTGGACTCGCTCACCAGGACGCCGACCAGTTCCACGGCGGCCACGGGGAGGCGGTCGTGTGCTTCTGGCTCGAACCACGAGCGGAACCACGACGGGTCGGCTCTCGGGGGCCAGCCGTTCTGGGTTCTCCACTCGTGCACTTCGGGCAGCAAACGCACTACCGCGGACACCTGCTGGCCCAGGACGGCGACGTCGGGGACGACGACTCCGTCCCAGCCGAGTGAGGTCGCGGCGCGCTGGAGGAGCGTTTGCACAGGGCGCATCCTAAGGTTCCTCGCGCAGAAAATGACAGCGTTTGCGGGATACTTGGTTAAGGATTACCCAGGGTGGTCATGGGGAGGCTTTCGCCACTTTCCACGCCCATGCGACGAGCGGGATCTGCAGTGGCAGGCGGCCGTAGGCGATGGCGCGGGCCTTGGGGGATTTGTCCCGGAAATCCAGAGCCATTTTCACGTTTGCCGGGAACACGGCCACGAACAGTGCGACAGCCGCGAAGGCGCCCAGACGGCGGGTTCGAGGGGTGGCCACTGCGGCGGCCACGGCCAGTTCGGCGGCACCTGACGCGTACGTCCACTGCCTTGGGGTGCCGGGCAGCGAGCGGGGGACGATCGCGTCGTAGTACTTAGGCCTGGTGAAGTGGGTTGCTCCGGCCAGGCCTAGCAGTGCGGCGAGCGCCAGCGCCGACCGCGCTCGGGAACGGGTTGGTTCCATGGCGTCACCCTGTCATGCCTACGCCGCGTAGGCGAGACGGGGCTGGCCTATTCTCCACTGCCGTGGCAGGTGATTCTCGTCATTCCGAACGCCCCGAACTCCCAGAACGCCCCGAACGCGCAGAACACCCAGAACTCCCCGAACGCCTAGAGCGCGCCGAACGCCCAGAACGCCCCGAACGCCCCGAACGCGCCGCACGCCCAGAACGCGCCGAACGCCCAGAACGCGCCGCAATCGCCGCGCTGACCGACTCCTTCGTGGCCGGGCTCTGCGAGTGGATCAAAATTCCGAGCATCGGCGTCGACCCGACCCATCACCCTGACGTGCGGAGATCCGCCGAGTGGCTGGCGAACGCGCTGCGCGAGGACGGCTGGCCGGAGGTCGAGGTCTGGGGTGACGGGCCGGCGCTGCCTGCCGTCTTCGCCTGCTGGCCGGCGGACGATCCGGACGCGCCGACCGTGCTCGTTTACGGGCACCACGACGTGCAGCCGGTCGATCCGCCCGAGAGGTGGGACCACCCGCCGTTCGAGCCCGTGATCAGCGGCGATGAGATCCGGGGGCGTGGCGCGAGTGATGACAAGGGGCAGGTCGCGATGCACCTGCTCGCGGTCAAGGCGCATCTTGCGGCCACCGGGCAGAATGCGCCGAGCGTCACGCTGAAACTCTTCGTCGAAGGCGAGGAGGAATCGGGATCGCCTCATCTGCGAAAGCTGCTCGAAGATCACGAAGCCGAACTCGGCTGTGATCTTGTGGTGTTCACCGACACGGCATTGCACGAACGTGACGCGCCGACGGTCACCACTGGGCAAAGGGGTGTTCTCGGCGCCGAAATCACGTTCGAGGGCGGCACGGACGACGTGCATTCCGGGCGTGCGGGCGGTGCGATTCCGAACCCCGCGACGGCTCTCGCGAAACTGATCGCCGCGCTGCACGACGACGACAACAGGATCCGGCTCGAAGGGTTCTACGACGACGTCCGGGAACCGTCCACAAAGGAACGTGAGGACTACGCCGCGCTGCCGTTCGACGAGCAGAAGTGGCTTCAGGGCAACGGTGGCGGCGCCCAGGCGACCCACGGTGAGACCGGCTACAGCACGCTCGAACGGATCTGGGTCCGGCCCACCGCCGAGGTCAACGGCATCAGCGGCGGCTACACCGGCCCCGGCCTGAAGACCATCGTCCCCGCTACCGCCACCGCGAAGATCAGCTTCCGGCTCGTGCCCGACCAGCACCCGGAGAAGGTCGCGCAGCAGCTCAGCCGGTTCGTCGCCGAGCACACCCCGCCGGGCATCACGGCGCGGGTCGGCTTCAGGGGTGAAGGCGTGCCGCCGTACGCGATCAGCCCCTACGATCCGGCCAACGCCGCCGTCAAGGAGGCCATGGAGCTCGCGTTCGGCCGGCCCGTCCGGTTCGCGCGGGCCGGTGGTTCCGGGCCGGCGGCGGTGCTCCAGCAGCGACTCGGGGTGCCCCTCGTCTACCTCGGCGCGACCTTGCCGGATGATCGCGTCCACGCGCCGAACGAGCGCGTGGTGGTGCCGGTGCTCCTTCAAGGCGCGGAGGCGGCTGCTCACCTGTGGCGGATGCTTGCCCAAGCGGAGATCGCGAAGAGGTTGTCCCGATGAGCCTGTCTGATGAAGCGTCGCACTCGCTCGTCGGCGTGATCAGGATGCCGGACAAGGTCGAGAGCCCTGTCCGCGCGATCCTGAAGCGCGTCATCGGCGCGATGGCGGCGCTGCTGCTTGCGGTGATGATCGTCTACCTGGACCGTGACGGCTATCGCGACGTGAACGAGGACGGCGTCTCGCTGCTCGATGCGTTCTACTACGCGACGGTCTCTCTCTCGACGACCGGCTACGGCGACATCACGCCCGCGTCGTCGTCAGCGCGGCTGGTCAACGTTCTGGTCATCACGCCGTTGCGGGTCCTGTTCCTGATCGTGCTGGTCGGCACGACACTCGAAGTTCTCACGGAGCGCTCCCGTCAGGCGTTGCGCATTCAAAAGTGGAGGCGGATCGTGCGTGACCACGTCGTAGTCGTCGGCTACGGCACTAAGGGGCGTTCGGCGGTCACGGCGCTGCTCGGCGACGGTGTCGACCCCGGCTCGATCGTCGTCGTCGACACCGTGCAGGAGTCGCTGGACGCGGCGTCCGCCAAGGGGCTGGTCGTTGTGCATGGGTCCGGTACGCGCAACGACGTGCTGAGGGTCGCCGGTGCGGCCCGTGCGCGCGCGATCGTCGTCGCGCCGAACCGGGACGACACGGCGGTGCTGGTGACGTTGACGGCCCGCGAACTCGCGCCCAAGGCGCAGATCGTGGCGTCGGTGCGGGAACGGGAGAACGAGCACCTGCTCAGGCAGTCCGGTGCCGACTCGGTGGTCGTGTCGTCCGAGACGGCCGGTCGCCTGCTCGGCATGGCCACCGCGACGCCGTCCGTCGTGGCGATGGTGGAGGACCTGCTCACGCCCGACGCGGGGCTGGCGATCGCCGAGCGGGACGTCGAGAAGAGCGAGATCGGCGGATCGCCGCGGCACCTGCCCGACATCGTGCTCGGCGTGGTGCGGAGCGGGACGCTGTTCCGGGTGGACGCTCCGGAGGCCGACGCGATCGAGCCGGGAGACCGGCTGCTCTACATCAAGAAGGTGACTCCGCCCGGCGAGGAGTAGCCGGTGCCCGCCGGGGCGGGCACCGGGCACATCAGAAGTTCGGCCGGGTCCATGCCTGGTCCAGATAGGGCCCGCACTCGAACTGCACGATCTGGGTGCCGTCGGCGTCCCCGCGGCTGAGCAGGCACTTGCCGCTGTTGACGTTCTTCAGGTAGAGCCCGGAGGTGTGGTAGGGGTAGCTCACCGCCCGCCAGTACTGGTCGGCGAAGTCCAGACAGGTGAACTGGACGGCGGGTGAGTTGTTGTCGTTGCCGCGGACCAGCAGGCACTTGCCGCTGTTCTCGTTGCGGATCTGGAACTGCTGTGATCCCTTGTCGACGAAGTTCCACTTCTGATCGACGAAGTCCAGGCACTGGTACTGGACGGCGGGCGCGTTGTCGTCCCCGCCCTGGACCAGGGCGCACTTGCCGCTGTTCACGTTCTTCAGCCGGTAGCCGGCTGCCGCGCCGGCGGGCTGGGCGACGCCGGTCAGGGCGAGTGTTACGCCGAAGAAGATGATCGCGGTTCTGCTTCTTGCACGCTTCAAGGAGTCCCCCAGGCTGAGAAGAGGGGGCATGGTGCTCGGCTGGTTGCGACATGCCCTCAGCCTCAGCGGACCTCGCTGCCCCCAGGACAGGTCCACAGAGGACGTTATGGCGAGATGCCGCAGCGCGGAATAGGCCGAACGACGCAATCGTCAGGAAGCCGGCCCCGGTCGGCGAGGAGTAGGCAGCACGGCCGGTGCGCGCAGAGGCGCGTAGCGGAAGAGGAACGCGTAGAAGCCGCCCGCCAGCGCTGCCATGCACAGCAGCAGCGCGGTGAGGCGGCGCCCGATCGGAAGTCCGACGGGCTGTGAGGCGGCGGAGGACACCATGTCGCCGCCGGTGTTGACGATCTCGACGGTCTCGCCCTTGGTGTGACCGCAGCCGTCGAGCTTGGCCTGCTTCTTCTCGCCGCCGGCGTCCCACTCGACGGTGTCCATGCCCTGGCCGCATGAGCCGCTCTCGACGACTGTCGCCGGCACGGGTCTAGGGGGTTCCTCGGCGCCCAGCACGCTGGCGGGCACCAAAAGCGCGACCGCGACCCCGATCCCGACCAGTCCGACGACCAGCAGGATGAACACCCATCTGTCCGGGCTTCGCGGAACCGCCACACTGCGATGTTCGCAGACGCGGCGGCCCGCGTGGAGCCCAGGTTTATTTCGGCAGCTGACGCAGTTGCTCGACCTTGATGGTCTTGCCGTCGGTCACCGAACCGCTCACGGCCACGAGATCGCCGTTCTTCGGCTTCTCGGTCACCGCGGACAGGTCCAGCGACGTCTGCAGTCCGTCGACCTGGATCAACGTCGCGTTGTCGCCGTTGACGTCCTTGACGGTGCCCCGCGCCTGGGCCTTCGCCAGCGCCACGTGCAGCGCCTTGCCGTCCTTCACGCGCACGGTCACGCGCTGGTCAGCCTTGAGCCCGGCGAGGTCGCCCCCGCGCAGCTTGGTGGAGCTGTCAGTGGTCAACGACACCTCGCTGCCGTCGTCCTTGGTGATCGTGAGCTTGCCGGTCTCGACCGACTTGACCCGGCCGATGACGAGCGTGCTGTCCTTGAGCTTGGCCTTGTCCGGACGGCCGGGCTTGCCGGGGCCGCCGAGGTGGCGCTCCGCGAACGCCGCGTTCGGTGGGCGGTCGGGACCTTCGGCCGCCGTCGCGACCGCGATGCCGCCGACGGTGAGGCCGACGGCCGCGACGATGGCGCCGGCCCACGCTGATTTCTTCGACATGCGCATCAGCGTGCGCGTGCATTCTGAGCGCAAGCTGAAGGCGAGTCGCCCGAAGTCCCGATGATCAGCAGAATGGTGAGGTGTCCGCCAGGGTGTTGGTGATCGAGGACGCCGAGGCGATCGGTGCCGCGGTGTCTTCCGCGCTGCGTGAGTCCGGGTACGACGTGCAGCACCGCCTGGACGGGCGCCAGCTGGAGGCCGACCTCGGTCGCTTCCGCCCCGACCTGGTCGTGCTCGACGTCATGCTGCCCGGCCGCGACGGCTTCCAGTTGCTCGAGGTCATCCGCCGCTCGTCCGGCGCCGGCGTGGTCATGCTGACCGCCCGCGACGGCGTGCCGGACCGGCTGCGCGGGCTGTCCGGAGGCGCCGACGACTACGTGGGCAAGCCGTTCGTGCTGGCAGAGCTCGTGGCACGGGTGTCGGCGGTGCTGCGCCGCCTCGGCCGCACGCCGTCGACCGTGCAGGTCGGTGACCTGGTCGTGGACGCTGACGCCGGTGTCGTCATGCGCGCCGACCGGCCGATCGACCTGACCGCGACCGAACTGCGGCTCCTGGTGTACCTGGCGGCTCAGCGCGGGCGCGTGGTGTCCAAGACGCAGATCCTCACGGCCGTGTGGGGCTACGAGGACTACGACCCGAACCTGGTCGAGGTCCACGTCAGTGCCGTGCGTCGCAAGATCGAGGAACACGGCACAAGGCTCGTGCACACCGTTCGCGGCCTTGGGTACGTGCTGCGGGCCGAGGAATGAACCTCCGCACGGTCTCGTTGCGCCGCCGGGTGGCGGTGTCCGTGCTGCTGGTGCTGTTCCTGGTGCTCGTGGCGCTGGTGATCTCGGTCGACCGGACGTTCGCCGGGCAGTCCTCCAGGGACGTCGACGGCGTGCTGAACAACGCCGGGGCGCGTGCGGTGGAGATGCTGAGGAACGGCAGGCGTCCGGCCGAGGTCGTCGGCGTGCTGACGAAGCGGAACATCCACGTCACCATCGAACTCCCCAACGGCACGACCGTCGGCAGCGCGCCCGTAGAGGGGCAGTTCGAGCGCCAGGTCCGCAACGTCCAGCGCAACAAGGTCACCCTCTACGCCGACACCGAAGCGATCTCGCAGGCCCAGCACAGGCTGCGGAAACTGCTGCTGATCCTGGGACTCGCGGCGATCGGCATCACCGGCGCGCTGATCGTCGTGGTGGTACGCAGGGCGCTGGCGCCGCTGGACGCCATGACCTCGCTGGCCCAGGCCATCGCCGCCGGGCATCGGGGCGGACGGCTCAACCCGTCCAGGACCGACACCGAGCTGGGACGGACCGCGGCCGCGTTCGACGGCATGCTCGACTCGCTGGAGGGCTCCGAACAGCGAACACGGCGGTTCGTCGCCGACGCCGCGCACGAGCTGAGGACGCCTATCACCGGCGTGCAGGCCGTGGCCGAGGCGCTCGTGCAGGCTCCTGTCGACTCGCCCGATCGCGACCAGATGTCGTTCCTGCTGGTCAGGGAAGCGAGAAGAGCCGGACGGCTGGTGGACGACCTGCTCGCCCTCGCCCAGCTCGACGCCGGGTACGAGATGCAACGCGAGTCGGTGGACCTGCTGGGCCTCGCCGAGGCCGAGGTGTCCAGGACCCGCTTCGTGGCGCCGGACTTCGACATCGCGGCCGAGGGCGTCTCGGTCGCGGTGGTCGGGGACGGGCAACGGCTCGCGCAGGTGCTCGCGAACCTCGTCGACAACGCCCGGCAGGCGACCGGTCCACAGGGGACCGTCCGGATCCGGGTCGACCTGACCGGGTTCACCGTGTCCGACAACGGGCCGGGCGTGCCCGAGGCCGAACGCGAGCGGATCTTCGACCGGCTGGTGCGGCTCGACTACGCGCGCGACCGGCGTTCGGGCGGCTCCGGGCTGGGCCTGGCCATCGCCCGTGGCGTGATTCGCGCTCACGGTGGGGACCTGACCTGCGAACCCTCCGAGCAGGGCGCGGTGTTCCGCGTGGTGCTGCCCGTCGACCAGCAGACCGATCCGCGTTAGCCGACCTGGGCCGGGGAGGCCGCGAAGGTGTTGCAGGCGTCCGTCGAGTTCGCCTTGAAGCCCGCGGCCGCCCAGTGCGCCTGGTTCTTGGCGGAACCGTGCGCGTTGTTCTCGGGCTTCTCCTCGATCGCGAACTGGAAGTCCTCCTGCGCCTGCCGCGCGAGACCCGCCGTCAGCGAACCACGACCGGCCGCCGAGCTCAGGAACATGCCCGCGAAGCAGTTCGCCTGCAGTTCGATCCGCCGCGACATCTCCAGGCCCGCCGGGGTCTTCTCGCCCGCGTCGGTGATCTTCAGGTCCGCCGCCCGCAGCAGGCCCGTCAGCGCCTGGACGTGGTGGCCGTACTCGTGCGACAGCGTGGCCAGGTGCGTCGCGGGGGCGTCGCCGCCGCCGTTGTCGCGCAGGCGGGACGTCGGCATGTAGATCGTGCGGTTGCGGCCGCAGTAGTAGGCCACCGCGTGATCGGACTCCGGGGCCTGGCCGCACGGGCCGTCCTTCAGGACCGGCGACGCGTCCAGCTCCGGCCTGTCGAACGGCAGGTTCGCCGCCTTCAGCAGCGGGCCCCAGGCGGTGTCCAGGCACTCGACGCCGGCCGCGTAGTAGGCCGCCAGCTGCCTGTCCGAGGTGCCGAACTGGGGCAACGCGCAGGTCACCGGGTTCAGCGAGACCGGCTTCACCAGCAACGGGTGGTCGGCCAGGCGGAAGACCGCCCGCGGCCGGATCGGCGTCGACGGCTCCGTCGGGGGAGTCGACGCCGGGCGCGAACTGGCCAGGGCGTGGCCGGCGACCACTCTGGGACGGCTCAGTTGACCGATTCCGAGGACGAACGCGACCACCAGCACGAACACTCCCGCGAACAGGACCGGGTTGTTCTTGGCCGGTTGGGTCACGTGCTCCCCTTCTTAGGAGACGGCGCCGGGATCGGCTGCCCAGGTGTTGCAGTCGGATGCCTTGTTCGACCTGTAACCACGGTCGACCCAGGTCGCGTTGTTCTCCGGGCTGCCGTGGTCCTTCGTCGGGTAGATGTCGTAGTCGCCCCGGCTGCCCGCGTCGGTCAGCGCCACCCGGATCACCTCGATCGGAATCGCTCCGTGCGACAACGGGGCCAGCGACATGCCTCCGAAGCAGGTCGCCTGCAGCTCCATCCGGCGGTTCAGGTCGAGGCCCTTCGGAGTATCCCACCCGCCCGCGTCGTACTGCGCGCGGTCCGAGGCTTTGAGCATTCCGGTCAGCCACTGGATGTGGTGGCCGTACTCGTGGGCGAGCTGGCCCAGGTACTTGCCGGGGTGGTTCGGGTTCTTCGGGTTGCGTTCGGCCGCGTAGGCGTTCGCCGTCCAGTAGATGCCGCCCTGGCAGTACCGCGCCGTCTGGTCCGGGCGGACCGTGCCGCACGGGTACTGCGCGGTCTCGGTGATGACGTGCAGCTCGACCGGCTGGTACGGCAGGTTCGCGGCGTTCAGCGCCGGCTTCCACATGCTCTCGATGCACGGCAGCGCGGCGCGCAGGAAGCGGTCCTGGCCGGCCGGGGAGTAGTCCATCGCCGGCAGCGCGCAGCCGGACACCGTGTTCGCGCCGAAGCCCGGCTTGAGGAACGGGTGGTCCGCCAGCGCGTAGACGGCCTTCGGGCCCGCCGGGGTCGCCGGTGCGGACGGGGTGCGCGACGCCGACGCGCGCGGTGCGCTGCTCGTCGTCGCTGGGGCCTCCGTCGTGGTCGGGAGGGTGAACGTCGGGCTGTACGTCGTGTAGTTCGAGTAGCCCGCGTCCTCCACCTTCTTGTTCAGGGTCGCCGCGAAGACACCGACCGCGCCGAGGCCGAGGACCACGACACCGCCCAGGATCAGGGCGATCACCGGGCCGTTGCTCCTGCGGCGCGGCGGCATCGGCGGGTACGGGCCGTAGCCGGGAGGCGGGCCCCACGACGGCTGCGGCGGCGGCATGACCTGGCCGTGCGGGGGCGGCGGGCCGTAGTAGCCGGGCGGCGGACCCTGCGGCGGGCCGTACGGAGGCGGTGGGCCCTGTGGCGGACGCTGCCCGAGCGGTGCGGGCATCGGTGGCGGGCCTACCGGGCGCGGCGGCGGCCAGTTGCCCGGTGGCGGTGGTTGCGTCATCGCCTGAGGTCCCCCCAATGGTCATCCTGGGTCGGGTACGAGCATAGGCGGACCGGGATCACGCCGGGCTGACGCGTCCCGTCCACCTCCTTGGGACGCACGGGCCGGGGGATCGGTTCACGAGACGTCCGCGGAGCTCGCCGCCCACGTGTTGCACGCGTTGATCTTGTTCTTCTTGTGGCCGTGCATCACCCAGCGGTCGTTGTTCGGCGCGCTGCCGTGGTCCGGCCTGCGGTTGTAGTCACCGCGCTTGCCCGCGTCGCTCAACCCGGTGTTCACGACCTCCATCGGCACGACGTTCTTGTGCGAGAACGGCGCCAGCGTCATGCCGCCGAGGCAGGTGGCCTGCAGCTCCAGCCTGCGGTTGAGCTCCAGGCCCTTCGGGGTGTCGAAACCGCCGACGTCGTACTGGGCCTGGTCGGCGGCGCGCAGCATGCCGGTCAGCCACTGGACGTGGTGGCCGTACTCGTGGCTGAGCTGGCCGAGGTAGACGCCGGGGTGCCGGACCGTCGTGCCGCCCTCGTTCGCGTAGTAGTTGCCGGGCCAGTAGATGACGCCGCGGCAGAACATCGCCGTCGCGTTGTTCTGGCGCGAACCGCATGGCGTCTGCGTGGTGCCGGTGAACACCTGCAGCTCGGCCGGCTGGTACGGCAGGTTGGCGGCCTTGAGCGCCGGCTGCCACGCCTTCTCGATGCACGGCAGCGCGGCTTCGAGGAACCGCTTCTCGCCCGCGGGGCTGTATTCCATCCGCGGCAACGGGCACGAGTCGAAGTCGTTCGCGCCGATGTTGGTGCTGAAGATCGGGTGGTCGGCGAGCTTGTAGACCGCTTTCGGGCCCACCGGGGTCTGCTGCGTGCTCGGCGTGCGGGTCGACGAGGTGCGTGTGGACGCCGTCGTGGTGGTCGTTGTCGTCGTCGTAGCCGACGTGTAGGTCGGGCTGTAGGTCGTGTAGTTCGAGTAGCCCGTGTCCTTCACCTTGTTGTTCAGCGCCGCCGAGAAGATGCCGATCGCGCCCAGGCCGAGGATCACGACGCCGCCGAGGACGAGCGCCAGGACCGGGCCGCTGTTGCTCCTGCGGGGTGGCGCCATCGGGTAGGGCGGTGGTGCGAACGCGCCGGGGTGCGGGTGGCCCCACGTCGGTTGCGGTGGAGGCATCACCGGACGCGGCGGCGGCATCATCGGCCGCGGTGGTGGGAGTGGCATGCGGCCGGGCGGCGGGCCGTACGGAGGAGGCGAGCCCATGGGTGGGCCGTAAGGAGGTGGCGGTCCCACCGGCGGACGCGCACCGTGCGGCGGCCCCATCGGAGGCGGCGGTCCCATCGGTGGACGCGCACCGGGCGGAGGCCCCTGACCGGGGCGGGGAGGCATCGGCGGACCGTACGGCGGTGCGGCGGGCACAGGCGGCGGGCCCACCGGGCGTGGCGGCGGCCGATTGCCTGGCGGCGGTGGTTGTGTCATCGCCGAAGATCCCCCAGATGGCGTCTGTTCGAAAGTCCGCCGGAGCATATGAGGACTCCGCTATTGTCCGCAGCCGTGTTGAAGAACTGGGGTGCGGCGATCTTCGTCGCCGTCGCGCTGACGTCCGTCACGTCTCTCGGGACGGCGGCCGGCGCGCACGCGCAGCCGCTTCCCGGCACCGTCAGCACCGAGGTGCGGATGAAGCTGGAGCGCGACGCCCGGCTCTCCGTCACCGAGACCGTCCAGGTGCCGGATGGCAAGATCGTCAAGCGCACCGTCCCCTTGCGACTCGCGGCCGGTGACGATCTGGAGCGCCAGTACCGGGTCACCGACGCCAAGGTCGAGGGCAAGGGCAGCACCTCCACCGACGACGACAGCTTCTCCGTCACGCTCGAGGGCGGCCAGTCCACGCTGACCTACACGGTCGTCGGCGCCGTCGCCCCCGTCGGTGACGCGCTGGAGGTCCGCTGGCAG
Source organism: Lentzea albidocapillata subsp. violacea (assembly GCF_900100275.1). GTDB lineage: Bacteria > Actinomycetota > Actinomycetes > Mycobacteriales > Pseudonocardiaceae > Lentzea > Lentzea violacea. Next base: position 91,372 of record NZ_FNET01000016.1, read on the forward strand.
GTCGCGGGCGGCTGGGACACCGAGCTGGACAAGGTCGCCGTCTCCTTCTCCGCACCCGACTCGCCGACGTCGGTCAACTGCCTCGCGGGCCCGGTCGGCTCGTCGCAGCCGTGCACGAGCGCGGACCTCGCGGACGGCAAGGGCGTGCGGGCGCAGGAGATCAAGCTCGGCGCCGGCGAACGCGTCGACGTCGCGATTGGACTGTCCGCCGGGGTCGTGCCCCCGAACGCCGTGGTGGTCGAGCAGTCCGGTCTCGCGGCCGCGTTCGCGCTCACGCCGGCCAGCGGTGCCGCGCTCGGCGGGCTGCTGGTGTTGCTGCTCGGCGGTGTCACGCTGCTCTGGTACCTGCGCGGCCGGGACGCGGCGGCGCTCGCGAGCGAGGTCGGCGCGGTCTCCGTGCTGGTCCGCGACCAGGACAACCGGGTCGCCTTCGCCTCTCCGGACGGCGTGCTGCCCGGTCAGGTCGGCACCGTCGTCGACGAGCACGTGGACGTCGTCGACGTGACCGCCACGGTCATCGACCTCGCCGTGCGCAACTACCTGTGGATCACCGAAACCGACGGCCACGACTGGCAGATCGTGCGCCGGAACCCGGTGGACGACTCGTTGTCCGGCTACGAGAAGGCAGTCTGCGAGGCGCTGCTGCCCCAGGGCGCGGACGCGGTGAGCGTGTCCGCGCTGCGCGGCCGGCAGATCGACCTCGCGCATGTGCGTGACCGCCTCTACTCCGACGTCGTGGAGAAGCGCTGGTTCGTGCGCCGCCCGGACGCCGAGCGGAACCTGTTCTGGTGGGCCGGCATCGTGGTCGCGGTGCTCGGCGTGGCCGCCACGGTCGTGCTGGCGCTGACGATCGGCAACGCGCTGTTCGGGCTCGTCGTCGCGGCCGGCGGTGTCGCGCTGGCGTTCGGCGCACGGTCGATGCCCGCCCGCACCAAGCGCGGCAGCGAGTTGCTGGAGCACGTCCGCGGCCTGCGCGGCTACCTCGCCGGGGTGACGCCGGAGGACGTTCCCGAGGCCGACCGCGAGCTCGTGTTCTCCCGGTCGCTGCCGTACGCGGTGGTGCTCGGCGAGACCGACCGCTGGATCGGCACGTTCGGTCAGCAGGACCTCTACTGGTACGGCAACTCGGGAACCGGCTCGGACTTCCGGCGCAGCTTCCCGGCGTTCCTCGGGGCTCTCGACGGCGTGCTCGCCCAGGCGGGCCACCTGCGATCGCTCCGGACGCCGAACCCGTAGTCTTGCGCCATGGCCTCACCCGAACTGCACAGGTTCACGTTGCCCAACGGCCTGCGGGTGGTGCTCGCCCCCGACGCCAGCGCACCGGTCGTCGGCGTCAGCGTGCACTACGACGTCGGCTTCCGTTCCGAGCCGGAGGGGCGCACCGGGTTCGCGCACCTGTTCGAGCATCTGATGTTCCAGGGCAGCGAGAGTCTGGAGAAGCTCGCCCACTTCCGGCACGTGCAGTCGTCGGGCGGCACGTTCAACGGGTCCACGCACCCCGACTACACCGACTACTACCAGGTGCTGCCGTCCGCGGCCCTGGAGCGGGCGCTGTTCCTCGAGGCGGACCGCATGCGCGCGCCGAAGCTCACCGAGGAGAACCTCCGCAACCAGATCGACGTGGTGAAGGAGGAGATCCGGCTCAACGTGCTGAACCGCCCGTACGGCGGGTTCCCCTGGATCCTCCTGCCCGCGGTGCTGTTCAACACGTTCGCCAACGCGCACAACGGTTACGGCGACTTCGTCGACCTGGAAAGCGCGACGGTCGACAACTGCGCGGAGTTCTTCGACACCTACTACAGCCCGGCGAACGCGGTGCTGACGGTGGCGGGCGACCTCGACGTCGAGACCACGAAGGCATTGGTGGAGAAGCACTTCGGTGACGTGCCCGCGCGGCCGCGCCCGGAGCGTCCCTCGTTCGCCGAGCCCGCCCCGCAGGGCGAGGTGCGGCATGAGCACGGCGACGCGCTGGCCCCGCTGCCCGCGATCGCGATCGGCTACCGCGTCCCCGACCCGGTCACCGACATCGACGGCTACCTCTCCTACCTCGTCCTCGCCGGTGTGCTGGCGGACGGCGACGGCTCGCGCCTGCAGCAGCGCCTGGTGCACCAGGAGGGCATCGTGATCGACCTGAACGCCGGCTGCGGCCTGTTCGGTCCGCTCGAGGCCCGCGACCCGGACACGTTCAGCATCACCGCGATCCACGCCGCCGAGGTCTCCGCCGACCAGGTCGTCGCGGCCATCGACGAGGAACTGCAGAAGCTCGCCCAGGAGCCGCCGTCGGCCGAGGAGCTCGCGAAGGTCACCGCCCGCTGGGCGTCGACCATGCACAAGGAGCACGACCGGCTCACGAACCGCACGCTGGGCCTCGGCTCGGCGGAGCTGCTGTTCGGCCGCGCCGAGCTGATCTACGAACTGCCCGAGCGGATCGCGTCGGTGACCGTCGACGAGGTGTCGGCCGCGGCCAAGGCGCTGCGTCCCGACTCCCGCGCCCTTCTGTTCGTCAAGCCCACCGGAGGAGCTCAGTGACCGCCGCCAAGACCCATCGCTCGGCAGACGAGATCGGCCGTACCGAGGCCGGTCCCCGTCCGCTGCCGGAGCTGGGATCGCAGAAGGTGGCCGTAGAGCTGTCCACTGTGGACACCACGCTGCCGAACGGCCTGCGTGTCATCGCCGTGCGCCGCGCCACGGTGCCGATGGTCGAGGTGCGGCTGCGCGTCCCGTTCGCGGACCCGGCCGGCAGCAGCGTCGGCTCCCAGCACGCCGCGGTGGCCGAGATCCTCGCGAACACCGTGCTGACGGGCACCGAGAAGCGTTCGCGCGTGCAGATCGACACCGAACTGGCGCTGGTCGGCGGCGAGCTCGACGCCATGGTCGACCCGGAGCGCCTGAGCTTCACCGGCAACGCCCTGGCCTCGGGCCTCGGCACGGTGCTGGAGGTGCTGGCCGACGTCCTGACCGGCGCCTCCTACCCGGCCGAGGAACTGGAGCGCGAGGGCGCCCGCCTGGTCGAGCGCATCACGATCGCCCGCTCGCAGCCGAGCGTCATCGCGCGTGAGGCGTTGCAGAAGGTCCTGTACGGCGACCACCCGTACGCGAAGGAGATGCCGGAGGCCGACGAGGTCGCCGCCGTCACCCGCGACGCCGTGGTGGCGTTGCACGGCAAGGCCTTGCTGCCGCGCGGCTCGGTCCTCGTCGTCGTCGGCGACGTCGAGCCGGCCGACGCCGTGGCCCAGATCGGCGAGGCGCTGGGGGCGTGGCAGGGCGACGGCGAGGCCGTCCAGCTGCCGCCGCTGCCGAAGGTGTCCGGTGGTGACCTGGTGCTCGTGCACCGCGCCGGTGCCGTGCAGTCGCAGATCCGCCTTGCGGCGCAGGCGATCCCGCGCACCGACGAGCGCTACCCGGCGCTGCAGCTCGCGAACCTGGTCTACGGCGGGTTCTTCTCGTCGCGCCTGGTCGAGAACATCCGCGAGGACAAGGGCTACACCTACAGCGCCCGGTCGCACCCCGAGTTCACCGTGCACGGCGCGACGTTGCTGATCGACGCCGACACGGCCTCGGACGTGACGGCGGCGGCGCTGCTGGAGACCCGTTACGAACTGGCGCGCCTCGGCCTCGTGCCGCCGTCGGAGTCCGAAGTGGACACCGCGCGCAGCTACGCCGTCGGCACGCTGCTCACCAGCACGTCGTCGCAGGGCGGCCTGGCGTCGTTCCTGGTGAACCTCGTCGCACTCGGTCTCGGCCTCGACTGGCTCGTGGCGCACCCGCAGCGCCTCGCGGCCGTCACGCCGGAGCAGGTGGCCGCGGCCGCGCTGGAGTTCTTCGCTCCCGGCAACTTCACCGGCGTGCTCGTCGGTGACGCCGAGACGCTCAAGCCGAAGCTGGCCGCGTTGGGCGGGGTCTCGTTCCAGTGAGTTTCGAACTAGTCGGTCTGCCCGCGCTGTCGCGGTTCGCGGTCGACCGGGGCGAGCCGTTGCGCGGCGACGAGGAGAAGCTCGCCGCGCTCTGGCCCAAGGCCCGGATGATCGTGGTGGACACGCGCGGCCGCACGCTGGTCGCCGATCGCGGCACGCGGCTGGCCGACCGGCCGGCCCTGGAGTTCGGTGACCAGCCGCCCGTGAACGCCGTCCTGCTCGGTGAGCAGGACGGCGTGGCCTGGTTCGCCGTGCTGATGCCCGCCGAGGACGACGAGCCCGTGCCGCCCAGCCGTGCCTGGGGCCTGCCGGAACTCACGGACGACCCGCAGTGGCTCGACCTGCGGCAGGCCGGCGCGACCCTCGACGACATGTCGGCCGGGCTGTTCACCACGGCCGCCGCGTTGTTCCAGTGGCACCGGCTCGGCAAGTACTGCGCCAAGTGCGGCGCCAGGACGGTGCTGGAGAAGTCCGGCTGGACGTCGGTCTGTTCCGGCTGCGAGCGGGAGGAGTACCCGCGCACCGACTCGGCGGTGATCTGCCTCGTCCACGACGGCGCCGACCAGGTCCTCGTCGCTCGCGGGCCGGAGTGGCCGGAGGGCCGCTTCTCCGTGCTGGCAGGGTTCGTCGAGGCCGGCGAGTCGCTGGAAGGCTGCGTGGCGCGGGAGATCGCCGAGGAGGTCGGCATCTCGGTGCGCGACATCCGGTACCTCGGGTCCCAGCCCTGGCCGTTCCCGCGGTCGTTGATGATCGGGTTCGAGGCCGTGGCCGATCCCGCCGAGCCGTTGCGGCTCGCCGAGGGCGAGATCGCCGAGGCCAAGTGGGTGTCGCGGGCCGACGTCCGCAAGGCGATCGAGGAGCCGGGCAGCGTTCCCGGACTCGGCCTCGCCGGTGGCGCGTCGATCGCGTTCCGGATGCTGCAGAGCTGGTCGGGCGCCGCTTCAGAGGAGTGACGGCAGCACGTGCTCCTCGGTGACCATCAGGCCCGTGGTCGCCATCGTGCCGGCCAGGTCGGGGTCCCAGCTCGCGGTTTCCGGCCTGCTGCTGAGCGTCGGCAGTTCGACGCCGCGCGCGATCAGCGTGGCGACGGCCTCGCGGTAGTCGGCTGCGGACATGCGCCACGCCGTTCCGCCGGTCCAGGCGAGGATCTCGTTCGTGGTGCGGATGCCGTCGGGCGTGAAGTCGTGGTGGCACCGGACGGTCCTGCCGTCGAGGTGGTGCTTCGCCTGCGGCGTCAGGCCGTCCGGGAGCACCACCAACGGGCCGGGCACGTCGGATTCGAGCAGGCGCGGCGACCGGACGACGGTGACCGCCTGGGCGTCAAGGGTGTCGTTGAGCGTCAGGTAGCCCTGTGAGGTGAGGACGGGACCGCTGTAGGCGTCGGGCAGGACGCCCACACGTTCCCAGTCGGTACCGGCCAGCTGCAGGGCCCTGCCGACGATGCGGGTCAACGGGCGGCCCTCGTCCAAGTCGTTGCCCGCCAAGGCGAACCGCGTGGTCCACTGGCGCGGTTCGGGACTGAGCTTCGCGAGGATCGCCGCGGCCTGGTTCGCGATCATCGGCAACGCCGGCTGCGGGATCTTGCCGTACCTGCGGACGTGCTCGACCCACTCGGCGGCCCACGGACGCGACAGCAGACCGTGCTCGCGCAACGCGAACTTGAGGACGGCGGCCGCGGTCGAGGACTCCTCGGCCGCCGACATGCCGAGTGGCCTGCCGTGCACCGCTTCCAGGACCTCGGGCAGCGAGCTCCCGTGCGCGCGGACGTGTTCGTCCAGGCGTGCCAGCGAGATCTGCCGGCGGGCCGGGTGGGCGATCGGCTTGCGCAGGAGCTCACCCAGGACGGCGGCGGTGCTCGCGTCCTCGACGCGGAAGCTGAACGCCGACCGGCCGCCGCCCTCCATCGTCTCGCGCGCGAGACGCCAGAACTCCGCGAGCTCGGGCTGGTCCATGTTCACGCCACCACCCTAGTTCGCCGTGCACCGATGCCGGTTCTCCCCGCCGGCCACCGAGGTGCCCTGCTAGGGATCGACCCGGTCCAGGGCCGCGCCGTCCCACGTGGTCTGCGTGCACGCGACGCCCCGGCCGTTCTTGGGCCGCAGCACGTCGAAGATGTGCATGCGCGGGATCCTGTCCGACACGCCCCAGCCGCTCGGCCAGGTGATCACCCAGTCCATGTCGAGGTCGACCAGCAGGCCCAGCATGCGCGCGATGGTCGGGTCGTCGAGTCGTTCGAAGGCCTCGTCGAGCAGCACCAGGCGCAGCGGGTCGAACTCGTCGCTGACCGCGTCGTAGAAGCTCGCGGCGGCCGCGAACAGCGTCACGTACGAGATCAGGCGGGTCTCGCCGGACGAGAGCTGCCGCAGGCGCCGTTCGCGCGGGTTGCCGTCCGGGCCGGTGTCGGCGACGGTCACGGTGAACTGGTGCCACGTGCGGTAGTCGAGGGCGCGCGACAGGATCTCGGCGTAGCCACCGGTGTGCGTGTCGCGCTCGTTCTCGATGCGTTCGGTGAAGACGCGACGCAGCGTGGCGTCCTGCTCGGGCGTGCGTTCGCCGAACGGCAGCCGCACCAGCGCAAGCGCTTGCCGCGTCGCGTCGTCGAGGGCACTGGACGACTTCCAGGCCAGCTTGACGTGCACGCCCTGGCTGGACCGGGCCTGGCCGAGCACCTCGTTCATGCGCCTGGTCAGGTCCTCGGCGACGGTGATCTGGTTGCGCAGCCACTCGGCCAGGTCGCGGATCAGGTAGTCGGCGAAGATGCCCTGGTACCGCTCGTCGAGGAACCCGCGCTGCTCGGCCAGCTTCGTGGTGACCTGGCGGGCGGCGACGGCGACGGGCTTCGCGCCCTCCTCGCCGGTCACGGTGACGGTCAGCAGACCGGCGTGCTGTTCGGCGGCGATGTCGTGGCTGCCGGCCAGTGACGTCTGCAACGCCTGCAGCTTCGCGATCACGGTCGCCTCGGTGCCGCCCCGCCGGTCCGGGGTCTCGGCGATGGCCTGGCGCACCAGGGCTTCCTCGGGTGCCTCGGGGAAGGCGGCGGCCAGCAGACCGGGGGCGCGGACGGTCGCCCGGAAGTTCCCCGCGGCCCGTTCGAGTGCCTCGGAGGCGTCGAGGACCTGCGTGGAGTTGTTCTCCAGCAACGCTTCCAGCTTCGCGGCCTGCTCACGCGCGGTCGTGATGCCCTCGCGCACGCCCTTGAGGTCCGTGCGCATCTTCTTGCGCGACCTCTCCAGCTGCGTGAGCTGCTCGCTGATCTCCTTGGCCTCACCGCCGACCGCGTCCGTCAGCTCGGCCAGCGTCCCGGCCTGGGCCGCGTGGTCGACGCAACGACTGTCGGCGTCGGCCTCCGCGGTCTGCCGGTCGGCGACGGCCTCGTGGTAGCGGTGCGAGGCGTCGGTGAGGTCGGAGATCGTGCCCTGGCAACGCCTCTTCACCGCGTCACCGAGCAGGTCCGCGGTCCGCTGGGCCTCCGCAGCCGCCGCCTGGGCCTGGCGCAGCGCCTCGGTGCCGGACGACAGGTCGGCGTCGCCCGCCTGCCGGGTCAGCTCACCGCGTGCCGCTTCGAGCCGGGAGTTGGCGTTCTCCAGGGCTTCCCGCAGCTCGAACGTGCGTTGCTGGGCCCGTGCGGCCGACTCCTCGGCGGCCTGGACGCGGCTGTGCTTCGCGATCAGCTCGCCGTCGCCGGGGAACGCCGCGAGGTGCGCCTCCCAGGTGGCGACGTGCTCGTGGGCGCGGGCCAGTTCGTCCTCGGCGGTGCCGAGCCGGCCGCGCAGGTCGGCGAGTTCCTCTTCCAGGGCGGCGATACGACGGCCGCGGGCGGCTTCCCGCGCGCCCGCGCCGATGAACTCGGCCTCGGGCTTGGTCCAGCGTCCGGTCAGCACGCCCGTGCGCCAGTCGCCGGTGGTGGTCATGTCGTCCAGCGACACCGCTGTGAGCAGGTCGCCGACGAAGGTCTCCGGTACCGGCGAGCCCTCGACCGCCGGCACGAGGTAGTCGGCCAGGGAACGGCCGTCGACGGCGGGCCTCGGAACGGCCAGGACGTCGCTCAGGTCGGCGTCGGCCGGGGTCACCCAGGCGTCCAGCAGGCCACTCGCCTGCAACGCCGCCTCCAGCCCGGCCCGTTCGTCATCGGTCAGCGTCGGCACGAAGTCGACCAGCCGGTAGAAGGGCGCTCCAGCAGCGGAATCGCGGTCTGCCGAGGTGTACTGGCCGGGCACCGGCACGCGCTCGTCGCCCGAACGCAGGCCGACGAGCTCCTCGTCGAGCGTGTCGAGCCTCGCCCGCAGTTCGGCGCGCTGCTGGGTGAACGCGTGCGCGGCGTCGCGAGCCGTCTGCACGAGCGGTGCCGCCCATTCGCGGGCCGTCGTGCTCAGCGTCCTCGCGGCGGCCGGATCGGCGGTCTGCGGCAGTTTCAACGCCGCGGCAGGGCGTTCGTCGAGCAACGGGCCGCTCGACGTCCACACCTCGACCTGCTCCAGCCAGGCCTGCACGACCTCGGCCAGCTCCTGCATCTCCTGGTTGCGCAACGAGGTCGCATCGGCCGCACCGAGCTGGGCGTCGCGGGCCTTCTGTCGCAACGACTCCACCTCGCGTTGCTGCGAGTCGAGGGCCAGTGCCTGCTCGTGCAGGGCCAGGGCGAGAGCACCCCGCTGGCGCGCAAGGGAAGCGATGCCCGAGGTCTGGTCGATCACCGACGTCAGCGCGGCCAGCACGTCCTCGGTCGCGGCGGCCGGGGGCACGCGGCGTTCGATCGGCAGCGGTCCGGCCTCGGGGTCCGGCTTGGCCCGCACCGAGGCCGTGGTCACGCCTGCCTCGGCGGCCGGGACCTGCGGCACCTCCGGCGCGAGGTCCGGGTCCATGCCCGCGAGGCGCAGGTTCTCGCGCAACGGCTCGCTCAGCGCGTCGGCGGCCTGGAGGTCCTCCGCGAGGCGGCGCAGCAGGCGCAGCACGTTGTCGACGGCCGCCTCCTCCTGGGCGCGCTGGCGGTGGGCCGTCTCGAGGGCGGCGACGGCGGACGAACGCTTCTCCGCCACCAGGTTCTCGCGCGTCTTGAGGTCCTGCAGGTCGCGGAACGCCGGCAGCTCCTTCAGCGCCGCGATGGTCTCCTCGGCCTGCTGCTCGCCGGTCTCCATGTCGGTCAGCGCCTGCTCGGCCGCCGCCCGCTCCATCCGTGTGAGGTCCAGCTCCTGCGTGAGCTTCGACTGCTCACGCCGCAGCTTGGCCACCGACTTCTCGGCGGCCTCCAGCCGTTCGGCCGCGGACCGCAGCCCGCCGAACGCGTAGTCGCTGTAGGTCTTCAGGAACGTGCCGAGCGCACTGTCCGCGGAGGACAGTCGCACGATGTTCTCGCGGATCGACTCCAGGTCGTCGAACGACGTCGCGAGCTGCTCGACCATCACCTGGTCCAGCGGCGGCAGGGCGTCGCTCAGGATCTGTTCGAGCTGACCCTCCAGCACCTTCAGGCCGACGTCCGGGTTGCGCAGCGTCCGCTGCAGGTGCAGCAGGTCGCCGTACCGCGCCGCCGGCACGCCGTAGACGGTCTCGGCGATCTTCGCGCGGAACGCCGGCTCCTCGAACATGCAGTCCGCGCCGATGAGATCGCGCAGCTGCGCCGGGCCGTGCGGAACGCGCTCGGCGCCCGCGAGCTGCAGTTCCGTGCCGACGCGCATCGGCGTGACGAAGCGCCACGAGTCCGTGATCGCCTGCGATGTCTTCGACGCCTTCACGCCCAGACCGCACGTCAGGTACTCGTTGCCGGAGTGGTCTGCGGCCTCGCGGATCAGCTCGACCCACGTGTAGCCGATGCGGTTCGGGCCGCCGTCGTAGTCGTCCAGCATGAGGCGCCGCAGGCTTACCGTGTCGAAGCCCTTGGAACCGACCTGGCGCAGGTCGCCGTCCAGACACAGCGGGAGCAGCAGCTCCAGCGTGCGGGACTTGCCGGACCCGTTGGTGCCCTGGAAGATCGCGCGGCCACCGGAGAAGTCGAAGGTCTGCTCGGTGTACTGCCAGATGTTGACCACGCCGCCGCGGTGCAGCCGCCACCTGCTCATGAAGCGTTCTCCTCGTCGAACAGGGACCAGCTCGGTACTTCGTGCACCACAACGGGTTCCGGTTGTTGTTCTCGTTCCGGGTCGCCGTCGGGGGACGGCAGCCAGCGGTGCGCGGCCGCGCTGATCGACCACGCGCCGTTCTCTTCCTGGGCGGCCAGACCCATGCGGCGCAACAGCTCCGTCACCTCGGCGACCAGCCGGTCGAGGTCGTCGGTGAACTGCTTCGACCACGCCGCGGGGTAGTCCTCGACCAGACCGGCGCAGACCTCGCGGAGGCGTTCGGCGGTGACGACGTGCCGTGCGGGCGCGTCCTCCTCCTCGCCGTCGAGCAGGTCGGGCAGAGCCAGCAGCGTGATGCGCGCGACCGTCGAGACGCCCGGGAACGACAGGTCGGTCAGGAAGTCCTCGGGGTCGGCGGCGAGCACGCCCTCGACCCGGCACTCGGTGTGCAGGCCGAAAGCCTGCTCGAGCAGCGCGGTCTCCTTGCGCTGGTTGCGGCGCAGCCACTCCGCCTGCTCGGCCGGCAGGTCCGCGTAGAGCACCAGCGGTGTCTCGACCAGCCTGCGCCGCACGGCGTGCTCGATGCCGCGCGGACCGGGACGCGCCGACAGTTCGACCAGGTGGGCCGGGCTCTGGGCCTCACCGACCGGACCCGTCACGAGCTGGCCCAGCAGGTCGGTGTCGATCGTGATCAACGCTTCCTGGGGCAGCACGTCCTGCGCGACCGAACCCTCGGTCTCGTGCAGCACGCCGAGAGACACGAGGTGGCGCAGGGCCGCGGTGAGCGCACGCCGTTCGGTGACGTCGTCCGGTGCGTCGATGCCCGCTTCCACTGCGGCGGAACGGATGTCAGCAACCAGGCGGGACAGCAGCGTCTGCCGGCCGATGCCGGTGAGCACGGCGAGCGTCAGCGCCAGGTAGGCGTACCCGCGCGGGGACATGCTGAGCACGCCACGCGTGTCGTCGTTGCCGGGACCGGACTTGTACAGGCGCGCGAACCGGCGTTCCACGACCAGCCGGTAGCCCAGCAGCCCCGCGAACAGGTCCTGGAGGGTCGCGCGGTGCCGGTAGACGAGGCTGAGCAGCTCGCCGTCCGGGCCGTCGGTGCGCAGCAAAGGCCTGCGCAGCAACGTTCGCGCGCACCGCACCACGTTGGCGGCGTCGATGTCGGAGAGGTTGTCCAAGTGGTTCATCGCTTCAGTGCCACCGTCGCGTCGTGCAGGGTGAGCGTCCCGGCGGCCGACCTGATCCGGGTCGTCGTGCCGCGGGCGATCTCCAGTTCGAGGCCGCGCACGGGGTCGCTGGCCGAGCCGCTGTCGTTCGGGGAGTCGCGCTGGGCCATCGCGAGCGTCAACAGCTCGCAGAAGACCTCCAACGCACCGTGCGTGAGCGTCGTGTTCTCCAGGTTTCCGGCGGCCGTGGTGAGCTCGGCGACGTGCCTCGCGCGGATCTCGTCCGCCTCGCGTGCCTCCGCCAGCAGCGACTGCTCGGTCATCGGGTCGTCGAGGATCCTGGACGGCCTGCCGCGCCCGCCCCGGTCGCCTCGGGTCCGGACGCTCACGGTGACGTCGCAGACCGGGCCGTCGCGCCACGGCGTGCGCTCGTTGTCCGAGTCGTGCTCGGGCGCGGGGGAGAGGTGGCGGGCGCTGTAGAGACCGAACGCGGAGGCGTAGATCTCGTGGGCTTGTTCTCTTGACGAGGTGTCGAACCACTTCGCGAGCTTGAGCAGTTCGGCACGGCGTCCCGGGAGGAGCCCGCCGCCGGACGTCGCGCGCTTCACGCTGGCCAGGAGGCTGCCGATGGCGCGGGCCGTGGCTTCGCGCAGGGCCGTGACCTGGCTCGGACGGCCCGGCCGGTCGACGAACCAGTCCGTCAGCTCCTGCCAGTCCTCCGGCGTACGGCCGCGGGCGCGTTCGACGTTGTGGCCGAGGTCGGTGCCGAGGAGCCGCAGGAGTTCGGTACGGGCCTTCGTGAGGCCGGCCAGCGCCTCCGCGATCGGGGGCGTGTACTTCAGGACGTCCTCGACGACCCGCTGGATGTACTCGACCAGCAGGTTCCGGAAGCCCGCGATCTCCTCGGGCGCCAGGTGGTTCCTCGTGACGACCTGGCCGAGGTAGGCGTAGAAGTCGCGGACCGTCGCGGCGAGTTCGGCGTGCTGCAGGAACAGCGTCGTGACGCGTTCGGCCAGCAGCTCCTTGGTCCGGTCGCCCTCGTTGAGCAGGGCGACGGACAGCGATCCGCCCAGTTCGTTGAGGCCGCGTTCGATCGCGGGGAGCAGTTCGCGGGAGACCTCGCGCGCGCCCTCGGGGACCCGCAGCAGCTCGTCGACGTCGCGCTGGACGCGGACGGCCAGCTTCGAGACCTGGTAGCGCACGCTGCCGTGCTGGAACTCGGCGATGCTGGCCGCGACGACCTCACGCCGGCCCTGGACGAGATTGCCCCACTCGACGAGCTGCTTGAGGCGGTTGATGACGTTCTCGATGCGGCTCTCGCCCTGCTCGACGCGGCCCTCGCGCTCCTGCCCGGCCAGCGCGCCCGCGACCTCCCCCGCGCTCAGGTCCGCCAGCAGCGTGGAGGTGAACAGCCGCATGATCGCCAGGTACGTGCGCTGGTGATCGCGCGCGTCCAGATAGGCGTACAGCTTCAGCCGCTTGTGCTCCACGACCGGCCACCCTAATGCGCGCGCTCGTCCGACGCGGCGCTACCGTGCCTTCGACGAGCTGGGGAGGATGCCGTGGGTGCGGGGCGCGCGTTGGGGTTGTTGCTGGGCGTGGCCGCGGACGCGGTGTTCGGTGATCCACGCCGATTTCACCCGGTAGCGGCATTCGGTTCGTCCGCCGCGGCCCTCGAGAAGCGGCTGTACGCCGACTCGCAGGCCGCCGGAGCCGTCTATTCCGCCGTGCTGGTCGGCGGCACCGTGGCTCTCGGAGTGGCGGTGGAACGGGCCTCGCGCAAGCACTGGCTGCTGCAGACGGCGACCACGGCGCTGGCGACCTGGACCGTGCTCGGCGGCAACTCGCTGGCCACCGAGGGCACGTCGATGGGCCGGGAACTGGCCGACGGAGACCTCGACGCGGCCCGGACGAGGCTGCCGAGCCTGTGCGGCCGTGACGCGACCCGGCTCGACACCACGGGCCTGGCACGCGCGACCGTGGAGTCCGTGGCCGAGAACACCTCGGACGCCGTCGTGGCGCCGCTGTTCTGGGGCGCGGTCGCCGGCGTGCCCGGCCTGCTGGGCTACCGCGCGGCCAACACCCTGGACGCGATGGTCGGCCACCGGTCCCTGCGCTACCTGCGGTTCGGCTGGGCCTCGGCCCGCCTGGACGACCTGCTGAACCTGGTGCCTTCGCGTCTCGCGGCCCTGCTGACGGTCGGCGGCGCACCCGTCGTCGGCGGCTCGGCCTCGCAGGCACTGGAGACCTGGCGCCGTGACGCGTCAGCGCACCCGTCGCCCAACGCGGGCCAGGTGGAGGCGGCCTTCGCGGGCGCCCTGGAGGTCAGGCTGGGCGGCCGCACCGTCTACTCGCACGGCGTGGAAGAGCGCCCGGTCCTCGGCCACGGCCGCAGCCCGGACTCAGGGCACGTGACGCGTGCCGTGGAGCTGTCCCGGGTCGTGGGCTTCGGCGCCGGCTTCGTCAGCGCCGTCATCGCCCTCTTCCGCAAGTAGCTCGGCGATCGACTTCTTCTTTTTCCTGCCCTCGTAGAGCACGCCACCCGGCCGCGCCTCACGGATCGTGAAGTACAGCCAGCCGCCGACCGCCATCACACCGAACGCGATCCACTGCAGCGCGTAGGAGAAGAACGGCCCGGACTCGATCCGGGGCAGCGGCAACGTGTCCAGCGCACCCGGCTGGTCCTCGATCAGCTGGTAGTAGCCGGGCTCGATGTTCTCGCCGACCGCGTTGTTGTTGATCGAGTAGATCTGCTTGCGGCCGTCCTGCTCGAACGCGGGCTGGTCGTTCGACTCGTTGAGCCTGGCGAGCCCGATGAGCGTGACCTCGCCGTTGGGCGGTGCGTCGAAGCCCGGCGGCTTGATGCCGTTGATCGGCCGCACGTACCCGCGGTCGATCAGGATCTTGTGACCCGTCGTGGTCTCGAACGGCGTGATGACCTCGAACGCCGCCTCGCCCTGGACGGTGCGCAGCCGCGCGAGCGCTTCCAGTTCCGGCAGGTAGCGGCCCCGGATCTCGACCTTCTGCCACTCGTCGTGCTTCGCGCCGAACTGGGCGGGCTCGCTCTTCAGCGACCTGGTGATGGCGGCGTTCTGCTCCTGGCGTTCGTCGTTGCGTCCGAACTGCCACGGCGACAGGAGGTAGACGCAGGCACCCGCGAACACCCAGACGGCCAGGGTCAGCGCCAGCCAGCCCGGCTTGAGGAGGAACTTGAACCGCACGTCTTCACGGTAGATGACCGGTCAGAGGGCCCTGAGCGCGGCCACTGACTGCACCAACCCGCAGCGTTCCAGCGACGCGAGGACGTCCCCGAGCGTGCCCGGAGGATTGCGCCACGAGTTCGCGATCTGCTGGACGCAGCTCCACACGACCTTGGCGTCGAGGCCGATCTGGTCGCTGACGAAGTCGTCCGCGGACACGGGCTCGATGTCCCACTGTCGCAGAATCTCTTCCGGGAAGTCCTTGAGGTTGTCGGTCACGATCACCTGAGCACGGGCCCGGATCGCGGCAGCGAGTACATGACGGTCGTCGGGGTCCGGTAGGTCCAGCGTGTGGATCAGCGGTTCGTACCCGTCGACCAAGCAGTCGCGGACGGCTCTCACCATCAGGACTCGCGTGCGGTCGAGCAGGTCGTCCGCTGCACCGGGCCGGTTCTTGCGGACGTTCCTGAAGACCTCGTCCAGGATCTGGTCTGTCCACTTCGCCTGGACGAGACCAGCTGCCGCGATTCGGATGAGCAGGTCTCGAAGCGTGCTCGGGTAGAGGACGTTCGCGTCGTAGAGGACGACGAGGCTCACTCAGGCCATGCCCATCTCTTGCGTGAGCGACGACAACTCGTCCGCAGCCTGCCGCCTGCGCTGATCGTCGTTTCGCAGATATTCCGTCAGGGACGCGGCCTTGATCCGGCGATGCTTGCCTACTTTCCGGTACTCGATCGCACCGGCGTCGAGCAGACCGATCAGGTACGGCCGCGAGACGTTGAGCAGGTCGGCCGCCTGCTGAGTGGTCAGCTCCGCGTCCACGGGGACCACGACCACCCCGTGTCCTGCGGCCATGTAGGCGAGCACCTGCGTGAAGACCTCGACGGCTGCTCGCGGCAGCGTCAGCACTTCGTCGTCATCCTCGGTCCGCACCCGGACCAGGTCCGCGTCGTCGTCCTCCCGGTGGAGGCTCAGGTACGCCTTGACCGTGGGCAATGCCGCATCGGCCGTGACGACGTCCCCACTGTCAGGCTGCACCGGCTGCAGTGCTGCACTCATCTGCACACACCTCCCTGATCGAAGTATCCGCAGTATTCGAAGCAAACGCAACGTGCTGTTGGTGCATCGGATCACAGAGAGCCCAAGGTCACGGCTTCCTGAAGAACAGCTCCGTCCTCAGAGCCGCTCGCGGACCCAACCGACCAACCCGGGCATCGCCGCCTCGACCATCACCAGCACCTCGGTGAACCCGGCGTCGTCGCCGTAGTACGGATCCGGCACGTCCACGTCGTCGGCGTCCGGATCAAACGAACGGAGCAGCCGCACACGGCCGGGATCGACCATCCGGCGCAACGCGCGGGCGTGACCGGAGTCGAGTGCCACCAGCAGATCGGCGTCCAGGTGCTCGGCGCCGACCTGCGCGGCCACGTGGTCGACGGGATACCCGTTGTCCGCCAACGTCTTCAGTGAACGCGGGTCGGCCGGGTCGCCGACGTGCCATCCACCGGTTCCGGCACTGGACACCTGGACCTTCGAGGACAATCCTTCCCGGGACAGCCACTCTCGGAACACGAGCGCTGCCACGGGGGACCGGCAGATGTTGCCGGTGCAGACGAACGAGACGTGCATGTCGCGCAGCCTATGTGGTGCCGCCGCACGGTAACGCTCAAGCGCTGTCGCAAGATGTATGGACAAACGACATGGAGGCCGCCCATGCAGACAGGTACCGACGTGCCCCCGCAACGGGAGATCATCGGGTGCACCGACGCCCTCGGGCGCCGTCGTGCGTTCGAGGTGTACCTCAACGAGAAGGGTCGCGTCTGCTTCCGCACCCCGCCCGGTGAGTCCGCGCAGCTCGACGCGTTCCAGCTGGATGAGCTGATCAGCCACCTCACCGAGCTCCGCCGCTACATGCAGTGACGTGCCTGTCTGAGCCGGTCGCCTAGAATTCCGGCGATGACCAGCCCAGACCTGCGCCACCACGGTGACGTCGACGCCGCACCAGGCCTCGCCGACTTCGCCGTCAACGTGCGGGTGCCGCACCCGCCCGATTGGCTGCGCGACCGGCTGGCCGCGGCGCTCGGCGAACTCGGCCGTTACCCCTCGAAACTCGCCGAAGAACGTGCTCGTGAGGCCGTCGCACGCCGGCACGGGCGCTCTCCGGACGAGGTTCTGCTGCTCAACGGTGCCGCTGAGGGCTTCGCGCTGCTGCCGAAGCTCTCGCCGCGCCGTGCCGCGATCGTCCACCCCGGGTTCACCGAGCCCGAGGTGGCCTTTCGCGATGCCGGAATTCCGGTCGACCACGTGCTGCTCGACGGCGACTTCCGCCTGCGGGACGTGACTTCGGACGCCGACCTCACCGTCATCGGCAACCCCACGAACCCGACGTCCGTGCTGCACGAGGCCGCCGCGCTCAAGGCACTGCCCGGCCGGGTGGTCGTCGACGAGGCGTTCATGGACGCCGTCGCCGGCGAGCCCGAGTCGCTCGCGCACGACCCTGACGTGCTGGTGCTGCGCAGCCTGACCAAGACCTGGGGCCTCGCGGGGCTGCGCGCCGGCTACTTCCTCGGCGACCCGGAGACTCTCGCGAGGCTCGCGCACGGCCGCCCGCACTGGCCCGTGGGCAGTCTCACGCTGGAAGCGATCACGGCGTGCTGCGAACCGGAGGCGCTCGAACAGTCCGCGCGGTTCGCGCTGGCGGCCGAGCAGTACGCCGCGCATGCGTTGGAGCAGCTCCAAGACCTCGTCGTCGTTGCGCCGAAAGGGCCGTTCCTGCTGATCAGGGCACCGCGAGGCGCGCGGCGGGCGTTGCGGGACAAGGGGATCGCGGTGCGGCGCTGCGACACGTTCCCAGGGCTCGATGACACGTACCTGCGCGTGGCGATCCGGCCGCCGGAGGAGTTCGCGGTGTTCGTGGACGCGTTGCGCGTCGTGATGGAGGAACTGGCGTGAAGCTCGCCGACGTGATCGCGGTCCTGGAGTCCGCGTATCCGCCGAAGACCGCGGAGACGTGGGACGCGGTCGGCCTGGTCTGCGGTGATCCGCAGGAGGAGGTCACCAGGGTCCTGGTCTGCGTCGACCCGACGTCGTCCACTGTGGACGAGGCGGTCGAACGGGGCGCGCAGCTCGTGCTCGCGCACCACCCGCTGCTCCTCAAGGGCGTCAACGGTGTTCCGGCCGACGACCCGAAGGGTGCGTTGGTGCACAAGCTGATCCGCAACGGCGCCGCCCTGTACTGCGCGCACACCAACGCGGACAGCGCGTCGCCGGGTGTCTCGGACGCGCTCGCGAAGGCCATCGGGCTCACCGTCACCGGTCCGCTCGAACCGGCCGAGCCCGAGGGCACGGGCCTCGGCCGCGTAGGGGAGCTCGCGGAACCCGAGCCGCTCAGGGCGTTCGCCCAGCGGGTGGCCGCCGCGCTGCCCGCCACCGTGCAGGGCGTGCGGGCGGCGGGAGACCCGGAACACCTGATCAGACGGGTCGCGGTGTGCGGCGGCGCGGGCGACAGCTTCCTGGACGCGGTCAAGCGCGCGGGCGTCGACGCCTACGTCACGGCAGACCTGCGGCACCACCCGGTGAGCGAGCACATCGAGTCCGGCGGGCCCGCGTTGGTCGACGTCGCGCACTGGGCCAGCGAGTGGCCGTGGTGCGAGCAGGCGGCGGAGATTCTGCGGGCGGCCTTCGGCGGTAGGGTCGACGTACTCGTCTCCACCCGCCGGACCGACCCGTGGACCGTCGGTGCGACGAGCACAGCAGTAGGAGGACATGCGTGAAAGCCGATCCCGCAGTGCAGCGCAGGCTGCTCGACCTGGCCACGGTCGATGCCGAACTGGCGCGTGTCACCCACCGTCGCCGCACGCTGCCCGAGATCGCGGAGATCACCGAGGCCGAGCAGCAGGTGCGCGCCAAGCAGGACGCGCTGGTGGCCGTAGAGACGATGCTCACCGACCTCGACCGCGACGTGAAGCGCCAGGAGACCGAGATCGACCAGGTCCGCGCCCGTGGTGAGCGCGACCGCAAGCTGTTGCAGTCCGGTTCGGTCGGCGCCAAGCAGCTCACCGACCTCGAACACGAACTCGCCACCATCCAGCGCCGCCAGGGCATCCTCGAGGACGACCTGCTGGAGCTGATGGAACGCCGCGAGGCCGTCGACGCCGACGCGTCCTTCGCACGCGTGGAACTCGACAAGGCCCGCGCGACCCTGAAAGACGCCGCCGGCCGCCGCGACCAGGCCCTCGCCGACCTCGAAGCGACCGAGAGCCGCCGCACCGCCGACCGTTTGGCGATGGCCAAGGGCTTCCCGGACGACCTGCTGAAGGCCTACGACCGTCAGCGCGAGCAGCGCGGCATCGGCGCCGCGCCGTTCCAGTCGCGCCGGTGTGGAGCGTGCCGGATCGAGCTGGACCGCGGCGCGGTGTCCAAGCTGAAGGAAGCGGCGGCGGACGAGGTCGTGCGCTGCGAGGAGTGCGGCGCGATCCTGGTCCGCATCGCGGAGCCCAGGGCCTGAGGCTCAAGAGCACGAAAGAAAGGGAGCTGCCCAGGTGGGCAGCCCCCTTTCTCAGTTCAGCGCAGTGCTACTCGGGCAGCTTCTGCTTGGTCGCCTTGGCGGGGACCGTCCTCCTCGACTTCTCCATCGAGGTCGCCGCGTCCGCGGACATGGCGCCGCCGTTGGTGAGGACCCGCTGCTCGGTGTTCGCATCCGAGGCGAACGTCACGTTGTACGGCGACCCCCAGTGTCGGACCACAGCCGCCAGGTCGTGAAGTTCGGCGCGGTCTGGCCACCGCAGTAGATCTGACCGGTGGTGTCGCGGGCGACGACCTCGACGATGTTGAACTTGTTCAGCACCGCCCCAGGAGAGCCCGTGAACCATCCCGATGTACAAACGGTAGAAAATCGTGGACAACGCAGCCGATCGCCTGACGGAGATCGTCCCGCCGCCGGCACCGGCAGGGACAGCGGTGGACTGGGAGGGCGCCCGCGCACTGCGGACGGCCCTGCCACCGACTACGTCCAACTGATCGAGCGCTACGGAGTCGGTCAGTTCGACCAGTACTTGTGGCTGTTGGAACCCGCGTCTGACAGCGTCTACGACCTTGCCGAGACAGCGGAGGAGCGGGAGGACGCGCTCGAGTACCTCTGGAACATGGGAGAGGCCAAGCCTGCACTGCTCGACGCGTCGGGAGTGCGAGCGATCGCGTGGGTTCGACCGACAACGGCGAGTGTCTCTGCTGGCTGGCACGGCCGGACAGCGCCCCTCGCCAGTGGACGGTGCTGGTTAATGAGGCGCGTGGCGAGGAGTGGAAGCACTTCGAGATGGGATGCGCGGACTGGACGCCGCCGATCGCCGCATACCCGGCGAGGTCCCTCAACGTCGCTCCTTCCGTCCCAGCCTGAAGGATGAACGACGTTCCGGCGAGCGTGGAAGTGCCGCCGCTCAGAATCATCGGCCACTGCCCGCCAAGACTCCGCCGCACCAGCCCGACTGCGAGCTGAGCCCCCGGACACCACGGCTCAAGCACCCCACACCTGCAACACCGACGGAGTCCCGGACGTGACAGCGACCGGCAGCCCGGCTCCCCGGTCAACGGCTTCGACCCCAACGGCCACAACTGGTTCAGCGACGCCGTGTCCTGGGTGGGCGACAACATCTCCACCATCGGCCACACCGTCCTCGACGTGGCCGGCCTGGTTCCCGGCCTGGGTGAGATCGCGGACGGCATCAACGCCGTCTGGTACCTCGCCGAGGGCAACTACACCGACGCGGCTCTCTCAGCAGCGGGCATGATCCCGTTCGGCGGCTGGGGCGCCACGGCGGCGAAGTGGGGCAACCGCGGCTACGACTCGATGCGTGGCGCGGACAACGTGCCGACCCCGCGCAGCCCGGACGCACCAAACCCCCGTCGCCCCGACGGCCCCAACGCCGGCAAGGGCCCCGACGGCATGCCGAAGAAGCCGGACGTTCCGAACGCCGCCAAGTCGTTGCCAGACCCAAGAAAGCTGGCGGCGCAAGCGGCAGCACGAAGAGCGGCGGCAGCCGCAGCCGCCTACGCGGCAGCGGTCCGCAGAACAGCAGCCGCGAAGGCCGCGGTGGCTCGGGCGGTCAAGTCCAACCCGATCCCGACGCTCAAGGCGGCGCTGAAGCCGCGCATCGCCAACGCCAAGAACATCATCTCGGCGGTGCCGAACGCCCCGGCGCGCATCGTCCAGACCGCGGTGACGAACGTCCAGGACCTCAACAAGGTCTACGAGACGATCAAGACCGCGATCCTGGGTGTCGGCAAGGAGGTCATCCAGGAGGCGGCCCAGGCCCAAGTCGCGGAAACCCTCGCAACCTTGGGTGTTCCGTACGCCGAGGACATCCTCGACATCGCGGGCGGCGGAAAGAAGAAGAAACGCACCGGCGACAAGGGCAAGGACGCCAAGCAGAGCGCTGCCTCCGGCGGCTCCTGCCCGGTGCCGTGGGAGGCGTCGAACAGCTTCGTGCCCGGCACGCTCGTCCTGATGGCCGACGGCTCCTACAAGAAGATCGAGGACCTACGAGCCGGCGAGTACGTCCTGGCCACCGACCCGACTACCGGCACGTCCGGTCCGCGTGAGGTCACCGAGGTCCGCACCAAGACCTCCGAGCGGGTCATGGTCGAGCTGACCGACACCACGGGCGGCAAGATCAAGGCCACCGACGAGCACCCGTTCTGGGTCGAGTCGGAGAAGCGCTGGGTCAAGGCGATCGACGTCAAGCCCACGTACCGGTTCCTCACCGCCGACAACCGCTCGGCCGAGGTCACGGGCATTCGGACGTGGAGCGGGATCGAGAAGGTCCACAACTTCACGGTCGACGGCCTGCACACCTACTACGTGGCGAGCTCCCAGGAGGCCGCCCCGCTCCTCGTTCACAACGAGGGCAGTAAGAAGCCTGACGGCAACCCGTGTGGCCCGACGGTCTTCATGCTGGCGGACGACCCAGTCCAGAAGAGCATCCCCAGACAGAAGTCGCTCAGGGGATTCGAGGACTACCACGATGTCTGGATCCACGGGTCGCCAGGTGGTGTCGCCCCGGACTACGACGCGGCCGAGGGTGGCACGGATCTGATCGATCACCGGACGCTCTCCCGGATGATCCAGAACTCGCCGAACTATCCAGGCGGGCCGGTCCGGCTCTGCTCCTGCAACACCGGCTCAGTCTCGGGGTCGTTCGCCCAGGACCTTGCGAACAAGCTGGGTCAGAATGTGCTGGCACCGGAGGGCTACCTGTACGCGTGGCAGGACGGCGGCCACAATATCGGACGTGACGGTGCCCCCGTCCGCAAGATGGGCGACAGAGGTGGCAGCTGGCGGGGCTTCAAGCCGGGAGGTGGCAGGTGACACGGGGCGGCCCGTTGAAGGAAGCCGGATTCTTCGAGACGGCGGATGACGTGGCGGCCACGAGCCGGTCCGCAGCGCCGGAGTGGGCGTCATCCGCGGTTCGTTATCTGGAGCAGGGGCAGATCTTCCTGGCTTCTTCCGGTTGGGAGGACGACCTCCTCGACGAGTGGGCTGGGCCGATCGCCCAGGTCGCACTCCGAACCGATGGGGAATGGATCTGGCCCAACTCACTGGCGCACTATGTGACGAAGTACCACGTGGAGTTGCCTGCCGAGTTCCTCGCGCGGATGGCCGTCCACGACTGGGTGGCGCCAGAGCTCGGCCAGGACGCGGTCGATCAGGTCTGTCGGCGCCATCGGGAACAGCAGGGCTTTGAGGACGCGGCGCCCGTCGACTTCTGATCCGAGTCACTCACTGAACGGTCCCTCCGGCGCCGTCGGAGGGACCGTTCGTGTTTGCAGCCCACCTAAGTCACCTGAGCAGACGACCAGGACCACCGGGGTAACCCATCTGCCACTGACCGGTCATCGTTCTGACTTGCTGCGATTCACCGACCCGGCTTCACCCTGATTCGTATGACGCAGCCGGGGGACTGCTTGGCAGCACGCGAGGTATTCGCCGGTGAGATGGGGCGACGCTGCACCAGCGTGTCTGGCCACGACGTCGACGAGATCGGAGGGGAGCGGAGCGGCTGAGTGAAGTGTTGAGCGAGGCGCTCCGGGCCATCCGAGGATTTGTCCCAGAAGCGATGGACTACGACTGGGACTGACATGAGAAAAGCGGACGGGTGTGCGACCCGTCCGCTTTTCTCATCCGGCACTGCGACGCAGCCGCAGCGCCGACACCAGAAAGAAGACGCCGCCGATCGCCGCATACCCGGCCAGGTTGCTCAACGTCGCCCCTTCCGCCCCGGCCTGCAGCACGAACGACGTACCGGCGAGCGTCGAAATGCCGCCGCTGAGAATCATCGGCCACTGCCCACCAAGGCTCCGCCGCACCACCCCCACGGCCAGCTGAGCCACCCCGGACACCACGGCCCAAGCACCCCACACCTGCAACACCGCCGGAATCCCGGACGTGACAGCGAACGCCAGCCCGGCCACCGCGAGCGTGCTGACCGCGATGTTGGCGTAGAGCGCGAGAGAAGCTCCGCCGTGCGAAGTCCGGCTGTCGACCACGATCGCGGCCACGTCGAAGAGCGGGTAGAGCACCAGCAACGTGCCGCTGACCGGCCCGATCTCCGTCGCGGTGAGGAACACCAGCACCGCCCACACGACCGCGAACCCGAAGCGGACCAGGTAAAGCGCGCGGAGAGTGGGGGCGAGGCCTGCGGGTGACGCTGCGTCGATGCTCACGAGGCGTCCTTGAAGTAGGGAGAACGTTCTTTCTGCTTCGACAGTGTCAGCCGACCCCGGACCTGTCAAGACCGAACGTTCTCTCTGCTAGCGTCGGAAGGGTGACCCGCACCGTGTCCGACGCCAGGAACCGCCTGCTGGGAACGGCCAGCCGGCTGTTCTACGCGGAGGGCCTGCACTCTGTCGGAGTCGACCGCATCCTCGCCGAGGCGAAGGTGACCCGCGCGACGATGTACCGCCACTTCGCCGGCAAGGAGGACCTCGTCCTCGAGTACCTGACCGAGGCCGACAAGGCGACTCGCCGCAACGTCGAGGCGGGCGTGGCAGCGGCGGCGGACGACGCGGACGCCGTGCGTTCCGTCGCGAGGGGGATCGCCGCGCACATCCGCCTGGAAGAGTTCCGCGGTTGCGCCTTCCTCAACGCCGCGGCGGAGTACGCCGATCCCGAACACCCGGTGCACAAGGCGGTTCTGGCACACCGCCAATGGTTCCTCGACACCGTCACCGCCCTGCTCGCCCGCGTGGGAGACGGTCCCGCGGAGCGCGACGGCAGGCATTTCGTGATGCTGCGCGACGGTGCGATGGCGGCCGGCTGTCTCTCGGATCCAGATCCGATCGCCGACACCCTCCTCGAAGCGGTGGAAGGCATCCTCCGAGCGCGGCTGATCTGAGACTCGTGTCATGCCCCCGTTGACCTTGCTTGACACCGCCGCGGCCGGTTCATAGTGTCGATCGTCGCCGGATGAAGACCACACGAACGTGTGGCCTCGCCCGGCCTGGCGGATCTGGGGGGACCGTCGGAGGGCCGCGGTCGTGGGCCTCCGGTGGTGACCCCGCGTCTTGGGGGGTACATGGAGTTCCGCGTGCTGGGTCCGGTCGAAGCCCTGGTGTCGGGGGAACCCGTACCTCTCGGTGGGCCGAAACCGCGAACGCTGCTCGCACTGCTCGCCGCGCAGGCCAGCCGGGTCGTGCCGCTGGAGCGCCTGGTCGACGCGGTCTGGGGTGAGGACCCGCCGGAGCAGGCCAAGGCCGCGATCTACACCTACATCTCCACGTTGCGCCGCAAGCTCGCCGCGGCCGACGGCGCCGACGTGATCGTGCGCACCGGTGGGGGATACCGGCTCGAAGCCTCGTTCGACCAGATCGACCTGCACATCTTCCTCCGCGAGATCGCGGCGGCCAGGCGAGCACGAGCCGAGGGCAAGCTCGTCCAGGCGGTCACCCACTTCGAGAACGCACTCGGTCTGTGGCGGGGAGCCGCGCTCGGTGGCACGCAGGGCACTTGGGCGGACAACGAACGAGCGCGCCTGGAAGAACTGCGGCTGGCCGCGTTGGAGGACCGCGTCGACGCCGACCTCGTGCTGGGCAAGAACGAAGCGCTCGTGGCCGAGCTCACCACCGCGGTCGCCGAAGAGCCGCTGCGGGAACGCCTGCGCGCCCAGCTGATGCTGGCGTTGCGCCAGGCGGGACGGCGGGCCGACGCGCTGGAGTGCTATCAGGAGGGCAGACGGGTGCTGCTCGACGAACTGGGCGTCGAACCCGGCCCGCTGCTGCGCGGCGCGCACGAGCGCGTCCTGCGGGACGAGGCGGAACCCGTGCCCGCGGCGGAGGACGAAGCGCCGGCGGAGGAATCCGGCGAACCGGGGCGGTTCGTCCGCACACCGAGCCAGCTGCCGTTCGACATCGCCGACTTCACCGGGCGCACCGTCGAGGTCGCGACGCTGAGCCGGCGCCTGGCGGAGGAGGGGAGCGGCTCGCGGCTGTGCACGGTCTTCGGCAAGCCCGGTGCGGGCAAGAGCACGCTCGCGATGCACGTCGCCCACCGCGTGCGCGAGCACTTCCCAGACGGCCAGCTGTACGTGTCGTTGCGCGGCACCCGTGCCGTTCGCCCGGAACCGGTCGAGGTGCTGGCCGGGTTCCTGCGCGCGCTCGGGGTCGCGGACACGGCGATCCCGGACGAGGCGGACGAGCGGGCGCGTCTCTACCGCACGATGCTCGCCGACCGGCGAATACTGGTCGTGCTCGACGACGTGGCGGACGAGAAGCAGGTCAGGCCCCTGCTGCCGGGCGGGCACACCGCGGCCGTGCTGGTGACGAGCCGTGAACGGCTCAGCGCGCTCGACGGCGCGGCGCACCTCGATCTGCGCGTGCTCGCCGACGAGGAAGCCGTGCAACTGCTCGACCGGGTGGTGGGCGGCGACCGGGTCGCGGCGGAACCGCTGGCGGCACAGGAGATCGTGCGGCTGTGCGGCCGGTTGCCGCTGGCCGTGCGCATCGCGGGAGCACGGCTCGCCGCACGGCAACGCTGGCAGCTCAGTCGCCTGGCCGACCGGTTGCGCGTGCAGCGGCGCGTGCTGCAGGAGCTCTCCATCGGAGACCTCGAAGTGCGCGGCAGCCTCGCGCTGAGCTACGACGGACTGTCCGAACGCGAGCGGATGGCGTTGCGGCGCCTGGGCTTGCTCGACCTGTCGTCGTTCGGCGGCTGGGTCGTCGCGCCGCTGCTCGGCTGTTCCGCGACGGACGCGGAGGACGTCGTCGAACGGCTCGTCGACGCCCAGCTGCTCGATGTGTCCACAACGGACGACAGCGACGCGTTGCGTTATCAGATCCACGACCTCACCCGTGCCTTCGCGCGGGAACGCGGCGAGGAAGAGGAGACCGCCGAGACGATCCGCGCGGCGGTGTCCCGCGCCGCGGAGTGCTGGCTCGGGCTGGTCGAGGCCGCGGGCAGACGGATGCCGCACGCCACCTTCGACTCCGAGCGGTCCGGGCTGCTCGACCGCTACCTCGACGAGGCCCAGGTCGACGAGATCGTCGCCGACCCCGAGTCGTGGTTCGACGCCGAGCAGGGTGGGCTGGTCGGCGTCGTCGAACGGGTCAGCGAGCTCGATCTGACCGACGTGGCGACGCGGCTCGCGGCCACGCTGTGCTCATCCCGTTTCTCCGTGCGCAACCTCTTCGGCCAGTGGTACCGGACGCACACCGCCGCGCTGGGGGCCGCCCGCCGTGCGGGTGACCGCCTCGGTGAGGCGCGGTTGCTGGTGGGGCTGGGCTGGCTGCGCTATGAGCAGGACCGGTTCGACGAGTCCGCCACCTACTACGAGCAGGCGTTGACCGCCTACGAGCAGAGTGGTGACCGGCGCGGTCTGGCCACCACGAGGCTCGCGCTCAGCACCGTCCAGCGCGAGCACGGCCAGCTCACCGCCGCCCGTTCGTCGCTGGAGCAGGTCCTGTCCGAGCTCCGGCAGCCGGAGGACCGGCTCGTGATCGCCCAGGCGCGGCACGGACTCGGCCGCGTGCTGACCGAACAGGGCGAGCTCGACGCCGGGCTGGCCGCCTGCGAACAGGCCTGCGCGGAGTACGAGGAGATCGGCGACCAGCGCGGCTGGGCCATCGCTCTGCGGTCGGTCGGCATCGTGCACCGGGCCGCGGGACGCCTGGAGCAGGCCGCGCACTGGTCCGTGAGGGCGGTGGAGGTGCTGTCCAGTCTCGGCAACCGGCTCGCGTCGGCGTACGCGGTACAGGCGCTGGCGAAGGTCCGGGTCCGGCAGGGCCGGGGCGACGACCTGCGCGACGACCTGCTGGCGTGCCTGAGCACCTGCAACGAGATGCAGGACGGGTTCGGCCAGGCGCTGATGCTGCGCACGCTCGGCGAACTCGACCTGGCAGCGGGCCGGTTCGCGGAAGCGCGGCGGCACCTCGACCGTGCGTTGCAGTGGTGGGACGCGCTCGGCCTGCCGGTGTGGCGGGCCCGCACCCTGCGGGACCTGGCGGCGGTGCTGGACGGTCTCGGCGAGGCCGTCGCGGCGGACCGGGCGTGGGCGGAGGCGCTGGGCGTCTTCCAGCTGCACGGCTGCAGGGAAGCACAGGAGCCCAGACGCGTTCCGGCACCTGGACGTCGAGTTTTAGAGGTCTTTTAGATCGTTTTTGAGATCGGCAGGCCGGTTTCAGATTCCGCTTCAGGTTTCTTTGAGACCCCACCGCGAAGCTTCTCTCATCCCGAAAGGCGGGAAATGACGAGGGGTCAAGGGTGAGGGTCATGAAGAACGCACTGGGTCGAATCGCAGCCGCTTCGCTGATCGCCGGAATCGCGCTCACGGGGAGCCAGATCGCCGCCTCCGCGGGTGAGCTGCCCGCCGGTGCCGACCGCATCGGCGTGCTGCAGAACGGTGACCTGTCCGTCAAGCAGGGAAGCGTGTTCGCCGGTTGGTCGAGTCAACGCGGTGACGTGGCGAGGTTCGAGATCGCCGGCGACCGGGTGGGCGCGCTGACCACGGACGGCACGCTGCACGTCAAGGAAGGCGCGCTCGATGCCTCCTGGGTCGCCCAGGCCTCCGGTCTGAAGGACTTCCGCCTCTCCGGCAGCCGGATCGGCATCCTGCGCACCGACGGTTCGCTTGCGGTGAAGGAAGGCCTCTCCGGCTCGTTCGTCGAGCAGGCGTCCGGAGTCACCGACTTCGAGCTGACGAACAACCGGGTCGGCGTCGTCGCCGACGGAACAGCCCTGGTCAAGCAGGGTGATCTCTTCTCGGCCTGGGTCGAGCAGGCCACCGGCGTCAAGGACGTCGAGCTGACCGCCACCCGCGTCGGCGTCGTGCGCACCGATGGCTCGGTCGCCGTCAGGGACGGCCTCACCGGCTCGTTCGTCGAGCAGCTCCCCGGCGCGCAGCAGCTTTCGCTGGCCGGTGACCGCATCGGTGTCGTGCGCACCGACGGTTCCGCGGTCGTGAAGAACGGCGTGTTCGGGTCGTGGTCCGAGCAGGGCTCCGGCATCTCCGCCATCGAACTCGCCGGTGACCGCATCGGCCTGCTCCGCACCGACGGCACCGCCGCGGTCAAGACCGGCGTGCAGGGCGCGCTCGTCGAGCAGGCCTCCGGGGTGCAGCAGATCGGTCTCGCCGCGCCGAGCGCGTGAATTCCCCTCCTTTTCTCGATCTTCGAAAAATCATTCAGGAGCCAACCATGCGCTCGTTCAAGAACGCGCTCGGTCGCTTCACCGCGGCCACGCTCGTCACCGGAATCGCTCTCACCACGATGCACACGACCGCCTCAGCGGGTGAGCTCCCTTCTGGCAGCCACCGCCTCGGCGTGCTCGCCAACGGCGCGCTGCAGGTCAAGGAAGGCACGCTGTACGCCGGCTGGGTCGAGGAGATGGGGAGCGGTGTCCAGAAGTTCGACATCGCCGGTGACCGGATCGGTGTGCTGACGAACGACAACAAGCTGTTCGTCAAGGAGGGCAACCTCTGGACCAACTGGACCGAGCAGGCCACGAACGTCAAGGACTTCCGCCTGACCGGGAACCGGATCGGCGTGATCCGCCAGGACACGACGCTCGCGGTCAAGGAGGGCGACCTCAACGCCTCGTGGGTCGAGCAGACCAGCGGCGTGAAGGACCTCGAACTGTCCGGCAACCGCGTGGGCGTGGTCCTCGACAGCGGTCTCGCCACCGTCAAGGAAGGCACCCTCTACTCGCCCTGGGTCGACCAGCTGGGCGGGGCGGCGGACATCGAACTCTCCGCGGACCGCGTCGGCGTGCTGCGCACCGACGGCACCGTCGCGGTGAAGGAGTCCAACCTCTGGTCGAACTGGGTCGAGCAGATCGGCGGCGCGGCGAAGATCGAACTGTCCGGCTCGATGATCGGTGTCGTCACGACCGACGGTCTCGCCACGGTCAAGGAGGGCAACCTCTACGCGCCGTGGGTGAACCAGACCTCGGACGTGGCCGACCTGCAGATCGCCGGTGACCGCATCGGTGTGCTGACCACCGGCGGCCTGGTGACCGTCAAGGAGGGCGGTCTCTACGGCTCCTGGGTCAACCAGTCCGGGGGTGCGCAGAGCTTCCGGCTGGCGGCGGCGACCTCCAGCCAGGGCGGGACCCACGTGTCGCAGCAGGACATCGTGAACATCTACGGCTCCGCCTACGCCACCGACACGGTCGCGGCCGGACTGCCCGGCCTCAACGAGCAGATGGAAGCGGCCGGCATCACCTCGCCGACGCGCAAGGCGGCGCTCCTCGCGACCCTGAAGCACGAGAGCGGATTCCGTTACAACGCGGGAGAAGCCGGCAACGGCGCCGTCTACAAGGGACGCGGCTTCATCCAGATCACCAACGACTTCAACTACCGGGCCATCACGAACTACTTCGGCCACGACTTCATGAACCACCCCGAAGACGCGGCGAAGATCGAGTGGAGCGCGAAGATCGCGCGCTGGTACTGGACCGTCGCGCGCAATATCAACGCCTCCGCTGACGCGTACGACATGGGCGGCGTGGGCGTGGCGATCGGCTACTCCTACGACCTCGACCCGACCGAGTCGCAGAACCGCTGCACCTCCTACAAGAAGGCGCTCGCGTACTTCAACGGCGGCTCGCTCCCCGTCGCCGAGAGCTCCATCAAGTGCCTGCGCCGCTGACGCCCACCTCTTCGCACAACTCCGAGCCTTCAAGGAGCACGACGATGTCCGTCAAGACCACTGCCAAGCGCACAGCCACCGCCGTCATCGCCGCCTCGTTCATGGCACTCGGCCTGATCCCCGCGAGCGCCGACACCCGCACCGACATCCGCGACCTCGCGGCCGCGAACCTCAACAAGAACACCTGCAGCACCAACAGTCTCGGCGGCCAGGGCTTCATGGGCAGCTGCGCCGCACGGCACGCGTGGTGCTCGGACTTCGCGAGATGGGTCTGGGGCAACCGCAACCTGAACGTCGACCGACTCAGCCCGTCCGCCGGAACCTTCTACACCTACGGCGAGCGCCACGGCACGTTGCACAAGGACTCCGGCTACGTCCCGCAGGTCGGTGACGCGGTGGTGCTCAACTACCAGGGCAACGCCTGGGCTGACCACGTCTCGCTCGTCGACGCGGTGTACGCCAACGGCACGATCCGCACGATCAACGGCAACTTCGGGGGCAGCGGCCCGATGAGCTCGTCGGTCCAGTACGCCACGGGTGGCGGCCGCGTCGGCCAGGTCATCGCCGGCCAGACGATCTCCGCGTTCGTCAGCCCGGCGGGCGTCAGCGACGTGAAGCCCACCACCGCCCGCCTCGGGGTCCAGTTCAACAACAGCTCGGTGCAGGTCAAGGAAGGCAACCTCTACGCGCCCTGGGTCGAGGTGCACGGCGGCGGCATTGCGAAGTCCGAGTCGCACGGCGACATGGTGGGTGTGCTGACCACGAGCGGTGATCTGTACGTCAAGCAGGGCAACCTCTGGCAAAACTGGCTGCACATGGCCGGCAACATCAAGGACTTCGCGCTCGAGTCGGAGAAGGGCCGCGTCGCCGTCCTGCGCACCGACGGCACCGCCGCCGTCAAGGAGGGCGGCCTGCAGGGCACGTGGGTCGAGCAGGCCAACAACGTCAAGGAGATCGAACTCTCCGGTACCTACATCGGCGTCGTCACCAACGACGGCCAGGTGTTCGTCAAGGAGGACAACCTCTGGGCGACCTGGACCGCGCAGCTGACCGGCGCCGCGAACCTGGAGCTGAACGCGAGCAACGGCCGCATCGCCGTGGTCCGCAACGACGGCACCCTGACCGTCAAGGAAGGCGGCCTGTACGCGGGCTGGGTCGAGCAGACCGGCGGCGTCAAGGACGTCGACCTGTCCGGTGACTACCTGGGCGTGGTGCTGGACAGCGGCCTGGCCACCGTCAAGGTCGGCAACCTCTACTCGGGCTGGATCGACCAGCTTGCCCACGCCTCCGGCATCGAGGTCGACGCCAAGACCACCCGCATCGGCGTCCTGCGCACCGACGGCTCGCTGACCGTCAAGGACGGCGGCCCGTACAGCGGCTGGGTCGAGCAGACCAGCGCTGTCAGCGACTTCTCGCTGACGAACTACTGATCCGTCCGTTCGCTGTAGGGCCACGCCTGGGGGTCGTGGCCCTACAGCCGTTTCCAGGTGAGAACCATGAACGACATCCTCCGCCGCGCAGCCAGCTGGACTGGCGTCCCGTACTCGCAGAACGACTTCCACACCAACGAGCACGGGACCTACCGCACCGACTGCTCCGGCTTCGCCTCCATGGCCTGGGGCCTGCCCGGCAGACCACTGGACCCCCGAGGCGGCCTCAACACCGTCGACCTGGCGGGCATCAGCGCCCTGATCACCAAGGACGACCTCCGCCCCGGCGACCTGCTGATCACCCTGACCGGCGACCACACCACCCGGCACGTGACGGTCTTCTGCCGCTGGGCCGACGCAACCCGCTCGCACTACTGGGCCTACGAGCAGTGCAGCGGACACGGCACGGTCCACCACATCGTCAGCTACCCCTACCGGCACAGCACTTCCGGCTACCACCCCTACCGCCGCCGCGACTGATCCTCCAGCCAGGGAACGATCGCGGAGACGAAGCCGCCCGGGCTGGTCAAACCTCCAGCAGCGAACCAGTCAAAGGCACCGAGCGTACGGCGGTCAGCACCTCCGCGATCTGCGCCGGATCGCCGGCACCCTGCGGCAGAACGGTGCCGCCGATCCACGACACGGCGACGGCGGTCCGATCGCCGAACATGGTCAAGAGTTTCGACCGGCTTCGGCCGCTCGAACTCGGCGACGGGCCGGGGTCTCGTACTTTGGACGGATCTGTCCTGGTGCCGGCTCTCGTACGATGTGGACGTGTTCGCCCTTCTGCGGTCGGTGTGGGATGAGCCCCGGCCGGTGCGTGCGGCGGCGCGGCTGTGGTGGGACTGGGTGCTGGTCGCCGTGCTCGCGCCGGTTGCGGTGCTCGAGGCGGTGCTGCGGCCGGACCTGAGTTCGCGGGCCGGCTCGCTGGTGCTGGCGGTGGGGCTGCTGCCGCTGTTGTTGCTGCGCCGGAGCAGGCCGCTGCTCGTGGTCGCCGTCGCGTTCGGCGTGGCCGCGGTCGCCTCGCTGGTGCTCGGGGGCGAACCTGAGCTCAGCGTGATGGTGTTCATGGTGCTCTTCCCGTTCTCGCTGTTCCGGTGGGGTTCCGGGCGTGAGGCGGTGATCGGGCTGGCGATCATGGTCGGCAAGGTCGGGCTGTCGGCGGCGCTCGGCTTCATCAGCGTGGGGGAGGCGGTGGGCGGCAGCGCTGTTCTCGGGGCGGCGTGCGCCCTTGGCGCCGCGGTGCGGTACCGGGGACGGGCGCGGGCACGGGAGCTCGACCAGGTCAAGCTGCTGGAACGGGAGCGGCTGGCACGGGACCTGCACGACACGGTGGCGCACCACGTGTCGGCGATGGCGATCCGGGCCCAGGCGGGGCTCGCGACGGTCGCGTCGCGGCCGGAAGCGGCGATCGAGGCGCTCGGCCTGATCGAATCGGAGGCGTCGCGGGCGCTCGCCGAGATGCGCACGATGGTGCGAGCCCTGCGCCACAACGAACCCGCGGACCTGGCACCCAGCCCGAACGTTGCCGACATCGAACGGCTCGCGAGCCCCGGCCGGCCTGGACCCGAGGTCGACGTGCGGATCGACGGCGCCGTCGACGACCTCCCGAGATCGGTGGGAACCGCGATCTACCGGCTCACCCAGGAATCGGTCACCAACGCGCGGCGGCACGCCCGGCACGCTACCCGCATCGAGGTGCGGGTGACCGTCGGCGACTCGTCGGTCCGTCTCCGGGTGAGCGACGACGGCGACACCGGCACCCTCCGCGGCACCTCGGCGCAGGGGCACGGGCTGATCGGCATGACGGAACGCGCCGGCCTGCTCGGCGGCAGTTGCGAGGCGGGCCCGAACCCAGGCCGGGGCTGGACCGTGACCGCCGTGCTGCCGCTCACCGGGTCGGCCGCATGAGCGTCCGGGTCATCGTCGCCGACGACCAGGAGATCGTCCGCACAGGACTCTCGATGATCCTCGACGCCCAGCCGGACATCGAGGTCGTCGGCCAGGCGCCGGACGGACTGCAGGCCGTGGAACTGGCCCGCCGGCTGCGGCCGGACGTGTGCCTCTTCGACATCCGCATGCCCGGAATCGACGGCATCGAGGCCACTCGCCTGCTCGCCGGGCCCGGCGTCGCCGACCCGCCGGCCGTCGTCGTGATCACCACGTTCGACCTCGACGAGTACGTCTACGCCGCACTGCGCGCGGGCGCCAGGGGTTTCCTGCTCAAGGACGCCGGCGCGGCACTGCTCGCCCAGGCCGTCCACGCCGCGGCCTCCGGCGACGCCCTGATCGCCCCCAGCGTCACGGCTCGGTTGATCGAGGCTTTCGCGGACACCGGGCCCGCCGGCCGCGCCGGGCAGCCGATCGATCCGCTCACCGAACGGGAGGAGCAGGTCCTCGCCGCCGTCGCGGGCGGGCGTACCAACAGCGAGGTCGCCAAGGACCTCCACATCGCGCTCAGCACCGTCAAGAGCCACATCGCCAGCCTGATGGCCAAGATCGGTGCCAGGAACCGGGTCGAGATCGCCATCTGGGCCTACGAGACCAAGCGCGTCCGGAGTGGACTCCGGCGCCAGTAGCCGAAAGTACGACGAGCGGGTCGGACCATCGGCCGGGATGATCGCGGCCCTTGTGCCGATGAGCCGACACCGCCGCAGGCACCACGATCTGGCGTATGGCCTCCTTCACCAAGCCGGACAAGCTCATCCCGGCCGCGATCATCCTGTTCAGCGTCATCCCGGTGCTCGGTGGCGCCCTCCGGCTGGCCGAGCTGGGCGGCGGCGCGGAGATCACACCGGACAACGCGCGGTTCTTCGCCTCACCGGTGCCCGTGGTGGTGCATGCCGTCACTGTCAGCGTGTACTCCGTCCTCGGTGCCTTCCAGTTCGCTCCCGGCTTACGCCGCCGCAGACCGGGATGGCACCGGGCGGCAGGACGACTTCTGGTCCTTTGTGGACTCATAGGAGCGCTGTCAGGTCTGTGGATGACCGTGTTCTACCCCAAACCCGCCGACGTGGGCACTCTTCTCACCGGCGTCCGGCTGGTGTTCGGCACGGCATGGGCGGTGTTCATCGTCCTCGGGTTCGCCGCCATCCGCCGCCGGGACGTCGCCGGGCACCGCGCCTGGATGATCCGCGGTTTCGCGATCGGGCTCGGCGCCGGCACCCAGGCGGTGACGCTGACCGCGTGGCATGTGGCCGTCGGCGAGCCCGACCGGCTCAGCAACGCGTTGCTGATGCTCGCCGCCTGGCTCGTCAACCTCGCTGTCGCGGAGTGGATCATCCGCCGCCCGGCGTCGCCGACTCGTCCGGCCCGCGCCGGACTCGCGCTCAGGGAGACTCGATGAAGGCAGTCGTCCAGGACCGGTACGGATCGCCGGACGTGCTGGAGTTCCGCGACGTGGAGCCGCCGGCGGCCTCCGGCAACGAGATCCTCGTACGGGTGCACGCGGCCTCGGTCAACGCGTACGACTGGCACGTCATGCGCGGAGACCCCTACCTGGCCCGGCTCACCGGGGTCGGAGTCACCGCTCCGAGGAGGAAGATCCGCGGTCGCGACTTCGCGGGCAGGGTGGAGGCGGTGGGCAGGGACGTGCGGCGCTTCCGGCCCGGCGACGAGGTGTACGGCGACCTCGGTACCGCCGACGGAGCGTTCGCCGAGTACGTGTGCGTGTCCGAGGACCTCGTCGAGCCCAAGCCAGCCAACCTGACGTTCGAGCAGGCCGCCGCCGTACCGCTGGCCGGGCACACCGCGCTGAAGGGACTGCGAGACCTCCAGCCGGGACAGCACGTTCTGGTCAACGGAGCGTCCGGAGGCGTGGGCACGTTCGCCGTGCAGATCGCGAAGTCCTTGGGCGCCACCGTGACCGGCGTGTGCCGCACGAGGAACGCCGAACTGGTGGCGTCGCTCGGCGCGGACCACGTCATCGACTACACCGTGGACGACTTCACCAGGAACGGCACGCGCTACGACCTCGTCCTCGATCTGGTCGGCAACCACTCGCTGACCGGGTTGCGGCGTGCGCTCACGCCCGGTGGGACGATCGTGCTGTCCGGCGGGGGAGTGTTCGGCGGCGGCAGCCTCGTCGGGCCCATGTGGCTGATGATCAGGGCGAAGCTGCTGGCCCCGTTCGTCCGCGACCGGCTGCTGGTGCTCACCACGACGCTCGACCGGGAGATCCTCGCGGAGCTGCGGCACCTCGCCGAGTCGGGAGGCTTCACGCCGGTCATCGACCGCACCTACTCGCTGGAGGAGGTGCCCGCTGCCGTCCGCTACGTCGAGACCGAACACGCCCGTGCGAAGGTCGTCATCACTGTGTGATCGTGACGCCTTGAGACGGTGCACAACGCCGAAGGGCGGATGCTCGATGTGAGCATCCGCCCTCCGGCGTCAAAGATGAAACTGGTGTCCGAGAGGGGACTTGAACCCCTACGCCCTTTCGGGCACTAGCACCTCAAGCTAGCGCGTCTGCCATTCCGCCACCCAGACTGATGTGAACAGAATACAGGGCGTCCGGAGGTACCCGAACGCGGGGCTACGATCGGCCCGTGAAGGTGATCGTCGAGGCTGACGGCGGCTCGCGGGGCAACCCCGGTCCGGCCGGGTACGGCGCGGTCGTGCGCGACAAGCTCAGCGGTGAGACGCTGGCCGAGCGCAAGGGGTTCATCGGCGTCGCCACCAACAACGTGGCCGAGTACCAGGGGCTCATCGCCGGGCTCCGGGCCGCGCGCGAGCTGAACGCCGAGACCGTGGACGTGCGGATGGACTCCAAGCTCGTCGTCGAGCAGATGTCCGGGCGCTGGAAGATCAAGCACCCCTCGATGCAGCCCCTCGCGCGGGAAGCGCAGGAGGTCGCGCGTGACTTCCAGAAGGTCACGTACGAGTGGATCCCACGCGAGCGCAACCGGCAGGCGGACAGGCTCGCGAACGAGGCCATGGACGACGAGGCGAAACCCCCACAGGCCGAAGGCGCCAAGCAGCCGCACTGGAGTGGCGCGGCGGGGGAGCCCACGCGGCTGATCCTGCTGCGGCACGGGCAGACGAGGCTGTCGGTCGACCGGCGTTACTCGGGTCGTGGCGACCACCCGCTGACGGAGCTCGGGCTGGAGCAGGCGGAGAAGGCCGCGGCACGACTGTCCAAGATGGACGGCATCGCGGCGGTGATCTCGTCACCGCTGCAAAGAGCGCAGCAGACGGCGGGAAAGCTCGCCGAGAGGATCGGGCTCGAGGTCGTCACCCACCAGGGGCTCATCGAGACCGACTTCGGCACGTGGGAAGGGCTGACGTTCGCCGAGGCGAGCAAGCAGGACCCCGAGGTGCACCGCAGGTGGCTGGGCGACACGTCCGTGAAGCCGCCGAACGGCGAGAGCTTCGACGAGGTGCACGCGCGGGTTCGCAAGGCGCGCGCGGACATCATCGCGCGGTACGGCGGCAAGACGCTGGTGCTGGTCAGCCACGTGACGCCGATCAAGACGCTGCTCCGCCAGGCGCTGGACGTCGGGCCGCAGTTCCTGTTCCGGATGCACCTCGACCTCACCGGCGTCTCGATCGCCGAGTTCTACCCGGACGGGCACGCGTCGGTGAAGCTCGTGAACGACACCTCGCACCTCGGCTGAGGTCAGCGCGCGGAACGGCGGCGCGCCACCAGCAGGATCGTCAGTGCGGCCAGGACGGCGCCACCGGCCACCAGTGCCTCGACGCTGGGGCCGGCTGTCATGTCCTGGCCGCTTGCGTTGCGCATCTCCTCCTCGGTCCAGCCCGCGCCGGGCGAGCCGGACGGCACCGTGGTCGAGGTCACCTGGGTCGAGGCCGTCTTCTCCTGGCTGCTGAACAGCAGGAGCGCGCCTGCGACTGCCAAGGCCAAAGCCGAAGCGATGTGGAGCGGTTTCACCATCGGTCCTCCCCGGGGCAGTGTCCCAGGAAGGAGCCGGTGTCAGCCGACCTTGCGCAACCGCGGCGTCAGCGCCGTCGTGAACCGGTCGGCCGCCGCCTCCAGAGCCGCCGCCGCGCCGGGCGTTCCGACGTTCCGGTCCAGCACGAACTCACCGCGCACCACCTGGTCCGCGCCCTTGGCCGCGAGCAACGGGTGCAGCGCGTAGTCCATCGCCACCCGGAAACCCTGGTTGCCGCCCGTCGCCAGCGGCAGCACCGCCCGCCCGCGCAACGCCTTCTTCGGCAGCAGGTCGAGCAACGCCTTCACCAGCCCGCTGTACGCCGCGCGGTACACCGGCGAGGCGACCACGACGCCGTCCGCGGCCAGTACCCCGCTCACGGCCGCGGCGATCTCCGGATCCCGCACGTCCTCGGTGAGCAGCGACAACGTGGGTAGAGAGCGCACGTCGAGCAACGACACGCGGTGCCCGGCGGTCCGTAGTCGTTCCTCCACGAACGACACGACGAGACCTGTCGGCGCGGAGTGGGACGGCGCACCGGAGATGATCAGCAGGTTGGACATGGCAAGGCACTCCCTGAGTTCGTGGCTACGGAGAACGCACTCAGAGGTGGCAACACAGGCTTGCTGCCACGCGGCCGTAGTCGACGTGGCGTCGTCGTGTCATGGCCGAAGTCAACCAACGTCCGCACCGGTGGACAACCGGTTCCAGCCGCTGGGATATCCTGGTCAGTGCGGATGAGTCGGCAGGGCGGCCGCGGCAGGAGACTGTCGAGGAAAGTCCGGACTCCACAGGGCAGGGTGGTTGTTAACGGCAACCAGGGGCGACCCTCGGGACAGTGCCACAGAAAACAGACCGCCTCGGCGAAAGCCGCGGTAAGGGTGAAACGGTGGTGTAAGAGACCACCAGCGCCCCAGGTGACTGGGGCGGCTAGGTAAACCCCACCCGGAGCAAGGCCAAGAGGGCACCGGATCGCAGGTGAAGGTGCTGCGCGAGCGTTCGAGGGCTGCCCGCCCGATGCTCGCGGGTAGGCCGCTAGAGCCTGTCGGCGACGGCAGGCCCAGATGGATGGCCGCCGACTGGGACCTCGGTCCCATGAACAGGATCCGGCTTACATGCCGGCTCATCCGCCTGTATGCATGGGGAATGCTCACGCATCTGGAATGCGCCCGTTGCGGCCACGAACACGATGCCAACGCCGTCCAGAACCTCTGCCACGAGTGCGCGTCGCCGCTGCTGGCCCGCTACGACCTGACGAAGGTCCGAAGGCCGACGGCCGAGAACTCGCTGTGGCGCTACCGCGACGTCCTCCCGGTCCGCGACCCCGACCCGGCGTTCAGCCTCGGCGAGGGCATGACGCCGCTCGTGCCGTTGCCCGCGCTGAGCCGGGCGCTGGACGCGAACGTCCTCATGAAGGACGACTCGCTCATCCCGACCGGCTCGTTCAAGGCCCGTGGCGCGGCCGTCGGCGTGGCGAGGGCCAGGGAACTGGGCATCAAGGGCATCAAGATGCCGACCAACGGCAACGCGGGCGCGGCCTGGGCCCTGTACGCGGCCCGCGCCGGCATCCGCAGCGTCATCGCGATGCCCGAGGACGCCCCGCTGATCACCCGCGAGGAGGTCGAGGCGAGCGGCGCCGAACTGCGGATCGTGCCGGGCACCATCGCCGACGCGGGCAAGGCCATCGCGGACGTCGACCTCTTCGACGCCTCCACGCTCCGCGAGCCCTACCGCATCGAAGGCAAGAAGACGATGGGCTACGAGATCGTCGAGCAACTCGGCTGGCGCGTCCCCGACGTGATCGTCTACCCGACCGGCGGCGGGGTCGGGCTGATCGGGATTCACAAGGCACTGCTGGAGATGCGCGAGCTCGGCTGGATCTCCGGCGACCTGCCCCGGCTCGTCGCCGTGCAGTCCACCGGCTGCGCGCCGATCGTGCGGGCGTTCGAGGCGGGGGAGGCGGAATCGGCCTTCTGGCACGACGCGTACACCAGCGCGTTCGGCATCAACGTGCCGAAACCGTTGGGGGACTTCATCATCCTCCAGGCCATCAGGGAGACCGGTGGCACGGCGGTGGCGGTGACCGACGAGCAGATCGCGGCCGACCGCGCCGAGACCGCCCGGCTCGAAGGCGTGTTCCTGTGCCCGGAAGGCGCCGCGACGATCAGCGCCGTCCGTTCGCTGCGCGAGGACGGCTGGCTCGGGGCGGACGACGAAGTGGTCGTGCTGAACACCGGAGCGGGCATCAAGTACCCAACTGCCCGCCTCTAGATCTTCCACTGTCCAAGGGTGTTACAGAATTTCGGCCGTTCGAGTGGTGCGCCCGCCGCAACTGGCCACCCTCGGTATCACCGCGAACGCACCCAGATCCTCCTGTCAGACGGTCGGCCCCTGCAGCCGGCCGTCCCCGAGGGAGGGGAACAGACAATGCAACGCAAGCTGACGGTGGTGCTGGCCCTGTCCAGTCTCGTCACCGCGGGAGCGGTCGGTGTCGCGACCGCCGACGCCACGGAGCTGCCCGTCTACGGGGTGACGAGCTCCGGTCTCGACGAGGAGCAGGCGCAGAGGCTGCAACGGGCGTTCGGCCTCAAGGACGTCCAGAGATCCGAGTCCGGCGTGGTGGCCTTCGCGGACGAGCAGCGCTACCAGTACCTGCCGACCGTCGACAAAGGACAGGGCAGGCCGGACGAGGACGGCAACGCCACCACGCAGACCGCGCTCGACACCGAGGCGATCAAGCGCATCGAGACCATCCCTGCCGAAGAGGCCACCAAGCGTGCGCAGGAAGGCCTGAGGGCAGCGGGTGTGCTGCCGGGCAACGCGACGCCCAGCGCGCAGCACACGACGTTCGAACTGTCGGATGCCAACGGGCGCAACGCACTCACGGCGAACCTCGACACGAGCGTGTCGTACACGTTCCAGCTCGACGGTCTTCCGCTGGAGGGCGAGGGTGCGAACATCCGCGTCTCGTTCGACGCGCAGGGCGTGACGGCGGTCAGCCACGCGGCGCGCACCTACGACAAGGCCGGCACGGTCGAGGTGAACGACCTCGCCTACGGCGCCGAGCTGTGCCAGAAGTACCTGGGTGCCTCGGTGAAGCCCGAGGTGAGCTACGTCTACGTGGCCCCGCCGCTGGAGGACAAGGTCGACAGGATCGAGCCCTCGTTCCGCTGCGCTGGCCGCAACGACGACGGTGGCGCACCGCAGGCCATCACCCTGCCCGCCACGGTCGGCGCCGAGCTGCCGCAGCCGGGACCGGGCCAGGAGCCCCGCCCGGACGCCCAGTTCAGGAGCCAGGCGATCGGTACCCAGGTCGGCAGTGAGGGCACCGGCAACTGCTCCGGCCTGCCGAACACCGCGGCCAACATCGGCACGTTCAACACCGAGGCGAGCAACCACGGCATCACCCGCGACTTCAGCTGGCTCGACGGCAACGCGTGGGAGAGCGACTTCAAGGACCCGATGTTCGCGGGCGGGGACGACACCGACTGGGCCGACGACGTCGACCTCACCTACTGGCAGGGCCACGGCTCCGGCACCGGCTTCTACTTCACCGGCTGCTCCAACCACACCGACAGCAAGCTCGCCAACACCGACGCGCGCTGGGGTCAGCACGACGTCGAGTGGATGAGCCTGTTCACCTGCCTGATCCTCGAGAACAGCACCGGCGGCCAGAACTGGGCGCAGCGCTGGGGCCAGGCCTTCCGCGGCCTGCACCAGATCAACAGCTTCACGACGATCAGCTACAACTCCGCCAACCACGGCGGCAAGTTCGGTCACTACATGTGGCGCTCGCCGTTCCTGTGGTGGAACAACCCGATGAAGGTCCGCGACGCGTGGGCGCAGGCCAGCATCGACACCCAGCCCGCGTCCGTCCGCTGGGCGACCATGGGTCCCGTCACCTCGACGGGTGCGCTCGGTAACTACAACGACTACTTCTGGGGCAAGGGCTCCGTGGGCCCCGACTACGCCTCGACCGGCGTGTTCTGGCGCATCAGCGGCGCCTCCTAGCGAACCGGCGAACCCCTCACGAAGCCCGGCGGCCCATGGTCGCCGGGCTTCACCGGTTCGCGGGACGCCCGGAGGGCATCCGCAGCACCGGCCGGAACGGCTCCCCGTCGTTGTAGAGATCCTCCAACTCGGTCACGTAGGCCAGCACCGCGGGATTCACGATGTCGGCGAGCGACCTCACCCCGGCCTGGGGCTCGTACGAAGCGAGGTAGGTCGCGGCCGCACGAGCGCGCTCCAGCACCGACCTGTCGAAGTTGATCGTCCGTTGGACCCGGCGCCGGGATTGCGTGCTCTGCCCGGTAGGCTCGTCCACGCCTGGAGCACTAGGGGAGGCTGTGATTCCGTCCACACTTCCGTCCGGCACGAGGTCAGGTTCGAGCATGGGCGAATCTCCTCGGAGTCGTCGATTCGGAGCGCGCCCGCAGTGCCAGCAGTGCCAGCAGTGCCTGTCCGAGGGGTCGCGAACCGGCCGTTCAGAGCGTTCACGTGGGTGTACCCGTGCGCATGTTTAGGCCGCACGCACTGTGGGTGACCAGGGCGTTCGCAGTCGGGTGAACCTTGTCAGCGACGGAGAGAATCTTGGGCCCGGTGTTCCCCACTGACGTCTCCTCAGTGATGATGTGTCGGCCAGATTAGACGTAATTCCTCCCAGGGGGAACGGCCAGATGATCTACACCCAGCATCAACAGCCCCACACGCCGTGACGAACTCGTGTTCTACTCGTAGCGCAAGCCCGAGCGCACTCTGGAGTACCTAATGATCGCCATGGACCTGGTGACACTCGCTCAGCAGCAGCCGACGGTGCCGGGCACAAGCAACGTCCGTGACTGGATCCTGGGCAACATCGTCCCCCTGCTGCTGCTGACGGTCGCACTCCTGCTGCTGTGGCTCGGCGGAGGCAAGGGCGACAACGCGGGTGTCATGCGCCGCCTCGGTGGCGTGATCGTCGCACTGGCCATCATCGGTCTCGCGGTCACGACAGACGCGGGAGCGAACATCGGCAAGTGGCTCGCCGGCTTGTTCGTCGGAGGCTGATCCGTGCGGGTCCGCACCGACGACGAGGTCTACCGGGTCGACGCCGTCTGGCTCGGTCCGCCGAAGGCGACATTTCCCTGGCGCGCGCGATACGTCGCGTGGGGCGTCGGGATCGTCGTTTTCCTCGTCGTACTCACGATCGAACGGCAGATGGGCATCGGGTTCGGGTTCTTCTCGACCGCGTGGGCCCTCGTCGCGACGATCATCCTCACCCGGTTCATCACCCAGCGGATCAGCCATGAACGGCCCCTCACGGCCGTCATGTCGATGTGGGTCCGCGAGCTCACCGCACCTCGAGAGCGCACGGCCAGCACCGGTGGGGCGGCCAGCGCCGCCCGGATCCGGGTCAGTCCGCAGCGGCCTCGTCCCAAGTTGACCAAGAAACAACAACGACGGGCGAGACAGCAGGCCCAGCCCCGCCGGACGCCAGACAGCCGTAAGAAGGAGGTTCGCGGTGTTCGGACGCCGGCGAGACCGTGACCGTCGCTCCGCCCAGCACATCGCCCAGCACGCCGCGGCTGACCCCCGCGACCGCGACCGGGCCGCCTATTCGAAGCGTGGCCGCCGCCTGCCCGGCGAGCAGACCGTGCCGAGCTACACGCCGTCGATCTCCGCGAGGAGCATCGACGGTCACCTGTTGCGCACCGGCCAGGAGGTCTACGCCTGGTACCGGCTCGCGCCGCAGCGCTGGTCGTTCCGCAGCGACTCGCAGCGCCAGGACCTGATCGCCGCCATCGCCGGGCAGTACGCCGAGCTGCAGGGCCGTTGGATGCACCTGCGGGTGACCACGCGGCCGTACCCGATCCGCATGTGGGCCGAGGCGCACGTGCACAACGCCGTCAAGCGCCTGCCGGACACCCCCGGCACGCTGTCGTTCGACGACTACATGGTCGGCGAG
Source organism: Lentzea albidocapillata subsp. violacea (assembly GCF_900100275.1). Lineage (GTDB taxonomy): Bacteria > Actinomycetota > Actinomycetes > Mycobacteriales > Pseudonocardiaceae > Lentzea > Lentzea violacea. The sequence continues at coordinate 134,105 of NZ_FNET01000016.1, forward strand.
CAGCAGCAGCTCATGGGCCGCTCGATGGCGGAGAAAGAGGTCTACCTGGGTGTTCAGGTGCAGACCCGCAACATGATGGACCGCGCCGTCGAACGCGCGGCCCCCGTGCTGCGCAAGGTCTTCCCGGACGCCGTCGACGCCGAGCTCGTGGCGCTCGACTCCGAGGTCGAGCACCTCGACCAGGTGATCGGGTCCGCCGGTCTCGAAGGCCGTCCCGCGACGGCCGAGGAGATGTCCTGGCTGATGCACAGGTCGTGCTCGCTGGGTCTGCCCGCGCCGCGCAACCTGCCCGCCGTACCCGGTGCCGCGTGGGAACCGGAGGACCTGGCGTCGTTCACCGACGCCGCGGACTTCCACCAGGAGCCCTACTCGCCGACGGTGACCGTGCGCGGCCGCACGGGCTCGAACGCGGGCATCAAGCGGCACGTCGCGGTCCTGACCGTCGGCCTCATGCACGGCCTGCAAATCCCCGAGGTCGACGACCCGTGGGTGCAGCGCGCCGACCGGCTGCCGGCCTCGGTCGAGTGGTCCGCCCGCATCTACGTGCGCAAGCCCGAAGAGGTCTCGGGTGAGTTGTCGCGGCAGATGAGCAAGGTCCGCTCGCAGGTCCGGCACTACACCGACGAGCACGAGCTGGAACCGCCGCAGTCGCTGGCCCGCCAGGCCGGCCGCGTGCTGGAGATCGACGACGAGATGACGTCGGGCTTCACCGCGCTCGGCACCCGGGTCCGCTCGTGGTGGCGCCTCGCCGTCTCCGGCCCGACCGAGCGTGAGGCCCTGCGCCTGGCCCAGTCGCTGCTGGAGCTGTACAAGCCGAAGGTCGCCATCGAGCACCCCGAGGCCCAGTACGCGATCGCCCGCGAGTTCATTCCGGGCGAACCGCTGTCCAGCGGCGCGTACCTGCGGCGCGGCAGCGTGCTGTGGGCCGCGTCCGCCGTCCCCACGGCCACGGCCGAGGTCGGCGACCGGCGCGGCATCCTGCTCGGCGAGACCGTCACGGCCACCCGCCGCCCGGTCGCGTGGGACCCGTGGATGGCGCAGGAACTCCGCGACGCCTCGGGCCTGACGGCGATGGTCGCGGGCTTGGGTGCCGGTAAGTCGTTCCTCGGCGGCGGCATGGTCTACAAGACCCTGCGGGCCGGCGCGCACTGGACGTTGCTCGACCCGTCCGGCCCGCTGTCCGCGCTGTGCGAACTGCCGGAACTGCGGCCCTACGCGCGTCCGATCAACCTGCTCAACGCCCAGCCCGGCATCCTCAACCCGTACCGGGTGGTCGCCGAGCCGATGATCGAGCACTTCCTCGACGAGGACGACCCGGAACGGGCCTGGCGCCGGGAGAAGGCCCTCGCGGCCGCCACCCGCCGCCGCCTCGTGCTGGACGTGCTGAGCGGCCTGCTGCCGTTCGAGGTCGCGCGTCTGCCCCAGACGCGCATCGTGCTGCTGCGTGCCGTCCGCACGGTCGGTGGCCGCTTCGACGCCCACCCCGGTCTCGTCTTCGAGGCGCTGCGCCGGGACGCGTCCGAGCACCACGAGCACGCCGTCGTCGTCGCGGACTTCCTCGACGAGATGCGCGAGCGCATGTCGTTGCTGATCCCCGAGGAGAACCTCGACCCGTACAACGAGGTGCGCGACGACCGCCTCACCGTCCTGACCATGGCGGGCCTCAACCTGCCCAAGGACGGCGTCGGCCGCGAGCACTGGACGGACGCGGAGTCGCTCGGCGTCGAGATGCTGAACCTCGCCGCCTGGCTCACCCAGCGCTCGATCTACGAGAAGCCGAAGGACCAGCGCAAGGGCGTCTGGATCGACGAGGCGTTCTTCCTCTCCGAAGTCCCGACCGGCCGCGTGCTGATGAACCGCTTCGCGCGTGACTCGCGCAAGTGGAACGTCCGCGTGCTGCTGTCGTCGCAGATCCCCGCCGACTTCCTGAAGATCCAGGGCTTCGTGACGCTGCTCGACTCGGTCTTCGTCGGCCGGCTCGACGACGACTCGGCGCAGGCGGACGCCCTGCGGCTGCTCAAGGTGCCGATCGGCGCCGGGTACGAGCAGGTCATCGCCTCGCTGGGCCGCCGCCCCGGTGGCGAGCGCAACGCGACCGAACGCGACCGCGCGCCGCGGCAGTTCATCTTCGGCGACGGTGCCGGTGGCGTGGAGCGGATCCGCATCGACTTCAGCGGCCCGCACCTGGAACACCTGCGCAACGCCCTCGACACGACCCCCGATGCCAAGCGCGACAACGGCAACGGCGAACTCGTGCCGGTGGACGACGCCGACGCGGCTCCGCTGCCGCCCGCCTACGTGCCCGACGAGATCGACGACGAACTGGCGGCGGACATGGAGTTGGGGCTGACGGAAGAAGAGGCCCAGTTGGTGGGCCACGGTGACGGCACCAACCGCCACCGGGACGGCGGCGCATGACGGCGCTGACGATCGTGCTCGCGATCGCCGCCTTGCTGTGGGCAAGGCGGCGGTTCTCGCTGCGCGCGTCAGCACGCACCAGGTCGGTCGGCCTCGTCGCCGCCATCCTGGCGTTGCAGGTGGTCATCGGCGCCCCGATGGCGCACGCCCAGTCCTGTGGCGAGGCACCGAACCCGGAACGGCCCGGCGCCGGCATGGTCGGCGCGCTCGACCCGCCCGTCGGCAACGGCCTGCCCGGCTCGCCGTACCTCGAGTACGGCTACGCGGGCATGGTCTGGCACAACTACCAGCCCAAGTGCGGTGTCCTGCCGGACGCCAACGCCACGCTCGACACGTGGGCCGGCAACGAGCTCTTCAGCATCGGCAAGAACATCGTCGGCGCCACGAACGCGTTGCACTACACGGTGATGGGCCGCGGTCTGCTGGTCCCGCTGGACGACGCCGTGAAGAACGGCGTGCAGAAGGTCTACGACAACGTCTACCTGCGCTGGTTCGGCCTGGTGGCGTTGCTCCTCGCGATCCTGATGTTCCGGCAGATCTGGACCGGCGACTTCGCCACGATCTCCAAACGCGGGCTGTGGGCGCTGGCGGCCATGTGGCTGGCAACGTCCACATTGGCCTTGCCACAGTTCTACAACCTCCTCGACAACACGCTGGTCTCCAAGACCTCGGAGATCCAGGCGGGGTTCATCGAGGCGCCAGAAGAACAAGGCACACTTCACGTACTACCGACGAAACTCCACGACGCGGTCGTCTATCAAAGCTGGCTGCGCGGTGCGTTCGGCACGCCGGAAGCACCGCAGGCCGCCGAGTACGGCCCGCGGATCCTCAAGGCGCAGGCGTGGACCACGGCCGAGATCGCCGAGGGCAAGGACGCCGACCAGGCCGCCCTGGACGCCAAGAAGGCCGAGTGGAAGGCCCTGGAAGCCCAGCTCGGCACCGCCAAGGGCTACTTCGACGGCGCCGACGGCAGCCGCACCGGCGCCGGTTTCCTGGCGCTGCTGCAGTCCATCGCGTTCTCGCTGTTCCAGCTGTTCGCGAAGGCCGCGGTGCTGCTGGCCCAGTTGCTGCTGCGCATTTTGACGCTCGCCGGGCCACTCATCGGCCTGGTCGCGTTGCTGCACCACGACCTGCTGCGCAAGGTCGCCCGTGCGGCCGCCGTGACGATCTTCAACGTGCTGATCCTCGCGGTCCTCGCGGGTGTGCACGCGTTGCTGCTGCAGGCGATCTTCAACGCGACCGGGCTGTCGTTGCTGACCCGCACGTTGCTCGGCCTGATGCTGACACTCGTGTGCTTCGTGATCGGCAAACCGTTGCGCCGCATGTGGCAGATGGTCGAGATGTCCGTCGGCTCGGCGAGCAACGTCCTGCCGATGAGCGGCGGCGTCTGGTCGAAGCTCGCGGGCCGCCGGAAGCAGGCGGGCCCGACGCCGCAGGACGAGTTCTGGGAGTCCGTGCGGGAGAACGAGACCGGCGGCGACGAGGTGCCGCAGCGCGGTCGCGGCCGGGTGCGCCCGGAGGCGTCCAACCCGGTCATGGCGACGGCGCAGCGGCTCGACCGCGACTCCGTGCCGGGCCAGATCGTCAACGGTGGCGACTCCTCGTCGGTGCGGGCCGGTGCGTTGCCCTCGGGATCGGGTCCGGCGGCGTTGCCGCCCGCCCGGTCGCGCGTGGTGGACAGCCCCACGGTCACCGACCGGCAGTGGGACAGGGTCGACGACGCGGTGCTCGTGCCGTCGCGGTCGGGCGCCTACTCCGCGCCGGTGCAGGAACCTCGCAGAGCAGAGACGGAAGTGGTGGCAGGGCGTCCAGTGCACGTGATCTACCGGCCGTCGCGCGGGTTCGAAGTCAGGGACAACTGAAGGGAGGCGTAGGTGCCGATCCGTACCAACCGCGGCCGTGCCGCGGTCTACCGCAGGCTGTGGGGCTGGCCGCTGCGTTCCCCGCGTCACCTGGTCGCCTCGATCATCATCTTCGTACTGCTCGTCATCGCCCTCGGCGTGATCATCCCGAGGGTCCTCGACCGCAAGCCCGCCGACCCGTCCGCCGCCGGTCAGCCGTCGACGTCCGCGCAGGGCACGCAGGTCGGCCAGCTGCCGGGCAGCGGTGCCTCACTGCCGACCAAGGTGCCGCCGCCGAGCAACAGCGCGAAGGCGGCACCGCCCCCGGCCGACGCGGGGCTGATCGCCGAACTGTGGGCGGAAACCTGGATCAAGCCACCGCCGGACAACGACGTCAACAAGTGGCTCAAGCAGCTCGAGGACTACACGACCCCCGAGTTCCTGGCGCAGATGGCCACGATCGACCCGCGGAACGTGCCGGACAAGATCACCGGGAAGGTGACGGCGGTGAAGTCGACGACGTCGTCGATCGACTACGCGATCCCCACCGACCAGGGCAAGGTGCAGATCACGCTGGTCAAGGCGCCGGACGGGTCCTGGCGTGTGACCAGCTACACGAAGGTGGACTGAGCCATGCGCGTGATGTTGCTGGTCGGGGCACTGGCGATGATCGTCGTGATCGCGGTCGCGACGTCGGGCGTGTCGCAGGTTGTCAGCAACTCCACCAACCCCGCGGCCGGTGCAAACCTCATGCGGATGAGCTGCAACGCCGCCATCGGCCCGTGGGACGCGGGCGGCGGTGACAAGGGCCGCCACGACGCGTCGCGCCTCAACGACGAGCAGCGCAACATCGTCGCGCGCATCATCTCCATCGGCCAGGAACGCAAGCTGCCCCCGCTCGCGTGGCAGATCGCGATCCAGGCCGGCATGACCGAGTCGGGCCTGCGCCCGTTGAACTACGGCGACCGCGACTCGCTCGGCATCTTCCAGATGCGTCCGTCGATGGGCTGGGGCACCCAGGCCGAGGTGATCGACCCGACGTACGCGATCAACAAGTTCTACGACGTGCTGCTCAAGGTGCCGGACTGGGAGAACAAGCGCCCCGGTGACTCGGCGCAGGCGGTGGAGCGGTCGGCGTACCCCGACCGGTACCACAACTGGGAGTCCATGGCGGCGTTCCTGCTCGGCGAACTCGGCGCGATCACCGACCCGGCGGGCTGCGGCTCGGGCGCGGGGGAGTTCCTGCTGGCGTCGAACGCGGCGGGCATCGCGATCGGGTTCACCAAGGAACAGCTGGGCGAGCCGTACCTGTGGGGCGGCAACGGCCCGGACGCGTGGGACTGCTCCGGCATCCTGGTGAAGGCGTTCGGCGCGGCCGGCGTGAGCATCCCGCGCGTGGCGAACGACCAGTACGAGAAGGGCGGCGCCCACCTCCCGGTGCGCGACGCCCAGGCAGGCGACCTGATCTTCTGGGCGACGGACACGTCGAACCCCAGGACGGTGCATCACGTGGCCATGTACCTCGGTGGCGACGAGTACATCCACGCCCCCCAGACGGGTGATGTCGTGAAGATCAGCAAGCTCAACTGGGACTATTACGAGTTGATGCCGCTGGCCGTCCGGCCGGGCGTGTAGATCGCGGGGAGGCGCTCCATGTTCAACCACGACCCCATCCCGAGGCCTTCCGGACCGCCCGCGTCGAGCGCACCAGTGCGTGACTACGTGGCGGCCGGAGCACCGGGAGTCTCTGCCGACTACGTGGTGATCCCACGGGCTCTGGCCGAGGCCATGCCGTTGCCGTTCCAGCAGCACCTCGTGCACCTGCTGGCCGACTTCCACCGCACCTACGGCCACCTGAAGTGGCCGGTGTACCGGGTGGTGCCGTCCCGCTACGAGAAGCTCGCCGACCTCGACGAGGAACAGCTGGCCGAGGTCGGCGCCATCATGGAGATCGACTCCGACGGCTCTCTCGTCTACCGCGACCGGTCCGGACGTAAGATCGAGAACGCCGAGGACCGCACGGTGCTGGTGTCGTGTCTGGACCCGATCCCGGCGGAGTACGCCAACGCCAACCAGTCCACGCCGCCGCGGGGATTCCCGGCGCCTTTGGGAGGCGAACGCGTATGAGTGACAGCAGCGGTTGGTACTTCTGCCTGACCCACCAGACGGTGGAGCAGGGCAAGGGCTGCAAGGGCCCGGACCGGATGGGCCCGTACCCGGACGAGGCCACCGCGGCCCGCGCCCTGGAGATCGCCCGCGAACGGACCAGGGCAGCCGACGAGTCCGACAAGAAGTGGCGCGGCGACGACGAAGACTGAGTGCTGGGTACTTAGTCTGTGCGGGTGGCTTCCCTGGTGATCCGCACGGGTCGTGCGGACGTGTCCTTCGACGGCATTCGCACCGAGTTCGGTCTGCCCTCTTCCTTCGACGCGGCCGTGCTCGCCGAGGCAGAGGCGGCGGTCTCCCGTTCCCCGGGAGACCGGCCCGACCTCACCTCGCTGCCCCTGGTGACGATCGACCCGCCCGGCGCCAAGGACCTGGACCAGGCGCTCTGCGTCCTGAAGTCCGGCGACGGCTTCGTCGTGCACTACGCGATCGCCGACCTGGGCCTGTTCGTGACGCCCGGCGGCCCTCTGGATCTGGAGGTCCGGCGGCGCGGTCAGACCCTCTACCTGCCTGACGGCAACGTGCCGCTGCACCCGACCGTGCTCTCCGAGGGCGCGGCGTCGCTGCTGCCCGGCGTCGTGCGCCCCGCTGTGCTGTGGACGTTCACGTGTGGCGCCGATGGCGTTTCCACCGCTGTCGAGGTGCGGCGGGCGATGGTGCGGTCGACGGCCCAGTTCGACTACGAGTCGGTGCAGAAGTCGTTCGACGCGGGCGATCCGCACCCGTCGGTGGCGGCGCTGGCCGAGTTCGGGCCGTTGCGGCGGGCACTGGCCCGTGAGCGCGGCGCGATCGAGTTGCAGCTGCCCGAGCAGGAGATCGAGTCCGACCGTGAGGGCTGGCAGCTGGTCACCAGGCCACGCGCCCAGGTCGACTCGTGGAACGCGGAGATCTCGCTGATGACCGGCATGGCCGCCGCGTCGATCATGCTGGAGGCCCGCGTGGGCGTCCTGCGCACGCTGCCCGACCCGGACGCCGCTGCCGTGGCCTCGCTGCGGAAGTCCGCGGCGGCGCTGAAGGTGCGCTGGCCCGCGGACCTGTCGCCGGGTGCGTTCCTGGCCGGCCTGGACGCCTCGACGCCGGAAGCATTGGCACTGTTCACCGACGCCACGCGACTGCTGCGCGGTGCGGGCTACTCGGCGTTCAACGGGCCCGTCCCCGAACTCGTGACGCATGCGGGAGTAGCCGCCCCGTACGCGCACGTCACCGCACCTCTGCGTCGCCTGGTCGACCGCTTCGCCACCGAGGTGTGCCTGGCGGTCACGGCCGGGCAGGAGCTGCCGTCGTGGCTGGCCGAGGCCCTGCCGCAGCTGCCGTCGCTGATGGGGTCGTCCGACTCCCTCGCCTCGAAGGTGGAGCGGGCGTCGCTGGACCAGGTCGAGGCGTGGGTGCTGGCCGGACGCGTCGGGCAGGAGTTCGACGCCGTGGTGCTGCGGTCCGGTGACAACGAGGCCGAGGTGTTCGTGTCGGAGCCGCCGATCCTCGCCAAGTGCTCCGGGAAGCGGTTGCCGGAAGGTGAATCGATTCGCGTGCGCCTGGCCGAGGCTGACCCGGTCGAACGGCGCGTGCGCTTCGAGGCCGTGCGCTGAGAGCCCAAGGTCACGTTGGGCAGCCCGCATCCGGCGGATCGTGTGAAGATGCAGGGGTGACAGACATTCGTGACCTCACCGTCGGTGTCCTGGGCGGTACCGGAGCCCAGGGCAAGGGCCTCGCGATCCGCTGGGCCAAGGCGGGTCTCAAGGTGATCATCGGCTCCCGCAGCGCCGACCGGGCCGCGCTGGCGGCCAAGGAGATCGTCGAGACCGCGGGCGGCGACGTCCGGGGCGCGGACAACTCCGACTGCGCCGCCGACTCCGACGTCGTGCTGGTCGCGGTGCCGTGGGACGGGCACGGAGACCTGCTCGCCAGTCTGCGCGACCAGCTCGCCGGGAAGATCGTCATCGACTGCGTGAACCCCCTCGGCTTCGACAAGCAGGGGCCGTTCGCGCTGCCGGTCACCGAGGGCAGCGCGGCGCAGCAGGCCGAGATCCTGCTGCCGGAGTCGAAGGTCACCGCCGCGTTCCACCACGTGTCCGCCGTGCTGCTCGCCGACCTGACCGTGTCCGAAGTGGACATGGACGTCCTGGTGCTGGGCGACGACCGCGAGGCCACCGACACCGTCCGGGAACTGGCCGAGCTCGTGCCCGGTTTCCGCGGCGTCTACGGCGGCCGGCTGCGCAACGCCCACCAGGTCGAGGCGTTCACCGCGAACCTCATCGCGGTCAACCGCCGCTACAAGACCCACGCCGGTCTGAAGATCACGGGAGTCTGATGCTCCCCGTCGACGACCTCGGTGAGCCGGTCCCGCTCGACCAGCCGCGACGCGTGGTCAGCCTGGTGCCGTCGATCACCGAGGCCGTCGCGGTGAGCGTGCCCGGATCTCTTGCCGGGGCAACGGACTACTGCACGCACCCGGCCGATCTCGACGTGCCCCGCGTCGGTGGTTCGAAGTACCCGGACGTCGACAAGGTCATGGCACTACAGCCCGATCTCGTGATCGCGAACTCCGAGGAGAACCGCGCCGAGGACGTGGACCGGTTGCGCGCCAACGGCATCAACGTCTGGGTGACCGAGGCGCCGAAGACGGTGCCGATGGCGCTGGAGTCGCTCAGAAGGCTCTTCGGGCTCGGCTGGGACCTCGTACCCGAGTGGCTGACCGAAGCCGAAGAGCTGTGGCGCGACACGAAACCCGCGAAGCTCACCGCGTTGATCCCGGTCTGGCGCCGCCCGTGGGTGGTCGTCGGCCGCGATACCTTCGCCACCGATGTGTTGCGGCGCCTCGGAATCGAGAACGTCTACGCGACGCACGACGAGCGGTACCCGCGTCCGAGCCTCGACGAGCTCAACGACAAGCGCCCCGACCTGGTGATCCTGCCCGACGAGCCGTACCTGTTCACGCACGAGGACGGACCGGAGAGCTTCCCCGGCCTGCCCTACGCGCTGGTCAACGGCAGACACCTGACCTGGTACGGGCCTTCGCTCGTAGAAGCAAAGCCCGCTCTCCGGAGGGCACTGGACTACGGCCATGGTTGACAACCGTGGGTGGTTTCGCGGAACCCCCTGAGCTGCCAGGATTCTCGTCCATGGGGAAACTAGCCGCGATCATCGCGACAGCCGCTGTCACCGTCACGCTCACCGCCATCCCGGCCAGTGCCGAACCCGTCGTCGTCTACCAGCTCGCCGGCAGCCACCGCTGCCTCGCCGACACGGGCAGCAACGTCGTGCTGAAGCTGTGCAACGAACTCTCCGGCGAGCAGCGCTGGATCGTCCCGATCAGCGGAGGCGTCGACTGGCCGCGCAACATTGCCACCGGCAAGTGCCTGGCCGCCACCGCGTCAGGTGACGTGCTCGGCCAGGCCTGCACCACGAGCGGCAAACAGCGGTGGCGCCGCGTCGCGTCGGGTACCTCCTTCCAGTTCCGCAACGTCGGCACCAACAAGTGCCTCACCGCGCAGGTGACGGTCGCGACCTGCACGACGTCCAGCGCGAAGTGGAACGGCCTGCGTTAGTGGCGTGACCCGGCCCGTTGGCGGCCGAGTCCACGCTCAGCAGGGCACCACGATGCACCCGTCTGACCGCGAACTCGCCCGGCAACGTTCCGGGCCACACCACTAATCACGGAACCGGTCCGTCGCCGCCAGCAGGGCCGCGAGGATGCCGGGCTCGTCGTACGCGTGCCCGGCATCCGGCACCAGCACCAGTTCGGACTCGGGCCAGGCCTTGTGCAGGTCCCACGCCGACACGGCCGGAGTAGCGACGTCGTAGCGGCCCTGCACGATCACACCGGGAATGTCCTTGAGCCGCACCGCGTCCCGGATCAGCTGCCCCTCCTCGAACCACCCGCGATTCGCGAAGTAGTGGTTCTCGATCCGCGCGAACGCCAGCGCGTACTCCGGCACGGCGAACTGCGCCACCAGTTCGGGCCGGGGCAGCAGCGTCACCGTCGCGCCCTCCCACGTGCTCCACGCGACGGCGGCGGGCCCGTGCACCTCGGGATCCTCGGAAGCCAGCAGCTTCGCGTACAGGTCGACGGGGTCACCCGACAGACCGGCCAGCGGGGCCATGAACTTCTCCCACAGGTCGGGGAAGAGGTTCGCCGTCCCGCCGCGGTAGTACCAGTCCACTTCGGACGAACGCAGCGTGAAGATGCCACGCAGCACCAGCTCCGACACGCGCGACGGATGCGTCTCCGCGTACGCCAGCGCCAGCGTCGAGCCCCAGGAACCGCCGAAGACCTGCCAGCGGTCGATCCCCAGCGACGTGCGCAGCTGCTCCATGTCGGCCACGAGGTGCCAGGTCGTGTTCAGCGACAGATCACCGGACACGGCGGCGTGCGGCAGCGAACGTCCGCAACCGCGCTGGTCGAACAGGACGATCCGGTAGGCGGACGGGTCGAACAGGCGCCGGTGCGACGGCGAGCAGCCGCCGCCGGGACCGCCGTGCAGGAAGACCACGGGCTTGCCGGCCGGGTTGCCGCACTCCTCCCAGTACACGAGGTTGCCGTCGCCGGTTTCCAGGTGGCCTGACGCGTGGGGCTCGATCTCCGGGTACATGGGCCTATCGTCGAGCACATGGCCCAGTTCTCGCAGGAGACCTCCACCACGGGGGCGTTCGTCAGGCAGCCGAACCGCTTCACCGCACGGCCGGAGCCCGAGCCGGGCCGCTACCGGCTCGTCGTCAGCCTCGCCTGTCCGTGGGCGCACCGCGCGGTCATCGTCCGCAAGCTCCTCGGCCTGGAGGACGCCATCTCACTGGCGGTCGTCGACCCGATTCGCGACGAGAAGGGCTGGCGTTTCGCCGAGACGGACCCGGTCCTGGGCATCGACTACCTCAAAGAGGCGTACGACAACGCCGACCCGGACTACGAGGGCCGGGTCACCGTCCCAGCTCTGGTCGACACGACCACGAAGAAGGTCGTCACCAACGACTACCCGCAGATCACCCTGGACTTCAGCCTGAACTGGCGCCCGGAGAGCACGCTCTACCCGGAACACCTGCGCGAGGAGATCGACGCCTGGATCGAGCCGATCTTCCACAACGTCAACAACGGCGTCTACAAGGCCGGTTTCGCCACGTCACAGGAGGCCTACGAGCAGGCCTACACGAACCTGTTCACGGAACTGGACCGCATCGAGGCCCACCTCGCCACCCACACGTACCTGGTCGGCGAGCAGCTCACCGAGGCCGACATCAGGCTCTGGACCACGCTGGTCAGGTTCGACGCGGTCTACCACGGCCACTTCAAGTGCAACCGCACGAAGCTCACCGAGATGCCGAACCTGTGGGCGTACGCGAAACGCCTCTACGCGCAGTTCGGCGACACCGTGAACTGGGACCACATCAAGCGCCACTACTACGTGACGCACCACGACATCAATCCGAGCGGGATCGTGCCGGCGGGCCCAGACCCGGAGGTCTGGACCCGCTAGCGACGGAACTCAGTGGAACGTGTGCTCGGGGCCGGGGAACTGCTGGCCGCGCACCTCGTTGGCGAACTCCGCGGCGGCGCCCAGCATGATGGTGCCGATGTCCGCGTAGCGCTTGACGAACCGGGGTGCCTTGCCGCGGTTCAGGCCCATCATGTCCTGCCACACCAGCACCTGGGCGTCGGTGTCCGGACCGGCACCGATGCCCACGGTCGGGATGACGAGGTCGTGCGTGATCTGCTTCGCGACCTCGGCGGTCACCATCTCCAGCACGACCGCGAACGCGCCCGCCTCCTGTACAGCCAGCGCGTCCTGGACCACGACGTCGTGGTTGTCGTGCCGGCCCTGCACGCGGTAACCGCCGAGCTGGTGCTCGGACTGCGGGGTGAAGCCGATGTGCGCCATGACCGGGATGCCCGCGGCCGTGATCGCGCGGATGTGCGGTGCGAAGTAGGCGCCGCCCTCCAGCTTGACCGCGTGCGCCTGGCCTTCCTTCATGAACCGGACCGCCGTCGCCACGGCCTGTTCGACCGACACCTGGTAGGAGCCGAACGGCAGGTCAGCGACCACGAGAGAGCGCTTGACCGAACGCGTCACCGCGCGTACGAGCGGTACGAGCTCGTCCACGGTGACCGGCAGCGAGGTGTCGTGGCCGTAGACGGTGTTCGAGGCCGAGTCGCCGACCAGCAGGACGGGGATGCCGGCCTCGTCGAAGATCGAGGCGGTGAAGGTGTCGTACGAGGTGAGCATGGGCCACGGCTCGCCGCGTTCCTTCATCTCACGCAGGTGATGAACGCGAACCCGCTTGGCCGGGGGCTTCTGGCCCGCTCCGGAGCCGTAGGGCGCGGAAACTTCGGCATTGGTCATCGTTGACCGTTCCTTTCCTCGAAGCCCACGTGTGTGGGTCCCCGGGCGCTGGGTGCACGGTTGCCGAACACCAGAGTGGCACCGTTGGCGAGAAACGGAACGCAGATGCGGCTACCGTCACACGAATCACTCCTCGGGTAGTCCCCGAAGCGCCTCTCGGACCGCCATGACCACGGCGTCCGGCCGGTCCATCTGAATCATGTGCCTACTTCCGGGAACTGGCACGTTGCGTCCCCACGGCACGAGAGCGGCCAACGACCGGTGCTCCGGCCACACCTTCCGTCCGGCCGTGAGCACCAACCAGGGCACCCGCGGCAACGGCCGGCGCTTCCGTAGCCGTTCGAGCGTCGCCACCTGACCGGGGTACGACGCGAGCTCCCACAGCACCGCCCGCCCGACGCCAGGGCGCCGGTAGACGAGTTCGACCAGGTCAGAGGGTGCCGGATCGGTCACGCCGAGCGTCGAGACGGCGGTCAGCAGGTTGCGGAACGAGTGCCCGTACCGCTGGGTGATCCGGGTGCCGAGCCAGCGGCTGCCGATGGCCCGCACGCCCTGCGCGACCACCGCCGACATGTCGAACGGGGCTCCCGAGCCCGGCGTCTCGGCGTCCGGGTCCAGCAGGACCATGCCGCCGACCCGGTGCGGCCGCAGCCGCGCGTAGGCCTCGACGTGCATCGACGCCATCGAGTGCCCGACCAGGACCGCCCGCGGCACCCCGCGCAGCACCGCGTCGAGGACCGCCACCTCCCGTGCCAGCGACGGCCCGCGCCGGGCAGGGCCGCTCAGCCCCAGCCCCGGCCGGTCGAACACGACCACCCTGGCGTGGGGTGCCAGCAGCCGCACGGTCCGGTCCCAGTCGAACCACGCCCCGCCCAGACCCGAGCTGAGCACCACGACGGGCCCCTCGACACGCCCGGACGTGGCGACATGCACCCTTCCGGCCGAAGACGGGATCATGACGGTCATCGGCTGACCTCGGGAGTGGTAGTGGCACCGGCGTGGAAGTGGAAGACCGCGGGCACGATCGCGACGATCGTGCAGCTGGCCGGGGTGTTGTCGCTGCTCAGGGTGATTCTGCCGGAGGACGGCTGGTTCACCGGCCTCGCCGACGGCATCGGGTACCTCTTCGGTCTGCCGATCGACGGCAACCTGTTCATCGCCATGGTGTTCTTCGTGCTCGGGGCCGCCCTGCGCAGGCACAAGCGAGCGGCGCTGTGGACGCTGCTGCTGTTCCAGGTCATGGGCCTGGTGCTGGTCGGCTTCATCATGGTCATCCTGGCCCTGGCGCCTGAAGAAATCCTGGATGCGGGCGAGGAACCGCAGTGGATGTTCCTCGGTGTCGGCGCCACGACCTCGGCGCTGTTCGTGGCGCTGCTGTTCGTGGTGCGCGAGGCGTTCCCCGCCCGGCTGGCCCGCGGCGCGTGGCGGCGGGCGCTCGCTTCGTTCGTGCTGGGCATGATCGCGCTGATCGCGGCCGGCTGGGGCCTCACCGAGATCTTCCCCGGCGAACTGGTCGCGCAGACCGACAAGCTCGCGTGGGCGGCCAACCAGGCGACGGGTGAGGTGGTCCGGCTCGGCCGGCTCGACATCCCCGAGGGCCCGCAGTGGCTGAGTGTGGTGCTGAGCCTGTTCGGCGTGCTGGTCGCGATCCGGGCGATGTACCTGTTCTTCCGCGGCGTCCGCAGCCAGAGCATGATCACCGGCGACCAGGAGCTCGACGTGCGCCGGCTGCTCGCGGCCGACGGTGAGCCCGACTCGCTGGGGTACTTCGCGACCAGGCGCGACAAGAGCGTCGTGTTCGCGGCGTCCGGCCGGGCCGCCCTGACGTACCGGGTGATCGGCGGCGTGACGCTGGCCTCCGCCGACCCGATCGGTGACGAGGAGCACTGGCCCGAGGCCGTGCGGGCGTGGTTGTCCGAGGCGCGCACGTACGGCTGGACGCCGGGCGTGCTCGGCGCGTCCGAACGAGGCGCGCAGATCTATGCCGGCGCCGGGCTCAAGGCGCTGGAGATCGGCGACGAGGCGGTCCTGGACGTTCGCCGCTTCGTGCTCGCCGGTCCGGAACGGCGCGGGCTGCGCCAGGCGGTGTCGCGCGTCGAACGTGCCGGGTACACCACCCGCGTCCGCCGGCACAGCGAGATCGCGCCGGACGAGATGGCGTCCATCCTGGACCTGGCGGAGGCCTGGCGCGGCGCCGAGACCGAGCGCGGTTTCTCGATGGCGTTGGGACGCCTGGGAGATCCGAGCGACGGCCGGTGCGTGATGGTGGAGGCCTACGACGCGTCGGGTGCGTTGCGAGGCTTGCTGTCGTTCGTGCCGTGGGGCCGCCGGGGCGTGTCGCTCGACCTGATGCGCCGCGACCGTGCGGCCGAGAACGGCCTCAACGAGTACATGGTCGCCCAGCTCGCGGCCGCCGCCGGACACCTTGGCGTGCAACGGATCTCGCTGAACTTCGCGATGTTCCGCGCGGTGTTCGAGGAGGGCGAGAAGATCGGCGCCGGCCCGGTGCTGCGGGCGTGGCGGCGGGTGCTGTCGCTCGCGTCGCGGTTCTTCCAGCTGGAGTCGCTGTACCGGTCGAACGCCAAGTACCTGCCGGAGTGGGAGCCGAGGTTCCTTTGCTACCAGCGTTCCCGGTCGTTGCCGCGGGTCAGCATCGCCGCCGGTGTCGCCGAGGGCTTCGTGCCGTCGTTGCGGTCGTTGCGCAAGCGGGCGTTGCAGAAGACGGACGTCGGCGACGACTTCGCGGCGCGCGTCGCCGAGATCGACGCGATCCGGGTCGAACCGAAGTCCGTGCGCAGGCCGGAGCAGGTCCGGGTGCGGATCGCGAAGGTCGAACGGCTGGTCTCGCAGGGCGTCGACCCGTACCCCGTCGGGTTCGCGCGCACCGATCTCCTCGCCGGGGCACGTGAACGCTTCGGCGAGGAGGTCTCGGTCACCGGGCGCGTGGTGGCGTTGCGGGAGATGGGCAAGCTCTGCTTCGCGCGGGTCCGGGATTTCAGCGGCGAGATCCAGCTGATGCTCACCGTCGACTCGCTGGGTGAGGCCCTGGCGTCATGGAAGTCGGACATCGACCTCGGCGACCACGTCGGCGTCACGGGCCAGGTGGTCAAGTCCGACCACGGCGAGATCTCGGTGCTGGCGTCGTCGTGGACGATGACCGCGAAGTGCCTGCACCCGTTGCCGGACAAGCGCAAGGGCTTCACCGACCCGGAGGCCCGCGTCCGCCAGCGCTACCTCGACCTGGTCGTGAACCAGGACTCGGCGCACCTGCTGAAGCTGCGCAGCGACGTCATCCGCAGCGTGCGCGAGTTCCTGCACGCGCAGGAGTACCTCGAGGTCGAGACGCCGATGCTGCAGGCGGTGCACGGCGGCGCGAACGCACGGCCGTTCGTCACCCACATCAATGCCTACGACATGCGGATGTACCTGCGGATCGCGCCGGAGCTGTACCTGAAACGGCTCTGCGTCGCGGGCGTGGACCGGGTGTTCGAACTGAACCGGAACTTCCGCAACGAGGGCGCGGACGCCACCCACAACCCCGAGTTCACGATGCTGGAGGCCTACCAGTCCTATGCGGACTACCGGGTCATGCTCGACCTGGTGCGCACGCTGATCCAGCACGCGGCACGCGAGGCGTTCGGCACCGAGGTCGCGCACCGGCCGGACGGCACGTTCGACCTGTCGGGGCAGTGGCCGGTGATTCCGGTCTACACGGCGGTTTCCGGGGCTCTGAACGCGTCGATCACCCCGGACACGTCCGTCTCCGAACTAAGGGCGCTCCTGGGCGCGCGGGGCGTGGAGATCAACGAGGACTGGGACCACGGCCAGCTCGTGCAGGAGGCCTACGACACGTTCGTGGAGGCCTCGACCGCCGGCCCGACCTTCTACATCGACTTCCCGACGTCGGTGTCGCCGCTGACCCGTCAGCACCGCCTCGACCCGCGCCTGGCCGAACGGTGGGACCTGGTGGCGTTCGGCGCGGAGATCGGCACGGCCTACTCGGAGCTGACCGACCCCCTGGAGCAGCGGCGGCGGCTGGAGGCGCAGTCGCTGAAGGCCGCGTCCGGTGACGTCGAGGCGATGGAGCTGGACGAGGACTTCCTGCGGGCGCTGGAGCACGGCATGCCGCCGACCGGTGGGCTCGGCATGGGCGTCGACCGGCTGCTGATGATGCTGACCGGCACGTCCATCAGGCAGACCGTGCTGTTCCCCTTTGTTCGTCCTCAGTGATCCAGGTACGCAAGAACAGCCTGAACGCGCCGGTCACCCGACCCGTCCTCACTGTTGAGGCCGAGCTTCAGAAAGACGTTGCCGATGTGCTTGTGCACGGCTCCCGCGCTGATGACGAGCTTCTCGCCGATAGCGGCGTTCGACAGCCCCTCCGCCATCAGCCCGAGGACCTCGCGCTCACGCGGTGACAGCACACCGAGCGCGTCGTCCGCCCTGCGTCGCACCAGCAGCTGCGACACGACCTCGGGGTCGAGCGCCGTGCCGCCGTTCGCGACGCGGTGCAGTGAGTCGAGGAAGTCCGCGACCTTGCCGACGCGTTCCTTGAGCAGGTAACCGACGCCGCCGCCGGAGCCGGCGAGCAGTTCGTGCGCGTAGCTCTGCTCGACCCAAGCGCTGAGAACCAGCACGGCCAGCTTCGGGTGCCGCCGTCGCGCCTCTACGGCCGCACGCAGCCCCTCGTCCGTGAACGTCGGCGGCATCCGCACGTCGACCACGGCGATGTCCGGCTCGTGTTCGGCCACGGCTTTCAGGAAATCATCGGGGTTGTCCGCGGCCGCTGCCACGTCGAGGCCTTCGTTGCGCAACAACAACGTCAGCCCCTCGCGGAGCAGCGCGTCGTCTTCGGCGATCACGATGCGCACGGGTTCACCTCCCCGCCGGCAGCACGACGGTGAGCACGGTCGGCCCGCCCTCGGGACTGCTCACGTCCGCGTTGCCGTCCAACGCCGCCACCCTGCCGCGAATCCCGTCCAACCCTGTCCCCTGCTTCTCGTCGGCGCCGCCCTTGCCGTCGTCGTGGACGATGACGGTGAGCTGATCGTTGATGATGTCGAGGCTGACCCACGCCCGCTTCGCGCCGCTGTGCTTGGCCACGTTGGTGAGCGCCTCGGCCACCGCGAAGTACGCCGCCGCCTCGACCGCCGCAGGCAGCCGCCCGAGGTGTTCGGCCGTGAGCACGCAGGGCACCGGGCACCGCGCGGCCAGAGCCTGGATGGCCCCGTCCAGTCCCAGATCCTCCAGGACCGGCGGGTGAATGCTGCGCACGACGTTGCGAAGTTCCTCCAACGCGTCGCCGGCCGCGTCCTGCGCACGCAGCAACGCCTGCAGCGCGTTGTCCGGGTTCTGCTGGAGCGTCCGCTCGGCGATGCCGAGCATCATGACCACGCCGACCAGCTTGTTCTGCGTGCCGTCGTGCAGGTTCCGCTCGATGCGCCGCAGTTCGGCGCCGTGCGCCTGCAACGCCGCCGCCCTGGTCGCCACGACCTCGGCCAGCC
The DNA here is from genome assembly GCF_900100275.1 of Lentzea albidocapillata subsp. violacea. Lineage (GTDB taxonomy): Bacteria > Actinomycetota > Actinomycetes > Mycobacteriales > Pseudonocardiaceae > Lentzea > Lentzea violacea. The sequence goes on from NZ_FNET01000016.1 coordinate 152,363, forward strand.
GCTTCTCCAGCGAGGCCTTCGGCGGCGCCAGCAACTTCCTCGCCCACGTCGCGTCGAGGTTCGCCAGCCTCGGGAACTGCGTGAGGAGCAGGGCCAGCACGACCGCGATCGGCACGCTCAGCAGCGCCTTCGCCCACGAGTCGACGTGGAGGCCGAACGAGTTCTGCATCCCGCCGGGAACCGTCCACCAGAGGAACAAGGCGACGGGCTGCTGGACGAGCGCCCCCGCGATGCCGATCGCGACCGACCCGGACAACGTGCCGAACAGGGCGTGCAGCAGCACCCACATCCCGTCCCGGCGGCTGTCCGGATCGGTCAGCACCCGCTGTGCCCGGTGCAGCCACGGCCCGTCGAGCGGTGGCGGCGACGGAATCTCGGCGCCGGTGAACCGCGCCAGGCGCCGGCGGTCGAAGTCCACGACTCGCCGGATCAAGGGCGCGGTGATCGGCAGCAGCGGCAACACGACCACGGACAGCAGCAGGACGCCGATGGCGAGCCACGCCGCCATGGCCGTCAGCAGACCGGTCGCCAGGTAGAGCAGCGACGCCCAGATCCGTTTCATGTGGAGAAACGTATCTGGGCGCCCTGTGTTCGCGCGGTGGAGCAGGCTCTACTCCTGAGTTCAGCCCTCGCGCCATCCGTTCGTGATCGGCAGCCGCCGGTCCCGCCCGAACGCCTTGTTCGAGATCTTCGTGCCCGGCGGGTACTGACGGCGCTTGTACTCGGCCTTGTCGACCATCCGCAGCACCCGGTCCACGAGCGCGGGCTCGTGCCCGGCGGCCAGCAGGTCGTCGTACCCGCGGTCGCAGTGGACGTAGTCGTCCAGCAGGGCGTCGAGGATCTCGTAGTCCGGCAGCGAGTCGGAGTCGACCTGGCCGGGCCGCAGTTCGGCCGACGGCGGCTTGGAGATCGAGTTCTCCGGGATCGGCGGGGTCTCGCCGCGCTTCTCGGCCTCGGCGTTGCGCCACCGGGCGAGGTCCCAGACCAGGGTCTTCAGCACGTCCTTGATCGGGGCGTAGCCGCCGACCGCGTCGCCGTAGATGGTCGAGTAGCCGACCGCGAGCTCGGACTTGTTGCCCGTCGCGAGCACCAGGTGACCGTGCTGGTTCGACAGCGCCATCAGCAGCATGCCGCGGCACCGGGCCTGGATGTTCTCCTCGGCGAGGCCGGTCAGCTCCAGCTGCGAGACGTACGTCGACACCATCTCGCCGATCGGCTGGGTGGTGAAGTGCAGGCCGGTCCGCACGGCCATGTCGGAGGCGTCCGAACGCGAGTGCTCGGACGAGTAGGAGGACGGCATCGAGACGCCGTAGACCGCGTCGGCACCGAGAGCGTCCACCGCCAGAGAAGCCACCACGGCAGAGTCGATGCCACCGGACAGACCGAGCACCACGGTCCGGAAGCCGTTCTTGTGCACGTAGTCGCGCAGACCGGTCACCAGCGCGTGCCACACCTCTGCCTCATCGGCCAGCGGTTCGAACACGCGGGGCGCGGGCAACGGCTCGTATGCCGGGATCGCGTCGGAGAGGAACACACGGCGCACGTAGAAGTCGCCGATCTGGCCCTGCTCGTACTCGCGGTCGCCCGGCACGTCGAAGTCGACGAACATCAGGTGCTCGACGAACTGCGGCGCCCGCCCGACCAGCTGGCCGTCGGCGGAGACGACGAGCGAGTCGCCGTCGAACACCAGCTCGTCCTGGCCGCCGACGAGGTTGCAGTAGGCGAGGGGCGCGTGGGCTTCGGCGGCACGGCGCGCGACCAGAGGCAGCCGCTGGTCGTCCTTGTTGCGCTCGTAGGGCGAGGCGTTGGGCGAGACCACGAGGTCGACGCCGGCGTCACCGAGAGCGGTGATCGGGCCGCCGTCCTGCCACAGGTCCTCGCAGATCACCATGCCGACCTCGACACCGTTGATCCGCACGATGTCCAGCGACGAACCCGGCTTGAAGTAGCGACGCTCGTCGAACACGCCGTAGTTCGGCAGGTGGTGCTTGCACTGCCGCGCGACCACACGCCCGCCGTGCAGCACGGCGACGGCGTTGCGCGGGCCGACGGAGTCGTGCTCCAGGTAGCCGACGACGGCGGCGATGTCACCGAGGCCCGAGGCCTCCAGGGACCCGGCCAGCGCCTCCAGCGCCTCCGCGGACGCCCGCGCGAACGACGTGCGGATCGCCAGGTCCTCGACCGGGTAGCCGGTCAGCACCATCTCGGGGAACACGGCGACGTGCGCGCCGCCCTCACGAGCCTTGCGCGTCCACTCGACGACCAGCGAAGCGTTGCCCTGGAGATCACCAACAGTGGCGTTGACCTGGGCCAGCGCGATCCGAAGCTGCGGCATGCCCTCATCATCTCCCATACCATCGGGCTGTGGTCCGTCTCTTGAGCGTGTTGCTCGTCATTCCGCTGCTCGCGTCCTGCACGTCGATCATCGAAGGGACCGCCAAACCGGGCGTGACCTTCGAGAAGGTCGGCCCGGCGGGCGTCGTTCCGGCCGGGTTGGAGGAGTTCTACGGCCAGCAGCTCGCCTGGGAGAACTGCGAGCCGTACGCGACGACAGGGTCGAGCCGCGACGCCTACGGCAAGAGGCGCGACGTCGAGTGCACCCGCCTGAGGGTTCCCCTCGACTACAGCAAGCCAACCGGCGACACGATCACCATCGGCGTGCTCCGGTACAAGGCCACCGGGCAGAAGATCGGCTCGTTGCTGACCAATCCCGGCGGCCCCGGCGCGTCCGGCATGGCGTCGGCCGCGGGCATGATCCCGGCCTACCGCAAGACCGACCTCGCGGCGAAGTTCGACCTCATCGGATTCGACCCGAGGGGCATCGGCGCGAGCGAGCCGGCGGTCAGTTGCCTCACCGGACCGGAGCGCGACGCGGAGCGTCTGGACCTCGACATCGACACAAGTCCGGCCGGAATCGCCCAAACGGAGCAAGAGAACAGGACATATGCCGAGAAGTGTGCCGCCGGTACAAAATTCGGGGCGGCAATGCTCGCCAATTTGGGCACGCGGGACGTAGTTAAGGACATGGATGTCCTCCGCTCTGCGCTCGGCGACGCGAAGCTGAGCTACGTCGGGTACTCGTACGGCACCCGCATTGGCACTGAATACGCCGAGACCTTCCCCCAGAACGTGCGCGCGCTCATCCTCGACGGTGCCGTCGACCCGACCCAGGACCAGCTCGCGTCGCTGGTCGCACAGGCGGCCGGCTTCCAGAAGGCGTTCGACGAGTTCGTGAAGTGGTGCCGAGAGAAGAAGGAGTGCCCACTCGGAGGCGATGCGAACCTGAGCTTCCGGCAGCTCACCACACCGTTGATCCAGCAGCCGGTCGACGTCGGTGGTCGCAAGCTGTCCTACAACGACGCCATCACCGCCGCGATCCAGGCGATGTACTCGGAACAGCTGTGGCCCGTCCTGCTCAACGGCCTCCAGGAGCTGACGAGCGGCAAGGGCACCACGTTGCTGCGCCTCGCTGACGCGTACTTCGACCGCGATGAACAGGGCAAGTACTCGACCATCACGGATGCGTTCAATGCGGTGCACTGCGTGGACGACGCACGGCTGACGGACAAGAACGCGCTGCTCGAGACCCAGAAGAAGTACAAGGAGGCGGCACCGTTCCTCGACGACGGCAACCCGGCCGGCGCGGCCCTCGACTCGTGCGCGTTCTGGCCCGCCCCGGTCACCGCGCCCACGGGCCCGCCCAAGGCCGAAGGCATCCCGCCGCTGCTGGTCATCTCCACGACCGGCGACCCGGCCACGCCCTATGAGGCGGGCGTGAACCTGGCCAAAGCGCTCAACTCGCGGCTGCTCACCTACGAAGGCGTCCAGCACACGGTCTTCCTGCAGGGCGACCAGTGCGTGGACGGCGCCGGCGTGAGGTACCTGATCGACCAGACGTTGCCCGCCGACGGAACCCGGTGCGCCTAATGACGAAGAGGCGATCCCGAGTCACCGCCGCCTTGTTCGCATTGATCGTTCTGCTCGGCACGTCCACGTCCTACGCGCGCATCGACGGCTCACCCGTCGCCGCGCGCAAGGGCCTGGCGCGCTTCTACGAGCAGACGCTGGCGTGGGGTGCGTGCCGGCCCTACGCGACCGACGCGAAGAGCAAGGGCCTGTACGAGCGCGAGGGCATCCAGTGCGCTCGGCTGTACGTTCCGCTCAACTACGAGAATCCGGACGCGGGGACGATCACTGTCGGACTGCTGCGCCGCCCTGCCGCGGAGAAGGACCGGAGGGTCGGTTCTCTGGTGGTGAACCCCGGCGGTCCGGGAGGTTCGGGCATGTCGCACGTCGCGAACATGCAGCCGGGCAACCCGGTCGGCAAGCGGTTCGACGTGGTGGGTTTCGACCCGCGTGGCGTGGGGGCGAGCCAGCCCCGCGTCCAGTGCCTGACCGACGCCGAACGGGACGCGCAACGGCTGCGGCCCAAGGGCGAGAGCGCGAACCTGACCGAGCAGGAGAACAAGTTCTTCGTCGACCGCTGTACCGAACGCAGCGGCATCGACCTGCTGCGCAACGTCGGCACCCGTGACGTCGTACGCGACGTCGACGTGCTGCGCGGTGCGTTGCGGGAGAACAAGCTGACCTACCTCGGCTACTCCTACGGCACGCGCATCGGCACGTTGTACGCCGAGATGTTCCCTCGCAACGTGCGCGCAATGGTGCTCGACGGCGCCGTGGAGGTCAACAGCGACAAGGTGGCCGCGTCGGCACGCCAGGCGCAGGGCTTCGAGGAGTCGTTCCAGCGGTTCGCCGGCTGGTGCGCGCAACGCGACTGTCCCATCGGCAGGGACACGAGCGCGGCGGAGTCCCAGTTCCGGCAGATGATCGAGCCGCTCAAGAAGACCCCGCTGCAGGTCGGCGACCGCAAGCTGTCCCACTCGGACGCGAACACCGCGATCATCCAGGCGATGTACACGGACCGGCTGTGGGAGACCGCTCTCAAGGGTCTTCAGGAGCTGCGGCAGAACAAGGGCAACACCCTGCTGCAGCTCGCCGACCAGTACCTCGGCCGCGCCCAGGACGGCACCTACAGCCGCATCCAGGACGCGTTCGTGGCCATCCGCTGCGTCGACGAACCGCCGATCAAGGACCGGGCCACCCTGGAGTCCAACCGGCGGAGGCTGTTGGAACTGCTGGGCAACGACACGATCCCCACCGACGAGACCGCGCTCGGCCCGTGCGCGTTCTGGCCGGCCCCGCACACGTCGGAACCGCACCCGCCCAACGTGGACGGACTGCCGCAGGTGCTGGTGGTGTCGACGACCGGTGACCCGGCGACGCCCTACCAGTCCGGTGTGGACCTCGCGCAGGCCCTAGGGGCGCGTTTGCTGACGTACAACGGAAACCAGCACACGGCGTTCCTCGCGGGCATCGGCTGCGTGGACGGCGTGGGCACGAACTACCTGGTGGATTTGAGGCTGCCCGAAACAGATCCTGTCTGCTGACGTTTCCCAGGCAGGAGAACCGAACCCAGCGCGCCGACAGCGCAAATCACCGCCGTGATCAGGAAGATCTCGTGGTACTCGGTGAGCAGCGCCTCGGTGAGCCCGCGCTGGTACTCGGCCATCCGCCGCTGGAACTCAGCGGGTTCGACGCCGAACGGCAGCGGTGTGTTCAGGCCTGCCGTGAGCTCGCGGAACCGGTGGAGTCCCCACGCGGACAACGCCGCCACACCGACGAGCATGCCCGTCATGCGCGCGACGACGACGAACGCCGACGCCACGCCGTGCCGGACGGGAGGCACGACACGCAGCACGGCACCGGACAACGGCGCGATGACCAGGCCCAGCCCGAAACCGGCGATGGCCAGATCACGCGTGAGCACGAGCCCACTGACGTCAGCGGGCCACTGCGCGATGAACACGTACGACACCGATGCCATCGCGAGCCCGCCGAAGGACACCCAGCGGTCGCCGAGCCGTGACGCGAGGAACCCGCCCAGGACGGCGCCGACCGGCAACGCGATCAGGAACCGGGTGAGCAGCGTCGCCGCGGCCGCCGAGTCGCGCCGTAGCACGGTCTGCGCGAACAACTCCACGTCGACCAGCGTCACCATCAACGCGGCACCGGCGGCCAGCGACACCCCGAGCACGGCCCAGAACGGCCGCCACTGCACGCCATCCGGGTCCATGAGCCGCACGGCGCTACGGCGTTCCCGGAAGAAGAAGCCACCCAGCATGACGAACGCCGCGATGAGCGTCGGCCAGCCCCACGACGGCAGCACGGACTCGGCGGGCTTCGGGTTGTAGAGCGCCACGACCAGCAACGACAACGCTGCTGCCAGCAACACCCCGCCCACGACGTCGATGCGCACCTCGCGCCGTGTGTTCGGCACGGTGCGTTGCACGACCACCATCGCGATGACCGCCAACGGGATGTTGACCCAGAAAATCCACCGCCAGCTCTGCGGCTCCCACGCCTCGAACAGGGGCATCGCGTTGAACAGCGATGCCGTACAGCGTGCCGAGAACAGACCCCAACTCCTGAGCGGCACCAACGGTCCCCAGAGCGGTCGACCGCCGGCGCTCCTCCCACAGGTCCGCGACCAGCGCCATCGTCACCGGCAGCAGCGCGCCACCGGCCAGGCCCTGCACAACGCGTCCGAGCACGAGCAACGGCACGTCCGCCGCCATCGCCGTGATCACCGAGCCCACCAGGAACCCGAGCAGCGAGACCTGCAGCACGAACCGCCGCCCGAGCCGGTCCGACAGCTGCCCGAGCAACGGCATGCCCGCCACGTACCCGAGCAGGTACCCGGTGACGATCGGCGTCGCCTGCTCCAGCTCGTTCACCGCGATGCCCAGGTCACGCACCATGTCGGTCAGGACACCGACGACGACGTACGCGTCGAGCGCCCCCAGCAGCACGGCCGCGCCGGACGCGGCGAGAGCTACCTTTCTCATCTACGCGGGTGCCGTGACCGTGACGGGCTTGTCGAAGTCCGTGAGGCCGATGTCGATCTTCTGACCGCCGGGGAGCTCGAACAGCGCGCTCTTGAGCTTGTTGTCCTTGTCGATCGAGAACGTCGCCTTCACGTCCGCGGAGATGCCCGGCACCAGCCCGGCCGCCACGTCCTTCGGCACCGTCGCCTCGACCACCGACACGTCACCGGACGACTTGGTCTTCGCATCCTTGGCACTGGCCAGGACCTGCGCGACGCCCTTGTCCGGGTTCAGGATTGCCGAGGGGTCGTACACCTGGCCCGCGAACGCCGCCGGCAGCTTCGTGAACCCGCCGGTCGGGCCCTTGAAGTGCAGGTTTCCGCCCGTCAGTACGTACTCGATGGACAGCAGCTGCCCACCGAACGTCACCTTCGCGGTGCCCTTCGAGTCACCGGACGAGGTGAGGTCGCCGTCGGCCTCCTTCACCGGCACGTCCGGCAGCTCACCGTCCACCTTGATGGTGAAGTGGACGGTCTTGACGGAGCGCATCGACTCGGCCGACTTCGAGAGCAACGTCGCACCATCGGGGAGATCTCCCCCGGACGTGCAGCTCGTGAGCAGGGCGAGTGCGCAAACCAACAACCAACGGGCGGACATGCGTTGATCGTAGAGACTCCGGAGCCCTTAAGCTGCGCCCTATGGACCGCCAGCAGGAGTTCGTGCTCCGCACGCTAGAGGAACGCGACATCCGGTTCGTCCGGCTCTGGTTCACGGACGTCCTGGGCTTCTTGAAGTCCGTGGCGGTCGCACCGGCCGAGCTCGAAGGTGCCTTCAGCGAGGGCATCGGGTTCGACGGGTCGGCGATCGAGGGCTTCGCCCGCGTCTACGAGTCGGACATGGTCGCGAAGCCGGACCCCTCGACGTTCCAGGTGCTGCCCTGGCAGACGCCGGACGGCAGCAACTACTCGGCACGCATGTACTGCGACATCACGATGCCGGACGGCTCCCCGTCGTGGGCCGACCCGCGCCACGTGCTGCGCCGCACCCTGTCGAAGGCCAGCGAGGCCGGGTTCACCTGCTATGTCCACCCCGAGATCGAGTTCTTCCTGCTCAAGGGCCTGCCCGGCGACGGGAGCGAGCCCGAGCCCGCGGACAACGGCGGCTTCTTCGACCAGACCTCGCACGAGACCGCGACGCACTTCCGCCGCCACGCCATCGAGGCGCTCGAGGCGATGGGCATCTCGGTCGAGTTCAGCCACCACGAGGGCGCGCCCGGCCAGCAGGAGATCGACCTGCGCTACGCCGACGCGTTGACCATGGCGGACAACGTCATGACGTTCCGCTACCTGGTGAAGGAGGTCGCGATCACGCAGGGCGTGCGCGCCTCGTTCATGCCCAAGCCGTTCTCCGACCAGCCGGGGTCGGGCATGCACACGCACTTCTCGCTGTTCGAGGGCGACCGCAACGCCTTCTACGACGAGGAAGACCCGTACCAGCTCTCCGACATCGGCAAGCAGTTCGTCGCGGGCATCCTCAAGCACGCGCGCGAGATCTCCGGTGTCACGAACCAATGGGTGAACTCGTACAAGCGCCTGATCGTCGGCGGTGAGGCTCCCACGGCCGTGTGCTGGGGTCACGCGAACCGCTCCGCACTGGTTCGCGTGCCGATGTACTCGCCCGGCAAGTCGTCGTCGCGCCGCGTCGAGGTCCGTTCGCTGGACTCCGCGTGCAACCCGTACCTGGCGTACTCGGTGATCCTGGCCGCCGGCCTGCGGGGCATCGAGAAGGGCTACGAACTGCCGCCGCCCGCCGAGGACGACGTGTGGTCGCTGACGGACCGCGAACGGCGCGCGGCGGGGTACGCGAACCTGCCGCAGAACCTCGGCGAGGCGCTCACCGAACTGGAGAACTCGGAGCTGCTGCCCGAGGCACTGGGCGAGCACGTCTACGACTTCTTCCTGCGCAACAAGAGGACGGAGTGGGACGCGTACCGTCGTAGCGTCACCCCGTACGAGTTGCGCACACTTCTCCCCATGCTGTGAGGCAGATACGTGCTCTCCGTGACTGAGGTACCCGAGTTCCAGCCGACGATCTGCGCGTGCACCGTCGCCACGGCGGCGGAGCTGCCCGCCGTCAAGGTCCTGTCCAGCTCGTTCCTCGCGGAGCACCCCGAGGGCCGGTTCGTCGCGCTGGTCGTCGACGCGCAGCCGGAGCACGCGGGGCCTGGACTGATGACGCCGCTGGACATCGGCGTCGCCGAGGTCGAGCTGCACGAGCTCGCGACGTCCCTGGACGCCGCCGAGCTCAAGGCCGCGATGGTGCCGCGCCTGCTGGAGGCGTTGCTGTCGCAGGGCATGCCCGTGCTGTACCTCGACCCGTGGGTGCAGGTGTTCGGGTCGCTCACGAAGGTCGTGCTGGAGGCGTTGCGCACCGCACCGGTCGTGATGCTGCCGCGCACGTTACGGCCGTTGGCGTCCGACGGCCTGCAGCCCGGTCCCGCCGACCTGCACGACCAGGGTGCCTTCGACCCCGGGTTCATCGCCGTCGGACCGGGTTCCGAGCCCTACCTGAACTCTTTGGACATGCCGGCGATCGTGCCGCACCACGTCGTGCGCGACGCACGGATCGGTCTGTCCGTGTGGAACGTCGCGGACCGGCCGTTGCACCGCACCGAGTCCGGTTCGCTGGCCGTGGTCGGCCAGGACCTGCTGACGGTGCATTTCCGCGGTTTCGACCCGCGTCGGCCCTGGTTGCTGTCCGCCGATTTCGCCGAACGTCCCCGTGTGCTGCTCTCGGAACACACGGAGGTCGCCGAGCTATGCCAGTCCTACCGCGGCGAACTGGTGCGCAACGGCTGGTCCGTGGCGCCCGTGCCGTACCGATTCGACTCCTTGATCGACGGGACGCAGATCCCGTCCGAGCTGCGCGCCGACTACCGGGCCTCCGTGCCGACACCGCCGCCGGCGTTCGGTGAGGACGGTGGTGGTGGGTTCCTCATCTGGGCGTGCGAGCCGACCGAGAGTGGTGGCACGCGCTGGGCCGACGCCGTGTGGCGTGCGGATGCCGCGCTGCAGCGGCAGTTCCCGGCGCCTTTCGGTGCGGACGCGGAGGCCTGGCGCGAGTGGTGCGCCGGGGTCGGCGTCGCTTCCGGACGGTTGCCCGCGCCCGCCGTGCCGCAGCCCCGCTCGGAGGGGCCGGCACTGCTCGACCAGCTTGGTGTGTCCGTCATCGGCTCAGGGCCACTGGCCGAACTGATGCTCGCCGCCGCGCGTGCGTCCGGGCTGCCGGTGTCGGCTGCCGCCGGATATCCCGTCGTGGTGCGCGCCTCTTCTGCCGACGAGGTGCCCTCCGGACGGTTCGTCGTCGATGTCGCGTTGGACGCCACCGCTGCGGACGACCGCACGGGCGTGAACGAACTCTGGCTCTCGTCCGAGGCGTCACGGGCTGCCGCCGAACGCATCGGCGGGCCCATCGTGCGTGTGGTGCCTGTGCCCGTGCACGACGTTGGTGCGCGTGAGCACGAGTCCGGCGAAGTGGTGGTGTTTGCCGCGATTGCGGACCATGGTCTCGACAGGCCCGGCAACGTGCTGGGCGCCGTGTCCGCGTTCCTGACCGCGTTCCCGGACCGGACGGACGTCGAGCTGAAGATCGCCGTGTCCGGTGCGGTGGAACACCCGGAGGCGGCCGAGCGGCTGCGCCTGGCCACGTCCTCCGACCAGCGGATCTCGCTGGTGGACGGCCTCGACGTGGCCGCGACCGCCGACGCCGTGGTGTCGCTGCACCGCGACGGGGCGGACGACCGGATCGCGTTGCGCCTGGCCGAGCTCGCCGTGCGGGGAGTCCCGATCGTCGCGTCGGACCACGGCGCCGTTGCCGAACTGTTCGGCAAGACGGCGGTTCTCGTGCCGTGTCACCAAGGCGCCGAACCGGACGTGCAAGCCGCCGCAAAGCTGCTGCGTTCATTGGCCGATGACCTGCCCACGGCCGCGGCGCTCGGTGCGGCCGCACGTCAGCACGTGCTGTCCGTGCGGTCGGTCGCACGAGTCGCCGAAGTTCTCCGTGAACGCGTCGAGCACGCGTACCGCGGATGGCGGGCCCGCAGGCCGAAGCAGAAGGCCGAGGTCGACCCGATGCTCGCGCTGCAGTCGGCCAAGCACGCGTTACTGCGGCAGCCGACCGTGGACGGCCCTCACCGGACGCCGATGGCACCCGCGCTGCGCAAGGTCGTGTTGCGCGCGCTGGACCACTACGACAACCACATGCGCCAGGTGCTGCACACCCTGATCGACGGGGTCGAGCGCACGGTGTCCGAGCTGGTCAACCGGCAGGACGCGCTGAAGGCCGGCGTCGGTGCCGGTGAGCTGGAACTGCTCCGCGCCGAGGTCGAGCAGGTCGCGGGGCGGCAGTCGCACTTCGTCGACCAGTTGGTCGGCGTCGACGACGGGGTCGTGCGCGTGCGCGCGGACATGGCCGGTCAGGGCCGCCGGCAGCGCGACGTCGAGGACGCGGTCGTCGCCGAGGCGGCCAGGCGCGCGAAGTCGGACGAGGTACTCGCCGAGCGGATCGACAAGCTGACCGTGGCGCTCGACCGCACGCTGGACCGGATCGACGGCCTGGAGTCCAAGGTCGTCGAGGTCTTCCGCGAGCGCGACTCCCGGCTGAGCGCCGCTCTGCGCACCGCTCACCAGGCACAACAGACCGCCGACGCGCTGCGGCGGGTGGTCGTTCGCCAGCACGAGAACGCTGGTGACGCGCCTGCGGTGCGTTCGTCGCTGGTGTTGTGCGACGCGGGCATGATGCGGCTGCCCTCCGACGACGCGTTCATGCTCCCGCTGTTGTCGTCCAACGGCGTGTGGGAGCCGGACCTCGCGGAACTGCTCGACTCCGTGCTGGAACCGGACGGCATCTTCCTCGACGTCGGCGCGTACGTCGGCTACCACTCGATTCGGGTTTTGTCGCGGCTCGGACTGATGGGTGCCGTTGTCGCGGTGGAGCCGGATGCCTCCGCGGCCGCTCTGCTGAGGCACAACGTCTCGGCGAACCTGCCCGCCGCCGTCGCCGACCGGATGACCGTGGTCGAGGGCGCGGCATGGGAGAGCGCGGGGGAGCTGGCGGCGTCCCCGACGCTGACCGGCGGTGTGTCGGTGTCGCCGCTGGCCGCCGACGCTCCCGACGAGGTCGCGCGTGTGAAAGCGGTGCGCCTGGACAAGGCACTCGAAGAGATCGCCTTGGTGCAGGGCATGAAGCTTTCCGTCGTACGGGTCGACACGCCTGGACGCGGGCATCGCGCTCTCGCGGGACTCGTCCGGTTGTTGCGTCGCGACAGGCCGCACGTGTTCCTCGAGTTCTCCGCGACCGCGACGGCGGACTTCGGTGACGATCCGGTGACGGTGCTCAAGGAGTTCGGCGTCTGGGGCTACGACCTGGTGCCGGTGGCGACGCGTCAGCCCGCCGCGCCGGACCAGATCGTGCGGGCGATGGAGGGACTTCGTTCCATCACCCTGTGGCTGCGACCGCGTCCGGTCGGGGCCAAGCCGGCCGCTCCTTCGCCGTCCGTGCCGATCAAGCAGCCCGCTGACCAGGCGATTTGACTTTGATCCTCTCTGTGAGTAACTTTCTCCAAGTCGCAAGCGGGACCACGGAACGAGCGGTTGACACCGCGGATCGGGCCGAGTAGAGTTCCACGGCGTCAAACCCCCAGAAGTAAATGAACGGCCTAACGTGCTGTCCGGGATCTGAAAATGACCCCGATTTGACACCGGGAAAGCCACTCGGATAACTTCTGAACCAAGCGAAAAACTGAATGCGAAGCGAGTTTGCGCAGAGCCTGAATCGCCGGAAACAGCGATTTGACAAAGCGAAAACGAACTGGCTAAGCTTTCAACACAAGCCCCGAGAGATAGCCTCCGGAAACGGAGACTGGAACCGGTGAGCGCGTGTTCTTTGAGAACTCAACAGCGTGCCGAAACACAGCCAGTAATATATGAATACCTCCTCGTCGAGGTATTCCTTTGAGAAGATAGATGCCAGACATATTCCGTCTGGAGCGATCACACAATCCTTATTGGAGAGTTTGATCCTGGCTCAGGACGAACGCTGGCGGCGTGCTTAACACATGCAAGTCGAGCGGTAAGGCCCTTCGGGGTACACGAGCGGCGAACGGGTGAGTAACACGTGGGTAACCTGCCCTGTACTCTGGGATAAGCCTTGGAAACGAGGTCTAATACCGGATACGACACTGGATCGCATGATCTGGTGTGGAAAGTTCCGGCGGTACAGGATGGA
>NZ_FNET01000002.1 GCF_900100275.1 Lentzea albidocapillata subsp. violacea
CGGCAACGGCCGCCGGGTCTGGTAGTCGCCGCACATCCGCACACTCAGCTTCTCCAGCAGCGACTGGACGAAGTGGACGACACGGTGCTGGCTGCCGACGTGGTCGAGCAACAACAGCTTCCCACCAGGCCGCAGCACGCGGTGCATCTCGGCGATCGCCGCACGCTCGTCCGGAACACCGCACAGGCCCAGCGTGCAGACCACGGTGTCGAACGACTCGTCCGGGAACGGCAACGCCTGCGCGTCTCCCTCACACAACTCGACCGCACGCCCGAGCTCGGCCGCGCGAGTGCGGGCGATGCCGAGCATGGCCGGGCTGAGGTCCAGGCCGACCAGCCTGACGTCCGCCGGGTAATGCGGGAGGTTGAGGCCGGTGCCGATCGCCACCTCCAGCACGTCACCGGTCGCCTGCGGGCACACCCACTCGCGACCGCCGCCGAACTGGACACGTTCGAAGAACCCGATGTCACGGTCGTAGCGCGGCGCGTAGCGATCCCACACCTCACGGAGACCTTCAGTGGTGAGCTTCTTGCTCATGTCGATGACCCTTCCGGCAGCAGTCCACGCGTGAGCAGGCCTGCCAGCGTGGATGGAACGGCAGCGGTGTCCTGGGGCTCTGGCCGGGCGGGATCCCAGTGCAGGTGCACCGCCCACAACACGCAGGTCTCCAGGATCGTGCGGGCGACCAGCGGCGCCGGTCCGGGCAGCCGCAACGCCCTGCGCCGCTGGAGATACTCGGTCAGCACCACAACAAGACCCGAGCGGCCCTGGCCGAACCAGACGTCGGCCAGCTCCGGCAGCTCGGGGGCGCAGCGGTCGACCAGCTTGATGCTGACCCGGTGCCGCGACAGCGTGTCGTACAGGTTCGTGATGATCTCGCCCAGCTCCACGGCGAGCGGGCCATGTCGTCGTGTCGACAACGCCTCGACCAGCCGCAGCTGCTCGACCTCGCCCCGCAGCCGCTCGGCCACCATCGCGGCCAGCTCGCCTTCCGCGGGCGCACGGACCGGCAGGTCGGCCACCTCGGGCAGCGGCTCCACCCCGTCGGCGAACCGCAGCGCGGCCCCGAGCAGCGCGTCCTTGTTCTCGACGTAGCCGTAGACGGTGCCCTTCGCCACCCCCAGCGCGTCGGCGACGTCCTGCATCTGGGTCCGCTGAAAGCCCTGCGCGATGAACGTCTCGGCCGCGGCCGAGACGAGCTTCGGGAACATGTCCGCTGAACGAGTGCGTGGCACCCGCCCATCATAAATGACCGACTGAGTCAGTCAAGAGCGGTCAGACGGATCAAACCCAGGGGGTGGTGGCCTGGAGCACCGCCTCTGTCAACGCCTCCGTGCGCAGCCGCGTCACCTCCTGATAGCCGGGATCGGCCACCATGCGGCTGAACGCGGCGCGGTCCGGGTAGCGCACGACGATCACCGCGTCCCAGCTCTGCCCGTCCTCGGCGACCAGCACGGTGGATCCGCTGCCGGCGTAGAGGATCTCGCCGCCGTAGCGGGGCAGGAACGTCTCGCGCAGATGACGCGCGTACTCCTGGTAGGACTCGGCACCGGCCTCGGCGAACCGCAGCAGGTTCAGCATCACCACCGGCCCGCCCGTGTCCTCGGCGAGCAGTCGTTTCAGGTCAGCACCACGTGGATCGACGGCCATGAGCCCAGCATGCCTCCCGGCTCCGCGACCCGCATCAGTCGAACCACCCGTCCGGCCGGCCTGCGTCACGAATGTGGTGCGGACGAGCGGTGACGGCGTGCGACCGACCGACTCGACGGACTGGCCGGCCACGCGCGGTTGACGTTCAGAGAATGTCCAGTGCCGCGACCGGGATAACGACCGCCACCTCTGATCACCCCTACCGTCGCGACCATGGGCGAACGTCGGATCGGGCCGGTGGAGGTGCTGGCCGTACTCCTGGTGGGGGGCGTTCTGCTGCGCGGCCACGAGATCTTCCAGACACCGATCGTGCAGACCTGGGCGGCCGTGTTCGTCTCGATCGTGCTGCAGGCGTTGCCGTTCCTCACCCTCGGCGTCGCTCTCTCGTCCGCCATCGCGGTGTACGTGTCGAGTGACGTGCTCACGAAGGTCCTGCCGCGTCGGCCCGTGCTCGCCGTGCCCGCCGCCGCGGCCGCGGGAGTGGTGCTCCCTGGCTGTGAGTGCGGGTCGGTGCCGGTGGCGGGAGCGTTGCTGCGCAAGGGGATCGCACCCGCGGTGGCGTTGACGTTCCTGCTGGCCGCCCCCGCCGTCAACCCCATCGTGCTGGTGGCGACGGCGGTCGCGTTTCCCGGTCAGCCCGGCATGGTGCTGGGACGTGCCGCCGCGAGCCTGCTCGCCGCGACGGTCATGGGCTGGTTGTGGCTGCGGAAAGGCAGGACTGATTGGATCAAGATGCCCGAACACAGCCACCAGCACGGGTTTCTGAGCCAGGCACGGCACGACTTCCTGCACGCGGGCGGGTTTCTGGTGATCGGCGCGCTCCTCGCCGCGACGATCAACGTGTTCGTGCCCGGCCGCTGGCTGCAGTTCGTCGCCGACGAGCCGTGGCTAGCGGTGCTCGCCATGGCCGGGCTCGCGGTGCTGTTGTCGATCTGCTCGGAGGCCGACGCGTTCGTGGCGGCGAGCTTCACGCAGTTCTCGACGACGGCGAAGCTCACCTTCCTGGTCGTCGGGCCGATGGTCGACCTGAAGCTCTTCGCCATGCAGACCGGGATGTTCGGCCGCCGGTTCGCGATCAGGTTCGCCCCGGCCACGTTGGTCGTCGCCACGGCGTCGGCCGTCGCGATCGGCGCGCTGCTGTGAACCGGGCCGCGGCGATCGTGATCCTCCTGCTGCTGGCCGGTGCCACGACGAGAACGCTGGTGACGGGTCAGTACGTCAGCTACGTCAAGGCCGGGCTGTGGCCGTTGCTGGTCATCTCGGTCGTGCTCCTCGCGCTGTTCGCCACCGCGAAAGGACACCAGCCCAAGGTCGCCTGGCTGCTCGTCCTCCCCGTGCTGGCACTGCTCGTCGTCGCACCGAAGTCGCTCGGCAGCTACGCGGCGGTCAACGCGGGCACCGTGCTCACGGAGTCCGACGAGTACCCGCCGCTGCCGGACGGCGATCCGGTGGAGGTCAAGATCTTCGACTACGCGAGCCGTGCGGTGTTCGACGAGGGCCGCACGCTGCGGGACCGCCGGGTCAGGCTGGTCGGCTTCACCTCGACCGGTCCGAACGGCGAACGCCTGCTGGTGCGGATGATCCTGACCTGCTGCGCCGCCGACGGCAGGCCGGTGAAGATCGGGATGAGGAACGCGGAACCGCTGCCGGACGACACCTGGATCGAGGTCGTGGGCTCCTATGTGGACGAGACAGCCGAGGACGGCGTGAACGGCGGGAAGATCCCGTTCGTCGACGTGGAGGACGCGATCCGGGTGGCGCAGCCGGAACGGCCCTACGAGTAGTTCCACTGGATGCCGTACTGGCCGGGCATCGGGTCCAGGGTGATGAACTGGTACGTCGTCGTCTCCTCGTCGAACGTGACAGGCGCCTGGTGCTCGCGGGGCACCCCACTGCGCGGCTGGAAGTACCCGGAGCAGCTGGTGGGCAGCATCGCCGGGTCGAACGCGATGTGCAGCACCATCTCCCTGCCCGGCCGGTAGATCGCGATCTGCGTGTGCCGCGACGTCTGCCCCGGCGGGAACCGCAGCGCGAACTCGACGGCGGCGAGCTCTCCCGCCTGCAACGGCCGGTCCAGCAGGAACTCGAACACGCACGTCGAGCTCGGCACGTCCGCACGGAACCGGGCGACCCGGCAGCCCTCGGTGAACGTCACCACCGGCGGCTGTGGCAGCGCACCGCACCGCGCGACGAACAGGAACCGGGTGGTGTCGTCGTGGTCGGCCCGGACGACGCGGCGCACCCGCATGGAGTCCTCGAAGCCCTGCGCGTTGATGCGGTAGGAGATGAACTGCGAGAGCCGGTGCGGCGTGTCCAGGTCGTCCGGTGTCGCGCCGACCTTCGCCAGCGCCTTCGCCACGTTGTCCGGCCGCCGCCAGATCTGGTCGTACGGGAGCGCGAGGCCGGGCCGGTTGGTCCACCGGCCACGGGGCCGGCGCGGGCCGAGCAACGCCGTCAGCGTCGACGGGGCCTGGCCGAGAATGGTCTCCAGCACCGCCACGGCCGCCAGCGAGCTCGCCCGCTCCGGCCGGTTCTCGCCGTTCTGCCAGTAGCTGAGCGCGCTCACGCTCACCGGGGCGTCCTGGTCACGCAGCCGCTGGCTGATCTCGCTGAGGCTGAGACCGCTGCGCTCGATCGCGCAGCGCAGCGCGGCACCGAACTCGGCCCCCGCGCGAATGGTCACGTCGGCGGTCACAGGGCGACTCCCTTCTCGGGCGGCTCGCCGGATGATACGCGCGGAAAATACCGCTGTGATCGCGTCCAGAGTATTTCCAGAGTGCCCGGCCTGGTTTCTTGACCTCTCCACCAGGCGTTTCGCAGTCGAACATGATCGGTCCGAATAGGTGTCCAGAGTTATCCAGCAAGGGGAAAGCCGGTTCGTTGACGGACGTTGACCGCTCGTTATGGTCAGCTCGAACCGGTTCTCGTTCCTGAATTCTCTTCCCTGCTGAAGGAACACAACCATGAAATCTCCCCTGCGCAGGCGATGGCGCACAACGACGATTTACGCGGCGGCGGCCATGGTCGCCGGTGCGGTGGCCGTGGCGGCCATGCCGTCCGGCGGTGACATCAAACCTGTCGCCACCGCGGTGCCCGACGTGCCGCAGGTGCCCCAGATCGCGGAGCCCGGCACCCAGTCCGCCGGGGTGGCGTTCGCGAACTCGGCCGACGGCGGCCGGGTCTGTCAGGACGGTGCGCGGTGGCTGCGGTTGCGCTTCACCGATCTGACCCTGCGCGGCAACGACTCCGTGACGGTCAGCGGGGCAAAGTCGGGCTCCTACACGTTCACCGCCCAGCACTGGCCAGGGAAAGCCTTCCACACCAAGGCTTTCGAGGGTGACTGCGTACGCGTGACGCCCAGCTTCGCCGACAGCGGCAGCCGGTACGTGGTCGACGCCTACCAGTTCGGCACGCAGGCGCTCGCCGCGGCGACGGCGACCGTGGCGGCGGTCGGCGACGTCTGCGGCTCGTCCTGCAACCAGACCGCGCCGGTGGTCAAGACCATGAACCCGCAGGCGCTGATCCTGGCCGGTGACAACGCCTACAACTCCGGCACCCTGACGGAGTACCGCAACAACTACGACCCGCACTACGGCCAGTTCAAGTCGATCACCTACCCGACGCCGGGCAACCACGAGTACGGCACGTCCGGCGCCCAGGGCTACTTCGACTACTTCGGCGCGCGGGCCGGCGAGCGGGGCAAGGGTTACTACAGCTTCGACGTGGGCGACTGGCACTTCGTCGCGCTGAACTCCAACATCTCCCGCGACGCGAGCTCGGCGCAGGTGACGTGGCTGAAGAACGACCTGGCGGCGAACACCAAACCGTGCACCGCGGCGTTCTTCCACCACCCGCGGTTCAACAAGGGCAACCACGGCGACAACTCGACGATCACGCCGTTCTGGAACGCGCTGTACAACGCCAAGGCGGACCTCATCGTCGCCGGGCACGACCACAACTACCAGCGGTACGCGCTCGCGAGGTCCGACGGCACGCGCGACCCGAACGGCGTCCGGCAGGTGCTGATCGGCACCGGCGGTCGCGGGTTCTACCGGTTCGGCAGCAGCACCGCGGGACCGGTGGAAGCAGGCAACGACAACACCTTCGGCGTCGGCAAGCTCACGCTCACCGCGACCGGGTACCGCAGCGACTTCGTGCCGGTGGCCGGGCGCGACTACACCGACACGGTGTCCGGTGGCTGCCACAAGGCCGCGAGTTCGCCGAGCTTCTCCGTCGCCGCCACGCCGTCGTCGGTCTCCCTGCCCGCGGGCGGGTCCACGACCGCGACCGTGGACGTCGGTGCCACCGGCGGGTTCACCGGCAGCGTCGCGCTCTCGGTGTCCGGCCTGCCCTCCGGCGTGACCGGCTCGTTCTCGCCGGCCGCGGTGAGCGCGCCCGGCCGTTCGACGCTGACGCTCACCGCGTCGTCGAGCGCGTCCGGTTCGGCGACCGCGACGATCACCGGCACGTCGGGAGGGGCCACGAAGACGGCCCAGCTCAGCGTGACCGTAGGCACCACACCGGCCGGATTCAGCGACGACTTCGAGTCCGGCCAGGGCTGGGTCGTCAACGCCTCCGGCTCCGACACCGCGACCACCGGCAGGTGGGAACGCGGTGACCCGGAGGAGACCAGGGAGTCCGACGGGGTCAAGCAGCTCGGCACCACCACGAGCGGCACGAACTGCCTGGTGACAGGACGACTCACCGGCGCCAGTGTCGGCGTCCACGACGTGGACGGAGGCCTGACGTCGATGACCTCGCCGCAGATCCCCGTGCCGTCCGGCGGCAGGCTCACGTTCTCCTACACCTTCGCGCACGGTGACAACTCGTCCACATCGGACTTCCTGCGGGTCCATGTGCTGGACGGGACGAACAAGGTGAAGGTGTTCGAGAAGCTCGGCACCTCGAGCACCAGGGTCGTGGGCAAATGGCAGAGCGCCACCGTCGACCTCGCGCAGTTCGGCGGGCGCACCGTGAAGCTCGTCGTCGAGGCCGCGGACGCGAGTACGGCCTCCCTCTGGGAGTCCGCGGTGGACGACGTCCGCGTCACTGGCTGAGGTAGGACGCGCGCACGGTCTCGGCGACGTGCGCGCGTCCTTCACCGGAAGGGCTTCCCGATGTACGTCTCCTCTGTCCGAGCCGGCCTGCCCGCTGAGCCGGGCCGGTCGCACCACAAGATCTCCGCGACCGTCATCGGCCTCGGCGTGGTGAGTCTGATCACCGACCTGTCGGCCGAGATGGTCACCGCCGTGCTGCCGCTGTACCTCGTCTACGGTCTCGGCGTCGGCTACCTGCAACTCGGCGCGATCGACGGCCTCTACACCGGTGCCACGGCGGTGCTGCGGCTCGCCGGCGGGCACCTCGCCGACCGCTGGCAGCGCCCGAAAGCCGTGGCACTGTTCGGTTACGGCCTCTCCGCGGTGACCAGACTCGGCTTTCCGCTGGTCGGTTCGTCGGTCGCCGGTCTGGGGCTGCTGATCGGCGTCGACCGCGCGGGCAAGGGGATTCGCACCGGGCCGCGCGACGCGATGATCACGCTGGCCTCGCCGCCGGACGGGCTGGGGCGGGCGTTCGGGGTGCACCGCGCGTTGGACACGGCGGGTGCGCTGCTCGGGCCGCTGGTGGCGTTCGGGCTGCTGAGCCTGCTGTTCATGGACTACACGTCCGTGTTCGCGGTGAGTTTCTGCTTCGCCGTGGTCGCGGTGGTGGTGCTGGCCGTGTTCGTGCGGCAGCCGGCCGGGGTCGCGGCCCGGCTGCCGGGACTGTCGTGGAACGTGCTGAAGGACCGCCAGGTCCGGCGGGTCGTGCTGATCACCGCACTGCTCGGCGTGTGCACGGTCGGCGACATGTTCCTGTTCGTCGGTGTGCAGAAGTCGGCGGGCCTGCCGGTCGCGGTGCTTCCGTTGCTGCCGTTGGTGACCGCGTTGACGTTCATGGTGGCGGCGGCGCCGGTCGGGAAGCTCGCTGACCGGGTCGGGCGGTGGAAGGTGTTCCTCGCCGGGCACGTCGTGCTGTTGCTTGCTTACGCGCTGGTCGCCGTGTCGTGGGGAGGCTGGCTCGCGGCGGCGCTGGTGTTGCCGGCGCACGGCGTTTTCTACGCGTGCACGGACGGGGTGCTGATGGCGCATGTCGGTCCCCTGGTGCCGGAACCGGTGCGGGCCACCGGACTGGCGTTCGTCCAAACAGGACAGGCGCTGGGCCGCGCGGCCGGCGCGGTGTTGTTCGGGGTGGCGGCGACCGGGTTGTCGCTGGCGCCCGCGTTCGGGTTGTTCGCCGCGGTCCTCGCGGTCGCGGTCGTGGTGGGAGCGCGCTGGTGAAGCGAACCGTGCTGGGTGTGGTGCTGGTGGCGGCCGTGCTGGCGGCGGGTGGGGTGTTCGTCGGCCTGCGGGCGACGGGCGCGCGGCCCGCGGAGGAGACGCTGGATCTGCGCGGCGGCGAGTTGCTGTACGTCGACCCGGCGGGCCGGGTGCGTCAGGGAGGTCGTACCGGACCCGCGTGCCAGCGGGTCGACGTCGCGGCGGGCACCCTGATCTGCCTGCGCGCCACGGCGGTGCCCGCGCAGTCCGAGATCGTGGTGTACGACGGGGCCGGCGAACGGTTGCGGCTGCCCGAGTGGGGCAGCCCGAGCCGGGCGCGGGTGTCGCCGTCGGGCAACGTCGTGATGTGGACGGTCTTCCGCGCCGGTGACTCGTACCTCGGTGGCGTGGGCACGTTCTCGACGACCGCCGGGCTGTACGACCTGAAGAGCGGCGAGCACCACGGTTCGCTGGAGGACTTCACGCTGATGGTGGACGGCGTCGAGCACACCGCCGACGACGTGAACTACTGGGGAATCACGTTCACGCGCGACGACCGCACGTTCTACGCCACCGCCACCTCGAGCGGGAAGACGTGGCTGGTGCGGGGCTCGCTCGACACAAAGGTGCTGACCTCCGTGCGGGAGAACGTGGAGTGCCCGTCGCTGTCCCCGGACGGCAGCCGCATCGCCTACAAGTTCCGCACCGGCGACCAGTGGCGGCTGCACGTGCTGGACCTGGCTTCCGGTAGGGACACCCCGCTGGCGGAGCCGCGGCACGTGGACGACCAGCCACAGTGGCTGGACGACTCGTACGTCGCGTACGGGCGGGACAAGGGCATCTGGAAGGTCCCCGCGTCCGGTGGCGGCAGCCCCGAGCTCGTCCAGACGGACGCGGCTTCGCCGGCGGTGGCCCGATGATCCACCGGGTCGCCCTGGTCGTCCCCGCGTCCGGTGGCGGCAGCCCCGAGCTCGTCCAGATGGACGCGGCTTCACCGGCGGTGGCCCGATGATCCACCGGGTCGCCCTGGTCGTCCCCGCGTCCGGTGGCGGCAGCCCGGAGCTCGTCCAGCCGGACGCGGCTTCACCGGCGGTGGCCCGGTGATCCACCGGGCCGCCCTGGTCGTCCCCGCGTCCGGTGGCGGCAGCCCCGAGCTCGTCCAGACGGACGCGGCTTCTCCTGCGGTGGCCCGATGATCCACCGGGTCGCCCTGGTCGTCGCCGCCCTGGCAGCGGCCGTGCTGGTCGTGGCGCCGGGGCCGGTCCGCGCACCCGGCCGGACCGTGCCCGCGCCGGTCGTCACCGACGCCTGGCCGGGTGCGCGGATCGTCACCACTCCGGGAAACCTGCCCGGCGGCGCGGTGTTCGCACCGCTGTCGCCGGACCTGCGCGCGGGAGAGTCCGGTGGGCGGCTGGTGGTCGACGGCTCGGTCATCCGGACGGGCGCCTCGCGGTACGTGCTGGACGACGCCATGCTGGTGTGGCTCGAGCCCGGCACCGGCCTGTTCGCGATGGCGGACTCGGTCGCGGAACTGGTCACCACGGACATCGGCAACGTCGTCGTGCTCGACTCGCAGTACGACCTGGCCGTGCACGACGGCCTGGTCAGCTGGGCCGCGACCGGGCCGGAGGGCACCACCGAGATCCGCACGGTCCCGTTGGCCGGCGGAGCGGTGCAGAAGGTCGTCCTGGCGGGAAAGCTCGCGCTCACCGAATGGCCGTTCGCGACCAGCTCCGAGGTCGAGCAGGGCGGTCCGTCCGTTCTGGTGGACGTACGCACCTCGGCGCGCACGGTGGTGAACGGGCAGGGCTACGAGCTGATCGACTGCACGCCCTCGTGGTGCCGGGTCGAGGTGCTGCGGCAGGGCGGCAGGGCGCGGCTGGACCTGATGCGGCCGGACGGCACCGAGCGCCGCCGGCTCGGCGGTTCCGGCCTGCGGCCCGCGGTGCCGGACGTCCTGCTGCTGGACCGGTTCGCCGTGCTGGTGGACGACTCCCGTGGCGCTCTCTGCCTGTACGACGTCGATCGCGGCCGGCTCGCGGACCTCGCGTCGTCGTTCGGCACGGTCGTCGCGCGTGGCAACGCCGTGTGGTGGTCGACCGGTGACAACACCGCGCTGACCTGGAACAGCATCGACCTCGGAGAACTGTGACGTCTCAGGCGGTGGTGTCGATGTCGGTGACACCGAGACCGAGGTGCTCGATGTGGTAGACGGCCTCGTCGAGCAGCATCGCCACATGGGTGTCGTACAGGCTGTAGACGACGCTGCGTCCCTGACGCGTACCGGTCACCAGCCCCAGCGCCCGCAACAGCCGAAGCTGGTGTGAGACCGCGGACTGCTCCATCTCCACGGCCTCCGCGAGCTCGTTGACCGGGCAGGCGCCGTGGCGGAGCCGGGTCAGGATCCGCAGGCGGCTCGGTGTCGCGAGCGCCTGGAGGGTGGCCGCCACCGTCGCCGCCGACTCGGCGTCCAGCTGCGCCGGCGGTGTGGTCCTGCCCTCGACTCCATGACCCATGGCAGTATCCTACTCAGTGAACACATGAAGAGGTCTTCAGATATTCCTGTATGGTGCCTGGCGTGACTTCGACGCTCCTCATCGACAGCCCGCACCGGACACCAGCTACCAAGCGCTCCCCGTTCGCGATCACCGAAGTGCGCTGGGCCATCGCGGCCACCGCCCTGTTCCTGCTCGGCGTCGGCGTGAAGCTCGCGGACTCGGCGCCGTGGACGTGGTGGACGCTGCTGCTCGCCTGCTACGTCGCCGGAGGCTGGGAACCCGCCCTCGCCGGACTCAAGGCGCTGCGTGAACGCACGCTCGACGTCGACCTGCTGATGATCGTCGCGGCGATCGGCGCCGCCTCCATCGGACAGGTCGTCGACGGCGGCCTGCTGATCGTCATCTTCGCGACGTCCGGCGCGCTCGAAGCCGTGCTCACCCAGCGGACCGCGGATTCGGTGCGCGGTCTGCTCGATCTCGCACCACAGCGGGCGTGCCTGCTCCTGCCGGACAGTCGTGAGCGGGAGGTGGACGCGGAGACGCTGCGGATCGGCGACGAGATCCTCGTGCGGCCCGGCGAGCGGATCGGCGCGGACGGCGAGGTGGCCGGCGGGAGCAGCGAGGTCGACGAGGCCTCCATCACCGGTGAACCGCTGCCGGTCCCGAAGCGACGCGGGCAAGAAGTCTTCGCGGGCTCGCTCAACGGCACCGGCGTCCTGCGGGTGCGGGTCACTCGCGAGCCGAAGGACTCCGTGATCGCCCGGATCGTCGCGATGGTCGAGCAGGCCTCGGCCACGAAGGCGAAGACGCAGCTGTTCATCGAGAAGGCGGAACAGCGCTACTCGGTCGGCGTGGTGGTCGCGACGCTGGCGTTGTTCGCGGTGCCGCTGCTTCTCGGCGCCGCACTCGAACCCACGCTGCTGCGAGCGATGACGTTCATGATCGTGGCCTCGCCGTGCGCGCTGGTGCTGGCGACCATGCCTCCGTTGCTGGCGGCGATCGCGAACGCGGGCAAGCGCGGTGTGCTGGTGAAGTCCGCCGTGGCGATGGAGCAGCTCGGCACGGTGAGCGTGGTGGCGTTCGACAAGACCGGCACGCTCACCGAGGGCACACCGCAGGTCGTCGGCGCCGTCACCGACGAGGTGCTCGCACTGGCCGCGGCAGCCGAGCAGTTCAGCGAGCACCCGATCGGCCGGGCCATCGTGTCCGAGGCTCGGCGGCGGGAACTTCGGCTTCCCGCGGCCGACGACTTCCAGTCGACTCCGGGCGTGGGTGTGACCGCGCGGGTGTCCGGACAGTCGGTTGTCGTGCGGCGGCACGATTCCCGGCACAACACCGCGGTCGAGGTCGTCGTGGACGGTCGCCATGTCGCCGTCATCGACCTCGCGGACCAGATCCGGCCGTCGAGCCACGCCGCGGTGCTGGAGCTCACCGCCCTCACCGGACAGAGCCCGGTCCTGCTGACGGGTGACAACCATGCTGCGGCACAACGGGTTGCGACCGCCGTGGGCATCCGCGAGGTACACGCAGGTTTGTTGCCGCAGGACAAGGTCCGGGCGGTGCGGGAGATGACCGGCAACGTGCTGTTCGTCGGCGACGGCGTGAACGACGCCCCTGCGCTCGCGACCGCGCACGCCGGAGTCGCGTTGGGGCGCAAGGGTTCCGCACTGACCGTGGACACCGCCGACGCCGTGGTGGTCGGCGACGACCTCACCGTGATCCCGGCGGTGGTGGCGTTGGCCCGTCGCGCACGGCGAATCGTGATCGCCAACCTCGCGATCGCGGGGACGTTCATCGTGGTGCTGTCGGCGTGGGACCTGTTCGGCACTCTGCCACTCCCCCTTGGCGTCGCGGGCCACGAAGGATCCACGGTCCTCGTAGCGCTCAACGGAATGCGACTGCTGGCATCCAGCCGAAATCAGGCCGGCTGCCTGCGCTGAGAACGGAACACGAGCGTCCAGGAGGCCAGAGCGGACAACGACATCGCGAGGACGGCTACCAGCAGCAGCATCACCGCAGGGCTCAGCGCCGCCAAGGGTGCCCGTTCGAGGTAGGGCAACGACTCCGCGAGCATCAGGCCCCACTCCGGGGCGGGCGGCTGGGCTCCGAGGCCGAGGAAACCCAGTGAGGCCAACGCCAGTGCGATGCCGGGCAGCCGCAGGACGGCGTTGCGGGCGACGGGACCGGCGACGGCGGGGAGCACGTGGCGGAGCTCGATCCGGGACGGTGACGCGCCGAGCGCGCGATGGGCGTTCACATAGGTGGCCGCGCGCGTTTGTTCCACCAGTGCGGCGGCGTGTGCGGCGAGGGCGGGCCACGAGACCAGTGCGACGGCCAGCGAGGCGCCGAACGTGCCGGGGCCCAGCACCGCGGCGACGAGGATGCCGGCGATCACGGGCGGCACCGCGTTCGCCGCCTCCGCCATGCCGCGCGCGATGTCCGGCAGGAAGCCGATGGCCAGGGCGACCACGTACGAACTCGCGCAGACCGCGGCGGCCACGCCGATCGTCGCCGGTGCGCCGTGTGCGACCCGCGCCAGGACGTCCCGGCCGAGTCCGTCCGTGCCCAGCGGATGTGCCCAGGTCGGCGACGCCAGCCTGGCCACGGCATCGATCCGCAGAGGGTCCCGCAGCAGACCCCAGCCGATCACCACCGCCATCAGCGCGGCGGCCCCCAGGGGAATGGCGGCGTGCAGCCTGTTCGGCACCCGCCGCGGATGCGGGGGCAACGACAGCGCGGCATCCCGCAGCGCGGGACCCAGCATGCGCCGGCGGATCACACCGACGACCGCGCCGGCCAGCAGTCCGAGCAGAAGCAGTGCGAGCACGCATCCCTGCAGCATCGGCACGTCCTGGGCGCGGGCCGCGCCCAACGCCGCGCGCCCGATGCCAGGCACCGCGAAGACCGCTTCCACCGCCACGGCACCGCCGGTCAGACCGACCACCGCCAGGCCTGCCTGTGGCAGCAACGGCGGCAGAGCACGCCGAAGGACTCCTCGGACGAGAACCGAGCGGTTGCACCCCCACGACCTCCACACCGCCACCCAGGGTTCCCCGAAGACCGCCGGAAGCGCGTCGTTGAGCAGCGTGCCCAGCACGGCGCCCCCGGGAATGCCGAGGGCGAGCGCGGGCAGCACGAGGTGAAGTGGACCGTCCCAGCCGTACGGCGGAAACCAGCCCAGCCACACCGACAGGGACACCAGCAGCACCGCCGCCAGCAGGAACTCGGGCAGCGCGGCCAGTGCCGCACCCGCACCTCCGGTCGTCGCGGCCGCATCGCCACGGGCGCCTCGCAGCAGGGCCGGCAGGCACAGGGCCGAGGACACCACGAGGACGACGACCAGTGCCGCGCTCATCAGCGTCAGGGAGACGCCGAGACCGGACAGGACGCTCGGCAGCACCTCGGCGCCGTTGATCCACGAACGGCCGAGGTCGCCTCGCAGCAGCCCGAGCACCCAGCGCGTGAGCATGGCGACAGGACCGGCGTCGAGGCCGAGCTGCCCGCGGACCGCGTCCAGGGCCTCCCGCGTCGGCTCCTGTTCCGCCGACAGCGCCCGCAGGACCGACAACGCCGGGTCACGCCCGGACAGCCACGGCAACAGCCCCACCACGGCGGTGATCAGCGCGAGCGCACCGCATCGGGAAGCCAGGACTCGCAACGACTCCGACATCACTTCAGGTGCGTGGCGGAGGTGATGAGCGCGCGTTCGCGCGGGTCCTTCACCGAGTCGGCGACCGACGTGGCGTCGCCCTGGATCACCCGCTCGTGCAGCATCGGGATGGCGGCGTCGGTCCGCAGCACGGCCGCCTCGGCCTCGAGGATCGCCGCACGGCGCTGGTCGCCGGCTTCGGCGCCCTCGGCCTTGCGCACGGCCTGCTCGACGTTCTCGTCGCACAGCCGCGCGATGTTGAACGATCCGCCGCAGGTGAAGTCCGACTTCAGATAGGCGACGGGGTCACCGGAGTCGAGCACGGTCGCCCTGGACAGGATGAACGCGTCGAACTTGCCGGCCAGCATGTCCTGCTCGATGTGGGCGTACTCGCGCACGACCTGGTTCACCTTGAACCCGGCGTCCTGGAGTTGTTGCTGCACCAGAGAAGCGACCTCGGGCAGTTCGGCGCGGTCGGTGAAGGTCGCCAGCGTGATCGTGGCGCCGTTCGCCCGGCCGGCGGCGATGCGGCCGGTGACCTCCTTCCGGGCCTGGACGGTCCACGGCAGCGCCGGCCCGAGCAGTCCCTTGGCGACGTCGGCGCGGTTCTCGTACACGGTGCTGACGATCTGGCCGCGGTTGATCGTCTCCCGGACCGCGGCACGCATCGCTGCATCGGCGAACGGCCCGGACTTCGTGTTGAGGTACAGCGTGTTGGTGCGCGGCATCGGCACCTCGCTGATGGTCTGCGCGTCGAGCAGCGCGGCCTGCGACACCGGGACCGCTTCGGCGATGTGCGCCTCACCGCTGCGGATCGCCGCCGCGCGCGCGGTGCCGTCCGGCACGAACGACACGTCGATGCCCGCGGCCTTCGCCTTGTCACCCCAGTAGCCGTCGTAACGGTCGAGGGTGGCGCTGGTGGTGCCGTTGACCTGCACGAGCCGGAACGGCCCGCTGCCGGTGCCCACCGGAGTGACCTTGCCGTCCGCCGCGTACGCGCTTTCAGCCAGAATGGACAGTTGAGGTGACGACAAACGCTGCGGCAGCAAGGGATCCGGCGTGCCCGTCGTCACGACCAGCTTGTCGCCCTGCACGGCCGCGGTCAGCGCGACGCCATCGAGGATCCGCGGCTTCGGCACCGCCTTCGCCGACCTGGTGAGGGTGTTCACGGCGACCGCGGCCGTCAGGACGCTGCCGTCGTGAAAGCTCACCCCTGGCCGGACGGTGAACTCCCAGGCGGTGTCCGAGGTGCGCCGCCACTCGGTGGCGAGCCCGGGGCGGGCGTCCCCGTTGCCGTCCAGCGTCACCAGCGTCTCCGCGGTGGACCAGCGGGACAGCTTGAACGCGTCGTCGCTGAACGGCGTCAGGCCGGAACGCGGCGGTTGCATCATGGCCAGCTTGATCCGGTGGTCTCCGGACGAACCGGCCGTCTGCCCGGCCCCGGCGGCGAAGCACCCGGCCAGGAGGACCGAGACGGCGGACAGTCCGACGGCGGCCAGCGGCGCGCGGAGGTGCATGTGAGCTTCCTGTCGTCATGAGAGCGTTAACACGCCGACGTTAGCTCATGACAATCATTTGCATCTAGCTCACGAGTTGCACGTCACGTGGCGCGGCGCCCACTGCCGATCAGGGTGGTGGCGTCGAGTTCGGTCACGCCGTCGTCCCGCAGCGACGTCAGGTAGAGCTCACGCACGGTGTCCCACCTGTCGGCGGGCACCTTCTCCAGCGCACCGCGGAACCCGGACCCGGTGATCACCAGCCAGGCCACCTCGGGAGTCATCGTCAACGCCATCTCGTTGACGGTCACGTCGACGTCGGCGAGACCGCGGTCAGCCAGCCAGGCCGCGTAGCTGCCGGCCTGGTTGACCTGGTCGACGAGATGCGGCGGACGTGGCGCGGGAGGCGGCGTGTTCGTGACCTCGGCGATGGCGCGGCCGAGATGCCGGCCGGCCGCGGCCATCGACTCACCGCGCCAGATGGTGAACACCGCCCGGCCACCGGGCCGGGCCCGGCTGATCAGGTGGTCGGTTCCGGCCGTCATGTCCGGGAAGAAGAAGATGCCCAGGGCCGACTGCACCACGTCGTAGCTCTCCGCGGTCCACGCGGTGACGTCCGCCTGGTGTGCGCGCAGCTGCGGCAGATCGGCCGACAGCCGCCGGAGCTGGTCGATCATGGGACCGGACATGTCGACGGCGTCGACATGTCCGTCGTGGCCGACGAGCCCGGCGGACGGTATCGCCGAGGCGCCGGTGCCGCAGCACGCGTCGAGCACGCGCTCACCCGGCCTCGGATCGGCGATCGTGACCGCCGCCGTGCCGATCGGCTCCCACAGATACCGCCCCAGTGCGGTGAAATCGGCCGCCGCGGCGTCGAACGCGCCGCGGATCTCGGTCTGCCGGTCCTCAGCCATGAGCTCCTCGCTTCGATCCTGTGTGGACGGTCATCGCCGTGCTCCGCCTGACGGGCCGCCACGAGAGGTCCGACGTTAGTCCAACCGGCCGCACCACGCGGCCCAGGCGCACCTTCCCCGGAGGGCGGTATCGACTCGACATCGATAATGATTACCATGTTCCGTAGTTCCGCCGCGCGGCTCGCGGCTGATGAGGAGGACTTGTGGGTCACCTGTTGATGATCGAGAGCTGGGTCGGTGCCATGAGCTCGTTGCTGCCCAGGGCGGTCAACGAGTCAGGGCATCGCTTCACCTTCCTGACCCGCGATCTGCACCACTACCTGCGCGCCGCCCCCTCGCAGCCGCACCCGTTGCTGGCCGCGGACAACGTGCTGACGGCGGAGACCAACGACGTGCCCGCCCTGCTCGACCACGTCGAACGGCTGCACGCGGTGCTGCGCTTCGACGGCGTGATTTCCTCCTGCGACTACTACCTGCCGACCGTCGCACGGGTCGCCGCACACCTGGGCCTGCCCGGCCCCGATCCACTCGCCGTGGAACGCGCCTGCCGCAAGGACCTCACCCGCACCGCCCTGCGCGAGGCGGGTGTGCCCGGCCCTCGCTTCGCACTCGCCGACGACTGGCCCGCGCTCGCCAAGGCCGCCGCGGAACTGGGTTATCCGCTGGTGGTCAAGCCGGTCGACCTGTGCGCCGGGATGCACGTGCGCAAGGTGGCCGACGAGTCGGAGCTGCGTGAGGCGTTCGCCGCGATGGAGGCGTTCCCGGTCAACGCCCGCAACCAGCCCAGGGTCCGGACCGTGCTGGTGGAGGAGCTGCTGACCGGGCCGGAGGTGAGCGTGGAGACCGTCACGGTGGACGGCGCGACGCACGTCGTCGGCGTCACCGACAAGAGCATCGCGGGCGAACCGTGGTTCGTGGAGAGCGGGCACATGTTCCCCGCCGATCTGCCCACCGCCGCGGCCGAGGCCGTCGCCGTCGCCGCGATCGACGCTCTTGGCCTGGACCTCGGCGTCGCGCACACCGAGGTCAAACTGACCCCCGACGGCCCGAAGCTCGTCGAGGTCAACCCGCGCCCCGCAGGCAACCAGATCACCGAGCTGGTCCGGCGCGTCACCGGCATCGACCTGCCCGCCGCGTACGCGCAGCTGGCCGTCGGTGAACGACCGGAGCTGAGCCCGGCGGACACCGGTGTGCGCAGCGCCGCGATCTCCTTCGTCCTGCCTGCGCGTTCCGGGCTGGTCGCCGCTGTCCGCGGCGCCGAGGCGCTCGGCGCGGCACCGGACGTGGTGGACTGGTCGATCAAGCAGCCCGGCCACCGGGCGGGCGACCCGACCAGCAACAACAGCTACCTCGGCCACGTCGTGGTGACCGATCCGGCCGGCCTCGGCGCACGTGCGCGGGCCGAGCAGCTCGTGGGCGGCCTGTCCGTCGACTACGCCGAGGTGCCCGCGTGACGCTCACCGACCTCGTCGAGCTCGTCCGGAGCGGTGGGCTGGGTGCCGACCCGGCGACGTGCACCGTGTCCGTCGGGTTCACCACCCGGCAGGGCGCCCGGCACGCCACGCGCGGGCAGTCGTACCGCAACACCGTGGTCAGCCTGCGCGTGGAGGAGGCGGTCGGCTCCTGCGCGGTGGAGGACATCGCCGACGACGACGTGCACGCCTGCGTCGGGGCGACGGTCCTCGACCTGCTCGGCCACCCGAACCTCGCCATCCGCACCGCGGTCCTCGACGCCTATCTGGCGCACGTCCGCCCGCACCACCTGTCCGCCACGAAGTCGCTCACCATCGGTCCCGGCAGTTCACTGGCCAAGTCCATGGCACGGGCGGAGGCCGTCGTAGACCTGCTGGATCCCGCGCCGGGTGATCGGGTGCTGGTGGTCGGGGTAGTCAACTCGCTGTTGCACCACCTGCGAGAGCGAGGCGCGACGTACGTGCCGTGCGATCTCAAGGGCGGCCACACCGAGTGGGACGAGCCGATCGCCACGGACGCGGAGAGCGCGCTCGACGGGTGCGATCTCGTGCTGGCCTCGGGGATGACCGTCGGCAACGGCACGTTCGAACCGCTGCTGCGCCGCGCTTTTGGTGCGGGCAAGCCGGTGGTCCTGTTCGCGCAGACGGCCAGCGCGATCCTCCCGTGGTTCATCGGATCGGGAGTACGCGCCGTGTCGGCCGAGCCGTACCCGTTCTTCTGGCTCGACGGCGGCCCCACCACGATCCACCACTACACGGAGCGCCCGTCGTGACGGTCCCCCGCCAGAACCGGCACCTGCTCGGTCTTCTCGGACAGAGCCCGGTCGCCCGCATCGACGCACCACTGCCCCACCGGCACGGCGGGTTCTGGGCCAAGCTGGAGTGCCTGAGCGCCGGCGGCATGAAAGCGCGCGGGGCCGTGTCGATGCTGCGTGCCGCTCGCGAGCGCGGCGAGCTGCGTCCCGGCGCGGTGGTCGTGGAGTCGACCAGCGGCACGCTGGGGGTCGGCCTCGCGTTCGCCTGTCAGGCGTTCGGTCACCCGGTGGTCCTGGTGGTGGACAGCGAACTGGAGCCGTCGATGCGCGCCCTGTTGCGCGCGCACGGTGCCCGGCTGGAGGTGGTGGATCGGCCTCACCCGGTCGGTGGATGGCAGCAGGCGCGATTGGACCGGCTCCAAGCCGTGCTGCGCGAATACCCCGACGTCTACTGGCCTGATCAGTACAACAACCCGGACAACCCCGGTGGCTATGCGGAGCTGGCCAGGGAACTGGTGGAGCAACTCGATCCCGTCGACGTACTGGTGTGCAGTGTCGGCACCGGCGGGCACAGCGCGGGCGTCGTCCGGGAGCTGCGCCGCTACTGGCCCGGTGTGCGGCTGATCGGCGTGGACGCCGTCGGCTCCACGATCTTCGGCCAGCCCGCCCGGCCCAGGGTGATGCGCGGGCTGGGCAGCAGCATCCACCCCCGCAACGTCGCCTACGCCGAGTTCGACGAGGTCCACTGGCTCGGCCCGGTCGAGGTGGTGGACGCCTGCCGCAGGCTCGCCAGGGACGCCTTCGTCACCGGCGGCTGGAGCAGCGGCGCCGTCGCGCTGGTCGCCGCCTGGGCGGCCAGGATCGAGCCAGGCGCGGTGGTGGCGACCGTCTTCCCCGACGGCCCGCACCGCTACCTCGGCACGATCTTCGACGACGACTTCTGCCATGCCAGAGGCCTGCTCGGACCGGCAGCCGACCGGCCGGTGGAGATCGGCGACCCGCATCGCGTCGAGGCGACGGGCTGGACGCGGTCCCGCGCGGTCGTCGCACCACGGGCGGCGGTGCTCGCATGAAGATCGACTGGGAGGTCTACGGCCTCGACCTGGCCACGCCGCTGCGCATCTCCAGGTCGGTCATGTCCCGCCGGGACGCCGTGCGGGTCGTCGTGGAGCACGACGGGCAGCGCGGCCACGGCGAGGTCGTGACCAGCACCTACTACCGCCTCGACGTGCAGACGATCACCTCGCTGCTGAACCGGCCGCTCCTCGCCGGCGCGGACTCGCCGGAGATCGCACTCGACGCACTGCACGCGGACACCACGATCCCGGAAGGCGTGCGGGCCGCGGTCGACGCCGCATTGCACGATCTGCTCGGCCTGCGCGGTGACGTGCCCGTACACGCCCTAGTCGGCCTTCCGCAATGGCGCGACACCCCGACCGCGTACACCATCGGCATCACCACACCGGACGACGCCGCGGTCCAGGCCGCCGCACTGGCCGGCCGCGGGTTCTCCGTGCTCAAGGTCAAGGCCGGAGCCGATCCGGAACGCGACGTCGCCGCCGTCACCGCGATCGCGGCCGCCGCGCCGGACGCCCGGCTGATACTGGACCCCAACGGTGGCTGGAGTCCGGACGAGACGGTGCGGGTGGTGGAACGGATCACCGCCGCCGGTGTCGCGCTCGACGCGGTAGAGCAGCCGATCCCGCCCGGCGACCCGGACGCGCTGGCATGGATCCGCGAGCGGTGCCCGGCGCCGCTGGTCGCCGACGAGGACGCCGCCACGGTCGCCGACGTGCGGCAGCTGGCGGGCGCGGTGGACGGCGTCAACATCAAACTCGCCAAGTGCGGTGGTCTGCGGCCCGCGCTGGAGATCGTTGCCGCCGCCCGCGAGGGTGGGCTGGACGTGATGCTCGGCTGCCTGGTGGCCAGTTCGCTCGGCATCGCGCCCGCGGTCCATCTCGCCGGGCACGCCCGCTGGGTGGACCTGGATGGGCACCTGCTGCTGGCCCACGACCCGTGGTCGGGCATCGGCGGTGAGGACGGCACTCTGCGGCTGTCCGGCGGGCCTGGGCTGGGCGTGGTGCGGCGATGACGGCACCCCTGCGGTCTCCCCGGCCCGCCAAGTCTGGGCCTGGTGCCGCGATGACAGCACCCCTGCGGCTGTCCGGCGTGCCAGGGCTGGGCGTGGTGCGGCGATGACGGCACCCCTGTGGTCTCCCCGGCCTGCCCAGCCTGGGCGTGGAGCGGTCACAACGACACCCCTGCGGTCTCCCCGGCCTGCCCAATCTGGGCCTGGTGCGGCGACGGCGGCACCCCTGCGGCTGTCCGGGCCGGGCGTGGTGCCGCGATGACCCGATTCGCGCGGCCGCTGCCGCGGGCCAGGTCTGGGCGTGGTACCCGGTTCGCGCTGCCGGTGCGGCTGCTGCTGGTCAACCAGTTCGCCGTGAACACCGGCTTCTACCTGCTGATCCCCTACCTCGCCGTGCACCTGGGCGGCCTGGGCATGTCCGCCGCGGTGATCGGCGTGGTGCTCGGCGTGCGGACGTTGAGCCAGCAGGGCCTGTTCCTCCTTGGTGGCACCGCGTCGGACCGGCTGGGACCGCGGACCGTCATCCTCGCCGGCTGCGCGCTGCGCGCGGTGGGGTTCGGGCTGTTCGCGATCGGTGACTCGCTCGCGGTGGTGCTGGCCGCGTCGGTGCTCAGCGGGCTCGCGGGTGCGCTGTTCAACCCGGCGGTGCGGGCCTACATCGCGTTGGAGGCGGGTGAGGCACGGACCGAGGCCTTCGCCCGGTTCAACGTCTACGCCCAGGCGGGCGCGTTGTTCGGGCCGGTGCTCGGCAGTGTGCTGCTGCTGTGGGACTTCCGGATCGCCGCGGTGGTGGCGGCCGGGATCTTCGCGGTGCTGACCGTCGCCCAGGCCGTCGTGCTGCCCGCGCGGCCGGCCACCCGCCGGGGCGGATCCGTGCTCGGCGACTGGCGGGAGTGCCTGGCGAACCGCCGGTTCGTGGCGTTCACCTGTGCGCTGAGCGGGATGTTCGTCCTGCAGAACCAGCTCTACCTGCTGCTGCCGATCCAGGCGCAGGAGGCCACCGGATCAGCGGGCATCGTCGCCGCGCTGTTCGTCGTGTCC
The DNA here is from genome assembly GCF_900100275.1 of Lentzea albidocapillata subsp. violacea. Lineage (GTDB taxonomy): Bacteria > Actinomycetota > Actinomycetes > Mycobacteriales > Pseudonocardiaceae > Lentzea > Lentzea violacea. Next base: position 21,861 of record NZ_FNET01000002.1, read on the forward strand.
ACGGTCGCCACGCTGCTGTTCCAGGTCCGCATCACGCGCTTGCTGAAAGACCGGGCACGAGGGCCGGTGATCGCGGCGGGCCTCGCCGTCATGGGCGCGGGCTTCGCCGTTCCCGCGCTGTGGTCCGGGCTCGTGCCGGTGCTGGTGGCCACGCTCGCGCTGGCGGTCGGCGTGATGATCGCGAACCCCCTCGTCTACGACCTGATCCCCTCGTTCGGCCCGGACAGCCTGGCGGGCACCCAGTTCGGCGTGTTCTACCTCGGGTCCGGACTGGCCGCCGCGCTGGGCAACACCGCGATCGGGTGGGTCAGCGGGTTCGGTGACCGGCTCGCGGCCCTGCTGTGCGTGGCGATCGGGCTCATCAGCGCCGCGGGGGTCGCGTGGCTGCACCGCCGCGGCGCGCTCACGCCACGACAGCCGGAGGTCGCCCGATGAACCTGCTCACCGACAACCCCGAGCTGTACGAGCACCAGTTCCCCGACCCCGGGCACGTCGCGGCCCGGTTCGTGCACGACGTGGTGACCCGGTTCGGCGGCGGACGGGACCTGCTCGACATCGGCTGCGGCACCGGCCGGGACGCGGGCTGGTTGTCCCGCAACGGTTACCGCGTCGCCGGAGTGGACAGCTCGGAGAACATGCTCGCGTACGTGCGTGAGCACCACCCGGCGGTCGACGTGGCGTTGGCCGACATGCGCTCCTTCGACCTCGGCCGTCGTTTCGACGTCGTGACCTGTTTGGACAGCGCGATGTTGTACTGCCACACCAACTCCGACCTCGACGCCTTCCTGCACCGCTGCCGGGCACACCTGTCGCCCGGCGGCCTGTTCGTCGCGGAGATGCGCAACGGCGCGTTCTTCCTCGGCAACACCGAACTCCTCGACGGCGTGCGCACTCGCTCGGTGACATGGCGAGACACCGAGTACACGTCGCACACCGAGCTGTGGATCGACCACGCCGCCCAGTTGCTGCGCCGCCGTCGCGCGTGGGAATGGGCCGGGCGCGCCGAACCTCTCGTGCAGCGATCGGCCTGGCGGCTGCTGTTCCCCCAGGAACTGCGCCATCTGCTCGACCTCGCCGGGTTCGACGTCCTCGCCCTGTTCGACTCGCCCGGCCCCCGCACCGACCAGCCCTGGACCGCCGACGCCCCGCTGAGCGGCGCGCTGTCCGGCGACCGCCTCCACGTCGTGGCCCGCCTCCGCCGAAGCGGGTGCCAGTGAAAGGAACCAGCATGTCCCTGAACCGCCGCGGTTTCCTCGGCCTCACCTCCGGTCTGGCGGTCGTCACCCTCGCGGGGTGCGGCAGCGCCACGTCGGCCTCCTCCACGCCGCGCACCGGTGGCAGGCTCCGCGCCGCGTTCGCCGGTGGTGGTGCCAAGGAGGTTCTCGATCCGCACCTGGCCAACCTGTTCGTCGAGGCCGCGCGGTCGAAGGCGATGTTCGACAAGCTCGCGGACCTCGGCGGGGACGTGTCGCCCCAGCCTCGTCTCGCGGAGAAGTGGGAGCCGAACGCCGACCTGACCCGCTGGCGGATCACCTTGCGCAAGGCGGTGTTCCACGACGGCAGACCGGTTCGAGCCCAGGACGTGCTCGCCAGTTATGCGCGCATCCTCGACCCGAACCGCGCGTTCCGCGCCAAGTCGAGCCTCGCGCTGATCGACCTGCCGAACAGCCGTGTCGTGGACGACCTCACCGTGGAGTTCGCGCTGAAGCGGCCCTTCGGCGAGTTCCCCAACGCTCTTGCGGCATTCGGCGCCTACATCGTTCCCGAGGGCGCCGAGGACTTCACCAAGCCGGTCGGGTCCGGGGCGTTCAGCTTCGTGTCGTTCGAACCGGGCAGGTCCGTGCTGCTCAAGCGCAACCCCGAGTACTGGGAGGGCGCGCCGCTGCTGGACGAGCTGGAGTTCGTGATCGCCAACGAGGAGTCGGCGCGCACCAACGCCCTGCTGGGCGGGCAGGTCGAGTACGCGCACGACCTGACCCCGACCACCGCGCGCAGTCACGCCTCCGGTGACCGGATGACGATCCACCGCTCCCCCAACAGCGCCGTGCAGGCGTTCGCCATGAAGGTGGACCGGCCGCCGTTCGACAACCGCGACCTGCGGGAGGCGTTGTTCCTGCTCGCCGACCGGCCGCAGCTCGTGGAGTCGGTGCTCGCGGGCAGCGGGCAGGTCGGCAACGACCTGTTCGGCAAGGGCTACCAGCACTACGCCGACCTCCCGCAGCGGGAACGCGACCTGGACAAGGCGAAGTTCCTGATCCGCAAGGCGGGCGCCGAGGGCCTGGTGGTCAAGCTCGACACCTCCACGGCCGCGGCCGGCATGGTCGAGGCCGCCACCGTGTTCGCCGACCAGGCCAAGGGATCCGGGCTGACCATCGAGGTCGCGCAGGGCAACAAGGACAGCTACTGGGCGGACACGCTCAAGAACGGCTCGCTGTCGAGCTTCCGCTCCGGTGCCATGCCCATCGAGACCCACGTCGCGCAGCGCCTGCTCAGCGGATCGGGCACCAACGTGACCAAGTGGGCGCGGCCGGAGTTCGACGCGCTGCACGAGAAGGCGGTGTCCACTTCGGACGCAACCGCACGCACCGAGGCGTACCGGGAGATGCAGCGCGTGCTGCACACCGAGGGCGGCTACCTGATGTGGGGCTTCGCGGACTGGATCGTGGGCGCCAAGCCGAACGTCGGCGGCATCTCCACCGCACCGGCCAACACGCTCGACTGGGCCCGGTTCGACAAGGTGTGGCTGGGTTGAGTCTCACGTCCTACGCGGCTCGCCGGGCCGCGCTCGGGCTGATGCAGGTGCTGGCCGTGGTCACCCTCGTGTTCTTCCTGGTCGAGGCTCTGCCAGGAGACGCGGCGGTGGCCCTGGCGGGTGACAACCCCGACCCCGCGCGGATCGCCCAGATCCGCGCGGCCATGGGACTGGACCGGCCCGCGCCCGAGCGGTTCGCCCAGTGGCTGGTCGGGTTGCCACAGCTGGACTTCGGCGAGTCCCTGGTGTCGGGACGGCCGGTCGCCCAGTTCCTGTCCGCCGGCATCGGCCCGACCGTCGTGCTCGCGGTGCTGACCCTGGTGCTGCTGGTGCCGATCTCAGTGCTGGTCGGTGTGCTGGCCGCGCTGCGCGAGGGCAGCCTGCTGGACCGGGCGCTGACGTCGGTCAGCGTGGCACTGCACTCGATTCCCGAGTTCGCGCTCGCCGTGGTGCTGATCGCGGTGTTCGGCGTGCAGCTGGGCTGGCTGCCGCCGACCGCCGTCGGCGCGGACGTGCTCACCGAGCCCGCGGTGCTGGTGCTGCCGTTGGTGGTGCTGCTGGCGCGGCCGATCTGCTCGATCAGCCGCCTGGTGCGCGCGGGCATGGTCGACGCGCTGGCGTCGGACTACGTGCGCCACGCCCGCCATCTGGGGATCGGCGAGACGCGGGTCCGGTTCGCCCACGCCCTGCCGAACGCTCTTTCGCCGGCGGTGCAACAGGTCGCGCGCACCACGGACTGGTTGCTGGGCGGCGTGATCGTCGTCGAGGCGGTGTTCGTGATCCCCGGCCTCGGGACCGTCCTGGTGGACGCCGTGGCCGCGCGGGACCTGCCCGTGGTGCAGGGCCTGGCGGTGGTCTTCGCGGTCACCACGGTGGCCGTCAACCTGGTGGCCGACCTGGTGGGCTTCCGCCTGGCCCCGCGCGCCGAGGTGGTCGCGTGAAGCGGGCAGGCATCGGCGGACTGCTGATCGTGGTGCCGCTGGCGCTGGCGCTGCTGGGACCGCTGTTCGTGCCGGAGCAGACGGCCCGCAGCGCCCCGTTCATGCCGCTGGGCCTGCTGGGCACCGACTTCGTGGGCCGGGACACCTGGTACCAGGTGCTCGCCGGCGGCCAGACGGTCGTGCTGGTGGCGTTGCTCGCCACCGCCTTCTCCTACCTGGTCGGGGTTCCCTACGGCGTGGTGGCCGCCACCGCTCGGCTGCGGCTGGTCGACGAGGTGCTGATGCGGCCGCTCGACGTGCTGCTGGCCGTGCCGTCACTGCTGGTGCTGATCCTCGTGGCCGCCATCACCGGACAAGGGCTCGTGGTGCTCATCGGCATCGTCACGCTCGTCAACTTCCCCGACGTCGCCCGCCTTTCGCGCGCAGCGGCACTGGAGATCGCGGGGCGGCCGGCGTTGGAGGCGATGCGCATGCAGGGCGAGTCGTGGTGGCAGACCTCGATCGTCTACACCGGACGGTCGATGCTGCGCACGCTCGCCGCCGATCTGGGCGTGCGGCTCACCGGCGCGCTGTACCTGGTGGCGTCGGCCAGTTTCCTCGGTGTCGGCGTGCCACCCGACGCGGCGGACTGGGCCGTGATGGTGGACCGCAACCGCGGCGGGTTGTTCCTGCAGCCGTGGGCCGTGGTGGTACCGGCGTTGCTGATCATCTCCCTGTCCATCGGGTTGAACCTGGTGTTCGACCGCGCACTGCGGAAGGTGCGGACATGACCCCAGAGGACATGACCCGAGAGGCGATGACCCCGGTCGTGCACGTGGAAGACCTGCGCGCCGAGGCCGGCGGGCACGTGCTGCTCGACAGCGTCAGCTTCGCCCTGTCCGCGGGCCGGGTCCTGGCCCTGGTCGGCGCCTCGGGCAGCGGCAAGACCACCACCGGTCTCGCCCTGCTCGGCGAACACTCCCCCGGCGTGTCGGTCAGCGGACAGGTCGAGGTGCACGGACGCGTCGGATTCGTGCCCCAGCAGCCAACCTCCGCGCTCAACCCGGTGCGCCGGCTAGGTGCCGTGTTCCGCGAGATCGCCGCAGTGCACGACGGTGACCCGGAGGAGCTCATCAGCACGGCACTGCGCCGGGCGCGGGTGCCGGCCGACCTGCTGCGCCGCTACCCGCACCAGCTGTCCGGCGGCCAGCAGCAACGGGTCGTGCTCGCCCAGGCGCTGGTCGGCGACCCGGCGGTGCTGGTCGCCGACGAACCCACCACCGGGCAGGACGCCCTGACCCGCGCCGAGGTCGTCGACGAACTCGCCGCCGTCGTCGCCCAGGGAGTGGCGCTGGTGTTGCTGACCCACGACGTGGAGGTGGTGCGGGCACTCGCCGACGAGATCGTGGTGCTGCGCGCGGGGCGCGTCGTCGAAGCCGGACCCGCACACGAACTGCTGACCAATCCGCGTGAGGACTACACCCGCGCGCTTCTGGACGCTCTGCCGTCGATCCCCGCCGAGGTCCCCGAACGGGCGCCACGCATGCGGGTGCGCGGCCTGACCGCCCGGTACCGCAACGCCACCGTCCTGCACGACGTGGACCTGGAGGTCGGCGAACGACTGGCGGTCGTCGGCCGTTCCGGCAGCGGCAAGACCACCCTCGGCCGTTGCCTGGCGGGTCTGCACCAGCAGGTCACCGGCGAGGTGCTGCTGCACGACCGGCCACTGGCACGGTCACTGCGCCGACGGCCACGAGCCGCGCTGGCCGCCGTGCAGTACGTCTTCCAGGACGCGCGGGGGTCGTTCGACGAGCACCGCACGGTGCTGGACCAGGTCGCCCGGACAGCGGTGCGGCTGCGCGGTGTGCGCCCCGCCGAGGCCCGTGCCGCGGCGCTCGCCGCCTTGGCGCGCGTCGGTCTCCGCGAGGACACGGTGCTGCGCCTGCCGCGTGGACTGTCCGGCGGCGAACTCCAGCGGGCAGCCCTCGTGCGCGCCCTGCTCGCCGAACCGGAGGTGCTCGTGTGCGACGAGATCACCTCGGGCCTGGACGCGGTGACCCGCGCCGGGCTGCTCGACCTGCTCGCGAGCGTGCCGTGCGCGCTCGTGCTGATCAGCCACGACCTCGACGTCGTGGCCCGGCTGGCCGACCGGGTAGCCGTGCTCCACGAAGGACGCGTCGTCGTCCACGGTCCGGTCGCGACCACTTTGGACGGCGCGAAAGAGAGGATGCAGTGAACAAGCACCACCCCTACGAAGTGCGGTTGGCGACTCACGCCGACCTGCCCGGTGCCCGCAGCGTCATGCTGGACACCTTCTACCGCGAGTTCGGCCACGGCTACCGCCCCCAGTGGCACACCGACGTGATCGACCTGGCGGGGGCCTACCTGGACACGCCCAGGCACGCGCTGTTCGTCGCGGTCGACTGCGACGAGGTCGTGGGTACCACCGCCGTGCGGGCACAGGGACCGGCCAGTCCGCCCCACCCGGCGTGGATCGCCGAGCGCTACTCCGGCGACCGGACGGCTCAGCTGTTCCGGGTGTACGTCCGGGCGGAGCACCGGCGCCGCGGCCTCGCGCGGGAACTGGTCGACGCCGCGGTCCGGTTCATCGCCGAAACCCCCGGCTACGAACAGATCTACCTGCACACCGACACCCGCGTGGCCGGTGCGGAAGCGTTCTGGCGCTCGGTCGCGGTCGAGGTCTGCGACGCCCGCGACGGTGACCCGGACCGCCACCAGACCGTGCACTTCGAGATCCCCGTGCCGGTCCTCGCCGGCGCGGGCGAGGCGAGATGATGTGATGCGGTTACCCGTATCCAGGCCGGCGGAAGGGTAGCTCCCGCCGGCCTGGATGGGCCGTGTCCGGCACGTTCGTGCATTTCCTCGTCGGCGAAATCAACGAGTACCGACCACCTCGTCCAGGAAACCGCCGGACTGGTGGCGCCACAGCTTCGCGTACGTCCCGTCGACGTCGAGCAGTTGCGCGTGGGTGCCCTGTTCGACGATCCGGCCGCGGTCGAGCACGATCAGCCGATCCATCCGCACGACCGTGCTCAGCCGGTGTGCCACGACGATCGCGGTGCGGCCCTCCATGAGCCGCCACAGTGCCTCCTGCACCAGCACCTCGCTCTCCGAGTCCAGCGCGCTGGTCGCCTCGTCCAGCAGCAGGATCGGCGCGTCCCGCAGGATGGCGCGGGCCAGCGCGACCCGTTGCCGCTGCCCGCCGGACAGTTTGACGCCGCGTTCGCCGACCATCGTGTCGAACCCGTCGGGCAGCGCGTCCGCGAACTCGGTCACGTGCGCGGCCTGCGCGGCGCGGTGGATCTCGGCGTCGGTCGCGTCTGGCCGTGCGAACGCGATGTTCTCGCGCAGCGTCCGGTGGAACATGGCCGGGTCCTGGGGCACGTACCCGATCAGGCCGCGCAGGTCGGCCTGGCTCAGGCGGGCGATGTCCTGGCCGCCGATGAGGACGCGGCCCCGATCGACGTCCATCAGCCGCAGGAGCAGCCGGGTGAGCGTGGTCTTGCCGCCGCCGGAGCGGCCGACGAGCCCGATCCGCGTGCCCGCCGGGATGTCCAGGTCGAGCCCGTCGAACAGCGGCTCGCCGCCGCCGTGCGTGAACACGACGTTCTCGAACCGAACCCGGGAGTCCTTCACGCGCAACGGTTCCGGCTGCTTCGGGTCGAGCACGGTCGGCGGGTCGAGCAGCAGTTCGGTGAACTGAGCCGCCTCGGTGAGCGCGCTCTCCACCTGCCGGTAGATCTGGTTGAACTCGAACATGATCCGCGTCGCGTTCCCGAAGTAGGCGAACGTCACCACGATCGCCTCCACGCCGAGCCCGTCACTGACCCCGATCGCGACCACGAGGCCGAGCACGTTGGTGAGCACGGACAGCGGCGCGATCACGGTGTCGATGCGCAGGTTGCTGTAGTCCCACGACCGCAGTGCCAGCCTTCGCTGCTTGGCGGCACGGGTCCGGTGCTCCGCGCCCTCGAGCCGCTCGGCGGCGAACGCCCGCACCGTGTCCATGTTCATGAGCGTGTCCGAGACGTGGCCGGACACCTGGGCGATGGCGGCCTCGCGCTGGACGACCAGCCTCTGGCGGTGGCGGATGAGCGGCGCGACCACAAATCCCGTGACCAGGATCAGGCCGACCAGCACCGCGACGAGCACCGGGTTGTAGCTCCACAGCACGACGCAGGCGAAACCCAGCGGGATGATGTTGGCGAAGACCTTGAACGCCAGCGTGTCCACGAAGTCCTCGAAGCGGAACGCGAAGCTCAGCACCCGTTTGGTGAGCGAGCCGGCGAAGTTGTCGTGGAAGAACGCCGCGTCCTTCTCCAGCAGCTCGTCCATCGCGAGGGCGGACAGGTTCTCGATCCCGCGGCCGTCCACGCGGTTGAGGCAGTGCAGGCCGATGCGCCACAACAGTTCCGAGAGCAACATGAAACCGCCGAAGGCCAGCACGTACGGCAGGACGGTGCCGAGGCTTGTGCCGCCACCACCCGCAAGCATTCCGACGAGCCCGCCCACCGCCAACGGCGCGAGGTAGAGCTGACACGTGACGCCCAGCGCGGGCAGCACGAGTCCGCCCACGGAGAGGAATCCGTGGCGCCGCAACTCCTTTCCGTACAGGCGCAGAGCGAGCGGCACCGCGTTCTTCCGGACAGGTCTTTCTGATTCTGGCACGACCATCCGACCCCCTTCCCCCAGCAACTGAGCGTCCTCATGCTCCCGCAGAGGGTCGGGTGGCAGCGATCGAATATCGCCGCGTGGACACGGCTGGCGGAGTGCCTGTCTGTCATGTCACCGTGCACACTGACGGATTCCCGTTCGGCCCGAAGGACTGAGCCGTGCCCGACCGACCTGAGATCGTCTGCATCTGCGGCTCTGCCCGGTTCGCGGACGAGATGCGTGCGGCGAACCGTGATCTGACCTTCGCGGGTGTCATCGTCGTCGCGCCGGGCGAGACAGACGAGTTGGTCACCGACGAGCGGAAGACCGCGCTGGACGCCCTGCACCTGCGCAAGATCGACCTGGCTGACCGGGTTCTGGTCGTCAACCCCGGCGGGTATGTCGGCGAGTCGACGAGCCGGGAGATCGCGTATGCCCACGCCGCCGGCAAGCCGGTCTCGTTCACCGATCCCGTCTGACCAGCCCATGGAGGCCGCCGGCCTCTCCCCACCTGGGGTGCGATTTCGGATCAGAGGATCAGAGGTTCCGGTACGGCCTGCTGAAGAATCCGACCGAGAAGGCCGCCGACACGCCCAGTCCGGCGACGATGATCACGACCTCCGGGTCGACCGTGCCCAGAACAGCACCGGCGAGCAGCGCGGAGGCAGGGTAGGCGAGACCGGCACAGGTGGCCAGCAGGCTCATGACCCTGCCCAGCGCCCGGGCAGGCACTGTCCGCTGGAGCATCGTCATGTAGAAGACGTTCACCGTGGCCTGCAAGGACGCGGCGGTGAACATCGCCGCGGTTGCCATCACCAGCGAGGACCCCACCGGGATACCCGTCAGGGCAAGTCCCTCGGCGACACCGAGGCAGAGCGCGACCATCCCGCGACGGCGCAGGCGAAGGAGTGCCGGGCCCAGCAGCGCTCCGATGACCGAGCCGGCGCCGAGGCCGGTCATCATGACCCCGAACCCGAAAGCTCCCCGGCCCAGCGAGTCCTGGGCGAAGATCGGCAGTGCGATCTCGATCAGGCCGACAGCGGCGAGGTTGAACACGAGCGTGGTCAGCAGGGTCATCCTCACCAGGGGAGAACCGGCGGCATACCGCAGCACCGATCGCCAGGTCCTCAGCCGGTCGCTGTCGTTGGCGTGCTTCGTTTCAACGGCTGTTTCGACCGCAGGGCTGGACGGCCGGATCGCCATCAGGGTCAGGCTGGACACCAGGAAGGTGATCGCGTCGATCAGCAGCCCCACACCGCTCCTGAACGACGCCACGAGCATTCCGCCCAGCGCGGGCCCGGCGATCCTCGACGTGCTCTGCATGATCTGGATCAGGGAGTTGCCCGCGGCGAGCGACTCGGGACCTACGATCTGCGGTAGTACGGCGAACGAGGCCGGCATGAAGATCCCGCCGAGGATGCCGAACGGGACCGCGACCGCGATCATGGCCCAGAGGGGAATGTGACCATGGGCGGCGAGCGCGGCGAAACCGAGCACGACGACGGCACGGAGTGCATCCGCGGCAAGCATCACCGGCCGGGCGCCCAGGCGGTCGGCAAGCGCTCCGCCGACCGGGAGGAAAGCCAGCCTGGCCCCTCCGTAGCAGGCCAGCACCACGCCGAGGTTCGCGGGACCGCCACCCTGGTTGAGCATGACGAACGGCAGTGTGACGAGATAGATGCCGTCGCCGATCTGGGAGAGCAGCTGGCCGATGAGGTACAGCGCGAAGCGTCGTTCCCGCAGCGGAGCCGGCAAGCGCTGCGGCCACACGCTCATGGGCTTCACGAAATGTCCTGATGGTGGCGGCATCTTCTCACCAGGTGGCGGGTGATGTGTGCATACCGTAGAGGAGCGCGCCATCCTTGAAGGACAGTTCCCGAGCAACAGCACGGTGCCGAGTGAGATCACGTTGGCCGTGGTCCCGTGTCGGCGTGTTCAAAAGCCACGCTTGCGACGCATCGCGACAAAGGAAGCGAGCAAGGCTCAACGGTGTCGTGGTGACGTGAAGCGGTCGCCGAGGAACTCCGGGGGCCGGAACCCGACGAAGGCGGCTGGGCCGAGCCCGAGCGAACCGGCAAGATCCTGCAGCCGGCGCGGCTCGGCCAGTCCGTCCCAACGCCCGGTCTCGACGCGCTTGTCCATGGTCATCACCGCCGCGACCAGTTCAGCGGTCGTGAAGGCGCAGTGCCCCGCGTGGTCGGTGTATGCCTGTCGAAGCAGCGCGGCGGAACCGCTGTCGCGAACGTCTTCGGCGTACTCCTCCACGTGCTGTACCGGGACAAGGGCGTCATCGGTGGTGTGCATCGCGAGAACCGGCATGTCCAGCCGTCCGGTCAGGGTGGAGGTCTCGCGCATCCAGCGGTACGCCACCGGGTCGGCGGTCACGTCCGCCGTGCGCGTCAACAGGTTCAGATCGGTGTGCAGATCGGCACCGGCCTGCCCGTACAACCGCGCGACCTGAGCAAGGAGTCCCGACTCGGCGAGTTGCCGCCAGTAGTTCACGCCCTTGTTCCAGGTGGGGTTGCCGCCGGCACTCTGCTCCATGTCGTAACGGCCGAACAGGATGAACGGCAGGATCGCACGCAGGTTCTGATACCGGCCGGCCTGCTGCGCCTCGGCGTCGCCCGGCGCGGGCTTCGGCTGCCCGGCAACCCACGCCGGCTCCTGGAACAAGGCCGTGATCAAGGCATTCCGAGCGCGGCCCGCGGCGCTGGCCTGCGCCTGATCCAGAGCGGTCAGCATCCGGCTCGAGGTGGCGGCGGCCTCGGCAGGGCCGGTGAAGCCGACGAGTTTGACCTGCTGCCCCGCGAGGAGCAGTTGCGCGATCGCGTGCGACCCGTCCAGCTGGTAGTTGTGCAGGTCGATCCCGCCACCCATCAGCCCGCAGGTGGCGATGGCGCCGTCGAGCCGTCGTCCGCCGAGTTCGGCGAGCCGGCCGGTGATCATGCCGCCGAACGACGTCCCGAGCGCGATGGCACGGCGAGGCCTGCCGATGATCCCGGTGACCGCCTCCAGCGTGTCGAGCCCGTCCTGAGCCGCGGTGTCCGTGACCCACCCAGGACGGGAGAACGACGAGCCGGCCAGCGCGTAGCCGCGAGCCAGCAGGGCCTCCGCGACGGCGGGACCGGGGCTGTTGACCGGCGGATTGGCGGGAGCCGGGTTGTAGCCGTGGCTGTAGAGCAGCAGCGTGCCGTTCCAGTTGGCCGGCACGTCGGCGATCCAGGTCGCGCCGTTCGGCAGGGCCCCGTCGTACCTGGTCGCGGGTGCCGCCTGCGCCGTGGCGGGCACCAGGCCCAGTACGGCCAGCGAGGCGACCACCATGGCGGTGAACAGTCGTCGAACGGTCTTCATAGTGCTCCGCCCCTTCGTGGTGGGGATGGCGAGCGACCTCGACCGAGGATGTCGACTGAGAAGTTAGGCATTCTGCTGGCGATCGTCAAGAGAATGACCAACCCGAAGGCCGCAGAGCCTTGTGGTCACCGCGCGTTCGACGAAGTCACACGTCACACGTCAGCTCGCCACCCCAGGCGCGGCGCCCCTGGTTGATGGCGAAGAGCGCGATGACCAGTCCGGCCACCGCGTCCAGCCAGGTCCAGCCGAGCACGGCGTAAGCCACCAAGCCGAGGAACGTGGTCACGCTCAGCCAGACGCAGAGGCGCGTTTCCGCCGCGTCGGCAACGATGAGCCGCGAGTTCATCGCCAGTCCGTTCCGGCGTTTCGCGGCGGCGACAAAGGACATGGTCACGACAGAGATCCCGGTCAGAACGATGCCGACCAGCGATTTCTCCGGCTTGGCCTGGACGACGACCTCGCGGACGCTCTCGAAGAGGATGAAAGCGCCCAGGGCGAAGAAGGTGAGTGCCACGAAGCGCAGAGCCCGGAACTCCTTGCGTTCGTCGACGGCACCCGTGCGGATCGCGGTCCGCAGCCGGACCGCGATCAGGAGCGCGGCGACGAGTTCGATCCCCGAGTCGACCCCGAAGCCGACCAGTGCCACCGACGCCGCGGCGAGACCGGCGCCGACCGCGATGACGCCTTCGACCACGTTGTAGCCGATCGTGACGTACTGCAGCACCAAGGCCTTTCGCGCGGCATCGCCGCTCACGTCCGGCAGCGCCTTGGGCTGTTTCACGGTTGCTCCTCGAGGACCGATCCCTGGATCGGGGCGGCATCGGCCGGACAATCGCCTGATCAGCGGCGGCGTGATCATAGCCGCGGTCGGCAGTTCGCTCTGCGGAGGCGCTCAGCCGCCTGCTCCCGAACAGCGACGGGCCGTGACCTTCCTCAGGCGGGCACGATCCGCAGCACCAGCGCGGCTCCGCAAGCAGCAGGCCGGCGGGCCGCTCGAAGAGATCAGCAGGTGACGTTGACGGTCGCGTTCGCCTGGAACGACACGTGCACGTGGTCCATGTGGTTGGCCGTGGGACTCCCCCGGTCCTCCATCGCCGACCAGCCGCTGCCGTCGTTGTAGCGCTGGCGCCAGATCACGTAGGTGACGCCGAACGCCCGGCGGTTGGCCAGCACGTGGTCGGCCAGGGCGTTGCCGGTGGCGGTATCGACCATGAAGTCCAGGGCCAGGCCGCTGGGATGGTCGCCGGAGCCGCCCCGGCCGGCGGCGCCGCCGATGTCGTCTACGCCGAACTTGCCCGCGAGGTGGTGGCCTACCTGCGCCACGTGCGGTTTGACTCCGTCCAGGGTGGTCGGGCAGGGCGGCGGGGGCGGTGGTGCGGGAGGCGGCGTGGTGGTCGTGGGTGCTGTCGTGGTCACCGGAGGTGGCGTAGTGGTCGCCGGAGGTTCCGAGGATGGCGGCGCGGTGGTCGTGACAGGCCGCGGGTCCTGGCTGACAGGGATCGACGGGGCGGCCAGCTGGGCGGCCGCGCCGGTTGGATCGATCGGCTGGTCGCGGACGGCCCAGAAGGTCACGACCAGGCCCGCGGTGAGGGTGGCGGCGACTGCGATGGGCAGCTTCCGGCTGGCTGTCTGCTTCGTTCTATGTCGGCCCGGCATTCGGGAACACCTTGCGTTGGGGACAGGGCATGCTCACACGGCGGGCCATGTTACGAAATGAACACGAGAACATCACAGGCGAGTGTTCATGCTCACATCTCTGCTGGTGAGCGCCCTGCTACAGAAAGTGACTCCCTTCGAGTCGTGGACACTGCCGGGCAGGTCACCGGCCTCGGCATCGCCAAGGCCGGTGAGGAACGGATCTTCGAACGGTTCGTGCGCGCGATGGGCCAGGTCAGTTCGCCCCACCCCGGTGGTAGACCTTCACCTCGGTCAGCGCGGTCTTGAAACCCGAGGCGTGGGTCATCTGCACGCGTATCCGCTGAGTGCCCACCGGAGTGAAGCGGACGACGTTGTAGTTGGCCTTCGGCATGCCGGGTTTTCTCGACTGGGCGGCGGCGTCGGCCCACGTGCTGCCGTTCCAGTACTGGACGTTGTACGAGGCGGGCGCCCGGTAGCGGTTGCCCGCGCGGTCGTCGCGGAAGTACAACCGCACCTCGTCCACCGTGCGGGACTGCCGGAGGTCGAGCTCGTACGAGTCCGTGCCGTTGGGTGAGCCGGAACTACCCCAGACCGGGTCGTTGATCGGGAACCCGTCCACCGCCGCCCCGGTCGAGGTGCCCGGGCCCGTGTACGACGCGGTCACGGCCGCGCCCTGGGCCAGGTTGGGGGTGGTCGACGTCAGGTCGGCGCCCGCCTTGGCGAACACGTCGACGATGCGGCTGCTGTTCTGCACGACGTTCCGCGGCGCCTGCGCCCCGGAGATCGCCGTGCTGTAGTTGACCACCCCGGCTCCGGACGGGAACGTGACCGAGCCGGTGGCGGGGTGGTAGAGCACCTTGGTGAGGCGGTCGACGGTGAAGGCCCGCGTTCCGTTGAGGTAGACCGAATATCCCTGCGGGACGCCCGGGTAGCGGGTGACGCCGTCTGCGGGGTCGTCCCACACCACGCTGAGGTCCATGTTGCGCCAGCGCAGGTTGTTCACCGCGAACTGCGACCAGCCGATGGTGATCGGCGACAGCTCCACCTGGGCGTCGTTGCGCGGACGCAGACCGGCGACGTCCTCGATGACGGTCCAGTTGCTGCTGCCGAGGATGTTGTGGTGGATCCACGACCGGTAGTCGATGGTGCGCGAGCCGGCGTTCCAGTTCGCCCAGAACTCGTTGGCGTCGGGCCACCGCGTGTTGCCGCCGACGTACTGGGACCAGGCGTTCCAGTAGAGCAGCTTCTTGTAGTGCTCGTTCGACATCCACCGGTTGGGGTAGTTGCGCAGCACCGAGGAGTACAACCGGAACTGCACCGTGGAGTTGATCCTCCATCCCGATCCTGCTCGGCGCGGAGAACGCGCTGGCGAACGAGCAGATGTCGGTGCTGCTCTGCGACGCCCGCGGCGACGCCATCCGCCGCCGGCACTACATCCGCACCCTGCTCGCCCGTCAGGTCGACGGGTTCATCATCCTCGGCGACCGCAACGACCTCCGCCCCTCGCTCACCCGTGACATCCCGGTGCCGGTCGTCTACGTCTACTGCGAGTCCACCGACCCCGGCGACCTCTCCGTGCTCGCCGACGACGAGGGCGGCGCACGACTGGCCGCCGCACACCTGGTGTCGTTGCGGCGCAAGCACATCACCCACATCACCGGACCCGAGTCCTACCGGGCCGCACGCGACCGGGTCACCGGGCTCACCGACGTGCTGACCGAACACGGCCTCACCCTCGCGGGCAGCGCGCCGCTGTACGGCGAGTGGTCCCAGCGCTGGGGCAGGCAGGCCACCCGGATGCTCCTGGCCGGCAGCCCGGAGGTCGACGCGATCTTCTGCGGCAACGACCAGATCGCGACCGGTGTCGCCGACATGCTCTCCGACCTCGGCCGGAACATCCCCGACGACGTCGCCGTCGTCGGCTACGACAACTGGGAGATCTTCGCCGCGGACTGCAGGCCCCCGCTGACCACGGTCGACCTCAACCTGGAGCAGTTGGGCACGACGGCGGCCACCCACCTGTTCGCCGCGCTGGACGGGCAAACCCGTTCCGGCGTGATCCGCCAGCCGTGCCGGCTCGTCGTCCGCGAGTCCACCGCACCGCCCTCCCGGTGAGGCCATGACGACGACCTCAGTTCAGGACGAACGTCCTGATGCTGCGGGCGGGCAACTGAGCGTTGAACGATCCGTTCGACACGGTGAAGTCGTTGTAGTGCGCGAGGGTCGCACTTGCGTTCGTCAGCCAGGTCGAGACCCTCGCGGAACCGGTGTTCCGGATGGTGAACACGTGGTCCACCGGCGACGTGTTCTTGTTGATGGCGACGATCACGATCCTGGACCCGCTCCTGAACGCCGAGACGTAGACGTTCGCCTGCGGGTTCGCGGTCGCGGTGATCCGCGAGTAGCCGGGCCGGACCCACTTCGAGAAGTGCGCCATGTTGGCTCCGCGCTTGCTGATCCGCCCGTCCTCGCGCATCGGGCCGTAGCTGCGGCGGATGTACCACCACACGTAGGTCTGGAACCGGCCGTCCACCAACGAGCGGTGGATGTGCTCGCCCACGTCGAGCGCCTGCGGCCACAGGTCGGCCGAGTCGCTGCTGTTGGGGTGGTAGACCTCGGTCATCCACAGCTCTTTGCCGGCGCCCTTCTCCCGGAAGAGCGGGTAGGGAAGGTCCGCGGGCCGGGTGCCGTAGAGGTGCGCGCCGATGATGTCCACGTTCGCCAGCGCGGCGGCGTCGTTGAGAACGGGGTCGGAGAGATTCTTGCGGTACTGGAACGACTCGGGAGCGATGACCCGGCAGTTGATCCTGCCTGCGTTCTCCCGCAGGAACCTGACTATCTCAGCGGCGGTCCATGCGGTCCATTCCTGCGCATAGTCCGGCTCGTTCTGGATCGAGATGCCGTACAGATTCACGCCATTGTTCGCCATGAACGCCACGAAGTCGTTCAGGTGTTGCGCGTACGCGCCGTAGGAGGCGTAACGCAGCCGCTTGCCTCCGGAGAAGGTCTCGGTCATCGAGGCAGGCGGGTTCCACGGTGAGGCGATGACCTTGGCCCCGAGTTCGATCGCACGCCTCGCCGTGGCGACCTCGCGACGCCAGTTCGCCCGGTCCTCGTGCACGGGAATGCGCAGCACGGTGAAACCGAGCTGACCCGCACCATTGCCGAACGCCGTGTCGCGCTGGGAGGCGGTGAGATCGCTGATCCAGACAGCGTGGTTCATGCCGCCGAAGCCCAGGATCGTCTGCTGCACGTTCGACGGCTCGACGACCACCGAGGTGGCCGCCGCGGCCGGTGTCGCTGCCGTCAGCACCGGTAGCGCAACGCCTGCCGCCAGTAATGCCCGCCGACTCACGGGTTGCGATCCGGCGCTCTCCGAGTGGTCCTGACCTGCTGCCATGGCAACTCCACAGGTTGATTCGGGCATGGAGGCGGACATACGGGGAGCGCTCCCAGGAACAATTCGTAACGTGTCCGGGCCTTGCGGTCAAGGCAACTGACAATCGAATGTGTCGAATGATTGTCGATCGGGATGAACATCCACAGCAGCTGCCCTCTTTCGGGTGGTTGTGGTGCTGCCGGCGAAGATCCGGCTCCCTACCGGCTATCCGTCGTGGATGGAAAACGACCGTGTGCGTGATCGAGTGGCGGCGCGGAAGCTCCGGCACCTCGCCGTCGTGATGGCCGTTCTGGCGACAGGCTGCACGTCCCAGGGGACGGCCGGTGCGATGACGGCCGAAGTGACCGCACCAGCCGAGAAGATCACCGTGCTCAACGCGGAACCCGGTGCGGGATCGGCGATCGCCGTGAGTTCGGCCCTCTTCCGCAGTGCCCCTGTCGTGGTGGTGGCCGCAGAGGCGGATCGTGCGGCCTCGGCCGGAGCGGGCACCCTCGCCGAGCGGCTGGGGGTGCCGGTGCTCCAGGTTCCAGCCTCGAACGCGACGGAACCGGGCATCGCGGCCGTGCGTGACGAGGTGGGAAGGTTGTCACCGCAGGTGGTGCTCACCGTTGGCGCGGACGCGCGCCGTGAGGTCGAGGCATGGCAAGGCACAGCCAAGGTGGTCGGGATCGACAGACCACAGGACGGTGTCACGGCGACGGATCTGCCGGCCGTCCAGCCCGCCGAGCCGGTGAACGTGACAGTGCTGGCGGACGCCGGCCGTGACGACGTCGCCGCGATCGCCACCGCACGGGCGGCGGGGGCGCGGATCGTCGCGGTGCACGGCGTCGATCCGAGGAGCGACCCGGCCGCGATCGACGCGCTGCGCGCGGAGCCGCCGGACGTCTTGCTGGCGCTGGGCAAGGGTTTCGGTTCGCCGGAGCGGCTGCGCGGGCGGGTCGACACGGCGGTCCGCGGTGCTCTGCTGCCTGGCGGTGGGCAGGTGCTCTTCCCCGGCAGGCTGCTGGTCTGCCTCTACGGCCATCCGGACGGGCCCGCGCTCGGCGCGCTGGGTGAACAGGACCTCGAAGGTTCGATCGCGCGTGCCAAGAAACTTGCCGCCGAATACGAGCCGCTCAGCGAGGTTCCCGTCGTGCCGGCCCTGGAGATCATCGCCACCGTCGCTCACGGCTTTCCCGGACCGGACGGCGACTACTCGGGCGAGACCGCTGTCGAGGCGTTGCGCCCGTGGGTGGAGAGGGCCGGTCAGGAAGGCGTGCACGTGATCCTGGACCTGCAGCCGGGCAGGGCTCGGTTGGTGGATCAGGCCAAGCGGTACGAGCGGCTGCTGGAGATGCCGCACGTCGGCCTGGCCGTCGACCCGGAGTGGAAGCTCGGACCGGATCAGGTGCCGCTGCAGCAGATCGGCGGGGTCGACGCCTCCGAGATCAACGAGGTCTCGGCGTGGCTCGCCGAACTGACCGCCGCGAGGTTCCTGCCGCAGAAGTTGCTCGTGGCGCACCAGTTCCAGCTGTCGATGATCCGGAACGAGCACGCGCTCGACACCACCCGGGACGAGGTGCAGCTGCTGATCCACATGGACGGGCAGGGCACGACCGGCCAGAAGGAGTCCACTTGGGACTCCGTGGTAGAAGCTCGACCGGGTGACCTCCCGATGGGCTGGAAGAACTTCTACGACGAAGACAAGCCGATGCTCACGCCGGAGCAGACCATGGCCCATGAACCGAAACCGTCGATGGTCTCCTATCAGTGACGCGCGTTGTCCTTCAGCCGCCGGGGCGTTCTGCCGCTGACCGCCGCAGTTCGTCCAGGTGCACCAGGCTGTTCAGCACCGCCTCCGTGTCACCGACGAAGTCGATCAGGCACGCGACCTCGTCGACGCCGATCTCGGCGAGCGTGTCCAACGTCCGCAGCCCGTCCTCCACCGTGCCGAAGAGGCCACCGGTGTCGAAGTAGCGGTCGAACGAGCGCGCGACCAGGAAGTCGACGTCCTCGGGGTCCATGTCCTCGGGGTTCACCCCCGGCATCAGGTCGCCGGAGGCACGCGCGATCAGGCTGATCGAGCTGCGCAGGTAGTCGCTGAACGGCTTGCGCACGATCTCGCGCACCTCGTCGCGGTCGGTGCCGAGGAACGTGTGCAGCATCAACGACACCTGACCGTTGCCGGCGACGCCGTGCGAGCCCGCCTGGAACGCCTCCCGGTAAAGGGTGATCTTCTTCGCCAGGTCGTCGAGGTCCTGGCCGAGCAGGTGGGTCAGCACGCCGGCACCGAGCTCGCCGGCCTGCCGGAACGTCTCCGGCGTGCCCGCACTGGTCAGCCACACCGGCAGCTCCTTCTGCACGGGGGCCGGGAAGATGCCCACCTGCTTCCGGTCGCCGGCGCCGTCCACGACGTCGATCTTCGAGCCGCGCCACAGCTCGCGCACCGTCTGCATGGTCTCGACGAGAACCTCCTTGCGGCGCGGGTAGTTCTCCGGCCGCAACGCGAAGTCCACGGCGTGCCAGCCGGAGGCGAACGACAGGCCGACACGGCCGCGCGAGAGGTTGTCCACAACGGACCACTCCTCGGCGATCCGCAGCGGGTGGTGCAGCGGGCCGACGACACTGCCCGCCCTGACCGCCACCCGCTCCGTCACGGCGGCCACCGCGGCGCCCGTGACCGCCGGGTTCGGGTACTGCCCGCCGAACTGGTGGAAGTGCCGTTCCGGCGTCCACACGGCCGTGAACCCGTGCGTGTCGGCGAACCGGGCGCCTTCGATCAGCAGCCGGTACCGGTCACCGGAGCCGGCGCCGTCGTCGGCGAAGTAGAACAGTCCGAAGTCCATGCCAATCCCCTCGAGAAGAGGGCGGGTGGCCGCGAGGGCCACCCGCGGCCTCGTTAACAGACGACCTTCACCTGGAACACGTCCAGGTCGGTCAGGATGCTGACCTTCACGTTGCGCAGGCGGTCCGACCAGCCGACCGCCGACCACTCCTGCCACAGCGGCACGACCGGCATGTCCTGTACCAGCAGGCGTTCCGCCTCCCGGTACAGCTCCAGCGCCGCCTCCTTGCCCGGTGCGCGGTCCGCGCGGTCCATCGCGGCGTCGAACGCCGGGTTGGAGTAGCCGTAGTCGTTCGAGGACGCACCTGTCCGGTACAGCGGGGACAGGAAGTTCTCGATCGACGGGTAGTCGGCCCGCCAGTCCGAGCGGTACGCGCCGGTGATCGTCCGGCCGACGACCGCCTGCCGGAACTCGCGGAACGACATCGTCTCCTTGGTCTCGCAGGCGATGCCGAGCGTGGCCGTGATGCTCTGGCACACCGGGCCCATCCACGTGCGCGCGCCGGACTCGATGTTGGTGTGCAGCTGCAGCGGTCCCTGGAAACCGGACTTCGCCAGGTGTTCCCGCGCCTTCACCGGGTTGTACGTGCACAGCTCACCGCACTGCCCCGGCTGGTAGCCCTCGAGGCCCGGAATGGTGAACCCGTCGGCCGGCTTCTGCCCGCCGCCGACGAGCTTGATCAGCTCGGTGCGGTCGATCGCCATCGACACGGCCTTGCGCAGGTCCGGGCTGTCGTAGCCGGGCAGGTAGCTCGGGAACGCCAGGTTCTGCATCAGCAGGAAGTTTCGGTCGGTGTACCGGCCGGGAAGGTCCTTTTTGTACTGACCGCTGGTGATCTTGTCGTACGGCATGGCCTCCATGAAGTCCATCTCGCCGCGCACGAGCGCGTCGTAGGCCTTGGAGGTGTCCGGGTACACGGTGTAGAGCAGTTCCTTGATCCGCGGCTGCTCCACTCCCTTGTAGTGGCGGTTCGCGGTCAGCAGCTGGTGGCCGTTGGGCACCGCCTCCTTGAACTTGTACGGCCCGTTGCCGACCGGGTGCTTCAGCCACGCGGCCGGGTCGCGGAAGAACGAGTCCGGCAGCGGGTAGAACGCCCAGTAGCCCACCATCGTCGGGAAGATCGAGAGCGGCGCGGACAGCGTCACCTGGAACTCGTGGTCGTTGATGACCCTGAGCCCGGACATCTTCTTCGCCAACGGTTCCCCGGTCGCCGGGTTGAGGTCCCGGTAGCCCTCGATCTTGTCCATGAAGGTGTTGTTGCGCAGCTTGTTCGGCCCGTACGCCACGTGGTTCCAGGCGTCGACGAAGTTGCGCGCCCTGACCTGCGTGCCGTCGTGGAACCGCCACCCTCGGTGGATCTTGATCCGGAACACCTTCGAGTCGGTCGTGGAGATCGACTTCGCCATCGCGTTGTACGGCGCGGCGTCCTCCAGCCGGTAGCCGACCAGGCCGGTGAACATCATGCTGATCAGCCGGCCGCCTCCCCATTCGTTGGTGTCACCCGGTAGTAGTGGCCGGAACGGTTCCGTGTTGAACATCCGGATGCGGGTGTTCTGAATTCCCCCGTGCTGTTGTTCCGCCACCGCCGAGGACGGCGTGACGACCGCGGACGCGACCAGCAGTGCACCGGCCAGCGCCAGCAGTTTTCCCCTGACTCTCATCTACTCCCCCTTGACTCCAACCGCGACGCGCCGCACACCAAGGGTGAGCAGCACCCCCGCCGCGAGAGCCGCGACGGGAAGCAAGTAGGAGAACCGCAACGCGTCGGCGAAACCTTCGCGGAACTCCAGCGGCACCACGTTCTGCAACAGCCCGGCGTCGAGCCCCTCCACCGACAGCCGGGCCTGCAGCAGCGCCCCCACGGCCGCGCTGCCGAGCAGGCTGCCGCACAACCTCGTGGTGTTGAACAACCCCGACGCGGCACCGGACACGTCCTGGCCGATGTCCCGCATCGCGATGATCGCCGCGGGCGAGCCGCCGACCCCCATGCCGAGCCCGAGCAGGACCAGTCCGGGCACCAGGTGCCACCACACGCCGTCGGCCCGCACCGCGAACGCGATCCCGGCGATCCCGGCGGCGAACAACGCGAGTCCGGCCAGCAGCACGGGTTTGCCGCCGTACCGGTCGATCGCGCTGCCCGACTTCGGCGCGACGACGGCGGAGAGCAACGGGGCCAGTGCCACGGTGAGCCCGGCGTCCCGCGCGCTCATCCCCGCCACCGACTGCAGGTGCAGCAGCGTGAGGAACAGCATCGCGCCCAGCCCCAGCGGCAGCGCGGCGACGACCACCGCCATCAGTGTGAAGTTCCGGTCGCGCAGGATCACGAAGGGCAGCAACGGTTCCCGGTCCTGCCGGCCGCGTTCGACGAGCGCGAACAGGCCGAGCACGAGCACGCCGCCGAGCAGCACGACCGGGATCAGCCCGCCCCACGCGTGCCGCTCCCCCTCGATCAACCCGTAGGTCAGCAGGAACAGGCCGGTGGTGAGCAGCACGGTGCCGAGCAGGTCGAGCCTGCGCCGCCGGCCGCCGTCGTGGCCGGGCAGCCAGGCCGCCCCGAGTACGGCGGCGGTGATCCCGAGCGGGATGTTGAGGAAGAAGATCCACCGCCAGCCCAGCGAGTCGACCAGCAGCCCGCCCACGGTCGGCCCGATCGCGGCACCGAGACCGCCGACCGCGCCCCAGACGCCGAACGCCGCGCCGCGCTTGTCCTCCGGGAACACCCTGGTGAGCAACGACAGCGTCTGCGGCACGAGCAGCGCGGCCCCGATGCCCTGTGCCACCCGTGCCCAGATCAGCTGGTCCGCCGTCTGCGCGAGGCCGCACAGCAGCGACGCGGCGGTGAAGAGGCTGACACCGGACACGAACATCCGGCGCTGCCCGAACAGGTCCCCGAGACGGCCGCCGGTCACCAGCAGCACCGCGAACGCGAGCACGTAGGAGTTGATCACCCACAGCACCGAGTCGAGCGAGGCGTCGAGGTCACGCGCGAGGGTGGGGATGGCGACGTTGACGACGGTGGTGTCCAGCAGCGTCATCACCTGGCCGAGGACCAGGGCCACCAGTACCAGCCACGGGTTGCGGCTCACTGCTGCCCCATCTGCTCGACCAGGCTCCGCGGCCGCATGTCGACCCAGTTCTCGTCGATGTGGTCGACGCACGCGGACCGGCTGTCCGGCCCGAACGTCACCGTCCACCCCTCGGGCACGGCGATGTGCTCGGGCCACAGCGAGTACTGGCCCTCGTCGTTGATCAGCACGAGGTAGGTGCCGTCGGCGTTCTCGAACGGGTTGCTCATCAGATGCTCCGTGCGGTTCTGGCGCCGAGGACCTGGGCGATCTCGGCGATGGGTGCGGGCTGGGTCATGGCGCCGTGGGCGCAGTCGAGCGAATGCACGTCGATCAGGCCGGTCACGTGCGGCGCCCACAGGCCGGGCGACGGGCTTCCGGTGGCGGCGAAGAAGAGGACGTCGCCGCGGAAC
Source organism: Lentzea albidocapillata subsp. violacea (assembly GCF_900100275.1). Lineage (GTDB taxonomy): Bacteria > Actinomycetota > Actinomycetes > Mycobacteriales > Pseudonocardiaceae > Lentzea > Lentzea violacea. The sequence goes on from NZ_FNET01000002.1 coordinate 44,899, forward strand.
ACCCGCGGAGTGGCGGCGTTCATCAGCCGGGCGTTGGTGGCGAACGTCGCGGCCATCGCGTCGACCTGCTCCGCGGTGAACCCGGTGAGCTCACCGCGGTCTCCATGGCCCAGCGACGCGAGCATCGCGTCCGGACCCGGATCGTCCGCGCGCACCGGGTAGGCGTCGAGCAACGTCAGCAGTGCCACCTCAGCGCCCTGCTCCTGCAGCAGCACCGCCATCTCGTGGGCCACCACACCGCCGAACGACCAGCCGAGCAGGTGGTACGGGCCTTCCGGCTGGACCTCCCGGACGCGGGCGACGTAGTCCGCCGCCATCTCGGCGACCGACCCCGGTGCCTGGGCCGTGAGGCTTCTGGCCTGCAACGCGTACACCGGCCGGTCCACGCCGCGCAGCAGTCCGGAGTAGACCCAGCCGATACCGGCCGCCGGGTGCACGCAGAACAACGGTGTCCCGGCGCCGTCCGTCCGCAGCGGCAGCAGCACGTCGAACGAGTCGCGCTCGTCGTCGTGACCGAGCCGGTGCGCCAGCCCCGCGACGGTGGGCTCCTCGAACAACGTCCGGATGCCCAGTCGCACCCCGAAGGCGGTCTGGATCCGGCCGAGCAGCCTGGCCGCCAGGATGGAGTGCCCACCGAGGTCGAAGAACCCGTCGTCGATGCCGACCGCGGGCACGTCCAGCTCCTCGGCGAAGAGCTCGGCCAGGATCTGTTCGGCCGGGTTGCGCGGCTCTCGCCGCACGCCGGCGGTGAAGTCCGGCGCGGGCAACGCCTTCCGGTCGAGCTTGCCGTTCGGGGTCAGCGGCAGAGCGGGGACCGGCACGACGAACGGCACCATGTGCGACGGCAACGTCCGCGCCAGCGCCTCCCGCGACACGTCCACTGTGGACACCACGTATGCCACGAGACGATCGGAGACGGCGAGCACGGCGGCCTGGGCGACGCCGGGCTGGGCCAGCAGCACGGCCTCGACCTCACCCGGCTCGATCCGGAAACCGCGGACCTTCACCTGCTGGTCCGACCGGCCGACGAACTCGAGGTTGCCGTCCGCACGCCAGCGCACCACGTCACCGGTCCGGTACATGCGTCCGCCGAAGGGACACGCCACGAACCGTTGCGCGGTCAGCCCCGGCCGGCCGAGGTACCCGCGCGCCACGCCGTCGCCCGCGAGGTACAGCTCGCCCGCGACACCGACCGGCACCGGCCGCAACGCGTCGTCCAGCACGTACCCGCGGGTGCCGGGCATCGGCCTGCCCAGCGGCGGGTGGTCGGTACCGGTGAGCCGATCACTCATCGCCGACACGACCGTGGTCTCGGTGAGCCCGTAGACCTGCATCATCGTGCGGCCGGGCGACCAGCGGGCGACGAGGTCCGCGCTGCACGGCTCGCCACCGACCACGAACCCCTGCAGGCTCGGCAGTTCCCGGCCCGGCGGCACCGACGCGAGCATCGACGCCACCAGGTCGGTGTGCGTGACGGCGTTCTCCTCGACCAGGTTCGCGAGGTCGTCACCCGCCGGTTGGCGGTCAGGACCCGGCACGACCAGCGCGGCACCGGCGAGCAGGGTCAGCGCGATGTCGGCAAGCGACACGTCGAAGCTGATCGACACGGCGAGCAGGAACCGGCTGTCCGGTCCCATCGCGAGCCGGTCGACGTGCGTCAGCGCCATCGTGACGATCCCGGCGTGCGTGACCTGGACGCCCTTGGGAGTGCCGGTCGACCCCGAGGTGTAGATGACGTACGCGGTGTTCGCCGGGTCGATCCGCACCTCCGGGTCCGTACCCGGCTGGTCGCCGTCGACGGACGCGCTGGTCAGCACGATCGCGGGCCGCGCGTCGGCGAGCATCGACTCGATCCGCTCCGCCGGGTAGCCGGGGTCGATCGGCAGGTAGGCGGCACCGGTCTTGAGGACGGCGAGCCACGCCACGATCAGGTCTGCCGACCGCGGCAACCGCAGCGCCACCAGGCGTTCCGGCCCCGCGCCCTGGCCGATCAGCCGGTGCGCCAGCCGGTTCGCCCGCTCGTTGAGCTCCGCGTAGGTCAACGACGTGCCCTCGAACATCACCGCGATCGCGTCCGGTGCCCGGCGCACCTGCTCCTCGATCATCCTCGGCAGCACCCGCGCCGGCCCGTCCACTGTGGAGCCGTTCCACTCCACCAGAAGCCGCGTGCGGTCCTCCGCCGAGAGCACGTCGATCGACGAGATCGCCTGCTCCGGCGCGTCGGCGACGGTCTCCAGCAGGCGGTGCAGGGCGCCGGTCAGCCGCAGCACGGTCGGCCGGTCGAAGAGGTCGGTGCTGAACGTGACCTCCGCGAGCAGCCCGTCGGACTGCTCGGCGAAGCTGAGCTCGAGGTCGAACCGCGACGGGTGCACGCCGGGCTCCAGCGCCTCCGCCCGTACGTCCGGCAGGTCCAGCACCGGCGCGGCACCGTCCTGCAGTGCCAGGACGACCTGGAACAGCGGTGGCCGGGAGGCGGTCCGCACCGGCTTCAGCTCCTCCACCAGCCGCTCGAACGGCACGTCGGCGTGGGCGTAGGCGGCCAGGTCGATCTCCCGGATCCTGGCGAGCAGGTCGGTGAACGTCGGGTCGCCGGAGGTGTCCGCCCGCAGCACGAGCGTGTTCACGAAGAACCCGACCACGTCGTCCAGCGCGGCGTCGGTGCGCGCGGCGACCGGGCTGCCGATCGGCACGTCCGTGCCCGCGCCGAACTTCGTGAGCACCGTCGCCAATGCCGCGTGCAGCACCATGAACAACGTCGTGTCGTGCTGGCGTGCCAACGTCTTCAACCGGTCACGCAACGAGGCGTCCAGCAACGTCGACACCAGGTCGCCGCGCCCGCTCGGCACGGCGGGCCGCGGCCGGTCGAACGGCAGCTCCAGCTCGTCGGGCAACCCGGCCAGCGCGTCCCGCCAGTAGCCGAGCCGTCCGTCCACATCGGACGTCTCGCGCTGCCACAACGTGTAGTCCACGTACTGCACCGGCAACGGCGCGAACTCCGGCACCCTGCCCTCCGCCCTCGCCCGGTAGGCCAGTTCGAGGTCGCGGATCAGCGGGGCCATCGACGCGCCGTCGAACGCGATGTGGTGCAGCGTGATCAACAGCACCTGCTCGGCACCGGTGAACAGGGTGGCCCGCACCGGCAGGTCCGTCGTCAGGTCGAAGCCCCGTGCCGCGGCAGCGAGGTCGGCCGGTCCGTCCACAACGGACAACCGCGCGCCGGCGGGCAGCACGACCTGGACCGGCCCCTCGCCGGTCTGCGGGAACACCGTCCGCAACGACTCGTGCCGGTCCACCACGTCGTCGAACGCCGCGACGAGCGCGGCCTGGTCCACCGCGCCGGTCAGCCGCCACGCGACCGCCACGTTGTAGGCCGCGTCGGCGTCCAGGGCCTGTATCGAGGTCTCGTTCGATGAGAGTCGAGCCTGAGGTGGTTCCTGGCGGTGCGGGCGACAAGCCCGCATACCGCTGTTGTATGTGGGCTTGTCGCCCGTGCCCCCAGGAACCACCTCAGGCTCGGCTATCGCGAACACGGACCTCGATACAGGCCCTAGCATCTGGTTGAGGATCCATAGCCGGTGCTGGGCGAACGACAGTGGAATCCGCTCCGGACGCGGCATCGGCACGAGCGGGTGCACGGAGCGGCCCGCGGTCCGGACGCGCTCGGCGAGCCCGGCCACCGTGGGGTGCTCGAACACCGCGCGCACCGGCAGCTCGGCGCGCAGCGCCGTGCGGACCCGGTTCACCAGCCGCGTCGCGAGCAGCGAATGCCCGCCGAGGTCGAAGAAGTTGTCGTCCACGCCGATGCTGTCGAGCCCGAGCGTGGCGGCGAAGAGGCCGGCCAGGATCTCTTCCTGCGGTGTGCGCGGCCCCCGGCCGGAGGTACCGCTGAACGACGGCGCGGGCAGCGCGGCCCGGTCGAGCTTCCCGTTGGGCGTCAACGGCAGCACGGCAAGCGGCACGATCGCGGCCGGCACCAGGTAGTCCGGCACCGTGCGGGCCAGCTCGCCACGCAACGCCGCCGGGTCGGCCGCGCCGGTCACGTAGCCCACCAGCACCCGGACACCGGGCGTGTCCTCGCGGACGATCACCGCGGACCCGGTCACGCCAGGCTGCGCCAGCAGCACCGCCTCGATCTCGCCCAGTTCCACCCGGAACCCGCGGATCTTGACCTGCTGGTCCGCGCGGCCGAGGAACTCGAGGTTGCCGTCCGCGCGCCACCGCACCAGGTCGCCGGTGCGGTACATGCGCCCGCCGAACGGGCTGGCGACGAACCGTTCCGCCGTCAGCGCCGGCCGGTCCAGGTACCCGCGGGCGAGGCCGTCACCGGACAGGTACAGCTCCCCCGGCACGCCGACGGGAACCGGTCGCAGGCAGGAGTCCAGCACCAGCGTCCTGGTGTTCCACACCGGGCGGCCCATCGGCGGGGTCTCGGTCCCGGACAACGGGTCGCTCATCACCGCGACCACGGTCGACTCGGTCGGCCCGTAGACCTGCATCATCGTGCGGCCCGGTGAGAAGCGTTCCACCAGGTCGGCCGTGCACGCCTCGCCACCGACCACGAACCCGCGCAGCGTCGGGAAGTCCCGCTCCGGCATCGACGCGAGCATCGCGGCGACCAGGTCGGTGTGCGTGATCGCGTACGTGTCGATCAGGTCCGCCAGCTCGTCGCCCGCGAGCTTCACCTCCGGCGGCGGCACCACCAGGGTGGCACCGGACGTCAGCACCATCGCGATGTCCGCGAGCGAGACGTCGAAGCTGACCGACACCGCGAGCAGGAACCGAGCGCCCGGCCCGAGGCCGAGCCTGTCGACGTGCACCCCGGCCACCCCGGCGATGCCGGAGTGCGTCACCACGACGCCCTTCGGCGTACCGGTCGAGCCGGACGTGTAGATCACGTACGCGGCGCTCGTCAGTGGCACTTCGACGCCGGGGTCGGTGTCAGGCTGACCTTCAGCCTGCACTGAAGTAACTGTGATAACCGGCTGAGCGTCCTCGATCATGAACGCGATGCGCTCAGCCGGGTAGTCCGCGTCGATCGGCACGTAGGCGGCACCGGTCTTGAGGATCGCGAGCCACGCGACGATCAGGTCCGCCGAGCGCGGCATGGACAGCGCCACCCGCCGCTCCGGACCTGCTCCGGCCTCGATCAACCGATGCGCCAACCGGTTCGCGCGGGCGTCCAGCTCGGCGTAGGTCAGCTCCGTGTCACCGAACACCACCGCGACGGCGTCCGGCGTCCTGGCCACCTGCTCGCGCACCAGCACGGGCAACGGCGCCCGGCGCAGATCACGCGCCGTGGCGTTGAACCCGGTGACGAGCTGTGCGGTCTCGGCGGCCGACAGGAAGTCGAGCGCACCGATCCGGACACCGGCGTCCCGCACCGCGGACACGAGCACACCGTGCAGCCAGGAGGCGATCCGCTCCACGGTGGACCTGTCGAACAACTCGGCGCTGTACTCGAGCCCGCCGGTGATGCCGTTGGGTTCCTCCACCAGGTCGAACGCGAGGTCGAACTTCGCGACGTCGGTGTCGCGCACCTCGACCCGGCCGGTGGCCGCACCGAACGTGATCTCCTGCGCCAGCGTGTCCTGGAACGCGAGCAGCACCTGGAACAGCGGGTGCCGCGACAGCGACCTGGCCGGCTGCAGCTGTTCCACCAGCCGTTCGAACGGCAGGTCGGGATGCGCGTACGCGGCCAGACCCGTCTCCCGGACCTTCGCCAGCAGCTCGGCGAACGTCGGGTCGCCGGAGGTGTCGGTACGCAGCACCACGGTGTTGACGAAGAACCCGACGACGTCGTCCAGCACGTCGTCCGAACGGGCCGCGACGGGGCTGCCGATCGGGATGTCGGTGCCCGCGCCGAGCCTGGTCAGCAGCGTCGCGATCGCGGCCTGCAGCACCATGAACACGGTCACGCCGTGCTCGTCGGCCAGAGCCCGGATCCGGCGGTACAGCTCGGGTTCGATCGTCAGATCGACTCGGCCGCCACGGAACTCCGACACGACCGGGCGAGGCCGGTCGACCGGCAGCGGCAGTTCCTCCGGCAACCCGGCCAGCGCACCGGACCAGAAGTCCAGCTGCTGGCGGAACAACGACTTCGGGTCCGACTCGGATCCGAGCATCTCGCGTTGCCACACGGCGTAGTCCGCGTACTGCACGGGCAGCGGCGTCCAGTCCGGCGCATGCCCGGCAAGCCGCGCCTCGTAGGCCTGCATCAGGTCGCGGACCATCGGCGCGGTCGACCGGCCATCACCCGCGATGTGGTGGTGCAGCAACAACAGTTCGTGCTCGTCCGGACCGAGTTCGACCAGCCGGCACCGCAACGGCGGCTCGGTCGTGAGGTCGAAGTCCTCCTCGTGACTGCCCGGTCCCAGCAGCTCCGGCGTCCACGACGGCAGGATCTGCTGGCGCGGGCCGGTGTCGCCCTCGGGGTAGACGGTCCGCAGCACCTCGTGGCGGCTGACCAGGTCACCGAGCGCGGCGGTCAGCGCGACCCGGTCGAGCGGACCGGTCAGCACCAGCGTGAGCGGGATGTTGTAGATCCCCTCGGCTTCCTCGATCCGGTTGAGCAGCCACATCCGTTGCTGCGCGTACGAGAGCGGGATCTCGTCCGGCCGGGGCCCGGCGACCAGCGGAGGTCGCGCCGCGTCCGCGCTGCCGAGCAACGCGGCGAGTCCGGCGACGGTCGGCGACTCGAACAGATGCCGGATCTTCAGCTCCGCGCCGAACACCGCGCGGGCACGGCTGATCAGCCGGATCGCGGCCAGCGAGTGGCCGCCGAGCCGGAAGAAGTCCTCGTCGACACCGACGGCGGGCACACCGAGCACCTCGGCGAACAGCGAGCAGAGCAGTTCCTCGACGGGGTTGCGCGCGGTCCGCACGACCCGTGCCTGTGCGGTCCAGTCCGGCTCCGGCAGCGCCTTGCGGTCGAGCTTTCCGTTGGGGGTCAACGGCAACGCGTCCAGCACGACGATCGCCGACGGCACCATGTACTCGGGCAGTGACGCGGCGGCATGCTCCCGCAGCCCGTCCGCGCCGCCGGTCACGTAGCCGACCAGGCCGTTGTCCCGGACGACGACCACGGCCTGGCGCACGGCCGGATGCGCGGTGAGGACGGCCTCGATCTCGCCCAGCTCGATGCGGTGACCACGCACCTTGACCTGGAAGTCCACCCTGCCCAGGTACTCGAGCTCGCCGTCGGCGCCCCAGCGCGCGAGGTCGCCCGTGCGGTACATCCGGCCTGCCCCGAACGGGTTGGCGACGAACCGGTCGGCGGTGAGCGACGGCCTGCGGTGATAGCCCCTGGCCAGCCCGAGCCCGGCGATGTACAGCTCGCCCGGCACACCGGGCGGCACGGGCTGCAACGCGGCGTCGAGCACGTAGACGTCGGTGTTCCAGATCGGCCTGCCGATGGCCGGCGCGCCCGAACGGCCCGCGAGCGCGTGCGTGGTGGACCAGATCGTGGTCTCGGTCGGCCCGTACATGTTCGTCACACCCGACGCCAGCGCCCGCATCGAGTCGGCGAGTGCGGGCGGCAACGCCTCGCCGCCGACCAGCATCCGCAGGCCGCGCACCCCCTCGGGTTCCGCGGCGACGAGTGCCTGCCACAACGACGGCGTGGCTTGCAGGACCGTGCCGCCGGTACGCGCGATCAACTGCACGAGCGCGGCCGGGTCGGTGACCGTCTCCTTCTCCGCCACCACGACCGCGGCACCGCTGAGCAACGGCAGGAACATCTCCAGCGCGGCGATGTCGAACGCGATCGTGGTGACGGCGATCCACCGGTCGTGCGCGGCGAGCGGCACGGTCTCGGCCATCGACGCGAGGAAGTTCAGCAGCGTCGCCCTCGGGACGACCACACCCTTGGGCTTGCCGGTCGAGCCGGACGTGTAGATCACGTACGCGGGACTGTCCTCCGCGACCACGACCCCCGGATTGGTGTCCACATCGGACAACGGCAGGTCGTGCAACGTCAGCAGGGGTTCGGCGTCGGCGAGCATGTAGCCGACCCGCTCGGCCGGGTAGTCGGGGTCGAGCGGCAGGTAGGCGGCGCCGGACTTCAGCACGCCGAGCAACGCGACGACGAGGTCCGCCGAACGCGGCATCGCCAGCGCGACATAGCGTTCCGGCCCGGCGCCGAGACCGATCAGGTGGTGGGCGAGGCGATTGGCGCGGGCGTTGAGCTCGTCGTAGGTCAGGACCACATCACCGCAGGACACCGCGACCACGTCCGGGGTCCGCGCGACCTGGTCCTCGAACAGCTCCACCACGGACCGGGCGGGCACCTCCCGTGCGGTGTCGTTCCACTGCCGCAACACCAGGTCGCGTTCGGCCGGGTCGAGCACGTCGAGCGTCCCGACAGGACGATCAGGAGCCTCGGCCGCCGCGGTCAGCAGCCGGATCACGCGGCCGGCCAGCTGCGCGGCAGTGCCGTGGTCGAACAGATCGGTGGCGTACTCCAGCCTCCCGTCGATGCCGGCGGCGTTCTCCGTGAGGTAGCAGAGCAGGTCGAACTTCGCGACGCCCAGCTCGTCGGCCTCGCGGCGCACCTCCAGCCCCGGCAGGTCGAACTCGACCGGCGGCGTGTTCTGCAGCACCAGCATCGTCTGGAACAACGGGTGCCGGGCCAGCGAACGGCTCGGGTTGAGCAGCTCGACCAGCCGCTCGAACGGCACGTCCGCGTTGGCGTAGGCGGTGAGGTTGGTCTGCCGCACCCGTGCGAGCAGCTCGGCGAACGTCGGGTCGCCCGAGGTGTCCGTGCGCAGCACCAGCGTGTTGAGGAAGCAGCCGACCAGGTCGTCGAGCGCGTCGTCGGTGCGCCCGGCGACCGGCGTGCCGATCGGGATGTCCGTGCCCGCGCCGAGCCGGGTGAAGGTCGCGGCGAACGCCGCCTGCAGCACCATGAAGACACTGACCTGGTGGCGGCGCGCGAGTTCGCGGACCTGCGAGTGCAGCGCCGCGTCGAGGGAGAACTCGACCACTCCGCCGACGTAGCTGGCCGAGGCGGGGCGAGGCCGGTCGGCAGGCAGCGCGAGTTCCTCCGGCAGCCCGGCCAGCGCCTGCCGCCAGTGCTCCACCTGCGCGGCGATCGGGCTCGCCGGGTCGGACTCGGTGCCGAGCACCTCCCGCTGCCACAGCGTGTAGTCCGCGTACTGCACGGGCAGCGGCGCCCAGTCCGGCGCGGTGCCGGCGAGCCGGGCAGCGTAGGCCGTGGAGAGGTCGCGGCCGAGCGGGGCGAGTGACCATCCGTCCCCCGCGATGTGGTGCAGGACGATCATCAGCACGTGCTCGTCGTCGGCGAGGCGATGCAGATGAGCCCGGATCGGCGGTTCGGCGGTCAGGTCGAAGCCGGCTCGCGCGTCCGGCGGACCGAGGTGCAGCGGCACGTCGACCGCCGGCAGCACCACCTGGTAGGGCAGGCCATCGCGTTCGGACAGGATCGTGCGCAACGACTCGTGCCGGTCCGCCAGGTCGATCAGCGCGGCCCGCAGCGCGGGCACGTCCAGCTCACCGGACAGCCGCAGCACCAACGGCAGGTTGTAGGTGCCGCTCGGGCCCTCCAGCCGGTCCATGAACCACAGTCGTTGCTGGGTATAGGAGACCGGCAGGTGCTCGGGGCGTTCGGCGACCGTCACCCGCCGCCGTGCACCGCCCGCGGTGGCGATTCGTTCCGCCAGCGCGGCGGGCGTCGGCGCGTCGAAGAGGCTGCGGATGTCGAGCTCCACGCCGAAGACCGTGCGCAGCCTGCCGATCAGCCGCATGGCGACCAGCGAATGCCCGCCGAGGTCGAAGAACCGGTCCTGCACACCGACTTCCGGAAGGTCCAGCAGGTCCGCGAACAGACCGACGAGCAGTTCCTCGGTCGGTGTGCGGGCCGCGCGGCTTTCCACGACCACGGCCTCGGGTGCGGGCAACGCCTTGCGGTCGACCTTTCCGCTGGGGGTCAACGGGAACACGGGCAGCACGACGAACGCACCGGGCACCATGTACTCGGGCAACGACTCGGCGAGGTGCGCCCGCAGGTCAGCCACGGAGGCATCCCCGGCGACGTAACCGATCAGGCGATCGTCCACGACCACCACGAGTGCCTGCCGCACGGCCGGGTGCTGGGCCAGCCGGGCCTCGACCTCACCCAGCTCGATCCGGAACCCGCGCACCTTGACCTGCGTGTCGGTGCGGCCGAGGTAGGTGACCGTGCCGTCCTCGTCCCACCGGGCCAGGTCGCCGGAGCGGTAGATCCGGCCAGGGCCGAACGGGTTGGCGACGAACCGTTCCGCGGTCAGCGCCGCCTGGTTCAGGTAGCCACGCGCCAGCTGGTCGCCCGCGAGGTACAGCTCGCCCGCGACACCGGGCGGCACCGGGTTGAGGTCCCGGTCGAGGACGTAGAGCCGGGTGTTCCACACCGGTCGCCCGATCGGCACCGAGCTTGCCGGAAACCCTGGCGGCACCTCGAAGTAGCTGACCTCGACCGCTGCCTCGGTCGGCCCGTACAGGTTGTGCAGCGGAACGTCCAGAACGGACTGGAACCGCTCGACCAGGTCACCGGGCAACGCCTCACCGGCCGCCAGCACCCGCCGCAGGCCCGTGCACCTGGCAGCGGTGGGCTCCTCCAGGAACGCCCGCAGCATCGACGGCACGAAGTTGACCTCGGTGATGCCCTGCTGCTGGATCAGCTCGGCGAGGTAGGCCGGATCCCGGTGGCCACCGGGACGAGCGAGCACGACGGTCGCGCCGGCGATCAACGGCCCGAAGAACTCCGGCACCGACACGTCGAAACTCGACGGCGTCTTCTGCAACACCCGCTCACTGGCATCCAGCCCGTAGTGGGCCTGCGACCACAGCAACCGGTTCACGATCGCGCGATGGGACACCACCACGCCCTTCGGCCGCCCGGTCGAACCGGACGTGTAGATCACGTACGCGGCGTTGTCCGGCGTCGCGGTGAGCGCGGGTGCCTGCGCGGGTTGCCAGGACACGTCCGGAAGTTCGTGCAACGCCAGCACCACGCCGGCGTCGGCGAGCATGAAGTCGATCCGGTCGGTCGGGTGGTCGTGGTCGATCGGCAGGTACGCCGCCCCGGCCTTCAGCACCGCGACCAGCGCGACCACCAGCTCCAGTGAGCGAGGCAGCAGCACGGCGACGAACCGCTCGGGGCCGGCGCCGTGCGCCAGCAGGTGATGCGCGACCCGGTTGGCCCACGTGTCCAGTTCCGCGTAGGTCAGCGAGGTGCCTTCGAACACGACGGCGGTCGCGTCGGGCGTCCGGGCGGTCTGCTCGGCGAGCAGCGCGGTCAGGGTGACGTCGGGAACCTCGGCCGCGGTGTCGTTCCACCGCGTCAGCACGCGGTCACGGTCGGCCGGATCGAGCTGGTCGACGTTGTGGATCGGCTGGTCCGGGCCGGCGAACGCGGCCAGCACCCGCAGCAGCCGGTCCTCCACCTGTCCCGCCAACGAGGTGCGGTGGCTGATCCGCAACGTGAGCCGCTCCCCCGGCACCGCGATCAGGCCGAGCGGGTAGTGCACGGGATAGCGCATCTCGGTGCCGGCGATCGTGAGGTCGCCGTGCGGCCGCACCTCGTCCGGGTAGTTCTCGAAGACGGTGAGCGTGTCGAAGAGTTCGGTGGTGCCGGTGAGCCGGTGCAGGTCGGCCAGTCCGAGGGTGGCGTTCTCGCTCGTTCTCAGCTGCTGCCGATGCAGGTCCGCGCACAGCTCGGCCACGGTCATGCCGGGCCGGAAGGTGGCGCGCACCGGGATGGTGTTGATGAACAACCCGACCATCGTCTCGACGCCGGGCAGGTCGGCCGGTCGTCCGGACACGGTGGTGCCGAACACGACGTCGCGGCGACCGGTGATCCCGCCGAGCACGAGCGCCCAGGCCGCCTGCACCACGGTGTTCAGCGTGTAGCCGCCATCGAGGGCGCGCTGGGTCAGCGCGGTGGTGAGCTCCTCGGACAGCTCGACGACGCGAACGTCGCGCTCCTCGGTGCCACCGACCAGCGTCGGCTCGTCGACACCGTCGAGCACGTCGAGCCAGACCCGTTCCGCCGCGGCACGGTCCTGTGCGCCCAGCCAGTTCAGGTAGTCCTGGTAGGGCGGCGGATCGGCGAGCTGCTCGCCCGCGTAGTGCGCGAGCAGCTCGTCCAGCAGCACCGGTGTCGACCAGCCGTCGAGCAGGATGTGGTGGCAGGTGAGGACGAGCTTGTTGCCGTGCAACAGGAACCGGAGCAACGGCGGGGCGGCCATGTCGAACGGGCGCCGTTCCTCGGCCCGCAGCTCGTCGAGGTCACCCTCGGCCACGCGCCACGGAACGTCCACTTCGGACGTGTCGAACCGGCCGTCGGCGCGGAAGCCCCACCGCAGGTTGGGATGCCTGCGCACGAGCCACCGGGCGGACTCGCGCAGGCGGTCGGCATCGATCGGGCCGGCAAGATCCACGGTGAGCTGCGAGACGTACACGTCGACGTCGTCGTAGAGCGCGTGGAACAGCAGGCCTTCTGCCAGCGGCGCCAGCGACACCCCGGCGTCCGGCAGCGCCAGCTCGACCACGGGGGTGGCGACCGCCGCGAGCGCCTGGACCGTGCGGTGTGTGAAGACCAGTTCCGGCGTGAGCCGGAACCCGGCCTGCCGCGCCCGGCTGACCAGCCGGATCGCGCCGATGCTGTCGCCGCCCAGTGCGAAGAAGTCGTCCTCCGTGCCGACCGCCGGGAGACCGAGGATCGCCGCGAACGGGGCGAGAAGCGCTTCCTCGGCCGGCGTGCTCGCCGCGGAGCCGGTGACCAACGCGCTGAGGTCCGGCTCCGGCAAGGCGGCCCGGTCGAGCTTTCCGGCCGGGGACAACGGGAACTCGTCCAGCGTCACGAACAACGCCGGCACCATGTATTCGGGCAGCGTCACCGCGAGGTGCGCCCGCAGGTCGTCCAGATCCACTTCACCGACGAGATAGCCGACCAGGCGTTCGTCGCGGACCAGCACGGCGGCCTGCCGCACCGCGGGATGGCGTTCGAGGCTCGTCTCGACCTCGCCGAGCTCGATCCGGAAGCCGCGCACCTTGACCTGCGTGTCGGTGCGGCCGAGGTAGACCACGGCGCCGTCCTCGCGCACCCTGGCCAGGTCGCCGGTGCGGTACAGGCGGGCGCCCGGCGCGCCGTGCGGGTCGGCGACGAACCGCTCGGCGGTCAGCCCCGGCCGGTTCAGGTAGCCGCGGGCCAGCTGGTCGCCCGCGAGGTAGAGCTCGCCGGTCTCCGCCGGGTTCAGGTCGGCGTCCAGGACTCGCAGCCGCGTGTTCCACACCGCGTGACCGATCGGCACGGCGCTGCCCTGGAAACCCGCAGGCACCTCGAAGTAACTGACCTCGACCGCTGCCTCGGTCGGCCCGTACAGGTTGTGCAGCGGAACGTCCAGAGTGGACTGAAACTGCTCGACCAGGTCACCGGTCAGTGCTTCACCGGCCGCCAGCACCCGCCGCAACCCGGTACACCCGGCAGCGGCGGGCTCCTCCAGGAACGCCCGCAGCATCGACGGCACGAAGTTGACCTCGGTGATGCCCTGCTGCTGGATCAGCTCGGCCAGGTAGGCCGGATCCCGATGACCACCGGGACGAGCGAGCACGAGCGTCGCGCCGGCGATCAAGGGGCCGAAGAACTCCGGCACCGACACGTCGAAACTCGACGGCGTCTTCTGCAACACCCGCTCACTCGCGTCCAGCCCGTAGTGGGCCTGCGACCACAGCAACCGGTTCACGATCGCGCGATGGGACACCACCACGCCCTTCGGCCGCCCGGTCGAACCGGACGTGTAGATGACGTAGGCGGGGTCCCGCGGGTCGATCGGCCGGGCCCGGTCGGCGTCGCTGATCGGCGCCGGCGAGTAGCCGGACAGCACAGCGGTCGTGGCGGAATCGTCCAGCACCAGTCCACTCACCGGAACCGTACTGTGCGACAGCACCTGCACGGGCCGCGCGTCCTCGACCATGAAGGCGATCCGGTCGGCCGGGTACTCGGGGTCCACCGGCAGGTACGCCGCGCCGGTCTTCACCACGGCCAGCAGCGCGACCACGAGCTCGACCGAACGGGGCAGCGCCACCGCGACGACCTGGTCCGGACCCGCGCCCTGCTCGAGCAGGAACCGGGCCAATCGGTTCGCGTCCGCGTGCAGCGCGCCGTAGGTGACCTCAACACCCTCGAACACCACGGCTGTTGAGTCCGGAGTGGACAGTTCGCTCAAGTCAAGCAGCGCAACAAGGTCACGCTTCGCGCCCACGATCATGAATCCCCACCCCGTTGAACCCGAGTCCGGCGAAGAGCCCCCGCAGTGCCGGTGTGATGAGCTAGCTTGGCCCGGACCGTTTCCAGTCCACCAGTGCCAATGGAGCGCCAAATGGACCGTTTCCAGGACCCGGCCGAGCTCGTCGAGGTGCTCGGCGACTGGGCGTCGGCCCGCGGCCCGCTCTACCGCAAGCTCTCCGGCGCGATGGCCCGGGCCATGCGTGCCGGCGACCTGCCGCACGGCGAACGACTGCCGTCGGAACGGGATCTGGCCAGGATGCTCCAGGTGAGCCGGGCGACCGTGGTCGCGGCGTACGACGAGCTGCGCGACAGCGGCATGGTCGGCAGCAGGCGGGGCAGCGGCACCAGGGTGACGTCCGAGCCGGTGAAACGCCGGGCCGGTGCGGACGGCCGGGTACCCGGCGGCCGGGCGACGTCGATCTTCCAGCGGCTCGTGGACGGGCCGGGCGAGGTGATCTCGCTGGCGTTCGCCGTCGAGCCGGCCGCACCCGAGCTCGCGGACGCGCTGCGGGAGCTGGTCGACGAGGACATGACCAGCCTGCTCGGCGACGTCGGCTACCACCCGCGCGGGTTCCCGCCGTTCCGCGAGGCGATCGCTGCCTATTACCAGAACCTATGTGTGCCAACGGTGCCGGACCAGGTGCTGGTGACCACCGGCGCGCAGCAGGCACTCGGACTGGTGGCGCAGATGTACCTGCGGCTGGGCTCGACGGTGGTCGTGGAGGCGCCGAGCTGGCCCGGTTGCCTCGACGTCTTCCGCGCGGCCGGGGCCAAGATGATCTCGGTGCCGCTGGACGCCGAGGGCATCTCCGCCGACGGCCTCACACGGGCGTTCGCCGAGCACCAGCCCGCGCTGCTCTACGTGATGCCGACCTACCACAACCCGACCGGCGCCCTGATGTCCGCGTCCCGCCGCCGGCGCGTCGCCGAGATCGCCGCCCGGTTCGAGGTGCCGGTGCTGGAGGACAACGCGTACACGTCCTTCGACGCCACCTCGGCCGGCGGGGACTCCGGTCCGCTGCCGCCGATCGCGGGCTACGCACCGGACGGCGCCGAGGTCATCACGGTCGGGTCGCTCGCCAAGGCGGTGTGGGGCGGGCTGCGAATGGGCTGGGTGCGCGCCCCCGGCGGGATCATCGAACGGCTCGCGCGCTACAAGGTGCTCGCCGATCTCGCGAGTCCCGTGCTGGACCAGGCCCTCGCCGCCAGGATCCTGCCGCGGCTCGACACCATCGCGGCCGGCCGTGCGCGGGTGCTGCAGGCCCGGCTGGACCAGCTGTGCGAGTTGCTCACCGAGGCGCTGCCCGAGTGGAGCTGGCGGGTGCCCGACGGCGGGTCCGCGCTGTGGGTCGAGCTGCCGGGCACCGACGCGCGGGTCTTCGCCCAGATCGCTCTCCGTCACGGCGTCGAGGTCGTGCCCGGCGCGGCGGCCGATCCGACCGGCGGCCACGACAACTTCCTCAGACTGCCCTTCACCTTCCCGGAGGAGACGTTGACCGTACTCGTCCGGCGGCTGCAGCGGGCGTGGCTCGAACTACGTCGGCACGGACCGGAAACCAGCTCACTCAGTCCTTCCGTGTAATCGCCCGACTACCGTTCGTCAACGCGTGACAAAAGCGCTGTGTAGTCGTCCGATCACCACGAAGAACCGGCAGTTTGTTCATTTGTTCACCCGATTAAAAGCGATCCATTTTTCGGCACGAACCCAGTCCAAGCTCCGCCGAAAAGACTAGTGGATCACCACCAATGTCCATATTGCCCCCGCGACATGGAGCAACATATGGTTGCTCGGACCAGTGAGCGCGGGGAGGCGCCACTCGACCCGAACCACCGGACACAAAGAGACTTCGGGACAATTCTTTTGTATCCAGCTTCCGCGTGCTAACACTTGAACAGTGTCGCCGCAGCCCGAGGGGGGACTCGGTCGCGAACGACCAGTAGTTGAAAACTTTATTTCGTCGGCACGGCAGCTGCATTCCCGATCACCGGGTATGGGCCTGGTCAGGCTGCGCAAAAAACAGGGGTGTTATTCTCTTGCAGTCGTTGGCAGACAATTTCGTGAACATCGCGCACGAGCAGCCGGACACACCGGCGCTCGTCTGGCGTGACCGCACCGTCAGTTACCGCGAGCTGTACCTCGGCGCGCGGCAGGCTCAGGCCAGGATCGCGTGCCTGCCGGACGACGGCGCACCACTCGGCCTGCGGGCACCGAAGAGCCCGGAGTCGGTCGCACTCGTGCTCGGCTGCCTGCTGGCGGGGCGCCGGTTCCTCCTGCCCTCGGCGACCCTCGCCGAACAGACTCTCGCCGAGCTGTTCACCGCGAGCGGCTGCACGACCGTCCTGTCCGAAGTGGACGCTCAGTGGCCGGGTCAGGGAGGCGTCAACACCTTCACGCCCGACCCGGCCCGCGGCACGTTCATGCTGACCACGTCCGGCTCGACCGGCAGGCCCAAGGTCGTGCCGCTCACCGAGGGCGCGGTGGACCGGTTCACCGACTGGGCGGCGGCGCACTTCGGGCTCACCGGGGTGGTGCTGAACTACAGCCCCCTGAACTTCGACCTCTGCCTGCTCGACGTCTGGGCGACGCTCAAGCACGGCGGCACGGTCGTGCTGGTCGACCCCGCCCGCGGCACCGACGCGGCACATCTCGCCGACCTGCTGCGGGACAACGAGGTCGAGGTCGTGCAGGCCGTGCCGATGCTGTTCGAACTGCTGGCCGGCGGACCGCCGCTGCCGCACGTCCGCCAGGTGATCATCACCGGCGACACGATCGCGGCGCGCACCCTGGCCCGGTTGCCCGCCCTGTTCCCGAACGCCCGCATCCACAACCTCTACGGCTGCACCGAGACCAACGACAGCCTCGTGCACGAGCTCGACCCGGCCCGGCTGCCCGCCGGTCAGATCCCGCTCGGCACACCGCTGCCGGACGTGGAGATCAGGGTCGTCGCCGAGGACGGGCCGCTGCACGGACCGGGCACCGGCGAGCTGGAGGTGCGGACACCCTTCCAGACCACCGGGTACCTCGACCCCGCGCTCGACGCGGACCGGTTCACCGCCGACGGCTTCTACCGCACCGGGGACATCGTCAGCGTCGGCGCCGACGGCGCGCTGACCCTGCTGGGCCGCAACGACTTCCAGGTGAAGGTGCGGGGAGTGCGCACCAACGTCCAGGAGATCGAACTGGTCCTCCAGGAACACCCGGAGATCGTCGAGGCCGCTGTGGTCGCCGTGCCGGACCCGCTCGCCGGGCACCTGCTGCACGCCGAGCTGCGCCGGGCACCGTCCTCCGGGCTGAACACCCTGGTGCTGCGCCAGTTCTGCGCCGAACGGCTGGCGGCCACCTCCATTCCGTCCACCATCCGCATCACCGCCGAACCGTTGCCGAGGACGTCGACGGGCAAGCCGGACCGGCAGCTGCTCGTCCGCAGGAACACCAAGGGGAACAGGGACATGGACCACACCCGAGAGATCACGAAGTTCATCGTCGAGGAGTTCGTGCCCGACATCTCGACCGAGGACCTCGCGGCCGACTACGACCTGCTCGCCGGTGGTGTCATCGACAGCCTCGGCCTGCTGAAGGTCATCGCCTGGCTGGAGGACCGCTTCGAGCTCGCGGTGGACGACATCGACCTCGAGCCCGACAGCTTCCGCACGATCGCCGCGATCAACGCGTTCGTCAACCAGGTCCAGCAGCCGGCCGGAGCACAGCAGGCAGCCGGCAGATGACCCACGACCTGCTCGACGCGCTGGTCAACCGCCGCCGCCCGGTCGAGCTCCCGATGTGCCGGTCGTTCTGGGACCGGCTGCACGACCGGCGGGTCGACCGCGCGGAGGCGGCCGCGGTGCTTGCCGCGTTGTCCACCACCATGCCGGACCCCGCCGCCGTGACCACGGTCGTCCAGTCGCTGCACGAACGCAGACCGGCACACGGCCACGACTTTCCCGGGGCGGTCAACATCGTCGGCACCGGTGGCGGACCCCGCACCGCGAACATCTCGACCGCCGCCGCGTTCGTCGCCGCCGCGATGGACGTGCGGGTGGTGAAGACCGGCTCCCGCGCCAGTTCCGGCGGGGTCGGGTCGATCGACCTCCTGGACCGGCTCGGCATCGGACTCACCCGGTCCTACGAGGAGACCGGCCACCTGCTGGACCGGTTCGGCATCGCGTTCGCCGGCTACTTCGTCTACCCCACCGAACTGACCAGGCTCGCGCGCACCGTGCTGCCGCTCGACCTGCGCACGATCGGGCGCTGGATCAACACGGTCGGCCCGTTCCTGGCCGACCTCCCGGTGTCCGCCCAGCTCACCGGCGTGTCCGACGCGACGCACCTGCCGGCGCTGCGGGCACTGGCCAAGGCGCAGCCTGAGAAGCGGATCTGGTTGTGCGCCAACGACCTCGGCGCCGACGAGCTGATCAGCTTCACGGCGAACTCGGTGCACGGAGCCCTGGACCTCCAGGTCGGGCCGGTCGGCGACGGCGACCTGACCCAGCTCGCCGCATCGGCGCAGGACGACGTCGTCCCCCACTTCCTGGACCTGCTGACCGGCCGGGCACCGGTGGCCGCGGTGGACACGGTGTGCCTGAACGCGGCCGCGCTCGCCGTCGCCGCGGGGCACGAACCCGATCTCCCGGCCGGGTTCCGGACCGCCCGCGCCGCCGTCGCCGACGGTGCCCCGCGGGCCCTGGCCGAGCGCATGCGACGAGTGGTGGCCCATGGCTGAGTTCTTCCGCGGCGCACCAGGTTTGGCGCTGTTCCTCAACGCGGGCGACCCGCCACTGCCCGTCCTGCGCGACGTCGTCACGATGCTCGACGAGCACCGGGTGGACTGCCTGGAGCTCGCGGTGCCGTTCCCGAACTCGTTCACCGACGGCCCGACGGTGCGCCGATCCGCGGATCGCGCCCTCGCCAGGGGCGTGGACCTGCCCGCCGTGCTCGACTTCCTCGCCGAGGTGGTGCCCGGCCTGCGGCACACCAGGATCGCGTTGCTGGCCGACTGGAGCCACACCGTCAAGCCCGCGCCCATCGCGGACTTCGTCGCCAGGATCGCGGACTCGGCGGCGGACGCCCTGTTGTTGCACGGCCTCCCGCCACGGCTGCGCGACGACTACCACGCGGCCGCGGCCCGGCGGGAACTCCCGCTGGTCACCACCTGCTACCCGAACTCCCCCGACGACACGCGGCGGCACTCCGCCACGCACGCGTCGGCCTACCTCTACCTGGTCGCGCACTACGGCCGCAGCGGCGCCCGCCCGCCCGGCGGTTTCGCCGCGCTCGCCGACCCGATCAGCCGGCTGCGGACCGAGACGTCCGCGCCGATCGCGGTCGGGTTCGGTGCCCGCACGCGGGCCGACGTCGTCGCCCTGCACACCGCGGGTGCCGACGCCGTCGTGATCGGCAGCGCGACCGTCGAGCAGGTCGAGAACGGCGATCCCGTCGAGAACCTCGCGGGCTTCGTCCGCGCACTCACCCTCCCTCCAGGGCCGGTATCGAGGTCCGTGTTCGCGACAGCCGGGCCTGAGGCGGCCCCTGGAGGCACGGCCGAAAGGCCCACATACAACAGCGGATCGAACGAGATCTCGATACAGGCCCTGATCCCCGTCACCAGCGGAAGCACTGAAGACAAGGAGCGGAAATGATCATCCGGAAGATCGACGACGTCCCGTCGGTGGATTGGGGCAACGGGCTGAGCAGGCGGTTCCTGCTGAACTCCGACAACATGGGCTACACCGTGACGGACACGATCGTCCGCGCCGGCACGAAGTCCCGCCTGGAGTACCGCAACCACCTGGAAGCCTGCTACTGCATCTCGGGACGGGGCGAGGTCATCGACCTCGACGGGGTCGCGCATCCGATCGAGCCGGGCACGCTCTACGCGCTCGACCACAACGACCCGCACTTCCTCGTGGCGGCGCCGGACACGGATCTCAGGCTGGTGTGCGTCTTCTCCCCCGCGTTGCGCGGGAACGAGCGGCACAGCCTCGACTCCGCCGAGTTCTCCCACTACTGACCGGAGCGGGTTCGTGATCAACTGGAACTCCGACCAGCTCGCGCTGCGCAACGGCCTCGCGGCGTGGTCCGCGCGGCTCAGCGAGAACCACGTCGAGCGGGACGCCGAAGGTGGCTTCTCGCACGAGAAGTGGGACCTCGTGCGGGAATGCGGCATTCTGCGGTTGCCCTTCGGCGAGCAGTGGGGCGGGCTCGGGCAGGACCTGCTCACCACCATGTACCTGCTGGAGGCCCTCGGGCACGGCTGCCGGGACGGCGGACTCAACTTCGCCATCTCCACGCACCTGGTCAGCACCGGCATTCCATTGCAGCGCTTCGGTTCGGCGTCTCTCAAAGACCGCTACCTGCCCGCGGTGTGCGACGGGAGCAGGATCGGCGCCCACGCGATCACGGAACCCGGCAGCGGCTCGGACGCTCTCGCCATGAGCACCCGAGCCGTTCGCGACGGCGACGACTTCGTGCTGACGGGCAGCAAAACGTTCGTCAGCAACGGGCCGGTGGCCGACCTCTTCGTGGTGTACGCCCGCACGCACCCCGACGGCGGACCGCTCGGCACGACCGCGTTCCTCGTCGAACGGGGCACGCCGGGGTTCGCCGTCGGCAATCCGATTCCCAAGATGGGACTGCGGACGGCGCCGTTGGCCGAGCTGTACTTCGACGAGTGCCGGATTCCCGCGACCAATGTGGTCGGCCGCGCCGGTGGTGGCTTCCTGGTGCTCGACTTCGTGATGAAGTGGGAGATCCTGTGCTCGTTCGTGATCAACCTCGGTGAGATGGAACACCGGCTCGAAAGGTGCGTCGGCTACGCGGGCGAACGCACCGCGTTCGGCTCACCGATCGGCTCGTACCAGGCCGTCTCGCATCGCATCGCGGACATGAAGATCGGCGTCGAGACGACCAGGAAATGGTTGTACGACACGGCGGTCAAGGTCACCCGTGGCGAGAGCGTGACCACCGACATGGCGATCACGAAGCTCATCGCGAGCGAGCAGAACGTCGCGTCCGCCATGGCCGCGGTGCAGATCTTCGGCGGCAACGGCTACATGGCGGAGTACGGCCTGGAGAAAGACCTCCGTAACGCCGTCGCCGGAACGATCTACTCGGGCACCTCCGAGATCCAACGCAACCGCATCGCCGCGATGCTCGGCCTGAAATAGGAGCACCGTGGAGTTCATCGATCACGACTCGGACGAGGTGCGGGCCTTCGTGGCACGCACCGTGTCCACTGCGGATTCGCCCATGGCGCAGGCCGTCGCCCTCTACTACGCGGTCCGGGACAAGATCCGGTACGAGGTGTACGGCGCCGACCTGTCCCGCGAGGGCCTGCGCGCGAGCGCGGTGCTGCGTGGCGGATCAGGCATGTGCATCCACAAGTCGATCGTGTACGCCGCCGCGCTGCGGTCGATCGGCGTACCGGCCCGGCTCGTGCTCACCGACGTCCGCAACCACCTGGCCTCGCCACGGCTGCGGGAGCTCGTCGGCGGCGACGTGTTCCGGTTCCACTGCCTCACGTCTGTCTACAACGGACAGAAATGGGTGCGCGCCACCCCGGTGTTCAACAAGATGCTGTGCCGGCTCTACGGCATCACGCCGCTGGATTTCGACGGCACGGCCGACAGCCTGTACCACCCGTTCGACTCGCGTGGCCGTGAGCACATGGAGTTCCTGCACGAGCACGGCGAGTTCGACGACCTGCCCCACGACCTCGTGCTGGACGGCCTGCGCGCCGCACACCCGCGGCTGTTCGCCGCCGGCGACCGGTTCGCCGCGGGATCCCTGCTCGCCGACGCACAACCTGGAGACATGCGATGACCGACCAGATCAAGTACCTGCTCGACGAGAAGGACATCCCCACCACCTGGTACAACCTGGCCGCCGATCTGCCCGGCCTGCAGCCGTTGCTGCATCCGGGAACCGGTGCGCCGATCACCGTCGACGACCTCACGCCGATCATGCCGGCGACGGTGGCCGAGCAGGAGCTGAGCCGCGAGCGGGAGATCGAGATCCCGGAGCCGGTGCGGCAGATCTACGCGCAGTGGCGGCCGGCGCCGTTGTTCCGCGCTCGCCGGTTGGAGCGCGCTCTGGACACGCCCGCGCGGATCTACTACAAGTACGAGGGCGGCAGCCCGGCGGGCAGCCACAAGCCGAACACCGCGATCGCGCAGGCGTTCTACAACCGCGAGGCGGGTATCCGCAAGCTCGCCACCGAGACCGGCGCCGGTCAGTGGGGCTCGTCGTTGTCACTGGCGGGCGCGCTCTTCGACCTGCAGGTGCAGGTCTACATGGTCAAGGTCAGCTTCCACCAGAAGCCCTACCGCAGGCTGCTGATGGAGACCTACGGCGCACGGTGCGTGGCGTCGCCGAGCACCGAGACCGAGGCCGGCCGGAAGATCCTCGCCGACGATCCGGACTGCCCGGGCAGCCTCGGCATCGCCACGTCCGAGGCGCTCGAGGTCGCGATGAACGACCCCGAGACGAACTACGCGGGCGGCAGTGTGCTCAACCATGTGCTGCTGCACCAGAGCGTGATCGGCCAGGAGGCGCTGGCGCAGTTCAGGCTGGCCGACGACTACCCCGACGTGGTGATCGGCTGCGCGGGCGGCGGCAGCAACCTCGGCGGCCTCACCTTCCCGTTCATCGGTGAGCGACTGCGGGGCGGCCCGTCGGTGCGGGTGGTGGCGGCCGAGCCCGCGGCGTGCCCCACGCTGACCCGCGGCAAGCTCGCCTACGACTTCGGCGACACCGCGGGCCTGACCCCGTTGCTGCAGATGCACACGCTGGGCCACACGTTCGTGCCGCCGTCGTTCCACGCGGGAGGCCTGCGCTACCACGGCATGGCGCCGCTGGTGAGCGCGGCTCTGGAAGCGGACCTGCTGGAGGCCGTCGCGGTCGAGCAGACGAAGTGCTTCGCCGCGGGCATCCAGTTCGCGCGGACCGAGGGCATCGTGCCCGCGCCGGAGTCGACGCACGCGATCTCGGTCGCGATCGCGGAGGCGTTGCGCTGCAAGGAGGAGGGCCGTTCCGAGGCGATCCTGTTCGGGTTGTCGGGACACGGCCACTTCGACCTGTCGGCCTACGAGGCGCACCTGACCGGCGCGCTGCGGGACGAGGCGTACTCGCAGGCCGGGCTCGACGCGGCACTCGCCGCGCTGCCCACCGTGCCCACGCTTGCCGATGCCTGAGCTGAAGGTCTGCGGCGCGACCAGCACGGCGGACCTCGGGTTGCTCGCCGCGGCGGGTGCCGACCTGGTGGGGCTGTGGCACGGGGTTCCCGGTGGCCACGCCGACCTCACCGTCGGCAGGCTCACGTCGCTCGCCGCGGCGGCACACCTGATCACGCCGGTGCTGGTGACACTGGCCGCGGACGTGCGGGACGTGCTGGCGGTGTCCGGCATCCGGGTCGTGCAGCTGCACGGTTACCAGCCGCCGGGCACCGTGCGGGCGTTGAAGGAGCTCGACGTGCACGTGATCAAGGTGCTGCACGTGAGCGGGTCGTCCTGCCCGGAGCGGCCGTTGATCCGGGCGTACGAACGGGCCGGGGTCGACTCGTTCCTCGTCGACGCGGTCGGCGCGGACGGGCGGATCGGCAGCACCGCCCGGTCGCTCCCGCCCGCGACGGTGCTGGACCTGGTGGACGCGGTGAGCGTGCCGTTCCTGCTGGCCGGCGGGATCACCTCGGCCAACGCGGACGCGTTCGCCGAGGTCGCCGCCCATCCGCTGTTCCGCGGGGTGGACGTGGACACCGGTGCCCGCGATGCCTCCGGGGCGTTCGACGCGGCGGCGGTGTCCGCGCTGCGGCGCAACTGGACGGAACGAGTGGCCGCGTGAGCACAGGACAGGACACATGAGTGCATTTGTGGACGCGATCACCGGAGCACGGGTGCCGGTGATCGCGGAGGTGAAACTGCGGGACGCGGCCGGCACGGACCTGCTCGGCGGGCGTTCGGTGGCCGAGGTCGTCGGCGCCTACCGCGAGGCGGGCGCGGCCTGCGTGTCCGTGGTGACCGGCCGGTGGTTCGGCGGCAACGCCGAGTTGCTCCGCGAGGTGGCGTCGCTGATCGACGTGCCGTTGCTGCAGAAGGACTTCATCACCTCGCAGGCACAGCTGCGGCAGGCCAGGCAGCTCGGCGCGTCCGCCGTCCTGCTCACCGCGGCGTTGCTCCCGGCGACCACCCTGCCCAGGGTGGTCGACCGGGCACTGGCGCTCGGCCTGACCCCGTTCGTCGAGGTGACCGGCGCCGGTGAGCTCCCGGCCGATGCCTCGGAGTGCGTGATCGCGGTGAACAACAAGGACATCAAGGACCGCGAACGCGGCTCCGCCGACCTCGGCCGCGGGCTCGGCCTGCTGCCCGCGGTGCTCGCTTCCGGCACGCCCTGCGCGGTCAGCGCGAGCGGCATCGACACGCCCGAGACCGGCGCCCGGCTGATCGACGCCGGGTTCGCCGCCCTGCTGGTCGGGACCGGGCTGCTGCGGGCGAGCAGCCCGCGCGCCTGGTTCGACCGGTTCGCGCACGCCAGGACGGCGGCATGAAAGCGCTCTCGCTGCGTGACGCGGTGGGTGAGTCCGTGCTCACCCACGACGTCGCGCTCCCGGCGGACCGGATCGCCGCCGACTTCGCGGCCCGGTACGCGGGAGTACCCGCGACGTCGGTGTCACGCTCCGAACCGACCGTCCGCTACACGGCGACCGGCCACCGGATTCCGGTACTGCTGGGCATGTACGGCGACGAGGACAGGGTGCGTTCGTGGCTGCCCGGCCTACCCGAACGATCCACAGTGGACGCGGTGGCCAAATTGACGTCCGGCCGGATCGCACCGGAACACGTGACCTCGGTTCCGTGTCAGCAGAAGGTCTCGGCGCTGGCGAAGCTGCCGGTGCTGCGCGCCACGCCGCGCGACGCCGGGCCGTTCCTGACGATGGGCCTGGTGCACGCGGGCGAGGCGCTGTCCGTGCACCGGATGCTCGTGCTCGACGACTCCCGGCTCGCCATCTGGATGGTGCCCGGCCGTCAGCTCCTGGCGTTGTACCAGCAGTCCGGACGACTGCCGGTGTCGATCAACATCGGTGTTCCCCCGGCCGCGCTGGTGGCCTCGGCGTTGTCGAGTGCCGTACTTCCGGCCGGTGCGACCAAACTGGAGCTGGCGGGCGCGCTGGCCGGTGCCCCGATCAGGGTCGCCGACGGCGTCACCCAGCCGGTGCGGGTGCTCGCGGACTCGGAGATCGTGCTGGAGGGCTACCTCGACGGCACGCTCGCCGACGAGCCGCCACCGGTGTCACTGCCCGAGTTCCTCGGCTACGACGGTGACTCGCGGGCCGGTCTGCCGGTGATCACCGTGACCGCCGTGACCACCCGCCGCGCCCCGGCCTACCAGGCGGTGATCGGGCCCGGCCGCGAGCAGTCGGTGATCCTCGGTCTCGCCGGCGCGCTGTCGGTCGCGCTGTCGGGCACCGACGACGACTGGCGGCTGATCGACGACCTGCACTTCACCCCGGCGGGCGGCGGCATGCTCACGCTCGCCGTCGCGATCCGCAAGACGTCGTCCACTTCGGACGAACGGCTCGCGCACATCGCCCGGCGGATCTTCACCCAGCACCGGTTCGTGAAGCTGATCGTGTTCACCGATCCCGACGTGAACCTGCGCAACCCCGAGGACGTGTGGTGGGCCGTGACGACCCGCTCGAACCTCGGCACGGACTGCACGACGTCCGACGGCTTCCGCCCGTTGTCGATGGATCCGTCGCAGGCCGCGGACTGGCGCGGCGGACGCGGCGGCACGACCCGCACGTTCATCGACGCCACCACGCCGTTCGCACTGTCCGCCACGACCTGCCGGAGCTTCCGTTGAGACTCGTCGTCGGGATCACCGGCGCGACCGGCACGATCATCGGAGTGCGGTTGCTCGAGGCGTTGCGGGAACTGGAGGTCGAGAGCCACCTGGTGCTCAGCCGCTGGGGCCGCGCGACGCTGGAGATGGAAACCGACTTCACGGCCGCCGACGTCCGTGCGCTCGCCACGGTCTCGTACGGCCCTGGCGACGCGTCCGCGGCGATCGCGAGCGGCTCGTTCCGCACCGACGGCATGATCGTCGTACCGTGCAGC
Organism: Lentzea albidocapillata subsp. violacea; assembly: GCF_900100275.1. GTDB lineage: Bacteria > Actinomycetota > Actinomycetes > Mycobacteriales > Pseudonocardiaceae > Lentzea > Lentzea violacea. The sequence continues at coordinate 71,291 of NZ_FNET01000002.1, forward strand.
ATGAAGACGCTCGCGGCGGTGCGCACCGGCTACGGCGACGGGCTGATCCCGCGCGCCGCCGACGTCACCCTGAAGGAACGCCGCAAACTCGTGCTGGTGCCGCGCGAACTGCCGCTCTCCGAGATCCACCTGGAGAACATGCTGGCACTGACCAGGATGGGCGCCGTGATCGCGCCGCCCATGCCCGCGTTCTACACTCGCCCGACCTCGATCGACGAGATCATCACGCACATCGTCGCGCGGGTGCTCGACCAGTTCGGCCTCGACCTGCCGGGAGTGCCCCGGTGGACGGGTCCGCCGGACTGACTCCCAGGCCGATCCGGCGGCGGGCCGGGTCATCGCCGTGATCACGGCAACGCAGGCCGGCCTCGTGTCATGGTGGCGCAAGGCCGGCGGACCCGGCGCAAACTCGCGGCGTGCGGTCGGCAAGACTGATCTCCCGCACACTCGAGAACTGGAGCGCTCCGTCATGAAGTACACCGTTTCGCTGGAGATCGCCCTGCCTCGGGAGAGGGTGGTCCAGCTGCTCGCCGACCCGGAACACATGCCGAAGTGGCTGCGGGGCCTGGTGCTGCATGAGCCGGTGAGCGGGGTGCACGGACATGTCGGCACCAGGTCGCGAGTGGTGATGCGGACGGGGCAGCAGGAGTTCGAGGGCACCGAGACCATCACCCGCCGGGAACCGGTGGACCTGCACGGGATCGCGAGGGAAGTGGTCGTCCACTACGAACGCGAGATCGTCGGCAAGGGCATGTGGAACGCCGCGCGCGAACGTTTCACCGAAACCGGCCCGGAGACGACGCTCTGGGTGAGCGAGAACGAGTACCGGTTCAGCGGCTTGCTGATGCGGGTGGTGGGGCTCTTGATGCCCGGCGCCTTCCGCAAGCAGTCGCTCCAGCACATGCAGGACTTCAAGGCGTTCGCCGAGCACGGAACGGACGTCCGCGACGCCAAGGACTGAACCTGTGCCTTCAAGCCAGCGGGGCCCTGATTGAGGAGTTGTCCCGTCCGCTCGATGCAGCGCATCCGGGCGGGAGAAGGCGCTGCCTCGGCTAGGTGTACCGACCTGTGACGGTTAGTCGCTGTTAGTGGACGGTTAGCGCGGTTCCCCAGTCTGGTTGACGGAGGCGAGATCGCCTCTTCCTGAGAAGGGGGAGTTCTCTTGATTCGCAAAACCCTGACGGTTCTGGCCGGGGCCGCGTTCGCGGCGTCGCTGGTGTCGATGCCCGCGAACGCGTCCTCCGTCCCGGAGATCACCGAGCCGAGCGGTGACATGTCGGTCGCTGCCTACAGTGACTGCCCTGCGGAACGGTTGTGCATCTGGACGGGTCTCAACGGCACGGGTGGGATCGGCATCTTCCGCGTCGGTGACGCCAACCTCGGTGCCGCTCCCGGCCCCAGCGGGCTCAACAACAACGCCGAGAGCATGCGGAACCGCACCAGCCAGCGGTGGTGCCACTACGACGGCGCCAACTACACGGCCCTGATGGCGGCCGGTGGGCCTGGTGGCGGGGCGAACATCCTGCCCGAGTTCCGCAACCGGATCACCTCGTTGCGGGTGTGCCCCTGACCGGAGGTGAGTCGTGCCGGCCAGCAGAGCAGCAGCGCTCGTGGCCGGCGCGGTGATGGCGGGGTCGCTGTTCGCAGCGGCCCCTGCCGTCGCCGGGCCGGTGTCGTCCGCCGCGTGGAATGACTGTCCCGCGAACCGGTTCTGCATGTGGACCGGTGTCAGCGGCACGGCGCGGATCATCATCCTCCGCGTCGGTGACCCCGACCTGGGCGTCCCAGGCCCCCGGCCTGAGGTCAGGAGTGCGTACAACCGCACCGCCGCGCCATGGTGCCTGTATGGGCGGAACAACTACGTGGACCTCATCGCCGTCGTGGACCCTGGCGGTCGGGGGAACCTCCCGCCGGGCGCCCGCGTGGCATCGGTGCGGCCCTGCCCTTAGGCACCGGAATCAGCCGTCGTTGTGTCCGCGGTGGTCGAAATACCGCTGGCACAACGAGTCCAGTTCCCAGGCGTGTTCGGCCATGCCGCGTACCGTCGCTGTCTCGACCACGGCCTGCAGTGTCGGCAGTTCGGTGTCGAACCACGCGACCGGGTCGCAGGCATCAGGCACCGTGCCGGAAGCGGATTTCAGCCCGTCCGCGGGCAGCCGGGCGGCCATCGACTCCGCCATCGCGAGACAGGCGCCGACCGCGCGGGTGAGCACGGCGCCCTGCTCGGGTTCGGCCTGTTCGGCGGCGAAGCAGCGCAACAGGTCGTGCATGCCGTAACGAATCGTGGTGCCGTCGCCGGCGGTGCTCACCAGGTGCCAGCTGACGAGGTCTTCCAGCACCCGTTCCGCACCGGTCTGCTCGATGTCCAGCAGTGCGGCCGCGAGCCAGCCGGGCACCGTGGTGGCGGGCAGCAGACCCAGGCGGCGGAACAACATCTGGTGCGACTGCGACAGCTGCCGGTAGCTCGCGTCGAAGCTCGCCCGCACGCCGAGGTCGCCCGCCTCCAGCCAGTCGAGCCTGGTGCGTTCGTCGGCGAGGCGGGCGGCCAGGTCGTCGACCGTCCAGTGTGGATGGTCGAGCAGCAGCGCGCCCGCGATTCGCAACGCCAGCGGCAACCCGCCGCAGTGCGCCACCAGCGCGTCGCCCGGTGGCACTCCGACGATGTTGGTCAGCAGCTCGGCTGACTCGGCGGCGTCGAGCAGGCCCAGCCGCACCAGTCGCGCGCCCTCCAGCTCGCCGAGCGTGCGCCTGCTCGTCACCAGCACCGCACAGCCGGGTTCGGCCGGCACGAACGGCCGCACCTGGCGCGCGTCGGCCGCGTTGTCGACGACCAGCAGCACCTCCCGTCCGGCCAGCAGGTCCCGCAGCAGTGCCGAGCATTCGTCCTCTGCGGCGGGCACGAGGTCGGCGGGTACCCCGAGCGCGCGCAGGAACTGCTGCAGCACCGCCATCGTGTCGTCGCCGCGCAACGTCGCGAAGAGCTGACCGTCCGGAAAACGCTCGCGCACCCGGTGCGCCAGCTGCACGACGAGCGCCGTCTTGCCGAGCCCCGCGGCGCCCGAGACGACGACGAGCGGTCCGTGTTCCCGGCGCGGCGCGGTGAGCACGTCCGCCAGCTCGGTGAGCAACTCCTCGCGACTGACGAAGTCGGGCAGCGCCGGTGGCAGCTGGCGCGGTTGATGTGCCTTGCGCGGCAACGGCAACGCGGGCCGCGCGACCGGTTCGCCGCGCAGGATGCGGGCGTGCAGCGCGCGTAGTTGCTCCGACGGTTCGACGCCCAGCTCGTCCACCATGGTGCGGCGGAACGCGAGGAACACGTCGAGCGCCTCCGGCACCCGGCCGCGCCGTGCCAGCGCGGTCATCAGCTGGGCGCGTACCCGTTCGCGCAGCGGATGCGCGGCCGCGGCGGCGGTGAGCTCGCCGATCAGGTCGGCGGTGCCGCCGAGCATGAGGTCGGCGTCGACGCGCTCCTCCAGCACCGTCATCCGCAGCTCTTCGAGCTGCGCGGCGACCGGCTCGGTGAGGTGCACGTCGGCGGGACCGCGCCAGCGGCCGAGCGCCTCGCGCAACCTCGTAGCCCCCAACGCCACGTCACCGCCCGCGATCAACCCGCGCGCGGCGGCCAGGTCCTGCCGTACCAGCTCGACATCGAGCTCCGCCGCAGCGGCACGCAACACGTACCCCGTGGCCGCGGTCGCGATCCGCTCCTTGCCGAGCACCCGCCGCAGCCGGGAGATGATGCCCTGCAACTGCACCTTCGCCGACGGCGGCGGCACCTCACCCCACAGCTCGTCGAACATCCGGCCGACCGGCACGACCTCGTTCGCGTGCCATACGAGCAACGCGAGCACCGTGCGCATCTGCGGTGTGCCCACAGCGACCTCGGCACCGTCGCATTCCACCCGAAACGCTCCGAGCAGTCCGAAAGACCACATCCCCAGTACCTCCCCCGCCGTCAGGGTGACACAGGGGCCGATACCGCCGCGAGAGATTCGATCGGATCCAAAGTCTCGCACGCGAGCGCTCGCACAGAATGGTCGTGGGCAATTCAGCCGCGTTTCGCTTGACATGGCAATTGTACTGAGTTTTGTTGGAGGCAGCCGACTTCACGTCTGGCGGAGTGAGTGCAGGCGCAATCACATCACACACCCGCGTGAAGTATTACCACCAAATTCAATTGAACCTTTTACCATCTTGACGACCGGTTTGTTAGCGATAACACTGCCCTGGCGGCGACACGCACCCGCACTGCCAGGCGAAACGCCGAAGACGTGACCTCGGTGAAGGTTGACGTGGGCCGCCTGCGCGACAGCCACGTCCGACCCTCACCAAGGCGGGATCGCCATTGCCCAGCTCACCATCGATGATCTGTCCAGGGTTCGTCCGCCGCTCCTGGTGGCGCTCCAGCCAGGGCGCTCGGCTCGCGCTGGCCGGCCTGGGCGTCGTCACCACGGTCGCCACCACGGGAGCGATCGCCTTCAACGGTGTTGTGGTGCCGGGACGGCACGGAAGCCCCGGCCTGGAAGCGAACCTGCGCAGAGGTGACTCCGTCGAGGTGACTGTCCACAAGGTGTCCGAAGTGGACTCTTTCGAGGGTGTGGAGCCCGGTACCGGCCTCTTCGTCCGGGCCCGCGTCGCCGGAGTGCGCCCGGTCGGCGACTGCTGGCGGGCGGAGTCCCGTGCTGCCGCCCAGAACCTGTTGCTCGGCAAGGACGTGCGGCTCGTCATGAGGAGGGACGACGGTTCCGGCGGTGATCAGATCATGGTCGACGTCCTGCTGCCCGACGGCGAGGACTACGCACGGACCATCGTGCACGACGGCGCGGCGCCCGCGGATCCGGCGGCCCGCGAAGACCTCGCGACGGTCGAGTCCGACGCTCGCCACGACCGCCGTGGTGTGTGGGCGACCAGCTGTGATCCCGGCGGAACGAACGTGACGGCGACCAGCGCGCCTTCGTCGTCCGCGCAGACCACAACCACGACCACCACCGCGACAACCGTTCCAGCGCCGGCGGCGTCTCCCCCGCCGCGGTCATCGTCGGCGCCGGCGTCTACCGCGCCGCCTGACGATCTGTGGGACGACATCCTGAGAGGCGGACGGTGTACCACCGAAGGTGAGCGGCGGACATCCTTCACGGGCAGGGAGATGGTGTGCGTCCGCAACCAGAAGGACGAACTGAGGTGGCGGCGTGAGAAGTGAGGATCGGGTCGATCTGTTCGCCGAGCCGATCGACGTCGAGCCGGCACCACGTCTGGAGGACGGCAGGCCGCCGCGCGGGCTGACGGCGCAGGGCTGGGTCCGCACGACCGGCTGGCTCCAGGTCGGCGACCGGCCGGTGAGTTCCGCCTGCGTCGCCGCGGCGGTCGGGTTCCTGTGGGCGCCGATCGTCGCGGTCACGCTGATGGCCGCGTTCCCGGTCGCGGCCGGGATTCTGGTGGTCACCGCTCCGGCGGTGTCCGGTGCGGCGTGGTGGTTCTTCACCACCTGGGTGAGGCCTGCGTCGTCCGCACGGAACATCGGGCTGAAGCGCGCGAGCGATCTGTTCGCAGGGGACGTCGTCCGGCTGTACGGCTCGATCGGGCCGGTCGGCAGGGTGACCGCGGTGGTGCGCGACAACAACGTCCGGGTGGACTTCCACGGCGGAGGGCGTCAGACCTGGGCTCCCTCGCGCGTTGTGCACGTCGCGGAGCTGCTCAGCTGACCTACAGGGCACCGCCGGCCGGTTTTGACGGCACGACCGGCAACGATCACGATGTCGGCGTGACACGTCGATCTTCCACCACGCCGAGCATCCGTGATGTCGCGGCGACCGCCGGGGTTTCGTACCAGACCGTGTCACGGGTGCTCAACGACTCGCCGCGGGTGAACGCCGACACGCGCAGCCACGTGCTCGAGGTCATCGCACGGCTGGGTTACCGCCCCAACCGGGCCGCTCGCGCGCTGGGGTCGGGGCGGTCGAACTCGGTGACGGTGGTGACTGCCAACACCACCCTCTACGGGTACGCCGCGACGTTGCAGGGGATCGAGGAGGCCGCGCGGTCGGAGGGGTTCGCCGTCGGTGTCCGGGTCGTGGAGTCGGACGGTCCGGCAGACGTCCGGCACGCGGTCGAGCACGTGAGCGATCCCGACGCGGGTGGCGTCGTGGTGATCGCGTTCGACACCGCGGGCGCGGAGGTGCTGCGCGCGTTGCCGGCGAAGGTTCCCGCCGTGGCCGCCACCGAGGCCGGTGGGCTCACCGGTGTCTCGCGTTCGATGATCTTCCTCGACGAACGGCAGGCGGCCGCGGACGCGACAAGACACCTGCTGAACCTGGGGCACCACACGGTGCACCACGTCGCGATCCCGTCGGAGAGCGGCACGAGTGCCCGCCGGGCGGGGTGGCGTACCGCGCTGGAGGACGCGGGGGCGCTCGTTCCCGAGGTGCTCACGGCCGGCTGGGACGTCCGGTCGGCCTACGAGGCTGGTGTGCGGCTGGCGGCCGAACGGGCGGTCACGGCGGTGTTGTGCGGCAACGACGACACGGCGCTGGCGGTGCGTCGCGCGCTCTACGAAGCGGGCAGGGACGTGCCGGGAGACGTCAGCATCATCGGTTTCGACGACGTGCCCGGCGCCGCGTACTGGACACCGGCCCTGACGACCGTGCGGATGGACTTCGTCGCGCTCGGACGAGCCTGCCTGACGGCCATCGCCGCCGAGCTGGCAGGCGAACCACAGCCGCCGGTCGCGCTCTCGCCGCCTTCGCTCGTGGTTCGCGAGTCCACTGCACCCAGGCGTAACAACTAGGTAACGCGCTCTTTCCACGTCGGCATGTTAACGCTCACACTGTGCCGACGATGTGACCGGTCACACAAAGTTGACCAGCGGAAATGAGGGCCCACTGTGATTTCGATGGAGTCCGCGACCAGCGTGGTCTGGGGCCATTGCGCGCTGGAACTGGTGGTGGACGTGTCGTCCGGCGGCCCGGTCGGCGTCCGTTCGCTCACCGCCGGAGGCGACCGCGCTGATCGTCCCCGGGCCGTGCAGCCGCTGGTCGAGCTGCTGGTGGCGGGCCAGGGACGGGCCCGGGTCTCGCACCGGTTCTCCGAGACCGCGGTGGGCACGCGGATGGTCTTCGCCGGTTCCTCCAGCGGCACCGACGGCAAGTGGCGCGAGCTGCACATCGACCTGAGGGACGAGCTGACCGGCCTGGTGGCGCGCACGACGTTCCGCTCGGTGGACGGGATCGCCGCCTGCCAGATCACCACCACCGTGACCAACCAGGGCCAGGAGCCGGTGCTGCTGCAGGGGTTGAGCTCCTTCGCCGCCGGCTTCGGCCACGCGCGGGCCGAGGACGTCGACCTGCTCAGAGCGGACAGCGAGTGGCTGGGAGAAGGACGGTGGGTCCGCCACCCGTTGCGCGACGGTGCCCTGCCCGACCTCGGCCTCGGGCTGCACGGGCAGGACGGCCGGGGCCGGGTCGCCGTCGTCAGCACCGGCACGTGGTCGACGGGAACGGTCCTGCCGACCGGCGGGCTCGTCGACCGGCGCACCCATCAGGCGTGGCTGTGGCAGGTCGAGCACAACGGAGCCTGGCGCTGGGAGGTGGCCGAGCGGATGAACGGCGTCTACGTCGCGCTGCTCGGGCCGACCGACATCGACCACCAGTGGCAGCAGCGCCTGCTGCCGGGTGAGTCGTTCACCTCCGTCCCGGTGTCGGTGGCGGTGTCGGCGTCCGGTGTGGACGGTGCGATCGCCGCGCTGACCCGGCATCGGCGCGAGATCGTGCGCCCGCACCGCGACCGCACCGCGTTGCCGGTGGTGTTCAACGACTACATGAACACGCTGATGGGCGATCCCACGACGGAGAAGCTGCTGCCGTTGATCGACGCGGCCGCCGGCGCGGGTGCGGAGGTGTTCTGCGTCGACGCGGGCTGGTACGACAACGGCTCGAGCTGGTGGGACGGTGTCGGCGCGTGGGAGCCGTCGTCGACCAGGTTCCCCGCCGGCATCGAGGAGGTGATCGGGCACATCCGCGCGCGCGGCATGGTGCCCGGCCTGTGGCTGGAGCCGGAGGTGATCGGCGTGCGCAGCCCGATGGCCGGCCGGCTGCCCGAGTCGGCGTTCCTGCAACGGGGCGGTTTCCGGCTGGTCGAGCACGGCCGCTACCACCTGGACCTGCGCGACCCGCGAGCCGTCGCGCACCTCGACGCGGTGGTCGACCGGCTGGTCGGCGAGCTGGGCGTGGGGTACTTCAAGCTCGACTACAACATCGACGGTGGTGCGGGCACGGACCTGGCCGCGGACAGCGTCGGTGCCGGCCTGCTCGCCTGCAACCGGGCGCACCTCGCGTGGCTCGACGCGGTCCTGGACCGGCATCCCGGACTGGTCCTGGAGAACTGCGCGTCCGGCGCGATGCGGATGGACTACGCGATGCTGGCGCGGATGCAGCTGCAGTCCACCAGCGACCAGCAGGACCACCTGCGTTACCCGCCGATCGCCGTGGCCGCGCCGATGTCGGTGCTGCCGGAGCAGTCGGCCAGCTGGGCCTACCCGCAGCCGGGCATGTCCGCCGAGGAGATGGCCTTCACGCTGTGCACCGGGATGCTTGGCCGCCTGTACCTGTCCGGTCGTCTCGACGCCATGACCGCGGCACAGCTGGATGCCGTGCGGGCGGCGGTGCGGGTGCACCAGGAGATCCGCGCCGACCTCGCCACCGCGGTTCCGTTGTGGCCCTTGGGTCTTCCCGCGTGGGACGACCGATGGCTGAGCCTCGCCCTGAAGTCCGGTGACCTCACCTACCTGGCGGTCTGGCGCCGCGGTGGTGACCGGACGGACGTCACCCTGCCGTTGCCGCACCTGCGCGGCGCGGACATCGAGCTCGACGTGCTCCACCCGTCCGATCTGCCCGAGTGGACCTGCGACTGGGACGCGGACGCGGGAGTGCTGAACCTGACCGCCCACCGCGTCCCCGCGTCGGCCCGCCTGTTCCGGATCACCCAGGTCACCTCCCCCACCGAAGGGTTCGCACGATGAAGAGACTGATCGGCGTTGCCACCGTCCTTTTGGCACTCACGGCGTGCAGCGATCCCGGTGCGGACACCGCGACCGTGGGAGCGGTCTCCTGGGCCGATCCCACCGCGTCACTCAGCGGCGTCAAGCTGACCATGTGGGCCGCGCAGAACAGCAACACGGTGCCGGAGCAGGTGGTGGCGGCGTTCGAGAAGGCGACCGGTGCCGACGTCGACGTCGTGACGATCCCGGATCCGTACGAACAGGGCGTGCAGACCAAGGTGGCGACCGGTGACAAGCCGGACCTCGCCTTCTGGCAGCCCACCGCGTCCATGCTCACCGCGATCAACGCCAAGGCGAACCTCCAGCCGCTCACCGGCGCGCCGTGGTTGCCGAAGCTGGCGCCGGAGCTCAAGGACATCACCGGCCTTCTCGACGGCACGCGCTATGCGGCACTGGTCACCAGCCCGGCTGTGGAAGGCGTGTACTACAACAAGGACGTGTTCGCGGCCAACGGGATCACGGAACTGCCGAAGAACTTCGACGACATGATCACCAAGGCCAGGGCGCTCAAGGCCAACGGCGTCACGCCGTTCTTCGAGATGGCCGGTGACCGCTGGGCCACCCAGTGGTGGGTGCAGGTGCTGCTCGCCGACGCCGCCAGGAACGGTCTCTGGGAGAGGATCAACACCGGCAAGGAGACCTTCACCAGTCCGGTCGTGGTCGACGCGATCAAGAAGTACAAGGCCCTCATCGACGAAGGCCTGTTCAACGCCGACATCAAGACCGCGAAGTTCGAGGACCAGGGCGCCGCGCTGCTCGACGGCAGGGCCGCGATGGTCGTGCAGGTCAACTCGTTCTTCGGGCAGCTGCAGGCAAAGTCCGACACTGCGGCGCTCGATCGGAGGATCGGGTTCTTCCCGATCTCGCCGTCCGGCAACGTCGGCACGTTCATCCCGGACCAGTCCAACGCGCTCGTCGCGTTCCGTACCGGGGACGCCCGGCGCGAGGCGGCGGCCCGGCAGCTGCTCGCGTACTGGATGGGGCCCGGCTACCAGGAGTTCGTCACCGCCCGCAGGACCGTCTCGCTGCAGCCCGCCGTCGCGAACCCCGCCGGTGTGCCGAAAGCGCTGCTCGACGTGCACGCGTCACTGGGCACCGCGGTCGGTTCCCTGCAGGTGCTGGCGGTCGCGAACCCGGACCTGTACATCAACCTCGCGGACATGATCGTCGGGACGATGACGCCGGAGCAGGTCGCGAAGGCGACGCAGGACCAGTTCGCCCAGCTGGCCAAGGCGGCCGGGGCGCCGGGGTTCTGATGCCGGTCTCCCCCACCGCTGTGCGGGAGCGGCCACGAACCCGGCCGCTGCCCGCGCCGGCCCCGCCCCGTCGCGGCGCCGTCCGGCGGCAGACACATCCGATGTGGTTCATGGCACCGGCGTTCGCCATCCTGCTCGTGTTCTTCTTCGTCCCGACGCTGTTCAACTTCGTCTACGCGTTCACCGACTGGTCGGGCTTCAAGAGCGCGATCAACCCGGTGGGGCTGGACAACTTCACCCAGCTCGCGTCGGACGGCACGCTGCTGCGGGCGGTGCGGATCACCCTCGTCTACGCCGTGCTGGTCGCCCTGTTCCAGAACCTCTTCGGTTTCGGGCTCGCGGTCCTGCTCGAACGGGACACCACGCTCAACCGGGTGGCGCGGATCTTCTTCCTGGTGCCCGTGCTGATGTCCGCGCTCGCCGTCGGCTACATCTTCCAGGCGTTGCTGAAACCACAGGGCAGCCTCAACAGCCTGCTGGGCATCGACTACGCCTGGCTCGGTGACACCACGTGGACGATCGTGGTGGTCGCGATGATCCACGCGTGGAAGTGGATGGGCCTGTCCATGCTCATCTACCTGGCGGGCCTGAAGACCATCCCCGAGGACCTGCTGGAGGCGGCGCACATCGACGGTGCCTCCCGCGCCAGGGCGTTCTGGTCGATCAGGTTCCCGCTGCTGGCACCCGCGGTCACGTTCAACGTGGCCACCGCGTTGCTGGGGTCGATGAACGGGTTCGACATCGTCCAGGCCACGACCGGCGGAGGGCCGGCGCGCACCACCGAGATCCTCAACATCTTCATCTACCGCACCTTCGGGCAGGGCCTGTTCGCCCAGGCCACCGCGATGAGCCTGGTGCTGTTCCTGCTCGTCGCCCTGCTGGCGTTCCCCGTGATCCGCATGCTGCGCAGGCGGGAGGAGGTTCTGTGACCAGGTTCTGGACCAGGGCGCAGCCGGTCGCGGCGATCGCGCTCGTGCTCGTCGTGATCGGTGTCCCGCTGTGGCTGGTGGTGGTGACGGCGGCGAAGTCCCAGGGCGAGGCGCTCGACCCGGACCTGTCCCTGCCGCGGGACTGGCGGTTGCTGGAGAACCTGCGGCAGGTGTGGGACGAGGGCGAGGTGCCCACCGCGTTCCTCGGCAGTCTGCTGGTCGTCGTGCCGGCCGTCGCGTTGCTGCTGACGTTCGGGTCGATGGCGGCCTGGATCCTGGCCCGCCGCGCGACCCGGCTGAACGCCGTGCTGTACGCGCTGGGCATCAGCGGCATCGTGCTGCCGCCGGCCGTCGTCACGGTGGTGCTGTTGCTGCGCCAGCTCGGGCTCGCGGGCAGCGCGGCCGGCATGATCGGCGTGTACACGGGCATCTACCTGTCCACGGTGATCTTCTTCGTCACCGGCTTCGTGCGGACCATCCCGCCGGCGCTGGAGGAGGCCGCCCAGATCGACGGCGCGGGCCCGTTCACGGTGTTCTGGCGGGTCGTGCTGCCGCTGCTGCGGCCGGTGCTCGCCACCGCCACGATCCTGATCTGCCTCTACGTGTGGAACGACGTGTTCTACGCCTTCTTCGTCATCGGCGGCCGGCTCGACACCCTGCCGCTGAACCTGTTCCGCGTGGCGAGTGCCGGTCTGTACCTCAACAACTGGCATCTGATCTTCGCCTACGTCGTGCTGATGAGCCTGCCACTCGTCGTCGTGCTCGCCGTCGCCCAGCGCAGGATCATCGCGGGCATCACGGGCGGCGCCGTCAAATGATCCCGAATGGAGCTGCCATGCGTATCCCTGCCTGCGCGGTCGTCGCCGCGTTAGCGCTCACCACCCTGTCGCCACCGATCGCGGTCGCCGCGACCGAAACAGTGCGCGTGGACCTCGCTTCGCCGACGGGCAAGTTCCGCGGCGGTGCCACGGGCATGCTGTACGGCCTGGGCGATGCCGGTGTCCCGTCCCAGGACCTGGTCGCCGGCATGCGGCTGCGCAGCATCTCGCAGAAGGCGCCGGACGGGGACCAGCACCCGAACGGCGACGCGCTGAAGCTCGCCGACGGGTTCTTCGCCACGGGCGGCAGCGAGATGCACATCTACTCGCAGGACGCGTACAGCAAGTGGCCCTACGAGGACCTCGGCATCGACGACTACGTCGCCAAACTGCGGCCGCAGCTGGAGAAGGTCGCCCAGCGCCCTGACCGCGACCGGTTCGTGTGGACGATCTTCAACGAGCCGGACGGCATCTGGTACTCGGACTGGGCGAACAAGAAGCAGAAGTTCTTCGCCGACTGGACCAGGGTCTACCGGCTGGTGAAGTCCGTGCTGCCCAACGCGCGCATCACCGGCATCGGCGAGACCCGGTACCGCGCGGACCACCTGCGTGAGTTCCTCACCTACGCCAAGGCGAACAACGTGCTGCCGGAGATCACCAGCTGGCACGAGCTCGGCCCCGACTCGCTGGCGCTCTACCGCGGCCACCACGCGGAGTACCGCGAGATGGAACGGCAGCTCGGCATCTCGCCGAGGGAGATCGTGATCAACGAGTACTCCAACCGGCGGGACACCTCGGTGCCCGGCCAGATGGTCCAGTGGATCACCATGCTGGAAGACACCAAAGTGGACGGTCACATGGCGTTCTGGTCCATGGCCGGCAACCTCAGCGACCACGCCGTGCGGGCCGGCCGTGCCAACGGCGGCTGGTGGCTCACCAAGTGGTACGGCGACCTGTCCGGCGACACCGTCAGGGTGACGCCGCCGCAGCCGAACACCAGGGACACGGTGCAGGGACTGGCCACCCGTGATGGCGACCGGGCAACCGTGCTGCTCGGTGGCACGGCGAACGCGGTGAACGTCGCTCTCACGGGCATCGACCGCAGGGTCTTCGGCGACCAGGTAGACGTGCGCGTCTCCAAGATCGGCTGGACCGGTTACGAGGGTGACGCCGGCCAGCCGCCGGTCGTCGCGGCCTCCAGGGTCCGCGTGGCGGACGGCAAGGCCACCATCGCCGTGCCGGGAGGCGACCGGCTCGCCGCCTACCAGGTGATCGTCACGCCGGCCGGCTCCGGCGCGCCACCGGTCGCGAACGCGCCGTGGCAGGCGAGCTACGAAGCCGAGAACGGCCTGGTGGAGAACGCTCAGGTGTACACCCAGGACGACGGCTCGGGTTCCTGGGACATGGCCATGCGCTACACCACGTCGGGCCGCAAGGACGTCGGTTCCATGAACAGGCCGGACTCCCGCGTCACCGTCGACGTGACCGTGCCACGGACCGGCACCTACAAACTCGGCACCTTCTACGGCACCAACGCGTTCGTCGGTCAGACGGCCCTCTACGTCGACGACGCCCACGTGCGGAACCTCGTCCTGCCCGCGACCCTCAACTGGACCTATCGCGGCAGGCACGACACCACCGTCGCGCTCACCGCGGGCACGCACCGGATCTCGTTGCGCACCAGCGGTCCCGGTGGCCATCTCGGTGGCTCGGCGGACATCACGCTCGACCGCCTGGACCTGACCGAGGTCACCGGCCCGGAACGGACCACGTACCCGCTGTCCGACGCGCGCGGTTCCAGCCGCGGCGGAGTCCTGCGGGCCGGAGAGTCCGCCACCACCTACGTGTCCGCGGCGGAGGACGGCTACTACCGCCTGGACACCGCCTGGACGGCGACCGGGCGCGGCACCCTGGGCCTTACCCTCTCCGGCCGCCACGTCGCCGGTGCCGGCCAGACCGCCACCCGCGCGGGTTCCTGGAACGGCAGCACGACGGTGCACCTGAAGGCGGGCATCACCGAGGTCAAGCTGTCCAACGAGGGCCGCACCCCGCTCGTCGCCGGCACTCTCACCGTGACCCGTGACGCCGCGGCCGACCGGAACGCGGTCCGCGTCGAGGCCGAGACTGGACAGCTCGCGGGCGGCGCGGCGATCGCGTCGAGCCCCTGGGCGTCCGGTGGCTCCTACGTCGGCTACGTCGGCAACAACGGCACGCTCACGGTTCCGCGTACCGGAGCGGCCGGGCAGTACAACCTGACCGTCGCCTATGCCCAGGCGGACAAGAACACCGGGCACGCCTACAACACCGACATCATCAACCGGTCACTCGTCGCCACCGAGGCGGGCGGCAAGGCGACGGCCGCGCGGTACCGCCACAACTACACGTGGGACGGCTTCTGGCTGGAGACCTCTCCGCTCGAGCTGGCCACCCCAGGTAGCGCGGTGACCTTCGGCAATCCGGCGGCGTGGGGGCCGAACGTCGACTGGGTCCAGTTCGCACCGCTGGTCGTGGCGAACAACGTGACGCGGCGGCGCTGAGGGGTTCGAATCGCGAGGGCGGGTACCGGCCGCCGATCCTGTCGGCCGGTACCCGGATCTCCCCGTGGCGATTGGTGCGGACGCTCGCCCCGACCGGTGGCGTCCGCATCGCACAGTCTGCCGGAAAACCGCACTGCGCAACCTTGCGAGGCCCTTTCGATGGGATCTCGGTGTCGTCTACTCGTTGCCGACGCAGGTGGTGCAGTAATGGGGCCCCAGCGGGCGGTCCGAACCGGCCCAGCCCGCGACGTCCGCCTGCAACCAGAGCAGGTCCCACGCGATGGGGCCGGTGCTGCTGGTGCGGCGCGACCGCCCGCAGCCGTCACACACGAGGATCGTTCCCGCGGTGCCCTCGTCGGCGGTTGGCATGCCCGTCACGCTGATACGGCCTTTCTTCGTGCAGCAGGCACCGGCCGCAACTTGGCGGCCGGTGCCTGGCCTTCCCCGGAACCCGCAGGCACACGCGCCCCCGACGGGCGTGAACCCGCGGCGCCCAGCATGCCCGATACATGCACTGTGCAACCTTACGAACTCCTTCCGAAGGCACGCAGGCCTTCGCGGATGCGTCCACCATGACAACGTGGTAGAAGCAGCAGCACTGAAAATCCCCGACGAAAAGCAGGACATGGACTTCTCCGTGCTGCTCGTGGACGACGACGAGCGAATCCGCCAGGCTCTCGGTCTCGCACTGGCGGACGAGGGCTTCGCGGTCGAGGAGGCTGTGTCCGGCGAGGACGCTCTGCGCCGCCTCGGCACCGACCTCTTCGACGTCGTCCTGCTAGATCTCATGCTGCCCGGTGTGGACGGTCTGCAGGTGTGCCGGACGCTGCGCGACCAGGGAGACCTGCCGATCATCATCGTCACGGCGCGCACCGACACCCCCGACGTCATCGCGGGTCTGGAGGCCGGCGCCGACGACTACGTCACCAAGCCGCTGGTCGCCAGTGAGCTCGCGGCCCGCATCCGGGCCCTCCTGCGACGACGCGGCGGCCCGGCGCAGAACGTCTCGCACCGGATCGAGGACCTGGAGATCTGGCCCGACGAAGGGGTCGTCCACCGTGGCGGTGAGGAGATCCGGCTGACCCGCACCGAGTTCCGCCTGCTCGCGGAACTGGCCGCGGCGGGCGGGAAGATCGTGACGAGGGAACAGCTGCTGCACCGGGTGTGGGGCTACGACTACTACGGCGACACGCGTCTGCTCCACGTGCACATCCGCAGGCTCCGGACCAAGATCGAGCACAACGCGGACGACCCGGTGTTCGTCCTGACCGTGCGCGGTTCCGGCTACAAGATCGGCCCGCCACGATGACGGTGCGCCGTCCCTCGTTGCGCTGGAGGGTCGCCGCCGCGCTCGGCCTGGGCTCGTTCCTGGTCACCAGCCTGCTGGCCGTCGCCACCTGGAACCTCGCGTCCGACTACATGCTGCGGCAACGCCTGCAGGCCACGACGCGCCAGGCCGAGGTCAACCTCCGGCTGGTCGAGGCAGCCGTGCGCACGGAGTCGGACGGTCTGACCGAACTGCTCACCGGCCTGACCACCGATCCCGACTCGACCATCATGCTGTTCCGCTCGGGTGAGGTGCTGACGAGCGGGCGGCAGGTCGATCCCGGCGTGGTGCCGGACGACCTTCTGTCGCTGGCCCGCAGCGGTGTGCCGGCACGGCAGCGGCTGCACGCCGACGGCATCCCGGTGCTCGTGGTGGCCCAGCCCCTCACCACCACCAGAGGCCTTTACGTGGAGCTCTTCCCGCTCGTCCAGCTCGACCGCACGTTCCGGTTCCTCAGCGGCCTGCTGATCGCCGGCACGGTGCTGAGCGGCCTGATCGGGATGGCGCTCGGCTCCTGGGCGAGCAGACGCGCGTTGCGGCCGTTGAGCCAGCTGACCGTCGCCGCGTCCCGCATCGCGGGTGGTGATCTGAAGGCGCGGCTGCCCGACCAGGCCGATCCCGATCTCGCTCCGCTCGCCACCACGTTCAACTCCACCGCCGACGCGCTGGAGCAACGGGTGCTGCGTGACGCCCGGTTCGCCGGCGACGTCAGCCACGAACTCCGATCACCGCTCACGACGATGGTGAACGCGGCCGCCGTGCTGCGCCGCAGACAGGCCGAACTGCCCGGCACGGCGGGCAAGGCACTCGGCCTGCTCACGTCCGAAGTGGACAGGTTCGCGCGCATGGTGGTCGACCTCATGGAGATCAGCCGCGCCGACCAGGACGGTGACCTCGACGCGTTCGAACCGCTCGACGTCGGCGGCCTCGTTCACGGCGTCGCGGGCATCCGCCTGGGCGAGGACGTCGAGATCGTCGTCGACCCGCCTTCACCGCTGGTGCTCGGCGACCGCCGCAGACTGGACCGGGTCGTCGGCAACCTCATCGAGAACGCCGAATGCCATGCGGGAGGCGCGGTCCGGCTCGCCGTGCTCCGCCACGAGGGCAACGTCCGGCTCGAGGTCGACGACGCGGGTCCCGGTGTGCCGGGCGAGATGCGCGTGCAGGTGTTCGAGCGCTTCACCCGTGGTAGCAGGGCAGGCAGCCGGGGCACGGGCGCCGGCAGCGGACTCGGCCTCGCACTCGTCGCCGAGCACGTCCGCCGTCACGATGGGAAGGTGTGGGTGGAGGACCGGCCAGGCGGCGGAGCGAGGTTCGTCGTGGAGATCCCGGAAGCCGCCTCATGAGAGCCGTCATCGTCGCGACCACGTTCCTGCTGTGCACCGCATGCGGTGTGTCCACACAGGACGAGCCGGAACCGATCGGCACCTCGACGACAGGTGAGGCGCCCACTCCCGTGGTGACGCAACGACCCCACTCACCGCCTGAGCTCACGTCGGCCACACCGGGCACGCCGACCACTCCCCTGGTGAGCGATCGTTAGCCATTCGTAGGTTCACATCGGCAGCGATTCGGACAGGATGGGAGAAATCTGCCGGGAGGACACGTTTTGACTCGAAGCCGTTCCATGCCCGCCGACGCGGAGGCCGTCTTCGGCATCCTTTCCGACCTCGAACACATGACCAGCTGGCTGCCCGGATCCGTCGAGATCGAGCTGTCCGGGCCCGGCCTCATCCGGGTCTGGCTGCCCGGCCGCCATGCCGACCTCGATCTGCAGCGTCAGGTCACCATCGACTGGGACCTGCTGCGCATCTCCTGGGGCACCGAGCCACTGACCAGCTGCACCGGCACCCTTCAGGTGCTCCGGCTCGCCCACGACCGCAGTGCGGTGACCGTGCGGCTGACCGGTGCGCCAGGGGCGTCGGCGAGCAGCGTCGACGACTGGGTCGAGGCCGCGCTCACCGCACTCGAAACGGTCATCGCGACCGAATGCGCCATCCCGCGGCAGATGCGCCTGGCGGCACGGTGATCACCGTCCGGGACTGCGGTAGAACTGTGGCATGTCCCGGCCCAAGGTCGACGCCAGCGATGTCGACGCGCTCACGGACGCGGTGCTGACCGCGTCACGTCTGTTGGTCGCGGTGTCGGCGCGATCGCTCGCCGCGGTCGAGGAGACGATCACGCTGCCGCAGTTCCGGCTGCTCGTCATCCTGGACAGCAGAGGGATGATGAGACTCACCTCGCTCGCCGAACTGCTGGACGTCAACCCGTCCACCGTGACGCGCATGGTCGACCGTCTGGTCACGACGGGCATGATCGCGCGGCAGGCCAACCCGGCGACCCGCCGGGAGGTGGTGGTGGACCTGACCGCCGAGGGCCGCCGTGTCGTGCGCGGAGTGACGCGCCGGAGGCGATCGGCGATCAGCCGGATCGTGGCGAGGATGTCCGAGGACGAGCGGCGCGGGCTCGTCGGCGCACTGGCCGCGTTCACGGAGGCGGGCGGCGAGCCCGCGGTGACCGCGGGCGATCAAGCCTGGATCTGACCAGAGCTCTGCGTCCTGGCCCCCTGAGCACCTGGCCAGAAGTCTCGTCCGAAACCTCACGGCCTCGTTGGTGCCATGGGCGACCGCGACGTACGGGCGGGGTGAACGTCACAGCGTCCACCCCGCACCGCTCGTCACAGCATGGCGTTCAGCAGAACAGTGAGCAGGACCGACAACACCACGGAGATCACCAGCATCGTCAGGCATCCCGCGCGGCCACCCAGGAACTCGACCTGGGTGTTACCGAAGCGCATGGCCGACTTTCGCGCCTACCACCTCCGCTCGCATCACCGGCCCACGGTGCGGTCGGTGACCTGGTTCCGTTTCCGTCCCGCCAGGCCTGCCAAGCCCAGCAGACCGAGGAGGCCAAGCCAGCCCCAGTTGCCGCTGTTGTTGTCGTTGTCGTCCTGAGCCGTCACCACCGCCGTGGTGTGCGGCACGGCCGCGTCGGCGAGCGCCGACGCTGCCGGAACTCCGGCGAGCGCCGCGCCGAGAACGAGTACAGCCATGAGCCGCTTCGCGGTGTCCATGTCGTCTCCTCCGGGCGATCGTTGTTTCGGGACGCTGGATACCGCCGGGGAAATCATCCATGCGACGATCGGCGAGGATCACACGTTCGAGTGGCGCTCTGGCACCGCGTACCTGCTCGGGGCCATCGGGTGCGGGCAGCACGACGTGGCACCACCGGCAGCAAGGGTTCGATCCGCGCCCACGACTCGTCGGACACGATCCAGGGAGTGCGGCGCTAGAGACCGAGGCGCTGCTGCTCGGCCTGCACCACTCGCTGCTCCACCGACACCGCTGAGTCCAACGCGCTCTCGTGTGAGTGCTTCGCGTCGCTTTCGCGCGCGTAGTGGTCGAACAGCAAAGTCTTGTGGTCGCGGATCTCCTGCACCCGCGCGTCCACGCTGTCCTTGACCAGCAACCGGTGCACGTGCACCTTGCGGACCTGGCCCATCCGGTGACAACGGGCGATCGCCTGGTCCTCCGTGCTCGGCTTCCACTGCGGTTCGGCGATGATCACCACGGACGCGGCCTGGATGTTGAGACCCACGCCGCCCGCCTCGATCTGGGCCACCAGCACCGCGTGGTCCTCGCACGCCGTGAACTCGTCCACCAGCTGCTGGCGGCCCTGCGCCGACGTCGCGCCGGTCAGGGGACCGAAGACCTCGACGTGGTCCGCGACCGCGTCCAGCACGTCGTGGAAGTACGAGAACACCACGACCTTCCAGCCGTTGTCCCTCGACTCCTCGATGATCTCCAAAAGCCGCTCCAGCTTCGCCGAGCCGCGGGGCGTGCCCGGCGCGTAGGCGGCGCGGCGCATCGCCATCAGGTTCCCCTTGCGCACCGCGTCCAGGTACGCGCCCCGGTCCTGCCTGCCGAACTCGACCCAGTCCTCCATCTCCAGCAGCTCCGGCAACTCCCCCAGCACGTCCTCCTGGTTGCGCCGCAGGTACACCGGTGCGACGACGCGGCGGAAGGCCTTTGCTCCCACCACGGCGTCGGTCGCGCCGGTGCGGGCCGCGACGCTCGGCTGGAGATAGGCGACCAGGTTGCGGAACTCCTCGACGCGGTTCTCCATCGGCGTGCCGGTGAGGAGCACCGCCCGCTCCGCGCGCTGCACGATCGTGTTGACCGCCTGGGAGCGCTGCGTGTCCGGGTTCTTCACGTAGTGCGCCTCGTCGACCACGACCAGCGCCGGGCGGAACCTCTTCGGCAGCACCAGTTTCGGCAACGTGCCGAACGTCGTCACGCCGACGCCGCCCTGCGCCAGCCACTCGCCGACCGCGCCGTCGCGGCCCGCGCCGTGCAGGCGGTGCGGCACGAGGTCGCTGTGCCTGGCGATCTCGTTGACCCAGTTGACGACGACGCTCGCCGGGCAGACCACCAGGAACCCACGCCGTCCATCGGCGGCGAGGCTGGCCATCACCGCGATGGCCTCGATCGTCTTGCCCAGTCCCATCTCGTCGCCGATGATGACGCGTTTGCGGGCCAGCACGAACTTGGCTCCGAACACCTGGTAGCCACGCAGCGACACCTTCAGCAGGCTGGTGTCCAGTGTGGTCGCGTCGACCTCGTGCTCGATGTCGGCCGGGACGAAACCCTTGGCGGCACTGCGATCCGGCACCGCGTCCGCACCGGCGAGGTCGGCGAGGAGCGTGTTGTAGGCGGCCGCGTCGAGCTCGTAGTCACGCCACAGCGCGCGGTGGTCCATGTCCGGCACGCGCAGCTGCGTGCCGATCGCACGCAACGCCGCCACGTCACGACTGGCCAGCAGCGCCTCGAGCCGGCCGAGCGAGTCGATGGCGGCCTGCCGGTTCTTCCGCAACGAGAAGAACATCCGCACCCGGCTCCACGCACGGGACGCGGCGCGTACATCGGCGTCGACCCTGCCCAGCACGTCTCCGAGCGGCTCGCGCAGCGGACCGACGAGCTGGTTCGCCCTGCGCAACTTGGACATCAGCTGCAGCAGCTCGGTCTGGGCGCGGTCAGCGCGGTCGGGGTTCAGCCGCACAGTCGTATCGCGCGCGACACCGTCGACGACGGCGCGGGCGGCGCGCACGATCTGTTCGGCGGACTGCCTGCCGACTCCGGGCACGCCGTCGAGCTGTTCCGGGCGCGCCCCGGCGATGTCGGCGACGGTCCGGTACCCGGCGGCCTTCAGCTTGCTCAGCCGCAGGTTCGCTTTCGTGTCCCGTAGCTTGTCCACCGGCATGGCACGGAGTCGGTCGGCCACCAGCGAGTCCCGGAGGGCCTGGTACCGCGCGGCGGCGAGCGCGTGCAGCCGATCCGGTTCCGCGCGCACCCCTGCTGCCTCGGCGCGGAACGCCTTCGCGGCGGCCAGCACCGCGCGGGCATGCCTACCGACCTTCGACGAGTCGTCCACCCGTGTCCTTCCGTCAGGCGGGTCCGAGACTACCGAAACGACCTCAGCCGTAGCGCTCGACGAGCACGGTGCCGATCGAGGCCAGGTGGCCGCGCACACCCGGAGGGCCGGTCACCTCGATCCAGTCGGCCAGTCCGGCAAGCTCGCCGGCGAGCACGTACTCGTCCTGGCCGCGGATCACGACCGCGACGCGGCCGTCGGTCGTGGAACCTCCCACCTCGAGCCGGCCGCCGAACGCGATCCGGAGCACGCCCACCCCGTGGGGCACGCACACCGCCTGGACCTCGAAAGGCGTTCGCTTGACGTCGACCTCGTCGGCGATCGCCCGCCAGCTCTCAGCGAGATCGAAGTCCTCGGGCCGGTGCACGCGATCGCCGGTCGGAACGGCGGACGACACGCGGTCGATCCGGAAGGTCCGCCGGCCCGCCTCGGTGTTGGTGACGAGATACCACGACGCACCTTTGGCGACGATGCCCAGCGGGTGGACGGTTCTCTCGGTCACGGCGTTCTCGCGGTCGACGTAGCCGAGCCGCACCTGGACGCCGCGGATCACCGCGTCCTGGAGTTCGTCGAGGAAGCGGGGCGGCCGGTGCTCGGCCCGGCTCGCCCCCCATCGTCGCGGGTCCACCACCAACGACGACGCCGCTGCCTCGGCCTGCCCCCGGAAGGGTTCCGGCAGGGCGTGGACGAGCTTGCGCAGAGCCGCTTTCACGGTCGGCGTCGCGACCGAGGCCGGCCCGGCGACCAGGAACAGGGCGCGGGCCTCGCTCTCGGTCAGCCCGGACAGGTCGGTGCGGGCGCCGCCCACGAGGCGCCAGCCGCCACCTCGGCCCTGCAGGGAGTACACGGGCACCCCGGCCATGGCCAGGGCGTCGAGATCGCGGCGAGCGGTGCGCTCGGAGACCTCCAGCTCCCGGGCGACCTCCGCCGCTGTCACCTGCTCGCGCCGTTGCAGCAGGAGGAGGACGGCCACCAGCCGATCGGTTCGCACGCCGCCAAGATTTTCACAGAAACCGGTCATGGGTTGACCGGTTTCGGTCGGCAGGATCACGACATGGTCGATCCAACCGATTTTCCCGAGCCCATACTTGTGCCAGTCAACGGCGTGGAACTCGAAGTCTTCGAAGCAGGCCGGCACAACGCGGGAAGTCCCGTCGTGCTCTGTCACGGCTGGCCGGAGCACGCCTTTTCCTGGCGCTATCAGGTGCCTGCCCTGGTCGCGGCGGGCTACCACGTCGTCGTCCCGAACCAGCGGGGTTACGGCAACTCGTCGCGGCCGGCCGAAGTGACGGACTACGACATCGAACACCTGTCGGGTGATCTCGTCGCGCTTCTCGACCACTACGGGTACGAGGACGCCACCTTCGTCGGTCATGACTGGGGTGCGATCGTCGTCTGGGGACTCACCCTGCTGCACCCGAACCGGGTGAACAAGGTGATCAGCCTGAGCATGCCCTACCTAGAACGCGGAGAAAAACCGTGGGTCGAGTTCCTGGAGGACCTGCTCGGCAGTGACTCCTACCTCGTCCACTTCAACCGGCGACCAGGTGTCGCCGACGCCGTGTTCGACGAGAACACCTTCCAGTTCCTCCGCAACCTGTTCCGGAAGAACGAACCCTCCCGAGAGCCACAGCCAGGAATGGCGTTGATCGATCTCGCCACAGCGGAAACACCGCTCGGCGAGCCTCTGATGAGCGACGGCGAACTGGCCGTTTTCGTCTCCGCCTTCGAGTCGTCGGGGTTCACGGGCAGCGTGAACTGGTACCGGAACCTCGACCGCAACTGGCACCTGCTGGCGGACGTCGACCCCATCATCCGCCAGCCCGCCCTGATGATCTACGGCGACCGGGACACGGTCGCGAAGTCCGAGACACTGGCGAACTTCGTGCCCGATGTGGAGGTGGTCAATCTGGATACCGGCCACTGGATCCAGCAGGAAAGGCCGGAAGAGACCAACCAGGCCATCTTGAAGTGGCTGGAACGCCAGGATTCCGCCTAGCGGCCAGTGATCCGGAGCCGGTCGAAGTCCTCGTCGGGTAGGTCGACGTTCACCGCGGCGACGTTCTCCTCGAGGTGGCGCGCGGAGGACGTGCCTGGGATGGGGAGCATGACCTTCGACCGGCGCAACAGCCACGCCAGTGCGACCTGCGCCGCAGTGGCACCGAGCCGGCGGGCCACCTCGGTCACCGGCGAGTCCGATCGGACGCTCGGCGCGATCGGCAGCCACGGCAGAAAAGCGATGCCGTGCCGTTCGCAGTGCGCCAGCACGTCCTCCGAGCGCCGGTCGGCGAGGTTGTACCGGTTCTGCACGCTCACGATCGGCGTGATCCGCCCGGCTTCGACGATCTGGTCGACGGAGACCTCGGACAGCCCGGCATGCCGCACCTTTCCCTCGTCCTGCAACTGCCGCAACGCGCCGATCTGGTCCGCCAGCGGGATGGCAGGGTCGATCCGGTGCAGCTGGAACAGGTCGATGCGCTCGACCCGCAGCCGGCGCAGGCTCAGCTCGGCCTGCTGGCGCAGGTACTCCGGACGACCGAGCGGGATCCACTCGTCGCCGGGGTGGCACTGGCCGGCCTTCGTGGCCACCACAACGCCGTCGGGGTACGGGTGCAGGGCCTCGGCCAGCAGCTCCTCGTTGCGGCCGAGATCGTAGGAGTCGGCGGTGTCGATGAAGGTGACGCCGAGCTCGACCGCGCGGCGGGCCAGGGCGTGCGCGGCGGCTGGGTCGTCCGCGGGCAGCCGCATGGCGCCGAAACCCAGCCGGTGGACCGGAAGGTCGCCGCCGAGGACGAGGTGGTGATGCACGGAGTTCTCCTTGCGGTGTCGGTTCATGCGGCACCGACACTGCCGCCCCACCATTGCCAAGACAATCGAAACATTCTTGGGTCGATTGCGTAGCATCGCTGATGTGTTGAACCTGGAACGCCTGCGGACGCTTCTCGCCGTGTCCACGACGGGATCGGTCCGCGGCGCCGCCGAGGCACTGCACGTGACCACCTCGGCGGTGTCGCAGCAACTGTCCACATTGGAGCGCGAGGTCGGTCAGCGCTTACTGGAGAAGGAGGGGCGCGGTATCCGGCTCACCGACGCCGGCAACCTGCTCGCCGAACACGCCGGCAGGCTGCTGCAGCAGGTCGAACTCGTCGAGACCGACCTCGCGGGCCACCGCGGCACGGTGGCCGGTTCGCTCACCGTGGCCGCGTTCGCCACGGCCGCGCGCGGCCTGTTGCCGACGGTGCTGCACACGCTGCGCCAGCGGCACCCGGCCCTGTCGGCGCGGCTCGCGGAGCTGGAGCCCACCGAGTCGATCGCACAGCTACGCCACGCCGACATCGACATCGCGGTGGTGCAGGACTGGCCGGAAGAGCCACTCACCGTGCCCGAAGGGATCTCCTCCGCCCCGCTGCTGGAGGACGTCCTCGACGTGGCGCTGCCCGCCCGGCATCCCTTCGCCGGCCGGGCCACCGTCACCCTGGACGAGCTGCACGCCGAGGACTGGGTGGGCTGGCCCAGTGACGAGATCTGCCACGGCTGGCTCGAGAACACCCTGCGCCGCAACGGAATCGAGCGCCGAGTCAGGCACACCGCCTCGGAACACTCCACTCAGCTCGCATTGGTGGCCGCAGGACTCGGCGCCGCGATCATTCCCCGGCTGGGGCGCGGTCCCACACCGGTCGGTGTCCGGTTCGTGCCGCTGCAGCCGGCACCCCGGCGACGGGTGTTCGCGTTGTGGCGCAACAGCACCACGAACCGTCCCGCGTGCCGGGCGGCGCTGCGCGCCCTGCAGGACGCCGCCCGGGAGTGCGACCTCACCAGCGTGTCCTAGCGGAGCCGCACGGGAGTGCGACGTCACCAGCGTGTCCTAGCGGAGCCGCACGGCAGTACGACCTCACCAGCGTGGCCTAGCGGAGCCGCACGGCAACGCAGCCGCTTCGGCGGGTCGAGCTCAGGACTTAGCGGTCAGCGGGAAGGTCACCCCGGTGAGCCGCTCCGACGCCTCCCACAACCGCCGCGCCAGCACCGGGTCGGTGGCCGCCGCCGACCGGCCGACCAGCGTGGGATGGCCGTGCAGCTCGAACCGTCCGTCCGGGCCGACGTAACTGGCGCCCGGCAGGTCCTGGGTCGCCGCGTACAACGACGGCAGCGCGCCCTGCGCCTCGGTCTGCGCCAGGTAACGCCCGGCCAGGTGCACGATCTTGACCAGGTGCCGGTTGCGTCCCTTGGTACCCAGGTTGGTCGCCGAGTAGCCGGGGTGCGAGGACAGCGCGCGCACGGACGACCCGGCCTCGCGGCAGCGCCGCTCCAGTTCCAGGGTGAACAGCAGGTTTGCCAGCTTCGACCTGCCGTAGCCCTTCACCGGGGTGTAGCCGGAGCGGGCGAAGTCGAGGTCGTCGAGATCGAGCACGCCCGCCTTGTGCGCGCCGGAGGCCACGGTCACCACGCGGCCCGTGATCGAGGGCAGCAGCAGGTTGGTGAGCGCGAAGTGGCCGAGGTGGTTGGTGCCGAACTGCAGCTCGAACCCGTCCGCCGTGCGCCCGTACGGGGTCATCGCCACCCCGGCGTTGTTGACCAGGATGTCGAGCCCACCCTGCCAGCCCTCGGCGAACGCGCGCACCGACGCCAGGTTCGCCAGGTCCAGTTCCCGCACCTCGGTGGTGCCGGACATGGCGGCCGCGGCCCGCTCACCGGCCGCGACGTCGCGCACCGCGAGCACCGTGCGCGCCCCTGCCGCGGCGAAGGCGGTCGCCGTGCCACGACCCACCCCGCTGGCCGCGCCGGTCACCACGACGGTGCGGCCGGTCAGGTCGGGAAGGTCGCCGGCGGCCCACCTGTGCTTCGTCATGATCGCCAGCTTATGCGGCGTTATCCGGTGGGGCTGTCCACCAGGTACGCCAGGGCCTCCGGGTCGTCGACGACCTCCGGCAACACGTCCGGCGTCGCCCGTCGCAGCTGCATCCAGCCGACGTAGGCGGAGTAGGCGACGACGGCCTGCTGCCGGGCTCGCGCCGCGGGCAGTCCGAGTTCGGCGTAGGCCTCGGTCAGGAACGCGACCCTGCGTTCGGTGACACGCCGCAGGATCGGCGCGACCACCGGGTCGTCGGCGTGCGCCACCAGCGCGGTGCCGGGCCCCGGCTGGCTGGCGACCGCGGGCACGGCCGGGGTAGCCGCGGTACTCCTGCTGCGCAGCGGGCCTGGTGGTGTCATCCCGGCAGGACACCGAGTTCGCCCGGCTCGACCAGCGGATCTACTCGCCACTGTGCCTCGGCCTGGCAGCAGGCTGCGCGGCAGTCGCGCTGGGATGAACTACTGCCAGCCACCGGCCGAGGCGACCTTGGCGGTGATGGCGGCCACCGTCAGCGCGAGCGTCCCGGCCGTCACCCGCACCGCGACCCTGCCCGGCCGTGACCGCGGCGCGCAGAAGGTCAGCCAGGACACGGCGGTCAGCACGGCGGTGAAACCGCCGGGCAGGTCGGCCGGTACGCGGAGCAGGCCGGTCACGGTGGCGGCGGCCACGAGCCACGGCGCGAGCGACGCCGTCCGCACGAGGAGGTGCGGCGCCCGCCACCAGATGACGAACGGCACGATGCCCGCGACGAGCAGGAGCACGGTCGCCTGCGGCGGCAGCCCGAACGCGGGGACGACCATCATGGCCACCAGGAACGCGGTGGTGGACGCTCCGGTCACCAGCAGCGCGTCCGCCCGGCGCGGCGGTGGCGTGGTGATCCGCATCAGCGCGAAGCCCGCCACCACCGGAACCGAGAAGTAGAGCATCAGGTAGAGCAGCACCGGCCCGGCGAGCGCGGGCACCGTCGAGCCGTGGCCGTGCATCTCAGGCCGCGCACGTGCAACGCATCTCAGCCCGGTCCGCCGGCGAGGGACGCAGGTGGAAGTAGACCGCGACCATCATCGGGACGAACACGACCAGGTTGTAGAACAGGTGCAGCTCGACGCGCGGCAGCACCAGCTGCAGGATGCTCACCGGCTGCGGATAGCCGAGCAGGTTACGGCCGGTGATGGCCTGCAGGAGCAGGAGCAGGTGCTCGAAGTGGTGCCAGAACTGGATCCACAGCGCGATTTTCCACCATTTCTTCGCACGCCCGGCGAAACCGGGTGCCAGTGCGAAGAAACCCACGAGCATGATGACGGCGTAGCCGTAGTGCATCCATTCCGACGTCACCAGCCACGGGATCCAGAGACCGAGCACACCACCGGCCGCCGGGCGTGGCCATCCGAGCAGGAATACCTGCACCGCCTGCACGATGTGTTCCGCCCAGTGCGCGAGCACCACGAACATGAAGAGGTTGAGCGCGAACTTGTGCCAGCGCTCGTTGAGTGAGCCAGGCGCGGACCACGCCCCGGCATGAGTAGTCATGAATCAGCTCCGTCCGGGAAGCCAGGAGTGGCCCGGACGTTACCGACGGGGCGGAACAGGCCCCTTCTCCCAGATTGCGCGGATCAGTTCAGCCCGAGCATGAGAATGCAGCGGCGGACCGATTCCGCTTTGCCTTTGATGCGCACGTCTCCGGTCGCGATCGCCTCGAACGGCGACAACATCCGCGCACCGACCCGGACGAACGTGTCGGCGTCGCACTCGATCGTCAGGTCGGGCCGCT
This sequence comes from Lentzea albidocapillata subsp. violacea, assembly GCF_900100275.1. GTDB lineage: Bacteria > Actinomycetota > Actinomycetes > Mycobacteriales > Pseudonocardiaceae > Lentzea > Lentzea violacea. The sequence goes on from NZ_FNET01000002.1 coordinate 99,257, forward strand.
CGGCATGACCGCGGCCGAACGCGACGGCGCCGTCCCTCACCTCGATCACGAACGGCTCGTCGCCGACCTGGAACTCGTAGACCTCGTCGACGTCCGGGATCGCGGACTCGACGACCATCGACTGGACCGCGAGGAAGCCCCACTCCGCCCTGACCGCACCGGAACGGTCCTCCTCGCGCAGGAACCCCAGCCCCCAGTTCGCCAACGCCAGCACCGGCCCGCGCAGCTCCTCGCCGAGGTCCGTCAGGTGGTACTGCCGCGCCCGCCCGTCGCCTGCCACGGACGACTGCTCGACCACGCCGTGCTCCACCAGCATGCGCAGGCGGTCCGACAGGAGGTTCGGCCCGGCGCCGGGAAGGTTCCCGGCCAGCTCGGTGAAGCGGGCCGGGCCGATCAGGAGCTCGCGCACCACCAGCAGCGTCCAGCGCTCGCCGATGACGTTCAGCGCCGCAGCAAGCCCGCAGAACTGGCCGTAGTCACGTTTCGCCGAAGCCATCCCACCGCCCAAACTCGCTATCAATTCTAACACCGAGTCGAACGGTCCACAGCGGACCCGCCGTTCAGGTCATCATGCCGCGCAGCACGAACGGCAGCGCCTCCGTCTGGAAGTCGACGTCCGCGCACACCTCCCTCAACGTGCCCTCCAGCACGACGAGCGACAGGATCGGGAACACGAACGCCGGATCCGCGGCGAGGCCGTGCTCGCGCTGGAGCGCGAAGAGCCGGACGGTGAACGGCACGAGGTCGAAGTCCGCGATCGAGTCGCGCGTCGCCGACTCGACGAGCCGGATCATCTCGGTGCGGAAGCCCTCGGGGTCCGACCGCTCGGTGACACCGGCCGTGGCGAGCACGACGTCCGCGCACGCGGCGCCGTCGCCGCGGGTCATCCGGTAGAAGAACTCGGCGAACGCCCGCCGGCCCGAGTCGGTCATCCGGCGGCAGAAGCCCGCGTCCACGATCACCGCCGAGCCGTCCGGCAGCGCGTACAGGTTGCCGGGATGCAGGTCGCAGTGCACCAGACCATCGAGGAAGATCATCTGATAGACGGCGCGCAGTGCGGTGATCGTCGCGTCGCGCTTCGCTTCTGGGAACACACTTCCGTCGCGCAGCCCCGGCACGTGTTCCATGACGAGCACGCCCGGCCCGCAGTACTCGCCGATCACGGCCGGCACCCGGACACCGGGCACGGCAACGAGGTTCGCGCCCAGCTGCCGTAGCGCCGCGGCCTCGGCGTCGAAGTCGAGCTGCTGGCGTACCGCGTCCGCTATCTCGCCGACGATGTTCACCACGGGCATCCCGCCGAGCAGGCGCAACGACTCCGCGAGCCGCGCCAGCCGGCCGAGCAGCGCGAGATCGCGCGCGACGACCCGGCCGATGCCCGGCCGGCGGACCTTGATCGCGACGTGGCGGCCGTCCCGCAGCTCGCCCCGGTAGACGCACGCGATGCTGCCGGCCGCGGCCGGGGTCACTCCGACGAGGTCGGCGCGTAACCGGGCCGGAAACCGCTGCTGCGCCGCGGAAACCGGCACCGCGGGCAGGTCGTCGTACACGCGGGCGAGCGCGCGGCACACCTCCAGCGGCACGACGTCGACCCGTGTGCCGAGCAGTTGCGCCACCTTGAGGAACGTCGGCCCGAGGCGCACGACGGCGTCCGTCAGCAGGTCCGCCCGCCTGCGCGAGAACACCGCCCGGACACCCGTGGCCGCCAGCACCACCAGGACTTCGAAGGCTCTCAGGACGACCGCCGCGCGCACCCGTCAGTCCGTCGGGACGTCGATCTCGTGCGTGACGTGGCTGCCGCACACGCTCGTCGACGCCAGCGCGAGTCGCGGCTTCGCGGAGCCGGGCTCGGTGGCGTGCAGGCCGCCCTCCAGTTCCGTCACGTCGTAGAACGTCGTCGGCGTGCGGGACAGGAAGGTGGTGCCGACAGGCGGGAACGTGGTGATCGCCTTGGCCTCCATCAGCAGCGGGTCGAGGTTGAGGTACAGGCGCCCGCGCAGGCTGATGATCAGGTACTGCTCGAAGACGACGTCCGCCGGCAGCAGCGCCTCGGCTCCCCCGGACTGCAGGCCGGTGAGGATCCCGAGGTTGGGGCGGGCGGGGTTCTGCTGGATCAGCAGGCCCGTCTCGTTGGAGTGGAAGTGCGTCATCAGCCGGGTGACGGCGATCTGCGGCCTGCCGTCGGGCAGGGTGGTGAAGTCCTGCGCGCTGCGCACCGCGCTCAGGCCCTTGACGTCCGCGCAGTCCAGCGTCTCGCCGTCGGAGAAGAGCACGGTGAGCTGGCCGCGGATGCTGAGTCCCACGTGGTGCTGGCTGTTCGGCACGACCAGCGGATCGGAGCGGTCGAGCGCGGCGTCGACGGTCATGGTGTGCTCCTGGAGTTCTGCGCCGTGAAGGCGATCGGGAGCGTCAGCACGCCGCGGAACATCGTGCTGCGCTGGTACTGGAGTTCGCCGGGGTTCTTCGTCAGGGCCCAGTCGGGCAGCCGCACCAGGGCGCGGAACACAGCGGCGAGCTCGAGCCGTGCGAGCACCGCGCCCACGCAGTGCCGCATCCCGCTGCCGAACGACAGCGGGTGCACGCCGGTCCTGGTGACGTCGAACCGGTCCGGGTCGGCGAACCGCTCCGGATCCCGGTTCGCGGCGCCCATGAGCGCGACCACGAGCTCACCGCGCCGCAACGTTCTCCCCCGCAGTTCGAGGTCGTCCACGAGCTGCCTGCTGTTGGACTGGACCGACGAGTCGAAGCGCAGCATCTCCTCCACCGCGTCCGGGATCAGGTCCGGCAGGGCACGCAACAGGCTGAGCTGGGCGGGATGCCGTGCCAGCGCCAGCACTCCGTTGCCGATCTGGTTGGTCACGGTCTCGTGTCCCGCGAAGATCAGCGTGACCACCATGGCGATGACCTCCTCGCGGCTGGCGGAGCCGTCCGCGCACAGGGTGCCGAGCAGGTCACCGGAACCTCGGCGCCCCTGGATCAGGTCCGTCAGGTAGTCGGTCAGCTCGGCCATCGCCGCCTGGCCGTCGGCGATCTCGCCCGGCCCGGCCGCGAGGTCGAGGGTGGGTCCGATGCGCAACGACCACGCCCGGATCAGGTCCCTGTCCTTCACGGGAAGGCCGAGCACGGCCGAGATCACGCCCAGCGCCAACGGGTACGCGACGTCGTTGATGACGTCGAGCTCCCCCGCCGACGGGTCGACCAGTTCGTCGACGAGCCGGTCGATCTCGGGCACCAGCGACCGGAGCGCACGGGGCGCGAAGGCGGGCATGACGAGCGCCCGCAACCGGCTGTGGTCCGGTTCGTCCTGGAACAGCAGGGTCCTGCTGAGGATGCCGCTGAGCGGTCCGGGCCCGACGAGCTGCGACCAGAAGTCCCGGATGCCTTGCCGTACAAGGCGATCTTCGGCGAGAACAGCTCGCACGTCGTCGTAGCGGGACACGAACCAGATGCCGTTCACGCCGCGGTGAACGGGGTCGTTGCGCAGCAGCCAGTGGTAGTAGGGGTACGGATCGCGCTGGACCTCGGGAGCCGAGGGATCGAAGCACGCGACCGGGATCGGATGTCCGGCGAGCTGGGTCATCGCGAACTCCTCTGTCCGGAGGAGGCAAGGTTACTTATTTTTCCTATACTGAGTCAACGAGCTGGAGTTCTCACCGCTAGCTCTTTCGTTGTCTCACTTCACTTCGTAGTAGTGATCTTGCGGAACGGAGACCCCGATGTCCCTTCACCGCGGCGCGCTGGCGTGGTTCGAGATCCACGTCCGTGACGTCACCAGAGCAGCGGAGTTCTACGGCACGGTGTTCGGCTGGACGTTCGACCCGCTCGGCGACGCCGACGAGAGCCTCGACGGCTACCTCGTCATCCGGACGGCGGACGGTGAGAGCGGCAACGGCGGCATCGCCCGCACGGCGACGCCGGACGAGGCCGTCGGCCGCGAGTCGAGCGTGTTGTACCTGCACGTGGACGACATCCCGAAGACCGTCGAGGTGGCGCTGGCGGCCGGCGCCACGCTGCACCGCCCACTCATGAACATCGGTGGCGCCCACGGGTTGTGCGCCGTCATCTGCGATCCGGACGGCAACCACGTGGGTCTCTGGTCGGCGTGACCAGCACGAGAACGAGGGGGTTCCCCGCCGGGTGACCACACCGGCGGAGAACCCCCATCTGGCGCGGCGGTCGCGGCCAGGCCCTGGGCGAGGGGGGAACGAGCCGCCCGGGCCGGCGTCAGCCGCCGGTGGTGTTGAGCAGCACCGAGACCGTGTCCGCGAGCGAGTCCGCGGTCGCGAAGTCGGCCTTGCCGTCGCCGTTGAAGTCGGTGACCACGATCGCGGGCGCGCCGGCGCCGACCTTGATGCTGACCGGGGCGGCGAACCCGCCCTTGCCGTCACCGTGCAGCAGGCTCACGTCGTCGGAGTCGAAGTTGGGCGCCACGATGTCCGCGAACCCGTCGCCGTTGAAGTCGCCGACCCCCGTGTCGGACGGGTGCGCACCCGAGCCGAGCACGACCGGGCCGCCGAAGCCGCCCTTGCCGTCACCGAACAGCACGGCGATCTGGTCCACCTCGTAGAGGGCGCTGACGACGTCGAGCGCGCCGTCGCTGTTGAAGTCGGCGAGCGCGGCACCGGCCGAGGTGTCGCCCGCCGGGAAGGCCGCGGGCGGACCGAACCGGCCGCCGCCGTCACCCTTGAGCACGGTGACGTCGCCGGAGTTGTAGTTCGACACCGCGAGGTCGAGCTTCCCGTCGCCGTCGAGGTCCGCGACCGACAGCCGCAGCGCGCCGTCGCCCGCCGGGTGGTGGGCGGGTGCGGCGAACGCGCCCTTGCCGTCCCCGAGCATCACGGTCACGTCGTCGCCGTTGAGGTTGGGCGTCACGATGTCGAGGAAGCTGTCGCCGTTGAGATCACGCGCCACGGCGCGGGCCGGTCCGTCGCCCGCCGGGAACGTGACCGGCTCACCGAACTTGCCGGTGCCGTCGCCCACATAGAGCGACAGGTCGTCGGACCCGAGGTTCGCGGCGACGAGGTCCTCGTGGCCGTCGGAGTTGAAGTCGCCGGCCGCGAGGCCGTTCGGGGTGCGGCCGGCGGGCAGGATCAGCGGTGGCGCGTAACCGCCGTTGCCGTCGGCGATCAGCACGGCCACGTCGTTGGAGTTGTAGTTGGGCGTCGCCAGGTCCAGTGCGCCGTCGTCGTTGAGGTCGGCCGCCAGGATGTCGGCCGAGGCGTCGCCTGCCTTGAACGCGCCGGCCGCCGCGAACGACGCCTGCTGGGCGGGCATCGGCACCGGTGCCGGGGTGCCGGCGGGCGGCACGTTCGCCGTCGGCCGCGCGCCGGACGAGGTGCCCGGCGGGGGATCCGGTTCGGACTTCGTGGTGCAGCCGGCGACCAGCAGCACCGCCACCAGAGATCCGGCCACTTTTCGGGAAACGCGCATTGCGGCGCCCATGTGCTTCTCCTCGCACTCGATCGGCTGCGCTTTCCAGTGTCAGCCGCAGGGCTTCCACCAGGCTTTTCATCGCTTGCCCAATCACGAGGTGCGTGAAGTTCACATTCAGCACTCTGGAAGAAGAAAGAGCTGGCGACGCGCCGTAGAACGGGTCCTACAGCTGCCTGGAAACGGGGAGAGATGAGCGACATCGAATCATTCGGACGAAAGCTCGGCGATTTTGCGCACGGCCTGCTCGCGGGCCAGGACGGAGAAGGCGGCGTGACGAACGAACTGCGCAACGAAGAGACGCTGCGCGCGCTCTACCAGAAGTTCAACGACAACGACCTCGACGCGGCGAGCGCGCTGCTCACCGACGACTACGAGGGCATCGACGTGCCGTCGGGCGAGGTGGTGCGCGGCCCCGCGGGCTGGAAGCAGCGGCAGGCGGCGAACCGGATCCCGCTGCCCGACGCGCGGACGACGATCCAGTCCCTGGTGATCAAGGGCGACTTCGCGGTCGCGGAGGTGGTCAACGAGGGCACGCACACGGCGCCGTTCCCGTTGCCCGGCGGCGGAGAGCACCCGCCCACGGGCAACCGGATCCGCGGGCTGAGCTGCGAGCTCTACGAGTTCCGCGACGGCAGGATCGCCAAGGGCACGCTCTACTACGACTTCCTGACGGTGGCGACCCAGCTCGGCCTGAAGTTCTGACCACAGCACACCGCGCGCACGGAAACGAGTCCGTGCGCGCGGAGGGCTGGAACCGTCAGCGGGCGACGGCCTTGCGGTAACGACTCGTCGCGAACGGCACGAACACCACGAGCATCACCACGATCCACAGGAACGACGCCAGGATCGCGTTCTGCAACGGCCACGCGTCACCGGGCGGGAAGGCCGGGTTGGTGTTGCCGAACAGCTCCCGCACCGCCTGGGTGACCGCGGACACGGGGTTCCACTCGGCGATCACCCGCAGCACGGCGGGGAAGCCCTCCGGGCTGACGTAGGTGTTGGCGATGAAGCACAGCGGCATGATGATCATGAAGCTGGCGTTCGTCACCACCTCCGGCGCCCGCACCGACAGGCCGACGACGGCCAGGACCCACGACAGCGCGTACGCGAATGCCAGCAGCAGTACGAAACCCGCCGCCGCCTCGCCCGCCGAGCTGTCGATGCGCCAGCCGACGAGCAGTCCCGTCACGACCATCACGACGATCGACAGCACGTTGTTCGCGAGATCGCTGATCGTCCGTCCGATGAGGACGGAGTACGGCGAGATCGGCAGCGACCGGAACCGGTCGACGATGCCCTTCTGGATGTCCTCGGCCAACCCCGAGCCGGTGATCACCGAGTTGAACACCACGGTCTGCACGAACACGCCGACGAGCAGGAACTCGGTGTACGACACGCCCGGCACCTGGATGGCGCTGCCGAAGATGTAGGCGAACAGCAACGTCGACATGATCGGCATGATCAGCGACGACATCATCAGGTCCGGCACGCGCAACGTCCTGGTGAGGTTGCGCTTCGCCAGCACCACGCCGTCACCGACGGCGAGTCCCACCGCACTCATCGAACAGGCTCCTCGTTCTTCGTCTCCTCGGCCTTCACGCCCTCACCGTTCTGCTCGGCCTTGTCCGCCCGATGCCCCGTGAGGGCGAGGAAGACGTCGTCCAGCGTGGGCCTGCGCACCGAGGCGTCGACCACCTCGATGCCTGCCATGTCGAGCCTGCGCACACCTTCGACCAGCACTCCCCCGGCGGCCGCGATCGGCACGACCACCCGGCGGTCCTCCTGCGTGGCAACGGGTTCGCCGTGCCCGATCGGCGCCAGCACGGCGCGGGCGTGGTCGAGGTCGGCCGCGTCGCGCAGCGTCACCTCGAGCCGGTGGCCACCGACCTGGTCCTTGAGCTCGTCGGCCGTGCCGTTCGCGATCAGCTTGCCGTGGTCGATCACCGCGATGCGGTGGGCCAGCCGGTCGGCCTCCTCCAGGTACTGCGTCGTGAGCAGCAACGTGCTGCCGGACGCGACCAGTTCGCCGATGGCTTCCCACGTGGCCTCACGGCTGCGGATGTCGAGGCCTGTCGTCGGTTCGTCGAGGATGAGGACCTTCGGTTTGCGCACCAGCGCGCCCGCGAGGTCAAGACGCCGCCGCATGCCGCCGGAGTACTCCTTGAGCCGCCTGCCCGCGGCCTCGGTCAGGTCGAACTGCTCCAGCAGCTCCTCGGCGCGCGCCTTCGCACCCTTCTTGCCCAGGTGGTAGAGCCGGCCGATCAGCTCCAGGTTCTCGTAGCCGGTCAGCAGCTCGTCGACCGCGGCGTACTGCCCCGACAGGCCGATCACCTCACGCACCGCCCGCGGGTTCGCCACCACGTCGATCCCGGCGACCTCGGCGTGGCCGCTGTCGGGCTGGATGAGTGTGGCGAAGACCCTGACCGCCGTGGTCTTGCCCGCTCCGTTCGGGCCGAGCAGGCCCATCACCGTTCCCTCGGCGACCTCCAGATCGAAGCCGTCCAGCGCCGTCACCGACGCGTACTTCTTCACGACTTCCCGAGCCACGATCGCTGCGGTCATCATCGCCTCTCCGCCGGGCTCGAAGGCCGGCTCACCCCTCCGGAAACCGCGCGCCACACTGGGCGGCATATGACTAAACATCATACAATCGATATGACTGTTTGTCACACAAACGGCACTCTTCGGACACGACGGGCAACGGTGGAGACGACATGGACCTCGTCCAAGGCATCGGCGGTGTCTTCTTTCGCGCGAAGGACCCACGGGCCCAGGCCCGGTGGTACCGCGACAACCTCGGCATCCCGATCAGCCCCGGTGACGGCGAGCAGACCGGTGAGGAGCGGATGTGGGACCAGCAGGCCGGGCCGACGGTGTGGGGCCCGTTCCCCCGGGACACCGAGTACTTCCACAACCCCGCCCAGCAGGTGATGGTCAACTTCCGGGTCGCCGACCTGGACGCCGTGCTCGCCCGGCTGCGGTCCACCGGCACGCCGGTCAGGGACGAGATCGAGGAGTACGACTACGGGCGGTTCGCCTGGGCGTGCGACCCGGAGGGGAACTGGTTCGAGCTGTGGGAACCGCGGAACTAGTGCCGTGGCCGGCGGCCTTTGCCGCATATTTCGGTGGTCGGACGGCCACGGCACCGGTGGCGCGACCGACGTCCCGTTCGACGGGAGTCGCGCCTGAGGTGGTTCCCGGTGGTGCGGCCGCGCGGGCGGTGTCCCGGACTCCGACGCGGGTGGCGTCCCGGACTCCGACGCGGACGGCGTCCCGGACTTCGATGCGGGCGGCGTCCCGGACTCCGACGCGGGCTCTAGCCGCCGGTGGTGTTCCGGAGCACCACGACGTTGTCGGCGTGGGAGTTCGCCACCGCCAGGTCCGCCTTGCCGTCACCGTCCAGGTCACCCGCGACGATCTTGATCGGGCCGTCCGCGGCGGGCACCGTCAGCGCGGCGGAGAACCCGCCTCGCCCGTCGCCCGCGAAGACCGAGACGTTGTCGGACTCGAAGTTCGCGGACGCCAGGTCGATATCGCCGTCACCGTCGAGGTCGGCGGCCGCGATCCCGGTCGGACCGTCACCCGCCGGCATCACGAGCGGCTCCGCGAACCCGCCCCCGCCGTCGCCGAGGAGCACCGAGACCGTGTCGCCCTCGTAGTCGGGGGTGGCGAGGTCGGCGTGGCCGTCGGCGTTGAAGTCGGCCGTGACGATTCCGTGCGGACCGTTGCCCGCCTTGGCGGAGACCACGGGGGCGAACGTGCCGTCGCCGTTGCCGAGGAGGATTCCGGCGTCGTCCGAATGATGGTTGCCGGAAGCCAGGTCCGTTCGCCCGTCGCCGTTGAAGTCGGCCGCGGTGATGTCGGCGGGGCCGTTCCCGGCGGGCAGGTGCACCGGTGCGGCGAACCCGCCGCCGCCGTCGGCGAGCATGACGCTCACGTTGTCGCCGTCGTAGTTGGCGGTGGCGAGGTCGAGGCTCCCGTTGCCGTCGAGGTCGGCGGCGGCCACACCGGACGGACCGTCTCCCGCGGCGTGGACGGTCGGCGCGCCGAACCCGCCCTTGCCGTCACCGCGCTGCACGGTGACGGTCTCGTCGCTGACGTTGATCGTGACCACGTCGGCGTTGCCGTCGGCGTCGACGTCGGCGGTGGCGTTGCGCAGGGCCGCCGGTCCGGCCGGGATCGTCACGACCTCGCGGAACCCGGCCCTGCCATCACCGAAGAGCACCGACGCGTCGCCCGGTCCGAGGTTCGCCGTGACGAGGTCCAGAACACCGTCGCGGTCGAAGTCCGCGGCCGAGATCGCCCGCGGGTTGTCACCGACCGGGCTGCCCGCCGAGGTCGCGAACGACAGCGCGGGTCCCGCCGGGACGGTGGAGGGCGGCGGGGTGCCCGGAGGCGGCTCGCCCGGTTTGTCGCTTCCGCCCGTACAGGCAACGGTGAGAGCCGCCGTGAACACGATCACAGCCGCGGAGCTGCTCCTGGCGTGCCGGGCCGTGGTGGGTTGTGTCATCGCGATTCTCCTTGCGGTGGCGTGCCTTTTCGCTCACCTCGATTGATAGCCCGCGACCGGCCGGACCCGCTTATCCCGTCTTGCCAAACCCCCGCGGCACCGAGGGTCCGCTTTGGACACAACGGGGTGGCAGACTGTCGCCGAGCCGTTCACCGCACGTCAGGACGCAGGAGACACCGTGGCGCAGGAAGAAGTGCCCAGCCAGGACCCGGCGCTGCCCGCGACGGCGTACGCAGTGCTCGGCTTGCTGTCATTCGGTCAGGAGCTGACCGGGTACGACCTGCGCAAGTGGGCGATGAACCTGCGCTACTTCTACTGGAGTCCCGCGCAGAGCCAGATCTACCTGGAGTTGCGCAGGTTGCTGCAGCACGGGCTCGTCGAGGTGCACCTGGAAGAGCAGAAGAGCCGCCCGGACAAGCGGTTGTACCGGATCACCGACGCCGGTCTGAAGGTCTTCCGCGAATGGCTGGACCACGCCCCCGTCGGGCCTCCGCTGCTCAAGCACTCCGTCGCGCTGCGCCTGTTCTTCGGCCACCAGACCAACCACGGCAGGCTGCGCGAGGTTCTCACCGAGTACCGGGACTGGGCCGTGGAGCAGACGAGCGGGCTCACCCAGCTCAGGACCGAGCTGGACCAGGCGCTGCCCTACCCGGCGCTGGTCGCCACCTGGGGCTCCGCCTACTTCGCCGCGGAGATCACCGCGATCGACACCGTGCTGGCCGATCTCGACCGCATGGAAGCCGGGCCGCGGGAGCAGGACTGACGGGGCTGCGGCACTAGCGTTTCTGCTCGATGCTCCGGCGCTCGTCGCTGTCGTCGAGCCGTTCGGCGAACTGGGCACGCAGGTGAGTGACGATGGCCGCCGACTCGCGACGCACCCGGTCCACCTCCCAGCGCGCCTGCTGACGCACGCGTTCGATCTCCACGCGGTGGTCCTCGACGAGGCGCCGGCGCTCCTCCAGGGCCTCGTCGAGGGTCTGCTGCCAGCGGCCCAGCAACTGGTCCCGCTCGGCCGCCACCGCCGCCCTCGCCTGGTCCACCAGGTTGTCGGCGGCCCGCTGCCTGACCAGTTCCTCCGCGCGTTGCTGCTCGGCGTGCCGCAGCTCTTCCTTGGCTCGTTCGTGCCTGATCATCCGTCGTGCCCCGACGAAGCTCAGAAACGCGGTGACGACCGCCGCTATGGGTCCGCCCAGCTGCAGAAAGTCCATTGCACGCCATTCTCCGCCGTGAAGAAAACATTGCTGTTCCTCAGTATCGTGATTCGGCGGAGGAGCGTCTCTTCCCGGTTGCGAGATCCGCGGGCGAGCCCCAGCGGCCGGAGAACACGATGTCGGACAACGACATTCGCGCGGCCGGACGGACTCGGTCAGGCCGCGCCCACCGCAGCCCGACCACCGTGACGAGGTCGTGCGTGTCCGGTACGGCGAGCGCGGCGCGTACCGTCGCGCGGTCGAACCCTCCGTACTGCCGCACCTGCAGGCCCTCGGCGCGCGCCCTGGCGGTGAGTCCTCCGACCGCCAGGCCGAGCTCGTACTCGGTGCCGCGCATCCTCTTGCCGGCGTCGTCAGTGGTCCGGACGGTCGCCAGGATCAACGCGACGGCGGTGCGCGCCTTGACGCGGTTGTCCTCGGCAAGGGCCGAGGACAACGTCCGGAAGGTCGGGTCCGCGCACCTGCCCAGGACGAACCGCCACGGCTGCCGGTTCCAGGCCGACTCCGCCGAACGGGCCGCCTCGAACAGCCGCACGCACGTCTCGACCGGGATCGCGGGGCCGGACGCGCCGGACATCAGGTCGCCTCGGCGCGCGACGCCCGGTGCCACTCCAGGCACCCGGCGAGTACGAGGAACGCGATGCCGTGGTGCGCCCATCCGGACTCCGCGAGCCACGGCAACACCACGCCGAGCAGTCCTCGCGCGTGCGGCTCGGGTATGTGGAACAGGTAGGTCTGTGCGAGTCGCAGCAGGAGTTCGGCCCAGTACCCGAGCACGACCACCGTGACGACCGTCAGCACCGGGCGGGTGTTCGGCCGCGTCGACATCCCGCCCTCACCAGCCGACGGCCGGGTACCAGATGAGCCCGGCCCGCCCGAGGGACCGCAGGTCCCAGTACAGCAGCGTGAACGTGCCGAAGACGAGGAACGCGACCGCGGTGATCCGCTCGGTGCGGCCCGGCCTGGCCGCCAGCCAGCGCTGCACGCGGCCGCCGGTGCCGTGTGCCAGCACCAGGAACACGACGGCGGCGATCACCAGGTTTCCCAGTGACTGCAGGACGAACGCGGACATCCCGTAGAACACGTTCCCGCTCTCCGCCGCGTGCCGGAACATGATCCGGAACAACGGGAACGGCCGGCCGATGAGCAGCGCGCCGATCAGCACGCCCATCACGACGAGCGGCACGGCCGGGTGGCGCCGGCGGATACGGGCGAACGGGTCGGGCACCAGGCGCAGCGCGGCGAGGCCGAGGTAGACGAACGCGACGCCGATGAGACCGAACACGATCATCGACTGGACCTGTCGCGGGCTGAGCACACCGGCCACGCTCGCGGTGGTCGCGAACTGCGGCATGGAGGTGCCCACGATCGCGACCAGCGCGCCGTAGACGGCCGAGATGCCCACCGCTCCCACGCAGATCCACCACAGCGGGCGCAGCGAGTCCAGCCAGCGCGGTCTGGCCGCACCCCGGTCGCCGACGAGTGGCGTCACGACTCCGAACACCGCAATGTTGCACGCGGTGAACGAGCCGGCCAGCCCGGTCACGAACGCGAAGGCGATGCCCGCCGGCACACCGTCCAGAGGCGTGGCCTTCGCGTCGTGGCCGAGCATCGAGTTCGCGACGGTGTCGCCGATGACCCGGTCGACGAACGGCGCCGACCAGATCACCGTGAGCACGAACCCGGCGAGCGCGCTGAGCACCACCAGCCGTCCGCGTTTCGGGATCGCCGGAGGTTGTGCGTGCAGGAAGGTCGGTTGCATGCTCGCTCCTGTCGAGGAGGGGAAGGGGCCGTCAGGCCTGCTTCCGGGAACCGGTCTTGAGCAGGCCTGACATGACCGCCCTGGTGAGCACGGGGATCGACTCGGCCTGGAAGTCGACCTCTTCGTCGAGCTCGTTGATCCGGCCCTCCAGCACGAGCAGGGCCAGCAACGGGAAGATGAACTCGGGCGCCGCGAACAGCCCGTTGACGCGCTGCAGGTCGAACAGGCGCGTGGCGAACCGGACCAGGCTGAAGTCACGGGCCGCGCGGCCGCTCGACTCCTCGATCAGCGCGACGGTCCCCCGGCGGAACGCGGCGACGTCGGCCCACTCGGCGACGCCCTCCGCGCTCTCCTGGAGGATCTCCGCGCAGTGCCGGCCGTCGCCGCGGGCCATGTGCATGAAGAACTCGGCGAAGAGCCTGCGCACCCTGGGTTCCAGCCGGACCACGAACCCCGCGTCCAGCAGGACGATCCGGCCGTCGCGCCCCAGGTAGAGGTTGCCGGGGTGCATGTCGCAGTGGACCAGGCCGTCGAGGAAGAGCATGCGGTAGACGCAGAACAGCACCCGCCGGGCGAGCTGGGCGCGTTGCGCGGCGGGGGTGGTCTCGGTGGCGAGCGGGGCGAGGCCGTCGACGAACTCCATCACCAGCACGCCTTCCGCGCCGCGCGAGGGCAGCGGACGGGGGATGTGCAGGTACTCCACGTCGGCCAGCACCGTGCGCAGCTCGGCGAGGGCGCGGGCCTCCGCGTCGAAGTCCGCCTGCGCCGCCACCGCGGCACCGATCTGACGCAGTACCGCGACCGCGGGCAGGCCCCGGAACCACGGCAGCCGCGCCATCACCGCGGCACCCGCGCGCATGATCGCGAAGTCCTGCTCGATCAGCCTGCGCACACGGGGTCTGCGCACCTTGAGCGCCACAGGTTGCCCGTCCAGCTCGGCCCGGTAGACGCACGCGATGCTGCCGCTGCGCACGGAGTTCCAGTCGACCGCGAAGGGCAGGGCACCGCCGTACGCCGAGCGCAGCACTTTCCTGGCCGTGCGGACCGGCATGGGCGGCACCCGGTCGTGCAGGTCCGCCAGCACCTCGCACCACCTGACCGGGAGCACGTCGCGCCGCGTGCTCAGCAACTGCGCGCCCTTCACGAAGGCGGGCCCCAGCGCGACCACCAGCCGGCGGGTGCGGCGCCGCACCACCGCGCCCGCCTCCGCACGGCTCACGCACGCGCGCACCACGATCACCGGGCAGGCCAAGGCCAGGTGCCACAGGGAGATCGAGACCACGGTGATCGCTCGCAGGACGAGCTGAACGCTCTGGACCATGCCTACGGTTATAGGACCCCAGGACAGGACAACACTTGTCCCAGCTTGCGCGGATCGCGATTACGTTAGCCTGCAAGGAGAATCATCGACCGGAGGTGCGCCCCGTGGACGTGACCACCCTCGCCGTGACCGTCGAGCTCGAAGTCGACGCCCCCGCCACGGAGGTGTTCGACGCGGTGGCAGATCCGACCCGCGTGCCCGAGTGGAGTCCGGAGTGCGTCCACGTCGCGTGGATCGGCGGCGCCAGGGGTGCCGAACCGGGCGCCCGGTTCCACGCGCGCAACCGGGCCGGCGAGTGGGAGTGGGACGTGACCTGCGAGGTGGTCGAGGTCAGCAGGCCGGAGAGCTTCTCGTGGATCGTCGTCGGGTTCGCGGGAGATCCGTCGCTGCCCTCCTCCACCTGGCGCTACCGGCTCACCGAACGTCCGGGTGGCGGAACGCTGATCACCCAGACGTTCCGCCACGGCCCCGGCGGCAGCCACCTCGTGCACGCGATGGAGGCACAGCCGGAGCACGCGGGCGCGCTCTACGAGTTCCGGCGCACCGTGTTGCTGAACAACGTGACCACCACGATGCGGACGATGGCCACCTCGCTCGGCTGGCTGCCCGCGGACTGAGTCAGCGGTGCCGCCACTGCGGCGCCTCCCAGCGTTCGCCGATCTCCACCATGCGCTGCAGGTTGATCAGCAGGTTCTGCCAGCCGAGCTGGTAGCCGTCGGACGGGCGTCCGTCGACGAAACCGCTGTGGCGCAGGCTGATCCTCGTCCCTTCCCCTGGTTCCTCGTCCAGCTGCCAGCTCACCAGGGTGTCCGGCCAGCCGTCGTTGTGCCAGGTGTAGGCGAGCCGGTGTGGTGCCTCGATGTCGACCACCGTCATCGGGCCGTGGTCCCAGCCGAACTCGTAACGCCCGCCCTCCCACGGTTCCACCACCGACTGTGACGGCAGCCACTTGTCGATCATGGCCGGATCGAGCAATACGGAGAACACGTCATCGGGGCTCGTGCCGACGACGATCGTCGCGAGAGCCGTCTCCTCGCAGGGAACCGTGTAGTCGGGACGCGGCGCGAGAGTCCGTCCCTCGGTGAAGTTGGCGAGGTTGCCGACCGCGATCCCCCAGAAGTCGTTCATGCTCGCCCGGTCGAATCCCCAGAACGGAACCGGCTCGTGCCGCACCGACACCGTCGTGTCACCGCTGACGGTCCCGCGCACCGACAGCTCCACCGCCGTGCTCATCCCCTCCATCTCCCAGTCGAAGCGCAGCTTCCCGCCCGGCTCGGCCGACACGTTCGTCTGCCGGGGTACGTCGCCGAACGGCGTGTGCCTTCCCCAGAACTCGAATCTGCCGTCGTCCAGCCGGACGTCGACGTGCTCGGCGAACCACGTGCGCAGGGACAGCTCGGTCGTCATCGCCCGGTACACCGCGGGCGCGGGCGCGAACACCATCGCCTTCACGAACACCTTGTCTGCCATCGCTGGCACCTCCCGTTGTCAGCTCCATGCTGCGTCGGCCGGCGGTGTCTTCTCGACCGCCGGGGAAGATGCGGCAACCTGCGAGAAGGACCGCGCGCGTCCCCGCCGGTAGACCAGAAGGGGAACACCGCGCGGCAGACGGGAATCCCGCCATGACAACACCTCAGGCCAACGCGCACCTCGCGCGGACGATGTACCGGCACTTCACCGAGAACGACGTGGAGGGCGTGGTCCGGCTCCTCGCCGACGACTACGAGCTCACCGACATGGCGACCGGTGAGTCGATCCGCGGGCACGACGGGTTCCGCGACTGGATGCGCCGCAGCCGCGCCGGGCTGCCGGACGCGGTGGCCGAGGTCATGGCGCTGCACCAGGACGGCGACGTGGTGGTCGCGGAGGTCCGCAACCACGGCACGCACACGGGCACGCTCACCATGCCGGACGGCACGGTGTACCCCGCCACCGGACGCCGCCTCGACGTCCGCGGCTGCGAGGTGCTGCGGTTCCGCGCCGGCCGGATCGTCAGCTGCACGGTGTACTACGACGCCCTGAGCATGGCGCACCAGCTCGGCATCTGACACAGCCGTTGCGGGACAACGGGTCTCATGGGACAAAAAGTTTTGTATTGACAGCTCGATTCGTTCGTGCGACCTTGGGTGCACCGCCGGACACCGCCCCAGGGGGAGCGCCATGAGCATCGCGATCACCACACATTCCTTGCGCGTCACCACTCACGTCACCGAAGCCGCCTCTCGCTGGCTCTCGCGGCACAGCGTCGGGTTGCTGCGCCTGAGCCTGGGCCTCGTGTTCCTCGGCTTCGGCGCGCTGAAGTTCTTCCCCGGGATCAGCCCGGCGGAGCACATCGCGGGGACGACGGTGGAGATGCTGACGCTGGGCCTGGTGCCCGGTCGCGGCGCGGTGGTGCTCGTGGCGCTGATGGAGACCTTCATCGGGCTGTCGCTCATCACCGGCAGGCTGCGCAGGACCGGGCTCGCCGTGCTCGGCGTGGCGTTGACGGGCATCCTCTCGCCGCTGATCCTGATGCCCGCCCAGCTCTTCGAGCACGACACGTTCACGCCCAACCTGACCGGCCAGTACGTGTTGAAGGACATCGTGCTGGTGGCCGCCGCGCTCGTCGTGGCCGGCAAGGCGCTCACCCCTCGCAGCGCCGGCTGAGCCCGACCGAGGGGAGCCGCCGTCATCCCCCCGACGGCGGCTCCCGTGTTTCCACAGCCCGGTTCGTATATAAAGGCGAAGTTGTCCGATCACCCGGTGGGGAGCCGCACGTGCACGAGATCGAAGTCATCCGCGACGCGGGCACGGCACGCATCGCCCTCGACCCGATCCGCCTGCGGCTGCTGGCGGAGCTGGCCACACCGAAGTCGGCCACCACCCTCGAACCCCTGCTCGGCATCCCGCGCCAGAAGATCAACTACCACCTGCGGACGCTCGAGGAGCACGGTCTGATCCAGCTGGTCTCCGAACGCCGGGTCCGCAACACCACCGAGCGCTTCCTGCAGGCGTCCAGCTCGTACGTGATCTCTCCGGACGTGTTCGAGCAGGTCCAGCCCGATCCCCGGCACAGCCACGACCACCGCTCGATCGGGTGGCTGCTGGCCGTGACCGCCCAGCTGATGCGCGACCTGGGCGAGTTGCTGATCGGTTCGCGCCGGGCCGGCCGGAAGGTGGCGACCTTCGCCCTGGACGGCGAGATCCGCTTCGCCTCCGCCGCCGCGCGCACACAGTTCGCCACCGAGCTCTCGGCGGCGGTGACGGCGCTGGCGGCCAAGTACCACGACGAGAACGCGCCCGGCGGTCGTCCGCACCGCATGGTCGTGGCCGTGCACCCGAGCGTCCGCCCGGTGCGGCGCCGCACCCTGCCGTCCGACTGACCGTTGCGGGTCAGGCGAACCGGTCGTCCAGCCACCGTTGCCAGCACGCGGACACGTCCGCGCGCAGTGGCGGATTCCCGTACCGGTACTGGTACACGCTGACGCCGCACAGCTCGACGCCCTCGGCGCTGAACCGGTGCAACCCGCGATCCGACCGCACGCCGAGGTGCCTGCCGGGGTTGAGGAAGTCGACGACGCCCTCGACCGGCTCGCCCCGCGGCGCCGCGACCACGACCCGATCCCCCACGACGACACCCGCGGGCACGCGCAGGGCGGCGAGCAGCCGGTGCCACTCCCCGCCGGACGCCGACCTCGTCATGGCCATCGCAAGCGACGCGGGCAGGCCCGCGAAACACCGCTGGGACACGATCAGGTTGTGCAGGAAGAGGTCCCAGCCCGCGTCCAGCGCGTCGTACTCCTGGTCCCACACCTCGTCGTCGAGAAAACCGTTCTGCACCAACCGGAACACGGTGTGACCGCCCTCGGCGGCCGCGAGCACGAACTCGTAGCAGTACACCGGGTCCTCCGGCGCGCCGAACCCCCCGTACACGAGCCGCTGGGGCGGTTCGGCGTCCAGCACGACCCCCTGCCGCACGCCGGCGGGCCCGAAGTCCGTGCGCACCAGGCCACCCGGCGTCGGATCGATCGCGTGCGGCACGTACCAGGTGGCGAAGCCCGGACCGCTCGAGATCGCCTGCCACACCTGCTCCAGCGGCGCCTCGACCTCGACCTCCTTGACGATTCGCCGAGCCATGCAGCCTCCCACTAGTATGACTAATAGTCATACTAGCCTGAGTAGGCAGCCAGAGCGGAGGCCAGCTCGGCGGGCACCTCGACGGGTGCCACGCCGTCCGCCGTCCGCCGCATGCACGCGACGGTCTGCCCGCCCCGCGCGACCACGGCCCCGCCCCGCCGGAACTCGAAGTCCATCACGATCCTGCTGCCCGCGGCGGCGGACAGGGACATCAGGACGTCGATCTCCTCCAGTGCGAAGCACTCCGCGAAGTAGTCCATCCGGCAGGACACGGTGACCATGGCCAGCTCTCCCGCCGTGAGCCGCCGCAGCACACCGGGCGCGTGGTCGGCCAGGAAGTGCTCGCGGCAATGTCCCTGCCAGCGCAGGTAGTGCGCGAAGTAGACGTTGCCCACAAGGTTCGTCTCGTCCAGCGTCACCACGTGGCGGTGGACGTAGTGCTCAGGCATCGTCGTGCTCCTCACCGAACGCCAGCGCGACCGTCACGTGCCCGACGTCCGTTTCCCTCCTGGCCACGACGACCCGGATCCCGCGCACGACCCCGGACATCAGGCCGTCCTCGGTGACCTCGTCGAACACCACGGGACCGGACGCGCCCAGCCGGGCGAGCGCCTGCCCCGCCGCGGTTGCGGGATCCTCGTCCCCCAGCGACCAGTGCAGACCGGCCGCACGATCGGCGACGAGCGAGTCGCCGGCGCACCACAACCCGATCCGGTGCGCCCAGCCGCATTCGACCATCCGGCGGCTGAGCCAGGGTCCGAGTTGGTCCCACGGCAGCGGACCGGTGAGGTCGTGCTCCCCCACCACCTTCAGCCGCAACCCGGTCCACCGCGCGACCGGCAGGCCGTCCGGCTGCACGAGGTCGACGTCGAACAGAAACTCGTCCGCCGAATGCCACGTCTCGACCGCGTGCACCAGGAGCATGCCCGCCGGCCTGCGCCAGACGTTGAGCTCCTCCACCTCCACCGGCAGCGCGCGCTTGTGCGGCACGCACGGCAGCAACGCGTGGATGGTCGCGTCGTGCGCGGCGGGATCACCAAGCAGCAAACGGGAACCGTGGTACGACGCGAACCACGTGTCCTCGCGCGCGTGCACCCAGGCCGTGACGGCGAACGCGGAAAGCTGGTCGTACCGCACCACCCGCTCGAACCGTCCACTGTGGAACAGGACGGACCCGTAGGCGTGGTGGGGAGGACCGGCGGGCACGGCGTCGACCGCTGCGCGGCGGGCCGGCGGTGGCGCCGACGGCACGAGGCTCGCGCTGAGGTGGTCGGCGCCGAAGCGGTCACCGTCCTGGCGCACGGACAGGTCGACCTGCCGGTCGCGGCACACCAGTGCCGCCACGCGGATGACCCGGTCGGACCGCTCGCCCACGGTCACCGGCCGGTGCAGCCGGAGATCGCGGAACGTCCACGAGCCGCGTGGCCCGGTCGTGAGCGCGGCGGTCTGCGCCATCGCCTCGGCACCGATCACCGCGGGCAGCACCGGCACCCCGGACACCCGGTGCTCGGAGAGGTACGGATCGGTTCCCGTGTTGAGCGTCGCCTCGGCGATCGTCTCCACGCCGGGCACCCAGCTCCGCAACTCCTCCGCGAACCGCAGCCCCGCGGGCGACGGATGGTGTTCCGGCTCGACCCGCAACGTCGCCGTCGGCGGGAAGCGTCCGGTGACGAGCAGGGTGACCGGCGCGCTCGGGTCGGTGAGCGCGTCGAGCATCGCCGTCACGCCCCGTTCCGGTTCGATGAGCGCGAGTCCGAGCCTGCTCAGCTGCGTGGTGACGCGCATCCGGTCGGCCATGCCGACGCCGGACCACGCCGACCACTCGAGCACGTGTGTGCGGCAACGGGGATTGCGCCGCGCCCAGTGCTCCAGTTCGACACGCATCCAGTCGTTCGCCACGCAGTACTCGGACTGCCCGGCGAGGCCCTGCCGGCCGATGATCGACCCGAAGGCGACCACCAGCCGCAACTCCTCCTCCGGCACCACCTCTTCGACCGCCGAGAGCAGTGCCCGCAGGCCGCGCACCTTCGGCGCGACCGTGGCGGCAAGGCCTTCCGCGCCCACCTCGGCGAGCCGGCGCGGCTGGTTGACGCCCGCACCGTGCAGCAGGCCGCGCACCGGGCCGAACCGGGCGGCCTCGCGCACCGCCGCCCGCACGGCCGCCGAGTCGGTCAGGTCGCAGCTGAGGTAGTCGGCGCCGAGCGCCGCCACCTCCGCGGCCACGTCCGGGTCGTCGGCGGGCCGCCTGCCCAGCACGACGAGCTGCGCTCCGGTCTCCGCGGCGAGCGCGGCGGCACAGCGGGCGGTGATCCCGGTGGCGCCGCCGCTCACCAGGCACACATCGCCTGGCCCGAGCGGCAACGCCACCGATCCGGGCGCACCGCTGTGCGGCCGGGTCACCAGGCGTTCGACGACTCCCTCGCGCACGCGGAGTTCCGCGTACCCGGAGGGCGGCGTGACGGAGGCAGCGGCGGCCACGGCTGGCGTGACGGAGGCTGGCGCGGTCGGGGCCGGCGTAACGGAGGCCGGCGTGACGGGGTCAGCGGCGGCCACGACCGGCGTGACCGAAGCCGGCGTGACGGAAGCCGACGTGACAGAGACCGGCGTGACAGAGACCGGCGTGACGGAGGCTGGCGCGGTCGGGGCCGGCGTAACGGAGACCGGCGTGACCGAGGCACCGGCGGCCACAGCCGACGCGCTCTCGCCGGCCGGCCCGTCCAGCACCGTCACGGCGCAGCCGGGCAGCTCGGCCGAGACCGCCCTGCCCACCGCCGCCGCGGCCGGGTGCCCGCTGTGCGTCAGAAGCAACCGCCGCGGCGCGCTCCCGGCGATCTCGCGCAGCAGCCGCGCGATCTCCGCGGTGCCGGCGGTGCCGGGCAGCTCCACCACCATCTCCGCCGGGTCGTAGGCGGCGGAACGCTCCGGCGGGGGCCCGAGCGGCACCCAGTGGTGGCTGAACAGCCCGACCCACGGGCGCACGCCGCTGAGCTCGGCCTGGCCGTCCTGGGCGTCCTCCGGCAGCTCCTCCAGCCGCCGCGCCAGCCCGCCCACGGTGACGCCGTCGAGCGACTCGTCCAGCACGAGCCGCCTGCCGTGCCGCGCGGCGATCTCGCTGACCAGGCGCACCACCTGCAGCGAGTTGACGTGCAGGTCGGACAGCAACATCGTGTCGCCGGTGATCGCCGAGACCGGCAGCTCCAGCTCATCGGCCAGGTACTCGCGCACGGCCGTGAGCAGGTCCGTGCCCGGCGGGGCCGCCACCACCTCGGGAACCTCGACCGGTGCGGCCACCGACGGCCGCAGGCCGTTCTTGGGCAACGACTCGCACGGGTTGGCCAGGAACTCGAGCGGGGTGTCCAGGTCGACCAGCCGATGCGCGCGGTCACCGAACCACGCCTGCGGCCTGGCGGTCCCGGAGGCGAAGAGGGTCGCCGAGGCGAACGCGATGCGCCGTGCGGAACCGCCGCAGTCGAGGCTCACGGTGGGAACTCCCACAGGTGCCGCGAGCGTGGCGAGCATCGTGCCGGGACCGGCCTCCACCAGCAGGTCGCACCGGGTGGCGAGCTCGCGGACGGCTTCCAGGAACCGCACCGGTTCGGTCAGCTGCTCGACTAGCAACGCCGCGATGTCGTCGAACGGGCCGAGCCGCGTGCCGGTCACCGTGGAGAAGACCGGTTTGTCCGGCGCGACCATCGGCACCTCAAGCAGGTGCTCGCGCCACGGCCGGGTCACGGCCGCCATGGCCGAGCTGTGGAAGCCATGCGACACCGGCAGCTTCGCCACGTGGACGCCTGCCGCCGCCGCTCGTACGGCCACGACGTCGAGTGCCGCGACGGGGCCCGCGAGCACCACGGTCTGAGGTCCGTTCTCGGCCGCCAGCACGGCTTCCGTGCTCTCCGCGAGGTCGAGCGCCACCTCCGCCGGTGCCGCCACCGAGATCATCCCGGTGCCGCGGGCACCGTGCTCCGCCATCAACCGGCCACGGCGCGCGGCCAGGTCGAGGACCTGCTCTTCGGTCAGCGCGCCGGCCCAGGCCAGCGCGGTCAGCTCACCGAGGCTGTGCCCGAGCGCCGCGACCGGGTGACACCCGAGGTGCCGCAGCCACGCCAGGCCGGCGAGGGACTGCCACACCACGGCCGGCTGGGCGATCGCGGTGTCCGCGGCCCCGTCCACCAGACCGTCCGGAGTGGACGGTGGGTGCGGCAGCAGGCGGCCCGGCAGGCCGAGCGTGGCCCGCACGGGTGCGGCCTGCCCCGGCAGCAGGAGGCCGACCCGGACGCCCGGACCGCGGCCGATCACCACTCCGGCGGGTTCGTCGAGCAGCAGGTTCGAGTCCCATCCCGGCAACTGCTTGCGCGCGGCCGTGGCGGCGGCGGCGAGTCCGGCGGGGTCGGCGGCCACGAGGACGCAGCGCACGGCGGCACGCGGGTCGTGCCGCGCGGTCAGCGTCGCCGCGAGGTCGTGCAGTTCGGCCTCGCTCATGGCCCCGCACCGTTCGCTCAGCGTGCCGAGCCGGCCGTCGAGATCGGCGAGGTCGTTCGCCGTGATGAGGAACGGTTCCCAGCCGGGCAGCGGCGCCGACCAGTGGCGTGCCGAGTCCGGCAGGGTCGCGACGGGCTCCGGTACCACGAGCCGGCGCGGCACCCGCCTGGTCATCGCGGTGCGTACCCCCGCGTCGAGCACCACGTGGGTGTTGATGCCGCCGAACCCCGCCGAGGACACACCCGCGACCGGGTTGCGGTGCGTCCACGGCTCCGGCTCGTCCGGCAAGCGCAGACCGGCCGCCGGTGCGGCGAGCAGGGGGTGGAGTTCGCGCACCCCGGTCATCGGCGGGATCACGCGGTGCGACACGGCGAGTGCCGCCTTGATCAGCCCCGCGACGCCGGCCGCCGCCTTGGTGTGGCCGATGTTGGCCTTGACGCTGCCGAGCGCGGCGACGGGCGAACTGAAGCCCCGCACCGCCAGCAACGCTTCGAGCTCGACCTGGTCCCCCACCGCCGTGCCCGTGCCGTGGCCCTCGATCAGCCCGGCCGCCGCGGGCAGCAGTCCTGCTCGCGCGTAGGCCCGGCGCAACGCCCTCGTCTGCCCGCCGACGGCCGGCCGGGTGACGCCACCGGCACCGTCGGAGGACATGCCCCAGCCGACGAGGTGCGCGTAGATCCGCAGTCCCTGCGCCTCGGCGTCCTCGGCGCGCATCAGCGCCACGATCCCGCAGCCCTCACCCGGCAGGAACCCGGTGGGCTGCGCGTCGTAGACCCGCATCTCACCGGCGGACAGGGCGCCCACGCGCGCGAACCCGATCAGCTCGAACGGGTCCAGCGAGAGGTCCACACCGCCCGCGAGTGCGAACGACAGCTCGCCGCGGGCCAGTGCCTCGCTCGCCGTGATCACCGCGAGCAGGCTCGACGAGCACGCGCCGTCGACGGTGTAGCCGGCCCCGTGGAAGTCGAAGTGGTTGCACACCCGGCCGGCGATCGTGTTGCTGAGCCCGCCCGCGAGCATCTCGTCGTCGGGCACGGGGAACGGTTCCTTCAGCACGCGTTCGGCGGTGGCGAGGACCCTGGCGGCGGTGTCGCCCGCGATCCCGGACTCCTCCAGCGCGGCGCCGACGACGTGCCGCAGCGACGGCCAGCGCAGCCGCAGCAACGACGCGCGGCTGAACTCGCCCGCCAGCGAGTTGCCGATGAACACCCCGGTGCGGTCGCGGTCGACGCCCACGCCACCGGGAACACCGGCGTCCTCGAGCGCCGCGCGTGCGGTGTCGAGGGCGAGCCAGTGCGTCGGGTCCACCGCGCGGTACAGCGCGCCGGGGACGCGGAACCCCGCCCGGTCGAACGACCAGTTGCGCAGCACGGCCGCCCGGCGCGCGACGGTCTTGTCCACTTCGGACGGTCCACCGCCGTAGTCGGCCAGGTCCAGCCTCTCCGGTGGGATGGCACGGAACGCGCGCCTGCGGCCGAGGACGGTCTGCCACAGCTCCTCGGGGGTCGAGGCGTCCGGGTACCGGCAGGCCATGCCGACGATGGCGATCCTGGGGGTGCTCACCGCCCATCAACGCCCGCGAGCGAGGCCCTTCCCGTCGCGCGTTCGGCCGATGCCGCACGCAGCTCCGCCGTCAGCAGCACGGCGCCACGCAGGATGCAGACGATCACCAGCGCGAAGAAGAAGCCGAACACCACTCCGCCGAGCACGAGCACGCCGTAGGTGAACGCGGTGGCCAGGCCGAACAGCACCTGGTTGCGCTTGCCCTGAGGAGTGCTGCCGGGGTCGGTGATCATGTAGTTGGTGAAGATCACGAAGGCCAGCCCGGTCATCGGCAGCAACGCGGCGAGCAGCGCGTGGTCGAAGATCGCCCACCGCAGCACGGCCTGCGCGGCGAACCCGCCGACCCAGCCCAGGATCAGGGGCAGCTTGCCGGTCAGCTTGGCGTTGATCATCGTGCCCGCGCCGAGGATGGCCAGCGGCAGGATCCAGTCGATGGCACCGGTGGGCTCGTTGGTGAAGTGGTAGGGCGGTGCGATGCCGACCCACGGGAACAGCACCAGCGTGAGCGCGATGCCCGCGTTGGAGGGGTTGAGGAAATGCCGTTTCCGGCCGCGCACGCGCAGCCGCAGCACGTATTTGGTGCTGATGCCGGCGGTCACCGCGAAGATGTAGGGCCACAGCGACGTGTTGCCGTACAACAGCATCGCCACGGCGAGTCCGCCGATGTGGCTCGGCAGCAGGAAGTTGAGCATCTTGAGCCAGCCACCCGCGTAGCCGGGCGTGCGGCCGTGGGCGCGCGCGTCCAGCGTCTCGAGCAGCAGGTCGACGGCGTAGGCCACGAGCACCGTGACGATCGGCGTGATCGGTGACTGCTCGAAACCGAGGACCAGGTGGCCGATGACGTTGAACGCCGTGATCGACATGGCGAAGCGGCGCAACGCCATGAGCCGCCTGTCCGGCGGCCGGGCCGCGAGCCGGTGGCTCGGCGACGGTCGGGTGGTGTCAGCGGGCGTCGTGGTCATCGGGAGGTCACCGTCCGGGGAGTGGGGCTGCAGGGTGGGAAGTGAAGGGCGGCGGCAGGCGCGGCGCGGACGGAAAGTCGCGCCGCGCCTGCCGCCGGGTGGGGCGTCGCGGGGTCAGATGGTCACCGTGGTGCCATCGAACCGGGTGACCGAGAAGCGGTGCCTCTCGTTGAACCACGACTTCTGTTCACGAAGCAGCTCGATCGCCAGACTCTCGCCCAGCTTCGCCGACTGGGCGAAGTCGGACCGCCAGTGAACCCCCGCCATGTTGCGGCCGACTCCGATGTTGGCGGCGAGCTTGTTCAGCTCTCCGCCGACGGTCAGCCGGTCCGCGTCCACGCCGGTGTACGGCACCAGTTCCGTGCCGTTGTCGTTGGCCTGCACCGGATCGGGCAGGATCGCCGTCTCGTCGTGCCAGGCCTTCAGGATCGTCGCGCACGCCCCCGCCGCGGTGGCGTGCCCGGCCGCGTAGGACGGGTGCGTCGGCGAACCCTCGGGGAACGCCTGGGGCAGCAGGTAGGAACCGAACTTGCTGTACACCCGGTCCACCGCGTCCGAGTCGAGCACCTCGGAGTCGAGGAACTCGTACTCCCGCCTGCCCGTGATCCGGTTGTGCACCCTGGCGCAGAACGCCTCGGGACGCAGCCGCCGGTGCACGTACCACTTCTGGAACCAGGCCGCGCGCAGCGCCCGGTTCGCCACCTCGGTCACCAGCGACAGCAGGTGCGGGATGCCGAAGGTGCTGAACCCGAGCTGCGTCTTCGAGTCGACGTACGGGTTTCCCGCGTCCGTCGGCGTGCCCGCGTAGTGCATGATCAGCGCTGCGTTGATGAACGCCTGCGCCGGCGTGGGGCCCGCGTCGTAGTGCACCCAGTGCGTCAGGTCCCTCGGCGTGGCGAGGTACCGGCGGTGGACCTGGTCGCGTTCGGACACCGCCAGTGACCGGTTCCACCCGTTCTGCAGCCGCAGGTACGTCTCGAACGTGGTGGCGTAGTCATGGTTGGGCCGCACCGTGTCCTGGCGCTGCTCGGTCCGGTAGGTGCCGAACTGGACGGGCTGGTACAAGAACTGGGAGAGGAACGGACCCGCGTGGTCCCCCGGCGTGTCGCCGCGGAACACGAAGTCCGGCTCCACCCGGCCGTCGCGCTTGGCCGCGCGGTAGTCCGACAACCTGCTCAGGTCGCCGGCCGCCGCCGCGACCAGGCCGTCGTCCGCGAACCTGGTGAACGGAACGTCCCTGCACAGCGCCATCCAGTACAGCTCGGCCGCTTCCGCGGACAGCTCGGCCGAGTCCATCCTCGGCGCGGGCGGAATCGTCATCGCGTGACTCGGCGGGCCGACGGCGTCGACCGCGAGCCCAGCCTGCGGGTTCGTCAGCGGCCGCCCCTCGGCGAGGGGGATGCGGTCTATCTCGTCGGGGTTCTCGCTGAGGAGAGCCCGGAGGTACTGCCGGTAGACGACCGGGTCGACCTCACCGAACTCGTTGTGCGACAACCCCTTGCTGTAGCTGCCGAGGTAGTCCGGGTAGAGGTTCTCCTCGCCGTTGCTCACGTGCATGACCGGCAGCGCGTCCGCATCGGACTTGGTCGGCCGATCGACAGGTGGGCTCATGTTCTCGTCCTATCTGGCCGCTCGCGCGAACGGTCCTAGTCGCGCGGAGCAGTGCCACCGTCGGTCTGACCGTCGACGACGACGCGGCCCAGACCGTTCTCGACCACGACGCGGGCACCGGGGATGACCCGGCCGTTGTCGTCGATCGGCTGGCCGCCCAGGTTCACGCGGAAGCGCGGGCCGGCCTCGGACATGTGCCAGTGGCGCCACTTCCAGCCGTCGGCCGTCTTCACCGCGAGCGCGCTGGAGTACAGCGGCTGGTGCTCCTTGTGGTCGGCGCGCGTGATGACGACGTCGCCCTCCTCGTTGACCAGGCCGAGCGTCGGCGTCGCGATCGCCTGCGTCGCGAAGATCGTCTTGATCTGGCTGTCGGTGCTCGTGGGGAACAGCGTCGACAGGTACGTCCGCATGTTCTCCCGGCCCGTGATCTTCAGCGGGCGACCGTTCACCGCCACCAGTTCGTACGTCGTGAACTCGTCGGCGATGGTGTTGAGAATGTAGTCGATGTCGCCTCGCGAATAGGCCACCTGCAAGTCGGCCAGGAATCCGCGAATCTCGAGCTCGGCGTTGGCGTCCGACTCGAAAACTTCACCCTCGCCCGAACCACCGGAGGAACCGAGGAGGCCTCGCGCGAATTCGCTCAGCTGCCTGCCGAAATCCTGGATCTCAGTCACAATCAACTCTCCGATCAATAGCGTCGCCAGCCGACCGACCGTAGCGACGGACTGCTCTTCCTCGGTGTCCGTTGTAGTCAACCGCGGACCGCGGTGACTTCTCCTCTGTTGCTCTGAACTCATTCCAGCAGCCTTGCCGGACAAGTCCATCTTCTGCCTTGCTGGATTTCGCCGAGTTTCCCCGCAAGGGATGAGAAGGACTCCGAGCTGATCAAACTTACTGTCCCAGTAGTCGGTCTGCGCGCATTCGACAATCGGGGAGAGACGATGGCAGAACACGTGAGCGGATACCTCCCACCCATGCGTTCTCACGGACCCGAGTTCCGGTTGCGCCGACTGACCCAGGACCCGGCGGGCGCGGGTGACGGCGCGATCTCCCCCGACGGCGCGCGTTTCGTGGCCTCGTCGCGGCGCGCGGGATCGCTGAACCTGTGGTTCTACGAGCTCGCGACCGACCAGTGGCACCAGGGCACGCGCGGCGCCGGCGACGACATCGAGGCGCAGTGGTCACCGGACTCCAGCTGCCTCGCCTTCACCTCGTCGCGGGGCGGCCACAAGGCGATCTGGCTGTACCGGGCCCGCGACGGCCGGATCAGCCAGCTCACCTACGCCGACCACGAGGAGGAGTACCCGCAGTGGTCCCCCGACGGCACGCAGATCGCGTACGCCGGCGGTCCGTGGGGACACCGGCACTTCTACGTCGTCCCCGCGAAGGGAGGCAGGCCCCGCGCGGTCACCAGGACTCCCGGCCGTGCGGGCGCCTGCTCCTACCTGCCGGAGGGCAACGCGCTCGTCTGCCACTCCTACGACACCGGCGCCGGGGCCATCTCCGTGTTGCCGCTCAACGGATCCGCGCCGATCGAGGTCACCGACGGCAGCGCGTGGGACTACAAGCCGTCGGTGTCGAGCGCTCATCCCGTGGTGGCGTTCTCGCGCAGCTTCGAAGGTCGTTCGGTGATCTGGGTGCAACGGCTCGACGGCACCGGCACCGGCCGCGCGCTCGTCACGGAGGCCGCCGACGACCGGTGGCCCAACTGGACCGCCGACGGCCAGAACCTCTTCTTCCACCGCCTCGTCGACCGCGGCGTCGGCGTCTGGGTGCTGGACCGCCGCACCGGTGGCGTGCACCAGCTCGTCGGTGCCGACGAGCAGCCCCGGTACGGATCGCTGAGCCCGGACGGCACCCGGCTCGTGTACGCGGCCGAGGACTCCGGGCGGTCGGTGGTGAAGATCCGCGACCTCGCCGGTGGACCGCCCCGGCTCCTCCCGCTCGGCGAGGCGGCCTTCCCCGCCTGGTCCCCGGACGGCCGCTCGATCGCCTATCTGTCCCGGCACGCCGCGCGACCGCGGTGGGAGATCGCGACCTACGACTTCGCCGAGGGCGTCAGTCGCGTGTGGACACGGGGAATGGACTGGCTCAAGGGGATGCACGGTCCGCTCGACTGGTCTCCGGACAGCACGAGGCTCGTCTTCAAGTCCGACACCGAGCCGTTCGAGGCCGACCTGTGCGTGCTGGACGTGCGCACGGGCGAGGTGCACAAGCTGACCGAGGACCCGTGGTGGGACGAGGCTCCGTCGTGGACGCCGGACGGGCGCGGCGTGGTGTTCATGTCGACCCGGGGCGGTGACTGGACGTGGGGCTTCTACCGCAAGGACCTGGCCACCGGCGAGATCACGAATCTCGCGGGGCCCGACTACGTGGAGCGCAACAACCCGCACCTGCTGCCCGACGGCAACCTGCTGTGTTCGCTGGTGGCCTCGGGGGCCGAGGAGCTGCACGAGCAACAGCCCGACGGCCTGGGCCGTGTGCTCTCCGCCGCCGGTCCCTCAGTGCGCTACCCGGTGCCGTCACGGGACGGATCGCTGGTGGTGTTCACCCGCACGTACCGCACCGTCGAGTACTGGCTCGCCGAGAACGTGTGGGCTCCCGGCTCACCGATCGCCGACCTGGCAGGCGACTTCGACCGTCCACTTGAGACCGATGCCGGGCCTGCCCCCTGGAGCATGGGACCGGTGCGCAGCCCGGTCGACACCCGGCGCAGATGACGCATGTGAAGCCCACCCGGTCGGGTGGCCCGCACCCTGTCCCGCTCACACGCACGAGGAGATCTCGCATGCACGGCAACTCCACCGACCCCGGCAGGCTCTCCGCCTCCCTGCCGGCCCAGAACAAGATCTACGACACCGCCGCGGGCGCGCTGTGGCACCTCGCGGTGTACGAACCGGTGCACGAGGGCCGGGAGTTCACCAACATGGCGGGCGCCGCGCTGCTCGACAGCATCGGCACCGAGTTCGGTCTCGGTGCCGGGCACAGCGTGCTGGAGCTCTGTTCCGGCACCGGTGAGGTGTGCCGCTACCTGGCCGGCCGCTTCGACTGCCAGATCACCGGGATCGAGCTGAACCCGTCCCAGTTGGACCACGCGAGGCTCAAGCACCGGCAGCTGCCGACCAGCGTGCAGAAGCGGGTCCGCTTCCTGCGCGGTGACGTCAACACCTGGATGCCCGACCGGGCCTACGACCTCGTCGTGGCCGTCGACTCGCTGGCGTTGATGAACGACCCTGGCGACGCGCTCGCGGTCGCGCACGCGGCGTTGCGTCCCGGCGGCCACCTGGTCTTCGCCGACATCCTCACCGGTCGAGAACTGAGTGACCGGGTGCGTGGCACGGCCTGGGAGTACGACGGCATCCGCCCGCTGCCGCAGCCCGCCGACACCGCGGAGTTGCTGAGCCACCTGGGTTTCGTCGACATCGTGCACACCGACATCTCGGCGGCGGCCGTCGACTGCTTCCGGATCATCTCCGGCGCGCTGACGGTGCGGCAGCGCGCCATCCAGGACGTCTGCACGGCCGAGGAGTACCAGCACTGGTGCGAGTCGACGGAGTTCTACCTCGACAGCTTCGTCCGCCGGGAACTGTCCTACGGGCGGTTCACGGCACGGCGCCCGGCACAGGACGACTCGTGATCGCGTTCCTGCGCCGCGAACCCGTGCTGCTGCAGGCCGCGTTCCTGGCGCTCGTCAACCTCGTGGTCGCGTTCGGGCTCGTCGAGCTCACCGCCGAACAGACCGGCGCGCTGGTCGGGATGCTCGCCGCCGTGCTCGGGCTGTGGGCGCGGCGGCTGGTCACGCCGGTCTCGAAGCTCGAGGAGAAGCCGTGAGCACGCGGGTGCTGCCCCCGTTGCCGGCCGGGCTGGTCGACTTCGAGAGCCGCGGCTTCCGCACCGCCAACGCGGCGGCGAGAGCGTTGCTGGAACGCCGCGCCGGCGCGTTCCTCACCGGCTACAACACCCTGCGGCGGCACGGCGTCGGTGAGCTCGCGTTCCACCTCGACCCGATGCCGCTCGACGACCAGGGGTTCGCCTACGAGGGCGCCGCGTTCGCCGCCGCGGCACACGACATCCTGCTGGGACGCAAGCGGAACTCGACGCTGGACGACCTGTTCGCCCTGGCCGGCGAGCGCTATCCGCACCTGATGCACGTCGGCGCCGGGTGGGTCGGTCTGGTCGCCCCGCCGTCGACGGTGCTCCGCCGCGCGAAGCTCGATCCGTTGCTGCGCTGGCTCACCCTGGACGGCGCCGGGTTCTCCAGGGCGTTCCTGCGGGGCAGGAGGTGGAACGAGCGGTTCCGCCGTGCCGCGTGGTCCTCCGCGCCCTCGCACACCGTGCTGCACCAGGGGGTCGGCCGGGCCATGTGGTTCATGGAGTGCGCCGACCCCGCCGCGATCCGGCGGCGGATCGCGGCGTTCCCACCGCAGGCGCACGCCGAGCTCTGGTCGGGTGTCGGCCTGGCCGTCTGCTACGCGGGCGGGGCCGACCACGCCGCGCTGGACGACCTCACGTCGCTGACCGGACCGGACCGGGTGGCCCTCGCCCAGGGAGCGGCCTTCGCGGCGGGGGCCAGGGCCGCCGCGGGCCACGTGCCCGAGCACACCGCCACGGGGGTGCGCGAGCTGGCCGGGGTGCCGGTCGACGAGGCCGTCGAGTGGACGGCGGCCGCGGCGCACGTCGCGTCCGCCGGCGAGCTCGACATCGCGGCGTACCGCCACTGGCAGCACCTCATCCGCGACCGAGCGGCCCGGCACGTCTGACCACCTCACCTCGGAGACAACGCCCATGACTTCACCCACGGTCCCCCAATCACGAGCCGCCGGTCTGCTGCCGGCGGTGGTCGCGGTCGTGCTGGTCGCCGCCACCGGTTTCGCCACGGCCCGGCCGGTGCTCCCGGACGCCGAGGCGGCGAGCCTCGCCTCCCGGTACGGGTTCACCGTCAAGGCCCTGAACCAGGCCCCGCCGGGGGCACGCGCCCTGCGCGAGGTCGGCCCGGACGTCGAGCACATCCGGTCGTGGATCTCCGCCGTCGGCGCCGCGGTCGCGGTGACGGACCACGACGGCAACGGCCGGTCCGACGACGTCTGCCTGGTCGACCCGCGCGACGACTCGGTGCGGCTCTTCCCCGCGCCGGGCACCGGTGCGCGGTTCCAGCCGAAGGTCCTCGTCCCCGACCGCGACTATGACGCCACGATGGCCCCCATGGGCTGCGTGCCGCTCGACTTGGACGTGGACGGGGACACCGACTACGTCGTCCACTACTGGGGCCGCTCCCCCGTGCAGTTCCTCAACACCGGCAGCGGGTTCCGCGTCGTGGAGCTGGTCGAGCCGCGGCAGGTGTGGAACTCCACGACGCTCAATGCCGGCGACATCGACGGTGACGGGAACCTGGACCTGCTGGTGGCGAACTACTTCCCGGACAACGCCAAGGTGCTCGACCCGAAGGCGGGCCCGGACGAGCGCATGCGGATGCAGGACGGCATGGCGCGTGCGTTCAACGGCGGCACGAACCGGCTGCTGCTGTCCCGGCCGAGAGGGGCCGACCAGGCACCCGGGTGGACGGACGCGAGCGCGGCCCTGCCACCGGAGGCCGCGCAGGCGTGGACGCTGGCGATCGGCCTGCAGGACCTCACCGGCGATCACCTGCCGGAGATCTACCAGGCCGAGGACTTCGGCCCCGACCACCTGATGGTCAACCTGTCGACACCGGGGAACGTGCGACTACGCACAGTGAAGGGCACGCGCGATCTCACCTCTCCCAAGTCGACGGTTCTCGGGCACGACTCGTTCAAGGGCATGGGCGTCACCTTCACCTACCCGGACGGCGCCGAGATGCCGACGATGGTGGTCAGCAACATCACCGCGGAATGGGGTCTGCAGGAGAGCAACTTCGCGTTCACGCCGACCGGCCCCGGCTCGGACCTGCTTTCCGGTGACGTTCCGTTCATCGACCGCAGCGAAGAGCTCGGACTCGCGCGCAGCGGCTGGGGATGGGACATCAAGGCCGCCGACTTCGACGGTGACGGAACCGACGAGATAATGCAGGCGACCGGATTCCTGAAAGGCGAGAAATGGCACTGGGCATTGTTGCAGGAACTGGCTCTCGGAAACGACCAGCTGCTCCAGTACCCGGCCGCATGGCCACGTTTCGGTCCCGAGTCGAATCTCTCCGGAGACGACCGCAACCCGTTTTGGGCCCGAACGGCGTCCGGACGTTACGCCGACATGGCGAAACATCTTCACCTTGACGAGTCCGGCAACTCCCGCGGGATAGCGATCGGCGACGTGAACGCGGACGGCAGGCCGGACGCCCTCGTCGCCAATCAGTGGCAGGACTCCAAGCTGCTGCTCAACACGTCCACCTCACAACCCCGCCAGACCGTACTGAGCCTGCGCCGGCCCGGCACGGGGACTTCGGCCACCGCGGCGATTGGCGCACAGGTCATCGCACAGACCGACAACCGGCCCGCACAACGCGCGCAGCTTTATCCCGCGAATGGACACACGGGTGTCTCGTCGACCGAGCTGTTCTTCGCAACGGGTTCGAACGAACACGCCGAATACACGATCCGCTGGCGGACTCCGTCAGGGCCGCGAACCGAGCGGATCGTGCTTCCTCCCGGCAGCCATTCCCTATTGCTCGGCGATGACGGAAAGATCACCGCAGTGTAGTCAATTCAAGTGGCAACACCCAAAGGAACCAGCGAAACTGCCCAGTGCGTCACTCCGACGGCGCAGCTGGGCTTTTTCGTTGCTACGTTGCGTCAGATCGATCATTCCACACTCGCCCAGAAAGACCAGAACGATCGTGCGTGACATACCATTCCAAGTGAGAGCGAACGACAGTCGCGCAATTGATCAAGCATGAAGCCGTACCGACCGAATGGGCGAGCAGCCCTTACTTCTCGATCACCACAATCCCGACAAATAGCAAGATCGCGACTACCGTCCGTGCGGTCACAGACGGTTAGCTCAGGTTGACAAACAAAGAAGAGGGCCAACCGTTGTCCGGTATCTGATCCGTCCCGTTCACATAGCCGAGACTCTCGCTCCGCTGCCGGTGCTCGTGAGCCAGCAGCCCCAGGCGTAGGACAGGTACCGCACATTCGCCGCGGGTGGGGCCATCCGCGTCGGGGGTTTTTGTTCGGGGCTCTGACCGAGGGGTAGGAGACTCACCGTGAAAGGCCATTCATCAATCCAATGGCGAACAGAGGCAAACTGCCTCAAGTGCGACAAGATCGGGCTGTGCTCCACGGTCGGCCGATGTCTGGCCGAGAGCACCGGAGCGGCCCGGATAACATCGGTCGCCAAGGCAGTCGACTACATGATCGAGCATCTGCCGGAACCAATCCAGCTCAGCGACGTCGCACGAGCGGGCACGTTGAGCCCATTTCATTTCCACCGCGTTTTCCGGGACGTCACCACCACGACGCCGGCCCGGTTCCTGACCTCGCTCAGAATGGCGGAGGCCCGGCGCCTGCTGCTGGTCACACCGAAGACCGTGACCGACGTGTGCACCTCGATCGGCTATTCCAGCCTGGGGACCTTCATCAGCCAGTTCGGCAAGCTGACCGGGTTGTCACCGCGCCGGTTCCGGTGCGTCGTCGAGCAGATCGGGCACATTCCTGTCGAGGAGCTCGTCGAGTCGGGTCCGGAGCTGGCGGCGGCCTCCGGACCGATCGGCGCCGTGACCGGCCTGCACGGTGAGCCCTGCAACGCGTTGCTCGGGCTCTTCCGGCTGAACCGGCCGCAGGAGCTGCCGACGATGTTCCACGCCATCGCGACCAACCGGCTGGTCGCCCTTCCCCCGGTCGCGGACGGTGACTACGAGCCGATCGCCGTCGCGGTCGGCCCGAGCGCGACGGTGCGTGACGTGCTGGCCACCCCCATCGGGGTGCTCGGCCGGATCGGGTTCGGCTACTCACCCGTGACCGTCACCGGCGGCCGGTGCCGCCACCCGTTCCAGGTCGCGTTGCGCAGGCAGCGCCGCTTCGACCCACCCGTCGAGTTCACCCGGCCGCTGCTGTCCCTCGCACGCCGGCGCGTTCTGCGCATCTCCCACTCCACCCCCGCCATCGGGTGACCTGACCCCGCGACGGGCCCGCACGCAAAAAAGCGGGGTGAGCGGCCGAAACCGCTCACCCCGCTTCGCCGTGCTGGGTCAGGAGTGCATCCAGCCGGTGCGGGTGCAGAACTGCACACCCGGCTCGTCCGCGATGTTGTCCTGGTTGGTGTCCACCTCGGCCTCGTGCGTCGAGTAGATGTCGAGGGAGTTGACGTCGATCTTGCCGTCGCCGTCCCAGTCGACCAGCTTGCCCTTGAACGTGCCCGTGATGTAGGCGTTGGCCAGCGGGCCGGTCGGGGTGTCGAGCGTGCCCAGGATGCTGTTGCCCGGGAACAGGATCTCCTCGAGCGAACTGCCGCGCATCGTCTCGAAGTTGATGTAGCCCCACGTCTGGACCGCGCCGCGGACGTAGCGGATCGCGGGCTTGCCCTTGATCTCCATCAGCGGGTCGGTGGTCCACTCGCCGGAACGCTTGGCGGAGACCATCTCGTTGCGGTGGCCGAGCGAGTCGTTGTCCGCCTGGCCGGACATGAAGATCGGCCGCAGGCCACGCGACTCGAAGAAGAAGCTGCCCCGGCCCGCGCTGGCGTGGTTGGTCACGCCGCGGAACAGGAAGTTCTCCACGTGCGGCGTGCCGTCGTCGTGCAGGCCCGCCAGGTTCTTGCTGATCACCAGCTGGTGGTCGCGCGTCGCGGAGTTCGGGCAGGCGTGCGCCTGGCCGTAGCTGCGCGCGAGCCCCTGGGGCGCCAGGGAGATCTTGCCCCAGTGGCGGCCGGTGTCGTCGAGCCGCACGTAGACGTCGACGTCGATGTTGAGCAGGATCGTCTCGTCGAACGTGCGGTCCGGGTCCTGCTTCCACGAACGGCTGTCGAACGCGGGCAGGCCGGTGGTGAGCTCCGACGCGAACAGCCGGGCCCACTCGCCGACGTCGGCGTCGTCGTCGTTGACGAAGCCCTGCAGCGCCTTGAGCGCCCTGGGGCCGCCGATCTTCTCCAGCGCCCACAGCGCGTTCCAGCGCACCTCCCGCACGCTGTCGGTCTTCACCGCTTCGGTGAGCAGGTCGACCGCGCCCGGCAGCCCGCGATCCACGTACTGGAACAGCGACTGCTCCCGGATCATCGGGTCACGGTGGTTCAGCGCCTCCTGCGCGACCTGCTCGTCCGTGCGGACGTCGAGCCGGATCGCGGTCCGCTTGAGGAACTCCCCGAAATCACTGTTGAGACGTGCGGGGTCACCCTGGAGGTAGTGATCCCAGACAGGAGCCTGTGCTTCTACACCGCTTACCTGTCCCAGATCGACAGACTCAAGTGCCATGCCGGTCATCCTTTCCGAACCGATCAGCAACATTGGTTCTAACCGTGGACGCGAGTAAGCCCTGACCAGCTAGAGGAGCGTGCTGGCCAGCTACTCGACGATCCATTTCCGCTGCGGAGAACCACGTTGAGGACATTAATCCCGGGTGAGCGGATGAATTCCGGGCTGCTCTTCAACGCTGTCTCCACTAAAGCCGGGTTCACGGCCCCAGTCAACGCAGTGCGCTAATCGAGCAATCGAGCGTAAAAACGTCGAAAAATGCCTACGAGAGCTCTCTCGCGCCGTCCGGCCGCCGTCGTGTGACACCCGCTCGGTCCAGCAGCTCGAGCAGCGGCACGGCGGTGCGGCGGGTCGTGTCCCAGGCCTGGCGCGCCTGGCTGACGGTGAACGGTTCTCGGATTGCCCGCAACACCTCGGCGGCCAGCCGCTCCGCGCCCGGCAGCACCACCACACCGGGCGCGAGCAGGAGCAGCCGGCCCGCTCGGACCGCACTGCCCAGTTCCGCCGCTCCGAGGCCCGCCTGCGCGAGCTGACGCGCCTCGGGAGCACGGAAGGGGTTCCGCCGCAACGACTCCGTGATCGTCGCGAGTCCCTTCTCGACAGCGTCCGGTAGCGCGGCACGTCCCGCCACCACACCGTCCTGCGCGGACAGACCGGCGGCGCGCACGAGTTCGCGGGTGACCCCGGCCGACGGCACCGAGAGCCGATCGGCGAGCACCGGCAACGGCATCCCCCGCACCAACGGCCGTTCCGCGCACCAGCCGGCCACCTGGTCCCGCGCCTGGCCGGCGAGCGACTCCCACGTGGCCGGGTCCGCGTGCCATCCTCCGGCGACCGGCCGTCCGGTGACGGGCAGGCCGGCGGACCGGAAGTCGTCCTCGCGCAGGAACCGCCTGCGGTGCAACAGATCCGCCGCCAGCGCGGGCAGGTCGACCTCCCGGCCGGCCAGTGCTACCAGTTCCGCGCCCCTGCGCACCCCCGCACCCCGGCGCGTCAGCTCCGCGGGCCACACGTCCACGACCACCGCACCCACCGGCGACCCGGCACCTCCCGGATCGCGGAGCAACATCCAGTCACCGGGCCGCACCGGCACAGCGCACGCGGTCCGCAGCCTCGCCGCTCCCGGCCCCAACGCGCGCACCCGCACAGACACGGCCGCCGTGCCGAAGTGCACCATCAGCGACTGAGCGCGCGGCGGACCGCCACACCACAGGACGTCGAACTCGTCCACCGGACGCCACGCCTCCGGCGGCGCGAGCAGCGCGTCGCCGCGCCGCACGTCCACCCGGCCGCCCGCCACGTTCACGGCCACCCTGCGGACCGGCCGCACGACGGCCACCGGGCGCTCACACACCTGTAGGCCCCGCACGCGGAGCAGCAGGCCCGTGCGCGCGCACCGGAGCCGGTCACCGAGGCGCACCGAACCACCCGCCAAGGTCGCGGTGACGACAGTGCCCGCGCCGGTCACGGTGAACGAGCGGTCCACCCAGAGCCGCACGTCCGCGCTGTCGTCCGCCGCCTCGTCCTGGCCCGCCACCGCCGCGTCCAGGCCCGCACGCAACTCCGGCAGACCCGCGCCGGTCAACGCGCTCACCGCGAACACGGGGATGCCGGCGAGCGAGGTGCCCGCGAGTGCGCGGCGGGCCTCGGCGGCGGCTGGCCGCGGGTCCGCGCGATCGGACTTGGTGACCACCAGCACGCCCCGGCCGGTGCCCAGCGCGTCCAGCGCCGCGAGGTGCTCGGCCGACTGGGCGGACCAGCCCTCGTCCGCGGCCACGACGAACAGCACCGCCGGCGCGGGTGCGGCTCCGGCGAGCATCGTGGCCACCAGCCTGCGGTGCCCCGGAACGTCCACGAAGGACACTTCGGCACCGCTGGGCAGCCGGGTCCACACGAAGCCGAGGCCGATGCTCATCCCGCGGGCCCGCTCCTGCGCCCAGCGGTCCGGTTCTCGCCCCGTCAACGCCCTGACCAGCGCGGACTTGCCGTGGTCGACGTGGCCGGCCGTCACGATCACCGGCACGGCGGGTCGCCTGCCGCGAGAACCGCAGGCCCCAGCCCGTCAGCGTCGGCAGGCGGAGCGCCAGCCGCGAGGACCGCACGCCCCAGCCCGTCAGCGCCGGCAGGCGGAGCGCCAGCCGCGAGAACCGCACGCACCAGCGCGTCGTCGTCGGCCGGATCGACCGTACGCAGGTCGAGCAGGCACCGCCCGCCCTCGACCCGACCCACGACCCGCTCCGCGCGCAGCGCCGCGCCGAACCGTTCCGGCAGGGCGACGGCGAAACTGGGCAGCCGCACGCCCGGCGCCGCCCCGCCACCCACCACCGAGGTGGTCGCGACCACCTCGGCGCGGCCCACGGCCGAAGCGAGCGCGTGAGCCCTGCGCTCCAGCGAAGCGACGTCCGCCGACAACATCACCGCGACCGGGGACGCCGGACCGCGCAGCGTCGCCTCCAGCGCGGCGAGCACCAGCTTCCCCGCCCGCAACGCCCGTGCGGCCGGATGCCTGCGCAACGCGGTCACGAGGTCCCGGTCGCCCAGCAACAGCCCCGCCTGGGGTCCGCCCAGCAGTTTGTCCGCGCTCGCGGTCACCAGCGCCGCGCCGCACCGCAGTGCCGTCGTCGCGTCCGGCTCGTCGGGCAGCCGGGGATCGGGCGCGAGCAGCCCGGAGCCGATGTCGACGACCACCGGGACCCCGCAGCCCGCCAGCTCCGCCACGCTCGCGGCCGACGTGAAGCCCTCGACGCGGAAGTTCGACGGGTGCACCTTCAGCACGAACCCGGTGTCCGGTCCGATCGCGGCGGTGTAGTCACGCGCGGTCGTCCGGTTGGTGGTGCCGACCTCGCGCAGCCGCGCTCCCCCGGCGGTCAGCAGGTCGGGGATGCGGAAGCCGTCGCCGATCTCGACCAGCTCGCCCCTGCTGATCACGATCTCGCGTCCCGGCGCCAGCGCCAAGGCGCACAACAGCAACGCGGCGGCGTTGTTGTTCACGACGTGTGCCGCCCCGGCGTCCGGCACGGACTCGCACAGGGCCGCGAGGGCTCCCCTGCCACGTGCGGCACGGCGTCCGGTGGTGAGGTCGAACTCTACGTCCGTCCATCCCGCGGCGGCGGCCAGCGCCGCACGGGCGGCGGCCGACAGCGGCGCGCGTCCCAGGTTGGTGTGGATCAGCACTCCCGTGGCGTTCAGCACCGGGCGCGCGGCGTGACGGGCGAGCGCGGCCATCGCGGCCTCCGGCACCTCGGCGGGACTCAGCCGGCCTTCCCGTGCCGCCTCCTGTGCCGCGTGGATCGCCGATTTGACCGCCGCACGGCCGTGCACCGCCACCGCCTCGCGCAACGGCGAGGAGGCGAGCAGCGCACCCGTGCTCGGGATGGTCCGCCGCGACATGCAGCCTCCACCGTCGTCTGTGGCGGAGGCGGACGGGAATCGAACCCGCCGGCGGCAGGTCCTGCCGCCCGTCGGTGTTGAAGACCGCGCCGGTCACCAGACCGGATACGCCTCCCCGGCGCTGTCCAGGATCGGCAAGCCAGCGGAACATCGACTTCTCCTGGCTTGCCAAGGTCAGGTCATGACCACTCCCAGACTGACCGAGACCGCCGCCGGTGGCGGTTGCGCGTGCAAGATCCCTCCCGGCGAACTGGAGGACCTCCTCGCCAAGGCCATCCCCGCGTTCCCCGGCCTGCTGGTGGGCACCGGGGACGACGCGGCGGCGATCCGGATCGACGGCGAACGCGCCGTGTTGTCCACAGTGGACTTCTTCCCGCCGGTGGTGGACGACGCCCGTGACTGGGGCCGCATCGCCGCCGCCAACGCCCTGTCGGACGTCTACGCCATGGGCGGTGAGCCGGTGCTCGCGGTGAACCTCCTGTGCTGGCCGCGCGCGACGCTGCCGATGGAACTCGCCGCCGAGGTCCTGGGCGGCGGGGCGGAGATCGCGGCGCAGGCGCGGTGCCCGGTCGCGGGAGGCCACAGCATCGACGACGCCGAACCCAAGTACGGCATGGCCGTCACGGGCATCGCCCACCCGGATCGCTTGCTGCGCAACAGTTCCGGCCTACCGGGCACACCGCTGTCGCTGACCAAGCCATTGGGGATCGGTGTCCTCAACACCCGCCACAAAGCGACCGGCGAGGTGTTCGCCAACGCCGTGGCCACGATGGTGACCCTGAACGCCATCGCGGCACGGGCCGCGGTGGCCGCCGGAATCCGGTGCGGCACCGACATAACCGGCTTCGGGCTGCTCGGCCACACCCTCGAACTGGCCAGGGCCAGCGGCCTGACCGCGGTGATCGACAGCTCGGCGGTGCCGGTGCTCGACGGCGCGTTCGAGGCGGTGCGCGACGGCTTCGTCAGCGGTGGTACCCGGCGCAACCTGGAGTGGGTCCGCCCGCACAGCGACCTGGGCGGCGTGGACGAGACCACCGCGGTGCTGCTCGCCGACGCGCAGACGTCCGGGGGCCTGCTGCTGGCCGGCGAGATCCCCGGCGCACCGGTGATCGGCGAGCTGGTCCCCCGCCGCGAGCACCTCGTCGTCGTGCGCTGACCTGTCCGTTTCGCCCGTTCCCCCAATCGTGTGACCTCATTTGACAAATGAAATTGTCAAATGAACGATGGGTCCATGGGCAGTGGCATGAACTACCTCGGCGACCCGGACGCGGTGGCGGCCGTGCTGGCCCCACTGCGCCGGAAACTGCTGGCCAGGCTGCGTGAGCCCGCGTCGGCGACCCAGCTCGCCGCGGCGCTCGACCTGCCACGGCAGAAGGTCAACTACCACCTGCGCGCGCTGGAGACGGCGGGCCTGGTCGAGCTGGTCGAGGAGCGGCAGCGCCGTGGGTGCGTGGAGCGCATCATGCGGGCCCGGCCGGGCGCGTTCGTCGTGGATCCGACGGTGGTGAGCCACGACGACGACTCCCCGGCCCAGCTCAGCCTGATCCAGGACCAGTACGCGGCCGAGCACCTCGTCGACGTCGCCGCCGCGACCGTCCGGGACGTCGCGCGGATGCAGGTCAAGGCCGACGAGACGGGCAAGCGCCTGCTCACCTTCACCGCCGAGACCGACGTGCGGTTCGCGAGTCCCGCGGCCGTGCACGGCTTCACCGACGAGCTGACCGCGGCGCTGCGCGAGATCGCGGCCCGCTACGACACGCCGGACGGCCGCCAGTACCGGGTCGTGATCGGCGGTCACCCGACCCCCAAACCGAACGAACAGGGAGAGAACCGATGAGTGACGTCCAGGCCACCGACACCCCGCGGCTGGAGATCCGGGTGACGACCACGGTCGACGCCGCCTGGCGGGCACTGCGCGACAAGGACGTGATCA
Organism: Lentzea albidocapillata subsp. violacea; assembly: GCF_900100275.1. GTDB lineage: Bacteria > Actinomycetota > Actinomycetes > Mycobacteriales > Pseudonocardiaceae > Lentzea > Lentzea violacea. The sequence continues at coordinate 140,930 of NZ_FNET01000002.1, forward strand.
GGCAGTGGCACGCGTGGCAGTCCGGTGAGCTCGAGGCCGAGCTCGACTCGATCTACTTCACCGACGTCGTCGAGGACGCCGAGAACCACACGCTCGTCCCGAACGGTGGTGACCGGTTCGAGATCCGCGAGGACGGCGACGCCGTGCGCATCACGCTGGTCCGCGCACCGCTGAGCGGCGACGCCGAGTGGGACGCGTACTACGACGACGTCACCGAGGGCTGGACCTCGTTCCTGCAGCAGCTGCGGTTCGCCCTGGAGCGCAAGCCGGGCGAGCAGCGGCGCACGCTGTTCTTCGGCAACCGCCAGACGTACTCGGGCACCGTGATCGAGCGCCTGGAACTGGACTCCGCGGGCGAGCCGGGCAGCCGTTACACCGCCACCCTCGCCGGTGAGGCGATCGAGGGCGAGGTGTGGTTCCGCTCGGAGCACCAGCTCGGCGTCACCGTCGACTCCTGGGGCGAGGGCCTGCTGATCATCGCCGGCACCGGGCCGTCCGCGACCGACCCGGCCGGGACGTCGATGGCGTTGCTGAGCACCTATGGCCTGGCCGACGACGTGTACTCCCTGCTCGACAAGCGGTGGTCCCAGTGGTGGGCCGACAACACGGGCAAGTGAGCGAGGAGAATTCTCATGGCGGACAAGCGAAACCGGGCCGGCACGATCGTGGGCCTCGACCTGACCATCACCGACGCCCCCGGCCTGCGGGACTTCTACGCCGAGGTCGTCGGCTGGAAACCTGAGCCGCTGAGCATGGGCACGCACGACGACTACATGATGCTGGCGCCGGACGGCACTCCCGTCGCGGGCATCTGCCGCAAGGCGGGTGGCAACGCCGACCTGCCTCCCCAGTGGCTCACCTACGTCGCGGTCGACGACCTGCCGGCCAGCCTCGAGAAGGTGACCGCGCAGGGCGGCGAAGTGGTGCGCGCACCGGCGGGCGCGGGGCCGGGTGCCTTCGCGCTGATCAAGGACCCGGCCGGGGCGACGCTCGCGCTCATGCAGAACCCGTACCCCGACGGGGACGACGGCCGGTAGGGGCCGGCGGGTGGTGGCGGGCACCGTCACCACCCGCCCCGTTCGGCGATCCCGCGCACCAGCGTCGCGCTGAGCGAGTCGTCGGTGTCGAGGTTGGCGGCGATCACCTCGCACAGCATCTCGTCGGTGCCGCCGCCGATCCGGGTGAGCCGGACGTCGCGGTACATCCGCGCCAGCGGGAAGTCCTCCGTGTAGCCGCGGCCGCCGAACGCCTGCAGGGCCGCGTCGACCGCGTCGGCGCAGTCCCTGGCGGCGACCAGTTTCGCGGCCGCCACAGCGGAATGCGACACCTCGTCCCCGTGTACCGGCGTCATCGCGACGTCGAGCAGCGCGGCGACGGCCGACACGCGGGCCCAGTGCCACGCCATGCGGTGCCGCAATACCTGGTGGTCGAACAGACGTGCCGAGAAAGCGGTGCGGTCACGCATGTGCGCCAGGGCCAGCGCCATGGCCGCCCGTGCGGTGGCGATCAGGCCGGCCGCGGCCGCCAGCCGTTCGAAGTCGAGCACGCGCAGCAGTTGCACCAGTCCCGCACGGGGGTTGCCGACCACGGCGGTGCTGGGCACGGTCACGTCCAGGTCGAGCACGGCGGTGTCCGCGGACCGCACTCCCAGCGTCGGCACGAACCGGGTGGGCGTCACGCCGGACAGCGGCACCACGAACAGTCCGAACGACCGCGCGTCGCCTGTTCTGGCCAGCACCAGCACATGCGTCGCCCGGCCGGCGTTGGTGATGAGGCACTTGGTGCCGGTCAACCGCCACCGATCGCCCTCGCGCCGGGCGGACGTCGTCACCGCGGGTACGTCGGACCCGGCACCGGGCTCCGTGACCGCGGCGCACCCGATGACCGACCCGTCGAGCGCGCCTTCGAGGATCTCCGCCTGACCGCCGGCACGGTGCAGGGCGTGCAGGAAGACCTCGCTGTGCAACGACACGGCGAGCGCCGCGCCTGCGTTGTGCACGGCCAGTTCCTCCACCAGCACCCGCGCCAGGGGTAGGCCACCCACCGGGCCGAGCGCCCACCGTTCACGGAAGGCACCGGCCGCCGCGAGAGCGCGGAACAGCTCACGCGGCAGGTGCCCGTCCTCCTCCCAGGACGGCATGCAGGGCACCAACCCGGCGATCACCCGGCGGATCTCCGCGCGGTAGTCGTCCACGTTCATCCCGCCTCCCGCAGCGCTTCCAGGTCGGCGCACACCTCGGCCGCGATGCCGTCCACGTCCCGCAACGCGGTGCGCACGACGTGCCAGCGGCCAGCTACCGCCATCGACAGCAGGTGCCCGCGCACCGCGCTCTGGTACGTGACGAAGGCCGCTTCGGGGGTGGAGGTCTGGGCGTGCTGCGGCCCCAGCTCGCCGGGGTTCACGTCGGCCATCCGGCGCGCGGCGGCGGTCGTCACCGGGGTGTCGAGCAGGAACACGCGGTCCGGCCGCCGCACCGGAGCGAACAGCGGCAGGATCTGCTCCGGCCGGTCGAAGTCCCCGCGCGCCCGCACACCACCCGCGGCGATGCGGGCGACGAACTTGTGGAACCAGCCGTCCGCGACGACGACGTGTCCCCGCTCCAGCGCCGGGGTGATCACGCACCGGTCGACGAGCGCGTAGTAGCTCGCCCTGATCAGCACCCAGTGCGGGTCGCCGAGCCGGAAGTACGGGCCGCGCAACGACATCTGCTGCAACGCGCGCAGCCCGTCCAGGTACTCGGCGACGAACGGGTCGTCCGGTGCGGCGGCGTTGTGCCGGACGAGCCGGACCGTCCGGCCCCGCCCGCGGAGCCGGTCGGCCACGGCGGTGGCGGTGCTGGACTTCCCGGCCCCGTCGATTCCCTCCAGCGCGACGAACACCCGCTCACCCGCCGCCACGCCGGTGCGGCTGGGCCCCACCGGACGTGAGGAGGTCGCGGGCCTCCTCGATCGGGAAGTCGGCGTCGAGGTACGCGCCGAGCCGGATCCAGTCGTGCCCGATCCGCAGCGTGGCCTCCCAGGCGGCGGCCGAGTCGAACGAGGCCGGGAACACCTCGGCCCGCACGAGGTCGCGCACCCCGGCGACGAGCTTGTCCAGGCGTTCCGCCCACAACTCCCACTCGTCCCCGGCGAGTTCGCGTTCGACGGCGGCGGCCTGCGCGGTCAGTTCCGCCGGCACGGCGGTCAGCGCGCCCAGCCGGGCGACGATCGCGGCGTCGGGAGGCAGCGGACTCATCCCGCACGCGCTCAGCAACGCCCGGCAGGCGTGGTGCAGCAACCGCAGCCCGCTCGTCCGCGCCACCTCCCGCTGCCCGCCGTCCAGTGCCCCGGACAGGTCCTCCCGCGCGTTCTCGATCATGATGTGGGACCACACCTGCGCCATCCCCGCCGCCGCGAACCGCTTGGCGGGCAACGGAACCAGCGCGACGTGCCCGTCGGCGGCGGCCCCGGCGAGGCCCAGCACCGGCATCCGGGTGGACGGCGGCGGTGTGACCGGTTCGGCCGGTGCCCACGGTTGCGCGGAGGCGATCGGCCCGCCGTCGCGCCAGAGCAGCTCGACCAGCCCGATCCGGTGGAACTCGGCCAGCGCGCTCGCGGCCGGTCCGGGAGCCCTCCTGAGCACCTCGCCGACCGGACGTCCTGGTGCGATCGAGCGCCATGCCCTTCCTGCGGGCGCGTCCAGGACGAAGACGTCGGCCCGGTCGCGCACCACGTGCAGCCGGTCGCCGATCGGCCAGGTGGTGACACCCGCCCGCAGGCCGAGCAGCACCTGTTCGGGGTCGGCGGCGCATCCGTCGACACCGAAGTCCGCCACCAGCGCGGCGTGCTCGTCCAGCGGCTGTGCGGATTCCGCCTCACCAAGGCCCGTGCCGGCCCACCCGCCGTCGTACGGCCTCACCGGCTCGTCAGGCGGTCGTGCGGATTCCGCGTCACCGGCTTGTCCGCCACGCAACCCCGCCAGCCGTTCACGCAGCCGGATGGCCTCCGCGTCGCCCCCGGCGGCCAGCCGGTCGAACTGCTGGTCGAGCCACTTGGGCTCCAGATAGGTCTCCCCGCGCGCGGCCACCCACGACTTCGCCGCGTGCCGCGCCGCGATTCCGGCCCACGCCAACGCTTCGTGCTCCTCCCCCAGCACGTGCGACGCGACCGCGTGCCGCATGGCCTGCCTGCTGTGGTGCGCGTACCAGCCCGCCACGACCTCGGGCAACGACAAGGGCCACTCTCGCGCCCGCCGCACGACGTCCTCCCCGCGCAGCACCACGGCACCGCGCAGCCGCTGGCACCGGTCGAGCAACGCCGCGGGCAGCGCGCCGAACCCGGCGGCCACATGGGCACAGACCGCGTCGGCCTGCGCGCGGACCTGGCGCAACGAGCGGGTGCGTACCTCGACGCGGCGGCCCCGCACGAACACGATCGTGGGCATCGTCGGGTGGTCGTGGTCGTCGTCGGCCAGCAGCAGGAAGTCGACGTCCGAGGCGGAGTTGCCGAACCCCTCGGCGATCGAGCCCTCCAGCACCGCGCCGCACCCCGGTGGCGCGTCCACCAGATCCAGCGTCTCGGTGAGCAGCGAGGTCAGCTCCGCGCGATCGATGATCACGACTCCTCCGGCCCGGCCAGCACCCGGATGGTCCCGGTCGCGCCGTCGACGTCGAGGCGCATGCCGTCGCGCACGCGGGTCGTCAGGCCGGGGACCTGCACCACGGTGGGCACGCCCAGCTCACGGGCGACGATGGCGACGTGGGTCAGCGGGCTGCCGCGCTCGACGAGTAGGCCCGACGCCGACGGCAGCCATGCCACCCAGCCGGGATCGGTGCGGTAGGTGACGAGGATGTCGCCCTGAGCCTCCGACGGCAGGTCGACCACCTTCGCGCGGCCCTGCACCCTGCCCGGTCCGGCGGGCACACCGGTGAGCTCCGCCCCAGTCGCCGCCGCGGCTCCTCCGGGAACGGCACGGGCCCACGCCACCCGGTTCGCCGTGGTGCCGACGGCGCCGCGGGTGGTGAAGCGGGACGGCGCGGTCAGCAGGCGGTCCGACTCGGCGATCGCCTTGCGCGAACTGACGAGCGCGCGCAGGTCGACGTCCACAGTGGACGCGTCGAAGCACCCGCCGATCTCCTCCAGGTAGAGCCAGAAGATGTCCTCCGGCGAGTCGAGCAGACCCAGCGAGGCGAACCGGCGGCCGATCGCGCGCACCATCACCTTCGCCGTCCCGAACGCGCGAGTGCGGCAGAAGCGGATGCGCTCGCGCAGTTCCAGCGCCCTGCGCACCTTGCCGCGGACCCGTTCGTACACCTGGCGTTTCGCAGGAGACAAGGCCTTGAGGACAGCGTCCACATCGGCCCGTCCCGTCATGCTCTCCACCGACGCCACGGCCGCGCGCAGCATCGGGAAGAACGTCGACGGGTCGTCACGCAGGCTCGGCGCCTCGAGTTTCAGCTCGTCCAGGCTGCGGTCGCCGTAGCGCGCCACGTAGTCGTCCACTTCGGACACGAACGCGGTGTGCCCGCCCTCCAGCAACGCCGCTCTGGCCTGCCGGGGCTCGCATTCGGTGACGATGCGGCGCAGTTCGTCGTCGGCCCGCACCACACCCGCGAGCTCGGCGATGCGGTGCGCGGGCCCCGCCGACTCGACCGAGTTCGCCGGGCCCGCCACCGCCCAGCTGAACCAGAGCGGGGCGTCGGGCAGCCACCGCCGGTTGAGCAGCTGCAGCGTCCCGAAGGAAAGCCCGATGACGGCGTCGAGCACGGCGACCCTGCCCCAGCGCGCCACCAGGGTGCGTTCGAGCGCCTGGTAGCGGCGGTAGACCTGGTCGGCGGTCAGCGCGTCGTAGTCCGTGGCGCCGAACTCCTCGTAGGTGCGGTAGAAGTCCTCGACGAACCGCTCGCCGGTGCGTTCGACCAGGGCGAACCTCGTCGCGAACCGCAGTCGTGACCGCGCGGTCACGAGGATCTCCTCCGCCCGCGAACCGAACGTGAACGGGTACAGCCCGTCGGCCAGCTCGGGGTCGAGCGACTCCTCCACCCCGAGGGTGAGCTCGAGGCTGCGGCGGCCCAGCCGGTACAGCGGCGCGAGGCGCACCAGCCGGTACCAGTTCAGCAGGTTGTAGTAGACGCGCCCGTGGAAGTAGCCGAGCAGCGCGGGCAGCCACTCCCGCGCCTGGCTCAACTGCGCGTCAGGCACCTTCAGCTCGCGGCAGTACTCCTCGTAGACGCGTTGGTACACCCGGCGCGCGAAGCTGTACGTGAGCGGCGAGGTCATGCCGCGAAAGCTCTCGATGATGTTGGAGTTGTCCCAGACGTGCAGCTCGCCGGGCTCGTCCAGACCAGGGGTGATCGGCCGGCTCTGCAACACCCACAGGGTGCCTTCGGCCAACGCCCACTCGACGTCCTGCGGGGCGCCGCGGGCGTTCTCGATCCGCCCGGCCAGCTCACCGAGCGCGCGCAGCTCGGCGTCGGTGACCGCGAGCGCTTCCCTTGCCGCGACAGCGGTTTCGGTCACCCGGCACCCGCCGGCGGCGTCCGGGTCGTACCGCTCCCGCTTCTCCCCCACCGTGACCCGCAGGACGCGGCCGGCCGCGTCGAGCACGACGGTGTCGGCGTCCACCGCGCCGCCGACCAGTCCTTCGCCGAGCCCGAACACCGCGCTGACGACGCGTTCGGTCCGCTCGCCCGACATCGGGTTGGCGGTGAACAGCACGCCGCTCTTCTCCGCGGCCACCAGCCGCTGGACGATCACCGCCATTCCGGAGCCGCCCGGCGGGAGACCGTGCGCGAGCCGGTACGCGAGCGCGCGTGCCGAGTACGCGCCCGCCCAGCAGCGCCGCACGTGCTCGGCGATCGCGTCGATCCCCTCGACGTTGAGGAACGTGTCGAACTGACCGGCGAAGGAGAACCGCGGGCCGTCCTCGTCCAGTCCGGACGACCGCACAGCGACCGGACCGTTCCCGACCTCTTGCGCGGCGGCCGTGATCTCGGCCAGCACGTCAGGTGCCAGCGGCATCCGAAGGATCGCACTCGCCACGGCCTCGGCAGCGGCTTCCGCGCGGTCCGCGGTGAGGTCGCGCAGTTCGGCGGCGATCCGTTCGGCCAGGCCGGTCTCGGCCAGGTGGCGGCGCAGGACGTCCGCGCCGATCACGCGCCACGGCGGCACCACGAACCCGGCGTCGGCCAGTTCGCGCAGCCCGCGTGCCTTGGCCCCGTCCACCTCGCTCGTCACGGCCGTCATCCCCACACTCCCCACGTCGCACACAGGATCAGGACCGCCAGGTCGACGGCGAGCACGTAGGTCAGCCCGGACCACCACGCCCGCCCGCGGCGACCGGCCCTCCACCACGAGGTCATCCCGGCCGCGAAGGCGACGGCGATCAGCCCCACGGCCACCGCGACCACCCACGGTGCCGCGATGACCGCCGCGACGACCCCAGCGGCCGACAGCGCCACCGCCGCGACGAGCCGGGCACCGAGTCCCAGACCGAACGGCCGGTAGTCCGGCTCGTCGAGCTTCCTGGTGAACTTCCAGTACTCGTAAGCACTCCAGAGCACCACCGCCGCCCCCACGGCCACCATCGGGGGTACTCCCGCCGTCACGCCGCCGTACCCGAGCACCAGGAGCGGTGCCACCTCATAGGCGACGAAGAGCACCACGGGCTGTGTGATCCCGTGACGCGGCAGGAACGGGGCCGCGAGGGCGGCGGCGCATGCCCCACCCGCGAGGGCGAGGGCCAGGAGGTCGTGGAGGTTGAGCAGCACCACGGCGGCGGCCACGGCGACCAGGCCGGCCCGCAGTCCCGCCGGGTCCGCCGCCCCGTCGTCGAGGTCGTCGACCAGGCGCAGGAAGAGGAACAGCGACACGAACGTCAGGCCGCCGAGCAACAGCGGGACCATGCCGGGCCAGGCGCGAGCGCTCAGTGCCACGACGGTGGCGTAGGTCAGCACCGCGGCGAGCCCGTGCGTCTGCGGCGGGAACCGCAGCCGCACGTACCGGGTCGCGGCGATCACCGCGGCCTCCCGGCGAGACGCAGCACGTCGCCGATGCCGGGTTCCGGGCGGCCGAGGTAGCCCACCCGCACGCAGTGGTCCAGCAACGTGCGCAGGTAGTCCACCCCGGTCGCCGCCGGCCGCCACGGTGCCAGCCGCGCCGCGTTCGTGTCGTCGAACCTGGCGCGCCGGCGGAAGAAGCTCTCGTACATCGCGATGATCCGCCGGTAGTAGACGCGTTCGTCCGGCGGGAGCGCGCCGGCGTCGAACGCGGACGGCGAGACGTAGTGCGGTACCTCGAACATCGGGTACTCCGCCAGCGCGTTGCTCACGTCGAGCAACGTGTGCGGCGCGGCCCCGACGGCGTGGAACGTACGCCCGCGGGCCTCGTCGAACCGGTTCACCACCTGGCAGATCAACGCCGCGACGTAGTCCACCGGCACCAGGTCGAGCAGGGCGTCGTAGTAGCCCGGCACCGACCTGACCCGCCCCTGTGTGAAGAGCTTGAGCACCACGTACATGTTCTTGAAGTCCCGGATGACCCCGGACTCCTGGGTGCCCACGATCATGCTCGGCCGCACCACCACCGCGGGTACGGCGGCGGCCCGGACCTCCTGTTCGGCGAGGAACTTGCTGCGTTCGTACCCGGTGCCGAACCGTTGTCCCACATCGAGTTCGTCTTCGAGGACCCGGCCCGTGCGCTCCCCGCAGACGTACGCCGTGCTCACGTGCACAAGGGGCACCGCGCGTTCCGCCGCGAGCCGGACGACGTTGCGCGTGCCGTCCACGTTGAGCGACTCGTAGGTCTCCCACCGTCGGCCGAAATCCGTGGTGGCGGCGGCGTGGACGATGCGGTCGAGGCCGGTGGCGAGGTCCTCGTAGCGCTCGGTGGCCAGGCCGAGCATCGGCTTGGTGACGTCACCGGCCACACAGGACACCAGTCCCGGCCCGGACCGTCCGATCGGGACCGTGCGCACGACTCGCCCGTCGTTGCGCACGATCTCCGGCCGCGTGTGCACCAGCGCGAGGACCGTGTGCCCCTCGTTCGCCAGCCTTGCCGTGACCTCGGCACCGACCAGCCCGGCCGCACCGGTCACGAGGACGCGCAGCCCGCTCACGCCGCCGTCCCCCTGACGCGTTCGGTGACCAGGTCGACGAGCTCCCGCACCGTGGACACGTTGAGCGCCTCGTCGACGTCGACGGCGGCGAGTTCGAACCGTTCCTCGATGACGATGGCCAGTTCGAGCAGCCGCAACGAGTCGAACCCGAGATCCGTGGCGATGCGCGCCTCGTCGGACAGCTCCTCCGCGTCACCGTAAGACATGTGCCGCAGGATCCCGTGCACGGTCTCGCGCACTGCCTCGTTGTTCATCGCTTCCTCCGGGCGCACGTCAGCTCAGCGCTTGAGCTCGGCCCGCATGCTCCACTTCCCGGTCATCAGCGTGTTCTTCGACGTGAGCGTGATCGGGAACCCGTACTTGTGGACGAGGTCGGTGTCGCGGCCGGAGACGAGGATCGAGTTCGCCGCCTGCTCCCTCGCGCGGAACTGCATGTCGTAGACGAACTGGATCTCGCCCTTCGTGCCGGTGTAGTACCCGACCGGCGTGTGGAAGTTCTGCACCGGCTCGGACGAGATGTCCTCGACGACGGCGAAGCGCTCGTGGTCCACATTGGACCCGGTGTACCTGTTGTGCACTAACCGCATTCCGTTGGCCATGGGTGTGATGCTTCTTGTCGCCTGGACGTGCCGGGCGGGCGCGCCGAGCCGCTGGACGGCGTTCGTCAGCGCGGGCTGGTTGGTGCCCCACCACAGCGGCTGCGTCGTGCCCCACGGCTGCTCGACGCCGTCGCGGTGGGAGATCTCCACGGTCGCCATGGTGATCATGGTCGGCTTCGCGCGGCCGCCGTTGACCGAGATGCCCGAGCACGAGTAGTCGCCCATGTAGACGTTCACCTTGCCCGGTGTGCCCTCGGCTTCGCGGACCTTGTACCGCGATGCCACGAGCTCACGGGCCTGGTCGACGGTGATCTGGGTGATCTCGCCGAACTCCAGGCAGTCGCCCTCGGAGGTCACGACGACGGACGGGTGCCCGGCGTGCGCGGACGCCGGCACCAGCGTTGCCGCCAGTGCCAGCAGGACGGACGAGACGGCGAGCGATGACTTCTTCATGACCTTCTCCTTGTCGGGGGAGGAAAAACGCGTGCGGCATCGACGCACGACCGGACGGTCGTGCGGAAGTGGTCGCCGTGCTGCGGGGTCAGCTGTCGGCGGAGCGCCGGGCGACGAAGAGCATGTAGCGGGGCACGAGCGATTCGGCGCAGCCCTTGAACGCCTTCACGAACCCGTCGAAGACGGCGTCACCGTGGTCGGCACGCAGCTCCTTCTCGGTGTCGTACAGCGACTGCAGCAGCAACGCGTACGTGCGGTGGGTGTTCTCGGTGATGTCGAGGAACTCGACCAGCTCGAACCCGGTCGATCGCAGCAGCGCGGGGTAGTCGTCGAGGCGCGGGATCGGGCCGAGGCTGGCGACGCCCAGGAACGCGTCCACGGCCTCCTTGCGGGCACCGTCCAAGGGCACGTTCTCGAAGAAGTCGGTGGCCACGAGCGTGGCGCCGGGCTTGAGGACCGCGGCGATGTTGCGGAACGCCTTCTCCCGGTCCGGCATGTGCACGAGCGACTCGATCGCCCAGGCGGCGTCGAACTCCGCGGCGCCGAACGGCAGGGGCTCCATCGCGTCCGCGTGCAGGAACTTCACCTGCTCGGCCGCACCTGCCGCCTCCGCGGCCTCGTTGGCGCGCTTGACCTGGGCGGGGTCGTCGGAGATGCCGGCGACACCGCAGCCGGTCCGTTCGGCGGCACGGCGCGCCGGCTTGCCGAGCCCGCACCCCACGTCGAGCAGCCGCTGTCCCGCCGCGATCCGCGTCCGTTCGATCACGAAGTCGGTGAGCTGGTCCGTCGCCACCTCGACCGCGCTGGTGTCCTCCGGCCCCGACCAGTATCCGACGTGGAGATTCTCGTCCCACACGTCCGTGCGCATGTCCTCGTCGGCCTTGTAGTCGTACTTGGCCTCGGCGGCCTGGTCGTCGGTAGTCGACATCGGCGCTGCTCGCTTTCCTCGTGAGGTCCGTCAGCGGTGGAAGGTGACCGGAAGGCTTCGCAGGCAGAAGATTCCGGGGGCGTCGTAGAACTTCAGCTCGTCGGACACCGGGGTGATCTCCCTGGTGCGCCGGGCGAGCACCCGCAGCGCGGCGGTCGTCTCGACCCGCGCCAGCCCGGCACCGAGGCAGTAGTGGATCCCCATGCCGAAACCGAGGTGCCTGCCGGTCGTGCGGCCGAGCCGGAACTCGTCAGGGTCGGCGAACTGGCGTTCGTCGCGGTTGCCGGAGACGAGCCACACGCGCACGAGCTGGTCGGCGGGGATGACCGCGCCGCCGATCTCCACGTCCGTCGTGGTGAAGCGGTAGACCTCGGTGAACGGGCTGCGATGGCGCAGCACCTCCTCCATCACCGGGGCGGGGTCCACGGTGCCCGCCCGCCAGGCCGCCATCACGCCGGGGTTCTCCCCCAGCGCCAGCACCGTGTTGCCCAGCAACGCGGTCGTCGTGATGTGCCCCGCCGTCAGCAGCAGCACGGCGAAGTTGCGGATCTCCCTGTCGCTGAGCCGTTCGCCCTCGATCTCGGCCAGCGCGAGCGCCGTCATCAGGTCGTCGGCGGGCTCGCGCCGGCGCAGCTGCGCGTGGTCGAGCATGTACGAGTTCAGTTCGTCCAAAGTGGACTGCATGGACTCCATGTACTCGCCGTTGAACGGGTCGTCGTGCTCGACCGCGTAGAACTCGTCCGCGCACCGCACGAGGAAGTCGCGATCGGACGCGGGCAGCCCCAGCAACTCGCCGATGACGATCACCGGCAGTTCGTAGGCGAGGTCGCCCACCAGGTCGAACCGCCCGCTCCGGTCAGCCAGGGCCCGGTCGAGCAGGTCGTCGACGATCCCCTCGATCCGCGGGGCGAGCTGTTCCACCAGCCGCGGCGTGAACACGTGGGACACGAGTCCGCGCAACCTGCCGTGCCGCGGCGGGTCGATCGAGACCATGCTCCCCTCGGCGTTCTCCGCCACCTCCGGCGGCAGCGAGCGGGACGGGTCGGAGCAGAACGTGTCCGTGTCCCGCAGTGCTCGGACGATGTCGTTGTAGCGGAACAGACTCCACGTGCCGTTCGACTCGTCGTACCAGGCCGGCTGGTCGTCGCGCATCCCTTTGAGCCAGGCGAGAACCGCGGTCCCGCCGTCGGCGAAGGTCAGTCGCGGGATGCCGCTGTCCCGCGATGCCTGCCGCGCCGAAACGTCCGACAACTCCGTCATGCTCGCCCCTCACCTCGAGCAACACACCCGCAGGTGTATGACTAATCGTCATACTAAGCACGCGGGTCAAAGCAAGGCAAGGACGCCGAAGGGGCGATCGGCACCAGCGTCCGGACGTCCGTTCCTGCGGGACGACGGCACGCGGCCAGGCTGACTCGCGCATCAGACTTCGCGGCCGGCGTGACCGCGAAACTCACCACCGGCGCGGACGACCCGCCCGGCAGCAGGGTGTGCGGCCGCCCGGCAGAGCGGACAGCAGCAGGGTGTGCGGCCGCCCGGCAGAGCGGACGGCCGCACACCAACTCACCGCATCGAGTACTCGGCGATCACCGCCTGCAGGAGCAGCGGGCTCGTACCGGGCAGGTCCGCGTAACCGACGGCGATCAACCGGTTCGTGCCGGGCACGGCGGCGATGGCGTTGTAGTTCGTGCCGGACGAGCCTGCCGGAGCGGGCGCCGGGGTGGTGGTCCAGCCGGCCGGGCCGTGGGAGCTGAAGGACGCCTGCGGGAACCGGCCGATGACCCACGGAACGCCGTTCGTCCCCACCGCGACGCCGGGCGTGGCCGGGGTGTTCAGTCCGCTGACGGTCTGCCAGGTGGTGCCGTCTCCTCGCACGACCACGTTGGCCGATCCCATGCCACCGCCGTCACCCACCGCCCAGATGTCACTGGAGGACGTGCCGTCCAGCGACTGCAGGGTGACCTGCTGCTGGTTCAGTCCTATCTGGACCGCCCGCCAGGCCGTGCCGTTCCAGTGGAACAGCAGCGGGCCCGAGTAGCCGTTCCACATGCCGTGTCCCGCCGCCCACACGTCGTCGGGCGCGAAGGCCTTGACGGCGTTGATGGCGCAGAAGTTCAGGAATCCGCCGCCCGTCACGCATTCGGCGGGTGGCTGGTGTTCCTGCCAGGAGCTTCCGGTCCACTCGTGGAACACCGGCGTGTTGCCGTTGTGGCCGACCAGCCAGGCATGTCCGTCCACAACGGACAGATCGCGGATCGAGAGCGTGCCAGGGGTGGCACCCGGCGGGTACGGCACCTCGGTCCACGTCCTGCCGTTGTAGCGCCACACCAGCGTGACGTTGCCGTCCGGTGACCACGGCGCGCCCGTGACCCAGACGTCCCTGGCGGACGACGCGGCGACGCGCTGGAACGACACCCGCCCCTGCACGGCCGGAAGCGACGTCCGGGACCACCTGAACCCGTTCCACCGCAGCATCATCGGATCACCGGTCGTGTACTGCTGGTCCGGGTGGTAGCCCTCGAAGCCGACCGCCCAGGCGTTCCTGGCGTCGACCGCGGCGACGTCCCAGAGATTGCTCGTCGCCTTGTTCTGCGGGATCGAGGCCAGGCGCCACGACGGCGCCGCGGCCGCGGCGGGCACGGCGGCGCCGGTGACCAATGCGGCCGAGAAGGCTAAGGCCAGGCATCTGCGAACTCTCATAAGTCCCCCAAGCTCTTGGACCTGAACAGGATTGGTGCGCGATCGATCATTCACGACGACCGGCCCCGCGCCAGGGGTTCGCGCCGCCTTGACCTGGTTGAGCGGCGATCGTGACCCAGCCGCCGCGGCCGGGTAACCCGAATGGGATTCAGGTATGCACTTGTGATCTAGCTCACGGACCAGGTAGAACTGAACGCACGGTTACCGGTAATCACCCTCACGCAACACCCTCCCTGCCAACCGAATACTTGTGAGGACCTGTGCGAACCGCAGTCGTCGCCGCCCTGCTCGGACTCGGTGCCTTCGCAGTAGCGGCAGGATTGGTGCTGCAACTGCACTCCTATCCCCTGCTCGCCAAGCTGCAGCACGACATCGACACCGTCTCGGTCTCCGAAGGAGAAGGAGTCACCGCCGTCGTGTACCCGCCCGGCGGAATGCCGGAGGTACGCCACAACCTCCGCCTCACGGCGACAACGCACGTCGAGGGTGATCTCGCCGCGCCCGAGATCAAGGAGAACGGCGACGTCACCGTGTGGAAGCGGGCGACGATCGTCAAGGAGGACGCCGGCAAGCTCGTGCTCAGCGCCGAGGTGCGCAAGATCTGCCTCGACCGCCGCACCGGCGAGGCGGTCGCACCGTGCCGAGGCGAGTTCTACGAGACCGAACGGGGTAAGCGGGTCACCGCCGAAGGACGGCAACTGCTGCAGCCCGGCCTCAACTTCGTGTTCCCGTTCGACACCGAGCAGCGTGATCACCGTTGGTACGACACCGTTCTCAAACGCCCGGTCGACATCCACTTCGCCGGAGAGCAGCTGTTGCAGGGACTCGACGTGTACCGGTTCACGCACACGATCCCGCAGACCGCGCTCGACCGGTTCGCGGTCCCCGGTTCGCTGGTCGGCAGGCCGGAGCCGTCCGTGGACGTCACCCAGTACTACGGCGTCACCCGCACGTTGCTGGTCGAGCCCACGACCGGCGCGGTGCTCTCGGTCCGGGAGGACATCCGGCAGGAGCTGCGCACCGACACGCAGGACGAGGGTGAGGGAACCCCTGTGTTCGCCGGAGAACTGCGGCTGACGAACGCCTCGGTCGCCGCGAACGCGGACCAGGTCAAGGCGAACCTGCCGAAGCTGTTCGTGATCACCACTCTTCCCGCCGTCCTCTGGGTCTCCGGCGCCGTGCTGGTCGCGATCGGGCTGGTCCTGCTGCTCGTGTGGCGGCGCGGTCTCGTCGCCGGGCCGCTGGCGCTGGTGATCGGTGCGTGCCTCGCGGGCACGATCACCTACGGCGTCACCAACGCCAGCGACCCGGACGACTCGCTCGACCTCAAGAACGTCGTGTCGTCCTCGAACGTCGACTACGGCCTGCGATGAGCACCGCTCTCCTCCTCGATGATCCCGGCGACCCGGAGCAGTTCGCCCTCCGCCTTCGGCACCGCGATCAGGGTCACCGGCAACGGGTTCCCGTCGGCGTCCGAGCCCGCGCGCACGGACACGGCCGGGTAGCCGCTGACCCTCCAGAGCGGCGAGAACGGAGACGTGGCGCCGTTGCGCACCAGCACCCCGCCGGGCAACGACATCGTCTCGGCCGGCCCGGTGTGTCCTGGTGTCACCAGCACGTCGACGCCGGTGAACATGTGGTCCAGCATCACCCTCTCCGCCGCGCGCATCGACCGGCAGATGCCGCGCAACGGCCAGGGCACGAACCGGTCGAGCAGGTCCAGCTCACGCGGACCGGCGGCCAGGTGCGGCGCCAGCAGGAGCCTGGACTCGCTGGCGAGGTGCGGGTCGTGGTCGACCACCTCGTCGACGTGCAACGACAACAGGGCGGCGACGTCCTCGACGACCCGGCGCATCGACGGGCGGGTGCGGGTGGTCATCGAGAGGCCGCGCAACGACACACCGATCCTAAGTGGACGGTTCGCGGGCTCGGCCGCCCAGCCGATCCCCCGCACGACGTGCGCCACGTCGGCGACGGTTCTCGCTACCACGCCGCGTCCACCGGAGGTCTCGAAGCCCACGACGCCCGCGCCTCCCGCGGGCACGCCTCCGGCACCGGGCGCGCGGCGTGCCAGCACCGCGGCCACCACACCGGTGGCGACGGCGACGGCCGTGCCCGACACCTTGGGATCCAGCGTCGTGGCGGGCATGCCGGGCGTGGGGTTGCGATGGAGCTCGGCTCCCGACGTTCTCCCGATCACAACGGCTCCGGACGCCACCAGTGCGTCGAAAGCCGAACGTGGCAGGGAATCCTCGACAGCCAGGGGCAGTCCGAGCAGGCCGCCGCTCTCCCCGCCCACCATCCGCCGATCGGCCTCCGCCGCACTGCGCCGGGCGGCGGCCAAATCGACATCTGTGAAAACGTGCTGCGACGAGTTCAGCCGATGTTCCGCCGTCGCAAGGAGTTCTGCTGCGGTCGTCGCACCGCGGGCGAGCAGCCGGGCCTGCTCAACTGCTCCGGGATAGCACACAGGGGTTTCTTCCACGTGTCTCTTCCTCCGGCATCGTCGCCGATGAGTAAGGAGCTGCTTCGTTCAGTCGCTACCCGTTGGACAGCAGGGGTTCCGCCGAACGGCTCTGCGATTCGGCGGCCGAGTAGCTTCTTTCTCCACGCGGACCGATCAAGATGACCTGGGTCACCCCGGTCGAGGGGTTGCGCAGAGGTTACTGTCCGGTAGGTTCCACGCCACTGTGACGTCCCTCTCATACCCCCAACACCCCCAGAAGGAGGACGAGTGCGACGTGTTGCGAGCCTCGTGCTGGTAGGACTGGGCATCTTCTCGCTGGCGCTCGGAGCAGTCCTGCGCTTCTACGTGTACCCCGAGCTCGCAGTCGTGCCGCTCGACCAGAAGACGGAATCCGTCGCGGAAGGCGCGGCGAAGGTCTTCTACCCCAAGGACCTCGTCGTCAAGGACGCGCGGCTGACCGCCACCCGCAAGGTCGAGAGCAACCTGACCGTGCCGGAGGCCAAGGTCGACGGTGACGTGATGGTGTGGGACCAGGGCCTGGTCGTCACCGACTCCGAGAACCAGCTCATCTCCGCGCTGAAGCACCGGGTGTGCCTCGACCGGCGGACGAACATGGCTCTCCAGCAGTGCACCCAGCAGTACGTGACCGACGCCGAGGGCGACCCCACCGCAGCCGACAAGGCGGTGCACCAGGAGGGCCTGAACTACAAGTTCCCGTTCGACACCCAGCCCCAGGACTACGAGTACTTCGACACCACCCTGCGCAAGGCGACGACCGCGCGGTACGAGGGCACGGACGAGGTCGGCGGGCTCGAGGTCTACAAGTTCGTCCAGAAGATCCCGTCGACCAAGTTCCGCGACCAGGAGGTGCCGGGCCAGCTGGTGAACAGCACCGAGGCCTCGGTCAAGGCGGAGCGCCGCTACCAGAACACCCGCACCATGTGGGTCGAGCCGGTCAGCGGCATCATCGTCAAGGGTTCGGAACAGCAGCGGCAAGCACTGTTCGGGCCGGACGGAAAAGAAGGAACGGTACTGCTCGACGCCACCCTGACCTTCAACGAGCAAACCGTCAGAGAATCGGTTGCACGAGCCTCAGAGGCACGCGGAAAATTGACTCTGATCAGCAGTACCGGACCGATCGTCCTGCTTTCCGTCGGCCTGGTGTTGCTGCTCGCCGGAATTCTTGTCGGTGTGCTCGGACGACGGCCTAGGCACGTCGCCTGAGCACGATCACGAAGTTCCACGAGGCGATCTCCCGGACCCCCGGGACACGGGTGATCCACTTCGCCCACCACGGGTGGTACCGGGGGAACGTCTCGACCACGTCGGCGACGGTCTGGCGGTGAGCCCACCGCTGGACCGCCCCGACGCTCACCGGGAACAGTGAAGTGCCGAACGAGTTCTTCGGCGGCTTGCCGTTGCGGCGCTCGTAACGGCGGCGCGCGTAGTGGCCGCCGAGGAAGTGCCACGGCGCGGTCTCGTGGCCGCCCCACGGCGAGTACCACGGCGTGTAGGACATGAAGACAGTGCCTCCGAGCCTGGTCACACGCACCATCTCGGCCAGCATCAGCCACGGGTCGTCGACGTGCTCCAGGACGTTGGACGAGTAGCAGACGTCCACCGAGGCGTCGCGGAACGGCAGTGCCGTACCGCTCGCGCGGATCATGCCGGGATCGGGTTCACCGCGCGCGGACAGCTCGCCGACGTCCGGGTCCAGGCCCACGTACCGGGCGCCGGCGCCGCGGAACGCCTCGGCGAAGTAGCCGGGACCACCACCGACGTCGAGGACGACCGAGCCGCTCAGGGACACGTACGACGACACCTGGGCGACCGAGTCGTCCGCCAGGATCCGGTAGAAGTGGTCGGGGTCGGACTGTTCTTTCAGAAATGCGCGAAAAAGCCGAACAGAACGGCGAAAAGTTGGCTTTCGCAACTTTTCCCGGGCCGAAACTGAACCGATCTCGACCATTGCCATCTCCCGCATTCCGTCTACCATGGCTACCTGGCAGTAACCTAGCATCGGGAGAGGCAGATGTCGCGTGGTCCTGATTACCGGCCGAGCATTCTGCTGGTGAATTGGCGCGACACCAGACACCCTGAGGGCGGCGGTTCCGAACGGTACGTCGAGCGCATCGCGGAGGGCCTCGCCCGGCTCGGCCACCGGGTCTCGATCCAGTGCGCCGGCCACGACCGCGCCCCTTCCGGCGACTGGGTGGCGGGCGTCCGCTTCCGCAGGCGCGGCAACAAGTTCACGGTCTACCTGTTCGCCCTGCTGGCGATCCTGCGCTCCGACGCGGACGTCATCGTGGACGTGCAGAACGGCATGCCCTTCTTCAGCCGCCTGGTCGCGCGCTGTCCCGTCCTCGTGCTGGTGCACCACGTGCACCGCGAGCAGTGGCACAGCGCGCTGGGCCCGGTCTTCGGCCGGATCGGCTGGTGGATCGAGTCGTGGCTCGCGCCGAGGCTGTACCGCAAATGCCGCTACATCACGGTCTCCAACGTGACGCGGGACGAACTGGGCCTGCTCGGTGTCGAGCCGCGCCGCACGGTGGTCGTGCCGAACGGGCTGGACGCGCCTCCCGCCGTCAGCGCGCGGCGCACCGAGGCGCCCGTGCTCGTCGCGGTGTCCCGGCTGGTCCCGCACAAGCGGCTGGAGCACGCGATCGACCTCGTCGCGCGGCTCCGTCCACAGTGGCCGGACCTGCGACTGGAACTCGTCGGCGAGGGCCCGTGGAAGGACGTGCTGCGGCAGCACGCCGTCGACCGCGGAGTCCAGGACAGCGTCGTCATCCACGGCTGGGTCGACGAGCAGGCCAAGCACGAGATCCTCGCCGGGGCGTGGGTGCACGTGTGCCCGTCGGTCAAGGAGGGCTGGGGCATCGTGATCATGGAGGCCGCGAGCCACGGCGTGCCCACGGTCGCCTACCGCTCGGCGGGTGGTGTGGCCGAGGCGATCGTGGAGCACCGGACGGGTCTGCTCGCCGAGGACTTCGACGACTTCGTCCGGCACACGGAGACGCTGCTGCGGGACCATCCGCTGCGCAAGGCGATGGGCGCCGCGGGCAGGGCACGTGCCCAGCAGTTCAGCTGGGAGGAGAGCCTCGACGCGTTCGAGAGCGCCGTGCACAGCGCCCTGCGGCTACCTCCGCGCCTGGTGGCCGGTGAGCACCGCGTCGCACAGCAGGTCGAGTAGCACCCCGGCGGCGGCCGCGTCGAAGTCCCTGCGCCGCGCGCGCACCGTGGCCGTGGTGGCCTCCCCTGTCGTCACCACGCCGAACGCGACGCCCGACCGGCCGCTCGCCGCGGGGAAGAAGCGCAGGGCGCTGACGTTCCCCTTGACGACACCGAGGTTCGACACGAGGAAGGTGCTGCCGAGCCGGGACGCCAGCAGCCGCATCCCCCACTGCGCCAACGGGTTGTGCGCGTTGGGGAAGCCCGCCTCCGGCGTCGCGGCCGTCAGCAGCGCACGCACGTCGTCCTCGGTCGCCCCGGCCGGCAGGCGCAGTCTCAGCAGCGCGCTGTCGGCCTCGGGACGCGGATCCGCTCCACCGCGCCAGGAGGCGCCGATCGCGGCGACGACGCGGCCGTGCGCGGCACCATGGGTGGCGTTCCACTTCCGTGTCGCGGCCAGCGCGGCGGAGGTGAGCCTGGCGCTGCCCAGCTTGACGACGGGCAGCGCACGGGACACCAGATGGTCCCCGTACTCGTTGCCCCGTATCGTTGGCTCGATGCGCGCGGGAGGCGTCCACACGGCTTCGCGCACGCGGTCGAGCGCGTTCAGCAGGTAAGGCCGATTGGGTCTGCGCAGTGCCACGCCGGTCGCGGAGCTGCCCACGGACTCATCGAGTGCGATGCCCAGCAACGCCAGCAGGCCGAGGCCGTCGACCGCACCGTGGTGGGCGGCGATCATCAGCGAGCCGCCGGCGAGCGCGACCCTGACCAGCGGATCGCCCACGCGGTAGTGACCGTCGGCGAACTCGGTCCGCGCACCGTCCCAATCGGACGGACGGAGCACGACCGCGGCCGGGCCGAGGTTCGGGAACTCCGCGCTGGCACGGGACATCCGCGCGGCCACCACCGAGGGATCCGGCGCCTCCCGCAGGCTCGCCTCGAGCAGGATGCTCCAGGAGGCCGCCGGGTCCCCGGGAAAGACCACGGTCACTCCGGTCAGCGCGAGCCGTAGTCGAGAACCTCGGGCTCCACGGCCTTCTGGCCTTGCTCGATCCGCTGCTCGACGACCTTGTCGGGGTTGTTCTGCGCGACGACGACCACGCCGACCCCTCCGGCGAGCGCGGCTCCGGCGACGATCGCGACCAGCACCGAAACCAGTTCCACGTCTTACTCCTCAGGTCGGGGTGCCGCGAATCTACCGACCGGTAACCGTCTCCACAACAGGCTAGTACCGATCAGTGACCCAGCCGCGACCCAGGCCAGCACAACGGGTGCGGCGGGTGGGCCGTTCGGTTCATCCGGCACTGCTCCAGGTACCCGATAGAGCGCCAGTTCGGGGCCGTCGTGGACCTTCTCCAGCCGTGCCAGCAGGTTCTCGTCCACCCGGCCCGGCGTCCCGCGCTCGACCAGCACCCAGCCGATGCCGCTCAGGTCACCGTCGCGCAGCCGTGCCGCCCGCGGGTCCTCCCCCGCCACGACCTTCCCGCCGACCGACAGCGAGTCGTCCACGACGGTCGTGCCGGGCAGGTAGCGCGGCGCGGGGTCGAGCTGGGTGCGCCGGTCGTTCCAGTCGAACCTGCGGAACGCCGACAGCGGGTACACCGCCACGTCGCCGGGCCGGTCGGCGAGCTTCTCCCGCACCGCGGCCCAGTCCGCCGGGTAGTGGACCGGTTCGAGCCGCCCGAACCCGCCCCACGCGAGGTCCGGCAGCAACCCGAGCAGCAGCACGGCCACGAGCAGCCGCGCGCGCAGCCGTTCCACCGCGACCGCGAGCCCGATCGCGAACGGCAGCGCGAGCCACGCCACCCACTTCTGGCTGTCGCGCAACAACCCGGCGCCCGGCACGTGCTCGATCAACGTCTCCAGCACCGCCACGCCGCCCGGCAGCACCGCGAGCAGGGCCAGCACCGCACCGAGCACGCCCAGTCCCGCCAGCGGCCACACGGGCAGGCGTTTCGACAGCTCCCGCAGACCGAAGACCGCCGCACCCAGGAGCAGCACGGTGAGCACCGGAAGCATCGGATTGGCCCGGCTCACCGGAACGACCTCGGCGTTCCAGATCCCGCCCAGCCCCAGCACGCTGAGCACCGGCCCGCCCCAGTTCTCGCCGCGCGCGCTGAACGCCTCGACGCCGGCCGGGTCGGACAGTCCGTCGTGCAGCAGCGAGGGCACCCACCACGGCGAGTTCAGGACGACACCGATCGCGATGACCTGCCACGCTTTGCGGCGTCCGGCGGTGGCCAGCGCCGTGCCGAGCGCGAGGATGCCGCCCGGTGCCGAGAGCACGGCGGGCAGGCACGCGAGCACGAGCCGGGTCCACGCGTGCGGTTCGCCGTCGCGCATCCGCAGCCCGGCCATCGCGACCCACGGCAGCGCCGCGTAGCCCAGCAGCAGCGTCCAGTGGCCGATGAAGAGCCGCTCGGCGACGTAGGCGTTCCACGAGTACGCCACGGCGGCGACGATCCGCACACCGGTCCTGTCCGTCGGCACCAGCAGCCCGGCACCCAGGGCACCGGCGAAGACGATCGCGAGCAGAGCGAGCTTCTGCACCAGTTGACCGGGAACCACCTGGGTCATCAGCGCCACCACGGCGTCGACCGGCACCGCCCGCGGCAACGCGTCCCCGAGCCCGAACGCGGCCGCGTTCAGCGGCTGCTCCGGCGTGAACACCATGTCGTAGACGAGGACGTAACCCGGCCACAGCACGGGAGCGAGGGCGGCCAGCGCCAGCAGCGCGCACGTGGCGTAGAGCGTCAGTCCGTTCGGCCGCACTTGCTCCCTCTCCGGTCGCGCCGGGGCTACAGTCGCCGAAACTACCGGCCAGTAGTACTCGCGGGTAGGGCCTGTGTCGAAGTCTGGTGCGATGAGAGTCGCGCTTGAGGGGGTCCTGGTGGTGCGGCGGTC
The DNA here is from genome assembly GCF_900100275.1 of Lentzea albidocapillata subsp. violacea. Lineage (GTDB taxonomy): Bacteria > Actinomycetota > Actinomycetes > Mycobacteriales > Pseudonocardiaceae > Lentzea > Lentzea violacea. Next base: position 163,246 of record NZ_FNET01000002.1, read on the forward strand.
CGGCCGTGCCGCCAGGGGCCGCCTCGGGCCCGGCTATCGCGGACCAGACTTCGACACAGGCCCTGCCGCGGCAGACCGGAAGGATCCCGCGTGTCCGCTCCGGCGACGACCACCACCCGCCTGGACGCCCTGCTGATCACGGGCGCGCTGCTGGGCGCCAACGCCGCGAGCTACGTGCTGACCATCGCGGCCGCACGTGCTCTCGCACCCGCGATCTTCGGCGAGCTCAGCGCGCTGCTCGCGCTCGTGGTCATCGGTGTGGTGCCGGCGATGAGCCTGCAGACCGTCGCCGCCCTGCGGGTGACGAACCTCGGCCCGCGCCCCCTGTTCGGACTGGGCCTGAGCGTGAGCGCGGGCATGACCGTGCTGACGCTGGCCCTCGTGCCGTTGCTCGCCCACCTGCTGCATCTCGACGGTCCGTGGCCGGTCGTGTGGCTGGCCCTGTCCCTGGCCCCGCTCACGGTTCTCGGTGTCCTGCACGGTCTCCTGCAGGGAACGCACCGGTTCCGCGCGCTGGCTTTGCTGGTGTCGCTCGAAGGGCTCGGCAAGGTCGGCGGCGGGGTGATCGGGCTGTGGCTGTCCCCCTCGTCGACCTCGGTGCTGGCGGGTACGGCCATCGGTTCGTTCCTGGTCGTGCTGACCGGGTGGCGCCTGTGCGGCAGTCCTGCACCGGCACGGCCCGCCGGTGGGGCCGAGGTGATGCACGCGTCCCAGGCCATGCTGGCGCTGGTGCTGCTGGTGAACCTCGACCTCGTGCTCGCCCGGCACCAGCTCGCCGGCCAGGCGGGCGGCTACGCCGTGGGAGCCGTCGTCACGAAGATCGCGTACTGGCTGCCGCAGGCGGTGGGCGTGCTCGTGCTGCCCCGCCTGGCCGACGCGGACGACCGCCGCCGCATGCTGCCCAAGGCACTGGCGGTGTGCGCGGGCCTCGACGTGTTCGTGATCGCGGGCTGCGCGCTGTTCGGGCCGCTGGGCGTGTCGCTGATCGGTGGCGCGAACTACCGCGGCGACGCGATTCCGTTGTGGCAGTTCGCTCTCATGGGTTCCTGCCTGGCGCTGGTGCAGCTGCTGCTGTTCTCCCGGATCGCGAGCGGCGACCGGCGCTCGACCGTCGCGGTGTGGATCGCGGTCGCCGCGGAGATCGCGCTGATCACCCTGTGGCTCAACGGCTCCGTCGGTCAGGTCGTGACCGGTGCGCTGCTCGCGACGGCGGGACTGGTGGTCGCCGGCACCCTCATCGAGGCCCTGTACAGGCCTGATCACGGCGCGGCGGGGTCCCGGCGCTGTCCGAACGCGCCGAACGCGGCCGCGACCAGCGCCGAGACCGCCACCAGGAACGCGGCCTGGACCAGCGGCACGTAGGCCCATTCCTGGCCGTGGCCGAGGATCCGGCCGAGCACCGCGACACCCGATCCCAGCGCGACCCCGCTCACCGCGATCACCTTCGGCGCCGCCGCCCAGAACTCCCGCGCCAGCAGGCACGCGATCACCGCCACGATCGGCAGCATGCCGCCGAGCACGGCCAGCAGCACGAGCATCGCGACCACCAGCCACCGGCTCCGCGACGGCGCCACGAACGTCACGCGCCGCCGCACGGGGATCGCGGCGAGCAGGAGCACCGCCAGCACTCCCAGCGCGCCCGCCAGCAGGCCCGTCCGGTACCGCGCGTCCGGGCCGAACTCCAGCGCGACCACGCCGCCGTCGCCCTCAGGCAGGACGTACGCCTGCTGCCAGCCGTCGACCCGGACCTTCTCCAGCACCTGCCCGTTCAGGGTCGCCGTCCAGCCGTCGTTGACGTTCTCGGACACCACGAGCAGTGCCCGGGCGCCCGGCGCGACGGTGACCTCCCGTTCGGTGGCGTCCCAGCTGCCGATGGTGACTTCCCGGTGCGCCGCAACGGGTTTCGGCAGTTCGACGTGGGTCACCGAGACGTCCTGCACCACGAACGAGTCGGACCGCGACGTGGTGAGCACGTGGTCACCGGCGGGCAGCTCCAGGGCGGTCGCCAGGTCGTCGTCGCACAGCACCGCCCGCAACGGGCGGTTGGCCATGACGTCGCCGAGCACACCGGACACCGAGCTGTTGATCTTCTTGCCGTCGACGTCGATGACCGGGCCCTTGCCGCACGGCACGGTGAACGGGGTCGTCGCGGGCACCGGCTTCAGCACGCCGTCGAGCGCGGGCACCCGGAGCTCACCGATCTCGGCGGGCCCCACACCGCCCGACTCGCGCACGACGAGTTCGAGCTTCTCGGTGTCCGCCGGTCTGATCGTGACGAGGCCGTCCGCGCCGACGCGCACGACCTCGGTGCCCGCGTCGGTGCGCACCTCCAGCTCGACGGGTGTCCTGGCTCCTCGCACGCCCTCGATGCCGAACTCCGAAAGGGTGCGTTTTCCCTTCCACGCCAACGTCAGCGTCGGCCGCAGGTCCGTCACGTCCGGCACCCAGGACGTGCCCGGATCACCGTCCACAGCGGACAGCGGACCCGCCGCGACGTCGCCCGCGAGCGAGGTCGAGCCCGTGATCGTCAGGCCCTCCGGCGTCACCGGGTTCTTCGCGCCGGCGGAGGGCACGACGGTGGCGTTCACCGCGAACTTCCCGTCGGCCGAGGTGCGGAACAGCCGCGTGAGTCCGTTGACCTCCTCGCCGAACCGGGACAGCGACGAGTCGCACCGCACCACGCCTTCGGTCCGGTAGCAGGCCGGACGCGACTGGCTGCCGCGGGTGAACGAGAAACCCGGCCTGGCCGCGTCCTGGTCGCGCGGCACGCGCAGCGCTCTCTGCGCCGTCACGCCCGGCACACTCAGTTCCTTGATGCCGACGTTGCCGTCCTGCCTGTCGGCGGCGACCCCGAGGACCGTGACGCGCACGCTGCCGGTGAGACCGGGCTGGACGGGGTAGGCGTGCCGGCCGCCGCCGGACGGGACGTCGTGCTCGCTCTCCCCCGCGTCGGTGGTGAGCCTGATCCGCGTGACCGCCCAGCCCACCCGCAGGTCGTCGACCAGGTCGAGCGTCACCTCACCGACCGAGCGCGGGGTGTCGAGATCGATCTCCAGCCACTGCCCGACGGGCCCGGTGAAGCTCGACGAGTGCCACGCGGAACCGCCGTCGCCGTCCACCGCCGCGAACGGCGAGTTCGCCGGGTCGATCGCCCCTGCCGCGTCGGCGTACGCGGTCGACGTGGACGCCCGCACGGCCCGGATGCCGCGGTACTCGGCGACGGTCTGGTGCCTGGCGTCCTGGAACGGAGACACGTCCAGCGCCACGCGTCCCTGTCTGGACGCCTCGTCCGCGGACATCGTCTGGCTGAGGTTGTCGGACACCCTGCCGACGTTGCGTTCCTTGCGCCTGAGGCCGTCGGTGACGAGCAGTGGCCCGGTCCGTCCTTCGGCGTCGCCCGCGAGGACGACGGGCTGGTCCGCCTGGACGAGTCCCTGGGACAGCAACGGCAGCAACGACTCCGGTCCACCGCTCACCGTCGGGACGTCCGCCTCGGCGACAGCGGTGACGATCCGGACCGGCCGCTTCACCTCGAAGATCTCCAGCGCGTTGCCGGCGGCGGCGGCGTCGACCGAACTGACGAGCCGCTGGTCGCTCATCCGCACCTCGGGCCCGAACTGGGCCACGCGCTCGATGCCGGGTGATCCCTGGAGCGCCTGCCGCAGCACGGTGAGCGGCGGTGCACCCGTCTGTTCACGCGCGATGTCGTTGCGCAGCAACAGGAACCGGTATCCGCCTCGTGCGAGGAAGTCCGCCAGCCCGGCCGAGCCGCGCCCGTCCGCGAGCGCGTCGTAGACGGCGTCCATGTACCGGGTGTTGCCCTCGGACCCGAGCGGTACCTGGTTGCGCACCGCCCACGGGGCCTCCGCGAGCGACTGCATCGGCTCGTCCACGGTCCTGCCCCAGGTGTACTGGCCGAAACCGGTGGCGGGCAACAACAACGTCCTCGCTCTGCCGTCCTGTTCCGCGAGCCATCCCGCCGCCTCGCGCCAGTGGCCCGGCACGTCGGACCACCCCTGGCCGGGCCGCAGGGTCAGCAGCCACGCGGGTGCCGCGACGACCGCGATCAGCACCAGGGCCACACCGGTGCGGGCCCGCCGCCGCCAGTGCTCGGGAGCGGCCCGCAGCCCGGCCGGCCGGGACAGGTGCAGGCCGTGGATGAACCCGAGAACCAGGCACAACCGCAGCACCGGCTCGAACTTGTGCACGTTGCGCAGCGGTGCGAGCGGCCCGTCCAGGAGTCCGCGTACCACCTCGGCGAGCGGTGAGTCGAGCGACCCGACGTACCCGACGGTCAGCAGCGTCAGCCCGACCAGCGTGCCCAGCACCAGGAAACGACGTTCCGGCAGTCCGAGCCGGGCCAGTCCGACGACGCCGACCAGCGCCACCAGCGCGGTGCCGGCCATCAGCACCGGGTTGTCGACCAGGAGGAAACCGTTGGGCCACCACGGTTCTCCTTGCAGCACGTACGCGACCCACTGGTTCGTCCCGCGCAGCACCTGGAACAACGACATGGGCGCGGTGGTGTTCGCCGCCGACTCGATGTAGTCGAGGAACGGCAGGCTGTACCGCCCGAGCAGGAGCAGCGGGAAGATCCACCACAGCGCGACCGCGATGACACAGCCGCACCACCACAGCACCAGCTTCACGTGCGCGCGGTTCCACGTGCGCGTCAACAGCCAGATCCCCGGGAGGACCAGCGCCATCACGACCATCGCGCCGTTGACGCCGCCCATCCCCAGCACCGCGAGCGCCGACAGGGCCGCGGCCCGGCGTGGTGACCCGATCCGATCCGCCAGCACCAGGGGCAGCAGCACCCACGGCAACATGACGGCGGGCAGCATCTCCGATGACAGCGGCCCGATCTCGGTCAGCACCCGAGGGGCCAGCGCGTAGGCCAGCGCACCGGCGTACCTCGTCGGCTCGTGGCCGATGCCGAGCGCGCGGGCCAGCCGCAGCACCCCGTAGAACGCGAGGCAGAGCAGCAGCGCGCACCAGAGCCGTTGGGTGACCCACGCGGGTATGCCCAGGAGCTGACCGGCCGCGAAGAACGGCCCCATCGGGAAGAAGTAGCCGTACGCCTGGTTCTGCAACTCACCGGCCGTGGCGGCGGGATTCCACAGGTGCAGTGCTCTGGCCAGGAACCCGGCCGGGTTGACGGTCAGGTCGAGCTTGGTGTCGAACGTGGCCGTGCCGAAGCGTTGCGCGAACGACAGCACCGTGAGTGCGATGAGCACCCACGTCGTCGGGTTCCGGTGTGCGATCTTCAGGCTGCTGATGGCGCAGGAAGTTACCACCGGGTAGTGCTCGCGGGCGACTGTCGCTATCTTGGGCCACCACGACGGTTCTGGGGCCGGTGCTCAGGCAGGTGGCGATGACTTCTCCGACGACGTTCGAGCAGGCGTGGGAACTGGGCGACCAGGTCCCCGGATGGTTGACAGTTGACCAGGCCACCATGTTGTGGAAAGCCGCCCTGCGGCTCGGCCCCGGCGCGCGGATCGTGGAGATCGGCAGCCACCAGGGACGATCCACCACCGTACTGGGGATCGCGGCGCGCTCCGTCGGGGCCACGGTGGTCGCCGTCGACCCGTTCGTCGAGGGCAGGCTGTTCGGTGGCACCCCCACCCGCGCCCGGTTCGAGAAGAACGTCGCCCGCGCGGGCCTGACCGACGTCGTACAGCTCGAAGCGTCGTACAGCACGAAGTTGCGCCAGGAGTGGGACGAACGCATCGACCTGCTGTACATCGACGGCAAACACGACTACTGGACCTACACCGACGACATGCTGTGGTCGGAGAACCTTGTTCCCCATGGCGAGATCCTGGTCCACGACGCGTTCTCGTCCATCGGGGTCACCTGCGGCATCCTCGCGAAGGTGCTGTGCGGCAACCGATACGTGTACGTGGACCGGGCGGGCTCCCTCGCGCGCTTCCGTTTGACGCAGCCGGGCTGGGCTGATCGCAGGAGGGTTCTGGCCGAGATGCCCTGGTTCCTGCGCAACGTGTGGATCAAGGTTCTGCTCCGCCTGCGGCTGCGGCCGGTCGCGCGGCTGTTCGGACACGACGGCCCGTACGACCCGTACTGAGCGCTTACTGAGGACGGCAGGCGGGCGGCTGGCAGAGCATCGTGCTCAGCGCCTGCGCGAAGATGTCGCTGATGCCGGCGGGATCGACGGTGGTGAAAGCCCGGCCGCCGGTCGCGTCGGCGATCCTCTTCAGTTCGTCGACGTCGACGTCCGGGCCCATGCCGATCGCGATGACGGGCAACGGCCTGCGCTTGTCCTGCAGCTTGGCCAGTTCGTCCAGCAGCTCCCGCTGGCCGATCGAGTCGGGGTCCTCGTTGCGGCCGTCGGTCATGATGGCGACGATGTTGATGCGGCCGAGCTCCCAGTTCTTCCTCGCCTCCCGGTAGGCGGCCAGGGTGGTGTCGTAGAGGCCCGTGGCCCCGTTCGCGGTCGCTCTGGTCGCCCGGACCGCGGCGACGGCCCGGCCGCTCGCGAGGTGCTCCTTGACGGACGCGAAGGGGATGATCTCCCGGTAGTCCCTGTCGCCGTCCAGCCTGGTGGAGAACTTCCACAGGCCGAGCCGCGTGCCGGGTTTGAACATGCCCAGGCCGCGTTCGGCCGCGCCGACGGCCAGCGCCATCCGCGTGGTTCCCGTTCTGGGCACGACCTGGTTCATCGAGCCCGACACGTCCAGGACGCCCAGCACCCGCGCGGTCAGCGTGAGTCCGCTCCAGAGGCGCAGCGTCTCGTCCACGAAACCCTGGTCCAGGCCGGCTGCCTGGTCGTCGGGCGCGCGCAGGCCGAACCTGCCGTGGTCGGTCCCGGACCGCAGGCGCGTCAGGAACTTCTCCGCCCCCGCCCGCTGCGCCTCGTTCGCATCGGGCAGCACGACGTACGGGAAGTCCAGCGGTGGCAACGGGTCCTCCGAGGCGACCGCCGTCAGCCGGGTCGCGCCGGGCGTGGAGTTGTGCCGCTCGAGGGCCTGTTCGGACGTGGGGAACACGTCCAGCGGCCGGGTGAACAGGTCCTCGGCCCGCTCGGCGTAGTCATCGGACACGGGCCTGATGGCGGCGACCGTCGCCGCCGCGGGATCCTTCTCCGCCGACGCGAACCCGCGCAGCGCCAGCAACGCCGACAGGCTGGCCGGGTCTCTGGCCGGATCGGCGATGCCGGCGACCGCGGTGGCACCGGGTCCGATCAGCTCCCGCCAGTTCCTGCCCTGCACGGACTCCCTGACGGCGAGCACGATCGGCGACAGCGCCACGGAGATGCCCGACTCGGGCACCCGCCACGCACCGGAGTCCCGCGCCTGCCGCAACCACGTCGTCGACTCGGGTACCCAGACCGAGGGCGACACCTCCCCGGCGACCAGCCCGGTCATCGTCTCGCGCGCCGGCTCCGCCGTGACCTCGACGCGGTAGCAGTCGTCGGCCGCGCTCAGCTCGTCCGCGACCTCGCTCAGGGCCGGCGCGACCGCGGGGGCCGCGGTGACGAGAACCGTCGCCGGATCCGTGCAGCGGGTCGCGTTGAGCCGGTCGAGGACGACGTCACCGCCGATCCAGGCGACGACCGACAACACGAGCAGTACCGAAAGCCCGACGACAGGCGCCGTCACCCGCCGTGATCGCACCATGGCGGACACCTTAGACAACCAGTCCGGGCACCACCAGAACTCACCGGTTCCGATTCCTGCCCTGTGTTCATGGCCCAGGAGGCGGAGGATCGGAGAAGCAAGCCCCTTCGATCGAGCGGAGATGGCGGCCGATGGCAGACGACTGGATGTTCGGCTTCGGGTCCCGCTCGTTCGAGGACCTCGTCGGGAAGCTGCTGGGCGGGTTGGTGGAGCCGCAGTCCGCGACGCGGCGCACCGACCGCTACGGACGTGACCTCACCGCCGCGGCGCGGGACGGCCTGCTCGACCCGGTGGTCGGCCGGGACGACGTGATCGACGAGGTGCTCGAGGTGTTGTCGCGGCGCACCAAGAACAACCCCGTCCTGATCGGGGATCCCGGCGTGGGCAAGACCGCCGTCGTCGAAGGCATCGCGGCACGGATCGCGAGCGGCGACGTGCCCGCGACGCTGAGCGGCAGGCGGCTGATCTCGCTGGACCTGGCGGGGATGGTCGCCGGAGCGAAGTACCGGGGCGAGTTCGAGGAACGGCTTGAAGGGGTCATCGGCGAGGTCGCCGCCGCCGACCGGATGGTGGTCCTGTTCATCGACGAGCTGCACGTCGTGGTGGGCGCGGGCAGTGCGGAAGGCGCGCCGATGGACGCCGCGACCATGCTCAAACCCGTGCTCACGACCGGACGGGTGCAGGTCATCGGGGCCACCACGGCCGAGGACTACCGGCGGTACATCGCGAGGGACGCCGCGCTGGAGCGGCGGTTCCAGCCGATCATGGTCGCCGAACCGTCGGCCGGCGAGGCGATCGCGATCCTGCGCGGGCTGCGCGGCCGTTACGAGATGCACCACGGCGTGCGGATCACCGACGAGGCGATCGTGTCCGCCGTGGAACTGTCGGCCCGCTACGTCACCGACCGGTTCCTGCCGGACAAGGCCGTGGACCTGGTGGACCGTGCCTGCGCGCGGGTCCGGTTGCGGGAGAAGTCCGCGCTGCCGCCGGATCCGGTGCGGCTCGAGCAGCGGGTGCGGCGGCTGGAGCGGGAGAAGGACGCCGCACCGGGCGAGGAGGACGCGGTGTTCCTGGCCGGCGAGCTCGACCGGGCGGTCGCCGAACTGGAAGCCGCGCGCGCCGCGCTGGCCGACGCGCCCCAGGTCTCGGCGAACGACGTCGCCGAGGTCGTGTCCCGCAGCACGGGCATCCCGGTCGCGCAGCTCACCGAGGCGGAACGGCACCGGCTGCTGCACCTGGAGGACCACCTGCACCAGCGGATCGTCGGGCAGGACGAGGCGGTGGAGGCGGTCGCCGACGCGGTCCGCCAGGGTCGCGCGGGCCTCAAGCACCCGCACCGGCCGGTCGGCTCCTTCCTGTTCCTCGGCCCGACCGGCGTGGGCAAGACCGAGGTCGCCCGGGCGCTGGCCGAAGCGCTGTTCGGCTCGGAGGACCGGCTGATCCGGTTCGACATGAGCGAGTTCTCGCAACAGCACGCGATCGCCCGGCTGATCGGCGTGCCACCGGGATACGCGGGCTACGAGGAGGCCGGCCAGCTCACCGGCGCGGTCCGGCGCGCCCCGTACTCGGTCCTGCTGCTGGACGAGATCGAGAAGGCGCACAGCGACGTCTTCAACACCCTGCTGCAGGTGCTCGACGCGGGCAGGCTCACCGACGCGGGGGGACGTACCGCCGACTTCGCCAACACCGTGATCATCATGACCAGCAACATCGGCGCCGGCCAGCTCCTCGCCGCGGCCACCTCGGGCATTCCGGTCGAGCAGCTGAGGGAACCGCTGATGGCGGCGGTGCGCCGCAGCTTCCGCCCGGAGTTCCTCAACCGCCTCGACGAGATCATCCTGTTCCGCGGGCTGGACGCCGGCCAGCTGCGGCAGATCACCTCGCTGCTGCTCGAACGCACCCGCGAGCGGCTGCGCGAACAGAACATCACGCTGGAGGTGGACGAACAGGCCGTCGACTGGCTCGCCGCCCGCGGCTACGTGCCCGAGTACGGCGCACGGCCGTTGCGCCGGACCATCAGCAGGGAACTGGACCGGCGGTTGTCCCGTGCACTGCTCGCGGGCGACCTGCGCGGCGGCCAGCACGCCGTCGTGACGGTCACCGGCTCGGAGCTGACCCTGACCGTCGGCGACACCCCGGACTGACCCGCTCTCAGGGGTTCCAGTCCACGAGAACCTGATCCCCGCCGTCCGGAAAGGACGAAGGATCCAGCTCGCGTTCCCCGACAGCCGCGCCTTCCGCGCTGGTGGGACGGGCGGGGTCCCGGTCCGGTCGGCGCCGACCGCCGGATCCGGGCTCCGCTGAGGTGGCGCGGTGAGCGCGATCACACACCGCACCCCGTGACCTTGAGACCGGACCCGTGCTCGAAATCGCGGCGGAACCGAATGTCACAATGGACGAATGGCCCTGGGATACGCACTCGCTGTGCTGGCGACCCTGGCGTCAGGCAGTGGCTCGGTCCTAGCGTCCACGGGTGTCCGGCGTGCGGGTGCGTACGGCGGCACGTCGCTGGATCTCATCGCACTGCGGCGTCAGTGGCTCTACTTCCTCGGCCTCGGCGTGGACCTGCTGGGGTTCGCGTTCGCGGCCGCGGCACTGCACCGGCTGCCGCTGTTCCTCGTCCAGTCGATGCTCGCGTTCAGCGTCGGCGTGACGGCCACGATCTCCGTCTTCCTGGGCTCCCGCCTCGGCACACCGGGATGGGGCGCGCTGGGGGTCGGCGCGGCCGGCCTGATCCTGCTGGGCGTGTCCGCCGACCCTGGCCCGGCACAGACCCTGCCACCGCAGTGGCGCTGGGTCCTCGTGTTCATGGCGGTGCCGGTGGCGGCGATCGCGCTGTACGCCAGGCACCACCACCACGTCTGGGCGACGGTGGCGCTGGCCTTCGGCGCCGGTGTCTCCTACAGCATCGTGGGCATCTCGGCGCGGACACTCGACTTCCCGGACGCGGTGTGGCGGCTCGTCCTGGAACCGGCGGCCTGGGCCATCGCCCTCAACGGTCTCGCCGCGGCGGTGTTGTTCGCGATGGCGCTGCAGAAGGGCGGTCCGACCACGGTGACCGCGATCATGTTCACCACCAACACGGCGCTGTCGTCGGCCGTCGGACTGATCTACCTCGACGATCGCGTCCGCGCCGGGTACACGACCGCGGCCGCCGCCGGATTCGTCCTGGCGATCACCGGAGCGATCGCGGTCGCCCATTACACCGCCGACACCCGGCAGCAGGGCCGATCGACGACACCGGCCGGCATGCTGTCGTGAGCCGTCTGCCCCGGGCTGGGACTCAGGCCGTCCCGGCGGTGTTCTGCGGCGTGTCGGCCGGTTCACGGAACAGGCCGGTGTAGGACCGCTGGTCCTCGGCGGGCGACGAACCGGGTGTCGTGTCCGGGAGGTCGACGTCCGGGTGGCTGAAGAGCCCGTCTTCTGGCTGCATGATTTCCGACTTTCTTCGCGTCGTGTGCGTGCTCACGGCAAGCAGTGCTGGAGCTGTCGCACGGCGCCTGGGGTCCGGGGCAACTGACGAATCCAGTCCCGGTCTCCCCGAGGGTACACCTCGTACCCCGGCGCGCGTCGCGGATCACCCGCTGTCCCGCCGGGAAAGTCCCTTGTGGACTTCCGGCGTCAGAGGCGCCGGCGCAGCGCTTCCGCGACGCCGTGCCCGTCCCCGGGATCGAGCGCGGCGAGGATGAGCGCCTGCACCGACGCCACGAAGAGATCCCGGTTCTCCCTCGTGTCGTCGCCGGCACCGGCGACCTGCTGGGCGAAACCCGACGTCTGCGCGGACACCATCAGGCTGAGCCTCCGCGCTGTGATGCCGGGGCGGAACCGCACGTCCAGCAGCCGCAGGCCCTCCTCGTACACCGGCACCCAGCGCGTCGAGTACGCCTCCAGCATCTCGCGGTAGGCATTCGTGGCAACGGACTGCCATTTGGCGTCGATCGTCAGCGAGAGCTGGAACAGCCAGTACCTGGCGAGCCTGCTGCGCATCCGCAGGTCGTGGGTGGCGATCTTCGCGATGAGGTCGGTCAGGTCCAGCTCGCCCGCACGCACCCTGGGCAGTTCGGCGAGTGCGCGGCGCGGACCGTAGTCGAGGAAGTTGCTCCAGCGCGGTGCGGTGCACGTGTACTTGACGAGGCACATGAAGAAGTTCGCCATGCCACCGGACCCTGGCCACCGATCGCGGAACGCGCCCTCGCCGACACGGACGACGTCGGGCGGCTCAGCGGCGATTCCGCCGGCGCGGCGTACCACGATCTTCCGCGTCAGCCGTGCGCCCGCCAGTTCGTCGCGGCTGCGCGAGTTGCGGCCGGACAGCTGGTCGTCGATCTCCTTGAGCCCGCCCTCGAGCAACATCATCGTCTTGACGTAGGCCGACCGGCGCGGGTTGCGGGGATCGGCGAGGCTGGGGCGGGAGATGTACTCCCCGAACACTTCCGGCCAGTCGACTTCGTCGTTGAAGCGCACAGGACCTCCTGGTGACCACCTCATCTCAGCACGGGGCCCTGCCACGGGCAACGTCCCGGGGTGCTCCTGAACAGGAGGATGACGCGCGCGACCTCACGGCCCATCGTGAGACCACGAGGAACGGGCGAAAGGAACCTCGATGGAGATCACGGTGGAAACCTCGTTGCTGTCGGTTCGGGTGATCGAGATGCTGCTGGTCGTACTGGCGGCCGCGCTGTACGGCGGGCGGCGGCGCCCTCCCCCTCCACGGTAAGGGGCAGGACGCGCTCGCAGATCCCCTTTCCGCCACCGGCTTTCCTCGCTCATAGGCCGATCGGCCGTCGCCACGCGACTGGTAAGGGATCTAGGTTTGCGGGTGTGACCGGACAGGGGGAACCTCACCCACACCGCTGGTTCTCGCCCGGCGTCGCCGTGCTGGCCGGCTTCGTCCTGCTCGTCGGCAACCCGTGGGTGAACACGGAACTCGCCGTCGCGCTGTCCAGTTCCGGTTCGGCGGCTCGCGTCGTCGACGTGGTGTTGTCCTATCCGAGCTGGCACGTGGACGTCGATCGCGCCGGCCCGTTCCTGTTCTGGTTCGCGAACCTGCGGACGGTGTTGTTCGTGCTGCTGGCCGTCGCGGGCCTGTCCAGGGTGTCGCGCTGGGTCAGTGAGACCGCGGGCCTGTTCGTCGCCACCGTGGGACTGACGGCCCTCAGCGCGGTGGTCGCCGGGCTGGCTTCCGGGGTGGTGATGGTGGCTCTGCTCGATCCGGGGGCGTCTCTTCCCTACCTCATCCCCGGCCAGTTCGAGGATTTCTTCCTGAGCCGGCTCAGCTCGTCGGCGATGTTCGGCGTCCTGTTCGGCTCGGTGCTCGGTGCCGTCGTGGCCTTGCAGCGCCGCGGACCGGTGAACCGTGAACGCCGTGCCGAAGCACCGAAGTCGTTGTGGTGAAGGAGAATCGATGAGCCGGCCGACCGCGTTCTCCCCCGACGACACGACTCGTTACCTGTGTGTCGCGGCCAGGACCGACGAGGGCTTCGCCGAGCGGATGACCAAGGCTCTGGTGACCGAGGACCTGCACGCGGTGGCGCCCTCGGTCGGGTTCTCGCTGCGCCCGGTGCTGCTGCACGCGCTGGCCGGAATCCGGCAACGCCGGGTGCGGGACTGGTGTCTGCTCGGGGCGACGGCACTCGCGCTCGTGCTCTCTCCACTGTGGACGGTTCTGGCGTTGCTGATGGTCCTGCCCGTCGCCGGTGGCCTCGCCCGGCGCGCCGGGGAGTCCCGCAGGCTGCGCGACGCCGTGTTCGCGCTCATCTCGCTGGCCGTCCTGGTGTTCGTGAGCGTGTCCATCGTGTCCGCGCTCGGCACCGCCCCGGCACCGACGCGGAGCCGTCCGCGACCGGAGCCTCCGGTCGACGACTGGCTGGTCGGCCTGCCCTGGCTCGCGGTGCTGACCGGCCTGGTGATGTACGCGCTGGTGGTGTGGAGCGAGTGGCAGACCCGCCGGACGCTGCTGAGCGAACTCACCCGCGCCGCGTTCCGCCCGGAGGACGCGCCTGCTCTGCCGGCCGGGCAGGCCTGGTTGTCGGACCGGCTCGAGGCGATCGACGAGGCCGAACGCGGCAACGTGACGGTCTACGACGGTTTCGCCCCGTTCGCCGGCCACGGCCCGCTCGTGTCGACGTGGTCGTTCGCCCTGCCGTCGCTACGACCCGATTCCGATGCCGGCACCGAGAACGTGGTGCCGCTCGACGCGGTCGAACTGGTCGCCCACGTGCGGGACCGGCTGGCGGGCATCGGTGTGGAGCCCGACGAACTGCCCGGACTGCTGCTCACCGAGCGGGCCTTCGTCAGCGGCAACGCGCTCACCATGCACCCGGCTCTCCTGCCCGAGCGCGACCAGGCGCCACAGCAACAACTGCCGGGCGAGGACCTGGCCCGGCTCGCCGCGCGCCCCCACGGCTCGGCGAGGCACTACCTGTGCGCGCAGGTCCCGTCGTGGGGCAGCGAGGTGGTCGCGAGCACGTTCCTGCACTTCTCCACCGACGGGCGGCTCCTCTACCTGCAGTGCGACCGGACCGTGCTGGGCCCGCTGTGGCAGCAGTACCACGACGTGGACCGGATCAGCCCGGTGCTCACCGCGGGCGCGATCGGACGCATGCTGACCAGGGCGGCGAGCGGGTTGGCCAGCGCGGTGCCGCGCGCTCCTCTCCGCGTGGTGCGCGACGTGACCTTCCCCTGGCGCTGGCAACGACACCGCACCGTGGAACGGGCGATCGCCCTGCAGGACCTCGGCTACAGCTACGGCGCCCGCTTCAGCGTCCGGGAGGAGGCCACGGATGCCAACTACCACAACTACTTCCAGAAGACCGACGCCGCGAAGCACCTCAAGCTGATCGAACGCCACGTGCTGGCCGCGCTGCTGGACTTCCTCGACGAGCGCGGCGTGGACACCACCGAGTTCCGCAACCGCCAGATGACGATCCTCAACCAGGGCGTCATCCAGACCGGCGGCATCAGCAACGTGGGCAACCAGGCGGTCGGCAGTGAGGCCACCGCGACCGCGCACTTCGCCACCCCCGAACCCGCCACCGGGAAACCGACGTGACAGAAGGAAGTCCCATGCCGGAAAGCTCACCGAACTACGGCATCCAGCAGTCCGGCGGGGTCAGCAACGTCGGCAACCAGGCGGTCGGCCCGCACGCCCGCGCGATCAGCCACGGCCTTCGGTTCACCGCCTCACCGGCGACCGGCGAGCTGGTGACCGAGCTGAGGACGTTGCTGGAACGTCACCGCGCGGAGCTCCCCGACGCGGTCGGCGAGGCCGCTGAGGAACTGCGGGACGAACTGGATTCGGCCGAGCCCGATCGAGGTGTGGTCGCGCGGGCCCTCGAACGGATCACCATCATGGTCCGGCCCGTCGCACCGCTGGTCGAGACCGTCGGTGAGTTGACCAAGGCGGTCGACTCGGCGTTCGGCCGGTGACTTCGGACCCGAGCGGCTGACCAGCCAGTTGCCGTTTTGCGACAACCTGTCGTAATGTTCACGACAGGTTGTCGCAAAACCTGGAGGGCTCATGACCACGCTCGACGATCGCGCCGAACTCATCGAACTGCTCAGCCACTACGCCGACATCGCGGACCTGAAGGAGTTCACGACCCTGCCCGGCCGGGTCTTCACCGACGCGCTCACGCTGGACTTCGGGTCCGTGACGGGCATGCCGGAGATGACGATCCCGCTGACCCACTACGTCGAGGTCCTCCGCGCGAGCTTCGCGCCGTTCAAGGCGACCCACCACGCCATCACCGGTCACGTCGTCGAGATCGACGGCGACACCGCGAAGATCCACGCTCACGTCCGCGCGGAACACTGGCTGCCGGACGCCGACCGCTGGCTGGTCGTCGGCTTCTACGACAACGAGGCGGTCCGCACGCCGGACGGCTGGCGCCTCACCCGGGTCAAGCTGACCGCGATCCACCAGGAGAACCAGCCCGACCTCGCCACCGCCGCGAACTGAGGAGAACCGCACGATGCCGCGGATCCGAGCCGCCACCATCGAGGAACACCACGAGATGGTGTGGGCCGACCTCACCGAGGCGATGCGGCGGCTGCTGCTCGAACGCGACTACGACTCGATCACCATGGGCCACATCGCGACCGAGGCCGGTCTCGCACGCAACACCCTCTACAACTACGCCGCCGACAAGAAGACGCTGGTGCTGGAACTCGCCCGCCGGGCGAGCCGTCCGCTGGCCGAGCGGGTGGCCGCGATCGCGCGGTCGCCGGAGCCGGCGGCGGCGAGGGTGCGGGAGATCGTCGAGGTGATCCTGACCGGGTCGACGAACCACGCGATGCGGCTGATGTTCCTCCCGAACTCCAGCTCGCTGGTCACCGACCTGCCGGACGGACAGGACAACCCGTTCACCTCGCTCGTCGCCGAGGTGGAGAAGGTCGTGCGGGACGGCGTCGCCGGGGACGAGTTCCGCGGTGTCGACGACGTGCGGCTCACCGTCGAACTGCTGTCCGGTGCCATGCGCGCGGGATGCGAGCGCATCAGCCGGGATCCGGCCGCTCTCCCCGCCACCGTCCGCGCGGCGCGGCGGATCACGCTCGCGACGCTCACCTCGGGGAACACGGACGCCGAACTCATTTGACGGAGTGAGCACTCACTCCGCACCACGGGCGCATGACACCGGCATCCGAAGCCCGGCGAAGAGCGCCGAGCATGAGCGCCGAGGACCGGCGCGCCATGATCGTGCACGCGGTGCTGCCGCTCCTGATGGAGCACGGCGCGAATGTGACGAGCAGCCAGATCGCCCGCGCGGCCGGCATCGGCGAGGGCACCATCTTCCGCGCGTTCAAGGACAAGGACGAGCTGTTCGACGCCTGCACGGCCGAGGCGCTCAGGCCCGACCACGTGCTCGACGCGATCGCCGAGATCCCCGTCGACCAGCCCCTGGAGAACCGGCTCGTCGAAGCGGCCGAAGCGCTCGGCGCGCACCTCGAGCGGATGGGCGCGCTGATGAGCGCGTTGCACGCGTCCAGCCAAATCAAGCACCGCGACATCAAGCGGCGCGACCCCGAACAGCGGCTCAAGGGTCAGAGCGGCACCTGGAAGGGCGGGCGCCGCGAGTCGATGGCCGCCATCCGAGGGGCGATGGTCGAGCTGTTCACCCCTGAAAAGGACCGGTTGCGGCTGCCTCCCGAGCAGCTCGCCGCCCTCTTCCTGACCCTGCTGTTCGGCGGCCGCCGGCTGGCGACGGACGTCGACGCGCCCACCACGCGCCAGGTGGTCGACTTCTTCCTGCATGGCGCCGTGGAGGCTGGATGATCCCGGGCGTCGGTGGCGGCATGGAGTTCGCGCTGGGCCGGCGCGGCCGGCGGCGGCGCGCCACGACGGTGCCGGACAGCGGGCTCACCGGACCGGTCGACATTCCCGAACCGAAGCAGGAGGACGAACCGAAGGACCTGCGCTCCCGGCTGCAGCGCACGAGGACGTCCGTGGTGGGCACGGTCCGCGGTCTGCCGAAGGTCGCGAGGCTGACGTGGCAGGCCAGCCCGGTCCTGACCGTCCTGCTGGTGCTGATCACGATCCTGTCGGGGCTCCTGCCGACCGCGACCGCGTACATCGCGAAGCTGCTGCTGGACTCCGTCGTCGCGGCGATCCAGCACACCGGCACCACGGGTGACATCGCGAAGGTCGCGTTGCTCCAGTTCGGCGTGCTCGCCGCGGCCGCGATCAGCAGCGCGCTGACGTCGATCGCGCAGTCGCTGCTGCAGGAACGCATGACGCTGACCATCCGCCACCGGGTGATGGCGCACGCCAGCGACCTGCACCTCGCGTACTTCGAGGGCTCGACGTCCTACGACATGCTGCGTCAGGCCGCGCAGGAAGCGCCGACGCGGCCGCTGTCGATGATGAACTCCGCGCTGGGGCTCCTGCGGACGCTGATCACGTTCGGCAGCATGGTCGCGCTGCTCGTCTCGATCAGCCCCCTGCTGGCCCTGGTCGCGCTGGTGGCGCCGATCCCGGCGTTCATCTCGCAGTCGAAGTACGGCTCGCGCGCGTTCTGGCTGACCTTCGTGATGTCGCCGATCAAGCGGCGGATGGACTATCTGTCCTCTTTGGTCACGACGGACACCTACGCCAAGGAGACGAAGCTGTTCGGGCTCGGCCCGTACTTCGTCGACCGGTTCCGCCGGCTCGGCGGCGTCTCCTACGAACGCCAGCGGAAGCTGACGATCAACCGCAACGTCAGCTCGACGTCCTGGGGGTTGCTGAGCACGCTCGCGGGTTCGGCGATCACGTTGTACATCGCACTGGAAGCGGTCGGCGGCCGGCTCACGCTGGGAGACCTGGCGCTGTACACGGCCGCGGCGGCGTCCGTGCAGACGTCGGTGTCCGGGTTGTTCACGGCGTTCTCGGGAATGTACGAGAACAACCTCTACCTCGACACGCTGTACCGGTTCCTGGACACGAAGCCGGAGATCACGGCACCCGCGTCGCCACGACCGATGCCGTCCACAGTGGAGGGTCACATCGAGTTCGACTCGGTGACCTTCAGCTACCCCGGCGCCGACGAGCCCGCGCTGGACGAGGTCAGCTTCGAGATCCGTCCCGGCGAGACGGTGGCGGTGGTGGGCCGCAACGGCGCGGGCAGGTCGACGTTGTTCAAGCTGCTCTGCCGGCTCTACGACCCGACCGGCGGCGCCGTCCTGCTCGACGGCGTCGACATCCGCGAGTACGACCCCGTCGAGCTGCGCACGCGGATCAGCGCGATGTTCCAGGACTATGTGACGTACCAGGGCACGGCCGCGGAGAACATCGGCCTCGGCGACCTGACGCGACTCGAGGACCGGCCGCACATCGAGGGCTCGGCCCGCCGCGCCGGCGCGGACGAGCGGATCGAGCGCCTCCCGCGCGGTTACGACAGCCCGCTCGGCCGCTGGTTCGACCAGGGTGTCAGCCTGTCCGGCGGCGAGTGGCAGAAGATCGCGCTGGCCAGGGCGTTCCAGCGGGAGGCGCCGATCCTGGTGCTCGACGAGCCGACCTCCGCGCTCGACGCGCGGGCCGAGCACGACCTGTTCTCGCGACTGCGGGAGCTGTCGGAGGGCCGGACGACGCTGTACATCTCGCACCGGTTCTCGACCGTGCGGCAGGCGGAGCGGATCCTGTTGCTGGAGCACGGAAAGGTCGCCGAGTACGGGACGCACGAGGAGCTGATGGCGGCCAGGGCCGGGTATGCCGAGCTGTTCACGTTGCAGGCCAGGGCGTACCTGGACGAGGTGCCCGGCTGAGCTCCCCCGGCCGGGTCAGGACCGGTCGAACTCCGGGATCAGCTCCCCGATCAGCCTGATGCTCGTCATCACCTCGTCCGCCCCGATCGGCCCGATCTGCTGCAGGCACATCAACCGGTCGATCCCGAGGTCCGCGTAGGCGCGCAGCTTCTTGCGGCACGTGTCCGGGCTGCCGACGATCAGCGACTGCTGCGCCGACAGCACCTCGAACACCTCGTCCTCGGGCACGTCCTCGCCCTGGATGATCCGGCCGATCACGAGCTGCGCCTCGGTGGGGGCGGCGTCCACCTCGGCGCGCAGGAACTCGCCGGTGAGGCCGCTGCCACCGGCCGCGAGGATGTCCTGGTGGCGTTGCATGGTCGCGGCGAACTCGGCGGCGGCGTTGAAGAAGCGCAACGCCGTCACCGTGTACCAGGCCGCGGCGGCCGCTGCCCCGTTGCGCATGGCCTGTTCGTCGGTTTCGGCGCAGTGCACGAAGGTGAAGTAGGCGACCTGGTTGTTGACGAAGGAGCCGACCGGCGAGGTGCACTGCGCGGCGGCCGCGCGGTAGAGGTCGATCATGCGGGCGACCCGGTCGATGGACTCCCAGATCGTGGTGCCGAGCACGCCGACGCCACGGCGGCCGGCCTCCTCGAAGGACGTCGGGGAGGCGGCGGCCTGCCACAGCGGCGGGTGCGGGGTCTGCAGCGGCTTGGGGATGATCGAGACGTCGGAGACGTCGTAGTGCTCGCCGCTGTGGGAGAAGCGGTCGGTGGTCCACATCTTCGGCACCATCTCGAACGCCTCGGCCGTCTGGGCGCGTGCGTCGGCGGGCTCGATGCCGAAGAGGTTCCACTCGGGGATGGTGGAGCGGGTGAGACCGAGCTCGACGCGGCCGCCGCTGAGGTGGTCGAGGGTGGCGGCGCGTTCGGCGACGCGGATCGGGTGGTTGAACCGGCCGGGTGCGAGCACGGCGGCGTGGCCGAGGCGGATGCGGGAGGTCTGCTGGGACAGGGCGGCGAGCATCAGCTCGGGCGCGGACGACAGGCTGAACTCGCCCGCGCCGTGGTGCTCGACCTGCCACCAGCAGCCGTAGCCGAGCTCGTCGGCGAGGCGGGCCTGGTCGAGGGCCTGGCGGAAGCGGAACTGCTCGGGAGCAGGGCCGGGGTTCTGGATCTCGTTGAACAGATCGATCTTCATCTGCACACACCCTCACCTCGCGCGGACACCAAGGCTGATGTCTCCGTGAGCGACCGGGTCGTTACGCAGGCGGTAGGGACTTCTCGAACGGAGCAGTCATCAGGTCGACGTCCTCCAGCGCCCGTTCGAGCTCCCGGCGGTTCTTCGCTCCGAGCTTGTTGCGGATGCGGGTGACGTGGTGTTCGACGGTCTTGGCCGAGATGAACAGCGCGTCGCCGACCTCGCGGTAGGTGAGCCCGTCCCGCACCAGCGCGGCCACCTCCTGCTCGCGGTCGCTCAGGACCTCGGCACCGGTGCCGCCCTGCCCGCTGGTCGAGCCGTGGAACTGGCGGGCGATGTCGAGCAGCTGGGTCATCGCCTTGCGGTCGGTGGTGTGCATGGCGGCGTGCCCGGCAAGCCTTGCCGCGTCCACGCGCATGCCGTGGGCGTACAGTTCCTGCGCGGCCGACTCGACCCGCCCGTGGTCCACGTCGCCGCGGCCGGCCAGGCTCCAGCACTGCGCGGCGGCGGCCAGAGCACGGGCGAACGGCAGCGCGTCCGCCGCTTCTTCCAACGCTGCCAGGTGTTCGTCCGCCGCGGTGTGGTCGCCGATGAGCAGTGCGGCGTGGAAGGTGTGCCAGCGCGGCAGGACTGACCACAGTGGAGGGTTGCCGAGGTCGTCGAGCAGCGCCCAGGCCTCGTCCAGGTGCGTCTCGATGCGGTGGAACTGGCCGATCCTGGCCGCGGCGACGGCGATCTCGGTCAACGGGATCAGGGTGTAGAGATCGACGGGATGCACGACGAGGGCCTGCTGGGCCGGTTCCCATGCCGACCGCAGGGCGTGCAGATCACCGGCACGGCGGGTGGTCCCGAGGCCCAGCGCCGCCGCGAACAAGGCCTCCCGCGGCTCCCTGGGCGCATCCGGGCGCACCAGCCGCCGGGCTGCTTCGACGTCGCCGCCGAAGAGTTCCGCGCAGGCGAGCAGCAACTGGTGCCTGTCCGCGTGCAGTCCCCTGCCGCCATCGCCCCGCACGGCCTTGCCGAGCAACGACCTCGCCACGGTCAGCTCGCCCGCGTGGAGGCAGATCAGCGCGGCGAGCGCGGTGGGGCTGTCCGGCTGCACGGAGGTGCGGGAGCCGGCCTGGTTGACCCCGGCCGTGGCCACGGCGGCGGCGACGGCGGCCATCGGCGTCCCGGTGACCGTCTCGAGGAGCACGTCGGCCAGGCGGTGCCCGAGGGTGTCGGTCAGCGATCTGGCGGGCTGCGAACGCGCGCCGAGCTGGACCGTGCGGGCTTCACCGAGCCGACCGGCGCCGAGGAGGCCGGTGACGGCGAAGCCGAGCGCGAGTCCGTTGTCCGAGCGCTGGAGCAGCTCCGCCCCACGCCCGACCTGCCCGCGCAGCGTCAGCACGGTCGCGGTGACCAGCAACGCGTCCGCGTCGGCGTGTTCGAGGTCCACCACGTCCACCGCGCCGTCGAGGTCACCGCTCAGAGCGCGGGCCCGCGCCAGGTGCGCGGAAGGCCCGGTATCGGCGGCGGTGAACAACCGTGCCGCCAGGGCCGGGTCGTCGGTGATCACCTCATGGCCCGCGGAGGTGAACACGTCCACGAGGTCGGGATCCAGCACACCGAGCTCCAGCAACGACCGCGCGTAGGCCGACACCGGTCGCGCACGTTCGAACTGGGTGAGGGCGAGTTTGCGAAGCAGGGCGGCGCGTTGTTCCACCGGCGCGAGCACCTCGATCGCGTCGGCGGCGGCGGGCAGCGGCGCTCCGTCCATCTGCAGCAGGCCCGCCGATCGGAGCGCCTCGATGGACTCCGACACCGTGTGCAGGTCCAGTGCCAGCACCGTCGCGAGCAGGCCGGCGTCGAAGGGGGCGCCGAGAGCGCGGGCCAGCAGCAGATCGGCCGCGGCGACGGACAGGCCGTCGAAGTGGCGGGCGAACGCGGTACGCGGATCCGCGGAGAGCTCGTCCAGCACGAACTCGGGCGTGCCGCCGGTGCGCTCGTGCAGGCGGTCCGCGCGCTCCTCGCTCACCTCGGCGCCCAGGACGTCCGCCGCGAGGGACCGGACGTGCTCACGGGACAGGGGCCTGAGTCGCACGCGGACCACGGAGCCGGGCAGTGCGTTGACGAGGCCCGTGAGCGCGCGGTTCTCGGGCCACAGGCGGTGGGCCACGACGAGCCGGCCGCCGGCGTTGACCTCGTCGAGCAGGCGGCCGGCCTCGTCATCGCCGAGCGCGTGCCCGTCGTCGACGACGATCGCCTGGTCGAAGGTGCGCAGCAGCGTGGACTTGCCGCAACCGGCCGGTCCGGTCAGCACGACGTGGTCGGCGGTGCGCGCGCGTTCGAGCGTTCGGGTGGTCCCGCTGTCGAGCAACAAGGGCGTGTCCGACATCGAGGACATGAGCGCGTGAACCTCCTGGTGACCGACTGCTACCTCTGTCGTTCGGTGCATCACCCGTTCAGGTTTGGTCACGACACAAAGATCGGGAGAGACCCCTATTCCCCTACTCGCGGTATCGCCAACCCCCGACCAGTCCCCACCGAACAGAACCATGGACGTCACCCGATGCGGTGAACCAGGGATCCTTCGTAACGTTCCGTGGCACCAGCACAACGACGCACCTGGAGTTCGACGTGGACCTGCCGCAGACGCTGCACGACTTCACCCTCAACCTGCTCAGCGACCCCGACGCCCGGTCGGCCTTCCAGCTCGACCCGCAGGGCTCGCTCGACGCGGCCGGGCTCGGTGACGTGCAGCCGTCCGACATCCAGGAGCTGCTGCCGCTGGTGCTCGACTTCGCCCCGGCCACCGGCGTGGGCGACTTCGGGTCGACGATCTCCGGCCTGGACCTGGACCAGCAGCTCGACCTGATGAGCACGCTGCAGAACACCGCCGGCCAGCAGCTGGACGACAACACGGTCCTCGGCGCCGTCTCGGGCCTGACCGCCGCCGTGCATGGGGTCGACAACGGCTTCGACGTGCTCAGCGACCCGTCCAGCGCCCTGGACGTCGTCGGGACCACCGAGATCACCGACGTCACCAAGACCGTCACCGACCTTGAGGTGACCGACACCGTCGGGGACATCAGCAACGGCACCGACGTGCTCGGCACCACGCACGTCTCCGACGTCGTCGGCGACCTCACCAGCACCGCGCACACCGGCGACCTGGGCGTGAACGACGTGCTCAGCGGCGACGTCACCTCCGCCATCGGCAACGTGACCGGCAACGACCTGTCGCTGCACGAGGTCGGCAACGTCGGCGACGTCGTGTCCCACGTGGGCAACGTCGGTGACGTGACCGGTGTCGGCCACGTCGGCGACATCGGCAAGATCGGGGACATCTCCGGCGAGCTCGGCGACGTCAACGTCGGCGGCGTGCTGAACGACCTCGACCTGAGCCTCTGACCTGATGTTCGGCAGGCCGCCCCGACCGCGCTCCGGGGCGGCCTTTCCGCGTCCGTCAGGCCTGCGCCACGACAAGCGGATCACCGCCGCACAGGTGGACGCTGCCGAAGCCGGCGAGGTGAGCAAGGACTTCGTGAACACCACGATCGACCATCGGCTGGTGCAGCTGGGACTGCTGCGGATCAACGCGGAGCAGCGGCGCCGCGGTCGTGGAGACCCACCTGCGTGGCAGGTCGTATCGCGATGTGGCCACCGAACCGGACGTGCCCCAGGCGACGCTGCGCAGCAGAGTCCACTTCGGACTCAAGGCGCTGCGCTCGGCCATGGAGGACATGGGAGTGCAACCCGCGGCCTGAGGCAGTCCGGTCACCGGCCGGCTTCGACGCGCGGCGGCCCATCGGCTGACCTGGCCGGCAGACGTGGAAACTCCGGGAACCGCCTACACAGCGCGGTTCCCGGAGTCGCGGTACTGCTGCCCTGGAGATGTCAGGCAGGCAGCAGAACCGAGTCGATGAGGTACACGGTGGCGTTGGCGGTCTTCACGCCACCACAGATGACGTTGGCGTCGTTGACCTTGATCGCGTTGCCCGAACCGGTGACCTTCACGGTGCCGGTCTGCACGGTCTTCTGGTCACCGGCGATCTTGTCGGGCGAGATCTGGCCGGGCACGACGTGGTACGTGAGGATCTTGGTCAGCAGCGCGTCGTCGGTCTTGAGCTTCTCGATCGTCGCCGCGTCGATCTTCGCGAACGCCGAGTCGACCGGCGCGAACACCGTGAACTCGGCGCCGTTCAGCGTCGAGACCAGGTTCACCTTCGGGTTCAGCTTGCCCGACACCGCACTCACCAGCGTCGTGAGCAGCGGGTTGTTGCTCGCCGCCACGGCGACCGGGTCGGCGGCCATGCCCGACACCGAGCCGGCACCGGACGGAACCTGCTTCGCGTAGTCGGCACAGCCGGGGCCGACGAGGTCCTTGGCCGGGTCGGCCATCGCAGCCGAGGACTGGGTGGTGGTCGTGGTGGGCGCGGCGGCGGAAGTGCCGCTGCCGGCCATGTCGCCCGAGCCGCAAGCAGCTCCGAACAGGGCGAGCGAGATGGCGCCGGCGGCCAGAGCGGTGCTGCGGACGGTCTTCTTCATGACGGATTTCTCCAAGGGGTGAACGGGGAGGTTGCATCGGTGATTCGCCACCCCTCGGGGAACGGATGGGTCTGGTTATCGACCTGTTACCAACGGGACCGCGGATCGGGCGTGACCAGGACAAATGATCCACCGGCAGGCCGCGGTCCACAGTCGACGATCAACTCGGCGCACTCCCCCGCACGCCAGGCACTTCTGGCGCACGGGCAATCCGCGGTGCGGTCAGCCGCGATCCCCTTTGGTGATCGGGAACGTGGTCATCCGCCAAGAGGCTCTTCGGCACCGCTGACCCACAGGACGTTCTGGTCGTCACAGCGCCAGTCGGTCCACCGGCCCATCAGAATTCCCGCGGCGCCCACGGCTTCGCACAGCATCATGTTGCTGAAACGGCGATAGCGCTTCCAAGCACCCTCGTCGGCACCACAGTCCGACTCGGCGACAACCGCGGATCCGGTCGTTGGCCGGGCGTCTGCCGGTGCGGCGGCCACGAGCACGGACGGAACGGCGATGGCGGTGGCGGCGAGTACGGACAGCAAGCGGTTCATGACGATCTCCCTCAGGTCGGTGTCGTTCACAGTTCGTCCCACCACCAGGTGATGGCGGGAATGGGCAGCGGTTCTTCCGTGATGTCGCACGGATCGGATGTCCAGGCGGCTTCGGCGCGGGGCAGGGGAACGGCCGGCCGCGAGCCGTCCGCGGCGGTGTAGCGGGGAACGTTCAACGCCCAGTCGATGTTGCCGCGGATGGCGTGCCCCAGGCAGGCGAGGTACTCCCGCAGCGCGGGGCTGCACGGGCGGGTGAGGACGGTGTCGCGCAGCCGCAGGAATCGAGCCATGACGCGGTCCCGCAGTGCGCGGGCCTGGTCGACCGCCGTGCTCTCGCCGACCCCGTACTGGTGCATCAGCACGTTGACGATGTTCTGCTCCGCCTCGCTCTCCCGCCTCTCCTTGACGTGGGAGTGCAGATCGTTGTCCCAGGAGGCGATCAGGATCGTCATCTCGGTCAGGGCGCGGATCGGTGGCGAGTCCATCTCCGCGCCGGGGATCTCGGCGCCGTTGGCGATCTCCAGCAGCGCTATCGTCGGTTCTCCTCCCGCTGCGTTGCTGCGCATGATGGTGTACTCGTCGAGCCCGGGCATACGGCCCTGCGCGCGGTTGGCGGTCTGCCAGGCGACCGCGTAGAGCCACGACCGGTGCGCGCGCACGAACCTCTGTGCCTGTACCGGTGTGGCGCGTTCGCGCATGCTGCGGGCGATGTCCTGGAACGCCAGGACGAGCGGGTCGCCGACCACCGCGTGCCACGGCGTCTCCAGCGCGCGCTGGGTTTCGCCCGCCATGCGCAGGAACTCGTGGGGCCTGGTGCTGAACTCGCCGGCGTCGCAGCGCAGGTCGTCGAAGAGGAAACCCCAGTAGACCCATCTCACGGCGACCTGCAGACCGTCGTCGTCCGCGTTTGGAGCGAAGCGGGAGAAGAACTCGGCGCTGTTGGTACCGATGAGCCGCCGGCGTTGCCTGTCGTCCGCCCACAGTCCTATGTGGTCCATCCACGCTATGGCGTCACGTTCCGCTTCCGCGGCGTGCGGATGGATGGCCGAGGCCTGGGGGCAGAAGAAGAGCCGGTGCTCGACGGGGTGGTCGAGGGAGGTCATCCTGGGTCTCCTTGAAGAATGGTGCCCAGCGAAAAGAATCATGATTCACGGCGTTCTGTTTCACCGGATGCGAGCGAAGTTGCCGCAGTTCGCAGATCGATTCAAGTGGTGTTCGCGGTTTCATGCCAAAGAGGGGACGGATATGCACTCGATGGAGGTGTGATTTTCGCGCACAGCAGGGTAAGTCGGCTGCGGATAGTCCGATCCCCACACATCCGAGTGTTCAGCGCGGCACGAGCGGTACCGCGCACACGGGTTTGAACTGGTGTCGACACCGGAAAGAGTGATCTCGCGGTCTCTTCCCGACTCCGGCTCGCCATTCACCGGCATCCGGTGTTAATTTCGGAAAGCCGCGACGGTAGAGCGATTCCCGTCCCACTTCCTGCGGCGTCCTCCGCACTCGGCTCACGCTCCAGCACCCACGGAGAAATGATGACCAGTGATCTCCTTGCCCTGTCCGCGCTTTCCGCGGCGGACTCAGGGCGTCCGAGCACGGCTCGAGTGCGTGAACAGGTGGACTCGGCCCTGACCGCTTTCCTGGCCGGCAAGCGCGGCTCCGCTCCGGACGCGTGCCTGCCGCCTCTGGTGGCGGTGCTGGGCGAGTTCCTGGAGGGCGGCAAGCGCCTCCGGCCGTTGTTCTGCCACTTCGGCTGGCTGGCCGGTGGGGGCGACCCCGACGGCGACCAGCCCGTTGTCGTGGGAGCGGCGCTGGAGTTGTTCCACACCTTCGCCTTGGTGCACGACGACATCATGGACGCGTCCGGCCTGCGGCGGGGCAAACCGACGGTGCACCGGTCGCTGGCCGCGGGTTTCCACGGCCCTGGCGGCCGGCAGGCCGCCGAGCGGTTCGGGACCAGCGCGGCGATCCTCCTCGGAGACCTGGCTCTGGTGTGGTCGGAGGAGCTGCTGTCCGTGCTCGACACCGAGACCGGACGCAGGAGAGCCGTGCGTGAGCTCGTCGGCACCATGCACGTCGAGCTGATCGCCGGCCAGTATCTCGACCTGCTCGGTGCGGCCGAGTCCGCCGTCGATCCCCTGCGGCGGGCATGGCGGGTGATCCGCCTGAAAACCGCCCGCTACACCGTGGAGTTACCACTGCGCATCGGCGCGGTGCTGGCGGGCGCCGATGCACACGTCCTCACCGCGTGCGGCGCTTATGGACGCCCGGTCGGTGAAGCGTTCCAGCTGCGAGACGACCTGCTGGGCGTGTTCGGTGACCCGGCCGTGACGGGAAAACCGGACCTGGACGACCTGCGTGAGGGAAAGCAGACCGTCCTGATGATTCTCGCGTGGAGGCAGGCCACCGAAGCGCAACGCGAGGTCATCGCCGCCCTGCACGGCAAACCGGACCTGGACCAGCAGGAGGCGGACCGGCTGCGCGAGGTCGTCCGCGACACGGGCGCCGTCACCCGCGTGGAGAAGCTGATCGCTGATCGCGCACAGCGAGCCCTGTCGGTGCTGAAGCCGGCTTCCTTCGCCGCACCGGCGAAGCAGGGCCTGGCCGAGCTCGCGGTGTTCGCCACCTCCCGTACGCGTTGAGCCGACTTCGAAGGGAGCGCGGTGTCCTCTGAGGACTTCACCCTGCAAGCCATGGGCCTGCACAAGGCGTTCGGCTCGCACCAGGTGCTACGAGGTGTCGACTTCTCCCTGCGACCAGGAGAGATCATGGGGATCATCGGCGAGAACGGCGCCGGCAAGACGACGCTGCTGCGGGTGTTGTCCGGTGAGCTCAGAGCCGACCGCGGCAGCGTCGTGCACAGGGGTCGCCTCGGCTACTGCCCGCAGCGCATCGTCGTCAACAACGAGCTGACCGTGCAACAACACCTGCGCTACTTCCAGAGCGCGTACCAGCTCACCACCCTCACCCGTGCCCACGAACTGGTGGAGCGCCTGGACCTGACCCGCTACCTGAGCCGCAAGGCCGGCCTGCTCAGCGGCGGCACCAAGCAGAAGCTCAACCTCGTCCTCGCGCTCATGCACGATCCCGGCGTGGTCCTCATGGACGAGC
This sequence comes from Lentzea albidocapillata subsp. violacea, assembly GCF_900100275.1. GTDB lineage: Bacteria > Actinomycetota > Actinomycetes > Mycobacteriales > Pseudonocardiaceae > Lentzea > Lentzea violacea. Next base: position 191,489 of record NZ_FNET01000002.1, read on the forward strand.
CCTACCAGGGTTTCGACTGGGACAACTACCTCGCGTTCTGGGCAATCACCCGGGAACTGTGCGACCGGGGCCAGTCCGTGCTGGTGATCTCCCACATCGCCCACGACATCAAGCGGTTCGACCGGCTGCACCGGCTGCGGGAGGGGCAGGTCTTCGCCGAGAAGGCCACCGCCGGCCGGAAGGTGGCGCCGTGAAGCCGGCCACCGCCGTGCTGGCAGACCTGCGCGCGGCGAAGCGGTCCCTGGACGGACGCACCACCTGGTGGGCCAAACTGCTCAAGGCCATCGGCTTCGAGGTCACCCAGCACGCCCGCAACCACCTCGCACTCGGGCTGGTGGTGTGCTTCATCCCGATCTGGCTCGGTGTGGTCCACACCGTCATCCCCAACAACACCATCGAGTTCCACTCCCGCGTGCTCGGCCACGCGATGCGCGTCGACGCCAACGAACTGGCCATGATCTCGGCGGTGATCAACGCCGTCACCCTGATCATCGGCTTCCTGCAGTTCGCGTCCGTGCGGCGTTCCAGCGACTTCGACCAGCGGCTGGTGCTCGCGGGACACCCGCGCCTGAGCATGCTGGCGGCCAAGTTCGTCGCCCTCGTCCTCGCCTCGGTGCCGGCCGCCGTCTACGCGGCGGTCGTCATGGACCTGTTCTGGGAACCGCGTCAGCCCGCGCTCGTCGGGTTCAGCCTGTTCACCAGCGCGTTGACGTACGGCGGTCTGGGCATGGTCCTGGGCCTGGCGCTGTCGAGCGAACTGGCGGGCATGTTCGTCATCATCATGGTCAGCCTGATCGACGTCATGGTGCAGAACCCCATCATCAACCCCTCCACCGACCTCGGCCCGGTACGGCTGCTGCCCACCTACGGATCGATGCAGTCCGCGGCCGTCGCCGGGTTCACCGACGACGGCGCGATCGGCCACGCGCTGCTCGGCCTGTTGTGGCTCCTGCTGTTCGGCCTCGTGAGCGTGACCGTGTTCCATTGGCGCACCAAGGACCACGCCGGCCACATCACGTCACCCGCCACGCAGACCGCGTCGGTCATCGTGACGTCCCGCGCCGACGGGACGCTGGCGATCGAGTCGACGGCGGGCCCGATCCTGCTGTGCTCCGAACTGCCCGGCTGTCCGGCGTCCTGCGAGAGAACCGTTCCACAGCCGCGTGTGCGCAAGGCCCGTGCGGTGCGGATCACGGCACCCGGCGCGTCCTGACCATTCCACGTTCGACCCTCCACTCAGGAACGGTGATCAGATGTCAGCGGATCGGTTCGAAGGGCAGCCGTGGGACGTGGTGGTCGTGGGGGCGGGCCCCGCCGGAGCCACCGCCGCCAGAGTGGCGGCGGAAGCGGGATGCCGTGTGCTGCTGCTCGAACGCGCTGCCGTACCGCGGTACAAGACCTGCGGGGGCGGGTTGATCGGGTGTTCGCAGGCGTTTCTGCCCGCCGGGCTCGCGGTCGCGGTCCGCGACGAGATCGACGCGGTGACGTTCGGCTGGAACGGACGTCGGGAACGCACCGTCGCCTCCACCGAGGGAGCGCGGTGCAAGATGGTGTTCCGCGACGAACTGGACGCCGCGCTCACCGAGGCGGCCGGCCGTGCCGGTGCGGTGGTGCGCGACCAGACCTCCGTGTCGGCGCTGGAGGACGGGAACGGCGAGGTCGTCGTCCGCATCGGTGGCGGCGAACGGATCCGCGCGCGGGCGGTCGTGGGCGCTGACGGCAGCGCCGGACGGGTGGGCCGCCAAGTCGGTGTCCGCTGCGAACAGGTGGACCTGGCGCTGGAGGTCGAGGTCCCGGTCGGCCCCGGCGACGCGGCGAGGTGGCGCGGCCGCATGTTGATGGAGTGGGGGCCGCTGCCAGGCTCGTTCGGGTGGGTCTTCCCCAAGGGCGGCATCTGCACGGCCGGCGTCGTCGCCACGCGCGGGCGGGGCGAGGCCACGAAGGCCTACCTGCGGGAGTTCCTGCAGCGCCACGGTTTGGCACACCTGACGCCGTTGCACGACACGGGGCATCTGACCAGGTGCCGCCGTCCTGACTCACCGCTGGGGCGGGGCCGCACGCTCGTGGCGGGCGACGCCGCGGGGCTGTGCGATCCGTGGTCCAGGGAAGGGATCTCCTTCGCGTTGCGGTCGGGCACGTGGGCGGGGAAGGCCGCCACCGAGATCGCACGGGCGGAGCGCCCGGCGGACGCGGAGCGGGCGCTCGGTACCTACACCAGCGCGGTGCGCTCCACCCTGGAGGTCGAGATGCGCGCCTCCCGCGAGGTCATGAACGTCTTCACCAAGCGTCCCGGTGTGGTCCACACCGCGTTGACCGCGTTCCCGCCGGTGTGGCGACGGGTCGACTCGTACCTCGGCGGTGACACCACGATCCCGGCGCTGCTCGGCACGCCCCTCGCCCGCACGGCTCTCAAGGTGGCGGGCCTCTTCGCCTGACCGCGGGGAGTCCTCCTCCGAAGTTCTCCGACCGGGGACCGAGACACCAGAAGGATTCACCATGCACGAGGACGACGCAGGCAACGACCGGCAGACGCCGGTGGCGATCATCGGAACGGCGTGCCGGACCCCCGGCGGGGTCACGTCGGCGGAAGAGCTGTGGCAGCTGCTGCTGGACCAGCGCGATGTCGTGGCCGGGTCCGGCCCCGGCCGGCGGTGGTCCGACGACGAACGCGTGGTCCCCGCCGACCTCGCGGGCTCGGGAGCGCTGGGCAGCGGCTCCTTCCTCGACGACGTCGACCTGTTCGACCCCGGCTTCTTCGGCGTGCCCGCCCGCGAGGCGGCCAGCGTCGACCCGCAGCACCGCTTGCTGATGGAGGCGACCTGGGAGGCGTTGGAGGACGCCGGTGTGCCGCCGCGCTCGCTGGCGGGGTCGCGCACCGGCATGTTCATCGGCATCTCCGGCGCCGATTACGCCAAGCGGTTCACGATGGCGGACTTCAACGTCTACCACGGCATCTCGGCGATCCCCTCGGGCGCGCCCGGCCGGATCTCCTACATCCTCGACGTCAACGGGCCGTCCCTCGCCGTGGACGGGGCGTGCGCCTCGTCCCTGATCGCCGTGCACCTGGCCTGCCGCTCGCTGCACAACGGGGAGGCCGACCTCGCGCTGGCGGGCGGTGTGACCGTGCAGCTCGAATGGGGCGGGCTCGTCGGTTTCGCCCGCGCGGGCGCCCTGTCCTCACGCGGGCGGTGCGCGGCGTTCGACGCGAGTGCGGACGGCTTCGTGCGCGGTGAGGGCTGCGGGATGGTGGCGTTGAAGCGGCTGGCCGACGCGCAACGCGACGGGGACCGCGTGCTCGCGGTGATCGCGGGGACGGCGATCAACCACGCCGGGCGGGTGCAGGGCATCACCCAGCCGTCACGCGGCGCCCAGCACGCCGTCATCCGGGCGGCGATGCGCTCGGCGGGCGTCACCGCGGACGACATCGGCTACGTGGAGGCGCACGGCACCGGCACGCCGGTCGGCGACCCGATCGAGTTCGCCGCGCTGACCGACGCCTACGGCACCTCCGGCCGCCCCTGCGCGCTGGGCTCGCTGAAGACCAACATCGGCCACCCGGAGAGCGCGGCAGGGGTGCTCGGGCTCATCAAGGCCGCGCTGGCGGTGCGGCGGGGCACCATCCCGGCGAACCTCCACTTCACGCGATGGAACCCCTCGATCGACGCGGACGGCACCCGTTTCGTCGTGCCCACCGCCACCACCGCCTGGGACAGCCCCGGCCGTCCTCGCCGCGCGGGGGTATCGGCGTTCGGCGTCACCGGCACGAACGCGCACGCCATCGTCGAGCAGGCGCCGCCCGCACCCGAGCCGCCCTCGCGAGGCCGGCCGGACAGGATCGTGGTCCACGCGCTCTCGGCCGCCTCACCGGGAGGGCTGGCGGCCACGGCCGGTCGCCTGGCCGACCACGTGGAGGCCTCCCACGACTCCCCCGCCGACGTCGCGCACACCCTGGCCGCGCACCGCAGCCATCTGTCCACCCGCGCCTGCGTGGTGGCGACCGGCCGCGACGGTCTGGTGGACGCCCTGCGCGCGGTAGCCGCCGGGCAGGACCACCCCGGTGTCCTTTCCGGACCGACGACCGATCCCGGCATGCCGGTGTGGGTGTTCTCCGGGCACGGCTCGCAGTGGCCCGGCATGGCCCGCGACCTGCTGGACACCGATCCCGCCTTCACCCGCACGATCGACCTCCTTGACGCCGTCGCCGCGCCCGCGGGCGTACCCGTGCGGCGGCTGCTGGCCGCCGGCGAACCGCTGGAACGGATGGACGTGGTCCAGCCGGTGCTCTTCGCCGTCCAGACGGCGCTGGCGGAGATGTGGCGGGCCAGGGGCCTGCGCCCGGCCGCCGTGGTCGGCCACTCGATGGGGGAAGCCGCCGCCGCGGTGGCGGCGGGCATGCTGACCCCCGAGGAGGGCATGCGCGTCACGATCGCGCGGTCGTCACTGCTCCAGCGCGTCGCCGGTGGCTGCATGGCCGTGGTCTCGCTGCCCGTCGACCGCGTCGAGGCCGAGATCGCCGGCACCCCCGGTGTGTCGGTCGCGGTGGTGACCGCCCCGGCGTCCACCGTCATCGCGGGCGACGGCCCTGCCGTGGCCGGGCTGATGCGCCGCTGGCAGGACGGCGGTGTGTTCTGCAGGCAGGTCGCCGTCGTGGTGGCCGCGCACTCCCCGCAGGTCGAGCCGATCCTGACCGAGATCGCCGAGCGGACGTCGTGGTTGCCGGGAACACCGGCGGCGGTCCCGTTCTACTCCACGGCGGGAGATCCGCGGGAGCCGGTGGTCTTCGACAGCGCGTACTGGGCGCGGAACCTGCGCGCCCCGGTGCGCTTCGACCTGGCCTGCAAGGCATTGGTCGAGGACGGGCACCGGGTGTTCCTGGAACTCTCGCCGCACCCGCTGCTGACCCAGGCCGTGGAGGAGAACGCCGCGGCGCTGGGAGCACCGGTGGTGGCGGTGGGCTCGCTCGACCGGGATCGCGGCGGCCACGAGTCGATGGTCCGCGCCGCCGCCGCGCTGCACGTGGCGGGTGTGCCGGTAGATCTCGTCGGCGTCAACGGCGGTGGCGCGCGGATCCCGTTGCCGCCCACCGCTTTCGACCGCTCCCGGTACTGGCAGGAACCCGTGCGCGGGTCACGCGGTGCGGCGTCGCACATGTGGCTGGGCGAGCGGTCGGCCGTACCCGATCCCGAGGCCGAGGACGGCACCCGGCACGTGTGGGACGCGGACCTCGGCACGGATCGCGCCGAGTGGCTGGCGCAGCACACCCTGCGCGGCACCCCGCTCGTGCCCGGCGCCGCCCACGTCGAACTCGCCCTGGCCGCGGCCACCGGCCTGCTGGGCTGCGGCACCGACGAGATCCGCCTGACCGGCGTGCGGTTCGAGCGCGCGCTGCCGCTGACCGCCTCCGTGCCCCTGCAGGTCGCGGCCACCAGGACCGGGCACCGCGTGGATGTCGAGGTCGTCCAGCACACCGGCGGCGGATGGGACCGGATCGCCGCCGCGACGGCCACCCGCGGCGACGGGGCGGCCGCTCTCCGCCCCGCGCTGCCCCTTCCCGATGCCCCGGCTGACCTGGACCACCTCTACGCGGCGTTCCGCCGGATCGGACTGGACACCGGTCCGGCCTTCCACTCGATCACCGCCACGACGGATGACGGAGTGGTCCGTCTGCAGGTGCCCACCGACGCGGAGATCCGCACCGGCGCCCCGTGCGTCCATCCCGTGCTGATGGACGGGTGTGTGCTGGCGGTGGCGGCGTGCCTGGTTCGCGGGGAGGAAGCCGACGACGGCGACGGCCCCTGGTTGCCCACGGGCATCGGCGAGGTCGTGCTGCCCGCCCAGCCCGGCCGCATCGCCTGGGCACGCGCCGAGGTGCGGCGAGACAACACCACCGCGACCGGCCGCGCCGACCTCTACGACGAAGCGGGCGAGTGGGTGGGCGCGCTCGAGGACGTCGGCTTCGTCCGCAACACCCGAGCCGCGGCCGACAGCGCACGGCTCAACGCCAGGCTGTTCGAGATCGCTTGGCGCCCTGTCCCCCTGCCGGAACGACATCCGGCGCACTCGGACGGCGTGTGGGCGGTGATCGGAGAACCCGGCGACCACGACGGCGTCGCCGAGCGGATGGTCACCGCGCTGACGGCGGCAGGGCTGCACGCTGCGGTCCACCACGACACGTCCGCGGTTCCCGAAGCCGCCGCGGTCGTGTGGTGCGCCACGGGTGCCCTCGACGATCTGGAGCGCGTGACGAAGGTGACCGCCCTCGTCCGTGAGCACGGACGGCACGACTCGCCACCCCGGCTGTGGCTGGTGAGCCGCAACGCGCGACCGGTCCTCGACGGCGACCCGGCCGACCCCGGTGTGTGCGCGCTGCGCGGACTGCTGCGCGTGGCCGCCGTGGAACAGCCCGAGTCGGAGGTGAGCTGGGTCGACGGCGACACCGGCACGGCGGAGGACCTGGCCGACGTCGTGGCCGAACTGGTGGCCGGAACGGCCGAGACCGAGGTCGCCTGGCGAGCCGGGCAGCGCTCCGTGGCGAGGTTGACGCGCGCACCGCTGGCCGGGCGGCCACCGCGGACCGGTCGTGAGATCGACGCGGTCGCGGGTGAGGACGAGTTCGTCCTGTGCCCGCACCAGGACGGGGGCCTGGACAGGCTGAGCCTGGTCGCGACCGGCGAGCCGCTGCCGGCGCCGGGGCCCGGACAGGTGCTGCTGCGACCGGTCGCGTGCACCGTGCACTTCCGCGACGTGCTGATCGCGCTGGGCATCTACCCGACCGACGACGGCAGCCTGCCCGCACTGGGCTCGGACGCCGCCGGGGTGGTGCTGGCGGTCGGTGACGGCGTCGAGGACCTCGAGCCCGGTGACCGGGTCACCACCGTGATCACGGACGGCAGCGGCTCGATGGCGTCCTACTGCCTGGCCAGTGCCGCGCTGACCGCGCGCATCCCCGAGGGCCTCGACCCCGTCGGCATCGTCCCGTCGGTGCTGACCTACCTCACCGCCTGGCATTCGCTGCACGACCTCGCACGACTGCGTGCAGGCGAGACCGTGCTGGTGCACTCGGCCGCGGGAGGCACCGGGCTCGCCGCGATCGAGGTCGCCCGGCTGCTCGGCGCCACGGTCATCGCCACCGCCGGTACCGAGTCCAAGCGCCGCTACCTGCGGGAGCACGGCGTGGAGCACGTGTTCGACTCACGAACCCTGGACTTCGCCGGGCAGGTGCGGGAAGCCACCGGTGGACGCGGTGCCGACGTCGTCCTCAACTCGCTGACCGGACCCGCCATGCGCGCCTCGCTGGACCTGCTCGCCCCGGCCGGGCGCTTCGTCGAGATCGGCAAGCGCGACCTGTACGACGGCGCGCGCGTGGACCTCGGCAAGTTCCGGCACGGCAACACCTACATCGCCCTGGATCTGGTGCTCACCGCGAACGAGCAACCGGCCGTGTTCCGCGCGGCGATGCTGCGGGTGCTCGACGAGATCACGGCCGGCCGGCTGCCCCTGCTGCCCACCGCGGTCGTCCCCCTGACCGAGGCCGCGGAGGCGTTCAGGCAACTGGCCTCCGGCGACCTCATCGGCCGCGTCACCCTCACCTTCCCCCAGGCCGGGCAACGGCTGCGCGTGCATGCACCCGCCCTCAGGAACGTGGTGCGCGACGGGGCGTCGTACGTCATCACGGGCGGTACGCGGGGCCTGGGGCTGGAGGCGGCCCGGTGGCTGGCGGAGTCCGGTGCCGGCCGGGTCGTTCTCGGTGGACGCGGCGGCCTCGCCCCCGATGCCGCCGCCGTGCTGGACACGGTCGCGGCCACCGGGTGCGAGGTGGAGGTCGTGCGTGGCGACATCGCCGATCCGGAGACGGCCCGGCGCCTGGTCGCGGCGGCGGGGCCGGACCTGCGCGGCGTGCTGCACACCGCCGTGGTGCTCGACGACGCCCCGCTGGAGGCCATGACCGCGGACCACCTGGCGCGCGCGTGGCATCCCAAGGTCACCGGCCTGCTGAACCTGCACGACGCGACCGAAGGCCTGGCCTTGGACTGGCTCGTGATCTTCTCGTCCATGTCGGCGCTGCTGGGCAATCCCGGTCAGACCAACTACGCGGTGGCGGGCTCGTGGGTGGACGCGTTCGCCCGATGGCGGCACGACCTGGGGCTGCCCACCCTGTCGGTGAACTGGGGAGCCTGGGGTGAGGCCGGCCGGGCGACGGGCTTCGCCGCACGCGGCTTCGACACCCTCTCCACCGCGGCCGGGTTCACCGCGCTGACCGCGTTGCTGCGCCACCAGCGGGTCAACACCGGGGTGCTCGACTACCAGCCCGAACTGCTGTTCCGCGCCTTCCCCCACGCACTGGACAACCCGCTGCTGGCCGACCTGCGCACGAGCGACACCTCCCACCGCGAAGTGACGCGGACCCTCGACCTGCGCGCCGTGCCGCCAGGTCCGGCGCGGGCCCGCATGGCGCAGGACGCCGTGGTGCACGTCCTCGCCGCGCTGCTCGGCACACAACCCTCCGCAGTGGCGACACATGCGAAGTTCACCGACCTCGGCCTGGACTCGTTGCTCGCCGTGGCCTTCACCCGCAGGCTGCGCAACGACCTCGACGTCCCTGTCAGCCCTGCCGAGGTGTGGGCGCACCCGTCACCCGCCGAACTGGCGGGCCACATCGACTCGTCGCTGGAGGCGCTCGCCGGCAGCGGATGAGACGGATCCTTCGCTGGGCACGGAGGTGCACGACCGCCGGACCGGGCATCGGTTCCCTGCGGTCGTGCGCCTCTCTGTGCCTGGGCGACGGCGCCGGTTTCGGCGTGCGCTCTGCCTGACGGAGCAGCGGCACGTGAGTCGTCGAATCGTGGTCGAACGACGCCCGGTGGAGTTTCGACGACGGTCGCCGGACCTCGTTGTTATCGCTAACTACGCCTCGGTACAGGCAAGCACCATTGCCAGGAACAGCAGCCTTGCCACATAGTGTTAACGCTCACTGTCCGAGCCTCCTCTCAATGGTGCAAGGAGCCGGTCCATGCGTATCCCCCTGCCGCGTGCCGTCCGCTCGTTCCGACGGCGCGCGTTGATCGCTCTCACGGTCGCGTTCGCCGCCGGGGCGGGTGTCGTCGCCACCGGTCCGGTGGCGACGGCCGCCGGCCCTGTGCCGCACTACCTGATGACCGCGTTCACGAACAGCAGCGAGTCGAACATGTACGTCTTCGACTCGCCGAACGCGACCAGCTTCACCCAGGTCAGGGCCAACGCCTACACGCCGCCGTCCGGACTGATCCGAGATCCCAGCGTCCTGCGGCACACCGACGGTTACTACTACCTCGTCTACACGACGAACTGGACGGGCGACACCATCGGTTTCGCCCGCAGCACGGACTACGTGAACTGGACGTTCCTGCGCAACGTCCGGGTAGGACTCAACGGCGCCACCGGCAGCACGTGGGCACCGGAGTGGTTCAAGGACTCCGACGGCAGCGTGCACGTGGTCTTCTCCGCGTCCACGGGCGGGACGGCGGGACAGTTCCGCCCGTACCGGATCACCGCGACGAACGCGGACCTCTCGGCGTGGAGCAGCCCGGTCGCGCTCGGCATCCCGGCCAACTTCATCGACAGCTTCCTGGTCAAGGTCGGCGGCACGTACCACAACTTCCTCAAGAACGAGACCACGAAGTACATCGAGCACGCCACCGCCACGTCGCTGAACGGGCCGTGGACCTTCGTCGGCACGGGCAACTGGGCGGGCTGGGGTGCCGGGCTCGAAGGGCCCGCACTCGTGCGGCTGCCCGACGGCCGGTGGCGGATCTACTTCGACCAGTACGGCCAGCGGCGGTACTTCCACGCCGACAGCACGAATCTCGCGAGCTTCGGCGCCAAGGTCGAACTCGCCGGGCTGTCCGGCGTCGCGCGGCACTTCACCGTGCTGCGGGAGGACTCCGGCGACGGCACGGCGGTCGCCACGGGCGCCCGGTCGCTGCGCTCGGCCAACCTCCCCGACCGGTACGTCCGCCACCGCGACAACCTCGGGTACGTCGAGCCCGTGAACTCGTCCAGCGCCCTGACGGCGCGCCGGGACGCGACGTTCACCGTCGTGGCCGGCCTGGCGAACGCGGGTTGTTATTCGCTGCGCTCGGTGAACTTCCCGGACCGCTACCTGCGGCACTACGACTTCCGCGTCCGGCTGGACACCAACAGCGGTGACGCGGTGTTCGCCCGCGACGCCACCTTCTGCGGCCGGGCCGGTCTGGCGGGCGGCGGCAGCACGTCGTTCGAGTCCTACTCCCATCCCGGCCGGTACCTGCGCCACGTGAACTACGAGCTGCGCGTCGACTGGCGGACCTCCGGCTCGGTGTTCGCCGGTGACGCTTCCTTCACCGTCGCCGCGCCACTGGCCTGAAAGGACAGTCAAATGAGGACGGTTCTACTCCGCCTGGCCGTGCTGGCGCTCGCCGCCGTCACCTGCGTGGCCGGAATGCCCGTGCCGCAGGCGGGTGCGACGCCCGCCGTGCGGTACACCAACCCGATCGCGGAACGGCGTGCCGATCCGCACATCTTCAAGCACACCGACGGCTTCTACTACTTCACCGCGACCGTCCCGGAGTACGACCGGATCGTCCTGCGCCGCGCCACCACGATCCAGGGACTGGCCACGGCGCCGGAGACGGTGATCTGGCGCAAGCACTCCAGCGGCGAGATGGCCGCCCACATCTGGGCACCGGAGATCCACTTCATCAACGGGAAGTGGTACGTCTACTTCGCGGCGGGCCGCAGTGACGACATCTGGCGCATCCGGATGTACGTGCTGGAGAGCTCGAGCGCCAACCCGCTGACTGGTGCGTGGACCGAGCGTGGCCGCATCACGACCCCGTGGGACACCTTCGCCCTGGACGCCTCCACGTTCGTGCACAACGGCGTGCGCTACCTGACGTGGGCGCAGCAGGAACCCGGCATCGCCACGAACTCCAACCTCTACCTCGCGCGGATGGGCGCGAACCCGTGGACGATCACCGGCGCGGTGACCCGGCTGACGGTACCGACGCTCGCCTGGGAGACCCGCGGGTACAAGGTGGCGGAGGGACCGGCGGTGTTGCAGCGCAACGGAAAGGTCTTCCTGACCTACTCGGCCAGCGCCACCGACGCGAACTACTGCCTCGGCCTGCTGACCGCGCCGGCGTCGGCGGACCTGCTCAACCCTGCCTCGTGGACCAAGAGTCCGAACCCCGTGTTCGCCAGCAACGCCGCGACCGGTCAGTACGGACCCGGCCACAACTCGTTCACGGTGTCCGAGGACGGCAGCAGCGACGTCATGGTCTACCACGACCGCAACTACCGCGACATCAACGGCGACCCGCTCAACGACCCGAACCGCCGCACCCGCGTGCAGAAGGTCTACTACAGGGCCGACGGCACACCGGACTTCGGCATCCCGGTCGCCGACGGACCGACCCCGGTCCGGCTGAGGTCCTATGCCGCCACCGACCGCTTCGTGCGCCACTGGGAGTACCGTGCGCGCCTGGAGGCAGGCGTGGCCCCGCTGGCCGACTCCCAGTTCAGGCTCGTCCCGGGGCTGGCCGGCTCCGGCACGGTGTCGCTCGAGTCGACCAACTTCCCCGGCTACTTCCTGCGGCACCGCAACCACGAGCTGTGGGTCGACCGCAGCGACGGCAGCGCCCTGTTCCGCAACGACGCCAGCTTCACGCAGCGCGCAGGGCTCGCCGCGAGTTCGGCCGTGTCGTTCGAGTCGGTGAACTTCCCCGGCCGCCACATCCGCGTCAGCAACGGACTGCTCTACCTGCAGGCCGTCACCGACGCGCAGGGACGGGCGGACGCGACGTTCGTCCTGGAGTGACACGACTATCCCGCCGCGACGACTCCGTCCAAGAGATCGAGGTGTCTCAAGGCCGCTCTGAGGAAGTACGCACTGGCAAACGCAGTCCTGGTCGCGGCGGTGGTGCTGACCACCACCGTCGCGACGGCACCACACGCTTCGGCCTATCCCCTGCCGGGCCATGTCACCGGTGACGTCGGCGTGCACGACCCGAGCGCGGTGAAACGCCCTGACGGCAGCTATCTCGTGGCGCACACCGGCAGAGACGTCGCACTCAGGACCTCCACCGACCGGATCGCTCTCCGCAACGCGGGCTCGGTGTTCCCCGGCGGCGCGTGGTGGACGACCTCCTACACCAACGGTGACCGCAACCTCTGGGCGCCGGATCTGTCCTATCGCGACGGACGGTACTGGCTGTACTACTCGGCTTCGACGTTCGGCTCGAACCGGTCGGCGATCTTCGTGGCGACCAGTCCCAGCGGTGGCTCCGGCACGTGGACCCACCGCGGGCTGGTCGTCGAGTCGCGGACGCCGGACGACTTCAACGCCATCGACATTGTCGCGGACGAGCAGGGCCGCTGGTGGCTGAGCTTCGGCTCGTTCTGGTCGGGCATCAGGATGATCGCGCTCAACCCTTGGAACGCTCCGCCCGCCCGCAGAAGTTCACCTGGAACGCCGACGGCACCCCGAACTTCGGCACCCCGGTCCCGCTCGGCGCCCAGCTCCCCGCGCCGTCGGGCGGCCCGGCCGGATGAGCCGACCGTCCTGATCGGACCGTCACGAGGCCGACTGCCGCGGGAGCGAATCGGCGGCAGTCGATTCGACGTCGAACGCAACAGATCTCCGCACTTCCTCGCATTTTCCGGCCTGTGGGCGCCATACTCCGATCTGGGAAAGCGCTTACCGAGGTGGTCTCGAAGGGAACTCCATGCTCCTGAAACGCACGCCCGCGGTCATCGGCATCGCCATCTCGCTCCTCTCCACAGCGGGAACCGGCACGGCGGCGGCCCCCGTCACCGTCCACGTCGCGGGAGACTCCACCGCCTCCACCTACACCTCGGCGCTGGCTCCCCGCGCCGGGTGGGGCCAGGCGCTCCCGGCGTTCTTCTCCCACCGCGTCGTCACGGCGAACGAAGCGCTGTCCGGAGCCAGCTCGAAGAGCTTCGTGGACCTGGGCCGCCTCGACCGCGTCCTGTCCAAGGTGAAACGGGGCGACCACCTGCTCATCTCCTTCGGGCACAACGACCAGAAGAAGGAGGACCCGGCGCGCTACACCGAGCCGTCGACGACGTACAAGGCCTACCTCTCCCAGTACATCGACAGGAGCCGGGCCAAAGGCGCGAAGCCGGTGCTGGTCACGTCCGTCGAACGACGCCGCTTCACCAGCACCGGCGCCGCCGCGCCCTCCCACGGCGCGTATCCGGCGGCGATGCGCGAGCTCGCGGCGGCCAAGGGCGTGCCCCTGATCGACCTCACCGCGTCCAGCACGGCGTTGTGGAACCGCGCGGGCGTCGAGGGAACGAAGAAGTACTTCCTGCACCTGCCGGCCGGGCCGTGGCCCCACTACCCGGACGGGGTCGAGGACAACACGCACTTCCAGGCCGCTGGGGCGATCGAGGTCGCCCGGCTCGTCGCCACCGCCCTGCGCGACCAGCGCCTCCTGCCGCCCGCCTCGTTCCGCCGGCTCACCGCCCAGGTTCCGGCGAGCGCGATCGTCTGGCCGAAGGCCTGACCAAGTCCACATCAGACAACCCCCTGCCTGTCTGGAGAACCCTGTGAGGAAACGCGTTCTGGCTTTGGCCGCGCTCGTCGTACTTCCACTTCTCACCGCCGCCGGTCCCGCGTCGGCCGCCGAACCCGAGTGCGCCCTCGCCGGCGCGCCGTCGACCAGCGCGGCGGCCGTGAAGGTCTGGCTCGCCGGCGACTCGACGATGGCGGACCCGCGGACCAGTTGCCCGGTGGGCTGGGGCAACCGGTTCGACCCGCTGTTCACCGGCGACGTCACCGTGGTGAACAGCGCCGTGGCCGGGCGGAGCATCCAGACCTGGCTCTACGAGTCCAACGTGCAGAACACCAAGGACGCGGCGGGCGAGTGCGTGGTGAGCCCGAGGACGTTCCACCAGCGCTGGCGGACGATGCTGGACCCGGCCGCCGGTATGAAGGCCGGTGACTACCTGATGATCCAGTTCGGCATCAACGACGGCAGTCGCGACTGCCCGCGGCACGTCGGAAGCGCGCGCTACAAAGAACTTCTCGGGCTGATGGCCAAGGCGGCCAAGGACCGCGGCGTCACGCCGATCTTCCTCACGCCGGTCTCCGCGATCAGGTGCAGCGGCACCACGGCCGTCGGCACCCGCGGCTTCCTCACCGAGACGGCCGACGCGGCCAGGGCCGCCGGCGTGGCCGTCATCGACCTGCACAGGCTGAGCTACACGCTCTACAACCAGCTCAGGCTGTGCCCCAACGACGGCGACTACACCAAGGGCCCCGTCGGCGCCTTCTTCTGCAACGACCACACGCACTTCGAGGCAGCGGGAGCCGCCCGGATCGCCGGTGTCGTGGCCAAGGCCCTGCGCGACCAACGCATCCCGCTGTCGAACCATCTCAGGTAAAACCCGCCGCACACACCGAAAGGAGAACTCGCATGCTCTCGACCAGGTGGCGCATCGGCGCGGCCGTGGCGGTGGCGGCCGTGCTCGGAGGTCACGCGCCGGCCACCGCGACGCCGCGGATCATGGCCTGCGGTGACCGGACGTTCAACGCCCAGGCGGTGCTGAACGGCAGCACGTGGACCTCCCGCAACGGCAGCCGGACCGTCTACACCGGCACCGACATGCGATCGGCCGTCCAGTCCGCTCTCAACAGCCTCACCGCCGGACGCACCTCGAAGCAGTGGGTCCTGGTGCGCGGCAGCGGATCGGTCAGCGCGGGCTCGCGGATCTCGTTGCCCAGCTACACCGGCATCGACGTCTGCGGCACGATCAACGTGACCGGCACCGGTTCCGGCGACCAGGCCCCGATCTACTCCAGGGGCACCCGTGACGTCGAGGTGCGCCACCTCAGCGTGACGGGCCGCCCGCTGTACGGGATCTTCCTGCGCAACGTCGACAACGTCGTGCTCGGCCAGATCGACCTGCGGCTGTCGAGCGGGCTCGGCGTGCGCATCGACAACCGCGGCAACACCAGCGTGCGCAGCCGCAACATCAGGATCGACAACGTCTTCGCGTCCGGCGCGAGCAGTCACGCCGTCGAGACCTACGGCGTGGACGGCCTCACGATCGGCACGGTGACCGCTCGCAACGTCGGCCACTCCGGGCTGCTGCTCAACGACACCATCAACGCCACCGTCGGCACGGTCGACGCGGAGAACGCGGGCGCGGGCACCGGGTACGCGGCGTTCCGCACCGCCAACCGCAACGGCCGCATCGGCACCGGCTACCCCACGAACATCCGGGTCGGCACGGTCCGCGCCCGCGGTGGCGGCCGCGGCGTGTTCTGCGTGTCCGAGAGCGGCGGGCTGACCATCGACCGGATCGACCTCGCGAACACCGGCAACAACGCGGTCCTGATCGAGAACTGCACCAACGTGACCCTCGCGGCGCAGAGCGGCACGGTCACCGGTGGCGGCGAGATCCGGCTGGCCGCCCGCTCGGAGTTCCCGAACAACCGCGACATCACCGTCCAGAACCTGACGGTGACGAACTCGTCGGTGCGCGAGAGTCCCTGCGGGACGAACACGACGTTCCGCAACCTCACGCTGAACAACAGCACGTCGAACGTCTGCTCCTGACGGCGACCGCGAAGTCGTGCCGCCGGACCGGCGGCACGACTTCGGTATTGACAGGGCCCGCATCTGCGCCAACCATGGAAGCGCTCTCATAACCGGTCTGGACCAGTTCTCGGAACGGAGGCCCGCCGACCGCCCTGAAGCCGGTCGGCAGACCTGCAGACAGAGCATCCCTGCACGAGGAGTCAGATGCGCACTCGAACGAAGTGGTTGAGCGCGCTCGCCGCACTGGCGGCGACCGCGTCGGTAGCTGTAGCGATCGCCCCGGCCCAGGCGATCGGCCCTGACCTGCTGCCGATGAACGTCACCAACAACAGCGGCCGGTCCGAGGCCGTGCACCTGTACGTCCTGGGCACCGACATCCGCAACGGGCGCCTCGGGTACGTCAACCAGGCGGGCGCGTTCACGCCGTGGTCGCCGGGCGGCAATCCGCCCACACCCGCACCGGACGTGTCCATCGGCGGCCCCGGCCCCGGCGGCACCACCACGCTGCGCGTACCCCGGTTCATTTCAGGCCGCGTGTACATGTCGTTCGGCGAGAAACTCAAGTTCTTCCTGACCCCCGACGGCCTGGTGCAGCCCGCGCCGTGGGCGTCCGGGGACCCGAACAGCGGCATCCTGTTCGACTGGAGCGAGTTCACCTACAACGACGCCGGCCTGTGGCTCAACAGCTCGCAGGTGGACATGTTCGCGGTACCGCACGCGGTGACCGTGACGGGCGCGAGCGGCGCCACGAAGAAGACCGGCGAGCTGAAGCCCGGCGGGCGGGACGCCGTCATCAACGGCATCCGCAACCAGGCGGGCTGGGGCGGATTGATCATGTCCCGCCCGGACGGCACGGTGCTGCGCGTGCTCGCGCCGGGCAAGGCGGCCGACGCCGGCAACTTCGACCGCAACTACCTGGACTCGTACATCACCCAGGCGTGGAACGCGTACACGGGCAAGACGCTGACCGTGCAACCGTTCGGTGACCGGCCGGACGTGAAGTACTTCGGCCGCACGTCCGGCACCACGATGAACTTCACGAACCCCGCCGGTCAGCAGGTGGCGTCGTTCGCGAAGCCGTCCACGGCGAACGTGTGGGGCTGCGACGGCGCGCTGCACGCACCCAACGACCAGGTGGTCGGCCCGATCGCACGCACCCTGTGCGCCGCGCTGCACCGCTCCACCCTCGGCCGCATCGACGTGCAGCCCGGCGGCGGCCCGGCCGACTTCTACCAGGGCACGATCACCAACCACTACTCCCGGCTGGTGCACCAGAACATGGTGGACGGCAAGGCGTACGGGTTCGCGTTCGACGACGTGCAGGCGCAGGAGTCGCTGGTGCACGACGGCGACCCGCGCTCGGCCGGGATCATCCTCACCCCGTTCGGCGGCTCCGCTCCCCCACCAGCGGTCAGCAGCATCGTCAGCGACTGGCACGGCAAGTGCATCGACGTGCCGAACTGGAACTTCGCCGACGGCCAGCGCCTGATCGTGTGGAACTGCACGGGCGGCACGAACCAGAAGTTCGAGTTCGTGGGCGGCACGCTGCGCACCGAGAACAACAAGTGCATGGACGTGGCGTGGGGTTCGACGGCCAACGGCGCGGCCGTGCAGCTCGCGACCTGCTCCGGCAACCCGGCCCAGCAGTTCGTGCTGACCGGCGCGCATGACCTGGTGAACCCGCAGGCGAACAAGTGCGTGGACATCGCGGAGTGGAATCCCAACAACGACGCGGTCCTGCACATGTGGGACTGCGTCGGCGGCGCCAACCAGAAGTGGCACCGCCGCTGACCTCCGACGCTCGACCGACGCCGGGGCGCCTGTGCGCCCCGGCGTCTCCTCATTCACCAGCCGCGTGGTGCGCTCTTCCGTAGGGCACCGCGTTCAGCAGGGTGACGCGGACCGCGGTGCCGCTGGGCGTCCGGTAGGTGTGCTGCTCACCTTGGCGGGCACCGTTCACGGCGGCTCCCAGCGGCGAGTCCGGCGAGTAGACCTCGATCGTGCCGTGTTCCGCGCCGCGTACCCCGAGCAGGAACGTCTCGGTCTCCCCGGTGTCGTCGAAGCGGACGGTGAGCACCATGCCGGGTTCGGCGACGCCGTCGTCCGGAGGGTCCTCGCCCACGATCGCGTTGGTGAGGAGGGCGTTGATCTGGCGGATGCGCGCCTCCCGATCCCTCCGGGAGGCGAAATCCGGGACAACGCTCTCGTCGTCGCCCCGTGCCGGTGCGAGCAGGGTCGTCAGTTCGTTGCGGAGCCGGTGGTGCGCCTGCGGTGACAGCCACACGCGTGGGGTGGTGCTCGTCATGATGCCTCCGTGACAGGAGTAAGTGCCGTCAGGGCGGCCTGGGGGAGGTACCGCCCTGACGGCGGGGCGTCCGTGTGAACCGGGTTTTGGCGGCCACGGCTCGCACGGACAGGAGAGAGGTCAGTGGTGGTCGCGGCGCAGCACCGCTTCGAAGTCATGGGCGTAGCCGGTGGCCACGTTCATGAGGATGTCGCGCTGCACGCGGAGGAAGTCGTTCTCCTTGCGCAGCCACGCCAGTTCGGCTCGCTCGCCGGCGGTCAGTGGCGGTTCGATGTCTTCGGCTTCCACGGGGCGGTCACCTGAGCGGGTCGAACTCGCGCAGGGCGGCGGGTTGCTTGCCGGTGGTGATCTGCTCCGCCAGCAACCGTCCGGTGACCGGCCCCTGCGCCAGGCCCCACATGCCGTGCCCGCCGGCGACGTACACACCCGGAGTCCGGGTCGCGCCGATGAGCGCGCGACCGTCCGGGGTGACCGGGCGGCCACCCACCCAGACGTCGGTGCGGTCCTCCCACCACACCCCGTCCAGCAACGGCCGGACGGAGGCGATGATCGCGTCCACCCGCGCCTCGTCCAACGGCGCGTCCGGGTCGCGGAACTCCATGGTGCCGGCCACTCGAAGCCCACCCTGGTAAGGCGTACACGCCACGCGCACCTCCGGCAGGTAGATCGGACCGTGCACCGGCTTCCGCACCGGCACGGTGAACGAGTACCCGCGCCCGGCCCGGACCGGAGTGCGCACACCCGCTCGTGCCGCGAGGCCCGGCAGCCAGGCGCCGGTGGCCACCACCGCCGCGTCGGCGGAGATCGCGTCGCCGTCCAACGTCTGCACGATCACTCCGGCATTGTCCGCGCGGACGTCGACGACCTCGGCAGTGCGGATCGTGGCGCCACGGGCGGCCACGGCGCGGCCCAGCGCCTGGACGAACTCACCGGGGGCGACGAAACGCTGCCCGTCGATGCGCACACCTGCCGCGAGAACGGACGACGCCAGCGGAACCTGATCACGCAGGTCCGCTGTGGACAGTTCCACGTGTTCGACCGGTTGTCCCGCCACCGCAAGACGTTCCAGCTCTCGCAGGAGCGTCCGCGCCTGTCCGGCCGAGGTGAAGGCGGCGGTGAACGGGGCGTCGACGGTGGGAGCTTCGACGCCGTTGGCGGTCAGCACGTCGTAGGCCTCGATGCTCTCCTCGTTGAGGGGCAGGTTCGCCTTCGCCACCCTGCTCCACGACGACCACCGGCAGTGGGCGGCGAAGCGCGTCAGGAACGACCAGAGCTTCGGGTCGGCGGTCAGCGGGATGTGCAGGGGCGCGGCCGGGTCGAACAGGGACCGCAGTCCGTAGCGCAGCACCGCCGGTTCGTTCAGCGGGATGGCGAGCCCCGGCGCGATCCACCCGGCGTTGCCCCAGGACGCGCCCGCCGCGACCCCGGTCCGGTCGACCACCGTGACGTCGACACCGCGCTCCTGGAGGAACCACGCCGTCGACAGGCCCACGACCCCCGCACCGACCACCACCGCTGACCGCGGACCGCCGTCAAGGCGTTCGACGCCGTCCATCCCTGCCTCCTGTCATCGCTCGTTCCGATTCCAGGATGCTTCGGACACCGTCCGAACCGGTTGTTCATTCCCTACAATCGACGGTCAGCGATTGTCGGTTTCCGACACCGTCGCCGCGAGGTCGATCGTCATCGCGACCCGCTTGGCGGCGTCGTCCAGGCCGAGGGTGGTCACGTCGGACATCTTCCGCAGCCGGTTGCGCACGGTGTTGCCGTGCACCCCGAGGCGCTCACCGGCGGCGGCCAGATCGCCCTGCGCCTCGAGCCAGGCCCGCAACGTCGCGACGTAGTCGGTGCCGTGGTCACCGTCGTGTTTGCGCAGGTCGGCCACCGGCCCGCGGGCGGACGCCCGGCCGACCCGCGCGGCGGAGCGCAGCCGCTGCAGCAGGATCTCGTCCCACGACTCGTCGTACGCGGGCGCCGCCGTCTCTCCGGCCCGCATCTCGTGCAACGCCAGGCACTCGTCCGCCTCCTGCCGGCCCGCCGGCAGGTCCGCGGGCGTCGCGACCGCGCTGATCCCCGCAGACAGGGTGACGTTCGCCGGCAGCGCCGCCCTCAGGGCGGCCAGCCAGTCCCGCGCCGCACCGACCGGCTCGCCCGGCAGGATCGTGTAGATGCTGTTGGCCGCCAGCGCACTGCGTCCGGGCCGCGACCAGCCGAACCCGCTGGTCGCCTGCTCGAACGCCAGCAACACGGCCGTGTGCCGCTCGACTCCGACGTGTGCGCGCACCGCGACCACCCTGACCGGCCCGGGCGGCAACCCGAGCTGGCTGATCACCGTCGCGGCGTCCGCCGTGCCCTCCAGCAGCCGGATCACCCACTCCGACTCCACCTGGCGCTCCAGATCGGCACTGGCCCGCAACCGCAGCAGGTGCAGCGCCACGATCCGGGCACCATCGGTCAGCGCGGTACGCCGGGCACCCTCCAGCGGCGCCGGGCACGCCACCCAGACGGCCCCCAGCAACTCCCGGCCGACCCGGATCGCGACCACCATCCGCCCGGTCAGGCCACGCTCGGGTGCACCGGAGACGAAGAGCGGCTCGTCGGACGCCACCAGGTGCGCCCGCACGCCCGCCGCGTCGAACAGCTCCCGCACCCACGCGGGCACCTGCCGGCCCATGATGGTCTCCAGCCTCGCCGCGTCGACCTCCTGCTGCGGGCCTGAGTAGGCCAGCACGCGCGACAGCTGGTCCTCGATGGTCACGGCACCACCGGTCGCCGCGGCCAGACTGTCGGCCAGCGCGAACAGGTCGGTGGGACCGCGCCCCGACTCGGTCTCCCGGCCTTCGAGCACCAGGCCGTAGACGACCCCCGCCAGCTGGCTCCACGACAGTGCCGGATCCGCCAGCACCACCGCGACGCCCTCCGCCTCCCCCACCGCGACAGCGTCCGCCAGGAGCTCCTCACCGCCGCGGACGAGCACGACGACAGCACGCGCCGACACCGCCGCACGGACCGCCTCGACCACCGATCCGGCGCCGACGGCGAGGTACACGTCGCCCACCTCGGCCCGGTCGTCCGTGGCATCCCGCAGCACCACACCGCGCAACTCCGCCGACCTCGGCACCGGGCAGCAGCACAACCGGACGCCGTACCCACCCAGCACGTTGACCAGCCGGTCCAGCCTCACCATCTGCGAACTCCCTGTCCCAGCGCTGAGGCCACCGTAGATGCCCAGGCCGCCGGGAGCATTTCCGGCCGGTGGTTCAGGCGATCCGGTCGGCGCAGCTCATCGAGGCTGCCGGAGAGGCCTCCGCCGGTGAGCGCCGAAGGTGAGCCTCACCCCACACCCTCACCCCTTCGACGACGGGCAGAACCGTTGCCCCGTAAGGCGTGAGCCGGTACACGACGGGCGCGGGGACCGGTCCGGTCTCGACGCGTTCGACGAGTCCGTCGGCCTCCAGCTCACGCAGTTGCTCGGTCAGCACCTTGGGCGTGATCGGGGCGGCGCGGCGGCGCAGGCCCGCGAAGTGGGTCTCGTCGTGGGCGAGCCAGTAGAGCAGGGTCAGCTTCCACTTGCCGCCGATCGCGGCGAACGCGGCGGCCATCGGGCAGCCGGGCAACGGGTTGGCGCGCGAGGGGTTACCCGAAGGTGCCTTCTTGTCCATGGCCGCACTCCGCTCCGATAGTCAGGCCATGACCTTGCCACACAAGCGAATCCTCGTCGCGATCCTCTCCGTTCTCCTGGTGGCCGCGACCGCCTCCTCCGGGAACGCCTCGCAGACCACCGACGGCCAACGCGACTTCGACTGGGAGATCGGCAGCTGGCGCACCACCGTGCGCGTGCTCGCCGAGCCGTTGTCGGAGTCCGCCGACGAATGGCTCCACTTCAGCGGCACCAGCGTCGTGCGTCCGTTGATGGACCGGCGCGCGAACGTCGTCGAGCTGAAGGTCGCCGGCCCGAGCGGGCGCATCGAAGGCCTGAACCTGCGGCTGTACGAACCCCAGGCCAAGCGGTGGAGCCTGAACTTCGCGAGCATGCGCGACGGCGTGCTCACGCCGGCGGTGTTCGGCGGGTTCCGTGACGGTGTGGGCGAGTTCCTCGGCGACGACCAGCTGGGCGGCCGTCCGATCAAGGTGCGTTTCCTCGTCTTCCGCCAGGGGCCCGACCAGGCCAGGTTCGAGCAGGCGTTCTCCGGTGACGGCGGAGCGACGTGGGAGACCAACTGGATCGCCGTCGACCGCCGCAGCCGATGAACGACGGCCGTCCGCACGTGAGCCGCAACTCCCGCGTCTCCGGCATCACCCTGGACCTCGCGAAACGTGAGACAGTGGACAGGTACGCCCGCCGCGGGGCCACACCCGCAGGCGCGCCTTCACCCCGGAGCGGACGCCGCCTCATCCAGGCGCGTTTCACCGCTCCCGGTCAGTTCGCACCACTCCACGCCCAGGACCGGGTACAAGCACCACCCCACGAGGGAGATCTCCCATCACCGCTTCCGCGCTCACGCCGACCCCGGCCGCCCCCCGGACCCTCACCGACATCTACGGCCCCGACATCGCCGTCTGCGCACGCCCGGCCCAGGAACCGGCGGTGCCGTCG
This sequence comes from Lentzea albidocapillata subsp. violacea, assembly GCF_900100275.1. GTDB lineage: Bacteria > Actinomycetota > Actinomycetes > Mycobacteriales > Pseudonocardiaceae > Lentzea > Lentzea violacea. Next base: position 213,975 of record NZ_FNET01000002.1, read on the forward strand.
AGCAGGCACCGCAACACCCGCGACGTCCTGTCCGCCCGCCCCCTCGCCATCGCCGCCGACACCCCCGTCATCACCAGCGCGGGCGGTACCGAACCCAACCTGATCGCCGCCATGCGTGACGGCGGCCTGCCCGTGGGCACCGACCCGCGCGAGTTCGGCAGCGAGGCCGAGTTCGCCCTCCGCGTCACCGAAGCGCTCAGCGACGGCCTGCTGCTGTCCATGGAATATCCGCAGCCCACGAGCCTGTACCCGGACGAACGCTCCGTGAAGAGCGCCGAGCTCGTCGGCTACCTCAACAACAAGGCCAGCATCAGCACGTTCGTCGACCCGCGCTTCCAAGCCCGCCGCCAGATCGTCGCCACCGACGAGCTCGCCGAGGCCGCCCCGGCCGAGAAGTCCTGGGTGCTCAAGGCCGCCACCAACGCGGCCCACGGTGCCAGCCTCGACGTCTACCTGCACCGGGCCGGGGAGCTGGTGAACCTGCCCGCGTTCACCGACATCCTCAGCGAGGTGGTCGTCGAGGAGTACCTGAACATCCACCGCAACTGGGGCGTGCAGCTCTACGTCGCCGCCGACGGCCAGGCCCGCCTGCTCGCCGTGACCGACCAGCGCATCGACGCCGAGGGCGTCTACACCGGTGGCCGTTTCGGGCTCGTCGTCCCGCTCCCCGCCGACCTGCTCACCGAATGCCTGGCGATCGCCCAGCGTGCCGCCGACGTCGGCTACCGCGGCATGTGCAGCCTCGACTGCGCCCAGACCCACGACGGCAGGCTCGTCATGCTCGACCTCAACTTCCGCATCACCAGCGGGTCCATTCCCCTGCTGGCGCTGCACACCATCCGCCCCGACGACCTGGACCGCCCGTCGGAGTCCACGAAACTCACGACCTCCGCACCCATTTCCGCGCTGCTGGCCGCGCTGAGGCCCGCACTGGTGCGCGGAGGGCTGCTCGTCACCGGCGGCCACGACACCCGCCGCACCGACAACCCGATCAACCAGACCACCCTGCACCTGATCGTCTTCGGCGACGATCCCCACGACGTCGCTACCCGCCGCACCGCGCTGGAAGCCATGTACAACCACTGACGCGGACGGGGTTCAGGTGCTGTGGTCCACCTGGTCGGCCCTGTCGTGGAGGTAGCGCCGTTCGAGCTGGTTGTCCGTGAGGGCGGCTGCTTCGCGGTAGAGAGCGGCGGCGCCGCCGGTGTCGCCGGTCATCTCCAGCAGGTGCGCCCGGACCGCGCGCTCCCGTTGGTGCGTCAGGGGATTCCGGCCGAGGTGGTGGCGCCGGTCGAGGTCGTCGAGCAGGGCCAGCCCTCGGGTCGGGCCGTAGGCGTGCGCCACCGCTACGACCCGGCTGAGCTGGACCGGTGCGGTGGGGGTGAGCCGCTCCAGCCAGAGGTAGAGCGCGGCGATCTGCGGCCAGTCCGTCCGCTCGGGTGACTCCGCCGCGGCGTGCACGGCCGCGATCGCGGCCTGCAGCTGGTAGGGACCGGCCTCCTGCCGGTTCCAGACGCTGTCGATCAGCGCGGTGCCTTCCCCGACGAGTTCGGCGTTCCAGCGCGTCCGGTCCTGCTGCTCCAGGGGAACCAGGTGGCCGTCGGCGCTGGTGCGGGCCAGTCGCCGCGACTCGGTGAGCAGCATCAGCGCGAGCAGGCCGGTCACCTCGGCGGTCGGCAGGGTGCCGTGCAGCAGGCGGGTGAGCCGGATCGCCTCCTGGGTCAGGTCGACGCGGGTGAGCTCGTCGCCGGAGGAGGTCGTGTAGCCCTCGTTGAAGATCAGGTACAGCACCTGCGTCACGGCCGCCGTGCGGTCCGACCAGTCGTTGTCGGCGGGCGGCGTGAACCGGGCGCCGGCGCGGGCCAGTTGTTGTTTGGCACGGCTGATCCGCGTGCCCATGGTGTTCTCGGTGGTGCCGTAGGCGTGGGCGATCTCGGCCGTGGTCAGACCGCCCACCGCGCGCAGCGTGAGCGCCACCTGCGAAGTGGCCGGCAGTGAGGGATGACAGCACAGCAGCAGCAACGTGAGGCTGTCGTCGACGTCCGCCGGCGGTCCCGCGTCGCCGGACGGTTCGTACAGGGCCAGACCGGCTTCCTGCTCGCGCCGGCGCCGGGCCTGGTCGGAGCGCAGCAGGTCGACCATCCTGCGGTAGGCGATGCGGATCAGCCAGCTGCGCGGGTTGTCCGGGACGCCGTCGGCAGGCCACGTCCGGCTCGCGGCGAGCAGAGCCTCCTGCACCGCGTCCTCAGCGGAGTCGAACTGGCCGAACCGCCGCACGAGCGCGCCGAGCACCTGCGGCGCCTCGGTGCGCAGCAGGTGCTCGACCTGCCCGGTCACGCGCCGAAGTCCTCACCCATGATCGGGCGGATCTCGATCGGCTCGCCCAGCGCGGCGACGATGCGCGCGACGATCTCGACCGCACGCTCGTGGCTCGCGACGTCGATCACGGCGAAGCTCGCGAGGACCTCCTTGAGTTCCGCGAACGGCCCGTCGGTCGCCACCACACCCCCCGCGGTCCTGCGGACCGTGGTGCTGACAGCGGGGTGACCGAGGCCCTCGCTGGTGACGAACTCGCCGCTCGCGACCAGTTCTCGTTCGAACTCCTGGTAGACGGCGAACGCGGCCAGCGCCTCCTCGGACGGGACGTCCGCGGTGGCGGCGTCCCACGCGGCGGCCGGGGTGTAGCTGAGCAGCAGGTACTTCACGGCGATTCCTCTCGATCAAGCCCAGGCAACGGTACGACGCTCAGGCGGCGGCACGCAGCGACCTTCGACGTGCTCGCGCAACCACGTCGCCGGCTCCCCCGTCTCGACACGATCCGAATGTGACCTGAGTCATAGCCGCGTGGTGTCGAGGCCCGTGCGGCGGCTCCGAGGTACCGGCACACACGACAACCGACCTCAAGGAGAACGAGATGTCCGAAACGACTGTGCAGCCGAGCGCCGACCTGCGAGCGCTGGACCGGCTGGTGGGCGCGTGGACCGTGACCGGCGGCGTCGAGGGCACCGTGCGGTACGAGTGGATGACCGGCCGGTTCTTCCTGCTCCAGCACGTCGAGCTCACCCAGTTCGGCCAGCCGGTCACCGGCATGGAGGTGATCGGCAACCTGCGCCCGTTCGGCGAACCCGCCGGCGCGGACGTGGTGTCCCGGTTCTACGACTCGACCGGCAACACCCTCGACTACGTCTACGAACTGGACGGCGACACGCTGACCATCTGGGGCGGCGTGAAAGGCAGCCCCGCGTACTACCGGGGCACGTTCAACGCCGACGGCACGGTGGTGACCGGGGAATGGGTCTACCCCGGCGGGGGCGGCTACCGGTCCACCATGACCCGGATCTGAGCAGGCCAGCCGGTTGTCGACGGAACTCACCTCACCGTGACACTGATCAGCGTTGCGGCGTCAGCAGTCCCGGCCAGACGTTGATCGCCACGGCGCGCAACTTGAAGACCGCGAGCATGGCTTCGACGAGATCGAGGTGAGGGGGATCGCGAACGGGCGGTCAAGAAAAGTCGAATGTGTTCGACCAGGAAGGCGGCGCATTGTTCGTCGCTGAAAAGACGAATTCTTCGAGCGCATTCGAGTAGTCCAGGACCGGTAGGGTCGTCGGGTGGATCTGGAGCGCACCGCCACCCTGCTCGGAGTTCCCGTCGAGGAAGTCGACCGCGTGCACCGGCTCGCCGGCGACCGGCCGTCCGCCCCGCTGCCCGCCAGGGCCGAGGCGCCCGCGATCCTCGAGCGGCTCGCGGTGCGGCCCGACGACGCCGCCGAGGTCATGGCGGGCTGGCCCGACGCCGGCTCTCCACTGTGGACACCGGAGCTGCGCTGGCTGCTGGACCGCTCGACCGCCCTGGTCCTGGCCGATCTCGGCGGCCACCAGTGGCTGTCCCCCGGCCCTGAGCTGCCGCGCGAACGAGGCCCGGCCTGGCGGCACCTCTACGTGTACGCGTACCTCGCCCTGGTCGGCGTCGTCACGAGGTACCACCGCGAGCACGGCATCGCCGACACCGTGTCGTGGGCGACGCTCGCGGACCTGGGCCGCAACCTCGCGGTCGACAGGCGGATGCACCGGGAGGGCTGGCCGGTCATGCAGAGCTGGCTGACGCTGCACGCGCGCGGCGGCGTCTACGAGCTCGGCCGGCTGCAGCACCAGCGCGGCGACGCCGCCATTTCGCTGCACATCCCCGATTCGGGGCCGATGACCCCGGAAGCGGTGACGGCGTCACTCGGCGAGGCCCGCGCGTTCTTCCCCCGGCACTTCCCCGACGAGCACTACACGGCGTTCTCCTGCGGCTCGTGGTTGCTCGACCCGCAACTGCAGGAGTACCTGCCGGCGGAGTCCAACATCGTCCGGTTCCAGCGGAGGTTCGAGCTGGAGCCCTACGAGGAGCAGGAAGGGCTGGACGCCGACGTCGAGGTGCGGCGGTTCGTGTTCCGCAGCCTGACCACCCCGCTCGACCGGTTGCCGCGCGGCACGCTGCTCCAGCGCGCCGTCGTCGACCACCTGCGGGCAGGCCGTCACTGGTACTGGCGCAGCGGTCACTTCCCGATCTGATAGCGAGTTCATCCGTTCTGGTCCGCGCGCACGAACAGTCACGTAGTGTGACGGGCTCGTGACGAGAGGGGCCAGCCGGATGTTCGGACGGGGAACGCGGAAGGTCACTGTGAGCGGCTTCGCGGACGCGGTGACGAAGGGCATCAGCCCGGACATGACGCACCTCTACCTGATGTACCAGGTGGGCGGCACCGTGATCGTCAAGTGGGAAGCGCGCCGGGGAGACCGGAAGAAGCCGTTCCGGATCGTGGCGGACGCGGACGGCAACGCCTGCCCGCACTGCGCCGTCCTGCTCGCGATCACGAGGATCGGTGACGTGCTCCCGCTCGGCGACCACAGGGTCGAACGGGTGCGCGACGAGTACCTGTCGGTGGTGCTGAGGGAAGGGATGCTGCCGTGTCCCGCGATCGGCCGATCCCCGTCGCTGAGCACCCCGATGGGAGACATACCGCTGATGCTCGGCGTCGGCTCGTGGATGGCCGAATGCCATGTGGGACATGGCGACCCGAGCACGGCGGCGGACTGCGCACGGCATCGTCGCTCATGATCTGGCGGGACGGCGGCGACTACGAGCGTGCCTGCGAACACTTCCAAGCCTTCGAACGGACGGGACAGCGGTCCCAGCTCGAGGCGGCGATCGACGGTTTCCGCGCATTGGCGTCGTCACGAATGGATGGAGCCGTCGCGAACGGTCTCGCCATCGCGCTGTGGTCGCGCTACGAGGTGCTCGGCGGCCGAGGGGATCTGGACGAGGCCGTCGCACTGCTGCGCGACGCGGTCGCCTGGCATCCCGGCGACACCGAGCGCCTGCCTTCGTACCTGGCCAACCTCGCGGGAACGTTGCGGCTGCGGTGGAGGGTGACGGGGTCGCGCGCCGACCTGATGGAGGCGGTCGCGGCCAGCCGTCACGCGGTGGAGGTGACGGGTGCGCGGCACCGCCGGTGTTCCGCACGTCTGAACAACCAGGCCGACGGCCTGCTCGCCCTGCACCTGCACTTCGGTGACAGCTCCGCGCTGGACAGCGCGATCGTGCTGTTCCGCCAGGCGGTCGAGGCCGCCGACGCGGGCAGCGACGACCTGGTCAACGCCAAGTCCAACCTCGCGGAAGCCCTGCGGCTGCGGTTCCAGTCCACAAGGGACATAGGTCTGCTCGACGAAGCCGCGGTGCTGGCGGGCGCGGTGGTGCCGCGGGCACGGACGCGCTCACTCAGGGCCCGGTTCCAGTCCAACCTCGCGCTCGTCCTGCTCGCCCGCCACAGCGCGACCGGACGGCAGAAGGACCTGCGCGCCGCGACGGACCTCGTTCGCCAGGCACTGAAGGAGAGCCCGGCCGGCCACCCCAACCGCGCGGAACGCTCTGCCGTGCTGGCGGAGTGCCGGCGGCTGGCACTGGTGTCGTCGCACGGCAGCGGCAGGGCGCCACACCGGCTCGCGCCCGGCACCGGCCGGCCTCCCTTTCGGTTGCGGCGCACGGCACGTCGGCTGGTCCGAGCCACCGAGGACGCGGTCCGGTCCACGCCGCACGGGCATCCCACCCGCGCCGACGCGATGCTCAAACACGGTCTCGCTCTCGCCATCCGCGGCGACGGTGCCGCGGCGCTCGCGCTGTACCGGCAGGTCGCCGGGGAAGGCGACTTCCCGCCTCGTATGCGCGTGGAGGCGGCAAGGCTGTGGGCGTACGAGATGACGCGGATCCAGGACTGGCAGGCGGCGCTCGAAGCGTTCCGGCTGGCCGTCGAACTGTTGCCGCGCACCGCACCCAGGCACGTCACGCAGGCCGACCGCGAACGGGCGCTCGCCGCGTTCGCCGGGCTCGCGTCCGACGCCGCGGCCTGCGCGATCCAGGCCGGTGATCCGCGGCTCGCGGTGGCACTGCTGGAGCAGGGCCGGGGCGTGATGCTCGGGCACGCGCTCGACGCGAGGACCGAGATCACCGATCTCGAGGAACAGCACCCGGATCTCGCGCGGCGGTTCGACGAGCTGCGGACCGTGCTGGACAGTTCCTTCCACGACGGGGCGGGGCTGAGCGGGGAACGCAGGCACGCACTGACCGAGGAGTGGAACCACCTGGTCGACTCCATCCGGTCGCTACCGGGTTTCGCGCGGTTCCTGCGTCCTCCCGCGGTGGAGGAGCTCGTGAACGCCGTCGGGCGCGGCCCGGTGGTCATCGTGAACGTGAGCGCGTTGCGGTGCGACGCGCTGGTGATCGCCGAAGGGGACGTCGTGCCCGTCGCCCTGCCGGAAGTGAGGCTCGACGACCTCGCGGACCGCGCGGAGCGGTTCCGCCGCGACCCCGCGGACGAGATCGACTCCACCCTGTCCTGGCTGGGGCGGGCGGTTGCCGACCGCCTGACGCTTCCCACCGGTCCTGGCCAGACCCGGCTGTGGTGGATACCGACGGGCCCGATGTCCGCGCTGCCGCTGCACGCCGCCGGTGACGTGATGGACAGGTTCGTCTCGTCCTACGCGCCGACCCTCCGCAGCCTCGTGTCGGTGTGGAAGGCGTCCGCGATCACCCGGCCGGACGACCCGCTGGTCGTGGCCGTGCCGTCGGCGCCGGGGGTGCCGGACCTCCCGGCCGCGCAGGACGAGGCGGACGACATCGCGACGCGCTTCCCGCGCCCGCACGTCCTCACCGCGCACCGCGCCCTGCGGCGACCGGTCCTGGAAGCCCTGTCGCGTCACCGCTGGGCGCATTTCGCGTGTCACGCCATGAGCGCCGGCGGCGAAGGTCGTCTGGTCTTGTGGGACCACATCGAGGAACCGTTGAGCGTCAACGACATCGCGCGCCTGCGCCTGGCCGGCGCGGAGATCGCGTTCCTGTCGGCGTGCGAGACCAGCGCGGCACCACCGGAGCTGACCGACGAGTCGCTGCACATCACCGGCGCCTTCCACATGGCGGGCTTCCGCCACGTCATCGGAACGCTCTGGCCGGTCGGCGACCGCACGGCCCAGCTCGTCGCAAGCCACTACTACGACGCGCTGGCCGTGACCCCGTCACCCGCGATCGCGCTCCACACGGCCGTCCAGCAGGTCCGCGGAACCCGTGCCACCGCACAGTGGGCTCCGTTCGTGCACGTCGGAGGTTGATCTCCGGCATCATGGTCGACATGACCGATGACGAGTCCGATCGCGGAGTGCTCGACGTCCTGATGGGAGCGGCCGCGGGCTCGGCGCTGCTGCCGTTCGTCCAGGCGATCGTCACCAAGGGCGGCGAGGACGTCTACGCCAAGATCAAGGAGCTGCTGTCCAGGCCGGACCGCAAGCGGACCAAGGACGAGATCAAGGACTCGGGCACGGTCACCCTGTTCTCCGACGACACCCGGGTCGTGCTCCGGATGCCGTCCCGGATGACCCCTCAGATGACCGAACGACTGAAGCTGGTCCGGCTTCCTCCTCGTGGCGACGAGTGGCTGCGGGTCTCCTGGGACAACGCGAAGAACCAGTGGGTCGTGCGGGAATGCGATCCGCCGGACGAACTCACCTCCGGCCGCTGACGCCCGTTGACACGGGCTGGCTAATGAGCTTAGCTCCTAGCTAAGAACGTTAGCTTTTGCAGCGGAGGACGGCATGACCGAGTACCTGAACATCGACGGCGGCACGATCGCGTACGACGTGACCGGGCAGGGGCCTCTCGTCGTGCTGGCGCACGGCATCGGCGACAGCCGCCACTCCTACCGCTTCCTCGCCCCGGCGCTGGCGGCGAGGGGGTACCGGGTCGCGAACGTCGACATCCGCGGCTGCGGTGACTCGAGCGTGGAGTGGAACGGCTACAGCCGCACCGACATCGCGGGCGACCTGGTCGCCGTCGCCCGCCACCTCGGCGGCCCCGCCGTGATCATCGGTCAGTCGATCAGCGGCGGCGCCGCGACCATCGCGGCCGCCACCGCGCCCGACGTGATCACCGGCGTCGTCGAGCTCGCGCCGTTCACCCGCGCGCAGTCCCTCGACCTCGCAGGCCTGGTGCGCGTCAAGCGTTTCCGCGCGGGCTACACGCAGCTCGCGAAGGTCCTGGTCGGCGGAAGCCTGGAGAGCTGGAAGAGGTACCTCGACCTGGCGACGCCGGCCAAGCCCGCCGACTGGGACGCCGAGCTCGCCCGCATCGAATCCAAGCTGCGCGAACCCGGCCGGATGAAGGCCCTGCAGGCCATGGGCAAGAGCAGCCCGGCCGACGCCGGCGCGCAGCTGGCCAACGTCACCTGTCCGGTCCTGGTCGTCATGGGCAGCGCCGATCCCGACTGGGCCGACCCGCGCGCCGAGGGCGAGAAGGTCGTCGCCGACCTGCCTCGGGGACGCGGTGAGCTGGCGATCATCGAGGGTGCCGGGCACTACCCGCACGTGCAGACGCCCGACGAGGTCCTCGCGCTCTCCTTGCCGTTCCTGGCCGAGACGCTGACGCGCGCCTAGTCGGCTTCCGGCCACACGAGCACGGCGGATCCCCAGGTGAGACCGCCGCCGAACGCGGTCAGCAGCACCCGCTCCCCGGCGTGGATCTCCTGGCGTGCCACGGCATCCGCGAGCGCGAGCGGGATGGACGCGGCACCGGTGTTGCCGACCCTCTCGATGTTGCCGAGGATCTTCTCGTCCGGAATGGACAGTCGGCTGCCGACCGACGAGAGGATCCGCGCGTTGGCCTGATGCGCGACAACGCGATCGACGTCCGTCGTCGTCCATCCCGCGCTTTTCAGCACGGCGAGCGAGGACTCGGTCATCCGGGCGACGGCGTGCTGGTAGACCTCGCGCCCGCTCATCCGGAAGTGCCGGTCCTGCTCTCCGAACCGGCCCGGCTCCGCCCGGTCGCGCGCACCGCCGCCCGGCACGGTGATGAGGTCGTGGCCCGCACCGTCACTGCCCAGGTCGAAGCCGAGGATCTCCCCCGGCTCGCCGCGCTCACCCGCGCGCAGGACCACCGCACCGGCTCCGTCGCCGAACACCACGCCGGCGCTGCGGTCGTCCGGGCCGATCAACGTCGAGTAGACGTCGGCCGCGACCAGCAGCACCCGCCGGGCGATTCCCGACGCGATCATCCCGCTCGCCGTGGCCAGCCCGTACACGAACCCCGTGCACACCGCGGAGACGTCGAACGCCGCGACCCCGGCCAGACCCAGCTTCGCGGCCAGCGCGGGCGCCATCGCGGGGATCGGGTGGTCGGGCGTGGACGTCGTCACGAGCACCAGGTCCACCGACCTGGTCGCGCACTTGGCCAGCACGGCTTCCGCGGCGGTCAGCGCGAGGTCCCCTGTGGACGTGCCCTCCCCCGCCCAGTGCCGGGTGCCGATGCCGGTACGCCTGCGCACCCAGGCGTCGCTGGTCTCCCAGTGCTGCGGCAGGTCCTCGTTCGACACCACCCTGGGCGGCACGCAGCCCGCTACGGCTTCCAGGACGGGAATCGGGCGCGGGGCGTGCTCGGTCAACGGGTCGTCTCTTCTCAGCATGTGGATGAACCAAGGCCGAAAGTACCCGAGCCGGACAGGGTGGGGGCACGCCCGGTGCGGTTCGTCACGTGGCGCCGATGGTTACTCGCCGGTAGCGAGATCCGTTGGCGCACAAGGATTGCTGACATGAAAGCCACTCAGGTTCGCGCTGTCCACAGTGCATCCCAGGGCCCTACTCACCGGTACAACTCCCTGACGTGCGCGCCTTGCACAGCCGTCACGCCTCCGCGTCGGTCCGGGCGAGTGCCAGGCAGCACCGGACGAAGTCGGTGACGGCCTCGTCCGCGTCCGGTTGCCACGCCACGCCCACCTCGCTGGGGCTGACACCGGTTACCGGGCGGTACACCACACCGGGCCGCGCGTAGAAACGGGCGGTGGACGCCGGAACCAGCGCGATGCCGTACCCGTGGGCGATCGCGCTCAGGAACTCGTCGGGCTGTTCCGTCACGGCGCCGACGCGCACCTCCCGACCATCCCTTTCGGACACCGCGAGCCAGTGGTCGCGCCAGACCCCGGTGCCTCCGGGCGCGGCGACGACCGGCTCGTCCACCAGCTCGGCGAAGGCGATCTCGTCGCGTCCCGCCAACGGATGCGTGGAAGGCAGGGCCACCCAACGAGGTTCGCGGAACAACGACCGCACGCCGAACGACTCCTGCCCGGGAAACGGCAGGCGCAGCAGCGCGACCGGCACCTCCGCGGTGGCGAGACCCGCGGTCGGGTCGGACCACGGCGCCTGCCGCATGTCGACCCGCCAGCCCTGCCGGCGCTCGCGGAAGGCCGCCACGATGTCCTGCGTCGCCTCGTTCGCCGCGCTGGACAGGAACCCGACGCGCAGCACGAGGGAGGCCGCCTTCGTCTCGGCCACCGCCTCGTCCCAGGCCACGAGCACCGGCGGCACCCGCGCCGCGAGCGCGTGGCCCGCGCTGGTCAGCGTCATGCCCGTGCTGGACCTCGTGAAGAGCCGCACGCCCAGGTGGGACTCCAGGTGCTTGAGCTGCTTGGTCAGCGCTGGTTGCGACACGAACAGGCGTTGCGCCGCGCGCGTGAGGTTGCCCTCCTCGGCGATGGCGGCGAAGTAGCGCAGCAGCCTCGTGTCCACGTCCATTCCGCCAGGTTATGGCGACAGGTATTGGACCGGCACGTGTTCCCCGCCGACAGTGGGTACATGATCTTCGAACTGGTCACCATCGCACTCAACGCGGCCGCGGCCACCGCGGACTTCGCCGGCGCCGAGTTCGTGCGGAACAACGCGAGGAAGCTCGATCTGCCGCCCGAATGGATCCTGCCGCTCGGCGTGCTCAAGGCCGCCGGCGCCCTGGGCCTGGCCGCCGGGCTCGCCGGGGTGCCTCACGTCGGTGTCGCCGCGGCGGGCGGGCTGACGTTGTTCTTCGTCGGGGCGGTGGCGCTGCACGTGCGGCGGAAAGCGCTGCGCGACATCGCGTACCCCGCCGTGTTTCTGGGGCTTGCCGCCGCCTCGCTCGTCAGTCAGTGGTGACGCCGAACTGGCCGGCCTGAACCCCTACTCCTCGCGCTCGCGCCAGGCCCGGACCGCGAACCCGCCGAACACCCCGAGGATCAGGCAGGCGCCGAGCGCGACCAGCACCACGGAGGACGAGGTCACCCCGGCCACCACGACGAGCAGGCCGAGGACGTGCAGCGACAGCATTCCGGCGACGACCGCGGTCCGGCGCGGCACCCTGGGTGCCGGGCGGTTGAGCTTGGCGGCCAGTTTCGGGTCGTCCTCGGCGAGGTGGCGCTCGATCTCGTCGAGTTCCTGCTGCTCGTGGTCCGGCAGTTTCACGTCCGGTCCTCCCGCTGGGTGGCTCAGGGCTTCACCAGAGTCAACGCACGGGACCAGTGAAGGTTCCCGATCACACGCGGGTGCCACACTGTAGATCCCTTCGTCCTCGGAAGAGCCTCATGATCGATGTTCTGCCCACGGTCCTGACCGTGCTCTCACTCGTCGGCGCCGCGTGGTCTGCCCTGCTGATCGCGCTCAACAGACCTTTGCTGCCGTTGACGAAGCTGTCCTGGACTCTGGTGGGCGGCCTCGCGGTGCTCGAACTGGGCCTGCTCGTCCAGGCCGTCGCCGGCATCGCGTCGCTGCTCGGCACCGACCGCGACATCGAGCGCTGGTCGTTCGCCGGTTACCTGCTCGGCCCGGTGGTGATCCTGCCCGTCGCGGTCCTCTGGTCGGCCGCCGAACGCACCCGGTGGAGCGCCGGCGTGCTGGTGGTGGCGTGCCTCAGCGTTCCGGTGATGATCGTGCGCCTCGGCCAGATCTGGGCAGGCCATGGCTGACACGCACCAAGGGCCCGGCCGGATGCTGGTCGCCGTCTACGGCATCTTCGCCATCGCCGCCACGTCCCGTTCGGCCGTGCAGATCGGGACCCGCTTCTCCGACGCACCGGTCGCGTACGTGCTGTCGGCGTTCGCCGCCGTCGTCTACGTGCTGGCCACCATCGCCCTCGCGCGGGACAGCCGCCGGATCGCGTACCTCGCGTGCTCCGTCGAACTCGCCGGCGTGCTGCTGGTCGGTGCGGCCAGCCTCGTGGTCCCGCAGGCGTTTCCGGACGCGACCGTGTGGTCGTCCTTCGGCATCGGCTACGGGTTCGTCCCGCTCGTGCTGCCGGTCCTCGGCCTGTGGTGGCTGCGGAAGACGGCTGAACCCCGGAGCCAGGTGGATCAGGGTTGACCCTCACACGGTGTGAGGGTCGAGAGTGACCAGCCAGCCGCCACCAGCCCTCCAGGAAGCACATGATCCTCGCCAACGTCTCGTTCCCCGACGGCCGGCACTGCGAAACCACCGCTCTCGGTGCCTTGCTGCACCACGCGGGCGTCGAAATCTCCGAACCCATGCTGTTCGGCCTCGGCGAGGGCCTGGGCTTCGTCTACTGGGACGCCAAGTACCTGGACTTCCCGTTCCTCGGCGGTCGCGTCAAACCGATGGCGATCACCCGGACCGCGGCCGACCGGCTGGGCCTGACGCTGCACGTCCAGCAGACGGCCTCGCCGCGCAAGGCGTGGCAGCACGTCGCCACCGCGCTCGCCGAGGGAAGACCCGTCGGCCTGCAACTGGATTCGTACCACCTGGACCACTTCACCGAGAAAGTCCACTTCGGAGGGCACTTCGTCGCCCTGTACGGCTACGACGACGACCACGCCCTCCTGGTCGACACCGCGCAGCAGGGCGGCGCCGTACGGACCACGCTGGCGAGCCTGGAACGCGCTCGCAACGAACGCGGGCCGATGACCGCCCGCAACCTCTCCTACACCGTCACCAAGCCCAGTGGCCGGCCTGATCTGGGCGCGGCTGTCCGGACCTCGATCGTCAACAACGCGCAGGCGTTCCTGAACCCGCCCATCGCGAACCTCGGTCACCGCGGCATCGGCAAGGCCGCCCGGCAGGTGACGCGGTGGCTCGACCGCTCCGGCGACCCTGCTCGCGACCTGCCGCTGGCAGGCACGCTGATGGAACGCGGCGGCACCGGCGGTGCCCTGTTCCGCGCCATGTACCGCGACTTCCTCGCCGAGTGCACCGAGGTCGTGGACGACGACAACCTCCGTCTGGGGCATCAGCTGTACGCCGAGACCGTTCCACTGTGGACCGAAGTGTCACGCCTCATCACGGACGCCGGCCGTACAGGAGACCAGGAACCCCTGACCCAGGCCTCGGCGATCCTCTTCGACCTCGCGGACCGGGAACGCCGTGCCATGCAGATCCTGGCCGGGAGTCTTTCGCGATAAACCACGAAGAAGTCCCGAAGATTCACGCTCATGAACCTCCCGCTGTTCACAAGTATGACCATTCCGAATTCGTCGAACAGACCGGTGATCCATTCGAAGCACACTGACCTGTCCATTCGATTCATTCGATTCGAGTGGCCGCTGACCTTGCGGAATTTCATCGTTGACCGGTCCTCGGAGAGCCTCCTAACATCCGACGAGAAATGGCCTCACATCCGGCCGGACCTCTTTCTCGTTCAGTGTTGGAAGCGGAGTCTCCATGGGAATTTCAGAACAGCCTGCCCGCCTGGCGAGAAAACGTCGCGTGCGCGCTGGACTGGTGTCCGGAGGCGCGGTCGTCGCGCTGGTCACCATGCTCGCGGCCTGGCCCGGCACCGCCGCGCTCGCCAACGCGGCGGGCACGTACGTGCTGAAGAACGCCGGCAGCGGGCAGTGTCTCGACGCGGGGGCGAGCCCGTCGAGCGGCACGCAGCTCCGGCAGCAGGCGTGCGCCGGCCAGACGTGGGTGCTGACCGAGGTCAGCGGCGGGTTCCGGATCACCGCGGGCGACCTGTGCGTCGGCGTGCGCGACGCGTCGACCAGCGCGGGCAAGCCGATCCAGCTGGAGGCGTGCAACGGTGCCCGGAGCCAGGTCTGGGCGCTGACCGCGAGCGGGAGCAACCACCGCCTGGTCAACGCCAACGGCGGCAAGTGCATGAACGTCAAGGACAACGCCACGACCGCAGGAGCCTTGGTGCAGACCAACTCCTGCGATGGCGTGGCCACCAAGCAGTGGACTCTCGCACCGGCCGGTGGCGGGCCGACCAGCACCACAACCACAACCACCACGACAACAACAACGACCACCACAGGCGTGCCCCCGGCCGACGCGCTGTACGCGTCGCCGACCGGTCGTGACGGCGCTTCCGGCACGCTCTCGGATCCGACGACGCTCACGTCCGCCCTCACGCGGGTGGCGGCGGGTGGCACGATCTTCCTGCGCGGCGGCACGTACAGCTTCTCGCAGACCGTGACGATCCCGCCGACCAACAACGGCACGGCGAGCGCGCGCAAGAAGCTGACGGCCTACCAGGGCGAGAAGCCGGTGCTGAACTTCTCGGCGCAGGCCGAGGCCCCGGCGAACCGCGGTCTGGCCGTGAACGGCTCGTACTGGCACGTCCAGGGCGTCATCGTCGAACGGGCCGGCGACAACGGAATCTTCGTGGGTGGCAGCAACAACATCTTCGAACGCACGATCACCCGCTTCAACCGCGACACCGGCCTGCAGCTCTCCCGGATGCTGTCGAGCACGCCGAAGGAGCAGTGGCCCGCCAACAACCTCATCCTCGGCGCGGAGTCGCACGACAACGCCGACTCCGACGGGGAGGACGCCGACGGGTTCGCCGCCAAGCTGACCTCCGGCCCCGGCAACGTGTTCCGCTACTCGGTGGCGCACAACAACATCGACGACGGCTGGGACCTCTACACCAAGTCCGACACCGGCCCGATCGGCGCCGTCACCATCGAGGACTCCCTGGCGTACGAGAACGGCACGCTGAGCAACGGCGGCCAGGCGGGCAACGGTGACCGCAACGGCTTCAAGCTCGGCGGCGAGGACATCGGCGTCAACCACGTCATCCGCCGCACCATCGCCTTCGACAACGGCAAGCACGGCTTCACCTACAACCGCAACCCCGGCACCATGACCGTGTCGAACAACCTCAGCATCGACAACGCCGAGCGCAACTTCTCCTTCGACGCGGGCAGTTCGGTCTTCCGCACCAACACGTCCTGCCGCAGCGGCAGTGGCAGCAACGACAAGACCGTCGGGAACGCCGACACCTCCAACCAGTTCTGGTTGGGCACCAACGGCTCCCGGTGCGGCTCCTACACCGGGGCGCTCGGCTGGTCATTCGCCTCCGACGGCAAGCTCGTCGTCACCCTCGGAGGCAGGCCCGTCGCCCTCTGACCCACCCCGAACGAGGCCGGGTCCGCACGTCAGCCGTGCGGGCCCGGCCTGCGTTGGTCCGCCGCCGCGAGCCAGCCTCCCGCCGCGGCGAGCCAGCGGGCAGGCTCCCGCCGTGCCAGGCGGCCATCCCCCGCGAGTTCGGTGAGAGACGCGCACGCGACGCCGTCGGGCACCTCCGTGGCGCACGACCCGACGACCAACGCCACGTTGTCGAAACACGTCATGGCGTGGCCCACCACCTTGCCCGACCAGCTCTGCTCGTCGAGCCTGCCCTCCCCGGTGATCAGCAGATCGGCCCAGCGGAGTGCCGCGGGCAGTCCGGCGAGGTCCGCGACGAACCGCGCACCAGGCGTGAGACGTGCGCCCCAGGCCGTGGCCAGTCCGAACGCCGTCCCTCCCGCCGCACCGGTGCCGGGGGCGTCGCGGTCGCCGCCGAGCACAGCGGCGAACCTGGCCAGGCCTGCTTCCAGCAGGACGACGTCGTCGGCGTCCGCGCCCTTTTGGGGAGCGAACCTGCGTGCGGCGCCGGTAGGGCCGAGCAACGGAGTGTCCACGTCCACCAGGCACACGACGTCGCCCGGCGGGACCAACGCGGACAGGTCCGCCGAGGCGATCGTGTTCAGGCCACCGCCGCCGGAGGCGATCGGGGTGCCCTCGGCGGTGCGGAACACCGCGCCGAGGGCGGTCAGCGCGCCTGCGCCGCCGTCGGTGGTGGCCGAACCTCCCAGCGCGGCGACGATCCGCCGGGTGCCGGGGTGTTCGGCCGCGGCGCGCAGCAACTGCCCGAAGCCGAAGGTGCTCGCGGTCAGCGGAGCGCGTTGCGCGAGCAAGGGCAAGCCTGCCGCGGCCGCCGGCGGAGCGGGATGCGCGAGCAGGGGCAGGCCTGCCGCGGCGGCCAGTTCCACCACGGCCGTCCCGTCCCGTTTCAACGCCCAGTGGGCGTCGATCGCGCGGCCCACCGGATCGAGCACGCGGACCGGAACCAGTTCCGCGCCGGCGGTGGTGAGGGCGGCGAGCGTGCCCTCACCACCGTCCGCGAGCGGGAGGCACCGGAGTTCGTCGTGAGGCCGGACCGCACGCCAGCCGGCGGCGATGGCTTCAGCGGCTCCGGCGGCGTCGATGGTGCCCTTGAACGAGTCCGGGGCGATCAGGACGCGCATGTCGCCGCGAAGCGTTCGGCGATCAGCGGCACCACCACGCCGGCCGGTCGCGCCCACAGGTCGGCGTTGAAGATCTCCACCTCGACGTCGCCGGTGTAACCGGCTTTCGCCACGAGATCGGCGATGCGGCGGAAGTCGATGTGGCCGTCGCCCATCACACCGCGGGCGAGCAGCGTGTCGGCGGGCAGCGGGGTGATCCAGTCGCACACCTGGAACGACGCGATGCGCCCGGCCGCGCGGTCGATCTGGCGTTCCAGGTCCGGGTCCCACCACACGTGGAACGTGTCCACGACGACGCCGACGACCTCGGGATCGAACCGCTCCGCCAGGTCGAGCGCCTGCCCGAGCGTCGACAGCACGCCCCGGTCCGCGCAGTAGATCGGGTGCATCGGCTCCAACGCGAGCCGCACGGAGCGTTCCGCCGCGTAGGGCGCGAGTTCCCCCAGCACCTCGGCGACGACAGCCCGTGCTCCCGGCAGGTCACGCGACCCGTCCGGCAGGCCACCGACCACGAGCACCAGGCAGTCCGCGCCGAGTGCGGCGGTCTCGTCGATGGCACTCCGGTTGTCGGCGAGCACGGCCGCGCGGTCGGGCCCGGTGAAGAAACCACCGCGGCACAACGAGGACACCCGCAGCCCGGACTGCGCGATCAGCTCGGCGCCGCGTTCGACGCCCACCGCGGCAAGCGGCTCGCGCCATACCCCGATCGACTCGATGCCCGCGGCGACACACGCGTCGATCGCCTCGGGCAGGGTGCTGGAGTTGATGGTCTTCTGGTTGAGCGACAGGCGGTTCATCTCGCGACTCCGTGGACGTCGAGCAGCAGGTTCATCCGGTGCTCCGCGAGCGGCGGGTCTGGCAGCAACCCGGCGGCGTCGGCCAGCCGGAACGTCTCCACCAGGTGGGGCAGCGACCGTGCGCTCTGCAGGCCGCCGACCATCGAGAACCCCGGCTGCAGCCCGGAAAGCCAGGCGAGGAAGGCGATCCCGGTCTTGTAGTAGTACGTCGGGGCGCCGAACACGTGCCGCGCCAGGGGTACGGTCGGTTCGAACGCCTCGTCGTACGCGCTCAGGTCACCGGCGTCGAGCGCCCGCAGGGCCGCTGACGCCGCCGGCGCGATCGCCGCGAAGATGCCGAGCAGCGCGTCACTCGCCGCCTCGCCGTCACCCTTGATCAGCTCGGGGTAGTTGAAGTCGTCCCCGGTGTACAGCCGCACACCTTCGGGCAGACGCGCTCGCAACGCCTTTTCATGCTCGGCGTCGAGCAGCGACACCTTCACCCCGTCGACCCGCGACGCGTGCTCGTGCACCAGGTCCAGGAACGCCTCGGTCGCGACGGACAGGTCGGTGCTGCCCCAGTACCCCGTGAGCGCCGGGTCGAACATCGAGCCGAGCCAGTGCAGGACCACCGGGCGCTCCGCCTGGGGCAGGAGCTTGTCGTACACGCGCCGGTAGTCGGCAGGCCCGGACGCCACGCGGGCCAGCTGCCTGCTGGCCATCACGATCACCTGCGCGCCGGCCTCCTGCACGACCTCGAGCTGCTCGGAGTAGCCGCGCAGGATGGAGTCCACATCGGACACGTCGGCGGTGAGGTGGTCGGTACCGGCACCGGCGGCGATCCGGCCGCCCGCCGCCACCGCCTCGGCCGAACTCCGGCGGATCAGCTGCTGTGTCGTGGCCCAGTCCAGGCCCATGCCGCGCTGCGCGGTGTCCATCGCCTCCGCGACCCCGAGGCCGTAGGACCACAGGTGCCTGCGGAACGCGAGCGTGCTGTCCCAGTCGACGACCGCCGGTTCGCCGGGGGCGTTGTTCCCCGACGGGTCCGCGACGACGTGCGCCGCCGCGAACGCCACGCGTGACCTGATGGGCGCCGAGGGCTTGCCCCACGGAGTCGGTTCACGCAGTACGTACGGCTCCTGCGAGCCGGGCAGGAGGATGCTCATACCGCCACGTCTCCCAGCACGATCCGCTTGCCCTCGTCCGACGACTTCAGACCGGCCTCGGCGAGCCTGATGCCGCGCACGCCCGCGAGGAAGTCGTACGGGTGCGGGGTGTCCGCGACGACGTGACGCACGAACTGCTCCCACTGCGCCTTGAAGCCGTTGTCGAACTCGCCGTTGTCCGGCACCTCCTGCCACTGGTCGCGGAACGACTGCGTCTCGCGCAGGTCGGGGTTCCACACCGGCCGGGGCGTCACCTCACGCGGCTGGATCCGGCAGCCGTGCAGGCCCGCGACCGCGCTGCCGTGCGTGCCGTCGACCTGGAACTCCACCAGTTCGTCGCGGTGCACCCGGACGCACCACGACGAGTTCAGCTGGGCGATCACTCCCCCGGTGAGCTCGAAGATCGCGTACGCCGCGTCGTCTGCCGTGGCCTGGTACTCGGCGCCCTTTTCGTCCCAGCGCGCCGGGATGTGCGTCGCGGTCCGCGCCGTCACCGCCTGCACGGCACCGAAGAGGTTCTCCAGCACGTAGTTCCAGTGGCAGAACATGTCCACGGTGATGCCGCCGCCGTCCTCGGCGCGGTAGTTCCAGCTCGGCCGCTGCGCGGGCTGCCAGTCGCCCTCGAACACCCAGTAGCCGAACTCGCCGCGCACGCTCAGGATCCGGCCGAAGAAGCCGCTGTCGACCAGCCTCTTCAGCTTCAGCAGACCCGGCAGGTAGAGCTTGTCGTGCACCACGCCGTTCTTCACCCCGGCCGCCGCCGCCCGGCGGGCCAGGTCCAGCGCGCCCTCGACCGACTCGGCGACCGGCTTCTCGGTGTAGATGTGCCGGCCGGCGTCGATCGCCTTGATGATCGACTTCTCGCGCACGGCGGTGAGCTGGGCGTCGAAGTACAGCGGGTACGCGTCGTCACCGAGCGCGGCGTCGAGGTCGGTCGTCCACTTCGTCAGGCCGTGGAGCTTCGCCATCTCGGCGAGCTTGTCCTCGTTGCGGCCGACGAGCAACGGATCGAGCTGCACGCGCGACCCGTCCGGCAGGAGCACTCCTCCCTGCTCACGGATCGCGAGCACCGACCGCAGCAGGTGCTGCCGGTAGCCCATCCTGCCGGTGACCCCGTTCATCACGACGCCGAGCGTGCGCACTGCCATCCTACCTCCTTGGAAAGCGTTTTCCGCGTTACCGTACACGGCTCGCTCCGACTGCCAACTATGATGGTAAGCGCTTTCCCGCTACAGTCCGCAACGCCGGGGGCACGCGGGTCTGGACTCCTACCGTGCCCCTGGCCCTCGATCAGGTGCCGTCGATCAGCCGGATGGCGAGATCGGGGTTGAACGTCCCGGCGGGCGTGTTCGGCGCGATGCCGCAGGGACCGTCCGAGACGCCGGGCGTCTTCACCCACAGCAGCATGTCGGCGCCACCGCCCCGCTGGGCGGTCACCCCGAGCTGGGCACCCGCCGGGTTGCACCAGCCGTCCGGGTCGGAGTTGCGCCCGTTGGCGTTGCGGCTGGTGTCGACCACGAACGGCTTCGCGGCGGGCAGGAAGCTGTTCACCGAGCCGGCGTAGGTGATCGACTGACTGGTCGTGTAGTAGTTCGACACGTTGACGGAGAACCCGCGGATGTTCGCCACGCCGGCCTCGTTCAGCCGGTACGCGATGGTCGACGGGGTGCCCCATCCGGCATTGCCCGCGTCGAGGTACGCGTAGGTGTTGGGCGCCTTGGCTTTGAACTGCTCGGTGGCGTACCTGAGCAGCCCGGCCATCTCGGTGCGCTGCGCCGCCGTCAGGCAGTTGTAGGCGGCGAGCGCGTCCGGTTCGATGATCACGACCGCCGGCTTGGTCCCGATCCCGGCCGCGAAGCCCGAGATCCAGGTCCGGTACGCGGACGCGCTGCCGGCGCCACCGCCGGAGTGGCCGCCGCAGGCGTCCCTGTTGGGGATGTTGTACGCGACGAGCACGGGGAGCCTGTCCTGCCCGTCCGCCGCGCCCGCGTAGTTGGCGACGGTGGAACCGATGCTGGCGTCGTTGCCGAACCAGCGCGCGATCGGCTTGGAGCCGATCGAGGACTGGATCCGCGCGGACCTGGAGTCGTTCGGGTTGTTCCGGGCCCAGGTGGCGGGCGCGGAGTTGGGGTTGACGTAGAAACCACTGGTCAGGTCGAGCGGGTTGGCTGCTGTGGCAGGGGGTGTCGGAGACAGCAGCATGACCGCGCAGACCGCGACCGTCGAACGGGCAATCCACCGCACTGTGGATCTCCTCTCGATGGGACTGTTCGTACTTCCTTCCGCCCACCGCGGGCCCGCCCGCACGGCACTGTGCGAGCGGGGGCGGTGGGAGTTCTCGGGTGTTGGGGCAGGCGAGGTCAGCGGGTGTCGGCGAACGCCGCGACCCAGGCGAGAGCCGAGTTCCAGTTGACGGCGACCTCGTTGGTCGACCACGAGCCCAGCTCGTCGATGTAGCACTTGGCGGGGGCGCAGCCGGGCAGGTTCTGCTGGGCGACCGGGTCCTGCAGGCCCGAGTTCGGGCCGCCCGCGAGCGAACCGGCGGGCGGGTTCGGCAGCCTGGCGTCGACCTGGTTCGCCCAGTGCCGGTGGTGCTGGTTCCTGCTGGCCTTCTCGCCGTAGCCGCTGATGAACGACTGGTTGAGGCCGTTGCGGCCGAGCAGGTAGTCCATCGACTCCAGCACCGCGTCGCTGTACCTGCGGTCACGCGTGGTGTCGTAGGCCATCGCCATGATCATCGACGCGGTGAGCGTGGCGCTGGTCGAACCCCAGGCGTAGAGGCCGTCGGCCGGCTTGTACGGGTTCGGGTAGCCCTGCGACCCCAGGTCGCGCACGTGGCCGTCGGCGACGCTGATGACCCGTGACCGGGCGGCGAGCACGCGGTCGAGCGGGAACCTCAGCGGCAGGCGCATGATCGTCAGGTCGGCCAGCCCGCCGGTGTCCTTCCAGGAGAACCCGGCCGAGGTCAGCTTCGTGGTGATCTTGCCCAGATACTCGCGCTTGCCCGTCGTGGCGTACAACTCCGCCGCGGCCCACGAGAACTCGTCGGTGACGTTGGTGTCGTCGTAGGGGCCGCCACCGACGCTGTCCTCCCTCGGGGCGTACTTGGCGGGGTTAACCAGCGCGGCCTTCCAGGCGGTCTCGGCCGCGGCGAGGCACTTGCCGGAGAAGGTGCGGTCCCAGATCCGGTAGACGCGGGCGCACTGGGCACCGGCGGCGGCGAGGTTCAGCGTGGCGGCCGTCGACGGGGCGTGCAGGTACCGCGGCTGCGGGTCGTTGTGCGGCAGCATCGGATGCGCGGTCCAGGCCAGGTCGTGGATCTTGTGGTGGACCATGCCCGCGAGCGGCTGGCCGGCCGGGACCTGCATCTTCAGCAGGAACTCGACCTGCCAGCGTGCCTCGTCCAGCACGTCGGGCCGCTGGTTGTCCTGCTCGGGAATGGACAGCAGGCCGTCGCGGAAGCCCTCGATGTCGAACGTGTACAGCGACCGCTCGTAGGTGTCCATCAGCTGCCACGCCGCCAGCGCGCCGTTCACGACGTACTTGCCGTGGTCGCCCGCGTCGTACCAGCCGCCGCTCACGTCCAGCGAGTAGTCGCACTCCCCCGGCAGGCAGGGCACCTGGATGTCGCCCTTGTTGGGCGCGACGCCGACATGGCCCGCGGGCCGGGCATAGGCCTCACCGACGTACTTCGCCTCGATCGGGAGGCCGCTGCGGTTGTGGTAGAAGTACTCGAGCGAGTCCCGTCGCAGCTGGTCGTAGGGCTTGTCGGTGATGTCGAACGGGTAGCTGCTGTCGGTTCCGACGGTCAGGCTGTAACCGCTTCCAGCCTTCTTGTAGGCCGAGAAGTCGGCGATGTGCACGTCGTCGCGCGTCATCGCGTCCTTGCCCTTGACCTGCGTCTTCCCCTTCCTGACGACGGTGCCCGCGGCGTCGCGCAGCTGCCAGTCGAGCGGCGTCGCGGAGCTGTTGACGATCGAGGCGCGCTTGGTGCCTGTCCTGGGATAGGCGTACTGGTTCGTACGCACCGGTGAGCCGTAGTCCCAGCCGCCGCCGGGCGGGATGATGCCGCCGGTCAGCGACACGTCGTCGATGCACAGCGTGTACGGCTCGGCCGACACACCACCGGCCTGGATCGCGACCTGGCCGCCGGTCCGGGTGGCCACAGTGGACGTGCCGGTGAACTCGAACGTCTGGGGCGTGCCGGTCAGCGCGGCCGGCTTGTTCAGCACCGTGGTGTGCGGTGCCACGCCGAGCGCGACCGCAGCCCGCACCGTGACGTTCTTCGTCGCGGTCGCGGTGAAGCGCAGGGTGTAGGGCTGCCCCGCCTCCAGCGGGATGTCGTTCTGGCCGATCATCGCCGTCCACGGGTTGGCCGTACCGCCGGGGATCTGCGCGCACAACCTGCCGCCGGCCACAGTGGACGGAGCGATTCCACTGCTCCACCACGGGGTCTTCACACTGTCGAACGTGCCGTTGAGCACCCGCTCGTAGGCCTCGGCCGCGTTCACCTGAGGCGCGATCGTGACGAGCAGGACCAGCGGCAAACCGGCTGACAGCAGCCTGGTCTTCACGGACATACCGGAGCCCTCTCGGGTCGAAGGTCTTCCGGCACCACCGCAGCGTCGGACCGAATGTTCACCCACCGGCCTCCGCGTGTCAACGATCCCGCGTCATCAAAATGTGACCGGGGCTACCTCTTCACATCCGGATGGCGTCGTGGTTACAGTCCTGTAAGCGCTCACAGTCTCCCCCGATCCCGATGGGCGCACACCGGCCGAAGCCGCAGCGTCGCAGCAGGTGAACGGTGTTTCCAATGGTCGCTGAGCGCTCCAAATCACTTGTTAGCGCTTGCGGACCATCCGCCAACTGGAGGTTCTTCGATGGGCGTTCGACCGAGGCGCGCTCTGCTCGCCACAACCCTGCTCAGCTCGCTGGTGGCCGCGTCCGCGTGCGGCGGCGGCACCGCCGACTCCGCGTCGGGGGACGTCACGCTGATCGTCAAGACGTTCAGCCAGTTCGGCTACGACGAGCTGTACAAGGAATACGAGGCGAGCCACCCCGGCATCAAGATCAAGGAAGAGAACATCGGCAAGCTCGGCGACTACACGCCGAAGCTGCAGCAGTGGCTCGCCACCGGCAAGGGAGCGGGCGACGTCGTCGCGATCGAGGAGGGCATCCTCTCGCAGTTCATGGCGAAGCCCGACCAGTTCGTGAACCTGCTCGACCACGGCGCCAAGGAACTCTCCGGCAACTTCCTGCCGTGGAAGTGGCAGCAGGCGTCCACATCGGACGGCAGCAAGGTCATCGGCCTCGGCACGGACGTCGGCGCGCAGGGCATGTGCTACCGCAGGGACCTCTTCGAGGCGGCCGGCCTCCCGACCGACCGTGACGCGGTCGGCAAGCTCTGGCCGACGTGGGACGCCTACATCGCGACGGGCAGGCAGTTCAAGGCGAAGTCCCCGGACGTCGGGTTCTACGACTCGACCGGCGGCCTCTACCTGAACATGCTGATGCAGTCGGGCGACCACACCTACTACGACGCCACGAACAAGCTCGTGATCGACTCGAACGCGGCCGTGAGGTCGACGTGGGACAAGTCGATCGAGATGGTGCAGGCCGGTCTCTCGGCCGACATCGAGCAGTGGAGTCCACAGTGGAACGCGGGCTTCAAGAACGGCACCTTCGCCACGATCCCCTGCCCGTCCTGGATGCTCGGCACGATCGAGAAGCAGGCCGGTCCGGAGAACAAGGGCAAGTGGGACGTCACGAAGGTGCCCGGCAACGGCGCGGTGCGCGGTGGCTCGTTCCTCGCGGTCCCCACGCAGAGCACGCACCAGAAGGAAGCCGCCGAGCTGGCCAAGTTCCTGACCAGCGCCAAGGGCCAGACCTCCGCGTTCAAGGCCAAGAACAACTTCCCGTCCTCGCCGCAGGCCATCGACGACCCGGCGGTGCAGGACTTCAGGAACCCGTACTTCAACGACGCGCCCGTCGGCAAGATCTTCGGCGACAGCGTCAAGGCGCTCAAGCCCGTCTACCTCGGCCCGGACAACAACGCCATCGGTGACCGCGTCGGCAACGCGCTGCTCGCCGTGGAGCAGGGCAAGCTCCAGCCCGGCGAGGCCTGGGCCAAGGCCGTCGACGACGCCAAGCGCCTGGCCAAGTAACGACCTGGCGGCCGGGCAGGGCCCTGTCCTGTAAGTCTCGTCCGCGACAGTCGCGGCCGAGGGCCGTGACTCTCATCGAACGGACTTACAGGACAGGGCCCAGGCGGCACGTCCGTCCCGGCTGCCATTCCCACCTCGTGAGGACACACGTTGGCGACTGATCTGCGGCCGAGGACGGCCACGAGCACCCCGCCCGGGAGCGCGCCTCCCGAGCGACCACGCACCGGGCTGAAGGACCGGATCTCGCGCGTCGAGGTCAGGTGGTCGCCCTACCTGTTCGTCGCGCCGTTCTTCGTGATCTTCGCGGTGTTCGGCCTGTTCCCGCTGGTGTACACGGCCTGGGTCTCGTTGCACGACTGGGACATCACCGGTGCCGGCGCGTTCGTCGGGCTCGACAACTACGTCACGCTCTTCGCCGACCCCGACTTCTGGAACTCGGTCCACAACACCCTCGGCATGCTCGTGCTCGCCACCGTGCCCCAGCTGCTGATGGCACTGGTGCTGGCCAGCCTGCTCAACCAGAAGCTGCGCGGCGTGACGTTCCTGCGGATGGGCGTGCTGCTGCCGATCGTCACCTCCGTGGCCGCCGTCGGCATCGTGTTCAGCCAGATCTTCGACCGCGACGCCGGCATGGTGAACGGCCTGCTGGGCCTCGTGAACGTCGACGCGGTCGACTGGCGCGCCGACAAGTGGTCGTCCTGGACCGCGATCGCCACCATGGTCAACTGGCGGTGGACCGGCTACAACGCGTTGATCTACCTCGCCGCCATGCAGGCCATCCCGAAGGACCTGTACGAAGCGGCCACAGTGGACGGTGCGGGCAGGATCAGGCAGTTCTGGAGCATCACCGTCCCGAACATCCGGCCCGCCATCGTCTTCACCGTCATCATGTCCACCATCGCGGGCATGCAGCTCTTCACCGAACCGCTGATCTTCGGCCAGGGCAGCTTCGCCATCTCCGGCGGCAGCCTGCGCCAGTTCCAGACCGTGTCGATGTACATGTTCGAGAAGGCGTTCCGGGACTTCGACTACGGCTACGGTTCCGCCGTGGCGTGGATGATCTTCCTGCTGATCACCGTGCTCGGCGTCGTCAACTTCCTGATCACGCGGAGGTCGAAGTAGCCATGCGCAAGACCCAGCCCCTTCTCTACGCCACGCTCCTCGTCGGCATCGCGCTCTCGGCGTTCCCGCTGTACTGGCTGTTCGTCGTCGCGACGCGTTCCAACGACGTGGTCGGCGACTGGCCGCCACCGCTCGCGCCCGGCCCGAACCTGTGGGACAACCTCGGCAGGCTGTTCGGCGCCGAGGACGCGAACTTCCTGCTGGGCATGTGGAACTCGCTGCTGACGTCGGCGGTCGTCACCGTGTCGGTGGTGTTCTTCTCCTCACTGGCCGGTTTCGCGTTCGCCAAGCTGAAGTTCCGCGGCCGCAACGCATTGCTGCTCGTCATCCTCGCCACCATGATGATTCCCGTGCAGATGGGCATCATCCCGCTGTACATGATCATGGTCGAGCTCGGCTGGCAGAACCGGATGGAAGCCATCGTCGTGCCGGCGCTGGTGTCCGCGTTCGGCGTCTTCCTCATGCGCCAGTACGCCGAGCAGGCCGTGCCCGACGAGCTCATCGAGGCCGCGCGCATCGACGGCTGCAGCACGTTCCGCATCTTCTGGACGATCGTGCTGCCCGCGTTGCGCCCCGGCGCCGCGGTGCTCGCGCTGACCACGTTCATGGGCACCTGGAACGAGTTCCTGTGGCCGCTCGCCGTGCTCGAGGCGGACAACCCGACCGTCCAGTTCTCCCTGTCTCAGCTCTCGACCACCTACTACACCGACTACACGCTCATGTTCACCGGAGCGCTGGTCGCCACCGTTCCGCTGCTGCTCGTGTTCATCGCGTTCGGTCGCCAGATCATCGGCGGCATCATGGAAGGGGCCGTCAAGGCATGACCACGTTCGAACCCGGCTTCCTCTGGGGCGCGGCCACGTCCAGCTACCAGATCGAGGGCGCCGTCGCCGAGGACGGCCGTCTTCCGTCCATCTGGGACACCTTCTGCGCGACCCCCGGCAAGGTGGACAACGGTGACAGCGGCGCGGTCGCCGCCGACCACTACCACCGCTACCCCGAGGACGTCGCGATCATGCGCGAACTCGGCCTGGGCGCCTACCGGTTCTCCGTCGCCTGGCCGCGGGTGCAGCCGCTCGGCTCCGGTGCCGCCGACCAGCGCGGCCTCGACTTCTACCGGCGGCTCGTGGACACATTGCTGGACAACGACATCCAGCCGTGGCCGACCCTCTACCACTGGGACCTCCCCCAGCCGCTGGAGGACGCCGGCGGCTGGCCCGAGCGGGACACCGCGCTGCGGTTCGCCGAGTACGCGCAGATCGTGCACGAGGCACTGGGTGACCGAGTCGCGCACTGGACGACGCTCAACGAACCCTGGTGCTCCGCGTTCCTCGGCTACGCCACCGGCCGGCACGCACCCGGACGGCAAGAGCCCGCCGCGTCGATCCGCGCCGCGCACCATCTGCTGCTGGGCCACGGACTCGCGGTACAGGCGATGCCGGACGCACGGGTCGGCATCACGCTGAACCTCTCCCACGTCACGGCCGGTTCGAACGCCGACGGGGACGTCGACGCGGCACGCCGCATCGACGGCATGCAGAACCGGATCTTCCTTGATCCCCTGCTGCTCGCCGAGTACCCCGCCGACGTCGTACGCGACCTCGAACCCGTCACCGGCTTCGGTTTCGTGCAGGAGGACGACCTCAAGACCATCGCCGCGCCGATCGACTTCCTCGGCGTCAACTACTACTCCCCCATGCTCGTCGGCCACGGCACGGAAACCCGTCCGTCCGCGTACGTCGGCTCCGAGCACGTCCGGCACCTCGACGGTGGCCGGGCACGGACGTCGATCGGCTGGGAGATCGACCCGCGCGGCCTGCTCGACCTGTTGCTGCGGCTGGACCGCGAGTACCCGGACGTTCCCCTGTACGTCACCGAGAACGGCGCCGCGTTCGACGACGAGGTGCACGACGCCGGCCGCGTCGCGTACCTGGACGGGCACGTGCGGGCCTGCGCCGACGCGGTCAGCCGCGGTGTCGCGCTGAAGGGCTACTTCGCCTGGTCGCTGCTCGACAACTTCGAGTGGTCCTTCGGCTACGCCCAGCGGTTCGGCCTGGTGCACGTCGACTACGACACCCAGCGGCGCACCCCGAAGGACAGTGCCCGCTGGTACGCCGGCGTCATCCGGCGCGGCGGTCTGTGAGCGCTTACAGAATTGCTACGCTCGACGCACGCCGACGCAGACAGGGAGACCGCCAGATGAACACCCGACCTCCGACCCTGGAGGAAGTGGCGCAACGCGCAGGCGTCTCGACGGGCACCGTGTCCCGCGTCATCAACAACGCGCGCCACGTCAGCGAAAAGTCGAAGCGCGCGGTCCAGAACGCCATCACGGACCTGGGCTACGTGCCGAACACCGCCGCCCGCTCACTGGCGAGCCAGCGCCGCGGTGCCGTCGTCCTGGTGATCTCCAGTGACGACCCGGCACTGTTCGCCAACCTCTTCTTCGCCGAGGTGATCACCGGCGTCAACGCGGTGCTGGAGGAGACAGATCTGCACCTGATGCTGCTGCTCGCCGCCTCCCAGCGCGGCAGGGACAGGTTCGGGCAGGTGCTCCAGTCGCGCGGCGCGGACGGCGTGATGCTGCTGGCACTCAAGGAGAACGACCCGCTGTCGAAGATGGCGGAGGACAGCGGCCTGCCCGCCGTCCACGGTGGACGTTCGCTCGACCGCGCTCCCCAGTGGTACGTCGACGCGGACAACCGGGGCGGCGCCCGCACCGCCGTCGAGCACCTCATCTCGACCGGCCGCAAGAACATCGCCACCATCACCGGCGAACTCGACACCCACGCCGGCATGTCGCGCTACATGGGCTTCCGCGAAGCCGTCGTCCTCGCGGGCCTGAGCGACAAACGCGTGGCACACGGGGATTTCAGCGAGTCCAGCGGTGCCGCCGCCATGAAGCTCCTGCTCGACGACCACCCCGACCTCGACGCCGTCTTCGTCGCCTCCGACGCCATGGCCACCGGAGCGCTCGCCGTACTTCGCGAACGCGGCAAGCACGTTCCGGTGGACGTCGCGGTCGTCGGGTTCAACGACATCGTGACCGCGCAGCACACCCAGCCCGCCCTCACCACGGTCCGGCAGCCCATCGAGGCGCTCGGCCGTGAGATGACGAGGATGCTGATCCGGTTGCTGAACGGCGAGCAGCCGACGTCGTTGATACTGCCCACCGAACTGATCATCCGGGACTCGGCCTGAAGCTCATGCGACGTCCAGGACGGTCTTGAGCCAGCCGTCCTCGCGCCGGTCGAAGGTCTCGTAGGCCTCGATGGCGTCGACCGGGTCCTCGTGGCGGGTGATGAACGCCGTGGGGTCGACGGTGCCGCTGACGACGAGGTCCAGCAGTTCCGGCAGGTAGCGGCGGTGGTTGCAGTTGCCCATGTTCAGGGTGAGGTTCTTGTTCATCGCCTCGCCGATCGGGAACCGGTCGAACCCCGCCGGGTAGACACCGATCACCCCGATCGTGCCCGCCTTCGCGACGGCCTGCACGGCCCACCGCAGCGCCAGGCTCGGCGCGTTGCCCGGCACCCACTGGGCGCCCTGCGGCGCCGCGTCCGGTGCCGCCTGGGACCGTTCCTGCTCGAACTGCTCCGCCTGCTGCTCGTACTGCTCGGCGGCCGGTCCGCGCTCCGGGCGCTGCGCGTCCACGCCGACGGCCTCGATCACCCGGTCGGCGCCGACGCCACCGGTCAGTTCCTTCGCCAGCGCGACCGGGTCCTCCACGTTGAAGTCGATCGTCTCCGCGTTCTGCTCCCGGGCCTTGTCCAGGCGTGACGCGATGCCGTCCACCACCAGCACCCGGCCCGCGCCCTGGCGCTTGGCCGAGGCGATCGCGAACTGGCCCACCACACCGGCGCCCAGCACCAGCACGGTGTCGCCGTCGCCCACCTCGGCGAGCCGGGCACCGCACCACGACGTCGGGAAGATGTCCGACAGCAGGATGGCCTGGTCGTCGCTCACCGCGTCGGGAACGCGCACGAGCGTCGTCATCGCGAATGGGATCCGGGCGTACTCGGCCTGCAGGCCGTCGACCGGACCGGTCGTCTCCGGACCACCGAAGAAGCACGTGCCCGCCGACGGGCCGTTGGGGTTGGCCGTGTCGCACTGGGCGAAGTACCCGGCCCGGCAGTACGAGCACGTGCCGCACCCGACGGTCGAGGTCACCACCACCCGGTCGCCCGGCGTGAACCCGCGCACCGCCGGGCCGACCTCCTCGACCACACCGACCGCCTCGTGGCCGAGCACCGTGCCCTGCACCATGCCGGGCATCGTGCCGCGCACCATGTGCAGGTCCGTGCCGCAGATCGCGCTGCGGGTGATCCGCACGATCGCGTCGGACGGTTCCAGGATCTTCGGATCGGGCACGGTGTCCAGACGGATGTCACCGATGCCGTGCCACACCACTGCCTTCACGGCGCTTCCCCTCGTTCGTCGGCGTCTTCCCCGCCGAGTTCAGCTGATGGTGGCGAGCAGGTCCCGGCAGGCGGCCTCACACGTGCGGCAGGCCTCGGCGCAGATCCGGCAGTGCTCGTGCATGTTCGCGTGCGACCAGCACTCGTCACCGCAGGCCTTGCACGCCACCGCACACGCCTCCAGCAACGCCCGGCTGATGTTGGCGTCGTAGGCGGTGTGCCGCGACAGCACCCGAGCCGTGGTGCCGCAGATGTCCGCGCAGTCCAGGTCCGTGCGGATGCACTTCGTCAGCTCCGCCACCGAGCTCTCGCTCAGACACGCGTCGGCGCACGCGGTGCACGCCTCGGCGCAGGCGACCAGCGCGTCGATCGCCGCCGCCAGTGTGCGCCTGTCCACGTTGATCTCCGCCGGGTAGCTCTCCAGCATCGGCAGCGTCGTCGTGGTCACGTCAGCCCTCCTCAGTCGGCATCACTCCCGTCACGGCTACCCCGGGACGTCCCGCCGAACCACGTCGGTCAGGCGACGGCGACCAGGCCGCCGCCCGCGTGCCGCGGAGGCTGCTCCAGCAGGGTGATCAGCAGACCTTCCCTGGTGGACCACGGGCAGATGTCCACGACGTCGTGGCCGGTCGCCTCCATGAGCGCCCGCGCCGCGATCGCACCGGCCAGCGACTGGTGTGCGCGGTGCTCGGAGATGCCGGGAAGCCGCGCGCGCTCGGCCGCCGGCAGTTTCGCCAGCCGGGGAATCCACTTCTCCAGGTCGGCGGCACGGAGCTGACGCGCGACGAAGAGCCCGTCTCGTTGCGCACGCGCCCCGGTCATGCGCGCCAGCTGCTGGAAGACCTTGGAGCACCCCACGGCACGACACCGGGCTCCGTCCGGAAGGCCGGCGGGGAGGTCGGCGTTGATCATCCGGACCAGGTCCGCCGTGGTGCGGCGCAGCCTCTTGCCGGTGAGCTTCTCCGACTCCCACTGCCTGGTCAGGGTTCTCGCTCCCAATGGCAGCGAATGGGCGGCCACTGGCTCCGTGCCCTCGCCGACGGCCATCTCCACGGTGCCACCGCCGACGTCGAGCACGGTGAGCGCGCCGGCCGACCAGCCGAACCAGTTCCGCGCGGCGAGGTAGGACAGGCGAGCCTCCTGCGCGCCCGACAACGTGCGCAGCTCCACACCGGTCCGCGCCGCCACCACGTCGACGACCTCCGCGGCGTTGGTGGCGTCCCTGATGACCGAGGTGGCGAACGGGACGACGGTCGACACACCGGCACGGCGGACGGCCTGCTGCGCCTGGCCGACGGCGGCGGCGACGCCCGCCATGCCCGCGGGGCTGATCTCACCGGAGGAGTCGAGGGCCTGGTCCAGCCGCAGCCTCACCTTGTGCGACAGCACCGGGTGCAGCAGCGACCCCTCGTGGCGGTCGACGACGACCAGGTGCGCGCTGAAGCAACCGACGTCGAGAACGCCGACCCGGCAGGGCTCCTCGGACACGCGCATCACCTCGCCATCGGGGCTCCCCAGATACCCGAAATCGGGGCAGGCAAACGGAACCTGCCTCGCCGCGGCTCACGACTCCGGTTCGTCGCTCTTCGTCCAGCGGGCCAGCAGGATGGAGGCGTCGTCCCGCACACCGTTCCGGTGCGCCAGCACGGCTTTGATCAGTCGCCTGGGCGCCGCGGTCTCCCGTTCGAGCAAGTCCGTCAGCCGGTTCAGGCCGAAGAACTCCCCGGCGTCGTCGCGTGCCTCGGTGATGCCGGGCCGCAGCGTCTCCTCCGCGATCACGAGCTCACGGGTCCCCCGGCCGAACGGCGGTCGTCGTCCACCGGTAGGACGAGGCGCTCCGGTGGCGCCTTGCGCAGGCCGTCGAGCAGCGGTCCGCTGGCCTGTGCGGGGAAGGTGTAGGGCACCCGGTGCGGCTGGTTCAGTTCGTCGAAACGCTCGTTGATCGCGTGCGCCAGCATGTCGCGTTGCAACGCGGGCAACGGCATCAGGCCGTGCAGGTACGCCTCGACCTCCATCAGACCGGCTGCCCCGCCCAGTGCGAAGTACCGCATCCACAGCTGCTCCGGTGTCAGGCCGGCTCGGCTGAAGGCGCGCGACAACGCGTGG
Organism: Lentzea albidocapillata subsp. violacea; assembly: GCF_900100275.1. Lineage (GTDB taxonomy): Bacteria > Actinomycetota > Actinomycetes > Mycobacteriales > Pseudonocardiaceae > Lentzea > Lentzea violacea. The sequence goes on from NZ_FNET01000002.1 coordinate 246,573, forward strand.
AGCTGCAGGTCGTGGTTCATTCGTGTCGCACCTTCGGCACTCATCGCCTCTCCGGTGACGGACGTGCACCGACGCACCCGGCTTCCCTGGCGCTCCAGCTCCAAACCGCCGGACAGCGCAGCGTTTCCACCGCGGTTGCCCGGACGCGCTAGGCTCTTTCGGTCTGTGGTCCTCCGTGCGCCGAGCCGCGGCACACACCTCGGATACGTTTAGCGGTGGACGAGTACACCCCGCGTCGTCGCACGAGCTGTCCGGTTTAACCAGGAGCCGGTGGGAGCACTCCCGCCGTGCGTCTCGTCTGGGGAGTCCTCGTCAGTGGGCGAGGAAATGACCATGGAGACGTCGAGTCACGTGGACCGGCCGCTGCCGGTCGTGCTGGACGAGGTGACGACCGCGCTGGAGCGCCTTTCGGAAGCGCTCAGCCGCGAGGACGACCTGCGGATGCTGATGCACCAGGTCTGCGAGCAGGTCGTGCAGGCGGTGCCCGGCCTGGACGAGGCGACCGTGACACTGCTCGACGGCGGCAGGCCGTTCACCGCCGCGAGCACCAGCGACGTCGTGACCCGGCTGGACGGTGTCCAGTACGCCGCGGGCGCCGGCCCGTGCCTGGACGCGGCCGCGACGAGGCGGTTGGTGCGGGCGACGATCCAGGAGGCACAGGACCGCTGGCCCGCCTTCGGCGCCGAGTCCTGCGCCGCCGGGATCGGCAGCTTCCTGTCCGCGCCGCTGACCGTGGACAACGAGCACTACGGCGCCATCAACGGCTACTCCCGGCAGGGCCACGGCTTCCACGAACTGGACGCTCCGTTGCTCGCCCTCTACAGCACCGCCGTCGAGACAGCCCTGCGCAGCCACAGCATGTACCTGCGGGCGTTCAAGCTCGCCGGGCGACTGCGCTCCGCACTGCGGTCGCGCGCCGTGATCGACCAGGCCAAAGGCGTTCTCATGGCCGTGCACGCGATCACCGCGGACGAGGCCTTCCGGCTGCTGGTGGCGCGGTCGCAGCGCGAGAACGTCAAACTGCACACCCTCGCCGAACGGTTCATCGCCGACCTGATCGCCAACCCCTGCCCGCCGGAGGCCGGTTCCGGGGAGGCGGTGTGACGGGCATGCGGATCGCTTTGGTGACCAGTCACGCCGGCAGAACCGCGGTCACGGGGCTCGCGCGGGCGTTGGTTCGCGGCGGGCACGACGCCGTCGTCTACACCCGCAGGGACGCGGCGCGCCTCGCGGAGCGTGAACGCACCCCGGACGGCTACGAGGTGGTGCGCGTGACTCTCGGGCAAGCCCGTCCGATGTCCGAGGACGCCGCATGGTCCTACACCAACGAACTGGCCCGGTTCCTGCACCGAGAGTGGAACGAGAGGCCCCCGCACATCGCGCACACGCACGGCACGATGGCGGGCCTCGCAGCCCTCCTGGCCGCGCGCGAACAAAAGGTCCCCGTCGTGCACACCCACGACGAACCGGACCCCGAACGGGAGCGGGTCGAGCGGCTGGTCTGCCGGCACGCCGCGCGCGTCGTGGCGACCAGCAACGACCAGGTGACCGGCCTCTGCCGGATGGGCGTGCCCCGCTCCCGGATCACGGTCGTGCCCGCCGGAGTGGACGACCGGGAGAGCACCGGTACCACCGAGCGCCGTCCCGGCCTGGTGAGTCTGCTCGGCATCGGCGAACTGCGGTCCGGCCATGGGTTCGACACCGTGGTCGCCGCGATGGCCGACGTGCGCGACGCCCGGCTCGTCATCGCCGCGCCGGTCGAGACACTCGACCGCAGGACCAGCCAGGAGGCAAGGCGCCTGCGGCAGTTCGCGGTGCAATTCGGCGTCGGGGACCGCGTGTCGGTGGTCGGAGCCGCCACGCGGGCCGACGTGATCGGGTTGCTCCGCTCGGCCGATCTCGTGGTGACCACACCGCGGCAGGACCCGGCCGGGGTCTTCGCGCTGGAGGCGATGGCGCACGGCCTGCCGGTCGTCGCAGCGGCTGTGGGCGCGCTGGCGGACGCGGTCGTCGACGGCGTCACCGGCCGGCTCGTGCCGCCGGGAGACGTGCCCGCGCTCGCGCTCACCCTGCGCGAACTGGTCGCGAACCCGGCCAGGCGGGAGGCCTTCGGCGTCGCGGGCGCCGATCGCGTACGAGCGCGGTACGGGTGGAACCGCGTCGTCAGCGACACGGTTCTCGTCTACCAGCGCGCGCAGTTCGTGCACGCGTGACACTGTCGGGCGTACTCCGGTTCCCTGCTCGCAAAGCCGGGTAAGTGGTGACATGTACGCGGATGACCTTGTACGCCCGCGGTGGAACGCGCTTCACGTCATCACATGGCCGCCCGAACCTTGGACATGTCCTGATCAGATGGCCAGGTGATCTCCGGTCAGCGGCGTCCGGCGGCCAGGACGACGAGGAACTGGCCGCCACCCGCCTCCACAGCGGCGGTCACCGGCAGACCCGGCACCAGCCGGGAGAACCGGTCCACCAGCCACTCCGCCACCTCCTGGGCGTCCTTTTTGGACGGACAGCGACCCACCATCTCGCGGCCCCCCTTGCGTTCCAGCCGCCCGGCGACGGTGATCAGCGGCGCGGGTTCGGCCACGTGCAGGTGGTCCGGCCAGGCGATGACGACCTTGACCGCGCCCTTGCGGCTGTTGCAGCCGCGGTGCGCGAGCCGCTCGGCGATCTTGGCCTTCCGGTCGGCCGTCCTGCTGTCGACGCTGGGCCCTCGCCCGTCGTTCACCGACATGTCCGGGTCGACCGGTTCGTCGCACACCCAGCACCGCCAGTTGTCGCGCTCGGCCACGTCATCGAGTTGACTCACCTGCGCAAACTAGCCCACCCGGCGGGCCGCCGCTTCATCGCGACCCACCGCGGGCCGCAGCTCGTTTCGCGGCGGCGGGAAAGTCGTCGCTGCCGAACAGCCTCACGGTGACGTTGGCGAACAGCAAGGGCCAGAACGGCAGTTCCGTGCGGTCGGCCCTGGTGCCGCAGGCGGCGATGATCCCGTCGTTCGCCACGACGGCGGCGTCCAGGTCCGCGTTGCCGGACAACGACACCTCGATGATCCGGTGCACTCCGTCCGGCGCGTTCGCGCGGATCTCGTCGGCAGCGCCGGGGTTGTCGAGCGCCACCGCGTGTGCGACGACCGCGGGGTCCGCCAGGTCGAGGTCGCTGCTCCTGGTCACCCGACGTTGCCCGCACCGATGACCGCGACATGCATGACAGCCTCAATTAGTTCACATTTGAACCTTCTACTCACTAGAAGCGAATAGTTCAAGCGTCAAGTAAATTGGGGAGGTGACCCCGGACTCGGAGGACCCGCGCTGGCTGACGGCGGAGCAGCGGCTGGCCTGGCTCGACATGGTGCGCGTGCTGACGCGGCTGCCCGCGACCCTCGACGCCCAGCTGGAGCGGGACGCCGGCCTGTCCTTCTTCGAGTACCACGTGCTGTCGATGCTCTCCGAGGTTCCCAGCCACACTCTGCGCCTGAGCCGGCTCGCGCAGCTCACCAGTTCCTCGCTGTCGCGCCTGTCGAACGTCGTGAAGCGCCTCGAAGGCCGTGGCCTGCTGCGCCGAGAGCCCGATCCCGACGACGGCCGGGCCAGCCGCGCGGTCCTCACCGCCGCGGGCACGGACGCCGTCGAGCGAGCCGCGCCGGGTCACGTCACCGCGGTCCGCGAGCTGGTCGTGGACCCGTTGGACCCCGCACAGCTGAGCCAGCTGCACGCCGCCCACGAACGCATCCTCGGCCGGCTCGACCCCGCTTCCTCCAGCCGGCCGGAGTGGCTGGAGACCTGACCCGCGGTTCAGGTCGTCCTTTCCTGCCAACGGATCAGCAGTCCGAGTGCCCTCGCGACGACCGGCGAGTCGTCGTCGGCCCGCACGGCGGCCACGAGATCGATACCCTGGTTCCCTGCCAGCGGACGGTAGGTCGTGCCGGGCACGCCGAGCTCTGCCACGGGTTCCGGGACCACTGCCACGCCGAGTCCCGCGGCCACGAAGGTGACGAGGGTCGAGGTTTCCGCGACCTCGTGGCGGATCCGGGGCTCGAACCCCGCCGAGCGGCACAGCTCCGTGACGATCCCGTGCATGACGGAACGGCCGCGTGACGCGTGCACGATCAGGTCTTCCTCGCGCAGGTCCTCGATCTTCAGCCGCTTTCGCCGCGCGAGCCGGTGGTCCTCGGGCAGCGCCACGATGAGCCGGTCACGGCGCACCGCGCTCACCCGTACCGCCGGGTCCTCGACCGGCGGGCGCAGCAGGGCGAGGTCGATGCGGCGGGCGAGCAGGGACTCGAGCTGGTCCGGCGCCAGCATCTCGCCCCGGAACACGAAGTCGACCGCCGGCAACTCCTCCCGCAGGGCCCGGGCGAACGCGGGCAGCAGGCTGTAGGTGGCCGAGCCGACGCACCCCACGACCAGGCGGCCCTGCAGTCCGTCGGCCACTCGCCGTGCCTCCGCGGCAGCGTCGTCGACGGCGGCCAGCACGGCACGGGCGCGTTCGAGGTAGACCACCCCGGCGTCGGTCAGGTCGACCTTGCGGGTGGTGCGGTGCAGCAACGTCACCCCGAGCTCGGCCTCCAGCTGCTGGATCTGCTGGGAGAGCGGCGGTTGCGCCATGCGCAGGCGCGCGGCGGCGCGGCCGAAGTGCCGTTCCTCGGCGACCGCGACGAAGTAGCGCAGGTGACGAAGTTCCACCGATTGATACTCCCAGAGTCTCAGCGATCACCAAATGAGTATTTCTGTATATAACCGGCCGGCACTAGCGTCGACGGCATGACCGACGTCGTGATCTGCGAACCCCTCCGGACCCCGGTCGGACGGTTCGGCGGGGCTCTCGCACCCCTGAGCGCCACCGACCTCGCCACCGCCGTGCTCACGGAGCTGGTGCGGCGCACGGGCCTGCGGGAAGGCGATGTCGACGACGTAGTGCTCGGGCAGAGCTACCCGAACGGCGAGTCGCCGTCGATCGGCCGGATCGCGGCACTGGACGCGGGCCTCGGCACCGGCGTTCCCGGCCTCCAGATCGACCGGCGCTGCGGGTCCGGGCTGCAGGCCGTGCTCTACGCGGCGGGCCAGGTCGCGACCGGCGCGGCGAACGTCGTCGTGGCGGGTGGCGCGGAGTCGATGTCGCAGGTCGAGCACTACGCGCTGGGACTGCGCACCGGTGTCCGCAGCGGTGGCGTCCAGCTAGTCGACCGCCTGGACCGGGCCAGGGAGACGGCCGGTGGCCGGTTCCACCCGGTGCCGGGCGGCATGCTCGAGACCGCGGAGAACCTCCGCCGCGAGTACGGCATCTCGCGCGCCGAGCAGGACGAGTACGCGGTGCGGTCGCAGCAGCGCTGGGGTGCCGCCGACGAGGCGGGGCGGTTCGCCGGCGAGCTCGTGCCGGTGACCGTGCCCGGCCGCCGCGGCAAGCCTAATCTCGTCGTCGGCCGCGACGAGCACGCCCGACCGGACACGACGCTCGCCGACCTCGCCGCGTTGCGACCGGTGCGGCTGAAGCTCGACCCGGAGTCCACGGTCACCGCAGGCAACGCGAGCGGCCAGAACGACGGTGCCGCGCTGTGCGTGGTCACCACCCGCGCCGAAGCCGAGAAGCGCGGCCTGCGCCCCGTGCTCGCGCTCCGGTCCTGGGCCGTCGCCGGCGTGGGGCCGGAGGTCATGGGCATCGGGCCCGTCCCGGCCACGGCCGCCGCGCTCGGCCGGGCGGGACTCACCCTCGACGACATGGACGTGATCGAGCTCAACGAGGCGTTCGCCGCCCAGGTGCTCGCCTGCCTGCGCGAGTGGAAGCTCGACGCGGAGGACGAGCGGCTCAACCCCAACGGTTCCGGCATCTCGCTCGGGCACCCCGTCGGCGCGACCGGGGCACGGATCCTGGCGACGCTCGCGCACGAGATGGGCCGCCGCGGCAGCCGCTACGGCCTGGAGACGATGTGCATCGGCGGCGGCCAGGGGCTCGCCGCGGTCTTCGAGGCGGTGCGCTGATGAGCGTCGCCGCGGTGCACTACGCACGGTGGCCGATCCGCCGTGTCACCGCTGCCGTGTCACTGCTGCCGTGTCACCGCTGCCGTGTCACCGCCGCCATGTCACCGCCGCCATGTCACCGCCGCCATCTCACCGCGGTCCGTACCACCGCAGCCATGTCACCGCAGCCATGTCACCGCGGTCCGTACCACGCGGTCGTGCCACCGCTCCCCGCGCGATTCCTCCTGACGCAACGCGCGATCCCCGGATTTGGTTCCCGCTCTATCCACAGCCTATCCAAGTCCGGGTAACCACAGGTCAGCACCTACGCAGCCTGTGGACAACTCGCGATCATGTCACGAAAGAGAGCCACTCATGAGCCTGGACAAGGTGGTCAGCGGACCGGCCGAAGCCGTGGCGGGCGTCCGGTCCGGCGCGAGTGTCGCGGTCGGCGGCTTCGGGCTCGCGGGCATCCCGTGGTTCCTTATCGAGGCGTTGCTGGAGCAGGGTGCGGACGACCTCACGATCGTGTCCAACAACTGCGGCGTCGACGGCGCCGGGCTGGGGCTGTTGCTCGAACACCGTCGCATCAGCCGGGTCGTCGCGTCCTATGTCGGGGAGAACAAGGAGTTCGCCCGGCAGTACCTGGCCGGCGAGCTTACCGTGGAGCTCACTCCACAAGGGACACTCGCCGAACGGCTCCGCGCCGGAGGTTCCGGAGTCGGCGCCTTCTACACGCCCACCGGCGTCGGCACGCTGGTGTCCGAGGGCGGGCTGCCGTGGCGGTACCACCCGGACGGGACCGTCGCGCTCGCCTCGCCGCCCAAGGAGGTGCGCACGTTCCACGGCAAGGAGATGGTGCTGGAGGAGTCGATCGTCACCGACGTGGCCCTTGTGCGCGCCGCCGTCGTCGACCGGGCGGGGAACTGCGTCTTCCACGCCGCCGCACGCAACTTCAACCCCGCCGCCGCGATGGCCGGCCGGTTCACGGTTGTCGAGGCCGAACGTGTCGTCGAGGTCGGCGAGATCGACCCCGACCATGTGCACCTGCCTGGTGTCTTTGTGCAGAGCGTTGTCGCGCTTACCCCGGAGCAGGCTGGCCGCAAGGACATCGAGAAGCGCACCACCCGCGCCCGGCAGGAGGAGAACTGACATGGCCTGGACCCGCGACCAGATGGCCGCCCGCGCCGCGCTCGAACTACGTGACGGCGAGAACGTCAACCTCGGCATCGGCCTGCCCACGCTCATCCCCGGCCACCTGCCGGCGGGCTCCACGGTGACGTTGCACGCGGAGAACGGCATCCTTGGCGTCGGCCCGTTCCCCTACGACGACGAGGTCGACCCCGACCTCATCAACGCCGGCAAGCAGACCGTCAGCGTGCTGCCGGGAGCGTCGTTCTTCGACTCCCCCACCAGCTTCGCCATGATCCGCGGCGGCCACATCGACACCGCGGTGCTCGGCGGCATGCAGGTCTCCGCGCACGGCGACCTCGCCAACTGGATGGTGCCCGGAGCGATGGTCAAGGGCATGGGCGGCGCGATGGACCTCGTCAGCGGTGCCCGCCGGGTCATCGTGCTGATGGAGCACAACGCCCGCAACGGTGACCCTAAGCTGGTCGGCACGTGCACCCTGCCGCTGACCGGACGCGGGGTCGTCTCCCGCGTCATCACCGACCTGGCCGTGCTCGACGTCGCCGACGGCGCCTTCCGCCTCGTCGAACTCGCACCCGGCAGCACGGTCGAGCGCGTGGTGGCGAGCACGGGAGCACCGGTGCTGGCCGGAGAACTCAGTGTCGGCTGACACCGGGTAGCGTTACGCCGGCACCGGCGACATCGCGTAGAAGCCGTTGGCGCTCAACATGTTCAGGAGCAGATGCATCCTCGCGTCAGCGCGGAGGCCGTGGTCGCGGTGCAGTACCGCGAGCCCAGCGGGTCGTGTTCGCGCCACAGGTGAGGACACACCACGCAGGTCGCATCGTTGCCGGGGGCGCTCACATCGTCGTCGAGGGCGGTGGTTCCTGAATCAGGCATGCGGTTACTCCGATGATCGGCGCTGGAACGGAAGAACGGGTTCGTCAGCGCGTACGCCTGGCCGGGGAGCCGAGTTCGTCTCGGCGCTGCTGCACGACGTGCCCTCGGTGGCCCCACCGTACTCCGCCACGGGCAGAGCCTGCTCAGCGCCACGTCGGCGCCAGATCCTCGTCCGCCTGCACGACCATGGACTCCAGCCGCGGGCCGCCGAACGTGGTGACCATGGCGACGTCGGCCGCGTCCCGGCCCCGGCCGATGACGACGCGGCCCTTGCGGGGCTCGTTGTTGCGTGGGTCGAAGGTCCACCAGCGGTCGCCCAGCCAGACCTCCATCCACGCCGCGAAGTCCATCGCCGCGTCGCCGGGCGGCACGTCCAGGTCCGGCAGGTAGCCGAAGACGTACCGGGCGGGGATGTTGAGCGCGCGGCAGAACGAGATCGCCAGGTGCGTGAAGTCGCGGCACACACCGAAACCGGCCGCGTTGACGTCGGCCGCGGTGGACAACGCGGTGGAGGTGCCGTAGCCGAAGCTCAGCGACTCGTGGACGTGCCGGCAGATCTCCCGCACCCGGCCGTAGCCCGGCGGATGGGCACCGAACCGCGACCAGGCCTCGTCACCGAGCACGTCGGACACGCAGTACCGGCTCGGCAGCGTGTACATCAGCACGTCGTCCGGCAGACCGTCGGGCAGCGTCTCCGGCACGGTCTCGTCCACGTCCTCCGTCCTGTCCGGCACGTCCACCCACGCGTTGTAGTGCACTGTGGACAGACCGGGGGGAAGCACGACGCGGGTGTTGCGGTTGCCGTACAGGTCGAGGTGGTGCCGCATCGGGACGTCCGGCTGCACGTCCATGTGTTCCTGGCTCACCCGCACGTCCGCGCTCCACAGCGGCCGCACGAGGAACACCGCGGGCGTGGGCACCTCTGCGCGGTAGGTGAACGCGCAACCGACGCGGAGCAGTCGAGTGCCCCACGTCAGCTGTGCCACGCCGGTACCGTAGTGGCGCGAGTTCAACGCACCCGCTCCGGTATGTGGTCCAGCGCGCGCAACACGTGCACCGCGAGATCCTGTGCCACCTTGCCGTCGAGCTGGGCCTGATCGGTCAGCACGTCCTGCACCATCTTGAGCCTGCGCTCATACGCGGACGTGTAGGTCTGTGTGGTCATCGAGCTCCTCGGAACGTCTGTTCGGGTATGCGGGTGCCGCCGGTTTCCACGAAGTCCACAGTGGATTCACTCGCCACGGCGCCGTGCAGCAGGGCCTCGGTGGTGTCGGCGTTCTCACGCTGGGCGGCGCACATCATGGAGTGGTGGGCGGCGGAAGGTTCGGTGTCCGGCGGGACGAGGAGCAGGGTCAGGCGGCGCCGGTCTCCCGCGATGACGTCCACGGTGTGCGCGGGCCTGGACCAGAACCCACTGAGCCGCACCCGGACGCCGCGTACGGCGATCTGGCGTGGCGCGGTGTCCCACTCGGTCAGGTTGTAGCTCACCCGCGGGATCTCGCCCAGCCGAACTGCCAGCACCGTCAGCAGCGCGGGCAGTTCGGCGGCGAGGTCCCGGGAACGCGGCCACCAGGCACCGTCGACATGCCCCGTGGAGAGCGCATTCGGCCGCAGCCGTAATCGCAGCGGAGTCCGAAGCTGCTCGGTGGCCGTGACGGCCGGAGGGGCCATGGAAAGGTGAGGAGCCGACGTCATGCCGGGACTCCCGTCTCCAGTCCTGAGGAGGACCGGTTCAGGTTTCACCGAGTGCGACGTGAGCTTGAGTGCTCAGGTGCGAGATGCTCTCAGCAAAATCGATACTACACCATTTCCGGCATGATCGCCGAAAAACGATTTCCGTTCCGGAAATTGAAGATCCGCCATTCGCCGGGAAATCTTCTGGCGAAAATCGGGTGGTGTCAGGGTGCGTAGCGTTCCATGCACTCCGCGAGGTCCGACCACCCCATCGGAGGCGGGCCCGCCACGGACGGCTGCCGGACGCCGGGACGCGTCATGGACTCGGCCACGAGACCCGCCACGGCCTCCGGTGCCTGCACGATGTCCCCGGAGAGGCGGCCGAGCACGATCAGCGGCTCGGCCGGATCCGTTTCGATCGACACCGCCCAGCCCTGCGTCGCGCTCCAGACGAGCATGACGTCGCGGTCCGGATGGGCCACCGCACGGCAGCCGAGCGCGATGTAGGCCGTGGCGGTGTCGGTGACCTCGAAGCTGGCGCCTTCGCGCGGCACGCCGAGGGCCTCGGCGACCTTCCACACGTACCGTTCGAGGGCCCCGGCCAGCAGGTGGGTGCCCTCCGACGTGGCGGCCGGCGCGACGTTCCGGCGGCGTGAGACTCGATCATCACTGATGGGCGCGGTCACTGCCATGCGACTCCGTGTTCCTCAGATCGCTGCGGAGCCACAACGGGCGGACTCACAGACCGCGGAGGTGCCGAAGCGAGCGGACGAGCCGATCAACGACTCTGCGCCCCCACTATAACCGCTCGCAACACTGGCGAAACATTCTCGGGCGGTCGTTGCGGCAGATGCCCGGGACCATCGCCGCCGGCGCGCGGGGGTGCGGCTCCGCCCAGCCGGCCTCACCGCAGCGCCGATGTGGTCCTCCCCACGCCGATCAGCCGTGACGGAAAAGGAGGCGTTTTTCGACAAAGGCCGGTTGTGTTTTTTCGCCACGAGCGAGATTCACGCCGGACTGCCGGTGAGCAATGGTCACTCCGAATCGGACGAAGTTCGCCGGCTCGGCCAGTTCGAACTGTCCTGGCTGTAGCGGATCGGAAATCGTGCGAACTGGTCGCGCTCAGCGGCCGTCCACGCGGTCGCGATGAGCTCGAAGGTCTCGCGTTGTTCGGAGGCGAACCGGCGGCGTTCGGCCTCGCCCGCGCCGGTGAGTTCGAGGACCGTCCGGCGGCCGTCCGCCTGCGAGGCGGCACGCCTGAGCAGGCCGTCCGCGACGCAGGCGGCCACGGTCCGGCTGGCGACGGGCTGGGCGACCCCATCTCGCCGACGAGCCCGCCCACCGTCATCTCGCCGGAACTCTCGTGGACCAGGTTCAGCACGAGGTTGCGGGTGAGGTCCCCCCGTCCGCCCGAGGTGCGGCGCCGCAGTCGTGACAGCCTGCGACGACGAGATCATCTCCATGATCAAGGACGCCGGCATGCCGGCTGGCGCCGTGGTGCCCGTCTCGGGCGCTGAGCGGCGTCACGCCCTGCCGAGTGCCGCCGCCGGCACCGAGCGGCGCGGCAGCAGCTTCTCCGACCGGTCCCCCGTCGTGGTCCTGCGCCCTCTCGCGGGGACGCCTGTGGCTACACCCGCTCGGACTCGACCGTCGTCACGGACTGACCGGCGGACGGCTCGCGGCTCTCCAGCGAGATCCCGCACTTGCCGACCAGCGCGGCACCGGCACCGATCGTCGTCACCACCGGAGCGGCGAACGCCGCGATCAACCCGAGGGCCACCGGCACCTCGAGCACCACGTCGTCCTTGCTGTCCCGGATGACGACGCGGCGGTGGAAACCCTCGCTGACCAGCCCGCGCACGGTGTCGACCACCGAGTCGACGGTGGTCCGGGTGGGCTCAGGCCTGGATTCGCTCATGATTCTCCTCGCACTGCGGATGTCGTTGACGACTCCAGAGTGCCTGCGGCCGGAAGCCCTGCCATCAGGGTTTCCCCCTGACCTCCACCTGATCTATCCCTCATCCGCGACGGCCACGAGGGTGAACTCGGCACGGCCGGAACGCACGCCGTTGACCTGCAGTTCGACGGCGTGCCGGCCGGGGTGGTAGCGGCGCGTGGTCAGCACCCGGAACGAGTGCGCCCGGCTGAGCTCGTAGGTCTCACCGGGCTCGACGGTCCGGGTGGTGAGCTTGAAGGTCTTGGCGGTGAGCGTGCCGTTGGCCTTGACGTGGTGCACCACGTAGTCGATCACCAGCCGCGCGGGCTCCTGGCCGAGGTTGCGCACCGAGCCCGTGAACGACAGCGTCTCCCCGATCACCACGGTGCCGGAGGTGAGCAGCGGACCGGTCACGTCCAGGTGCGCGGAGGTGAACCCGAGCACCTCCAGCGCGCCCGGATGGCCCTGTTTGACGAGCGTGCGCAGACCGTGGCGCACGACGCGTGCGGTGTTGTCGTCGGGCGCGGCCATCCACTCGCTCGCGGTCGCGACGACCAGTTCCGGGTCCCGGCGGCTGATGTCGTTGAGGTGGTTGGCGACCGACCGCCGGACGTACTCGCTCTCGTCGCGGTACAGCGCGTCGAGGATCGGCAGCGTGGCCTTGGGCTCGGCGAGGATGCCGGGCACGCGGACGGCCCAGGGCAGCAGCGGGCGCGTGCCCTCCGAGGCCAGCCGGCGCACGTCCGCGGACTCCGAACGGGTCCAGAGCAGGATCGTGGCCAGTGCCCGCCCGAGATCCTGGCCGAGCAGGGCACGCAGGGCGAACTCCGAGGTCAGCCGGGGTGTCAGCTCCGCCAGCAGAGCGAGCGCGTCGTCGAACGCGTCCACCCCGCCCTCGTCGATCGCCTTCGCGGCGACGGCACTGGTGACCGGCCAGATCAGCCATCCGGTGAAGGCCGGCGCCCCGGCGGCCGCGCGCACGGTCCGCGCGAACGAGGCGTAGTCGCCCGGCAGGTCGGCGAGCAGCGCGTCACGGATGAGGTCGCTGCGCTCCCTGAGCGCCAGCGGCGCCAGGGCGGTTCCGGCCGCGCTCAGCCGGGGCAGGCGCGCTCCCGGTGACACGCTGCGCAGGGCGGCGGTGAGGGCACTCACGGCCGGAGCACCGATCAGCTCGTCGGCAAAGGGCATGTCGTTCTCCGCCGGAGACTGATCCGGAGTAGTGGGAATCCAGGCAGTACAACGCTACCCGTCACCGGTTCGGTCTCTCCCCCTGCCGCGGACGTGCACGCCGAATCGCGCAGGCTCTAGCATTCCCTGCGAGCGCGTTGAGCGACCAGCGCAGCGAACTCGATCCTGGTGAGAGGACCGGCGGTATGGACGACTTGACGATCCCACCGAGCCAGGACGGCGCACCCGACGCCGGAGCCGAGCGGCAGGACCCGGTGGAGCGGCTCGACGACGCGACCGACGCGTTGATGATGCTGCGGGACGGTTTCTCCGGCGAGGAACCGCTCGACGAGGTGCTCCAGCGGCTCAGCGAGACCGCGACGAGAGCGGTCCAGGACGCCGACGCGGTCACCGTCACCGTGAACCCCGAGCAACCGAGGACCGCGGCCGCCAGCGTCGCCGCGCTCATCGAGATCGACGAGAAGCAGTACAGCTCGAACCGCGGTCCGTGCCTGGAGGCCGCCCGCACGCTCCGTGCCGTGCGCGCCGTGGTCGGGGGCAACGGGGGCAGCTGGCCCGAGTTCGACGCGGCCGCCGAGCAGCACGGCGTGCGCGCCTACCTGTCCGTGCCGATCCTGCTGCCGGCCGCGGACCACAGCGACGCCAAGCACGTCGGTTCCCTCAACCTCTACAGCTACAACGCCCTGGCGTTCGACCCGTTCGACGAAGGCGTGATGCGGCTGTTCACCACCGCCGCCAGCGCCGCGATCGACAACGCCCACCGGTGGCAGCGCTCCCGCGACCACATCACCCACCTCGAGACCGCGCTCGTCTCACGCGCGGTCATCGACCAGGCCAAGGGCGTGCTCATGGCGGTGCATTCGTGCACCGCGGACGAGGCCTTCGCGATGCTCGTGCAGGACTCCCAGAAACGGAACGTCAAGCTGCGTGAGGTCGCGCAGGGCCTGCTCGACAGCGTCGTCCCGCGCTGAGCCCGGCGCCCCAAGGAGGGTCGGCTGCGGGCGTTACGACTCCGCCGAGCCGGGTTCGGACATCCTGCGGTGCGCCTTGGCCTTCACCGGGTCCGGCAGCACCCGGCCCGCGAGCGCCTGCGCCTTGTTCTTCACCGAACCGGCGACGACGTGGTCCCTGCCCTTCATCAACGCCTCGAAACCCTGGCGCGCGACCTGCGCCGGATCGTCCTTGGCGGCCTGGGCGACCCTGGTGTCCTGCATGCCCGCGCGGTCGAAGAAGTTCGTGTCCGTCGGACCGGGCATCAGCGTGGTCACGCTGATGCCGGTGTCCTTCAGTTCCTCGCGCAGGCCCTGCCCGAACGAGGCGAGGAACGCCTTCGACGCCGAGTACACCGTCTGGAACGGACCTGGGGTGGTGGCCGCGATCGACGACGTGAACAGCACACGCCCTTCCTTGCGGTCCACCATGTCCGCGAGCACGCGGTGCGTCAGGTGCACGGCGGACGTGACGTTCAGGTTGACGATCTCCAGATTGTCGTCCACGGACGTGTCGCGGACGAAGTCGCCGCCGACACCGACCCCCGCGTTGACCGCGAGCGCGTCGACCGGCCGCCCGCTCGCCCTGATCCGCGCGACGAGCTCCTCGACGCCCTGGTACGACGAGAGGTCGACCTGTACGGCGTCGACGTGGACGCCACGGCCTCGAAGCTCGCCGCCGACGGTGCCGATCGCGTCGTCCTCGGCCGCGATCACCAGATCGTAACCGTTGTCCGCGAACACCTTCGCGAGTTCGAGTCCGATACCGCTCGACGCTCCCGTCACGACTGCCTGTGGGTTCACCGATCCTCCTCCAGAGCGCGTGGCCGACACCACGGAGGTACCCCGGACCGCGCAGGGCATTCGCGGTTGTTACCGACACCGGGTAAGTAACCGACGTCCACTGTGGATCTGTTGGGGCCGCTCGGGAAACAACCTCCGTCAGCCGCCCACGGCCGTGAAGGAACTCACGTATGGATCCGGCATGACCGCACGTAGGCTCGTTAGGTCCGGGCCGTGTCGTGTCTGGCCCAATCCCCGTTCGAGGAGTTGTGTATTGCGGCGAACGATGCCGCCGATGTTCCGCGCCCTGAGCCATCGGAACTACCGCCGCTGGGCAGCCGCGGATCTGATCTCCGTGACGGGCTCGTGGATGCAGGTCATCGGTGTGAACTGGGTGGTGCTCGAGCGCACCGGTTCGGTGACCTCGGTCGGGTTCTCGGTGCTGCTCAGCACGCTGCCCGCCGTTCTGCTCGGCCCGTGGGCGGGTGCGCTCGCCGACCGGTTCCCGGTGCGCCGGATCGTGCTCGTCTGCCAGGCCCTGCACGCCGTGCTGGCGGGCATGCTCGCGTTCGCCGTCTGGTCGGAGCTGCCGATGACGCCGATCTACGCGCTCACCTTCGCGGCGGGGCTGGTCACCGTGTTCGACGGTCCCGCTTTCGGCCGGCTGAGCAGCCAGATCGTCCCGCGTGACGGCCTCGCCAACGCGGTCGCGCTCGGCTCGGTGATCAGTTCGGTCGGCCGGATCCTCGGGATGAGCACGGCGGGCGTGCTCGTCGCGCTGGTCGGCGCACCGGTGTTGTTCGTGCTCAACGGCCTCAGCTTCGTCGCCGTCATCGTCGCGGTGCTGACCATTCGCAGTGCGGAGTTCCACCCCCTCGCCACGAGCGCTCCCAGCCGGGCGGGTGTGCGGGAGGGCCTGCGGTACGTCACCGGCAGCGGGCGTCTGCTGCTGCTCGTCACACTCGGGTTCGTCCTGTCCTGCCTCGGCCGCAACTACCAGGTCACCATGGCGGCGATGAGCATCGACGCGGCGATGTACGGCCTGCTCTCGTCGGTGTTCGCCATCGGCACCGTGCTGGGCGGGCTGGTCGCGGCGGCCCGGCGCACGCTGTCCGTGCGGCTCCTGCTCGTGGCCGCGACCCTCGCGAGCCTGCTCCAGGCGGTCGGCGGCCTCCTGCCGAGCCCCGTCGCGTTCGCCGTTGTGCTCGTGCCGATCGCCGCGGCGGCGGTGCTGATCGACACGACCATGAGCACCCGTCTGCAACTCGACTCCGAGGACGGCATGCGTGGCCGGATGCTCGCGATCAGCGGCTCCGCCGGTGCCGCCGCGGGTGCGGTCGGCGCGCCCCTGCTCGGCTGGCTGTGCGAGCGGATCGGGGCGGACACGACGCTGGTGCTGGCGGGCACCGTGACCCTGCTGGCGACGCTGAGCGCGGCCTCGCTCTTCGGTGCCTCCCCGCAGCGGCGAACGGCGTTCGCCCACCGGGTGCTGCACCGGCGGCGTGGTGTGGCACACCCGGCCGGACATCCGCACCAGCCCGCGCCGGTCACGCGCCCGCGCCGCCGTGCTCGGGTGCGGGCGAGGCCCAGGGCCGAAGCACACGGACGGTGACAGCGGCGTTTCCGGCCCCTGTTCGTGGGTAGCCAGCCGCCATGAGCACGGAAGTCCGCATCACGTCCATGGCCGACCACGAGTACGCCGCCGAAGTGCACGAAGGCACGGAGACGACCACTCATCACGTCGTGCTGACGCAAGGCTTTCTCGACGATCTCGCGGTGCAGGAGCCGGACGGGCCCACGCTGGTCGAGGAGATCATCCGGTACCTGCTCGACCGCGAGCCGAACACGGCTGTCCCGCACGAGCTGGATCCCGCGGCGCTGGTCGGTCAGGACGCCGAGTTCCTGCCCGAGCTGCGGCGCCGCCTGGGTGCGGAGTGAGGCTCGTCTGACGACGACTACGGGCGGTGGCGCAGGATGGCGCCGACGCCCTGCAGGACCTCGATGCCGTCGCCGGCGACGACGTTCGCGCCGGTCACGGCCGCCGCGCGGGTGAACGCCTCGTCCGCGCGGTTGCGCTCGACGCCGGCCGGCTCGTCGGCGAACTCACGGACGCCTGCCTCGTCGGCACCGACCTGATCGGGCCGGTCACTCGTCCACACCAGCTGGTCCGCGAGCACGTCGGGGTTGACGACGAGCGTGTCCACGTTGGCCTCGCGCAGCGCCTCCGCGACCCGCTCGACGCCTTGGACGGCGAGCCCGTCCCGGCCGAGCTCGGCGCGGAACCGCTCGACGACGTCGGCATCACGCCGCTGCTGACGTTGTGCGACCAGAGCACGCACGGCGTTGCCGAACTCGTCGTCGTCCGTGCCTTCGGCCAGTCCCGTTCCCTCGACCTCCACGACCAGGTCGTCGTCGAGTCCGAGCTCGCTGCGCACCGCGCTGCGCGCCTGCACCTCACCGCCGAGAACGACGAGTTCGGCCCGTACCTCGTCCACCAGCCGTTCGACCTCGTCGGCGACCTGCTTCGCGTTGTGCTTGACGGTGTCCTCCACCCGCTGCTGCATCCGCCGGTGGGACCATCCGCCGCCACCGGCCTTGTGCAGCGGGTGCTGCCGGCCGCGCACGGACTGCACCAGCTCGACCTGTCCGTCGAACGAGTGCAGGTCGGCGCCGGACGAGTCGGCGACCACGACGACGTGCGGTACCGGTGGCGGCAGGTAGGAGGCGAGCGGCAGCAGGTCCGGCAGTGACGAGTAGCGGGTGACGTCGGCGGGTGGCGGCACCGGCAGTGTCTGGTCCACCAGCACGGACGCCCCTGACGCGATCAGCACGCGCCCGGCCTTGCCGGCCGGTGGCTCGGCCGCGGCCACCGCCCTGTCCAGCGCGGCCAGCGTCTTCTCCGGTGCGCCCTGGTCCGCCAGCTGGTCCCGCAGTCCCCGCCAGCGCAGATCGGCGATCTTGGCCGCGTCCTCGGTGTCGTGCGACGCGTCGAGGTAGACCGATGCGAACGGACCGGGGGCTGTGGCTACGTCTCGCAACTTCGACATGTCCATGTAACCGGTGTTCCCGGTGAGTCGACATCTACACGGCAGTCACTGCACCATCGCCAGCGACGGCCGGGCGACGCGCAGGTACAGGTGTTCGGTCCTGCGCGCGACCTCACCCCAGGTGAAGCAGGCGGAGACCCGGTCGGCCCCGGCGGTGCCGTAGACGTTGCGCCGGGAGCGGTCCGCGAGCAACGCCCGCAGCTCCTTCGCGAGCCGTTTCGGATCTCGCGGGGGCACCAGCTTCCCGGTGATGCCGTCGACCACGGTGTCGAGGAGCCCGCCGACCGCGGAAGCGACCACCGGCAGGCCGCACGCCATCGCCTCCAACGGCACGATGCCGAACGGCTCGTACCACGGTACGCAGGCGACGACGTCCGCCGAGCGCAGGAAGTCGGGCATGTCCTTGCGGGCCACCTGCCCGACCAGCCGGACCCGGTCGCGCACCCCGAGGGCCTCCGCGTGCGCGAGCAACCGCTGCGCCTCCCGGTCCGTTCGCAGCTTGCGGCTGGGCGGGCCACCCGCGATCAGCAACTCGGCGTCCGGCACGGTCTGCAGGGCGGTGATCAGGTCCTCGAACCCCTTGCGTGGCACCAGCCTGCCGACCGACACGATCCGCCGCGGGCGGGGAGAGGCCGGGGCGGGGTGGAACAGCTCCGGGTCGACGCCGCACGGCACGACGGCGGTGCGGGTACGCCGGATTCCCATCCTCACCAGCTCGTTCACCTCGTCGTCGCAGGTCGCGGCGATCAGATCGGCCTTCTTGCCGATGATCCGCTCGACCGCGATCCGCTGGGGAGGGCTGGTGTCCGCGTCGTGCTGGTAGCGGCGTTTCACGGTGCCGAGCGCGTGGAAGGTCTGCACCACCGGCACGTCGAGGTCGCGCGCCGCCATCACGGCGGCGAAGCCGGACATCCAGAAGTGCGCGTGCACGACGTCAGGCGGTGTGGCACACCAGTCCGCGGCCAGAAAGCGGGCGAACTCCCCCATGAACGGCAGGAGTTCGTCCTTGGGCACGTACTCGGCAGGTCCGGCGGGCACGTGCACCACCTCGTAGCCGGCCTTCGCGCGCACCCGTTCAGGGAGCTTGCGGTCGTCACGCCGCGTGTAGACCACGACCTCGTGTCCCCGCGCCACCAAGGCTTCCGAGAGCGCGGCCACATGCACGTTCTGCCCACCGGCGTCGACCTCGCCCAGCTCCGCCAGTGGGCTTGCGTGCTCGGACACCATCGCGATCCTCATGCCCTCACCTCCGTCGCACAGCCGATCCCCGTCCACGACAGGGGAAGTCCGGTCCATAGAGGAGATTTATCCGCCAGGAACGGTTCGAAACACCACTCGCCGAAGCGCTACTCCGCGTCACCGCACCGCGCTCGTCCGACGATCAACGCCGCCCGTCCGGGTGTCCCACGCTGACCAGTCGAAAGCCCGCCTCGCGGACCTTGGCGGCGGGAACGACGCCGCGGGTGTCGACGAGCACCGGGGTCGTCATCCGGTCCGCGAGCGCGGGCCAGTCGAGCTCGGCGAACTCCGGCCACTCGGTGAGCACGACCAGCACGTCACGGCCGTCCGCCAGTTCCTCCGGTGTGCCGACGACGGTGATGCCGTCGACGTCGTGGCTGATCGCCGGGTCGTAGGCGCTGACCTCGCCGTCCAGCAGGCGCGCTATCGCGAGCGCCGGCGAGTCGCGCAGGTCGTTGGTACCCGCCTTGAACGTGAGGCCGAGCAGTCCGATCCGGTCGCCCTCGATCATCTGTGCGATGCGACGGACCTGGTGGTCGTTGGTGTCGACGGCGGCGCGCAGGGTCGCGAACTCGACGTCCTGGTCCCGCGCCGTGGTGAGCAACGCGCGGGTGTCCTTGGGCAGGCAGGAGCCGCCCCAGCCGGGGCCGGGCCGCAGGAACGCGGCGCCGATGCGTTCGTCCAGGCGCATGCCCTCGGTGACGCCGTCGATGTCCGCGCCGACGTGTTCGCACAGCTCGGCGAGGGTGTTGACGAAGGACAGCTTCACCGCGAGGAAGCTGTTGCAGGCGTATTTGATCAGCTCGGCCGTGGTGTTGTCGGTGAGCACGACCGGTACGTCGCCGTAGAGCTCGGCGACCCGTCTGGCCGCCTCCCGGTCGGCCGAACCGACCACCACCCGTTGCGGCCGCAGGAAGTCCTCGACCGCGTGGCCTTCCCGCAGGAACTCCGGGTTCGACACGGTCGGCCGGTGCGCGACGCCCTGCGCGGTGCCGACGGGAACCGTCGACTTCAGCACCAGCACGGTGTCCTCCCGCACCTGCGCGACGACATCGTGCACGGCGGTGAGATCGGCTTCGCCGCGCTCCCCCGACGGCGTGGGAACGCAGACGAACAGAAAGTCCACCTCACGCGGAAACACCGTGGTGAACTCGATGTCATGCTGTTCCAGCAGCTCTGCCAGCCCCGGTTCGACCAGGTCCACCTCGTTGCGCCGCAACCGCTCGACCTTCGCCTCGTCCACGTCCGCGCAGACGACGTCGTGGCCCAGGTGCGCCAGGCAGGCCGCCGTGGTCAGGCCGACGTACCCGGCACCAACGACACCGATTCGATGCACGTTCGCCCTCCCGACATGTCTCGTGGGGCTTGCTCGTCGTTCTGGGTCACCCGCACCTGGAGCTCGCCACGAGCCCGGTGCAGACAGGCGGCCGGCGGGATGGCGGCACTCGTCACGATCATCCGCACGACCTCCGGTGCCGTACGAGGCCCCGGGGCGATGCGCTGCGCCGCGAACCGCGCTGTCATGGCGGCCCAGCCGAATGCCGCGACGGCCGCGGCACGCCTGTTGCCAGCAAGTCCACAAACGACAGCAGCAATCGCGAGGCCGGTGGTAACGGCGTGTTCGCGCAACCTGCCGCGATGCCCGCCGATCTTCTCCCGCCATTGTGGACCGTGCAGCTTGCGCATCAACGCGTCGTCGGCGTTCCCGCGCTGCTGCTTCACGCTGGTGAAGAAACCGGTGCGCCGCACGGGATGCGTGGTGACCCGGTCACCGAGCACGACCCGGTACCCGAGGTCGATCACCCGCAACGCGAGGTCGGCGTCCTCCCGGTAGGCCCTGGGGAAACGTTCGTCGAACCCGCCCGTCTGCAGCAGCACGGACCGGCGGTAGGCCATGTCGGCGGTGATCCACTTCGCGCCGGCGAGGCCGGAGGTGTTGCGCTCCCAGTCGGTCGGCCTTCGGTCCGGCGGCAGCGGCACCTCGATGCGTGCCTGACTGGCCGCCACGTCGTCGTCCACCGCCGCGAGGTCCTGGACGAGTCGTCGTTTCCAGTCCGGTGGCGGCAGCACGTCGTCGTCGAGGAAGACCACCCACTCGCTGGTGGCCCGCTGCCACCCGGCGTTGCGCGCGGCCGCCGGTCCGCGGCCGAACCGGTCGCACACCACGATGATCTCGTCCGGCGGCGGCCCGTCACCGTGCCTGATCGCGTTCACCACGACGTCGAGGCTCTCGCGGCCGACCGTGGGGATGACGACCGTGTAGCCGGTCATCGCCGCACCACGAACGGGCCGATCGCGAGCAGGTCGATCGGCGAGGAACCGAAGCACTCCAGCGCGTCGCGCGGGGAGTCGACCATCGGCCGCCCGGCCGTGTTGAGGCTGGTGTTGACCACGACCGGCACGCCGGTGCGGCGGTCGAAGTCCTCCAGTACCCGTTCCAGCAGCGGGTCGTCCGCCACGGTCTGCGCACGGGCGGTGCCGTCCACGTGCACCACGGCCGGGATGCGGTCCCTCCACTCAGGACGGACGTCGTGCACGAAAAGCATGTAGGGACTGGGAACCGGTCCGCGCTCGAACAGCTCGTGCGCCCGGCTCTCCAGCACCATCGGCGCGATCGGCCGGAACTGCTCGCGGCCCTTCACGTCGTTCATCCGTTCCAGGTTCGCCGCGTAGCAGGGGTTCGCGAGCAGCGACCGGCGACCCAGCGCGCGTGGCCCGTACTCCGACCGCCCCTGGAACCACGCGACGATCTTGTCGTCCGCCAGCGCCCGCGCCACCACCGCGGCCAGGTCCGCCGGCTTCTCGTACACCACCTTCGCCGTCTTCAGCACCTGCTCGATCTCGTCGTCGCTCCAGCTCCGGCCGAGGTCCGCGCCCGGCATCGGCGCCAGCGGCTCACCCGACGCGACGTGCAGCGCCGCTCCGAGCGCGGTGCCCGAGTCGCCGGCCGCGGGCTGCACCCACACGTCGTCGAACGGTCCCTCGGCGAAGATCCGCGTGTTCGCGACGCAGTTGAGCGCCACCCCGCCCGCCATCGCCAGCCTGCGTTCACCGGTCTGCTCGTGCAGCCACGTGGTAAGTTCCAGCAGCACTTCCTCCAGCCTGCGCTGCACGCTGGCGGCGAGTTCGGCGTGTTCCTGCAGCAGTTCGCCGTCCGGCGGCTTGGCCAGGGTGTTCCACTCGATCGGCACGATCCGGAAACCGCCGTCGGCAGTGGTGATGTGCTCGCGCATGAGGTCGAGGTGCACCGGTTCGGCGTGCGAGGCGAGTGCCATGACCTTGTACTCGTCGCTGGACCGCAGGAAACCGAGGTGCTCGGTCAGGTCCTCGTAGAGCAGGCCGAGCGAGTGCGGCAGCCGTTGCTCGGCGAGCCTGACCAGCGCCTGGTCCTCGTACCGCCCGGCCAGGTAGGAGCCGCACTCGCCACGTCCGTCCGCCACCAGCACCGCGCAGTTGCCGCCGAACGGTGCCGCGAGCCCGGTCGAGGCCGCGTGCGCGGCGTGGTGCGGCACGAACCGCACGATCTCCGGGTCCAGGCCGGGCAACGCGGTGGCCAGGAACTGCGGTGCCCGCCGGGCGTACTCGGTGCGCAGCGCCTCCCACGGCGCGGTGTCGTCCTCCGCGAGTGCCGGATCGTAGGAGTACGCGACGGCGTCGAGATCGGCCGGCGTGAGCCCTGCCTTCTCCAGGCACCACCTCGCCGCCATCTCCGGCAATTCCCACGCCGAGAACGGCACCGGCCGCTTGCCGTGCTTGCGCCGGGAGAACCGTTCCTCCTCGGCGGCCGCGACCGTGTGCCCGTCGATCACGAGGGCGGCCGCGGGGTCGTGAAAAATCGCGTTGATGCCCAGAACCCGCATCACGCCTCCCTCGCCATCAGTCGAAGTCCTTGTTCCAGCGGGATCTGCGGCTCCCAGCCGAGCAGCTCCCGCGCTCTGGTGACGTCCGGCCTGCGTCGCCGGGGGTCGTCGGTCATCGCACCGACGTGCACGATCTCGGAGTCGCCGCCGGTCACCTCGATGACCTGCTTGGCGACCTCCAGCACTGTCACCTCCTCGGGGTTGCCGAGGTTGACCGGCCCTGCCTCGTCGCTGTCCGCCATGGCCAGCACGCCGCGCACGAGATCGGAGACGTGGCAAAGCGACCGCGTCTGCGTGCCGTCACCGTGCACGGTCAGCGGCTCGTTCTTCCGAGCCTGCGCGAAGAACGTCGGCAACATGCGACCGTCACTCGACTTCATCCGCGGCCCGTAGGTGTTGAAGATCCTGACCACGCCGACGTCGAGCCCGTGCTCCCGCCGGTACGCGAACGCGAGCGCCTCACCGAACCGCTTCGCCTCGTCGTACACGCTGCGTGGCCCGATCGGATTGACGTTGCCCCAGTAGGTTTCGCGCTGCGGGTGTTCCAGCGGATCGCCGTACACCTCGCTGGTGGACGCGACGACCACCCGTGCGCCGTGCCGTCTGGCCTCCTCCAGCACGTGGTGGGTGCCGAACCCGCCCGTCTCGAGCGTGCCGACCGGTGACGCCAGGTAGGCCGACGGCGACGCGGGACACGCGAAGTGCAGCACCAGCTCGCTGGGCGGCAACCGGAACGGTTCGCGCACGTCGACGTGCATGAGGTCGACGGCGGGCGGCACGTTCGCGGGCTCTCCCGTGCTGAAGTCGTCCACACAGGTCACCCGCATGCCGCGCGCCACAAGGGCATCACACAGGTGCGAACCGAGAAAGCCCGCACCTCCGGTCACCACAGCACGCTCTGCCATGGCAATGAGCTACCCGGCGAAACGCTGCCTACACCGCTTCCGGAAAAGTAGGCGACCCCGCGCTGCCCCAAGGATCGTGTTGCCGCGGGCGGGTCACAGGGTCGCCATTCCCGGTGATGAGGAGGAGGCTGGGCGCATGACCTCACCCAGCCGTGGTTCCGGCGATGCCGCCGCGGCACAGCGCCTCGTCGAAGCGGTCACGAGGCGAGCGGCACTGCACGAAGCCATCGGCGTCGTGCGGGCCTGGAGTGGCGACCGGGACGGCGTGCCGGCGTGGTTCTGCGAGCGGCGCAGCGACGCCGAACGTGAGGCGGAGGTCGCGCGGGTCAACGCCGTCGTGGACGCGGCGGCCGAGCGGCGCGCGGACCCGGACTGGGACTAAGAACTCTATCGAAGTCTGGCCCGATGAGAGTCGCGCTTGAGGTGGTTCCTGGTGGTGCGGCCGGACGGCCCGGCTAGCGCTGATCAGACTTCGTTACAGACCTCAGGACGCCGGCAACTCCGCCGCTTCGAGGTCTCCGCCGGTGAGCCGGCGGGCCACGTCACGGACAGGGCTCCGTTGCGTGGCGGCGTAGCCGAAGATGAGGCGGCGGGCCTCGTCCGTGCTGGTGTCGAGGGTGCCGGCGACCATGCCGATGGCGTGCGCGAGCATCAAGCGGTCGTTGAGCGTGGTCAGGGTCTGCTGGGCCAGCCGGTGCGTGCGCGCCGGGTCGTCCTCCAGTGACAGGCCCAGCACCGCCAGGTCGGCGAGCACCTGCCCGAGCCGTTGCTCCCACTCCCGCCACGGGGTGACGGCCGCGTAGAACACGTTGAGGCCACCGACCGCGCCCCCGGCCAGACGCATCGGCACGGCGTGCACCGCCCGGAACCCGGCCTCGAGCGCGGCACGGGCAAAAGCCGGCCAGCGACCTCTTTCCAGGTCCGGGCAGGCGATCGTCGCGTTGTCACGCACGCAGTCCACGCACGGGCCTTCGGCGATCTGGCTCTGCAGCAACTCCAGGAACCGCGCCCGCTCGTCGGAGGCCGCCACCACGCTCAGCCCGCCGCGCGGATCGGCCAGCAGCACCCCGGTCGCCGAGGCGGACAGCAGGCTCTCGCAGGCGGCGGTGACCAGGCGCAGGACCGACTCGCCGTCGTGACGGCCGACCAGGCTCGCCGTGAGCTCGCTCAACGTGACGGCGATCTGTTCCTGGGCCTGGGGCACGCCCGCAGCATACGACCCACCAACGCCCGGTGCTCGCGGCACAGTCAGTCCAGCGGAATGCGCCCGATCACTGCCGGTTCGCGGCTGACCCTAAGGCCAGGACGGTTCCTCCGCGTGGGCCACGACGAGTTCGCGCACCTCACACCCCGCCGGCTGGCTCAGCGCGAACATGATCGCGGCCGCCACCCGGTCCGGCGGGTTCAGCTTCGCCGTGTCCGCCGGTTTGTACTGCTCGTCGCGGTCGTCGAAGAAGTGCGTGCGCATGCCGCCGGGAACGACCAGCGTCACGCCGGTCCGGCCGGCCGTCTCGGCGGCCAGGGCGCGGGTGAAGCCGACGACGCCGAACTTCGACGCGCAGTACGCCGTGGCGTCGCTGACCGCGCGCAACCCGAGGGTGGACGCGATGGTCACCACCCGGCCGTTCTCCAGGTACGGCAACGCGGCGCGCACGACCGCGACCGTGCCGAACAGGTTCACCCGCACGACGTGTTCCCACTCCGCCGCGGGCACCTCGTCGAGGCGACCGCACCTGTCCACACCCGCGGCGGTCACCACGGCGCTCAGGCCGCCGTTGCGGGAGACCAGGTCCCGCACGGCGCGTTCGGCGGCGTCGGTGTCCGACAGGTCGACCGACTCGAAGTCCGCCACGTGCGGTGCCGACGGCGCCGCCTTGTCCAGCACGAGAGGCCGTCCGCCCGCCTCGTGCACGGCGTCGACCACCGCCGCACCCAGTCCGGACGCACCTCCGGTCACCAGCACGTCACCCAGCATCAAGCCCTCCTCGACAGGATCTCGGTCGTCGAACGGCCGCGGTGGTACGGGACGATGACAGTCCGGCCGCCCCAGTGCCGCACCACAGCCGTCTCCGGCAACAGCTCGGCGGTGTAGTCACCGCCCTTCACCCACACGTCCGGCCGCAGGTCGCGCAGCACGCGTTCCGGTGTGTCCTCGCGGAACACCACCACCTCGTCCACGCAGCCCAGCGCGCGCAACACCTCCACGCGGTCGGCCTGCCGGTTCACCGGGCGCTCCGGTCCTTTCAGCCTGCTCACCGACGCGTCGGAGTTGAGACACACCACCAGGCAGTCGCCGAGTTCCCGTGCCGCCCGCAGCATGCGGACATGACCGGCGTGGAGCACGTCGAAGCACCCGCCCGTGGCCACCACCACTCCACCACGAGCGCGCACCGCGTCCACAGTGGACAAAGGCGCACCGGCCATACCCGAGACACCGCCGTCGGCCAGGAACCGCGCTGCCGAGAGAACGGCGTCCGCCACGGCCTCCTCAGGCGTGGCACCCGCGGCCAGCCGCGCCGCCGCCGTCGCCGCGAACCTGTCCCCCGCCCCGCAGGGGTCGAGCACGGACACCTTCGGCGCGGGCACCGCGACAGGCGTCCCTCCACAGTGGAGCAAGGCACCGCCGGAGCCCCGCGTCACCGCCACCGCACGCGAACGCCACCGCGACAACAGCTCCTCCGCCGCCTTGAACGGGTCGGCGTGGCCGCTGAACGCCGTGGCCTCGGCGAGGTTCGGTGTCACCAGCCGGGCGTCGGGCACCGGCGCCGGACCACGGGGATGCGGGTCCCACACCACGGGAACGCGGGTGAGCACCGCCCGCAGCCGTTCGTCGCGGAGAAGCCCGCGGCCGTAGTCGGACGCCAGCACGAAGTCGGCGGACAGCACCGCGTCGAGCATCTCGTCGGTGGCCTTGGGCTCCGCAGAGCCACCACCGCGGTCCATGCGCGCCAACGAGGTGCCTCCGCAACGCAGGCGCGTCTTCACCGACGTGGGCGCGGCGGAAGGCCCGAACACGGCCGGCACCTCCAGCAGCGAACGGATCCGGTGCCCGTCCTCGTCGTCGGCCAGCACGCTGACCAGCGTCACGTCCACGCCGTCGCGCGACGCCATCGTCGCCGCCAGCGCGGCACCTCCCGGCCTGGCCCGTTCGGCGGACACGTCGAGGACGGGAGCGGGCGCGTCCGGGCACAGCCGCTCGGCCGTGCCCTCCACGTCGACGTCCAGCAGCGCGTCGCCGACCACCACCAGCCTCATGAGACCCTCCGCAGGGTCGCGGGCAGGGCGGCCTCGAAGGCCTCACACAGGGCGTGGACCGCGACGAGCTGCGCCTCCTGCACGTGACACGGGTCGCCGGGCAGGTCCAGGACGTCGTCCGCCAGGTCTGCCAGCGGGTTCGGTGCCGGGCCGGTGAACGCCCAGACCTGTGCCCCCACCTTCCGGGCCGTGCGGGCGGCTTCCAGCAGGTTCGCGCTGCGGCCACTGGTGGACAGCAGCACGACGATGTCCCGCGGCCGCGCGTGCGCCGCGATCTGCCGGGCGAAGACCTGGTCGTAGCCGTAGTCGTTGGCGATCGCGGTGACGCTCGACGTCTCGGAACACAGCGCCAGCGCCGAGAACGGCGCGCGGTCGTGCCGGTAGCGGCCGACGAGCTCGGCCGTCAGGTGCTGCGCCTCGGCGGCGGACCCGCCGTTGCCCGCGGCGAGCAGCCTGCCGCCCTCGGTGAGCCTGCGGGCGAGCGTGCCGCCCCAGCGGGTGAGCCGGGGCGCCTGGTCCCGCAGGGCGGTCAGCGTGCCGGCCAGTCCGTTCAGGTGCTTCTCCACGCTCATCGCGCCACCGCCAGCGGGCTGGCATGCTCGGAGATCATCGCGATCCTCATCCGGCCACCTCCTCCACCACGTCGTCCCAGTTCCGCAGGAACGCATCGAGTCCGTACCGGGCCAACGCGAACTCGCGTGCCCTCTTCCCTTTCTCCTGCGCCAGCGCGGGATCCGCGATCAGCTCCCGCGTCGCGCGCACCAGTTCCGCAACGTCCGTCGAGACCGTGCCGGCCTCCTCGGGCACCGCGCGCACGACCTCGGTGCACGCGAGCGCCACGACCGGCATGCCGATGTGCATCGCCTCGATGAGCGACAACCCCAGTGACGTCCAGCGCACGGGATGGACGTACACGCGGCGCCGAGCCAGTTCCCGGTGCAGCGAGCCGAGGTCGTGGTCGCCCAGGCCACCGATCGGTTCGGTGTTCATCCCGAACACGTCGATCGGGTCGAACCGCGGCAGCAGGTCGGTGCCGACGATCCGGCCGCGCCGGACGGGGTCGTTGACGACCGCGGCCGCTCGGGCCAGCTCGCCGGTGTACAGGGGGCCGGGATCGGCCACGCCGTGCTCGACGACGATCGTCCGGGTGGACCCGCAGTCCCACATCAGGTCGTTGAAGTGCGTGACGTGCACCAGGGGCCCGTCCCAGTCCGCCATCGGATGCCTCTGCCCCGGCGCGCTCGGCGTGTTGTGTTCCAGGTACACCACCGGTATTCCGCGCGGTACCCGGCCGAGTTGCTCCGGCTGCTGCACCACCGCGATGTCGGCGTCCACTTCGGACAGAGCCGTTTCGGTTGCGCGCCAGGGACGTCCGGCGAGCCCGATCCCGTCGGGAGGGCCGACGATCAGGTAGTCGTGGTCGCCCTGGACGAAGGAGTTCGTCCAGGAACCGTGCACGTGCCAGAGCAGGATCCTCATCGGGTCACCTTCGCGACGGCTGCGACGACATCGGCGGGTTCCACGAGGTCGAGACAGGGGTGGCCGGGTACCGGACATGCACGGGCGCGACTGTCCCGGCACGGCGCGTGCTGGTCGCCGAGCAGGACATGCTTTCCGTGCGGCGCCCATCGGGCCGCGGGCACGACCGGGGCGAACAACGACACGACCGGCGTGCCGACCGCGACCGCGAGGTGAGCCGGGCCGGTGTTGCCGGCGACGACCGCCCCGGCACCGGCCAGCACACCGCTCAGCTCGCGGAAGGTGGTGCGCCCGCCCAGATCTGTCCCGCACGCGCCGGCGACGTGCGCGGTCAGACCGGCTTCCGCCGGTCCGCCGGTCACGACCACGCGATGACCTGCCGCGTTCAACGCGACCACGGCCTTCGCCCACCGGTCGGGCGACCAGGTACGGGCGGGCGCCGTCGCACCTGGGTGCACCACCACGTACGGGTGGCTCAGTTCCGCAAGTACCAGTTCCGCGCTGGGCGGGTCGAGCACGGCAAGCCCGCCGTCGTCGCCCGGCGGTAGTTCGAACCCGGCCGCGCGCGCCACCTGCAACGCCCGTTCGGCCTCGGGCACATCGGGGTCGCCGGTCAGCCGCACATCGAGCAGCGAGCCCGGGTAGTCGATCGAGCGCGCCACGATCTTCGGCACCCCGGCGAGCCGCAGCAACAGGGCCAGCGGCAACGGGCTCTGGTGGAACGACGTCAGCACGAGTGCTACGTCGGCCCGGATACCGTGCACCAGTGCGACCACGGCCTCGATGTCGATCGGCCGGACCTCGGGAGCCGGGTTGACGATCCACGGACATTCCCACTCGATGATCCGGTTGACGCCCGGCAGCAGTCCGGCCGCCCGCACTCCGGCCGGCCCGCAGAGCAGGACGACCTCACCCGCCCCGGCCGCCGCGCGGATCGCCGGACCCGCGAGCAGCACGTCGCCGTCGCTGTCCAGCCGCGCCACCAATGTCCTCACAGGATCATCCCCACAGCGGCACGCAGATCCGCGGCCGTGCGCGGCGCGCGTTCGACCTCGTCCGGCCGGGTCACCTCCGTGGGGACCAGCACGGACGTCGCGCCCGCGTTGCGGGCGGCCACCACGTCGGCCTCTATGTCCCCGACGACCACCGTGCGTTCCGGACTCACACCGAGCGCCTCGCAGGCCGCGAACACCAGGCCGGGCGCGGGTTTGCGGCACGCACAGCCGTCATCCGGGTGGTGCGGGCAGATCTGCCACGTGCCGAACCGCCCGAGCAGCTCCTCCACGCGGGCGTTGACCGCGCGCACCTGGCCCTCGGTCAGCAGTCCCCTGCCGATTCCGGACTGGTTGCTCACCACTCCGGTGCGCAGGCCGTGTGCGCGCAGGTCCCTGATCGCTTCGCGAGCGCCCGGCATCAGCTCCACCCGAGCCGGGTCGCCGTTGTACGGCACATCACGGACGAGCGTGCCGTCGCGGTCGAAGAGCACCGCCTCGATGGTCCGATCCATAGAGGAGATTTAGCCGGGAGAAGCGGCTTGAAACGCTACTCAGCGAAGCGGTTCTCGCCGCCGCGGTACAGAACTGCCTGTGACGTGGCCGAAACGCTGAGTCAGAAGCAGGCGTCAGCGGCGACCCTCACGAGCGAGCCGCCGCCGTGGCGCGGTCGTTCGCCCTGCCGATCGCCTCGACCAGCTCCTCCTTGGTCATCCGGGACCGGCCGTCGATCTTCAGCCGCTTCGCGACGTCGTACAGGTGTTGTTTGCTCGCGTTCGCGTCCACACCACCGGCGGTCTCGCCCTGCGCCGGCGTGCTCCTGGCGGCCTGTCGGTCGGAAGGTCCTTTGTCGTCCTTGGCCTCCCAATGGTCGCCGACCTTCTCGAACGAGTGTTTCAAGGCGGAGAACGCCGTGCGGTGCGCGCGTTCGCCCTCTCCGTAGGTCTCCACGGCCGAGTCGTGGGCCTTGATCCAGGTGCGTTGCGCCTTCCGCGACGACCGCGCCACCGTGCTGGAGAGTTCCTCTCGTCCGGGCATGCTTCCTCCATGTTTCAACCGGGACGTCCGGGTACCCGTCCCGCATGACCGCCACCCACGCCATCGACGTCCACAGCCCGCTCGACGGTCAGCTGGTCGGCTGGCTCCCGGCCGCGTCCGAGTCCGAGACGGCGACAGCGGTGGCGGCCGCCCGGAAAGCGCAGGCCGCGTGGGCCGCCACGCCCGCGGCCGAACGCGGTGCGGCGGTGAAGGCGGCCGCCGCGGACCTCCGGGTGCGGGCCGGTGACCTGGCGATCGTGGTGCAGACCGAGACGGGCAGGCCGTTCGCGTCGGCACGGGAAGGTGTGCTCGCGGGCGCGTCCACGCTGGAGCAGTACGCCGAGCTCGGCCCGGTCCACCGCGGGCGGTCGCTGCTCGGTTCGGCCGTGGACTTCATGATTCCGGAACCGCGCGGTGTCGTCGTGGCACTCACACCGTGGAACGACCCGGTGGCCGTCGCGTGCGGTCTGCTCGGCGCGGCGCTGGTCACGGGGAACGCCGTGCTGCACAAGCCGAGCGAACGCTGCCCGCACACCGGCATGTTGCTTGACACGGTGCTGCGGCCCCACTTTCCGGCGGACGTGCTGCACACGTTGATCGGTGACGGAACGACGGGCGCGCAGCTCGTGCGCGAGAACGTCGACCTCGTCGCGCACGTCGGCAGCACCGCGACAGGACGTGACATCGCTCAGGCGTCGCGGGCGAAGTTGTTGCTGGAGAACGGGGGCAACGACCCGCTGCTCGTCGACGCGGACGTCGATCCGGACCGGGCGGCCGAGCAGGCGGCGCTCGGGGCGTTCACCAACGCGGGCCAGCTCTGCACGTCGGTGGAACGGATCTACGTGCATCAGGACGTCGCCGAGGCGTTCACCGACGCGCTGTGCGCTCGCGCGAAGGAGTGGACAGCCGACGCACAACCGTTGGTGGACAACAGGCATCGCGAGTTCGTGCACGCCCAGGTCGCCGAAGCCCTCGCTGCCGGCGCGCGGGCACTGACCGGCGGCGAGATCCCGGCTGGACCGGGCGCGTTCTACCCGGCCACCGTGCTGACCGGCTGCACGCCGGACATGCGGATCATGCGCGAGGAGACGTTCGGCCCGGTGGCGCCGGTGTGCGTGGTGCCGTCGTTCGACGAGGGCCTGCGCGAGGCGTGCTCCGGCGAATATGGCCTGGCGGCGACGGTGCTGACCAGGTCGATGGAGAACGCGCAGAAGGCCTGGCGTGCGCTGCCGGTCGGGACGGTGAAGGTGAACGCCGTGTTCGGCGGCGCTCCCGGCGGCGCGGCTCAGCCTCGCGGCGCGTCCGGCACGGGTTTCGGCTACGGACCCGAACTGCTCGACGAGATGACCACCGTCAAGGTCGTGCACCTCGGCCTGCCGTGACCGGCTGCTGCACGGCCCTGAGCACCTCGTCGACCGTGATCCGCAGCAGACCGGGATCCGGCTCGGAGGCGAACGTGTCGCCCGTTCCGCCGTGCCACAGCACGTGGTGCGGCCCGGACCGCGGACCCCACCGGCTCGGCGACATCGGCCCGAACAGCAGGACGGACGGCGTGCCGTAGGCCGTCGCCACATGCGCGACCCCGGTGTCGCCGCAGATCACGAGCCCGGCCGTGGCCACGAGGTCGAGCAACCGGGCGAGGCTGCCGCACACCGGTTCGGGCACGACCCGGCGAGCCGCTTCGAGTTCCGGCGGACTGGCCGTCACCACGACGTCGTGGCCGTCCAGTTCTCGCACCACCGCGGCGAACCGCTCCACCGGCCACCTGCGCGCGCCGTGGCTCGCGCCCGGATGAACCACGATCCGCTCGGTTCGCGGTCCTGGGGGTGTCAGACGCAGATCGTCGGGGTCGCACCGAATTCCGTGCTGTTCCAGCAGATCGCACCATCTCAGCACCTCGTGCCGATCCTCCGGCCACTGGTCGTGGGTGATCAGCGACCGCGGCCGCGTGGCCATCAGCCGCTCGACGCTCTGCGGTCCGCGTCCGTGCAGGTTGACGGCGAGATCGGGGCGGTCGTACCCGATGGGCGTGAGGCCGTCGGTCGGCAGCAGCCGGTCGACCGCATCGATCCTCACCACCGCATCGGCCAGCCAGCCGGGCGCGGCGAGCGTGATCTCGGCGTCGGGAAAGGCCCGGCGCAGCCCGCGCAGCGCTGGAACCGCGGTGAGCAGGTCGCCCAGTCCGAGTGCCCGCAGCACCAGGATTCGCATCGAAGTACCTCCCGGCGACGCATACCCGCCGTGCGCCTGGATACACCTGCGCCTATACGAGCAACTCCCTGGCCAGCGCGGCAAGCTGTTCCGGGCCGATGCCGTAGTGCGCGAGGACGTCCAGCTGCGGACCGTTGACGATCGGTTCGTCCGGGATGCCCAGCGCACGGAACCGCACCGGGATCCCCTCGGTCATGAGCGCCGCCGCGCACGCCTCCCCGAGGCCTCCGTGCACGCTGTGCTCCTCGGCGACGATCAGCCCGCCAACCCGCCGGGCGACACCGAACAGCGTCGCGGTGTCGAGCGGCCGCACCATCGGCATGCTGACGACCGTCGCCTCGACGCCGCCGAGCGCCAGCGCCTCCGCCGCTTCGAGGGCGATGCCCACCGTCTCGCCGGTCGCGATGATGCCGATGTCGTCCCCGGTCCGCAGGCGGGTGGCGTGCTCGATCGCCACGGGTTCGGACGTGGGCCCGTGCACGCACGCCAAGGCCCGTTTTCCGAGCCGGATGTACAGGGGTCCGTCGGTCGCCGCCGCCAGCCGGATGGCCGCCTCCGCCTCGCAGTTGTCCGCGGGCGCCACGACGGGGATGCCGGGGATCGCGCGCAGTGCCGCGTAGTCGGCGATGGAGTGGTGCGAGGCACCGAGCGCGCCGTAGCTGATCCCCGCGCTGATCCCGACGAGCCGCACGGCGGTGCCGCTGTAGCCCACGTCGACCTTGATCTGTTCGAGCGCCCTGGCGGTCAGGAAGCAGGCCGGCGAGATCACGAACGGCTTCATCCCGCACGAGGCGAGCCCGGCGGCCACGCCGACCAGGTTCTGCTCGGCGATCCCCAGCTCCACCAGGCGGTCCGGGAACTCGCGGGCGAACGGTCCGAGCCTGCCCGAGATCCGCGAGTCCGCCGTGAGCACCCGGATGGCCGGGTCGGAGCTCGCCAGGTCGCGCAGGGTCGTGTCGAGCACCTCGAGGTTCGCGAGCCCCGCCGCGGTGTGCCTGCTCATGCCCGGCCCCTCAGTTCCGCGATGCGGTTCTCGACGTCCCGCCGCGCGAGGGCGTACTCCTCGTCGTCCGGCACCCTGTGGTGCCAGCGGATGTCGTGCTCCATGTACGAGATGCCGCTGCCCTTGACGGTGTCCGCCAGCACCATGGTCGGGCGGCCCGGCACCGTCGGCGCCGAGGACAGGGCGTGCTCGATCTGGACCAGGTCATGCCCGTCGATCTCGTGCACGGTCCAGCCGAAGGCGGCGAACTTCTCCGCCAGCGGCTCGGAGTTCATGATCTCCGCGGTCGAACCCGCGATCTGGTGGCGGTTGCGGTCGACGATCGCCACCAGGTTGCCGAGGCGGTAGTGACCTGCGGACATCGCGGCCTCCCACACCGAACCCTCCGCGAGCTCGCCGTCGCCCAGGAGCACGAACACGCGGTAGCCGAGCCCGTTCTGCCGCCCCGCGATCGCCATGCCGACGCCGACGGACAACCCGTGCCCCAGCGCGCCCGTGGAGTGCTCGATCCCGGGCACGGAGCCGGTGGCGTGGCCGACCAGGTTCGTGCCGAACCTCAGGTAGGTGCCGAGCAGCGCGCGGTCGAGCAGCCCCGCGCCCGCGAGGACCACGTAGAGCGCCTCCACCGCGTGCCCCTTGCTCTGCACGTACCGGTCCCGTTCCGGGTGCCGCAGGGTCTCCGGCGAGATGCGCAACACGCGTTCGTACAACACGGTCAGAATGTCCAAACAGGACAGACTGCCCGCCGTGTGCCCGCCACCCGCCGAGCGGATCAGGTCGATGACGTCCAGCCGGTACTCCGCGGCCCGGACCGCGAGATCGACGCCGGCCGGCTCGTCGTCGCAGGTGGTCATGGCACTCCCCCCAGAGTTGCAAACAGGACGAGGCTACCGGATCCCGCCACCGCACAGCTTCAGTCCTTTGTGGATTGTCGTGGAACGCTTCCAACGACTACTGATGCCGGCAGGACCACGCCCACCCAACGCGGTGGCGCCGTCCGCAGTAGGATCTGACGCATCATGAGCCAGCGCATGAACGACCCCGCAGGCAGTGGCGGCGCCGCCATCAACGACCCGCTCCTGACCACCCCGACAGCCAGACTGATGGCACTGGCGATGGGCACGAACATCCGCGTGTTCGAGGTGCCGGTGGCACACAGCGTGGGCCTCGCGGGCCTGGTCGGCATCGGCACCGACGAGAACGACGAGCCGCTGTGCAAGATCGGGCTCACCGACGACCTGGACGACGACCTGCGCGCCGACGTGCTCGCGTTCGGTATCGCGGTGCTCGTCGGCACGCCGGAGATTCTCGGGAACAGCCCGGACGGCGTCCTCGGCATCAGCAGGCAGCGGCTTCCTCAGGCCGACAACGGCCCCGGCAACCTGGCCTGGCACATGTTGCAGACGTGCGGGCGCGAGTCGCCGTCGACGACGTTCCGGCTGATGATCATCCAGCCCGAGGAGTAGCTCAGGACCACACGATCGGGTGGGTTCGGACAGCTTTCCCGACCGGGACCGATGAGTTGGCGCGGCCGCCGCAGTCCAACCATCGACCCAGGAACGGAAGGAAGCCCCCATGACCCAGCTGGTGAAGGTCCAGAACTTCGTCGTGTCGAGTGACGGGTTCGGTGCCGGCGAGGACCAGAGCCTCGAAAGGCCGTTCGGCCACGCCGATCCCGGCACACCATGTTCGCGTGGGCAGGCGCCACCGCGAGCTGGCCCAACCGCACCGATCCCGGCGGCAGCCGTGGCCTCGACGACTACCTCACCCGCGACTTCGGGCACAACATCGGTGCGGAGATCATGGGCGCCAACAAGTTCAGCCCGCACCGCGGGCCGTGGCAGAACCACGACTGGCAGGGCTGGTGGGGTGACGAGCCGCCGTTCCACACCCCGGTCTTCGTGCTGACCCACCACGAGCGGCCGTCGTTCACCCTGTCCGACACGACGTTCCACTTCGTGAGCGGAGACCCGGCCGACGTGCTCACCCTCGCGAAAGAGGCCGCACAGGGCAAGGACGTCCGGATCGGCGGCGGCGCCACGACGGTGCGGGCGTTCCTCGACGCCGACCTCGTCGACACCCTGCACGTCGCGGTGTCCCCGGTCGAACTCGGGCACGGCGTGCCGCTGTGGAAGTCGCGCGACGAACTGCTCGACCGGTTCCACCTCGACGTCGTGCCCAGCCCGAGCGGAGTGACCCACCACCTGTTCTGGCGGAAGTGATCTCAGGCAGCTCCGATTTTCGAAACTTTCACACAATTGCCCGCGAAACACCTCTCGCACCGTGCGAAATCGCACCGAATTCCGCTCGGCCGAACAGGCGGTTCACCTGCGCGTTCGACGGGCATTCGAAAAGGCGTCCGCCCCCTCGGCAGTGATCTTCCAGGTCAGCACCCCTGCCGCAGGGGGCGTCGACGCACATCTTGATAGGTCGGCCGACGTCGGCTAATACTGTCAGCGTTTCAGATCGAGCGATGTGGACACGGCGCAGTCCGCACCGCCCGAACCCATTCCACTCGCGTTCTCGCGAGTGCATCTCAGAAAGCGCCGAACATGACGCTGACAGCGAAGTCAGTAGCACGGGTCTCCCTCGTGTCCACCCTCGTCCTCGCCGCGGCGGGCGCCGCGCTCCTCTCGGCGTCACCCGCCAGCGGTGCCGCCTCCACGCTCGGCGCGGCCGCCCAGCAGAGCGGCCGCTACTTCGGTACGGCCGTGGCCGCGAACAAGCTCAGTGACTCGACCTACACCGGGATCCTCAACCGTGAGTTCGACATGGTCACGGCCGAGAACGAGATGAAGATGGACGCGACCGAGCCGAACCAGGGGCAGTTCAGCTACGGCAACGCGGACCGGATCGTCAACCAGGCGCGCAACCAGGGCAAGCGGGTGCGCGGGCACGCGCTGGCGTGGCACTCGCAGCAGCCCGGCTGGATGCAGAACATGTCCGGCACGGCCCTGCGCAACGCGATGCTGAACCACGTCACGCAGGTCGCGAGCTACTACCGCGGCAAGATCTACGCCTGGGACGTGGTGAACGAGGCCTTCGCCGACGGCAGCAGCGGCGGACGCCGTGACTCCAACCTGCAGCGCACCGGCAACGACTGGATCGAGGCCGCCTTCCGTGCGGCACGGGCGGCCGATCCCGGCGCGAAGCTCTGCTACAACGACTACAACACCGACAACTGGTCGCACGCCAAGACCCAGGGCGTCTACCGGATGGTGCAGGACTTCAAGTCCCGCGGCGTGCCGATCGACTGCGTCGGCTTCCAGGCGCACTTCAACAGCGGCAACCCGGTGCCGTCCAACTACCACACCACCCTGCAGAACTTCGCCGCTCTCGGCGTGGACGTGCAGATCACCGAGCTCGACATCGAAGGCTCCGGCAGCACGCAGGCCCAGCAGTACCAGGGCGTCACCCAGGCCTGTCTCGCCGTGGCGCGGTGCACCGGCATCACCGTGTGGGGCATCCGCGACACCGACTCGTGGCGCGCTTCCGGCACCCCGCTGTTGTTCGACGGCAACGGCAACAAGAAAGCCGCCTACACCTCGGTGCTCAACGTCCTGAACAACGGCACGGGCACCACCCCGCCGACCACCACGACCACGACGTCCAACCCCGGCGGCGGGGGCTGCACCGCGACGTACTCCGAGGGCGAGAAGTGGAACGACCGCTTCAACGGCCTGGTCACCGTCTCGGGCACGGACAACTGGATCGTGACGGTCACCGTCAGCTCGCCCCAGCGGATCATCGCCACCTGGAACACCAGCGCCAGCTGGGAGTCCGCGAACGTGATGACCGCACGCCCCAACGGCAGCGGCAACACGTTCGGCTTCACGATCATGCACGGCGGTAACTGGAACTGGCCCAGCGTCTCCTGCCGCGTCGCCTGACGCCGGTTCGGGATGCCGGCACGGGCCCCACGCGAGCGGGCCCGTGCCGGACGGAAGATCACGTTCACCGCGCCTGCGGCATGATCTGACCATGCGCAGCTCACTGTTCAACCACGAAGAGCGGTCCGTCGAGCCCGGAAGCTTCCAACTGCAGAACGAACGCATGCTCAAGGTGGACCTCACCGGCAGCGGCGGGTTCTTCTTCGCCAAGCAGGGTTCGATGGTCGCCTACCAGGGTGACGTCGACTTCGCCTACGAAGGCGCCGGCGGTCTCGGCAAGCTGTTCAAGAAGGCCTTCACCGGTGAGGGCATGTCGCTGATGAAGGTGTCGGGCAGTGGCGACGTCTTCCTCGCGCAGGACGCCGACGAGATCTTCGTGCTGTACCTGGAGAACGAGGGCGTCACGGTCAACGGCAAGAACGTGCTCGCCTTCGACAGCACGCTCAAGTGGGACATCAACCGCACCGAAGGCGCGTCGATGCTCAGCGGCGGCCTGTTCAACACGACGTTCACGGGCACCGGCGCGCTGGCCATCACCGCCTACGGCACCCCGGTCGTGCTGAACGTGGACCAGCCGACGTTCGTCGACATGCAGTCCGCCGTCCTGTGGTCCACCTCGCTGCAGTCCTCGATCCGCAAGACGGCCAAGCTCGGTGCCGTCATCGGCCGCGGCTCCGGCGAGGCGTACCAGCTCGCGTTGACGGGTCAGGGCATCGTCGTGGTGCAGGCGTCGGAGGGCCACCCCGTACCGACCGCGCAGTGACGCTTGGGTGAACGCAGCCGAGGACCACTCCTCGGCTGCGGCCCCCGGTCAGCCGGCCGCCCGCGCCGCGCGCCCGGCCAGTTCGGCGAAGGCGTCACGCAGCTCCGGCGGCCCGACGACCTCGATCTCGGCGTCGAAGCGCGCCAGCAGGGCGGCGAGCCCGGCCCAGGACCAGGAGCCGGCGATCAGTCTCGTCCTGCCCGGCGCCACCTCCTCGGCCGTGCCGTCTCCGGCGAACAGCGCCACCTCGGCCATCGGAAGACCGAGAACGACCTCGCCCTGACAAGGCCAGGCGTCGGCGCCGCCCTTGAAGCGGGCTGCCAGGAACGCCGCGACATCCCCGCCGGGCACCTCGCGCCGGGTGAATCGGGGACCGGTGGGAACGCGGAGCGTCATCCGGTCCACGCGGTAGGTGCGCCAGTCCTGCCGTTCGTCGCTCCACCCCAGGAGGTACCAGCGACCGCTGCGGACGACGAGGTGATGCGGCTGCACGCGGCGAGGAGGTTGCGTGTCGTCCGGGCGGCCCGGCGAGTGGTAGTCGAACCTCAGTTCCTCACGGTTGCGGATGGTGCTGCTCAAGGTGAGCAGGACCTCGGTGTCCACCTGGGGAGCCGTTGCACCGGCCGCGGTGATCTCCAGGGCGTCGACGCGGCGGCGCAGCCGGGACGGCATCACCTGGCGCACCGTCACCAGGGCCCGTGCGGCGGCTTCCTCGATGCCGGCGCCCGCGCTCACGGCGATCCGCAGCGCCACGGCGAGCGCGATCGCCTGCTCCTCGTCGAACAACATGGGCGGCATCCGACTGCCGGCTTCGAGCCGATAACCGCCGTCGGGTCCCTTGACCGCATGCACGACGTAACCGAGCTCGCGCAGTCTGTCGACGTCACGGCGCACCGTCCGTTCGCTGACGGCCAGGCGCTCGGCGAGCAGGCCTCCCGGCCAGTCGCGGCGTGCCTGCAGCATCGACAGCAGCGCCAGCAGACGCGCGGAGGTGGTCGTCGAGGAAGCCGTCGGCATGGTTCTCAGTCTGGCAGGAGAAGCGGACGTTCCCTGTCCGCTACCGCTGACATCGTGGTTCTTGTCGCCGGAGACCTCCGGCGGCGGGAACCACTCGTGAAGGACCGGACACCATGTCGCTCAGCGCAGTCACCCACCTCAACTTCCGCGGCCAGGCCAGGGAGGCTCTGGAGTTCTACCGGTCGGTGTTCGGCGGACAGGCCACCATCGCCACCTACGCCGACTTCGACATGCCCGCCGACCTGCCCGGCGCCCAGAACGTGGTCTTCGGCCAGGTCGTCGCCGACAACGGCTTCCGCGTCATGGCCTACGACGTGCCCGGCGAGACCGTCCCGTTCGTCCAGGGCGAGCCCACCACCCACCGGGCGAACGGCACGACGATCACCACGGAGCCGTTCTTCGTCTCCGTGAGCGGCGAGTCCGTCGAGGAGGTCGCCACCCTCTGGAAGGGCCTCGCCGACGGCGCCGCGGTGGTCGAGGAGTTCGGCCCCGCGCCGTGGGCGCCGGCCTTCGGCATGCTCACCGACCGGTTCGGCGTGACGTGGATCCTGGACGTCCGAGCGCAGGCCTAGAGCACCGTCAGGATCTGGTGGTTCCACCACAGGTCGAGCTTGTCGAGGGTGTCGACGTCGCCCGGCTTCTTCAGCGTGCCGATGGTGAGTTTCCTGGTGTCGACCCACCAGACCTGGGCGTTGCCACCGTCGAGGAAACAGGTGGTGAACTCGTTCGGCAGCGGGCCGGAGGTGTCGCGGTAGTAGAGCGCGTAGTGGATGGGGTCGGACTTGGGCCGGCATCCACCGCGCTCGTCCATCCGCGGAATGCCCCGGCTCGTCACCAGGTCCTGGAAGAACTCGTTCTGCCGGGCCTGGTCGGCGAACAGCCGGAACTCGGCCTCGGCCGGCGGCGGGGCCCACGGGTCATCGACGGTCACGGTGGTGCAGCGGGCGGTGGCGACCGTGCCCTTGTCGGCGGCGATGGGCACGCAGGACTTGGCGGTCTGGTAGACGGCCGGGAGGGCGGCCAGCAGCGCGTCGTCCTGCGGCGTCCGCGTCGGGGTGGCGCTCGTGGTCGTGGTGGTCGTGCTGGTGGTGGTCGTGCGGGCCGGGGTGCTGCTGGACGTGCCGGACCCGAGCGTCCTGTCACCGTTCCCGATGATCAGTACGGTCGCGACGATTGCCGCCACGACCGCGAGCACTCCGCCGGCGAGGGCGATCCGCTTGGCGGGGGACGCGGGACCGGACTGGGCGCGGGTCGGTGGGTACGGCAGTGGCGGCGTGACCTGCTGGGGGCCGGTCGCGACGCGCTGAACCGGCGCGACGGGCTGCGGCGGCTGGGAGAAGTGCGGGCGGCCGTGCGGGACCGGCGCGACGGGTTGCTGCCAGCCGATCGGGGGTGCGGCGTGGCCGCCCGGTGGGGTCGGAGGGGTGGGCTGTCCCGCGGGCGGGGTCGCGCCCGCCGGCCTGAGTTGTCCCGCGGGTGGTGTCGCGGGCGGGGTCGCGCCCGCCAGCCCGAGTTGTCCCACGGGTGGTGTCGCGGGTGGTATCGCGCCCCCAGGTGCGGCCAGCGCCTCTGCTGCCGCCCGCGCGAACGCCCCCGCCGTGGCGTAGCGGTCGGCCGGGTTCTTGGCCATGCCCTTCGCGATGACGACGTCCAGCGCCGCCGGGACCTCCGGGTTCAGCGGGGACGCCTTGGGCGGTGCCTCGTTGAGGTGCGCCCAGATCTGGGCGGCGGTGCCGTCGGCGCTGAACGGCCGGCGGCTCGTCAGGCAGGCGAACAGGACGCACGCCAGGGCGTACACGTCCGCGCGGCCGTCCACCGGGCCGCTCTCGAAGCGTTCCGGGGCCATGTAGTCGAGGGTGCCGACCACGGAGCCGGACGCCGTCAGGCTCGTGGCGGCCGGTGAGACGCTGCGGGCGATGCCGAAGTCCACCAGGTACACGAAGTCGCCGGGGGTCACGAGGACGTTCGACGGCTTCACGTCGCGGTGCACGAGGCCGTCTGCGTGGGAGGCGTCCAAGGCGCTCGCCACCTGGTCGACGATGCGCACGGCCCGTGCCGGTTCGACGGTCCCCTCGCGGATGACGTCCGCCAGGTCGGCGCCCTCCACCAGCCGCATGTCCAGGTAGAGGCGGTCGTCGATCTCGCCGTAGGCGTGGATGGGGATGACGTGCGGTTCGCGCAGCCGGGCGACGATCTGCGCCTCGCGGCGGAAGCGGGCGCGGTAGTCCTCGTCGTCGTGGTAACCGGGCGACAGCCTCTTGAGCGCCACGAACCGGTCATGCGCCGTGTCGTAGGCCCGGTGCACCTCGCCCATCCCGCCGCGACCGAGCAGTTGCTCGATCCGGTACGGCCCGAACGTCTCTTCCGTCATGGTCCTCGTGTCCCGAGCGTCGCGTCCGTCCGAGTCGACGCGCGCCGGCCGCCGCGCGTTCCACCGGACGGCAGCCTACAAATCAGCGGGCCGGCCGGTTCGCGGAGGACCACGACCGGATCATCACCGGACGGGAAGCGGCAGGACGCGCGACAGCACGGGCACCGTGGCGGCGGCGACGACGGTGTGCATCGCGATCAGCGCGACCGAGTTCGCCACGGCGGCGCCTCCCGCGAGAATGCCGAGGTCCGGAATCCACGAGAGCACGACGACAACGGGCACGAGGACACGCAGCACCCGCCGCGGGTCACCGGCGGAACGGCGCACGAGGTACCAGCCGAGCGTGCCGAGCAGGATCCCGATCACCGTGGCGGGCGCGTACTCGGCGAGGGCCAGGCCCATGCGTTCGGTGCCTGCCGGGACGAACCTGCCCGCGACCAGGGCGATCAGGGCGTTGACCGCGATCGAGATCACAGCGGACCCCAGAAGGCCGACGACGACCTCCCCGGCGCTGGGCGCGAGAACTGAGGAGCGAGTCGGGAAGCTGGTGTCGGCCATGAGCCCTGTCCTTCGGTAGGCTGAATTGCAAGCGAGCACTTGCAAAACAAGGTAGCCATCCGGCCACGCTGATGCAAGTGCACACTTGCATACATCGAGGAGGACGCGTGGCCGGCCGGGTGACCGACGAGACGGTGTTCGACGCGGCGCTGGAGGTGATCGCCGAACAGGGGTACGAACGGGCGACCACCCGCGCGATCGCCGACGCCGCCGGGATCAACGAGGCGACGCTGTTCCGCCGGTTCACCTCCAAGCAGAACCTGCTGCGGCTGGCCGTGCGCGGCAACTTCAAGGGGTTCGCGCTCGACCTCGACGCTCCAGGCGACGACGTGAACGCCGACCTGGTCACGATCGTGAGCTACTACGCCCGGCTCTACGAGACGCGCGGCGGAGTCGTGCTCACCCTGATGCGGGAGGCGAAGTTCAGTCCCGAGGTGGCCGCGGTCCTCGCCGAACCGGAGACGCTGCTGGAGCGGGTGGACGCGGTGATCCTGCACCACCAGCGACGCGGCGCTCTCGTCGTGGAGCCGCCGCGGCACACGTTCTTCGCACTGGTCGGCCCGGTGATGATGCGGTCCATCGCGCGCCGGGTCGACCAGCGGGCCACCCAGGCGCCCGCTGATCCCCAGACCGTCGTGCGCCGGTTCCTCGACGGGCACCGGCCGGACTAGGGTCCTTTGTGGACAGTAGCGGCGTTTGTCCCCACGGCCGTTCGGGTGGTTTCTCCTCGCCGCACTCGAAGTTCATTTGGTTGCTCATTGACAGACCCGGCGAAAACTCGACACGCTGCACCTCCCTGTGATCGAAAGGTGCCGCTTGTCATGAAACTCCGTTTCGTCTTACCGGTCCTCGCCCTACTCTCCGCCGTGGTCGTCACCCCTGCCGCAGCGGCGGAGGCGGACCCCGTGACGGCCGCCGACGCCTGTTACACCTGGGGACGCACCCTCTCGCAGGGAGCGTCGGGCGAGGACGTGCGTCAGCTGCAGATCCGAGTGGCCGGCTATCCCGGCTACGGCGGTGTGCTGGGCCTCGACGGGCAGTTCGGGCCCGCCACCAAGGCGGCGGTGACCCGGTTCCAGCAGGCCTACGGCCTCGGCGCCGACGGCATCGCCGGGTCAGCCACGTTCTCGAAGCTCTACGCGTTGCAGGACAACGACTGCACGCCCGTCAACTTCTCCTACGACGAGCTGAACAACTGCAACTCCGACTGGTCGGGCGGCAAGGTCTCGGCGGCGACCGCGCGCGCCAACGCGCTGGTGTCCATGTGGAAGCTGCAGGCGATGCGGCACGCCATGGGAGACAGGCCGATCGACGTCAACGGCGGCTTCCGCAGCGTCTCGTGCAACAACGCCGTCGGCGGCTCGACCGGAAGCCGGCACCTCTACGGCGACGCCGTCGACCTGGGCGCCGGGCCGCAGGGCTTCTGCGCACTGGCCAGGCAGGCCCGCAACCACGGCTTCAGCGAAATCCTCGGCCCGGGCTACACCGGCCACAACGACCACGTGCACGTCGCCCACAGGTCCAGCCGCTTCTGGTCCGCACCGAGCTGCGGCATCTAGCCACCTTCGACACGACGGCTCCCACGCGGGAGCCGTCGTTCACTCCCCCGCGGCCCGCGCCCGCGGAGGCACCGCGAGCCACTCCAGCTCGGCGGCGAGCATGCCGAGCTGGAACCTCGACTGCACGCCGAGCAACGACTGCAGGCGC
Source organism: Lentzea albidocapillata subsp. violacea (assembly GCF_900100275.1). Lineage (GTDB taxonomy): Bacteria > Actinomycetota > Actinomycetes > Mycobacteriales > Pseudonocardiaceae > Lentzea > Lentzea violacea. The sequence goes on from NZ_FNET01000002.1 coordinate 290,469, forward strand.
GCGATGCGCCGATTCAGGGTGCGCAGGCTGACGTCCAGCTCGCGGGCGATCGCACGGTCGGTCGCGCCGGTGCGCATGAGCCGCAGCAGGCGCTGAGTCGCCATCGTGGGCTCCTGGCCCACGGTCAGGTGGGTGACCACCCCCGGTGTTACGCGGGTCACAGTCATAGGGCGACTGTATGTCGGACTATTGGCGGCCGTCAATCAAAAGTCCGCACTTCGCTGTCAAATCACACCCATCTTCAGGATGAATGCCGCCATTACCAGGGCAGGAAGGACCGCTGCGGGACACGTGATCGACGCGCCTAGGTGGCGCTGGAGGAAAGCTGCACCTCATGTGCGCCGGCGGCGACCTCGCCCAGCCGCGCGTCCAGCACCTCCGGTGACAGCACGTGCCGCACCACCATCGCCGCCGCGCCCAGGGCACCGGCGGTCACACCGGCGCCCGACGCGACGATGCGGAGGTTCTCCGTGGCCAGCGGGAGCGAGCGGCGGTAGATCGACTCGCGCACGCCCGCCAGCAGCATCTCGCCCGCCTCCGCGAGCAGGCCGCCGATGACCACGAGCGACGGGTTGAACATGCTCACGCAGCCGGCGAGCACCTCGCCGATGTCCCTGCCCGCCTGCCGCACGACGCGGCCCGCATCGAGGTTGCCGGCCCTGACCAGACCGACCACGTCGGCCGTCGAGTCGGCGGGGTGGCCCAGCTCGCGCAGCTTCGCGGCCAGCGCGGGGCCGGCGGCGACCGCTTCCAGGCAGTCGGTGTTGCCGCAGCGGCAGAGCGCCTCGCCGCCCTGGGGGACCCGGATGTGCCCGAGGTCGCCCGCGGCACCCGCCGCGCCGCGGTGCAGGACGCCGTTGCTGATCAGGCCCGCGCCGATGCCGGTCGCCGCCTTGACCACGATCATGTGCCGCACGTCCGGGTGCGAGGCGGTGTGCTCGCCCAGGGCCATGAGGTTGACCTCGTTGTCGACCAGGACCGGCACGTCGAACTCCGCCGCGATCGCCGCGGGGACGTCGAAACCGTCCCAGCCCGGCATGATCGGCGGGTTGTTCGGGCGGCCGCTGGAATGCTCGACCGGACCCGGCAGGCCGATGCCGACGCCCGCGATCTCCGCGGTGCCGACGGTCCGCAGCAACGAGCGCCAGGTCGTGACGAGGAGCGGGAGTATGGCTGCCGGGCCGTCGGCCACGTCGAGGTCCACCTGTTCGACGGCCAGCAACCGGCAGGCCAGGTCGGAGATGGCGACGGTGGCGTGGGTGGCGCCCACCTCGGCGGCGAGCACGAGGTGGGCGGAGGGGTTGAAGCCGAACCGGCCGGCCGGACGGCCTCCGGTCGACTCGCCCGTGCCGCTGCCGGTCACCAGGCCGGCGGCCACCAGCAGGTCCAGCCTGGCGCGCACGGTGGAACGGGCGAGGCCGGTCGCGGCCACGATCTCCGCACGGGTGCGCGGGCTGCCGTCCATCAGCATGCGCAGCACTGCGGCCGGCGAACCCGCCTCGACACCCAAGGTGCTCTCCATCGAACAATTGTCACATCGGCACGGGCAGGCGGTTCGCGGTCGTCACCCGCCGGAACTGAACGCGGCGTCGAACGAGGCCGACGGCGGGTCGAAGGCGTTGCGGCGGATGAACTCCAGCGCCTCGGGGGCACCGGTGAGCCGGTCCATCCCCGCGTCCTCCCACTCGACGCTGATCGGGCCGGCGTAGCCGATGGTGTTGAGCATCCGGAACGACTGCTCCCACGGCACGTCACCGCGTCCGGTCGAGACGAAGTCCCAGCCGCGCCGCGGGTCCGCCCACGCCAGGTGCGAGCCGAGGCGCCCGTTGCGGCCGTTGCCGACCTGGCGGCGGGCGTCCTTGCAGTCGACGTGGTAGATCCGGTCGCGGAAGTCCCACAGGAACCCGACCGGGTCGAGGTCCTGCCAGACGAAGTGCGACGGGTCCCAGTTGAGGCCGAACGCGGGCCGGTGCCCGATCGCCTCCAGCGCCCGGACGGTGGTCCAGTAGTCGTAGGCGATCTCGGACGGGTGGACCTCGTGCGCGAACCGCACGCCCACCTCGTCGAACACGTCCAGGATCGGGTTCCAGCGGTCGGCGAAGTCCTGGTAGCCCGCGTCGATCATCGAGGCGGGCGCCGGCGGGAACATCGCGACGGCCTTCCAGATCGACGAGCCGGTGAACCCGACGACGGTGTCGACACCGAGTCTGGCCGCGGCCCGCGCGGTCGCCTTCATCTCCTCCGCCGCCCGCTGCCGCACTCCCTCGGGATCGCCGTCACCCCAGTTGCGGGCGGACAGGATGCCCTGGTGCCGTTCGTCGATGGGGTCGTCGCAGACGGCCTGGCCGGTGAGGTGGTTGGAGATCGCCCACACCTTCAGGTCGTGCTTGGCGAGGATCGCGAGCCGGTCCGCGACGTAGTCGTCGTCCTCCGCGGCCCGCCACGGGTCGAGGTGGTCGCCCCAGCAGGCGATCTCCAGGCCGTCGTAGCCCCAGCCCGAGGCCAGCCGGGCGACCTCCTCGAACGGCAGGTCGGCCCACTGGCCCGTGAACAGCGTGATCGGACGTGCCATGTCTCCTCCTCAGACCTGCTGCCACGTGCGGGTTTCCGAGCTGGCCTCGACGGCGGCGAGGACGCGCTGCACCCGCAGTCCGTCGGCGAACGTCGGTGTGGGGTCGGTGCCCGCGGCCACCGCCCGCACGAGGTCGACGGCCTGGTGGGTGAACGCGTGCTCGTAGCCCAGGCCGTGCCCGGCGGGCCACCAGGCACCCACGTACGGGTGCTCCGGCTCGGTGACCATGATCCGGCGGAACCCCGCGACGGCGGCGTCCTCGGTGCCGTCGAAGAACTGCAGCACGTTCATGTCCTCGAAGTCGAACGCCAGGCTGCCCTTCGAGCCGTTGATCTCGATGCGCAGCGCGTTCTTGCGGCCGTTGGCGAAGCGCGTGGCCTCGAACGAGCCGAGCGCGCCGCCGGCGAAGCGCGCCAGGAACAGCGCCGCGTCGTCCACGGTGACCGGCCCGGTCTCCTCGGACGCGGTGCCGGACAGCCCGGAGTGACTGGCCGCCAGCGGACGCTCCGGCACGAACGTCACCAGCGTCCCCATCACCTCGCTGATGGTGTCGCCGAGGACGAACTGGGTGGCGTCCACGATGTGCGCGCCGATGTCGCCCAGCGCGCCGGAGCCCGCCTTCTCCTTGTCCAGCCGCCAGGACAGCGGTGCGGCCGGGTCCACGATCCAGTCCTGCAGGTACTGGGCGCGCACGTGGTGGATGCGCCCCAGCCTGCCCTGGGCGACCAGGTCGCGGGCCAGGCCCAGGGCGGGCACCCGCCGGTAGCTGAACCCGACCATGGCCCGGACCCCGTGCCGCGCGGCGCGTCCGGCGGCCTCGGCCATGGCGACGGCTTCGGCGACGCTGTTGGCCATCGGCTTCTCGCACAGCACGTGCTTGCCCGCCTCCAGGGCGGCGACCGCGATCTCGGCGTGCGTGTCACCCGGCGTGCAGATGTCCACCACGTGCACGTCGTCGCGGTCCAGCACGGACTTCCAGTCGGTCACGGCCTCCGCCCAGCCCAGGCGTTCGGCGGCGGCCGCGGTGCGCTCGGCGTCGCGGCCGCAGAGCACGGACATCACCGGTCGCAGCGGCAGGTCGAAGAAGCGCGGCGCGACCCGCCACGCCTGGGAGTGCGCGGCTCCCATGAAGGCGTGGCCGATCATCGCGATGCCCAGCTCCGGCGTCGTCACAATGCGGTCCTCTCGGTTTCTCAGGACTCGAAGGCGGTCGGCAGGTAGCGGTCGACGTTGTCCTTCGTGACGACCGGTGCGAAGAGCTGGACCTGCCGGGGCACCTCCACCTCGACCAGGTCGCCGAGGGCCTTGCCCTGCACGGCGAGCCGCGCGAGCCGGATGCCGTCGGCGCCCTGGGTGGACGGGTAGATCACGGTCGCCTTGTGCGGGCCGTTGTCCGCCTTGATCTCACGCATCACGTTGGCCGAACCCGCGCCGCCGACCATGAAGAACTCGCTGCGGCCGGAGTTCTTGATGGCGGCGGTGACGCCGACACCCTGGTCGTCGTCGTGGTTCCACAGGGCGTCGATCTTGGGTGCGGCCTGCAGCAGGTTCGCGGCCGCCCGCTCACCGCTCTCCACGGTGAACTCGGCGGCCACGCGGTTGCTGACCTTCAGCCCGCAGCCCGCGAGCGCCTCCGCGAAGCCCTTGCTGCGGTCCTGCGTCAGCGGCAGCGAGTCGATGCCGGCGATCTCCGCGACCACGGAGCCCGGCTTGTCCTTGAGCCGCTCGCAGACGTACGTGCCGGCGGACACGCCCATGCCGTAGTTGTCGCCCAGCACGGTGGAGCGCGCGGCGAACGGGCTGTCGAACTGGCGGTCCACGTTGATCACGGTGATGCCGGCCTTCATGGCCTTCAGTGCGACCGGGGTGAGCGCCGCGCCGTCGAACGGCAGCAGGACGATCGCGTCCACCTTGTCGTTGATGAACGTCTCGACCTGGCTGATCTGGAGGTTGGGGTCGTTGGTGCCCTCGACGACGCGCAGCTCGACGTCGGAGTACTTGCCGGCCTCCTTCTTGGCGGCGTCGGTGATCGCGGCCATCCAGCCGTGGTCGGCGGCCGGTGCGGAGAAGCCGATGACGACCTTCTCACCCGGCTCGTCGTTGGCGACCTTCACGCCGCCGCTCTGGTTCCCGCCGCCCTGGGGCTCGGGGGTGTTGCCCGTGCACGCGGTGAGCGTGACACCGAGTGTCAGCGCGGCGACGAGGCTGACGGTTCTCTTGTGTGGCATGGGTTTCTATCTCCTCGGAGTGCGGCGGTGGTGGTCGCGGCCTCAAGCGCCGCTGCGTCGGGCGAGCCGCTGCTGGAGGAGGACGGCGACCACGATGATCGCGCCCTTCGCGACGGCCTGGGCGGAGATGGAGAGGTTGTTGAGGGTGAAGACGTTCGACAGCGTGGTGAAGATCAGGACGCCGAAGACGGTGCCGGCGATCGTGCCGCGGCCACCGGACAACAGCGTGCCGCCGATCACGACCGCGGCGATCGCGTCCAGTTCGTACAGGCCGCCGTGGGTCGCGCTGCCGGTCGTGGTGCGGGCGATGAGCATGACGGCGGCGAGCCCGCAGCACAGGCCGAGCAGCGAGTAGAGCATCACGGTGTGGCGCCGCACGTCGATGCCGGCGAGCCGTGCCGCCTCCGGGTTGCCGCCGACGGCGAACGTCCGCCGCCCGAACGTGGTCCGGTTGAGCAACACCCACCCGCCCACGGCGACCAGTGCGAAGATCACCACGAGCACCGGTATCCCCAGCACCGACGCGTCGAAGAACGCGGCGAAGCCCGGCACGTTCACGATCTGCGTCTTGCGGTTGGAGATGATCTCGGCCAAGCCTCTGGCGGCGGCCAGGCTTGCGAGGGTCGCGATGAACGCCACGACCCGGCCGTAGGCGATGAGCGCGCCGTTGACCAGTCCGCACGCACCGCCCACCAGCAACGCGGTGAACACCATGACGATCCAGTGCGTGTCGTTCGCGATCCCCTGCGTAGCAAGGGTTGTCGCCCACACCGAGGACAGCGCGACGATCGCGCCCACCGACAGGTCGATCCCGCCGCCGGTGATCACGAACGTCATGCCGATGCTCACGACGCCGATCACCGCCGCGAGCCGCAGGATGGTGAGCAGGTTGTCGACGTCGGCGAACCGGTCGCCCGCGGTGACCACACCGCCGATGCACAACAGGACCAGTGCGACCACGAGACCGGTGTTGCGCCCGGCCGCGGAGCCGAGCAGCGCCGAGAGGCCGGACTCCTTCGCGGCCGGTGTTCTCTGCTGCGTGGGCACGGCGGCGGTGTCCTCGCTCATGCTGCGTGTCCTTCCATGACCAGGTCGAGGACCCGGGACTCGTCGATCTCGTCGGCCGGGCCGTCGTGCACCACCCGGCCCTCGCGCACCACCAGGACCCGGTCGGCCAGGCCCAGGACCTCCTCGACGTCGCTGGACACGACGACCACGGCGACACCGGAGTCGGCCAGCTGACGGACGAGCTCGTAGATCTCGCTGCGCGCGCCCACGTCCACGCCGCGGGTGGGTTCGTCCAGCAGCAGCACCCGGCACTCCCGCAGCAACCACCGCGCGAGCACGACCTTCTGCTGGTTGCCTCCGGACAGCCCGCGCACCAGGCGGTCGACGCCGGCCGGCCGGACGTCCAGCGCCTCGGTCAACTGGCTCGAGCGGGCCCGTTCGGCGCGGTCGTCCAGGAACCCGAACTTCGCGAACGACGACATCGACGAGACGGTGATGTTGCGGTACACGGCCTGGTCCAGCAGCAGCCCCTGGCTCTTGCGTTCCTCGGGGCACAACCCCATTCCCGCGCGCACGGCGGCGCCGACGCTTCCTCGTCGCAGGCGCCTGCCGTCGACCTCCACGGTGCCCTCGGCCGCCTTGCGCGCGCCGTAGACGGTCTCCAGGATCTCCGAACGGCCGGATCCCACGAGACCCGCGAGCCCGACCACCTCACCGGCGCGGACCGTGAGGTCCACGCCGGCGAAGCGGTCGCCGTCGGCCAGTCCGCGCACCACCAGCACCTCGGGTGCGGCCGGGTCGAGAGATGCCCGCCGCGGGTACACGTTGTCGAGCACCCGCCCGGTCATCAGTGAGATCAGCTCCGAGGTCTTCACCTCGCGTGCGGGCAGACCCGTCGCGACCGTGCGGCCGTCCTTGAGGACGGTCACCCGGTCGCCGATCTCCCTGATCTCGGCCAGCCGGTGCGAGATGTAGATCACCGCCACCCCCTGGGCGGTGAGCTCCCTGATGACACCGAACAGGACCCGCACCTCGTCCGGGTCCAGCACGGCCGACGGCTCGTCCATGATCAGCAGCTGCCCGTCCAGCGACAGCGCCCGCGCCATGCTGACGACCTGCTGGTGCGCCACGGACAACCGGCCGACGTCACGGTCGGGCGAGATGTCCCTGTGCCCCAGGCGATCGAGCAGCGCGCGGGTCCTGCGGCGCGCCTCCGCCCGCCGGCTGAAGCCCGCTGTGGACAGTTCGTGACCGAGGAACACGTTGTCGGCCACCGACAAACCGGCCACGAGGTCGAGCTCCTGGTAGATGGCGGCCACACCGCTGCGCATCGCGGCCGTCGGGTTGCCGAACTCCACGACCTCGCCCCGCCAGCGGATCTCGCCCTCGTCGGGGCGGTGCGCGCCGGACAGCACCTTGATCAGCGTCGACTTGCCCGCGCCGTTCTGCCCGAGCAGGCAGTGGACCTCCCCCGCGCGGACGTCGAAGTCCACACCTCCCAGTGCGGTCACGCCGGGGAAGCGCTTCACCAGCCCCTGCACGGACAGCAGCGCGTTCGCACGCGCGGGCGAGCTCACCATCGAGTCCTCCGGGGGTTCCGGCAACCGTTGTGCCAGAAGGGAATTCGGCCCTACTGGAAAATGACGCTAATGAGCCGTTCCACACCCGGCAAGATGGCCGGCGTGGCACATATCGGCCAACATTTCTCTTGACCGGCGCATCCACGTGGGCACCGCGTACGGCCGAACGGACTCCTGTCGCCGACGGCCGCCCGCTAGTAGCGTCCCGGGCATGAGACGACTGCTCACCGTCGCGTTGTCGTTCGTCCTCGTGTCCGTCGTGGCGCAGCCCGCGGCGGCCACCGGCGGCGATCAGCCGTTGCCCGGCTACACGATCGTCAACCCGCCTCTCGCCCCGGCACTGGTCGGCGGTAAGCCGACGAGGGTTCTGCAGGGGGTGCACAGCCACGCGGGCTACATCATCGAGGTGCCGCCGCGCTGGAACGGGCGGCTCGCGATGTGGGCGCACGGCTATCGCGGTGACGGCAAGGTCCTCACCGTCGACGCTCCGCCGTTCGGGCTACGGCAGCGCTGGCTCGACGAGGGCTACGCGTGGGCCGCGTCCTCCTACTACAGCAACGCCTACGACGTCCGGGCCGGCGTCACGACCACCCGCGAGCTCGCGACGTTGTTCGGGCGCAAGGTGCAGCGGCCGTCGAAGGTCTTCCTGGCCGGTGTGTCCATGGGCGGGCACGTCATCGCCCGTTCGCTCGAGCAGTACCCGGGGTTCTACGCGGGTGCGCTGCCGATGTGCGGTGTGCTGGGCGACCACGAGCTGTTCGACTACTTCCTGAGCTACCACCTCGTCGCGCAGGCGCTGACCGGTATCAGGGCCTATCCGCTGCCGCCGGACTACGCGACCGTCGTGGTGCCCCGGATCAAGGAAGCGCTGGCCGGCCGCGACGGCCAGTTCAAGGCCCTCGTCGCCACCCTGTCCGGCGGCGCGCGGCCCGGCACCGAGGCGGCCTACGCCTACTGGCGGGACTTCCTGTTCGGCCTGGTCACCAACCGCGCCGGCACCAGCCTCGCGGAGAACCCGCTGCAGATCGCCACGAACGTCACCACCCGCTACCGGCCGAACTCGCCGGTGAACGTGAACGCGGCCGTGCAACGGGTCCGGCCCGCCAACCCCGTCGCACGGCACACGTGGGCGCTCACCCAGATCCCTGCCGTGCAGGGCCTTCCGAGTGCTCCCGTCGTGTCGCTGCACGGGATCGGCGACCTGTTCGTGCCGTTCTCGATGCAGCAGGACTACCGCGACGACGCCGCCCGCTTCGGCCGCACGCACCTGGTGGTGCAGCGCGCCATCCGCACGGTCGACCACTGCGAGTTCTCCGCCGCCGAGGCCGGGACCGCGTGGCGCGACCTGACCACGTGGGTGGACCGGGGCAGGCGGCCGGCCGGTGACGACGTGCGCCGGACGGACGACCCGCAGTTCGGCTGCCGGTTCAGCGACCGGCAGGCCACCGGCGGCACCAGGGCGTTCTTCCCCGCCTGCTGAACGAAGGACCAGACCCTCAGGCCGGCGGCGCCAGCACCACCACCGAGTTGTGGCCGCCCATGCCGAGCGACGACTTGACCGTGAGGCCGGCGCGCAACGGCGTCGGCCCGTCCAGCAGTCGCGGGTGCGCCGGTGCGACGACCGGTGAGGCCGGGATCATTCCCGTGTCGTACGCCATCGCCGTCACCGCGACCTCGATCGCCGACGCCGCGCCCTGGCAGTGCCCCGTCAGCGGTTTCACGGAGTAGATGCCGGTGTCCGGGCCGAAGAGCCGGTCCAGCACCGCCGCTTCGGCGGTGTCGCACTGCGCCGTGCCCGGACCGTGCGCGTTCAGGTAGCGCACGTCGGCCGCGCTCACCCCCGCGTTGTCGAGCGCGTCGGTGAAGCAGGCGGTGACCTGGTCGAGCCGCGGATCGATCGACGTCACGTGGTACGCGTCGTGAGACATCGCGCCACCGAGCGTGAGCGCGTAAGGGTTGGTCGCATTGCGCGAGAGTACGAACGCCACGGACGCCTCACCCATCACGAAACCCCTGCTGCCCTCCTGGAACGGGCGGCAGGCGTCGAGCGGCTCCGCGTCCACGATGGCCACTCCCAGGCGGACGAAGTGGGAGACGTTCTCCGGGGTGAGCGACAGATCTGTCGCGACGAACACCACATCGTCGACGATTCCCGCGTCCAGCCAGGCTTTCGCCGTGATCAGTCCGGCGTTGCCCGACGCGCACATCGCCGAGACGTTCATGGCGGGGCCGTGGAAACCGTATTCCTGCATGAACGTCGACATCGGCGTGGACGGCATTAACGCCAAGTAGTCGTGCACCGGTAACTCGCCACCGCGCGTGACGTAGAAGTCGCGCCACAGGTCCACTTCGCCCAGCACGACCGCGTGCAGCAGCCCGACCCTCCGGCCCGGACGCCAGCCGCGAGCACCCGCGTCGTCGATGGCCTCCCTGGCGGCGGCTCGCATGGCCCGCGCGAACCGGCTCGGCCCGTCGACCGGGTCACCGCCCTGCGCGACGTACGCGGCCCAGACCGTGTCGCCCGGGAACCGGTTCAGTTCCGGGACGATCGACGCGGCGGGTTTGCCGCTCATCAGTCCGTCCCAGAGCGACCGGCGGTTCCACCCGTAGGCGCTGACCACGCCGATTCCACAAATGCCCATGCTTTGCGCGACCATATCCAGCTCCCCCAGACTGAGGGCCGACACCTCTGCGGAGAAGGATAACGGTGTAAACCGGCTTGCGAAACGGTGCTCAACCGTCCACAGTGGACTGTCAGAAGCGAACCCTGATCATCGGGCGCTCCCGGCGACCGGATATAACGGCTCACCATGTTCACGCCAGACGGATGCGGCTCTGGTCGAGTGTGTAGTAGGACTTCACAGTGCCAACACCCGGATCTGGGGGCCGAGACGTGAGTGGCCTGATCGGAGACGCCGGTTTCGACCAGGAACTGCTGGTCGAGCTCGCGCTCTCGGTCGGTGCCGCCGTCGTGTGGTGGCTGGACCTCGACGCCGGCGAGCTCGGCTGGATGCCCGGCCTCGACGCGGTCATCGGCGTGCCCGGCGCGGACGAGGCCACCGTGCGTGTCCGGCTGGCCGAGCTGACCGCCCCGCTGCACGTGGCCACGAAGGCGGCGGCGTGGCAGGACTTCGAGCTGGAACAGCCCCTCGAGACCCCGATCGGCACGCGCTGGCTCCAGTTCCGCGCCCGCGTCTCGACCCACGAGTCCGTCCGTGCCCTGGTCGGTGTCGTCGCCGACGTGACCCGGCGGCACGTCCAGCAGCAGGAGCTCGCGGACCTCGCCGACCGCTACCGGCTGCTCGTGGACCTCGCTCCGGAGGCGATCGTGGTGCACGAGGCGGGCCTGCTGGTGTACGCGAACCCGGCGGCGGTCCAGTTCGTGCGGGCACGGTCCGAGTCCGACGTGATCGGGCGTCCGATCACCGACTTCGTGCATCCGGACTCACAGCCGGACATGATCGGGCGGATCTCGAAGCTGACCGAGCCGGGCGCGACCAGCGACCCGGCCGACGCCGTGCTGGTCCGGTTCGACGGCGGCACCACCGACATCGAGTCGGTCTCCGTGCGCACGACCTGGGAGGGCCGGCCGGCGTTCCAGGTGATCATGCGGGACGTCACCGAGCAGAAGGCGGCCGCGGCGGCCCTGCGCTACCAGGCCGCGCTCGCCGCACACGTCAGCGACGCGCTCATCGCGACCACCTCCGACGGTGTCGTGACGAGCTGGAACCGCAGCGCGGAGAACGTCTACGGCCGGCGCGCGGCCGAGGCGATCGGGCGGTCCATCGGCGAGGTGGTGGGTGCGCCGCTGGACCCGCTGGAGGTGCTGGACGCGGGAGGCGTGGTGCACGCGGTGCACCGGCGCTCCGACGGCGGCGCGCTGGCGGTGCGGGTGTCGGTCGCCCGGATGGACGACGGCTACGTGCTGATCTGCGCGGACGAGACAGCGCGCCGGCGGGCCGAGCACCACTTCACCTCCGTGGTCGCGGCCATCGAGGAGGGCGTGCTGGTCGTCGGCGCCACCGGTCTCGTCGAGTCCGTGAACCCCGCCGCCGAACGGATCCTCGGCGTGCGCGCGCAGGACGCGATCGGCCAGCCCGCGTCGCTGGCCGAACTGCACGACGAGTCCGGGCAGCCGATTCCGCGCGCTCAGTACGCGTCGGCCATCACCCGTGCCACCGGCAAGGCGCAGCACGGCCGGATCCTGCGCTCGCTGCGGCCCGACGGCACCCACGTCTGGCTGTCGCTGAGCGCCCGCGCGCTGAGCCAGGACGGGATGACGCCCTCGGCGACGGTCATCTCGTTCACCGACATCACCGAGCGCCGCATGATCGACAGCCAGCTGGAGCACGAGGCGACGCACGACGCGTTGACAGGCCTGTGCAACCGCACGGTGACGATCAACCGCCTCAGCCCCGCCGCCAGGGCCCACCGGTCGGGGCTCACCGCGGTGCTGTTCATCGACCTGGACAAGTTCAAGGTCATCAACGACTCCCTCGGCCACAGCGCGGGCGACGAGGTGCTGCGCGTCGTCGGGTCGAGGCTGAGCCGCAGCTCTCGCCGCGGCGACGTCGTGGGCAGGCTCGGCGGTGACGAGTTCACCGTCATCGCCTACGGCGTGACCGGTCCGGACGAGGCGACCTCCCTCGCCGACCACGTCCGCGCCGAGCTCAACCGCCCGATCTCCGTGGACGGCAGGAAACTGCACGTGGACGCGAGCGTCGGCATCGTCCTCGCCGAACCGGGAGACCCGCGCGACGGCGCCGACCTGCTCCGCGACGCCGACCTGGCGATGTACCACGCGAAGACGAGGGGCCGGGGCCGCATCGCGTTCTTCGACGTCGAACTGCGCGACCGCATCCAGCGCAGGCTGCAGCTGGAACAGGACCTCCGCACCGCACCCCTGAGCGACGAGCTGTGGGTCGCCTACCAGCCCATCGTCGACCTCCGCACGGACGAGCGCACCGCCGTCGAGGGCCTGCTGCGCTGGACGCACCCGCGCTACGGCCTGATCTCCCCGATGGAGTTCATCACGCTCGCCGAGGAGAGCGACCTGATCAACATCGTCGGCGCCCACATGCTGCACACCGCCACCCGCGAGATCGCCGACCTGGCACCGGGCCTGGAATTGACCGTGAACCTGTCGGCCCGCCAGCTCGACGACCCGTGGCTGGTGTCCGCAATCCGCCACGCCACCCACAAGGCGGGGCTGGACCCCAGCGCGTTGTGCCTGGAGATCACCGAAAGCGCCCTGACCCGCGACCCGGCCCTGGCCGCCCGCACCCTCGCGGCGTTGCGCGACCTCGGTGTGCGGCTGGCGATCGACGACTTCGGCACCGGCTACTCGTCACTCGCGCAGCTGCTCACCCTGCCGCTGGACACGCTCAAGATCGACCGTTCCTTCACGACGGGGCTGGGCCGCTCCGACGAGGCGGAGGCGATCGTCACGAGCATCATCGCCATGGCGCACGCGGTCGACATGACCGTGATCGCCGAGGGGGTGGAGCAGGTGGAACAGCTGGAGATCCTGCGGACGCTCGGGTGTGATCAGGCGCAGGGGTTTCTGCTGGGCAGGCCGGTGCCGCTGGCGGACCTGTGACCGCCCTGATGCCTACCGGGCAGCAAACGGACCGGCGAACGCGTACTGCGCGAAGCGCTCCCCGATCAGCTCGTGCGTGGCCGTGTCGGGGTGCAGGGCGTCGGGCAGCGGGTGCGTGACGGCGTCCTGCTCGCCGTAGAGGCGCGTGCCGTCCAGGTAGTGCAGGTTCGGGTCGTCCTCGCGGCGTTCGGCCAGCGACGCGAGCGCCTCGCGGATGATCCGCAACGTCAGCTGCGGCGTGTCGCCGTGCGGACCGGTGGCGGTGAAGACGATCCTGCCCGCGTCGAGCGCCTCCAGGTCCATGCCGCCCGGTCCCGGTGTGTCCTCGTAGGTGCCGCAGAAGATGGGCGACATCAGCACGAGCGGTGTGCGTGGATGGCCGTCGCGGATCGTGTCCAGGAAGCCGTGCACGGCCGGCACGAACGCCCGCAGCCGCATGACGTCGAAGTTCACGACGTTGATGCCGAACTTGACGCTGATCAGGTCGGCGGGGCGGTCCCGCATCACCCGCGCGACGAACGGGTCGACCAGCGCGCTGCCGCCGAAGCCGAGGTTGTGCAGCTCTACCTCACCGCGGCGCGCGGCGACCGCGGGCCAGGTGCGGGCCGGCGTGGCCGCGTTGGACCCGCTGCTGATGGAACTGCCGTGGTGCAACCAGATTCGGCGGTCCGAGCCGGCCGGACGCACCGGGGCGTCCGTGCGCAGCGCGACCAGGTCCACCGTCTCGTTGTGAGGCAACCAGATCTCGACGACCTTGTCGCCGGCGGCGAGATCGGCGAACCGTGCGGTGAACGCCGGGCCCTCGTGGAACTCGCGTGCACCTGTCCGCACGTCGAGCTCGGCGTGGTCGCCACCGTCGAGTTCCTCGCTGGCGACCAGTTCTCCGTCGACCACCAGATCGACGCTGCCGCGCGGGCGCTCGACGCCGCGGTAGGAGACCGCGCTCGGGTGCAGGACCAGCTCGATCGTGCGGGCCTCGGTGGCCATCACCACGCGCACGCCGGAAGGCCTGCTCTCCGCGGTCATCAGCTGTGGATCCGGGAAGCGCTCGCGCACCCAGGCAGGCAGACGATGCGGGCGCACGCCACGTGCCGTGGCTTCCAGTTCGGCGGCGCCGCGTACGAGCTCGTCGGTCAGCGGTGTGGTGATCATGTGCCCACAATGCTCGCACCGGTGCGGGCGGCGCGCTCGACACCCCAGTCGTAGAGGGCCTGCAGGGCGGGTCCGAGGCTGCGACCCTCGCCGGTGAGCGAGTACTCGACGTGCGGAGGCACCTCGGCCCGTGCCACCAGGCCCGACTCCTGCAGCTCGCGCAGCCGCTGCACGAACATCTTCTCGCTGATCCCGGGCACCTTGCGGCGCAGCTCGCCGTAGTGGTGCGGCCGTTGCTTCAGGTGCGCGAGGATCACCGCGCGCCACTTGCCGCCGATGACGTCGAGGGCCAGCTCGACCGGGCAGTTGTACATCGGCGCTCCTCACCAGAAAGTGCGTACTTGCCGGGCGTTCCGCGTGCTGCTGGAGTGGCGTCGTGATCAACGACCAGTCAACACCTTCTCTCTACACGTGGGCCGGGGGCGCGGAGGCGCTGCTCCGGCTGACCGAGGCGTTCTACCGGAAGGTCGCGGACGACGCGCTGCTCGCGCCGGTGTTCGCCGGCATGGACCCCGGCCACGCGCGGTACGTGGCGCTGTGGCTCGGCGAGGTGTTCGGCGGGCCGGCCGCGTACACCGAGGAGCGCGGCGGCTACGAGTTCATGCTCTCCCAGCACCTCGGCCGGGCCATCACCGAGGAGCAGCGCCGCCGCTGGCTGAACCTGATCATGGACGCGGCGGACGAGGTGGCGCTGCCCGGCGATCCGGAGTTCCGCGCCGCGTTCGTGTCCTACCTGGAGTGGGGCACCCGGCTCGCGGTGCAGAACTCCGCGACAGACGCCACGCCGTACCACGGGGCACCGGTGCCGAAGTGGGGCTGGGGCGTGGCGCCGCCGTACATCGCTCCCTGAGCCTTCCCGTGGCCAGCACCACACCGCGCTGACAGCACCTTCGTGAGACAGTTTGTTCAGAACGTGACACTTCGTTCAGAACAGGAGGTCGGGTGTGCCGGACAACACCGCGGACGCCGTGTTCGCCGCACTGGTACCCGTGCTCGACGGCATCGCGGCGACCTTCGGCCGCAGTTGCGAGGTCGTGCTGCACGACTACCGCGACCCGGAACGGTCGGTCGTCGCGGTCGCGGGCTCGGTCACCGGCCGCGCGCCAGGGGACGCGATGAGCGAGATCGGCCTGCGGGTGCTGGGTGCGGGAGCCGAGGCCGGCAACGAGGTCGGCTACCTCACCCGCGCGCAGGACGGGCGGGTGCTCAAGTGCACGACGCTGCCGTTGCGTGACGTCGACGGGACGCTCATCGGCGCGTTGTGCATCAACATCGACATGTCGGCCATCAACCGCGCCACCGGCGTGCTGTCGGACCTGCTCGGGTTGTCGGCGGCGCAGGAGGTCAGCGCGACGACGAACTTCTCCGGCGACCTGGACCAGGTGGTCGAATCGCTGATCGAGCGAGCCGAACGCGCGCACGCGGTGCCCGTGGCGGCACTGGGGCGCGACGAACGGCTGGTGCTCGTCCGGTCGCTGAACGAGGCCGGGGTGTTCAGCCTGCGTGGCGCACCCGCCCGCATCGCGAAGCGGCTCGGCATCTCCCGCACCGGCCTCTACAACGACCTCGCCGAACTCCGGAAGGACCAGCCGTGACCACCTTCATCAGTGAAGCCGAGTCGGCGGCGCTCGTCGACGACGACCTGGCGCTGGAGGCGGCGCGGGAGGCGTTCCTCGCCGCCGGGACGGGATCTTCGTTCCCGGTCGTGATTGGGCGTTCCTCCTTGCCGCACACCAGGTTCACCCTCAAGTCCGGTTCCGCGGGCGAGCTCGTCGGCGTGAAGATCGGCAGTTTCTGGCCGGACAACACCGATCTCCCGCGCCACAGTTCCACGATCGTGCTGCTCGACCCGGCCACCGGGCGGCTCAGCGCCGTGGTCGAGGCGGCGGCCGCCAACGCCTACCGCACGGCCGCCGCCGACGCGTTGGCCGTGCACACGCTGGCACGCAACGATTCCCGCACGCTGACCATCATCGGCACCGGACACCAGGCACTGCACGAGGTGCGCGCTGTCAGCCGGGTTCGGCCGATCGAACGAGTACTCGTCGTCGGCCGCCGCGCTGACGCGGCACTGGAGTTCGCCGCCGCCGTGACCGCGCAGACCGCTCTGCCTGCCGAACCCGCCGACGCCGAGGCAGGAGTCGCCGCTGCGGACGTGCTCGTCACCGCCACCACGGCCCGGCAGGCGTTGTTCGACGCAAGCTGGGTCGCACCGGGCACGCACATCTCGGCCATGGGCGCGGACGGTCCGGGCAAGCAGGAACTGCCCGTCGCGCTGTACGGCCGCGCATCACTGTTCTGCGACCTGCCGGAACAGTCCCGTGCGATCGGCGAGTTCCAGCACGCCGAGTCCGCCACGCCCGTCGCGCTCGGGGCGGTGCTCGCCGGTGACGCCACGGGCCGGACGTCACCCGAGGAGATCACGGTGTTCGACAGCTCCGGCTTCGCCCTGCAGGACCTCACCCTGGCCGCCGCCCTGCTGCGCCGCCTCCCGTCAGGAGCATCCCAGTGACCACTGTGGACACCCCGTTCGCCGTGCTGGACACCGACCGGCTGGACCGCAACGCGGCAAGGCTGCGCGACCACCTGGCCGCACTCGGCGTCCCGCTCCGCCTGCACGTCAAGACGTCCAAGTCCGTCGAGGTCGCGCGGCGCGTGCACGCGGGCGGGCCGATCACCGTGTCGACGCTCGCCGAGGCCGAGTACTTCGCCGACGCCGGCTACCGGGACGTCCTGTACGCCGTCGGCATCGATCCGCACAAGCTGCCGCGTGTCGCCACGCTTCTCCGCCGTGGGGTGCACCTGACCGTACTGCTCGACTCGCTCGCGCAGGCCGAGGCCGTGACCTCGTTCGCCCGCAAGGAGAACCTGCGCCTCCCGGCGTTGATCGAGATCGACTGCGACGGGCACCGAGGCGGCGTCGCGGTCACCGATGCCGCGCTACCCGAGATCGGCCGCGCCCTCGGCGACCACCTCGCCGGTGTGCTCACCCACGCGGGCGAGTCCTACTTCGCTTACACACCAGAGGCTCTGCACCAGGCCGCACAGAACGAACGCGACACCGCCGTCGCCGCGGCCACGGTCCTGCGTGCCGCCGGCCTCCCGTGCGAGATCGTCAGCGTCGGCTCCACCCCCACCGCCCACGCCGCGACGGACCTGACCGGCGTCACCGAGGTCCGCGCGGGCAACTACGTCTTCTTCGACCTCGTCATGGCGGGCATCGGCGTCTGCACCACCGACGACCTCGCCCTCACCGTGGCCGTCACGGTGATCGGTCACCAGCGCGACAGGAACTGGGTGATCACCGACGGAGGCTGGATGGCGACCTCGCGGGACCGGGGCACGCAGGCGCAGGCGGTGGACCAGGGCTACGGCCTGGTCGCCGACGCCGGCGGCACGCTGATCCCCGGCCTCGTCATGATCGGGGCGAGCCAGGAACACGGCGTCCTGAGCACGCGGGACGGCGCGCCGGTACCTGACCTGCCGATCGGCACGCGGCTGCGGATCCTGCCCAACCACGCCTGCGCGACGGCCGCCCAGCACGACCGCTACCACGTCGTCGGCGGCGAGATCTGGACCCGTCATCGCGGCTGGTGACGCATCGCGCAAACGCGACGTCCAAGGCGGAACCGGAGAAGCGGTCACGGCGCCTCTGGCACGATGGCGGCCATGACCCGCACCGCGCGTCGCATGTTCGAGCTCCTGGAACCGATCTGCCTCGTCACCTACTTCGCCGACGAGTGCACCGAGGAACTGGCCGCGCTCGGCCACCGCGGCTACTGGTCCGGCTACTTCGCCAGTCGCGCCGCGCCGTTGGGGCGCGTGCCGGCGGAGGTCGTGCACGCGGCGTTCTACAGCTTCGCCGACGGTGAGGCCGCGCGGCACATCCCGAAGGCGTGGGAGAAGATCCCGCCCGAGGCGTCCGTCGCGGCGCGGGAACGGGGCAGCGCGGCCTCCCTGCGCCGGATCGTCGGTGACGAGATGGCCGCCTCGCCCGGTTTCCTGCGCGCCGCCGACCTCACCACCAAAGCCGCGACGAGCGCGCCCGTCGAAGGCCGGGTGATGTACGCCGGCATGCGCACCCTTGAGGTGCCGGGCGACCCGGTGGCCCGGTTGTGGCATTCCGCGACCATGCTCCGCGAGCACCGCGGCGACGGGCACATCGCCGCCCTCGTCGGCGCGCGGATCGGCGGCACCGAGGCCCACGTGCTCTCCGCGATCGCGATGGGCATCCACCCGCCGGAGTCGTTCGGGCGCATCCACCACCTGCCGGACAAGCGGCTGGCCGAAGTCATGAACGGCTTGCGGGAGCGCGGGATCGTCGATGCCGACGGCCGGTTCACCGACGCGGGACGCAAGCTCCAGCAGGAAATCGAGGACCTCACCGACGAACTCGCCGCCGCACCCTACGAGGCCCTCTCCCCCGCCGAGCTCGACGAGCTGACAGCCGTGCTCGAACCCATCACCGCGAAGCTGGTGGCCGCCGGGTCGAAGTGACCGGGCGGGCCTTGTTCAGATCGTGGCCTGGGCGAGCAGCGCCAGCGCGGTGTGCGAGGGCGAGCCCGGTGGCGCGGTGGCCACGACGACGCTAAGGCCCAGGCCGTTGCTCAGGGTCTGCTGGGTCACGGTCAGCGGACCGACGAGCGGGTGCCGCATCTCGTAGACGGCCGTGGCGCAGGCTTTGACGCGGTGATCGGCCCACATCGAGGCGAAGTCGGTGCTCTTCGCGCTCAGCTGCCCGACCAGTTCGTGCAGCGCGGCGTCATCGGGATGACGGCCGACCGCCAGGCGCAGGTTCCCCACGACCGCCCTGGCCTTGCTCTGCCAGTCCGCGTAGAGCTCGCGGGTGTGCGGGTCGAGGAACACCAGCCGCGCCATGTTCGGGCGTACCGCGCCGAGGTCCAGGTGCCCGGCGAACAACGCGTGGCCCAGCCGGTTCCAGGCCAGGACGTCGCTGCGCAGGCCCAGCACGACGGCGGGGACGCCCTCCAGCGCGGCGAGCAGCTGGCCGGTCGCCTCGTCGACGCGTTCGGGAGCGGGCCTGCGCACGCGGGCCTGCTTCACCGGTTTGGCCAGCACGTGCAGGTGTTGCCGTTCGGACTCGTCCAATAGCAACGCGGTGGCGAGCGCGTCCAGCACCTCGGGCGAGGCGCTGGTGGAGTGCCCCTGTTCGAGCCTCGTGTAGTAGGAGCTGCTCACCCCGGCCAGCCGGGCCAGTTCGTCCCGGCGCAGACCGGGCACGCGGCGCCGTTCGTCGTACGTCCGCACGCCTACGTCCTCGGGACGAAGCTGCGAGCGCCGCGTCTTGAGGAACTCTCCGAGCCGTGCGGTGTCGTTCATGGTGTCGAGTATGTGCCCCGCCCGCGCGCCTAACCTGTCCCAGCCAGGGATACGCAGAGCTGGGAATGGTCCGGCGGCGCGACGGCCGGTCAGATGGGCGTCATGAACGACATCGATCTGACCGAACTCACCTTCGCCCGCCAGGCCTGGGTCGACGCCGATCCCGCCGAGGTCTACCGGCTCGTCAGCGACGTGTCCGCGATCGGCCGCTGGAGCCCCAACGCGAGCGCCGTCGCCTACGACGACGGCGCCGGCCCCGAGGTCGGCGCGTGGTTCAGCGGACACAACCGCAGGGACGGCAAGGAGTGGACCACCCGCTCGCAGGTCGTGAAAGCCGACCCCGGCGCCGCTTTCGCCTTCGTGGTCGGCGGCGCCGAGGATGGCATCGTCGAGTGGAGCTGGACGCTGCGGGGCCAGGGCCGGGGCACCGTCGCGGAGCAGTCGTGGCGGCTGCTCCGCACGGACCCCGTCCTCGGCCGCACCCGAGCCGACCTGGTCGCGTTGCGCGACTACATGGCCGTCAGCGCCGAGACCACACTCACCGCACTCGCCGAGTGGGTCACCGGTCAGGGTTCCGGGCCGGACACGCCCTGATCGCCCAAGCGGAGCCGGATCGAGGACCGGACAGCCAGGAAATCCCGCCACGGTTGTGCTGCGGGCTCTGCTACGGTGTCCGCGATGATCACCAACTCGAGCAGATCGGGGGTCCCGTTCACCAAAGGTGAGTGCTGATGCACCACTCGACCGTGAATGGATCCTCCCGCCTCACCTTCTGGTCGCACGTGCGCGAGTTCGCCGTGCCGGCGTCGATGATCGAGTCCGCGACCGCCCGCCGGCTGGCCGGTGACTGGTCCGGAGCCTGTGCCACCGCGCGGGTCGATGTCGATTTCACCCTGCGTGTCCTGAGTCGCACGCGCGGTAAGCAGTTCGCGGACCTGGTTCGCGCCGATCTGCGTCAGCTGGCGCCCGACCTGCTTCGGTGGCACTTCCCGAGGATCAGGCCGGACGGCGTGCTGCGGCCCGGCCTCACCGTCTCCCTCGCCCGGTATCGACCACCCGACGGTGGCGACGAGGTGCACCTCGTCGCACGCACACCGCCTGCCTGGGCCGATGCCGGGCAACGGATCAGCCTCGCGCTGTGGGAACGGTCCGGGGCCTTGAGCAGGGCCGGCGGTCATCCGCATCCCCGGCCGGATCGGCGTTTCCGGCTCGATCTGCACCGCCACCTGTGGGACGCGCGCAGAACCTCCGAGCTGCGAGAACGTTGCGGGGCAACGCAGTGGCCCGACGAACGATCGGACGGCCGCGCCACGCACCGGTGGGCGGCCGAGGCCGCACTGCTGCTCCGTGCGGAGGAGCAGGCGGGCAGCGCCGTCGTGGTCCGGCTCGGTTCCCGGCAGCGGGTCGTGCTCGACCTGGACGCGCCGGGCATCACCGCGACTTCCCCGCGTGGCTGCGCGTTGCCGGTCCTGCCGGACGCGGCCACCTGGGTGCCGCCCGACCTGGAGCTGTGGCACGCCGGCGCGATCGACGCCGACCGGCTGCACCCCCTCGTCAGGTCGGCGCTGCTGCCTGGGTACCGACCGACGAGTGTGCCGCGAAGTCCTGACAGCACAGGGAGTTCGCGCCTCGTCGCCTGTCGTGGTGCCCTGCACCGGATCGGCGTGGTGAACGGCGCGCTCGTCGCGCTCGACCACGACCCGGACGAGATCCGCCGGGAAGAGCTGCTGGCCGCGCTGGGCGGCCGGAGCCTGCCGTGCCTGCACGCGATCGACACGACGCACCGGCACCCGGGAGATCTCGTGGACATCCGCGCCCGGCTGGACCACGGCGACGTCGCCGGTGCCCTCGCCGTCGTCGAAGGCCTGCTCGGACCGGACGCGCTGCTGCTCAGCGGGGCGTTGCGGGACGAGCTGGAAACGGCTGCGCGGCGCAAGGTCCTGCACGGGCTGTACCGGGCGGAACTCCACGACATCCGGCCACTTCCGTCCACTAAGGACTATCCCCGGCCGGGCCACCGCTCTCGGCCGCGGCACGCGGATTCGCGCCGTCCCTGACTCACTCACCCTCTCCTCGCCCGGCCGGCGCACGGCCTCCGACTTGAACCAAGGTGATCGACACATGTCTGCCACGAACGTCCACAATGGAAGCACCCGGCAGCTCGACGTGGCCGCCGACCTGCTCGCCCTGCTCGGCGACACGTCCACCGAGTGGCGGGCGAACCCGCAGCTGGAAGCCCTGACGCTGGCCGTGTCCGCCGACCTGCCGGTGCTGCTGTGGGGTGAGCCCGGGATCGGCAAGACCGCGGCCCTCACCCAGCTCGCCGACTCCCTCGAGCTGCCGCTGACCACGGTGATCGCCAGCGTGCACGAGCCCTCGGACTTCTCCGGCCTGCCGGTGGTCGGTGACGATCCGGCGACGCAGGGCGTGCCGATGGCGCCGCCCGACTGGGCGGTGCGCCTGGTCAGGGCCGGGCGCGGACTGCTGTTCCTGGACGAGCTGTCCACCGCGCCGCCCGCCGTGCAGGCCGCGTTGCTGCGGGTCGTGCTGGAACGCCGGGTCGGCGCCCTGCGCCTGCCGCCGGGGGTCCGGATCGTCGCGGCCGCCAACCCTCGTTCCTCGGCCGCCGACGGCTGGGAGCTCAGCCCGCCGCTGGCCAACCGGTTCGTCCATCTCAAGTGGACGTTCGACCACGAGGTCGTGGTGCGCGGGCTGGGCGGGACCTGGCCGACCGCCGCACTGCCGCGACTGGCCACGGAACTGCTGCCCGACGCGGTGGTGTTCGCCCGCCGGGCGGTGTGCGGACTCCTGACCGGCCGGCCGAACCTCGTGCACCAGCTGCCCAAGAACGAGACGCTGCGCGGCGGCGCCTGGCCCTCACCACGCAGCTGGGAGATGGCGTTGCGCCTGATCGCCTTCGCGACGGCGGCCGGCACGTCACGGGAGGTGCTGTCCATGCTGGTGCGGGGCACCGTGGGAGACGGTCCCGGCCTCGAGTTGCTGGCGAGCCTCGACCGGTTGGACCTGCCGGACCCCGAGGAGCTGCTCGCGGATCCGGCGGCGGCCGTGCTGCCCGAGCGCGGCGACCTGCGGCAGGTGGTGCTCGACGGCGTCGTCGCGGCGGTGCGCAACCGGCCGGACGAGGCCCGCTGGAACGCCGCGTGGGCACTGCTGACGCTGGCCGTGGAGACCGGTGCGCCGGACCTGGTGGTCGTCCCGGCGGCCACGCTCGCCACGCTGCGGCACGACGACTGGCAGGTTCCGGCTGCGATCGAGCAACTGGCCGGAGCGGTGTCGCTGTCGCAGCGGGCCGACCAGGCCAGGGCACGCACCAAGACCGTCGCGGGTGCCCACTGATGACGACGACGCGAACGCTGGACGAGGAGAAGCTGTTCGCCGCCCGGTTGTACGCGGTGCGCTGCCGCCCGTACCTGGCGACGGCGTTGTTCGCCCTGAAAGTCGTGGAGTCACAGCAGGTGCCGACGATGGCGGTGGACCGGCACTGGCGTTGCTACGTCTCGCCGGCGTTCGTCGACAGCAGACCGGTGGAGGAGCTCGCCGGGATCTGGGTGCACGAGGTGTCCCACCTGATCCGTGACCACCACGGGCGCGGCGACCGGTTCGCGGCACGACACGAACTGACCGGGCCGGGAGAACGGCTGCGGATGAACATCGCGGCGGACTGCGAGATCAACGACGACGTCTTCGGCGACGGCCTGGCGTGCCCGGACGACGCCGTGCAGCCGGCGGCACTCCGGCTGCCGGAGGGTCAGCTCATGGAGGACTACCTGCGGCAGTTCCGGCTCGGCCCGCACACCAACGCGTTCGCCTGGCTCGACTGCGGCAGCGGCGCGGACGGTCTGGAACGGGAGTGGGACCTCGGGGCGGGCGGCGCGCACGGGCTCACCGCGCAGGAGCAGGACGCCGTCCGGTTCCGCGTGGCGCAGAGCATCACGGGACACCCGGGCTCGCTCCCGCAGGGGTGGCGACGGTGGGCGGAGGAGGCGTTCCACCCGCCACAACCGTGGCGCGACCTGCTGGGAGCGGCAGTGCGTTCCGCGGTCTCCGGCCCCGGCGTGGGCGAGGACTACACCTACGGCAGGCCCGCCCGCAGGTCGGCCGGCGTGCCGAAGGTCGTCCTGCCGAGCCTGCGGCGCAGGCCGCCCAAGGTCGTCGTCATCGTCGACACGTCCGGGTCCGTGAGCGACGCGGAACTGGGCAGCGCGCTCGTCGAGATCGCCGCGATCGTCCGCGCGGTGGGCGGCCGCCGTGATCTCGTCTCGGTGTTGTCCTGCGACGCCGCCGCGCACGTCACCGGTCCGCTGTGCCAGGCGGAGGGAATCCCGTTGGTGGGCGGCGGTGGCACCGATCTGCGCGAAGGCTTCGCCAAGGCCCTGCGCACCCGCCCGGACGTGGTCGTGGCCCTGACCGACGGCCAGACCCCCTGGCCCGCCGCGGCGCCACCGTGCCGCACGGTGGTGGGCCTGTTCCCGCGACCACGTCCGTCCGGAAGGGACGATGAGGACGATCCCGACTACGTTCCGGACATTCCGCCCGACTGGGCGCGAGTGGTCGCCATCGGCTGACCGTTCAGGCAAAGCAGCGCTCATCACGTTGGCCCGCAGCAGGTCCTGTGCCACGTTGGGCAGATGTCGTCCCGAACCCTGCTGGCCGCGAGCGTGCTCGCGGTCACCGCGTCGCTCGTCCCGTTGCCCGCCTCCGCACACACCGGCCAGTGGCAACGGGTCGGCACCGGCATCACCGAAGGCGTCAGCGGCCTCGCCGTGCTCAGCAGCCGCGGCGACCACGTCGAGGCGCTTTCGGTCATCGACAACAAGAAGCCGGGCCAGGAACGTGTCCGCAGGATCGTCCTCGACGACGGACGCGTCACCGCCGTGCGGCCGATGACGTGGCAGGGCGAGACCCCGGTGGACCTGGAGGCGGTCGCCGGCGTGCCGCACCGGCCTGGCGAGTACGTCGCGGTGACCAGCGGCAGCCGCGCCTTCCACGTGCGGGTGCGGCGCGACGTCGTCACCGTCGTCGCCGCGTTCGACCTGCCGCCGCACGATCCGCAGGACAACATGGAGAGCTTCGCGCTGCGGGCCGTCGGCTCCCGGCTCGCCGCGGTGTGGGCCGACCGCGGCGCGGGCGTCCGGACGTCGACCCTCTACTCGGCGTACTTCTCGTTGCAGGACCACACGTTCGGCCCCGTCACCACCGTCGAGTACGACACCGGCGCGCACGAGAAGACCGTCCGGCACGCGTCGGACATCGCGATCAGGACGAACGGTTCGGTGCTGGTGTCCTCCGCGGTCGACCCCGGTGACGACGGCCCGTTCTCGTCGTCGCTGCGCGAGATCGGCCGCCTGGTGCCGCGCAAGGACACCGTGGGCGTCGGCCTGGCGCGGCGGCCACACCTGCTCGGCACGTTCGGCGGGCGCAAGATCGAGGCGGTGACCCTGCTGCGCGGCGGTGACGTGCTCCTCGGCACCGACGACGAGAACGACGGCGGCTGGGTCCTCCGGCGCTAGAGATCAGAAGCCACAGCCCTCCGGCGACCAGTCCCGGGCGTTCGCGCTGCTGCCGTCGGCCCGCACGACCCGCACCTCGACGCACAGCGTGCCCGACGCGGTCAGCTCGACCGACGGCTCGCTGACGGTGCCCGTCTTCAGCTCGTCGTTGGTGCGCCAGACGAACGTGTCGCCGGGCTGCGGTGACGGGTAGGTCCACGAGAAGCGCAGCGTCTGCGGGTTCACGCGGGTCACGGTGACCACGGCCTTGCCGGAGGATCCGCCCTCGGCCGCGCTCTCCGGCTGCGCCCCGGCCGAAATCCGCAGGGAACCCTTGTCCTGCAGGAGAAGCACACTGGCGATGCCGACCGCGGCGACGGCCCCGGCCACTCCGGCGTAGAGCGGCCAGCGAGCTTTCCGGCGCTCGGGTGGGCCTGCCGGGACGACAACCGCCGCCAGCGCGGCGGTCGGAGCCGACTCGTCGTGGATCCGCCGGAGCCGCTCGGCGAACTCGCCCGCCGACGCCGGTCGTGCGGACGGATCGGCGGACATCGCCTGGCGCAGCAGTGTTTCCAGGGAAAGCGGTGCCCTGCCCGACGGCGGCGCGGCGCTGAGCAGGATGCGCTGTGCGATCGCCACGCGGGAGTTGTCGCCGCGGGGCACCACGAACGGCGAGTGGCCCGCGAGCAGGTGCCACAGCGTCGCGCCGAGCGAGAAGACGTCCGCCCGGACGCTGTGCGCACCGCTGCTGAGCACCTCGGGCGCCGTCCACAGCAGGTGGTCTCCGCCGGTGGTGCCGAAGTCGGTCAGGTACGCCTGCCCGTGCTCGTCGCGCAGTACGTTGGCGGGCTTCACGTCGCGGTGCAGGACGCCTGCCTGATGCGCGGCGTGCAGGGCGTCCGCGACATCGGTCCCGATCTCCAGCACGCGCGCGAAGGGCAACGGTGCCGCGGCGGCCAGATCGCCGTCCGGGAAGTACCTCATCACCAGGTACGGCAGCCCCGCGCGGGTCCGTCCGGCGCGGTCGACGCTCGCGATGCCGGGATGCCGCAGATCGGCCACCGCCCTGATGTCGGCCACCCGCGGCGGGTCGACGAGCAGCTTCACCGCGATCTCACCGTCCGCGCCGCGGTACAGGTGAACGTTCCTGCCCAGCGGTCGGGCGTACCGGAAGCCGGGGATCTCCGGTAACTCCTCTGTCATTCGCCACCTCGTAGCCGGCGGCGCGGTCGGGTGGCCCCGCCCACCAGTCCGCGCCGGACACTCTGGTCAGGGGTGAAATATTCCACCCCTGACCAGACTGTCAACCGTCAAACCACCAGTTGAGACGCGGCGAGGCCCTGAACCGGGCGGACGTCCACCTCAGTGCCGGCCCCAGTTGGGGACGTCGTAGCCGTTCATCGTCACCTCGAACTGGTCGTACTTCGCCATCAGGGTCAGCAGTTCGTCCTCGGAGGGCTGGTTGCCGTCCGCGTACATCTCGGCGAGTCCCCTGAAGTACTCCTCGCGGTTGAGCGCGGGGGTGAAGATGATCAGCATCGTCGCCTGGTCCTTGTACGGGTTGTGGAACCCGTGCGAGACCCCCATCGGCACGTTGACGTACGTGCCGGGTGGTGCGGCGAACGACTTGCCGTCGAGGTGGAGCTCCACCATGCCGTGCAGGACGTAGAACGCTTCGAGCTGTTCGTTGTGGACGTGCGGCGAGGCGCCGGGTGCTCCGGGGGCCATCCGGTGCTCGTACAGACCGAGCTTGCCGTCCGTCTCACTGCCCCTGGCCTTGAAGGTCGTGTGGGTGGTCGTGCCGATCTGCACCGACTCGCCTTCGCCGGGAAGCAGGATGTTGGAGACTTGCGTCATGTCTGTTCACTCCTCGTTGCTGGCGATGTCGTCCTGGTTGAACCACGAGAGGTAACGCTCGCCCGTGTCCGGGAACACGGTGATCAAGTTCTTGCCCGCGTACTCGGGCCGTGCGGCCAGCACGCGGCAGGCGTGCGCCGCCGCGCCGGAGGAGACGCCGACCAGGAGTCCCGCCGTCCTGGCCAGTTCCCGCGCCGTGGCGTAAGCGTCCTCATTGGACACCGCCAGGACCTCGTCGATCAGGTCGACGTCGGTCGTCGCCGCGACGAAACCGCCGTTGAGGCCGGGGATGCGGTGCAGGCCGCCCCATCCCTGGCTGAGCACCGGTGATCCCTCGGGCTCCACCGCGACCACGCGGATCGCGGGGTTGCGTTCCTTCAGGTACTTCGCGGTGCCGCTGAGCGTTCCGCCGGTGCCCACACCGCAGACGAAGACGTCCACCTCGCCGTCGGTGTCGTTCCAGATCTCCGGGCCGGTGGTCGCGTGGTGCGCGGCCACGTTGTCGGGGTTCTCGTGCTGGCAGGCGAACCACGACCCCGGCCGTTCGCGGTAGATCTCCTCGGCCTTGGCGATGGCCGCGACGTAGCCCTCCTGGTACGGCGTCAGCACGATCTCCGCGCCGAACGCCCGCAGCAGCTGGATGCGCTCGCTGGTCGCGCTGTCCGGCAGCACGATCACGCACCGGTAGCCACGCGCGGCGGCGATCGCCGCCATGGAGATGCCGGTGTTGCCGGACGTCGCCTCGACGATGGTGCCCGAGCCCCTGGTGAGCTGCCCGCGCTCCTCCGCGCCGTTGATCATGTAGAGCGCGGCGCGATCTTTCACGCTGGACAGGGGGTTGGCCATCTCCAGCTTGGCGTAGAGGTGCGCGGTCGTCACGCCGAGGTCGAGCTTCACGGTGGGCGTGCCGCCGATCAGGTCCACAAGCGACTCGGCGGGTGGTCGTTTGGTGAGCGGCTGGCTGAGTCGGGTGTTCACGTGCTCTCCGATCGGTTCGGTGTCACCAGCTGGGGAACACGGCCGCACCCTTGTGCTTCTGTCCCGCGACCACGACGGACTGGCGAGGCCTGGCCGCCTTCGCGACACTGCGGCTCGACCTCAGGTTCGGGATGGAGAACGGTGCCAGGACACGGCTGTCCGCCGGCACGTCACGGATGACGAGCGCCTGGGCACCCACCACGGAGTCGTGGCCGATGGTGACCGGGCCGAGGATCGTCGCGTTGGCCCCGACGACGACCCGGTCGCCGAGCTTCGGGTGCCGCCGCGAGCCCTCGGGCCGCTGGTTGTCGTGCCACCACCCGACCGCGCCGAGCGTCACCTGGTGGAAGATCGTGACGTCGTCGCCGATGACGACGGTCTCGCCGATCACCACGCCCGCGCCGTGGTCGATGAAGAAACCACGGCCGATCGTCGCGCCGGGGTGGATCTCGATCCCCCCGGTCAGCAGCCTCGCGACGACCATGACCAGCCGGGCGCCGCGCCGATGTCCCCGCAGGTGCAACCAGTGCGACACGCGATGTCCCCAGATCGCGATGACCGTCGGGTGCAGCAACGCCTCGCTGCGCGACAGGATCGACGGGTCGCGGTCCATGACCATGTCCAGGTCGGCGGTGATCACGCGGAGCAGCGCCCTCGCGGTCACCGGACCGCTCCCGCGGTGTCCTTGTCCTTGCGGAGCTGCCCCATCCTGTTCTCCGCGTAGGCCACGCCGACGAGCACGACCAGGCCACCGGCCAGGAGGTTCCACGTCACGTGCTCACCGAGGAACACCACGCTGACGAGCACCGCGAACACCGGCACGACGTAGTTCACCGCGGATGCCGTCGTGGCACCGACGTCTCCGATGAGGCGGAAGTAGAGCACGTAGGCCAAACCGGTGCTGAACAACCCGAGCAGCACGATGCTCAGCGTCACCGGCCCGGTGAAGTCGGGCGTCCGCCAGGCCAGGAACGGCGTGACGACCGCCTGCAGCACGGCCGCCGACACGAGCTGCGACGCGGCCAGCGACAACGGGGCCAGGCCGAGCGGCGAGAGGTACTTCCGCACGTACACGAAGCCGATCGCGTAGCTGACGGCCGCGCCGAAGCAGGCCAGCCGCCCGCTGAGCGAGCCCAGCGACTCGTGCCACGGGCCGATCAGCAGCACCACGCCGACGAACCCCAGCGCCAGCCCGACGGCCTTGCGCGAGGTCGCCCGCTCGGTCGGCAACGCGGCCGTGGC
The DNA here is from genome assembly GCF_900100275.1 of Lentzea albidocapillata subsp. violacea. Lineage (GTDB taxonomy): Bacteria > Actinomycetota > Actinomycetes > Mycobacteriales > Pseudonocardiaceae > Lentzea > Lentzea violacea. The sequence continues at coordinate 319,535 of NZ_FNET01000002.1, forward strand.
GAGCGCCAGCGTCAGCAGCGGGGTGGCGCCGATCAGGACGCCCGCGATGCCGGCGCCGGTGGTCTTCTCGCCGTAGGACAACAACAGGAACGGGATCACGTTGCCGAACAGGCCGGCGGCCGCGATGTGGCCCCAGACCTGGACGGACCTCGGGAGGGCGACCTTGCGGACGGCCGCGATCGAGAGGAGCACGGCCGCGCCCAGGACGAGTCTGGCCAGCACGAGCTGTCCCGGTGTCAAACCTTCCAGGGACACCTTGATGAACGTGAAGCTGCTTCCCCACAGCAGCGCCAGCAGCAGGAAGCGCGCGACGGATGCCTTGTCCATTGCTTCTCGATTCGGATCATCAGTCAGTAGTCGTTTGGATACTTCAGCAGAGGGGGCTCGGGGCGTACTAGAGCGAGCCGCACGCGGGGCAAGGTGCCTTCGAGTGACCGTCACGGCCGGAGCGCCGCCGCCGTGCGGACGAGCGACGCGACCGCCTGCGACCGGGTGCCCGGCTGCCACGCGAGCACCGTGGTGACGTCGGGAGCGTCGACGACGGGCACGGCGACGTGCTCCGGCCACTGCCAGGCGCGGCTGGAGGCGGGGATGACGAGCAACGTCCTGCCGAGTGCCACGAGCTGAGCGAGCTTCGACTGCGTGCGCACCTCCGGACCCGGTCCGTCCGGATAGGACCCGTCCAGCCGCGGCCACCGGGCGATCGGCAGGCCGGGCACGTCGCGGACCTCGGCGAACGTGAGCTGGTCACGTGCCGCGAGGGGGTGGGCTGCGGGAAGGATCGCGACCTGGCCCTCCGTCAGCAGGTCCTCGGTGTCGAACCCGGCGAGGTCGTCGAACGGCCGGTGCATGAGCGCCACGTCGGCACTCCCGTCGCGCAGCAGCCCCGCCTGCTCGCCGACCTCGCACAGCAGCACCTCGACCGGCGTCTCGGCCTCGACCGCGCCGAGCAGCCGTTGCAGCAGTGCGTGGGACGCTCCCGCCTTGGTCACGAGCACCAGTGGCCGGCGGGGGTCTCCCGCGCGGCGCGTGCGGCGCGCGGCGGCCGCGACGGCGGCGAGCGCCGGGCGTGCCTCGTGCAGCAGCACCCGGCCGGCGTCGGTGAGTGCCACGCCCCGGCGGTCGCGGTCGAGGAGCTGGACGCCGAGCCGGTGCTCCAGCTGCCGGATCGCGCGGGACAGCGGCGGCTGGGCGATCCCGAGCCGTTCGGCGGCGCGGCCGAAGTGCAGCTCCTCGGCGACTGCGACGTAGTAGCGGAGTTCGCGGGTTTCGAGGTCATGCACGCACGTCAGGCTACTGATACCCGTGGAGTATCACAGGGTACTGACTCGATCTTGGACAGCCGGCGCCCTCTGCACCGAGCATGGATCACGTGAGCAACGAGAAGACCGCGCTGATCACCGGTGCGAACAAGGGAATCGGTTTCGCCATCGCCCAGGGCCTCGGGGCGATCGGCTTCACGGTGGCGGTGGGGGCACGGGACGACGTCCGGCGGGCGGATGCCGTCGAACGCCTGCGCGCCAACGGCATCGACGCGTTCGGGGTCGCGCTCGACGTCACCTCCGGCGACAGCGTCGCCGCCGCGGCGAAGACCATCGAGCAGACGACGGGCCGGCTCGACGTGCTCGTCAACAACGCGGGCATCGCCGGGCGCACCGGCGGCGGCGTCCAAACTCCGTCCACATTGGACCTTGAGGTCGTCCGCACCGTCATGGACACCAACGTGTTCGGCGTCGTGCGCGTGACGAACGCGATGTTGCCGCTGCTGCGCGAAGCGGAATCACCGCGCATCGTCAACATGTCGAGCAACATGGGTTCGCTCGCGTTGCGGACCGGGCCGCTGCTGGCCGCCTACGCGCCGTCGAAGTCGTTGCTCAACAGCATCACCGCGCAGTACGCCCGCGAACTCGCGGACACGAACGTCATCGTGAACGCCGCCTGCCCGGGCTACGTCGCCACCGACTTCACCGGCTTCGCCTCGCCGCGCACGGCGGAGCAGGGTGCCGCGATCGCCGTCCGGCTCGCCACACTGCCGGACGACGGGCCACGCGGCGGCTTCTTCGACGACGACGGCGTCATTCCCTGGTGATCTCCCGTCACGACGAGCCGGTCACGTCCGGTTCGCGAGCCGCTCCACGTCGGCGACCTTCCCGGCGATGATCAGCACGTCACCGCTCTCGATCACGGTCTCCGCGGTGGCGTAGGTGAAACCCTCGGCCGGACGCTTCACCCCTACCACCGTCACCCCGTACTTGGCCCGCAGCTTGCTCGTGCCGAGCGGCTTGCCGATCGCCTCCTGCGGCGGCCGGGCCTTGATCATCGCGTAGTCGTCCTCGATCTCGATGTAGTCGAGGACGCGGCCGGCCACGACGTGCGCGACGCGTTCGCCCATCTCGTGTTCGGGCAGCACGACGTGGTGGGCGCCGATGCGTTCGAGGATGCGGCCGTGTTCCCGGCTGATGGCCTTGGCGAAGATGTCGGGGACGCCGAGGTCGACCAGCACGGCGGTGGTCAGGATGCTGGCTTCGAGGTTGGTGCCGATGCCGACGACCGCGCGCTGGAACTCGTCGACTCCCAGCTGGCGCATGACCTCGGCGTCGGTGGTGTCGGCGACGACCGCGTGGGTCACGTCGTCGGCGTGGCGCTGGATCAGCTTCGGGTCCGAGTCGATCACCATGACCTCGGTGCCCAGCGCGACCAGTTCGAGCGCGACCGAGGTGCCGAAGCGGCCCAGTCCGAGCACGACGACGCGGAATTCCTGCTTATCCGACAATGGGTCGCTCCTCGGGTAGTTCGTAGCGCCGGCGGCGTTCCCGCAGCGCCAGGGCGGAGACCAGGGTGATCGGCCCGACCCTGCCGATGAACATCAGCACGATGATGACGAGCTGCGCGGCGACGGGCAGCTGGGGGGTGATGCCGGTGGACATGCCGACGCCGCCGAACGCCGACGTGGCCTCGACCAGCACGGCGTCCAGGCGGAACGAGGTGGTGGCGAGCAGGGCGAGCGTCGCGGCCATCACCACGCCCACGCCCAGCAGCGCGACCGTGACCGCCTGGCGCTGCACCTCCGCGCTCAGCCGGCGGCCCATGACGTGCACGCTGGGCTCGGCGCGGACCTCCGCCAGCAGCACGAACGCCAGCAGTGCGAACGTCGTGACCTTGATGCCGCCCGTGGTCCCCGCGCTGCCGCCGCCGACGAACATCAGCACGTCGTACACGAGCAACGTGGCGGGTTGCAGCTGGCTCACCTCGACGGTGTTGAACCCGGCCGTGCCGGGCATGACGCCGTGGAACAGTCCGATCAGCAGCTTGTCGCCGACGCCGTACGGCCCGAGCGTGCCCGCGCGAGTCCATTCGACGCCGAGCACGACCAGGGTGCCGAACGCCATCATGCCCAGGTACACGGGCACGGTGATCTTGGTGTGCAGCGACCACCGCCTGCGGCGCCGGCGCAGGAACTCGAACAGCACGGGAAAGCCGAACCCGCCCGTCACCGCGAGCGCCACGATCGGCAGGCACACCCACGGATCGGTCGCGTACCGCATGAGGTTGTCGGGGTAGAGCGCCAGGCCGACGCTGTTGAACGCCGAGATCGAGTGGAAGACCCCGGAGTACAGGGCCTGCCCGAACGGCTCGCCGTAGCCGAGCCAGAACCGCAGCGCCAGCACGAGCGCGCCGATCGCCTCCACCACCAGGCTGATCGTGACCACGCCCGCCACGACCCTGCGGACCTGGCCGAGGTTCAGCGTGTTGGTCTCGGCCTTCACGGTCAGCTGCATCCGCAGGTTCAGCCGGTGCGAGACCAGCAACGCCAGCACCGACGCGAGCGTCATGATGCCCAAGCCGCCGACCTGCCACAGCACCAGCAGCAGGACCTCACCGAACACCGACCAGTGCGACCCGGTGTCGACCACGGCGAGCCCCGTGCCGCTGATGCCGGACGCCGCGGTGAACAGCGCCGGCATGAAGCCGGTGGCCTGCCCCGACTCCGCCGAGACCGGCAGCATCAGCAGCAGCGTGCCGGCCACGGTGGCCGCCAGGAAGGCGAGTACGACGAGGCGGGCGGGGTGCCGCCACCCGGTGATCACCGCGACAGCCTAGAACGTCCTACCCGGACACGTCGGAACACGCCCCCGGCATGCCGCGCCGGACATGCGGGCGCAGCCCCGGCGCGCGTTCAACCACGTCAGGCGGCACGCGTCCAACCACGCCAGACACAACCCCGGCACGCGTCCAACCACGTCAGGTGCAGCCCCCGGCACGCGTCCAGCCACGCCAGACGCAACCCCGACACGCGTCCAACCACGCCAGGCGCAGCCTCACCGGGATCCGGCGGGGCTGCGCCGTCCCGTCACCTCCCGGCGGCCTGCCGGTCCAGCTGGTCCCGGACGCTGCGCGGGCGCATGTCCGTCCAGTTCTGGTTCACGTAGTCGAGGCAGGCCTGGCGGGTGTCCTCGCCGTGGGCGACGGTCCAGCCGTCGGGCACGGCGGCCAGCGTGGCCGGCCAGAGGGCGTGCTGGCCCTCGTCGTTCACGACCACGAAGAAGCGGCCGTCCTCATCGTCAAAAGGGCTTGTGCGCATGGGAGATTCCTGACTAGTAGATGGTGCGGTCGTCGGCACTGCGGCGGTGGGCACGCGACTTGCGGAGGTCGCGGGCGACGTTCAAGCGGGTCAACCAACGGTCGGTGCCGTCGAAACGGGCCGTGAACGGCTCACGGCCGTGCGTGCCGCGGTAGTTGTCCAGAAAAAGGACCTCTCCGGGCTTCAAGGCGTAGCCCGCGATGTTCGCGTCGATCGCCTTGACGATCGTGTCCAGCGCGGCGGCCGCCTCGGGGTCGGAGGCCGGGACCTCCATGAAGTACGGGTCGAGGCGCAGGTACGGGTTCTCCTGCGGGCCGAACAGCACCGCGATGGGTTCCGGGTTCGCGTCCAGGCCGGAGATCCACTCGTAGCTGCGGTCGCGCAGGCGGCGCAGCTGCTCGTCGCCGTCGTTCTGGCGGTTGGCGGCGAGGTGCGAGCGGTCCGGGCGGATCGGGAAACGCTCCTGGCGCAGCACCTCGACCACGTCGGCGGGCAGGTCGATGCCTTCCAGCGAGCCGTACGTGGTGTTGACGCCGTCGGGGTTGCGCAGGCACATGAGGCCCACGTAGTCCGTGCGCATCGGGTGGAACGCGTCCTCGATGTGCCACGTGAGCAGCTCCTCGCTGCCCGAGCCGAGCTGCTCGAACTGGTGTTCCTTGATGGGGAACACGTCGTGCAGCAGCCGGCCGTCCTGCTGGGTGGACCAGGCGATCGGGTCGCCGAGCAGTGACGCGCAGAGGTAGAAGAACAGGTCCTCCGCCAGGGTCGGCCTGCCCTCGCCGCCGCAGTCCTTCCAGTGCCCCGGGGTGAGGCCGATGCGGTCGTCGTCGATCGGGTAGCCGCCGATGACGCACAGCGGGTGGGGCTCGGTGAGGCGGAACTCCAGCAGGCCTGCACGCAGGGCGCGCGGCAGTTCGTGGGCGATGATCGTGGCCTCGCGCACGAACGCGGGGTCCTCGACCGTGCGGTAGCGCTCGGCCAGCGCGGCCACGAGGGCGCCGGCCTCGGCGATGTCGGATTCGGACAGGTCAATTCTGAACACGGGCCTTCTCCCCTGCGAGTGCGAGCGTTTCGAGGCCTCGGGTGAACGAGGCGGTGGGGCCGCCGTAGCCCAGCCGGACACGGGTCGGGTCCCCGAAGCACGACCCCGGGACGAGGAGCGTGCGGTGCTCCCTGGCCAGGTCGTGGCAGAACCCGGTGGTGTCGGTGTGGCCGAGCAGTTGCGGGAACGTGCTGGCGCTGCCCATCGGTTCCGGCACGTCGATCAGGTCGGGGTGGTCGGCGGCCCACTGGCGCAGCAGCCCCAGGTTGCGGCGCGCCTGCTCCATCCGCGGCCCCACCAGGAGGTCGGCGTGCCGGGCGACGCGGGTGGCGAGCAGCTCGACCAGCGGCGAGAGGTGCAACGTCATGCGGTCGCGCAGGTCGAGGGTGCCGCGCAGGACGTCCTCGGGCCCGATCGCCCAGCCAACGCGCAGACCCGGCAGGCCGTAGCCCTTCGACAGGGTGCCGATGGAGATGGCCTTGTCGTAGTCGTGCACGGGGTCCACGAGCGGCTCGCCCTCGATGACCATCTCGCGGAAAGCCTGGTCCCACACCAGGTACGCGCCCGCCTCCGCGCAGATGGCGACGAACTCGTCGCGCTGCTCCGGGGTGAGCGACGCGCCGGTCGGGTTGTGCGGGAAGTTCACGACGACGGCCTTGGCGCCGTCGATCACCGCACGCAGGTCGTCCAGGTCGGGGCGGAAGCCGTTCTCCGGGCGCAACGGCCACACGCGCAGATCGCAGCCCATGGACCGGGCGATCGACGTGTGCGTGTGATAGGTCGGCTCGGTGACGACGATGGCGTCGGTCGGTTCGAGCAACGTGCTGAGCACGAGGTAGATCGCCTCGCTGCCGCCGTGCGTGACCATGACCTTGTCGGGGTCACCGGTCCCCCACTGCGCGGCGATGGCGGTGCGTACTTCCTCGCTGCCGAACGACGTGCTGTCGCGGAACACGACGGCGTCGAGCTCGTCGCTCCCGATGCCGAGCAACGCGCGCAGCTCCGCGAGTGAGTAGTCCTCGACCCCGCTGCTGCCGATGTCGTCGTCGACCGCGAAGTAGTACAGGCGCATCCAGTCCTCGAGCGGCGCTGGTTCGAACTTCATAAGGGCGACTCCTTTCAGCGGTAGGCCGAGGACTGCAGGTCGTACAGCTCGGCGTAGAGGTCGGGGTGGGCCATGAGGTGCTCGTGACTGCCGATCTCGCGGATGCGGCCGCCGTCGAGGACGACGATCAGGTCGGCCATGCGCACGGTCGAGAAGCGGTGCGACACAAGGAGAGTCACCGTTCCGCGTTGCTTCCCTTCCCGGGCGGCCTGGGCGAAGCGCTCGAACAGCGCGTGCTCGGTCTGCGGATCGAGCGCGGCGGTGGGCTCGTCGAAGACCGCGAGCAACGGGTCGGTGCGCAGCAGTCCGCGGCCGAGTGCCAGCTTCTGCCACTGCCCTCCGGACAGCTCGACGCCGCCCTCCCACGACCGGCCGAGCTGGGTGTCGAGGCCGCGCGGCAGACCGTCCACAACGGACCTCGCCCCGGCCCGGTCGAGAGCCCCGTGCAGCGCGGTGTCGTCGTTGATCCGGCCGATGTCCGCCACGCCCACGGTTTCGCGGGCCGCGAACTGCAGCTCCACGAAGTCCTGGAACGCGCCGGTGAGCCGGGTCCGCCAGTCGGCACTGGGAATGCGGCGCAGGTCGACGCCGTCGACCTGGATCTCGCCGCTGTCCGGTTCGTAGAAGTCGCACAGCAGTTTCACGAGCGTCGACTTGCCCGCACCGTTCTCGCCGACCAGCGCGACCACGGACCCGGCCGGCAGGTGCAGGGACACGCCGTCGAGGACGGTCCGTTCGCTGGCCGGGTAGCGGTAGGTGACGTCGACGAGGTCGATGCCGTGGCTGAGCGAGGCGGGCGGCTGGACCGGCTCGTCGGTGCGCTTGACGGAGGTCTCGGCGAACCGCTCGAGCCAGACGTAGCGCCGGGCCTGCTTGAGGCACCACAGGAAGTCGCCGCTGTAGCCCACGGAAGAGGCGACGACCGCGGCCATCTCGATGGTGAGCGCGACGACCATGACGACGTCGCCGGGGGTGGCCCTGCCCTCGATCGCGAGCCAGACCACCAGTGCGATGGCGCCGAAGAACCCCGCCGCGTTGATCACCGCGTCGATGCTCTTGAGCACGGCACCGCGCCAGGCCGCGCGGTTACGGGTGTCGAGCACCTCGTCGGAGACCGCGTGGTGGCGGCGGACCAGTTCGCGGGTGAGCCCGAAGACGCGCAGCTCCTTGCCCGCACCGGCGGTCGTGCCGATGTCGAACAGGTGGCGGCGCAGCCGCTCGGGTTCGCCGGTGTCCTCCTGGGCGTCGACCGCGAGGTCGTTGGCCCGGCTGGTGATCCACAGCGAGATGAACGCCAGCAGTGCCAGCGAGATGAGCGCGGGGTGGACGTCGGCGAGCAGCAGCGCCGTCGCGCCGAAGCCGACGAACGCGCTGATCAGACCGGCCGTCGCGTTGGTCATCTCGGCGAGGCTCTCGCGCTCCTCGCGCAGAAGCTGGATCTGGTCGAGGTACTTCGGGTTCTCGTGCGGGGCAAGGCTGCCGATCCCGCCGAGCAGGCGCATCAGCGTCCGGTCGGACAACGCCTGGGTGCGTTCCAGCACCGCGAACACGCAGTGGGCGTTGTAGTACTGGGCCACGATGAGCAGCCCGGTGGCGGCGGCGATGCCGAACCCGGCGGTGAGCGCCCGGTCCAGATCACGATCGCTGGCGGCGTCGACGAGAACGCCGGCGCTGTAGGCGATGAGGGGTCCGGTGAGCGCGAGCGCGATCTCGGTAAGGATCTGGAAGACCGCGTGCCAGCGCGCCGCGCGGAACCCGAAGCTGATGGTGGTGAGGAAAGCCCGCCAGGTGTCACGCATCGGTGCCTCCTCCCGTCGGCTGGAAGCGCTCCGCCTGCAGGCGGAACAGGTGGGCGTAGCGGCCGTCGCGATCGATCAGCTCGTCGTGGCCGCCGGCCTCGATGACGCGGCCGTCGGACACGACCACGATCCGGTCCGCGCGCCGCACGGTGGAGAAGCGGTGCGAGATGATGATCGTGGTGAGCCCCTGGGTGAGGTCCAGGAACCGTTCGTACAGCTCGGCTTCCGCCCGCACGTCGAGTGCCGCCGCGGGCTCGTCGAGCACGAGGACCTTGGCGCCGGCCTCGACGGCGAACATCGCGCGGGCGAGTGCGACGCGCTGCCACTGACCGCCGGAGAGGTCTACGCCGTCGGAGTAGGTCTGCGACAGGACCGTGTCCCAGCCGTTCGGCAACGACTCGATCAGGTCGCCGATCCCGGCCCGTTCGGCGGCGCGGCGCAGCATGTCCTCGTCGCCCGCGTGCTCGACGGCACCGAGCCCGATGTTGTCGCGCACCGGCAGGTGGTAGCGGGTGAAGTCCTGGAACAGCACCGCCACCCGCCTGCGCCACTCCTCGGGATCGAGGCCGGCGAGGTCCGCACCGTCGACGCTGATCTTGCCGCCGGTGGGTTCGTAGAAACCGGCGAGCAGCTTCACGAGCGAGGTCTTGCCCGCGCCGTTGTCACCGACGATCGCCAGCGACTGCCCCGCGGGAATGACCAGGTCCAGTCCTCTTAGGACATCGCGTTCGCCGCTGGGATATCGGAACGACACCCCTTCGTAGCGGATCTCCTGCGACGGAACCTCCGCACCGACCGGGAGTCCGGACTGCGGTGGCGCACCGTCGGCGAGCCGCTTCTCCAGCGAGAGGAGCTTCGGCACCGTGACGGCGGCGTTCGACAGGTACAGGTGCTCGTCGCCGACGGCGTACTCGTTGGCGTTGGCCAGTGCCTCCACGAACACGGCGAGGGCGGCGAGCGTCAGGTTGCCCTGCACCGCCGCGTAGGCCAGCAGGCCGTACGAGAGCACGTTGATGACCAGGATCGCGGACGCGGAGCCGAGCACCATGCCGGGCCGGGGGCGGCGCGCCCTGCGGATCGGGCCGATCCCCGCCTGCCACAACGTGTCGAACCGCGTGACGAGCCAGTCGAGGGCGCCCCAGAGGCGCACCTCCTTGGCGGGGCCCGGATCGAGCGCGAGGTCCCTGGCGTACTCGGCCTGGCGGAGCTGGGCGCTCTGCCCGAACCCCTCCTCGCCGACCCGCAGGTAGTCGCGCTGCATCCGGTAGACGATGATCGGCCAGATCACCAGCCACGCCAGGCCGAGCCACCAGTGGAACCAGGTGAGCACGGCCGCCGAGCCGATGGCCCGCAGCCACGACGTGAGCACCTCTGGCAGGGCCTCGACGGTCTGGCCCGGCCGGTGCGCGCTCATGCCGAGGCCCCGCACGATGCGGACCTCGTCGAGCACGTCGGAGTCCTCGAGGTGAGCGATGCCCCTGGGCTTGCCCAGCGCCGTGAGCACGATCTCCTGCAGGTACCGGTCGAGGTCGCGGCCGAGCGTGGACACCGCGGCCCGCAGCAGCGGGGACGTCAGGCGCTCGACGAGGATCGTGATCGCGACCGCGACCAGCAGGGTGCCCACCCGGCCGGCGGCGGCCGAGTCCGCGCCGTCGCGCGCGGCGGCGGGAATGGCACCGATCAGCAGACCGGTGAGGACGGCGATCCCGATGGGCAGGACCGCGCCCACCACCACGCCGCCCGCCAGGAGCACCGTGCGCGGCCGGCTGACCCGTGGCAGGACCCGGAGGACGGCGAGGATGCCCTTGGCGGTGGGCGGGAGGTTGTGGAGCGGGTTCGGCATGACTTCCGTATCCGTCAGATCAGGCGTGCGGTCGCCGAGGCGCGCCGCTCGTGGGACTTGCGCAGGTCGGTGGTGATGCTGACCCGCTTGAGCCAGCGGTCCGTGCCGTCGTAGCGGGCCTGGAACGCCTGCCGGCCGTGCGCGAGGCGGTGGTTGTTGATGATGAGGACGTCACCCGGCACCAGTGCGACGTCCAGGCAGGACGCCTCCAGGAGGTCGCTGACCGCCTGCAGGGCCTCGCGTGCGGCGGGGTCCTTGGGCGTCTCCATGAAGTACGGGTCAATGCGGATGTACGGGTGCTCGCGCGATCCATAAAGGACGGCGACACGGTTGTCGTCGGCCTTCATCTGGTCGATCTCCGAGAACTCGGCGTCGACGCCCTTGGTCTCGTTGTGCTTCGCCAGGTGCGAGTCGTCCGGCCGGATCAGGAAGTTCGGCTCGTGCAGCAGCTCGAGGTGCTTCGGGTCGAGCGACCGCAGGTCGGGCTCGGAGACGATCGTGGCGACCTTGTCGGGGTTGCGCAGGCACTCCAGCAGCAGGTAGTCCGCGCGCCACGGGTGGAACGCGTCCTCGGTGTGCAGCGTGAGCGTGTCGGTGCTGCCGATCCCCATCTGCTCGGTCTCGAAACCCTGGATGGGGAAGATGTCGTGCACGAGCCGGGCGTCCTGCTGGGTCTTCCAGCCGAACGGCTCACCGAGCAGGGAGCCGTGCAGCAGCAGGAGGATCTCCTCGGCGAACTCCGGCGTCGGCGTCGGCCGGCCGCGCCAATGCTGCGGCGTCGGGCCGATGCGCGCGTCGTCGATGTTGTGACCGCGGACCACGGCGTAGCCCAGCTCGTCCTCCAGCGCGAAGTCACGCATGAAGCGGCGCTGGCCCACGGGCAGCTCGGCGGCGAGCAACGGCAGGTCGCGCAGCAGCTGCTCGTCCGCCGGGCCCGAGTACTCCTTGGCGATGCGCAGTGTCAGGTTCTCGGCCTCGGCGGCTTCGTCGGCCGACAGGACGTAGATCCGCTTGGGTGTGGACAAAGGACTGCTCCCCCTAATTCCGGTTCAGGTGTGCGATCAGGGCCTCTGCGGCCTCCCGGAAGCGGGACGCGACCCGTCGCACGGTCTCGGTGCGGTGCAGGTTGGTGCTGTGGTGCCATTCGACGAGGAGCTCTCCCTCGTCGGTGCGCTCGATCTCGAGGTGCAGCGCGTACGGACGCAGCCCGCCGCTGGTGCTCTCGCCGCACAGGTCACCGGGTAGTTCGTCGACGATGAGGCCCCTGACCTCGTCGTCGTTCACGGAGTCCATTCCGCCCGTGAAGTTGATGTTGATCTGACGGTCCGGTGCGGCACGAAGGCGAAGCACCTCCGCGTCGTCGGCCGTCAGGTGGCGCAGCGCGCCGTAGCCGACTCCGTGCCGTGGCACGGCTTTCAGGCTTTCGCTCACCGCGGCGACGACTCCGGTCGCGTCGCCCAGGTCGTCGTGCCGGAGCACCAGCGGGTGCACCGAGGTGAACCAGCCGACCGTGCGGGACAGGTCCGTGCCCGGTGCCAGGCTTTCGCGGCCGTGGTGTTCGAGGTCGACGACGACGGTGTCGGTGCCGGCCCACTCCCCCAGCGTCTGCAGGAGTGCGGCCAGGACCACGTCGAGGACCTTCGCGTTCGGCAGCCCCGCGGCGCCGACGGTGACCTCTTCGACGGCGGCGGAGTCCTCGGTGTTGGCGCCGGTGGCGTCGACCGGCAGCGTGAACGCGGTCTCCGCCTGCTCCAACCAGTACGGCAGCTCGTCGCGGACCTCGGTGCTGTCCGCGAAGGCCGTGACGGACTCGGCCCACCGCCGGAACGACGTCGTCTTCGCCCCGAGGGGTTCGCCCTGGTAGGCCGCGTCGAGGTCCTCCAGCAGGATGTTCCAGGAGACGCCGTCGACCACCAGGTGGTGCACGACGAGGCCAAGCCACGACGGTTCGTCGCCGCGATCGAACAGAACCGCGGCCACCAGCGGACCGTTCGCGAGGTTCAGCGAACGTTGCAGCGCGTCCATGTGCTCCTGGACATCGCCCTGGACGACCGTGAACGCCGCGGCCTCGCCCGGCTCGGCGACGTGCTGATGCCAGCCGTCGGGCCCGTGGTGCAGGCGGGTGCGCAGGGCGTCGTGATGGGTGACCAGGGTGTCGAGCGCGGCGGAAAGCCTGCCGGCGTCGACGTCCGGCGCGAGTTCGAAGAGCCCCGACCAGTTCCAGTGGTTCCGGTCGTCGATGGTGGCCTTGGTGAACCACCGCTGGATGGGCGTCAGCGGCACCGGTCCGGTGACCGGGCCCTCCTCGACCAGCACCGGGGCGGTGGTCACGGCGGCCAGTTCGGCGACCGTCTGGTGGGTGAACAGGTCGGCGACCGCGAGGCCGAGGCCTGCGGCACGCGCCCGTGCCACCACCTGGAGGCAGGCGATCGAATCGCCGCCCAGGTCGAAGAAGTTGTCATGCACGCCGACTCGGTCAGCACCCAGCAGCTTCGTCCAGATGCCCGCCAGCGCCCGTTCCGCGTCGGTGCGCGGGGCGACGTACGCGCCGTCCGACTCCGGCGCCGCCGGTTCCGGCAGGGCTCGGCGGTCGAGCTTGCCGTTGGGCGTCAGGGGAAGGGCGTCGAGTTCGACGAACGCCGAGGGCACCAGGTAGTCGGGCAGCCGCTCGCGCAGGAACGTGCGCAGTTCGTCCGTGCCGGTGCTCGTGACCACGTAGGCCACCAGGCGCTTCCCAGTGCCGGACGACGTGGCCACGACAGCCGCGGCCCGCACGTCCTCGTGCGTGCCCAGCAGTGCCTCGACCTCGCCGGGCTCGACCCGGAAGCCCCGGATCTTGACCTGCTCGTCGGCCCTGCCGAGGAACTCCAGCGTGCCGTCGGACCGCCAGCGAGCGCGGTCACCGGTGCGGTACAGGCGTTCCCCGGATCCGGTGGGGTCGGGGACGAACCGTTCCGCCGTGAGATCGGCGCGGCCGACGTAACCACGGGCCACACCGGGGCCGCCGACGAACAGCTCGCCCGCCACGCCCGCCGGCACGATCTGCAGCCACGGGTCGAGGACGTAGGCCCGCATGCCCGCGAACGGCGTGCCGATGGGCACCTGCGCGCCGATGTCGTCGAGCGTGTGGATCGTGCACGTCATGGTGGTCTCGGTGGGCCCGTAGGCGTTCACGATGCGCAGGTCCGGACGGCGTTCGCGGGCCGTGCGGGCGTGCTGGGCCTGCAGGGCGTCGCCGCCGACCACGAGCAGGCGCAGGCCGTCGAGGACGTCGGGCGAGGTCTCGACCAGCTGGTGGAAGAGGCCGGTGGTGAGCAGGGAGGCGGTGATTCCGTGCTCTCGCAGGAACTTGCCGACGTCCATCCGTTCGGCGAGGTCCGCGGGGCCGACGACGAGGGTGGCGCCGTTGAGCAGTGCCAGCCAGATCTCGAACGCGCCGGTGTCGAAGCCGATGCCGGCGAGGTGCGAGACGACGTCGCCGGGCTCGACGCGCACGGCGGGGTCGGTGCAGACCCTGGCCACGCCCTCGTGGGTCAGCGACACGCCCTTGGGCACGCCCGTCGAACCTGACGTGAACAGCACGTACAGCTCGCTGCCCGGCCCGCCGGCGACGGGCAGTGATCCCCTGGCCTCGGGCAGGTCGAGCACGCTCGCGTCGAGCACGCGCACCCGAGGGATGTCGAGAGGCCACTCCCCTGCCGTGACAACGAGTCCGACTCCGGCCGTGCCGATCATCTGGGCGAGCCGGGCGGTGCCCTGGGCGGGGTCCAGCGGGACGTAGCTGCCGCCCGCGCCGATCACGCCGAGCATGGCGATGATCAGCTCGGCGCCGCGGTCCAGGTGGAGTCCTACCCTGGTGCCCTTGCCGACACCGTTGGCGCGCAACCATTCGGCCACACCCGAGGCCCTGCGGTCGAGCTGCGCGTAGGTGAGCTCGGTGCCGCCGCGCAGTGCGGGACGGTCCGGGTGTGCCACGACCTGACGGCCGAACAGTTCGGCCAGGTGGGCCGCCGGCATCTCGCGGGACTCCGACGAGCTCCACCCGAGCACCTCGGCGCGCTGGGCGGCGTCGAGCAGGGCGATCTCCCGCACGGACGTGCCGGGCAGCGCGGCGACCGTGGTGAGGATGCGTTCAAGCTGGTCCAGCAGTGCCTCCACGGTGGCGTCGTCGAACGCGCCGGTGGAGTACTCGCACAGCAGTGCCAGCTGGCCGTCGACGTCGACGACGAGCTTCAGCGGGTAGCGCCCCTGCTCCAGCAACGCGGGTGAGTCGAACTCGTCCGCGTCGTCACCGTCATCGCCGTCGTCGAACCCGCCGGGCAGGTTCTGGACCGCGACGATGCTCTCGAACAGCCTCGGCACACCGGCCACCCGCTGGATGTCGACCAGCGGCGAGTGCTCGAACCGCTGTGCGGCGACCTGGCCGTCCTGGACGGTCCGCAGCCACTGGTCGAACGGGGTGCGGTCGCCAGGGACCTTGACCCGCACGGGCAGCGTGTTGATGAACAGGCCGACGATGGACTCGACACCGGCCAGCGCGGCAGGGCGTCCCGACACGGTGAGGCCGAAGACGACGTCATCGTCACCGCTGTGCGAGGCCAGCAGCAACGCCCACGCGGCCTGCACGACGGCGCTGATCGTGACGCGCTCACGCCGTGCCAGCCCTTCCAGTGCGAGAGCCACGCTCTCGGGCAGTTCGCGGTGGCGCCTGCCCTGCTCCCAGTGAACACGGGTGGTGCGGTCGACCGGCAGTGTCGTGGGCGAGGTGAAGCCGTCGAGGTACTCGCGCCAGAAGTCGTCGGCGGAGGGCTGTTCCTGAAGCCACGCGATGTAGTCGCGGTAGGGCCGCACCGGCGGCAGGGACTGTCCCCGGTAGGCCGCGAACACCTCGTCCCAGACCAGCGGGATGCTCCAGCCGTCGAGGTACAGGTGGTGGAACGTGAACACGACCCACTGGCGGTCGCCCCGGTCGGCCACGTACACCCGCAGCAACGGCGCCGTGGTGACGTCGAACCCGCGCCGCTGGTCGGCGTCGAGCAGGTCGTCCAGCGCGGCGGCAGGGTCGGCGACGGAGGTCCAGTCGAGCACCTCGAACGGCACGTCGACCCCGCCGATGACCACCTGCAGCGGTTCGTCGACGCCCTCCCACACGAACGCGCTGCGCAACGCGGGATGGCGGCCGACGACGGTGCGCCAGGCTTCCCTCAAGGCGTCCACGTCGAGCGGACCGCGCAGTTCGCGCACGTCCTGCGCCCAGTACACGGCGGTGTCGGCGGGCGCTTCGAGGACGTGGAAGAGCATGCCCTGCTGCATGGGAGACAACGGGTACGCGTCGACCAGGTCCGGCACCCGTGCCCGCAGGGGCTCCAGGTCGGCCAGCGGCTTCGCGGTGACGGACGTAGTGGTGGCGACGCCCGTGTGGGCGGCGATCTGCTGGATGGTCTGGTGCGTGAAGATGTCGGCGATCTTCAGCTCCAGGCCCGCCTCCCGAGCCCTGGCGACGATCTTGAGGCTGACGATCGAGTCGCCACCCAGTTCGAAGTAGTTGTCGTGGACGCCGACGCGTTCGACGCCGAGCACTTCCGACCACACGGCGGCGAGCGCGCGTTCGACGTCGGTGCTGGGCGCCTCGTGGCTCGCGGAGTCCGGCGCCTCGGGCAGCGGCAGAGCGCGCTTGTCGAGCTTTCCGTTGCTGTTCAACGGCAACTCGTCGAGCGGCATGATCGCCGACGGCACCAGGAACTCGGGCAGCCGTTCGCCGAGGAACGCGCGCAGGTCCGCCGGTTCGGCGGTGCCCACGACGTAGGCGACGAGCCGCTTTCCTTGCGGCAGCTCACGAACGACCACGGCGGCGTTGGCGACGTCCGGGTGGCCGGCGAGCACGTGCTCGACCTCGCCCGGTTCCACCCGGAACCCGCGGATCTTGACCTGGTCGTCGGTGCGACCGACGAAGTCGACCGCGCCGTCGGCACCCCACCGCACCAGGTCACCGGTGCGGTACATCCGCGCGCCGGGCACGTGTGGGTCGGGAACGAACCGCTCGGCGGCCAAGTCCGCCCGGCCCGCGTAGCCGCGCGCCAGACCGGTGCCACCGATGTACAGCTCCCCCGGCACGCCGACCGGCGTCGGCTGGAGCCAGCGGTCGAGCACCGAGAAGCGCAAGCCGCGCAGGGCGTCGCCGATGGGCACGGTGGCCGGGCCCAGCCGTCCGGTGTGCATGTCGTGGAACGACGCGTACACAGTGGACTCGGTCGGGCCGTACATGTTGTAGATCGCCACGGCCGGGTTCGCGTCGAGGACCTTGCGCGCCTGGACCGGAGACATGCCCTCGCCACCGGCAAGAACCTTGCGGTGCCCCGAGAACACACCGGGGTCGGTGTCCGCCAGCTGGTGGAACAGACCGGTGGTCATGAACGACAACGTGACGCCGTGCGCCGGGTAGAACGTGGCGACGTCCAGTCGTTCGGCCAGGTTCGCGGGAGCCACGGCGAGCGTCGCACCGCTCAGCAACGCCGTCCAGATCTCCCAGGTGGAGGCGTCGAACGACACCGCGGCCATGTGCGCCACGACATCGCCGGGGCGAGCGGCGACCGCTGGGTCGAGCACAACGCGGACGACACCTTCCTCGGTGACCTCGACACCCTTGGGCACACCGGTCGAGCCCGACGTGAACATCGTGTAGACGAGCCGCTCCGGCAACGACTCCAGCAGGTCGCCAGGTTCGCCGTCGAGATCCGCCAGGTCGAGGCACGGAGCGTCCAGGGCGTAGTCGCCACGGGACACCACAAGTTCGACGCCGGCGGCGGTCTGCACGTCACGCAACCGGCCATGCGGCAACGCGGGATCAAGCGGCACATACGTGCCACCCGCCTGCACCACACCGAGGATCGCGACGACGAGATCCGCGGACCGTTCGAACCACAGTCCGACCCGCGTTTCCGCACCAACACCGGCGGCGCGCAGACCCGACGCGACCCGAGCCACCCGCTCGCCCAGTTCGGCATAGGTCAGCTCACGGTCACCGTCACGAACAGCCACCTCGTCGGCGAAGCGGGCGACAGCAAGACGGAACCGCTCGGCCAGCCCGACGAAGGGCTCGTCCACCACAGGCCCCAGGCCCCACCCGGTGACGGGCGCGGGAGTCACCTCGCGCACGGCGGCGGCAGGCTGCCGGGCGGCCGCGGTGAGCACCTCGGCCAGCTGACCGAGCAGACGCTCCACAGTGGACGGGTCGAAGGCGCCGGTCGAGAAGTTGGCCTCGACCTTCAGGGTCGCCTCGAGGTCGACGGCGAGGATCATCGGGTAGTGCATCTGCTCGACCGAGTCGGTCGAGGCGAACAGCTCCTCGGGGTCCTCCTCGCCCTCTTCCGGCGCTTCGCCCTGCGGGTAGTTGCCGAAGACGAGCATGCTGTCGAACAGGCCACCGGTGGCCACGCGCTGGATGTCGGCGAGCGGCGTGTGTTCGTGCCGCTGCACGGCGACCTGGTTCTCCTGCAGTTCGCCGAGCCAGTCCGCGAATGACCGCTCCCACGCCACCTTCACCCGCACGGGCAGGGTGTTGATGAACAGGCCGACGATCGACTCCACCCCGGCCAGGTCGGCCGGACGCCCGGACACGGTGAGGCCGAACACGACGTCGTCCTCGCCCGAGTAGGCCGACAGCAGCACGGCCCACGCCGCCTGCACGACCGTCGACAGGGTGACGCGCCGGTCGCGGGCCAGGGCGACGAGTGCCGTCGTGACGTCGCGGGGCAGCGCCAGTTCGCGCCGGTCCTGGGACCAGTGCTCACGCACCACCCGGTCGACCGGCAACGGCGTCGCCGAGTCGAACCCGGCGAGGTACTCGCGCCAGAACTCCTCGGCCTCGGCGGAGTCGCGCTGTGCCAGCCACGCGATGAAGTCCCGGTACGGCCGCACCGGCGGCAGCGACTCGCCCTGGTAGGCGGCGGTGACCTCGTCCCACAGCAGCGGGATGCTCCAGCCGTCCGCGTAGAGGTGGTGGAACGCCAGCAGGATCCAGTGGCGGCCGCGACCGCTGGCGACGTGCACGCGCAGCAGTGGCGCGGTGGCGAGGTCGCACCCGCGAGCGCGGTCGTCGGCGAGCAACTGCTCGACAGCGGCGTCGGGATCGGTGACGCCAGACCAGTCGTGCACCTCGAACGGCACCTCGACGTCGCCCACGACGACCTGGAGCGGTTCGCGCACACCCGACCAGACGAAGCCGGTGCGCAGCGCGGGGTGCCGGTCGAGCACGAGCTGCCAGGCCGCGCGCATGGCGTCGACGTCGAGGTCGCCGGTCAGCTCCCGCACGTCCTGCGTCCAGTAGACGCCGCTGTCCGGTGACTCGACGGCGTGGAAGAGCATGCCCTGCTGCAACGGCGACAACGGGTAGGCGTCGGTCAGTCCGGGCGTGCGCGCGACCAGAGCGTCCAAAGAGGACTGGTCGAGGGCCGCAAGCGCAACGTCGGACGGCGTCAGGCCGTGCGCGCCGGACCGGCAGTGGTCGACGATGCCGGCCAGCGCGGCCAGGTAGGCCTCGGCGAGCCGTTCGATCGTCGACCGCTCGTGCAGGTTGGTGCTGTACTGCAGCTCCACGGACAGGGTGCCGTCGGCGGCCTGGACGACCTCGACGCCGAGCACGTGCGAGCGCAGGCCGCCGTCGCCCTCGGCGGGACCGCACAGGTCCTCGGAGAGCTCGCGGGCGAACAGGCCCACGGCGTCGTCCTCGGCCGCGTCGACACCACCGAGGTAGTTGAAGACGACCGGGCGCGCCAGGGCGTCGCGGAGCTGCTCGTCGCGCTCACGCAGGACGGTGTAGCCGACACCGCGGCGCGGCACGGCGCGCAGCTGTTCCTTGACCGCCTTGATGACACCGGCGACGTCCCCGAGATCGGTGTGGTGCAGCCCGACGGGGTGGATCGCGGTGAACCAGCCGACGGTGCGGCTGAGGTCGATGCCGTCGGTGATCGCCTCGCGGCCGTGGCTCTCCAGGTCGATGGCGGCGGCGCCGGTGCCGGTCCACCGTCCAAGGACCTGGAGCAGTGCGGCCAAGAGCAGTTCGTGGCCCTGGGTGCGGTAGGCGCGGTGGGCCTGGGTGAGCAGCCCCTTCGTGATCTCCGCGTCGAGGGTGACGCGAACGGACTCGGTCGAGTCCTCGGTGTTGGGGCCGTCGAGGTCGGTGGGCACCGGCGTCGTCGTCCGGACGACCTCACGCCACCAGGGCAGCTCGTCGCGCGGGTCGAACGCCTCCAGTGCGGCGGCCCAGTCCTGGTACGACGTCGTCTTCGGCGCGAGCACGCCGGCGGAGTACGCGGTGTCGAGGTCTTCCAGCAGGACGTTCCAGGAGACCGCGTCCACGACGTAGTGGTGCACGGTAAGGCCGAACCACGCGGGCTTGTCGCCGCGATCCACGTACACGGCACGCAGCAGCGGCCCGTCGGTGAGGCTCAGCGACGTCTGCGCGGTGGTCATGGCCGCGGTGACGGCCTCGTCCAACGCCGGGCCGTCGAGGTCCGTCCTGAGCACGGTCACGAGGTCGGCGGTCTCGGCAGGCGCGTTCTCCTGGGTGTCGCCGTTCAGGCGCAGCCGCAGGGCGTCGTGGTGGGCGACGACCGTGCCGAGCGCGGCCGCCATCGTGTCCGCGTCGGTTCCCGGTGCCAGCTCGAACATGCCGGACCAGTTGAAGTGGTCGCGTTGCGGCAGGTTCTCGCGCAGGAACCAGCTCTGGATGGGCGTAAAGGCCACCGGTCCGCTGACGGTGCCCTGGTCGACGGAGCTGGGCTCGGACGTGCCGACGCGGGCGGCGAGCTCGTGGACGGTCTGGTGCGTGAAGAGGTCGGCGATCTCCAGCCGCAGCCCGGCGGCACGGGAGCGCGAGACGATCTGGAGGCTGACGATCGAGTCGCCGCCCAGTTCGAAGAAGTTGTCGTGGACGCCGACCCGTTCGACGCCGAGGACCTGCGACCACACCTCGGCGAGCGTGCGTTCGGCATCGGTGCTGGGCGGTTCGTACGCGGTGGTGCTCTCGGGTGCGCCGGGGTCGGGCAGCGCGCGCACGTCGAGCTTTCCGTTGGTGTTCAACGGCAACTCGTCGAGCAGCACGATCGCCGACGGCACCAGGAACTCCGGCAGACGTTCGGCGAGGAAGCGCCGGAGGTCTGCCTGCTCGGCGGTGCTCACGACATAGGCGATCAGGCGCTTGTCGTTGACGATCACGGCGGCGTTGGCGACGTCCGGGTGACCGACGAGCACGTGCTCGACCTCGCCCGGCTCGACCCGGAAGCCGCGGATCTTCACCTGGTTGTCAGTGCGGCCGACGAAATCGACCACGCCGTCGGCACCCCACCGCACCAGGTCACCGGTGCGGTACATCCGCGCACCGGGCACGTACGGGTCGGCGACGAACCGTTCCGCGGCCAGGTCCGCGCGGCCCGCATAGCCACGTGCGAGGCCGGTTCCGCCGATGTACAGCTCTCCCGGTACGCCGACCGGCGTCGGCTGGAGCCAGCGGTCCAGCACGTGGAAACGCAGACCCCGCAACGCGGTGCCGATCGGGACCGACGACGGCCCGAGCCGTCCGGTGTGCATGTCGTGGAACGACGCGTACACAGTGGACTCGGTCGGGCCGTACATGTTGTAGATCGCCACAGCCGGGTTGGCGTCGAGCACCTTGCGCGCCTGGAGTGGCGACATCGCCTCGCCACCGGCGAGAACCTTGCGGTGTCCGGAGAACACGCCGGGGTCGGTGTCGGCGAGCTGGTGGAACAGACCCGTGGTCATGAACGACAACGTGACGCCGTGCTCGGCGAAGAGCTTGGCGACGTCCAGCCGCTCAGCCAGGTTCGCGGAGGCCACGGCGAGCGTCGCGCCACTCAGCAACGCGGTCCAGATCTCCCAGGTGGAGGCGTCGAACGACACGGCGGCCATGTGCGCCACCACGTCACCGGGCTCGGCGGTCACCGCGGGGTCGAGCACGACGCGGACGACACCTTCCTCGGTGACCTCCACACCCTTCGGCACGCCGGTCGAGCCTGACGTGAACATCGTGTAGACCAGACGATCAGGCGTGGCGGCGAGTTCCGGCCATTCGGCCGCCCCGGTCACCAGGCCGGCGAACTCGACGACGCGCGGACCGTCCAGGGCGTAGTCGCCACGGGACACCACCAGCTCGACGCCGGCGGCGGTCTGCACGTCGCGAAGCCGGCCGTGCGGCAGCGCGGGATCAAGCGGCACATACGTTCCGCCGGCCTGCGTCACAGCCAGGATCGCGACGACGAGGTCAGCCGATCGCTCGAACCACAGGCCGACCCGCGTCTCCGTACCGACACCGGCGGCGCGCAGGCCCGACGCGACCCGCGCCACCCGCTCACCCAATTCGGCATAGGTCAGCTCACGTTCGCTGTCACGAACGGCAACCTGGTCGCCGAACTCGGTGACAGCCGACCGGAACCGCTCGGCCAGGCCGGCGTACGGCTCGTCGAACGCGGGGCCCGTGCCCCAGCCGGTCGCCGGCGTCGGCGTCATCTCACGCACGGGCCGGTCAGGACCGGCGACCGCGGCGGCCAGCAGAGCCTGCAGCTGGTCGAGCAGCCGGTCGACGGTGGCCTCGTCGAACGCGCCGGTGGAGAACTCGGCCTCGATCTTGAGCGTGTCCTCCAGGTCGACCGCGAACGCGATCGGGTAGTTGACCTGCTCGATCGAGTCGAGGGCGCCGAAGCGGTCCTCGTCGCCGTCGCTCTCCTCGTCCTCTTCGGACAGCAGCGCCTGCGGGTAGTTGCCGAACACCACGATGCTGTCGAAGACACCGCTGCCGCGCGGCAGTTCCGACCACCGCTTGATGTCCGAGAGCGCGGTGAACTCGTAGCGCTGGACCGCGACCTGGTTCGCCTGCAGCTCCCCCAGCCAGTCGGCGAAGGAACGCTCCCACGACACCCGCACACGGACGGGCAGCGTGTTGATGAAGACGCCCACCATGGACTCGACACCGGGCAGGTCGGCCGGGCGGCCGGACACGGTGAGGCCGTAGACGACCTCGTCGTCACCGGAGTAGGCGGACAGCAGCAGTGCCCACGCCGCCTGGATCACCGTGGACGGCGTGACGCGCCGGCGCCGGGCGAGGTCCATGATCGAGGTGGTCAGGTCCTCCGGCAGCTCGGCGCGGCGGCGTCCCTGGGCCCAGTGGTCGCGGACGGAGCGGTCGACGGGCAACGCCGTCGGGGCGTCGAAGCCGGCCAGGTAGTCGCGCCAGAAGGCTTCCGCCTCCGCGCGGTCGCGCTTGCCCAGCCAGGCGATGAAGTCGCGGTAGGGGCGGACCGGTTCGAGATCGGGGGTCGTGCCGCGGCACAGGGCGTCGTAGGTGGCGCCGACCTCTTCGAGGACGACGGGCACGCTCCAGCCGTCGCACAGCCCGGAGTAGAGGGCCCACACCATCCGGTGGTGGCTGGTGCCGTCGTTGATGACGTGCACGCGCATGAGCGGCGGCTTGGTGAGGTCGAAGCCCTGGGCGCGGTCGTGGGCGAGCAGCTCGTCGAGCGCGGCCTGCTGGTCGGTCACGGCGGTCCAGTCGTGCACCTGGAACGGCACCTGGAGATCACCCATGACGACCTGGAGCGGCTCGGGCACGCCCTCCCACACGAATCCGGTGCGCAGCACGGCGTGGCGGGCGACCACCAGTTCCCACGAGCGCCGCATGGCGTCGAGGTCAAGCACGCCGTCGAACTCGTAGAGCCCCTGCGCCCAGTAGACGCCCTTGTCCGATTGCGCCTCCAGGACGTGGAACAGCATGCCCTGCTGAACTGGCGCCAACGGATACATATCTTCGATCACAGATAAGCCCTCCCCTGACGTCATTTTTACACAATCGTCATTTGCCGGGTCAAGCGATTCGCGAGACCAGTCACAGAACATTTGCTTGAGGGTCATTCGGCGGCCGTTGTCAATTAAAAACGGCACGCCGAATAGAACCGTCCATCACCGTGTAATTCATTCCCCCAGATGCGCAGACCCTGGTGCGCTGGATGCCGCCGAGCTTGAGTTGATCACCCTCCCATCTGCTTGAGTACGGCGGCGAGACTCGCTTGATCGATGTTGGCCAGCGGGAAGTCGGATGGCGTCACGCCGCCGGCGCCCGACTGGCAGTGCTCGACCAGCTCCCTCAGCACGGTCACGTAGCGGGTCGCGAGCCGCTGCACGGTCGCCTCCCGGTGCACATTGGTGCTGAAATACCACTCGACCAGCAGGCGTCCGTCCGGCGTCTGCTCGGCTTCGATGTGCAGAAGGTGCGAACGGTTCCCCTGTTCGTTCTCCGTCGGTCCGCACAGGTCAGCGGAGAGTTCTTCGCGAATCAGGCCGACCGCGTCGTCGCCCGCTGCGTCGAACGCTCCAAGGTAGTTGAACAGAACAGGCCGCGCAGGCGCTTCGACAACATTGTCGTCGCGTTCCAGATAGCGGAGGATTCCGTAGCCGACGCCACGGCGCGGCACGGTGCGCAGCTGCTCCTTGACCGTCTTGATCAGCTCGCCGTCGTCACCGAAACGCTGGTGACGCAGGCGCACCGGGAAGATCGACGTGAACCACCCGACGGTGCGGGACAGGTCGACGCCGTCGGCGATCGCCTCACGGCCGTGGCTCTCGAGGTCGATCGTGACGTCGCCGGTGCCCGCCCACTCGCCCAGCGTTCTGACCAGTGCGGCCAGCAGCAGGTCGTTGATCTGCGTGCGGTAGGCCTTGTGGGCCTCACCGAGCAACACCTCGGTGGACTTCGCGTCGAGCCAGCTGCGGACGGTCTCGCCTGACGCCTCGGTGTTGGCACCATGGTCGTCGACGGGCACCGTCATGACCCGCTCGGTCTGCGCGGCCCAGTGGGCGCGTTCGGCTTCCGGGTTGTCGGCGCGCAGCACTTCGGCCCACTGCTGGTACGACGTCGTCTTCGGCCCGAGCAGACCGCCCTGGTAGGCGGTGTCCAGGTCCTCCAGCAGGACGTTCCACGCCACGCCGTCCATGACGAAGTGGTGCGCGGTGAGTCCCAGCCAGGCCGGTTCCGCGCCGCGGTCGAAGTAGAGCGCGGCCACGAGCGGACCGTCCGCGAGGCTCAACGACGTCTGCGCCTCGGTCATGTGCGCGACGACCTCGTCGTCGTCCCTGGCGGTGACGACGCGCAGGACCTGCGTCAGCTCACCGTCGTTGTCCTGCACCCAGGTGTCCCCGTCCTGGCGGAACCTGATACGCAGGGCGTCGTGGTGGGCGATGACGGCGTCGAGTGCCCGCGCGAGCCTCTCCGGGTCGGTGCCGGAGGCCAGTTCGTACACGCCGGACCAGTTCCAGTGGTCGCGGTCCGGGATGTCCTGCTCGACGAACCAGTGCTGGATCGGGGTGAGCGGGACGGGACCGGTGACGACACCCTGCTCCGCCAGCATGGCCGTCGGGGTGTCCCGCACGACAGGAGCCAGCTCGGCGATGGTCTGGTGTTCGAACACATCCGCCACGTCGACACCCAGACCGGCGGCACGCGTGCGTGCCACGATCTGCAGACTCAGGATCGAGTCGCCGCCCAGTTCGAAGAAGTTGTCGTGCACGCCAACGCGTTCGAGGCCCAGTACCTGCGACCACACCTCGGCCAGCACGTCCTCGACGGACGTCCGCGGTGCCTCGAAGACCTCGGCCGCCGTCTCCGGCTCGGGGTCGGGCAGGCCCTTGCGGTCGACCTTGCCGTTCGGCGTGAGCGGCACCGACTCCAGCGCCACGAACACCGACGGGACGAGGTAGTCCGGCACGCGCTCGCGCAGCCAGGTCCGCAGTTCCTTCGAGCTGAACTCGCCTTCCGCGACGACGTAAGCGACCAGGCGCTTGCCGCCGTGCGGCCCGCCATCCCGTGCCACCACAACGACATCACGCACGTCGGGGTGGTCGCCGATGACGACCTCGACCTCGCCGGGTTCGACTCGGTAGCCACGGATCTTGACCTGCTCGTCGACACGCCCGAGGAACTCGATCGTCCCGTCCGCACGCCACCGAGCCCGGTCACCGGTGCGGTAGAGCCGGCCGCCGGCCGTGCCGAAGACGTCCGGCACGAACCGTTCCGCGGTCAGGTCGGGCCGGTTCACATAGCCGCGGGCCACCCCCGGACCACCGACCAGCAGCTCACCTGGCACACCCACGGGAGCCGGTCGCAGCGCGTCGTCGACGATGACGGCGCGGGCACCGGCCAGCGGGGTGCCGATGGGCACCACGGCCTGCGGATGATCGTCGCCGACCGGGTGGAAGATCGAGTCGATCGCCGCCTCGGTCACGCCGAAGACGTTGCCCGCCACCGCGTTCGGCGCCACCTCGGCCACGGCGGTGGTGAGCGCGTCGTGCGTCCACATGTCCGTACCCGAGATCACCAGCCGCAGGCTGTCGACGGGGCCGGCCGTCCGGCAGTGCGCCGCCAGGTCGCGCAGGAGCATGCCCGGGACGATCTCGGCGATCGCCACGCCGTCACCGGAAAGCGTGCTGTGCAAGGACTCCACGGACACGTGTTCGTCGTGCGGCAGAAACACCACCGTCTGCCCGAACGCCAGCGCGCGGGTCATGTCGCCGATCGACACGTCGAAACCAGGGCCCGACATCGACAACACCGCGCCGGGACCGCCCAGCTCGGCCAGTCCGTCACGCCATCCCGCCACGTACGACGAGAGTGCGCCATGGGTCACGGCCACTCCCTTCGGCCGTCCGGTCGACCCCGACGTGTAGGCGATGTACGCCAACGCGTCCGGGTCGATCCGGACCGGCGGACCGTCGAGGACGGTGCCGTTCGGAACGAGCACCTCGCCGGCGAACCCGGCGACCTTGCCCTTGACGACCGTGCTGTCCAGCACGAGCACCTCACCGGCGAACCCGGCGAGCTCGCCCGCGAGGCCTTCGGTGGTGACCGCCGCGACCACACCGGCGTCCGCGAGCAGGAACGCGAGACGTTCCTGCGGCAGGCCGGGGTTGACGGGCACGTACACACCGCCGCTGCGCAGCACGCCCTGGAAGGCGATCGCCAGGTCGATCCCGCGCGGCACCAGCACCGCCACCGGCGACTCCGCCGTCACACCGGCGCGCAGGAGCCGTGCCGCCAGCCCGGCGGAACGGGCGTCCAGTTCGGCGAACGTCAGGCGCTCGTCGCCGCACTTCGCGGCCACGGCCTCGGTGTGCGCCCAGCCGTGGATCAGTTCGGGCACCGGCAACTCGGCTTGTGGCACCGGGGTCTCGCCCTGCGCCACGAGCCGCGCGGCCTGTTCCGGACGCTGCAACGGCAGGTCGGCGACGGCCAGTTCCGGCTCGTGGGCGACGGCGGTGAGGACGACGACGAGCTGGTCGAGAACGCGCTCGACCGTGGCGGCGTCGAAGGCCGCCGTGGAGAACTCGGCCTCGATCTTGAGCGTGGCCTCCAGGTCGACCGCGAAGGTGAGCGGGTAGTTGCCCTGCTCCACGGATTCGACCGCGTCGGCCCACTCCTCGCCGCTGTCGGCGGGTGCTTCCTCCTGCGGATAGTTGCCGAACACCACCATGCTGTCGAACAACCCGCGGCCGTGCGGCACCGCGGACCACCGCTGCACGTCCACCAACGGCGTGAACTCGAACCGTTGCAGCGCGACCTGGTTGTCCTGCAACTCGTGCAACCAGGCGGAGAACGGCGTCCGGCCGGGGATCTCGGCCCGCACGGGCAGCGTGTTGATGAACAGGCCGACCATCGACTCGACCCCGGCCAGATCAGCCGGACGGCCCGACACGGTCAGGCCGAACACCACGTCGTCCTCACCGGAAGACGCGGACAACACCTTGGCCCACGCCGCCTGCACCACCGTCGACAACGTCACGCGCTCGCGCCGAGCCAGCTCGACGAGCCTGGTGGTGACGTTCTCCTCGAGGTGCGTGCGCCTCCGGTCCTGGGCGTAGTGGCTCGCGGCCAGGCGGTCCACCGGCAGTGCGGTGGGCGCCTCGAAACCGTTGAGGTAGGTGCGCCAGAACCCTTCGGTGGCAGCGGGATCGCGCTGACCGAGCCACGCGATGTAGTCGCGGTACGGCCTGGCGGGCGGCAGCGGCTGCCGCTGGTACGCGACGGACACCTCGTCCATGACGACGGGCAGGCTCCACCCGTCGCACAGCCCTTGGTAGAGACCCCAGATGAGCCAGTTCTGCCCGTTGCCGCGGTCGACGAGGTACAGGCGCGTCAACGGCGGCCGGGCCAGGTCGAAGCCGAGCGCACGGTCGTCCGCCAGCAACTCCTGCAGTCGCAGCTGTTGCGCGGCCTCGTCGAGATCCGACCAGTCATGGGTGGTCAGCGGCACGTCGACGTCGGCCAGCACGATCTGCACCGGCTCGCTGACGCCCTCCCACACGAACCCGCTGCGCAGCGCGGCGTGCCGGGAGATCACCTGACGCCAGGCACCGGCCAGCCGTTCGGCGTCGATCGGGCCGGCCAGGTCGTAGACGCCCTGACCCCAGTAGAGCCCGTCCCCTTCGTCGGGAGCACCGACGACACCGAACAACATGCCCGACTGCACCGGCGCGAGCCGATGAACGTCCACAAGCGACGGACAGCGTCCGGCGAGCCCGTCGACCTCGTCCTGGGTGAGGGTGGCCAGCGGGAAGTCCGACGGCGTGAACCCACCGACGGCCGAACGGCAGTGCGCCACCAGGTCGCGCAACGCCTCGACGTACCGGGCCGCGACCCGTTCGATGGTGGCGGTGTCGTGCACAGCGGCGGAGTGGAACCACTCGATGGACAACCGTCCGTCGGCGGTCTGCTGCACTTCGAGCTGCAACAGGTGCGAGCGCGTCCCGCCCTCACCTTCGCTCGGCCCGGCCAGATCGCCGTCCAGCTCACGACGGATCAGCCCGCCCGAGTCGTCGTTTCCGTCGTACGCGCCGAGGTAGTTGAACAGCACCGGCCGATCCGGCACACCGGCCAGTTCGTCCCGCAGCCAACGCAGCACGCCATAGCCCACACCACGACGCGGAACGGCACGGAGCTCTTCCTTGACCGCCTTGATCGCCGACGACGGATCGTCCTGGTTTGTGAGTCGCACCGGGAAGATCGAGGTGAACCACCCCACCGTGCGAGACAAGTCCGCGCCCTCACGGCCGTGGCTCTCCAGGTCGATCGTCACGTGATCGCTGCCGGCCCACTCGCCCAAAGCCTGCGCCAGAGCGGTCAGCAACAGATCATTGCCCTGCGTGCGGTACGCCTTGTGCGCATCGCCGAGCAGCGCCGCCGTCGTCTCGGCATCAAGCCACGACTGCACGATCGCCTCGGACGCATCGTTGTTCGGTCCGTCGGCGTCGGCCGGAAGCGTGACCACGTCCGCGGTCGCCGCGACCCAGTGCTCACGTTCACCGCTGGGATCGTCCTCCTGCAGCTGCAACGCCCACTGCTGGAACGAGATCGTCTTCGGCGGGAGCGAACCGCCCTGATAAGCAGTTTCCAGATCCTCCAGCAGAACGTTCCACGACACGCCGTCCATCACCAGGTGATGCACGGTCAGACCAAGCCACGCGGGCTGATCACCACGGTCGAAGTAGACAGCGGCGAGCAACGGCCCATCGGCCAGGCGCAACGACTTCTGTGCCGCGGTCATCTCCGCGACCACGTCTCCGCCGGTGACGCGCAGGAACCCGCCGCCATCGACCGGAGCGTTGAACTGGTCGTCCGCGCTGAAGCGGATCCGGAGCGCGTCGTGGTGCGAGACAAGGACGTCGAGCGCCCGGCCCAGCCGTTCAGGATCGGTACCAGGGGCCAGTTCGAACATCCCCGACCAGTTCCAGTGATCGCGGTCAGGAATGTCCTGTGCCAGGAACCACCGCTGGATCGGCGTGAACGGGACGGGCCCGGTCACCACGCCCTGCTCGGCCAACGACTCCGCCGGAGCGTCCCGCACTGCTGAGGCCAGCTCCGCCACCGACTGGTGCGCGAACACGTCCGCCACGTCGATGCCGAGTCCGGCGGCACGAACCCGAGCCACGATCTGCAGGCTCAGGATCGAGTCGCCGCCCAGCTCGAAGAAGTTGTCATGCACGCCAACACGTTCGACGCCCAGCACACCGCTCCACACCGCCGCGAGCGTCTCCTCGGCAGCGGTCCGGGGCGCGACGTACTGCTCACCGGCCGACTCAGGCTCCGGGTCAGGCAGCCCGCGCCGGTCGACCTTGCCGTTCGGGGTCAGCGGCAAGCGATCCAGCGCCACGAACACCGACGGGACCAGGTAGTCCGGCACCCGCTCCCGCAGCCAGGCGCGCAGAGCCGAACCGCTGAACTCGCCCTCCGCCACAACGTACGCGACGAGGCGCTTGCCGCCGTGCGGCCCACCATCACGAGCCACCACAACGACATCACGCACGTCGGGGTGGTCACCGATGACGACCTCGACCTCACCCGGCTCAACCCGGTAACCACGGATCTTCACCTGCTCGTCGACACGACCGAGGAACTCGATCGTCCCGTCCGCACGCCACCGCGCCCGGTCACCGGTCCGGTACAACCGCACACCGTCCGCACCGGGCACGAACCGCTCGGCGGTCAGATCCGGTCGCCCCACATAACCCTGGGCCACACCGGCGCCACCGATCAGCAGCTCACCCGGCACACCCACGGCCGCCGGCCGCAAGGCCCCGTCCACCACGATCGCCTGAGCACCGGCCAACGGCGTGCCGATCGGCACCACGGCGGCAGGGTGATCCTCACCCACTGGGTGGAAGATCGAGTCAATCGCAGCCTCGGTCACACCGAACACGTTGCCCGCCACCGCGTTCGGCGCCACCTCGGCCACAGCCGAAGTCAACGCGTCATGCGTCCACATGTCCGTGCCCGAGATCACCAGCCGCAGACTCTCGACGGGCCCAGCCGTCCGGCAGTGCGCCGCGAGGTCGCGCAGCAACATGCCCGGCACGATCTCGGCGATCGCCACGTCGTGCGTGCGCAGCGTGTGGTGCAACGACTCGACCGACACGTGCTCGTCGTGCGGCAGGAAAACCACGGTCTGACCGAACGCCAGCGCCCGCGTCATGTCCCCAATGGACACGTCGAACCCAGGACCCGACATCGACAACACAGGGCCGGGGCCACCCAGCGCGCGCAGCCCGTCACGCCACCCGGCCACGTACGACGAGAGCGCGCCATGGGTCACCGCCACCCCCTTCGGGCGGCCCGTCGAGCCGGAGGTGTAAGCCACGTAGGCCAACGCACCGGGATCAATGCGGACCGGCACCGCGTCGAAGACCGGCGACGCGTCGTCCAGCACCAGCACCTCGCCGGTGAAGCTGGCCAGCGCCCCGGTCGTGACGGCGACCACGGCGCCGACGTCGGCCAGCAGGAACGCGACGCGGTCCGCCGGCAGACCAGGGTTGACCGGTACGTAGACGCCACCGGCACGCAGCACGCCCTGGAAGGCCACCGCGAGGTCGATCCCGCGCGGCACCACCACCGCGACCGGCGATCCGACCGTCACACCGGCCCGCTGGAGGCGGGCGGCCAGGGCATCGGCCCGAGCGCCCAGCTCAGCGAACGTGAGCCGTTCGTCGCCGCAGATCACCGCGACCTCGGCGGAGGACCACCCGGCGATCAGATCCGGCACCGGCAGCTCAGCCGCGGGCGGAGTCGTGCTGCCCCACTCGACGATCTCGGCAGCCTGCTCCGGGCGATGCAAGGGAATGTCGCGCACCCGCAGGCCCGGCCGCCGCGCCACGGCGGTCAGCACGACCACCAGCTGGTCGAGGATCCGTTCGATCGTGACCGCGTCGAACGCCGCCGTCGAGAACTCGGCCTCGATCTTGAGCGTGGCCTCCAGGTCGACCGCGAAGGTCAGCGGGTAGTTGCCCTGCTCCACCGACTCGGTGGCCTGCAGCCAGTCCTCGCCCAGGTCCTCCGGCAGCTCCTCCTGCGGGTAGTTGCCGAACACCACGATGCTGTCGAACAACGCACGGCCGTGCGGCACGGCAGACCACCGCTGCACGTCCACCAACGGCGTGAACTCGAACCGTTGGAGCGCGACCTGGTTGTCCCGCAGGTCGTGCAGCCACGACGTGAACGGCACGTCCGCGGGCACGACCGTCCGGATCGGCAGCGTGTTGATGAACAGGCCGACGATCGACTCCACCCCGGCCAGATCGGCCGGACGACCCGACACGGTCAGGCCGAACACCACGTCGTCCTCACCCGCGGTGTCCGCAAGGACCTTCGCCCACGCGGCCTGCACGACGGTCGACAACGTGACGCGTTCGCGTCGTGCCAGCGCCACCAGTTCGGCGGTCACGTCCTCGTCCAGGTGCGTGCGCCGGCGATCCTGGGCGTAGTGGCTCGCGGCCAGCCGATCGGCGGGCAGCGGAGTCGGCGCCTCGAACCCGCCCAGGTACTCGCGCCAGAACGCTTCCGGCTCGGCCGGGTCACGCCCGTCGAGCCACGCGATGAAGTCCCGGTAGGGCCGGGTCGGTTCGAGGGCGCTGCCCTGATAGGCGGCGGACACCTCGTCCATCACGACGGGCAGGCTCCACCCGTCGCACAAACCCTGGTACAGCCCCCAAACGAGCCAGTTCTGCCCGTCGCCCCGGTCCACGACGTAGAGCCGCATCAACGGCGGCCGGGCCAGGTCGAAGCCGAGCGCACGGTCGTCGGCCAGCAGCTCTTCCAGCCGCACCTGTTGTGCGGCCTCATCAAGACCCGACCAGTCGTGGGCCGTCAACGGCACCTCGACATCGCCGAGCACCACCTGAACCGGCTCCGCCACGCCCTCCCACACGAAACCACTCCGCAGGGACGCGTGCCGGGCGATCACCGCACGCCACGCCGCCGCGAACCGCTCCACGTCGATCGGGCCCGCGAGGTCGTAAACGCTCTGTCCCCAGTAAAGCCCGTCGACGGGAGAACCCACGACACCGAACAACATGCCGGACTGCACCGGCGCCAACCGGTACACGTCCACCAGCGGATAACGCACCGCGAGCCCGTCGACCTCCGGCTGGGTCAGCGACGCCAGCGGGAAGTCCGACGGCGTGAACCCACTGGCGGACCGGCAGTGCGCAACCAGTTCGCGCAACGCCTCGACGTACCGGGCCGCGACCCGTTCGACGGTGGCGGTGTCGTGCACAGCGCTGGAGTGGAACCACTCGATCGACAGTCGTCCGTCGGCGGTCTGCTGCACTTCGAGCTGCAGCAGGTGCGACCGGGTGCCACCCTCGCCCTCGCTCGGACCGGCGAGATCGCCGTCCAGCTCACGACGGATCAACCCACCCGGGTCGTCGTTGCCGTCGTACGCGCCGAGGTAGTTGAACAACACCGGACGCTCCGGCACATCAACCAGTTGCAACGCGCCAAAGCCCACGCCAAGACGCGGAACAGCGCGCAACTCCTCCTTGACGGCCTTGATCGCCGCCGCCGAATCACTCTCGTGCGTAAGCCGCACCGGGAAGATCGACGTGAACCACCCGACCGTGCGAGACAAGTCCGCACCCTCACGGCCGTGGCTCTCCAAGTCGATCGTCACGTGATCACTACCGGCCCACTCCCCCAAAGCCTGGGCAAGAGCCGTCAGCAACAGGTCGTTGCCCTGCGTGCGATACGCCTTGTGCGCGTCACCGAGCAGAGTCGCCGTCGTCTCGGCATCCAGCCACGACTGCACGATCGCTTCGGACGCATCGGTGTTCGGTCCGTCGCCGTCAGCCGGCAGCGTGACCACGTCCGCGGTCGCCGCAACCCAGTGCTCACGTTCGCCGGCGATGTCGATGGTCTCGAGCTGCTCGGCCCACGCCTTGAACGACGTCGTCTTCGGCGCCAGCACACCGCCCCGGTAGGCGATGTCGAGGTCCTCCAACAGGATGTTCCACGACACCCCGTCCATCACCAAGTGGTGCACCGTCAACCCAAGCCACGCGGGCTGCGCACCACGATCGAAGAACACCGCCGCCACCAGCGGGCCATCAGCCAGCCGCAACGACTTCTGCGCCACGGTCATCTCCGCGACCACGTCATCGTCGCCCTCGACCACACGCAGGAACCCGGTCTCCACCGGCGCGTTGTACTGGCCGTCCGGCGTGAACCGGATGCGCAACGCGTCGTGGTGCGCCAGCACTGCGTCCAACGCCGCCGCGAGGCGACCGGGATCGGTGCCCGGTGCCAGCTCGAACATGCCCGACCAGTTCCAGTGGTCCCGATCCGGGATGTCCTGCGCCAGGAACCAGCGCTGAATCGGCGTGAACGGAACCGGGCCCGTGACAACACCCTGTTCGGCCAGCGACTCCGCCGGGGTGTCGCGCACGGCGAGTGCGAGCTCGGCGATGGTCTGGTGAGCGAACACGTCCGCTACGTCCACACCCAGACCGGCAGCACGCACGCGCGCCACGATCTGCAGACTCAGAATCGAGTCGCCGCCCAACTCGAAGAAGTTGTCGTGCACGCCAACACGATCCGCACCAAGCACACCGCTCCACACCGCCGCGAGCGTCTCCTCGGCAGCGGACCTGGGCGCGACATACGCCTCGCCGGAGGTCTCGGGCTCCGGGTCGGGCAGGCCGCGCCGATCGACCTTGCCGTTCGGCGTCAGCGGCAAGCGATCCAGCGCCACGAACACCGAAGGCACCAGGTAGTCCGGCACCCGCTCCCGCAACCAGGACCGCAGGACCGAACCGCTGAACTCACCCTCCGCGACGACGTACGCAACGAGCCGCTTACCGCCGTGCGGCCCGCCATCCCGTGCCAACACAACAACATCACGAACATCGGGGTGATCGCCGATGACTACTTCGACCTCACCAGGCTCGACCCGGTAGCCGCGGATCTTCACCTGCTCGTCGACACGACCCAGGAACTCGATCGTCCCGTCCGCACGCCACCGCGCCCGGTCACCAGTGCGGTACAGCCGCCCACCGCCCGCTTCGGGCACGAACCGCTCCGCCGTCAGATCCGGACGTCCCACATACCCCTGGGCCACACCGGAACCACCGACCAGCAACTCACCCGGCACACCCACCGGAACCGGCCGCAACGACCCGTCCACCACGTACGCCTGAGCACCCGCCAAAGGCCGGCCGATCGGCACCACGGCGGCAGGATGATCCTCACCCACCGGGTGGAAGATCGAGTCGATCGCCGCCTCGGTCACACCGAACACGTTGCCCGGCACCGCATTCGGCGCCACCTCGCGCACAGCGGTGGTCAACGCGTCATGCGTCCACAGGTCAGTACCGGAGATCACCAGGCGGAGGCTTTCCACCGGTCCCGCGGTCCGGGAGTAGGCCGCCAGATCTCGCAGGAGCATGCCGGGCACGATCTCCGCGACCTCGACGTCGTGGTCAACCAGCGTGCGGTGCAACGACTCCACAGTCACGTGCTCGTCGTGCGGCAGGAACACCACACGCTGACCGAACGCCAACGCCCGCGTCATGTCACCGATCGACACGTCGAAACCGGGACCCGACATCGACAACACCGCACCCGGACCGCCCAGCTCGGCGAGTCCGGCACGCCATCCCGCCACGTACGACGAGAGCGCGGCATGGGTCACCGCCACACCCTTGGGACGTCCCGTCGAACCCGAGGTGTAAGCGATGTACGCCAAGGCGTTCGGGTCGACCGGGGCAAGCGGTTCACCAGGCTCTGCGGACTCGTCGTCCACCAGCAGCACTTCCCCGGCGAACCCGTCCAGTGCCGAAGTCGTGACAGCGGCGACGACACCGGCATCGGCCAGCAGGAACGCCAGCCGTTCAGCGGGAAGCCCAGGATTGATCGGCACGTACACGCCACCAGAGCGCAACACGCCCTGGAACGCCACCGCCAGCTCGATTCCGCGCGGCACCAGCACCGCCACCGGCGACCCCACCGCCACGCCGGCCCTCTGCAGCCGGGCGGCCAGCGCGTCGGCCCGAGCGCCCAGCCGGTCGAACGTGAGGCTCTCCTCGCCGCACACCACCGCCACGGCATCCGGGGTCGCGTGAGCCCAGCCGTCGACGAGGTCGGGCACCGGCCGTTCGGCCGCCGGTTCCGGCGTCCTCCCCCACGCCACCAGCTCCGCCGCCTGCTCGGGCCGCTGCAACGGCACGTCGCCGACCGCGAGCTCCGGCTGTTCCGCGACAACGGTCAGCACGACCACCAGCTGGTCGAGGATCCGCTCGACGGTGGCGGCGTCGAAAGCGGCCGTGGAGAACTCGGCCTCGATCTTGAGCGTGGACTCCAGGTCGACGGCGAAGGTGAGCGGGTAGTTGCCCTGCTCCACCGACTCGGTGGCCTGCACCCCGCCCAGGTCCTCCGGCAGTTCCTCCTGCGGGAAGTTGCCGAACACCACGATGCTGTCGAACAACGCACGGCCGTGCGGCACCGCCGACCACCGCTGGACATCCACCAGCGGCGTGTACTCGAACCGTTGCAGCGCAACCTGGTTGTCCCGCAGCGCGGGCAACCACGCGGCGAACGACGTGTCGACAGGCACCGCGGCCCGCACGGGCAGCGTGTTGATGAACAGGCCGACCATCGACTCCACACCGGCCAGATCAGCCGGGCGGCCCGACACGGTCAGACCGAACACCACGTCGTCCTCGCCGGACGACGCGGACAACACCTTGGCCCATGCCGCCTGCACGACCGTCGACAACGTCACGCGCTCGCGCCGAGCCAACTCCACCAGCCCGGCAGTGACGCTCTCGCTCAGATGCGTGCGTCGCCGGTCCTGGGCGTAGTGGCTCGCGGCCAGCCGATCGACCGGAAGTGCCGTCGGCGCCTCGAAACCATCGAGGTACGTACGCCAGAACCCTTCGGCGGAGGGCTGTTCCTGGAGCCACGCGATGTAGTCGCGGTACGGCCGCACCGGCGGCAACGCCTGCCGCTGGTAGGCCGCCGACACCTCGTCCATGACGACGGGCAGGCTCCACCCGTCGCACAAACCCTGGTACAGCCCCCACACCAGCCAGTTCTGCCCGTTGCCCCGGTCGACGAGGTAGAGCCGCATGAGCGGTGGACGAGCGAGATCGAATCCAAGCGCACGGTCGTGGGCGAGCAGCTCGTCGAGCGCGGCCTGCTGGTCGGTCACGGCGCTCCAGTCGTGGGCCGTCAAAGGCACCTCGACGTCGACCGGCACGACCTGCACCGGTTCGCTGACGCCCTCCCACACGAACCCGCTGCGCAGCGGCGCGTGCCGGCCGATCACTTCACGCCACGCCGCCGCCAGTCGTTCGGCGTCGATCGGACCGGCCAGGTCGTAGACGTTCTGCGCCCAGTAAAGGCCGTCGACGGGAGAACCGACGACACCGAACATCATGCCGGACTGCACCGGCGACAACCGGTACACGTCCGCCAGCGGATAGCGCTCCGCCAGCAGGTCGACCTCAGGCTGGGCCAGCGCCGCCAACGGGAAGTCCGAAGGCGTGAAACCACTGGCGGTCCGGCAGTGCGCGACCAGTTCGCGCAACGCCTCGACGTACCGTGCGGCAACCCGTTCGACGGTCGCGGTGTCGTGCACAGCGGCGGAGTGGAACCACTCGATGGACAACCGGCCGTCTGCGCTCTGCTGCACTTCGAGCTGCAACAGGTGCGAGCGCGTCCCGCCCTCACCCTCACTCGGCCCCGCCAGGTCGGCGGGCAGTTCCCGGCGGATCAGCCCTGCCGAGTCGGCAGCGTCGTACGCACCGAGGTAGTTGAACAGCACCGGACGATCCGGCACATCCGCCAGGTCACCCTGCAGCCAACGCAACGCGCCGTAGCCAACGCCCCGACGCGGAACCGACCGCAGCTCCTCCTTGACGGCCTTGATCGCCGCCGCCGGATCACTCTCGTGCGTGAGCCGCACCGGGAAGATCGACGTGAACCACCCGACCGTGCGCGACAAGTCCGCGCCTTCGCGACCGTGGCTCTCCAGGTCGATCGTCACGTGGTCACTGCCGGCCCACTCGCCCAATGCCTGGGCCAGAGCGGTCAGCAACAGATCATTGCCCTGCGTGCGGTACGCCCGGTGCGCGTCACCGAGCAGCGCCGCCGTCGTCTCGGCATCAAGCCACGACTGCACGACCGCACCGGACGCCTCGGAGTTCGGCCCCTGACCGTCCACCGGGACGACCGTGACATCCGCCGTCGCGGCGGCCCAGTGGTCGCGCTCCTCCTCGGCATCGATGGTCTGGAGCTGCTCGGCCCATGCCTTGAACGACGTCGTCTTCGGCGCGAGCGAACCGCCTTGATAAGCGGTGTCGAGGTCCTCCAGCAGGACGTTCCACGACACGCCGTCCATCACCAGGTGATGCACGGTCAAGCCAAGCCACGCGGGCTGGTCGCCGCGATCGAAGTAGACAGCGGCGAGCAAGGGACCATCGGCCAGACGCAACGACTTCTGCGCCGCGGTCATCTCCGCCACCACGTCATCCGCGGCAACGACACGAAGAACCTCGGCGACCTCGACGTCGGCGTTGTGCTGGCCGTCGGGCGTGAACCGGATGCGCAGGGCGTCGTGGTGGGCGACAACAGCGTCGAACGCCCGCCCGAGCCGGCCAGGATCGGTGCCCGGCGCCAGCTCGAACATGCCGGACCAGTTCCAGTGGTCCCGGTTCGGGATGTCCTGTGCCAGGAACCAGTGCTGGATCGGCGTGAACGGAATCGGGCCGGTGACAACGCCCTGCTCGGCCGACGACTCCGCCGGAGCGTCACGCACGACGAGAGCGAGTTCGGCGATGGTCTGATGGGCGAACACGTCCGCCACGTCCACACCCAGACCGGCCGCACGAACCCGAGCCACGATCTGCAGACTCAGGATCGAGTCGCCACCCAGCTCGAAGAAGTTGTCCTGCACGCCGACGCGCTCGACACCGAGCACCCCACTCCACACCGCCGCGAGAGTCTCCTCGGCAGCGGTCCGAGGCGCGACATACGCCTCGCCGGAGGTCTCGGGCTCCGGGTCGGGCAGGCCGCGACGGTCGACCTTGCCGTTCGGCGTCAGCGGCAAGCGATCCAGCGCGACGAACACCGAAGGCACCAGGTAATCCGGCACCCGCTCCCGCAGCCATGCCCGCAGAACCGAACCGCTGAACTCCCCTTCCGCAACAACGTACGCAACCAGGCGCTTACCACCGTGAGGCCCACCTTCACGAGCCACCACAACAACATCACGCACATCGGGGTGGTCGCCGATGACAACCTCGACCTCACCGGGTTCAACCCGATAGCCACGGATCTTCACCTGCTCGTCGACACGACCCAGGAACTCGATCGTCCCGTCCGCACGCCACCGAGCACGGTCACCAGTGCGGTACAACCGCCCACCACCCGCACCGGGCACGAACCGCTCCGCCGTCAGATCCGGACGCCCCACATATCCCTGGGCCAGACCAGAACCGCCGACCAGCAACTCACCCGGAACACCCACCGGCGCCGGACGCAACGACCCGTCCACCACGAAAGCCTGAGCACCAGCCAACGGAGTACCGATCGGCACCACCGCCGCCGGGTGATCCTCGGTCACGGCGTGGAAGATCGAGTCGATCGCCGCCTCGGTCACACCGAACACGTTGCCCGGCACCGCATTCGGCGCCACCTCGGCCACCGCCGAAGTCAACGCGTCATGCGTCCACAGATCGGTACCCGAGATCACCAGACGCAGACTCTCCACCGGCCCAGCCGTCCGGGAGTAAGCCGCCAGGTCACGCAACAGCATGCCCGGCACGATCTCCGCGACCTCGACGTCGTGGTCGACCAGCGTGCGGTGCAACGACTCCACAGTCACGTGCTCGTCATGCGGCAGGAACACCACACGGTGACCGAACGCCAACGCCCGCGTCATGTCACCGATCGACACGTCGAACCCAGGCCCGGACATCGACAACACGGTTCCTGGACCGCCCAGGGCGCCAAGCCCGTCACGCCACCCGGCCACGTACGACGAGAGCGCGGCATGGGTCACCGCCACACCCTTGGGCCGGCCAGTCGAACCCGAGGTGTAGGCGATGTACGCCAACGAGTTCGGGTCCACCGGAGCGAGCTCGCCGACCGCGGACACGCCGTCCACCAGCAGCACTTCCCCGGCGAACCCGTCCAGTGCCGATGTCGTGACGGCCGCGACGACACCGGCATCGGCCAGCAGGAATGCCAGCCGTTCAGCGGGAAGCCCAGGATTGATCGGCACGTACACGCCGCCAGAGCGCAACACACCCTGGAACGCCACGGCCAGCTCGATCCCGCGCGGCACCAGGACCGCCACCGGCGACCCCACCGTCACACCGGCCCGGCGCAGACGCGTGGCAAGGGAATCGGCACGAGCGTTCAACTCGGCGAACGTCAGCTGCTCATCGCCGCACACCACGGCGACCTCGGACGAAACCCATCCGGCGATCAGGTCAGGCACCGGCAGCTCGGCGGAGGGCACCGGGGTCGCGCCCCACGCCACCAGTTCCGCCGCCTGGCCGGGACGCTGCACCGGCACGTCCCGGACGGCCAGCTCCGGCTGCTCCGCCACCGCGGTCAGCACGACAGCGAGCTGGTCGAGGATCCGTTCGATCGTGATGGCGTCGAACGCCGCCGTCGAGAACTCCGCCTCGACGCGCAGCGTGCGTTCCAGGTCGACGGCGAAGGTCAGCGGGTAGTTGCCCTGCTCCACCGAGTCGGCGGCCTGCAGCCCGCCCAGGTCCTCCGGCAGTTCCTCCTGCGGGTAGTTGCCGAACACCACGATGGAGTCGAACAACGCACGGCCGTGCGGCACCGCCGACCACCGCTG
Source organism: Lentzea albidocapillata subsp. violacea (assembly GCF_900100275.1). Classification (GTDB taxonomy): domain Bacteria; phylum Actinomycetota; class Actinomycetes; order Mycobacteriales; family Pseudonocardiaceae; genus Lentzea; species Lentzea violacea. The sequence continues at coordinate 359,602 of NZ_FNET01000002.1, forward strand.
GACATCCACCAACGGCGTGTACTCGAACCGTTGCAGGGCAACCTGGTTGTCCTGCAACTGGGGCAGCCACGCGGCGAACGTCGTGTCCGTGGGCACCACGGCCCGCACCGGCAGCGTGTTGATGAACAGGCCGACCATCGACTCGACGCCGGCCAGGTCAGCAGGACGGCCGGAGACGGTCAGGCCGAAGATCACGTCGTCGTCACCCGAGTACGTCGACAGCAGCAGTGCCCACGCCGCCTGGACGACCGTCGACAACGTCACGCGCTCGCGGCGGGCCAGCTCGACCAGCTTGCCCGTGACGGTCTCGTCGAGGCGCAGGCGACGCCGGTCCTGGTCGTAGTGGCTCGCAGCCAGCCGATCGACCGGAAGTGCCGTCGGGGCCTCGAAACCGGCCAGGTGCGTGCGCCAGAACCCTTCGGACTCGGCCGGGTCACGCCGGCCCAGCCACCCGATGAAGTCCCGATAGGACCGCACCGGCTCCAGCGTCCGGCCCTGGTAGAGGGCGGACACCTCGTCCATCACGACGGGCAGACTCCACCCGTCGCACAAACCCTGGTACAGCCCCCACACGAGCCACAACCGGCCGTCGCCGCGGTCCACCAGGTACAGGCGGGTCAACGGCGGCGCGGCGAGGTCGAAGCCCAGCGCGCGGTCCTCGTCCAGCAGCGCCCGCAACCGCTCCTGCTGCTCGACGTCGTCGAGACGGGACCAGTCCCGCCGCTCGAGCGGAACGTCGACCTCGGCCAGCACGACCTGCACCGGTTCGCTGACGCCCTCCCACACGAACCCGCTGCGCAACGCGGCGTGCCGGGAGATCACCTGGCGCCACGCGTCGGCCAGCCGGTCGGCGTCCAGCGGACCGGTCAGGTCGTAGACCCCCTGGCCCCAGTAGAGGCCGTCGACGGGAGAACCCGCGACACCGAACAACATGCCCGACTGCACCGGCGCCAGCCGATGCACGTCGACCAGCGGATAACGCTCGGCGAGCCGGTCGACCTCGGGCTGGGTCAGCGACGCCAGCGGGAAGTCCGACGGCGTGAACCCACTGGCGGACCGGCAGTGTGCCACCAGCTGACGCAGCGCCTCGACGTAGCGCGCGGCGACCCGTTCCACGGTGGCCATGTCGTGCAGGTTGTGGCTGAAGTGCCAGTCGACCTGCAGGCGTCCGTCCGCGTCCTGCTCCGCCTCGATCTGCAAAACGTGCGAACGCGTCCCGCCCGGTCCCTCGCTCGGACCGGCCAGCTCGGCGGGCAGCTCCCGGCGGATCAGCCCCAGCGAGTCGACGGCGTCGAACGCACCCAGGTAGTTGAACAACACCGGACGCTCCGGCACATCGGCCAGATCACCCTGCAGCCAGCGCAACGCGCCGTAGCCGACACCGCGGCGCGGCACGGCCCGCAGCTCCTCCTTGACGGCCTTGATCGCCGCCGCCGGATCACTCTCGTGCGTGAGCCGCACCGGGAAGATCGACGTGAAGTACCCGACGGTCCGCGACAGGTCCACGCCGTCCGCCACCGCCTCGCGGCCGTGGCTCTCCAGGTCCACCGTCACATGGCCGGTGCCCGCCCACTCCCCCAGTGCCTGGGCGAGAGCGGTCAGCAGCAGGTCGTTGGCCTGGGTCCGGTAGGCGCGGTGGGCGTCACCCAGCAGCGCGGCGGTCGTGGCGGCGTCCAGCCACGACCGGACGACACCGGCCGAGGTCTCGGTGTTGGGACCCTCCTGGTCCTGCGGCAGTTCCACCACGTCGGCGGTCTGGGCCAGCCAGGTCTCCCGCTCGTCCTGAGCGTCCAGCTCCTGCAGCACCTCGGCCCACTGCTGGAACGACGTCGTCTTCGGCCCGAGCTCCCGGCCCGCGTAGACCGCGTCGAGGTCCTCCAGCAGAACGTTCCACGACACGCCGTCCATCACCAGGTGATGCACGGTCAAACCAAGCCACGCAGGCTGATCACCACGGTCGAAGTAGACGGCGGCAAGAAGCGGACCATCGGCCAGACGCAACGATTTCTGCGCCGCGGTCATCTCAGCGACCACAGCTCCGTCGGTGACGCGCAAGAACCCGCTGCCGTCGACCGGCGCCTGGTACTGGCTCTCCGGCGTGAAACGGATGCGCAGCGCGTCATGGTGAGAGACCAGGACGTCGAGTGCCCGCCCGAGCCGTTCCGGATCGGTGCCCGGTGCCAGCTCGAACATGCCCGACCAGTTCCAGTGGTCCCGGTTCGGGAGGTCCTGCGCCAGGAACCAGTGCTGGATCGGCGTCAGCGGCACCGGTCCGGTGACCACGCCCTGCTCGGCCAGGGTCACCGCCGGCGTGTCACGCACGACGGCGGCCAGTGCGGCGACCGTCTGGTGTGCGAACACGTCCGCCACGTCCACACCCAGACCGGCGGCACGAGTACGCGCCACGATCTGCAGACTCAAGATCGAGTCGCCACCCAGCTCGAAGAAGTTGTCATACACACCAACACGTTCGACACCGAGCACACCACTCCACACCGCCGCGAGAATCTCCTCGGCAGCGGTCCGGGGCGCGACATAGGCCTCACCCGTCATCTCGGGCTCCGGGTCCGGCAGACCGCGACGGTCCACCTTCCCGTTCGGCGTCAGCGGCAACCGGTCCAACGCCACGAACACCGACGGCACAAGGTAATCCGGCACACGCTCGCGCAGCCACGCTCGCAACGCCGACCCGCTGAACTCACTCTCAGCGACGACGTACGCGACAAGCCGCTTGCCACCGTGAGGCCCACCATCACGGGCCACCACAACGACATCACGCACGTCGGGATGGTCACCGATGACGACCTCGACCTCACCCGGCTCGACCCGATAACCACGGATCTTGACCTGCTCGTCGACACGCCCCAGGAACTCGATCGTGCCGTCAGCACGCCACCGAGCCCGGTCACCAGTGCGGTAAAGACGCTCGCCAGAACCGGTGAACACATCGGGAACGAACCGCGCCGAGGTCAGGTCGGGACGTCCCAGGTAGCCACGCGCCACACCGGCGCCACCGACCAGCAGTTCACCGGGAACACCAACGGGAACAGGCCGCAGTGCGGAGTCGACGACGACCGCGCGGGCACCGGCCAGCGGGGTACCGATGGGCACCACGGCTGCCGGGTGGTCTTCCGTCACGGCGTGGAAGATCGAGTCGATGGCCGCCTCGGTCACACCGAACACGTTGCCCGGCACCGCGTTCGGCGCCACCTCGCGCACAGCGGTCGTCAACGCGTCATGCGTCCACATGTCCGTACCCGAGATCACCAGGCGCAACGACTCGACCGGCCCGGCAACCCGGCAGTGTGCCGCCAGATCCCGCAGCAGCATGCCGGGAACGATCTCGGCGACCTCGATCCGGTGCTCCACCAACGTCGCGTGCAGCGCCTCCACCGACACATGCTCGTCGTGCGGCAGGAACACCACGGTCTGCCCGAACGCCAACGCCCGAGTCATGTCACCGATCGACACGTCGAACCCAGGCCCGGACATCGACAGCACGGGGCCAGGTCCGCCCAGCGCGGCCAGTCCGTCACGCCAACCGGCCACATAGGACGACAGCGCGGCGTGCGTGACCGCGACGCCCTTGGGCCGTCCCGTGGAGCCCGACGTGTAAGCGATGTACGCCAAGGAGCTCGGGTCGACCGGGGCAAGCTCGCCGACCGCGGACACATCGTCCACCAGCAGCACTTCCCCGGCGAACCCGTCCAGCTCACCCGCCAGTGCCGCGGTCGTGACCGCCACGTCCGCACCGGCATCGGCCAGCAGGAACGCGAGACGTTCGGCGGGAAGCCCAGGATTGATCGGCAGGTAGACGCCACCGGAGCGCAACACGCCCTGGAACGCCACGGCCAGCTCGAGACCGCGCGGCACCAGCACGGCGACCGGTGACTCCACCGTCACACCGGCCCGCTGGAGCCGGACGGCGAGGCCATCGGCGCGAGCACCCAGCTCGGCGAACGTGAGCTGCTCATCGCCGCACACCACGGCAACGGCGTCGGTGTCTGCCCAGCTGTGGATAAGCTCGGGCACGGACGGCTCGGTGGCCGGGACAGGGGTCTCGCCCCACGCCACCAGTTCCGCGGCCTGCTCCGGACGCTGCAACGGCACGTCCGCGACGGCCAGCGAAGGCCGTTCCGCGACGGCGGTGAGCACGACCACCAGCTGGTCGAGGACGCGTTCGACCGTCACGGCGTCGAACGCGGCCGTGGAGAACTCGGCCTCGATGCGCAGCGAGCGTTCCAGGTCTACCGCGAAGGTCAGCGGGTAGTTGCCCTGCTCCACCGAGTCGACGGAGGCGTAGCCGTCCGGGATCTCACCGAGGTCGTCAGGCAGTTCCCGGTGCGGGTAGTTGCCGAACACCACGATGGAGTCGAACAGCGCGCGGCCACCGGGAACAGCCGACCAGCGCTGCACGTCCACCAGCGGCGTGTACTCGAATCGTTGCACCGCGACCTGGTTGTCCTGCAACTCGCGCAGCCACGACGTGAACGGCACGTCCGCGGGCACGACGGCCCGCACCGGCAGCGTGTTGATGAACAGGCCGACGATCGACTCCACGCCGGCCAGATCAGCCGGCCGGCCGGACACGGTGAGCCCGAACAGCACGTCGTCCTCACCGGAAGACGCGGACAGGACCTTGGCCCACGCCGCCTGCACGACCGTCGACAGCGTCACGCGCTCCTTGCGCGCCAGCTCCACCAGCTTGGCGGTGACGCGCTCGTCCAGCATCGTCTTGCGGCGGTCCTGCGCGTAATGGCTGGCCGCCAGCCGATCCACCGGCAACGGCGTGGGCGCCTCGAACCCGTCCAGCGTCCTGCGCCAGAACGACTCCGACTCGTCCGGATCACGCCCGTCCAGCCACGAGATGAACTCGCGGTACGACCGCACCGGAGCCAGCGGCGAGCCGTCGTAGGCGGCCAGCACCTCGTCCATGACGACGGGCAGACTCCACCCGTCGCACAGACCCTGGTACAGCCCCCACACCAGCCACAACCGGCCCTCGCCGCGGTCCACCAGGTACAGCCGCATCAACGGCGGCGCCGCCAGGTCGAAGCCCAGCGCACGGTCCTCGGCCAGCAGTTCGCGCAGCCGCACCTGCTCGGCGTCCCGGTCGAGACCCGACCAGTCGTGCACCTGCAGCGGAACGTCCACATTGGACAGTACGACCTGCACCGGTTCGCTGACGCCCTCCCACACGAACCCGCTGCGCAACGCGGCATGCCGGGAGATCACCGAACGCCAGGCACCGGCCAGCCGGTCGGCGTCGAGCGGACCGGCCAGGTCGTAGACGCTCTGCCCCCAGTAGAGGCCGTCGACAGGAGAACCCACGACACCGAACAACATGCCCGACTGCACCGGCGCCAGCCGGTAGACGTCCGCCACCGGATAACGCGCCGCAAGCCCGTCGAACTCGTCCTGCGTCAACGACGCCAACGGGAAGTCCGACGGCGTGAAGCCCGTGACCCCTGTCCGGCAATGCGCCACCAGCGCGCGCAACGCCTCGACGTAGTGGGCGGCGACCCGTTCCACGGTCTCGGGAAGGTGCAGGTTGGTGCTGTGCAGCCAGTCGATCCGCAGCCGCCCGTCCTCCGCGCGGACCACTTCGAGCTGCAACGGGTAGGCCCGCGTCCCGCCAGGTCCCTGCATCGGGCCGGCCAGTTCGGCGGCGAGTTCGCGGCGGATCAGCCCGGCCGAGTCCACGGCGTCGAACGCGCCGAGGTAGTTGAACAGCACCGGCCGGTCCGGCGCATCGGCCAGCTCGTCCTGTGCCCATCGCAGCACGCCGTAGCCGACACCGCGGCGCGGCACCGCCCGCAGCTGCTCCTTGACGGCCTTCACCGTCGCGCCGACACCCTCGTACCGGCTCAGCCGCACGGGGAAGATCGACGTGAACCACCCGACGGTGCGCGACAGGTCCATGCCCTCACGGCCGTGGCTCTCCAGGTCGACCGTGACGTGGTCGGTGCCTGCCCACTCTCCCAGGACGTTCGCCAGTGCGGCGAGCAGCAGGTCGTTGGCCTGCGTTCGATAGGCCTTGTGCGCCTCACCGAACAGCGCGGCCGTCGTGTCCGCGTCCAGCCAGGTGCGCACCACGGCGCCGGACGCCTCGGTGTTCGGGCCGTCGCCGTCGACGGGGAGCGCGACCACGTCCGACGTCGCCGCCGCCCAGTGCTCCCGCTCGCCGCCGGCCTCCAGCTCCAGCAGGTGTTCGGCCCACTCCTGGAACGAGGTCGTCTTGGGCGCCAACGCCTCCGAGCGGTACGCGGTGTCGAGGTCCTCCAGCAGCACGTTCCACGAGACGCCGTCCATCACCAGGTGATGCACGGTCAAACCAAGCCACGCGGGCTGATCACCGCGGTCGAAGAACACGGCGGCCACCAGCGGGCCATCGGCCAGCCGCAACGACGTCTGCGCGGCGGTCATCTCCGCGACCACGGCCTCGTCGCCCTCGACGACGCGCAGGGACCCACCGGTCTCGACCGGAGCGTTGTGCTGGCCATCCGGACCGAACCGGATCCGCAGCGCGTCGTGGTGTGCGACAAGGACGTCGAGCGCCTGACCCAGCCGGACCGGATCGGTGCCGGGCGCCAGTTCGAACACACCCGACCAGTTCCAGTGGTCCCGGTTCGGGATGTCCTGCGCCACGAACCACCGCTGGATCGGCGTCAACGGCACGGGCCCGGTGACCACGCCCTGTTCCGCCAGCGAGACCGCGGGTGCTTCCCGCACCGCGAGCGCGAGCTCGGCGACGGTCTGGTGGGCGAACACGTCCGCCACGTCCACGCCCAGACCGGCGGCACGAGTACGCGCCACGATCTGCAGGCTCAGGATCGAGTCGCCGCCCAGCTCGAAGAAGTTGTCATGCACACCAACACGTTCAACGCCCAGCACGCCACTCCACACCGCCGCGAGAGTCTCCTCCGCAGCGGTCCGGGGCGCGACATAGGTCTCGGCGACCGCCTCCAGCTCCGGCTCGGGCAGACCGCGCCGGTCCACCTTCCCGTTCGGCGTCAGCGGCAACCTGTCCAGCGCCACGAACACCGACGGCACCAGGTAGTCCGGCACCCGCTCGCGCAACCACGCCCGCAGCACCGAACCGCTGAACTCACCTTCCGAAACCACATACGCAACCAGCCGCTTGCCACCGTGGGGGCCACCATCCCGCGCCACCACAACAACATCACGCACGTCGGGGTGGTCGCCGATGACGACCTCGACCTCACCCGGCTCGACCCGGTAGCCGCGGATCTTCACCTGCTCATCGACACGCCCGAGGAACTCGATCGTCCCGTCCGCACGCCACCGAGCCCGGTCACCGGTGCGGTACAACCGCCCTCCGGAGCCACCGAACACATCGGGAACGAACCGCTCCGAGGTCAGGTCCGGCCGGCCCACATACCCCTGGGCCACCCCGGAACCACCGACCAGCAACTCACCCGGCACACCCACCGGCGCCGGCCGCATCCTGCTGTCCACGACGACGGCACGGGCACCGGCCAGCGGTGTACCGATCGGCACGACCGCGGCGGGATGGTCCTCGCCGACCGGGTGGAAGATCGAGTCGATCGCCGCCTCGGTCACACCGAACACGTTGCCCGGCACCGCATTCGGCGCCACTTCAGCCACGGCGGTGGTCAACGCGTCATGCGTCCACATGTCGGTGCCGGAGATCACCAGGCGCAACGACTTGACCGGCCCGGCCTCCCGGCAGTGCGCCGCCAGGTCGCGCAACAGCATGCCCGGCACGATCTCCGCGACCTCGACCTCGTGATCCACCAAGGTCTCGCGCAGCGACTCCACCGTCACGTGCTCGTCGTGCGGCAGGAACACCACCGTGCGGCCAAAAGCCAACGCACGTGTCATGTCGCCGATGGACACGTCGAACCCGGGGCCCGACATGGACAGCACCGTGCCGGGGCCGCCCAGATCGGCGAGCCCTTCCCGCCATCCCGCCACGTACGACGACAAAGCGCCGTGGGACACCGCCACGCCCTTGGGTCGTCCGGTCGACCCTGACGTGTAAGCCACGTACGCCAACGCCTCGGGATCGATGCGCACCGGCAGGGCGCCGAATCCCGGCGAGTCCTCGTCCAGCACCAGCACCTCGGCGAGCCCATTCAGCTCACCGGCGAGCGCCGGAGTCGTGACCGCGACTGTCGCACCGGCGTCGGCCAGCAGGAACGCCAGCCGTTCCGCGGGAAGCCCCGGGTTGACCGGCACGTAGACGCCACCGGAGCGCAGCACACCCTGGAAGGCGACGGCGAGATCGATCCCGCGCGGCACCAGCACCGCGACCCGTGACCCCACCACCACTCCGGCCCGCTGCAGCCGACCGGCCAGCGCGTCGGCGCGGAAACCCAGCTCGGCGAACGTCAGGCTCTCCGCACCGCAGACCACCGCGACCTCGGGTGAGATCCGCGCCCAGCCGTCGATCAGGTCCGGCACCGGTCGCTCGACGGCGGGCTCGGGGGTCTCGCCCCACGCCACCAACGCCGCCGCCTGCTCCGGCCGCTGCAAGGGCACGTCCTGCACAGCCAGGTCCGGCCGTTCGGTCACCGCCGTCAGCACGACCGTGAGCTGGTCGAGGATCCGTTCGACCGTCACCGCGTCGAACGCCGCGGTGGAGAACTCGGCCTCGATCTTGAGCTCGGCCTCCACGTCGACCGCGAAGGTGAGCGGGTAGTTGCCCTGCTCCACCGAGTCGAGCAACGGCGACAGCTCGAAGTCGGCGACGCGGCTCCGGCCGCCGGGGTAGTTGCGCAGCACCACGATGCTGTCGAACAACGCGCGGCCACCCGGCACGGACGACCAGCGCTGCGCGTCCACCAGCGGCGTGTACTCGAACCGCTGCACCGCACCCTGGTTGTCCCGCAACTCCCGCAGCCACGAGGTGAACGGCACGTCCGCCGGGACGGCGACCCGCACCGGCAGCGTGTTGATGAACAGGCCCACGGTCGACTCGACCCCGGCCAGCTCAGCCGGTCGGCCCGACACGGTCAGGCCGAACACCACCTCGTCCTCACCGGACGACGCCGACAACACCTTGGCCCACGCGGCCTGCACCACCGCCGACAACGTCACGCGTTCCCGGCGGGCCAGGTCGACCAGGCCGGCGGTCACGCTCGCGTCGAGGTGCGTGCGCCGCCGGTCCTGCGCGTAGTGGCTGGTGGCCAGGCGGTCCACCGGCAACGGCGTCGGCGCCTCGAAGCCGTCCAAATAGGACCGCCAGAAGCCCTCGGCCTCGCCGGGGTCACGCCCGTCCAGCCACGAGATGAACTCACGGTACGACCGCACCGGAGCCGGCGACGAGCCGTCATAGGCGGCCAGCACCTCGTCCAGGACGACAGGCAGACTCCACCCGTCGCACAGACCCTGGTACAGGCCCCAGACGAGCCAGAACTGCCCGAGACCCCGGTCGACGAGGTACAGACGCGTCAGCGGCGGCGCGGCGAGATCGAACCCCAGCGCGCGGTCCTCCTCCAGCAGTTCCCGCAACCGGGCCTGCTGGGTGTCCCCGTCGAATCCTGACCAGTCGCGCACCTGGAGCGGAACGTCCACATCGGACAGTACGACCTGCACCGGTTCGCTGACGCCCTCCCACACGAACCCGCTGCGCAACGCCGCCTGGCGCGCGATCACCGAACGCCAGGCGCCGGCCAGCCGGTCCGCGTCGACGGTGCCGGTGAGCTCGTAGATCCCCTGGCCCCAGTAGAGCCCGTCCTCGGCAGGGGCACCCACGACACCGAACAACATGCCCGACTGCACGGGCGCCAGCCGGTACACGTCCGCCAGACCGGGGAACCGCGCCGCCAGCCGGTCGACCTCGTGCTGCGCCAGTGACGCCAGCGGGAAGTCCGACGGCGTGAGGCCCGAGACCCCGGACCGGCAGTGCTCGACCACCGCTTCCAGTTCCCGCTGATAAGCGCCGGCGAGCCGCTCGACGGTCGCGGCCTCGTGCAGCCCGGCGCTGTAGTGCCACTCGACCTGCAACCGCCCGTCGGCCGTGCGGGTCACCTCGAGGTTCAGCACGTGGGAGCGCGTGCCTGCGCCGGACGTCGCCGCGCCCCTCGAGGCCGCGGGGAGTTCGCGGCGCAGCAGATCGCCGGTGGCCGCGGCGGCTCCCAGGTAGTTGAACAGCACGGGGCGGTCCGGCGCGTCGGCCAGTTCTCCGTGCAACCACCGCAGGGCGCCGTAGCCGACACCTCGGCGTGGCACCGCCCTGAGCTGCTCCTTCACGGCTTTCACCGTCGTGCCGAGATCTTCGTGCCGGCGCAGTTGCACGGGGAAGATCGACGTGAACCACCCGACGGTGCGCGACAGGTCGACCCCGTCGGCGATCGCCTCACGACCGTGGCTCTCCAGGTCGATGGTCAGCTCGTCGGTGCCCGCCCACGGGCCGAGCGTGCGCACCAGCGCCGCCAGCAGCAGGTCGTTGCCCTGCGTGCGATACGCCTTGTGCGCGTCGCCCAGCAACGCGGCGGTCGTCCTGGCGTCCAGCCACGTCGTGTGCACCCGCGCGGAACGTTCGTCGTTGAGCCCGTCGCCGTCGACCGGCAGCGCGACCACGCCGGACGTCGCCGCGGCCCAGTGATCACGTTCGCCGCTGGGATCGAACGTCCGGAGCTGTTCGGCCCACTGCTGGAACGAGGTCGTCTTCGGGCCCAACGCCTCCGAGCGGTACGCGGTGCCGAGGTCCTCCAGCAGGACGTTCCACGAGACGCCGTCCATCACCAGGTGGTGGACGATCAGACCCAGCCACGCGGGCTCAGAGCCGCGGTCGAAGAATACCGCCGCCACCAGCGGGCCGTCGGCCAGCCGCAACGACTTCTGCGCCGCCGTCATCTCCGCGACCACGTCCGCGTCGCCCTCGACCACCCGAAGCAGGTCAGCGGCCTCGATGCCGGCGTTGTGCTGGCCGTCGGGCGAGAACCGCAGGCGCAGCGCGTCGTGATGGGCGACCAGGACGTCGAGTGCGCCGGCCAGCCGATCGGGGTCGGTGCCCGGTGCGAGCTCGAACACGCCCGACCAGTTCCAGTGGTCCCGGTCCTCGATGTCCTGCGCCAGGAACCAGTGCTGGATCGGCGTCAGCGGCACGGGTCCGGTGACGACTCCCTGCTCCGCCAGCGTCACGGCGGGGGTGTCGCGCACCGCGGCCGCCAGCTCGGCGACGGTCTGGCGGGACAGCACGTCGGCCACCCCGAGGCCCAGACCGGCGGCACGGGCACGCGCCACGATCTGCAGGCTCAGGATCGAGTCGCCGCCCAGCTCGAAGAAGTTGTCATGCACACCAACGCGTTCGACACCCAGCACCTGCGCCCATACCGCAGCCAGAGCGTCCTCTGTGGACGTCCGGGGTGCCTCGTACAGCTCGCTCGTCTCCGGCTCGGGATCGGGCAGGCCCCGGCGGTCGACCTTGCCGTTCGGCGTCAGCGGCAACCGGTCCAGCGCAACGAACACCGACGGCACGAGGTAGTCCGGCACCCGCTCCCGTAGCCACGACCGCAGCGCCGAACCGCTGAACTCCCCTTCCGCGACCACGTACGCGACGAGGCGTTTGCCGCCGTGCGGGCCACCATCTCGGGCCACCACAACGACATCACGCACGTGCGGGTGGTCACCGATGACAACTTCGACCTCGCCAGGCTCGACCCGATAACCACGGATCTTGACCTGCTCGTCCACCCGGCCGAGGAACTCGAGCACCCCGTCCGCCCGCCACCGCGCCCGGTCGCCGGTGCGGTACAACCGCCCGCCGGATCCACCGAACACGTCGGGCAGGAACCGTTCCGCGGTCAGGTCCGGACGGCCCACGTAACCCCGGGCCAGCCCGGCGCCGCCGACCAGCAGCTCACCCTCGACGCCCACCGGCACCGGCCGCAACGACCCGTCCACGACGAAGACACCGACGCCGGCCAGCGGCCCGCCGATGGGGACCACCTCGCCCTCGTGCTCCGGCCGCGCCAGCACCGGGTGGAAGATCGAGTCGATCGCGGCCTCGGTCACGCCGAACACGTTGCCCGGCACGGCATTGGGCGCCACGGCCGCGACGGCGGAGACCAGAGCGTCGTACGTCCACATGTCCGTGCCGGAGATGACCAGGCGCAACGACTCGACCGGACCCGCCTCCCGGCAGTGGGCGGCAAGATCGCGCAGAAGCATGCCCGGCACGATCTCGGCGACCTCGACCCGGTGGTCGGCCAGCGTCCGGTGCAGGGAGTCGACCGACACGACCTCGTCGTGCGGCAGGAAGACCACCGTCTGCCCGAATGCCAGCGCCCGCGTCATGTCACCGATGGAGACGTCGAAACCGGGGCCCGACATCGACAGCACCGTGCCGGCCCCGCCCAGCGGAACGAGCGCCTCACGCCAGCCGGCCACGTACGACGACAACGCGGCATGCGTCACCGCCACACCCTTGGGCCGCCCGGTCGAGCCGGACGTGTAGGCCACGTACGCCATCGCGCCGGGCTCGACGCGCACCGGCAACGCCCCGGCGACCGGAGACTCCTCGCCGAGCACCAGCACGTCGGCGAAGCCGGCCAGCTCACCGGCCAGCTCCGGTGTCGTCACCGCGACGGCCGCGCCGACGTCGGCCAGCAGGAACGCCAGCCGTTCCGCGGGCAGCCCCGGGTTGATCGGCACGTACACGCCACCGGAGCGCAGCACGCCCTGGAAGGCGACAGCCAGTTCGATCCCGCGCGGCACCAGCACCGCGACCGGCGACTCCGCGGTCACCCCGGCCCGCTGGAGCCGGGCGGCGAGCGCGTCGGCCCGCTCTCCCAACTCGCGGAAGGAAAGCCGTTCTTGACCGCACACGACAGCGGACTGGCCGGGCCGGGTCTCGGCGTACCCCGCGATGAGATCGGGGACGCTCGCGGCAACGGCCGGCGCAACGCCGGCTCCCCACTGTCGCGTGAGCCCCAGGTCCACAGTGGACGAAGGCGCAACGCCGGTTCCCCACCGCCGCGTGAGGTCAGAGTCCACAGTGGACGAAGGAACCCCGCCGTCCACCGGACCGCGGGCGAGCCGGTCGAGCACCTCCAGGAACCGCTGTTCGTGCAGCACGAGTTCGGCGTCGGCGGCCACGCCGTCCTCGACGTCGATGTCGAGCCACGCCTGATCACCGCGAGACCAGCCGTAGGTGGTGACGGTGAGGTCGCGGATCGGACCGACCGCCAGGTTGCGGGGCGCGTCGGCGTGCACCTCGGGGCCGAAGCCGCGCGACCGGTTGAAGTCGACCACGTTGAGCGTGGGACCGAACCAGGCGCCGTTGCCGGTGACGCCGAGCAGCCGGGCCAGGTCCTCGCCCCGGTACCGCGACCGGGCGCCGATCTCGGCCAGCCGCTCGGTGGTGGCGCCGGTCAGCTGCCGGACCGTCGTCGCGTCCGGCACGTGCAGGACCATCGGTGCGACGCCTGCGAGCAGGCCGGGAGTCGCGCGGGCCAGCGGACTGCGCCGGGCGGCCGTGGGAAGGCTGAACACCACGTCGTCGCGATCGGTCAGCTGCCGCTGGCAGGCGGCGAACGCCGAGACGAGGAAGTGCGGGACGCGCACGCCGAGTTCGGCACAGCGGTCGAGGACCGCGCCGCGCAACGCCGCGTCGACGGCGACCGTGCGCCGCCGTGACGGCCGCTGCCGGTCGGCACGCCGTTCGTCCTGCCTGTCCCGCACCGCGTCCGCGACCGAGTCGAGCCAGTACCGCTCGTCGGCCGCCCGGTCGGCGGACCGCCGGTAGGCCTCGTCCTCGGCCACGACATCGGCCCAGGAACCGAAGTAGCGCGGCCGGTGCTCTCCGGAGTAGATCTCCGCGACGCGTTGCGTGAGCAGGTTGAACGAGAAGATGTCGGTGATGAGGTGGTGCGCCCGGTGGTACCACCAGTACTCGGCGCCGGCGACGCGCAGCAGCGCCCAGCGCCAGAGCGGCGCTGCCCGGTGGTCGATCGGCCGGGCGCTGTCGGCGTGCATCCACGCCCGCGCCGCCTCCGCCGGATCGGCCTCACCACGAAGGTCCACCACCGGCATGACGTCGCCGGGAAGCTCGTCCGCGAGCGCCTGCCAGGGCGACCCGTCCGCGTGCTCACCGAAGTACAGCCGGTACGCGTCGGTCTCCTGGGCCGCGACCCGGGCGCCTGCCCGCAGCAGCTCCTCGTCGACAGGCCCGCGGAGCACCACGTACTGCGCGGGGTTGAACTCCGGGGTGTCCCCGAGCAACTCCGCGGACAGCCACATGTCCACCTGCGCCGCCGTCAGCGAGTACCGAACGCCGGGCGCGCGCCGCTCAACCACTGAACTGCTCCTCTTTGCTGATTGTCCCGACACAACAGGACAGAGAGACCGCTGAAGCCATAGATACAGCGGGTGAAGGAGCCCTTTTGAAGTCCGGGCTCGTGGACTGCCGCCGGGCATGAGGATGCCGGCGGATCAGGTCGCGTTCTTGGGAGTGAACCGCGATCTACGGTTCACCGACGCTGCACTCATGCGGGTAACCAGCCCACGAGTGACTCAAGCGTTAATTCTCGTACAACAGTCATGAAAACCCCCTTGCGTCATCCGCTGACCACCGGATTCGCGAGATGCGCACGCGAATCAGCGGGTCGACGAAAGCACCCCACCCCAAAGAAGCCCCCAGAGCCGCCGAGGCGACAACCGCAGATTAGCCAGGCCCAGGACCAGCATGAATCCGCCGAACAGCCCAATTCCGAATCTTAGAAACTTCGTCAATCCGCTTATACGCCGATCGGCGGACCAGTGCATGTTGTCACCTGACGCACCCACTCGGACACAGACCGTGACCGAATTCTGTGCCACGCGTCACATGCGCCCCGAAAGCCCCTGCATTCAGTGGGAATTTGGTATTCGCGCACGGATTCACCCAACCAGTTGAGACAGGCCGAAGACGAGCTGACCGTTGTTGGTCGGCCAATCCTCCGCATTCGAAGCCATTGCACAACCCTGTGTCCAGGCACGTGCTATAGACGCACACCGGCCTATGACGGTTCCGTCGGATTCAATCTTCTTCGTGTTTGATTCCGCGTCACAGGCGATTGCTGCCGATTGGAGCAATGCGCGGAGCTGATCATCGATAGCATCGCCGACGCGGTGACCCCGTGGTCACCACGAGGGGAGCGATCAGGTGTTCACGATCGAGGGCGTGGCAGCGCGGACCGGCCTGGCGGTACCGCTGGCGCGACGCCCGGTGGCGGTGGTCGCGGTGCTCTACGCGGCCCTGGTGTTCCCACTGGCCGGGAACTACGGGCTCACCGCCGACGAGCTGTACTTCCGGATGCTGGGCGACGATCCGCGCTGGGGTTACTTCGACCAGCCGGCGCTCGCACCGCTGTTCGCGAAGGCGGGCACGGTGCTGTTCGGCGACACGGTGTGGGGTGTCCGGGCGCCGGCCCTGTTGTGCGGCCTGGCGATCGTCGTGCTCTCCGCGCTGATCACGGCGGAGCTGGGCGGCGGCACACGGGCACAAGTGCTCTCGGCGGCCACAACGGGCACGTCGGGGGTCGTGCTCGTCATGGGGCACTTCCTGCTGACCAACAGCCCGGATCTCGTCGCGTGGTGCGCGGTGGCGCTGTTCGCGATGCGCGCGCTGCTGCGCGGGAACGGCCGGTGGTGGCTGGCCGCGGGTGTCACGTGCGGGGTGGCGACCTACGCCAAGTACGTGGTGCTCCTGCTACCGGTGACGTTGGTGGTAGCACTGCTCGTGGTGGGCCCGCGCCGGGAACTGCGCAGCCGCTGGTTGTGGGCGGGCGCCGGGCTGGCACTCGTGCTCACCGCCCCGAACTTCGTCTACCAGGCCGTCAACGGCTGGCCGCAGCTGGTCATGGCGCGGGCGCTGTCCGAGGGCAACTGGACCGACGGGCTGATGTTCCCCCTGGACGTCGCGATCATGGCGGGGCCGGCGGTGACCGTGATCCTGGGAGCGGGCCTGGCCTTCGTACTGCGCCGGCCGCAGTGGCGACCGGTGCGGGCGCTCGGGGCGGCCTACCTCCTCGGCACGGCGCTGGTGCTCGGCCTCGCGCCCAGCGGCATCGACTACACCGAGGGCTACTGGGTGCCGTTGATCGCCGCGGGAAGTGTGGTGGCGGACGAGTGGATCGCCCGCAGCCGGTCACGGCTCCGGACGGTGGTCGCCGTGCTGTCGGTGTTCGCCGTGGTTCAGGTCGTCGTGTCCCTGCCTGTGATGCCGGCGCGGGTGTACGTGAAGTACCCAGGGTCGAGCCTGACGACCGAGACCATCGGCTGGGAGCGCCTGGTCGGGCAGGTCGCGGACGCCTACGCCGCACTGCCCGCCGACGAGCGGTCGCGCGCCGTGGTGCTGACGCGGAACTTCGGCGAGGCCGGCGCGTTGCACTGGATGCGCGACGAGCACCTGCTCCCGCCGATCCACAGCGGGCACAACGAGTTGTACTTCCGGGGAGCACCGCCGGACAGCGCGGACGTCGTGATCGCGGTCGGCGTGGACGAGAACCGGCTGAAGCAGGACTTCCGCGAGTGCGACGTGGTGGCGCGCATCGACAACGGGTACGGCCTGGAGACCACGGAGCAGGGCCGGGCCATCTCGGTGTGCCGTGAGCCTCGGGCACCGTGGTCCGCACTGTGGCCCGGCTACCGGCTGATCGGGGCGTACTGAGCCACCGACAACCGCACGACAACGTCGCCACAACAGCGCGGCGGTACTTCTTCCCTCGGCAGTCCACAACCGATGGAGGACATGGTGAAAGCCAAACTGGCAACGATGCTGGCAGGCTTGCTGGCGGCCGCGACGCTCATCGCTCCGGCCGTGAGCGCGACGCCGTTCCAGCGTGACGTCTTCGTCCGGGACAACGTGAGCGACGTCGGCAACGAGCCGAGCACCGGCAGCATCTACTACAGCCCGGACATCAAGGTGTGCTCGACGCCGGTGCCGTGCGCGGTCTCCCAGAACCCCGTCGTGGGCGTGAACAACTACGTCTTCGTCACCCTGAGACGCAAGCCGGGCGGCATCGGCACCGTGGACGGCAACCTCCACCTGTACCGCAGCAACCTCGGCGGCGGCACGGCCTGGCCGGGCGGCTGGACCTACATCGGCACCGCCGGTTCCACCGTGCCGGTCGGCGGCACCACGGTCATGATCACCTGGCCGGGCTGGAACGTGCCCGGTCCCGCCCACTTCTGCCTGCTCGCCCGGTGGGAGTCGAAAGCCGACCCGATGACGTTCGCCGAGGGCAGCAACACCCAGCAGAACGCACAGCGGAACAACAACATCGCGTGGCGCAACGTCGACTCCGTGCGGGTCCGCCCGTTCGAACCCGTCCGCGTGCCCTACACGATCGGCAACCCCGAGCGCGCCGACGCCCGGCAGAACCTGATCCTCGAGCAGCCACGGCCGTTCGCCGGCACGATCACGTTCGACCTCGGCCAGGAGCTCACGGCACGGTGGAAGGCCGCCGGCGGCAGGGCGACCGGCGTGAAGCAGGTGGGCGAGACGCGGTTCCAGGTCGTCGATGCCAAGGCCCGCTTCGACAACCTGACGCTCAAGGGTGACGAACGCGTGCAGACCGCGCTGACGTTCGAGACCGAGAAGGAGGCGGGTCCGGCCGAGCTGCACGTGCGCCAGACCGACGCGCAGGGCATGGATCTCGGCGGAGCGCAATACCTCATCAACGAAAAGGACTGAGTATCAACCCCGGTGGGTCCGTCTCCGTTACTCGGAGACGGACCCACCGAAAGGGTTGTCAATGAGAACCATCATGGTGTTGTTGCTGCTTCTGCTCGGGATCGTGCCCGCGCATGGAGCAACGGACTGCGAGCCGCCGGACTGCCCGGTCGTCGTGGACGCGATAGACGGTCCCGTGCACGAGACGGCGGACTCGTACACGGCGGCGCTGAAACTGCGCCACGGCCCGGCACAGCAGAACGTCGAGGTGTCCTACAGGTTCGTCGACGGCACCGCGAAGCTGGGTGAGGACTACCAGGCCGTGCCACGCGGACCGGTCACCATCAAGGCGGGCGAAAGCCAGGCCGGCGTGCCGTACAAGGTGTTGCGCGTGACGGGCGAACAGAAGAAGTTCACCCTGGAGATCACCTCCGTGAAGCCGGGACAGATCGGCAAACGCGTCGCCGTGTTCACGATCGGCGGCAAGAGGTGAACAGCGTGACCGCCTGAGCCAGTGGCGTGGCTCAGAACTTCGCCGGGCGAATTCGCGGTCAGACGGGTGCCGCGAGGCGCCCTGCTGAGCGTGAACTACCCAGCCGACGTTCTGAGCCACGCCGCCAGGTGCCGGGCAGCCTCGGTCCACCGCCCGCTCCGGCCCTCCAGGTCGGCGAACGTGCGGTGGGCCCTGGCCTGCTCGAACCCGTCCGGCGCCTGGGTCCTGGCCTCCAGGGCGGCGGTCAGGTGGTCACGGGCGGCGACGAGGTCACCGAGCGCGAGGTCGGCGTCGGCCAGGTCGCGCAGGGTCGACGCCTCGCGGTGCCCGTCCCCCAGCGCCCGGCACACCACGAGCGCGGCGGTCAGGCATTCCCTTGCCACCGCGGGATCTCCGAGTGCGAGCTGGGTGACGCCGAGGCCGGTCAGCGCGTCCGCCTCGAAGCGGTCGTCGGTGATCTCGCGGCTGATCCGCAGCGCGTCGCCGAAGTAGCGCAACGCCGGTTCGAGATCGGCGAGCCGGTGGAAGGCGTTGCCCAGCGACATCAGCGTCGCTGCCTCCAGCCGGAGGTTCTCCTTGGCGCGGAACGTCTCCAGTGCCGCGAACAACGGCTCGACGGCCAGTTCCGGCCGGCCCATCCGGACGTAGGTGTAGCCGAGGTTGCGCCGGGCCAGCGCCACACCAACCTCGTCGCCCGCGGCCCCGTGCACGTCCATCGCCGCGCGGTAGGAGTCCAGCGCGAGGTCGAACTCGCGCAGTTCGGAGTGCGCGTTGGCGATGTTGTTGTGCAGCCGTGCTTCTCCGCGCAGATCGCCCGCCTCGCGCACCAGCGCGAGCGCTTGTCGTTGCACCACCATGGCTTCGGCGATGCGGGAGGTCATCTGCAACGCGATACCCTGTCCCCGCAACATCTCCGCCTCGGCCCGCTGGTCACCGAGCGCGCGGGCGGCCGCCACGGCGTGCTCGCACTGCTCGACCCGCGCCGCCCAGTTGCCGCGTGCCTCGAAGTAACCCGTCAGCAGGTACGCCAGCTGCCAGGTCTCGCGGTGCAGTCCCGAGCGGGCGGCCAGCCGGATCATGTGCAGCATGTTGTCGCGTTCGGCGTCGAGGCAGGCGAGCACCTCGACGCGGTCCTCGGCGAACGGCAGGTCGTCGCAGCGCGGCCGTGTCACCAGGTCGTGGCGCGGGTTGAGGACCTCGCCGGCCGCATGGGCGATCGTGAGGTACCGGTCGAGCAGTCGCTCCACCCCGTCGCCGAGATCGCCGCTCTGCCGGGCGAACAGCCGGATCAGGTCGTGCAGCGCGTATCGGCCGTTGCCCACCTCGCTGACGAGGTGCGAGGCGACGAGCTCGTCGAGCCCCGGACCCATCGCGTCGGCGAGGTCGGCGGGGAAGCTCGCGCCGGGATGTTCGCCCAGCACCCGGAACAACCGCGCGGCCTGCGGGCTCAGCGTGCGGTGCGCGCTGGCGAACACGGTGCGGACCGTCCGGTCGTCGCCGTCGACCGACAGCACGTCCAGCGGGTCGTTGCGGGTCAGCTCGCGCACGAGGTCGGCGATCCGCCTGCCCGGCCGGATCGCGAGCCGCGCGGCCGCGATGCGCAACGCGAGCGGCAGCCGTCCACAGTGGACCACCAGCTCCGCCGTCGCGCCGGGCTCGGCGTGCACCCGGGACGCGCCGAGGATGTCGGCGAACAGGTCGTGCGCCTCGGGTTCGCTCAGCAGGCCGAGGCTGACGGTGTGCACGGCGTGGTGCGTGCCGAGGGCCGAGAGCGTGTCGCGGCTCGTGATCAGCAGCAGGTTCCCCTGGTCGCCGGGCACGAGGGGCAGCACGTCCCGCGCGCGGCGGACGTCGTCGAGCAGGATGAGCACTCTCTTGCCGTGCAACAACGTCCGGTACGTGGCGGACGGGTCGGCCGGCACCCGGTCCGCCGGAACGCCGAGGCTGTGCAGCATCTCGGTCAGCGCCTGGGCCGGGGTGAGCCGTTGCAGGTCGAGGAACACCTGCCCGTCCGGGAAGCGGTCGGCGACGCGACGCGCCCACTCGACGGCGAACGTGGTCTTGCCGACCCCGGCGACACCGGAGACGACGACGATCGGCGGGAGGCCGGCGAGCGAGGCGAACTCGGCGGCGCGACCGGTGAAGTGGCCCGCCCTCGCCGGCAGCTGGGCGGGTCTCGCGCTGTGCAGCGACGGATCGCGGCGGAGGATGGCGGTGTGCAGGGCGGTGATGTCCGGGCCTGGGTCGGCGCCGAGTTCGTCGGCGAGCCGATGTCTGAGTCTTCGGAACACCTCGAGCGCGTCGGCGGGCCGGCCACCGAGGTGCAGGGCCCGCATCAGCAGCCCGACGAGCCGTTCCCGCGTCGGGTGGCCGACCACCAGCCGTTCCAGCTCCTCGACCGCGTTCGGCCGGTCGAGCCGCTCGCCCCAGTACGTCTCCAGCGCGGCGATCCGCTGGTCCCGCAACCGGTCGATCTCCGCCCGGCCCCACCCGAACAGCTCCGTGCCCGCCAGCGGCTCGCCCCGCCACAGACTGAGGTCCCTGGTCCGTTCGAACGTCACCGCGTCGACGGACGCGTCGAGCTGGTAGCCACCGGGCTTGGTCATCAGCGCACCGGGAAGGCCGCAGTCGGCGAGCGCCTGCCGTACCCGTGCGACATGGCTGTGCAACGACCGCACGGCCGTGCGCGGCGGATCCTCACCCCACAGCACATCCACGAGACGGTCGACGGGAACCGGAGTGCCCGCGCGCAGGGCCAGCACCGCGATGATGCTGCGCTGCCGGGCTCCGGTCAGCACCGCACGGCCGTACGGGCCGCACACCTCGACCGGCCCGAGAATCCTTACCTCGCCACCTGTTCCCAGCACATCTGGTTACGCTAGCTCCCCGCAACACGCTGGTGGCAGCGCTGATCGTGGGACGCGAACCGGCAGTTCGCCGCTGTTCAGCCGAGCAGCTCCGCGAGGTGGACCACGTCGTCGCGAGCCCACGTCCGCTGCCCACCGCCGTGCAGGACGACCCGCGCGTCGTCGTCGCCCAGAGCCACCTCGACCACCTGGCCGATCGGTCCTATCGAGCCGTGCAGCCGGACCGTGTCCCCCGGCTCCAGCTCGTCCGCGCGGCACGTGTCGACGTTGCGGGCCGTCGAGGCGGGCCGCAGCCGCGTCGTGAAGAGCCACCACGAGACGCCGAAGAACACCGGGGTCGTCAACGTCAGGACACCCGCGGCGACCGGGAACTCGGTCACCAGCGCGGCCGCTCCGACCAGCGCCCACAACAGTCCCGCCAGCGCGGCCAGCAGCACCGAGCTCACGGGATGGTCGCCGACCTGCAACCAGCCCGTCGTGCGCACCCAGCCCTCGGCGGTCAGCCCGCGCGGCCGTCCGCCGTCCACCCGCGTGGGCGTCGAGTCGGCGTCCGCGCGTTCGGCGAACAGGTCGACGTGTTCCTCAGTCCGCACGCTGCCACCTCAGCTGTCCCTTGGGGCCGCGGGTGCAGACGATCTCGCTCCCCTTCGGCGACGTCTTGCTCGCCCCTTCGAGGAAGCACCGCTTGCCCACGAATCTGTTGAGCCATTCGTCGTCGCTGGGCTGCCTGGTGGTCGTGGGCGGTGGCTCAGGCGTTGGCTCGTCCGTCGTGGTGGGCACCGGCGGTGGTGCCGTCGTGGTGGTCGTCGCCGGGGGCGGTGTGGTGGTGGTCGAGGTCTGCGGCGTACTGGACGGCGTCGCCAGCGCGTCGTCGCGGTAGCCGGTGCACCCGCCCGCCCACAGACCACGGCGTTGCTGCCGCGCGGCCGACTCGACCGGTGCCAGGTCCCCGCGAGCCGCCAGGTCCGCGGACGCCGTGCCCTCACCCACGATCGTCCACGCGTAGTCCGAGCCGTCCGGCAGCTCCACGTCGACCAGGAGCCGATCGGTGCCGGAGTCGCCGTCACTCTTGACGGTGAGCCGCACCTTCTTGCCGCGCAACAGGTTCTCCGCGACTGCCAGGGACTGCGACTGCCAGCAGGGCGCCGCGTTCACCCCGGCGACGCGGCCGCCGAAGACCCGTCCGGTGCCGGGCTCCACGCCCTCGAACAGGTCCACTCCGGACACCGTGCGGACGGTCACCTCGAAGGAGTCGCCCCTGTGCACGGCCACACCGGGTCCGCCGCGTTCCCCCGGAAGCGCGTCGCCGCTGAAACCGGCCGCACCGGTGACGGCGAGTGCCCCGAGGACACCGACACAGGCGATCGCGAGCCGCGCCCGCTGGCCGCTGCGCCACCAGAAGCGGCGAACGATCCCCGGACCGGTCGTGGGCGTCGGGGGCTCGGAGGCGTTGAGCAAGGGTGCTCCCGGCTGGTTCCGTCGTTGTCCGGGGCAGTGTTGTCGCAGGTAGCGCGACCGTCAAGGACGAAAAAGGTTCAATCGACTTTCTATGTAGTCCTTCACAGCACCGCCTGCTGTGATCGCATCCGCACACAGCGCCACCCGTCATAGGGTGCACGTCGGCAGAAAGTTTCCGTTATCGCCGGCCGCCTGGGACATCTCCTGGTCAGACGACCCCGGACTGGTAGGTGAGGTAGGCATGGCGATGACCGAGGAACCCGGCGTCGCGACCGTGACGGCCGCGCGGGACGGCGACCAGCGTGCGCTCGACGACCTGGTGTGCGGGTACCTGCCCCTCGTCTACAACATCGTCGGGCACGCGCTCGGCGGTCATCCGGACACCGACGACGTGGTCCAGGAGACCATGCTGCGCGCGGTGCACGGCCTGCCGGGGCTGCGCGATCCCGCCGGGTTCCGGTCGTGGCTCGTCGTGATCGCGATGAACCAGATCCGGCTGCGGCACCGCGACCACCAGCGCCTGCCGATCACCGGCCCGGTGCCGGAGGACGTGGCCGACCCCGGCGCGGACTTCGTCGACCTCACGATCATGCGCCTGCAGCTCTCCGGGCAACGCCGCGAGGTCGTCACGGCCACCCGATGGCTCGGCGAGGACGAACGCGAGCTGCTGTCGCTGTGGTGGCTGGAGGCGGCCGGACGGCTGACCCGCGCGGAGGTCGCCAGCGCGCTGGAACTGACCCCGCAGCACACCGCCGTGCGCGTACAACGGGTCAAAGCCCAGCTCGACGCCGGACGCATCGTCGTGCGGACGCTGGAGCGAACGCCGCGCTGCCCGGAACTGGCCTACGTCGTAGCCGAGTGGGACGGCGTGCCCAGTCCGTTGTGGCGCAAGCGGATCGCCCGGCACAGCCGCGACTGCGCCCGGTGCGAACGCTGCGGGCGCGACCTCGCGTCCGTCGAGGGGCTGCTCGCCCGGCTCCCCCTGGTGCCGCTGCCCGCCGCGCTCGGGTTCGACCCGGCCACGCTCACCGGTTCGCAGGTGGCGATCACCCAGGTCACCTCCGCCCCCGCCACCGGCGGCAAGGTCAGCCTGCTCCTGAAGGGCGCGCTGGTGAAACCCATCGCGGCCGCCGCGGCGGCGGTGCTGGCGGCGGCCATCGTGGTCGCCGTGCTGCCCTCGGGCGAGGAGCCGGTCGCCCGCGCGGTCCCGGTGGCCACCGGGACCGCGCCGTCCACCACCGCCTCGTCCGTCCCGTCGTCGGCGCCCCCGTCGACGACCACCACGCCCGCCCAGCCCGTGGTCCCCGTGACGGCGCCGGTGAAGAAGGGCGTCAGCACCTGGAAGTTCGACGGCGTCGGCAAAGCGCTCACCGACGTCCGCGCGGGGTGGTACTACAACTGGGCCGCACACCCCGACGGCATCGCCACACCGCCGAACGTCGAGTTCGTGCCGATGATCTGGGGCACGAAGTTCACCGACGACGCGACCCTCGCCAAGGCGAAGGCGCACGGCAAGGTGCTGCTCGGCTTCAACGAGCCGGACCTCCCCGAGCAGGCGAACATGACCCCCGAACAGGCGCTCGACCTGTGGCCGAAGCTCGCCGCGACCGGCCTGCGCCTCGGCAGCCCCGCCGTCGCGCACAGCGGTGACAAGGCGGGCGGCTGGCTCGACCGGTTCATGACCGGCGCGGCCCAGCGAGGCCTGCGCGTCGACTTCGTCGCGGTGCACTGGTACGGCTCGGACTTCGGCGACGCGGCCGTCGGCCACCTCCGGAACTACCTCGCCGCGGTGCACGCGCGGTACGGCAAACCGATCTGGCTGACCGAGTACGCACTGATCGACTTCTCGACCGGCACGGCCCGCTTCCCGGCCCAGGCACAGCTCGCCGCCTTCGCGCGCGGCTCCAGCGCGATGATGGAAGGCCTCCCGTACGTCGAGCGCTACGCCTGGTTCGCACTGCCTGCCGAGAAGCCCGGCACCGGCCTCTACACCCTCGGCGGCACCCCGAACGAGGCCGGTGAGGCGTACCGCGCCGCGGGCTGATCCGCCGTCGTCGAGAATCACGGCGTGTCAACCGCGACGAACACCCGCCTGCTGGTCACCACCGGGAGCGCCGGCCCCGCGAGCACCGACCTGGTGATCCCGGCGCTGCTGCTGCGCACCCCCGGCGCGGCGTGGCACCAGCTCGTCCACATCTACGTGCCGTCCGTTCCCACCGTCGCCTTCAGCGGCAGGGACCTCCGCTCGCCCGGCATCACCGAGGCCACCGCCCTGGCCCGCAAAGCGGGCTTCGAGCCGGTCGTCAGGTCGCCGGGCGGGCGGATGGTCGCCTACGACAGCGGCGCCGTCGTGATCGACCACCTCGACAGCACCACGGACATCCGCCACGCGGGCAGCGCGACGTTCGCCGCGAACGCCGAGAGCCACGTCCGGGTACTGCGCGGCCTCGGCGACGTCGACGCCCGCATCGGCGAGGTCGAGGGCGAGTACTGCCCCGGCGAGTACAGCATCAACGTCGGCGGCGTCACGAAGGTCGTGGGCTCCGCGCAACGCGTCACCGCCACAGGTTCCCTGTTCAGCACGGTCGTCCAGGTCGCCGTCTCGGACCGGGTACGCGCCGTGATCACGGACGTGTCGCGCGCGCTCGGCTACGACCTGCGGCAGAGTTCCATCGCCGGTCTGGCCGACTACGCACCGGCGCTGACCTCCGCCGAGGTGGCCGCGGCGTTCGCGGGCGACTACCGCGAGCGGCTCGGGCTGGCCGATGGACCGCTGCCTCCCGCCGTGGTCGCGCACGCGTCTCGGGCCGGCGGTGGTTCGCCGTTCCACGTCGACGACTGGACTCGGGCGAACCCGATGCCGGCGGACCCGCCCGACGCCGAACCGGGCCCAGCCCTGCATCCCTAGGCAGGAGCGAGCGCGTCCACCACGGAAGAGCGCACGCCCAGCACGCTCACCAGTTCCAGTGCCTGCAACGGCCGCAGCACGGCGGCGGTGTTCGCGACGACCACGAGCGCGCTGCCCTGGTGCAGGCACAGGTCCTGGTGTTCGAGCAGCACGCCGATGCCCTGGGCACCGAGGAACCGCACGCCGCTCAGGTCGGCGACGACGGGCGCGGGCGGGGTGACCGACCTGATCGCCTCACCGAGGCGTTCGGCCAGGTCAGGGGCCGTGGTGATGTCGATTTCGCCGGCGACGTGCACGAGGACGGCGGCGCCCACGCTTTCGCATGCTGTGCGGAAGGGGGCTTGACCGTCGGTGAGCACGTGGCAACCTCCAGATACGTCAGCGGCGCATGGCCTTCCAACGGGCTGGCTGCTCAACCCGCGCCGACGGTAGCGCAACCCCCGTGTGCACGCGGCTCGGAGGTCGGCTGCCGAATATCAGGTTCCCTCAGATGGACCACTGAAAGCGGGCGTAGCATCGGTCCTCGTGACCGGTTTCTTCCACGAGACCGCCTTCTACGGCACTGACGACGACTTCCTCGCGCACGCCGTGCCGTTCCTCGAGGACGGCCTGCGCGCTGGAGAGCCGTCCGTCGTGGCGTGCTCCGAGCAGAACACCGAACTGCTGCGCGGCGCGCTGGGTCGCACCGGTGTGATCTTCCGGCAGGGCACCGGCCAGTACTCCCGGCCATCCGATGCCATCGCGAGCTACCTCGACCTCTTCCGCGAGTACACGGTGGGTGGCGCACAGCAGATGCGCGTGATCGGCCAGGTCCCGCACCCCGGCACGGGCGCGCGCTGGGACTGGTGGGCGCGCTACGAGGCCGCGGTGAACCAGGCGTACGCCGAGTTCCCGGTGTGGGGCCTGTGCCCGTACGACACCAGGACGACGCCCGCCGACGTGCTGGCCGACGTGGTGAGCACGCACCCGAACATCGCCACCGCGCCCGGCACGCGCGAGGCCAACTCCGGTTACCGGGTGGGCCTGGCCTCGTCGCCACCCCTTCCGGACGTGCTCGAAGACGGCGTCCCACTGGTCGAGCTCGTCGACCCGGCCGCCGGCACGGTCCGTGAGGCCGTGGGCAACGCGATCGACGGGATGGACCTGGGCGAGGACGCCGCGCACGACGCCGTCTATGCGGCCAGCGAGATCGTCACGAACGGCCTGACGCACGGCGTCGCGCCGGTTCGCTTCCGGCTGTGGGCGGACGGGGCACGCGTGGTGCTCGCGGTGACCGACCACGGGCCCGGCCCGTCCGATCCGACGGCGGGCCTGGTGCCGACGACCGAGACGAGGTCGGCCGGGCTCGGGCTGTGGATCCTGCACCGCACGTGCGACTACGTGTCCATGGGCCGCGACGCCGACGGGTTCACCGTGCGGGTCAGCGTCGGCGGCCAGACGTAGGGCAGGTCGTCCGGCACGTCCGGGAAGAACCGCCGGTAGTGGCCGGGATCCTTGCGTACCAGGGCGGACTGATGGCTGAGGTGCACCTCGTGGTCGCCCAGCCAGGCGGGGAGTTCGTCGGCGGCGGCCAGTTCCTCCTGGGTGCGCACGACGACGATCGCCTTGGCGCGGGCCAGGTCCGAGCGCATCGTCGCCTCACAGGTGTCCTGGAACCCCTGCGACCGCCACTCCGCGCAGATGTCCATGCCGTACCGGACGAGCGCTTCCTCGTGGCCCGCCCACATCTTCACGGCCGGGTGGTGGCGCCAGCCGTGGCCGGGCACCACCAGCGCGCGCTGGATCTGCAGCGTCTCGACCCGCTGCTTGCCAAGGCGCCTGCGGTCCAGCACCCGGGCCGTGGCGGCGAAGTCCGGATACGGCAGGAAGGTCTGCATGCCTCAGAGCACGTACTTCGCCGCTTCGGCGGCGCGTTCCCTGTCGACGTGCACCTCGTACCGGCGTGCCTGCAGGGTCATGGTGCTCGCGAAGTCACGGCGTCCGCGCGTGCTCCAGTGCGCCACGAACCCGAAGACCGCACCCCAGAACGCACCGACCGCGAGGCTGATGAACACGAACCACGCCCAGGCCTGCCCGGCGGTGAACAGCCCGAAGAGCAGACCGATGAACACACCGAACCACGCACCGCTGGCCGTGCCCGCCGCTGCCGCGCGGGCCCGCGTCATGCGTCCGGTCACCTGCTCGACCGTCCGGACACCGTCGCCGATGATCCGCACGCTCTCCACCGGGAACCCGTCGTCGGACATCCGGTCCACGAGCCGCTGGGCGTCGAGGTAGTCGGGGAAACTGGCCAGGAGGGACGACTCCGTCTGGGTCACTTCGTGCTTGATGTCCACGTCCCCCGGTTACCCGCGGACACGGCGTTCCACACGATCAACTTCTCCCCGCACCGAGATACCCACATCACCGGGAGTCGAGGGTGCAGGCACGGCCATCGGGCGCGAGACGCGGCTGAGCAGCCGGTGAGCGAGGGTCAGCAGCATCCGGGCTTCCATCCGCTCGCCGTAGCGCAGGTGCTCGCCCGCGGCTTCGACACATCCCATGACCTGCGGCGGCACCACAGTCGAGCACGCTTCCAGCGCCTCCTGGAGGCTTCTGCGGGCCTCGTCCTCGTCGATGCCCGCCAACGCGGTGCAGACCGCGTTGTCCAGCTTCTCCAGCGCGATCGCGCGCTGCTGCCGTGACGACGGTTCGTCGAGTTCGGTGGTCATGGTCATCGCCTGCTTTCACAGCCGGATCCTTCGCGCCGACTGCTTGACGCGCCCGCGCCCGAATACCCGGTTCGAGCGCCCTCAAACCGGAAGTTCACCGGACGCGACTACCGTGTCGGAATGCGTGTGACCTGGCGCGAGAAGAACGCGCGAGAGTGGATCTCCGAACTCTCCGACCGGATCGGCGTGGCCGGGTGGGCGACCCTCGCCCTCACCCCTGCTCTCGCCGCCGAGGTCGACCAGCACGGCGCCGCGGTGCGCGACATCCTCCTGCTGGGCGTCGAGGGCGCCGGCACGGTGGGCGCTGTCGTGCTCCTCGCCGCGTACGGGCGAGGCCTGCTGGACAACGCACTCGAGGCGGACTGGACACCCACGTCGTGGCTCGGTGCACGCCTGATGGCCGTCTGCGAGCTCGCGCACCTGCACGACGCGAGGCCGTTGACCGACGACGTGCCCGCGCTGCCGAAGCTCACATGAAAACGAGGCGCACCCCAGGGGGTACGCCTCGTCGGTGATCCTCGGTCAGCGCTCGTCGGGCCTCCGCTCGCCGAGCACCGGGTCCGGGCGCGCCGCGGCGGGCACCGGCGCGGTGACGGGTTCGGCCTGAGCCGGGGTACCGGTGCGCCCGGCGTCCTCACGCCCGCGCTGGTACGCCTCCGCCTGGGCCTGGGCCTGCGGCAGTTCCTGCTCCGCACGCCCCAGCCAGCCTTCCCACCGCTGCTGCATCGGCCTCACCAGGCCACCGCCCACACCGACGACGAGGATGCCGCCGACCGTGGCGAGCACCGCGATCAGGACCGGCGTGGTGACCGTCGTGGCGACGCCGATCTGGTTCAGCGCGGCGATGATGCCGAGCGCCCAGATGAAGATCGACGCGATGTTCGCGAGAACGCGGCCGTAGGACAGCCCGCCCAGCGCACCGCCGATGAAGTCCTTGACGGCACTGGCGACCGCGCCCGCCACGACGACGATGATGATCGCGACCGCGGCCTTCGGCAGCCACGACACGATGCCGGTCAGCAGTTCGGAGACGGGGTTCGGGCCCCACACGCCGAACGCGATCTGCAGCGTGATCAGCAGCAACGCGTAGTAGACGAGCTTCGCGAGCAGGTCAGAGGCGTCGTACTTGCTGTTGGAGAGCATCCTGCGGATACCGCCGCGCTCCACGAGACGGTCGAAACCGACGCGTTCGAGCACCTTGTCGACGAGCTTCGCCACCGCTTTCGCGACGAACCAGCCGATCAGCAGGATCAACAGGAACGCCGCGAGCTTGGGCACGAACGTGGCCACGGCGCGCCAGGCGTCGTTCAGCCCCTGTCCGAAGTCCATGTCGAACTCCCTTCGCACGGGCGCCCGGCCGGGCCACCCGCACCTGGCAGTACCCGGCGCGGGCGCCCTTCACACGGACTTCAGGAGACCTGCCGCAGCTCGCGGTCACTGGCCTCGAGGTGTTCCCAGGTCCGGCCGCGCTGGCTGGGCGGCGCGGAACCGTCCGCGGTGCACACCGGGTACACCAGGCCGAAGGGAACCGGCTGATCGAACTCGTCACCGGTGCGAACGTCGACGAGACGACGCAGATGTGCCATGACAACCACTCCTCACGACCGCGCTGAGGACGTACGCGTCCGGGCAACCACCCGAACGGGGGACCTGGGGTTTGGGATCATCGAATACCCCGTGAGCTGCGCGGACATGCGCGACACCGTTGCTACATCAGAGTGAACCTCTCTGTCCACATTGGACTAACGCGCGGTGACCGTCAGGGTGAACGTGCCGTCGTGCGGCACGGTGAGGATCTGCATCCGGCGGCCGGGATAGGTGATCGTGGTCGCCGGACGCAGCCGCGGCTGCAGTTCGCGTGCCCAGTCGAACCGGATCACCGTGCGGCCGCGGGTGAGCGTGAGGCCACGCGAGTCCAGCGCCACCGTGTCGGAATCCCTTACGACCAAAGGAATCTGCTCGGTGGCCGCGCTGCCGGCCCGCACCGACCGCACGATCCGGTCGCCCACCGCCACCTCCGTCACGACCGAACCGGACGGCGTGCGGTAGCGGAACCGGTACGGCTCGCCGCCGAGGAACTCCGCCTCCTGCGGGCCGCGGGAGTCCGGCACCTGACCGGGGAAGACCGTGGCCCAGCACGCGTGGTCGTTGTTGTTCATCGACTGCACCAGCGCGCCCGCGACGGGGTGCCACAGGAACGTCAACCCGGTGCGCGCCAACGACGTCGCCCGGCGCGTGCCGAAGTATCCGCCGACATACCACCGTGGCCGCCGCACGAACAGGAAGTCCTGCCCCTGATCGCTGCGCCGCTCGGTGAAGTGCGCGCGCCGGTAGGGCAGCCGCGCGATGGCCGCCGTCCTTTCGGCACGGCTCGGGTAGCGCTCGCCGTAGATCGCGTGCGTGAGGATGCGCGGTGAGGTGTCCGGCTTGACGAGTGCGGGCACCGGCGCCGTCGAGGCCGCCCAGGCCGCGCGCACGGCGGCCAGGTCCTCGCGGCTCGGCACGAACGCGGCCAGGCCGGGCACCTCCGGCACGAACTGGGCGTTGAGCGCGGTCCGTTCGGGATCGGGCCGCACGTCGGCGTAGAACTTCGAGGACGTGCGGGAGTTCGGGGCGATGTTGGCGAACCAGCCGGAACCGTCCGGCTCGCGCAGCAGGTTGTAGCCGAGCCAGTCGGTGTACCTCCTGGCCATGGTGACGAGGTTCGGGTCGCCGGTCTGCCGCCACGCGTCGGCCAGTTCCGGCAGCATGACCTCGAAGTTGTAGTTGGTGTCCGCACCGGACTCCTCGTAGAAGTACCCGGCGGGGCTCTGGCCCGCCGTCGCCAGCCGCCGGAACGCCTCGGTCAGCCGTTGCCGCAGCACGGCGTCCGGGTCGTGCCTCAGCGCGAGCGCCGCACCGGCGAGGCCGGAGGCCGTCTGGTTCGCCCAGGTGAGCGGCGACTGCCAGACCGTGCCGTTGGACGGGTCGAGGAACCACGTCATGGCCCGCCGCAGCGCCGCGCTGATCTGGATCTGCCGCGACCGCAGCACTCCGGCGCGTTTCAGCAAGGCGTTCGTCTTGCTCAGGTAGCCCATGCCGAACCCGGTCGCCGCCAGCGAGTGCTGGTCCGCCGAGTACTCCGGCCACGAACCGTCGGCGTGCTGCAGCCCGAGGTAATGGCCGAGTCCCGCGTCGAGTGCGGCGAGCACGTTCGCGTTGCCGCGGTACGGGTTCCACGAGCGGGACTGGGTCGCGAACCAGGCCAGCGTGTAGACGTGTTCCTGGACGCGGGCGTTGTACGGGGCGTTGGGGCTGCGCCACCAGCCACCGCCGAAGAAGCCGCTCGCGTTCATGTCCGCGACCATCGGCGAGACGAGCATCAGGTACTGCGCGAACCGCTGCTCGTCCGGTGCGAACGAGCGGCGGTCCGGGGTGACGGGCGGGGGCGCGGGCAAGGCGTGCGCCGGCGCGGGCAGAGCGGCGAGCAGTCCGACGGCCGTCGCACCGGTGATCAGGCTGCGACGGCTGAATGCGTTCACCTGAACTCCAATCGGCCGAAGTCTGGTCGTTTGCAGCTGGGATGGTGAACCACCGGATCAGCAAGACCATCGTGGCCGAGGCTGAACGCACCGGGCGCGGGATCGCCGTCGAGCAACTGACGGGAATCCGCGTGCGGGTACGGCTTCGCAAGCCCCAACGGGCCACCCTGCATTCCTGGGCGTTCGCCCAGCTCGGTCAGTTCCTGACCTACAAGGCCCAGCGGGCCGGTGTGGTGGTGGTGCAGGTCGATCCGGCCTACACCTCGCAGACCTGCCACGCCTGCGGGCACGTCGACAAACGCAACCGCCGCAGTCAGGCGGTGTTCCAGTGTGGCCGGTGTGACTTCGTTGGGCACGCCGACCACAACGCAGCGCTCAACATCGCGGCTCGCGGTGTTGAGCGCCCGGGCGAAGTCATGCGCCCAGACGCAGCGCCCATCCTGGCAGCCAGCTAGGACGGCCGAAGCAAGCCTGGAAACCGCCGCTCGCGGCGGTTGGCAAGCTCGTTCCTTCAGGGACGAGTTCATGACGGGCCTACCTCCTTGATGCGGCACCCTCACCCGCCCGAACCCGGCCCGTCAAGATGCTAATTCGAATTATTACAGGGTTGACGGTGGGACGGGTGCTGTCGCAGACTCCGTGCCAATTCGAATTGGCAGGTGTTCATGGCGAAGAGGCTCACCCAGCAGGACATCGCCCGGATGGCGGGCGTCAGCCAGGCCACGGTGTCGCTGGTGCTCAACAACCGGACCGACAGCGGCGTCCGGATCGCGGAGGAGACGCGGGCGAGGGTGCTCGAGGTGATCCGCCGGACCGGTTACGTGGCGAACCCGATCGCGCGCCGGTTGCACGACCAGCGCAACCGCATCCTCGGCGTCTTCACCTACGAGGCCGTCTTCCCGAGCACCCGCGCGGACTTCTACCAGCCGTTCCTCGAGGGCATCGAGGAACAGGCGGAGGAGGCCGGCTGCGACCTGCTGCTGTTCACCAGCGCCAAGGCGACGAGCGGGAAGCGGCGGATCTTCAGCGACGACAGCAGGATCCGGCTCGCGGACGGCTGTGTGCTGCTCGGTCGTTCGATCGACCGCGACGACCTGGCCCAGCTCGTCAAGGAGGCCATCCCGTTCGTCTCGGTCGGACGGCGTGACGACGCGGGCGGCCCCGTGCCGCACGTCGGCGCCGACTACGCCGCCGCCGTGCGGGACCTGGTGGACCGCGCGGTGGCTCTCGGGCACCGCGAGCTCGCCTACGCAGGCGCCGGAACGGGCGCGGAGTCGTCGGCCGACCGGCTGCGCGGGTTCAAGCAAGCCGTTGCGGCGCATGGGGTCAAGGGCACGCACGTGCAGTCCGCAGGCCTAGGTCAGCTGCTCGGCGCCGGTGTCACGTGCGTGCTCGCCGAGGAGCTCTCCGACGGTGCCGCGCTCGTCCTCGCCGCCCGCGAGCGCGGCCTGTCGGTCCCCGGCGACCTGTCCGTGCTGACGCTCGGCGCCGCCACCCGGCCCGCACCGGACGACGTCCGGCTCACCGGTTTCCGCATTCCGCGCCGCGAGATGGGCCGGCGGGCGGTGCAGGCGCTGACCGAGGTGCTCGAACACGGCACCACCCCGCAGGAGCTGCTGGCCTGCGAGTTCGTCGAAGGCACCACGCTGGGCCACTCCACCGCTCAGCGTTGATCTGGAGGAATCTGTTGCCGCACAACACTGACGTCGTCGTAGTAGGCGGCGGGCTGGGCGGGGTCGCCGCGGCCCTCGCCCTGCTGCGCGCCGGCCGCCGAGTCGTGCTCACCGAGGAGTTCGAGTGGCTCGGCGGGCAGCTCACCAGCCAGGCCGTGCCGCCGGACGAGCACAGCTGGGTCGAGCGCTTCGGCGTCACCGCGTCGTACCGCGCGCTGCGCGACGGCATCCGCGACCACTACCGCCGCCACTACCCCCTGACGCCGCGGGCACGGGCGTGGCGCGAGCTCAACCCCGGCGCGGGCAACGTGAGCCGGCTCTGCCACGAGCCCCGCGTCGCCGTCGCCGTGATCGACGAGATGCTGGCCCCTTACCGGGGCAGCGGCAGGCTCACCGTCCTGCAGCCCGCCCGGCCGATCTCCGCGCGCACCGACGGCGACCGGATCGTGTCGGTCACCGTCGAGCACAACGGCACCGAGGTCGAACTGGCCGCGCCGTACATCCTCGACGCGACCGAGACCGGCGAGCTGCTCCCGTTGTCCGGCACCGAGTACGTGACGGGCTTCGAGTCCACCCTGGACACCGGCGAGCCCAGCGCGCCCGAGACCGCCCAGCCGGCGAACATGCAGGCGATGTCGGTGTGCTTCGCGATCGACCACGTCGACGGCGACCACACCATCGACAGGCCCGAGCGGTACGACTTCTGGCGCGAGTACCAGCCCGCCTACTGGGGCGACCGGATGCTGTCGTTCCGCTCCCCCGACCCGCGCACGCTGACCACCGCCGAGCGCACGTTCACCCCGAACCCGGACGACGACCCGCTGTCGGTGCTCTCCGACCAGCGGCTCAGCGCGGGCGACGGCAACCTGTGGACGTTCCGCCGCATCGCCGCGCGCCGCAACTTCACCGAAGGCGCCTACGACAGCGACATCTGCCTGGTCAACTGGCCGATGATCGACTACTTCGAGTCGCCGGTGATCGACGTGCCGGACGCGGACAGGCACATCGCGGCGGCCCGAGAGCTGTCGAAGTCGGTGCTGTACTGGTTGCAGACCGAGGCACCGCGGCAGGACGGCGGCACCGGCTTCCCCGGTCTGCGGCTGCGCGGCGATGTCACCGGCAGCGCGGACGGCCTGGCCCAGGCGCCCTACATCCGTGAGTCACGGCGGATGCGGACCGAGTACACGATCGTCGAGCAGGACCTCTCGCTCGCCGTGCGCGGCGACAAGGGCGCCGTGCAGCACGCCGACGCCGTGGGTGTCGGCATGTACCGCATCGACCTGCATCCCTCCACCGGCGGCGACAACTACCTCGACATCGCCAGCTGCCCGTTCGAGATCCCGCTCGGCGCGCTCATCCCCCAGCGCGTCGAGAACCTGCTCCCGGCGGGCAAGAACATCGGCACCACCCACATCACCAACGGTTCCCATCGGCTGCACCCGGTCGAGTGGAACGTCGGAGAGGTCGCGGGCGCGCTCGCGGACTTCTGCCTGGCGCACCGAGTCACCCCTCGCGCGGTGCGCAACACCCCCGGCCTGCTCGCGGACTTCCAGCACCGGCTGGAACGCGACGGGGTCGAGCTCCGCTGGCCGGACGTGTCCGGTTACTGACACAGGGAGACGACGTGACAAAGCTGTCCCGCCTCACCGCTCTGATCGTCGCCGCACTGCTGGCGCTCACCGCCTGCAGCGGTTCGTCCGCGCAGTCCGGCCCCAAGTCGCTGCGCATGACCGTGTGGACCGCCAACGAGGCGCATCTCAAGCTGCTCAACGAGATCGCGGCCGAGTACAAGGCGTCGCACCCGGACGTCACCGAGATCAAGTTCGACACGATCCCGGCCGACGGCTACACCACCACGCTCACCACCCAGATCGCCGGCGGCAACGCGCCGGACCTGGCGTGGATCCTCGAGGAGTCCGCGCCGGACTTCGTGTCCTCCGGCGCGCTCGCGCCCATCAAGGCCAAGGTGGAGAAGGCCGACGAGCTCGTGCCGTCCGCCACGAAGCTGTGGGAGAAGGACGGCGAGCTCTACGCGTACCCGTTCTCCACCTCGCCGTTCGGGCTGTTCGTCAACACCGACCTGGTGCGGGAACTGCCGAAGACCTGGGAGCAGGCTGTCGCGGCCTCGGCCGGCAAGAACCTCGTGCTGCCGGACTTCAAGTACCAGAACTGGGCGGTGCTCTCGGCGATCTGGCGCGGCTGGGGCGCGAACGCGTGGAGCGAGGACGGCAGGACGTGCGGCTTCTCCAGCCAGGAGATGAAGGACGCCATGACGTTCGTCCACAAGGCGATCTTCACGGACAAGGCGATCCCGGGCCCCGGCACGACCGTGGACTTCTTCGCGGGCAACGCGGCCATGGCCATCAGCCAGATCTCGCGGGCGGGCGCGTTGAAGGACGCCAAGTTCGGCTGGACGCTGCTGCCGCTGCCGCAGGGCCCGAAAGGTGACTACGCGGTGATCGGCCAGGCCGGTGTCGGCGTGCTGAAGCGGTCGAAGAACGCCGACGCCGCCGCGGACTTCCTGGGCTTCTTCACCAACGCGGCCAACTCCGCGAAGCTCGCCCAGTTCTTCCCGCCGGTCCGCCAGTCGCTGCTCAACGCGGACACGCTGGCCAAGAGCAACCCCTTGCTCAAGCCGGAGCAGCTGCAGTCGGTCGTGATCGACGGCATCAGCAAGGGCGTGACGAAGCCCAGCCACCAGGGCCAGGAGGAGCTGAACCAGACGATCCGCGCGGCACTCGACCCGTTGTGGCAGCCGGACGCGAACATCGGCCAGGTGCTCGACGGCGTGTGCGAGAAGATCAAGCCGTTGCTGGAGCGCCAGTGACGTTCTGGACGTATCGCAGGCGCGACAACCTGGTCGGCTACCTGTTCGTCGCGCCTGCTCTGCTCGGCAGCCTCGCGTTCGTGCTCATCCCGCTGGGGATGGTCGGCTGGTACAGCCTCAACGAGTGGAACGTGCTCGGCGGGACGTTCGAGTTCATCGGCGGCGAGAACTACAAACAGCTTCTCGCCGACGAGAAGCTGCGCGACTCGCTCGTCGCCACCGCCTGGTTCGCCGCCGGACTGGTGGTGCTGAACCTGTCCCTGGCGTTGCTGCTCGCGGTGCTGCTCAACCAGAAACTGCGCGGCACCACGCTGTTCCGCACGCTGTTCTTCTCCCCCGTGCTGGTGTCGCTGGTGGCCTGGACGCTGGTCTGGCAGCTCATGTTGCAGCCGGAGGGGAGCGTGAACGGGCTGCTCGGCGTCTTCGGCGTCGACGGCCCGAACTGGCTGCGGGGTGAGACCACGGCGATGGTGGCGGTGATCGTCGTGCAGGTGATCAAGAACGTCGGGCTGAACATGGTGCTGTTCCTCGCGGCACTGCAAGGGGTTCCGGCGCCGTTGTACGAGGCCGCGAAGATCGACGGCGCGGGCGCGTGGAGGCGGTTCCGGAGCATCACGATCCCGTTGATCAGCCCGACGATCCTGCTCACGTCGATCATCACGATCGTCGGCTCGCTGCAGGTGTTCGCGCAGATCGCGGTGCTCACCCAGGGCGGTCCGGGCACGTCCACGACCGTGTTGATCTACTACCTGTACCAGCAGGCGTTCCAGTTCCACCACTTCGGCTACGGCGCGACGATCTCGGTGCTGCTGTTCGTCATCGTGGCCGCTCTGACGTTGCTGCAGTGGCAGATGCGCCGGAAGTGGGTGCTCCATGAATCGTAAGGTCGCCCTCTACGGGTTGCTGTGCCTGCTGTGCGTGCCGTTCGTGTTCCCGACGTGGTGGATGGTCACCTCGTCGATGAAACCGATCAGCGAGATCTTCTCCGAGTCGCTGCTGCCGTCGGAGTGGACGTTCTCCACGTACGAGACGGTGTTCAGGATGCAGCCGTTCGGGCAGCAGTACTGGAACAGCCTCTACATCGCGGTGGTCGTCACCGCCGGCACGATGGCCGTCGCGGCGCTCGCGGGCTACGCGTTCGCACGCATCCGGTTCCCCGGCCAGAACGCGCTGTTCGTGGTGGTGCTGACCGGCCTGCTCATCCCGAGCGAGGTCACGATCGTCCCGTTGTTCCAGATGTTCCAGTCGCTCGGGATGACGAACACGCACTGGCCGCTGATCATCGTGCCGATCTTCGGGGCACCGTGCGTGCTGGCGATCTTCATCATGCGCCAGTTCTTCGTCGCGCTGCCGCCGGAGCTGGAGGAGGCCGCCCGCATGGACGGCCTGGGCCGCGCCGGGATCTTCTACCGGATCGCCCTGCCACTGTCCCGGCCCGCACTGGGCGCGGTCGCGATCTTCACGTTCCTGCACTCGTGGAACCTGTACCTGGAGCCGATCGTGTACCTGTCCACACCGGACATGTTCACGCTGCCACAGGCACTGACCCAGTTCGTGGACATCTACGGCGGCCCGATGTGGAACGTCCAGCTGGCCGCGGCGACGATGACGGCCGTGCCGATCCTGGTGGTGTTCGTGGTGGCGCAGCGGCAGTTCATCGAGGGCCTCGCGCACACGGGCGTCAAGGGGTGATCGCCCCGGAGATCGCGGCGGCGGTGGACTTCTCCCGGCCACCGCTGACCGCGGCCGGGATCGCGGCCAGGCGTGCGTCGAACGGTCTCGCCTCCCCGGTCGTCGCCGGCACGTCCGCGGGCGGCGGGCCCGCGGCGCCGCGCCCGAGCCACGCGGATGGCGTGGCTCAGGCGGACGCTCTACCGGTAACGCGGATGCGTGGTGTGCCATTCGAAGCCGCCACCCATCCAGGCCTTGGTGCCCTTCAGGAACCGGTGCAGCTCCACCGACGGCACCGCGAGCAACGCCTTGTGCCCTGCCTCGAAGTCGCGCACCAGCTGGTTGTGCAGCTCCACGGTCCGTGCGGTGGCCTCGGCGATCGAGCACTCACGGTCCGCGGCGATCTGCAGCACCATGTTGCAGACCGGCTTCTCGT
Source organism: Lentzea albidocapillata subsp. violacea (assembly GCF_900100275.1). GTDB lineage: Bacteria > Actinomycetota > Actinomycetes > Mycobacteriales > Pseudonocardiaceae > Lentzea > Lentzea violacea. Next base: position 397,814 of record NZ_FNET01000002.1, read on the forward strand.
CGGCGGCGTCCTTCTCCACCGACACCAGGTCGTTCACCATCACCGACGCCGTGCCCGCGGCCGTGAGCAGCCGCCGCACGCGCGGGTCGTAGTACAGCGGCGCGGGCAGCTCGTAGCCGCCGACGGCGTCGATCAGCGTCATCGACGTGTAGAAGGTGTCGTGCTGCCTTGTCGCGAGGTACTGCCACGCGGGCGGATAGTTGCCGGTGTGCCGCCAAGCCGCGTAGGCGCCCCACGACACGAACATCGCGAACGTCGAGTAGCAGACCCGTTGCACCACGGTGGCCGTGCTGCGCGACGTGAGGTGCGCGATGCCCGAGCGCAGGCCGACGAGCACCGGGTCGGCCGCGATCCTCTCCTCCAGGTCCACGGTGAACTCGGCGGCGGGCGCGACCGGGTCCATCGCGGCCATCGCCAGGGCCAGGCGCGGCGGCAGCTCGGCCGGGATCGCGCCCATCTCGGTGTCGTCCGCGTACAGGTCGTCGGCGGCCCACCACGCCGCGTTCAGCTTCGCCGCGATCAGCAGCTGGTCGACGTCGTCGGTGTCCACGTGGGTCAGCACCGCGAGCCGGCCGAACATGCCGCCCAGGAACCGTTCCGGCTCTTCGAACCCGCACTCCTGCGCCCACGCGACGAGGCGCTCGTCCACGGCGGCCGCCAGCAGGGCGTCCTCGCGTTCGAGCACCGGCACGTACAGCGGTGGCGCGGTGCCGTCACCCCACGGGCGTTCGGCATAGCCGGGTTCGGGCGGCGGTTGCACGGCCTCGGGCCGCCCGAGCCGGGCAGCGGAGGTGCCCAGCCCGGACGGCCCGGTGAGGAGGTCCTTCATCAGATGCGGTCCGCGACGATCAGCAGGTAGTGGAAGCTGCCTTCCTTGTAGGCCGTCAGGAACGGGTCCTCGACGCCGGTCGCGACCGACGACTGCGCGCGCAGCTCCCAGTACGGGATGGTCTCCGGCGTCAGGTCGACCACGCTGATCGGCACGAACCCGTTGTCCGCCAACGCCCTGAAGTACTCGCTGCGCGGGTGGATGTTGCAGATGTAGTGCTGGTCGATCTGGCTGACGGCCCGCGACCGCAGTCCCGTCAGGTCGTTGGAGCAGCCGGTGATGCAGACGTACCGGCCGCCGGGGGCGATCAGGCGCGCGAACTCGCCGTACAGCTGCTGGAGGTCCACGTACATCGTGGTCTCGTTGGTCCAGATGCCGTTGAACGAGCCGGTCTCGAAGCCGGTGTCGAGCATGTTCTTGAAGTGGAACCGCACCTGGTCGGCGACCCCGCGCTCGACGGCCTGGTTGTTGGCGAAGGCGACCTGTTCCTCGGAGATGCTGACGCCGTCGATGCGGGCACCGAACCGGGCGTTGGCCATGAAGCTGGTGCCACCACGCCCGGAGCCGCCGTCCATCAGGTGGCCACCGGCGGGAACGTCGCCGAACGCGTCGAGCAGCACCTCGGCCTGCGCGGTCTCCAGCCGGTGCATCTCGGCGATCATCACCTGGTCGCGCACCTCGGCGGGCGCCTGCAGCACCGCCGGGTCGTACTGGCCGAGCCCGTAGTGGTGGTGGTAGAGCCCGTCCACCTCACCGAGCTTGATGTTGACCGGGTCCTTCTCCTTGTTCCAGTACTCCGCGACGGAACGCTGGTAGTCGGTGCGCAGAACCGGCTTCACAGTGGGGCTCGCCATGACCTGAGTGGCTCCTGTTCGTTGGAACGCTCACTGCCGAACAGCAACTGACCTTTGCAGCTGACGGACCAATCGGCGATCCGCCGATCAGGCTTGGTTCGGACACGAACGGGTAGGCCGATGTCGCGTTCCGGTGGGCCTCCTAACCCGTACAAGCACATAGTTATCCCCACTTTCGTGGGTTCTCTGCCGCCCGACCGGATGACAAACCGGGCCAGGATTCCACGTCGGCTGGACGAGCCCGTGGCGCGTCGTCACCTGTTTCACGCGTTCTGACGCAGCGCCCGCACTTCGTCCCTGAGTGCCCGGACCTCCAGCAGCAGCAGGTCGTCGTGCGCCGCGGAACGGGGCGCGGGCAGCATGACCTCCTCCTGCATCGCGCTGCAGACCACCGCGATGAACAGGTTGAGCATCGTGAACGACCCCAGCATCAGGTAGATGAGGAAGAAGATCCACGCGTAGGGCTTCTGCTCCATCAGGTCGCGCATCACGTCCGACCAGCCGTCGCCCGTCGTGATCTGGAACAGCGTCAGCAACGTCGGGCCGAGGCCCGCGAAGCGCGGGTCTCCGGTGTCGCCGAACAGGTTGCTCGCGATCACGCCGCCGACGTAGACGAGCAGCACCAGCAGACCGGACAACGACAGCAGGCCCGGGATGGAGCGCACCAGCGCCGTGACGACCCGGCGCATGCTCGGCACCATCGCGACGAGCCGCAGCGCGCGCAGGATCCTGAAGCTGCGCAACACGGACAACGGTCCCGCGGTCGGGATCAGCGCCACGACGACGATCACGAAGTCGAAGACGTTCCAAGGGCCTTTGAAGAACTTCCAGCCGGACGCGTACAGCCGGGCCGAGAGCTCCGCCGCGAAGATCGCCAGTGCCAGGTGGTCGATCGTCGTCAGTACGGGGCCGAACTTCGCGTGCAGGACGGTCGACGTCTCCGCCCCCAGGGTGACCGCGTTGACCACGATCACGCCGACGATGAACATCTGGAACCGGTTGCTCTCCACGAACTCGCCGACGCGGGCGCGCACCATCATCACTTGCTGCTCCTACGACAGGGGTTGTCTACCTATCGGCGGTCGAGGCGGCCCAACTGTTCACCCGGTCGTGTTGATCAACTCCAGCCGGCTGGCGGTGCGGGCGAGGTGCTTGTCCGCCAACACGTCCACGACGTTCGCGAACCGCTGCCTGGCCTCTCGGCCGGCACGTGGTCACGAACCGTTCCCCCGCATCGGCCTACGATCGACCCCGTGAGCAATGTCGAGGCCGAGCCCGCAGAAGTGACGTGCACCTCCACCTCCGGCGGCGTGGAAGTGCTGACCCCGCGCGACGTCCCGCTGGGCGGCCCGCGCGCGATGTCGGTGCGCCGGACGCTGCCCCAGAAGCAGCGCTCACTGATCGGCGCCTGCTGCTTCTGCGACCACTACGGCCCGGACGACGTCACCATGGACGTGGCCCCGCATCCCCACACGGGCCTGCAGACCGTCAGCTGGCTGTTCACCGGCGAGATCGAGCACCGCGACAGCCTCGGCGTGCACGCGTTCGTCCGCCCCGGCGAGCTCAACCTCATGACCGGCGGCAGCGGCATCTGCCACTCCGAGCAGTCCACCGCCTCGTCCTCGGTCCTGCACGGCGTGCAGCTCTGGCTCGCCCTGCCCGACGCCCACCGCGACGCGCCGCGCGACTTCCAGCACTACGTCCCGCCGACCGTGGTGGCGGACGGCGCCTCGATGCGCGTGTTCCTCGGCTCGCTCGCGGGTTCGACGTCCCCGGTGCGGACGTTCACGCCGTTGCTCGGCGTCGAGATCGTGCTGTCCGCCGGTGCGTCGCTGACCTTGGACGTGGTGCCGTCGTTCGAGCACGGCGTCCTGCTCGACACCGGCGACGTGGCACTGGGCGAGACCGCTCTGGAGCCCGGCGACCTCGGCTACGTCGGCACCGGTCGTCCGACGCTGACGCTCTCGTCGGCCGGCGGCGCGCGGGTCGTGCTGCTGGGCGGCGTGCCGTTCGGCGAGGAGATCGTCATGTGGTGGAACTTCGTCGGGCGCACGCACGACGAGATCGCCGCGTTCCGGGAGGAATGGCAGGCGGAGACCGACCGGTTCGGCCGGGTCGAGGGCTACCCCGGCGCCCGCCTGCCGGCACCCCCGCTGCCGGGCGGCCGGCTGCGGCCCCGCGGCAACCCGGCCTGACCCCGGCATCACTTTGCGTGCCGAATTAACTACGGAAAGCGCCTCCATCTTTAACCGGAATTAAGGTTCCCCACCTCACGCCGTCCCGGCATTCGAGCCGTCTCATCTCGTGACCTCGTCCACAGATGACCGAACCCGACCAGGGCGAATATAACAAAATGCCTGGTCAGAGCACCTGGGCCACGCCGTCTCACCTGGCCGTCGCCACTGCATGTGAAAAGTCATACTCGAGGACCATTGAAAATCACGTTCCGATCCATTTTCCTGATCGGGGCATCCACGGAGGCTGCCGGACGTCTTAGGGGGCATGAGGAACGTGACACGAGTGGGCGCCGACTCGACATTCGCCTTCATCGCTCCGTCCGGGCGCCCGCTGCCCGTCGACGTCGAGCTCGGCTACCGCGCCGACGACCCGCACGCCGTGACCATGACGTTCCGGATGGGACGCCAGGAGACCGTGTGGCTCGTGAGCCGGGACCTGCTCGCCGACGGGTTGATCACCACCAGCGGCGCGGGTGACGTGCGGCTGCGGCCCCACAACTCCACGACCGCCGTGCTCGAACTGCGCTCCGACGTGTCGCAGGCCGTGTTCCACGTGCGGTCCTCCGAGCTGCAGGAGTTCCTGAACTCCACCTACGACGTGGTCTCCCCCGGTTGCGAGAGCGACTACGTCGACTTCGACGCGGAGCTCCGCAAGCTGATCGACTAGCGCGTTTTCACCCGAACGAGCCCGTACCATGGAGTAATTCCAACCCATACGTTCGAAGTCGTGACAGTGACGACTTCCACCGCGTACAGCAGGGATCTGGGCGACGAGCTGCGCCGCCTCCGGCAGAGGTTCACCGGTTTGAGGGGCCGCGCGATGGCGCTGCAGCTCGGCTGGGACCCGAGCAAGGTCTCCAACCTCGAGCACGGCAAGATTCGCGGCAGCGACATCGACCTCGCGCAGTACCTCACGGTCTGCGGCAAGGACATCGACTACTTCGAGGACTTCCTCCGCCGCTACCACAACGCCTTCGACCCGTACCTCGCGCAGACGCCGGACACCACGCGCACGCTCGCGATGACGGAGGCGATGGCCACCGGCATCACGGCCTACGACGTTCTCACCGTGAACAGCCTCCTGCAGACGCCGAACTACGCGCGCGCCCTGCAGGCCGCGACCGGGCAGGCCGTCGAGGACCTGGACAGGCAGGCGGTCATGCGCCGCCCCAACGGCCCCAAGTGCGTCTTCTACCTGCACGAGCTGGCGCTGCGGATGCGGCTCGGCACCAAGCAGGTCATGGAGGAGCAGTACGTGTGGCTCCTGGCGAACTCCGCCATCATCCGCGTCGTGCCGGAAGAGGCGGCCACGGCGGCGTTCCAGTCGGCGTGCACGCTGTTCGAGTTCGAGAAGGCGCCACCGCTCGTCTACGCGGAGTCCGGCCTGGCCAAGGTCTTCGCCCAGGGCGAGACCGCCGTCGAACGCGGCCGCGCGCTCTTCGACCTCCTCGGCGAGATCGCCCTGGACGAGAACCAGACGCGGCGCAAGCTCGCGGAGTACCGCGGGCCCACACCGCTGCGTGCCCTGGCGGCTCAGTAGCCGTACACGAGGTCGAACGCGAGCTGCGGGTCGAACTTGCCCGCCTCGACACCCGGCGCCTTGCCGCATCGCCCGTCCGAGTCGCCGGGGACCTTGACCCACAACAACATCTCCGCACCGCCACCGGTACGGGCGGGCGTGCCGAGCTTGCGCCCGCCGGGGTTGCACCACTCGCCGTTGTGCCCGTTGCCGTTGCGGCTGGTGTCGATCACGTACGGCTTGGTGTAGCCGGGCAGCGCACCGCTGACCGAGTTGCCGTACGCCGTCGAGGCCGCGGTGGTGTGGTAGTTCGACACGTTGATCGAGAAGCCGCGGACGTTGCGCACACCGGCTGAGTCCAGGCGGCCGGCCATGGTCGCGGCCGGCACCCACTGCGCGTTGCCCGCGTCGAGGTAGGCCCACGTGTTGGGCGCCTTGGCCCTGAACTGCTCGGCGGCGTACTTGATCATGGCCGTGCGCTCGGCGACCTTGCCGCCGTCCATGCAGCCGAAGTCCGCCAGCGAGTCAGGCTCGATCACCACGACGGCCGGCCGCGTGCCGATCGCCGAAGCGAAGGAGGAGATCCAGGTCCGATAGGCCTCAGGCGTCCCCGCGCCGCCGCCGGAGTGGCCACCGCACGCGTCGCGGCCGGGGATGTTGTAAGCGACCAGCACGGGCAGCTTGGTGCCGGTCCTGTTCACGTAACCGCTGACAGCGGTCCTGATGTCGCCGCTCCAGGCGCCGAACCAGCGGGCGATCGGCTTGGTCGAGATGTTCGCTTTGATCGCGGCCTGTCGCCCGTCGCCCGCGTGGTCGCGCACCCACACGGCGGGGTTGGAGTCGGGGTCGACGTAGAAGCCGTCAGTCATGCCGACGGGGCTGGCGGCGTGCGCGGCCGGGGCCGTGGCGACGACGGCCAGCAGGGCCAGCGCGAGTGCTCTGATCATGGCTCCGACCCTCGCGCAGGGCGCCTAAGGGGCGGTAAGCCGAGGTTGAAACGGCAGGCAGCGGCGTGCGGCGGCAGACAGCGGCGCACAGCGGCCGTCACGACGCGAACACCCCGGCCCGCAACGGCAGACAGCGGCACGAGCAGCCCGGCCGTCACGGCACGAACACCCCGGCCCGCCACGGCAGACAGCAGCTACGGCGCGAGCAGCCCGGCCTGCAACGGCAACAGCGGCGCGGCCACCCGAGCCAGCGGCCCACTCCGCACCACTCCCCCACCCGGCCCGGCGAACGGCGCTGCCGGGTCGAGCGAGTCCGGCATCCGGGCCCACACGGCCCACCGCTCGTCCCACGCCTGGATCACGTCGAGCTGCCCGCCGGGAAGGAACCGGGCCAGGTGCACCCCTGCGACCTGCCCGGTGTTCCCCAGCAGCGGGAGCAGCCGGAAGCCGCCTTCCCGCCGCAACCTCTCGATCAGCTCCGCGCTGTCCATCTCATCTCGCCGCCAACTCCGAGTCAGCCCGATAAGACTCGACCGCCGCGTCACGTTCGGCCGAAGACCACCCCAGCGGACCAGCGATCAGATCGGCGACCTCACCGGCGACCGACGCACCGAAGTCCAGGTGCTCCATGGAGATCCGGGTCCGCCGGGCCAGCACGTCCTCCAGCCCCAGCGCGCCCTCGTGCGTCACGGCGTACACGATCTCCGCCGCCAGGTACCCGGCAACGGGCGTGGCGAGCGAAGAGTCCTGCGCGATCATCGCCAGCAGGTCGGACACGGCCGAGCCGTAGCGGCGCAGCAGACGCTCCACAGTGGACGTGGGCAGACCGGACTCCGCGGCGACCCGAGCCCGGTCCGCCCACAGCTCCTGGAAACCGACGGCACCGCACAACGGCAGGCGCGCGGTCAGGGAGGGCGCCACCGCACGCCCGAGGCCGGAAACAGCCGCGTTCACGACGTCCGCGGCCATCACGCGGTAGGTCGTGTACTTGCCGCCCGCGATCACGAAGAACCCCGGCTCGGGCTGCGCGACGGCGTGTTCGCGGGAGAGCTTCGACGTGTCGCTCGACGCTCCGGCGAGCAACGGCCGCAGGCCCGCGTACGTGCCCACGACGTCGTCCACCGACAACGGTTGCCGAAGTACGGCGTTGACGTGGTCCAAAATATAAGAGACGTCCTCGGAAGTGGCGACCACGTCCTCGGGCGAACCGGAGTACGGCGTGTCCGTGGTGCCGATGATCCAGTAGGCGCCCCAGGGGATCACGAACAGCACCGACTTCTCGGTCTGCGTGATCAGCCCGCCGTCGAGCTCGATCTTCGACCGCTCCACCAGCACGTGCACGCCCTTGGACATCCGCACGTGGAACGGCGGCGTGCCGGGCGACATCGAGTTCAGCGAGTCGGTCCACACCCCGGTCGCGCTGATCACCCGCCGGGCCCGCACGACGTGCGTCACGCCGGAGAGCTCGTCGCGCACCGAAGCACCGGAAACCCGGCCCTCCGAACGCAACAGCGACGTGACCCGGGCGCGCGAGACGACCGTGGCGCCGTGCTGGGCGGCCGTGCGGACCAGCGTCGTCACGAGCCGCGCGTCGTCCATCTGTGCGTCGTAGTAACGAATGGCGCCGGCGAACGCGGAGGAGTCCACGGACGGTCCGACCGAGGCCATCTTGCGGCGGGAGAGGTGCCGGTGCATCGGCACTGCCCCGGCGCCGCCGATCGAGTCGTACAGCAGCACGCCCGCGCCGACGTAGGCGCGTTCCCACTGCTTCTTCAACGGAAAGAGGAACGGCACCGGCCGCACCAGGTGCGGTGCGAGCCGGCGCAGCAGCAACCCGCGTTCCTTCAGAGCTTCCCGGACCAGCTTGAACTCCAGCTGCTCCAGGTACCGCAGCCCGCCGTGGACGAGCTTGCTGGACCGGCTCGACGTGCCCGCCGCCCAGTCGTCGGCCTCGACCAGGGCGACGGAGAGGCCGCGCGACGCCGCGTCGAGAGCAGCGCCCGCGCCGACCACCCCGCCTCCGACGACGAGGACGTCGAACTCCGTGCTGCCCAGCGCTTCGAGCGAGCGGGCACGGCGAGCCGGATCCAGCCTTGCGAACAACTTCTTCAGCTCCTAAGGAAAGAAGTCAGCGAACGTCGGCGTCGACCCAGTCGAACGACTTGGTCACGGCCTTCTTCCAGTTGCGGTACTCGCGCTCGCGCTCGGCGGAGTCGAGTTCCGGCGTCCAGCGCTTGTCCTCGGACCAGTTGGCGCGCAGCTCGTCGAGCGACGACCAGTAGCCGACGGCCAGGCCGGCGGCGTACGCGGCACCGAGAGCGGTCGTCTCGGCGACCACGGGACGCACGACCGGCACGTCCAGGACGTCCGCCTGGAACTGCATCAGCAGCTCGTTCGCGACCATGCCGCCGTCGACCTTCAGCTCGGTCAGCGGCACGCCGGAGTCGGCGTTCATCGCGTCCAGCACCTCGCGGGTCTGGAACGCCGTCGCCTCCAGCACGGCCCGCGCCAGATGACCCTTGTTGACGAACCGGGTCAGGCCGACGACGGCACCGCGGGCGTCCGCTCGCCAGTACGGCGCGAACAGACCGGAGAACGCCGGCACGAAGTACGCGCCACCGTTGTCGTCCACCGTCTTGGCCAGCGTCTCGATCTCCGCGGCCGAGCCGATGATGCCGAGGTTGTCGCGCAGCCACTGCACCAGCGAGCCGGTGACCGCGATCGAACCCTCGAGGGCGTAGACGGGAGCCTCGTCGCCGATCTTGTAGCAGACGGTCGTGAGCAGGCCGTTCTTCGAGGCGACCTTCTCGGTACCGGTGTTGAGCAGCATGAAGTTGCCGGTGCCGTAGGTGTTCTTGGCGGTACCGGGCTCGTAGCAGGCCTGGCCGAACGTCGCCGCCTGCTGGTCGCCGAGGATGCCGGCGATCGGCACGCCCTTGAGCACGCCGCCGGGGCCGCCGTTGCCGTAGACCTCCGAGGAGGAACGGATCTCCGGCAGCATGGACAGCGGGATGCCCATGTCGGCGGCGATCTCCGCGTCCCAGGACAAGGTGTCGAGGTCCATCAGCATGGTCCGCGACGCGTTGGTGACGTCCGTGGCGTGCACGCCGCCGTTGGGGCCGCCGGTGAGGTTCCACAGCGTCCACGTGTCGGTGTTGCCGAACAGCAGGTCGCCGGCCTCGGCACGCTCACGGGCGCCCTCGACGTTGTCGAGGATCCAGCGGATCTTGGGGCCGGAGAAGTAGGTGGCCAGCGGCAGGCCGACCTTCGCCTTGTAGCGCTCGGCACCGCCGCCGAGGGCACCGAGCTCCTCGACGATCGCCTGGGTGCGGGTGTCCTGCCAGACGATCGCGTTGTAGACGGGCTCGCCGGTGTTCTTGTCCCACACCACCGCGGTCTCGCGCTGGTTGGTGATGCCCACGGCGGCGAGGTCACCGGTGTTGAGGTCGGCGGCGGAGAGCGCCTGGCCGATCACGAACCGGGTGTTCTCGGAGATCTCCACCGGGTTGTGCTCGACCCAGCCGGCGCGCGGGAAGATCTGCTCGTGCTCCTTCTGGCCCACGGCGACGATGGAGCCGCTGTGGTCGAAGATGATCGCCCGCGTGCTGGTCGTGCCCTGGTCGACGGCGAGAACGTACTGCGTCATCGAAACTGTCCTTTCCGGATGGTCAGATCAGAACGCGAGCGAGGCGATCACACCGGCGAGCGCGCCACCGATGATCGGGCCCACGACCGGCACCCAGGAGTAGCTCCAGTCGGAGTCCTTCTTGCCCACCGCTTCACCGTCGGTTCCCTTGTAGGACAGGGGAAGCAGCGCGTGCGCGATGCGCGGGCCGAGGTCACGGGCGGGGTTGATCGCGTAACCGGTGGGGCCACCGAGCGACGCACCGATACCGACGACGAGCATGGCCACGGCCAGCGGGCCGAGCTGGGTCGGCGTCTTGCCGAGCGCGAGGACCACGAAGACCAGGACGAACGTGCCGATGATCTCGCACACCAGGTTCCAGGTGTAGCTGCGGATCGCCGGGCCGGTGGAGAACACCGCGAGCTTGAGGCCCTCGTCGGGCGTCTCGTCGAAGTGCGGCTTGTACGCGAGCCACGCGAGCACGGCACCGAGGAACGCGCCCACCATCTCACCGGCGAAGTAGACGAGCGTCGAGCCCACGCCGACCGGCACACCGGGTGCGAACTCGTCCGCGCCGCTGGTGAGGATGCCGATCGTCACGGCGGGGTTGAGGTGCGCGCCCGACTTGTAAGCGATGTAGACACCGGCGAAGACGCCGAGGCCCCAACCGAAGTTGATCAACAGCCAGCCGCCGTCGAAACCCTTCGACTTGGCGAGCAGCACGTTGGCCACCACACCCGCACCCAGCAACAGCAAGATGCCCGTACCGAGCACCTCGCTGAGGAACACTGTCCCGAGACCCACGCTGGCCTCCCATTCGTCCTTGAACGGCTGATCACCACGTGGTGATTGAGGCGGAACGTAATGACCCACGTCACGCCTGCTCAACAGGGACGTTTCGACAATGTCGACACCTGCGACCCCCGAAGGTGTGACCGAGTGGTCACGCTGTGCGCAGGCAAGGCGTTTCGGGCCTGTTTCCAGGGGTGACGGGCGCCTTAGCTGTTCGACATTGCCGACACGGGTCGTCTCAATTACGTTTCTCGCGTGCCGGGACCCATCCAGTCGATCGAACGAGCCGCAGCCGTGCTGCGGCTGCTGGCGCGTGGCTCCGGCCACCACGGTCTCACAGAGATAGCCGACTCGCTCGGTCTCGCGAGGGGCACCGCGCACGGGATTCTCCGTACGCTGCAACGGGTCGAGTTCGTCGAGCAGGATCACACGACCGGGCGATACCGGCTCGGCGCCGCGCTGCTGCACCTGGGAACGTCCTACCTCGACGCGAACGAGCTGCGTTCTCGATCGATCAACTGGGCCGACACGCTCGCCGCGCGGTCCGGCCAGGAGGTCCGGATCGGCATGCACCACGACGGCGCCGTGCTCGTCGTGCACCACGTGTTCCGTCCCGATGACTCTGTGCAAACACTCGGCATCGGCGCGATGCTGCCGTTGCACGCCACCGCGCTGGGCAAGGTGTTACTCGCCTACGACCCGGACCTGTCGGCGGCCGCACGCCGGCGGGAGCTCACGTCGTTGACGCGCAGGACGATCACGCGCACCCAGATGCTGGAGCGCGTGCTGACCGAGGTGCGCGGGCAGGGCTGGGCCGGCGAGGCCGAGGAGTACATGCCGGGCGAGGCCAGCATCGCCGCGCCGATCCGGATCCCCGGCGGCCTGGTGATCGGCGCGATCGGCATCTCCGGCGCGGCGGACCGCCTGTGCGACTCCACGGGACGTCCGCGTGCGACGCTGGTGCGTCAGGTCGTGCAGGCCGCGGAATCCGTCACCACTTCGCTTGTCGACGAGAACTGAAAGGCTCGCCGTGCAACGGTTCGTAATGGCGATCGACCAGGGCACGACGTCGACGCGCTGCATCGTGTTCGACCAGAACGCCCGCCTCGTCGCGGTCGCCCAGCGCGAGCACCGGCAGTACCACCCGCGGCCTGGCTGGGTCGAGCAGGACGCCGTGGAGATCTGGCGCAACGTCGACCGGATCGTGCCGCAGGCGTTGCGGCAGGCGGGGATCAGCGCCGACCAGGTCGTCGCGATGGGCATCACGAACCAGCGCGAGACGTTCGTGCTGTGGGACCGGCACACCGGTGTCCCGATCGGACGGGCGATCGTCTGGGAGGACATCCGGACCGAGGACCTCGTCACCGAGCTCGGCAAGAAGCAGGGCATCGAGGAGGTCCGCGACCGCTGCGGCCTGCCGCTCGCGACGTACTTCTCGGCGCCGTCGCTGCGGTGGATGCTCGACAACGTGGCCGGGCTGCGCGCGAAGGCCGACCGCGGCGACGTCCTGTTCGGCACCATGGACACCTGGCTGATCTGGAACCTCACCGGCGGCGTCAGCGGCGGCCTGCACGTCACGGACGTGACCAACGCGTCGCGGACGATGCTGATGAACCTCTCGACGCGGCAATGGGATCCGATGCTGCTGGAGTTCTTCGGCGTGCCGTCCTCGATGCTGCCGGAGATCCGCCCGTCGTCCGAGATCAACGGCAGGACGACGCGGGTGGTGCCGGGCATCCCGATCACCGCGGCTCTGGGTGACCAGCACGCGGCGCTGTTCGGGCAGACCTGTTTCGAGAAGGGGTCGATCAAGGGCACGTACGGCACCGGTGGGTTCCTGCTGATGAACACCGGCACCGAGCTGGTGCGGTCGAAGCACGGGCTGCTGACGACGATCGGCTACCAGATCGGCGGTGAACCGACGTACGCGCTGGAGGGCTCGATCGCCGTCGCCGGGTCGCTCGTGCAGTGGTTCCGCGACAACCTCGGGCTGATCCACAGCGCGCCGGAGATCGAGACCCTGGCGCGCACGGTGAAGGACAACGGCGGCTGCTACATCGTGCCGGCGTTCTCGGGCCTCTTCGCGCCGCACTGGCTCTCGCAGGCGCGCGGGCTCGTCGTCGGGCTGACGTCGTACATCAACAAGGGCCACCTGGCGCGAGCCGTGCTGGAGGCGACGGGCTGGCAGACCCGCGAGGTGGTCGACGCGATGAACGCCGACCTCGGCGTGCCGACGCCGGTGCTGAAGGTGGACGGCGGGATGACCGCCGACCACCTCCTCATGCAGTTCCTGGCCGACGTGCTGGACATCCCGGTGATGCGGCCGCTGGTGGCGGAGACCGTGTCACTGGGCGCCGCGTACGCCGCGGGTCTGGCCGCCGGGTACTGGCCGGACCTGGAGGGGTTGCGCAGGAACTGGCACCTGGCCGCGCGGTGGAACCCGGCGATGGACGCCCGGCACCGCGAGGACGAGTACGCGAACTGGAAGCGGGCCGTGGAACTCACGTTCGCGTGGGCCCGCTCCACTCCGTCCAATTAGGTCTGCTGTTCGGGCGTCCGCGAGACGCGCCTCCACAGCCAGGGTCAGGAGCGTTGCTTGCGCACCCACGCGGCGACGTCGTCGGTCTCGATCGGCAGCGCGTCGGACAGGATGTCCGCGCCGGTCGACGTGACGACCAGGTCGTCCTCGATGCGCACGCCGATGCCGCGCAGCTCCGGCGGCAGCGTCTCGTCGTTCGGGTGGAAGTACAGGCCGGGCTCGACCGTCAGCGCCATGCCGCGTTCCAGGATGCCCTGCTGGTAGGTCTCCTGGCGGGCGTCGGCGCAGTCGTGCACGTCGAGGCCGAGGAAGTGCCCGGTGCCGCAGACGATGTAGCGGCGGTGGTGCTGGCCGGACGGGTCGAGCGCCTTGTCGACGCTGACCGGCAGCAGGCCCCAGTCGTGCAGGCCCTCGGCGAGCACGCGCATGGCGGTGTGGTGGAACGCGCTGTAGTCGTTGCCCGGCCGGACCTCCGCGAGCGCGGCGACGTGCGACTTCAGCACGAGGTCGTACACCTGGCGCTGCGGCGCGCTGAACTCGCCGCTGACCGGGAACGTGCGGGTGACGTCGGCGGTGTAGAGGGAGTTCATCTCGACGCCGGCGTCGAGCAGCAGCAGGTCGGCGTCGTTCACGCGGCCGTCGCAGCGCGTCCAGTGCAGGACCGGGGCGTGCGGGCCGGCGGCGACGATCGAGGTGTAGCCGGGGCCCTTGCCCTCGGTGCGGGCGCGGCGGTCGAACGTGCCCTGCAGCCAGCGCTCTCCCCCGCCGCGCACGGCCTGGCCGAGCTCCATGGCGACGTCGGCGAAGCCCTTGACCGACGCGTCGACGGCCTGGCGGAGCTGGTCGATCTCCCAGTCGTCCTTGATCCGGCGCAGCTCGGCGAGCACGGTGCGCAGCTCGTCGCTGTGCGAGCCGGTCAGCGCGTCGAGCAGCGGGTCGACACCCTTGGCGACGAGCGTCTCCGGGTGGCGGCCGCGCAGGGCGTTCGCGAGGTCCTCCAGCGGCCGGGCCGTGATGCCGAGCGCCTGACCCCACTCCTTCGGACCGGCGGCGGCGCCGATCCAGAACGGGCTGCGGTCGGCGTCACCGAAGAAGTCGACGCTGTGGGTCTCGCTCGGGACCGGCACGAACAGCGTGGCGTCGTCGTCGGTCAGCACCAGCACGGCGCCCTCGACCTGGCAGCCGGTCAGCCACACGAAGTCGCTGTCGGCGCGGAACTCGTGGAACGTGTCGTTGGACCTGACGTGCGCGCGCCCGGCCGCCAGCGTGATCCGCTTGCCCGGCAGCGCCTGCACGAGCCTGGCGCGGTGAGCCGCGGCCGCCTCGGCCGTGCCCCGGGGCAGGTCGACGGAGCTGTCCCACTCACCCCAACCGTCGCGGATGTACGTGCGGAAACCGTCCGCGTCCACCAGTTTCGCCATGTCGCGGCGTGTCCGAGCCAATTCGCGTCCTCTCAGAGTGGTCCTTCCTGCCACCCTTCCTCCTACCGGAGGGGTCTCGCCAATCCAGATCGGGGATAGCCTCAGGCTATGGAACTGGAGATCCGGCACCTGCGGGCGATCTGCGCCATCGGCGACGCGGGCAGCCTGTCGCGCGCGGCCACGCAGCTCGGCATCTCCCAGCCCTCGCTCACCACCCTGCTGCAGCGGGTGGAACGCCTGGTCGGCGGCAGGCTCTTCGACCGCGGCCGCGCCGGCGCCGAACCCACGGCGCTGGGCGCCCAGATGCTGCAGCGGGCCCGGTTGCTGCTGGTCGAGCTGGACGCGTTCGGTTCGGACATGACCCAGCGAGACGGCCCGTCCCGGCTCGGCTCGGTGCACATGGAGTGCGTCGCCCCGCTGTACACCCGGCTGGAGGCAGTGCTCCCCGACATCACGCTCGTGGTCGATCCGTCCTCGACGGGCCTGGCGCTGGCGCTGGCGAACGGTCACCTCGACGCGGCGGTCATCGCGGTCGACGAGGACGGCGACCTGGGGTTGCCCCGTGGGGTGGCACAGCGGATCGTCGTGCCGTGGGTACCGGTGTACATCGCCATTCCCGCTGCTCATCGCCTTGCTTCTCAGCGCGAGGTGGAGCTCGCCGACCTGGCCGGGGAGTCGTGGGTGGGACCGCCGGGTGCCGAGGACGGCTCGCTGACGGCGCTGCGCGCGGCGTGCCGGGCGGTGGGGTTCGTGCCGCGGATCCGGTTCGAGATGCCGAGCGGCGCGGGCCGCCAGCTGATCGCGGCGGGCAAGGCGGTACAGCTGGTCGAGCCGACGTCGCAGGGCGGTCCGGGGGTGGCGGTGCGACCGATGGCGGGGGCGCCGATGCGGATGCGGCTGGTGTTCGCGTGGCGGCGGGAGCGGCTGACCTGGAGTCAGGCCAGCCGCGTGTTCGCCGAGGTGCTCGGTGCCTATTCGGATCAGGCGCTGGCGAGCCCGGTGTTCCGGCCCTGGTGGGAGGAACGGGGCGCGGCCCTCACCTCAGCCGGCTGACGTCAGTTCACGGACCCGAGCCAGGCGTACCAGTCAGCGTCGTAGCGGTTGCCGATCACCCGCGTCAGGTGGTCCCGGGCGCCCGCCCAGTCCCCTGCCCGGTAGTCCGCCAGCACCGCCGCGACGTCGGCCGGGTGCTTCTCCACGAGGTACCTGACCGCCAGGTAACCCCAGTGGTAGACCCTCTTGGTGTCATGGTCGTAGGTGGTGTCGAACAACGTGCTCAGCGCGTACGTCCGCTTCTTCGCCTCGGCCAGCGCGTCGGCGTAGACCTCGCCCCGGTAGCTGTACGAGAGGTACTCGGCGAAGCCCTCGATCCACCACACCGTCGGCGTGGTCATGTTCTCCTCGAAGTCGCCGTACAGGTCGAACCGGCCGTCGAGGTAGTGGGTGTACTCGTGGTTGAGGTTCCAGATCGCGAACGTGGGCAGCCAGTCGGCCTCGTGCGCGATGAACCGCGCCTGGTTCAGCGCCGGGTCGCCCTCCAGGTACATGCCGCCGTTGTTGGTGGAGATGCCGAACAGCACCCCGGCGTACGTCCGGTAGTCGTTGCCGGTGTTGAAGACGACGACCTCCAGCGACGTGTTCCGGTCACCGGCAACGGGTCCCGGATCGCGCACGACCCGGTGGAACGCCGCATCCTGCCCGGCCAACGACGAACAGGTCCGGCGCAGCTGCGTCCGGGTGAGCTGCTGGGCGCGGATCTTCAGCGTGGCACTGCAGGTGTGCCGGACGGTGAGGACGCGACGGTCGATCCGAGCGCGGAAGTCGCACGTGCCGTAGCGGCGGCAGTTCGCCTTGTCGTACCAGTCGACCATCTCCGCGACGCCCACCCACATCGGGGCGAGCCGGCCGACGACGTCACCGCGCGAAGCCAGGTCCGCGAGCAACGGGCGGACGCGCGGTGCGATGTCGTTGTGCTGCAAGAACCTGCCCAGTTCGCGGGTCGCGTTCTGGACGAGGTACTGGCGGTCGGTGCCGAAGAGGTCCAGGTGTCCCAGCACGAACCGGCGCAGCGCCCGCAGGACCTCCGGCTCGGCGCGCACCGCGGCGAGGAACTCCGGCTGGGCGTGGCCGTAGTAGAGCAGCAGCATGCCGGCGTGCACGGCCTCGTCGTCGGCGCTGGTGTAGGTGTCGAGCAGACGGGTC
The DNA here is from genome assembly GCF_900100275.1 of Lentzea albidocapillata subsp. violacea. GTDB lineage: Bacteria > Actinomycetota > Actinomycetes > Mycobacteriales > Pseudonocardiaceae > Lentzea > Lentzea violacea. The sequence continues at coordinate 414,779 of NZ_FNET01000002.1, forward strand.
AACGCGCGCAGTTCGGCCGGGTAGTCGGCGACCGCGGCGGTGTAGATGGTCGAGTCGGGAGCGGCGCTGTAGATGGTCGAGTCGGGCGCGGCGTGCAGGATGGTCCTGGCGACAGCGGGCGGCAGCAACGGGCTGTTCGGCGTGCCCGGAGCGGCGGCCTGCGCCACACCAGGAGCCAGCAACCCGGCCAGCAGAGCCAGGACCAGGGCGAGTGATCTCATCAGGGTGTCCTCCGCAGGGTTCGAGGTGCCCCCGAGCGTCACACCGGCCGCCGCCCCGGAATCATCCCTTCCGCTCATAGCGCGCTGCTATGGAACCACCCGTGACTGGTCCGGCTTCGTCGGTTCGGCGAACAGCAGGTGCCGCACGTGCGCGGGTCCCTTGGCCAGCGCACGAGCCGTGTCCTGGTTCTGCTGGTCCACGACGGTGCCGCGTTCGACGTGCTGGCGCAGATGCTCCTGCCACGTCGCCACGATGAAGGTCTCCAGGAACGTCCCGGGCTGCTCGGTGTCCCGGAACAACCCCCACATCGTCGCCCCGGTGCGCCTGCGGGCCCGGCCGACGCGCTGCATGGCGTCGATGAACGCGTCCTCGTTCTCCGGCGCCACCGGCCACTCCACCGTGACCAGCACGGGGCCGGCGGCGGTGTCGGTGATCTCCGGCGGCGCCTCCCAGTACGTGGCGGGACTGACGTCGAGCGGCCGGTCGTTCAGCGGCAGCCACCTGGTCGCCGCGAGCGCCAGCACGACCATCGCCACCGCGGGCACGATCATGGCCACCTTGAGGCTGTACGCGACCGCGATGGCACCCCACACGACCGCCCCCAGCGCCTGACCGCCCATGAGGATCAGCTGGTAGTAGGCCAGCGCCCGCGCCCGTGTCCACGCGGGCAGCAGGACCTGCGCGGTGGCGTTGAACGTCGACAGCGTGGCGATCCAGCAGGCCCCCGTCAGCAACATCGCCACGATCACCAGCGCGAAACTCGGCGTCAGCACCGCCGTGCTCGTCGCTCCCGCGTAGACGAACGTCGCGAACAGGACCATCCGGTTCTTGCTCATGCGCCGCAACAGTTTCGGCACCACGAACGCGCCGCCGATCGCCCCTGCACCGACACTGCCGAGCAGCACGCCGTACCCGCCGGCGTCGAGTCGCAACGGGCCGCGCGCGATCGCCGGCAGCAGCGCCCACAACCCGCTGCCGAACACGATGAACAACGTCAGCCGCGTGAGCACGCGCCGGAACAGCGGCGAACTGGCCACGTACCGCGCGCCCGTCCGCATCGCGGTCGTGATGTGCTCCGCGCCGAGCGGCCGGTGGTCCGACGGCCGCTTCCACCGCGTGAGCACGATCAGCACCCCGAGGAAGCTGACCGTGTTGAACGCGAACGTCGCCTCCGGCCCCGCCAGCGCGATCAGCAACCCGCCGAGCGCGGGCCCGATCGCGCGCCCGACGTTCATGTTGACGCCGTTGAGCAGCGCGGCCTGCGGAATCTCCTCGCGCGACACCAGTTCCGGCTGGATCGCCTGGAACGACGGCATCGACAACGCCTGCCCGATCGCCATCAGCGCGAGCAACCCGAGCAGGCTCGCCGGCGTGGCCCTGCCGGTGCCCGCGAGCAGCATCAGCCCGCCCGCGCCCGCCAGCATCAACGCCTGGCCGGAGATCAGCACGTGACGCCGGTCGAGGATGTCGCCCAGTGCCCCGAACGGCACCACGAGCAGGAACACCGGCAGCGTCGTGGCGGTCTGGACGAGCGCGACCTGCAGGGCGCTGCCACCGAGGTCGCCCATGAGCCACTGGGCGCCGACGGTCTGCGCCCACGTGCCGATGTTGGAGGCGAACTGGGCGAGCCACAGCGCACGGAACGCGTTGTGGCGCAAGGGTGCCCACGAGGAGACGGTCACTCGCCGATCTTCACATCCGCGGGTGCCGCTTGCCGAACGCCGCGACCACTTCTTTCGGTCAACACTGAAGCTACCGAGAGAACTACGCCTCGCGTACGCAAGTGATTTGGATCACATCGCTACCGAGGACCCTGCCGCCGCGGACGCATGAACGGGCGGCGGGTGTCCGCCCTGTTCACGTCCTGAAAGCGCTCTCGGAACCTGCGAAAACAAGCGTTCACCCTGCCTGCGTTCGCCCGGAATCTGCCCGATTCCCCGGACCACGACAGATTGTGAACATTCGTCTCAACCGGGTGCGTATTCGCTCAATGGTGAACGGTTGCCCCAATTCTGCTTGATACTGCGCGCAAAGCAGGCAGAGCAGAAAGGTTCCGAGCACTCGTGATCACGCCCGAGTACTTGCTGTCGACCCGCGAGTTCGAGGTGCTGTGGCAGACGCTGCGGCTCGGCAGAATGCCGTACCCGCTCGACGTGCCCAGCGAAGGAGCGACCGAGCAGGACGTCAAGGCACTGCAGGACAGGACGATCGCCGGCCTGCGCCGGCGCGGCATCGCCGGCGACGTGCGGCTGGAGGACCTGCTGCAGGTGCTCGGCGACCACGAGGTGTCCGTGGACGCCGTCGCCGGGCTCGACCGGACGGTGCGGGCGCTGGCCGCGTCCAGCGGAGACCAGGCCGTGCTCGCCGTCATCGACGGCGACAACGTCGGCCTCTCGCAGATCAGGGCCACGGCGCTGGCCCGCGAGATCGTCCGGGTGCTGCCCGAGGGTGTCGCGGGCCCCGGCAGCGCGCTGTCCGTGCGACTGGAGACGTTGCAGGAGGCGGTCGCACTGCAGGAGGCCGAGCAGGAGGAGGACTCCGAGGACCCGTGGGGCGCGGCCGACGAGGAACTGGACGACCGCGAGGCGTTGCTGAAGGCCGGACTGTCCGCGCAGGACGCGCGCCAGATGGACGAGCTGGCGCAGAACCGGGTCGCGGGTGGCCAGTTCGGCGTCACACACGGGCGGCACCGCGCCGACGTGGTGATCAACTGGTTCGACACCCACCAGGGCCGTTACCTGATGGTCCGCTCCGACGGCTGGCTCAGCCTGTCGCCCACCGACAACGACCGGATCGCGACGCGGATCGACGCGGTGCTGGCCTGAAGGTGAACGCGGTGCGTCCCAGCGCACAACAATGATCCAAAACGGTCAGGACGGGCGTACTCTCCGGAGTGCGCCCGTGCTCTTGTGCCGGTCCAAAGGTTCAGCCGATCCGGTGAACGCCGAACCAGCTGGTGACGGACCTCAAGAGAGCCCTAAATCCGCGTGAATGGCTGATGTGATTTGGGTCACAGCACCCCAGGTCAAGAGCCGTTCCAGGGATGCGAACAGAGATCGAGAGCCCGAACGGGCAGCACCCGGAGAGCGCTCCCACAACCAGCGCAAACGATCACGCCCGTTACTCCATGTTCACCCGACCGTGGCCCGTTTCGGTCCGTGGCAACGCATTGTGAACACGGGTCTCAATTGGTAACTCGCACGCCGCAAAGTAAGCGTTGCGCCAAAAGACACCCGATACTGCCCGCATGTACATCGTCGGTGACAAAGACGCTGTCCCGCTCGGGGACACCGTCAGCTCGGGTCAGGTGCAGATCGACCCGGACGCGGGCGAGGAACTACGCAAGCAGTTCCAGGCCCAGATCGACCAGGTCGACTCCTGGATCGAGCGCGCCAACACGAGCATCGCCCGCCCCGCACCGCTCGGTGCGAACCCGGTCGGCGACAAGATGCGCGACAAGTTCACCCATCGTGCCGAGGGTGAGCAGTACTCGTTCGTCAGTGTCATGACCGCGTACCGCACGGTTCTGGAGCAGACGAAGAACTCGATCGTCGAGGCGATCGGCAACTTCACCAGGCTCGACGAGGACCAGCAGGCCGAACTGAAGAAGCACATGGGTAACAGCTGATCTAGTGGCGCGACCCGGAAAGCTGGCGAGGCAATCCGCGCTCAGCAGGGCGCCTCGCGGCGCCGCCCCCACGCCCCCGTACCACCAGTACGAGGACGTGGGGCCGACACCACGATGCACCCGCCTGACCCCGAATTCCCCCGGCAACTTTCCGGGCCACACCACCAGTGGCCAGCTGATCCAACGGAGTGAGAGGCGAGCCGGTCATGCCCCCCGAGACCGACCCGAGCGAAGTCGAGAACGTCCCGGTCCTCACGGACCCGCAGAACTGGGCGTCTCGATCGCACCAAGAGCTGTATGCCGCGGTGCACAACAACAACGACCCCGGTCAGGCCGGCCAGATCAGCTCCGACTGGGGCAAGTACGGCAACGAGCTGACCGAGGCGTCCCGAGTCATCAACTCGGTCATCACCTCGTCCGAGTCGAAGTGGACGGGTGCCGCCGCCGAGGCCGCCCGCGCCGCGATGAAGAAGCTCGGGACCTGGGTCGACGAGACCGCGCGCACGGCCGTCGAGGTCGGTCACAAGGTCGCCGACCAGGGCCGTGTCATGGAGACCGCCAGGGCGCAGATGCCCCAGCCCGTCCAGTTCGACTGGAACAAGGCCGCGGCCGCGCTCTCCCAGCCCGGCACGCCCGCCTTCGTGCTGGCCTCCGCCGACATCCAGGCCGCCAACGCCGCCTCGCGCGCGGCGCACGACCAGGCGGTCGGCGTGATGACCAACATGGAGAACAACTCCCGGCAGATCGACTCGTCGACGCCCGTCTTCAAGCCGCCGTTCAACCCGAACACCGGCAAGGTCGAGGAACCGGTCATGGCGGTGCCGCGCTCCGGCGCGGCCGCGCTCAGCAACGGCGTGGACGGCCTCATGTCGACCCAGACGGCGAGTGCCGGCACGGCGACGGCCGCTCCGCTCGGCCAGCAGTCGGGTTCCGGCACCAGCGGCGTGACCAACGGCGGCGCGGGCGGCGGCAGTGGCGTGAACCAGCCCGCCGCGGCGGCCTACTCGCCTTCCGCTCCTGGCTACACCGGACCCGGCGGTGCGGGTGGGGGCGCCGGTGGCGGCAGCAGCTACACGCCTCAGATGGGCAACACGAACACGAACACCGCCGCGGCCTACACGCCGACCGCCCCGGGCTACAACCCCGGCAGCACGCACACCAGCGGCAGCGGTGGTAGTGGCGGCGGCAGCAGTTACACCCCGCAGATGGGTCCCGGCTACACGCCGCAGATGGGCCCCGGTGGCAAGACGAACACCGGTGGCAACCAGAACATCCCGAAGCCCCCGGTCGTCGGCCGCGACATCGCGAACCCGAACTACACCCCGCAGAACATCAAGGGTGGTCCCGCTCCCTACACGCCGACGGCGCCCGGTTACAACGGTCCCGGTGGCGCGGGCGGCGGCGCCGGTGGTGGTGGCGGCGGTGGCGGTGCCGGTGGCGGCGCGGGCGCGAAGGGCCCCATGCCGTACACCCCGCAGATGGGTGCCGGCGGTGGTGGTGGCGGCGCGTTCGGCGGCGGCGCGGGCGGTACCGCGGGTGCCGGTGGTGCCGGTGGTGGCGCGATGCAGCCCGGTGGTGGAGCCGGTGTCCAGGGCCAGGCAGGCCGTGGCGGCATGCCGATGGGCATGGGTCCCGGTGGCGCCGCGGCGGCCGGTGCCGGCATGGGCGCGGGCGCGCCGATGGGTGGTGCTCCCGGAGCCGGTGGCCGTGGCGAGGAGGACAAGGAACACCGTTCCGCCAGCTACATCATGGGCGGCGACCTGTTCGAGGTCCCCGGTGAGAACCTGCCCCCGTCGGTGATCGGTGCCGCGAAGGTCAAGAAGCAGAAGGGGGCCGAGTCGTCTTGATCACGCCCGAGTTCCTGCTCTCGCCCCGCGAGTTCGACGTCCTGTGGCACGGCCTGCGGCTCGGCAGAGTGCCCTACCCGCTCGACGTGCCGAACGAGGGTGCGACCGAGCAGGAACGCCGCGTGCTCGTCACGAAGACGATGGACGACCTGCGGTCGCGGGGCCTCGTGGACAACGACCGCCTTGAGGACTTCCTGCGGCTGCTCGCCGACCACAGGGTGTCCGTGGACGCCGTCGCCGGTCTCGACCGCACGGTGCGGGCGCTCGCCGTCTCCAACGGTGAGCGCGCCGCGCTGGCGATCATCGACGACGACCGGGTCGGGCTGCTGGAGATCCGGGAGACCGGTATCGCCCGCGAGATCGTCAAGGTGCTGCCCGACGCCGTGCCCGGTCCGGGCACGGCGGTGAACGTGCGGGTGCAGTCGCTCCAGGACGCCGTCGTGCTGCAGGAGGCCGAGGAGGCCGGCCCGGACGACGACCTGTTCGGCGACGGCCAGGTGGACGACCAGGAGGCGCTGCAGCAGGCCGGTCTGTCCGCGCAGGACGCGAAGCAGTTCGGTGAGCTCGCGTCGAACCGCGTCGCGGGCGGCCAGTTCGGCGTCACCCAGGACCGCCAGCGGTCGGGTGTCGTCATCAACTGGTTCGACACCCACCAGGGCCGTTATCTGATGGTCAACTCGGACGGCTGGCTCAGCCTGTCGCCCACCGACAACGACCGCATCGCCACCCGAATCGACGCCGTGCTCGCGTGAACTGACGCGTCACAGCCGAACCGCAGTCGAACCGCCGCCGCCGGAGGACCGTGTGAACCCCGCGAACCCCTATCAGTGGGTCGAAGAGTACGAGGCCAAGCTGGCCGACCTGAAGCAGAAGTCGGAGGACCTCACGGAGAACTTCGCGGCGTCCTCCGCCACCGTGACGTCGAAGGACGGCGCGGTGACCGTGACGGTGGGTCCCAACGGCGGTCTGCAGAACCTGCAGCTGGGACACCGCGCGGTCGAGCTGGGCGGGTCCCGGCTCACCGCGTTGATCCTGGAGACCGCTCGTGCGGCCCAGAAGCAGGCGGCACAGCAGGTCCTCGAGCTCTTCAAGCCGCTCGGCGAGGGCACCGAGGCCTACCAGATGGTCTCGGACTCGATCCCGGACGACGAGGCCGAAGAGGACACCGACCCGTACGACGAGGTCGACGACGAGCCGGAACCCGCTCCGGCTCCCCCGGTCAGCCGACCGGCGGCGGCCCCGCAGCCCGCCGCGGCACCGCGTCGCCGGCGTGCGGACGACGAAGACGACGACGACAACCAGCCCTGGTAAGGAACAGCGATGCCTGAAACTCCACTCCCGTCTCCTCCCGGGATGAAGATCACCGAGGAGAACAAGCTCAAGGGCTCGCTGTTCATCGAGGCCTACGGCAGCCTGATCGACGGCATCAGCAAGGACGCCGAGTCCGAGACCGAGAAGGCGCTGGACATCACGTTCAACGCCATCGGTGCCGCCTCGGCCACGGTGATGCTGGCGATCGACCCGCTCGGCAGCATCATCGGTGCCGGTGTCGGCTGGCTGATCGAGCACGTGTCGTTCCTGCGTGACGCCCTGAACCAGCTGATGGGCAACCCGGAGGAGATCCAGGCCAACGTCGACGCCAACAAGGCCCGCGCGGCCGAACTGCGGGTGCTGGCCGAGGACCACAAGAGCGGCCTCGCGACGTTCGACGGCTGGACGGGCACGTCGTCAGAGCGCTTCAAGGCGTCCATGGACGGCATGGGCCAGGAGCTCGACGACCTCGCGAACGCCGTCGAGAGCAAGGCCAAGATCGTCGCGATCATGGGCATGCTCGTCACGGTGCTGCGTGACATCGTCCGCGACCTGATCGCCCAGCTGATCGGTTCGCTGATCGGTGGCGCGCTGATCGCCGCCGCCATGATGATCCCGACCTTCGGTGCCTCGATCGCGATCTTCGGTGGCTTCGCGGTCGGCAAGGCGGTCGCGCTGGGCGTGAACATCGCGTCCCGCGTGGCTCGCGTCGTCGCCGCCCTCGGCCGTCAGATGAAGCGCATCGGCGACCTCGACGACATCATGGCCAAGATCAGCAAGGGCTGGAACCGCTTCGAGAACTCCGCCGACGTCGCCGAGATCACCTACGAGGGCTACAAGGCCCAGGACGGCGTCAACAAGGAGATCGACAAGGCGATGGAGGGCAGGGGCGGTGGCGGCAACCAGCCTCCCGGTGCGACCGACGGCACCGGCACCGCCAGCGCGACGATGGCGAACGCCCGTGTCGGCACGGTCCAGCAGGAAGGGACCGCGCAGGCCACGCTCGCGAACGCTGTCCTGAGGCCGGCGGAGGCGGACCAGCCGGTGCAGGCCTTCAGGCGGGTCGCGGAGCCGATGCAGCCCATGCGCGCTGTCCGTGCGATGGACGCGGTCGAGCCGATGCAGGCCCGCATGGCCGTGGCCGCAGAACAGCCGATGCAGGCGCGCATGGCCGTGGCCGCAGAACAGCCGTTGCAGGCGCGCATGGCCGTGAGTGCAGAACAGCCGTTGCAGGCGCGCATGGCCGTGAGTGCAGAACAGCCGATGCAGCCGCTGCAACGCACCGCCATGATCGCAGAACAGCCTGTACAGGCGTTCCAGCACACGCAGCAGATGGAAGCCGTGCAGCCGATGCAGCGAGCGGAGGCGCTCCAGGCTCCCGTGGCGTTCTCCCGTTCGGAGGCTTCGGACTCGACGATGGTGTCGGGCGTCAGCATGACCTCGGGGACGCCGGCGTACGAGGCCGTCCAGCCGATGCAGGCGCGTGAGATGTACATCAGCCCGGAGACGCCGTCCGAGCCGTTGCAGGCCCAGTCGGGTTACGAGCCGCTCGCGCGCACGCAGATGTCGCACGCGTACGACGCCCTCGAGCCGTCGCAGTACGCGCGCGTCGACGCCGAACCCGTCTACGAGAGCGTCAACCCGCTCATGGCGAGCGAGCCGCTGCAGCAGACCACGGCGTACGAGGCGGCCGGCGGTGCCGCGGCCCAGCCTCTGCGGCCGACCATCGCGCACGAGCGTTCCGTCCGGCCGACAGAGTAAGTCCCAGCCAACAGCCGGGATCCCGCGATCCCGCCTTGTTCTGACGCAGCACTGGAGAATCGCCGCTCATGGCCAAGGGGAACGTCACTCCCAGCCCGTCGCCGAGTCCGGGTTCGAACCCGCCCCCCTCGGCACCGCCGACCAGCGGAACGGGCGGAGGCGGCCCCACCGGCAACAGCGGTTACTCCATGAGCGACTCCTCGATGCAGGGGTTGCAGAGCAAAGCGGGCGACCTGGGGTCCCGGCTGTCGAGCATCTCGTCCGGCCTGCGGGGCCTGAACTTCAGCGGCAACGCGCTCGGCCCGATCGGCCTGTTCGCGGTGCCGGCGCTCAACGCGTCGAACGACAACGCGGTCTCCCAGGCCGACCGGGGCGCCAAGGCGTTCACGGACGTCCAGACCAACCTGAAGGCCACGCACCAGACCTCGACGCAGGTCGACCAGACCAACCAGACCAACATCAAGTCGATCGACACCACCACCGACGCGAAGAACGTGCGCGGCGGCGGCAACACCACGCCGGGCAACATCGCCCCCGGCGGCCCCGCAACCAGCGGTGCCGGCTCGATCAAGGGCGGCGGCACCGCCACGTCCGGCAACGTCGCCCCCGGCGGCCCCACCGCCGGCGGCGCCGCCCCCATCAAGGGCGGCGGCAGCAACGCCACGTCCGGCGTCAGGGGACCGGGCGGCGGCCCGGCCGCCGCGGCACCGAACATCAAGGGTGGCGGCAGCAACGCGACCTCGGGCGTGAACACCGCCGGTGGTCCCGCCGCCGGTGCGGCGCCGAACGTCAAGGGCGGTGGCGGCAACGCGACCTCGGGCGTGAACACGTCCGGCGGACCGGTCGCCGGTGCGGCGCCCAACATCAAGGGCGGCGGTGCCACTCCCGGCGGCGTCAAGGGTCCCGCGCCCTTCACCCCGACCGCGCCCGGTTACACCGGTCCCGGCAACCCCGGCGGCAAAGGCGGCGGCGCCACCCCCGGCGGCAAGACCCCAGCCGCCTTCACACCCACCGCACCGGGTTACACCGGCCCCGGCGGCAAAGGCGGCGGCGCCACTCCCGGCGGCAAGAGCCCGGCCGCGTTCACGCCAACGGCACCGGGTTACACCGGCCCTGGCAACCCCGGCGGCAAGGGCGGCGGTGCCACCCCCGGCGGCAAGACCCCGGCCGCCTTCACACCCACCGCACCGGGATACACCGGTCCCGGCAACGCCGGTGGCAAGGGCGGCGCGACCCCTGGTGCGACTCCAGGCGGCGCGACCCCTCCCAGCGGCACGGGCACGACGCCCGGCGGCGGCGGCAAGGGCCCCGCGCCCTTCACGCCCACGGCACCCGGCTACAATGGTCCCGGCACCCCCGGCAACACCCCCGGCAACACCGCCGGCACCAAGCCCGCCACGACCGCTCCCGGCCCGCAGAACGCGGTGACGTCGCCTTCCCGCGGCGGCGCGACACCTCCCGGCATGGCGCCCGGCATGGCCCCGCCCATGGGTGGCGCGGCCCCCGGCGCGACCGGCGGCGAACGCGGCGGCAGCAAGTTCAATCCTGCCGGCGGCGGCGCGAAGGGCGTGTTCGACGCACCCAAGCCCCCGACACCCGACAGCACCATCACCAAGGCCCCACCAGCCACCTCACCCTCGACTCCCCCGCCCGCGCCGAAGCCCACGCCCACCATGCCGCCGGCCGGTGGCGCGACGCCCGGCACTCCGGGTGGCACCACTCCTCCCGGTTCCACCCCGGGCGGCGCGACTCCTCCCGGTTCCACTCCCGGCGGCGCGACTCCTCCCGGTTCCGGCGCGCCGAAGCCAGGTGGGGTTCCCGGCACCCCGGCTCCGACGACGCCGGGCGCGCAGAGCACCGCCACCAGCACCCCACCGCAGAGCGCGGGCCCGCGCGGCGGCGCCGTGGCTCCCGGTATGACGCCACCCGCCTCGGCCGCACCCGGCATGGCCCCGCCGATGGCACCGGGGGCGACCCCCGGCGCGACCGGCGGCGAACGCGGCGGCAGCAAGTTCAGTCCTGCCGGCGGCGGCGCAAAGGGCGTGTTCGACGCACCCAAGCCCCCAACGCCCGACAGCACCATCACCAAGGCCCCACCAGCCACCTCACCCTCGACGCCACCCCCGGCGCCGAAGCCGACGCCGATGACCCCACCCCCGGCCGCCACCGCGCCGCCTGCCCAGTCCCGGCCGGGCACGCCGCCGGTGTCGACGCCGCCTCCCGCGGCGAACGTGCCGCCGCCCGCCCAGTCACGCCCGGCTCCCGCCGCGCCACCGGTGTCGTCGCCGGCACCGAACACGAACGCGCCGTCGCCGCGCCCGGACACCACGCCGTCCGCACAGCCGCCACGCACCGACGCACCACCCGCACAGACGCGCCCAGCACCGCCGGTCAGCACGCCACCGGTCAACACGCCCTCGCCCACTCCGAACGCCAACACGCCCTCGCCCAACCCGCCGTCGCCCAACCCGACGACCAACGCGCCAGCGGCCAACGTCCCCCCGGCGAACACCCCGTCGCCGCGCCCGGACACCACGCCGTCCGCACAGCCGCCACGCACCGACGCACCGCCCGCGCAGACGCGCCCGGCACCGCCGGTCAGCACGCCACCCGCCGCCGTGCCGTCGCCGCGGCCGGAGGCGAACGTCCCGCCGGCGAACACGCCGAAGCCCGAGACCAACGCTCCCCCGGTCCAGCCGAAGCCCACCCCGGACACGACCACGCCGCCGCCCGCGCAGACGCGCCCGGCGCCCGCACCGCCCACCGGCGCGGCACCGAACACCAACGCCACGCCCGACGTCGTCGTGGCCCCGGTCGTCACGCCCGCACCGAGGCCGGCCTCGCCGAACAACCAGGGCCAGCGGTCCGGCAACAACCCGGGCGACAACCCGGGCAACGACACGGACAGCGACACCGACTCGGTGTACGAGGACGCCGTCGAGTTCCAGACGGTCGAGCAGCGGGTGGACAGCTACCGGGCCGACGACCCGAAGAAGGACTCGGGCTGGTGGCCGGACGCGAACGGCGACCTCAAGTACGGGCCGAACAAGCCGTCGGAGTTCGTCGGCATCAGGGTCGACGAGAACACCACGGTCGGCCTGACGCCGTACATGACCAAGCAGTGGCTGGCGGACAACGGGGTCACCGTGCCGCCGGGAACCACGGTCGAAACGGCGATCCACCCGCTGCTCTACGACGGCGGCCTGGGTGGCGGCAACCGCAAGCCCGAGGTGTACGGCGTCGACAACGCCGCGGACTTCCACAGCGAGATGATGGGCGTCGCGGCCGAGCAGAACATCCAAGAGCAGCAGAACGTCCTGAACGCGGTGAACGACCTCGCCGCGGACATCACGACCAAGTACCCGCCGGAGCAGTTCAACTACGTCGGGCTGGGCCGCAGTCCGGCCGCCGTGGTCGCCGCGCTGCAGAACCAGGGGCACGACGCGGTGTCCATCCCGCTGTCGAACTTCCGGCCGCTGCCCTCCGACCCGAACTCGATCCTCGCCCCGGCGTACATCGGACCCGATGGCAAACCCAGGACCGAGCCGCTGACCGATCAGCAGCAGGACATGCTCGACCAGCACTTCGACGAGTTCCTGGGCGACCTGCCCCCCGGCAAGGACGTGCTGCTGATCGACTACACGCAGGGCGGCCTGTCACTGGTGTCGGCGCAGAGCCAGCTGCAGCAGCACATGGCCAACAACGGGTCGGACGCCCACGTGCAGGCGTTCGCGATCCACGAGGCGACCAACCGCAACGACATCAACAACACGATCAACGCCGCCGCGCAGCCGGGGTCGAGGTTCCAGGACCTCTACGAGCGGTACATCGACGGCACCGGCCGCGCGGATGCCCGCCAGGACTTCAAGAACAGCATCGAAACGCACGAGATCCCCTTCAGGCACCCGCTGGGCGACGCGTTCCGCAACGAGGCCTTCGACGACTTCGCCGAGCACGGGTCCTACAAGATCCTCGACCAGAACCCGGACACGTTCCAGCAGGACCGCCCGCACAAGGACCACGACGTCGAGCCCGGCGTCACGCCGGCCTGGGATGTGCTGAAGGACGCCGTCGCGGAGAACAACCCCCAGCCGAAGCCGGACACCGCCGACGGCAACGACACCCGTTCCGCGCCTCCGTCGCCCGGCAACACCGACACCGACGTCAAGCCGGACACCGACATTAACAAGGCCGCGGACACGCAGGACACCCCGGCTGACAACCGCCCGACGCCGCCCAGGGACGCCCCGGCAACCCCGCCCGCCTCGGCCCCGCCGGCACCACCCGCACCCCCGGCACCGCCCGTCCCCGCCTCGAACCTGAACCCCGACGGCACCAGGAACGACGTACCGAAGGTCGGTGCGCCGCCGGCGATGACGCCGCCCACCCCGGAATCCCACCAGGGCAAGGAAGTCCTCACCGACCAGTCGTGGCGGCACGACCCCGCGAGGACCGCGGAGTGGTCGAACCCGAGCAACCCGGCCGACCGCAGCACCTGGGCCGACCGCCGCAACGACACGGACGTCCGCACCGTCGACGTGACGGTCCACGACGTCCGCACGGAAAGCACGCCGTCGAACATCAAGTCCTACCAGGGACTCATCAACTACGACCTGCGCCGCATCGAGACCAGCCCCGGCAACTTCGTGCAGGAGTACACCGTCAAGGTGCATATCGACCCTGCGGCGAACATGACGCCGGAGGCCGTCGCGCAGGTCAAGGAGAACGCCACCAACGGCGTGAACTCCATGCTGAACCAGGGCCACCGGCTGCCCAGCGGTGACCAGTTCCACCTGAACCTCGAGTTCACCGACAACAAGGCCGACGCGCACACCAGCATCAAGGTCGACGACAGGACCACCAACCCGGACCAGACCCACTGGGGCACCGACACCAGCCCCGAGGTCCTGGCGCACGAAACCCTGCACTACCTGGGAATCCCGGACGAGTACAAGGACTCGACCCGTGTCTTCCAGCAGCACGACACCAACTCGGGCGTCCACCAGAACGACGGCGGCATGATGGGCGACGACGTCCACCTGGACGACCCCGGCATCCGGCCACGTCACCTGTGGCTGATCGAGAACACCGCCAACAGCCAGGTCGCGGTGCCCGACACCACCATCGACCCGGCCGGCCCCGCGACCGTGCCGCCGCCCGCGGACTGGACTCCCAGGTCCACTCCGGACAGCAGCCCCGCGCCGTCCACCGACCCCAACACCTCGAACCCCGCAACGGACACGAGGCCCGCGCCCATGCCGGGCGCCTTCCCCGGCGACGTGGACGCCGACGCCCGGCCCCACCAGACGCACCTGCCGAACCTGGACAAGGTCGGCCTGGTCGAGTCGGTGCTGCGCAGCGCCGCGTTCCAGAACGTGCCCGTCGCGAACGCCTCACCGCTGGTCGGCACCAACGACGTCAAGTCCACTGTGGACACAGTCCTCGACGACGTCCGGCAGAACCCCCAGAACCACAACCACCCCGGCCTGACGCCGGAGGGCCTGTCGAGCTGGGTCGCGAGCCAGGTCGACCCCGACACGCTGGCGAAGTTCCACCCCGACCTGGAACCGAACGTGCCCGGCCTCACCGGCGACGCCAAGGTGGACCAGTGGCGGGCGAACCTCGCGAACGACCTCGCGAACGGGACGTCGAAGCGCTGGGACGTCGTGAGCACCGACGGCATGAAGCCGGGCGACGCCGACGTGGTCAACCACGTCACGCAGCAGGTGAAAGAGAACGGCGCGATGCCGACGCCGGCCGACCTCGTCACCACGGGCCTGCAGACGCCGTCATGGGCCGACTCCCAGGTCGGCGCCCACCTGCCCGACACGATCGCGCAGTCGCTGGGTGTGCAGCTCGTCGTCGACAACAACGGCGTGCAGACCGTCCACGGCCCGGCGGGCGCGCCGCAGGTGCAGGTCTCCTCGCAGGACGGCACTTTCGGTGCGCTCGGTGCTCCGACGCCGCAGGAAGTCCGCGCGGGCATGGAGGCCTGGCTCGGGGGCAAGTCCTCCGCGGAGGTCAACCAGACCATCGGTGACCTCTACAAGGGCCGTCAGGACGAGGGCCTCTACAGCGCGGCCCAGCAGACCCAGCTGATCAAGCGCGCGGCCGCGCACCCCGGCGGTCCGCAGGTGTTCCTGAAGGACCTGCTGGACCAGCAGGCGAAACTCGAGAACCGGATCGACGACTCGAAGTCCAGGTCGAGCTGGAAGCCCGAAGCGCTCCAGACGAAGCAGGAACGCCAGAGCCAGGCCCAGATCCAGCAGGACATCGCGCGGGACACCGATCTCCTGACCAACGTCACCAAGCAGATCGACACCCTCCGGGACGCAGGTCCCAGGGTGGGCCTGACCCACGCCGTCGACAACTTCGTCGCGGGCCCGAATGCGGACAAGCTCGCGAACGTCCGCCCGCGGGCGCTCGCCCAGCTCGACACCCACCTGACCCAGGAGATCGCGGCGGCGGAGAAGGCCGGGTTCGACACCACGGAGCTGAAGGCTCTGCACGAGCGGGTGCTCAACGAGCCGGACGCAAGCGCCGCGATGGCCCAGATCACCCGGCACGGTGTGGACGGCCTGACCGCCCAGGTGGACAAGGCCAACGGGCTGTTGCAGGAGTTCCGCGAGACCAAGGAGGACTACACCGGTTTCAACGGCTTCATGAACCGGTGGTTCGGCGACGGCCAGAGCTACAGCGCCGCCGAGGTCGACGCGAAGATCGCCGAAGCCGAGGCGGTGTTGCAGCAGTCGAAGCACCAGCTGTCGTTCGCGACCAACCCCGAGTACAGCAACCGGGTCGACAAGGCCCTGCAGATGCACGACATCGCGCAGCGGCTGGAGCGGCTCCAGGAGACCAACAGGGAGAACGCCGCCAGGACCGCCGAGCGCGAGGCGGCGAGGCAGGCCCAGGCGCAGGAGGTCCGGGAGGCCCAGGAACGCGCCCAGGCGCAGGCGAGGCAGGAGCACGCCGCGTTCAAGGCCTCGCTGTTCGGCAAGTCCTCCGCCGAGCTCGACGAACTGAAGACGCAGTACCAGGGCAACCCGGACCGCACGTTCGAGATCGACCAGATGTCCCGCAACCAGGAAGCCGCCCAGAAACAGGGCGGCATCGGGCAGCACCTGCAGGACCTGCAGGGCGACATCAAGAACACGCGCGACCAGATCAACGACCTGAAGAACATCACCGACGCGCTGCCGGACGCGTTCAAGACCGAACTGATGCGCACCGACCAGGCCCAGCGCCAGGCGGAGCAGCAGAACCTCAGGCTGCACGAGATCGCGCTCAACAGCGAGCTCAACCGGCTGCAGTTCGACCGCAACGACGCGCTCACCACGTACGCGTTGACCCTGCCGGCCGACCCGAACGCCCCCGGATGGCAGTCGGTGACGCCGAAGGACGTCGCGGCCCTCGAGAGCCACGTCGACGGCCTCATCAACGACGCACGGGCCACCGGCCGGCCCACCCCGGACCTGGATCGGCTGGCCGGCACGCTCAGGGACCTCCGGATCGATGGCCAGGACGGCCCGATCCAGGCGAACGACCCCGCCGCCGGCCAGAACGACGCCCCGTCGGTCGACACGGACGACTCCGCGTCGGTCCAGTCCGACAACGACGCCCAGGACCGCGCCCCGGCGGACGAGAACCAGCAGGGGCAGCCCGCGCCGGCGGCCGAGCCCCGCCCGCGGCCTCAGCCGTTCATGCAGGACCCGTCGGCACGGCCCGCGGTCGCGGACGTGGACCTCGTCGTCCCCGGCGGTTTCGGCCCCTTGGTGGAGGGTTCGCCGCAGCGGTCGTTCGAGGCGTCGCTGTACGGCCTGGACTCCGCGGCACTGCGCGAAATGCTGCAGGACCCGGCGTACCGCGGCAACCCGGAGCGCGCGGCCGCGATCCAGAGCCAGATCGACACCAACTACCGGTCCATCGGTGGTCCCGAGCTCTACGACAGGCAGACGCAGTCCGCGCGGGACGGACTCGCCAGGGCCGAGGCCGCCAACAACCGGTGGAACGCCGCCGACCTGGTGCCCGACGCTCTCAAGACCCAGGACATGCTCGACGAGAAGGCGGTGCGCCAGGAGCAGGCGAACCGCGAGATCGAGCGCGCCCAGAACCGGGTCGACCAGTTCACGAACAACCGCGACGCCGCGCTCACCACGTACGCGCTCCAGCAGCCCGCCGACCCGGACTCCTACGGCTGGCGCCAGTTCAGCGACGCCGACATCGCGGCCGTGCAGACCCACCTCGACCAGCAGATCCAGGACGCGCAGGCGGGTGGCCACAACACCGGCCACCTCGAGGCCCTCCGGGACTTCACCCAGGAGGTCCAGGAAGCGCGCCAGAACGCGGACGCCGACACGCGCCCCGCTCCACCCGCACCCGGCACGGACACGCGGTCGGCACCCGAGGCCGACACGCGTCCCGCTCCGCCCGCGCCCGACCCGGACACGCGGTCGGCACCCGAGGCCGAGACCCGTCCCGCGCCACCCCAGCCCGACACGGACACGCGGTCGGCACCCGACGCCGACACGCGCCCCGCTCCGCCCGCACCCGACACGGACACGCGGTCGGCTCCCGACGCGGACACCGAGATCGAGACCCGTCCCGCGCCGCCCAGGCCGACGCCGAACCCGGTCATCCCGATGACCACCGTGGCGCCGCAGCCGGTCGGCCAGGTGCCGGGCACGAACCTGCCGAGCTTCTTCCAGGACAACAAGGCGCTCGGTTCGATCACGCCGACCGAGGTCCGCGGCGCGGACGCGGTCGTGGCCGAGATCGGTGGCCTCAAGCCGGACGACCAGGCGCGGATCAAGAACGCGCTGGAGAACGACTTCGAGACGTTCCTCGACGGTGGCCGCAACTTCCAGGTGAAGATCGGCAACGCCTGGTTCGAGGCGAACATCCGCGCCGAGATGCACGCGGACGCCGCCACGGACGTCAAGACCGCCGCCGACACCAAGGTGGACAAGAACTACCAGGCCGCCACGTCGACCACGACGACGAACACCATCGCCACGTCCAACGACGTCGGCGGTTCGGCGACGGCCGGTGTCGCGATGGGCCCGTACGGCTCGGTGGGCGGCAAGGCGGCGCTCGCGACACCTGCGGTCTCGCAGTCGAACACGAACAGCACCACCGAACAGCGCGCGATCAAGGGTTCGGACGACGGCTCGAAGAAGGTCACCGTCCCGGTCTCCTACGAGATCACGCTGACCGACGCGAGCGGCAACCCGAAGCAGTTCGCGACCCTGAGCACCGGACCGGACGTCACGCTGCAGATCCCGGCGGACCTCAGCGCGATCGTCGACTCCGGCAAGACCTCGGACATGACCCCGCCCGCCGACGCGCAGTGGGGCACGAAGATCGAGAACGCGGTGCCGGAAGCCGTGGTGGTCAAGGACTCCGGCAAGGCGTTCACCGACGTCGCGGCCGGCCTGCACCCGTCCATCACGAAGATCGGCTCGCCCGGTCGCGAGGTGCTGCAGAACTTCCTGAGCCCCACCTCGATCCGCAACAACCTGCCGTCGATGCTCGGCGGCTTCGTCACGTCGCCCGACCTGATGAGCCCGCACGCCAGTAAGGGCGGCGCGGTGCAGATGTCGGCGACGCTCAAGGACGCGAAGCTGGTCGGCACGGCGGCCGGGGCGGGACTGGACCTCAAGGACACCTCTGCCTGGGGCAGCAGTGTGTCCGCGACCACCAAGACCGGGTTCGACGCCACCGCCGGGTTCGGCGGCAACATCGGCGTACCCGGCCAGGTCGGCGGCACGGTCGGCGCGACCGCGACCTACTCCGCGCGCACCGCGGAGGGCGTGAACGCCGGGTCGAGCAGCAGCCACAAGACCGGCATCGGCGTGAAGTCCGAGACCGGCCTGTACGAGGTCACGGCCGAGGTCGAGGTCCGCACGCCGGCCGGTGACAGCGTGAAGATGGAAGTCACCACGCACATGCGCATGGGCCTCAACGAGGCCGGTGCCGTGGGGCTGCCCACGCCGGACGGCACCAGGAACACGATCACCGACCCGGCTACCGCGGGCGCGTTGTTCCTGCCGCCCTACGTCGCCGACACGATCGCCGCCGGCAACGCCAAGGTCGGCGAGTTCACGCCGGCCAACAAGGTGCAGGGCCAGGTCGAGGGCGCGCTGCGGGAACTGCCCGGCTTCGACAAGTTCCTGCCGAAGTGGAACAACCCGGACGCGAACCCGCGCAGCAGCAAGGGCCAGGGCTTCGCCGACGTCGCCGAGCAGCTCGCGAACCAGCGCAAGATCGCGGCGACGCTCTCCCCCGCCGCGTTGAAGGCCAACATGGACAGCCTGCTCGGTCCGGGCGTCCAGGTGCAGCTCAAGAACTCCGGCAAGACGACGAACACCTACGTGAACGTCACGGTCAAGGCCAAGGTCAGCAACCCGAAGCACCTCGGCCAGGCCGACGCGCACGCGGTCAGCGACTCGACCACGACCGGTCCGAAGCTCGACGCCAACACCAGCACCACCAAGGGCTGGACCGGCGGCGTGCAGGGCCGGGCCAACATCCCGGTGAAGACCGGCGTCGCCACGCTCATCCCGATGCCGCAGGCCGGTGTGTCCTACAGCCACTCGTGGACGGACAAGACCTCGGCGGGACCGGCGGTCAGCAGCACGTCGTCGAACCCCGGCAGCCCGGACGCCCAAGTGTTCCAGCAGGACGTCGAGTTCGAGGTCGAGATCACGACCTTCACCCGGCCCCGCACGTGGGTGCGCACCATCGTGCCCGGAGCGCCAGGATTCCACTCGCCCGAGGTGACGACTGTCGCGAAGACGGGCGCGGGCCTCGACAAGATCGACGGCAAGGTCAACCTGTGGGTGTCGGACGGCTCGACCCTCAAGAACGACCCGGGCGACGGCTTCAAGCCCGGTGCCCCGTTGGCCACGCCGCTCGAGAACTCCCCGACCGTCAAGGACCTGCTCAGCCCGAAGGAAGCGCGGCCGAAGTCGCCGGAGTTCCTCAACGTCGAGGCGGTCGCGAACACGACCGCGTTGCGCGACGAGGCGATCGACGCGCTCAACCGCGCGGCCGGCGGCGACTCGGCGCTCACCACGCCGGGCACCGCGTCCCGTGCGCAGATCGACAAGATGTTCGCCCCGGAGAACATCAAGGCGAACCTGCAGCGGCTCATCGAGACCGGTGTGCAGGAGCAGGGCCTGAAGTACGACCGGCGCGTCACCGACCGTTCCGGCGCCATCGGCATGTCCGTGAAGCTGGGCGACGCGAAGCTGGTGTCCATTTCGGACACCACCGGCGCCGACAACTCGGTCAGCGGCGGCTACAAGGCGGGTGAGTCGTCCTCGACCAGCCGGTCCGTCGACCTCACCGCCGGCATCAACGTCCCGGTGCGGCCGAACGTCACCCCGCCGCCCGCGGGCACGCCGTCGAACCCCAGCGGTTCCGGTGGCGCCGCGGTGACCGGCAAGATCACGCCGTGGTCGGACACCAGGACCACGTCGAACGAGATCGGCGGCACCGTCGACCGCGGCCGCACCACCCCTGGCGACGCCCGGACCGTGCTGGTCCAGATCGACGCCGAGTTCACCATCGTCGGCGAGAGCCGCGCGGGGAACTTCCTGCACGGCGGCACACCGCACGCCGAGGGCGTCAAGGTGGACATGCCGAAGTCGGTGTTCGTGCGGGTGTCCGAGGACGTCGCGCGCGAGATGGGCGTGCTGCCCAAGGTCGAGTCGACCGTGCCCAAGCCGGACTTCCCGACGATGGCACCGCCCTCGACGGTAGCCACCAACGAGCCCGGCGCGCTCGGTCTGTCCAATGTGGAGTCGGTGCCGGACCTCTCCGGTGTGGTCAACAACCTCACCGCCGAGCTGTCCGCGAAGACCAAGCGGTTCGGCAGCGACGCGCTGATCCCGGACTCGGTCCTCAAGGACTCGATGAGCAACCTCCAGCGCATCGTCGACCTCAACTCGCCAGCCAGCGTCAAGGCGATGATCGACAGCGCGCTGGACGGCGGCGTGCCGCTGCTGGTGCACCAGCCCGGCACGTTCGGCAAGGACTCGTACCAGGTCACGTTGCGCGCCAAGGCGGGCACGCCGAAGTTCGACCAGGTCGTCAACGACGGCGTGGACATGTCGCACAACGCCGGCGGCTCCCGCAAGGAGAGCGACGGCACAGGCCGCGGCACCGGCTGGGGTGCCGGCGTCAGGGCACCGGGCCTCGCCTCGCCGGGCAGCGCGAACCCGAACGTCTCGGGCACAGCGGGTGTCAGCGCGGGCGCGAACATCGGTGGCAGCACGAGCAGTTCGGTGACGACCTCGACCAGCGAGGCGTTCAGCCACACCCGCACGGCCAGCGGTCCGGCGGCGCGGTACACCGTGCCGGTCGAGTTCGAGCTGGTCGTCGAAAAGGGCTCCAAGGAGATCGCGAAGGCCGAGAGCGGCCCGCAGGAGATGAAGGTCCGCACCCACGCGGACAACCAGAAGGTCGCGGGCGGCGCGGACACGCAGCCGTACATGTCCGCGGCCAGCAAGCGCAGCAGCGAGTTCGGCACCCCTGAGGCGACGTTCGCGTTCCAGCAGGACACCCGTGCCTCGCAGCTGCCGGCGACCGCGTCGGTGGAGAACCTGCGCGGTGCCAAGGACCTGCGCGACGCCGCGGTGAAGGCGATGACGGAGGCCGGCGCGGGCAAGGGCCTGACCGGCAAGGGAACCGGCTCGCTCAACGCCCTGTTCTCCACGCTCAGCCCGGAGAACCTGCAGCCGCACCTGCCGTCGATGCTGTCCGGCCCGCTCGACGTGCCCGGCCTGAAGGAAGCCGCGCTGACGTTCGGGCAGGACGCCGACGTCAAGGTCTACGCGAAGCTGGTGAACCCGCGGCTGGGATCGCTCAGCGACGACGTCAAGATCGAGAACCCGCTCACCACGAAGACCACCGAGACCTCCAGCGAGGCCAAGGTCTCCGAGACCGCCGACGTGTCGGTCGGTCTCGCGCAGGGCAGCGCGGCGGTCAAGCAGGGCGCCCCGACGGACACCGTCAACTTCGGCACCGGCGGTGTCGAGCTGCGGCACGCGGGTGAGGACTCCTCCGCGGTGTCCGGCGGTCCCTCGCAGGCCGAGGGCGGCAACGTCAAGCCCAAGGACGCGTCCCGCACCGGTCTCGTGCGGTTCGACGTCGAGTACCGCGTGGTGGCGACCATCGGTGGCAAGACCGGTGTCGTCGACCTGACGGTGCCCGGCTCGGCCGGCGTGCGCATGCCCGCCGCCGAGGTCGAGACCATGCTGAACCAGCAGCTCAGCGACTCGCTCAAGGACGCCCAGACCGACGTCAAGAAGGCGGCCGACGACTGGCGGACCGCGGAGAAGGACGTCGAGAAGGCCCGTCACGACGCCCAGGACGCGATCAACGAGGCCGCGGCCGTACTCGCCAGGACCGACAGGCCCCTGGGTGACGCCGCGACGGCGTTGAACACGGCCATCGACGCCCACCTGGACGCCGAGGCCAAGGTCACGCCGGTCCAGACGGCGTTCGACACCACGATCAGGGACGCGGGTCAGACCCGCGCCACGATCAAGGACCTCAACGCGCAGGTCGTGTCGCTGAGCCAGGACGCGCAGGTGGCCGGCAACGCGGTCAGCGACGCGCGGGACAACGGTGCGCCGCAGGCCGAGATCGACCGGCTCACGCAGGAGGCCGACGCGGCACACACCGCGTTGACCGACGTCCAGCAGCAGGTCGCCGACGTGAGTGCGGAACTCGACGCACAGCGCCAGGCCGCGACCGACGCCCGTGCCGAACTCCAGGCACGGCAGCAGGTCGCCGCCGAGGCCGACGCCGCCCGCACCGCCGCCGAGGACGCTCGGCAGAAGCTCGTGGACGAGCAGACCGCGGCGGAGCAGGCGATCAAGGACGCGGAGACCAGGCTCGACGCGGCCCGGCGCGAGGCGGACGCCAAGCAGAAGCTGTGGTGGGAAGCCAAGTCCAAGGTGGACACCGAGGTCACCTCGTTCAACACCACCGCGAACACCCCGCCGCCGGTGCCGCCCACGTCGACCACGACCGCCTCCACGACGACCCCGGACGCCGCCCGGACGCCGCCGCCGTCCCTTCCGCAGCCCGAGTCCGCGGCGGAGAGCAGCAGGAGCGGTGCCGAGACGAGTTCGTCGCGTCCCGCTCCCGCGAACGGCGACGCCAAGACCGACGCGCCACCGAAGAAGGTCCGCGGCGGCGGTGCGCCGCCCGCGATGACCCCGCCGACCCCGGAGTCCCACCGGGGCAAGGACGTCCTCACCGACGAGTCGTGGCGGCACGACCCCGCGAAGACCGCCGACTGGTTCGCGCCGAGCAAGCCGGCCGACCCGAGCACGTGGGCGGACCGCAGGGCCGGCGCGAACGTCAAGACGGTCGACGTCGTCGTGCACGACATCCGCACGAACAGCACGCCGTCGAACCTGAAGTCCTACAAGGGCCTCATCAACTACGACCTGCGCCGCATCGAGACCAGCCCCGGCAACTTCGTGCAGGAGTACACCGTCAAGGTGCACCTCGACTCCGCCGCGGACCCGGACGTCGTCGCGCAGGTCAGGCAGAACGCCGCCAACGGCGTCGACTCGTTGCTGAACCAGGGTTTCCGGCTCCCCAGCGGTGACCAGTTCCACCTGAACCTCGAGTTCACCGACAACAAGGCCGACGCCCACACCAGCATCAAGGTCGACCCGGCCAACCCGAACGTCGACCAGACGCACTGGAAGCCCGGCACCAGTCCCGAGGTTCTCGCGCACGAGACGCTGCACTACCTCGGCATCCCGGACGAGTACAGCGACAAGTCGCGCGTGTTCCAGCAGCACGACACGAGTTCCGGTGTGCACAAGGACGACGGCGGCATGATGGGCGCCGACGTCCACGGCAAGGAGCCCGGTCTGCGGCCGCGGCACCTGTGGCTCGTCGAGCGCACGGCCAACAGCCAGGTCATGGTGCCCGACACCAGGCTGGACTCGCCCGGCCCGGCCATCACGCCGCCGAGCACGACTCCGGGCTCCACGCCGGACGGCGACACCCGGCCGGTGGTGCCGAAGCGCGACCGTTCCCCCGAGAGCGACAGCGGCACCCCGGCCGACGACCGGACCACCAAGAAGAAGCCTGCCGCCGACGCCTGGACCAACCCCGAGGCCGGGCCGAGCACCGCCATGGACGTCGACTCGGACGGCCGGAGCGACTCCGGCCTCGACAACCTGGCCGCGGAGCTGGACAAGCTCTCGCTGGGCGACGTCGACTTCGCCTACAACCCCGCGTTCGCGAAGCTCGCCGACGGCGTCGAGGTCGAGCTGCCGACGAGGGAGAACTACCTCGGCAACCTGAAGAAGAGCGTCGAGGAGGGCAGGCGCCCGTCGTTCGTGGTCAACATGATCGTGAGCCACAGCGCGCTGAACGACCCCAGGGCCGACATCAACCAGGTCATCGACGCCATCACGAAGGACGCCGGTCCTCTCGGCAAGGACATGGTGTTCGTGATCGGCGTGAACGGCCCGACCGGCGCGGACGCGAAGATCGGCGCCGAGATCGCCAGGGCGAACGATCACGTGGCGAACCGGAAGGAACCGATCGCCCTCGTGCCGCTGCCGCCGTTCGCGCCGAAGGACGGTTTCCCGTTCGGCCGGATGCGCAACGGCACGATGCACAGCTCTGCCACCAAGTTCGCCATCGGCGCGATGAACGGCAAGGGCACCCACCCGTACATCTCGTTCCAGGACTTCGACACCGGCTCGCGTCTCGTCTCCGGCAACCAGAAGGACGTCTTCACCCACGTCGCCGAGTCGATGAGCACGGAGGTGGGCCCGATCCGCCCGCTGCTGTACTCGGGCGGCTACCGCGTCGGTGACCCGGCGCAGCTCGTCACGGACACCCAGGCGCGGATCGACGCCGAACGTGCCTCGATCAAGCGCGACACGACGCTCACGGCCGAGCAGCGCGCGGATGCACTCGCAGAGCTGAAGGTCGCGCAGGACTACCTCGCGAAACCGGAGTTCGCCGAGAAGTTCCAGCAGGCGATGAGCGACGACATGGACGCGCGGAGCCGCCAGAAGGACTCGGCACCGCTGCTGCCCTACTCGCCGGAACCCAACCTGTTCATGGACGCGGCCGTCGCGGTCGTCGACCCGGACGTCAAGTTCAGCGACGGCGGCAACGAGTTCGGCGACCTGAGCGACTCGATCAACGAGTTCGCCGGCAAGGAGCTCGTCGACCTCCACGAGAACGAGCTGCCCGCACCGCCGAAGCCCAGCGAGTCGCTCGCCGAGGCCAAGGCGAAGCTGGAGTCGGACATCGCGGCGGAGGGCCGTGCTCCGAACCCGGCCGAAACCGTGACCCTGCAACGGTTCCAGGCCGCGATCGACAAGGCCGAGGCGGACGTCGCCCAGCTCAGGTCCGAGGTCGAGGCGACCTACAAGGCCCAGCGTCCCGATCTTCCGCAGGCCACGATCGACTCGGCGGTCGAGGCGGTGGTCAACGCCTCGCTCACGAAGAACACCATCGAGTCGGCCATCGACGTCGACCTGCAGACCAACCGCAACCCCTACCGCGGCGAGAACTTCACCAGCGACTTCGTCAAGGGCGCGGTCGGCACCGACCTGTCCCGCCTCGCGCTCGGTTTCGCGAAGACCGAGGGCAAGCAGTGGCCGCAGTCGCACGTCGCGCTCACCTCGGTGACGAACCGCGCGTACGGCGGTCTGCCGGACGCGGACGGCAAGGTGGACAACAAGGCGGACCGGGCGGCCAAGGCCGACGTGTCCGGTGCGAAGATCCGCGACGGCTACGGCGACAAGAAGCCCAGGGCGAGCGGCGCGCCGAACCCCGGCAACAAGCCGCACTCGCAGCGCGAGGCCCAGCAGATCACCCAGCACGAGTACAGCTACGACCCGCAGACCGGTGTCCGCACCGAGACGAGCAGGTCCGGCGGCTGGCAGCCGTCCAAGCTCGACGCGCTGCACCTCGGCTGGGAGGACAAGAACACCCTCGGCGGTGCGATCTCCGCGCCGATCCCCGGCCACGGCCACATGGGCGTGGACCCACAGGTCGACCCCACCACCGTCTACCCGGAGAAGCCGGTGGCGGAGAAGCCGGCCAAGGGCGAGAAGGCCCCGGCGAAGAAGCCCAAGACCGAGGCCGATGTCCAGCACATCGTGCCGGGCAACAAGCAGCAGAAGATGGCCACGATGCTCAACCTGGCCATGTCGGCCAACACGAGCAACGTCACCCGCACGTTCGGCACGCTGGAACACGGCATCCTGCCGATCGCCGGGGCGCCGCGGCCCGACGGCCTGTTCAACGCCGTGCACGACGCCCTGACGAGCCAGACTCCTCCCCCTGCGGCCGGTTCCGGCAAGAAGGGCAAGGCCGCTCCGGCGACCAAGACGGCGACGGAGTTGCGGGCCGGTGCGGTCCAGAAGGCCTCGATCTCCTCGCCCGCGATCAACAAGGAGATCGCGAGGTTCCGCCAGGAACACGGTCTGGACAACGGCCACCTGGTCACCGCGCTCGTCGAACCGGGCCCGCCGCCGCCGGTCACCGACCCCACGGCCGACCCGTTCGCCTCGGCGTACCCGGCCGACGTCGCCAAACTGGCCAAGGCGGAGGAACTGGCCGCCAAGCTGCTCGCCACCGAGATCGGCCGGCCGCTGACGATCCACGGACCTGGCGGGTCCGTGACCGTCGAACCGTTCTTCGAGCCGCGGCCGGAGACCAACTCCAGGTCGTCCGAAGCGGACGTGAAGAAGGCGAACGCCTGGAAGAAGCCGGTGTTCCCGGCTCCGCTGGAGATCGACGCCCGCCCGCTGGACAACGGCAGGAGTGCGTTCACCCGGCACGACCCGGCGAACCAGCCGCTCGACGATTCGATGGACACCCGCCAGGCACCGCCGCCGCCCGTCCAGGAAACGTCCACTCAGGACGCTCCGGCGTGGACGGCGCCCGAGGCCGAGACGCGTCCGGCGCCGCCGAACCCGGTCATCGCGATGACCACGATCGCGCCGCAGCCCGTCGGTCAGGTCATGCCGGGCACGCAGGCGCTGCCGGGCTTCTTCCAGGACAACAAGGCGCTGGGCACGATCGCGCCGACGGACGTGCGGGGCGCCGAGAACGTCACGAACGCGATCGACAACCTCAAGCCCGAGGACGCCGCCCGCATCCAGCAGGCGATCAACGGCGACTTCGAGTCGTTCCTGGACAAGGGCCGCAACTTCCAGGTCAAGATCGGCAACAACTGGTACGAGGCGAACATCCGCGCCACCATGCAGGCGCAGACGGACATCGCGCCGGTGGAGGCGCCGGGCGTCAAGGTCGACGCGACCGCGCAGTCGGGCAACTCGTCGTCGGCCACGCACACCGTCGCCACCGCCAACGACATCGGCGCCTCGGCCACGGCCAGTGGCGGGGTCGGCGCGTACGGCTCACTCGGCGGCAAGGCGCAGTTCGCCACGCCGGCGCAGTCGCAGAGCATGTCGTCGTCGCTCACCGACCAGCGGATCATCCGCGCGGGCGAGGGGTCGACGCAGGCCACGGTGAACGTGTCCTACGACATCACGCTGACCAACGCCAGTGGTGGGCTCAGGCCCGTCGCCACGGTCGACACCGATACCGCCGTGACGCTGCAGATCCCGAACGACCTCGCCGTGATCACCAACTCGGGCAACACCTCCGCCGCGGTCACTCCGGCGGACGGTAAGTGGGGCACCAAGCTCGAGCACCCCGCGCCCGAGGCGGTCTCGGTCGACAACCCGGCGAAGGCGTTCGCCGACGTGGCGCGCAAGCTGCACCCGTCGATCGTCAAGGTCGGCGCGCCCGGCCGTGAGGCGCTGCAGAACTTCCTGAGCCCCACCGAGATCCGCAACAACCTCGGCGCGATGCTCGGCGGCGCCTACGTGACGTCACCGGACCTGACCAGCCCGCACGCCGGCAAGGGCGCCGCGGTGCAGATGAAGGCGACGCTGCAGAGCGCGCAGCTCGTCGGCACGCTCGGCACCGGACAGCTCCGCCTGCACGAGACCTCGGCGCACAGCAGTGGTGTGTCCTCGACGACCAAGTCCGGTGGCGACGTCACCGCAGGTGTCGGCTTCAACACCGGCCTGCCGAACGTGGTGGGCGGCCAGGCCGGTGTCACGGCCGGCTATTCGGCGCGCAAGGCGGAGAACGTCAACGCGGGCATCAACACCGCACACCGGAGCGGCATCCAGCTCAAGGGCGACACCGGTCTGTACAAGGTGACCGCCGAGGTCGAGGTCCGCACGCCCAGCGGTGAGAACGTCAAGATCCCCGTGACTACCTACCTGCGCGTCGGCCTGCCCGAGGCGGGCCAGATGGGCCTGCCGACGCCGGACGGCACGCGGCACTCCATCGTCGACGACTCCAACAAGGGCACGAAGTTCCCGCCGCCCTACATGGGGGACGCGATCGCCGCGGGCAACGCCAAGGTCGGCGAGTTCGAGGTCGCCGCGGAGGTCCAGACGCAGGTCGAGGACGCGCTGCGGGACATCCCCGGCATGGCCGGGTTCCTGCCGAGCTGGAACGACCCGGCCGCGAACCCGCGCAGCAGCAAGGGCAAGGCCTTCTCCGACGTGGCCGAGCAGCTCGCGAACCAGCGCAGGCTGACCTCGCAGCTCTCGCCGGCGGCGTTGCGGACCAACATGGACAGCCTCATGGGTCCCGGCGTCCAGGTGCAGCTGAAGAGCAGCAGCAAGACCACCAACACCTACGTCAACGTGACGGTGAAGGCCAAGGTCTCCGACCCGAAGCACCTCGGTCAGGCCGACGCGCGCAACATCCGTGACGCGTCGTCGACCGGCCCGAAGCTCGACAGCACCACCAGCACCACCAAGGGCTGGAGCGGTGGCGTCGAGGGCAAGGTCGTCATCCCCGGCGAGACCAAGCTCGTCAAGCTGACGCCGACACCGCAGGCCGGCGTGAAGTACAACCACGCCTGGACCGAGAAGACCTCGGCCGGTCCGACGGTCAACAGCACCTCGCTCACCGTCGGCAGCCCGAACGCCCAGGTGTTCCGCGGTGACGTGGAGTTCGAGGTCGAGATCACCACGTTCACCCGGCCGCGGGCCTGGGTGCGGCGGGTCGTGCCCGGCGCTCCCGGTTTCCACTCGCCGGAGCAGAGCACGGTCGCGAAGACCGGTGACGGCACCACCGGCCTCA
The DNA here is from genome assembly GCF_900100275.1 of Lentzea albidocapillata subsp. violacea. Classification (GTDB taxonomy): domain Bacteria; phylum Actinomycetota; class Actinomycetes; order Mycobacteriales; family Pseudonocardiaceae; genus Lentzea; species Lentzea violacea. The sequence goes on from NZ_FNET01000002.1 coordinate 443,720, forward strand.
GGCCCATCAAGGGCGAGGTCAACCTCTGGGTGTCGGACAGCTCCACTTTGGACTCCGACCCCGGCAAGGGTTTCGAGCCCGGCAGGCCGGAACGGAGGCCCCTCAAGGACGCGCCGACCGTCAAGCAGCTCCTGAGCACCGGGCCCAAGGAGAAGGCACCGGACTTCCTGCATGTGGAGGCCGTCGTGAACACGACGGCGCTGCGCGACCAGGCCATCGACGCGCTCAACCGCGCGGCAGGCGGCGACTCGGCGCTGACCGTGCCGGGCACCGCGTCGCGCGCCCAGATCGACAGGATGTTCTCCCCGGAGAACATCAAGGCGAACCTGCGCACGCTGACCGAAACCGGTATCCAGGAGCAGGGCCTCAAGTACGACCGCCGCGTCACCGACCGCACCGGCGCGATCGGCGTGAAGTTCGGCCTGAGCAACCCGAAGATCGTGTCCATCTCGGACAACACCGCTACCGAGAACGCCAGTACCGGCGGCTACAAGGCCGGCCAGTCGTCGTCCACGAGCCGGTCGGTCGACGTCACCGGCGGCGTGAACGTGCCGATCAAGCCGAACGCCACGCCTCCTCCCGCGGGTGAGCCCACGCCCACCAGCGGTGCCGGTGGCGTCGCGGTGGCCGGCAAGGTCACGCCGTGGTCGGACTCGAAGTCGTCCGGCAAGGAGGTCGGCGGCAGCCACGACCGCAACTACGTGACGCCCGCGGGCGGCCGCACCGTGCTGGTGCAGCTCGACGCCGAGGTCACCGTGGTCGGCGAGAGCCGCGCGGCGAACTTCATCGCCGGTTCCACGCCCAAGGCCGAGGGCGCGACCGTGAACCTGCCGAAGTCCGTCTTCGTGCGGGTGACCGAGGACGTCGCCAGGGACATGGGGCTGCTGCCCGACGTGCAGCCGACCGTGCCCAGGCCCGACTTCCCGAAGATGGCGCCGCCCGCGACGGTGGCGAAGGACGAGCCCGGCGCGCTCGGTCTGTCCACTGTGGAAAGTGTGCCGGACCTGACGGCCGTGGTCGCGGACCTCTCCGAGAAGGTCAACGCGAAGACGGCGAAGCGCTTCGGCGACCCGCTGCTGCCGGACTCGGTGCTCAAGGACTCGATGAGCAACCTGCAGCGCATCGTCGACTTCAGCTCGCCGGCCAGTGTCAAGGCGATGATCGACAGCGCGCTGGACGGCGGTGTGCCGCTGCTGGTGCACCAGCCCGGCACGTTCGGCAAGGACTCGTTCCAGGTGACGTTGCGGGCCAAGGCGGAGACCCCGCGGTTCCAGGACGTCGTCAACGACGGCGTCGAGATGGAGTCGACGATCGCCGGTTCGCACAAGGTGACCGACGGCCATGGCCGCGGCACCGGCTGGGGCATCGGGCTCAAGGCGCCCGGTCTCGCCTCGCCGGGCAGCGCGAACCCGAACGTCTCCGGCACCGCGGGTGTGTTCGCGGCGGCGAACGTCGGGCAGTCCAAGAGCAGCTCGGTCAGCACCTCGACGACCGACCAGTTCGGGAGCTTCCGCGCGGGCAGCGGACCGGCGGCGCGCTACACCGTGCCGATCGAGTTCGAGCTCGTGGTGGAGAAGGGCGACAAGCTCATCGCGAGTGCGCCCAGCGGTCTGCAGGAGATGACCGTCCGCCTGCACGCGGACAACCAGAAGGTCGTCGGCTCGGCCGCGCCGCAGCCCTACACGAAGGACCAGCACGCCCGCCCCGCCGGCCAGGGCACCCCGCAGGCCGCCTCCGGCTGGCAGCAGGAGGGCAGCCCCTCCGCGCTGCCGCCGGGCGCGTCGGTCGAGAACCTGCGCGGCGCCCAGGACCTGCGCACCGCGACGATCGACGCGCTGAAGGCGGCGGGCGCGAACAAGGGCCTCACCGGCAAGGGCACGGGCGCGTTGAACAGCCTGCTGGCCACGCTGAGCCCGGAGAACCTGCAGCCGCACCTGCCCGGCATGCTGTCCGGCCCGCTGAGCGTGCCGGGCCTGCACGAGGCCGCGCTGACGTTCGGCCAGGACGCGAACGTCAAGGTCTACGCCAAGCTGGTCGCTCCGACGCTGGGGTCGCTCAGTGACGGGGTGGCGCTGGAGAACCCGAAGTCGCAGGTCACCGCGACCAGCACCGACTCGAAGGTCACCGAGAGCGGCGACGTGTCCGTCGGGCTCGCGACCGGCGGCGCGGGGATCAAGCAGAACACCGACCCGAAGGACAACGTCACCTTCGCCACCAGCGGTGCCGAGCTGCGCCACGCCGGCGAGGACTCCACGGCGAACTCCGGCGGGCAGACCGACAACAAGGTCAACAACCTCAAACCGAAGGCCACGACCGGACTCGTCCAGTTCGGTGTCGAATACCGCGTGGTGGCGACCATCGGCGGCAGGACCGCCGTCGTCGACCTCTCCGTGCCGAACTCGGCCGCCGTCCGGATGCCGGCGTCGGACGCGCAGACGTTGCTGGGCAAGGACTTCAGCCCGGAGCTGGCGACTGCCCAGGCCGAGGTGAAGACCGCGGCGGACGCCTGGCGCACCGCCGAGGTCGGCGTCGACACGGTGCGGCACGAGGCACAGCAGGTGATCAACACCTCGGCCACGGTGCTCGCCAGGGCCGACTCGGCCTTCACCCCCGTCCAGATCGACTACAACAACGCCATCCAGGCGCACCTGGACGAGCAGGCGAAGCTCCCGGACCTGGAGACCAAGGCCGAGACCGCCCGCCAGGAGGCGCAGCGCACGCTCGACGCGATCTCCGAGCTGTCGCCCAAGGTCGGCGGCTTCGCGGCGCTGGCGATGACCGCGCAGTTCGAGGTGGACGACGCGAAGTCGGACGTCGAGGCCAGGGCGGAGTCGCTGCGGACGCTGGAGGACCAGCTGGCCGCCGCGCCGGACAACGCGGCCCTTCAGGCTCAGGTCGACGCCGCACGTCTGGCGCACACCAACGCCCAGACCACGTTGCGCACCGCCGAAGGCGCGTTCACCGGCGCGAGGGCGAGCATGCAGGACGCCCAGCACCGGCTCGACGCCGCCAACGACGCGATCGGCGGGCTACGCGCGGAGGCCGCCGCCCGGCGTGCGGACCTCGTGGCACAGCAGCAGATCGTGGCGCAGGCCGAGGCCGGACGCGTCGCGGCGCAGGCCCGTCACGACCAGGCCGCGGCCCAGCTCGCCGCCGACCACGCGGCGCAGAGGGCGCTCGTCACGGCGGCCGAGACCAGGCTGAACGACGCCCGCACGACGGCGGACGGCCGGCAGCAGGAGTGGTGGGACAAGAAGGCGGTGGTCGACCGGAAGATCGCCGAGTACAACGCTCCGCCGGTGACGACCACGACGTCGTCCACTCCCCCGCCGCCGGCACCCGAGACGTCCCCGTCCAGAGAGGCGTCGACGAACAGGGATGCCGAGACCCATCCGGCACCGTCCACTCCCCCACCTCCGCCGGCACCCGAAGCGTCCCAGTCCAGCGAGGGGTCGACGAGCAGGGATGCCGAGACCCGCCCGGCACCGCAGCCGCCGAACGCGCCGTCCACCGGGGCGACCACGCCGGGCACCGAGACCGAGGCACCCGCCGGCGTGCCGCCCGCCGACCCGAGTCCGTTGCACAGCACGGAGACGAGCGCGGCGTGGTTCGACCCGCAGCACCCGGTGTCCTCCCAGGCCATCGCGGACGTCCGTGCCGCGACCCCGGCCACCAGCTGGGTGCGCGGCGAGGACGGCGGTGTCCTCGACTCCACGAAAGTCGGCCCGCACGGCATCGCCATGAAGGCCTGGCGCGGCCCGATCGCCTACGACAACCGCGTTCTGGACGTCGACGGCGTGCCGGTCCGCGACTTCACCGTGCGGCTGCACCTGAACAACGCCGACGTCCAGGACCGCACCCGCGCGGGCGTCGAGGAGCTGTACAACCAGGGCTACCGGCTGCCCGGCGGCGAGCAGTTCCACGTCACGGTCGAGTTCACGGACGACCCCGCTGACGCGCACGCCACCATCGACGTCACGAACGACCCGGAGGGGCGGGCCAACCAGCTCACCTGGCCCGCGCACACCGATTCGCGGCGCCTGGCGCACGAGGTCGGGCACTTCCTCGGGCTGCGCGACGAGTACCTGGAGACCGGCGACGTGAAGCCGATCTTCCAGCACCAGGACGGCCGGGGACGCGTCGTCAACGACAACTCCCCCATGACGCAGGGCATCGACGCGGCGGACGCCCGGCTCAAGCCGCGCCACCTGCAGCTGGTCTCCGACCGGATGGCGGCGCTGCAGACGCACAACCCGCCGCAGCCCGCGGTCGGGGAACGCTCCGAGCTGCCTCCGCCGAACATGCCGAAGCGCGGCAACGAACACCTGCCCACCGACCCGGCCGGGGACGCCGTCAAGCGCACCCGCGAGGACCTCGCCGATCTGTCCATTGAGGACAACGACGCGGAGATGACCGCGCCGGAAGCGGCGCCGTTCAACGAGAACGGCGTGCACAACGCGGCATACGAGAATCTGGCGCAGGGACACCCGCTCACGCAGATCACCGCGGAGAACTACCTGCGGCGGACGCAGGAAAGCATCGACGCCAACGAGCAGCCGTCGTTCGTGGTCAGCATGATCGTGCGGGCGAGTGAGCTCGACCAGCTCGACGATGTGATCAACGGCGTCATGGCCGGCTCGCAGGACATGGACGGCCGCGTGGCGTTCGTGCTCGGCGTGAACGGCGCGACGCAGGCGGAGATCGACGCTGCGATCGCCGGCGCGACCCCGTCGGTCGCCGGCCGCGCGGAACCGGTCGCGCTGGTGAGCGTTCCGCACGGGCCCAAGGGCTTCAAGTTCGGCGAGACCCGCAACGCCACGCTGGACAGCGACGCCCACGTGTTCGCGGTGACCGCCCTGGCGGCCACCGGGACGCACCCCTACGTGGCGGTCATGGACTTCGACGCGGGCGACCGCACGACGCGGCAGGGCGGGCACGTCTTCGACCACGTCACGCGGCTCATCGACGGCACGGTCGGCGACGACGCCGTCGACCCGTCGCGGCCACTGATGATCGGCGGCGGGTACCGGGTCGCCGTCACGCCGGAGCAACTGCACGCCGACGTCCTCGCGCGCATCGACGGCGACGCGAAGACCACGGACGCGCAGAAGGAGGCCCTGCGGGCGAAGCTGGCCGAGCCGGACTTCCACGAGCGGTTCGTGCAGGTGATCGACGCGGACATGCACGCGCGCCGAACCCAGCAGGGCATCCACCCGTTGCTGCCCTACACGCCGGAGCCGAACCTGTTCGTCGACGGCCTCGTGCCGCTGGCGGAGCCGAAGGTGCGGTTCGGCGAGGGCCAGGCGGAGTTCGGCCAGCTCGGCCAGTCGCTCAACCGGTTCTACGCCGCGGAGCTCGCCAGGCTGCACACCCCGGCCGACGCCGCGGACATGGACGCCGCCACCGAACGCGCCAAAGTGGACGTTCAGAACAACCGGCACCCGGTGCGCGGCCAGGCGTTCACGACCGACTTCGTGGCGGGCGACACCGGCACCGACCTCTCCAGGATCGCCTACGGGCTGATCAAGGACGGCAAGCTGCCGCAGTCGCACACCGCGCTGCCGAACGTGTCGGAACGGTTCCTCGACGGCAAGTCCTCCAAGGCGGGCACCAAGTTCGCCGACGAGCGCGAGCGCCTCGCCACCGGTGCGCACGCGGTGGTCGAGCCGTTCCTGCCGCCGGCGGACGGGCGGACCACGAACACGTGGAACCCGCCGGCCAAGATGAAGACGCAGCTCGGCGCGCCGCAGAAGAACCGGATGAACCCGGCGGTGTCCGCGCCGATGCCCGCGCCGTTCGAGCAGGTGCAGGCGGGCATCCAGAAGGACCAGAAGGTCGTCGCGGCCCACGGGCTGGTGGCGTCCGACCACGTGAGCACCGCGCGGCGGCAGCTGCGGTACCTCAACGAGGACCTGCTGGTCCGCCAGCCCACGCCGCCGGTCACCGCCAACGGCCTGTACGCGGTCGTCGGCCAGGCCCGCGGGGTCGACCCGGTGACGCTGCGCCGGGAGGTCGTCGGACTGGCCGCCGGCCACCAGGCCGTGACCAAGGCCGTGGCGGACTACTCCGTCGGCAGGCCGATGCACCAGGGCCACCTGTACGGGGCGCTGGTGGAGAACCAGAACTGGCACATGCACGCCGACGCCGCCGAGAACAGCGGCTGGACCAACGCCCGTGACCTGCTCGGACACCTGATCGCGACGCAGCAGAGCGTCAACGTCCGGATCCACCAGGAAGGCCACGAGCCGGTGCTGCTGCGTCCGATGGGCCCGCCGTTCCCCGACACCGTCGAGGTCGAGGTGGTGATGGACGGACGGCAGGTCACCTACCGGCCGTACCCGCCGCCTGGAGGGCTGCAGCCGGACGTGCAGATGCATTAGCGTGACCAGCGTGGACGAGTTCGCGCAGGCGCTCCGGACGGCGATCACGAATCGCGGTCTCGGTCTGGAGCGCCTGCGTGAACACCTCTCCCAGAACGGCGTGACCGTCTCGATGGCGACGCTGAGCTACTGGCAGACGGGCCGCAGCCGGCCCGAGCGGCAGAAGTCGCTGCAGGCCGTCGTCCACCTGGAACACATCCTGGAGCTGCCGCCGGGCCACCTCTCGGAACTGCTGGGGCCGCCGCGCCCGCGTGGCCGCTGGCTGCGCAACGCCCCGGCGCCGATGTCCGCGTTCTGGTCCCCGCAGACGCCCGTCGAGCACGCGCTGAACGGCCTCGACACGCAGTGGGACGACCAGCTCCTGCGCGTGAGCCAGCAGGACTTCGTGACGATCGGGGCGGACCGCACCGAGCGGGTCTTCCGGTCGCGGCAGGTGCTGTCGGCGTCGATGACCGGGCCCGACCGGTGGGTCGTGATCATGCACATCGACGCCCACGACCGGCCGTTGCCGCTGGTCAGCGCCCTGAAGAACTGCACGGTCGGCCAGGTGGTCCGCGAGCCGGCCGAGGGTTTGCTGGTCGCGGAGCTGCTGTTCGAACGGCCGTTGCGCAAGGGTGAGAGCGTCGTGATCGAGCACGAGCTGGTGAACCAGGACCCGTGTCCGCCCGCGACGAACTACGAGCGCAAGTTCCGGCTGCCGACGCGGGAGTACGTGCTGGAGGTGACGTTCGAGGGCGCCCCTCCCAGCTCCGTCACCCAGCTCGCGGACGGCTCCGCCGTGGCTTCCGGCCACACGCTGCTGGACGTCGCTCTGGACGTGCAGCCAGGGGTTCGCGGCTTCAGCTGGACCTGGTAAACCGTTACCTGAAGTGTGAGTGAATGTGAGTTCACGGTGTTCAGGCAGTCGTCGCCTTGCGGCGGCGGCGTTGGCCCGCACCTAATGGTGCGGGTCTTCCCGTGGCGGTACCCGCTGCCCACACGGTGTGGGTCTGACATGGGTTTCCATCGGCGTGTTTAGCGTCCCGGCGCAACTCGCCGTGGACGTGTCGCCCGCCAGTTCGTCGACGAGTGCGGCGAGGTTGCGGGCGGCGTTGAGGTCGCGATCGAGCACGAGGCCGCACTCATCGCAGTGGTACACCCGGACGCGCAGCAGCAGTTTGGCTTTCACCGCGCCACAGTCCGAGCAGGTCTTCGAGGACGGATACCAGCGGTCGGCGACGACCAGCCGGCCACCGCCCCAGGTGGTCTTGTAGCCGGCCTGCCGCCGCAGTTCGCCCATGCCGACACCGGCGATGTGCCGGGCCAGGCGGCGGTTGCGCATCATGCCGGAGACGTTGAGGTCTTCCAGCACGATCAAGCCGAACCTGCGTACGAGGCCGGTGGTGAGCTTGTGCAGGCCGTCCCGGCGCGCGTTCGCGACCCGTGCATGGAGTACCGCGATGCGGGCCTGGGTTCTACGCCACCGGTGCGACGGTGTCCGCCCGGTGCGTGTGTCGGGGCCGGTACGCCGGGCGGCCTGGCGTTGCAGGCGGCGTAGCTCCCGCTGCGCGACTTCGAGGTGCTTGGGGTTGGCGATGACCTCCCCGGTGGACAGCACCGCGAGCGAGGTCACCCCGAGGTCCACGCCGACCACCGTGCCGGGCCGGGTGGGTGCCGGGTCGGTGCGGGTGTTCTCCACCGAGAACGAGCAGAACCAGCGCCCGGACCGGCAGGACACGGTCGCCGACCGGATGCGCGCGGTGCCGCACTCCACGTGGCGGGCCGGCTTGCGGGTGGACTCGCAGGTGCGCACCGTGCCGATGCGCGGCAGCGTCACGTGCCGCCGATCACCATCGGTGAGGCCGAACGCGCCGGTGGTGAACCGGCACGATACCCCGGCGCGCTTGCCCTTGAACCTCGGAAACCGCACCGGCGGGCCGCGCCGCCCGCCGGTCCGGGAGCCCTGCCAGTTCGTCAGCGCAGTGGCGAGGTTGGCCAGCCCCGACGAGTACGCCTCCTTGGAGTTCTCACCCCACCACGGAGCCACCTCGTCCTTGGCCTGGTTCCAGTCCTTGCGCAGGCCATACGCCGACCACGACACCGATGCGGTCAGGTGATCGACGGGGATGTCGTAGGTCTTCTCGGCGGCCCGCTGATCCAGGTTCGCCTTGATCCGCGCCAAGCCCCAGTTGAACGCGTACCGCTGCGCACCGCAATGCGACCGCAGAGCCGCGCGCTGCCCCGCGGTCGGATCGAGCGCAAATCGGTACGCCTGGATCACCGTGACCATCTCGCCGTCACGGTAACGGGCGACACCGACAGTCCCAGCCCACCACGCACAGACGCTCACACAAATCCGCGTTCACTCACGATTCACCCGGCAGTTGCGAACCCCCTGGAGCTCGGGACCAGTGCGGCTGCTGCGGGGGCAGCGAAGCAGATGACCGCGCAGGCGCCCAGCACGAGGCCGGCCCCGAAGTGGTCGATGGCCGGTGCGATGAACGCCAGGCCGACCGGCGCGAGGCCGAAGGAGAGCAGGAAGTCGAGCGAGGAGACACGGGCGAGCTTGCCCGGCTCGACCTCGCGCTGGACCGCGGTGAACCACGGAACGTTGAACAGCTCGATCCCGACACCCGCCACGACGTACACGGCGATCAGCACGAACCAGTGCACCGGCAGCAGCAGGGCCAGCGGGACCAGGCCGTAGCAGGCCAGCCCGGCCAGCGCGGCCCATCCCGGCGTCTTCGGGCGCCAGCGGCCGATCAGCGCGGCTCCCGCCAGCGCACCGAGGGTGTACGCGGTCGTGGCGGCCGCCAGCACCGCTTCCGTGTCGTAGCGGTCGCGGCTCACCACCGGCAGCAGGACGGCCGTGGCGGAGTAGCCGAAGGCCACCATCGCGGTCAGCGCGCCGAGTCCGGAGAGCAGCCACGGATGACGGCGCGCCTCGTTCAGGCCTTCGAGGAAGTCCGCCGCGAAGCTGGCGTGGGCGGTGGTGCGATCCGGTGCCCTGGTGCCCTTGGGGGGCACGAACGCGGCGGCCAGCCAGAGCGCGGCGGTGATGATCAGCAGTGCCCTGGCGTCGACCAGGAGCGCGGCGAGAGCGGTGAGGCTCGGGGCGGCCAGCGTGGTCACCCGGATGGCGACGGTGGTAGCGGCGTTGGCCTGCTGCCGCCCCGACTCGGGCACCACCTCGGCCACCATCGCCTGGAACGCGGGCCGGCAGCCGCCCTGACCGGCACCGACGATCGCGGCCGCGGCGGCCATGAGCACCAACGACGTGCCCATGCCGAGCGCGATCACGGGTGTCATGACCGCACCGGTGAGGCACGACCAGAAGACCACGTTGCGTCGTGAATGGCGATCGGCGAGCACACCGGCCACGGGTACGGCCACCAGGAAACCGACGGTTCTGGTGGCGAGGACGACGCCGAGTTCGACGGCGGTGATCGAACGTTCGAGCACGGCCAGGCCGAGCACGAACGGCAGGGCCCACATCGCGAGCCCCGACACGGTCGTACCGGTCCACAGCCGCAGGAAGGCCACGTTCCGCAGGACAGATGGTGCCGTTGCTTTCTCCGTCACGACGCCCAAGGCTTCACTACCGGCGGACTCCTGACCACACTATTCCCCGTGACCGCGCAACAGCCGGGTGTTCCCCCGCGCCTTGAAGGGAACACCCGGCTGTCGTGGTGCGCTGTCCGTTGTGGACAGATCAGCCGATCTTCTCGATCCGCGCGTTGCGGATCAGGAACTTGCCCGGCTCACGGACCTGTTCGAAGGCAGCGTTGTTCAGCAGCGCGCAGCTGCCGGACACAGACGCCACCTGGACGGTCGTGGACTTGTTGTTGTCGAGGTTCGTCACCTTGAGCGTGGTGCCGATCGGGAACGTGCCGCTGGACGCGGCGGGCGCGCCACCCTCACCGGACAGCGTGACGGTCGAGCCGTTGCAGACCTGCTGGCCGGCAGCGCCGTTGTCGTTGCCCTGGTTCGCATCGGGCTCCTGGGCGGGCTCGTTTCCGGCGTTGTCGTTGCCCTGGTTCGCGTTGCCCTGGTTCGCGTTGCCCTGGTTCGCATCGCCCTGGCCGGCGTCGGCCGCGCCACCGTCACCCGCGCAGCCCGCCGCCTTGCGTCGCTGCTGGATGAGGTCGACCACGGCCTGCCGGTTCGCGATGCGCGCCTCGGACTGCGAGTCCGGGCTGGACTTCTGGCCCGCGATGAAGCTCAGGTTGTTCTGCAACGCCTTGTCCAGCCCGCCGCAGTCCTCACCGGACGTGGCGGCCTGCCCGGCTTCGGGCTTGGCCTGGACGTTGTTGCCACAGCCGGCCGCCGCCCGCCGCTGGTTGATGAGGTTCACGACCTGCTGGCGGTTCTGGATGCGAGCGTCCGACTGCGCGTCGGGGTTCGCCTGCTGACCGGCGATGAAGGTCAGGTTGTTCTGCAGGGCGGTGTCCAGCCCGCCGCAGTCCTCAGCCGCGTTCGAGTTGGTGCCGCTGAAGGCGAAGATGCCACCGGCGACAGCAGCGATCGCCAGCACGGCACCCGCGCCGATCATGGCGGGCTTGCGGTGTCGAGCGCCCATTCTGTGTCTCCTCGGGGGGTCGAACGGTGTTGTACCGATGACTACGGGGAGGTCACGAACGGGGTTCAAAATGGACTGGACCTTGTTGGTTTTAAATGCCTTTAAGGTTTTGCGGGTGATGGTGATCAAGCTGACTCGGCGGCCTGCTTCAGTCGTTGTAACGTCGCCTCGATGTTGCGCTGGTTCGTCACAGCGCGGTCCTTCACCCCGGTCGCGAGCCGCGTGATCGGCACGTACCAGCCGGGCCGGCGGTCCCAGGTCGACTCGGTGACGCGGCAACCCTCGCCGGTCTCCTCGATGTCGTACTGCCAGCGCGACACCGCCAGGCCGAGCGACTTCACCTCGAACGCGAACCGGGTCGCGGAGCAGTCGGTCACCGTGGAGGTCGTCGGCCACTTCCGCCAGCCGCGCTTGTTGAAGCCGCGAAACCGCGCGCCGACCCGCGGGCCCGCAGCGTTCAGCCACTTGCCGCCGGAGTACTCCTCGGCGCATCGGCTGAGCCCACGAAGGTCGCTGACGAGCTCGAACACCCGCTGCGGCGAGGCGGCAACGTCGATGTGAGCGGAAGCATCCGGCGTCATGAAGCCGAACTTACTACCAGTAGGTAACCGGCCGCTAGAGCTGCCGGATAGTCGTCGAGCACCACACACACCGAATGCGTCGATCATGTCAGAGTAGGCGCATGGGAGCCTTCCACCTGGCACAGGCCAACAACTCGACCGGGCGGTGGGCTTTCGACCACTGGAGGATGCGCGGGTTCACGAGCAGGATCGACGCGATCAACGACCTGGCGGAACAGGCTCCGGGATTCGTCTGGCGGCCGAGTTCCGGGCGGATGGCGGACGACCTGAGCCGGTTGGGCCGCGACCCGATGCGGGAGGCCTACAACCTCAGCGTGTGGGAGTCGGTCGAGGCGTTGTGGGCCTTCGCGTTCAGCGGTGTGCACCTCGAAGCGGTCAAGCGCACCAAGCAGTGGTTCGACCCCGGGAGCGTGCTGGACGTCATGTGGTGGGTACCCGCCGGACATCGGCCCACGACCGAGGAGGGCCTCGCGAAGCTCGACCTGGTCAGGGAACAGGGCCCGACGCCGGAGGGGTTCACCTTCCGGAAGCGGTTCCCGCCAGAGCACCTCGGACGATGATCTCGACCAGTGGCCGGGGATCGATCGCCTCGCCCCGCGCGAACTGCTGGAGGAACAGGCCCTGCACACAGGCCCCGAGCGTGTCCGAGGCCGCCAGCGGGTCGCGCGCGCCGAGACCGGCGAGGGCCGGGACCAACATCGACGCCATCGTGGCCCGGCCTCGCAACAACGCCTGCCGCACCTGAGGGTTGGTCGCGGCTTCCGCCCACAGCACCATGCGGGCGGTGACCGTGACGGCGTTCGGGCCCGTCATGAAGTCGTAGAGCCTGCACAACTCGTCGACCAGGTCCTGGGGTGACGCCGGCTTGAGCGTTGTCTCGACCTGCGGGACCTCCTTGCGCACCATCCAGTCCACGACACCGTCGAGCAGCGCGGCACGGCTGCGGAAGTAGTTCGACGTGGAGCCTTTCGGCAGATCGGCGCGATCGTCCACGCGGGCGTGGGTGAGGCCTCGCAGACCTTCGGTGCCCAAGAGCTCGACGGCGGCGGCCAGAGCGCGGTCCCGGTTCGACATCACAGCGACACTATAAACGTAGTGACGGGGCACTACGAACGTAGTACCGTCGATCCATGACCGCGACCATCGCCCTGATCGTCTGGATCGTCAACACCGCGATCGGCTTCGTCCTGCTCCTGCGCCTTCTCCGAGCACGAAGACGGGTACCGGCCCTCGCCTACTGCCACCTCGCCACGTCGCTGATCGGCCTCGGCGTCTGGATCGCCTTCGTGGCCACGGGTTCGGCGCTGCTGGCATGGACCGGGTTCGCCGTGCTGGACGCTGCACCTCACCCTCGGGGACACCCTGATGGTGAAGGGCTGGCGCAGGAGCAACCCGGACGCGCGGGGAATCGTCTACCTCCGGGCGACGATGTCCCTGCTGAAGAGGCCGCTCCCGCTGGCGCACGCCTGGCTCTCGCCGCTGGCCTGGTTCCCGGCTCTCGCCGCCGCGGTGATCAGCAGTTAGGACGGGTAGGCTTTCCGGCGAAGCGCCCACCGAGCCACGTCATCGCGTTCGAGCCCCACGCGCTGACGGCGGTGACGTGCCCGAGCAGCGGCAGCGCGGTCCACTGCACGTCGGCGCCCAGCGAGCACCACTGCGAACGCAGCTTCTGCCCGACACCGAACGGAATCAGCTCGTCCAGCGTGCCGTGGTAGAGGTAGACGGGCGCGGCGGGCTTGACCGAGCCGAGCGTGTTCTCCTTCAACCTCTGCTGCCACAACGGGTTCTGGATGACGTCCGGCGTCGTCGTCAGCGCGTTGAGGCGCGTGAACGGTGCCACCAAAGCGATCTCGGCGACGCACGCCTCGCGGATCCTGTCGATGACCTGCTTGCCGCGGGCGTTGAGCACCGACGCCAGGGGCAGTTCGGGGTAGGCGGCGGCGTATCCGGCGGCGGCCGCGAACACGAGGCCCGATCCGGCGTTGCCGTCGTTGAACTTCGCGACCGCGTTCAGGTCGGCCGGCACGCCACCGGCGGCGACACCGACGACGTTGAGCGAGGGCGCGTAGGACTTCCACTGCTCGGCGGCGGCCGACGCGGCCTGGCCTCCCTGGGAGTAACCGAAAACGCCGACCGGGGCGTCACCCGACAGGCCGGGGATGCCGCTCGCCGCCCGTGCCACGTCGAGCAGGGCCCGGCCCTCCGAACGCGCCACCGCGTACGTGTGATCCCCAGGCGTGCCAAGGCCTTCGTAGTCGGTCACCGCGACCGCCCAGCCGTTGAACATCGCCTGGGCGAGGAACGCGATCTCGACCTCGGTGCCGTTCTGCAACTGCCGCGACGGCGCGCACTGGTCACCCATGCCCTGCGTGCCCATCGCGTACGCCACGATCGGCCGCGGTCCGTTGTTCCACGGCAGCGGCGACACGAGCACCATGCCGGACACGACGGTGGACGCACCCGTCGCGGACGTCGAGCGGTAGCGGATGTCGTAGGCCTTCACCGGGGCCGGTAGCAGCCTGAGCGGTTCCGGGTGCCACGCCACCTCCCGGCTGCTGACCAGCTCCCCCGGCGCGGCCGCCGTGGCGGGCGTGACCAGGGTGAACAACAGGAGGACGGCGGCGAGCACGGCACGGAGCTGCATCGTTGGACCTCTTTGTGGTAACCGGCGTTACCGCAATGTAGGGCCGAACGCCGCAACAGGACAATAGTCCGTTCGGCTTTATGGATTCACGGCCAGGAACAGGAACGCGGCCAGCAGCACCAGGTGAACGCCACCCTGCAGACGCGTCGCCCGTCCCGGCACGACGGTCAGGACGCTGACGAGCACCGTCAGCAGCAGCAGGATCATCTGCGTCGACCCGAGGCCGAGCAGCAGCGGCCCGTCCAGCCAGATGGTCGCCAGCGCGATGGTCGGGATCGTGAGGCCGATGCTCGCGATGGCCGAGCCGTAGCCGAGGTTGATGCTCGTCTGGATCCGGTCGCGCAACGCGGCGCGGGCGGCGGCGATCGTCTCGGGCAGCAGTACCAGCAGGGCGATGACGACACCGACGAACGACGGCGGGAACCCTGCCGCGCGCACGCCCGCCTCGATCGCGGGCGACTCGATCTTCGCGAGGCCGACCACCGCGACCAGCGCGACGAGCAGGAAGCCGAGCGAGGCCAGCGCAGCCCTGCCGGACGGCGCCTCGGCGTGTTCGTCGGCCTCGATCACGCCGTCCTCGTCGACCGGCAGGAAGAAGTCGCGGTGCCGGACGGTCTGGGTGAAGACGAACAGCGCGTACAGGCCGAGGGAGGCGAACGCGGCGAACGCGAGCTGCGGGCCGGAGAACTCGGGACCCGGCGTGGTCGTGGTGAACGTCGGCAGCACCAGCGTGAGCGTGGCGAGCATCATCACCGTGGCGAGCGCGCCGCCGCTGCCCTCCGCGTTGAACAACGTCGTGCCGTGCTTCAACGCTCCGAGCAGCAACGCGATGCCGACGATGCCGTTCGTGGTGATCATGACCGCGGCGAACACCGTGTCGCGCGCCAAGGAGGAGGCCTCGGGTCCGCCGGACACCATGAGCGTCACGATCAGCGCCACCTCGATGACCGTCACCGCGACCGCGAGGACCAGGGATCCGTACGGCTCCCCCACCCGCAACGCGACGACCTCGGCGTGGTGCACGGCGGCGAGCACGGTCGCGGCGAGGACCAGGGCGACGAGCGCGACGAGCACGCCCCCGAGGTCACGCCCCCAGGTCAGGGCGAGCAGGACCATGCCGAGCACGGGGGTGATGGTCGTCCAGTGGAGCAGTGGGAAGCGCTGGGCGGCGGCCATGATCCAACCTTCGCATACCGGATGGACCATCCGCCATTCGGCGCAGCACTCGTTCCGGGTGCAACAAAATGTGGAGCGGAGCGCCCCTGCCGCGCCCCGCTCCACATTTATCTGAGGTGCCGTGATCGATTCCTAGAAATCGAAGAGGGCACCGGTGTGCGCCAACATGACGCACGAGTTCGGGTAGGTGTGCACCTCGCTCACGGGCTCACCGCGCCAGAAACCGAACATCGCGACCTCGACGGGTGCGTAGTGGAACGTGCACGCCCTGCCGTCGGCCTGCATCGCCTCCAGGTCGGCACCGGTGGAGGCGAGCGTCGCGCAGGCGAGGGCCCTGCGCGGGTGCTGGTCACCTCGTTCGCAGGTCAGGACGGTCGCCTTGAAGACGTTGCCGTCGAACTCCGAGTACCCGGCGGTGAGCACGAGCGCGGTGCCGCCCCGGGATGAGGACGGCGACTGCGCCGCGGGAGCGGCCTGAGCGGTGCCGGCGAAGGCGAAAAGCGACACGAACAGAGTGACGAACGCAAAGATGCGGCCGGACATGAAAGCGGTCCTCCTGAGACCTCACAAAAACGGGCCGGTTCTCGGCCGACGCAGATGTTGCCATCTCGAATCGCTGCGGCGAAAGGGGCCAGGAACTGTTCACCGATCACATTTGTCCGCTCCACCAGAAGTGTGATTGGGCCGAACGGATGTGTCGATCGCCACGTTCGCGGGGACACAGCTGCCGACGGACTGTTACGGGTTGCTGACAGACGCGGTTGCGCATCGACGTATTATTCGAATCATGTCCAAGACCTCCAGACGCGTCGTGTTCGGCGTGCTCCTGATCGTCACACTCGTGGTTTCCACCGGCGGCGCGCTGGGCTACCTGGGCAGATTGACGCTCGTGTTCGACCGCCATCCGGGAAAACCGCTCGCGATAATCGAGGAGGTGCCCGGACCACCGGACGGGCCGAACTGCCCGATCGACGCGCGCTACTTCGACGAGGAGCCGGAGGGCCTGCCCCCCGAGGTGCTGCAGGCGTGGCTCCAGCTGCGCCAGAAGGCCTCTGAGCAGGGCATCAAGCTCTGCCTGAACGACGGCAAGCGCAGTCGGCAGCAACAGCAGGCGGAGTTCGACGAGGCCGTCGAGAAGTTCGGCACCGAAGAACTCGCGTCGAAGTACGTGCTGAATCCGCCGGACCGTTCGATGCACGTGATCGGACTAGCGGTCGACATTCAGCCGATCGAATCAGCAAAATGGGTCGAGAAAAACGGCGGCGCCCTCGGCTGGTGCCGCCGTTACGAAAACGAGCAGTGGCATTTCGAGTACGACTCCCGCTACGCCACCGGAGGCTGCCCCGCCCTGATCCCCAGCGCGACGGGCAGTTGAACCCACGCGCAAAGGTCTAGACGCCTGGTGTGCGCGTGAGGTTGCGCCGACGTAATCTGACAAGCCCAGTTACCAGATTGGAGCACTCCCGGTGGCCCGTGCCTACGGCGGTATCTCACCCGAGCAGCGCAAGGCCGAGCGCCGGGCGAAGCTGCTGCAGGCAGGTCTCCAGCTGTTCACCACCAACGGTTTCGCGGCCACCAGGATCTCCGAGCTGTGCACCGAGGCCGGTGTCTCCACGCGCAACTTCTACGAGGAGTTCGCCTCGAAGGAGGACCTGCTGCGCGACCTGCACGACCTGATCAACGCCACGGCGTTCGCCCAGGTCCGCGACACGCTCGCCGGCCTGGAGACCGCCGACGTGGCCACCCGGATCACGACGCTGCTGGACGTGTTCGTGCGCAGCGTGACGGCCGATCCCCGTGCGCCGCGCCTCAACTACGTCGAGGCCGTGGGCGTGAACGCGGAGATCGAGCAGCAGCACGTGCGCTGGGTGAACACGTGGGCGGAGTTCATCGAGTCGGAGGCGCTGCGGGCAGCGGCCGCGGGCGTGGCGCCGCAGCGGTCGTACCGCCTCACCGCGATTGCGCTCGTGGGCGCGATCACCGGCCTGCTGCGCGAGTGGCAGGCGCACCGGCCGCCGCTCGCGGTCGACGAGATCACCGCCGAGATCCGCGACCTGATGCTGGCGGCGATCACCCGGCCCTAAGACATGCACTGAACCGATCGGGCGCCGCCGTCCGTACTCCCCTGCGTGAGCCGATTCGCCGTTCTCGCGCTGCTCGTGTGCCTGGGTGCCTGCTCCTCCCCTCCGGAGGAGACCGCAACGCTGACGGAACCGGAGGCCGCTGCCGGTCCCGTCGCGGGGCCCACGCAGGTGCTACCAGGGGACATCGCGAAACTGCAGGTGGAACAGTCGCCCGCGGTCGGCCCCGTCGTCGCCGACCGCGAGCACTACACCCTGTACTTCACCACCAGGGACGGCGCCGCCCCGACGTGCCTCGAACCCGAATGCACGCTGGTGTGGCCGCCGCTGCTGGCGGCGGGCGGCCAGATCGAGGC
The DNA here is from genome assembly GCF_900100275.1 of Lentzea albidocapillata subsp. violacea. Classification (GTDB taxonomy): domain Bacteria; phylum Actinomycetota; class Actinomycetes; order Mycobacteriales; family Pseudonocardiaceae; genus Lentzea; species Lentzea violacea. The sequence continues at coordinate 461,496 of NZ_FNET01000002.1, forward strand.
GCCGGCGCTCGACCGGAAGCTGCTCGGCACCGTCAAGCGTCCCGACGGCCTGGAGCAGGTCACCCTGGCCGGCAAGCCGCTCTACCGGTACGTCGACGACGAACAGGCCGGCGACGCCACCGGGCACGGGGTGGACGACCGCTGGTTCGCCATCGCGCCCGACGGATCGAAGGCGTCGCGCTAGGGCGTCTACTGTGGTCGGATGGAGCTGGAGCTTCGCCACTTCCGGATCGTGGCGGCGATCGCCGAGGCGGGCAGTATCACGAAGGCCGCGGCCGCACTGGGGTTGGCGCAGCCTGCGCTGACGGGCCAGTTGCAGCGGATCGAACGCATCATGGGCGGCCCGTTGTTCGACCGGGACCGGCGTGGCGTGCGGCCCACCGAGCTGGGCGAGCTGGTGCTCGACCGGGCCAGGGTCCTGCTGTCCGCGGTGTCGGGACTGCGGGCCGAGGCGGCCCGCCTGAGCAACAGCGCGGCTGTGCGCGGTGAGGTGCCCGGCCGGGTACGCCTCGGTTCGGCGTCGGGTCCGGTGCTGGGCGGGCTGATCCACCATCTGTGCGCCGCCCATCCCGACCTGCGGGTCAGCACGCACGTGTCCTGGTCGTCCGAGGAGCTCGTCGGCATGGTGGACGAGGGCCAGCTCGACTTCACGATGGTCGGGGTGTGCGGCGATGCCGAACCGCCCACGCGGCCCGGAGTGCGGTGGCGCACCCTGGCCGTGGACCCGGTCTTCGTCCTGTTGTCGGACCGGCATCCGGCGGCGGGGCGGGACGAGGTCGAGCTGGCCGAGCTGGCGGGCGAGCAGTGGGGCGCGACTCCGGGCGACGGATGCTTCGGCGACTGCTTCGCCGCGGCCTGCGCGAGGGCCGGGTTCGCTCCGCGCGCGCTGTACGAGACCGATCTGGCCACCTGCATCGACATGGTCGAGGCGGGCGACTCGGTGGTGTTGTGCCAGCCGATGTTCCGGCCGATGCCGGGGATCGTGGCCACGGCGATCGCGGGCAACCCGCTGACCTGGCGCACCATGATCGGCTGGCACGGGGACGGTGCGGCGGCCCCGTTCGCCGAGGAGGTGCTCAAGTGCGCCGGTCTCGCCTACGCCGACATCATCGCGCGCAGGCCTCGCTATGCCGCGTTCCTGGAACGGTTTCCGGACTTCGGGGTACAGATCTGAGACGGCGCCGCGCATCGTGCCCGGCGGTGCCGCTGTAGGTCCATCCAGCCGAGCTGATGGCAACGCGGCTCCGCCCGATGCACGGGCAGCCGGTTTGTCCCGTTCGGCCTAGCCGACCCCACCGTTCGTACCGGAAATGCCGAAACCGGTTTCGCGCGGAACCGGTTTCGGGTATCACTGTGAGAGCGCTCCCATCACGCTGCCGCCGCACGAGCCTTCTCGGAGACCACATGGATCGCGACGACGTGCCCTACCTCGACGCCACGCTGCCCACCGCAGAGCGGGTAGCCGACCTGCTGGGCCGCATGACGCCGGCCGAGAAGGTCGGCCAGATGATGCAGCTGGACTCGAGGGAGGACCTGGACGACCACGTGCTGCGCAAGCACGTCGGCTCGATCCTGCACACCTCGCCGGAGCGAGTGCTGCGCGCGCAGGACCTCACCACGCGGACGCGCTTGCGTGTCCCTCTGCTGATCGCCGAGGACTGCATCCACGGCCACTCGTTCTACGAGGGCGCCACGATCTTCCCGACGCAGCTGGGCATGGCCGCGAGCTGGGACCCGGCGCTGGTCGAGCAGGTCGCCCGCGTCACCGCCGTCGAGGCGGCCGCGACCGGCGTGCACTGGACGTTCTCGCCGGTCCTGTGCATCTCGCGGGACCTGCGCTGGGGCCGCGTCGACGAGACGTTCGGCGAGGACCCGGTGCTGATCGGTGAGCTCGCGGCCGCGATGGTCCGCGGCTACCAGGGCGACGGCCTGACCGACGAGACGGCGATCCTCGCGACCGCGAAGCACTTCGCCGGGTACTCGGAGACCCAGGGCGGCCGGGACGCGAGCGAGGCCGACCTGTCGCGCCGCAAGCTGCGGTCGTGGTTCCTGCCGCCGTTCGAGCGGGTCGCCCGTGAGGGCTGCGCGACGTTCATGCTCGGCTACCAGTCCACCGACGGTGTGCCGATCACGGTCAACTCGTGGCTGCTCGACGAGGTCCTGCGCGGCGAGTGGGGCTACCAGGGCACGCTGATCACGGACTGGGACAACGTCGGCCGCATGGTCTGGGAGCAGAAGCTGCAGCCCGACTACGCGCACGCCGCCGCGGCCGCCGTGAAGGCCGGCAACGACATGATCATGACGACCCCGCAGTTCTTCGAGGGCGCGCTGCAGGCCGTCGAGGACGGGCTGCTGGCCGAGTCGGACCTCGACCGCGCGGTCACCCGCATCCTGACGCTCAAGTTCGACCTCGGGCTGTTCGAGAACCCGCGCAGGCCCGACGCCGAACGCCAGCGCGTGATGATCAACCACGACGACCACGTGGCACTGAACCTGCAGGTCGCGCGGCGTTCGCTGGTGCTGCTGCGCAACGACGGCGTGCTGCCGTTCAGCAAGCCCAAGGGCAGGATCGCGGTCGTCGGCCCGCTCGCCGACGACGCGCAGACCCAGCTCGGCGACTGGGCGGGCTCCTCGGGCCAGGCCGACTGGCTGCCCGACGGCCACCCGCGCGAGATGATCACGACGGTCCTCGACGGACTGCGCGAGCTCTCGTCGCAGGAGGTCACGTACGCCCGCGGCGCCGACATCCTGACGCTGGAGCCGGACCCCGAGGGCGACACGTTCCCGGACGGCCAGCCGCGCCCGCCGGTCGTGCGGGCCTGCGCGCCGGACGCGAACCTGATCGCCGAGGCCGTCGCGGCGGCCGAGGGCGCCGACTACGTGGTCGCCGTCGTCGGTGACCGGATCGAACTGGTCGGCGAGGGCCGATCCACCGCCACGCTCGACCTGATCGGCGGCCAGATCGCCCTGCTCGACGCGCTGGCCGGGACCGGCACACCGCTGGTCGTGGTGCTGCTCGCGTCGAAGCCGCTGGTCCTGCCCGCGTCCGCGCGGGGCGCCGCCGCGCTGCTGTGGGTGGCGAACCCCGGCATGCAGGGTGGCCGCGCGATCGCGGAGGTGCTGCACGGGCTGATCGAGCCCAGCGGCCGGTTGCCGATCTCGTTCGCGGCGCACGCCGGGCAGCAGCCGACGTACTACAACCAGATCCGCGGCCAGCACGGCACGCGTTACGCCGACCTGACGCAGGAGCCGGCGTTCGTCTTCGGCGAGGGCCTGTCGTACACGACGGTCGAGTACGGCGACCTGCGCGTCGAGACGGCGGTGCTGCGCCCGGACGAGACCGTCAAGGCGTGCATCTCGCTCACCAACACCGGGTCACGGCCTTCTCGCGAGACCGTGCAGGTCTACGTCAGCGACGCGGTCACCTCGGTGAGCTGGGCCGACAAGGAGCTCAAGACCTTCAGGCAGGTCGACGTGGAGCCGGGCGAGACCGTGCAGGTCGACCTCGAACTCCCGGTCTCCGCCTGCACGATCGTCGACGCGGACGGTCACCGGGTGGTCGAGCCGGGCGAGTTCGTCCTGCTGGTGGGCCCGAGCTCGAAGGACCTGCGCCGGGCCGAGTTCACCGTAAAGCCACAGTATTGAAGAGAGCAGGAACGATCGTGAGGTAGCGGGGAGGGATCTCCACCGCCTTCGTGATCGCCTTCTTCACCGCCGGGACCAGGTCCGCGTCGACCAGCGCGACAGCGGGCCTGCCCGGCGGGTCGATCAGCAGGCTGGCGCCACGCGCGCCCGCCGCGAGTGCGGCCTGGACCACCTCGTCCTGCTCCGGATCCGGGTTCTGGGCGTGGTGGTACGCCGTCAACTCCGCCCCGAGATCCGCGGTCCCCGGCATGTACGGCCGTTCCACCTGCGGTTCCGGGCGGCGAACCCTCGTGTCGACGACGAGCAGCCGTTGACCGGGCAGGTCGAGCACTTCCGGCCGTGGATCCTCGAACGGATCGCCCGCCAGGTCGCGGAGTGCCAGTCCGACCGCGGTCCTCAGCGCCTCGCCGGCGGACAGTCCGCTCCCCTGCGGCAGGTCGACGCTGCACAGCAACGCGGCTCCGCCCCTCGCCCGCACGCCCGCCGCCCAGGCTGGAACGTCGTCGGACGGCAAGAAAGCGCGTTCGGTCGGCCGGTTCACCGACACGAGTTCGAGCAGGCCGTCACCGCGCCGGTCCCCCGCCACGATGGCACCCCACTTGGCAGGCACCTTGATCGCGCCACCGAGCAGGTTCAGGACTCCGGGGGCGTACCAGACGCCTGCCGCGGGCCGTCCGAACGCGCGCCGGAACGCATGCGGCACCAGCCTGAGCTCCGGCGCGAGCTCAGGCCGATCCGCGATGTCCGTCACGACTTCCGCGCCAGCAGGCGGTAGGCGTTGCCCTGGCCGGTGCGGTACGCCAGGAAGCGGTTCACCGTCTGGTCCAGCGCCAGCGCGACGAAGAACGCCGGGATGCCCAGCGTCCACACCAGGAAGCTGCGGGTCCTCCTGAGCCGCACCTTCCCCGGCCGCCACGGCGCGGGTGTGCGCGGGGCCTTGTCGCCCAGCCACAACAGCAACGCGAGCGTGAAGTCGTTGCACAGGTGGGCTTTCGCGCGTTCGGTGGCCACTGTGGTCAGTCCGCGGTCGGCGAGGGCTTCCTGCAGGTTGCCGATCGGCATCATGTGCTGGTGCTGCGGCTGGAACCACGGCATCCAGTACTGGCCGAACAACCTTCCGAGCCGCCACTCGGGGTCCGGCAGCTCGATCAGCAGGTAGCCGCCGTCAGGCAGCACGTCCGCGGCGATGTCGAGCTCCTCCCACGGATCGCGCACGTGTTCCAGGTAGTGGTGCATGCTGATGACGTCGTAGCGGCCCTTGAGCTCGCCCGCGAAGTCCTTGAAGCTGCCGCGGTAGGAGTTCTCGATCCGGCCGAGCCGTGCCGCGTCCTCGATGGCCGCGCCCTGGTCGAGCCCGTCGAACCTCGTCTGCGGCAGGACCTCCTTGGCTCCCAGGCAGAAGTGCGCGTGCCCGGAGCCGACGTCCAGCCAGCGTTCGGGCTTGGTGAACGGTTCGACCATGCGCGCCCGGCCGTAGTAGGGCTCGGTCTTGCCGGAGAACACCGCTTCCGCCGACGTCTCGCCGAGGCCGTCGTAGAAGTCGCGGTAGTAGAAGCCCAGGCCCTCCTCGGTCAGGCGCGGGTTCTGCCAGACGTGTCCACATCGGACACACCGGTCCATCGTGAACGTGCCGGGCTTGCGCTGCACCAGGTCCGTCGCGGTGACCCAGCGGCGCAGGTCCGTGCTCCCGCACGACGGGCAGTTGTCGCGCGGTGCCTCGTGGAAGTTCCGGTCGCGGTTCTGCTCGTACCAGGGCGCGGCCTGGTCGAGGTGCTGGGCCTGTCGCTTCTCGGCCGTCGACTTCCTGCCGCCGGAGGTCTTGAACCACAGGTAGGGCGTGCGCAGGACGCGCGGTACCCACAGGTCACGCGGCCGCAGCGGCGTTCCGGCGAACACCAGGATCGGGTGCGCCCAGTAGGCGGCCAGCGCGGCGAGTCCCCATTGCCAGTTCGTGACCAGGGCGGCGACCACGGTCGCGAACCCGATGACCGAGCCGGCGATCCACAGCGACGGCCGCTTTCCGAACCGCCGCAACGTCGCCGCGCGGTACCCGAGGTCGTACGGCCCGGCCTGGAGCCCCGGCGCGACCGCGATGTCGACCCGCGCGGGCACGTGGTCCTTGACCCGCCGCACGTACGCCACGAACTCGGTGGGGTCGTCGGGGTTGACCTCCTCGACGTACGGCTCCCGCACCAGAACGGCCTGCGAGGCGCTGATCCCGCGCGCCCACCGGTCGTCGCGGTACTTGCCGGGATCGACCGCGCCGAGCAGGTCCAGCGCCGCGACCGTGGGCAGGTCGCGCGGGACGAGGTCGACAAGATCGGCGTCGGACTCCCACGAGCCCTCCGGATGGACTCCGGTGGCGGTGCGGAGCGAGTGCCCGCCCGCGCCCTGGGCGAGCACCCGCAGCTTGGACGCGCGGGAACGCAGGCGCAGCACGTCCAGCAGGACGACCACCACGACCAGCACGCTGAGGATCACCCGGCCACCACCTTTTCCAGTAGGTCGGCCGCGGCCACTGCGCCGCCTGCCGCCACGAACGATTCGCGCACCAGTTCGGCGGAGGCCACGTACTCCGGCTCGTCCAGCACGGACGCCAGTGCGCTTTGGATGTCTGCTGCCCGTGCCCGCGAGTACGTCAGCCGCACCCCGGCGCCGGCCTGCACGACCTGGGCGGCGACGGTCGGCTGGTCGTCGCGGATCGGTGCCACCACCAGCGGCAGCCCGTGTGCCAGCGCCTCGCAGACCGTGTTGTGGCCGCCGTGCGTGACGACGGCGTCCAGGTGCGGCATCAGCGCGAGTTGCGGCACCGAAGGCAGCATCAGGACGTTCGCCGGTGCGGGCCGCGGCGGAGCGACCATCACGGCCTGCACGTCGAGTTCCGCTACCGCTTCCAGGGCCTGGCCCAGGAAACGCTCGCCCGCAGGACCGTTCAAAGTGCCCAGGGAGATCAGCACCCGGCGCCCGCCGGTCAGCCTCTCCCACGGGAAGTCCACCCGTTCCACGCGATGGCTCAGCGCGGGCCCCACGAACGCCACTTCCTCGCCGAAATCCCCCGCCACCAACGCCTTCGAGCTGTAGACCAGCACCAGGCGGTCGGAGAACCTGATGTCCCCACCGGCGAAGTCGTGCAGCAGGTCGCGCACCCAGGCGTCGACCTTCGGCATCGTCCTGAGTGGATTGACCAGCTCGGCGGACGTGCTGGCCGACGTCACCCAGGGCAGTCCGGCGCCCCGCGCCACCAACGGTCCCGCCAGCGCCTGCTGGTCGGCGACGACCACGTCCGGGGCGAACGCCCTGACCGCGTCAGAGACTCCCGGCACCATCGCGTGCCCCAGTGGGATCAGGAACTCCTCCCAGAAGAACTTGAGCACCGCCATCCCGCGCAACGCGAGCCAGCGCTCCCGTTGCGCGCGAATGTCCGCTTCCAGGACGTCGTCGATCGCGGGGAACACTCGGGCGCTGTCCGGCAGGAGCGGTGTGAGCGTGCCCGGATGCCCGACCCACGCGACCTCGTGCCCGCGCGCCAGCAACTCGCCGCCCACGGAGGCGGTCGGGTTGACGTGGCCGGTCAGGGGCGGCACCACGAACAGGAACCGGCTCATGACGGCAACCAGTCGAACAGCACGTCCAGCAGTTCGGCCGTGGCCTCACGGAGAACCGTGTGCCCCAGCCCGGAAACGACGTGCAGCCGGCACGACGGGATGCGCTCGCGCAGTTCGGCGGCGGCCCCGATCAGTTCGGACTCGGCGCCGTACACGCCGAGCACCGGGCACTGGACCTGGGTGAGGTCGAGCTTCGCGCCGGAGCCGAGGTCGTCGATCAGCGTCGTGCCGTTGAGCAACGCGTTGGCGTTCACGGCGAGCTTCGCGATCTTGCGCTGGCCCAGGGCCATCAGCTGGTCCTGCGTCCGGTCGAACTCCAGGCCCAGCGCGGCGACGGTCAGCGTGTTCGTGATGTCCTCGAACCACGCGTCGCCGACCACTCCCCCGACGGCCGACTCGACCAGCACGACACCGCCGACGCGTTCGGGAGCCTGGACGGCGGCGTGCATCGCGACGACACCACCGTAACTGTTGCCCAGCAGGAAGACCGGCTCGGTCACGCCGATCTCGTCGAGCACGGCGACCAGGTCGAGCGCGCTCTCCTCCGGCGTGTAGCCGGACGGCGGCCGTTCGGACAGGCCGTGCCCGCGCAGGTCGAACAGCACGGTGCCGAACCCGGCCTGGGCCAGCGGCGCGGCGAGCGTGTAGTAGAAGCTGGACAGGTTGTCCATCACCAGGCCGTGCACGAACACCACCGCTGGTCCTGTTTCTGGTCCGAGCCGCTGCACGTGGAAGCGCAGCCCTCGGGCGTGAACCTCAGACACGGGCCGTGATGTGGTCGACGAGCCGGCCGACGGACATCGCCATGATCTCGTCGATGTCCATGTCCGCCAGGAAGGCCACGAGATCGACGCCGTAGTGGGCGTTGAGCTTGTCCGCCAGAGCCACGAACTCGATCGACTCCAGGCCCAGGTCGTCGCTGAACGTGGTGTCGCGGGTGATCTCCACGCCCAGCAGGAAGTCCGTCCCGACCACCTCGGTGATCAGCTTCGCGACCTGCTGCAGCACCTCGTCCATCAGATCTCCGTTCGCACGCGGGCGGCGGCTCGCCCCGGTTCGGATGTCACTTCGATTCGCGGCACGGCGAAGGCCCCGCGCACGCGGCCATCTGCGGTCACACTCAGCTCGGCCGGGTAGACCGGCCCTGCTCCGCGATCCCACAGCCACGAGCGCACGGCGTCCTTCACCGCGATCACGCGCAGCAGCCAGTCCCGCTGGGCGGGCACGTCCAGATCGCCGTAGTGGCGCCGCTCGCCGGAGTTCAGGTAGCGGCGCATGATCAGGTCGCGGGTCGCGCTGTCGGCCCAGTTCTCCACTACCCGCACCCACTCACCGTCCTGAGTGGACAGCATTTCGGTGCCCGGCCTGAGCTTGACCTGCCAGATCCGGTCGTCCGTGGTGAACCGGCGGGTGGTCCAGCCGGTGATCCGGCACCACAGCGTGCCGTTCACGGTCAGCTCGGCGTCCGCGACCATCACCTGCGCGGTGACCTCGCGGATCCACGCGGTGCACCGGACGTCACCGGCCGGCGCGGGCCCGTGGAACGTCACCCGCTCGATGCCGGTCGGCAGCACGGTCTGGTCCTCGGTGCGGCAGACCTGCATCCAGTGGCCGATCAGCTGTCCGGCACTGTCCAGCAACGCTCCCGGCGCGGGCAACGGCGTCAGCACGCCCGCGATCCCGTTGTCCGCCAGGCAGTCGATCTTCGTGACGCCGGCGAACGCCGGTCCGTGGAACATCCAGTTGTCCCGGTACAGCTCGGCGGCGGTCACCGGCGCCTCGCGCACGCCTTCGAGTTCCCTGCCGACCGGCTCCGGCGTCTGCGGTGACATCAGCACGATGCCCTCGGCGTAGTCGCCGACCTTGACGAGGACGCGGTCCTGGCCCTCCGCGCGGGCGGAGATCTTGGCGGTCGTCGCGGGCAGCGCGGTGAGCCAGCGCTTGGCCTTGACCTGCGCGAACCCGTGCACCGTGCCTCCGGTGAGCCGGCGCGCGGCGTCCGCGAACACCTCCAGCAGGCCGGTCGCGGGCACGATCGGGAACCCGTCTGCGAGGTCCGGCCAGCCCGGCGCCTGCGGGAACACCGAGTGGTCGGCCAGCTCCGGCATGGTCCGCAACGAGAACTCACGGGTGAAGCCCGCCTCGTTCGGCCTGAGCGCGCCGACGACTTCACGTGCCACGGCGTTGGTGTGGGCCAGGAGCTTGTTGACCGCGGCGGACATCGGGCTGCCGTCGGCCACCAGCACGGGTTCGGCGCCGAGCGCGTCGAGCGTGATCTTCGGTGTGCCGAGCCGGAGCTTGACCTTGTGGGCGGTGCCGCGCTTGAGACCGAACGCCCACAACGCCTCCGGCGCGATGTCGGCGTTCACGGCGATGTGCGGCCTGTCGTTCAGCGTGTCTCCGACGAAGCCGGGCAGGCTGCCCTGTCCGATCTGGACGAACGCGCGGAAACCGGCGCCGTGCAGGCGTTCCAGCAACGGCCGGAACCGGACGGGCTCGACCAGGTGGCGCAGGACCAGTTCACGAACCTCGTCCGCGCCCATCGGTTCGAGGGAGTTCGCCGACCACACCGGGATGTCCGACGCGCGGACCGGCAGCTGGTCGAGCATCTCCTTGGCCCGCCCCAGGTAGGGGGCGAGCGCCGGGGTGTGGAAGCCGGTCCGGAACGGCATCAGCTGCGCCATCACGCCGTTGGCCTTGAGGGTGACCAGGACCTGTTCGAGGCGGTCGATCGGTCCGCAGATCACCGACTGGTGCGGGCAGTTGTCGTGGCTGATCGTCACGCCGTCGACCAGGTACTGCTCGGCGGTGCCGGCGGAGCAACCCAGTGCGGCATAAGCGATGTCGACGACCGCGACCGCACCCGGCCCGAGCGCCGAGACGAACTCGTCGATCGTCGGGTAGATGCCGCCGACGACCATCGCGGTCCACTCGCCCATGCTGTGCCCGGCGAGCGCTCCCGGCGTGATGCCGAGCGCCATGAGTTCACGGGCTTCGCGGCGGCCGTCCTGCAACAACCCGACGGCGTGGTCGACGACCTCGCCGCTGAACTCGCGTTCGAAGCCGGGGAACACGAACGCGACCTGGTCGGTCCCGGTCAGCAGCGGTTGCGGGGAGAACCAGATGTCGTGGCGGCCGGGCCACGCCCTGCCCTGGGCCAGCACCCGTTCGGCGAGCTTGAGCTTGCGGTCGTCCGGGTTGCCGATGGCGAGCCGGAACGCCCTGTCGGCACTGGAGGTGCGGCGTTCCCTCAGCGCGTCGGCGAGTTCTTCCGCGGTGTCAGCGGCGAACGTCATGACGGGCTTGCGCGGCTTGGCGATGGTGTGGCCGTCGAGGACGGCATGGGCGTTGATCCCGCCGAACCCGAACGCGTTCACGACCGCGCGATGCCGTCCGGTCCACTCGCGAGCACTCGTCACGGGTGTGAACCTCGTACCGGCCAAGCTGCTGTGCGGGGTGTCGACGTGCAGGGTCGGCGGAAGCGTGTTGTGGTGCAACGCGAGTGCGGCTTTGATCAGCCCGGCCATCCCGGCGGCGGGCATCGCGTGACCGATCATCGACTTGACCGTGCCGATGCCGATCTCGTCGCCCTGCCCGCCGAAGGCGTTGATCATCGTCTGCAGTTCGGCGGCGTCACCGGCGGGCGTGGCCGTGCCGTGCGCCTCGATCAACCCCGGTGCCTTCTCGCGCGGATCGAGACCGGCGTTGGCCCAGGCTCGTTGCACGGCAAGGAGCTGACCGTCCGGGTTGGGCGTCATCATGCTGGTCGCGCGGCCGTCGCTCGCGGTGCCGATGCCGCGGATCACCGCGTAGACGCGTTCGTCGCCGACGTCCTCCAGCCGCTTCAGCACGACCATGCCGACACCCTCGGACAACAATGTGCCGTCCGCGCTCGCGTCGAACGGCCGGATCCGCTCGGTTGGGCTCAACGCCCTGAGCTGGGTGAACACACTCCACAACGTCGGGTGGTGGCAGACGTGGACGGCACCGGCGAGCATGGCGTCCGCGCGACCCTCCTGGAGTTCGCGGACGGCGTGCTCGACCGCGACCAGCCCGGACGCGCAGGCCGCGTCCACGGTGTAGGCGGTGCCCCTGAGGTCGAACCGGTTGGCGATGCGCGACGCCGCCAGGTTCGGCACGAGGCCGATCGACGACTCCGGCTGCTCGGGGCCGAGGCGGTCGCGAATGGCCTGGCGGACGGTGTCCAGCTCGGTGCCGGCGAGGTTCGGGAAGAGGTCCCTGACGACCGACACGACCTCGTCGGCGAGCCTGACCCGCTGGTCCAGCCGCGCGCAGCCGGGCGTGAGGTAACCGCCGCGTCCGACGACCACGCCGACGCGGTCCCTGGACGGCAGCACGGACTCACCGCCCGCGTCCGCGATGGCCTCGGCGGCGGTGGCGAGGGCGAGCAACTGGTCGGGCTCCGCGCCGTCCACAGTGGACGGCATGATGCCGAACCTGGTCGGGTCGAACTCCGCGAGGTCGTCGACGAACCCGCCCCTGCGGCAGTAGAACCTGTCGCCGGTCGTGCTGTCCTGGTCGTAGTAGGTGGCCGGGTCCCAGCGGCCGGGCGGGATCTGGCCGATCGCGTCGACGCCGCTGACGATGTTGCGCCAGAACGTCGCCGCGTCCGGGGCACCGGGGAAGACGGCGCCGATCCCGACGATCGCTATGCCTCCCATCGGTAGACCACCTGCACGTCCTGACCGTTCGCGATCTCGTTGAGCAGCGCGTCCACGCCCTGCGCCGGCTCGATCATCGGGATACCGCGCCGCGCGTACTCGCCGGCGAGCCCGGCCGCCATGCCCGCGCCCGCCCAGGGACCCCAGTCGACGGCGACGACATGACGTTGCGGACCCCAGAACCGGGCCATCCGGTCGAGCGCGTCGTTCGCCGCCGAGTAGTCGGCCTGGCCGCGGTTGCCGAACACGCCGCTGACGCTGCCGAACAGCACGAGGAACCCGTCACCGAACGCCTTGGCGCCGTTGACCTTCGTCGCCCAGACCCGGTCGAACGACTCCTGGGTCTTGGCCTCGATCAGCTTGTCGTCCAGCACACCCGCGCCATGGACGACGCCGTCGAGCCGGCCGAACCGGGCCTTGATGTCGTCGACCACCCTGCCCACGGCTTCGGCGTCGGTGACGTCGCACTCGTGGTAGCGCACACTCGATGCCTTGGCGCGCAACCGTTCCATGGTCTGACGGACTTCGCGTTCGGCGAGGACCTTGCGCGCCTTGGCCGGCACGTCGTCCTTCTCGCCGAGCTCGAACAACGCCTTCACGAGTTCGGGCTCGGTCGTGGCGTGGCTGAGCCGGTGATCCTCGGTCGCGATCGGAGTGCGGCCGATCAGCTCGATGTGGCAGCCGGTGCGCTCGGCCAGTCCGGTCGCGGCGAGCGCGGTGATGCCGCGGGCGCCACCGGTCAGCAGCACCACGCTGTCCGCGTCGAGGGTCAGCGGCGCGGCGTCGAGTTCGGTCTCGACCACCTCGATGACCTGGCGCCGGCCGGCCTGGTAGCCGACGACGGCCGGGCCCGGCCCGATCTCGGCGAACAGCGCGGTGGCGATGTCGCGGTGGCTTTCCTTGGGGTTGACGTCGACCGAGCGGACCACGAGGTCCGGATACTCGAGCGCGGCCGTGCGAATCAGGCCGTGCAGGCCGATGTCCGCCGGCAGCTCGTCGGGCTGGTGGTCGAACCCGAACGTGCCGCCGCCCGTGGTAACGACGACGAGCGCGACCCCGTTCGTCACGCACGCCTTGACCTCGCTGAACGCCTCCGGCAGCCGTGCCTGGAGCCGGATCACGACGTCGACGCCGGTCAGGTCGGCCGGGAAGGAGGGCTCGACGCGCGGCCGGGCGGTGTGGCGTTCGAGCAGGTCGGCGAGTTCGAGGCCGATCCCGTTGTCGTCGACGATCAGCACGGTCCTGCCGGTGAGGTCGGTGGGGGCGGCGGGTTCCGCGGCCACGACCTGGGGCACGAGCCTGACCAGCCGGCCCGGACCTGCCTCGATCGCCTTCGGCGCCGGGGTGTCGCCGAACCAGCCGACGATCCCGTCGATCGTCTTCAGCTGCGCCAGCTCGTCGACCGCGCCCACCGCGCCAAACTCCTGGGCCAGCTCACCCACTATCTCCGCGCGCTTGATCGAGTCGATCGACAGGTCCGCCTCCAGGTCCAGCCCCGGCTGCAACATCTCGACCGGATAGCCCGTGCGCGTGCTGATCGTCCGCAGCACGACCTCCCGGACGTCCACAGCGGCGACCGGGGCGGCGGCGCCGAACCAGCCCACGATGCCCTCGATGGTCTTGAGCTGCGCCAGCTCGTCCACCGACCCGGCGGCGCCCAGCTCGGCCACCAGCTCGCCGACGATCTCGGTCCGCTTGATCGAGTCGATCGACAGGTCCGCTTCCAGGTCCAGCCCCGGCTGGAGCATCTCGACCGGATAGCCCGTGCGGGCGCTGATCGTCCGCAGCACCACCGCGCCCACGTCCTCCTGCGGCTTCGCCACCGGCTCCGCGACGACGACCGGCTGCTGGTCGATCACCTGCCGAGGTGCCGGCACCGACGCGGGCTCGGTGCCGAGGTAGCTCAGCAGGACGTCGCGCTGGGCGCTGACCGCGTCGCGCATGCCGTCCAGGAACTTCTCGATGATCTCGTCACGCCCCAGCCCCGACCCCACGCGCAGCGTCGGGAACTCCGTCGCGGGCCGCAGCCCGCCGGGCAGTGCGTCACCGTTCGCGTTCCGCACGAGTCCTCCATCCACGTACCAGCCCGGCCTCGGCGGCACGGCCGTGGCCGGTTCGGTCCTGTCCTCGAACAGTGGTGCGGTGTCCACCTCGACACCGGCGACCGCGAGCGTCGCCAGAGTGCGCAGGAACGTCACGTGGTCGTCGCAGCGCAACGCCTGGTGCGGCCGGTCGCCGAGGGTCTTGCCGACCAGTGACGTCAGCACGCCGCCGGGTCCTGCCTCGACGAAGATCCGGGCGCCCGCCGCGTACATCGACTCGATCTGGTCCACGAACCGCACCCGGCCCGAGAGCTGCGCGGACAGCCCTTCGAGCACGTCGTCGTGCGGAGCCGCGGACACGTTCGACCACACCGGGAACCGCGTCTCGCCCAGGGAGATCTCCGCGAGTCGCGCCGCGAACCGGTCGCGGGCACCGGCCATCAGCGGGCTGTGGAACGCGGCGGCGACCGCGATGTCCCGCACGGTCAGGCCGGCGGCCCGGAGCACCTCGACCGCACCGGCCACGGCCTCGGTCGGACCCGAGATCACGACCTGCTCGGGCGCGTTGTGGTTGGCCACCACGACATCGGCCGGCAGCAGCGCCTCGACCTCGGCCACCGGCGCGGTCACCGCGGCCATCGTGCCGGGGTCCTCGCCGACCGCCTCCAGCATCGCCTCGGCGCGTGCCGCGCTGAGTTCCAGCAACTCGGCGGCGCCGAACGCGCCCGCCGCCGACAGTGCGACCAGTTCGCCGTAGCTGTGGCCACCGGCCAGGTCCGGCCGCACACCGACGGAGTCCAGCAGAGCCGTGACCATGAGCCCGGCGATGCCGAGCGCAGGCTGGGCGTTGCGGGTGTCGGTGATCTCCGCGCGCTGCCGGGACACGTCCTCGGCGGTCAGCGCGGCCGGCGGGTACATGACCCGCTCGTAGCGCGCGTCGAGGAAGTCCTGCAGGCGCGGGAAAGCGGTGACGAGGTCGAGCAGCATGCCCGGCCGCTGGCTGCCCTGGCCGGGATACAGGAACGCGACCTGGGCCCGCTCCCCCGTCCGCAACGACACGACGTCCGAAGCACGCCAGGCTACGACGTCCGCCAAAGCCTTCTTCAGTCCGGAGTGGTCACTCACCACGAATGCCGCTTGGACCGTGCCGTTCCCGCAGGCCGCAGCCAGCGATCGCAACGGGGTTCGTGCATCGATCAGTCCGGCGAGACGGACGGCTTCCCGTTGTGCGGCAGCCTGGTCGTCGCCGCAGATCAGGAACAGCTCGGCAGGCCACGCGGTCAGGCCGTGCCGGGGTTCGTCGGCCCCGGCGTAACCCGCGATCACGGTGTGGAAGTTCGTGCCACCGAACCCGAACGCGCTCACGCCCGCGACCCGGTTCCTGCTCGCCCACGTGCGGTGGCCGAACGCGAACGGGCTGGTCCGCGCGTCCCAGAAAGCGTTGGGCTGCTTGACGTGCAACGTGCCGGGTCGCACGCCGGTGTGCACGGCCAGGGCCGCCTTGATCACGCCCGCGAGTCCGGCCGCGCACTTGGTGTGGCCGATCTGCGACTTGACCGAGCCGATCGTGCACGTGCCGGGTTCGACGCCGGAGAACATCTCGGTCAACGATGCGAGTTCCGTGCGGTCGCCTACTACGGTTCCGGTGCCGTGCGCCTCGATCAGTCCGACGGCGGTGACCGGCAGTCCGGCCGACGCGTAGGCACGGCGCAGGGCTCGTTGCTGACCTTCCGGTCGCGGCGCGGTCAGGCCCAGCGACCGGCCGTCGCTCGACGCGCCGATGCCCTTGATCACCGCGTAGACGCGGTCGCCGTCCCGTTCGGCGTCGGCGAGTCGCTTCAGGACGACGGCGGCCACGCCCTCGCCGAGTGCGATGCCGTCCGCCGCGGAGTCGAACGTGGCGCAACGGCCCTTGGCGGACAAGGCTTTCACCGAGGCGAACATCTGGTAGTCGTGCGCGCTGTTGTGCAGGTCGACCGCGCCGCACAGGACCATGTCGCTGGTACCGCCGACGAGTTCCTTGCACGCCACGTCGAGCGCGGCGAGGCTGGACGCGCAGGCCGCGTCGACCGTGTAGTTCGCGCCGCCGAGGTCGAGCCGGTTCGCGACCCGGCCGGCGATCACGTTGCCGAGCACGCCGGGGAACGAGTCCTCGGTCAGCGACGGCAGGTGGTCGTCCAGGCCATGGATGCCCAGGGCGGGCAACGCGGTGCGGACCGTGTAGGCGTTCGCGAGGTCGGCGCCCGCCTCGGCACCGAAGATCACCGACGTGCGTTCGCGGTCGAACACCCGCGTCGCGTAGCCGGCGTCCTGGAGCGCCCGTGCAGACACTTCGAGCGCCAGCAGCTGGGCTGGTTCGATCGAGGTGAGCGAGGTGGGCGGAATCCCGTAGGCCAGCGGGTCGAAGGCCGTGCGCGGGAGGAAGCCGCCCCACCGGAACGGGCTGCCGTAGCGTTCGGGCGACCAGCGGTCCGGCGGGATCTCGGTGATGGAGTCGGTGCCCGCCAGGACGTTCGCCCAGAACTCCGCGACGTCACGGGCGCCTGGCATGATCGCGGCCATGCCGACGATGGCGACGTCCAGCGGTTCGGCCTCAATGGCTTCCGCGCCGGTCTCGGGCAGCACGCCGGACACGATGTCCTCGTGCAGCCGCGCGATCGTGGTGCGTTCGGACCGCAGCGTCGCGACCTGGCCGATCATGAACATGCCCTCACGGCGCTGCTCGTCCTCGCCGACCGGCTTGAGGCCGCCGTCCCCGCGCACGAGACCGCGGCTGGCGAGCCGGAGCCGTCCCAGGTTGAGCTGTTCGAGCCTCTCCCAGCTCTCCTGCTTCGGAAGTCCGGTCAGCTCGGCCCGCGCCTGCTCGAACGTGTCCACATAGGACGTCTGCGCACAGCGGACGGCGTGACCCGGCGAGGTCTCCAGCAGCGCCGTGTCCTCGCATTCCAGCGCGACCTGCTGGAACACCGGCTGGATGGCGCCGTGCGTGACGGCTTCCTCGGTGAACAGGTAGGCCGTGCCGACGAGAACACCGATCGCCGCACCCCGTGCCGCGATCGACGCGGTCATGGCGGAGATCATCGCGGCCGAGCGGGCGTCGTGGATGCCGCCCGCGAACAACGCGACGACGTCCTTCTCACGCCCGCGCAGCACGTCGATCTGCTGCTGCCACAACGTGAAGCTGGTCCGGGGACCGGTGTGGCCGCCGCACTCCGAGCCCTCGAAGACGAACTTGCGCGCACCCTCGTCGAGGAACCGGCGCAGCAACGCGGGCGACGGCACGTGCAGGAACGCCTCGATGCCGGCGTCCTCCAGTTCACGTGCCTGCGCGGGCGTCCCCCCGGCGACGATCGCGTACTTCGGCCGGACAGCCAGCACGGCCTCCATCTGCCGTGCCCGCAGGTCCGGCGGAGCGAACCCGAGCAGCCCGACCCCCCACGGCCGTTCGCCGAGCTTGGCCGCGGTGTGGTCCAGCAGCACGCGGACCGCCGGACCCTCCATCAACGCGAGCGCGAGGAACGGCAGCGCACCCCCCTCGGCGACGGCCGCGGCGAACGCGGGCTGGTCGCTGACTCGGGTCATCGGGCCCTGCGCGATCGGGTACCGCAGCCCGGGGACGCGGTCGCAGAACGGCCCACCGGCCCGGATCGAGCGGTGCTCACCCGCCAGGGTGAGATTGTTCCTGATCCCCCGTGCAATCGCGCCGACCACGCCTCCGACAGTGCCGAACGAGGTACGGTAAGAATCAGCCAGGGCGCCTTCCTGACCGATTTCGAGCGCCTTTTGACGAACATGAACACGTAACCCGTCGTTCACGACGGTGTCGGCGCCGTCCATCATCCGGACCACGTTGACAATTTCGCCGGAAATATGTTTCCGGGCCTCCGCGACGAGTGTGAGCTGGCCCTCCAGCACCACTCCGCGAGCACCACCGGCGATCGCGGCCGCAGCCGTGTCGGGGCCGATCGACCCGGCCACCCAGACCGGCAGATCGGTCAGCGCGAGCACCTGCTGGAGCAACACGAACGCGGGCGAACCACCCACTCGGCCGCCTGACTCGGCACCCTTGGCGATCAAGCCGGTGGCTCCGAACTCGATCGCCGCAACGGCTTCCGCCACCGAGGTGATCACCGCCAGGATGCGGCGTCCACCCAGCTCAGCAAGGTTCGGGGCATAACGAACAAGATCCACGACGACGGTGTCGACGGCATCCGGCAGGGGCACCCTCAACGATCCGTGCAGCCGCACCCCGAACGCGCCTGGGTGCCGCGTGGCGACACGGCCGAGGTCGGCGGCGGCATGGGGCCCGATGTCGAGCACACCAAGCCCGCCGGCTCGTTCGGCCGCGACCACAAGGGCCGGGTTGGGGGTGCCGAAAGGACTCAGGCACAGCACCCGTTCTCGATCCGACAGCATGTTCACTGCGCTCACTTCCTCACCCTGCAGGGGTGGGGAGAAAGGAATTCAGCTAGGGTTCCTACTGACCGGTACGGTTACAGCGCGCTCACCGTACGCACAAACCCGCGGCGCCGTCGAGGGGGGTAGTGAAACTTTCTCACATACGTAACCTGACGAATGGCCCCGGATGGCGGGGCCTCTTACTCCGGTTCGCGGATAGCGCGACGTGCTATGGCATCAGCAGCACGGGCTTGATCACCGCGGCTGCCTCCGCCGAGAACTGGCGGCGAACCAGTCCATCCACAAGGGATCTGGGTCAGTCGTCCCAGCCGGGGCAGAGCTGGTCGAGCGTCCGACTGGCAATACCCGCGAGAAACCTGTTGGTGTCGCGGTAGTAAGGCAGCGCGAGCACGGCGAGGTGCAACGCCCAGCCCTTCGCACGCGCCCAGGCGGCGTCGTCGTACTCGCCCATCTCCCGCCGGAACGCCTTGCGGCCGCGTTCGTCGAGGTAGAGCCAGGCCGTCATGAGGTCCGCGGCCGGGTCGCCGACGCCCGCGCTGCCCCAGTCGATCACGCCGGTCAGCTCGCCTGAAGTGAAGATGAGGTTGCCGACGTGCAGGTCGGCGTGCAGCCACCGGCCCGGCTGGTCCCAGCGCGGGGCGTTCAGGGCGTCCTCCC
Organism: Lentzea albidocapillata subsp. violacea; assembly: GCF_900100275.1. Lineage (GTDB taxonomy): Bacteria > Actinomycetota > Actinomycetes > Mycobacteriales > Pseudonocardiaceae > Lentzea > Lentzea violacea. The sequence continues at coordinate 480,546 of NZ_FNET01000002.1, forward strand.
AGATCGTGACGAGCCTGGGGTCGCCGCCGACCTGCGCGATGTGGTCGCGGATGATGTCGTCGTGGTCGCTGCCGTCGAGGCGGCCGCGATTGGCGGTCCACGGCCGGTCGGTCGCGTCGGCCTGGTGCAGGGCGCGGATCAGGGCGGCGAGCCGGAGCGGGGTGTCCTCGGCGGTCTCCTCGATCGGGGCGGTCTCGCCCACGACCCAGCGCACCACGGACCACTGGTACGGGTAGTCCCGCGCGGGTTCGCCCAGTGCCAGCGGTTCCGGCACGGCGACCGGCAGGTGCGGCGCGACCAGCGGAACGGTGACGGCTTCCTTCGCCGCGTCGTCCCTCGCCCATTCGCGGCGGGGCAGCCGCACCGCCAGGTCGTCGCCCAGCCGGTAGAGGGCGTGGCTCGTGCCGCCGTGCACTACCTCGGTGATCGGCAGACCGTGCCAGCGCGGGAACTGCGTGTGGATCAGTTCGTCCACAAGGGACACGTCGGTGGCGGTCTCGCCGTCGAGCATCGATCAACTCCCCCGGATGAGCCTCCCATGCAACACCGCACCTCCGGCCGGAGCAACTCGTTTACCCGAGATGCTCGCGGGCTTGCGTTGACGTGAGCGTCAAGGTTTAGCGTTGCGTCCATGAGGATCGGCGAACTGGCCAAGCGAGCCGGCACCACGACCCGTGCGCTGCGCTTCTACGAGTCCGAGGGGCTCCTCGAAGCGCAGCGCACGCCCAACGGCTACCGCGAGTACGACGAGCACCACCTGCGGCTGGTTCGCGAGATCCAGTCACTGCAGGCGGTCGGGCTGTCCCTGGAGGACGCGCGGCCGTTCGTCGCGTGCCTGCGCGCCGGGCACGAGTCGGGCGATTCGTGCCCGGACTCGCGGGAGGTCTACCGGCGCAGGCTCGCCGAGGTGGACGCCTGCCTGGACCGGCTCGCCACCGTCCGGGAGTTCCTGCTGGCCAGACTCGCCTTCCAGGACCCGTGCCTCGTGCCCGAACCCAAGGAGTTCCAGTGCAGCAACTGACCGACGCCACGTTCTCGGACCAGACCCGGACGGGCACCGTCCTCGTGGAGTTCTGGGCGCAGTGGTGCGGGCCGTGCCACATGCTCACCCCCGTGCTCGAGGAGATCGACCGCGAGCGCGACGACCTGACCGTCGTCAAGATCAACGCCGACGAGAACACCGCCACCGCCCGCGACCACCAGGTCATGTCGCTGCCGACGATGCTGCTGTTCCGCGACGGCGTGCCGATCCGGCAGATCGTGGGAGCGCGTCCGAAGGGCCGTCTGCTGGCTGAGCTGGACGACGCGCTGAGCGCCTAGCTGACCAGGGACAGGCCGCGCCGGACGGGCTCGGCGGCCGTGGTCTCGGCCGACGGGATCTCGACCTCCTCGCCGCCGATCTCGCGGGTGATCCACGCGCCGGACTCCACCATGACCTTGAGCGTGCGGGTGTCCAGGGCGTTGACGCGGCCGTAGTACCACTCGTCGGTGGCCAGCGGGCCCATGCGGTCTCCCATGCGCTTCTTGATGCCGATGACACGTTCGAAGAGCGTCTGCACGAGTGCGGCGCGGTCGTACGGGCCCTGCAGGCCGTCGCGGATGCGGTCCTCGATGCCGCGCGGGATGCCTTCGGAGTCGGGCATGAGCATGGTCGTCCAGGCGCGTGACTTCTCGCGGTACTGGAGCTGCTGCATGACGCCCTCGTGCTGGGCGAAGTCGGCGGCACGGAAAGCCTTGCCGCGCCAGCGCTTCTGCAGGTTCACGGCGAGCGAGAGGGCGCTCTTGAGGCCCGTGTTGAGGCCTCGGCCGGGCCAGAAGTGCAGCGAGTTCGCGGCGTCGCCGAGCAGGAAGCCGAACGTCGACGGCGCGAGCTGCGCGGTGAACTTCGACATCTGCTGCATGCCGAGCGTGAACGAGTTGATGCCGACGACGTCCGCCACGCCGACGCCGAAGAAGCGCAGGCCGTCGAGGATCCGGGGCCACAGATAGGAGAGCTTGTCGACCGACGGCTTGAAGACGGCGCGGTGGCGGTCGCAGACGAAGCGGCCGTTCGAGGCAGGACGCATGGTGCAGCCGAACTTGCCGATGCACGAGATCGGCCCGCTCTCCCCCAGAGCGACGATCTCGGACGCTTCCTCGGCGGTCAGGCGCATGTTGATGAAACCGCCACCGAGCGAGTTGAACAGGAACCTGTTCTGCGCCACGGTCAACGGCACGGTGTGCTCGTCGGGCGACTTGGCGGTGACGCGGATGCCCAGCACCCGCTCGTCCAGCGGCGAACCGTCCACGGAGAACAGTTCCCGGCTCGGCGTGCCGAACTGGTCCTTGAACGCCTCACGGGTCGCGGAACGGGCGCCGTCGGCGATAGCGAGGACGTGCAGGCCGTCGAAGCTCGTCGGTGGGGTGTAGGCGCCGGGAACGACCTCGATGCCGTAGACGTCCTGGGCCATGTCGAGCAGGCAGTCCTCGATCCAGCGGATCTTGAGGTTGCGCGGACGCCCCTTGGACGCCGGGGAGTCCGGGCCGAGCGGCCACATCTCGGAGAACTTGCCGGGCGCGAAGAGCCGCTCCTGCACAGCGGCCGGCAGCGCCGCCCAGACGTTGCTCTGCAGCGTCACGACCTGCTCGCGGCGGTTGTTGCCCTCGGCAACGCCCTTCCACACGACCCGGTCGCCCTGGCGCATCCACCGACGGTCGTGCACGCGGACCGAGACCTGGTCGCCCAACAACGACTTGATCGAGCACGCGAAGGCGAGCCCGACCGGGCCGCCACCCGCCACGTCCACCCGCAGCGGGGTGGACCTGCGCAGCGGCACGATCCGGCTGCCCTGCTTCGGCAGCATGACCGTCGGACCGCATCTGCCGATCAGCACCGTCTTCTCGTCCGCCATGACCCATCCCCCTCGATCCCGTTCGACGGCGGGAACACGTAGTGGGACGGGAGACGGTTCAACGGTTCTCGAGGAAATTTTTCCAGGCGGCAGAAGTGAAGGTCAGGACGCCTCCGGACGGGTTCTTCGAGTCACGGACGAGCGCGTCGGAGGACAACGACACCTCGACGCAGTTGTCGTCCTCGGTCGCGCCGCTGTAGCTGCTCTTACGCCAAGCGCGGGCCTCGCTCATTGAGTTCCTCTCGCGGTCGGCCGACGTAGTCCGCCAGCACCTTCCGCGATTGTTCCTCATCCAGTGCGACCTCGGCCAAGCGGTCGAACAGCAGCCGGGTCCTCGCGATGGCGCCCGGATCCTGTACGAACACCTTCGCCAGGTCGGTCGAGGTGAACGCCACGGGCATCGCCTTTTCGTACTCCCACAGCACGCAGCTGGTAGCCACGAGCTTCGCCGTCGCAGGGACGATTCGGATCGTGGGCGCGCCGAAAAGCAGCTTGGCGTACTGGTCTTCCATGGTCTGTGCGTCGCCGACCTGTGTCTGCAGCGCATGCTCGTGGATGTAGAACAAGCAGGTCGGCCGATCGTGCCGGTTCAGGATCACCTGCCGGTCCATCCGGAACTTGACCACCGTGGGGATCCGCTCCTCCACGATGTACCCGCCCATCCGGTACAGGCTGTCGGCGTACTCCGGTGTCTGCGACAGACCCGGCACAGCCTGCGGGTCGTAGCTGGTGATCATGATGGCGGTCGACTCGGCCATCGCCAGTGTGCGGAGGTTGTCCGAGACCTGGACGATGTACTCCTCGAACGCGTACCGGAAGCGACGTTTGAAGTCCTCGAAGAAGTCGATGTCCTTGCCTAGCATCGAGAGGTACTGCACCAGGTCGATCTCACTGGGGCGGTACTTGCCGTTCTCCAGCGTGGAGACCTTGCTGGGATCCCAGCCCAGGCGGACGGCCAGTGCGGCGCCCGTGAGTGCGGACGACGTCTCGCGAACTTTGCGCAGCTCGTCGCCGAGATCCCGGCTGTATGCGGTGGATGGAGTACTGGTGGCCATAGACCGACCGTAGGGCTTGCTCGAAGAGCAACAAGGGGCTCATTCGGGTGAAAACGGAGTGGTTGATCTTCAGCTCGTTCCCAGGAAACTCGTAGCTCTGGCACAGGTTGGCGGACGACCGTCACCGGCCATGACTCGACGTCGCAGATCCCTGGTGATCAACGGACTGCTGGTGGTGGTGCTCCTCGGCGCCGGCGTGGCCGGCTACCTGATGTTCTTCGGTTCCCCCGGCAGTGCCCAGCCCACCGCCGCCCGCACGGCCGCCGCCGCGAACCGCGACGTCAGCGAGGTGGTGACGGCGTCCGGGACGGTGCAGAGCTCGTTCAGCGCCGCCGCGTCGTTCGGCGCGAGCGGCACGGTCACCGAGGTCAACGTCAAGGTCGGCGACGTCGTCACCCAGGGCCAGCAGCTCGCGAAGCTCGACCCGACGCAGGCGCAACTGCAGGTCGACATCGCGCAGGGAAACCTGAACGCCGCACTGGACAAGGGAACCGGCACGACCGCGTTGCTGACGGCGTACCGGCAGGCGCAACTGGCGCTCCAGCAGGCGAAGGACACGCTCGCGTCCACCACGCTGACCGCGCCCGGCGACGGCACGATCACGTCGGTCACCGGCGCTGTCGGTCAGAAGGTCAGCAGCGCCAACACCTCCAGCACGACCAGCACGACCACGACGTCCGGGTTCGTCGTCGTCACCGACCTGAAGAACCTGGTGTTGCACGCGAACGTCTCCGAGTCCGACGTCAGCAAGCTCAAGGGCGACCAGGCCGCGACCGTCACGGTCAACGCGATGCAGACGCAGCCGATCCAGGCGAAGGTCACGCAGGTCGACCTCACACCCACGACCGCGAACAACGTCGTGCAGTACGGCGTGACGCTCACGCTGACCGAGCCGCCGGCAGGGCTGAGGCCGGGCCAGTCGGCGAGTGTCGAGATCACCGTCGCGGGGGCCACCAACGTGCTCGCCGTGCCCGCTGCGGCCGTGCAGACGGTCGGCGGCGCGAGTTCCGTCGCGGTGCTGGAGAACGGGGCGGAAGTGCGCAGGACCGTCGAGGTCGGGGTGCGCGGCGACCAGTACGTGGAGGTCAGGTCCGGGCTGGCCGCGGGTGAGGAGGTCGTGCTGCCGCAGGTGACCACGCCGACCGGCCAGCAGCAGGGTGGCCAGTTCCCCGGTACCGGCGGCCAGCGCAACGGTGGCGGCTTCACCGGGACCGGTCGATGAGCCCGGTCATCGAGGTTCGCGACCTCCGCAAGACCTACGGCAGCGGCGACACGGCCGTGCATGCGTTGCGGGGGCTCGACCTGACCGTCCAGAAGGGCGAGTACATCGCGATCATGGGCGCGTCGGGGTCGGGCAAGTCGACGCTGCTCAACATCCTCGGGTGCCTCGACGTGCCGTCGGGCGGCCGGTACCTGCTCGACGGGATCGACACCGGCGAGTTCGACGAGGAGCAGCTCTCGTTGCTGCGCAACAGGAAGATCGGTTTCGTCTTCCAGTCCTTCAACCTGGTGCCGCGCACCACGGCACTCGCGAACGTCGAGCTCCCGCTGGTGTACGCGGGAGTCCGACGTGCCCAGCGCCGGGAACGGGCGCTGGCGGCGCTCGAACTCGTCGGCCTCCAGGACCGGACTCACCACCGGCCCAACGAGTTGTCCGGTGGTCAGCAGCAACGCGTTGCCATCGCACGGGCTCTGGTCACCTCGCCCGCGATCGTGCTCGCCGACGAGCCGACCGGGAACCTCGACACGGACTCCAGCCGTGAGGTGCTGGGCATCCTCGACCGGCTCAACGCCGGCGGGCGCACGGTCGTGCTGATCACGCACGAGGACGAGGTCGCCGCGCACGCCATGCGGACCGTACGGGTCGTCGACGGCAGAGTCGCGGGGGTGCTGGTGTGAGGATCTTCGAGATCGCCGCCTTCGCCGTACGGGGGCTGACCGCGAACAAGATGCGGTCCGGCCTCACGACCCTGGGCATCCTGATCGGTGTCGCGTCCGTGATCCTGCTGATCGCGGTCGGCAACGGCGCGTCGAGCGCGGTGCAGCAGAGCATCGCGGGGCTCGGCACGAACATCCTGACGATCAGCCCGCAGCGCGCCCAGCCCGGCAGCACCACCAAGCCGCTGACCACGGCGGACGCGGCGGCACTGGTGGGTCAGGACTCCCCCGACGTCAGGTACGCGTCGCCCGTCGTGTCGGCGCAGGCGACGGCCGGGTACGGGGACACCACGCACGACATCGGGCAGTTCATCGGCTCGGACCCGCGCTACTTCGACACCACGAACAGCGCGGTCGCGCAGGGAAACCTGTTCTCCGACAACGACGTCCAGCAGGCGCGCAAGGTCGTCGTGATCGGGGCGACCGTGGCCACACAGCTCTTCCCCGGTCTTGATCCGATCGGGAAGTCCATGCTGGTCAACAACATCCCGTTCACGGTGGTCGGGGTGCTGGCGGCCAAGGGTTCCAGCGGGTTGCAGGACGCGGACGACCTGGCCGTGGCGCCGCTGACGACCACGCAGAACGCGTTGACCGGGTACGGCAGCCTCACCCAGATCGTGGTGCAGGCGCGGTCCGCGGACGCGTTGCCGAACGCGCAGGCCCAGGTGACGACCATCCTCAACGGGCGGCACAAGATCACCGGCACGGCCGACTACCGGATCCTGAGCCAGGACCAGCTGCTGACCGCGCGCACCGCGACGACGGAGACGTTCACCGTGCTGCTGGCGTCGGTGGCCGCGATCTCCTTGCTGGTGGGCGGGATCGGCATCACGAACATCATGCTGGTGACCGTCACCGAGCGGATCCGGGAGATCGGCATCCGCAAGGCCGTTGGGGCGCCTCGATCTTCGATCCTCGGGCAGTTCCTGATCGAGGCGACGTTGCTGAGCCTGTTCGGCGGCGCTCTGGGGGTGGCGGCGGGCGTGATCGGCAGCCGGTTCACCATCGCGGGCATCCAGCCCGTGCTCGTGCCGTCGTCGGTGCTGCTGGCGTTCGCGGTGTCGGCGTTGATCGGCCTGTTCTTCGGCAGCTACCCGGCTTCCCGCGCCGCGAAGCTCCGTCCCATCGAAGCCCTCAGGCACGAATAAGGAGTCCTTGACGTGACCAACCCACTGGATCAGCCTGTGGAGAACGACATCACGGCTGAGTTGAAGGAGCGCAAGGCGGGCGTCGGCAGGACCACCGTGGTCCTCGGGGTCGCGGTGCTCGCGATCGTGGCGTTCGTCGGCGGGGTGTTCGTGCAGAAGTCCTTCGGTGCCGCCGAGACTCCGGCGCGTCAGAACGCCGCCGGCCGGCAGTTCGGCGGCACACCGCCCTCGGGCCAGAACCGGCCGAACCCCGCAGGGCGCGGCACCGTCGGCACGATCGACCGTGTCGAAGGCACGACCGTCTACGTGAAGACGCAGAACGGCCAGGTCGTGAAGGTGTCCACTTCGGACACGACGAAGGTGGAGATCAGCTCGGAGGGCAAGCTCACGGATCTCCAGGCGGGCCAGCAGGTCGTCGTGCAGGGTCAGGCCGGTTCCGACGGCACGGTGACCGGGCAGACCATCACCCAGCGGCCGGCCACCGGGTGACGCTCGTCAGCCGGCCAGGCTCGCGTACTCCTCGATCCGGGTGATCAGGCCGTCCTCGAAACGGAAGTACACGGCGGCGTCGATCCTGAACAGCCCGCCGTCCTTGGTGGCGACGTTCACGACGTGCTGCTGCAGGACCTCGCCCGGCTGCTCGAACTGGCGGGTGATGTCGTAGCGCATCGACTCGATGGGCTCGACCAGCGCTTCCATGCCGGCGATGTTCTCGCCGATCGAGGAATCGCCCTTGCCGTCGTTGTGCCAGACGGTGGCATCGGTGGCGCACATCGCCTTCGCCTCGGACCACGCGCGGTTCTCCAGGTGGCGGAGGTAGGTGGTGGCCTTGGTCTTGAGGTCGTACATGAGGGCCCGTTCTCCTGCTTCTACTCTGGCCGGGAGGTGGTTGCCGGGCGGGGACAGCGGGCAGGTGAAGACTTCCGGGACCAGGTGGTGGTGCGAGAGGCTGGCCTGGTTGAAGTCGACGGTGAGCTTGCTGCCGGGCTCCAGGAGCGGCAGGACGAGCCAGCGGCCGATGTCCGGCGTCCCGGAGCCGTTGGTCTCGTCGGTGAAGATGACAAGCCGTTGGCCTGGCATGGTTTCGATGACGGCGAGGACGTGTTCCTCGCCGTTGATCGTGACCGCCAGGTCGACGGGTGCCCGCACGGCCTCCGTGGTGCGCGGGGCCGTCAGGTGCTCCACCTCGATGTGGCGATCCGCCGGAGCGGCACGGAACTCGCCCTCGAAGACCCACGCCGGGTCGTAGGGGTAGGTGTCGATCCCTTGCAGGCCTGACTGTTCCAGGGCCTTCTCGTCCATGACGACCACGCCGTAGAAGCCGTCGGCGCCTCCGGCGAACGCGTGTCGGCCGCCAGGGAGTTCAATGGTGCCGCCGACTTCCTTCGCCTCGTAGGTCAGGGCGCCTGCCTCGGTGACGCGCCACTCCCCCGGAACCCCCGGCAGGAGCACGGGTTCGGGTCCGGACACGGTGCCCTTCGCCACCACCTTGCCCTTGTCGGTGATCTCGTTCAGCCTGGCGGCTCGCCACTGTTCGTAGGTCATTTCCTCGCGGCCCATACCGTGCGTTCGGTGCGCAGGGCCAGGTCGTCGCGGCGCAACGCTTCTTCGAGGGCTTCCGGGTCGAGCCGCCGCTTCAGGACGATGCGGGCGTAGCGTTCCACGGCCTCGGACCGTTCGATGTGGACGGTGATCGTGCGGTCACCCTCGATCGTGAACCCGGCTCCGGTCAGCATCGGGCCCCAGTCGGCGCCGCGGTGCGGAACGCGCTCGTCGTGGCCGTCCGGCGCGTGTTCGGGCAGGAACTGCGGCATGCCGGCCAGTTCGACCACGGCGAGCAGGCCGCCGGGAGCGAGGGTCCTGCGCAGCTGGGCGAGGGTGTGGCCGGGGTCGGCCATGTGGTGCAGGGAGGCCGAGGCCCAGATCAGGTCGGGCGTGCCGAGGTCCGGCCAGTCCGAGTCGAGGTCGGCGACGACGGTGTGGACCCGGTCGGCCAGGCCCCGTTCGCCGGCCTGGGCGCGCAGGCGCTGGAGGTGCTCGACCGAGGAGTCGACGGCGGTGACGTGGGCTTCGGGGAAGCGGCTCAGCAGCGCGAACGTGCCCGCGCCGGTGCCGGCTCCCAGGTCGACGATGTGGCGGGGTTTCGAGATGGGGAGCCAGTCGATGATGCCGGCGGTGTGGCCGGCGAGGAGTTCGGCGTCGAGGTCGAGGACCTCCGCCAGGTCGCCGGCGTCGTCATGCCCGTGCCGGTGGCCGTGCCCGTGGCCATGTCCGTGTCCGTGTTCGCTCATGGGTCCAACATAGGTCGATCGTGCGTAATATGCACGGTGGCTTGCGTATTACGCAAGGCGGTCGGTCTCCACGCTGCCGCCCGCGCAAGATCACGCCGTCTTGTCGGCGTTGTGGCCGCGGCGCGCCTCCCGGTCGAAGATGCCGAGGATCTCGCACGGACCGCCCGCCGTGCCGATCGCGTGCGGCAGCATCGTCGGGAACTCGGCGGCCTGGTTGGTCTCCACCCGGAACCTCCGGTTGCCGAGCAGCAACAGCGCCGTGCCCTTCAGGACCACCAGCCATTCGCGGCCGGAGTGCGCGCGGAGTGAGGCGGGGTTGTCGGGCGGCGGGGTGGTCATCCGCTGGCGCATGACGGTCATGCCCGGCTCGGCCTTGATCGGCCAGCGCATCGTGCCGTGCGCGCCGTCGAGCATCGGGCTGACGATCACGTCGTCGGTGTCGGTCTCGACCAGCTGGTCCAGTGAGGTGTCGAGGGCCTTGGCCAGCGTCACCAGCTGGTCCAGGGCCAGGCGGCGCTGACCGTTCTCGATGCGGCTGAGCGACGACGGGCTGAGCTTGGCACGGGTGGCGAGCTCGTCCAGGGACCAGCCCTGGGCGACCCGCAGGGCGCGGATCCGTTTGCGCACGAGGCCGTCCAGATCACCATCTTCTTGCGTCATGCGCACGACTGTATGCATCTCCAGCAAACTCCGCACAGCTTCGCGGCCATTACTCGAACGAAAACCCTGGTCGCGGTGCGTTGATGGCCGTGATCTCGCCGGTGACCGGGCTCGACGTCGCCCAGCCCCACCTGGCCGCCGAGCTCGGCGCGTCCCAGAGCACCCTCCTGTGGATCATCAACGGCCCTGGGCATCGCCCGGCTCGGCGTGATGGCCACCATCGAGTCCTTTGTGGACGGCTGGCGAACCGCCATGTGGACCGGCGTGGCCATCATGGCGGTCCTGTTCGCCGTACGCTGGCGGGCGTGAGGTACCGCTACGAGATCACCCAGGCAGTCGTGCGGCAGGGCATCATCGCGATCATTCGCACCGCCGACGCCTCCTCGGCTGTTCAGGCCGCCGCCCCGTTGCTCGACGCGGGGATCATGTCCCTCGAGTTGCCGCTGACGAACCCCGGTGCGCTGGAAGCGATCCGGCAGCTCCGCGCGGACCACCCGGCGGCGGTGATCGGCGCCGGCTCGGTGCTGGACGAGGCCTCCGCCGTCGCCGCGGTGCGCGCCGGGGCGCAGTTCCTGGTGGCGCCCAACCTGAACGTGCCGGTGATCCAGGCCGGGCACCGCTACGGTGCCCCGGTGCTGCCGGGGGCGGGCTCGGTGTCCGAGGTCGTGCAGGCTCTAGAGGCAGGGGCGGACGCGGTGAAGGTGTTCCCCGCGCCCACGCCTCAGTGGGTCAGGGACGTGCTCGCCGTCCTGCCGTACGCGCCGCTGGTGCCGACGGGTGGCGTCGCGCCCGCCGACGTTCCGGCGTGGCTGGAGGCCGGCGCGGTGGCGTGCGGGGTCGGGTCGGCCCTCGCCCGCACGCCGATCGACGAGATCAAGTCCCTGCTCAGAGGGGCGTGAGCACGACACGATCCGCCGCCCTGACCTGCATCGGCTCTTAATCGATACGACACCTTCGGGTTACCCCAGGCTGTTGTGAAAGACTTTCACGTACGTCACCATCGGGCTTCATGCGCCTGTTCCCGCTCGCCGTCGCCGCCGCGCTGACGATCTCGCTCGCCACCCCGGCGGTCGCGGCCCCCGCTGCCCCGAAGATCGCCACCTACAACGTCTTCATGCTGTCGCGGAACCTCTACCCGAACTGGGGCCAGGTCGCCCGCGCCGACCTGATCGACAGCACCGGTGTGCTGAACGGCCAGGACGTCGTCGTGCTCAACGAGGCCTTCGACAACACCGCCTCGGACCGGCTGCTGACGAACCTGCGCGACACCTACCCGCACCAGACGCCGGTGCTGGGCCGCAGCAAGGCCGGGTGGGACGTGACGAGCGGCAGGTACAGCGACTCGACGCCGGAGGACGGCGGTGTCGCGGTGCTGAGCCGGTGGCCGATCACCACGCGGGTCCAGCACGTCTACGCGGACGGCTGCGGCGCGGACTGGTTCTCCAACAAGGGTTTCGTGTACGTGCGGATCGAGGCGCCGACCGGGCCGCTGCACGTCATCGGGACGCACATGCAGGCCGAGGACTCGGCCTGCACCAGCGCGCCGGGCGGGTACCGGGCGAAGCAGCGGGCCGAGATCAGGGCGTTCCTGACGGCGCGGAACCTCCCCGCGGGCGAGCCCGTGTACGTGGCGGGCGACCTGAACGTGGTCAAGGCCGGTGACGAGTTCCCGCGGATGGTGTCGGAGCTGGGCGCGCAGACGCCCGAGGTGGGTGGGCACCCGTTCTCGTGGGACTGCGCGGACAACAGCGTGTGCCGCGAGCAGTACGGGCCGGAGTACGCGTCCGAGCACCTCGACTACGTGCTGACCATCCAGGGACCGTTGCTGCGCAACGAGACGCGGCGCGTGAAGAGTCCTGAGTGGTCGATCTGGTCGTGGGGACGCAAGTACACGTTCAACGACCTGTCCGACCACTACCCGGTCTTCGCCGGCGCCGCTCAAACGTAGCGGCGCAACAGGTCCTCCTCGGTCTCCCTGCGCACGATCGGCCGGGCGACCCCGTCCCTGACGGCGACGACCGGCGGACGGCAGACCTGGTTGTAGTTCGAGGCCAGCGCGTGGTGGTAGGCGCCCGTCGCGGGAACGGCTAGCAGGTCTCCCGCGTGCACGTCATGCGGCAGGAGCACGTCCTCGGCGAGCACGTCGCCCGCCTCGCAGTGCCTGCCGACAACCGTGACGGGCTTGGGTTTCCCGCCGCGGCCCACAAGTCGCACGGCGTACTTCGCGCCGTACAACGCGGGACGCGGGTTGTCGCTCATGCCGCCGTCGACCGCCACGAACGTACGGGCCGATTCCTTGACCGCGCACACCCGGTACAGGGTCACACCGGCGTTCGCGACGATCGAGCGGCCCGGTTCGACGAGCAGGCGCGGGGGTGGGACGCGGCGCAGCGCGCACTCGTAGTTGAGGGTGCCCTGGACCCGGTGGGCGAACCCCGCGAGGTCGAAGTCCGGGTCGCCGCGCAGGTACGGCGCGCAGAACCCGCCGCCGAGGTCGAGCTGCCCGATCCTGGTGCCGCAGGACGCGATCAGGCCGACCATCCGTCGCACGGCTTCTTCGTAGCTCGCCACGTGTTTCACCTGCGAGCCGATGTGGCAGTGCAGGCCCACGAGTTTCAGTGACGGCTGCTCGACCACGCGCAGGATCGCCTCCAGGGCGGCGCCGGAAGCCAGTGAGAAGCCGAACTTCTGGTCCTCCACGCCGGTCGCGATCTTGGCGTGGGTGTGGGCGTCGACGCCGGGTGTCACGCGGATCATGACCTCCTGGCCGTGTGTCGCCAGGGCACCGAGCTGGGTGATCTCGTCGAACGAGTCGACCACGATCCTGGAGACGCCGTACTCCAGGGCTGCCTTGAGGTCTTCGGCGGTCTTCACGTTGCCGTGCATGACGATGCGCGCCGCCGGGAAGCCGGCGGCCCTGGCCAGCGCGAGCTCTCCGGCCGAGGACACGTCCAGGGACAGGCCTTCCTGTGCCATCCAGCGGTAGACCTCGGGGCAGGGCAACGACTTTCCCGCGAACACGACCTCGGCGGCTGGAAGCGCGGTGCGGAAGGCCCTCGCCCTGGCGCGGACCGTCTCTTCGTCCAGTACCTGGCACGGGGTGCCGAAACGGGCCGCCAGCTGCGTGGCGGGGAGTCCACCGATGACGAGGTCCTGGCCGTCGAGCCGGGTGCCGTCCGGCCAGAGACCGTCTTCCAGCACCGGTTCGGTGGAGCATCCGGTGCTGGGCAACAACTCCGCGAGTGTCATGCGACCAGCACACGCCTGCCGCGGGTCTGTGCCCAGGTCCCGGACGAGACCCTGACACGGACGGGCCCCGCCTTGACGCGATCCTGACGATCGCGGTGGCGGGGGCCACATCAGTGCGCGCAGCACCCCATCGGTGTCGCCGGTGCCTCGACCGGTTCCTGTGCGGCGGCCTCGATCTCCCGGAGGATGCGCGTGCGATCGGCCGGGCCCAGGTAGCGGCCCCGGCTGACGACGGCGTGGACGCGGCTGACGTTCGTGATGTCCCGCGACGGGTCCGCGTCCAGCACGACCAGGTCCGCCTGCTTGCCCGGGGTGACCGTGCCCGACTCGTGCTCCCGGCCGACGCAGCGCGCGGCGTCGCGGGTGGCGGCCTGGAGGGCCTGGGCCGGGCTGAGGCCTGCCTGGACCAGCAACGCCAGTTCGTCGTGCAGGGAGAAGCCCGGGAAGACGTAGGCGAAGCCCGCGTCCGTGCCCGCGACGACGCCCACGCCCGCCTCGTGCATCTGCCGGAGCAGGCGCATGCGGGCGTCACCGAACTTTTGCAGCTCCGCCACTTCCTCGGGGCTGCGGGCGGGCCGGCCGGACATGATCTGCTGCCATTGCGCGCGCAGGCCGACCGGGATGTAGCGCATCCGTTCGAGGGCCACCGGGTCGTTCGTGATGGTCTCGAGCGAGCGGGACATGTTCCGTTCGACGAAGAGCGTCGGCGACTGCCAGGTGCCTCGGTCAGCCATCGCGGCGAACAGTCGTCGTGCGCGGGCCGGTGAGTGGGTGGCGACGGCCGCGCGTTCGATCCGGCCCGCGTGGCGGCCCCACCAGTTCGGGTCGGCCGGGTCGTCGGGCATGGCGCGGAGCCGGGCATAGAGAGCGTCGGCTTCGTCCGATGTGGACGTGAACAGGTTGTAGAGGTGTTCGTGGGTGTGCTGCGCCAGCGCGTCCTGCACCGGCACGCGGGCCGGAACGTGCCCGGCGAACGGGATCCGCAATCTGCGGGCCTCGTCGGCGATGGCGGCGTAGCACTCCGGCGAGAGGAACGAGTAGACCTTGACGAAGTCCGCTCCCCCGTCCTTGGCCCTGCGCACGGCGGCGCGGGCTTCTGCCGGGGTGCGGACGACGTCCGAACCGGGCCAGATGGAGCCGGGCCCGTCGACGATCGCGCTGGCGATCACCATGCGCGGGCCGAGGATCTCGCCGGACTCGATGCGGCGGCGGGTGTCGTGGGTTTCGGGCTGACCCCACATCTCGCGGATACCCGTGACGCCCTGGACGACGTGCAGTTGCGCGACGGTGTTCTCGAAGAACGTCGCGTGGGTGTGCAGGTCCCACAGGCCGGGGATCACGTACTTCCCGGCCACGTCGATCACCCGCACGCCACGCGGGACGTCACGGTGACGGCCGGCGGCCAGGATCCGGTCGCCGGCCAGCACGACGGTCGAGTCACGCACGGGCAAGCGGCCCGTACCGTCGATGAGCGTCGCTCCGCGCAACACGGTCACGCCGCTCGCCGCCGCCGCGGGTTGCCCCACGGCGCCCAGCGCGACCGCTCCGAGTGCGCCTTTCCCCAGCCAGGACAACACGTCCCGGCGCGCCAGTTCCCCCACCGCTCCACCTTCCCCCGAAGTCCCCTGCTTCCAAGCTAGCGACTTCGGGGCGGCGGAGCAGTGGGGCCAGCCGGAAGAACCACGGTCGGGTCCACCCCGCCACGTAGTCGACGGCCATCGAACGGCCGGGCGTCGTCTCCGGGACAGGAGTGCCGCGGCCTGCCACGCCGTTCGGGAACGCGCCGCCCATCGCCACGTTCAGCAGAACGAAGTAGCCCTGGCGGGACGTCATGTTGTTCCAGGAGGTCGCGTCCATCTGGTTCTGCCGCACGGTGTGGAAGAGGTGTCCGCGGCGCGGATGGCCGCGCGGGACGGCAGTCCGTCCGATCCGGACGACCCCCGCAACCGCCGGTACGTCGAAGGTCAGCGGCTGTACCTGGCGGCGTGCGACCCGGCCGCGCGGGCCGGTCTGGTGGTCGACCACAACGCACACCGACCCCCAAATCGTTACCGAACGCGATAACGCCAGGTCACCTCCCGACGACGTAAGGGCCACAGCGTCCGAACGGCGTAGCGAGGAGGCCGCGATGGCGACCACGTTCTGGGCTTGGCTCGTGTCCGCACTCGTCGTCGTGCTGCTCGCGGTGGTGGTCCCCAGCCGTCTCGGCACGCAGAACGTGCTCAGGGACGCCCGTGGCCGCTACAGCCTCTCGCGGGTGCAGGTGATGGTGTGGACGGTCGTGCTGCTCTCGCTCGTCAGCGGCATGGCGTTCGGCCGGTTCGCGGCCGGGCAGGTCGACGTGGCCGGGTTCCAGATCCCGGACCAGGTGCTGTGGCTGCTCGGCATCTCCGTCGGTTCCGGTGTCGTGGCGGGCGCCATCAAGGTCACGAAGAGCACGGCCCGGCCCGGCTCGGTGGCCGCCTACCCGCTCGGCGCCGGGGGCGGGCGGTTCTGGGAGATGCTCACCGCCGAGGAGGGCGCGTCGGCGGGCAGGTCGATCGACCTCGCGAAGTTCCAGAACTTCGTGATCACCGTGCTGCTGGTGCTGATCTACGTGGCGCAGGCCGTCTCGGCGTTCAGGGCCGTGGACAACCCCGCCGGTATCGCCGGGCTGCCCGCGTTCTCCGACGCGTTCCTGGTGCTGCTCGCGGTGAGCCATGCCGGGTACCTGCTGGGCAAGGTGCCGTCGCCGGCCGGAACCCCCGCGGGCGGCACGATGGCCCAGCGGCTCGCTTCCGTTGCGTCGGAGGAGAATGCGACCAAGGTCGTCCCGGGGGCGCTCACCGCGTGACATCCCACTCTTAGGTCACAGAACACGAACGTCGTGGGCCGGAAGGCCGGTCCACCATCGTGCATAACGCTTGTACACCTGCGGTTCCCGGTCGCCCAGGAGCTTGCGCAGGGCCGCCGCTTCATCGGCGAGCCCGGTCCACTGCTCCTCGTCAAGAGCGTGGAACGCGGTCGCCTCGACGCCACCGTCCTCGGTCGGGCGCCACACCCCGGCCACGTGGCCGTCGACGAGCAGGGTCGGCAGGGTGTCGCCGTTGTTGCGGATGACGAGCTTGCGGTACTCGTCCGGGATGATCCGGCTCCGGTCGGCGTAGGCGAGCAACGTGCTGTCCCACATGGCCATCAGCCGCGGCGGCGCCGGGACGTCCTCGTCCGGGACCGTCCGATCGGGAACGTCGTAGTGGTCGCCGTGCCGGACGAGGTCCAGTGACGCCAGCGCTTCGCGGATCGTGGTGCGCGGCAGCATGCTGAACTGGTTCATGTCGAGGACGGTCGCGGGCCCGAACCCGGTGAGGTAGCGGCGCAGCGTCTCGGCGACGGCGGCCGGATGTTCGCGCGGCTCCGTCGTCACGGCCCGATAGGCCGGCCGCAGCCCGAACGACCACGGCCCGCCCGTCGGCGCGTGCACGAGCCCGCCGTAGGTGCGCAGCGCCCACCAGACGCCGGGCTCACCGACGTCGCCGACGTGCGAGTGGAGCAGTTCCTCGATCTCCGCCTTCTGGCGGGGAGCCGCGGCGAACTCGAGCAGGTGCTCCAGCAGCGCGTCGGTCTGCTCGATCGTGACGTTCATCGACTTGAACCGCTTGTCGTACAGCCGTGACGCCCTCAGCGCGGGCAGCATCGCGTGGTGGAACACCTCGTGGTCCGCGGCCGTCACGGCGTGCAGGGTGATCCGCATCAGCGATGCCTTGCGGACCACCCCGCTCGTGAACGCCTCGTCCAGATCGGCGGGGTCGAAGCCCTCGATCCGGTTCCACAGCGCGATGTACGGCGACGCGGGTTCCTGCGCCTGGATCGCCACGACCCTGTGCACGGCCGTCGGCAGGCCGACCGGTTCGCGCCGCAGCAGCATCTGCCGGTCGAGCGTGGCGCGGTTGAGCTGACGTGCCGTGAAGGTCATGCCGAGATCCTGGCTCACCGCAGCTTCGACGGCCACCAGATTCGCCCGCCGACGTCCACCGAGAGCGCCGGCACGAGCAACGACCGCACCAGCAGCGTGTCGAGCAGGACACCGAACGCGACGATGAACGCGATCTGCGTGAGGAACAGGATCGGCAGCACGGCCAGTGCCGCGAACGTCGCCGCCAGCACCACACCCGCCGACGTGATCACGCCGCCGGTCAGGCTGAGGCCGCGCAGCGTTCCCTCGACCGTGCCGAGCTGCTGCGTCTCCTCCCGGACGCGGGTCATCAGGAAGATGTTGTAGTCGATGCCCAGCGCCACCAGGAACACGAACCCGAACAACGGCACCACGGGATCGGCTCCGGGGAAGTCGAGGACGTGGTTGAACACCAGCGCCGACACGCCCATCGTGGCCGCGAACGACAGCACGACGGTCGCGATCAGCAGCAACGGCGCCAGCAACGACCGCAGCAGCAGCGCCAGGATCAGGAAGATCACGATCAGCACGATCGGGATGATCAGCATCCGGTCGTGCTCGGAGGTCGTCCTGGTGTCGAGCAACGTCGCCGTCGGCCCGCCCACCTTCGTGCCCTCGATGCCGCCGACGGCCGCACGAAGCCGTTGCACGGTCTCGACCGCGGCATCGGAGTCCGGCGCGTCCTTCAGCGTGGCCTCGATCCGCACGAGCCCGTCGGCCGTTCCGGACGGCCGCACCTCCGCCACACCGTCCACCTTGGACTTCCGCACGACCTCGGCGGCCCTGTCCTCGGCTGCGATGATCACAGTCGGCGAGCCGGTGCCGCCGGGGAAGTGCCGCGACAGCAGCTCCTGTCCCGCAACGGATTCGACCGGGGTGAGGAACACGTCGGACTGTGCGGTGCCGGACGCCTTGAGCTGCGGCAGGAACGCGGCGCCGGCGAGCAGCACGAGCGTCGTGACGATCCAGATCGCGCGCGGCCTGCGGCGCACCAGGTTCGCGACGCGGCCCCAGAGCCCGCTCGTCTCGGGGTGCTTCGAGCCGAACTTCGGGGCGAACGGCCAGAAAGCGCCGCGGCCGAGCAGTGCCAGGGTCGCGGGCAGGAACGTCATCGTGGTCAGCAGCGCGGCGCCGATGCCGATGGCGGCGACCGGGCCGAGGCCCTTGTTCGAGTCGAGGTCGCTGAACAGCAGGCACAGCACGCCGAGGATCACCGTGCCGGCCGAGGCCGCGATGGGTTCGATCGTGCCGCGCCAGGCCGTTCGGACGGACGCGAACCTGTCCTCGGTGTCGCGCAGTTCCTCGCGGAACCTCGACACCAGCAGCAACGCGTAGTCCGTCGCGGCGCCGAACACCAGGATCGAGAGGATGCCCTGGCTTTGGCCGTTCAACGCCAGGACGTCGTTCTTCGCGAGCAGGTACACGACGAAGCTGGCCAGCCCCAGCGCGAACACCGCCGACACCAGCACGACGACCGGCAGCAGCGGACTCCGGTAGACCACCAGCAGGATCAACGCGACCACCGCGCCCGCGACGATCAGCAGCAGCCCGTCGATCCCGCCGAACGCCTCGACGAGGTCGGCCACCTGCGCCGCCGGGCCCGTGACCAGCACGGTCAGCCCTGGTGGAGCGGCACGCGCGCCGTCGCGGAGCTGGAAGACCGAGTCCTTGACGTCCTTGGCCGGGTCGAGCAGGACGACGACCTGCGCGGCCTGGTCGTCGTTCGGTGAGGGGATCACCGGCGACGCCTGGAAGCCCCTGGCCTGATCGGCAAGGTACTTCTTGTCCTCCTCGGTCAGGCCGCTGGTCCGTTCGATCACGACGATCGCCGGGATCGCGTTCTCGCGCTGGAACTTCTTCTGCAGCTCGGCGACCTGGGTGGACTCGGCGGAGTTGGGCAGGAACGCGCTGCCGTCGTTCTCCGCGACCTCCGACAGCTTGCCCGCGTACGGCCCGGTGAAGCCGCCCAGGGCCAGCCAGACGACGAGCAGGACCCCGGCCAGGACTCGCATCAGAATTTCCTTCGATCGCCGGACGTTTGATGGCCGAAACAGTAAGTCGCCGGGTCGAGCTCCGGGTGCTCGACACGGCGACGGCCCGCGTGCGCGACCAGGTCAGCTGAGCCTGCCGGGCGGCAGCGTCCGTCCGCAGACCAGCAGCAACAGGTCCTGGGCCAGTCCCCTGACCGGCTCACCCTCGCCGAACGTCCAGTCCAGGTCGGTGGCCTCCAGGCGTGTGCCGTCGAGGTCCGCGCCGAAGTACCTGACGGTGGCCGGTTTCAGGCCGTCGAGGACGATGCGGAGCCGGTCGTGCGGGACCCGGCGGTCCAGTCCCAGGGCCACGGTGATGTCCAGGCCGTGGATGACGTCGTGCGAGAGCGCGCCGGCCGGGCCACCACCGGGCGGCGTCCACGGGTGGTCGATGTTGTTCTTCAGCGCGTTCAGCAGGTCGCTCGCCGGCAGTTGTGCGTCCTTGCGGGCCATGCGGTCGGAGGCGTGGTTGAACCGGCCGCCCGATTTCAGGGTCTCCAGAACCACTCTCGTCACCGACGATCGGAACGGCAACGTCGTGTGCGCGACGACGTGCTGCACGGTCCAGCCCTCGCACAGGCTCGGTGCGAGCCACTGCTCCCCGGTGAGTCCACTCAGGAGTTCCGCCTGGTCACGCCGTTCCGCCGCCACCGCGGCGCGGATGTCTTCGGTCATGCCCTGATGTACGAGCCGGGCGACGAGAACTCATCGGTCCGCGTAGGGTCCCGGGTGTGATCGAGACGCTGGAGCCGTTCCGGGTCGAGCTGACCGGCTACTGCTATCGCATGCTCGGCTCCGGCTTCGAGGCCGAGGACGCCGTGCAGGAAACACTCGTGCGCGCATGGAAGGCGTTCGACAGCTACGACTCCGCGCGCGCGTCGCTGCGGACGTGGCTCTACCGGATCGCCACGAACATCTGCATCGACATGCAGCGCAGCCCTCAGCGGCGCGCCCTGGCCGTGGACCTGGGCCCGTCCGGCGGGGATCTGGGCGCTCCTCTGCTGGAGAACGTCTTCGTGCAGCCGGTGCCGGACGCCTCGGTGCTGCCGGAGGACCAGGCGATCCGGCGCGAGACCGTGCGGCTGGCGTTCGTGGCCGCGTTGCAGCACCTCCCGCCACGCCAGCGGGCCGTGCTCGTCCTGCGGGACGTACTGGCGTGGCAGGCCTCCGAGGTCGCCGCACTGCTGTCCGACTCGGTCGCGTCGGTGAACAGCGCACTGCAACGGGCCCGCGCGACACTGCGGGTAGCCGACGTCGGCGCACCGCTGGACGTGTCCGATCCCGTGCAGAAGTCGCTCCTGAGCCGCTACTGCGAGGCGTTCGACCGGCATGACATGCGGACACTCGTGGCTTTGCTGCACGAGGACGCGACGATGTCGATGCCGCCGTTCAGCTGGTGGCTGCGGGGCCGTGAGTCGATCTCCCGCGTGTTGAGCACTCCCAACGCCTCCTGCGACGGCGCCTGGCTGGTGCCGGTGCGGGCCAACGCCTCGCCCGCGTTCTGGCAGATGCGGCCCGGCCTGGAGAAGCCGTTCGGGCTGGTGTTCCTCGACGTGCGGGACGGGCTGGTGACCGGGACCACCACGTACCTGAACGTGGAGGAGTTGCTGCCCCTGTTCGGTTCGCCCCCGGCCACGCCGATGAGTTCCGGGCGGCCGCCTCGTACCTCTGTGGACGACTAGTTCTGGAGGAAGTCCATGGCTGTGCAGCCCATCATCCTGACGCCCGATCTGGACCGGGTGCAGGCGTTCTACACGCAGGTGCTCGGCGCTGTCGAGGTGTTCCGCCACCCGGCTGACGGACCGGTGTTCTACAAGACGCTGCAGATCGGCGACGGGCAGTTGGGGCTCGTGGCCAAGGAGTCCGACGTGTCGGTGCCCGCGCGCATCGTGCTGAGCATCGGCGTGGAGGACGTCGACGCGGTGCTGCCGCTGGTCGAGGCCGCCGGAGGGCGGGTGCAGGGTCCTGCGAACGACATGCCCTGGGGGCAGCGCGTGGCGCACGTCCTCGATCCGGACGGGAACCCGGTCAACCTGACCCAGGACCTCTGATCAGACCGCCCCGACCAGGTCGCGCCGGCCCTTGACGGGTTCGGCCGGCCTGCGGATCCGGCCCCACGGCTTGAACACGGACAGGAAGTAGGCGAACAGCAGCAGCGTCGGCGCGACCACGACGGGGTACAGGACGTCGGGCGGGATCACCGCGGCCGGGTCACCCGCCAGCATCCGCCTGCCGATCCCGGCCGCCTCCGCCACGCCGGGCCGCAGCGAGAACGCGATCAGCAACGACATGCCGGCGTTCAGGACGAACTTGATCGCGACCCACCAGTACCGCACGAGCCCGTACTTGCTGCCGAGGCCGAGCACCGCGCCGGAGATCATGCAGACGACGCTGGCACCGAACATCGGCCAGATCGCGAAGAGGTCGACCGCCTGGATCGCCACACCGGCGGTACCGGTGTCCTCAGTGGACAGTGCGACCACGATGAGGATTCCCAGCGCCAGGTCGATGCCGAGCCACGCCGCCGCCGACAGGACGTGCACGAGCAGCACGGCCTTGCGGGCGCGGCCACTGAGCTTGCGGGTCGTAGTCATCTCGATGCACTCCTTCTCCCGTGGTGTCGCGTCCTACTCTCGTCACCACGGGCGGCTGCATCATCCGCTCACGTTCTGATCTCGCGTACGTCAGATTGCGTACCCGGCTGCGCGACGCGGACGTAGCTGACCTGCAGCAGCGTCAACTGCCGCGCGCTCACCGCCATGGCACCGACGTTCGGCAGCTCGATCGCCTCCTGCCGCCCCGCGGCCCGGTACTGCACGGGCCCGCTGATCGTGAGCTCGCGATCCGCCACGTCCGCGGCCGACCGGCTGTAGGTGAGCAGCCACCCCGCGACGTACGTGCCGTCCGACAGGTGGCAGCCCACGTGCACCCGGCAGCCGGGATGAGCGGTGAACAGGCGGCCCCACGCGGAGAGGTACGGGGCCTCGTTCCTCCTGCCCAGCCGGTCGAACAACGGTCCCGCGACCAGCACCGCCAGCAGCGTCGCGACGGCGATGAGACCCACTCCCCAGATCCAGAGCTCCAGGTGGTGTTTGACCGCGTAGTCGCCCGGCCTGGTGAGCAACGCGGTGAGGTCGACGGTCTGCTTCGGCAGCACCGACCACACCGCCAGCGCCAGGGACAGCACGACCAGGTCGCACACGACGCTGACCACGACCATCGCCACGGTCTCCCGCAGCGCCGAGAACTGCCGCTCCGGCCCCGAGCGCTCCCGCCGCGCGCTGTACGCGAAGCCGGGGGTCAGCAGTGCGATGAACAGGACCAGCCCGACGAGCGTCGTGGGGATCATGCCGCCCTCCCAGTGGTGCTCCGCGGCCTATGATTGTGTCACGAAGATCTTTTGAGCAGCTGGACGGAGCCACCCGTGTCATCACCACCGGACCCGGACTTCACCGACTTCGACCTCTCCGACCTCGACGTCGGCACCGTGCGGGGGCAGGCGGTGGCGGCTCATGCCCAGCTGCCTCCGACGGCGGACGCGCCTCCTCCCCCACCGCCGCCCGCCCAGCAGTAAACGGGTTCGTTCACACCCAAAAGCCGCGATGGTCACGCTACGGTCGTTCGGTGGACATCGATGCTCTTCGCGCACACGCGGCTGATCTGCACGCGAAAGCACGAGAGTCACCCACCGCCGAAGTTGCGCAAGCCGCCGTAGAGGCAGCACGCGCCGTGGTGTTGCACAGCCCGTCGGACGACGTGCGCGCGGAGGACCTCTGGTTCCTCGGCTGGGCGCTCGTCACGTGGTGGAACGCCGGCGGCGAGGACGGCCTCTTCGACGAGGCCATCACGATGTTCCGCGTCGTCGCGGGCCTTCCGGGGTCCCGCAGGAACGCGGTGCTGGCGATGGTCTCCGCGTGGGGCATGCGCGCGCAGCGGGATCCGTCGCGGGCCATGCTGGACGCCGCGATCACCGAGGTGAGCGCGTACGCCGGCGAGTTCCCCGAGGCGGCGGAGGAAGAAGCGAACCTGCTCGTCCGGCGCTACACCGTCGCGAACAGCCCTTCCGACCTCAACGAGGCGATCGTGAAGCTCACCGCGCAGGCGGGGCTTCCCTCGGCGGATTCGCGGCGAACCCGGTGGCTGCTGGGCAGTCTGCTGCGCTTCAGGTACGAGTCCTTCCAGGGCGTCGACGACCTCGTCCGCGCGATCGGCCTGGCGGTCGCGGTGATGCTGGAGGCCGACGAGCGCGACGACGAGGAGGGCAGGCTGGAGGCGGGCGGGCTGTTCGCGGACTGCCTGCAGAGCCTGCCCGACACGCCCGCCGCGGCCGCGGACGCCGTGGCAGTGCTGTGCGACGCGCTGCACGAGAAGGGTGATCGGCGGTTCCACCAGGAACTGGTCGCCATGATCGTGACGAGCCGGTACAAGGCGACCGGCAAGCCGAGTCTGCTGAGGGTGTTGTTCGGGCTCTGCACCGAGGCCGGGTACGAGGACGAGCGCGGACTCTTCGCGCGGGAGATCGTGCTCGAATGGGCAGGCCACCGGCAGGAGCGGTACGCCCCGCTCGACCTCCTCGACCACGAGATCATCATTCTGCTCGGGTTGTGCGCGCACGCGATCAGGACGCACACCGCGTTCGGCGATCTCGTCAACTTCCTGACCGTGCAACTCATGCTGATCGCGAACGTGTGGAGCAGTTCGGGTGCCGAGCTGTCCCCCGCCACGCTGAAAAGTGCCATCGAGATCATCGAACCGGTAGTCGACGTCGTTCCCGAGGGTGGCCGCAAGGCATTGCTGTCGACGCTGTCGGCGTTGCACCTCAAGTACCTGAACCGCGCGGCGGAGCCCGGCGACGGCAGGGCGTTCATCGAGGTGAACCGCCGGCTCGCGGCCGACCGGTCGCCCGGCGCGCTGGCCGGGCTCGCGAACGCGCTGCTCTCCAACTACCGGCGGATCGGCGCCGGTGCCGATCTGGACGAGGCCGTCCGGATCCTGGCGGAGACCGGCTCTGCGGACTACACCACGGCCCTGGTGCACGCGAACGCGCTGCTGATGCGGTTCGACCGCGACCAGGCGACCGGAGACTGGCTCTCCGCGCTCGGCCTGCTGGACCAGCCGGGCGAACAGCTCCCGGACCTCCCCAAGATCCGCGCGGGTTTCGCCGACGTGGTGGCCCGTCTCGACACGGCCGCGAACGCGGTCAGCACACCACTGCCCCCTGAGGCCGTGCAACGGCTGTACGCGCTGTGCACACGGGCGATGCTCGTCGTCGACGACGAGCAGACGTTCCAGTGGCTCCAGCACCGGGCGCACACGTGGCAGGAGAAGCTGACCGAGGCCGGGCCGGCTGACGACGATCACGCGAAGTGGACGCTCGCCCGTTCCCTGATCGGCACGCACGCGGACGACACCCCCACGGACGATCTCGATCGCGCGACTCGGCTGCTCGAGGAGCTGCTCTCGAAGAGGACGGGCAAGCACTTCCGCGCGCTGGCGCTCTCCGACCTGTCCGGCGCGTGCCTCGAACGATTCGCGAAGACAGGCGACAGGGCCGATCTCGACCGTTCGATCACGACGATGTGCGAGGCGGTGCAACTCCGGCCAGGCGACGCGTTGATGCTGGCCAACCTGTCGCACAAGCTCTCGGAGCGGTTCGAGATCATGGGGAGCAAGGCCGACCTCGACGAGTCGCTGGCGCTGGGCGAGCACGCGCGGGACCTGATCGGCGACGACACCGACGAGTGGATGCGGTTCATCGTCCAC
The DNA here is from genome assembly GCF_900100275.1 of Lentzea albidocapillata subsp. violacea. Lineage (GTDB taxonomy): Bacteria > Actinomycetota > Actinomycetes > Mycobacteriales > Pseudonocardiaceae > Lentzea > Lentzea violacea. The sequence continues at coordinate 505,502 of NZ_FNET01000002.1, forward strand.
AACGGACTGGCCGGCGTCTACCGGAAGCGGTTCGCCTTCACCGCCGACCCGGCGGACCTGGACCGGGCGCTCACCGCGCTGCGTGCCGCGCTCGACGCCCTGCCCGCCGACCATCCGGACAGGGCGATGGCCCAGCACAACCTCGCCGGGTTCCTGCTCTACCGCACCACCCAGGTCGAGGGCGCGGATCCAGAGGAGATCGTGCGGCTGTTCAGCGCCGCGGTGGACGCCACCCCGGCCGGGCACCCGGCGCGGCACAGCCGGAGGGTGTCGCTCGCACAGGCACTTCTGCACCGGTCGGAGACGTCGTCCGCACGCCCCGACGACCAGGCGGAAGCGCTGCGGATCATGCGGGACCAGCTGGCGGGGTACGGGCCGGACGAACCGAGGCGGTTCGAAGCGGCCTACGTCCTCGCCAGCGCCCTGACGCTGCACGCGGACTCGGCGACCGAGGCGATGGAAGTGTTCCAGGACATCGTTCGCGCGCCACGAGCGGCCGCGGAGACCAGGCTCAGGGCCGGGGTGGGCTGGGCGATGCTGGCGGAGCGCGCCGACTCCCCGGAGGGCGCGCTCGCCGCCTGGGACGAGGTCACCCGCCTGCTCGGCGTCGTCGCCTGGCAGGGGCTGCCGCGCGGTGACCAGGAACGGTTCCTGGCCACGTACCAGCACCACGTCGCCCGCGCGGCCACGTTCGCGATCAACGCGGGTGACCCGCGGCGCGCGCTGGACCTGCTGGAGCACGGCCGGTCGATCCTGTGGCAGCAGGAGGGTTCGGCCGAGCTGGAGCTCGGTGCGGGCGAGTCGGCGGTGGTGCTGGTCGCGCACGGTGAACTCGGCCACGCGGTGCTCGTCGGCCACGACGACGTCCGGGCGATCGAGCTTCCCGGCATGACGGCTCCCGAGATCGACCGGTGGTGCGGTGTCCTCGATGCCGCGACCAGTGCGCTCGGCTCCGGCGACCGCGAGACCTACGAGCAGGCCCAGCAGGCGGCCGCCGCTGTCCTCGACTGGTTGTGGCACGTGGTCGTCGAGCCTGTCCTCGCGGCTCTGCCCGAGACCGAGGGACGACGGCGGTTGTTCTGGTGTCCGACCGGGCCTCTCGCGATGATGCCGTTGCACGCCGCGACCGACCACGGGACCGGGCGGTCCTGTCTGGACCTGGCGGTCTCGTCTTATGTGCCGAGCCTGAGGTCTCTCGCGACCACGCTGGCCCGTCGCGGTGCGGGGCAGGAGATCGAGGAGTTCCTCACCATCGCGATCGACGATCATCCCGACGAGAAGCTGGCGCTCGTCCACGTCAAGGCCGAGGTCGCCACCGTCGAACGGCTGCTGCCGTCCGCCCGGCACACGGCTTTGCTGAACCTGCAGGCGACTCGGGCGGCCGCGGCGGCCGAACTGGCCCGGCACCGGTTCGTCCACGTCTCCTGCCACGGCGCGCACGACCCGAACGCGCCGTCGGGCAGCGGCATCGTGCTGGCCGACGGTGTGCTGAGCGTGCTGGACATCGCGCAGGTACGCACCGACGACGCCCAGTTCGCGTACCTGTCCGCGTGCCGGACGGCGATGGGGGCACCGGAGCTGTCCGACGAGTCGATCCACCTCGGCGCCGCGTTGTTCCTCGCCGGCTTCCGGCAGGTCGTCGGCACCCTGTGGGCCGTGGGCGACCAGCTGGCCGCCAAGATCGCGGAGGCGTTCTACCGCAAGGTGGTCGTGTCGGGACCGGACGCCGCGGCGACCGCCATCGGTGAGGTCGCGCTTCTCGTACGTGCGCAGCGCAAGGCAGAACCGTTGCTGTGGGCTGGATACGTCCACATCGGCGCGTAGCTAGCCGCCTGGCGTGACGATCCCTCTCTCGTACGCGAACACCACGGCGTGCGTGCGGTCGCGCAGGCCGAGCTTGGTGAGCACGCGCGACACGTGCGTCTTCACGGTGGTCTCGCCCAGGAACAACGTCGCGGCGATCTCCGCGTTCGACGCGCCCTTGGCCAGTTCCACCAGCACTTCGAACTCGCGATCGGTGAGCTCGGGCGGCCGGGTGCGTTCCCTCGGCGCCGTGCTGAAGCGGGCAATCACCCGCCGGGTGACTTCGGGCGAAAGCAAGGCGTCCCCGCGCGCGACGACTCGCACGGAGTCCACGAGGTCTTCCGGGGAGGCGTTCTTGAGCAGGAAGCCGCTCGCGCCCGCCTGCAGCGCCTCGAAGAGGTAGTCCTCGCGGTCGAACGTGGTCAGTATGACAACACGGGTACCGTGACCTGCGGAAAGAATGTGACGGGTGGCTTCCAGGCCGTCCATGCGCGGCATCTGGACGTCCATCAGCACGACGTCGGGACGTAGCTCGGCGACGAGTTCCACGGCCTCGGCGCCGTCGCCCGCCTCGCCGACCACCTCGATGCCGGGCTCGGTACCGAGGATGACCCGGAAACCGGCGCGGACCAGGTCCTGGTCGTCGGCCAGCACTACTCGCAGACTCACGCCTTCTCCTCCAACAAGGTCGGCAGCGACGCACGGACCAAGAAGCCCGCCTCGCGCCGTGGCCCTACTTCCAGCGAACCTCCGTGCACGGCAAGACGTTCACGCATTCCGACGAGACCGAACCCTGAGCTCGTGGAGGCGGAACGGCCGCGGCCGTCATCCGTGATCTCCAGCTCCAGCGCACTGTCCAGAAACCGCATCCGCACGTCGACGTGCTGCGCGTCGGCGTGCTTGACCACATTCGTCAGTGCTTCCTGCACGACCCGATACGCCGACAACGCGACACCGGACGGCACCTCGCGCGCGTCGCCGTACACGCCGTGCGAGACCTCAAGGCCGGCCGCGCGAGCACTCTCGAACAGCTCCGGCAGGTCGTCCAGCCCAGGCGCCGCCTTCAGGTCGGGCTCCGCGTCCGCGCGCAGCACGCCCAGCAGCCCGCGCAACTCGCTGATCGCGGTGCGGGCGGTCTGCTCGACGGTCTGCAGCGCGTCGCGGGCCAGGCCGGTGTCGGTGTCGAGGACGCGGCGCGCGGCACCGGCCTGGATGCCCATGACGGACACGTGGTGCGCTACGACGTCGTGCAGGTCGCGGGCGATGCGCATGCGTTCGGCGGCGATGGCTCCACGGGTGTTCTGCTCCTGCGAGCGGCGCAGCTCCTCGGCCTGGAACTCGAGCTGTGCCCGGCGCCGGGCACCCGACCACGCCATCTCCCCCACCACGTAGGCGAACAGGAAGAAGAAGATGTTGAACTCCAGTCCGTAAAGGACGGAGGCGAGCACCGGGTCCATCGGCCCGGCGGCGTCCTTGAAGTCCCCCTTGGGCCCGAGCAGGGCTCGCACCAGGCTGAACCCGAGCCACAGGAACATCGCGGAGATCACGCCGACCCGCGACCAGCGCGCGACACGGCGGTTCTGCTCCCAGGCGCCGACCGTGTAGATCGCGAGGAACAGGATCGCGGACGGCACCAGCGTGTCGCCGGCCCGGTTCACCTGCGCGGCGATGAACAGCGCGGACACCACGAGCATCACGGCGAGCGGATAACGGCGGCGCACCACCAGCGGCACGGACAGCACGAACATCCACAGGACCTGCGCCAGCAGCCCCGGCGGGTTCTGGAAGACGTAGGCGCCCATGCTGTTGACCAGCGTCGTGACCTCGACCGCGCACACCAGCACGATCGCGGCGATGCCGATGTCGCGCCGCCGTTGCGCGACGGTCGGGCCGGGCCGCCGCCACTCGTTCCACACGGGCTCTTCCACGCGATGAAGGTACCTGTCGCGCGTTTCCGGGAACCGGGACGTGATCTACCGTTGACCGATGGACCTCAGCCTGACCGTGCTCGGGTGCGCGACTCCGTACCCGAGCACGGACAACCCGTGCTCGGGCTATCTGGTGTCGCACGGCGACACTCGCGTGTGGATGGACGCCGGTACCGGCACGCTCGGCCCGTTGCAGCGCCACACGCGGCTGGAGGACCTGGACGCGATCTGGATCTCGCACCTGCACGCGGATCACAGCGCGGACCTGCTCACCGCCTACTACGCCCTGCTCTTCGCGGACGTCGAGCGCGACCCGGTCCCGTTGTACGGCCCGCCCGGCATCGCCGACCGCCTGGCAGGCTTCCTCACCAACGGCCCGGTGCGCAGCCCCATCGAGGACGCGTTCGAGGTGGTCGAGCTGCACGACGGCCTTCAGGCGGCGGTCGGCTCGATGTGGCTGACGACAGCGGCTGTCGAGCACGGCATCCCGGCGTTCGGCGTGCGGATCGAGGCGGGCGGCGCGGCGCTGACGTACTCCGGTGACACCGCGCCCTGCCCGAGCCTCACCGAGCTGGCGAACGGCACCGACGTGTTGCTCTGCGAGTCCGAGAGCACGGAGAAGGCTCCGGACATGGTCCACCACACGCCGGAGGACGCGGGCGACACCGCCGCCGCGGCACAGGCACGAAGGCTGGTCATAACGCACGTGGGCCGCTTCCTGACCCCGCAGGAAGCGGTCACCCGTGCCTCGGCCCGTTTCAGCGGCTCGGTCGACTACGCCGAACCGGGCACCACGGTCAGAGTTGGTTGATGCGGACCAGGTTGCCGGCCGGGTCGCGGAACGAACAGTCGCGCACGCCCCACGGCTGGTCTTCGGGCTCCTGCAGCACTTCGCCCGCTCCGGACGACTCGACCCACGCCTTGGCGCGGTCGAACGTGCCCTGCAGGTCCTGGGAGGCCAGCGAGATGGCGGTGTAGACGCCCTTCGCCATGAGGACGGCGATCGTGCGGCGCTCCTCGTCGCTCACGCCGGGGTCGGCGGCGGGCGGGTGCAGCACGATTCCGGTCCGCGGCTGGCCGGGCGGCCCTACGGTGATCCAGCGCATGGTGCCCTGCCCGACGTCCTGGCGGACCTCGAAGCCGAGTGCGTCGCGGAAGAAGCCGAGGGACTTCTCGGGGTCGTCTGCCGGCAGGAACGCCGAGGCGATGATGACTGACATGGCGGTCAACCTAATCGGACGGACCGGCCGCCGCTTCTCGATTCCTGATCGGCCTCATCACGGCCTTGGCCAGGCAGTTCGGGATGCCCTGACCGTCGGTGGCGGCGACCTTGCGGTACTGGCTCGGGGACATGCCTACCAGTTCGGAGAAACGGGTGCTGAACGTGCCGAGCGATGTGCAGCCGACCTCGAAGCACACGTCGGTGACGGACATGTCGCCCCGGCGCAGCAACGTCATGGCCCGCTCGATGCGGCGGGTCATCAGATAGCTGTAGGGCGATTCGCCGAAGGCCGCGCGGAACGCGCGCGAGAGGTGGCCCGCGGACAGGTGCACGCCGCGGGCCAGCGCCGCGACGTCGAGCGGCTGCCGGTACTCGCGGTCGATCCGGTCGCGGACCTTGCGGAGCAGGACGAGCTCCTGCAGGCGCGGGTCTTGGGCGGTCACGATGACAGCCTAAGACCCGCGCCCGGATCAGGAGGGACTAACAGGCACCCTGGTCGCGCCAGACGCCCCACTCACCCGTGGTTCCGGGCTCCTCGTTCTGCGTCCACCACTGGGCCCGCCACTTGCGGCCCTTGTGCGACACCTCGTTGCCACCGGTGTAGATCTTGCCGGTCTCCCACGCGGGCAGCGCGCACGTCGGCGGCGTCGTCGTGGTGGTGGTCGTGGTCGTCGTCGTGGTGGTCGTCGTGGACGTGGACGTGGTGGTGGAGGTCGGCGGGTTGCCGCCCCCGATGCGCGGGTGGTCCGCGCTGATCGCGTACGACTGGCCGCCGAACGTGAACACGAAGTTCGACGGCGTCGAGATCGGCAGCTGGTAGCTGACGGTCACCTCGATCGACGCGCCCGGAGCGAGCGACTGCCACGACGGCAGCGTGAGCTCCGCCTTCTGGAAGTCGCCCTTCAGGCCGCCTACGTTGGGTCCGCTGTGTCCCTTCGAGACGACCTTCAGGCCGAAGCCCGACTGGTCGGCCATGCTGCCCGGCGCGCTGGTGCCGTAGTCGAACGCGATCTTCGTGCCACCGGGGATGGTGACGGTCGAGCGGTTCGTGAACTTGATCTTCGGCGTGATCGGGTAGTTGTTGTCGCCCAGCGCGAAGCCGTGGATGTCCACGTCGACCGCGAGGGACTGGGTCTGCTGCGTCGAGGCCTTCAGGTTGCCGTAGGGCGCGGCGCCGTTCAGGCCGGTGTTGATGGTCGACAGCAGGGTGTCACCGATGAAGTACTCGTTCTTCGCGGAGTCGAACCGGTAGTCGCCGGCGAGCTCCCAGATCATGATGCCGCCGAGGCCCTTGTCCTTGACGTACTTGGCCTTCTCCGCCATCGACTGCTCGGTCTCGGTGGAGAGGAACACCTTCTTGTCGTTGTTCCACAGCCACGGCGACTTGAGCGTCGAGTCGTAGTACGGCGTGTAGGTGCCGGTGATGCGGTCGGCCGGGTCGTTGACCGGGTCGAGGCCGTACTGCGCGCCGTAGGAGCCGGTGATCTTGGCTTCCAGGTTCTTGGTGTGCCACAACGGGTTCACACCGGACGGAACCTCGGCGCCGCCGGCCGTGACGTCGTGCCAGAGGTTGTCGACACCGGCCGCGCCGTTACCGCACGGCGTGGTCGAGCCGACCGACGAACCGGTGCCGGGCGGGCATTCCGACTGGTTCGGCAGCGGGGCCTTGCCCCACAGGCCGTTCGTGCCGCCGGTGACGCCCTGCCAGCCGCGCGAGTAGAACGGCACGCCGATGTTGATGCGTCCGGCCTGCATGGCACCGCGGTAGTAGTGGTAGGACCAGTCGGTGTTGAGGTAGCCCATGCCTTCGTACTGCGGCGCCGTGTACACGCCACCGGCCGAGAGCTCGCCGTCCTTGCCGTCGTCGTAGAGCGCGGCGTTCGGGCCGACGAACTGGTTCCACGAGCCGTGCAGGTCGTAGCTCATGACGTTGAGGTAGTCGAGGTACTTGACGACCTGGTACGCCTCCTGGCCGCGCAGCAGCCAGCCGGAGGCGGGCACGGCGGCGGTCAGCAGGTAGTGCTTGCCGTCGGCGGCACCGGCGCGGTCGAGCTTCTCGCGCAGCGTCTTCATGATCGCCTGGTAGCCGGCCCACAGCGTGCCGCGGTTGGCGTTGGAGATCCAGAAGTCGTCCGGGTTGCCGGCGTGGTTGTTCGACGTCGCGTACTCGTAGTCGATGTCAGCGCCGTTGAAACCGTACTGGCGCAGGAAGGCGACGGTGCTGTCGGCGAACGTGTCGATCGCTGCCTGGTCCTGGCCGAGCTTGTAGAAGCCGCCCGACGCGTTGCGCGTGCCGTCGGCGTTGAAGAAGCCGCCGGTCTCCGCCCAGCCGCCGACCGAGATCAGCGTCTTGACGTTCGGGTTCTGCTTCTTGAGCTTCGTGAGCTGGTTGAAGTGCCCCTTGTAGGGCAGCGACGGGTCCATCTCGGCGCCGGCGACACCCGGCCACTCCATGCCGATGGACGAGTTGTTCGCGTTGTTCGCGCCGACCGAGATCTTGTTCTGGGCGTCGATGTGCGCGAACGCGTAGTTCAGGTGCGTGACCTTGTTCCAGGGGATGTCCTTGGCGAGGTACCCTGGCTGGCCGTTCTTGCCGGTGCGCCAGCTGGTGAAGTACCCGATGACGCGTCTGGACTTGTCCCCCATGGTCTCGCGGCCGGCGGTGTCGTAGACGGTGCAGTACGGCACCTCGACGCCCGGCGTCTTGTACAGCCCGTCCGGCCGGCAGTCCTCGTGGGCTGCGGCTGCGGACGGTGCGTTGGTCACGGCGATCACGGTCCCGGCTAGCAGTGCTAGCACCGGGACCACTCTGGCGAGCAGTCGCAAGGGAAGGACCTCCTGGCTAGGGCGGCGGCCACTGCCAGGAACCGTAAAATGGTCCAGACCTTTGAGTCAATGTTTAGGTCACTGACAACGTCTGTCAGGGTTTGCCGCGAAGCTCCCGTGACATGAGCTCAAGCGACTTCGACTTCCTGCACGGACGGTGGCGGGTGGCCAACCGCAAGATCGCCGACATCATCGGGCGCGGCACCGAGTGGACCGAGTTCGAGGCGTCGGCCGAGGCCAGGCCACTGCTGGGCGGCGGGGCGATCATCGACAGCTTCTTCGCCGGCGACTGGGAGGGCATGACCCTGCGCCAGTACGACCCCGCAGCCGACGTCTGGCGCATCTGGTGGGCCTCCACCCGCGCCCCCGGCCACCTCGACCCGCCACTGGAGGGCCGGTTCACCGACGGGCACGGGGTGTTCTTCGGCGACGACGAGGTCGGCGGGCACGCGGTGAAGGTGCGGTTCGACTGGACGCCCGGCGACGAACCGGTCTGGGAGCAGCGGTTCTCCTACGACGGCGGCGAGACCTGGGAACCGAACTGGGTCATGCGCTTCACCCGCGCCTGAGCCGGTCAGTGGTGGTGCTGGTGGACCACGGCGTGGCCCTTGCCGCGCGCGATCATCCAGCGGTTCACCGGCACCGTCACCACGAACGCGACGGCCAGCGAGAACGCCAGCGCCGCCCAGAACACCCAGTTCGCCACGCCCGAGTCCATCGCGCCGGGCACGAGCAGCATCACCGCGTTGTCGACGATCTCCATGACCGTGATCGACACGGTGTCCGCCGCCAGCGCCACGCCGAGCGCCGCCTTGAACGCGAGGCCGGAACGCAGCACCGGGCGGATCGTCAGCGAGTAGCCGAACACGAACGCGAGCGCCACGGCCAGCACGATCGTGGCCAGGTTGCTCCAGCCCAGCGCGGTACCGATGACCATGCCGAGCACCTCGCCGATCGCGCAGCCGGTGAGGCAGTGCAGCGTCGCGGAGATCGCCTGCCTGGTCAGACTGGCGGGTGCGTGGTCCACGTGGTCCTCCTTCGAGCCGGGCTAGCCGATCTGGGTCAGCGCGAGCCCGCCGGCCATCAGCAGGGCGCACGCCAGCCCGTGCACGACTGGGTTGCGCACCAGGAGCGCCACAAACTCCCGCAGGAACGCGCTGGGCACGAAGTACCAGGCCGTCGGCGCGCCGATCACCTGCAACCGCAGGCCCTGCTTGCGGGAGAGCACGGCGGTGCGGAAGACGTGGTAGTTGTTCGTGACCGCGACGACCCGGCCGTTGAGGCCCCGTTCGGCGAGCAAAGCCTTGCTGTAGCGGAGGTTCTCCTCGGTCGTGGTCGCCTGGTCCTCCAGGACGACGTCGTCCTCCGGTACGCCGCGTTCGAGCAGGTACCGGCTCATGGCGAACGCCTCGGACACCTGCTCGTCCGAGCCCTGCCCGCCCGACACCACGATCACCGGTGACCGGCCGGCCTCGCGGTCGCGGCGGTAGAGGCGCAGCGCGCGGTCGAGCCGGTTCGCCAGCAGCCGGGGCACGCGGTCCCCGATCAGGCCGGCGCCGAGCACGACGATGCCGTCGAACCCGTGGCGGCGGCCGGTGCGGCCGTAGATCACCGAGTACAGCAGCAGGCTCACGAACAGGAACGCGATGTACGCGGACACCAGGAACAACCCGAACGCGGAGCCGCGGATCCAGTCGTTGGGCTGGGTGATGCCCCACGCGAAGTAGACCATCTCGCCGAGCAGGGCCAGGCCCGCGAGCAACGACAGCAGATTACCCAGCGAGCGGCCCTCGCGGCGGACCATGACCATGCCGTTGGCCAGCAACGCGAGCGGGAGCAGCAGCAGGCCCAGCACCGCCAGCATGAACGCGATGACCAGCGGCAGGCTCAGCACCGGGTTGTCCCGCCCGGCCTCCGCCAGCAGCAGGAGCAGCATCACCAGCGCGATGCCGAGCCAGACGGCGTTGCTCAGCCTCCGGCGGTCGCGGAGCACGCCGACGACGAAGAACGTGGCGGGGATGAGGAAGAGCAGCCCGGCTAGCACCGGGCCAGGGTAGTACCGGTGATCACTCGGCGCTGTCGGTGCTCTCGGGTTGCGGGGCCGGCTTCGGCCGCGGCCTCAACCGGATCGCGCCCGCCGTGAGGTCGAGCGGTCCGGTCTCCTCGTAGTCCTCACCCGTACCCGCGTCCGTCGCCTCGCGGCGGACCTTGGGGCCGGGGAACAACTCGCCCAACTGTCCCATGCACCCGACCCTACCCTCAGAACAGAGCGATGAGCAGCACGATCACGGCGATCACGGCCACGACCGGGATCCACCTGGAACCCTGCGGCCTGCGGTAGTGGCTGCGGACCGTCGTGGTGCGGAACCAGCTGTACGGGGCGCTGCGGCGGTGCCGGCGAACCCAGGGCATCTCGTCCTCCTCGGCTGTGGCTGTCAGCCGTGGGGTACCCCGGTTCCGAGCCGGTCCCGTACTCCAGCCAGCCCAACCTCGACCAGCTCCGGGTCGCCGATGTCGTTGCCGTACAGGACCTCGTGCCACGGTCCGAGGCGGTGCCAGATCAGGGCACGGTCGCGCAGTTCGCGTGTGACGCCGTAAGCCTCGGCGAGCGCGTCGGCGAACTCGGGTGGTGTGGAGTGCAGTGCCAGGAGCTGCGGCCCGATCTCCGCACGGCGCGGCCGCCGTTCCACCCAGCATCCGCCGACGAGGACGGCCCTGCTGTCCCAGCCTGCACCGAGGTACGGTCACCCGCCCAGTGTCACCAGCAACTCCCGTGCGTCCGAAGCGACTTTCCCCTGACCGCGCCGCCCGGCGGCGGAGAGCGCCTCCTGTGCCGTGTGGACGGACCCGGTGATCTGCGCGCGGACGAGCAACGCGCGGGACTGGTCCATGAGGCTGCCGGTCTCCTCGATGGTGCCGAGCACCTCGTCGATCAGCTCGACCGACCCGGTGGCGCGGGCGAGCAGGATGGACGCGGTGAGCACCCCCGGCCCGTAGCCGATCTTGCGGCCGAGGTCGACCGCGTCCGCCGCGTGCTGCCGCGCGCCCGCCGGTTCCAGCACGGCCATCGCGACCAGGCAGTCGACGCGTGCCTTGGGATGCTCGGCGTCCCTCGCGACCTCGAAGCACCTTTGCGCCGCCGCCAGGCCCTCGGCGATCTCGCCGCGTTCGGCGTGGATGCGGGCGAGACTGGCCAGCGCGTTGGCGAGTGCTCGCTGCTGGTCCTGGCCGGCGTGCAGGCGCACCGACTCGACGCTGGCCGCGAGCGCCCGGTCCAGCTCACCCAGCTCGAAGTAGGCCACGGACAGGTTGTCCAGGGTGATCGCGGTCTGGTTGAACAGCCCGAGCCGCCGGCTGAGGTCCGCGACCTCCTGGAAGTTCTGGGCAGCCTTGCGCAGGTCGCCGCGGGTGCCGTGGGTGATGCCGAGGTTCATCAGCGTGCCGATGGCGCCGTGGTCGTCGCCGATCTCCCGGCGCAGTCGCAGGGCCTCGGCGAAGCACTCCTCCGCCCGGCGGGTGTCGCCCGACTCCAGGTGCACGATCCCCATGCCGTTGTTGATCGCCGCCAGCGCGAGCGGCGTCCGGGCGTACTCCAGCGCCTGCGCGAAGTGGTCCAGCGCGTCGCCGTACTCGCTGCGGCTCCACGCGGACATGCCGAGCCCGTACAGCGCGGCGCACTGCCCTTCCAGGTCGCCGGCCGCCCGTGCGGTGCGCAGCCCGGCGTGGAACACCATGGCCTTGTCGATCTCGAACCGGCCGACGTGCAGGTAGATCCGCAGGACGTCGGCCAGTTGCTGCGCGTACGGCGACGGTGCCGCGACCACCTGCGCCACCAGGTTGGCGTGTTCCTCCTCCAGCCACGCCGCCGCCTCGGCCCGTTCGCCGAACGCGAGGCTCGGCCCGTCCAGGTCCGGCCGGGTCAGGAGGCTCGTCTCGGGCACGGCCTTCGAGATGGCGTTGTACGCCGTCCTGAGGTACCACGCGTACATGTCCAGCAGGCCGGCTCGATCGTCGTCGTCCGCCGCGTCGGCGGCGAACAGCCTGATGAGGTCGTGCAGCTGATAGCGAACGCCGACCTGGTCGACGAGCCCGGCGTTCACGAGTTCGCCGAGCTGCGGCCCGGGATCACGGCCCGCGAGCGCGGTGGTGGCGCCGAGCCCGGTGTCCGCGCCCGGCGGCAGGCCGAGCCGCCGGAACACGCGCTTCGCCTCGTCGCTCAACGCCCGGTAGGACAGCTCGAACGTGGCCCGCACGGCCGCGTCGCCGTCGATCTCCAGCACGTCGAGCCGATCGCCGCGCAGTTCGGCCAGGTAGTCCTCGATGTGGCCGTGCGCCACGTTCGCCCCGGCGATGCGCAACGCGAGCGGCAGGTGCGCGCAGAGCCGGACGAGCTCGGCACGTTCCTCGGGCGTTCCCTGAACGCCCATGCGGGTCAGCAGCTCGTGCGCGTCGTCGTCGGCGAGCACGTCGAGCCGCAGCTGGCCGGGCAGGTCGTGGCGGCTCGTGACGATCGCCAGGCAACCGGGCCCGCGCGGCAGCAGCGGTTCGACCAGGTCCTCGACGGCGTTGTCGAGCACGACCAGCACCCTCTTGCCGTCGAGCTTCTGCTGGTACAGCTCGGTCTGGGCCTCCAGGTCGAGCGGGATGGCGGTCTGCGGCACGCCGAGTGCGCGCAGGAACCCGCTGAGCGCCTGCTGCGCGGTGAGCGGCGGTCCCGAGGCGAACCCACGCAGGTTCACGTACAGCTGGCCGTCGAAGTACCGCTCCCGCAACCGATGCGCGAGCCGCACGGCCAGCGCGGTCTTGCCGACACCGGGCGCGCCGGTGATCGTGACACCGGGCAGGCGTTCGAGACGCGCCAGCTCGTGCTCGCGGCCGACGAAGTCCGGGAGGTCGGCGGGGAGCTGACACGGACCGGGCGTGCGCACCTTGAGCCGGTAGCCGGAAGCGTCCGTGACAATCTCGTCCGGAATGGTGCGGCGCAGCCGTTTCACCAGGCTGCGCAGTGCGGGCAGCGGGCCCGAGGGTGGCTGCTCGCCCCAGACCTCGCGGATCAGGTCGGCGAACAGCACCGGCTCGCCGGGGTGTGCGGCCAGTGCCCGGTGCAGGGCACGCAGTCTTCCCTCCGGTGTCGCGGCCATCCGCCCGATACTAGGGCGCCTGACCGGCTGAGCAGGAACGAACCGGGCAGAATCCCCGGGGTGGCCGCCACCGTCTCCTCCAAGCTGCTGTCGCTGCTCGGCACCTTCGACAGCCGGCACCGCCGCCAGACCCTGAGCGACATCGCGCGGCGCAGTGGGCTGCCGATCAGCACCACGCACCGGCTGCTCGCGGAACTGGCGGAGTGGGGCGCGGTGCGGCGGCTGGACTCCGGTGAGTACGTGATCGGCAGGCGGATCTGGCGGCTCGGGCTGCTGGCCGCCGGTGAGGTGGACCTGAGCCGGGTCGCGGAGCCGTTCCTTCACGACATCCACGCGGCGACGCGCGCCGTGGTGCACCTGGCCGTGCGGGAGGGGACCGAGGTGCTGTACCTCGACCGGGTCTCCGGGCATGCGTCGGTGCCGATCGTGAGCACCACCGGGAGCCGGTTGCCGTTGCACGCGACCGGGGTCGGGAAGGTGTTGCTCGCGCACGCTCCGAAGGAGGTGCAGGAGCAGGTACTCACGCACGGGCTGACGCGCATCACGGCGTTCACGGTGACGGAGCCCGGGCGGATGCGGGCCCAGTTGCACCGGGTTCGGCGGGACGGGTACGCGCAGACGTTCGAGGAGATGACGCTCGGGGCGTGCAGTGTGGGGGTGCCGATCGAGGTGGACGGCCAGGTCGTGGCGGCGCTGGGGATCGTGGTGCCCGACCTGCGCAACGTGCGGGCCCGGCTGGTCGCGGCGCTGCAGGTGGCGGCTCGCGGGATCGCCCGGATGCTGGAGCCCGGTTTCCATCCATCGGAAGCAGGACTTGGATGATCAGGTGGTCTGCCGCTTGAATCCCTGACCGTGGCAAGCGAAAAACGTGAGCTCCTCATCGGCGGCGACAGCGTTCCGGCGCTGGACGGCCGCACCACCGACGACCTCAACCCCTTCACCGGCGAGGTCCACGCCGTCGTCGCGGCGGCCGGGCCCGCGGACGTCACGCGGGCCGTCGACGCCGCCGAGCAGGCGTTCGCCGGGTGGGCGGCGACGTCGCCGTCCGTGAAACGCGGGATCCTGCTGCGAGCCGCGGACGGGCTGGAGGCCAGGACGGCCGAGGTCGTCGCCCTGATGGCCGCCGAGGTCGGCGGCGTCGGCGGGTGGGCCGGGTTCAACGTCATGCTCGCGGCGAACGTCCTGCGCGAGGCGGCCGCGGCGGTCACCCAGCCCGTCGGCGAGGTGCTGACGACGGAGGTGCCCGGTCAGCTGTCGCTCGCCGTGCGGGAACCGCTCGGGGTCATCGCGGCGTTCGCCCCGTGGAACGCGCCGGTCATCCTGAGCACGCGGGCCGTGGCCGCGCCCATCGCCGCCGGCAACACCGTCGTGCTCAAGCCCAGCGAGGACGCGCCGATCGCGGCCGGGCTGCTGATCGCCGACGTGCTGCGCGAGGCAGGGCTGCCCGCGGGCGTGCTCAACGTCGTGACGAACGCCCCGGAGGACGCCGCCGCGGTCGCCGAGGCCCTGATCACCGACTCCCGTGTGCGCGCCGTGAACTTCACCGGCTCCACCGAGGTCGGCCGGATCGTCGGAACCCTTGCCGCGCACCACCTCAAGCCCGCCGTGCTGGAGCTCGGCGGCAAGAACTCGTTGCTGGTGCTCGACGACGCCGACCTCGACCACGCGGTGAACGCGGCGACGTTCGGCGCGTTCCACAACGCGGGCCAGATCTGCATGTCGACCGACCGCATCCTGGTGCACCGGGCCGTGGCCGAGGAGTTCACCGCGAAGCTCGCGGCCAAGGTCGGTTCGCTGCCGCACGGCGACCCCGCCGACCCCAGCACCGTGATCGGCCCCGTGATCAACCCGCGAGCGGCCGCGCGCGTCGCCGCACTGGTGCAGGACGCGGTCGAGAACGGCGCCACCGTCCGTGCGGGCGGCAACGGCGGCGCGACCGTGCTCGACGGCGTCACGCCGCAGATGCGCGTGTTCCAGGAGGAGATCTTCGGTCCGGCCGTCATCGTCGTGCCCGTCGCCGACGACGACGAGGCCGTGGCCATCGCGAACGACACCGAGCACGGCCTCACCGCGGGCATCCTCACCGAGGACTCGCGGCGCGGACTCGGGCTCGCGCAACGCATCCGCACCGGCATCGTGCACGTCGGCAACCAGACGGTGGACGACGAGCCGCAGGCGCCGTTCGGTGGCGTGAAGTCCAGCGGCTATGGCAGGTTCGGCGGCCGCTGGGGCATCGAGGCGTTCTCGGCGACGCGCTGGGTGACGATCGCCAGCGAGCACGGCCACTTCCCGTTCTAGGCGATCAGGCCCGCCTCGTGGGCCACGATGGCCGCCTGGACGCGGTTCTCCGCGCCCAGGCGGCTCAGGATCGCGCTGACGTGCCCCTTCACGGTGCCTTCGACGAGGTCTAGGCGCCGGGCGATCTGCGCGTTCGACAGCCTCTCGCCGAGCAACGCCAGCACGTCGCGTTCCCGCGCGGTCAGCGTCTCGACCCGCTCGTTGCCGGGCGCGGCTTCCCGCAGCGCCTCCCGAGCCCGTTCCACCGCTCCCGCCGCGTTTTCGGGCTGCGGCAGGCTCTTCTCCGGCAACGTCCGTGAGCGCTGCACCCCAGATGTTCATGGGAGAGAACGTAAGGATCAGCGCGGGCAGAAACCCGGCCCGAAAGACAGAGCGGACCCCGGACGAAAGTCAGGGGTCCGCTCCCAGCAGATCAGTGACCCGCGGCCATCTCCGCCGCCAGCCGGTCGTCACCGCTCGTCTCCTTGAGCGGCTTCTCCTTGATGAACGCCACGGCGAGCAGCGCGAGCACCGCGAACGGCGCGCCCACCAGGAAGATCTCCGCGGTCGCCGTCGCGTAGATCTCGGCGACCACGGCCTTGATCTCCGGCGGCAGCACCGAGATGTCCGGCACCGCGTTCTCGCCGCCGGCCGTCGTGCCGAACCTCTCGGCCGCGAGCGACGAGACCTTGCTCGCCAGCACGGCACCCAGCGCCGAGACGCCGATCGCGCCGCCCAGCGAGCGGAAGAACGTCAGCGTGGACGTGGTGGCGCCGAGGTCCTTGGCCGGCACGTCGTTCTGCGCCGCCAGCACCAGGTTCTGCATCATCAGGCCGACGCCGACGCCGAGCACGAACATGTGCACGGACACCATGAACACCGTGGTCTGCGCGGTGATCGTGGACAGCAGCAGCATGCCGCCGACCATGAACACGCCACCGGCGACCAGGAACGCCTTCCACCTGCCGAACTTCGTGATCAGCTGACCGGCCACCGTGGACGAGATGAGCAGCCCGAAGATCAGCGGCAGGCCCAGCAGGCCGGCCTGGGTCGGCGTCTTGCCGAGCGAGAGCTGGAAGTACTGCGAGAGGAACACCGTGCCGCCGAACATCGCGATGCCGACCAGGGCGCTCGCGATGGTCGTCAGCGAGACGGTGCGGTTGCGGAAGATCGACAGCGGCACGATCGGGTCGTGCGCGGTGGCCTCGACGCGGACGGCGGCCACGAGCAGCAACACGCCCAGCGACACCAGACCGGCGGTCCAGCCCGACACCCACTCGAACTTCTGCCCGGCCAGCGACGACCAGATCAGCAGCGTCGAGACGCCGGACACGATCAGGAACGCGCCCAGGTAGTCGATCTTCGTCTTCTCGTTGCGCACGACCGGGAGGCGCAGCGTGCGCTGCAGCATGTAGATCGCGGCGAGGGTGAACGGGATGCCGATGAAGAAGCACCAGCGCCAGCCGAGCCACGAGGTGTCGACCAGGACACCGCCGATCAGCGGGCCCGCGACGGTACCGACGCCGAACACCGCGCCGAACATGCCGGAGTACTTGCCGAGCTCACGCGGCGGGATCATCGCGGCCATCACGATCGTCGCGAGTGCCGTGACGCCACCGGCGCCCAGGCCCTGCACGACACGGCTGACGATGAGCATCTCGACGTTCTGCGAGAAGCCCGCGATCAGCGAGCCGACGACGAACAGGCTCAGCGACGCC
The DNA here is from genome assembly GCF_900100275.1 of Lentzea albidocapillata subsp. violacea. Lineage (GTDB taxonomy): Bacteria > Actinomycetota > Actinomycetes > Mycobacteriales > Pseudonocardiaceae > Lentzea > Lentzea violacea. Next base: position 522,417 of record NZ_FNET01000002.1, read on the forward strand.
TGGATCAGCAGCTTGCGGCTGTAGAGGTCGGCGAGCTTGCCCCACAACGGCACGGTCGCGGTCATCGCGAGCAGCTCGGCCGTCACGATCCACGCGAAGATCGACTGCGAGCCCTTCAGCTCGGCGACGATGCGCGGCAGCGCGTTCGACACGACGGTGCCGGCGAGGATGGCCACGAACATGCCGAGCATCAGGCCCCACATGGCCTGGACGACTTCACGTTTGCTGTGGACTGGTGTCGGTGCTGCCTCGATGCTCATGATCCCCCTTCGTGACGACCTGGTGTGTGAGCCAGCCCCGTGCCGAACAGCTCGAGTGCCTCGTCGACGAGCTCGCCCAGCGAGACGCTGTCGTCGCGAGCCCAGCGCGTCACCGCACAACGGAACGCGGCGCTGCCGGCGGCGACCAGCAGCCGTGGGTACGCGTGGGTCTCGGGCAGCCCTGCCCGCCGCGCCACCGCGTCCGCCAGCAACTGCTCGGACTCCGCGCTGTTCGCGAACGCGCGGACCAGCAGGTCCGGCCGCTGCATCAGGACTTCCTTGCGCAGCAGCCACAGGTCGCGGGCGTTGTTCAGCTCGTCCGTGATCTCCGCGAGCACCGACCGCCGGTACGCCTCGAACGGCGTGACGGTGCCGGGGAAGGCGAGGATCCGCTCGGCCATGCGCGGGCCCGCCTCGGGGTCCGCGCCGATGAGCGCCTCGTCCTTGCTCGCGAAGTAGTTGAAGAACGTGCGCACCGAGACGTCGGCCTCGGCGGCGATCTCCTCCACGGTGACGTGGTCGTAGCCCCGCTCGGCGGCGAGACGCACGGTCGCCCGCTCGAGCGCGGCACGGGTGCGGCGCTTCTTGCGGTCGCGCAGGCTCTCCCCCGACTGGTTCACGGGGCAAGAGTACAGGATCGTTTTGCAGTCACTGCAACTTTGCAGTGTGTGAACTAGGACTCGTTCACGGTAGCTATGACCAGGGACTCTTCGGCTTCTCCTGGAGCTCGCCGTCGAGGAAGAGGTCGACCTTCTCAGTGAAGAAGCACGCCATTCCAGCGATCTTCTGGCTCTCGGGCAGAGGCGACCGGTAGATCCAGACGAGGTCGTCGTGGGTCACACCGTTCACCTCGGCCGACCAGTACGTGGCGGTGCCCTTGTACGGGCACTGCGTCTGCGTGTCCGAAGGCCGGAGCAGATCGAACCGGACGTCGCTCAACGGCAGGTAGTAGCGCGGCGGAAGGCTCGTCTCGAACAGGATCCGAGGCTGGGACGACGCCGCCAGCGTCACCCCGTCCAGTGCGATCCGCACGTGCCGTGAGCTGCTCAGGACGTCGACCCGCTTGTACGGGTCGCGCGGGTGGACGTAGATCGGCTCGTCCTCTTCGAGCCACTCGTCCATCGCCGAGAACTCGAACCGGACGAGGTCCCGCAACGGCACCGAGTCCGGGTACGTCAACGCCGCGCCCGAGGCCGTGCCGCCGGGCGTGACGACGTCGTGGACCACGCCGTCGCCCCTGGTCTCCCCCGTCGCCTTCAGTTCGGCGCGGACCGAGGACAGGGGCAGGTAGTAGGCCGGGTAGTACGGAACCTCCCAGACCAGGCGCGGCGCGGTCGCGTCCGCGACCAGTTCGCCACCGAAGTACGCACGAACCCGCTTCGCCGAGGTCTCCACCCGCAAGTCGCCCATGTCACATGTCAACACAGAACGGGCGTGCGGGCTTCCCGGCTACGCGTTGCCGTCGAAGAGACTCGTCACGGAGCCGTCCTCGAAGACCTCCTGGATCGCCCGCGCCAGCAGCGGCGCGATGCTCAGCACGGTCAGGCCGGGGAACCGCTTCCCGGGCGGGATCGGCAGGGTGTCGGTGAGGATCACCTCGCGCGCCTTGCTCGCGATGAGCCGGTCGTGGGCGTCGCCGGACAACACTCCGTGCGTGGCCACGAGGACGACGTCCTTCGCGCCCTGCTCCAGCAACTGCCGGGCCGCCGTCGTGCTCGTCAGTGCCGTATCGATCATGTCGTCGACCACGACGCAGGTGCGGCCCTCGACGTCGCCGACGACGCGGTTGGCCACGACCTCGTTGGGGCGCAACGGGTCGCGCGTCTTGTGGATGAACGCGATCGGGCAACCGCCGAGCAGGTCGGCCCACTTCTCGGCGAGCCTGGTGCGGCCGGCGTCCGGCGAGACGATCGTGAGGTCCTCGCCCCGGTAGCGGCTGCCGACGTGGTCGCAGAGCAGCCACATCGCGTGCAGGTGGTCGACCGGGCCGTCGAAGAAGCCCTGGGCCTGCGCGGTATGCAGGTCGACCGTGACGATGCGGTCGGCACCGGCGGTCCTGAACATGTCCGCGACCAGACGGGCTGACACCGGTTCGCGGCCGGCGTACTTGCGGTCCTGGCGTGCGTACGGATAGGACGGCACGACCGCGGTGATGCGCTTGGCGGAGGCGCGTTTCAGCGCGTCCACCATGAGCAGCTGCTCCATCAGCCAGTCGTTGACGGGCGCGCTGTGGCTCTGCATGACGAACGCGTCCGCGCCGCGCACCGACTCCTCGAAGCGGACGAAGATCTCGCCGTTCGCGAAGTCGTAGGCGGCCTGCGGGGTGATGGCGACGCCCAGGTACTTGGCCACGGCCTCGGCCAGCTCCGGGTGCGCCCTGCCGGTGAGCAGGATGAGCTGCCGCTTGGCGATGCCCGGCTTGCCGCTGACCATCGTCACGCTCCACGCTCGTCCGGCCCCCGGCCGATCGTTCAGCATGGCCGCGAGATCACGCAACCGCGCGTCCGTCCGCTGAGATTCCACGTTGCGGGGCAACGCGCGTTAACTCGATCGAGGGCACCCACAGGGGGTCTCGTAGCAGGACCGTGGTCCCACACTGGGTATAGATCGGGGGAACCGGGTTCACCTCTTGGGGTATGACCCTGGTGATTTCTTGATCAGCGTCCGTGAGGTGTCAGGGACCATCCTTACTCTCCCCTCATGCCTGACAGCCAGGACACACCTGCGACAACACCGCAAACCCCGCCGGCGAACCCGGTCGTGATGGGCACGCCCATTCACGACCAGATCGCCGATCATCTGGGAGTTCGTCAAAAGCATCGACGCCCCGACTGAGCGCGGCGCGTCCCCACTGGCCGGTCACGACTTTCGGCGGTCGACGCGGCCGGTCGCGAGCCGGTAGGAAGAGCGCCTCTGGGACGAGAGGGGAGCTTGTCGATGCGACTCACCGTGCTGGCCGCCGCGGCCGCGCTCATGATCACCGGCACACCGGCCGTACCGGCCTCGGCAGGTGGCGCGCAGGTCCCGAAGATCGACTGGACGGCCTGCGGGCCCGAGCACCCCGGCTTCGAGTGCGCCTCCGTGAAGGTGCCACTCGACTACGACGACCCGCGCGGCGCCACGACCACCGTCGCGCTGGCGCGCAAGCCCGCGACGGACACCGCGCGCCGCATCGGCTCGCTGTTCCTCAACCCGGGCGGACCCGGCGGCTCGGGTGTGAACTTCGCGCTCGGCGCCGGCAACGCCCTGTCGGCGAACCTCCAGGGCCGGTTCGACATCGTCGGGTTCGACCCGCGCGGCATCGGCAAATCCGATCCTCTGCACTGTTTCGCCAGCGAAGCGGACCTCGGGAAGTTCTTCGAGGGCATCCCCGGCTTCCCGTACCAGGCGGCGCAGGAACGGCCGTTCTTCGACCGCTACCGCTCGCTCGGCCCCGAGTGCCGCGACGACCAGCGGATCGCCCGGCACATGAGCACCGCCGACGTCGCACGGGACATGGACCTGCTGCGCCGCGCCGTCGGTGACCGCAAGCTCAGCTACCTGGGCTTCTCGTACGGTTCGTTCCTGGGCGCGACCTACGCGAACCTGTTCCCGGACAACATCCGCGCGCTCGTGATCGACGGCGTGCTCGACCCCGAGCTGTGGTCGAGCGGCCGGCAGATCGAGTCGGACCGGATCGCGACGAAGGAGGAGTTCCGCGAGTTCCTCCGCACCTGCGACGAGGCCGCGTGCGTCTTCGGGCCGCAGTCGGAGCAGCGCTGGGACGCGTTGCTGAAGTCGGTGCGCGCCAACCCGATCGAACTCGGCGGCCAGGTCTTCACCTACGACGCCGTGATCAACTCCGCGATCGGCGCGATGTACTCGCCGAGCGACTGGCCGGACGCCGCCGCGTTCTTCGACCAGCTGTCCGACGCCGCCGCCGGGTCGCTTTCGGTCGCGGCGGAACCGGACTACGCCAACGGGTTCGACGCCTACAACGGCAACGTGTGCGCGGACATCGAGTACCCGCGCCACTTCAACGCCTACAAGGCGATTTCCCGTTACGCCGCAGCGGGTTCGGAGTTCGGGCCGGCGTGGTGGTGGGGCAACGCGGCGTGCGCGAACTGGCCCGTGAACCCCGACCGCTTCACCGGGCCGTGGCGCACCCGCACCAGCGCGCCGGTTCTGGTGGTGGGCAACTACTTCGACGGCGTGACGGACTTCCGGGGCGCGCAAGCCGCCCACCGTCAGCTCGCGGGCAGTCGTTTGCTTGCTTACGCGGGTTGGGGCCACACGGCGTACGGGGTGAGCCAGTGCGCGACCGACCACACGAACGCGTACCTGCTCAACGGCACGTTGCCGCCCATCGGGACGGTTTGCCCGGCGAACCCGAACCCGTTCCTGCCGTCGGTCACCTCAGCCGAGCCGCTGGTCAAGCCCAGCCGCAGGTAGTTCCTGGGTCAGTTCCACGGCGGCACGCGCCGGGTCGTCGCCGAACCGGCTGCCGAACGCGTCGTGCACGCGCCACCCCGCGTGGGTGAGCGCACGCCAGCGAGCGAGATGCGCCCGCACTCCTGAAGGGTGCGGGCGCGTCTCGACCGCGACGGCGTCGTCCTTCTCCCCCACCACCAGGTCCACTCGCCACTGCCCGACCGGATAGCCCGTGCGCACGGTCAGTCCCGCGGCCCGCAGTTCGTGCGCGAGGCGCGCGGTCCACTCGTCCTCGGGTTCGGCGCCGGCGGTCTCGGTCGGGGCGACGTCGGCGTGCCGCAGGTATTCGCCGATCAGGCCCGGTGGTTCGGGCGCGGACGTGATGACGTGCACCTTCCGGCGCGCGCGGGTGGTCAGCACGGCGAGCAGGTTGCGGTCGTTGACGAACCGCCACGCCCCCGGCTTGGCGTCCGCGGCGAGGCTGATCACGACCTCGTCGAACTCGCTGCCCTGCACGCCGTGCACGGTGCCGACACGCACGCCACCGGTGGTGATCTCGTCCAGCGTGAGCTCGCTGAGCAGCGCCTCCTCCAGCGCGTCGGCCTGCGCGCGGAACGGGGTCACGACGCCGATCGAGCGCACGCCCGCGGCCACCCGCTTGCGGACGTGGGCGAGCACGGCGTCGACCTCGGTCTGGTTGACGCCCTTCGTGGTGCGATCGCCGTCGACGCGTTCGGTGTCGATGCAGTCGACGTCGGCGATCGACGGGTGCGTGGTGAGCAGCGCGATCTTGCCGTCGTAGAACCTGGCCGCCGCGAACCCGATCAGGTGCGGCGCGCAGCGGTGGTGCTCGTCGAGCCAGTGCACGCCCGCCGTCGCCGCGCCCGCGTCGAACAGGCTCACCTTCGGCACGTCCAGCCGGTCGCGCAGGTCCTGGGTGCCCTCCGCGTCGACCGCCGCCCGCACCGCCTGGTCGCTGACGAACGACACGTGCCGCAGCTGCCGGGGATCACCGCCGATCACCGCGGACCGGCCGCGCAGCAACGCGGGCGCGGCCAGCGGCTGGTCGACGTGGCTGGCCTCGTCGATGATCACCAGGTCGAACATGCCGGGCACGGGCGGCAGGATGTCCTCCACATCGGACAGCGTGCCGACCCACAACGGCAGTGCCGCAACGAGATCCGCGCTGTCGATCTCGGCGAGCCCGCGCCGCCGGGCCGCCCGCCCGGACCGCAGCGCCTTCGCCAGCGCCGCCACCGCCCGGCGCGCGCCGGCACCCCGCCGGCTCACCGAGTACTCCTTGAGCCACGCGGCGGTGGCCATGCGGCTCGCGACGTCCTGCTCGGCCAGCAACGGCCGCAGCTCACCGAACGCCGTGCCGCCGTTCGCCCCGATCCGGACGGACGCCGCGGTCTGCTCGGCCGCCTCGACCGCGGCGCGGAGGTCTTCGACCGAGACCTCGCCCGCACCGGCGAGTCCGCGCGCCTTCCGCATCGCCCACCCGGTCCGCAGGCCACCGAGGAACCCGGTGCGCGGCTGGAGAAGTCCGTGCAGTGCGGCGAAGTCCACGCTCGCGTCGAACGCTTTCGGTGCCACGGCCCGATGCGCCGGCATCAACGCCTGGTGCTTCTTGGCTTCGGCGGCCAGCTGTTCGTCGGTGAGCGAGCCACCGGTCGTGCGTTCGACACGGCTGACAGCGGCGGCGGCCGCCCGCCGGACGCGGTCGAGTTCGTTCAGGCGCTCGGGATTGCTCGTGGCGGTCAGCCCGTCGCTCAGTTCGCGCGCCATCTCCTGCCGCAGCTCGGAGTCACCGAACAGCACCGGCACCGGCCCGCCCGCTTTCCGCAGCGCACCACCGAGCACGTCGGCGGCGTTGCGCGTGCGGCTCGCGAGGAGCACGGACTTCCCCGCCGCCACCGCATCGAGCGCCAACGCCGCGAGAGTGTGCGTCTTGCCCGCACCAGGAGGCCCGCCCACGACCGTGATCCGCGCACGGCGTGCGTGCTCGACCGCGCGCATCTGACTGTGGCTGAGCGGCAACGCCGAACTGATCGGCTCGTCGTGGTGGTCCGGCTCGGCGGCGGCGCCGTACAGGGCCGCGAACGCCGTGCCGTCGATGCCCTTCTTGCCCGACCAGTCGAACAGGGCCGTGCCGTGCTCGGTGTTCACGACGGGCTCACCCGCGTGCAGCCCGGCTCCCATCGCGACGACGAGTTCGCTGCCGGAGATCAGCTTCTTGGGGTCGTCGTGCACGATCGGCACGTTCTCGAACCCGGCGAGCCGCAACGTCTGGGTGATCCAGGCCTCGGTCGGCGCGAGCGCGGCCTCCCGTTCGGCGGTCTTCGCCCAGTCGTCGATCAGCGGGAACACCCCGGCGTCACCGGCGACGTGGTAGGCGTAGCCGAGGCCCAGCCCGTGGTGCAGCCGCACCGGCCGCGACACCAGCGGCAGGCACACGCGCCGCCGTTGCCCGCCGATCTGCGCGGGCCCGGCGAGGAACGCCCAGCCCAGCCGCAGCAACCGGTCCTCCTGGTGCAGCGCGTCGTACGCGGCCAGGTGCGTGACCTCGTCGCGGGCTTGCTTGGGCGCGGTCCACGACACCGGCGTCCAGTGCGGACCCTCCTGCACGAGCGTGATCGCCCGCCACGACGGCTCGTGGTCGCCGAGCCAGAGCAGCCCGGCGGCCTTGGTGAGGTCGAGCACGAGCTTCTGCGGCTGCTCGGCGGCACTCAACCGCGCCAGGGTGCGCAACACGGCAGAAACGTTCACGCGGGACATCGTGCCATTCGAGGCGCTAGCTTCGTGCACCGTGGAGGATCTTCCCAGCGGCTTGCCCGAACACGAGCTCAAAACCGGCCTCGCCCGGTACGGCATCACCGGGCCACCGGTCTACGCCCCCGTCGGCTTCGGCGACTACCACTGGACGGTCTACGACCGGTGGTTCACCTCGGTGTCGGACCTGACGACCAAGCCACTGGCCGGTCTGCGGCAGGCGATGGAGACCGCGGCGAGTCTGGCCGAGCAACTGCCGTTCGTGGTGGCACCGGTGCGATCGGACGACGGCGAGACCGTGGTCCTGCTCAACGACCGCTACGCGCTGAGCGTCTTCCCTTACGTCATGGGAAAAGCCGGATCTTTCGGTGATCCGGTCCATCCCGGCGTGAGCGAGCTGCTGACCGCGCTGCACCGCTGTGAGCCACCGGCGGGCACCCCGGTCGCCCCGATCGACGTCCCGGCCAGGGCCGCGCTGACGGCGTTGCTCGACGAGCCCGGCGAGTGGTTCTCGGACCAGGCCCGCGAAGTCTTCGTGGCCCACACCGAGATCCTCCGCGCCGCACTGACCGAACTGGACCTGCTCGCCGGGCAGCTCCCGGACGAGCGGGTCGTCACCCACGGAGAACCCCACGCGGGCAACGTGATCCACAGTCCGCAGGGCCTGTGCCTGATCGACTGGGACACGGTCGGACTGGCCCCGCCGGAACGCGACCACTGGCTGGTCGGCGGTTACAGCGCCTTCTACTCGCTGCGGTGGGCCGTCGGCGACATCGCGGAGTTCACCGAAAAGCTCCGCGCCCCGCACGAACAGTCGCGGGACGCGGAGCTCGCGTTGCACTACTTCACAGAGACACTCAAAAACCTTTAGAGCGTCAGCCGGCCAGCGCGAAAAGATCGTCCCGGTCGCCCGACTGCTTGAGCTGGGCGAGAGACTGCTTCTCCAGCTGGCGGATGCGCTCACGGGTCAGGCCGAGCTCCTGCGCGACCTCCTGCAGGGTGCGGGCACGCCCGTCCTCCAGACCGTAGCGCAGGCGCATGATCCGGCCCTGCCGTTCGGGCAGGACGTCCAGGAGGGAGCGGATGCCCTCGGTGAACTCCTGCTGCTCCACCAGGTCCGGCGCGGACACGCCGTCGGTGTCCTGGATCAGGTCGCCCAGCACCGACTCGCCCTCGCCGCCGACCGGCGTCTCCAGCGACACGCAGGTGCGCGCCGCGTCCCGCATGTCCTGCACGCGCGACGGCGAGCACTTGGCCTCGGCGGCGATCTCCTCGATCGTCGCCTCGCGCCCGAACGACGCGGACAGCTTCTGCCCGATCTTCCTGAGTTTGTTGACCTCTTCGACCACGTGCACCGGCAGGCGCACGGTGCGGGTCTGCTCGGCCAGACCGCGTTCGATCGCCTGGCGGATCCACCACATGGCGTAGGTCGAGAACTTGTAGCCCTTGGCGTAGTCGAACTTCTCGACCGCGCGGATCAGGCCGAGGTTGCCCTCCTGGATCACGTCCCCGAACGGCAGTCCGCGGAACGAGTGCTTCTTCGCGACCGACACGACCAGGCGCAGGTTCGCGCGGATCATGTGGTCCTTGGCGCGCTCGCCCTCGGCGGCGATCCGGCGCAGCAGCCTCGGCTCGCGCGTCGTGTCACCGGTCTGGAGCAGGTGCGCGGCGTACACGCCGGCCTCGATGCGCCGGGACAGGCCGACCTCCTCGGACGCGGTGAGCAGCGGTGTGCGCCCGACCTCGCGGAGGTACTGGCCGACCAGGTCCGCGTCCTGCTGCCCGGACGCGCGGTTCTTCAGATCTGCGGGCATGCCAAATCCCCCGTATCCGTTGGCAGGTGTTGCAGCGGGCGAACTCGCCGCCGTCTGCGGAGCAACGGCCCTATACACCGCTGCACTCCTATGTAACGGTTCAGAGGTCCACTTCATTCCGCGGTTTCGCCTGTGACCTCAGCCTCACGTTGGTGATCGCGTGGTGCTCGACCTGCCGGACCTCGATCTTCCAGCCGGAGACCTCCACCACGTCACCCGGTTCTTCCGGGATGCGGCCGAGGATCAGGAGCACCAGCCCGGCGACCGTCGAGTACGGCCCTGCGGGCGCGTCGCGCAGTTCGACGCCGACGTCCACCAGGTCGTGGATCGGGAACGTGCCGGGCAGCTCGATCGAACCGTCGGGTCCGGCCTTGACCGCCACCACGTCGGAGTCGGTCTCGTCGTAGATCTCGCCGACGATCTCCTCCAGCAGGTCTTCCAGCGTCACGATGCCGTCGACCGCGCCCTGCTCGTCCACCACCACTGCCAGTTGCTCGTGCTCGGCCTTCATCCGCCGCAACGCGTCCGTGACGCGCAGCGAGTCCGGTAGCACCATCGGCGCCCGTGCCACGTCCGTGACGGCCACGGTGTCGTCGAGCAGGTCCCGCAGGTGCACCACGCCGACCACGTCGTCCAGGTGTCCGTTCCTGGTCACCGGCGCCCGCGAATGTCCGGACCTCGCCAGGATTTCCCGTGCGGCGGGGGTGTCCAAACCTGATTCGACGATCGTCACCTGCCGCCGCGGCACCAGGACCTCGCGCAGCCTCCGTTCGTGGATCTCCAGCGCACCGGTCATGATCGTGCGTTGTTCCTGGTTCAGGTGCTGTTGCACCTCAACGAGATCACGCAGCTCCTCCGGGGACATCTGCTCCTCGTCGGCGTTCGGGTCGCCGCCGAACACGCGCACCACGAGGTCGGTCGACCTGCTGAGCAGCCACACCACGGGCCGGGAGATCGTCGACAGCAGGTCGAGCGTGCCGGCGACGATCTTCGCCCAGCGCACGGCGTACTGCATCGCGAGGCGCTTGGGCGCCAGTTCCCCGAAGACGAGTGTGACGAACGTCAGGACCACCGTCACGAGCGCGATCGCGACCCCGTTCGCGGCACCTCCGAGGAAGCTCAGCAGCGGCACGATCGGTGCCGCCAGCGAGACCGCGGCGGTCGCCGAGGCGAGGAACCCGGACAGCGTGATGCCGATCTGGACCGTCGCGAAGTACCTGTTCGGATCGCGTGCGAGGCGCACGAGCCTGCGGTGCCCGGTGCGTTCCAGCGAGCGCAGCTGACCTTCGCGCAAGGACACGAACGCCATCTCGCTGCCCGCGAAAGCCGCGTTGAGCAAGACCAGAACCGCGACCAGCGCGAGGTTGAAGCCATAGCCGTCCACACGTTTGGGGTAGCACGCACGGTGGTATTTCGCACCCTGACGGCAGTCTTGAGCAAGCAGGACGCCCTCAGGGACGAGGTGGGATGAATATGGACGCCCCCGAGGTGCTGAGCGCCTCCGCGAGGACCTTGCACACCCTGCCGGAGGACGAGCCGGATCTCGGCGCGATGCGCGGGTGGATCGGAACCTTGCTGAGGGACCTGCCGGAGGACGTCGTGCTCGACGTCCTCCTCGTGTGTACGGAGCTCGCGAGCAACGCGTACGAGCACGCAGAAGGACCACGCACCGTGCGGGTGCAACGACACACGGACTTCATCCGGGTGGAGGTCGACGACCACACACCGGCCGAACTCCCCCGGCTGGGGCAGTCGCGTCTCGGTGACACGCGAGGCCGTGGGCTGGTGTTGATCGCCCAGCTCTCCCGGTGCTGGGGAACTCGGGCGTTCACGGGCGGGAAGACCCTCTGGGCAGAGGTGAACGCATAGGTCGTCTGTGCGTTTCGCACAGAGAAGTCATGACAGCGCACGGGTGGGACTCGCCGCGCGTCTCTTCGATCCTCGAAGCATGACGACAACGGTTTCGCCGGCGGTCCGGCCGCTGGTGCGCCACGGGGCGGAGATGCTCGTGGCGATGCTGATCGGAATGGCCCTGCTCGGGCCCCTGTGGACGCCCGGACGGGTCGAGGTGGCCGCCACGGCTGGCCCTACCGGCGGAGACAGTCTGGGCGCGACGAGAGTCGTGCCTGAGGTTCGGCCGCCCCGAACCCGGCTATCGCGGACCAGACTTCGACACAGGCCCTACCGGCGGAGACAGGCGGGCACGGTCAGGGTGGTCGGCTGACCGTCGGTGAGCGTGCGGACGCTCGCGCCGAGCAGCAGGTCACCAGCCTTGTCGAGCACGGCGCGGGCGACCCGGCTGCGGTCCTCGCCGCGTTCGAACACGCGCATGACCTTCGCGCCCGTCCTGACCGCCGTGGTCCAGCCCCGCGAGTGCGGGACCTCCAGCCAGTCCGCGACCTCCTCGTCGACGACCTGCCGCACCATCGCCGCGACGACACCGTCGAAAGCCTTGCCGGGCACGAACTTCTCGTACAGCTCGACGAGGTTCCTGGTGAGCTCGACGCCTTCCTGCGACGGCGCGTAGGACGCCCGGACCATGGTGTTGCTGACTTCTTCGGCCTCTGCCAGCGTTTCCGGCATCGCGTCCGGGCGGATGCCGAGCACCGCGCCGGCGACGCGCCAGACGTGGTAGTAGTCCTCGGCCTCCGTGTCGGTCACCGAGACGCCGATGCGGCGCATGCCGTCGATCACCTGCGCGGAGAAGATCAGCAGCGCGCCGAGCAGGTCCTGCTGGCACACCGGAACGCCGTCCGCTTCATGGTCCCACTCCGGCGAGCGGCCGACGAAGTAGCGGACCGCCGCGTGGATCAGCCGGGTCTTCTGGATGGTCGGCACGAACGAGCCGCCCGTGCCGAAAGCGTTGGGCTCCATCATGTTCAGCACGAACTGCGACGTCTCCGACAGCCTGCGGTGCGGCTGGTTGAGCCGGTGGGTGATCGTGAGGACCCGGGACGGCCTGGGCTGCGCGTAGCAGTTGACCATCGCGCCGAACGACAGCACCGACGCCACGTGCACGCCGTCGTCGACGAAGAACTCGTGCGCGCGGGCGACGCGTTCCTCGTCCATCCACTCGGGCGGGTCGTCGGTGGCGACGAGGTAGTCGCGGACCACGGGCGGCAGGTGCGCCGGGATGGGCTCGTCGTTGCCGCGGAACTCCGCGAGCACCTGGTTGACCTCGTTCAGGCTGCCGCTCTCGACCAGGTGCGCGATCACGGCGTCGGCGAGCGGGTCGCCCTCGTACTTCAGCGCGTCCAGGTCCACGGCGCCGAGCGTATGGGTCTGTCCGGGCCGTTGATCGCCATGATCACCTCTTCAGCCCAGTGATTCCACGCGTTCGTGGGCAACGGTGACCTCGATTGGAGTAAGTGCAACCAGGCTCAGGAACCTGAGGTGAGGACGTCGAACGCGTGCCTGCGGTGTTCCGCGAACAGCTTCAGCGCCCCCTCCACGTTCCCCAGCCGCAGCGCGGCCACCAGGTCCCGGTGCTCGTCGCGGATCTGCTCCAGGTACCCGTCGGTACTCAGCCGCACCCGTGTGATCAGGAACAGGTGCACCTGCGACCGGATCGCCTCCCAGGCCTGGGTCAGTCGCGAGTGGCCGGCGGCGGCGTACACAGCGTCGTGGAACGCGATGTCGCACCGCACCATCTCGTGCGGCGTCAAGGCGCGTTCCATCTCCAGCGCCGCCGCCGCGATCTTCTCCAGCGAGGCGCCCGTGGCCACCACGCGCTGGACGGCCAGCACCTCCAGGGCGCCACGCAGACTGTCCAGCTCGGCAACATCCTGAAGGGACAGCTCGGCGACCGTGGTGCCGCGGTGCCACTCGGCGCGCACCAGGCCCTCGTGTTCGAGCACGCGCAGCGCGTCCCGGACAGGACCGCGCGAGACCTGGAGGGCCTCGGACAGCTCCACCTCGCGCAGCGCGCTGCCCGGCGGGTAGCCGCCGTCGAAGATGGCCTCGCGGATCATGTCCGCGACCTCGCTGCCCAGACCTCGCCGTCGTGCCGGACCCACTGTCATGTGAGCAATGTTAACAAGCGACACCTTGTAATGATGTTAACATCACTACATGCCGAACATCCCCCGCTTTCACCTCGCCATGCCCGTCGACGACCTCTCCGCCGCCCGCGAGTTCTACGGCGAGACCCTCGGCCTGGAGCAGGGCCGCAGCTCCGACACCTGGATCGACTGGAACCTGCACGGCCACCAGTTCGTCACCCATCTCGCGCCGAGGACCGAGCGCGTCAGCAACCCGGTCGACGGCCACGACGTGCCGGTCCCCCACTTCGGCCTGGTCCTGACCGTGGACGAGTTCCAGGCGCTGGCGGCCAAGCTGACCGGCGCCGGCACGAAGTTCGTCATCGAGCCGTACGTGCGGTTCCAGGGCGAGGCCGGCGAGCAGTGGACGATGTTCCTGCTGGATCCGGCGGGCAACGCGCTGGAGTTCAAGGCCTTCGCGGACGACGCCCAGGTGTTCGCGGTCTGAAGCCGCGTCGTCCAAAGCCCAGGTAAAAATCTTGCACAACGCGCAAGTTTCGGTACCGTGGAGGTGACGCCGAGCCACGGCCCGGTCACATCGGGTCAGACAGGGAGAGGTCATGACCACGGCCGAGCGGCAGCGCAACGCGCAGGAGCTCATCCGCCCGCAGTTGCCCGCTGAACTCACCAACCGGGGCAAGTGCCCGTTCGACCCGGCCACCGGGCTGACCGAGCTGAGCGAGCAGGGGCGGATCCACAGGATCGAGCACAACGGCGACACCGTCTGGCTCGTCACCGGGCACGACGAGGCACGGGCGGTGCTCGCCGCACCGCAGATGAGCTCGGACCGGATCAACAGCCCCCGCGCACGGGCGCTGATCTCCCCCGAGCTGCACGCGGAGATGTTCCCGCCGGAGCGCCAGGCCGGGTCGTTCATCTTCATGGACGCGCCCGAGCACACGCGCTACCGCCGGCTGCTCACCGGGCAGTTCACCGTGCGCAGGATGCGGGACCTCACGCCGCGCGTGCACGAGATCGTCACCGCCCAGCTCGACGCGATGATCGAGAAGGGACCGCCGGCCGATCTCGTGCACGACTTCGCGCTGCCGGTGCCGTCGCTCGTGATCTGCGAACTGCTGGGCGTCGACTACGGCGACCGAGACGAGTTCCAGCGCCGCACGGCCAAGCTGCTCAGCCTGAACACCACGGTCGACGAGCAGATCAAGAACACGACCGAGCTGCGGAAGTTCATGCACGGGCTCGTCCGCGCCAAGCGGCAGACCCCCGGCGACGACCTGCTGTCCGGGCTCGTGCGCGACACCGATCTCACCGACAACGAGCTCACCGGCATCGCGAACCTGCTGCTCATCGCGGGCCACGAGACGACGGCGAACATGCTGGCGCTCGGCACGTTCGCGCTGCTGGAGCACCCCGGCCAGTTCGCCCGGCTCCGCGACGACCCGGAGCTGACCGAGAACGCGGTCGAGGAGCTGCTGCGGTACCTGTCGATCATCAGCTCGGGCGTCTCACGGCACGCCAAGGAGGATGTCGTGATCGGCGGCGCCACCATCCGCGCCGGCGAGACGGTCGTGGTGTCGGTGCCCGCGGTCAACCGCGACGACAGCCAGTACGACGACCCGCACGCGCTGCTGGTGGACCGGCCGCGTGGGCATCACGTGGCGTTCGGGCACGGCATCCACCAGTGCCTCGGCCAGCAGCTGGCGCGCGTGGAGATGGCGGTCGGCTTCAGTGAGCTGCTGCGCCGGTTGCCGGCGTTGAAGCTCGCCGTGCCCGCCGGCGAGGTGCCGTTGCGGACCGACATGTCGATCTACGGAGTGCACCGGCTCCCCGTCACCTGGTGAAGACGGTCACCTGGTGAACCCGGCGCCGAGCTGGTCGATCATCCGGCCGACCAGCTCGGTGACGTCGAACCTGTCCGTGGCCTGGGGTGTGTCGAGCCACCACTGCACGACCGCGCGCATCGACGCGAGGATCGTCGACGCCGTCACCGCCGGATAGGGGTCCACCTGGGGGTCCACTCCGCAG
Source organism: Lentzea albidocapillata subsp. violacea (assembly GCF_900100275.1). Classification (GTDB taxonomy): domain Bacteria; phylum Actinomycetota; class Actinomycetes; order Mycobacteriales; family Pseudonocardiaceae; genus Lentzea; species Lentzea violacea. Next base: position 537,699 of record NZ_FNET01000002.1, read on the forward strand.
CGCACGGCGATCGCCGCCGTCAACGCCTGCTCGCGGGCGGAGTAGGCGGCGAACACGTGCGGCAGCAGCGCGGGGTCCCGCCGGAGCTGGCGCAGCTGCCGGAGGCGGTCGAGGTCGACGTAGCGCGGGTAGATCGTCCGCAGGGCCTCGCGCAGGGCGACGAGCACCGGTTCGCTGTCGGGCCGTGCGGCGAACTCCTCCACGAACGCGAGCGCCGTGGCCGTGTCACCGGCGACGACCGCTTCCTCCTTGGAGGAGAAGTAGTTGAAGAACGTCCGCAGCGACACCCCGGCCGCCCGCGCGATCTGGTCCACCGTCACCCGGTCGAGGCCGTGCTCCACGCACAGGCTCCAGGCGGCGTCACCCAGCGCTTCCCTGGTCGCCGCCTTCTTGCGTTCACGCAGGCCCGTCATGGCGCAAAGATTAAAGCGTGCCGGAAATTGGTGTAGACCTTGCCGTCAGGTGAGCACCTCATTACGGTCCGTGAGAACGCTCTCACAGACCCTACGGAGGACCGGGTGCGCTTACTCGGAGTCGTCGTACTGGCCGGCGCCCTGCTCACCGCGGGCCAGGCCGGTGCATCTCCCCCACCAACCGCGGCATCAGCACCCACCGTCACGCTGATCACCGGGGACCAGGTGCTCACCGGACAGCGCGCGATCAGACCCGCGCCCGGACGTGAGCGCGTCCTGTTCTCCACGTACACCTCTGGAGGACACGAGTACGTGGTGCCGCACGACGCCATCCCGATGATCGCGGACGGCCGTCTCGACGAGCGCCTCTTCGACATCACCGAGCTCGCGACGTACGGCGGCACCCTGCCGGTCATCGCCACCTACCCCGAAGGCACCCTGAGCGCGCAGTCCGGCCTTCAGCTGCGCAGCATCAACGGCGTGGCGTTCGACGCGGCCAGGACCCCGCTCGCCGGCACCCTGTCCGCGTCGGGCGCGAAGAAGATCTGGCTCGACGCCAGGCGCAGGGCGAACCTCGACCGCAGCGTCGCCCAGATCAACGCCCCCGCCGCCTACGCCGCGGGCCTCACCGGCAAGGGCACCACGGTCGCCGTCCTCGACACCGGCGTCGACCACACCCACCCGGACCTCGCGGACCGCGAGATCGGCGAGCGCAACTTCTCGAACGCGGCCGACAACGGCGACCACTACGGTCACGGCACGCACGTGGCGTCGATCGTCGCGGGCACCGGCGCGAAGAGCGGCGGCAAGTACCGCGGCGTCGCACCGGACGCGCGCATCCTCGACGTGAAGGTGCTGGGCGACAACGGTTCCGGGCAGGACAGCGGGATCATCGCCGGCATGGAGTGGGCGGTCGAGCAGGGCGCCCAGATCATCAACATGAGCCTCGGCGGCTACGACACCCCCGAGGTCGACCCCCTCGAAGAGGCCGTGAACCGCCTCAGCGCCGAGAAGGGCGCGCTGTTCGTGATCGCCGCCGGCAACAGCGGACCCAACGCGCGCACGATCGGCTCACCCGGCACCGCCGACGCGGCCCTGACCGTCGGCGCGGTCGACGACCGGAACGGGATCGCGGAGTTCTCGAGCCGCGGCCCGACGCAGGCCGGCACGCTCAAGCCCGACCTCACCGCGCCCGGCGTCGGCATCGTCGCAGCCCTGCACTCCGACGGCAGGATCGGCGCGCCGGTCGCCGACGGCTACACCTCGCTCGACGGCACCTCGATGGCGACCCCGCACGTCGCGGGCGCGGCGGCACTGCTGCGCCAGCAGCACCCGGAGCTGAACGGCATCGCGCTGAAGGCCCGTCTCACCGGCACCACCACGCCGACGGAGCAGCTCACGCCGTTCGAACAGGGCTCCGGCCGTGCCGACGTCGCCAAGCTGATCAAGCAGAACGTGACATCCTCCCCGGCGAGCATCAGCTTCGGCGCACACCAGTGGCCGCACACCGCCGAACCCGTGCTGACCAAGGAGATCACCTACTCCAACGCGGGCTCCGAGCCGGTCACGCTCGACCTCACCACCGACACGAACGGCACCCTGTTCAGCGTCTCCCCCGCCCAGCTCACGGTTCCGGCGGGCGGCACCGCGACGGCCACGGTCACCGCGGACGTCACCAAGCAGCCGGCGGGTGGCGTGTTCGGCGGCGCCGTCGTCGCGAGCGGCCTGCGCACCACCGTCGTGGCCGACCTGGAGGTGGAGAGCTACGACGTCAAGGTCACCGGCGTCGAACGGTCCGGCGTCACGACGGCGTCGACCTTCGCGTTCCTGATCAACGTCGACACCGGCGCCCGCGTCTGGCCGAACAGCACGACCGGCGTCGCACGGGTGGCCAAGGGCCGCTACCTCCTGAACGGCAGCGTGATGTCGTCGTCCGGTGCCTACACCCACGACGTCATCAACTACCCGAACCTGACCGTCTCCGGCGCCACGACGATCAGCCTCGACGCCCGCCAGGCCAGGCCCGTCCAGGTGACGCTGCCGGTCCCCGCGCGGCTCTCGTTGCTGCAGACCGGTTTCGAGCGGGTCGTCGACGGCGCCGCCTACACCATCGGCAACTTCTCGGTCGGCGGTTCCATCGACCACCTCGGCGTCGCGAGCCTCGGCCCCGACTCGAACGAGGTCACCGGCAAGATCGCCACGTTCTGGACCGCGGGCCCGGACTTCTACGGACTCGCCTGGTACCGCAAGGGATCCGCGCCCAACGGCCTGACGAAGACCATCGCGAAGAAGGACCTCGCGACGGTCAAGGTCGACATGCCCGCTCTCGAACCGGGCCAGAGCGCGTCGATCGGCCACACCTCCTCACCCGAGGGCCGTGCCGGCTGGACGTACGGTTCGCTGGACAACTTCGTTCCCGGCCGGCGCACCGAGTACTACGGCGGCGAGGGCGGTGACTGGTCGCGCAGGTTCAACCTGTTCGACGAGACCGGCAACATCGGCGCGCTCGTCACCCCGCTGCGGCACTACAGGCCGGGCAGGTCGTACGTGGAACCGTTCAACCGCGCGGTGTTCGGCCCGGCACTGCCCCCGGCCCGCGGCGTCCCGCACTCGTTCCGTACCGGCGACTTCGTCCGGATCACCGTGCCGCTGTACGGCGACAACGCGGGCAACGCGGGCTACGGCCCCGTGACCGAGGCTCGCACGACGCTGTACCGCGACAACGTGAAGGCCGCCGAGACGGCCGAACCGGGCTGGGCGATGGCCGACGTCCAGCCGGGCGCCGCGCACTACCGCCTGGAAACCTCCGCCGTCCGGGACGCCGCCCTGAGCTCCAGGGTGTCCGGTGTGTGGACGTTCCGCAGCGACACGACGGCCCGGCAGACGGCGCTGCCGCTGTCCGTCATCCGCTTCGCCCCGCAGCTGGACGACAACGGCTACGGCCGCGCCGGCCAGATGCTCTCGGTGCCGATCTCCACGCAGTCGCAGGTGGACGCGGTGCGCGTGACGTCCGTCGAGGTCTCCTACGACGGCGGCACGACGTGGAAGCGCACGCAGATCACAGCCAACCGCGTGCTGCTCGCCCACCCGCGGGACGCCAGGTCGGTCTCCTTGCGCGCCAAGGCGTCCGGCAGTGGCCAGACAGTGGAGCAGACGATCGTCAACGCGTACCTGCTCCGCTGACCGAACCGGCCCGCGCGCTCCCGAGCCCACGAGGCGAAGGAGCGCGCGGGCTTTCCCACTCCCGGCGGGACGCCGTCGAACGGGATCGTCGTCGCTGTAGTTGACTGGAGATCATGCGAAGGGGGCCGCGGTGCGGGAACTGACTGACGAGATCGCCGCCGCCCACCGCCCGCCACCCACCAAACCCACGCCGGCCGGGGTGAGCATCCCCGGCCGCCACGTCGCCGAGGTCGCACGACATCCCGACGGCCGGCTCGCGGTCATCACCTGGTCGTCACCGAAGATCGACCCCGGCCTGCTCAACCCCGCCCTGCACGTCGTGGAGACCGGCGGGACCGTCACCGACCTGGGCGCGACGCCCGCGGACGCCGGTTCGCCGGTGTGGTGGGGCGACGAGGTCTGCTACCTCGCGCTGACGCCGCCGCACCTGCAGGGCGGCAACGCCGTCTTCGACCAGCGCCACCGCAACCTCACCGAAGGCATCCGCGCCTGCCCGATCGACCTCGTCCAGGACGACGGCGAGGCACCGGTCGTGGTCGTCGCGACCGGCCTGGACACCGAGTTCCGCCGCCTCGACGGCCGCTTCCTCGCCCGCGTCCGGGGATCGCACCTGCCGCCCCGCTACCGCGACCTCGACGGCATCCCCTGGGGCACCCAGGAACGCCTCCGGTACCGAGCGCCGGACGGCCTGGAACTCGACGGCCTCCTGGTGCTGCCGCCGGGCAGGACCAGCCGGGACGGACCGTATCGCCTGGTCACGCTCGTGCACGGCGGGCCCTACGACCGCTGGACCGACGACCTGCAGTTGCACTGGGTGCCGTCGGCGCAGTGGTTCGCGCATCAGGGGATCGCGTGCTTCCTGCCCAACCCGCGGGGTGGACAGGGGCGCGGCCACGAGTTCGCCGCCGCCGTCGCGCACAGGGTGGGGCAGGAGGAGTGGCACGACATCGAGGCCGGCATCGACCTGCTCGTCGCGGAAGGAGTCGCGGACGGGAACAGGCTCGGCATCGCCGGGTGGAGTCACGGCGGGTTCATGGCCGCGTGGGCCACGACCCGGACGGATCGGTTCAAGGTCGCGCTGGTGGGCGCGGGGATCTCGGACTGGCCGCGCCTGATCGCCACGGGTGAGTGGGGTGCGTTCGAGGCGGCGCTGGGCGACGGCCCCGAGCACAGTCCGCTCACCTACGCGGATCGGATCCACACGGAGATGTTGATCGTGCACGGCGCGGACGACACGAACGTGCCGGTGGAGCAAGCCGAGCTCCTGCACGGCGCGGTGAAGCACTCCGAACTCGTCGTCTATCCCGGCGAAGGACACTCGCTTCGGCAGCGTGAGCACAGGCTGGATCTGCTGAACCGAACCAGAAGGTTGTTCGCGAAGCTCTGAAACTTGCGCAAACCCTGCGCAAGGCAAGCAAGCTCAGAGCAAGCGCCCGCAAGCCGGACTATCGAGCGCACATCAATTTTTCGGGCAGGTTCGGGCCCGAACCTCCCGCGACATCGGATGTCCTGTCGCTGGTGATCGCCCTAGCGCACGTTGGGACACTGGTCGGACGTGTCCACGAAGACCCGTCTTTCCTGCTCAAAGCGCTATGTCGCAAATTTGCGCAATCACGTCGAGATATTGCGGTAATCTGCTGGTCACTTCTACGGTGAGGCGCGCCATACCCCCTCGCGTCCCCACCGAGAAGGGCCAAGCACGCCATGCATCGCTTGTCACTGACGACACGCCGCCGCTCCCTGCTAGCCCCCATAGCGGCACTGATCACCGCGGCGGCGACCCTGACCATCGCCCCCGCCGCCCAGGCCGCTCAGGTCAGCCTCGACCTGGCCGAACACACCCGGATCGACCAGGTCACCCTCACGGCCCCGAAGAACAGCACCGAAACCTTCGCCGTGCAGACCAGCCTGGACGGCAGAGGCTGGTCGACGCTGGTCGCGGAACGACCACACGCCTTCAAGAACGGCAAGGTGACGTTCCAGGTCGACCCGACGGTGGTCCGGCACGTCCGCGCCACCAAAACCACCGCGAAGCTCGAAGTCCGCGAAGCAGCCGTCAGCGCCCAGTTGCAGGCGACGTACAGCGCGAGCAGCACCAACCAGAACTACGGGCCGGGCAACGCCGGTGACGGCAACCAGGGCACGTACTGGGAGAGCGCGAACAACGCGTTCCCGCAATGGATCCAGGCCGACCTCGGCGCCGCGCTCAAAGCCGACCGGGTCGTGCTGAAGCTCCCGACCGCCGGCTGGGGCGCCCGCACCCAGACCCTCGCGGTCCAGAGCAGCACGGACGGCCAGAACTTCACGGACCTCGTCGCATCAAGGGGTTACGAGTTCGCGCCGTCCGCGAACAACACCGTCACCATCGACTTCACCGCGGCCACCGCGCGGTACGTCCGGCTGCGGATCACCGGGAACACCGGCTGGCCGGCGGCCCAGCTCAGCGAGTTCGAGGTGCAGGGCCCCACCGGGGGTGACACGCAGGCCCCCACCGCGCCGGGGAACCTCGCCCTCACCGAGCCGCAGGCCGGGCAGATCCGGCTGACCTGGAACGCGAGCACCGACAACGCGGGCGTCACCGGCTACGACGTCTACGCCAACGGCACCCTGCGGACCACGGTGACCGGCACGACCCACACCGACAGCCAGCCCGACGGCCTGCACGTCACCTACCACGTGATCGCCAAGGACGCGGCCGGCAACCAGTCCCCCGCCAGCAACTCCGTGACGCGCGAGGGCGCCACCGGCACGAACCTGGCGCAGGGCAAGCCCGTCACAGCGAACAACAACGTGCACGACTTCGTCGCCGCCAACGCCAACGACGGGAACGTGGCCACCTACTGGGAGTCCAACGGGTTCCCCGGCACGCTGACCGTCCAACTGGGATCGAACGCGGACGTCAGCTCGGTCGTGGTCAAGCTCAACCCCGACCCGATCTGGGGCGCCCGCACGCAGAACGTCGAGGTCCTCGGCCGCGAGCAGAACGCCACCGGCTTCACGAGCCTCGCCGCGGGCCGCGACCACCGCTTCGACCCGGCGTCCGGGAACGCCGTCACGATCAACACGGCCGGACGGGTCGCCGACCTGCAGCTGCGCGTCACGTCCAACACCGGAGCGCCCGGCGCCCAGGTGGCTGAGGTACAGGTGTTCGGCACCCCTGCCCCGAATCCCGACCTCACCGTCACCGCGACGTCGATCACGCCGGCGAGCCCCGTCGAGACCGACCAGATCACGCTGAACGCGACAGTCCGCAACGCCGGAACCGCGGCGTCCGGAGCCACCGACGTGACGTTCTTCCTCGGCACCACCAGTGTCGGCACGGCCCAGGTCGGTGCCCTCGCGGCCGGCGCGCAGGCGAACGTGAGCACGACGATCGCGGCCAGGCCCTCGGGCAGCTACGAGTACACGGCCAAGATCGACGAGACCAAGAAGGTCGCGGAGCAGGACGAGACCAACAACGCCCGCATTCACCCGGACGCGCTGGTCGTGACCCCGGTCCCGAGCTCCGACCTGGTGGCCGTGCCGTCGTGGTCACCGAGCAACCCGGCCAACGGCCAGAACACCACGTTCAGCGTCGCGATCAAGAACCAGGGCACCATCGCCAGCGCGGCCGGCGCCCACGGCATCACGGTCACGATCCTGAACAGCAGCGGCCAGACCGTCCGCACGCTGACCGGCAGCCACAACGGCACGATCAACGCGGGCGCGACGACCGCCGCGGTCAACCTCGGCACGTGGCCCGCCGACGACGGCCGCTACACCGTCCGCACGGCGATCGCCGACGACGGCAACGAGATCCCTGCCAAGCAGGGCAACAACACCAGCGAGCAGTCGCTGTTCATCGGCCGCGGCGCCAGCGTTCCGTGGCAGCACGTCGAGGCCGAGGACGCCGCCGTCGGCGGTGGCGCGCAGGTCCTCAGTCCGAACAGGACGATCGGCGACCTCGCCGGTGAGGCGTCCGGCCGCCGTGCCGTCACGCTGAACGGCACCGGCCAGTCGGTCGAGTTCACGACGTCCGGTCCCACCAACACCCTCGTCACCCGGTTCTCCATCCCGGACAGCTCCAGTGGCGGCGGCATCACGTCGAACCTCAACGTCTACGTCAACGGCCAGTTCCACAAGGCCATCGACCTCACGTCGAAGTACATGTGGCTCTACGGCAACGAAGCCGGGCCGGGCAACTCCCCGGGAGCGGGCGGGCCACGCCACATCTACGACGAGGCGAACGTGATGCTCGACTCGACGTTCCCGGCGGGCACGAAGATCAAGCTGCAGAAGGACGCGGCCAACACCACGAACTACGCGATCGACTTCGTGAACTTCGAACAGGTGACGGCTGCCGGAAATCCTGACGCCGCACGCTATGCCGTGCCCGCCGGGTTCACCCACCAGGACGTGCAGAACGCGCTCGACCGCGTCCGGATGGACACGACCGGCACGTTCGTCGGCGTCTACCTGCCCGCGGGCACCTACCAGACGGCGCAGAAGTTCAACGTCTACGGCAAGGCGGTCCGGGTGGTCGGCGCGGGTCCCTGGTTCACCCGGTTCCAGGCTCCGCTCGCGCAGGAGAACACCGACATCGGCTTCAGCGCACAGTCGTCCGCTAGCGGCTCGACGTTCAGCGGCTTCGCGGTGTTCGGCAACTACACCGCGCGCATCGACGGGCCGGGCAAGGTGTTCGACTTCGCCGGCGTCCAGAACATGACCATCGAGAACATCTGGGTCGAGCACATGATGTGCCTGTTCTGGGGCAACAACGTCGACAACAACGTCATCAGGGACAACCGCATCCGCGACATGTACGCGGACGGCCTCAACCTGACCAACGGGTCGGCGGGTAACCGGATCGCGAACATCGAGGCCCGGTCGACCGGCGACGACGCGTTCGCGCTGTTCGCCGCCACCGACGGCGGTGGCAGCGGCCAGCAGAACAACGTCTTCGAGAACCTGTCGGTGCTGACGCCGTGGCGTGCGGCCGGTCTCGCGGTCTACGGCGGCAAGCTCAACACGTTCCGCAACATCTACGTGGCGGACACGCTCACCTACTCCGCCGTGACGATCAGCTCGCTCGACTTCGGTTACCCGATGGAGGACTTCGGGCCCGAGCCGACGACGTTCAGCGGGCTCACGCTCGTGCGGTCCGGCGGTCATTTCTGGGGCGCGCAGACGTTCGGCGCGATCTGGATGTTCTCCGCTTCCAAGAAGTACACCGGGATCCGGGTGAGCGACGTCGAGATCGTCGATCCGACGTACAGCGGAATCATGTTCCAGACCAAGTACAACGGTGCGGCCGAGAACATCTTCCAGGACACGGTGCTGTCCAACGTGAGCATCTCGGGCGCGCGCAAGAGCGGTGACGCCTTCGACGCCAAGTCCGGCTTCGGCCTGTGGGCCAACGAGATGCCGGAGCCGGGTCAGGGCCCGGCCGCCGGTGAGGTCACGTTCAACGGCCTCAGGTTCAGCGACAACTTCCAGGACATCAGGAACACGACGTCCACCTTCAAGATCACTATCAACTGATTTCCCCTGCCAAGAAGGACAATCAATGAAAAACACGCTAGTGAGGCGTGCGGTGAGTGCTGCCTTGGTCAGCGCCCTCGCACTGTTCGGATTGACACCCACGGCAGGAGCAGCGGTCGTCAGGCTGTCCGCGAACCTGACCGCGTCCAGCACCAACGGCCCGTTCGGCGCCGGGAACGCCGGTGACGGCAACCAGGGCAGCTACTGGGAGAGCACGAACGGCGTGTTCCCGCAGTGGATCCAGGCCGACCTGGGCGCCGCGAGGAGCGTCAGCAAGGTCGTGCTGCGCCTGCCCTCGGACTGGGAGCAGCGCACGCAGACGCTTGCCGTGCAAGGAAGTTCCGACGGCTCGCAGTTCAGCGACCTCGCCGGCTCCGCAGGGCGGGTGTTCTCGCCCGGCTCCGGCAACACGGTGACGCTGGACTTCGTGGCCACCAGCACCAGGTACGTGCGCGTCACGATCACCGCGAACACCGGCTGGGCCGCCGGGCAGCTCAGCGAGTTCGAGGTGCACGGCGAGTCCGGACCGGTCGACCCGCCGCCCCCCGGTGACAACCTCGCGGCAGGCAAGCCGGTCGAGGAGTCCGGGCACGTGCACGACTACGTGCCGGGCAACGCGGTCGACGGCAACACCGGCACCTACTGGGAGTCGGGCGGCCTCCCCGGTCACCTGACCGCGAAGCTGGGCTCGAACGCCGATGTCACCTCGGTCGTCGTCAAGCTCAACCCCGACGGCGTGTGGGGTGCCCGCACGCAGAACTTCGAGGTGCTCGGCCGTGAGGCGAGCGCCACGGCGTTCGGCACCCTGAAGGCACGCGCCGACTACCGGTTCGACCCGGCCACCGGCAACAGCGTGACCATCCCGGTGTCCGGCCGCGCGTCGGACGTGCGGCTGCACTTCTACTCGAACACCGGCGCGCCCGGCGGCCAGGTCGCCGAGTTCCAGGTGTTCGGTGCCTCCGCGCCGGCGCCCGACCTGACCGTCACGAACCTGACGTGGACCCCGGCGAACCCGAGCGAGGCCGACGCGATCAGGCTCACCGCCACCGTGCGCAACGGCGGCACCGTGGCGTCCGGCGCGACGACGCTGAACGTGACGCTCGGCGGCACCGCCGCGGGCACCGCCCAGGTCGGCGCGCTCGCCGCGGGAGCCACGGCGGCCGTCACCGTGGACGCCGGCCGGCGGGGTGCCGGGTCCTACGCGGCCGCGGCCACCGTGGACCCGGCCAACCAGGTCGCGGAGTCCAACGAGGGCAACAACACCTTCACCTCCGGCTCTCCCCTGGTCGTCGGCCAGGCACCGGGACCGGACCTGCAGATCACCGGTGTCACGCCGAACCCGTCATCACCGGCGGCGGGCCAGCCGGTGACGTTCGCGGTGCAGGTCAACAACCGCGGCACCTCCGCGGCGGGCGCGTCGGTGACCCGCGTGGCCGTCGGCGGCAGCACCTTGACCGCCGACACCGGAGCGATCAACGCCGGTCAGACCGTCACCGTCAACGTCGGCACCTGGACCGCCACCAACGGCGGTGCCACGGCCACCGCGACGGCGGACGCGACCAACGTGGTCACGGAAACCAACGAGAACAACAACACCGCCACCCAGTCCATTGTGGTCGGACGCGGTGCGTCCGTGCCGTTCACGAGCTACGAGGCGGAAGCGGGCCGCTATCAGGGCACGCTGCTGCAGGCCGACGCGGAGCGCACGTTCGGGCACACCAACTTCGGGTCCGAGTCCTCGGGCCGCAAGTCGGTGCGTCTCGACGCTCAGGGCCAGTTCGTGGAGGTCACCTCGACGGTCAGCACCAACTCGATCGTCGTGCGCAACTCGATCCCGGACGCAGCCGCGGGCGGTGGCCAGGAGGCGACGATCAGCCTGTACGCGAACGACCAGTTCGTGCAGAAGCTCACCCTGTCGTCGCGCCACAGCTGGCTCTACGGCACGACCGACGACCCCGAAGGCCTCACGAACCGTCCGGGTGGCGACGCCCGCAGGCTGTTCGACGAGACTTCCCAGCTGCTGGCGAGCAGCTACCCGGCGGGCACGAAGTTCAAGCTGCAGCGCGATTCCGGTGACAACGCGCAGTTCTACGTCGTCGACCTGATCGACCTGGAGCAGGTCGCGCCGGCCGGGCAGAAGCCCGCCGAGTGCGTCTCGATCACGCAGTACGGTGCCACGCCGAACGACCAGACCGACGACGCCGACGCGATCCAGCGCGCGGTCACGGCCGACCAGACCGGCCAGATCCCGTGCGTCTGGATCCCGGAGGGCAGGTTCCGCCAGGAGAAGAAGATCCGGTGCCCTGCCTGAACTTCAGCACCGTCATCTGCGGGTCGATGCCGGCCGGGAAGGCGCCCTTGTCGGGGTTGCGGTCGAACGCGACGCGCGAGCGGTTGACCGACGCGTTCGTGAGCTCGCCGATGCCGAGGCTGATCGAGCCGGGCCGCACGTCCTCGTGCGCCTCGACGACCGACTCGGTGATGCCGTCGACCACGGCGGCCAGTGCCTGCGGCTGCATGCCGAGGATCGACAGGTTGTAGGCGAGGTTGTGCGACTGACCGCCGGGGCCGCTGTGCGTGTGCGTGGCGGAGAGCAGCAGGTTCTCGCGCGTGTAGGTGCTGCCGTACCTGGCCTGCAGCTTGGTGAGCACGCCCTCCTGGACCGCGCGGAAGATCATCGCGAGGTCGGCGTTGACGTACGCGACGCGCTTGTTCGTGGCGCGGTCGACCACGACGTAGGCGCGCGACCGCAGCCGTTGCTGGATGCCCGTCGTCTTCTGGTCGAACTTGGAGTAGCCCATCATGCCGTTCTCGGCGGCCGGGCCGGTGACGTCGGAGATGCCCCGGCCCACCAGGTAGGGCTCGGGTTCCGCCCATGCGAACGGGCCGCTGACCAGCGCCGCACCGACCAGTGCGGCGACCACCGTCAAGACTTTCGTCCGCATGAGCACCCCGCTAAGTGAATGGCATTCACATTTCGGAGTTGACGGTAGGTGATCCAGACCACTTCGAGCAAGTCACCGCGAGTGCGTTGGCCGTGACGACGAGCGAGATCCCAGCCCAATGGTGGAGTGCGAGCGTCTCCCCCAGCACCACGAGCCCCGCCAGTGCCGCCAGCACCGGGTGCACACTCATCGCCAGCCCGAACAGGCGCGCGGGCACCTTCCGCAGCGCGATCACGTCGACGGCGTAGGGCACGACGCTGCAGAACACGCCCGCGCCGACCGCGTACAGGATCGACATCCCGGTCAGCTTCCCGTGCAGCACCAGCAGCACCGCGACCGGGACGTAGAGCATCGCCGACATCGCGGTCGCGACGGCGGGCGCCTGCAGACCGGGCAGCCGGGCGCCGACCAGGCGGTTGAGCAGGATGTACGCGGCCCAGCAGCCCGCGGCGAGCAGGCCGAGCCCGACGCCGAGGTAGTCGCTGCTGGGGCCCGGCAGCACCAGCACGTACACGCCGGCCGCCGCGATCAGCACGAACAGGAAGTCGCGGCGGGTTCGTGAGCCGGCGAGCGCGACGCCGAGAGGCCCGAGCACCTCCAGCGTGACGGCGAGGCCGAGGCCGATGCGGTCGATCGCCATGTAGAGGCTGAGGTTCATCGTGGCGAACACGAGCCCGAGCGCGAGCGTCGGCCACCACTGCGCCCGGGTGAATCTTCGCAGGTTCGGCCGGGCCACCGGGAGCAGCACCGCGGCGGCCACGAACTGACGCACCGCCACGACACCCGCCGGGCCGATGGCGGCGAACGCGTGGGCGCCCACGGCAGCGCCGATCTGGTTGCTGGCCGCGCTCGCGGTCATCGTGGCGAATCCACCGAGGCTCTTCATGCCGCCCAGCCTGCGGTCCAGGCTTTGATACGGGAAATGCATCGGCCGCGTCACCTATACGCTGAACGCATGGATCTGCGGCACCTGCGGGCGTTCGTAGCGGTGGTCGACGCGGGCACGTTCACCGACGCGGCAAGGGAACTCGACCTGACCCAGGCGTCGGTGTCGCGTTCGGTCGCCGCGCTGGAGGCCGCGCTCGGCGTGCGGCTGCTGCAACGCTCCACCCGGCACGTCGCGCTCACCGCCGTGGGCACCCAGGTGCTCGACGGTGCCCGACGGGTGCTGGACGAGGTCTCCCACCTGCATCGGATCGCGTCGCAGTCGCTGACCGAGCTGCGGATCGGCTACGCCTGGGCGGCGCTCGGCAAGCACACCCGGCGCGTCCAGAAGGCCTGGGCCACGGAGCATCCGGGGTTGCCGCTGGTGTTCGTGCAGTCGAACTCACTGAGCGCCGGACTCGCCGAGGGCATGGCCGACGTCGCGGTCGTGCGCAGGGCACTCGACGACACGCGGTTCGAGACGGCGCTGCTCGGCACCGAGCGGCGCTACGGCGTGGTCGCGACGGACAACCCGTTGGCGCGCAAGCGTTCGCTGAAGCTCGCCGACCTCGCCCGCTACTCGCTGGCGGTGGACGACCGGACCGGCACGACCACCCTGGACCTGTGGCAGCCCGGCAAGGCCCCCGCCGTCGTGCGCAACACCCACAGCGTCGACGAGTGGCTGACGCTGATCGCCGCCGGGCAGGCCGTCGGCATGACGTCGGAGGCGACCGCGAGCCTGAACCCGCGTCCCGGCGTGGCCTACCGGGCCGTGGTGGACGCGCCGCCGATCGCGGTGTGGCTGGCGTGGTGGAAGGACCAGCCGCCACGGCACCTCACCGACCTGATCACGCTGGGGTGCGACGCCTACCGCGCTGTGTGAGGAATCGCTGCCAGACCAGGGGAACGAGTAACGACAACGAGCCCGGTGCCGACCCGCAGGCATGAGGTTCTTGATCGCACCTGTGCTCCTCGCCTTCCTCGCCGCGGGCTGCACCCCGGAGGTCGCCGGGTCCGGTTCGGCGACCGGCCTGCCGGAGACGACCACCCCAGAGACGACCACGCCGAGCACCACGACGGCGGCCGCCCTCGACGGGGTGCCTCCGGAGAAGTACGAGGGCATGCCGTCGCAGTACTGCGAGCAGCCCTTCACCGGCGCGCTCGGCAAGCAGATGCTGGCTGTCGTCGTGGAGACCCCGCAGGGGCGGCTGAACTGCGATCAGGCCGGGGCGGTGCTGTTCGACTACTACGCGCAGCGCGCGGAGCCGAAGGCGGGCCTGCCACCGATCGACATCGGGCCCCTGTCGTGCAACCAGGTCGCCGAGGGCATCATGCCCCAGGTCGTGTGCGCCGACGGGGAGAACGTCATCTACTCGATGTGGCCGCAGACCTGACGCCGGCGGGGGTGGGCGGGTCGATCCCGCCCACCCCGCGACGTCAGTCCGTGCCGAACTCCATGGCCGCCGCGTCGAGCAGCTCGTCGGCCGCCGAGACCTCACCGCGTGAGGCGATGGCCTCCGCGCCGCCGTCCGGCACCTCGCCGATCAGCTGGGTCGGTTCCGGCAGGGCCGAGATGAGCGCCGACTGGCGGGTGCCGACCATGCCGAGGCTCGCGAAGAGCTCCAGCTTGGCGCGCGAGTCCGCGATGTCGAGGTTGCGCATGGTCAGCTGGCCGATGCGGTCGACCGGGCCGAACGCCGAGTCCTCGGTGCGTTCCATCGACAGCTTGTCCGGGTGGTAGCTGAACGCCGGGCCGGACGTGTCGAGGATCGAGTAGTCGTCGCCCCTGCGCAGCCGCAGCGTGACCTCGCCGGTGACCGCCGCGCCGACCCAGCGCTGCAGCGACTCGCGCAGCATCAGCGACTGCGGGTCGAGCCAGCGGCCCTCGTACAGCAGCCGGCCGAGCTTGCGGCCCTCGTTGTGGTAGGCCGCGACGGTGTCCTCGTTGTGGATCGCGTTCACGAGGCGGTCGTAGGCGATGAAGAGCAACGCCATGCCGGGCGCCTCGTAGATGCCGCGGCTCTTGGCCTCGATGATGCGGTTCTCGATCTGGTCGGACATGCCCAGACCGTGGCGGCCGCCGATGGCGTTCGCCTCCAGCACGAGGTCGACGGCGTCGCCGAACTCCTTGCCGTTGATCGTGACCGGGCGGCCCTGGTCGAAGCCGATGGTGACGTCCTCGGTCGCGATCTCGACCGACGGGTCCCAGAACTTGACGCCCATGATCGGCTCGACGATCTCGATGCCCTCGTTGAGCAGCTCGAGCGACTTGGCCTCGTGCGTCGCGCCCCAGATGTTCGCGTCGGTCGAGTACGCCTTCTCGACGGACGAGCGGTAGGGCAGGTCACGCTCCAGCAGCCACTCGGACATCTCCTTGCGGCCGCCGAGCTCCGTCACGAACGCGGCGTCGAGCCACGGCTTGTAGATCCGCAGCGACGGGTTCGCGAGCAGGCCGTAGCGGTAGAACCGCTCGATGTCGTTGCCCTTGTAGGTAGAGCCGTCGCCCCAGATCTGCACGTCGTCGTCGAGCATGGCGCGCACGAGCATGGTGCCCGTGACGGCCCGCCCGAGCGGCGTCGTGTTGAAGTAGGCGCGGCCACCGGACCGGATGTGGAACGCGCCGCAGGCCAGCGCCGCGAGGCCTTCCTCGACGAGCGCGGCACGGCAGTCGACGAGACGCGCGATCTCGGCACCGTACGTGCCCGCGCGACCGGGGACGGTCTCGATCTCGGGCTCGTCGTACTGGCCGATGTCCGCGGTGTACGTGCAGGGCACTGCGCCCTTCTCACGCATCCACGCGACCGCGACGGAGGTGTCGAGACCACCTGAGAAGGCGATGCCGACGCGTTCGCCGGCGGGAAGTGAAGTGAGCACCTTGGACACGTTGAGAATTATGCACGACGATGTATGGGCATGCACGTCGGGGTCTCTGTTAGTTGCGCCTCAGCCCTGTCGCCACAGCTCTTGGACGCCATCCAGGGGCGGGTCGAGCTCGTCGGCCTTGGCCTGCATGCGCTGAATGCTGCCCTCGTGCTCCATGGAGCGCATCGCCGTGATCGCCGCGTACAGGTGCGCACCCACGTACGGATCCCGCTCCTTGCGTTCGGAGACCTCACCGAGCGTGGCGTTGTACATGGCGTCCGTCATCGCCGCGAGCAACGCGCGTGCGCGCGGAGCGACCCCCTTGGGCGCGGAGGCGTCGATGATCGGCGTGACCCGTTCCCACACCTCGTCCGGCGGGCCGGGCGGGTACAGCTGGTTGAGACCGAGCAGACCGTTCTCCAACGCGCCCATCACCAGCCAGATCTCGCCCTCGTCGGCGGGCAGCAGCCGTTCGACGGCCTCGGCGTCCCGCCGGAGGTAGGCGATGGCGAGCCGCAGACCGGTGGCCTGGCTGCGGTTCTTGCTCGCAGGCTCTTCGAACCACCATTGTTGTTGCGCGGTCCTGGGGAACATGTCCGCAGTGTGCGCTCTCCATCTCGATTTGGCCCGATGGCTTAGGCAAGCCTAACCAAACGTGTACGTTGCTGGCATGTCGCGTTACTCCGCCTTCGACCGGTTCACCCTCAAGGCCGCCACCAAGGCCGCCGAGATGATGATGGCCCCGGCGAACCGCCGCGAGGTCTTCGACCAGTTCGTCATGACCGTCACGGCGGTGACCGAACTCAGCGACCACATGCGCCGGATCACCTTCCACGCGCCGGAGTTCGCGTCGTTCGCCGTGACCGGGCCCGACGAGTACTTCGGCCTGCTGATGGCGACCGGCCGCGAACTCGTCATGCCGGCCGACGACCGCATCAACGTCCGCACGTCGTTGCGCGCGATGCCCGAGGACACGAGGCCGGACCTGCGCTGGTACACGGTCCGCGCGCACCGGCAGGACGTGGCCGAGATCGACGTCGACTTCGTGGTGCACGGCGACGCCGGCCCCGGCACGCGGTGGGCGCGGCGCGCGATCGCGGGTGACAAGGCCGGGTTCCGAGCGGGTGGCTCCGCCTACCGCCCGCCCGCCGGCGGGTCGGTGCTGCTCGCGGCCGACGAGACCGCGCTGCCCGCCCTCGCCGCGATCCTCGAGGTCGAGACGCGGCCGGTGCACGTGTTCGTCGAAGTGCCGGACGAGTCCTACCGCGTCGACCTCGACGTGGAGTGGGTGCTGCGCGGCGACGCCGAGCCGGGATCCGCCGTGCTGAAGGCGATCCAGGACAAGGCGCTGTCCACTGTGGAGTACGCGTGGGCGTGCGGGGAGTCGGCGCTCGCGACCGGGGTGCGCCGGCACCTGGTCAAGGACCGCGGGGTGGACCGCAAGGCGATCATGTTCAGCGGGTACTGGAAGGTCGGCTCGGCCCGCATGTGAAACGCCCGGCGACGGGCCTGATGAGAGCGCGACCCCGGAACGTGATCGCTTCCGTTCCGGGGTTGTTAATTTCCCGGTACGGCAAAGATTTGATGAAGTACCTAGACGTGAAGGTGCTTCATGTACCACCTTCGGCCTCGCAAGCCTCGCTCCCCTGCATCCCGGAGGCCGCTGTTGAGGAAGAAACTCCTGTCCGCGCTCGCCGGAGCACTGCTGATCACGGCACTGTTCCCCGGCATCGCGCTCGCTGACCCGCCCCGCGCCATCCCTGCCAACCACGAGGCGGCCGACGGCAAGTGGCAACCGGCGTTCGACTACGACGGTGACGGCTGCTACCCCACCCCGGCGATCTCGCCGAATGGTGACATCGCGACCGGCCTGAAGAACTCGGGCGCGCTGAACGGTAACTGCCACGACCGGTCCGACCTGGACAACACCAACTCCTACAGCCGCTCCAAGTGCAACAACGGCTGGTGCGCCTACCTCTACGACCTGTACTTCGAGAAGGACCAGGCCGTGCCGCTCTGGGACTGCTGCGGCCACCGCCACGACATCGAGCACGTGGTCGTCTGGGTGCAGAACGACGTGGCCCAGTACGTCTCGACGTCGGAGCACGGCAAGTACAAGACACACCCGCGCGCCAACGTGCAGTGGGAAGGCACCCACCCGAAGATCATCTACCACAAGGACGGCGCCAGTACGCACTGCTTCCGTCTCGCGGGCGCGGGCGAGCAGGCGGAGAACCACTACGGGGTCTACCAGTACCCCGCTCTGGTCAGCTGGGACCGCTACCCCGCCGGGGTGCGCGACAGGCTCGTGAACGCGAACTTCGGCAGCGCGTCCCTGGCGATCAAGGACGGCGCGTTCAACCACAACCTGGGTATCGCCAAGCCGGCCGGGATCCCGTTCGACCCGAACGCCTGATCACGACGGCACGAGGGCCGTCCCCACCGGGACGGCCCTCGTCAGGCGATCAACGCTCGCCGAGCTGCCACTCCGGCCGCACGTAGTGGCACGTGTAGCCGTTCGGGTAGCGCTCCAGGTAGTCCTGGTGCTCCGGCTCGGCCAGCCAGAAGTCCGACTCCTGGGTGACCTCGGTGACGACCTTGCCCGGCCACTTGCCGGAGGCGTCGACCGCGGCGATCGTCTCCTCCGCGATCTTCTTCTGGGTGTCGTCGGTGTAGAAGATCGCCGAGCGGTAGCCGGCGCCGATGTCGTTGCCCTGGCGGTTGCGGGTCGACGGGTCGTGGATCTGGAAGAAGAACTCCAGGATCTGCCGGTAGCTGAGCTGCTCGGGGGCGAACACGATCTCGATGGCCTCGGCGTGGTTGCCGTGGCGGCGGTAGGTGGCGTTCGGCGTGCTGGGGTCGCCGGTGTAACCGACGCGCGTGGAGACGACGCCGGGGTGGCGGCGGAACAGGTCCTGCATGCCCCAGAAACAGCCGCCCGCGAGAACAGCCTTCTCCGTCACAGTGTCACTCCTCTTCTCGGTGTTCACTCAGGAGAACGTTCGGTCTCCCCTGGTTCATCCCCGTCAGGTTGTGACGTAACCATTACGGACCTGGCTTCGATGACCTCGCCCAGGTAGCGCATCACGACGGCCACGGCGGCGGCGACCGGGACGGAGAAGAACGCGCCCGCGATGCCGTAGAGCGACGTGCCGGCCGTGACGACGAGCAGGACGAGCGCCGCGTGCAGGCGCAGGCCGCGCGACTGCAGGATGGGCTGCAGCACGTTGCCCTCGACCTGCTGCACCACGATGACGATGACGAGCATGATGACGGCCGTGGTCAGGCCGTTGCTGACGAGCGCGACCAGCACGGCCAGCGCACCGGCGATGAACGCGCCGATGATCGGGATGAAGCCGCCGAGGAACGTCAGCGCGGCCAGCGGTACCGCGAGCGGCACGCCGAGGATCACCAGGCCCAGCCCGATGAAGATCGCGTCGATCAGCGACACGACGGCCTGGCTGCGGATGAAGCTGCCGAGCGTGACCCAGATCCGCTCCAGCACCGTCGTGACGTGCCCGCCGGCGCGCTCACCGATCAGCCCGCGCACCCAGGGCGTGAACCGCATGCCGTCCTTGACGAAGAAGAAGGCCAGCAGCAGCGCCACGATCCCGGTCACCAGGCCCGACGTCACCGCGCCCGCGCCGGTCAGCAGCCCGCCGGCGATCGACCCGATGCTGGACTGGATCTGGTCGACGCCCTGCGAGATGAGCCGGTCGAGATCCGTGTCGCGCAGGTTGAACGGCGGCCCGGACGCCCAGTCCTGCAGCTGCCTGACGGCCTTCTGCGCGCTCTGCGCGATCTCCGGCACACCGGACGCGATCGACGACGAGATCGCCGCGATGACCCCGCCCAGTACGCCGAGCCCGACGAGCAGCACGATCGTCGCCGCCAGGGCCGAGTTGAGGCCCTTCGACATCATCCACCGGGCCGGCGGCCACAGCACCGTCGTGATCAGCAGGGCGAGCAGCACGGGCATGACGACCACCCACAGCTTCCCGACCAGCCAGAAGACCATCCAGAAGCCGAGCGCGGCCAGCGCCACCCGCAGACTCCACCGCGCGAGCCAGCTCACGCCGTGCCCGATGGCCTCACCCTTGTCCGTCCACCTGCGATCCCGTTCCACGTCCCACAGTCTGTCGTGACTTAGCCCGATCGGGTGGCGGGACGCGCCGAAATCACCCTGACCCGGAACGCGTCAGGTGGCGGGGGTGAGCACGCCGTCGACGTCCGGCGCGACGGAGCCGCGGATCAGCTTCCGCACGACGGGCAGGCCGGAGAGCCGCAACACCATGTCCCGCAACGCGATCCGCCACGCGGACGAGGGCGCCATCCAGCCGATGAACCGCCGCCCGAACTCCTGGGTGTGCTCCACGGCGGGCTTCATCCGGCCCTGATAGCGCTCGAAAGCGCCCTCGGCACCAGCGGTGAGCTCTTCCGCCAGCACGCAGGCGCCGGTCATCGCGAGTGAGGCCCCGTGGCCGGCGAACAGCGAGACCGCCCCGCACGCGTCGCCCACGAGCACGACCCTGCCGCGATGCCACACCGGCATGTCCACTTGGGACACTTCGTCGTAGTAGACGTCCTCCGGCAGCACGGAGAGCAGCGCGGGCGCGACCCAGCCGAGGTCGCCGAACCGCTCCCGCAGCGCCGCAGCCGGATCAGCCGGCAGCTCGGGAGAAGCGGACCGGTAGAGCATCAACGCGGCCATCGCCCCGTCCCGCACGGCGTAGCAGCCGATCATCCGATGCGGCACGGTCAGCATCTGGTAGCGGTGGCCGATCCGGGCGCTCAACTCCACGTCCCGGACCGAGAACGCCGCCGTGTGATGCCCCAGATACCGCACGAACGACGCCGAGGGCCCGAACACCAGCTCCCGCACCCGCGAGTGCACCCCGTCGGCACCGACGACCAGGTCGAACTCGTCCGAGGACCCGTCGGGGAACGTCACCCGGCCGTCGTCGAAGACAGCGGAAACCGTTGTGCCGTAACGGATCGAGGCTCGCAGTTCAGCGCGGATCACCGAGGCCAGGTCGCCGCGCAACAGGCTGATCACCCCGTCCGCGACCGCCTCGTAGGCGGCGGCGGAGATCTCAGCGCGCCGGCGCCCGGAGGAGTCCACGCTGGTCACCGACGAGATCGGCGCCCGCCGCGCCTCCAGCGCCGGCAGCAGCCCCATCCGCCGCGCCACCTCGTGGCCCGGCCCGAAGAAATCGATCAGGTAGCCGCCCGCACGGAACGACGGTGCCTTCTCCACCACCGACACGTCCCACCCGGCACGCTCCAGCCACCACGCGGACGTGAGCCCGGCGATCCCCGCTCCGACGATCAGCGCTCGTTGTTGGGCGTTCGACTTAGGCATATGCCCAATCTAGCACTACGGGTGCGGCCTGCGACTGCTCCGCCCACTCGTCCAGAACCAGAGACCGGCCACGACCAGCGCCAGCACGCCCAGTCCGAGCGCGCCGTCGGGGATGTCGCCGTCGTCCTGCTGTTGCAGTTGCTGAAAGTTCTGCGCGGCCGCCTGCGGCACCTGGATGGGCGGCGGCGTGGGCGTGATCGACGCAGGCTGCGCGACCAACGCCAGCGGAATCGCCTCGGTGTCGTTGAAGTCGACCATCCCGGTGGCCTCGAGCACCGTCATGTGGTCGAGCACGGTGTCCATGCAGACCTTGGCGTAGTCACGGATCGCGGTGTTGCGCGTGCCGGTGCGCACGGCGGCGAGGAACTTGTACACACCGCCGTGCGCCGCCCTGAGCCGATTCGCGAACACACGGTCGAACTCGGGGCTGCGCGCGGGGGCGGCCGTCATCTCGTTCAGCCAGCCCTGCTGCGCCTCGCTGGGCTGCGTCGGCAGTGACACGCCGAACGTGCGAGCGAGCACGGCGGTGCGCCGGTCCAGGTCGGCGTGCCCGTCGATGAGGTGCCGACCGGCCTCCTGCACCTTCGGGTTGGCCGACTTCTCGAGCCCCATCCGTCCGGCGGGGCCCTCCCACAACCCCGCGAGGGCCACCTTCTCCAGCAGGTCCCGCCCGGCCGGACCCATCGGCCCGAACTGGGTCTGCACGTAGTCGGGCCCCAGATCCTGCTGCGCGAACGCGGGCTGCGCTCCGACCAACAACGCCAGCAAAGCGACGAGGAGTATCCGCATGCCGAGAGGTACGGACAGGCGACGGCGCACCGACTGTTGCACAGTGCAATGTTTATCGTTTCGTTACCCGAGGCGGGCCCTGTCGTCCGCCGAGGCCGGTGGCGAGCCGCGCTGGTCAGCCCGCGACGAGGCGCCGGAACGGGCCCGCGACCACGCGGAAGTCGACTGACGAGTCCAGCGCGCGATGCAGTACCAAGCCGTCGATGGCCGCGCCCAGCAGCAACGCCACCGCGTCGGCGTCCTGCACGCCCGAGTCCCGCAACCACTCGGCGACCCGCGTCCGGAAGTCCACGACCAGCGCCGACAGGCCGGCCCGCAACTCGGGCAACCGATGCGCGGCCAGGAACGCCTCGGCCAGCAGCAACGACTCGGGATCCGTGCCGGTGAAGCGGGACAGGTCCTCGAAGATCCGCTCGACGCCCTCGGCCGGCGACACCGCCGCCAGCGCCCGCGCCGACTCGGCCAGCACGCGCGAGGCGAACTGCAGCGCGGCCGTCGACAGCAGTTCGGACACCGACGAGTAGTGGTAGTGCACGAGCGCGGCGTTGACGCCCGCCCGTTCGGCGACCAGCCGCGTGGTCACCGCACCCCAGCCGACCTCGCCCACGAGCTGTGCGGCGGCGTCGATCAGTTGTTCACGGGTGCGGCGACCGCGGTCGGCTGACTTGGGCACGTGCTCAACTTAGCTTTCGGCCTTCTTCGTGAACGCCTCGAGCACCTCGGACCAGCCGCCGGTGTTGTCCTGAAGAGCCTTCGCGCGCAGCTCCTCCGAACCCGCGAGCTGCGAGAACCCGCTCTCCACAACCTTCAGCCGAGTCGCCGTACCTTCAGGCGTGAGGGTGAACTCGACCAGCGTCGTGTTGTCCGCGCTCAGCTCCTGCCCGCCGAACGCGCTGGCCCAGCGGTAGGACACGTACGTCTGCGGCGTCACGGTCTCGACCCGCACCGGGAAGTCGCCGTACTGCTCGTTCTTACAGAGGGTCGTCTCCCCCTCGACCGCGGTGCCGGAGGGCTGGGAGGCCACCCAGAACCCCGGCTCGGTCACCAGCTGCCAGACCCGCGTCAACGGTGCTTCGATCAGGGTCTCGCGTTCGATCCGGTCCACGCTCACGACAACTCCCAGGTCCGCCAATAAGTGCAACCCCAGAGTTGCACATCCCCCCGAGGATGCGCAACCCCAGGGTTGCATGTTCACCGTTAGGGGCGGCCACCCAGCGAGCCGACCACCCCGGAGACCACGGAGTAGGACTGGCGGACGGTGCCCTTGCCGAGCCCGCCCTGGTCCTTGGACAGGTCTTCGGCGACGGTGTACCGGCCGCCGATGAAGTCGCCGTTCTCCGGGTCGATGATGATCTCGGTGAAGTCCTCGATGTACCGGATGCCCAGCGCGACGCCTTCCTTGCCGTCGAGGTTCGCCTTCTTGTCCGTGACGACCAGACCAGGCATCAGCGCGAGCGCACGGAAGATGTTCGCGCGCACCTCCGCCGGGTACTCACCCGACTGCAGCGCCTCGCGAGCCTGTTGCAGAGCAGCCCCGTCCGAGTCCCCGCCCTCGCCCCTGAGCTTGGCCAGCAGTTCCTTCGGGTCCTCCGGCAGCGCGGCGATGAACTCCGGTGTGGGGTTGTGGAAGTCACCGGCCGTGCAACGATCCGGCTGACCCTCGGCGAAGTAGGAGTACTTGCCGCACTTGCCGCGGAACTCCTGACCGTCCTTGAAATGTGTGCCGGCCTCCGGCTCGCCGTCGCCCTCGTGTCCTGGCAGCCACCCGACCGAGTTGATCCTGACCTTGAGCATCCACTCGTCGCGGCGGTCTGCCGGGATCCACTCCTCGTCGGTCATGTCCGTGGTCGTCGCCGTGTCGACGGGGTCCTTGATGGAGATGCCCTTGTACCGGGTCCGTACATAGAGGAACTGGCCAGGCGCGACAGGGCGTTCGACCACGCGGGACGCCAGGTCGGCGGCCTTGATCAGCTCTTCGGCGGCGGTCGCGGAGTTGCTGCCGGCACCGGTGAGGCCGACGGTCGACGCGGCCAGGCCACCGCCGGTCAGCACCGCCACGGCGGCTGCGGCGGCGAGCCAGCGGACCCGCCTGCGCGGCCGGTGCCCGGTGCCGGCAGCGATCGGCTCGGCCACTTCGGCGCGTGACTTCAGAGCGGCGGCCAGGGCGTTCCTGCCGGCGGCCACGTCGAAGTGGACGGGCTCGTCACCGGCACGCGAGAGGGCGGCGTCGAGCACTCGGTCGAGGGTCTCGGGCTTGGTGGGCTCAGACATGGCTGTCCTCGGTGAAGTCGTGGGCGGTCGCGGCGAGGCGAGTGCGCAGCCGTGCGCGGCCACGGTGCAGACGGGTGCGCACGGTGGCCACCGGAACGTCGAGCGCCACAGCGATCTCGGTGGGCGTGAACTCCGCCCACGCGTTCAGCAGCAGCACCTCGCGTTCCTCGACGCGCAGTTCGGCGAGCCAGGAGGTGAGCGGTCCGGCGAGCACGTCGGCGTCCGCCGCGGCACTCACCCGGTCGCCGATGTCGGCCTCGTCGGTGCGGGCCGCGTACTCCTTGCTCCACGCCCGCAGCTTGCGTTCCTCGGCGCGGACGTGGCCGCGCAACAGGTTCGTCGCCACCCCGTAGAGCCACGCCCGCACGGCGTCGGCCTCGTAGGCCTGCCCGCCGCGCTGGTCCCAGAGCACGAGGAACGCCTCCGACACCACGTCCTGCGCGGTGTCGGCGCCGACCCGCCTGGCCACGTAGCGGTGCAACCGCTCGGCCGTCGACTCGTAAAGCTCCAGCAGCGCGGACTCGTCCAGCACCGCCGGCGCCACTTCTGGTGTCAGCGCCACGGGCGCCACCTGGGTTCGCACTGACCTACCTGGTCGCAGGCCCCAGGAGCGTTCCCGACGTGTGCTCACCGCCACATCGTGCGGCAGCCGGTCAGATCTCGCGCGGGTACCGGCGCAAGATCAACGGCCACCCGATCGTGTCTGCCGGCGGATTACTACTATCGACCGATGACCGCCTACGACGATCTCGAGCTCGACACGACCGTGCTGCCGGAGCGCCAGCAGATGATCCTGGTCGCCATTCGTGACTGGGTCGTCGAGCACGGCTACTCCCCCAGCACGCGCGAGATCGGCGAGGCCGTCGGCCTGAAGTCGTCCTCCAGCGTCTCCCGGCACCTGACGGCGTTGGAGGACAAGGGTTTCCTCAAGCGCGGTGGCTCGGTGACGCGGCCGATGGACGTGCGGGTCTTCCTGAGCGGCGCGCCGATGGCGCCGGGAATGGTCTCCGAGGACTCGATCTCGGTGCCGGTCGTCGGTGACATCGCCGCCGGTGCGCCGATCTCCGCCGTCGAGCACGTGGACGAGGTGCTGCACCTGCCGCGCGGCCTGGTCGGCCGGGGCAGCAACGTGTTCGCGCTGCGCGTGCGTGGCGACTCGATGATCGACGCCGCGATCTGCGACGGCGACACGGTTGTCGTGCGGCAGACGCACGAGGCGTACAACGGGCAGATCGTCGCCGCGATGATCGAGGAGGAGGCGACGGTCAAGGTGTACCAGCGCAAGGGCGGCCACGTGTACCTGGAGCCGCGCAACGCCGACTACCCCGTGATCGACGGCGACAGGGCCGTCATCCTCGGCATCGTCGTGTCGGTGCTCAGGAGCGTCTGAGAAGCCACCGTCCACTCAGAGGACACCCCAGTCGCGTGACCGCAGGTGCTCCGCGACGGCGTCGGTGGCCGGCGTGGTCGTGCCGCGGGTGACGACGTAGAGGGTGTTGAGCGGGGGTACCTCCGGGTGGTGCAGCTGTTCGACCGATCCGGCGGCGAGCGCGGGTTCGGCGAGGTAGCGCGGCAGGGCGGACACCCCGGCCCCAGCGATCACCGCGGCCAGCACGGCACGCAGGTCGGGCACGGTGACGGCGACGGTGTTCGCCGGGCGGGTGCCGAACTCGCTGCGCCAGTAGCGGCGGATGATCGGCAGGTCGCCGTCGTAGGCGACGAGCGGCAGGTGTTCGAGGGCTCGCGCCGGGTCCGTGGCCAGCACGTCCTGGTCCACGGTCCTGGCCAGCAAAGGTGGCCCGACCAGCAGGAACTCCTCGTCGGTGAACGGCGTGGCGGTGAACCCGGCGGCGGGGCGCACGGAGGACAGGACCACGTCGAGCTTCGCAGCCCGGAGCGCGGCGAGCAGGTCACCGGCCAGGCCGAACATCACCTCGAACCGGAGTCCCCTGCGCGTCAGCGGGGCGAGTGCGGGCAGGCCTCGCACGGTCATGAACTCCGCCGCTCCCCCGATCCGGACCGTGCCCTCGAGGGTTTCTCCGGGTTCGAGCGCGGTGCGGAGCTGGTCGACGTGCCCGCCGACGCGGCGGGCGAGTTCGTCGGCACGGGGTGTGGGTGTAACCCCACGGCTACCCCGTACGAACAGCGGCTCGCCGAGCTCCTTCTCCAGCTTGGCGAGCTGGCCGCTGACCGCCGGCTGGGTGAGTCCCCGCCTGGCGGCCGCGCTGGTGAGCGAGCCGCCCCGGTAGATCTCCAGGAACGTCGCCAGCAGGTCCAGGTCCGTCAACCTCGAAGCCATAAGTCATCTTATAGCTCGTTCGTCGCGTTCGGCAGATCTGTGATGTCCTGGTCGACATGAAGAAGCTACTGATGGTCGTGTCCGGCGCCGACTCGCTCACGCTGGCGGACGGTTCGGCCCACCCCACGGGGTTCTGGGCGGAGGAGGTCGTCGAGTCCGTGCGCGTGCTGCGGGAAGCCGGTGTCGAGGTGACGCTGGCGACGCCGGGCGGAGTCGTGCCGACCGTGGACAAGGCGAGCCTCGACGGCAAGTTCGACGAAGCCGTTGCCTCACTGGAGGACCTGCGCGCTCCGGCCGTGCTGTCCGATGTGGACGCGGCCGCCTTCGACGCGATCTACCTGCCGGGTGGGCACGGCCCGATGGCGGACCTGGCGTTCGACGCGTCGCTGGGCGCGTTGCTGGCGGACTTCCACGACGGCGGCAAGCTCGTCGCGGCACTGTGCCACGGACCGGCCGGGCTGCTCAGTGCCGTCCGCGCGGACGGCACGTTCGTGTTCGCAGGCAAGGAGATGGCGGTGTTCAGCGACGAGGAGGAGCGCCAGGGAGGCCTGGCCGTCCCCTACTCGGTCGCCGGTCGGCTGACCGCTCTGGGTGCCCGGCTAGCGTCGGGTGAGCCGTGGTCGAGCACGGTGGTGGTGGACGGCCTGCTCGTGACGGGTCAAAACCCGCAGTCCACCGTGGCCACCGCCACGCGGGTAGCCGAACTGCTCGGCTGACGCGATGTCCCCCGGACCTCCTACAGCGCCAGCTGCAGGAGGCCGAGCACCGCCAGCAACGCCGGACCGCGACTGAACTGCACCACCAGGCCGAGCGGCGTCGGCCCGAGCACCCCGAAGTCGATGATCGCGGCGCCGTAGTCGACCGGCGGCCGGCTGGCGATCCGGTACACGACGGCCACCGCGCCCACCGCCGAGATCAGCGCGTTGACCGCGGACACATGCGGGGTGAACGCCGCCGTGACAGCGCACCACAAAACCGCGCCGGCCGCGGGGAACACAAGGTGCGCCAGCATCAGCTGCCGGTCCGGCAGCCCCAGGGCGCGCCGCATAGCCGGGGACCGGCACACGAACTTAAGCCCCGCGGCCAGCCGATCGGTAGCGAGGAACGCGGCAACAAGGTGGACGACAGGGACGACAGCGCCCTGCCAGCCCACGGACACCAGAGCCGGAGCGGGCAGCAACGCCGCCCAAACCAGCGCGGCGTTGGGCGTCCGGCGCAGCCGGAGCGCGTCGGTCCAGGCGAGGACGACAAGCCGGGAACCCCTCAACCGCACCGACTTCACGCGGCCAAGCGCGCGAGCACGACGTTCGGCCAGCACAGCGCCGAGAAGCGCGAGGTCAAACCAGCTAACCGACACCCGCGCCACCCCCGCCAGCGCACCGCCCGCCGCAAGGCCGGACCGCCGCAGGAACCGCAGCGAGGCGGCCGCCACCACCGCCAGGCCGATCGCCACCACCCAGGCAGCGCCGACCACACCGGTCCACCCGCCCACCGAACCCAGCCCACCCACCGAGCCGCCCACCGAACCCGGCTCACCCACCGGCCCACCCAACGAACCCAGCTCACCCACCTGCACACCGACCGACCGCGGCTCGTCCACCGACCCACCCAGCGAACCCAGCCCACCCACCGAGCCGCCCACCGAACCCAGTTCACCTACCGAGCCGCCCAGCCAACCCAGTTCACCTACCGAGCCGCCCAGCCAACCCGGCTCACCAACCTGCGCACCGACCGACCCCGGCTCGTCCACCGGCCCACCCAGTGATCCCAGCTCACCCACCGAGCCACCCAACGAACCCGGCTCACTCACCCGCGCACCGACCGACCCCGCCCGCACCCCAGAACCGCCCGCCCCCGCCTCCCCACCACCGGAACCAGGCCAGGACACCGGCAGGCCGAACCGGCCAGCCGGCACCAGCAGCGCCACCACCGCCAGCCCGACCAGCCCGCTCAACCACCCCTGCGGCCGCACCCGAGCCCGTTGCAACACCACGGCCCCGGCCACCACAGCCACCCCGCAGGCGGCCCCAGCACCCGCCGCGACCCAAGGCGGGACCACAGCCCCCACGATCCCGGACACAACCGCGGGCCAGCCGGCACCCACCACCGCCCCCACCGCGAGCAGCCCCAAAAACCGAGGCCGCAACAACGCCTCGCGCGGCACCGGCGAGCTCAGCACCCAGAACATCCGGTCCGCGCCCGCGAAGACCGGCCCGGCCGCCAGCGCCACCTTCATCAGCACGGTAGCGCCCAGCACCGACAACCAGAGCGCGGTCCACGCGCCCCCGGGATAAGAGGTCTTGGTCAGTCCGGCATACGCCCAGCCGTAGCCGACCAGGCCGACGATCGAGAAGTTGACGAAGGGGGCGTACAGCCGCGCGACCTGGAAGCGCCCCGGCGGTCGCAGCCGGCGCCGGACGGCTGACGCGGTCACAGCGTGACGGTCCGGCACGCCACCGCCTCCACCAGCTCGTGGTCGTGCGACGCGAACACCACGGCCACACCGGCGGCCTTCTCCGCCAGCAGGCGGGACCGCAGCCAGGTGCGGCCGGCCGCGTCGAGGCGCTGTTCGGGTTCGTCCAGCACGAGCACCGAGCGCGGCCGCACGAAGCACGATGCCAGCCCGAGCCGGTGCCGTTGCCCCGAGGACAGGGTCGGCGGCAGCTGGTCCGCCACCGCGGTCAGCCCGACCTCCCCGAGCACCGCCGGGACATCGGCCGACGACCCGTGCAGCCAGGCCAGCAGCCGCAGGTGCTCCACGACGGACACGTCCGGGAAGTAGTCGGCGTCGTCCAGCAGCGACGCGACGGCGGACCGGACCGCGCCCGACGACTCGTCCAGCTCGGCGCCGTCGAACAGCACGGTGCCGGAGTCCAGCACCTCGGCCCCGACCAGGCAGCGGAGCAGCGTCGACTTGCCCGAGCCGTTCGGGCCGACGACGGCGACGGCCTCACCAGGGTCGACGGTGAAGGACAGATCTGCGAAAACGGGGACTCCGCCGTAGCTGAAGCCGGCGTCCCCCACGCCCAGCGACATGTGATCAGGGTAGTGGGAATAGGACGGGCAGCCAGGCGTTAAAGTAGATGCAAACGCATAGGTCACTAAGTTCGAAGGAGGCGGGTGCCGTGCAGTTCGGAATCTTCTCGGTGAGCGACATCACCAGGGACCCGGTGAGCGGCGAGACCCCGAGCGAGGCCGAGCGCATCGACGCGATCGTGCAGATCGCGGAGAAGGCCGAGGAGGTCGGGCTCGACGTGTTCGCGATCGGCGAGCACCACAACCCGCCGTTCTTCTCGTCCGCGCCGACCACGCTGCTCAGCCACATCGCGGCGAAGACGAAGAAGCTCATCGTCAGCACCGCCACGACGCTGATCACCACGAACGACCCGGTGCGCATCGCCGAGGAGTACGCGATGCTGCAGCACTTGGCGAAGGGCCGCATGGACCTGATGCTGGGCCGCGGCAACACCGCGCCGGTTTACCCGTGGTTCGGTGCCGACATCCGGCAGAGCCTGCCGCTGGCGCTCGAGAACTACAACCTGCTGCACCGGTTGTGGCGCGAGGATGTCGTGGACTGGGAGGGCAAGTTCCGCACGCCGTTGCAGGGCTTCACCAGCACCCCGCGGCCGCTGGACGACCTGCCGCCGTTCGTGTGGCACGGGTCGATCCGCACGCCCGAGATCGCCGAGCAGGCTGCCTTCTACGGCGACGGCTTCTTCGCCAACAACATCTTCTGGCCGAAGGAGCACTACATCCGGCTGATCGAGTTCTACCGCCAGCGGTACGCGCACTACGGCCACGGCACGGAGAAGCAGGCCATCGTCGGCCTCGGCGGCCAGGCGTACATCGCGAAGCGGTCGCAGGACGCGGTCAAGGAGTTCCGCCCGTACTTCAACGAGGCTCCCGTCTACGGCCACGGCCCGCGGATGGAGGACTTCATGGAGCAGACGCCGCTGTCGGTCGGCAGCCCGCAGGAGGTCATCGACAAGACGCTGACCTTCCGCGAGCACTTCGGCGACTACCAGCGCCAGATGT
Organism: Lentzea albidocapillata subsp. violacea; assembly: GCF_900100275.1. GTDB lineage: Bacteria > Actinomycetota > Actinomycetes > Mycobacteriales > Pseudonocardiaceae > Lentzea > Lentzea violacea. Next base: position 568,302 of record NZ_FNET01000002.1, read on the forward strand.
TCCTGATGGACCACGCCGGCCTGCCGCTCAAGACCGTGCTCAACCAGCTCGACCTGCTCGGCGAGGAGGTGGTTCCGGTGCTGCGCAAGGAGATCGAGGCGCGCCAGGACCCTGAGACCGCCAAGCCGCCGACGCACGCCGGGCGCGTCAAGGACAAGTACGGCGACGGCCCGGTCCGCCAGCCCAAGCCGAACGCCAACCGGGGTGACAACGTCACGGGTGGCTCGCCGTACCAGGACTCCCGGTGACCCGGGCCAACGAGGCGTGGGAGTCGCTGATGAAGGCGTACGCCGTGTTGATGAAGCAGTTCAACGCGGAGGACGTCTGGGGCGACCTGACCATGCGGGAGTACGACGTGCTCTACCAGCTGTCCAAATGCGACAGTCCACTCAGGATGGGTGAGCTGAACCGCCACGTGCTGCTGAGCCAGCCCGCCCTGTCCCGCATGGTCGAGCGCCTGGTCGAACGAGGTCTGGTCGAACGCTGCCCCGACCTCGGCGACCGCCGGGGTGTGCGCCTGACGCTCACCCCGGCCGGCCGCGAGACCCAGCGGGCGATCGGCCGCCCGCACGCACGCAGCGTCGCGCGCGCCCTGAGCGTGCTGACGCCGGAAGAACTCGAACAGCTCGCCGCGATCACCGGCAAGCTCAGCCAGAGCGAGGAGTAATGGGCCAGAACTTCCAGCTGGTGGTGGTGTCCGCCGGCACGAGCGACCCGTCGTCCACCCGTCTGCTCGCCGACCGCGTCGCCGGACGGGTCACCACGCTCGCCGGCAAACGGGCGCACACCGTCGGCACGACGGTGGTCGAACTGCGCGAGCTCGCCACCGAGATCGCGAACGCCCTGGTGTCCAACCACATCGGGCCGAAGCTGCGGAACGCCATCGCGACCCTGCAGCGCGCGGACGGCATCGTCGCGAGCACCCCCGTCTACAAGGCGGGCGCGAGCGGCCTGCTCACGTCGTTCTTCCAGATCCTCGACAACGACCTGCTGATCGCGAAGCCCGTCGTGCTCGCCGCGACCGCGGGCACGGCGAGGCACGCGCTCGTGGTCGACGACCAGATGCGCGGGCTGTTCGCCTACCTGCGGACCGTCGTGGTGCCGACCTCGCTGTTCGCCTCGACCGAGGACTGGCAGGACAACGGCCTCAACAAGCGCATCGACCGCGCGGCCCTCGAACTGGTAGCGCTCATGACCTCGGGCTTCGAGAAGACCGTGCGCGACGAGTCGTGGGGCAGCTACCAGCACGAGTACGGCAGCGCGGGCGGCACGGAGCTGACGATCGACCTCGACTCCGACCTGATGCGCCTGGCCGCGGGCGGCGGCGCAGGCTAGGCGAGCTGCCGGACCCGCCTGGCCCGCCGAGCACCTGGCCAGAAGTCTCGCCCGGTTCGTCGTCGAACCGGGCTACTTGTAGGGCTCGATGTCCTCGAGCTCGGCGACCCGCCGCACCTCGACCGACATCTCCTCGACGCCCGCGAAGCACGTGATGTACTCCTCGGCGACGGCGGTGGCCTCCGCGAGGTCCTTCGCGCCGATCAGCAGGAACCCGCCGACGACCTCCTTGGCCTCGGCGAACGGCCCGTCGGTCGACTTGATCGCCGTACCGCTCCTGCGCACCACCGCGCCCTGCGGCAGCACGCCTTCGGCGCCGAGCATGACGCCGTCCGCCGTCAGCTTCTCGACGAACGCGTTCATCCGCTCGATGAGCTCGGGGCCCGGTTCCCACGAGGCCGGGTCGTCCTGCGGGACTCGGTGCATGAGCATGAACCGCATGTTGTCTCCTCGTTGTCGACTGGCAGCGTCCGCTGCCACCCCTGCGTCGATCGGCGGCACGGAACTTTCGACATCTTCGCCATGATGGCCCGGTGAGATTCTCGCGGCTGGTCGTGCCCCTGCTCAGCATGTGGCTGTTCGGCAACCTCTACGAACAGGTCGTGTGGAATCCGCAGCTGCTGGCGGACCCGCGGCCCGGCTCGCTCGTGGGCGTGTTCGCCGCGGGCAGCCCGATCTACTACTACCTGCCGTGGGGGCCGCTGGCCGTGGTCCTGGCGGTCGCCACACGTGCGCCCTGGCCCGCGCTGGGCTGCCTCGCGGCCTCGGTCGCGATGAAGGTCCTGCTGATCACGCAGGTCAACCCGGTCTTCCGCGACCCGTCCGTCTCCCGTGACGTCGTCCACGACCACGCCGTGCTCTGGGCGTTCGGCAACGGCGTCGTCATCATCGCGGTGGCGGCGGCGATCCTGCTGATTCAGCGAGCGCGACTCCAGGTCCGGTCCGGCACGTAGCGACCAGGTGGTCCGCGGTGCGCAGGACCAGGGCGGCCATCGTCAGCGACGGGTTGGACGTGCCGAGCGACGGCATGCTGCCGCACCCCACCGCGTACAGGTTCGGGTGGTCCCAGCAGCGTTGCCACTGGTCCACGACGGAGTCGCGCGGCGAGGTGCCCATGACGTGCGTGCCGCCGCCGTGCCCGGCGCCCCAGTACCGCAGCGGCTCGCCGTCGTGCTCGAAGTACCGTTCCTCGTCGGGCTTGTACGAGGTGTAGTCGTCGGCGCCGAGCATCTCGAAGATCCGGTCCGAGACCCGTTTCGCCGCCAGCAGGCCGTCCTTGACGTAGTCGGACAGTCCGTAGTGGATCGACGGGCGCGGATTGCCGAGCGGGTCGCGGTGCGTGTGGTCGAGTGTCACGCGGTTCGCGGGGTCGGCCTCCTGCTCGATCTCGAACTGGAGCGTGAACTGGCGGCCGACCCGGTCCGCCACCGCCTCCCGCAGCGCCCTGCCCCGCAGTCCCGCCGCGGCGAACTCCGCGGTGTCGGAGTCGGGGCTTCCTGCCGACCAGCCCCAGCCCCAGTTGCCGATCTCGATGCGGAACGGCGCCCGCGCACCGCGTTCGGGACCGCCGCGGAACGCCTCGATGCCCGTTGTCGAGCCCGGACCGCGGAACGGGCCGATCGCCTGCGGCATGAGCGCCCACGTCAGCAGCGCGGGGTGGTCCATCAGGTTGCGGCCGACCTGGTCGCTGCTGTTCGCGAGCCCGGACATGAGCAGCAGCTTGGCGTTCTCGATGGCGTGCGCGGCGAGGACGACGACGTCCGCCTCCTCCTCGTGCCGCGTGTGCCTGCCGGACGTGTCGTCCTCGTAGCGCTGGTAGCTGACCTTCGTGACGCGCCCGGACTCGTCGGCGTGCACCCGGTTCACCACGCAGCGCGTGCGCAGTTCGACGTTCGCGGACCACCGCTTCTGCGTGCGGTGCGGCGTGTACTTGGCGTTCTCCGGGCAGACCGGCACGCAGCTCGCGTAGCCGCTGCACCGGCGGCCGTCCGGCCGGTAGCCGTTCACCGGAACCCCGTTGCGCGCCTGCGGTGTGCCGACGACGAGCAGTTCGTGGCCGTCGATGCTGGCACCGTCCACAACGGACGCGATGGCGTGGTCGAGGTACGTACGGGGCAGGGCGTGCATGGGATAGCGGTAGCCGTCCGCGACGGGCAGGTGCTGCCGTTGTTCGTCGGCGTCGGCCGCGATCCCGATCTCCCACTCCGCGGCGCGGTACGAGGGTTCCAGGTCGGCGTAGCTCAGCGGCCAGTTGCGGCCGCGCCCCAGGTCGGCGGTGTGGAAGTCGTCGGGGTGCATGCGGGGTGTGATGCCGGTCCAGGCGGTGCCGGTGCCGCCGTTCATCCGCAGGTACGGGCTCGAGTAGTCGAACGGCCCGGTGTTGATCAGGTAGTCGCTGGACGGCGCGGCGGCGGTCGTGCGGTAGGGCTTCAGCGGTGACTTGACGAGCGCCGTGCGGAACCTGCCGACCGCGTCGTGGTTCGCCTCCGCGCCCGCCTCCAGCACGAGCACGCGGAACCCGTTGTCCCCCAGCACTTTGGCGATGAGCGAGCCGGCGAACCCCGCGCCGACGACCACGGCCCTCACCGGGCGCTGCTCCGGGGTCTCTGCTCCCAGCTGCCGAACCCGGGAGCGCGGGTGCCCGGCGCGGCGACGCCGACCGCCTTCCACGCGAGGCCCTCGGCGTAGGCGCGCTCGTCCGGGATCACCCCTCGCCAGACCCCGGTGTACCAGAGCTGGATGATCTCGTTCTCCGGCGCGCCGTCGGCCAGCGCGCGGTACCGCTCGACCAGTCCGGTCGACCTCAGCTCCTCCGCCGAGAAGCCGGTCAGCTCGGCGGACAACTCCACGAAGGCGTCCATGGCGCCATCCTGGGCGGAGGAACCGCACTGCGCCAAACGATCCGGGCAAGGCTCACCCTCGTGGCGCAACCTCCATCTCGCCCAGCGCCGACCAGTCGTCCTGCTCGACCATCTGGCTGACGACGCGCGGCGTCTCCGCGAGGTACGGCGGCAGTTCCGCCTGGGCGGCCTTGAAGTGGTCCGACTGCACGTGCGCGCCGCCCGCGTCGCCGTCGCGGAACGCCTCGACCAGCACGTACTCGTTCGGGTCGTCGAGGCTGCGCGACCAGTCGAACCACAGGCAGCCGGGTTCGGCGCGGGTGGCCTCGGTGAAGCTGCGGCTGATCGCGGGCCAGGCCTCGGCGTGCTCGGGCAGGACGCGGAACTTGGCGGTGATGAAGATCAAGACGGCCTCCTTCGGGTGATCGCTTCCGAGCCTAAGGCGTGCTCTTCCGCCCTGCGAGACCGCCCGGCCTGCGCGACGATCGCCCCGTGCCCGAGATGATCGACACTCGCAGGCGGAACCTGGTCGTCGCGGCCGTCCTGCTCGCCATGCTGCTGGCCGCCCTCGACCAGACCATCGTGTCCACCGCGCTGCCCACGATGGTGGCCGACCTGGGTGGCGGCGCGCACCTGTCGTGGGTGGTGACGTCGTACCTGCTCGCCGAGACGATCATGACCGTGCTGATCGGCAAGTTCGGCGACCTCTACGGGCGCAAGAAGACGTTCCTCGTCAGCGTCGCGCTGTTCCTGGTCGGGTCGTTCTTCGCGGGCTGGTCGGAGTCGATGGGCACGCTCATCGCGTTCCGCGCCGTGCAGGGGCTGGGCGCGGGCGGGCTGATGGTCACCTCGATGGCGATCATCGCGGACGTCGTGCCGCTGAAGGAACGCGGCAAGTTCCAGGGGCTCGCGGGCGCGGTGTTCGGCGTCGCGACGGTCGCCGGGCCGTTGCTCGGCGGGCTGTTCGTCGACCACCTGAGCTGGCGCTGGGCGTTCTACGTGAACATCCCGCTCGGCATCGCGGTGGTGCTGGTGGCGATCGCCGCGCTGCCTGCGATCAGGACGGAGGGCCGGCCGAAGATCGACTACGCCGGCATCGCGCTGATCGCACTGGCCGCGACCGGGCTGACGCTGGTCACGAGCTGGGGCGGCACCGAGTACGCGTGGACGTCCCCGATGATCCTGTGGATGGCCGCGGGCTCGATCGTGCTGCTGATCGCGTTCGTGCGGGTGGAGCAGCGCGCGGCCGAGCCGATGCTGCCGATGAGGTTGTTCCGCAGCAGGGTGTTCACGGTGTCGGGCATCCTGAGCTTCGTCGTCGGGTTCGCGATGCTCGGCGGCATCACCTACCTGCCGATCTACCTGCAGTACGTGCGCGGCGAGTCGGCCACGGCGTCCGGTCTGTGGATGCTGCCGCTGATCGCCGGGCTGATGGCCACGGCGCTACTCACCGGCAACACGATCAGCCGCACCGGCAGGTACCGGATCTTCCCGCTGATCGGCTCGGTCGGGCTCACCATCGGCCTGTTCCTGCTGTCGCTACTGGACGCGTCGACCAGCTACTGGGAGATGGGCGCGTTCATGATGGTGCTGGGCGCGGGCATCGGCCTGGTGATGCAGGTGCCGGTGATCGTCGTGCAGAGCACCACGAACTACACCGACCTCGGCGTCGCCACGTCCGGCATCACCTTCCTGCGCACGATGGGCAGCTCGTTCGGTGTCGCGATCTTCGGCACGATCTACGCGAACCGGCTGCCGCAGAACCTGGTGGTCCCCCAGGGCGTCGACCCGCGCGCCATCGCCAGTCCCGCCGCCGTCCACGCGCTGCCGGACGCGCTGAGAGCGCCGATCGTCGCCGGGTACGCCGAGACCGTGCAGATGATGTTCCTGATCGCGGCGCCGATCGGGCTCGTGGCCCTGGCCGTCGCGTTCTTCCTGCCCCAGGTGCAGTTGCGCGACACGTCCCGGGCCGCCGCGGCCGGCAACAGCGGCGTGGGCGAGAGCTTCGCGGCACCGCCGTCGAACTCCTACGACGAGCTGCGCAAACTGGTTTCCACCGTGGTCGCGAGGTCCGGCCAGGACCCCGGCCTGGCCGTGCTGCGGCGCTCCGGCGTCGACCTGCCGCTGGAGCAGGCGTGGCTGCTCGGGCGCGTGTACCGGGCGTCGGCGGACGACGGCGTGGCCACGCTCGACGAGATCGCCGACCTGACGAAGGTGCCCGGCGGTATCTTCGAACCGACCGCGCAGGCCCTCGTGCGGTCCGGGCACCTGGCGTCCGGTGACGACGGCTACCGCTTCACCGACCGGGGCGCGGACGTGTTCGCCCAGCTCGTGCGGGCGTGGCGGCGCTGGCTGCTCGACCAGTTGCAGGACTGGCACGAGCCGGACCAGCGCGACTTCGCGCAGGCGCTCGACTCGTTCACCGACGAGCTGATCGAGAGCGGCCGGCAGATGAGCCGCGTCTAGACGCGTGCCTGCAAGGCCGCGGCCTCCGTGTCGCGGCCCTGCTCCCGGTACAGCTCCAGCGCCCGGTCCCACTGCTCGCGCGCCTGCACGGTCTCCCCCGCCGCCGCGTGCACGTCACCCAGGTGTTCCAGGACGGTGGCCTGCTCGGCGGAGTTGTCCAGCTCCCGGTACAGCGCCAGCGCCGCGCCGTAGTGCGCGACGGCGTCGGCGTGGCGGCCGTCGTGGTGGGCGATGTGCGCGAGGCTGTCGAGGGTGGCCGCACATCCCTCCGCGTGACCGAGTTCGTCGTTGAGCAGCATGGCTTCCTCGCAGAACGTGCGGGCCTCGGCATAGCGGCCCAGGCAGGCGTAGCGCCAGCCGGCCTCGTTCAGCGCCTCGGCCACGCGGATCGCCGTGCCGGCCGCGCGGAACTCCTCCAGGCCGGCGAGCGAGTGCTCCAGAGCTTTCTCCAGATCACCCACGAACTCCGCCGCCCACGCGATCGCCCGGTGCGCGCCGCCACGCGCCTCGTGGTCGCCGGTGCGCGCCGCCAGTTCCAGACCTCGTTCGAAGTGACTGTGCCCCAACGATGTCCGGCCCACCTCGATGTAGTCGGCACCGAGGCACCGGTGCGCGGTGGACTGTTTGATCGGGTCTCCCAGCGCCTCCGCGGCGCGCAACGCCGTCAGCCAGGCGTCGATGTCGTCGGAGGTGCGGCCACGCCGGAGGTGGTAGTTGTTCAAGGCGCGGCCGATCAGCCAAGCCGCGTCGAAGTCGTTGCGCTCCAAGGCTTGTCGCTGTTCGGCCATCAGGCAGGCGTGCTCGGCGTCGAACCAGGCCATCGCCGCCGCGTTGGTCTCGAAGGTGAGCGCGTGGCCGCTTTCGTGCTCCGGCAACACCTTGTGCGGTTCGAGCGCGAGCGCGGCGGCCCGTGCGGTGGCGGCGTAGAAGTCGGCCAGCCGGGAGCCCGCATCGGCGGGGAGGTCCGCCGCGTACCGGCCGACCAGGTCGTGCATCCGGTACCGGCCGGGCACGTGCTGCTGTACCAGGTGCGCGTTCTCCAGTTCCCGCAACACCATTCGCGACCGCGTGACGGGCCGGTCGAGCAACGCCGCCGCCGCCGTGAGACTCACGTCCGCCGTGCCGACGGTGCCGAGCAGGCCGAACGCGCGCGCTGCCTCGTCCGAGAGCGCCGCCACGGACCAGGAGAACACCGTCCGCAGATTCGTGCCGATCTCGCCCGCGTCCAGCGCGTCGAGGGGGTGCTCGCGCAGTTCCGCGGCGAACGCGGCCAGGGGGAAGTCCGGTTCCATCGCGGCGCGGGCGGCGACGATCGACAGCGCCAGCGGCAGTCCGCCGCACCAGGTCACCAGGTCCGCGACCACCCCTGGTTCGGCCGCCACGCGCGGGGCCCCGAGCCTCGCCACGAGGAACTCGCGGGCATCGGCCGGGTGCAGCACATCCAGCGACACCGACCGCGCTCCGTGCGCGGCCACCAGCCCCGCGAGCTTGAGGCGGCTCGTGACCAGCACCGTCGCGTCGGAGCCCGGCAGCAGCGGCACGACCTGCTCCGTCGAGCGGGCGTTGTCGAGCAGCACCAGCAGCCGCCGTCCCGCGACCACGCTGCGGTAACGCGCGGCCCGTGCGTCCAGGCCCGCCGGGATCGTCTCCTCCCCCAACGCCTCCAGGAACTCGCGCAGCACGGTCTCCGGCGGCGTCGGCTCGGCGGACGGGTCGAAGCCGCGCAGGTTCACGTAGAGCTGGCCGTCCGGGAACTCGTCGAGGTGCCGATGCGCCCAGTGCAGAGCCAGCGCCGTCTTGCCGATGCCGCCTGTCCCGCCGATCGCGGTGATCACGACCGTGCCGGACGGCCCCAGCGCGGCGAGTTCGCCGGTGCGGCCGGTGAACCACGGGTGCGGCGCGGGCAGCTGACGTGGACCGGCGGCGCGTTCCTCCACGCTGCCGGCGAGGATCCGCTGGTGCACGTCCTGCAACGGCCTGCTCGGGTCGGCGCCGAGCTCGTCGGCCAGGCGGCGGCGCACGATCTCGTAGTGCCGCAACGCCTCCGCGTCGTTGCCCGACCGGTGCAGCGCCAGCATCAGTTGCGCGGCAAGGCGTTCGTCGTGCGGCAGCTCGTCGGCCCGCTGCCTCAACGAGGGCAGCAGCGCGGCGTGCCGGCCGTCCGCGAGCGCCACGTCGTTGCGGTCCAGTTCGGCGGCGACGCGTTCGGCGTGCAGGCTCTCGCGGACCGCGTCGAACCACGGCGAGTCGAGCCCGTCGAGCGCCTGCCCGCGCCATAGTCCAAGTGCGGCGTCGAGAGCGCCCTGCCGCACGAGTGCGCGGAAGCGGAACAGATCGACCTGCGACGGGTCCACCACGAGCCGATATCCGGCCGGCGAGCGTTCGATGTCCAGTCCGAGCAGTTTGCGGAGCTTCGACACGTACCCGTAGAGCGTCTCGCGCGCCCGCAGCGGCGCCCGCTCGCCCCAGACACGGTCGAGCAGCCGATCGACCGGAACCGGCCGTCCCTCCTCCACCAGCAGCGCGACCAGCACGGACCGTTGCCGGACGTGGCCGATCTCGACCAGCGCGCCCGCGTCCCGCACCTCCACGGCGCCGAGCAGCCCGAACTCCAAGATCACCCCTCAGCCAGTGGATTCAAGGTTCATCCTAGGTTCACCCTTGATCGAACGGGCAACGTCGGCACCGCAGGAAGGCCCCGGTCCGACCGGATCCGGCAGCCCAGCCACGGGGCCTTCCCCACCTTCGGCGCAACGAAAGATCACCCAAGCGGACCAGGGCGGACACGTTCCTCCACATGCGACCCTGGAGTGTGTGAGCACCACGCGAATCGGTTCGTTCAACGTGGAGAACATGTTCGAGCGCCCGAAAGTCATGGGCCGCAACGCGACCAGACACGCGGCCCCGATCCTGGCCGCCCACGCCCGTTTCAACGAACTCATCGCCGCCGAGACCTACCTGCCGGAAGTCAAGGAAGAGCTCAAGGAACACCTGGCGACGCTGGAGTTGCTCAGGAGCGACCGCAGCAAGTACGCGATCCTGCGGCGCATCCGCGGCCGTTTCCTCGCACGCCACCGCACCGGCGAAACCTCAGTCGTGGCAGGCGGTCGCGAGTCCTGGGTCGGCTGGGTCGAGCTCACCACCGAACCCATCAGCGAACTCGCCACCCGCCACACCGCACAGGTGATGCGCGACGTCGGCGCCCACGTCCTCGGCGTGGTCGAGGCCGAGTCGCGCGAACTGCTGCACATGTTCTCCACCAGCATGCTCAAGCACGTCGGCTGGACCCCCTACGAGGAGGTCCACCTCATCGACGGCAACGACGAGCGCGGCATCAACGTCGGACTGCTGACCCGGGACGAACATCAGGTCATCACGATCCGCACGCACGTGTACGCGAAGGACAGCTCGGGCGTCATCTTCTCCCGCGACTGCGCCGAATACCACGTCCGCACCCCGACCGGCCCCGAGGTCGTGCTCCTCGTGAACCACCTGAAGTCCAAGGGTTACGGCGCACCGGGCGACCCGATCGGCGCCCGCCGCCGGTTCCGCCAGTCGGTCCGCATCGCCCGCATCGTGAACCGGCTGCGCGACGAGGGCCACGAGTACATCGCGGTCGTCGGCGACCTCAACGACACCGCGGACAGTGAAGCGCTGCGCCCCCTGTTCCAGCGCACGGGCCTGCGGGACATCAGCGAGCACGAGAACTTCGACTGGGACCACCGCAGGGGCACGTACCGCGGCGTGAACGAGAAGGGCAAGATCGACTACGTCCTGCTCACCCCCGAACTGTTCGCGAAGGCCACCGGCGGCGGCATCTTCCGCAAGGGCGTGTGGCGCGGCCCGCGCACGAAGAACCGTTGGGACGTCTACGAAACCATGACGAACGAGGTGCACGCGGCCAGCGACCACGCCGCGATCTACGCCGACATCGACTGGACGCTCTAGACCAGCTCGACGGTCACCTCGACGACATCGCCCGGCTCGACCTCGTTCTTCCTGCGCACCGCCGCCTTGATCGGCAGCACGTAGCAGCCGGACTGCTTGTCCGGGAACACCGACGTCGACCAGGTGCTCACACCGACCCCGGCGCGCACCTTGACCGCGCCGAAGCCGGCGCCGGGCGTGGCGATGTCGCGGATCTGGTCCGAGACGTCCTCGGGCAGCGTCACGAAGGTCCACGTATCCGTGCGGCGGGCGTCCCAGATCCAGAGTTCCGCGTCGAAGACGAACATCGGCCCATTCTCACAGAGGCGCGCTGACGAAGTGCCTGTCGAACGACGTCACCGCCGGTCACCTCGCCTGCATCTCGATCACTCACCCATTGTGGTGACGAAGGCCACCGACCATTTCGGTCGGTAAACCTACCGAATCGGTCGGTGAACGCCGTAAAGTCGACCGCATGCCACGACAGCCCAGGACCGGGGTCGACGAGACCATCCTCGACGCCGCCGCCGCGCTCTTCGCGCGGCACGGGTTCGAGCAGACCTCGTTGAAGTCGCTCGCGGACGCTGTCGGCCTGTCCAAGGCCGGTCTCCTGCACCACTTCCCGAGCAAGGACGCTCTCTTCGAAGCTGCGTGGGAGCAGAGCCGCGTGCTCACGATGCACGTTCTCGACCTGGTCTCGCCGTTGCCCGCCGGGCCTGAGCGGGATCGGCGGGCGCTGGAGCTGCTGACCGACCACGCGCTGGACCGGCCGGGACTGGTCTCACTGCTGTTCCGGACGATGACGGCACCGGGTGAGGACCCGCAGCAGGCGCAGGACGAGCTGCTCCTCAACGAGATGTTCGTGATCGACCCCGAGAACGAACTGCCCCGCGCGATCCGGATCGTCGGCGCGCTGAGCGCCATGGCCGTGCTCACCCTTCTGGCCAACCAGGAGGGTGACAAGACGACCTGGCGTCCCTTGATCCTCGCTACCTGCTACGACGCACTCGGGCACCAGGAGGCCTGACCATCATGGCGAAACTGCTCTACAAACTGGGAATGGGCACCTACCGGCGCCGTCTCCCCGTCGTCCTGATCTGGCTGCTCGTGCTGATCGGCACCGGCGTCGGCGCGTTCACCCTCGGCGGTGAGACGTCCAACTCGATGTCCATCCCCGGCCAGGAGTCGACCACCGCCCTGGAGCGCATCCAGGAGAAGTTCGGCTCCGGTGAGACCGCGTCGGCCAGGGTCGTCGTGCAGGCTCCGGACGGTCAGAAGCTGCCGCAGCACATCAAGGCGATCACCGACCTGGTGGCCGACGAGTCCGCGCTGAAGGGGGTGCGGTCGGCGACGAACCCGCTCGACCCGGCGGCGCCGAGCGTCAACGCCGACGTCAACGTCGGGTACAGCACCGTCACCTACGACGTGAAGCCGGGTGAGGTCACCGACGAGCAGCGCGCCGAGCTGACCAAGGCCGTCGACAAGGCACGCGCCGCCGGCCTGACCGTCGAGGTCACCGGCACCGCGATGCAGGAGACGCCGCACGTCGGCGGGCCTGCCGAGGCCATCGGTGTCGTGCTGGCGCTGGTCGTGCTCGCGCTGACCTACGGCTCGCTCGTGACCGCGGGCATGAACCTGCTCAGCGCCGGTATCGGCGTCGGCATCGGCACGCTTGGCATCACGATCGCCAGCGGGTTCATGGACCTGCAGTCGACCACGCCGATCCTCGCGTCGATGCTGGGGCTCGCGGTCGGCATCGACTACGCGTTGTTCATCATCAACCGCTTCCGTCAGGAACTGCGCCGCGGCTCCGACGTGGGCCACGCCGTCGCGACCGCGGTCGGCACCGCCGGTTCCGCCGTCGTCACCGCCGGGCTCACCGTGGTGATCGCGCTCGTGGGCCTCGCGATCGCGGGCATCCCGTTCCTCACGCAGATGGGCGTCTCCGCCGCCGCCACGATCGTCGTCTCGGTGCTGATCGCCATCACGCTGGTGCCCGCGGTGCTGAGTCTGCTCGGCCGCCGCGTGCTGACCCGCAAGGAACGCGCGGCCGACGCCTCGGAGCCCAAGGACCGCGGTGTCATCCGCGCCTGGGGTGGTGCGATCACCCGCAACCGCGTCCTCGCGCTGCTGCTCTCGGTCGTCGCGCTCGGCATCGTCGCGATCCCGGTGGCGTCCATGGACACCACGCTGATCCAGAAGCCGCCGGCCGGTTCCACGCAGGAGCGCGCCGACCAGATCCTCGCGAAGGGCTTCGGCGAGGGCTTCAACGGCCCGATCATCGTCCTGTTCGAGGGTGAAGGCGCCGCCGCGACGGCCACCGAGGCGTCCAAGCCGATCGCGCAGCTGTCCGACGTCGCCCTGGTGACGCCGGCCCAGCCGAGCCAGGACGGCAAGTCCGCGCTCGTCACCGTGATCCCGAAGTCCGGCCCGGACACGGTCGAGACCGAGAAGCTCGTCGCCGACCTGCGCGCCGAACTGTCCGGTGTGGAGGGTGGCAGGGCCTACGTCACCGGTGCCACCGCGGTCAGCGTCGACGTGGCCACGTCCCTGGACAAGGCCCTGCCGATCTACCTCGCGGTCGTCGTCGGCCTCGCGCTCGTGCTGCTGATTCTGGTGTTCCGCTCGCTGCTCGTGCCGCTGGTCGGCGTGCTCGGCTTCCTGCTGACCATCGGCGCGTCGCTCGGTGCCACGGTGGCGGTGTTCCAGTGGGGCTGGCTCGCCGGCGCGGTCAACCTCGACAGCACCGGCCCGCTGATCAGCCTCACGCCGATCCTGGTGATCGGCATCCTGTTCGGCCTCGCCATGGACTACCAGATCTTCCTGGTGTCCCGGATGCACGAGGCGCACCACCGCGGCGCCAAGCCCATCGAGGCCATCACCACGGGCTTCCGCCAGGCCGCCCCGGTCGTCGTGGCCGCCGCGCTGATCATGTTCTCGGTGTTCGCGGGCTTCGTCCCCGCCGGCGAGGCGACCGTGAAGTCGATCGCCTTCGCCCTGGCCGTCGGCATCTTCGTGGACGCGTTCGTGGTCCGCATGGTGCTGGTGCCGGCCGCGCTCGCCCTGCTCGGTGAGCGCGCCTGGTGGCTGCCGAAGTTCCTGCGCTGGCTGCCGGAGCTCGACGTCGAGGGCACCGCGCTCGACGAGATCGAGAAGAAGGACAAGGTGGAGCCGGTCAGCGTCGGCTGATTCCGCTCGAAAAAGGTCCGTCACACCCGTGACGGACCTTTTTGCGTTTCAACGGTCAGGCCACCTGCCCGGCGCGCAACGATGAGTCGCTCTCGGTGAACTGGCGCCGCACCCAGCGGGCGACCGTGCGCGGCGGCGGGTCCACGGCTCCACCCAGGTGTGCCACCACGGTGAGTTCGGCACCGTCCTCGACGGCGATCGCCCACCCGTGGCACTCGGTCCACAGCAGTGCGACGTCGCGGTCGGGATGTCCGGGCAGCCGGCCGTCCACGGCGATGTACACCCGCAGCGGCTTGAGCTGGTCCACGCACGAGGACTCACCGCTCAAGCCCAGCTCCCGCGTGACCCTCAGCGCGTAGTCAAGCGCGATCACGTCGTCACCGCCCTCCATCCACCGGGGTAACAACGCCGACTGCTTGACGCAGGACGTGGTTACCCCGGTAGGAGGAACGCAAACGCGAACTCGGTTACTCGCCGCCGAAGTCGTCGAACGCGTCGTCCATCATCTCGCCGACCACCATGCCGCCGACGACACCGGCGGCACCGGCCGCGACGACCGTGCCCATGCCCATGCCGCCCCGGCCGTGGTGACCGCCGTGGTGACCGTGCTGGCCGTGGCCATGCATGCCGCCGCCACGCTGCGCCACCTGGGCCAGCCATCCGTTGATGGACGTCGCCCAGTCTGCGACCTGCGCCTCCTGGTGCGAGAGCCGGAAGTGACCGAACGCGTCACCGCCCGACGAGAACATCCCGCCGCGCCGGTCGGCCTCCAGGATCACGAACAGCTCGTGCGGCGACGCCACGAACGTCAGCTCGACCTGCTGGACGGCACCGGCGAACTGGGCCGGCGGGAAGAACTCGATCTCCTGGTAGAAACCGAGCTCCTGCGGAACGCCGTGCAGACGGCCGGCCTCGACGTCCGCGCTGCGGAACGAGAAACCGAGCTGCCCGAACGCGTTCAGCACCGCGTCCTGCGACGGCAGCGGGTGGACCAGCACGGGGTCGAGGTCGCCCTTGTCCGGCGCGCCCGCGATCACGAGCTCGGTCCGCACGCCCACGGTCATGCCGGGCAGCTGGCCGCCGCCGACCGCCGTGATGGGGGTCTCCCACGGGATCGGCAGCTGGAACGGGATCGCGACCAGCTGACCGGCCCCGACCCGCACGCCCTGCTGCACGACGACCCGCAGGAACTCCGAGACGCCGCCGTACTCGTGGTCACCGTGCTCGACCTCGACGCGGGTGACGAGCGACAGCACGACCTGGCCGATCTCGGCGTCCGCGCTGCCGCCCTGGATGCGCACCTGTCCGGTGACGAGCTGGCCGGGCGTGGCGTGCGGCGAGTCCAGCACGGTGTCGACCGACGGGCCGCCGACGCCGAAGGCGCTGAGCATCCGTTTGAACATGTGTGTTTCCTCCCTGGGAAACTCCGGTCAGCGGACGCCGGCCGGACGGGTGTCGGTTTCGTCCTCGAAGTCGCCGATCAGCTCTTCGAGGAGGTCTTCGAGTGCCGCGATGCCCAGAATCTCGCCATCGGCGACCAGGGCTAGCTGTGAGCGTTCCGCCCGCATCGCCGTCACGGCCTGGGCCACCGGCATCGACGCGGGCAGCGTCAGCACCGGACCCATCAGCTCGCGGGCCGACGGGTCCTCGCCGCGGGCCGTGGCGCGCATGGCCTCGCGGATGTGCACGAGTCCGACGTAGTCACCGCGCAGGCCGATGACCGGGAAGCGCGACCGTCCACACTGGAGGCTGCGCTGCTCGATCTCCCGCGCGGTGGTGCGCTCGGTGACCGTCGACGTCTCCGCGATCGGCACCATCACCTCGCTCACGGTCGTGCGCTGGACCTGCAGCATCCTCGTCAGCAACCGTTGCTGGGCCTCGGGGATCAGGCCGTGCTCGGCGGACTGGCGCAGCAGCATCCGCAGGTCGTCCGGCCGGTGCGCCTGCGCCAGCTCGTCCTGCGGCTCGACCTTCATCAGGCGCAGCAGCGAGTTCGTGACGCCGTTCAGTCCACTGAGGAGCCAGCGGACCGAGCGGGCGAACGCGCGGAACGGCAGCGCCAGGATCAGCGCGGACCGTTCGGGGTGCGAGATGGCCCACGACTTCGGGGCCATCTCGCCGACGACCATGTGCAGGAACACCACCAGCATCAGGCTGATCGCGAACGCGATGCCGTAGGCGAACGCCTCCGGCAGGCCGGTCAGGCGGAGCGCGGGTTCCAGCAGGTCCGCGACGGCCGGCTTGGCCAGCGCGCCGAGACCCAGGGTGCACAGCGTGATGCCGAGCTGGGCGCCCGCGAGCATCAGCGACAGCTCGCGGACACCCGCGACGGCGGCGCGCGCCGCGCGTGAGGTCTCGGCGGCCTGCTCCAGCCGGTGCCGCTTGGACGCGATCAACGCGAACTCGGCGGCCACGAAGAAGGCGTTCAACGCCAGCAGTACAACGGAAATGGCGATGCTCATCGGGACAACACCACCGAGTCGGGCACGTTGCGCGCCACCGTCGTGACCACCAGTCGCACGCCGTTCAGCTCGATCTCGTCGCCGGCCTCGGCGACCCGGCCCAGCTGGTGCAGCACCAGACCGGACACCGTGTCGTAGGCGTCGTCGGCCGGGAGTTCCACGCCGGTGGCGTCCTCGATCTCGTCCAGCCTCATGCGGCCGGGCACGCGCCAGGCGTCGCCGACCTTCTCGATCATCTCGGCCACCCGGTCGTCCTCGTCGTGGATCTCACCGACGAGCTCCTCGGCCAGGTCCTCCAGCGAGATCACGCCGGCGAACCCGCCGAACTCGTCGACCACGCAGGCGAGCTGCCGGCGTTCGGTGCGCAGCCTCTCCAGCACCGCGGGCAACGGCAGCGTCGCCGGGACGACGAGGGCGGGTGAGGCGATCTTCTTGATGGCCACGGACGCCCGCTGCTCGGGCGGCAGCGTCAGCACCTCGGCCAGGCCGACGACACCGCGCAGGTCGTCCAGGTCCTCGCCGACCACCGGGAAACGTGAGTTACCGGTCTCCAGCAAGGAGACCACGCGCGCGGCGGGTTCGTCGGACCGTACGGTGTGGACGTTCACGCGGGGCGTCATCGCCTGTTCCGCGACGAGTTCGCGGAATCCGATGCCGTGCTCCAGCAGGCGGGTCAGCTCGGGGTCGAGGTGTCCCTGTTCCCCGGCGTCCTCGACAATCTGCCGGAAGTCCTCGGGCGTCGCGCCCTGGGGCAGTTCCTCGACGGGCTCGATGCCGATCGCGCGCAGCAGCCGGTTCGCGGCCGCGTCGAACAACCGGATCACCGGGCCGGCGATCTTCAGGTAGACCAGGGTCGAGGAGCTCAGGGCCAGTGCCAGCGTCTCGGGCCGCGCGATCGCGAGGTTCTTCGGCAGGAGCTCACCGAGCACCATCTGCACGAAGGTCGCGAAGACCAGCGCGATCACCATCGAGCCCGGCACACCAAGGCCCGTGCCGAGCAACGGCTCGGCGACGTATCCCACGAGCAGCGCCGTCACCGTGATGCCGAACTGGGCACCGGACAGCATGAACGAGAGCTTCTGGGTCACGCGGTAGGCACGGTCGGCGGCCTTCGAGCCGCCCTCGGCCAGCTGCTGCAGGCGGCCGCGATCGACCGCCATGTACGCGAACTCCTGCGCGACGAAATAACCGGTGGCCACGGTGAGGGCCACGATGGCGAGCAAGCCGGATGCGATCAACAAGACGCACCCGGCCCAGTACTACAGCCGTCTACATCGGCTTCTTCGGACATGTACCAACAGTAGCACGTAGCACTGTATGGTTCATGGTGACGGGAGGTCACCGCCATGTCCGAAGCACTGCTGAAGATCGGCGAGCTCGCCGCCCGCGCCGGCGTGAGCATCCGCACCGTCGACTACTACACGACGCTGGGCCTGATCAGCCCCGCCCAGCGCACCGCGAGCAACTACCGCCTCTACCGCGGCGACGACGTGGAGCGCATCCACCTCGTACAACGCCTGGAGGTCCACGGTCTTCCCCTGGAGGACATCGCCCGCGCGTTCACGGCCGCTCCCGCCGACACCGCGGCGGTGCTCGGGCAGATCGACACGGACCTGCGCACGCTCCAGGAAGCCGCGGACGCCGCGTCCCCGGCGATGCACGGCCTGCTGTCGGTGATCGCGAACCGGGTCCACTCGCTGATCACCATCGCGCTGCAGCTGCCGCCCGACCTGCCGATGTAGTTATGGTCGGGGGCATACCTCGGGAGGCGCGGTGGGGCTACGCAGCGAGCACTGGTACGCAGGTCAGGACCGCAACGCCTATATCCACCGCGCCTGGATGCGGCGCGGCACCCCGGACGACGCCTTCGGCCGTCCGCAGATAGCCATCGCCAACACCGCCTCCGACCTCACGCCGTGCAACGCGCACCTGAACGAGGTCGCGAAGTCCGTCTCGAACGGCGTGTACGAGGCGGGTGGCATCCCGCTCAACCTGCCCGTGGTCTCGCTGGGCGAGACCAATGTCCGCCCCACCGCGATGCTGTGGCGCAACATGGCCGCGATGGCGGCCGAGGAGATGCTGCGCGCGAACCCCGTCGACGGCGTGGTGCTGCTGGGCGGGTGCGACAAGACGATTCCGGCACTGCTGATGGCCGCCGCGTCCGTCGACATCCCGGCGGTCGTGCTGCCGGGCGGGCCGATGCTGACCGGCACGTTCCGCGGCACTCCCCTGGGCTGCGGCACGGACGTCTGGCGGCTGTCCGAGGAGGTGCGCGCCGGCACGCTGTCGCAGGAGGCGTTCGCCCGCTCGGAGTCGGCGATGATCCGCAGCCGCGGCCACTGCAACACCATGGGCACCGCGTCGACGATGGCACTGGTCGCCGAGGCGCTGGGCACCGTCGTCCCCGGCGTCGCGGGCATCCCGGCGCCGGACAGCAGGCTGCTGGAGGCCTCGCACGGCACCGGCAGGCTGGTCGTGGAGCTGATCGAGCAGGACCGCCGGCCGAGCACGTTCCTGACCAGGGCGTCGTTCCACAACGCGATCGTGGCGCTGGCGGCGATCGGCGGCTCGACCAACGCCGTGGTGCACCTGCTCGCGATCGCGGGCCGGCTCGGTGTCGGCCTGACGCTGGACGACTTCGACCGGATCGGCTCGGGCGTGCCGTTGCTGGTGGACCTGCAACCGGCGGGCCGGTTCCTGATGGAGGACTTCCACCGCGCCGGCGGGCTGCTGGCCGTGCTGCGGGAAGTGCGCGACCTGCTCGACCCCGCCGGGCTCACGGTCACCGGCCGGCCGCTGGTCGACCACCTCGGTGACGCGCCGACCTGGGATCCCGAAGTGATCAGGAGCAGGTCCGCGCCGATCATCGCCGAGGGCGGGATCGCGGTGCTGCGCGGCAACCTGGCGCCGTCGGGAGCACTGATCAAACCGGCGGCGGCGTCGGCACACCTGTTGCGGCACCGCGGAAGGGCCGTGGTGTTCGACAGCATCGAGGACTTCCACGCCCGCGTCGACGACCCCGGCCTCGACGTGGACGCGGACTCCGTGCTGGTGCTGCGGGGCTGCGGCCCGCGCGGCTATCCGGGCATGCCGGAGGTGTCCAACATGCCGTTGCCGAAGAAGCTGCTGGAACAGGGCGTGCGCGACATGGTCCGGATCTGCGACGGGCGCATGAGCGGCACGGCCTACGGCACCGTCGTCCTGCACGTCGCACCGGAGGCGGCGGCGGGCGGGCCGCTCGGGCTGGTGCGCACCGGCGACGTCATCGTGCTGGACGTCGAGAACCGCAGGATCGACGTCGAGGCGCCGGGCTTCCTGTCCCGTACCCCGAACGCCGCTATGACATCGGCGTTCGCGTCACCGAGGCGAGGCTGGGAACGGCTCTACGTCGACCACGTCCTGGGCGCCGACACCGGAGCGGACCTGGACTTCCTGGTCGGTTCCAGCGGCAGCGAAGTCGCCCGCGAATCGCACTAGTGCGGGTGCTGGTGCTCCTCGACGTGACCCGCGTCGTGGACGTGCGCGTGTGAGTGCGTTTCGCCGCCGTGCGTGTGGGTGTGCTCATGCTCGACGTGATCGTGCGCGTGATCCCCATGCGGATGCGTGTGAGTCGTGTCTCCGTGGCTGTGCTCGTGAGTGTGCACTCCATTGGTCATGCCCTGATGCTGGCACGACTCCTCCTCAAGCGCGCAGGTGCAAGGTCTTGCCTATTGCAACTAGCTTGCTGTTAGCTGCCTCTGGCAACACGGACACTGGGGAGGAACTGGATGCGGCGCGCGCTTCTGCTGGCCGTCGTCCTGCTGGCGGGGTGCTCGTCACCCGACGGCTCGACGACCGGACCGGCGACGTCCATCGTGATCGGTGCGGGCAGTGAGCCGGAGAACCTCAACCCGGTGCTCGGCTACGCGCCGGACGGCGCCGCGAAGATCTTCGACGGACTCGTCTCGCGCGACGCCTCGCTGGCGCTGAAACCGGCGCTGGCGCAGGAGCTGCCGACGGCGTCGGCGGACGGCCTGACCTGGACGGCCAAGCTGCGCAAGGACATCACGTTCTCCGACGGCAGCCCGCTGACCGCGGACGACGTCGTGTTCACCTACAGGTCGGTGGTGGACAAGAAGGTGAACTCCACGATCGCCTCCCGGTTCGACGCGCTGGCCGGCGTCGTGGCGAAGGACCCGGCCACCGTCGAGTTCACGCTCTCCTACCCGTACGCCCCGTTCGCGCAGCAGCTCGCGCTCGGCATCGTGCCCGCCGCGAGGCTCACCGGCACGGACATCAACAGCGCGCCGTTCAACACGGCCCCGGTCGGCACCGGCCCGTACACGGTCGAGACGTGGCGCAAGGGCGACCGGATGGTGTTGAAGGCCAACGAGAAGTACTGGGGCGGCGCGCCCGCGATCAAGTCCGTGACCGTGGTCTTCGTGCCGGACGACAACGCCCGCGCGACCCGCATGGCCGCCGGTGAGTTCGACGGCACGGTGCTGCCGCCCAAGCTCGCGCAGACCTACCGCGACCGGTCCGGGTACAAGATCGTGCGGAACCCGTCGGCCGACTACCGCGGTCTCGGCATCCCGTCCGAACTGCCGTTCACCTCGTCCCCGCAGGTCCGGCGCGCGATCAACCTCGGCATCAACCGCCAGGCCATGATCGACGCCGTGCTCGCCGGCTCCGGCAAGCCCGCGTCCACGCCCATCTCGCCGTACCTCAAGGACTGGTACGACGAGAAGACCGCGTTCACCTTCGACGTCGCCGAGGCGGAGAAGCTGCTCGACGAGGCGGGCTGGCGCAAGGGTGCGGACGGCAAACGCGCCAAGGACGGCCAGGCCGCCAAGCTGCCCGTGCTCTATCCCGCTCCCGACGTGCTGCGCAAGGAACTCGCGCTCGCCGCGGCCTCGGACATCGCGAAGCTCGGCATCGACGCCCCGGTCGAGGCGACCACGTTCGACATCATGCTGCAGCGGCGCAAGGAAGCGGCATCGGTCTGGGGCGGCGGCGACCCGTACGACCCGGACACGGCCGCGTACACGTTGCTGCACAGCAAGTACGCGGGCCAGGACGGCTACGTGAACATGACGCTGTACAAGAACTCCACTGTGGACACCGCGCTCGACACCGCCCGCCGCAGCCTCGACCCGGCCACGCGCAAGCAGGCCTACCATGACTTCCAGGAGGCCTACGCCGCCGATCCCGGCTGGGCGTTCCTGGTGTTCCTCGACCACACCTACGTCGTGCGGGACAGGTGGAACGGCCAGGAGACCCAGGTCGAGCCGCACGACCACGGCCTCGTGCACGCGGTGTGGTGGAACCTCGAGCGCTGGACCCCGAAGCCGTGACGCGCGGGCAGGCGATAGGCAGGCTGGCGCTGCGCCGGCTCGCGTTCGCGGTCCCGGTGCTGCTCGTGGTCAGCTTCGCGTTGTTCGTGCTGGCCAAGGCATCGCCGTTCGACCCGATCGAACGCTACTTCGGCGTCCGGATCATCGGCGCCTCACCGGAACGCGTGGCCCAGCTGCGCGCGAACTGGGGCGTCGACGAACCCGTCGTGTCCCAGTACTGGGCCTGGCTGCGGCACGCGGTCACCGGTGACCTCGGCGACTCGCTGTCGTTGCAGCAACCCGTGTCGGCCGTGATCGGCGACCGTCTCGGGTGGACGGTGCTGCTGGTGTCGGTCGGTTTCACGCTGGCACTGGTGCTCGGACTGCTGCTGGGCACGCTCGCGGCGTGGCGGCAGGGGTCGTGGCTCGACCGGTCGATCACGGGCGGCTGTTACGCGCTGGAGGCCGCGCCGGTCTTCTGGGTGGGCCTCGCGGTGCTGTACGTGTTCGCGCTGCAGCTGCGATGGCTTCCCGGCGGCGGCGTGACGACCGGGTCCGAACCGGTGTCCGCCGGCGGCGTCGCGGCCCACCTGGTGCTGCCGGTGGCCGTGCTGGCGATCTCGCAGGCGCCGTGGTTCGTGCTGTTCGTGCGGCAGAACCTCCTGGAGTCCTTCACGCAGGACCACGTGATCGGTGCTCGGGCTCGCGGGCTGCCGGACCACCTGGTGGTGTCGGGGCACGCGTTGCGCACCTCGCTGCTGCCATTCCTGACCCTCCTCGGCGCACGGCTGCCCGAGCTGATCACCGGGGCGTTGCTGGTGGAGACGGTGTTCTCGTGGCCGGGCATCGCGCGGGCGACGGTGGAGGCGGCGCTGAACGTCGACTTCGCGTTGCTGGGCGCGCTGACCGTGATGGCGACGGGCGTGGTGCTGGTGGGCAACCTGCTGGCCGACGTCCTGTACGCGCTGGCCGACCCGAGGGTGGCGCTCGATGGCTGACCTGACCTGGCGTTCCGCTCCACGCAGCCGCCTCACCGCCGCGAGCCCGCCGCGATCACCGAAGTGGCGGCTCCTGCCGTCCGCGATCGTCCTGGGCGTCGTCGCGCTGGTCGTCCTGGTCGTGCCACTGTTCGCAGAACTCAACGAGCAGTACGTCGACCTCGCGATCGCCAACCAGCCGCCGTCCACCGCGCACCTGTTCGGGACCGACGAACTGGGCCGAGACGTGTTGTTGCGCTGCGTCTACGCCCTACGCGTGTCCCTCACGGTCGGTGTGGTCGCGGCCGTGATCTCCGCGGTCGCCGGCACGGCGGTCGGCGCGCTCGCGGGGTCGATCGGCGGCTGGTTCGACCGGATCCTGATGCGCGTGGTCGACGCGATCGCCTCGGTACCGCACCTGCTGCTGGGCATCGTGATCGTGGCGATCCTGCGGCCCAGCCTCTCCGCCGTGATCATCTCGATCGCGCTGACGCACTGGCTGACCGCCGCCCGGATCGTGCGGTCGGAGGTGCTGTCGCTGCGCACGAGGCCGTTCATCGACGCGGCGATCGCCGGCGGCGCGAGCCGGACGCAGGTGCTCACCCGGCACCTGCTGCCGAACGTCGCCCCGCAGGTGCTGCTCGCGACCACCCTGATGGTGCCGCACGCGGTGTGGCACGAGACGGCGTTGTCGTTCCTGGGTCTCGGTCTGCCGCCGCACGCGGCCAGCATCGGCAACATGATCAACGACGCCCAGCGCTCGTTGCTGATCGGCGGCTGGTGGATGTCGCTGGCACCCGGACTGCTGCTGATCATCACGACGCTGGCGGTGTCCGGGCTGAGCGGTGTGTGGCGGGACCGGCTGAACCCCAAGCGGCGCACGGAGTTGACGTGGTGAACCTGGAGATCGACCGGGTGTCGGTGCGGTTCGCGCTCAAGGGCGCGACCGTCGAGGCCGTGAACGACGTGTCGTTGCGGATCAGGCCCGGCGAGTGCGTGGCGCTGGTCGGCGAGAGCGGCTGCGGCAAGACGGTACTGGCCTCGGCCCTGCTCGGGTTCCTCCCTGGCAACGCGGAGACCTCGGGCAGCGCACGACTCGGCGAGATCGACCTGCTCGCCGCGACCGACCACGAGCTCGCGACCACGGTGCGCGGACGGCGGATCGGGCTCATCCCGCAGAGTCCGGCGAGCCACCTGACGCCGGTCCGCACCGCGCGGTCCCAGCTCGAGGAGGCCGCGCGAATCCTCGGCGGCGACGCCCGGCAGGCAGCCGAACGGGCCGGCCTGCTGCCCGAACACCTCGACCGCTACCCGCACGAGCTGTCCGGCGGCATGGCGCAGCGGGTCGCGAACGCGCTGGCGCTGGTCGGCAACCCGCCGCTGCTGATCGCCGACGAACCCACCACCGGGCTCGACCGCGATCTCGTGGACGGGCTGCTCGACGAGTTCCGCAGGCTGGTCGACGACGGTCACGCCGTCCTGCTGATCACCCACGACCTCGCGGCGGCGCACCGGGTCGCCGACCGGATCGCGGTGATGTACGCGGGCCGGATCGTCGAGGCCGGCCCGGCGCACGAGGTACTCGACGCCTCGAAGCACCCCTACAGCCGAGGGCTCGCGAACGCCCTGCCGGAACGGGACTTCCTCCCGATCCCCGGCCAGCCTCCCCTGCTCACCGACCTGCCGGCGGGGTGCGCGTTCGCCCCGCGCTGCGACCAGGCCACCGCGATCTGTGAGGACCGTCCCGTGCTCACCGACGACCCGCACGCCGTCGCGTGCCACCGCCCGTGCTGACCGGGCTCGGCATCACCGCCGGCTACCAGGCTCCGGTGATCACGGACGTCAGCCTGACCGTCCATCCCGGACAGACCGTGGGTCTCGCCGGGCCGAGCGGATCGGGCAAGTCCACTTTGGCGCGGGTGCTCGCGTTGCTGCACAAGCCTTTCGCGGGCACGGTGGAGATCGACGGCGAGACCGTCACCGGGTTCCGGTTCAGGGCCGCGCAACGCACCAGGATCGGTGTCCTGTTCCAGCAGCCGAGGTTGTCGGTCGACCCGCGGTTCACGCTCCGCCAGGCGATCGCGGAACCCGGCGGCGATCGCGTCGGCGAACTGGCCGACCTGGTGATGCTCACCGACGACCTGCTGGGCCGCCGCCCGCACGAGGTCAGCGACGGCCAGTTGCAACGCGCCTGCCTCGCCCGTGCGCTCGCGCTGAACCCGCGGTACCTGATCTGCGACGAGATGACGACGATGCTGGACGCCTCCACGACGGCGGCACTGGTCGGCGTGATCCGGGCGTACCAACGCGAGTCCGGCGCGGGCGTGCTCGCGATCTCGCACGACACCACGCTGCTCACTAGGTGGGCGGACGAGACCGTCAGACTTTCAGCACCGCTGCCACGATGACGTTGTTGCGGTAGCTGCCCGCGACCCGGTCGAAGTCGCCGCCACACGTGACGAGCCGCAGCTCGGACAACGGCGTCGGCCCGTACACCAGGGCGGTCGGGAAAGCGGACTTCTCCATCGTCTGGGTGCTGCTCACGACGAACGTGAGCTTGCTGCCGTCCTCGCGCTCCACCAGCACCTCGGCACCGGGCTGGAGCTCGGGCAGCCGGAAGAACACGCCGGGCCCGGTCTTCGAGTCGACGTGCCCGCCGATCACGGCCGGACCGGCGTCACCAGGCGCGATCCCCTTGGCGTACCACCCGGCCCGGTCCGCGCGGGTCGGCGGTTCCAGCGCCCCGGCGGAGTCGACCTTCAGCGCTTCGAGCGTGGTCTCGACGCCGATCGACGGGATCAGCACCGTCACCGGCTCCGGCACCTCGTCCGCGCCCGGCCCCTTGACGACGTAGATCAGCGTGACCAGCACCGCCGCCCCCATGAGGAGCTTGCCCCTGGCCATCAGCCGAACCGGAACAGCCGGCCGCGCACCGAGTACATCGCCACGCCCACGATGAGCGTGATCACCAGGGCGGTGAGCCAGTCCCAGCCGCCCGCCATGCCGCCGAACCCGGTCTCCTGCCCGCCTCCGGGCACGACCTCGGCGGCCTTGGCGTCGGTCCGCAGCTCGATCCGCCGCGCGCTGACCAGCAGGGTGTAGACGGCGCCGGGGTCGATCGTGGCTTCCAGCGTCGTGGAGTCCTTGCCGCGCGGCAGCACCTGCAGCCCGTCCGAGCCGGGTGCCAGCAGGACGTAGCCGGTCGCGGAGTTCGCCTGCACGCCTCGGTGCACAGGCGCGCCGCCGCGCACCAGGTCCATGTCGGCGTCACCGGCGTTGATCACGCGCAGCCGCGCCTGCCCGTCCGGGGGCAGGCTGATGTCGTCCTCCAGCACCCTCATCGAGGAGGCGATGTCGATGACCGTGTAGGCCTTCCCGGTCTCCGCCCGCAGCGACACCGACCGCAGCAACGGGCTCCCCGGCTCGGCCATCCGGAACTCGGCGACGTGCTCGCCCGGCTCGACGCGGCGGTAGTCGTAGAGCTGGGCGTAGTCGAGGGTGCCGAGCTTGACCCCGTCGAGCGTGCCGTCGACGCGCGCCTGGTCCATCGAGAAGTGCCCGAGGCGGATGTACGTGCCTGTCGCGGCGTGCGCGGGCGTGGCGGAGAGCAGCAGCAACAGCACTACGGCGAGCACTCGCACGCGGACCCCTCCCCTCACTGGACGTCTCCACGATAACGCGCCTGATCAGCGTGCAGTGAGGTTCGGCCGTCCCCCGGGATGCGTCACCGTGGCCCCCGACGCCTCGACCGCGAGCCGCGCCGCCTCCTCGGGGCCGTCTCCACGCGTGAGAGCGAACGCCAGCCCCGCCACGAACGCGTCACCGCCCCCGGTCGTGTCCACCACCTCCACGTCCCCCAGCGGCACCACCAGCTCTCCTCCGTCCCACACGAACACATTGCCCACACCGTCCACGGCGAACGCGACGAGCTCCTTCGGCATCAGCTCACGGGCCGCGGCCAGCGCGTCGTCCGCGTTCGTGATCTTCCGGCCGGTCAGCTGCTCGGCCTCGCGGTGGTCCGCGCGCACCACGTCCGCGCATGCCAGCAGTTCGTCTCGCAGCCGTTCGGGTGCGCCGTCGAGCACCACCCGCCCGGTTGCCGCCCGCGCCGCCTTGAGAGCCACCTCTGGCCGTTGCTGCAGCTGCACGACCACGGTGGCCGCACGCTCGATGACCTCGATCGGCAGGTCCTCCTCGCGCAGCAGCACGCCGTCCGGAACGTCCTCCAGGTACCGCCACCCGTCGGCGACCACGTCCACGAACAGCGCGGTGTCGCACTCGGGCCGCCGCACCACGCCCTCGGTGGCGATGCCGTCCGCCCCGGCCCGCGCGATCAGCCGGGCGCCCACGTCGTCGTCCCCGACCACACCGACGAGCGCGACCGGCGCCCCCAGCTGCGCCAGCCCGACCGCGATGTTCGCGCCCTTGCCGCCCAGCATCTCCCGGCGTTCCCGCACGGGTGTCGTGCCGCCGGCCTCCGGCACCTCGTCCACGACGAGGACCAGGTCCCGCCCCACCTGCCCGACCACCACGACGTCGTCCATGGTGGTGGACTACCCGGGATCAACTCCGCGGGAACCGGTCGGTGACGTCGAGCCCGTCCGGCAGCACCGCGAACAGGTCGACCGGCGTCCGCTGCGACACCATCTCGCCCCGGTGCAGCCGCTTGAGCCGGTCCCTGGCCACGACGACCTGCTCGCTGGGCGCGGAGAGCACGATGACCGGCACCGCGCCCTGGGCGACGTGCGCGCTCACCCGGTCCGCGGTCCCGCGCCCGAACTTGAGCACCGTCCCGTACCGCACGAGGTAGAGCAGACCCTCCTCGCCGCGCACGCGCCTGAGCTGCCGCACCTCCCCTGTCTCGTCGTCGCGGCCCCACGTGCCGTGCGACTTGGTCAGCCACCGGTACCCGGTCCACGGCAGCCCGTGCACGTCCGTCGCGAGCACCGTCAAGCCGGGCCGGAAGTACTTGGCGAGCCGGACCTTCACGGTCGTCGCGGCGATGAACTCCGAGTTCTCCCGCCAGGTGCCGTCGAGCTCCAGCCGGTGCGCGATCTTCTGCACCGCCGGGTCCGGCACGGACCTGTCGTCCAGGCACACCAGGCACCTCGTGCGCCAGCCGACGCCGCACGAGCGCGCGACACCGCACCAGCCGCACTGCTGGATCTGCACGGGCGCGCCACCGGGCCGGTCGTGCAGCACCTTCATCTGGTCGGACACGACCTGCAGGCACGGCGCGCACAAAGCGCACCACGCGACCTCGGTGACCTCCTTGCGCGGCAACCGGGTCATGCAGTTGATGCACTGCTTCACTTTGCCCTCCCCTGGCGGGAAAGCCTATTCCAGCGCCCTTCGCAGGCGCGAGGAGACGAGAGCGTGACGAGGATCGGTGACCGGGAGCCGCAGGTGCAGGCGTTCGAGCACCTCGGTGTCCTCGCCGTTGTCCGCGAACGACAGCAGCGCGTCGAGATCTCCCCGCTCCAGCACGCCCCTGCGCACCGCGGCGGCGAGGTCGGCCCGCTCCTCGCGGACCACCGGCGCGTCCGAACGGGGAAGCAGATCACCGTGGTAGTGCCGGGTCGCCTTGCCCGCGTCGCCGGACCTGAGCGCCGACCGCACGTCCAGGAAGTCGCCGCGCACCACGGCATCGAGCCGGTACGGCCTCGTCAGCAGGACACCACCGAGCTGCGCGCGCAGCCTGTGCAGCTCCGCGCGGACCGTGGTCGGGTTCCCACGTTCACCATAGAGCAACAACGCGAGTTGTTCCGCCGTCAGGCCCTTGGGGTGCAGGGCGAGCGCCGTCAGCACCTCCGCGTTGCGCAACGTGAGCGCCAGCGGCCGTCCGTCGAGGCCGGCGTGCAGGCCGCCGAGGAAGTTCAGCGTCAGCACGTGCTGGCGCGGCGCGAACCGCTGCAGGTGGTGCTCGGCCAGCCGCGCGGCCGCGGACACGAGTTGCGCGACGGCCGGGTGCATCGTCTTCAACGGCCCGCTGACGTCGACGACCCCCAGCAGTAACCCCGTGTGGGGGTCGTGGATCGGGCTCGCCGCGCACGTCCAGCCGTGGTAGGTGCGCACGAGGTGTTCGCGGGAGTGGACGGTGACGGACCTGCCGGTCGCCAGCGCGGTGCCCATCGCGTTCGTGCCTATGACGTCCTCGCTCCACCGCGACCCCTCGGTGAGGTGGACGCGTTCGGCCCGGTGCCGGACCTGGTTGTCGCCCTCGCACCACAGGATGTGGCCGCGGGTGTCGGTGACGATCATGATCGTGTCGTCCATCGACAGCGTGTGCGTGAGCAGCGGGACGGTCGCGGCCAGTGGGTGCGCGCCCCGCAGGTCCGCGACCTCGTCCGGCCCGTACACGACCGGCGCCTCGTGCCGGTCGGGATCGATGCGCGCGTCGAGCGACCTCCGCCACGACTCGAAGATCACCGGCCGGGCGGCACCCAGTTCGCCGGGGTCCATTGCTCCAGGATGCAGGGCCCGTTGCCACCGGAGCAAGCCCGCGGCTACTCCGTTCGGATGCAACGTGGGTGAAACGTCGGCGGTTCTACGTTCGCCACCGGTTCGCAACGACGCGGGAGGCCCAGATGGCGAAGTACGCGGCTCCAGGACAACCCGGCAGCGTGGTCACGTATCGCGACCGGTACGACCACTTCATCGGAGGCGAGTACGTGCCGCCCGCCAAGGGCCAGTACTTCGCCAACCCCACCCCGGTCACCGGTGAGAACTTCACCGAGATCGCCCGCGGCACCTCCGAGGACGTCGACCGCGCGCTGGACGCCGCCCACGGCGCCTCCCGCGCCTGGGGCAGGACGTCGGTCGCGGAACGCGCCAACGTGCTCAACAAGATCGCCGACCGCATCGAGGCCAACCTGGAGATGCTCGCGGTCGCGGAGACGTGGGACAACGGCAAGGCCGTCCGCGAGACCCTGGCCGCCGACCTGCCGCTCGCTGTCGACCACTTCCGCTACTTCGCGGGCGCGCTGCGCGCCCAGGAGGGCGGCATCTCGCAGATCGACGAGGACCTGGTCGCCTACCACCTGCACGAACCGCTCGGCGTCGTCGCGCAGATCATCCCGTGGAACTTCCCGATCCTGATGGCGGTCTGGAAGCTCGCACCCGCCCTGGCCGCGGGCAACGCGGTCGTGCTCAAGCCGGCCGAGCAGACGCCGGCGTCGATCCACGTCCTGATGGAACTGATCGCCGACCTCATCCCGCCGGGTGTCCTGAACATCGTCAACGGTTTCGGCGTCGAGGCGGGCAAGCCGCTCGCGTCCTCGCGGCGCATCGCGAAGGTGGCGTTCACCGGCGAGACGACCACCGGCCGGTTGATCATGCAGTACGCCAGCGAGAACATCATCCCCGTCACGCTGGAGCTCGGCGGCAAGTCGCCCAACGTGTTCTTCTCCGACGTGGCCTCGCAGCGGGATGCCTTCTACGACAAGGCACTCGAAGGCTTCACGATGTTCGCGCTGAACCAGGGCGAGGTCTGCACGTGCCCGTCGCGGGCGCTGATCCAGAGCGACATCTACGACGGCTTCATGGGTGACGCCGTCGAACGGACCCGCGCGATCAAGCAGGGCCACCCGCTCGACACCGAGACGATGATGGGCGCGCAGGCGTCCAACGACCAGCTCGAGAAGATCCTGTCCTACATCGACATCGGCAGGCAGGAAGGCGCCCGCGTGCTGACCGGCGGCGAGCGCGCCGACCTCGGCGGCGAACTGTCCGGCGGCTACTACGTGACGCCGACGATCTTCGAGGGCGACAACAAGATGCGGATCTTCCAGGAGGAGATCTTCGGCCCGGTCGTCTCGGTCACCCAGTTCTCCGACTACGACGACGCCATGAAGACCGCCAACGACACCCTGTACGGCCTGGGCGCCGGCGTGTGGTCACGCGACGGGTCCGTTGCCTATCGCGCCGGCCGCGACATCCAGGCGGGCCGGGTGTGGGTGAACAACTACCACGCCTACCCGGCGCACGCGGCGTTCGGCGGCTACAAGCAGTCCGGCATCGGCCGCGAGAACCACAAGATGATGCTCGACCACTACCAGCAGACCAAGAACCTGCTCGTCAGCTACTCCCCGAACGCCCTGGGCTTCTTCTGATGCCCCGCGTCGCACTGACGCCGGAGGCCGCGGACGTGCTCCGCGGCCTCCGGGCCGACCACGGCGACCTGATGTTCCACCAGTCCGGCGGCTGCTGCGACGGCTCGGCCCCGATGTGCTACCTGGCCGGGGAGTTCCGCACCGGTTCGTCCGACGTCCACCTCGGCGATCTCGCGGTGGACGAGTTCGTCATTCCTGTGTGGATGTCCGCGGCGCAGTTCGAGTACTGGAGCCACACGCACCTGACGATCGACGTGGTGCCCGGTCGTGGAAGCGGTTTCTCGCTGGAGGCACCACTGGGAGTACGTTTTCTGGTGCGCTCTCGACTGCTCACCGACGAGGAGCTCTAGCATATGGCCGCATGACCGTCCAATGCGGATGCTGCGGAGCCGAGATCACCTCTACGGACCGCATCGACTACAGGTTGAACCGTCCGGAGCAACTGCTCGGCGTGCCCGGCGAGCAACTCGGTGCCCCCACGGGCGGCCTGCTCGTCGGACCGGACGGTGACTCCTACATCCGTTGCCTGCTCCCGGTTCGGCTGACCGGCGGAACCGAGATCGTGTTCGGCGCGTGGACGCAGATCAGCAAGGTCGACGCGATGTACGCCCACGCCGTGTGGGACAACGACGAGCAGTACGCGAACCTGCGGATCACCGGCACGTTCGCGAACGTCATCAAACCGTGGGACGTGCTCGGCGTGCCTGTCGAGGCCACCGTGCTCAACGCCGACGAGCTGCCGTACTTCACCTCGCACCCGTTACTGGACCGCGAATGGGACCGGGACGAGGTGCTGTGCCGCATCCGGCACCCGTTGCCCGTGCCGGTCCGCGAGACCCTCGGCGAGGTCTGGACCATCGAACGCACCGAGGGCATGCGCTGCGTCGTCGACGGCCGCACGGTCAGGTTCACGAGCCCGGACCGCCGGGTGGCGCTCGACGTCTACGCCGACCTCACCGGCGGCAGCGTGAGCGACTTCCTCGGCGCGGTCCTCGACGGCTACCCCGCGAGCGCCGAGCACTCCGTCGAGCACGACGGCCCGGAATTGCGGCACGCGTTCTGGCTCAGCGAGGTGATCGACGGCCACGAGGAACAGGTGTTCCACGCGCACGTCGTCCGTCCCGGCACGATGATCTCCGTGCGCTGCGTGCACCGCTATCCGGTCGACAGGGCGTGGGCACAGCACGTGCTCAACAGCGTCCGGTACATCGGGTGACGGCCTGCGACTGCTGCGGCACCGAGCTCGACGATTCGGGCGCCATCGACCTGGACCTGGGCCTGCCGCCCGGCGTGCGCGCCCCCACGCTTTTGGCCGGCGGCAACGTGCTCCTGACCGGCGACGCCGCGTACGTCCGGTGCGTGCTGCTCGTCGAGCTGACCGGCGACCTGGAGCTGTGGTTCGGCGCCTGGATGCGGGTCGATCCGCAGGACGCCCGGCACGCGGCCGGCTCGTGGGACGGCCCCGGCTACGCCTCGCTGAAGTTCACCGGCACGTTCGCGCACGACATCAAGCCGTGGGACGGCCTGCGCGGCGTGGAGGTCGCCGCCGAGGTCCGCGAGCCCGAGGGCCTCCCCGAATACGTCCGGCACCCGTTGCTCGGCAAGGTCTGGGACCGCGACGAGGTGCTCAGCGGGTACCTGGTCGAGCTGCCGGTGTCGATCCAGCAGAAGCTGCCCGGTAGGTGGAGCGTCGAACGGACCGCCGGCCTCACCCCGCACGTGCTGGAGGAGGGCCTGCGGTTCGCCGGGCCCGGCCGCGCGGTGTTCGTCGACGTCCGCCGGGCCCAGGGCACGACGGCCGACCGGTTCCTGGAGCTTGCCCTGGAGGGCGCCCCGGACGTGCCGGAGGACCAGCGGTTCCAGGAGCGCGACGGCGTCGAGTTGCGGCACGCCCTGTGGCTCACCTCCGCCCCGGGCCAGCACGAGTTCCACGGCCACGTCGCGCGGTTCGGGGAGATGGTCGTCGTGACGTGCGTGCACGACGACCCGGCCGACCACGCGTGGGCACGCCACGTGCTGAACAGCGTCCGCTACCGCACCGGACCACGATCGTAACGTCAGGGAAATCCCAAGTTTGCGCGAGTGAGCTGGACCACTTGCCGAGCTGGACCCACGATTCCGGCCATGAACGTCCTGCTGGCATTCGCACTCACCGCGAGTCTCACGTCGCCGGTGCACCTGCCTCCCACAGCACCGTGCCCGGAGAACGTCCCCGCCGGCACCACCTGTTACGAAGGCCGGGACCCGAACGGCGCGTACTACACGATCGCCGTGCCGAAGAAGTGGAACAAGACGCTCGTCGTGCACTCGCACGGCGGCCCTGAACTCGGCGCCCCCACTCCGGAGCGCACGCGTGACGACCTGAACCGCTGGTCCGTCATGGTCAAGGAGGGCTACGCGTGGGCCGGCACCTCGTACCGGCGCGGCGGTTACGGCACGCGGATGGCAGCCGAGGACACCGACAACCTGCGCAGGATGGTCGTCAGGATGCTCAAGCCGCACAAGGTGTATCTGCACGGGCAGTCGTGGGGCGGCAACATCGCGGCGAAGACCATCGAGCTGTACCAGGGTTATGACGCGGCGCTGCTCACGAGCGGCGTCCTGGCCGGCGGTTCGCGCGGCTACGACTACCGCGTCGACCTGCGCGTGGTCTACCAGTACTACTGCGGCAACCACCCGCGGCCGTCCGAGGCGCAGTACCCGCTGTGGCAGGGCCTGCGTCCCGGCTCCACGATGACCACCGCCGGCCTGCGCGGCCGGATCGAGGAATGCCTTGGCGTGGCAGGCAGTCGCACGCCCGAGCAGCAGCAGAAGCTCACGGACATCCTCACGGTCACGAAGATTCCCGAGCAGACGCTGAACTCGCACCTGAACTTCGCGACGTTCACGTTCCGCGACATCGTGCACAACCGCCTGGGCGACCGGAACCCGTGGAGTAACACGGGTGTGGTGTACCAGGGTTCGCACGACGACAAGGCGCTGAACGCCGGCGTCGAACGCTTCGCCGCCGACCCGGCGGCCCGCGCCGAACTGGTCCACGACAGCGACCTCACCGGCAAAATCGACATCCCGGTCCTGTCGGTGCACGCGATCGGCGACCCCACCGCGTTCGTCGAGCACGAGTCGGCTTATCGCGACGTCGTGAGGAAGGCCGGCCGCTGGTACAACCTCGTGCAGACCTTCACGACCGAGGCGACGCACAGCGCGTTCAGCGACTCCGAGTACGCCGTGGCCATGCGGTCCCTGGCGGCCTGGGAGAAGTTCGGCGTGCGTGCCAACCCGTTCCTGATCTCGTACGCCTGCCCCAGCCACGATCAGAAGTACGGCACGGGCTGCTTCTACAACCCCTGGTACCAGCCGAACTCCTACGAGTCCCGGGTCGCGCCTCGCCAGTGATCCAGCGAACAACGGCTTGACCTCCAGCTTGGTCGAGGTACGACGATCTTGACCATGACCGACACCGCAGAGATCAAGAAGCTCGTCGCCACCGTCCAGCACTCGCAGCAGAACGAGCTGCCCGAGGAGTTCATCGGCCTCTTCCGCTCCGACGCGATCTGGACGACCGCGCACGGCAAGCGGCTCACCGGCCGCGACGAGATCGCCTCCTTCACCCGCCAGGTCCTGCCCGGCGCGGCGAAGGAGGCGACCGCCACGTACGAGGTGGCGCACGTGCTCTTCATCCGGCCCGACGTGGCGGCCGTCAAGATCCGCCAGCGTCCCGTCCGGCCCGACGGCACTCCGATCCCCGACCAGAACGAGGGTTCACCGCTCTACATCCTGTCCAAAGAGGACGGTGTCTGGCGGATCGCCGCGGGGCAGAACACCATCGTGCTCTAACGGCCCTGCAAGGACTTCACCTTGTCGCCGAAGGTCCAGTTCTTCGAGCCGTCCCAGTTGATGGACCAGGTCATGAGCCCCTTGAGCTGGCCGCCGAAGCTGTTCCAGGCCTGCCCGACCAGCGTGGGGTTCATGTAGCCGCCACCGGCACCCGGTTGCGCGGGCAGACCGGGAACCTGCTTGTCGTAGGGCACCTTGATCGTGGTGCCCTGCACGACCAGTCCCTTGTTCAGGCACTGCGTCTGCGCCACGAACCCCTGCACGGTCCCGGCCGAGTAGCTGTCGCCGGAGCACCCGAACATGGAACCGTTGTAGTACTGCATGTTCAGCCACCACAGACGGCCGTTGTCCGCGTACTTCTTGACGATCGGCAGATAGGCGCCCCAGATCGAGCCGTAGACGACACTGCCGCCCGTCACGTACGCGGTCTCCGGCGCCATGGTGAGCCCGAACCCGGCCGGCATGGCCGCCAGCACGCCGTCGATGATGCGCACGAGGTTCGCCTGCGACGCCGACAACTGGTTGATGTTGCCGCTGCCGACCAGACCGGTCTCGATGTCGATGTCGATCCCGTCGAAGTTGTACTTCTTCAGGATCGGCACGACAGTGGCGACGAACCGGTCGGCCACCGTGGCCGAACTCAGGTCGATGCCCGCCGTCGCGCCACCGATCGACAACAGGATCGTGGCCCCGGCCGCCTTCGCCGCACACATCTCGGCGGGCGTCGCGACCTTCACCCCGACATCCATGCCGTCCTCCCACAGCACGGTGCCGTCGGAGCGGATCACGGGGAACGCCGCGTTGATCACGTTGTACCCGTGTTGCTTGATACGGCTGTCGGTGATCGGGGTCCAGCCGAACGGCGGATGGACCCCGTTGGACGCGCCGTCCCAGTTCTCCCAGTACCCGTGCAGGACCTTGCCCGCGGGACGGGGTTTGAGCGCGCACGTGTCGGCCGCCTGGGCGGCGGACGGGACGAGCATCGTGCTCATGAGCAGAAGCAGGGCTGTCAGTGCCCTCGGCAACAAGCGGGCGGACATTCGCTCACCTTTCGCTTACAGGCGGCGACCCACCGTCATTGAAGCACGAAATGGTCCAGACCTCTACGGGGTCGACGCGGTCACCCCGAAGGCTTGGCCGCCGGGCTATATTTCGCTCGTGCCAGGACGCTCACGAGGTGCTTCGGACCTTTCGCCCAG
This sequence comes from Lentzea albidocapillata subsp. violacea, assembly GCF_900100275.1. Classification (GTDB taxonomy): domain Bacteria; phylum Actinomycetota; class Actinomycetes; order Mycobacteriales; family Pseudonocardiaceae; genus Lentzea; species Lentzea violacea. Next base: position 603,957 of record NZ_FNET01000002.1, read on the forward strand.
CGGCAGACGGGCCATGCCATGACGAGCGTGGGAACACCTGAGGCCGAAGGCCCGGTGAGTCGCCCGCCGGTCTTCTTCGAGCAGCCGTTCTGGACCGCGCTCGGGCTTGCGGTCATGAGCGCCGGTCCCCTGGCCCTGGTGGCCGGCTTGGGCGGATACGTCCCCGGCGACGACAAGCTGGCCGTCGTCGTGACCGGCATTGTCCTGACCGCTGTCACCGTGGTCGTCACGATCATCGCCGTCGTCGGCACCGCGCGGGACCGGCGAGTGTGGCGCGACCTGGACACGGCAGGTGTGCGCGTCCTGGGGCAGGTCACGTCCGCCGAGCGCGTGTGGTGCGGCGAGGACCGCTGCACCAGGGTCCGGATGCTGGTCACTTTGCCGGGCCGGCCGCCGTTCACCACGAGCCACCTCGTCCACGGCGAGAAGATCGTCGAAGTCGGGGCGAGCTTCCCGGTGGACGTGCACCCGACGCGCAACGTCTTCCGCCTGGCCGACGACCTGTCCTTGGGTGAGACGTCCCGCTAGCGCCTTGGTCGGTGGGAAACCACTCTGAAGCCGCACACCGTTAGGCGGGCCTTTACCCGCATTCGGTAAGCCTGCTGGTCATGACCACGTTACGGAGACGCACCTTCATCGTGGGCGGCCTCGCGGGAGCGAGCGCCGGCGTACTGCTTCCCGCACTGGCCAACGCCATCGGCTACCCCTTCACCCTGGGAGTCGCGTCCGGCGAACCGGCGGCCGACGGGTTCGTGATCTGGACCCGCCTCGCCCCGAACCCGCTGAACGCCGACGGACTCGGCGGGATGCCCAACACCAGCACCGCCGTCGAATGGCAGGTCGCCACCGACGAGCGCTTCACCGCCGTCGCCCGCACCGGCACGGTCACCACCACCCAGGCAAGCGCTCACTCCGTGCACGTCACCCTCACCGGCCTGCAGCCGGGACGCGAGTACTGGTACCGCTTCCGCACCGGCGGCCACATCTCCCCCGCCGGCCGCGCCCTCACCGCACCGGCGGTCGGCACGCAACCCGAACTGACCATGCTCTTCGCCTCGTGCTCGCACTACGAAGAGGGCTACTTCACCGCCTACCGCCGGATGGCCGAGGAACACCCCGACCTGATCCTGCACCTCGGCGACTACATCTACGAAGGCGCCGCCACCACGACGAAGGTCCGCAGGTTCGCGCCCGCCACCGAGATCAGCACGCTCGCGAACTACCGCGTCCGTCACGCCCAGTACAAGACCGACCCGGACCTGCAGGCCGCGCACGCCATGGCGCCCTGGCTCGTCGTCTGGGACGACCACGAGGTCGAGAATAATTACGCCAATCTGATCCGCAACGACACGAACCCGGCCGGAGACTTCAGGGCCCGCCGCGCAGCCGCGTACAAGGCCTACTACGAACACATGCCGCTGCGATCCGCCCAGGCGCCGACGGCGGAGAACATGTTGCTGCACCGCCGGGTCCGCTGGGGCAGCCTCGCCACGTTCCATCTGCTCGACACCCGCCAGTACCGCCACGACCAGGCGTGCGGCGACGGCACGAAGGTCTGCCCGGCCGCCGACGATCCGGCACGCTCGCTCACCGGCACCTCGCAGGAGACGTGGCTGATCGACGGCCTGCGCCAGAAGCTCGGCACCTGGGACTTCCTGGGCCAGCAGGTGTTCTTCGCGCAACGGCTCGCCGCCGCGGACGGGTCCAAGAGCATGGACGCGTGGGACGGCTACACCGCCAACCGCACGCGGATCCAGAACGCCTGGGACACCAACGGCAACAAGGGCACGGTCGTGCTCACCGGCGACGTGCACCGCAGCTGGGGCGCGAACCTCATGCAGAACTACGGAACCCAGAACCGCATCATCGGCACCGAGCTCGTCACCACCTCCGTCACGTCCGGCGGTGACGGCAACGCGGCCGACAACAGCCTCAACCCGACGCTGAACCCGCACGTGAAGTACTTCAAGAACCTGCGCGGCTACGTCAAGACCCGCACCACGTCAGCCGAAATGCGCGTCGACTTCCGCGCCGTCGACAAGGTCACCGTGCGCGACTACCCGGTGAAGACGGTCGGCAGCTACGTCGTCGAGTCCACCAACCCCGGATTGCAGGCGCCGTGAAGACACTGCTGCTCGCGAGCCTGCTGCTCGCCCCGGTTCCGATGACGTGGTCCACGGTCAACAGCGCCGCGACCGGCGACCAGGACAACGCATCCGTCTCGGCCTCCCGCAACGGCTACACCGCCGTCGTCTGGGAGGACGACCGCGACAGCACCGCCCCTGAGAACCCGATCCACTCCGACGTCTGGATCCGCCTCTACAAAGAGGGAGCATCGGTCTACGAGAAGAAGCTCTCCACCGGCGGCACCGGCACGTGGCGGCACTGGCAGCCGGACGTCTCGGTGCGCGAGGACGGCAGCGCCGTCGTCGTCTGGTCGGAGGACCCGGACGGCAACGGCTACTACAACATCGCCGTGCGCTCCGTCAGCGCGACCGGAACCGTGTCGGGTTCCGGCAGGGCCAACGCGAACGCGGACGGCCAGCAGTACTTCCCCAGCGTCGCGGCGGATCCCGACAGCGGCGGCTTCGCCGTCACGTGGGAGGACAAGCAGGGCACCGCCGCGCCCACCGTGCGGGTGAGCATGTTCGCGTCGATCAGCTCGAAGTCCTACGAGGCGCGGGTCAGCAACGCCGGCGGCACCCACGCCAAACCGCAGGTCGCGATGGGCGCCGCGGGCAACGCGGTCGTGGTGTGGGAGGCGGACGCGAACGTCGCCCGCAAGATCGTCACCCCGGCCGGTGGCGTGAAACAGGCGCAGACCACGACGGGGCAGGGCAAACGCCCCGCCGTGGCGGCGAACTTCAACGGCGACTTCGCCGTCGCCTGGGAACAGTCGGGCGTCCGCGTCCAGTCCTTCACGGCGGCGGGAGCGGCGCGAGCCGGAACAGCTCAGACCACCGGCGCCGACCCGCAGATCGGCATCGACGACCAGCTCGGCGTCGCGGTGACCACGGCGGAGGCGCAGGACGTCCACACCGGCGTCTACAACCCCGACGGGACCACCACGGGCCGTCCCGCACGGCAGCTCACGGTCTCGAAGGCCACGGGCAGGCAGGACGAACCCGCCGTGGGCGTCGACCCGTGGGGCCGCGTCACCGTCGTCTACACCGACGACAACGACGGCAACGGGTACGACCAGGTCTACCTGGGCACCGGCCTGAGCACCCAGCAGTGGTGATGACTTAGCGTTGATCGAGCGGCCGGCGTCGCTGGTGGACCTCCAGCAGCGACGCCGGCTTCCAGAACCCGTGCACGTCGTAGGTGTCTGCACCGGGCGGCACGATCTCGTCGATCCGGTCCAGCACGTCGTCGGAGAGCACCAGCGAGGCACCCTCCAGCAACGACTCCAGCTGCTCCATCGTGCGCGGCCCGATGATCGCCGAGGTCACCGCCGGATGCGTCGTCGTGAACGCGATCGCCAGCGCGGGCAGCGGCACCCCCATCTCGTCGGCGAGCTTCGCGAACTGCTCGACGGCCTCGAACTTCGCCGCGTTGCCCGGCAGCGACTCGTCGAACCGCTCCGGGGTGAGCGTCGCCCGGAACGCCTCGGCCGACGCGCCCCGCCGGTGCCTGCCCGACAGGAACCCGCTGGCGAGCGGGCTCCACACCAGCACGCCCATGCCGAGGCGCTGGGCGGTCGGCAGCACCGACCGTTCGATCCCGCGCGCGAGCATCGAGTACGGGGGCTGCTCGGTCCGGAACCGCATCAGGCCCCGGCTCAGCGCCACGTGGTGCGCCTCGACGATCTCCTCGGCCGGGAACGTCGAGCACCCGAACGCCCGGATCTTCCCCTCCCGCACCAGGTCCGTCAGCACGGACAGCGTCTCCTCGACGTCGGTGCGGTAGTCCGGCCGGTGCACCTGGTAGACGTCGATCCAGTCGGTGTCCAGCCGCCGCAGGCTGTCCTCGACGGCGCGCACGACGTGGCGCCGCGAGTTGCCACTGCGGTTGCGCCCCTCCCCCAGCGGGAAGTGCACCTTCGTGGCCAGCACGACGTCGTCGCGGCGGTCCTTCAGTGCCTTCCCGACGATCTCCTCGGACTCCCCGGCCGAGTACATGTCGGCGGTGTCGACGAAGTTGATGCCCGCGTCGAGGGCGCGGTGGATGATCCGCACGCCCTCTTCGTGGTCGTTGTTGGCGACGGAGCCGAACATCATGGCACCGAGGCAGTGGTGGCTGACCTCGATGCCGGTTCCCCCGAGAACGCGATAGCGCATGTTCATGGCGAGAACCTACGAAGTAGAGCCGACTCTAGGTCAAGCCTATGCTCGGTGACATGGGGCTGAGCATCGGGCAGGTGGCCGAACGCACCGGACTGAGCGTGCACGCGCTGCGGTACTACGAGAAGGAGGGCATCCTCGCGCACCAGGTCCACAGAGGACCGGGAGGCCGCCGGGTGTACACGCAGCAGGACGTCGACTGGCTGCGGATGTGCATCATGCTGCGCATGTCCGGGATGCCGGTGCCGGAGATCCGCCGCTACACCGACCTGGTCCGCCAGGGCGACGGCAACGAGTCGCAGCGCCTGGACATCCTGAAGGAACACCAGGAACGCGTCCAGCAGCAGATGGTGCAGCTGCAGGAGTGCATGGACCTGATCACGTACAAGGTGGGCATCTACCAGGACTACGTCAATTCGATCGCCGCCAGGGCGGTCGGCCAATAGGCTCGGACCCATGCCTGTCGTGCTCTCGCTGAACGTCGCCCAGAAGACGGTCCCGGTCGACTACGCCCGTGCGGGCGCCACCGGCATCGGCAAACACCCGGTCGACGGGCCGCTGCGGGTCAGCCCGACCGGCGCCAAGGGATCGGCGGGCAGCGGCGTCGCCGGTGACTCGATCGCCGACTGGACCGTGCACGGCGGCGAGTACCAGGCCGTCTACGGCTACGCGCGCGAGGACCTCGACTGGTGGCAGTCCGAACTGGACGTCCCGCTGCACAACGGCCAGTTCGGCGAGAACCTGACCACGCAGGGCATCGACCACACGACCGCGCTGGTCGGCGAGCAGTGGCAGATCGGTTCGGCGCTGCTGGAGGTCACCGGGCCGCGCATCCCGTGCCGCACGTTCGCCGAGTTCCTCGGGCAGCGCGGCTGGGTGAAGCGGTTCACCCAGCAGGCCCGGCCCGGCGCCTACTTCCGCGTGCTCGAGGAGGGCCTGATCGGGCCGGGCGACGAGATCAGCGTCGTGCACCGGCCCGGCCACGACGTCACGGTCGAGCTGTTCTTCCGCGCCGTCACCACGGAGGCCGCGTTGCTGCCCAGGCTGCTCGAGGCCGGCGACTCGGTGCCGCCGGAGGTCGTCGACCTGGTGCACAAGCGCTCCGTGGTCGAGCTCGACTCCTAGTGGTGTGGCCCGGAACGTCGGCGAGGTAATCCACGCTCAGCAGGGCGCCTCGCGGCGCCGCCCCCACGCCCCCGTACAACCAGTACGAGGACGTGGGGGCGACACCACGATGCACCCGTCTGACCGCGAATTCCCCCGGCAACGTTCCGGGCCACACCACTAAGCGGGCGGGAAGTTCCTGACCCAGCGCTTCTGCCACGGCGTCTCGACGGCACGCGGGTGGTAGTTCGCACGCGTCCACGCCACGGCTTCGGCCGCCGGGACACCGGCGAGCACGGCCAGGCACGAGATCACCGTGCCCGTCCTGCCGATGCCGCCGCTGCAGGCCACCTCGACCTGCTCGCCGGAGAGCGCCCTGGCGTGCAGGGAGCGGATCAGCCTGATCGCGGCGTCGTGGTCACGCGGGAGGCGGAAGTCCGGCCAGTCGATCCAGTCGTGCGACCACGGCACGTCGACCGGCTTCGGCTGCAGGTACACCCCGTACTGGGGGTGTGGCTCCACGATCTTCCCGTCACGCAGGCCCCGCCCGGTGATCACCGCGCCGTCAGGTAGTTCGATCGTCTTCAAGGAATGCGCCCCCAGGCTCCTAAGCGAACAGCAACACTACCAGCGGCGGAATCCCTTCCGCCGCAACGCCTCCCCACGCCTGGTTGCGCGGGCGGCTCAGCTCCAGCTGGTCGGCCACGGCCAGCACGACGCTGCCCGCCAGCATGAACCACGACACGTAGAAGACGAGTGTGCGCCCCACCAACTCGTGCCCGCCGTGCAGCGCGATCAGCCCCGCGACCAGGCCGCACGCCAGGAACAGGTTGTAGAACCCCACCCCGAACGCCCACAGCCGGATCGCCGGCACGTCCCGCGCGGGCTGCCCGAACATCGACTGGTGGACGCGCCCGATCAGGAACGCCTCGCACACCCACACCACGAGGTGCACCAGGGCCGCGACCACGGCGGCGATCTGCGCGACGACGCTCATCGTGTCACCCCGTAGCGGCCCAACGCCTCCATGCCGTTCTCGGACAGGTCACGGAAGAACGCACCCATGACCTCCCCCACGGCGAACGCCAGGAACTGCACGGACGGCGTGTGCACGGTGAACGTGTGGGACGCGTTGGGCGGGATCGTGATGGCATCGCCCGGCGACAGGTCGAACAGCTCGCCGTCGAGGAACACCGCCATGCGTCCGTGCAGGACGTAGTAGGCCTTCGGCCACGGTGTGCGGTGCGGCGGCGCGGCCTCTCCTCGTGGCGCGTCCACCTCGAACAACTCATAGGCGCCGCCCGTGGACCTCCCCTGGATCCGGACGGTGATCGTCGCGTCGGGCACGGTCAGTACGTCGCCCTCGCCTGCGGTGGTCAGCATGCGCTGCAGCCTCCGCGCGCCGGACGGGCCTGGACATCCCGGAAAACTGGGATCCCGGACCGCCGGGAGCGGGCGCATACTGCCAACCATGTGGGAGGGTCGGGCGCTCGGCGTGCGACGCGACGTCACGGCACTGGCGAGCGCGGGGCTCGACGTCGCGCGACTGCACGAGGCCGCCATCGCCCTGGTCGACCGGGTGGTCCCGTGCGACCTCACCTGCTGGGCGTCGATGGACCCGGACTCGGGCGTGTTCAGCACCATGACCAGCGGTGTCAACCGCATCCCGCGGCAGTACGAACCGGTGCTCGCGACCTGCGAGTACACGCCCGGCGAACCGCACACCTTCGCCTCACTGGCGCAGCGCGGCGACACGGTGGCGAGACTCGAGGACAAGCGGTCGGCGCGGCTGAACGAGGTCTGGCGGCCGCTCGGGCTCAGTCACGAACTGCGGTCGTTGTTCCGCGCCGGCGACATCTGCTGGGGTGGCGCGGGAATGGTGCGCACCAACGACTTCAGCGAGCGCGAGCTGGAGTTCATGACGTGGGTGGCACCCGCGCTGGGGGCCGCCACCCAGGTCGCGGCACGCACCTCGGCCCGCCGGACCGGCGCACCGGCCATCGTCGTGGTCAGCCGTGACGGCACGATCCGGTCCTCGACCGCGTCCGCCGCACAGTGGCGCGACGAACTGGAGGACGTCGCGCCCGGCCGGTTCGCGGTGATGCTGCGGGCCGCGGCGGCCGGAGCGCGTTCGGGCACGTTCAGGGCGAGGCTCCGCGACGCGCACGGCGGCTGGATCCTGCTCGAAGCGAGCGAACTCGTGAGTGACGGGACCGGCGACAGCGAGGCGGCCGTGACGATCAGCCGGGCGTCGGCCGCGGACCTGCTGGGGTTGCGGCTCAAGGCGCACGGCGTGACCAGCCGCGAGGAGGACGTCTGCCACGAGGTGCTGGCCGGGCAGCCGACCTCGGAGATCGCGGCACGGCTGGCCATCTCGCCCTACACCGTGCAGGACCACCTCAAGTCGCTCTTCGCCAAGTTCGGGGTGCGCAGCCGGGCGGAACTGGCCGCGAAGCTGTCCTGACCGGCGGCGAAACACAGGACTCTCGGCGGGTCCCCCGGGAGGAACGCTCTGTCAGCATGGCCGCCATGTACTCCGACCGCGCCCTCGTCATCGGCGCCGGCTTCGCGGGACTGCTGGCGGCGAGGGTGTTGTCCGAGTCGTACGGCGACGTCGTGCTGGTCGAACGGGACACGATCACCGCCGACTCCGGCCACCGCGCGGGCATTCCCCAGGCCTGCCACCCGCACCCGCTGCCGGCGCGCGGAGCGCAGGCGCTGGAAGCGCTCTTCCCGCGGCTCGGCAGGGAGCTGGAGAACGCGGGAGCCGTCCGCGCCGACCTGGGCAGCGACTTCCTGAACCACTTCCCGGCCGGCCCGGCACCGCGCGACCACCTGGGTCTGAGCGTGCTCTCGGTGACGCGCGTGACGCTCGACCGGATCATCCGGCGCCGGGTGCTGCGCCTCGCCAACGTGTCCCTTGTGGACGGTGTGACGATCGAGGGCCTGCTGCACGACCGGGGCACGGTCACCGGAGTGCACGGCAGGCGCGGCGACCGTCCGTTCACCGACTACGCGGACCTCGTGGTGGACACGTCGGGCCGCGACAGCAAGCTGGTGTCGTGGCTCGCGGAACTCGGCGTGCACTGCCCCGCGCCGAGGATCGTCAACGGCCACCTCACCTGCGCCTCGCGTCTCTACGAGGTGAACCGCGACCTGGATCTCGGCTGGAAGAACGCCTGCGAGAGCACCCATGCGCCCGGCACGAGACGCGGCGGCGCAGTGTCCTCTGTGGACGGCTCGCGCTGGCTCGTGACGCTGTTCGGCGCGGACGGCGACACCGCGCCGGCCGACGACGACGGTTTCCTCGACCACGCCACGAGCCTGCGGTGCCAGGACGTCGCGGAGATCGTCAAGACGGCCACCCCGGCGTCGGCGATCCACCGCGCCGGCCACCTGCGCAACCGCTGGAACCGCTTCCACCAGGTCCCGGACTGGCCGCGTGGCCTGCTCGCGCTCGGCGACTCCGTGGTCTCGCTCGATCCCGTGCACGGACACGGCCTGACGGTCACCGCCCTGAACTGCGCGGACCTGCGCACGCTGCTGCGAGACCACGACCTGGCCGGCGAGCCGCTGATGTTCCAGCGCGCGGTCGCCAGAGCCGCACGGTTCCCGTGGACGTTCGCGACGACCGCCGATCTCGGCTGGAGCATGAGGAAACTCCCGCTTTCGGCACGCCTGCTGCGGTGGTACTCCGGCCGCGTGATCGCGGCGATCCCCGGCAACCGGCAGGTCTACCGCGCGTACGTCCGCGTCACGCAGCTGGCCGGCCACCCGGTGACTCTGCTCCGCCCGGCGGTGCTGTTCCGCGTGCTGGCAGGAAAGACGCTCAGCGGACGGCGCCCTCGGGCCACAGCACCGTGACCGGCACGCCCTTCGATCGCGCGTACGCCACCACGTCGGCCGTGCCACCAGGGCCACGTCCAGGCAGCCCGTCCCACACTGCGAGCAGGGCATCGGACTCGTCGACCATCCGCTCGCCCGCCTCCATGTAGGCGTGCGGGTCCGGCGTGACGTACTCCAGCTGCACGACCTTGCCCGCCCGCGCGAGCAGTCCGTCGTAGACGGGCCGGTAGGACTCGGGCAACGTGTCGCGGTACCGCGAGGCCGGCAGCACCGCGACCAGTGCCCCGCCCGCGTCCAGCACGGCCTGCGCGAACACCGCGTCCGCACCGTCCGCGAGGCACGACACACCCACCACGGAACCGTTCTCCGCCACGGCGGCGCGGATCATCCGGTCGATCTCGGCCTCCAGCGCCGCGGTGAGTCCACGATGTCCGGTGATGGCGAGCCGCGTCGTCATCACCGCAGGATATGCGGACGACGGACCGCGTCGTCATCACCGGAGGATTGCGGACGACAGACCGCGTCGCCCGCACCTCCGAGTGCCCGCGTCATCCTTCGCGGCGGCCGGCCTGGTTCCGCTCGGCGATGGCCAGGTAGTGGGTGTTGGTCATGACCCCGAGGATGTTGCCGAACGGGTCGACGACCGACGCCGTCACGAACCCCTCGCCGCGCACCCGGGGTTCGTCGTGGAACTTGGCGCCCAGCTCCAGCAACCTCGCCAGCGTCCCGTCGAGGTCGTCGACCGCCCAGTAGAGGATCTGGCCCGCCGGTCCGTCGGACGGCGTGACCTCGAAGCGGCGGTTCACCAAGCCGAGTTCGGCCTGGTAGTCGCCGATGCGGAACTCGACGTAGGCGAGCACTCCGTCCGGGGTGCTCCGCTCGAAGTACGCGTCGACGCCGAGGAACGACGCGTACCAGGCGCGGGCCTCGGTCAGGTCGTCGGCGAAGTAGGACACGGTCGACATGCCTCGCAACACAACTGCCTCCAGAAGGTCTCGTTCGGTGGTGTTCTCAGCTTCCGCCGTAAAGTGCTCATCCAATGAGCACTTTTAGCGGAAATCTGGAGACATGCGCGCAGACCGTCTAGTCGCCACGTTGCTGCTGATGCAGGCCCGCGGCCGGGTGACCGCCGCCGAACTGGCCGAAGAGCTCGAAGTCTCCAACGCCACCGCCAGGCGTGACCTCGAAGCGCTGTCCGCGGCGGGGGTACCCGTGTACCCCCAACCGGGGAGAGGCGGGGGCTGGTCGCTCGTCGGCGGCGCCCGCACCGACCTGAGCGGCCTGACCTCGGCGGAGGCCCAGGCGTTGTTCCTGGTCGCCGGACCGGCCGCGTCCGTCGCCCCGGAGATCAAGTCGGCGCTGCGGAAGCTGGTCCGCGCGCTGCCGCAGACGTTCCGCGCCGAGGCCGAGGCCGCCGCGGACGCGACGATCGTCGACACGGCGGCATGGGGCGAGGACACCAAGGACAGGTCGGCGCTGGCCACCACGCTGCAACAGGCCGTCGTCAAACAGGTGCGGGTGCGGCTGACCTACCAGAAACGGGGCGAGGCACCGACAGAGCGCGAGGTCGACCCGTGGGGACTCGTCGACAAGGACGGCACCTGGTACTTCATCGCCGGCACCGGCGACGGGCGGCGCACGTTCCGGCTCGATCGCATCCTGGGTGTCTCCCTGACCGGCACCCCGTCCTCCCGCCCCGCCGGCTTCGAGCTCGCCGGCGCCTGGGACGAGGTCGTCACGAGCATGGAGGCGAGACGGTCGGAGACGTCGGCGACCGTGCTCGTGCCCACGAGGTTCCTGAAGGTCTTCCAGCACCAGCACGGACGCCACTGCACGGTCGTCGAGGAGCAGGGCGAGCACACGAAGGTGGAGCTGACGGCGCCGCGACCGCTCGACATCGCCCGCAACGTGGCCGGGTGGGGCGGCCTGATCACCGTCGAGTCGCCCGAGGTGGAGGAACACCTGGCGCGCATCGGCGCCGAGCTCGTCAGCCGATACCCGCGTGCTGCTCCAGCCGCGCCAGCCGGGACATGATCATCTCCAGGACCTTCGCCGCGTCCGGGGCCGCCTTCTGCTGCTTCTTCAGATGGACAATGCCCGCGAGCGCGGTCTGAACGGCACGGCGCGTGCCCTTGATCTCCGCGCCCAGCTCGCGCAGCTCCTCGCCGCCCTTGCCGTTCGGTTCGGCCACGATGCCGAGCAGCAGGTGTTCGCAGCCCACGTAGTTGTGCCCGAGCGCGATGGACTCGGTGACGGCGAGTTCCAGCGCGGCGGCGCCGTCGTCGGCGAACCCGGGCTTCCTGCCGATGTCCGCGGGAATGAAGGAGGGAAGGCCGTCCGGCGTGATGTCGATCGCGCGGAGCACGTCCAGAGCCAGGTTCCCGCCTTCGCTGACGATGCCGTTCAGGAGGTGGGACGTACCGATCTTGGTGCCCTGGGAGCACTCCGCGGCGATCTGGAGCGCCTTCCACGCACGGTCGGTGAAGTGCGGGAAGCTGTCGCGCCTGAGGTCGTCGACGGTGAGCGCCCGGATCGCGATGATCCGCTTGACCGAGCCCTCGAGGGCTCTCTGACAGATCGCCGAGACGGGAATGTTCATGTCCTTCACGGACTCGGCGAGCTCGTCGGGGAGGTACACGTTGATTTTTGGCATAACCCCATGCATACCCCCAAGTAGGGTTATGGTCAACGGCTCACGCGGCAACCGTCACACTTGTGAGTGATCAGAGGGGACGGGAGCACCCGCGTGGAGGAGAGCAGCAGGCTGATCGGAAGCCGCTACCAGTTGAAGCAGAAGGTCGGCCAAGGGGCGATGGGAGTCGTCTGGCAGGCCTATGACGAGCAACTACACCGCGTGGTCGCGGCCAAGGAACTGCTCGCACTGGACGGCCTCGACGACGCCCGAGTGGACCGCGCGAAAGCCAGGGCCATGCGCGAGGCCCGCCTCGCCGCACGGCTGGAGCACCCGAACGCCATCCGCGTCTACGACGTCGTGGAGGAGGACGGCCGCCCCTGGCTGATCATGGAGTACCTCCCCTCCCGCAGCCTCGCCGCCGTGATCGCCGAGCAGGGCACGCTGCCGGCCCGCGAGGTGGCCCGCATCGGGTGCTACACCGCCGCCGCCCTGGCCGCCGCGCACCGCCACGGCATCCAGCACCGCGACGTGAAGCCCGGCAACGTCCTGATCGGCGACCAGGAAGTCAAGATCACGGACTTCGGCATCTCCCGTGCCACCGGCGACGACGGCACCGCCACCGCGACGGGCACCGTCGGCACCCCTGCCTTCTTCTCCCCCGAGGTGGCCCGCGGCGAGGACGCAGGCCTCCCCTCCGACGTCTTCTCACTCGGCGCCACGCTCTACAACGCCGTCGAGGGCGGCCCGCCGTTCGGCACCGCGGACAACAACCTCGTGATGCTGCACCGCGTCGCCGCCGGCTCGATCATGCCGCCGGCCAACGCGGGCCCCCTGCTCTCCCCCGTGCTGTTCCGGCTCCTCGCGACCGACCCCGCACGCCGCCCGACCATGCAGGAAGCGGTCCACCTGCTGGCCGCCGTCGTGAACGAGACGCCGCAGGTGTCCGAGGCGACCGTGGTCATCCCGGCGACGGTCAAGCTCCCGGTGGAGGCCCAGCCGGAGGAGAAGGCGAAGCAGGAGGCTGCGGCGGCCGCGGCGGGGCTGATCGCGGGTGCCGCCGCTGTGGAAGCCGCTGGTCTGACCGCGCGGCCCGCGGACCCCAAGGCCGAGCCGGACGCGAAGCCCGTGGCGGAACCCGAGGCAGAGCCGGAAGCCACACCGGAACCGGCGCCAGCGCCCGTGACGGAGCAGAAGGCTCCGGCAGCAGCGACTCCCGTGCTCCCGGAGCAGAAAGCGCCGGAAGCGGTCCCGGTCCGCGAGACCCCGGCGGCCGCTGTCACTCCCGTTCTCCCGGCTGTTGTGCCCCCGCCCGCACCCCCTGCGGAACCCGACGAGAACCGCCGCAAGTTCCCGCTGGTTCCCATCGCGATCGTTCTCCTCGTGCTGGCCGTCGGCGTCGGCTCGTTCCTGTTGTGGCCCAAGGGCAACCCGAACAACGCCCTGTCGCCGACCAACAGCCAGTCCAGCACCGGCACCCCCTCGAACCAGCAGTCGAACCAGCCGCCGGCGGGTCAGAGCCAGTCGCAGCAGCCCGCGGACAGCCAGACGCAGCCCCCGCCCAACACCGAGACGAACCCGCCGGCCAGCACTCCGAGCCAAGCCCCACCGCCCGCGGGACCGAAGAACGCCCAGGAGGCGATCACCGCCTACTACGCGCTGATCCCCGGCAACCTGGAAGCCGGCTACGCGTCGCTCACGGACCGGTTCAAGGCGGTGCGCACACCGACCTTCCAGATCTACCAGGGGTTCTGGGACGACTACACCGCGGTGCAGCTGTCGAACTTCGTGCCGCAGGGCGACAACGTCGTGACCGTGACCCTGCAGTACATGCAGGGTGCGAGCGTCTCCACGACCGAGACGCACACCTATACGTTCGTGCAGCAGAACGGCAAGTGGATGATCGACAATCAGGCATGATCGTCGTATGACTCGACGCGCTCTCGTCACCGGGGCATCGCGCGGCATCGGCGCCGCCGTCGCCCACGCGCTGGCCCAGCAAGGCCACCAGGTCGCCGTCCACTACCGCTCTGGAGCGGACGAGGCGCGCACCGTGGCCGGGAACCTCCCCGGCGACGGCCACGTCACCGTCCAGGGCGACCTCGGCGCGGACCAGGCCGGACAGGTCGTCGGAGAGACCGTCGAGAAGCTCGGCGGTCTCGACGTCCTGGTCAACAACGCGGGGACCTACTTCCACCACCCCATCGCCACGACGAGCTTCGAGGAGTGGCAGCAGGCCTGGCGCCGCACGATCGAGCTCAACCTGTACGGGCCGGCCGACCTCGCCTGGCACGCGGTCCGGCACATGACCCGCGGCGGTCGCATCGTCAACGTCGGTTCGCGGGGTGCCTACCGGGGTGAGCCCGATGCCCCCGCGTACGGCGCGGCGAAGGCGGGCCTGCACGCGATGACCCAGTCGCTCGCCCAGTCGCTGGCACCGCAGGGCATCGCGGTCGCGGGCGTCGCACCGGGTTTCGTCAGGACCGGCATGGTCACCGACCTCCTCGCGAGCCCCGAGGGTGAGCGGATCCGGGCGCAGAGCCCGTTCGGCCGCGTCGCCGAGCCCGAGGAGGTCGCCGCGGCCGTCGCATGGCTGACCACGGAGCACGCGGTGTGGGCCAGCGGCACGATCATCGACGTGAACGGCGCCTCCTACCTGCGGTGATTCGCCGAAAGCAGACCGGAACCAGTTCCGGTACCCAGTTGATCTTCCCGCAACCGGTCTAGACCACTAACGTCGCGGTGGGCGCTCGACGAAGTGGAAGGCCTCTCCCTGCAATGCGTTCATTCCGCTCACGCCTCGGTGCCGCCGGCCTAGCGCTGGCCGCCGCCGCGGCGACGTTGTCAGTCATGGCGCCTGCCGCGCAGGCCGCCTACCCGGCCGGGTTCAAGAGCGTCGGCTACATGCCGTCGTGGTCCGGCAACGTCAGCACGCTCCCGTACAACAAGCTGACGCACATCAACTACTCGTTCGTGCTGCCGAACTCCAACGGCACGCTCCAGGGCGTGCCGGATCCGGGCAAGCTGCAGCAGCTGGTGAGCCTCGGCCACCAGAACGGCGTCAAGGTCTCGATCGCGGTCGGTGGCTGGAACAACGGCAACGACGACAACTTCGAGATCCTCGCGGCCAGCGCCAACGGCCGCACGACGTTCGTCAACGCGCTGATCAACCTGGTCGGCCAGTACAACCTCGACGGCGTCGACATGGACTGGGAGTACCCGGATCCGGGCGTCGAGGGCGACAACTACACGCTGCTGATGCGCCAGCTGGGCGACCAGTTGCACAGCCGCGGCAAGCTGCTCACGGCCGCGGTCGTGAGTGAGGGCGGCACGGCGAACGGTGTGCAGCCCGCGGTGTTCGGCATCGTCGACTGGCTGAACATCATGGCCTACGACGGCGGCAGCCCGCACGCGAACTACGACTGGTCGATCGCGTCGGTCAACTTCTGGAAGAACCGCGGCCTTCCGGCCGGCAAGGCGGTTCTCGGCGTGCCGTTCTACAGCCGGCCGACCTACATCTCCTACCGCGACCTCGTCGCGCAGGACCCGGCCAACGCCAATCGCGACAGCTACAACGGCAACTCCTACAACGGTCTTCCGACGATCCGTCGCAAGACGCAGTGGGCGCTGACCAACGCGGGCGGCATCATGAACTGGGAGCTCTCCCAGGACACGACCGGCAGCACCAGCCTGCTCAACGCGATCTGGGAGACCGCCGGCGGCGGCAACCCCCAGCCTCCCACCGGCGGCACCATCACCGGTTTCGGCGGCAAGTGCGTCGACGTGGCCGGCGCGAACGCCACCAACGGCACGGCGGTGCAGGTCTACACCTGCAACGGCACCAACGCCCAGCAGTGGACTCGCGACGGCACCACGTTGCGCGCCTTGGGCAAGTGCCTCGACGCGTCCGGCACCGCCAACGGCGCGGTGACCCAGCTGTGGGACTGCACGGGTGCGGGCAACCAGCAGTGGACGGCCGAGGCCAACGGTCAGCTGCGCAACACGGCGTCAGGAAGATGTCTCGACGCCACCGGCAACAGTTCCGCCGACGGCACCAGGCTCCAGCTCTGGGACTGCGCCGGCACCGCCAACCAGCGGTGGACCATCAACGCCTGATTTCAGGAACTTCAGGCCGATGACGCAGGCGATGATCCCGGTGAGGAACACGATCTTCCACACGGAGACCGTCTCCTCGCCGGTGATCATCGCCCACGCCACGGTCAGGGCAGCACCGGTGCCGACCCACACGGCGTACGCGGTCCCGACCGGAATTCGTTTCATGCCAACGGAAAGCCCGACCATGCTCAACGTCGCGGCGATCACGAAGAGCACGTAGGACCCTTGGGACAACGCCGTCGCCCACACCGCTTCGAGCACGGCGCTGACCAGCAACACGGCCCAGTACATCAGCTCACCACCTTCAGGCCCGCGACGCAGCCGATCAACGCGACGAGCAGCAACGCCCTGGCCACCCCGAGCTTCTCCTCACCGCGCAGCACCGCGACGAGCACCGTGAGCACGGCTCCCACGCCGACCCACACCGCGTACGCCGTGCCGACCGGAATTCCCCGCATCGCCCACGCGAGCCCGACGACGCTCAGCGTCATCGACACGGCGAACACCACCACCGGCCACGGCCGGCGGAAACCCTTCGACGCCGCGAGCGCCGTGGCCCACACGGCCTCCAGCACCCCGGAGACCACCAGCACAACCCAGTACATTGGTACGACCGTACCAGAAAAGCATCGATCGGGCGGCTACGATCACGTGATGTGGCTCCCAGCCTGGAAAACCTGCTGGTCATAGGCGTCGCGTCCAGCGCCCTGTTCGACCTGACGGAGTCCGGCGCCGTCTTCACGGCCGAGGGCGAACAGGCCTACCGCGCCTACCAGGAAGCGCACCTCGACGAACCGTTCGCTCCGGGAGTCGCGTTCCCGTTCCTCCGCCGGCTGCTGCGACTCAACTCGCTGGGCCCGCTGGTCGAGGTGGTCGTGCTGTCGCGCAACTCCCCCGACACGGGCCTGCGCATCCTGAGGTCGGCAGCGCACCACGGCCTCGGGATCACCCGCGCGATCTTCACCGAGGGCCGCGCGGCGCACGAGTTCATGCCGGCCCTGAACATGTCACTCTTCTTGTCCGCCAACGAGAAGGACGTCCGCAGGGCGACGGCGGCCGGACTCCCCGCGGGCCAGGTGCTCAAGTCGTCGTTCCGCGACGACGACGATCCGGCGCTGCGGATCGCGTTCGACTTCGACGGCGTGCTCGCCGACGACGCGTCCGAACGGATCTACCAGAGCGGTGGCCTCGACCGGTTCCAGCAGCACGAGTCCACGAACGTGGTCACACCACTGGATCCCGGTCCACTGCGGAACTTCCTCGCGGGCGTGAACCGGATCCAGCGGCAGGCCGAGGACCGCATCCGGGTCTCGGTCGTGACCGCCCGGTCCGCCCCGGCGCACGAGCGCGCGATCAACAGCCTCAAGGCCTGGGGCCTGACGGTGAACGACGCGTTCTTCCTGGGAGGGTTGAAGAAGGCGCCGATCCTGGACGTGCTCCGGCCGCACATCTTCTTCGACGACCAGCGCGGGCACCTGATCGAGAGCGTGCCGTGCGTGCACGTGCCGTTCGGCGTCTCGAACGAGAAGAGCCCGGCCACCGAGTGACCGGGCTCCTCCTCCGAACAGGAACTACTTCGCGAGACCGTCCTCGATCGCCTTGATGATCGCCGGCCGCAACTGCGCCGCCGAGATGATCGCGTCGACCGCCCCGACCTCGACCGCGCGCTGCACGCTGTGCACCCGGTCGAACTCGGCGGCCATCTCGTTCAGCTTCTCGGTCCGCACCGACTGCCGCGTGGACGTCAGCTCGGCGGTCAGGGCCGACCGCTCGGCACCGGCGGCCTCGGCCACCGCGGACTCCAGCTTCTTCACGCGCGGGTCGTTGGCCGTGCGGCCGTCGACCTCGCGGGCGAACACCACGGCCGCGGCGGGCGCGCCACCGATGACCGAGGCGAACGAGCCTTCGACCGCGAGCACCGTCATGGACGGGTTCAGGGCCTTGGAGAAGACCACGAACGCGCCGCCGTGGTACCGCGAGATCACGGTGAACACGATCGGGCCGCGGAAGTTGACGATCGCGCGGCCGATCTCGGCGCCGTACTCCAGCTGCAGTTCGCGCATCGACTCCGGTGAGCCGTCGAAGCCGGACAGGTTCGCCAGCACGACGAGCGGCCGGTTGCCCGAGGCCGCGTTGATCGCGCGGGCCGCCTTCTTCGACGACTTCGGGAACAGCGTGCCGGCGGTGTAGGTGTCCGGGCCGTCGGTGGGCGGGAAACCGGTGCGGGCGACACCGCGCGACTCGACGCCGAGCAGCGTCACCGGGATGCCGCCGAGGTGCACGTCCTGGACGACGGCGGTGTCGGCGTCGGCCATGCCGGCCCAGCGCTCCAGCACCTCGTGGTCCTGGTCGGACAGGGCGCGCATGACCGTGCGGATGTCGAACGGCTTCTTGCGGTCCGGGTTCGACTCGACCGAGAAGATCTCGCCGACCGTCGTGAACGGACTGTCGCCGACGACGTGCGGGTAGGACGAGACGTCGCGCCCGGCCGGGTCCGAAGTGGACACCCGGCGCGGACCGGTCTCGCCCGGCGCGACGTAGCTGTGCTCGTAGTGCCCGAGCAGCACGTCGAACGCCGACCGCAGGTTCGGGGCCCAGTACTGCGCCTGGCCGTTCGGGCCCATGACGCGGTCGTAGCCGCCGATGCCGTAGTTGTCCTCGGCCGAGACGCCACCGGAGAAGTCGAGCGCCTGCTTGCCGGTCAGCACCATCGCCGAGTCCGGGGTCATGACCAGGATGCCCTTGGTGTGCATGAGCATCGTGGCCTCGGCGTTCCAGTACGGCTGGGCGCCGACGTTGATGCCGTTGACGACGACGTTGATCTCGCCACCGGCCTGCGTGAACTCGACGATCCGCTTCAGCGCCGCGGCCACCCAGTCCATGTTCTCGACACCGGAGCTCATCGAGATCTTCGCGCCGGACGAGAGCGAGAACCACTCCAGCGGAACGGAGAGCTCCTCGGCGAGGTCGAGGGCGTGGATCACCCGCGAGCACTCGGGCTCGGCCAGTGCGCCCAGGGACTTCGTCGGGTCGCCGAGCAGCACCACGCGCTTCATGCCCTCGGGGTACGCGGGCGTCGGCGTGGTCACGACACCGACGACGATGCAGGCCTTGTTGCCGCCGCGCGGGCGGTCGACCGGCACCAGCGCACCGTCGACCAGGTCGTGCTCCACAAAGGACCCGCCGTCGCCGACGAGCATGTCGACCAGCTCGTACGGGTAGATCGTGCCACGCGACTGGGCGCGCAGGACGTTCTGGCGGTAGTCGTCCAACGGCTGGATCGGGTCGGCCGGCGGCTGCACGAACGAGAACCGCACACCGGATCCGGCGTCGTTCGCGATCCGCACGCCGATGTCGGAGACGTCACCGGACACGGGGTCCCTGCGGCGCGCCAGGAACAGGACCTCCTCGAGGTCCAGGCCCGCGGTCGTCGGCAGGACGCGCTGACCGACCGCGTCCAGGTCCTTCGACCCGAGCTCGGTGGGCGGCCACGCGTAGAGCACCACGCGGTTCGTGGCCAGGCGGGTGCGGCCACCGGCCTGCGCACGAGCCCTGCGGATGCCGTCCAGGCAGGTCGCCAGGACGTCCTCGGCGGCGGGCAGGGCCACGATCCGGCCCTCGTCGTCGCGCAACGGCGTCAGGTCGCGGACCTGGCCGAGCGCGACGAGGCGCTCGTCGGACTTGTTCGCCTTGGCGACCGCGCGGAACAGGTAGACGTCCTCGTCCACAGAGGACAGCCGGGTGAGGTCGAACTCCCGCAGCCGCTCCAGCTGCATGCGTTCGGCGATGCGCGGGTGCAGCCCGCGCACCAGCCTCTCCTCCGCGAACCCGTGGGACGACGGGCGGAACGTGAAGTGGTGGTGCATCGACTCGCCGCGGCGGCCCGCCACCGTGGTGGTGATGCGCGTGATCGTCGGCGGCAGCTGGTGCGCGGCCAGGGCGGCACCCAGGCCGGCGGCCATCTCGTCCTGGTCGGACGGTCCGCCGGGCCAGTTGACGTAGAGGTCCGCGACGACCGCGCTTCCGTTGCCGTGCTTGACGACGTCACCGATGGCGTCGGTCAGCGACGGGAACTCCACCGCGGTCGAGATGAGACGGGTCTGCTCCGGCTCGTTCTCCGCGATGAAGAACGCGCCGTGCACGCGCGGGTTCTCCAGCGCCTTCTTGGTGTAGTAGCGGCGGGCGAGCACCTCCAGCAGCGGGGTGTTGTCCGCGCCGGGCTTGCCGATGCGCTGGCCGAGCAGGCGCACCAGCGGTTCGGCCGACGCCACCATCGCGACGATCCGCTCCTCGCGGTCCGCCGCGTGCGGCTGCGCGTCGAGGTGGATCAGGTGCTTGCGGACCTCGCTGTGCACGCGGGCGCGGTTGCGGCGCACCAGCGGCTGGGCGAACCAGGTGAACACGACGCTGCGGGCGAGGTCGGCCACCGCCGGGTAGCGGACCTGCGTGGCGGCGACGATGTGCTCCAGCACCAGGCCGATCCGGACCTGCTCCGACTCGACCGGCGGCGCCTCCTGCACCCACTGGCGCAGCAGGGTCGTCGCGACGGCCGCGTCGAACACGCCGCGGCGCAGCGCCACGAAGATCCGGAAGACGGCCTGCTCCAGCTCCGGCGTGCGGTCGAGCTCGGTGATGCCGTAGTGGCCGATCACGTTCTGCAGGCGGGCGCGGAAGCCCTCCGGCAGTGCCGCGCGGTCGGCGTCGAGCGTCTTCAGGTACGTGTGGAAGTGCTCGCGCGGAGAGTGGATGTGGTTCTCCGGCTTGGACTCCTCACCGGCGGGACGGTTGCGCGAGAGGTCGCACAGGTCGGCGAAGATGCCGAGCAGCTCGGCCTCCAGGACCAGCGGCCGCTCCGGCAGGTCGTGCCGCGCGTCCATGTAGTTCTTCAGCACCCGCTCGGTGTCGGCGGCGGTGGTGTCGAAGCCCAGCAACAGGTTGCGCAGGTCGTCGATGCCGCTCGCGACGAGCTCCTCCGGCCGGACGTCCGTGCGCGGCGCGGGCAGTTCCAGCTCGACCGCCGACTCGGACCGCTGCTCCTCGACGGCGCCGGCCTCGTCCTCGATCTCCTCGAGCTTGAGCAACGCGCCACCGGCGGGCACCTGGGTGCCGACGACGACGTTCAGTTCCCTGAGGCGGGCGCGGAACGGCGCGCGCAGCACCGTCTCCATCTTCATCGCCTCGAGCACCAGGACCGGGGCCCCGGCCTCGACCTCGGCACCGACCGCGAGCGGCGTGGCGACGACGAGCGCGGGCATCGGCGAGCGCAGGACACCGCCCTCGTCCCGGGTGACGCGGTGGGTGACCCCGTCTACCTCCACCTGGTGGACCGGGCCGTGCGTGCCGGTGACGACGCGGAACCGCGCGCCGTTGACGGTGATCTGGCCGACGTGGTGGTCGAACCGCTCGACGTCGACGTCACCGGTCAGCACGGTCTCGGAGTCCGCGGGGGCCACACCGACGCGGTAGCTCGCGGCGCCGACGCGGGCGACGGTCACGACGTACGGCTGGCCGCGCAGCACGAACTCCAGCTTGACCGCGCCCTCGTGGTTCGTGCGCGGCTGGCCGCCACGGGCGGACGCCAGCAGCGCGGTGCGGTTGATCTGCTCCTCGTCCTCGTACACCTCGATACCGGCGGCCGCCAGGGCGATCGCGGAGTGGCGGTGCGAGATCAGGCCGCCCTCGGCGCGGACGCGGTCGATCCACGAGGTGTCGGCGGAGCCGTCGATCACGGCGGGCTCGTCGAGCAGGTCGAGCACGAAGCTCTTGTTGGTCGTGCCGCCCTCGATGATGACGGTCGTCTCGGCCATGGCGCGGCGCAGCTTGCCCAGCGCCTCGTCGCGGTCGCGGCCGTACGCGATGATCTTCGCGATCATCGAGTCGAAGTCGGCGGGGATCTGCGAGCCCTCGGCCACGCCGGTGTCGACGCGGATGCCGGGGCCGGCGGGCAGCTCCAGCCGGACGATCCTGCCGGGGCACGGCGCGAAGTCGCGGTCCGGGTCCTCGGCGTTGAGGCGGGCCTCGACGGCGTGGCCGAGCTCGACCGGCTTCTCGCCTTCGAGCCTGCCGCCGCCCGCGACGTGCAGCTGGGCCTTGACCAGGTCGAAGTTGCAGGTGATCTCGGTGATCGGGTGCTCGACCTGCAGGCGGGTGTTGACCTCGAGGAACGCGAAGAGCTTCTCGCCGGGGTGGTAGAGGAACTCGACGGTGCACGCGCCGCGGTAGCCCACCGCGTTCGCGAGCCGCTCGGCCGACGTCTTCAGCTCGTCGACCTGGTGCTGTTCCAGCACGCAGGAGGCCGACTCCTCGATGATCTTCTGGTTGCGCCGCTGCACCGAGCAGTCGCGGACGCCGAGCGCCCACGCCGTGCCCTGGCCGTCGGCGATGACCTGCACCTCGACGTGCCGGGCGCCGGTGACCAGGCGCTCCAGGAACATCACGCCGGAGCCGAACGCGCGCTCGGCCTCCATGCTGGTGCGGTCGAAGTTCTCTTCCATCTCGGCGGGCGAGGTGATCTTGCGGATGCCGCGGCCGCCACCACCGGCGGTCGCCTTGAGCATCAGCGGGTAGGTGACCTCGTCGGCCACCTTCAGGGCGTGCTCGAGGTTCTCGACGGCACCGCGCGACCACGGCGCGACCGGGACCCCGACCTCCTCGGCGATCAGCTTCGAGCCGATCTTGTCGCCGAGCTTGCGCATGGCCTCGGCGGACGGGCCGACGAACGTGACGCCGACCTTCTCGCACAGTTCGGCGAACTCCGGGATCTCGGCGACGAAGCCCCAGCCGACCCACGCGGCGTCGGCCTTCGTCTCGACGAGCGCCCTCTCCAGCACCTGCAGGTTCAGGTACGGACGGTCCGCCGCCAGACCGAGGTTGTAGGCGAGGTCGGCTTCCCGGACGAACGGCGCGGACTTGTCGACATCGGTGTACAGGGCGACGGTCTCGATCCGTTCCCCTGACTCGGCGGCGAGTTCACGGACGGCGTGGATCAGCCGCATTGCGGCTTCCCCGCGGTTGACGATCGCTACACGACTGAACAACGACTTCTCTCCTCGCGGACAGACAACCTCAGCGGCAGTCGCCGCCCAATCGATGTACACACTCTCGTCTACTACCCGGTAACAAAACCGCTGGAGCGGAACGAGTTGAGCAGCGTGCTTTGTATGAAACCAACAAGGCACCAGGTCCTCGGCATAGCTTCACTTGAGCCCGTGTCCCAACTCACGACCAGGGGTGTCGGCGCCGTCACAGAGGTGTTCTGACGGAAAGAACGCGGGTCCTCCCCCCTTGTCCGCGTCGAGGGAGGACCCGCCGGGTTCAGGACTGCGGAATCCGGATCACGGTCCCGGGCGTGATCACGTTGGGGTCCGTGATGACGTCCGGGTTGGCCCGCACCAGGCGCGGATAGAGGTTGCCGGCGCCGTAGAACTGCGTCGCGATCCCCCACAGCGTGTCACCGGGCTTGATCTCGTACTCCTGGTAGACCCGGTAGCCGGGCACGATCAGCGGCCCGTACACGACCGGCACGATGATCTTGTCGAGCTCGGCGCCGTCCTTGGGCGACACCCAGAACACCTCGACGAAGAGCCGGTCGAGCGCGAACGACGCACCCGACACGTCGGCCTGCACCTGGAACTGGCCGTGCCCGCCGATCCCGTCCCCGGCCATGAACGCGCCCACGACCTCGTCGTGACCCTCGTGGATGCGGTAGTTGAACTGCGCCTCGAACGCGCCGCCCGCGGTACCGGCGATGTGCACGAGGCTCCCGACCAGGCCCTGCGGCCGGGGCTGCTGGATGTCGATGGACATGTTTCCCCTTCCTCCACCAGTTAGGTCGCGGGGAGGAAGGGGTGCGTTGCCGGGGTTCACCCCGGTGGCGCAACGGCCGGTGGTGGAGGTCGGAGTCGAACCGACTCTGCGCGGGGCTCCCGTTTTACAGACGGGCGGGGCTCCACAGCCCCATCTCCACCATTGTTCGAGCACTTTTCGAGCACACGAAAAAGCCGCCCTCACCCGTTCTCACGGTGAGGGCGGCTCTCGACGTCAGCGAGGCCTTACGGCGTCACGACGGAGAGCCTGAGCTGGGCGGATAGCTGCGATAGCGGCGCATGCGGGCTACCTTGCCGGAGCGTCCGCGCGACGGTCAACCATTTATCTCGGCATTCGCAGGAAACGGGGTCACGCGGCGGAGCGATATCCAGGCGTGAAGGTCGTGGGGCGTGCTCGTGACCGGCATGGAGGTGCCGCGGGAGTTCATCCCGGCCGTCACCGGGTAGCCACCTCGCATGCGACCAGTACAGACGGCGGCCTCGGTGGTCGGCGCGGCGTTCCTGCTCGTCGGTGTGCTCGGCTTCATCCCGGGCGTCACCACGCACTACGACGAGCTGAGCTTCGCCGGCCACTCGGGCGCCCTGTTGTTCGGCCTCTTCGCCGTGTCCGTGCTGCACAACCTCGTGCACCTGCTGTTCGGGATCCTCGGCCTGCTGGCGGCGAAGCGCACCCAGTTCGCCCGCGCGTTCCTGGTGGTGGGCGGAGGCGTCTACGTGCTGCTGTGGGTGTACGGCTCGGCCATCGGCGAACACACCCGCGCGAACTTCCTGCCCGTCAACACGGCCGACAACTGGCTGCACCTCGGCCTCGGCGCGGGCATGATCGGGCTCGGCATCGCGACGACCGCGATCGAACGCGCGCGCAGCGACTCGCCCGTCAACTGAGACCCGTGACGACTTCGGACCGTCCACAACGGACGGTCCGAAGTGGCCGCGCGACTACTTCCTCTTGCCGGTGAACAGGTCCTTGACCTGGTTGCCGCGGCGGCGCAGGCCCCACTTCGTCACGCGGATCAGTGCCTCGCGGACGATGTTGCCGCTCATCTTCGACTCGCCGAACTCGCGCTCGAGGAACGTGATCGGCACCTCGCGCACCCGGAAGCCCAGCTCCAGCGTCCGCCACAGCAGGTCGATCTGGAAGCAGTACCCGGCCGACGCGACCGAGGCGAGGTTCAGCTTGCGCAGGGTGTCCGCGCGGAACGCGCGGTAGCCACCCGTCATGTCGCGGATGTTCGCGCCCAGCGCGAGCCGCGAGTACAGCGAGCCGCCCAGCGACAGGAACTTGCGCTGCGCGGGCCAGTTCACGACCTCGCCGCCCGGCACCCAGCGCGAGCCCAGCACCAGGTCTGCCTTCGGCAGCGCGTCGAGCAGCCGGTGCAGCTGCTCCGGGGCGTGTGAGCCGTCGGCGTCCATCTCGCAGATGACGCCGTACTCGCGGTCGAGCGCCCACTGGAAACCCGCGACGTACGCGGCGCCCAGCCCGGCCTTCTCGGTGCGGTGCATCACGTGGACGCGGTCGTCGGCGGCCGCCATCTCGTCGGCGAGCTGGCCGGTGCCATCGGGGCTGCCGTCGTCGACCACCAGCACGTGCACGTCGGGCAGTGCCGTGTGCAGCCTCTTGACGATCTTTCCGATGTTGTCCCGCTCGTTGTACGTCGGGATCACCACCAGCACCTGCCCGAGTTCCTGGTCAGGCTGCTGCGCCATTCGAGTCCTTCCGTCGTCGGGTGAAGCCCAGCGCCAACGCCGCGAGGCCCGCAGCGGTCATCACCCACTCGGGCCAGGCTCCTAGCCAAGTCGCCAGAGTAGTCTGCGAGCGCAGCGGCAGTGTCGCGACCAGGGCACCAGGCTCGAAAAGCCCAGTCTTCCGAGTGACGGAACCATCGGGTTCGACGATCGCGCTGACCCCCGACGTGGCCGCCACGACCACGGCCCGGCCGTGCTCCACCGCCCGCAGTCTGGACATGGAAAGCTGCTGGTAGGTCATCTCCGTGTACCCGAACGTGGCGTTGTTCGTCGGGATCGCGATGATCGTCGCGCCGGCCGTCACGGAGTCGCGGACCACTGAGTCGAACGCCACTTCGTAACATGTGTCAAGTGCGACCTTCGCGGGCCCCATGACAAAACCCTCCGGGTCCGTGCCGGGCTGGAACACGCCCGCCCGATCCACCTCGGAGGCGAACAGCCGGAAGAACGACCGCATCGGCATCGTCTCGCCGAACGGCTGCAGCTTGCGCTTGGTGTAGGTGTCCGTGGGCCCCTTGCCGGGCTCCCACAGCACCACGGTGTTGCGCGGCAGCCCGTCGTTCTTGTCGAGGATCACGGCACCCACCGCGATCGGCGCCCTGATCGCGTCGGCGGCCGCGTCGAGCACCGCGGCGGCGTCCGGGTTGCGGAACGGGTCGATGTCCGACGAGTTCTCCGGCCAGATCACGATGTCGGGCTGTTTCTCCCGGCCCGCGGCGACGTCGGCGGCCAGTTGCAGGGTGCGCTTGGCGTGGTTGTCGAGCACGGCCCGGCGCTGCGCGTTGAAGTCGAGCCCGGCGCGCGGCACGTTGCCCTGGATCGCGGCGACGGTGACGGTCCCCGCGGAGGCATCTACCCCCACGGGTACCACCAGCCCTACCCCCAGCGGCACGACGACCAGCGGGGCGGCGAGCCTCCAGTTCTTCGTGAGCCAGAACAGCCCGAAGCCGGTCAGCACCACCGCGAACGTCACCAGCGGCGCGCCACCCAGCGACGCGAGCGGCAGGAACCAGCCCTCCGGCTGCCCGAACGCGATCTTGCCCCAGGTGAAGCCGCCGAACGGCACCACGCCACGCAGCGCCTCGTCCGCCACCCACAGGCACGCGGCCCAGAGCGGCCACCCCGGCACGCGCGAGGCGAACGCCATCGCGGCGGTGCCGATCGAGATCATCAGGGCGCACGCCAGCGCCAGCGGCAGCCAGGCGACCAGCCCGACGAACTCACCGGTCCACCGCAGCAGCGGCACCATGAACCCGAGCCCGAACAGCAGCCCGTACCCGAAGCCGGCCCGCGCACGCCGTTCGTAGATGACATACGCGAGGAGCGCGAAGCCGACCGGCGCGAGGAACCACAGCGGACGCGGCGGAAAGCTCAGGTAGACCAGCGCGCCGCCGGCGACGGCGAGTGCCATGCGCGACAACACCGGACGGCTCACTCTTCGCCTGCGCGCGGGCAGTTCCGGCGATTCCGGCGCGATGGGGGGTGCGACCACCCGGTCAGCGTACGAGCCCTGGATGTACACAGGCCGTATGACCTACGTCGATCTCGGGTGGAGCGGCCGGCCACGGACGGTTCGGCGGTGGACAGCCGAAGGGCCGAACCCGCGTTGAGCGGAACGGCCGATGGCTTGTGCAACACCGGCGAAGGCAGGTAACGATCCTTCACGCGTGGCCCCTTGACCGAGGCGGAAAAGGTCGGCAAGCGCAAGCTTCGTTCCCTGTTTCGGTAGGGTTCGGGCTAAATCAGGAGGTGACGGATGCCCCGTCCAAGCGTGGAAGCCGAACGCAAGGCGCAGATCCTCGCGTCCACCTGCAAGGTGATCGCGGCTGAGGGCTTCCGCCACCTCCGGGTGTCCGACGTGGCCAAGGACGCCGGCGTGTCCGGCGGCACGGTCCACTACTACTTCGAGACCAAGCGCGAACTCACCGACGCGGCCTTCGAGCACTGCTTCGAGGTCTCGGTGGCCCGCCGCCGCTGGATCCTCGAGTCCGACGAGCCGCCGCTCTCGCGCCTGCGCATGGTGGTCGAGTCGTACCTCCCCGAGGGGGCCGAGACCGTCGAGGCGTGGAAGGTCTGGGCCGAACTCTGGGTCGAGGCCATCCGCAACCCCGAGTTGCAGGAGCTCAACGAGCGCTTCTACGGCGAGTGGCGCGACATCGTGGCGAGCATCTTCCGCGACGGCCAGGCGTCCGGCGACATCCACCTGTCCGGCGACCCGCTCGAACTGGCGAACATGATGGTCAGCATGCTCGACGGCCTCGCGCTCCAGGTGCTCGCGGGCTCGCGGGCCATGACGGTAGACGCCATGCGCACCACCTGCCTCAGGTTCGTCGACCAGCTCTCGACCGCCAACGTCGGATAACCCCACGCTGTTGCAGTGCGGACCCCTGGCATCGCGTGACGTGCCTCATCCGGGTCAAACCAGGGTTCGTCCCGATGCGAGAGACCGCCGATAGTGGGCATCCTGGGTCTATGACCACGACAGTTGCTTTGAGCAGGCCCAGGACCAACCGGATGATCGCGGGTGTCTGCGCGGGGCTCGCCCAGCGCTGGGGAATGAAGGCACGCACCGTGCGCCTTCTGTTCCTGCTGTCCTGCCTTCTGCCCGGACCGCAGTTCGTCGTCTACCTCGTGCTCTGGGTGATGCTGCCCGACCGCGGCTACTGACCGGCGGCGATCAGCTCGCGGTAGCCGGGGATCGGGGCACCGCCCGCCTTCTCGAACAGGAGCGCCTCACTGAGGCCGACACGCGTGCCGTCGCCCAGGCTCCTGTTCGAGGTCCACAGGTTCGCGCGCAGTCCCTCGTTCTCGACGGACAGGATGTCCTCGCCGGACCGCAGAGGCTCGCCGCTGGCCCGCCGCCACTCGGCGACCGCCGTCCAGAACTCGTCGACCGCGTTCCACACGACGAGGCAGCGCGGCCCGAGCACCGCCCGGATCTCGTCCGCCGCGCGAAGCTGCGCCAGGCCGTGCGAGGCGAGGTTCTGCAGGTCCTCGACCAGCGCCACCACGAGGTCGTGGTTGGCCTCCTCGGCGGCCAGCTTCTCCGCGACCTTCCCGACCATCGGCAGCACGTCGCCGGGCGCCGCCCGGTTCGCGGCCACGTACGCCGTCATCGTGGCGACGTTCAGCTCGCTCTGGTCCTCGACGTGCTTCCAGGTGAACCCGGCCGACTCGGCCAGGCGCTGCGGCGCGGTCCTGCGTCCCCACATGTGCTTCCCCCAGGTCAGGCTTGTCGGGGGATCATCTCAGAGGCCTCGGCCGGTGGGGCCGGCGGCTTCTCGAGCACCTTCGAGTAGAGCGAGATCGATGCCCTGTCGTCGAGGAACAGCGCCGAGTTCAGACCCTCGACGTAGGCCATCGGCTCGTACTTGGCGAACGACAGCATGGTGAAGTCGCCTGTCAACGCCCGGCCGGCTGGCACGATCCGAACGCTGATGTACGGCCGAATCATCAGGCGCAGAATCTCGTGGAGTTGCTCCGCCAACACATCGAGACCTCCCACCGACGAGTACAACACAGGCTCGTACACACGTAGAAGACGAATCGCTTGGTGTCGTCGATGAGCTCTCGGCGCTCGACGCGAGCGGCGACGAGCGCCTCCACATCCTTCGCCTCCACAAACGGCGAGTCTTCGGCCAGAACGCGGATGTACGACTCGACCTGAGTCAGACCTGGCAGGAACAACGAACTCCAGGCCACCACCGTCTCGGCCATCTTCTGCTGACGGTTGAGCGCCCGAAGGCGGGGCGGCACCGGCGAATCGTAAAGCTGCAGCCAGCCTCTCTCCCTGGATTCCAGGTAGAGCTCCTTCAAGTACTTGAAATCATCCGGCGCAGCCTGACACATGCCCAGCAGGTAGGTGAAATCGTCGAGAGACACCCCGGCCTTGCCGTTGACCAGATCCGACAGCTTGGCGTGCTCCCACTTGACCCGCCGCGCCAGCTCACTCTCCAGCATTCCGGTTCGCGCGATCGCTTCCCGCAGGCATTCACCGAACTCGCGCCCCAGCACAATGGACACTCTCTTTGGCATGCCAGAGAAATTAGCCCCGCCGCTCCCCGCGCCTCCATCATTTCGGGCCCAAATTGACCTGAAAGAAGCAGATGTAGAAGGGTTCTACGACTTTATCGGCTCTCTTCCACGGGTATGCCGGCCAACTCCTCCGACAGGCTCGTGAACGCCTCCGGCTGCACCCGGAACCACCCGTCGAACGGTTGCGTCATCCCCACGCACAGCACACAGACGAACGCCAGCACGGCCGAGGTCAGGCTCATCTGCAGGATGTGCCGCTTGCGCGCCGTGAACCCGATCAGCATCGGGAACACGATCATCGCGACGGCACCCGCGATCGTGCCGATCAGCATGATCCGGCCGGTGTTGTCCAGGCCACCGGCCGAATCCAGCCGGTCGCGCCGCAGGTCGGTGATCTCCCGCATCCGTTCCAGCGACCGTTCGCGCGCGCTCTTCACCTGGTCCGGTGACGTGGGCAGCGACAGGATCTCGGTGTGCAGCGAGTTCAGCGTCTCGGTGGTCTTGTCGTCGGGCTCCCCCGTCGCCAGCTTGGGCCATTCCTGGTCCACCACCAGTTTCGGGTACTCGGTGAGCAGTGAGCGGATGTGTTCGCGCTGCGGCTGCGGCACGACGGCGGTCTGCCAGTAGACGTCGGCGACCGCGGCGGCCTCGCGGGCGGCGTTGTCCTCGGCGGCGCCGCCCTCCTCCCAGACGATCACCATGTAGAAGGCCAGCGCGACGATGAACAGGCCGCTGATCACCGCGCCGAGGAAGCCGCGCGAGTCCGCGTCCCGGTCGTCGGCCTGGTCGTGGGCACGGGAACGCCCGAACAGCAGGAGGGCGATCGCCGTGACGACCACCGACGCGACAATGATGACGAGCCCGGTCCACATGGCCTCCATCTCCCCACAGCGGGCACCGTTTGGCCACCGACACCACGCTTCCCGGCAGTCTTCCCCGCCCGACAAGAGCAACGGGCGTTGATCAAGTACACAGCAAGTCCACTTCGAACGGCCGGCTCGGAAGCCTTTGACACGAACAGGAGAACCGGCGGCGTCAGTCCTCGACGGAGAGTGAGGACGTGGTGATCAACGGGCGGTGACAACGCCGGTCCAACCGTGCCAACCTGTGCGGCGACCCGACCGGAAGGCCTGGCATGCGTGTACCGATCCTCATCGCCGTCGTGCTGCTGGTTCCGTTGCTCACCCCGGGTCCGCCGGTCGCCGCGGCCGAGGTGTGGCGCACCCAGTTCGACGAGGCGGTGTACGGAGACGTCACGGTCGTCGGCAACTCCGTTCTGACCTGCCCGACGCCCGAGCAGGCGGGACCGGACCCCAAGTACTCCCCGAAGTCCTGTGTGGATGCCTTGAACCGCAAGGGACACGGGCCGTCCGCGCTGAACAACAGCCATCGCATGTCGTGGACCGACGTCGACGACGACCCGGCGACGTTCAACTCGTCCCACGCCCAGATCGGCATCCCGGCCGGCGCGACCGTCGCCTACGCCAAGCTCGGCTGGGCGGGCAGCGCGACCTGCCGTGACGGTGTAACCCCACCTGGCACCCCACGAGACCCCGTCACCTTCAACGGCACCCGCGTCAGCCCCGGCCGGTTCGTCATCGACGGGCCGGACGACCTCTCGCACACCGACAACGTCTTCTACAGCGCCGAGGCCGACGTCACGCGGGCGTTGACGAGCGGCACCGTGACGGTCGGCAACGTCTGGGCGCCGCAGGGGTTCGACTGCTTCGGCGGCTGGTCGCTGACGGTCGTGTGGAAGTTCGCGAACGCCACCGCGGCAGCACCCGCGAAGCGGCACATCGCGGTGCACGGCGGACATGTCCGGCTCCCCACGAGGAAGCCGGTGCTGCACACCCCGATCGCGCCGACGCACCCCACCGGTGGGGTCATCCGTGTGGGTATGACCGCGTACGAGGGCGACTGGGCCACGGACGGCGACCAGATGCTGATCAACGGCACCGCGGTCGGCGGGCGCAACGCGTTCGTGTCGTCCGCACAGGGTGCCGC
Organism: Lentzea albidocapillata subsp. violacea; assembly: GCF_900100275.1. Taxonomy (GTDB): domain Bacteria; phylum Actinomycetota; class Actinomycetes; order Mycobacteriales; family Pseudonocardiaceae; genus Lentzea; species Lentzea violacea. The sequence continues at coordinate 635,552 of NZ_FNET01000002.1, forward strand.
GTACCCCAACAACATGAGCGTCGACGCGCGCACGATCACCGTCGACGCCAACGTCCTCAAGCCCGGCACGAAGAGCGCCGAACTGGCGTTCAGGAGAGCGGAGGACGCGTTCCTCGTCCAGAGCATCGCGTGGTCGTTCCCACTCCCCGAACTCACCCTCGCCGTCGACCCCGTGAAGCCCGTCGCGCACCCCAAGGACACCGTCGCGCAGACCGCGACGGTCACCAACGCCGGTGACGCGCCCGCCGCCGACGTGACCGTGTGCGGCCAGCAGGTCGGCACGATCGCCCCGCACGCCACGGCGACGCGCACGTGCTCGTCCACGGCGGCCGACGACGACTACCCCACGACGGTCGCGGTGAGCGGCACCAGCCTCGCGGGCGATCCACTCGCGGCGCAGCAGTCGTCGACCGTGGACGTGCTGCACCCGGCATTGCGCGCGACCGCCACGACCGAGCCACTGACGGCGCTGCCGGGCCAGGCCGTGAAGTTCACGACGACGGTCACGAACACCGGCGACACCCCGCTCTACGGCCTCACAGCCCGTGCGGCTGCCGGGTGTGACCCCATGCAGGGTCAGCTCGACCCCGGAGCCACGGCGGCGGTCGCCTGCACGGCCCCGGCGGGCGACGAGAGCGGCGCGCTGACCGCGACCGTCTCGGCCGCCGACAGGATCGGCGGCAAGGTCGAGGCGTCGGCGTCCGTACGGGTCGAGGTGATCTACCCGCGCCTGACCATCAGCGCGGTCTGGTCGAAGGACCGCGCGCGGGACGGCGAGGTCGTCACCGTCACGGTCACGGTCGGCAACCCGTCCGGCCTGCCGATCGCGAACGTCCGGGTGGACGGCGAGCCCGCCGCCTGCCGCCGGACGTTCCCGGTGCTGGCACCCCGTTCCCGCGTCACCTACACCTGCCAGGTCACCGCCCCGATGAACTCCCGGCTGACGGTGTCCGGTGCGGGTGCCGGCGCGGCGATCAGCGAGACCGCGGTCGTCCGGATCGAGTCGGTGAACGCCCCGCCCGATCCCGCTCCGCCCGTGCCGACACCTGACGAACCACCGCCCCCGCGGCCGGTCGCGCACGTCCAGCAGGTGTCGAAACCCGCGGTCGGTGGTGTGGCGGCGGTGATCGGGATGATCGGCATGGTGGTCGTCGCGAGCGCGTTGGGCGGGCTGGGGCGTCGCTGAGGTCCGGCGAAATCGTTTTCGTGGTGTGGACACGGGCGTGTTGCTCCAGGGCCGGATGCGGTAGAAGGGTCCTGTGGAGATCACCGCCTTCCTCGACCGCAAGCTCGCCCGCAGGTTCCGGACGTACGACATCGACGGCGACGGGTTCATCGAGCGGGAGGACTTCACACAGGCGGGCGAACGCACCACCAAGGCGTTCGGGCTGGCGGCGGACGATCCGAAGGCCGTGCGGTTCCACGACATGCTGATCGGGCTGTGGGAGCACCTGTCGTCGGCCGCCGATCTGGACCGCGACGGGCGCATCAGCGTCGAGGAGTACAAGAACGCGTTCGCGAACGGGCTGCTGGAGACGCCGGAGTCGTTCGACGAGGGTTATGTGCCGTTCCTGGACGCGCTGATGTCGGTCGCGGACGAGGACGACGACGGCAAGCTCACGCTCGAAGAGCACGTGAAGTGGACCGGCGCGCTGATGAACCTCTCGGAGCGCGACGCGCGCGGAATCCACGACCTGTTGTCCGACGAGGACGGGCTGCTGCCCACCCAGGCCATGCTGGCGGCCATCCGGGAGTTCTACTTCTCCGAGGATCCCGCCGAGGCAGGCAACTGGCTGCTGGGGTCGTTGGACTGACGTGCTGCTGAAGACGCTGCAGGAGTACGCGGCACGGGCCCAGCCCGCCGCGCACGTCGAGGAGGCGGGCGGCTGGTGGCTGCGGCACTCCCCCGGCGACGCCTGGTGGGTGAGCGCCGTGCTGCCGCACGACCGCGAGGACCGGGTGGCGCTGGCCGAGGAGTTCTGCGCCGAACGCGGGGCCGGGGCGCGGTTCCAGATCACGCCGGGCGTGTGCGCGGACGATCTCGACCGGACGTTGCACAACCGGGGTTATGTGCGGGGTCATGACATGTCCCTGCAGATCGCATCGACCTCCGAGGTGCTGCGCCAGTCCCACGCGGACGCGGGCGAGGTGACGGCACGGCCGACCGACGAGTGGCTCGCGGCGTGGCAGGCGGCGACCACACGGGACGTCAGTGCCGAACGCGACCTGCTCAGCCGCGTCGAGCACCCGTCCGCGTACGCGTACGCCGAGGTGGACGGCCAGGTGGTGGCCGTGGGGCGTGCGGTGACCGAGGAGGGGTGGGCCGGGGTGTTCGGCATGGCGACACTCCCGCACGCACGCGGTCAGGGCGCAGCACGGTCCGTGCTCGCCGCACTGGCGTCGTGGGCGGCCGCGCGCGAGGCGAACCACATGTACCTGCAGATGGAGAAGGCGAACACCACGGCGTTCCGGCTGTACGAACGGACGGGGTTCCGCGAGGTGTGCACCTACCACTACCGGATTCGTGCGTAACCAATCAGGAATCAAGAAGGCAGAGCCGGGTGGCGCGAGTTAGTTTTGCGCCATGACCAGGACAGCACCGGCGGCGCATGATGCCGACACCCACGACCTGATCCGCGTGCAGGGCGCGCGGGTCAACAACCTGCGCGACGTCGACGTGGAGATCCCGAAGCGCCGGCTGACGGTCTTCACCGGTGTCTCCGGGTCCGGCAAGAGCTCGCTGGTGTTCGGCACCATCGCCGCGGAGTCGCAGCGGCTGATCAACGAGACCTACAGCGCGTTCATCCAGGGGTTCATGCCGACGCTGCCGCGCCCCGAGGTGTACCTCCTGGAGGGCATCACCACGGCGATCCTGGTCGACCAGCAGCGAATGGGCGCCGACCCGCGCTCGACCGTCGGCACCGCGACCGACGTGCACGCGATGCTGCGCATCCTGTTCAGCCGCCTCGGCACGCCGCACATCGGTGGCCCGCAGGCGTTCTCGTTCAACGTCGCCTCGATCTCCGGCGCGGGCGCCGTGACGATCGAGAAGGGCGGCCAGAAGATCAAGGAGCGCCGCGAGTTCTCCATCACCGGCGGCATGTGCCCGCGCTGCGAGGGACGCGGCCAGACCTCCGACATCGACCTGACCGAGGTCTACGACGACTCGAAGTCGATCATCGAGGGCGCGATCAAGGTGCCCGGCTACAACATCGACAACCAGTGGACCGTGCAGACGTTCACGCAGTCCGGTTTCATCGACCCGGCCAAGCCGATCCGTAAGTACACCAAGAAGGAACTGCACGACTTCCTGTACCGGGACCCGATCAAGATCAAGGTCAACGGCATCAACGTGACCTACGAGGGTCTGATCCCGAAGCTGCAGAAGTCCATGCTGTCCAAGGACCGCGAGGCGCTGCAGCCGCACATCCGCGCGTTCGTGGACCGCGCGGCGACGTTCGGCACCTGCCCCGACTGCTCCGGTACCCGCCTGACGGAGGCGGCGCGGTCGTCCAGGATCAAGGGCGTCTCGATCGCGGACCTGTGCGACATGCAGATCACGGACCTGGCGGACTGGATCCGCGGTGTGCAGGACAAGTCGGTCGCGCCGCTGGTGGACAAGCTCGCGCACGCCCTGGACTCGTTCGTGGAGATCGGTCTCGGGTACCTGTCCCTGAACCGGCCGGCGGGCACGCTGTCCGGCGGTGAGGCGCAGCGCGTCAAGATGATCCGGCACCTCGGGTCCGCGCTGACCGACGTGACGTACGTGTTCGACGAGCCGACGATCGGGCTGCACCCGCACGACATCGAGCGGATGAACAACCTGCTGCTCCGCCTGCGGGACAAGGGCAACACCGTCCTCGTCGTCGAGCACAAGCCCGAGACGATCGCGATCGCGGACCACATCGTCGACCTCGGTCCCGGCGCCGGCCGGGGCGGCGGCACGATCTGCTTCGAGGGAACGCTGGAGGGGTTGCGCAAGAGCGACACCGTGACCGGCCGCCACCTCGACGACCGCGCGGCGCTGAAGCCGTCGGTGCGGGAGAGGACCGGGGTCCTGGAGATCCGCGGGGCGTCCACGAACAACCTGCGCGACGTCGACGTCGACGTCCCCCTCGGGGTGCTGACCGTGGTCACGGGTGTGGCGGGCTCGGGCAAGTCGTCGCTGATCCACCGGTCGCTGCCGCGCGACTCCGGCGCGATCGTGGTCGACCAGACGCCCATCAAGGGTTCGCGCCGGTCCAACCCCGCGACCTACACCGGTCTGCTGGAGCCGATCCGCAAGGCGTTCGCCAAGGCCAACGGCGTGAAGCCCGCGCTGTTCAGCGCGAACTCCGAGGGCGCGTGCCCGAACTGCAACGGCGCCGGCGTGGTGTTCACCGACCTCGGCATCATGGCGACGATCGAGTCCCCCTGCGACGTGTGCGAGGGCAAGCGGTTCGACCAGGCCGTGCTGGAGTTCAAGTTCGGCGGCCGCGACATCTCCGAGGTGCTCGCGATGCCCGTCTCCGAGGCCGTGGAGTTCTTCGGCTCCGGTGAGGCTCGCACGCCCGCCGCGCACGCGATCCTGGAGCGGCTCAACGACGTCGGCCTCGGCTACCTGTCGCTCGGCCAGCCGCTGACGACCCTCTCCGGCGGCGAACGGCAGCGTCTGAAGCTCGCCACGCACATGGCGGACAAGGGCGGCGTCTACGTCCTCGACGAGCCGACGACCGGCCTGCACCTCGCGGACGTCGAGCAACTCCTGGCGCTCCTGGACCGCCTGGTCGAGTCGGGCAAGTCGGTGATCGTGATCGAGCACCACCAGGCCGTGATGGCGCACGCCGACTGGATCATCGACCTGGGCCCCGGCGCCGGTCACGACGGCGGCAAGGTGGTGTTCGAGGGCACCCCGGCCGACCTGGTCGCCGGCCGCTCGACGCTGACCGGCGAGCACCTCGCGGACTACGTGGGAGCCCCGGCACGCAAGAAGAGGCGCTGACGGGGTACACAAGGGGGCATGAAGATCACGCCGTTCCTCGACCGCAGGCTCAGTCGCAGGTTCGAGACCTACGACAGCGACGGGGACGGGTACGTCGAGCGCTCGGACTTCGACCTGGCGAGCGCCCGGCTGACCTCGGCGTTCGGCCTGACGGACGACGACGTGCGGGCGAAGCGGTTCCACGAGCAGTTGCTGGGCGTGTGGGGCCACCTCGCCGCCATGACGGACACGAACGACGACGACCGGATCAGCCTGGCCGAGTACCGGACGGCGTTCGTGCGCGGGCTGCTGGGACGCCCCGAGGCGTTCGACGACGTCTACGTGCCGTACCTCGACGCGCTGCTGGCCGTCGCCGACCACGACGGTGACGGCCGGCTCGGCGTGGACGAGCACGTGCGGTGGTCCAAGGCGTTGATGCACGTGTCCGAGGCCGACGCACGGGCCGTGCACGCGCGGCTCGACCACGACGGTGACGGGTTGATCGGGACCGAGGACCTGCTCGCCGCGTGGCGGGCGTTCTACTTCTCGGAGGACGAGGACGGGCCGGGAGCCTGGCTGCTCGGCCCGCTCTAGCCACTAGCTCTGGCTCTGCTCGGCTGCCTTCTTGATCGAGGCTGCCTCGGTCTCGACGTACCGCTTGGCCCGCGCCTTCGTCATCAGCCAGCCGACACCCGCGAGCGGGCCGGACACGGTCAGCGCGAGGGTGAGCCGGGTGCCGCCGGAATGCGGCTCGACGACGTGCGAGGCGACACCGAGGACGCCCGGCGACTTCGACTCCCACGTGTACGAGGTGCCGTCGGTCAGTTCGGTCACGGTCCACACGGCCTCGGGCAGCTTCGGCTGGCGGAGGCGGGCGCTGGAGCCGACGGCGAACGGTCCTTCGTCGAGGCGTTCCACGGAGTCGACCGTCGGGATACGGTCCGGCCAGCGCTCGATGTCGACGAGGATCGCCCAGACGCGGTCCGGCGGGGCCGCGATCGTGATGGTGTGCTCCAGGCCTGGCATGCGCCGAGTCTACGGCTCAGGGGAACCGCAGTTCGATCTCCGTCACGGCGGCGGCCGCGAGGTGCCGCGCCGCTGCTCGCGGTGACGGTTCGCTGATGACCGCGGTGACGAGCCGGCGCATGTTCGTGCCGATCTTCTCGAACGCCGACTCGGCCGTGGCGTCGATGTCGCCGAACAGGGTCCACCACCACCAGGAGTTCGTGGCGGAGTTCGCGACGACGTCCGGGATGACCAACGCGTCGATCATCGCCTCCGCCTCGGGTGTCACGGGCATGTTCGCCGCTTCGACGATGAGCTTGGCCCTGACCTGTCCCGCGTTGCCGCTGTCGATCGCGTAGCTGGTCGCGGCGGGGACGAGGACGTCCGCCTGGACGTCGAGCCAGCTGTCGCCGGGGAGTTCCCGGTCCTCTGGGCGGAGTTTCGTTCTGTCGATGGCCCCGTGCGCGTCGCGGGACAGCAGCAGGGTTTCCACGTCGAGCCCGGCCGGGTTGGCCACGACGCCGTGGACGTCCGCGAGCCCCACGACCCTGACTTTCGCCTTGGCGAGGTAGCGGGCGGTGGCGCCACCCATCGAGCCGAAACCCTGCACGAACGCGGTGGGGTTATGCAGGTGGAGATGGTCGATGCCGGTCAGCGCGGCCTCGGCCACGCCGTAGCCACCGGCCAGTTCGTCCAGGCTGACACCGTCAACGGTGACCTGGAAGGCGTCCGCGAGGCGTTGCCTGGCCTTCTTCTCGTCGTCGAGCAGCGGGTAGACCGCCTGGATGGACGACTGGAGGCCGATCTTCGCGATGGCCTCGTCGATGGTGGACTGCCGTAACCCCAGGTCCTCCCCCATCGTCCAGAAGCGTTCGATGTAGGGCGACATGGCGTGCAGGTAGGCCGTGAGGACGTCCTTCGCCCGCGGGTCGTAGGGGTCGAAGTCGATACCGCCCTTGGCGCCGCCGAGCGGGACATAGCGCGCCGCCGGGTCGTAGTTGAGGGCTTCCTTGGCGGTCATGCCCTCGGCCAGGGCGCGAACCTCGTCGAGCGTGCAGCCCGCGCGCATGCGCAGACCCCCACTGCTGACCCCGCGCACCAGCCGGTCGATGACCAGGTAGCCGCGCGCTTGGGTGGCCGGGTCGGTCCACGTGACCTGGAGAAGACTCATCGCCGCCAGTCAACCACCTGGAGCGTCACCGCGACATCTGCAGGAGGAACTCCGCGTTGCTCTGCGTCTTGCGCAGTCCGTCGACGATCACGTCGATGTCCCGGTCCGCCAGCGCGCGTCGCAGCGCGTTCGTGATGACGAGTTCCTGGGGCGACACCAGCAGTTCCGACTTGCGCGTGCTCGACTGCTGGAGGTCGATCGCGGGGTAGATCCGCCGCTGCGCCGCCTTGCGGTCGAGCTTCAGCTCGGCGTTGCCGGTGCTCTTGAGCTCCTCGAAGATCGCCGTGTCGGCGAGCGACCCGGTCTCGACGAGCGCGGTGGCGAAGATCGTGAGGCTGCCGCCGTCCTCGATGTTGCGTGCCGCGCCGAGGAACTGCTTCGGCGGCGTCAGCGCCCTGGCGTCGATGCCACCACTGAGGATGCGCCCGCCGTTGGGCTGCGCGAGGTTGTAGGCACGCCCGAGCCGCGTCAGCGAGTCGAGCAGGATCACCACGTCCTGCCCGTCCTCGACGAGCCGCTTGGCCCGCTCGACGGCGAGCTCGGCGACCCGGATGTGCTCATTGGGGTGCTCGTCGAAGGTCGACGTGAACATCTCGCCCGGAATGGTGGTGCGCATGTCGGTCACCTCCTCCGGCCGTTCGCCGACGAGCGCGACGATAAGGTGGGCCTCGGGGTGGTTCTTGGCGATCGCGGCCGCGATCTGTTGCAGCACAATGGTCTTGCCTGCCTTGGGCGGCGCGACGATCAGCGCCCGCTGCCCCTTGCCGACCGGCATGACCAGGTCGATCGCCCGGCTGGTGAGCTCGTTCGGATCGTGCTCCAGCCGCAGCCGCTCGTTGGGATAGAGCGGCGTCAGGTCCTCGAACCGTGGCCGCTTGTGCGGCGCACGTCCGTTGACCGTGTCGACGCCGACGAGCTTGTCGTTCTCCGCTTCGCCGCTGATCTGGTCGCCGCGCCGCAGGTCGTACTGCCTCACGAGACTCTGCGGGACCTGCGGCCCGTCCACGAGAAACGCCTTGTTGTTACGTACGTCGAGTACACCGATGTGCATCGGGTCTGTCCTTTCAGGAGGGTTGTTCGAGACGCGCTTCGTCGACTCCGCGCACGGGGTGCGACGGGAGGAGAGCGCTGCAGATGCCGTTGACCGACTGCATCTGATGTGGGTCCGCCGGCGTGAGAAGCCGGGGGTGGTGGCTGCGGCGTTGTGATCGTCCAGCAGCTGGTCGGAACTTACGTGCGCTTACCTGCGCACCGCCGGGTTATGAACGAACTGTAGCAGAGAACGCCGGCAGCGCGCTTGTTATTCCGCGCACCTCTTCCACGAGAGCCGGAACGTCGTGCTCACACTCGAGTCGGTCGAGTCCATGGTCATGAAGCCGCCACTCCCCTTGCCGGTGAGCTTCAGCTCGGTCTCCACGGTCAACGGCTTGCGATCCTTGCACGGCCCGTGCGCCACCCCGCTGGGCGTGTCGGTCACCTGCCAGTTGTCACTCATCGGCGCCTGATACGTACGGCTGCTGTGCCGCGTGGGAAATCCAGGGAACCAGTAGTCGTTGCGCACCACACCGCGAGCCTTGCCGGTCAGATGCGCGAACCCCCGGTAGTCCGTGGCCGCGATGCCGTACGTGTACCCGGCCGCGTGGTTGATCCTCAGCGCGATCGTGCAGCTCCGCTTGGCCTCGCTCCCGTTGCCCTGCACCAGGAAGTCGCTGTAGGTGACCGTGAACGCCTCGTTGTCCGGCGACATGGCGACGTTCGTCGTGCCGGCCGGGCACCCGGAGCCGCCGACGCCGGCCACGTCGATCGTCACCGGGCCGGGCGGCGGCACGAGGAAAGCCAGCAGCGCCACCACAACCAGCATCGAGGCCTCCTCACGTCACTGCAGGAGAACCTATCGGGGCCCGCAATCCCGCAATCGGACCAGCCTTGTGCTCAAGCCACGCGTCGCCCGCCCGTGTCGTTCACCGTCTCCTCCGAAGGGATGATCAGCGCGTCCACGGCCAGCACGCCGTCCGGGCCCACGCGCACGGGATTCAGCTCGATCTCGGCGAGGTCCGGGCTGGCCGCGAGCGTCTCGGAGATCCGGGCGATCACCTCGGCCAACGCGGCCACGTCGGCTGGCGGGGCGCCCCGCCAGCCGGACAGGAGCGGGGCACAGGTGAGGCGCGCCAGCATGTCCCGTGCTGTCGCGGGGGTCACGGGGGCGAGCTCGATCGCGGTGTCCCTGAACAACTCCGCGTGGACGCCGCCCGCGCCGACGAGAACGACCGGGCCGAACGAGTGGTCGCGCTTCGCGCCGATGATCAGTTCGACGGTGTGTTCGCGCGTGTCCATCTCCTCGAGGACGTACGTGCCGGGGCCGAGCCTCGCCCGCATCTCCTCGAACGCCGCCGCGGGGTCGGTGAGGCCGATCCGCACTCCGCCGTGCTCGCTCTTGTGGGGCAGCCAGTCCGCCTTGAGCGCGAACGGGCCCTTCAGGGCGGTCGCGGTGACCTCGGCGGCGGTCGTGACGGCGTGGGCCCTGGGGAACTCGACGAAGCTCAGCAGTTCGCGGGCCGCGAGGTAGCCGGGGCGGAAGGGGGTGGCGGAAGTAGTGCGTGGCACGACCTCCAGCGAGTTCCTGCCCAGCCGGCTGGCGTGACCCAGCGCGGCGACGGCACGTTCGATCGTGTGCTGCACGGGGATGCCGCCCGTTCGCAACGCACGCACCGCGGCGGAGTCCTCGCGCATGCTGTGCACGACGACGGTGACGCCCGTTTCCCTTACCAGCGAACAGATCCGGGCAGCCACCGCCACCTCCGCCTCCTCCAGCGAAGGCGCGTCGGGCCCGTAGCTGCCGAAGTAGCCCGACAGCACGACCGTGTCGACCTCACCTCCGCGCGCCAGCACCTCGACCGCCCTGGCGTAGTTCGCCAGGTCCTGCTCCCCCGTCCCGGCGAGGTCGATCGGGTTCCGCGTCGACGCACCCACCGGCAGACCGTCCACAACGGACAGAGCGGGCACCGTCAGGCCCGCCGCCACCGCGAGGTCCGCCGCGATCGCGCCCTGGCCGCCCGAGTCGGAGATGACCCCCACCCTGCCCCCACGTGGCACCCCGGACGTCAGTACCGCCGCCAGGTCCACCAGAGCCGCGGGTGTCGTCACGCGGACCGCGCCCGCCCGGCGGCAGGCCGCGTCCACCACGTCCGAAGACGAGGTCAGGGCACCGGTGTGGGTGCGGGCGGCTTCCCGCGCCGCGACCGACGTTCCGACGGTCAGCAGCACCACGGGCTTGCCGGCCGCGCGCAGTTCCGACATGGCCGCCACGATCCCGGCGCCGAAGCTCTCCAGGTAGACCCCCACGACGGTGGTCAGGTCGTGCGACACCAGGTCCAGCAACGCTTCCGTCGCCGTCACGTCCGCCTGGTTGCCCACCGAGACGAACCGCGAGACCCCGGTGCCCGACGACGCCGCGAGCCCGGCGATCTCCAGCCCGACCTGCCCGCTCTGCGACACCACGCCCAGCGAGCCGGCCTGGAACCGGCCCCAGGCGAGGTGCAGCGACGTCGCCGCGTCGAACACGCCCAGGCAGTTCGGCCCGAGCAACCGAGCGCCCGCGTCACGGATCCGGCGGATGACGCGATCGTCGATTCCCGAGGTGATGCCGACGAATCCGCGCACGCCGACCGCCAGCGCCTCGTCCACCACGGCCGGTACGTGCGCCGCGGGCACGGCGAGCACGACCAACTCGGGGGCCTCGGCGAGCTCGGAGAGCGAACGCACGGTGGGCTGCCCCAGAACGGCGCCACCACCCCGGTTCACCAGGTGCACGGCGCGGCGATCATGACCGACGAGCGCGCCGCGCGCGAGCCAGTGGCCCCACTTGGCGGGGTCGTCGCTGGCGCCGACGACGGCGACGGACGCGGGATCGGAGAAGATCATCTCGCACCGAGGCCGCGGGAGATGATCAGGCGCTGGATGTCCGAGGTGCCTTCCTCGATCTCCTCGAGCTTCGCGTCACGCATCCAGCGCTCGACGGGGTACTCGCGGGAGTATCCGTAGCCCCCCAACGTCTGCACGGCCGCGTGCGTGCACCACATGGCGTTCTCCGAGCCGACGAGCTTGGCCATCGCCGACTCCTGCGCCACCGCGTGCCCCGCGTCGTACAACGTCGCGGCGCGCACGGTCAGCAGGTGCGAGGTGTCGACGCGCGTGGCCATGTCCGCGAGCCGGAACGCCACCGCCTGGTGCTCGATGATCGGCACCCCGAACTGCACGCGCCCGGCAGCGTAGGAGGTGGCGAAGTCCAGCGCGGCACGGGCGAGCCCCGTCGTGGCCGCGCCGATGAGGATGCGCGACGCGTCGAACGTCCGCATCAGCCCGGCGAACCCCTGCCCCTCCTCGCCGAGCCGGTCCTCCACAGGCACGCGCACGTCGTCGAGGAACACCTCGGCGTTGACGATCGCGCGCTGCCCCATCTTCCGGAACGGCGGCCCGACCGTCAGCCCCGCCGCGGAGCGCGGCACGACGAATGCCGTGACACCACGGGACCTCAGCGACGGATCCACCGTCGCGAAGATCACGAACATCTCGGCGTACGGAGCGTTGGAGATCCAGGTCTTCTGTCCATTGAGGACGTACTCGTCGCCCTCGCGCCGCGCCGACGTCTGGATGCCGGCCGCGTCCGACCCACTGCCGGGCTCGGTCACGGCGACGGCGGTGAGCGGCGGGCACGCGGCCCCCAGCGGACTGAGGAACCGGTCCTGCTGCTCGGGCGTGCCGAGGTGCTCGACCGGTGCGCCGAAGAAGCCGTTGGACGTGACCAGGTTGCCGATGCCGATGTCGCCGTGGCACAGCTCCTGCTGGACGAGCACCTGGGTGAGCAGGTCGGTGACACCACCGCCGCCGAACTTCTCGGGGAGCATGAACGACGTCAGCCCGAGCGCGGACGCCTTCTCCCACACGTCGAGTGGCGACTCGGTGTCCGCCTCGTCGACGGCACGTCCCCGCGGCCGGATCTCCCTGGCGGCGAACTCCCTGGCCACCTCGACGAACTGCTCCTGTTCAGCCGTGAGCCGCAGCCCGTCGCGGACGGTCCGCCCCATCGCGCACTCCTAGATTGACTGACGAATCAGTTATTCACGACCCACGGGGCAGCCTAGCTCCGCCACGGCGGGTCAGCGGGGTCGCGAACGGGTGACTACCAGGGCAAATGCACAACGGTGAGTCGGTCCGACCGCCCTGCCGCGAGCCCCGAAGGAGTAGTGATCACCTGCATGGAGCAGCCCGAGGTCCGGGGAGCCCGAGCGGCAGCAGGACCTGGCACGGCACGAGAGCGCGATGGCACGAGAGCGCGATGGCACGAGAGCGCGATGGCCGGCCTGCGCGATGGCCGGCCTGCGCGATGGCCGGCCTGCGCGGAGGCGCCGGCTCCGGCCACCTCCGCGCGGCGAGAACTCGAAGCCAGCCTTCATGATCACACAGCCGGGGCGTGACCATGCCGGCGACCATTGTGGAACGTTGCTGTTCCAAAACCGCGATATACCCAGAAGAGTGACTACGCCCGCAGGGCCGCGCGCACGATCTCCATGGCCTCCTGGGACGAGAGGCCCAGCTCCGCGGACATCGCCGCGTACTGGGCCGCCGCCGCACGCACCCGCTCACGGTTGCTGTCACCGTTCGCGCTGACCACGGTGCCGGCCCGGCCCCTGGTCTCCACGAGGCCGGCTTCCTCCAGCTCACGGTAGGCGCGAGCGACCGTGTTCACCGCCAGCCCCAGGTCTTTCGCCAGGGCACGCACCGTGGGCAGCTTCGCTCCCACCGGCAGCTCTCGGTTCGCGATGGCGTGCGCGTAGTGCACGCGCACCTGCTCGTAGGGAGGTGTCTCCCCCTGGTGGTCGATCTTCACCACGCCGCATCCTCCCCGCATGTAGCTACTTCTGTATTGACCAACGGGAGAAGGCGGCGAAGGTTGCGGTCGATTCAGCGTGAATCGGTCCGAGCAGGGCGTCGCTGTGTGTTGTTTCCGGGTTATTCAGCGGCTTTCGGAGCAACGACCGTGCCGCGGGCGCGCGTTACGACGATCGGCTCAGTGAGCAGATCGGCCGCCGACGGACCGCGCTCGGGCGCCGAACGGCACACGACGCGCGCCTCGAACTCGATCTCACGCGACCGCTTGCCGATGCGCACCAGTGTCGCGGACGCCTCGATGACGTCGCCGGCCTGGATCGGCGCGACGAACTCCACGGAGCTGTACCCCGCGAACAGCCCCTCGTCGGAGTCGGTGTGGATGAGCAGCTCGGTGGCGACGTCGCCGAACATGCCGAGCCCGTAGGCCCCGTCGACCAGACTGCCTCCGTAGTGCGCGTGCGAGTGCGGGACGTAACGGCGGTGCGTCACCGAGAAACCTTCGACCAAAGCCCCGCTCACGCGGCAACCCCCTTCTTCTCCTGCATCGCGTGCACCAGGTAGCTCGCGACCTCACCCGGAGTGGTACCCCGGGAGAACACCCGATCGACCCCCAGTTCGCCCGCCATCAACGGGTCGAACCGCGGGCCGCCGGCCACCAGTAGCGGCCTGCGGTCCCCCATCGCCTCGCGGAACGCCGCCGACATCTCCTGCGTGTTCAGGATGTGCGCGTCGCGCTGGGTCACGACCTGGGAGATCAGCACCGCGTCGGCCTTCTCGGTACGGGCGGAACGGACCAGTTCCGGTACCGAGACCTGGGCGCCGAGGTTCACGACCTTCAGCTCGCGGTAGTACTCCAGGCCCTTCTCGCCCGCGAAGCCCTTGATGTTGAGGATCGCGTCGATGCCTACCGTGTGCGCGTCCGTGCCGATGCACCCGCCGACGACGACGAGCTTGCGCCGCAACACCTTCTTGAGCGCCGAGTTGACCTCGGCCGGGGACAGCAGCGGGTACTCGCGCTCGACGACCTTGACCTCGTCGAGGTCCACGAGGTGCCGCACCGACCCGTAGACGACGAAGAACGTGAAGTCGTCGCCGATCGGGTTCGAGTGGACCACCATCGCGGGGTCCATGCCCATCCTGTTCGCGAGCTGCAGCGCCGCGCCGTCCGCCTTGGGGCCGAAGGGGATCGGCAGCGTGAACGACGTCTGAATCATGCCGTCGCCGGTGGTGTCGCCGTAGGGGCGCACGTACCTCTTCGCGTCAGACACTCTGCGCCTCCAGCATCTCCGAAGCCGGGTTGAAGTACTCGGGCGCCTTCTCGACGACGCCGTCCGCGCCCTTGCCCTTGTGCGCCGGGCGTTTCATCAGGCCGAACGTGCCGTCCGCGATGGCGTTGAGCAGGCCGTCGTCGACGATGCGCTCCAGCAGGCCGACGGCCTCGCCGAGCACCTGGTGCGCCCGCTTGACGATGAGGCCGTCCGGCGCGGGACGGAAGTCCTCGGCGAGGCTGCCCGCCGCGTTCAGCACGTACCGGACGTTCTTCAGCGCCAGGTCGCGGTCCGACAGGAACGGTGTCACGACGGCCTCGGTCATCATGCCGACGAGCAGAATGGATTGTCCTGTCAGGACACCCGCGAGGTTGAAGAACCCGTCCAGCAGATAGCCGTCGAACACGTCGCCGGTCATGTGCTTGGTCGGCGGCATCCACTTCAGCGGCGCGTCCGGGAAGAGTTCGCGGGCCAGCAACGCGTGCGCGAGCTCCAGCCGGAACGAGTCGGGCACCTTCGGGTTGATCTCGAAGGCGTGCCCGAGGCCCAGCAGGTGGTCGGGCAGTCCCGCCTCGTGGGCGAAGTGCTCGTTCAACAACTGCGAAACCGTGACGGTGTGCGCGGCGTCGACGGCGTCCGCGGTGGTGAGGTAGTTGTCCTCGCCGGTGTTGATGATGATGCCCGCGCGGGCGTGCACCTGACGGGAGAACCGCTGGTCCACGAACGTGCGGATCGGGTTGATGTCGCGGAACAGGATGCCGTACATCGAGTCGTTCAGCATCATGTCCAGGCGCTGAAGTCCTGCCAGGACAGCGATCTCCGGCATGCACAGGCCGGACGCGTAGTTGGTCAGCCGCACGTACCGGCCGACCTCCTTCGACACGTCGTCGAGCGCCGCGCGCATGATCCGGAAGTTCTCCTGCGTGGCGTACGTGCCCGCGAACCCGTGGTGCGTGGCGCCTTCCGGGACGTAGTCGAGCAGCGACTGCCCGGTCGAGCGGATCACCGCGATGATGTCGGCGCCCGCGCGGGCCGCGTTCTGGGCCTGGACGACGTCCTCGTCGATGTCGCCGGTCGCGACGATCAGGTAGATCCACGGGCGTTGCGCGGGGTCACCCCACTTGGTGATCAGCTTGTCGCGCTGGGCCCGGTTGCGGTCGACCGACCTGAGACCCTTCGACACCGCGGACGTGGACGCCTTGCGCGCCGCCGTCAGATCCTTGCCGGTGGGGATCCTGAACTGGATCTGGCCGGCCGCCGTGGCTTCGGCGAGTTCGGTGAGGGTGCCGAGGTTGTGCTCGCGCAGCGCGTGGAACGCCGGCAGCACGACGCCGTGCTCCAGTCCGCACTGCTCGCGCACCGTGTCGATCACGCGGTTGACCCACGGGACGTCACCGGCGCGGTGCGTGGAGTCCGCGCCGGTGATGCCCGCCAGGCGGAGTGTGGCGCGCTCGACGGCGACGGTGGTGTGCGCCTTCGCGAGGGACACCACCGGTTCGGCCGCCCGCGCGGCGAGTTCGCGCGCGGTGGCGACCACCGAGGGGTCGAGGTCGAGCAACGCCATGAGTCACTTCCTTTCGTAAATCGTCCGGCCGTTCAGGACGGTGCGCACGCAGACCGGCGCCGGGCCGGTGAGGTCGGGCAGTCCGGGCACGCCCGAACGGGGGTCGGTGGACCAGCGCTGCACCCGCGCGTCGCTGCCCGCGACGACCAGGTCACCGGTCTCCCACACCGCGTACGTCGCGGGCGCGCCGGGCTGCAGGGTGCCGGTCAGGCCGTCGTTCACGCCCGCCGCACGCCAGCCACCACGCGTGTGCGCGGTGAAGGCGGCACGGGGAGAGACGCCGTGACCGTCGGTCTTGTGGTGCACCGCCGCGCGCACGGCAGCCCACGGGTCGATGGCGGTCACCGGGGTGTCCGAACCGAACGCGAGCACCACGCCCGCGGCGGCGAGCCGCGAAAAGGGGTTGAGCCCCACCCCGCGCTCGTCACCGAGTCGCTGCGCGTACATGCCGGTCGGGCCGCCCCACTCGGCGTCGAACAGCGGCTGGACGGAGGCGACGACGCCCCACCCGGCCAGTTTCTCGGCCTGTTCCTTCGACACCATCTCGACGTGTTCGAGGCGGTGGCGGGCCGACGCGAGCTCGGGGGTGCCGAGTGTCTTCTCCGCGAGGGAGAAACCTTCGATCACGGCGGCCATCGCGGCGTCGCCGATGACGTGGAACCCCGCCTGGATGCCCAGTTCGGTGCACTTGACCAGGTGGTCGGCGATCTGGCGTCCGTCGAGATAGAGCGCTCCGGACGTGCCGGCGTCGGCGTAGGGCTCGGTCAGCGCGGCCGTGCGGGAGCCGATGGCGCCGTCGACGAAGTGGTCGCCGGCGAGTCCGCGCACCGGCACCGCAGGCAGGTCGTGGGCGCCCCAGTAGGCCACCACCTGGGGGCCTTCGGTGAGCGCGAGGAGTTCGCGCAGGTCGTCCTCGCCGGAGATGTCCGGGCCCGCGCACTCGTGCACGGACGCGATGCCGCGAGAAGCCGCGTAGTTCAGGAACGCGAGTTGTGCGGCCTGGCGCTGTTCGGGCGTGATCGCAGCTTTCGCCGTGCCGCGCACGTGGTGGTGTGCGGCCCGCGAGAGAGGGCCGTCGGCGGAGAAGCCGTCGGCGGCACGTGCCTCGTCGCTGACCAGATTCGAGGAGACCAGGGCGGAGTGCACGTCGATGCGCGACAGGTACACCGTCTTGCCCTGGGCGGCCTCGTCGATCTGGGCGCGCGTCGGCGGGCGGTTCTCCGGCCAGCGCGTCTCGTCCCACCCGTGACCCCACACCAGGGGGCCCTCGGCGGAGCGCACCCGGTCGAGCAGGTCGTCCACAGAGGACGTCTTCGTCAGGTCGAGGCCGGTCAGGAGCAGGCCGGCGGACGTGGCGTGCACGTGCGCGTCGACGAACGCGGGCGCGACGAACGCGCCGTCGAGCTCGATGACCTCGGCGTCCGGGTGCAGTGCGTGCCCGACCGAGTCCTGTCCGATCCACACGACGACACCGTCCGTGACGGCCATCGCCGTCGCATCCGGTGCGTAGATGCGGCCGCCGACCAAAAGTTGCGTACTCACGTCACGCAGTCTGCCGTTGTTCGAACAACGCCCGCACACCCGCCCGCGTCCGGACCAGGTCCAACGCGAACTGGGCGTGACCAGGCACATACCCGTTGCCGACGATCATCTCCACGTCCGCCGCGAGACCCTCCGCTCCCAAAGCGGCGGCACTGAACGAGGTCGCCATCGAGAAGAAGATCACGGTGCCGCCGTCCGCGGTCGCGAGGATGGCGCCGTGCTCGCACCCCGGCACGTCCACACACACGACCGTGACGTCGACCTGCTTGCCCACGGCCTCGGCCACGGCCACCGGATTGCGTGCGTCCGCGATCACGACCTCGTCCGCGAGACCGGCCTCACGCACCTGCGCGGCCTCACGTTCGGTCGGCACCAACGCGACGAGACGCGACGCACCGGCCTGACGGGCGGCCGCAAGAGACAGCGACCCGGACTTACCGCCACCGCCGAGCACGACCACCGAGCCACCGGGGTGCTTGCGCACGACACGGTCGGTCAGCGCCGGTGCACCGCACACGTCGAGCACGGACAGTGCGAGCTCGTTCGGCATGTCGTCCGGCAGCACGGCCGCGATCGAGCGCCCGAACAGCACCGCGGTCCCCCGGCAAGGCACCTGCTCGTCCTCGCCGTCCCAGTCCTGCAAGCCGTCGTTGATCCGCAGCGGCGTCAGCGTGAGGCTGACCAGCGTCGCGATCCGGTCGCCGGCCTTGAGCCCGAGCGGCGACTCCGGCCCCACCTCGAGCACGGTGCCGAGCAGCATCCCGCCCGAGCCGGTGACCGGGTTCTGCATCTTGCCGCGCTCGCCGACGATGTCGAGCACGGCCTGCCGGACCGCCGCGCCGCTGCCGTGCTGCTCCCTGAGCTGCCGGAACGAGGCCGCGTCCAGGTTGAGCCGCTCGACCGAGACGATCACCTCGTCGGCGGCGGGCACGGGTTCCGCGTCGAGCCGCCAGGCCTGCTGCGGCAGCACACCGGCGGGCTCGATGACGCGGTGCAGTCCGTACGCGCTCACGCGAAAATCCTTCGGTCGACGACGCTGTCTCGAAGATATCTTCACGTGAGGCGTCAAGATTGCGCAAGTATCACTCCGGCAACAGGCGATACCAGCGGCAGTCGTAGGGCGCGAGGTCGACCTTGGCCCCGGTCTTCGCGGGCTTCACGCGGCCGCCCGTCAGCAGATCGGCGAGCACACCTTCGGCCGGGACCCGCACGGTGATCTCCCGGTCCGCGAGGTTGTGCACGGCGATCACCGAGCCGCCATCGCAGTCGGCGCGGTGCGCGAACACGCACGGCTCTCCCGTGTCGAGCACCTGGAACGTGCCCCAGGCGAGTTCCGGGCACTCCCGGTACCGCGCGATCATGAGCCGCATCCACATCAGCAACGACTCCGAATCGTGGCGCTGCTCCCCCGCGGCCTCCCAGTCCATCGGCACGCGCACCGCCAGCCTGCCCTCCAGCGACAGGTCCTCCACCAGGCCGACCTCCTCGCCGTAGAACAGCACCGGCGTACCCGGCAGCGTGAACAGCAGGCTGTAGACCATCCGGATGCGGCGCTGGTCGCCGTTCAGCATCGACGGCAGCCGCCGGCGCAGGCCCCGCCCGTAGAGCTGCATGGACTTCTCCGGGCCGAAGGCGTCGAAGACCTCCTGGCGTTCGTCGGTGGGCAGCTTGTCCAGGGTCAGCTCGTCGTGGTTGCGCACGAACGTCGCCCAGTGCCCGTCCCGTGGCGGCTCCGGGCGTTCCTGCAACGCCTTGACCAGTGGTCCGCTCGACCGCCGCGCCAGCGACAGGTACATCGCCTGCATCCCGACGAAGTCGAAGCACATGGTCAGCTCGTCGCCGACGCCCTGGCCGTAGAAGGCCATCGTGTCCTTGTACGGCAGGTTCACCTCGCCCAGCAGCACGCCCTCGCCGTTGCGGCGGTTGAGGAACGCCCTCAGGTCGGTGAGGTAGTCGTGCGGGTCGGGCAGCGAGACGGCGTCCACGGGGTCGTTGTGCTCCAGCAGGAACGGGACGGCGTCGACCCGGAACCCGCTCAGCCCCAGCTCCATCCAGAAGCCCATGATGCGCGCGATCTCGTCCCGCACCTCGGGGTTGGACACGTTGAGGTCGGGCTGGTGCTTGTAGAAGCGGTGCAGGTAGTACCTGCCGACCTCCTCCGAGTACTCCCAGAGCGACTTCTCCTTGTCGGGGAACGTGACTCCCTGCGGTCCATCGGCCTGGGGCTCGTCGGCCCAGACGTACCAGTCGCGTTTCTCCGGGTCGTGGAACCACGGGTGCTGGTCGGACGTGTGGTTGACGACGAGGTCGGCGATCACACGCATGCCTCGGTCCCGTGCGGCGCGCACGAACTCCACGAAGTCGCCGAGCGAACCCAGACGTGCGTCGACGGAGTAGAAGTCGGTGATGTCGTAGCCATCGTCGCGTTCGGCGGTCGGGTAGAACGGCATCAACCACACACACGTGACGCCCAGGGCGTTGAGGTGGTCGATGCGTTCGGTGGCACCCCGGAAGCCGTCTTCGGAGAAGGTCTCCACGTCCAGGCAGTACAGAACGGCGTTCTTCCACCAGACGTCGGACGTTCGGATCACGCGGTCACCTCCGGCAACACGTGCTCGCCGAACGCGTCGACGAACGGGATCAGGTCCTGGCCCACGTGGTGCAGGTAGATCTCCTCGAACCCCAGCGACGCGTACTCGTTCAGCCGCTCGGCGTGCCATTTCAGGTCGGAGGACACGTTCACGACCTCGGCCACCTCGGCCGGCGTGACGTGCTCGGCGACCACGTCGAAGTGCTCGGCCAGTTCCAGGTCCCAGCAGACCGGTGGACGGAAGATGTTGGTGCGCCACTGTTCGTGCGCGATCGCGAGAGCCGTGTCGTCGTCATCGGCCCAGCTCAGGTGTACCTGCAGGTGGAGCTTGCCCTTGCCGCCCGCGTCGCTATAGGCGTCCGCGACCTCGCGCAGTCGTTCGGGCGGGGCGTTGACGGTGATCAGCCCGTCGGCCCACTCGGCGCACCAGCGGGCGGTCGCCGGGCTCACGGCGGCACCGATCAGCAGCGGCATCTCGCTGGGCAGGGTCCAGAGCTTGGCGCGGTCGACCGTGACCAGGCCGTCGTGGCTGACCTCCTCGCCCGACAGCAGCGCGCGGATCACGTCGACGCACTCGCGCAGCCGTGCCGTGCGCACGTCCTTGCGGGGCCAGCCGTCGCCGGTGATGTGCTCGTTGCTCGCCTCGCCGGTGCCGAGCGCGGCCCAGAACCGGCCGGGGTTCATCGCGGCCAGCGTGCCGATCGCCTGGGCGGTGATCGCCGGGTGGTAGCGCTGCCCCGGCGCCGTGACCACGCCGAACGGCAGTTCGGTGGCCTGCAGGGCCGCGCCGAGCCAGGACCAGGCGAACCCGGACTGCCCCTGGCGCGCGCTCCACGGTGAGAAGTGGTCCGAGCTCATCGCCGCGCCGAACCCTGCCTCCTCAGCCCTGCGCACGGCGGTCAGCAGGTCTGCGGGGTGTATCTGCTCGTGTGACGCGTGGATGCCATAGACCGTCATGGGACTTCAGGTACCCAATGAAGAAGTTCGGGAAAGCTTTGAACCGACTCCGGACGGCGTCCGTGTTGAGTGCAGCACCCTCACCGCGGAGGAGGAACGGCGATGTTCAACGAGACCCGGGTCGGCACTGCCACCGTCGTCGAGTTCATCCGGCCGGACGGCTCGGTCGAGCCCATGAACGTCGACTTCCAGTACCGATCAGACGATCCGCATGCCGTGACCCTGCGTTTCCAGGCGCGGGACCAGGAGTCGACCTGGCTCGTCGGCCGCGAGCTGCTCGCGGACGGGTTGCTGTCGCCGACCGGGCTCGGGGACGTGCGGCTGCGGCCGGGCGACGGCGACGTGCTCGTGCTGGAACTGCTGACCGAGGACTCGCACGCGGTGTTCCACCTGTCCGCGGCCGAGTTGCAGCGGTTCCTCGACTCGACCTACGCGGCGGTCCCGGCCGGGCGTGAGGCCATCGACTTCGACCTCCTGATGAAGGACCTTCTCGGCTAGAGACGTAGTCCCAGAACGAGCTTCTCCGCGGAGTCGACCACGCGGAAGCCCATGTGCTCCCAGAAGCCGACCGCGTGTGTGTTGTGGTGCCGCACGTGCACATGGACGCCCTTCTCCAGGCGTTCGAGCACGCTGCGGACGAGCGCACCGCCGAACCCCGTGCCCTTCGCGCGGGGCAGCAGGTTCGCGTGCATGTGTGCCGGATAGTCGCCCGCGATCATCAGATCGGCACGGGCCGGGTGGTGGATCTGCTGCACGATCCGGTTCGCGTCCGGCATCATCGGGTAGCGGACGCGCAGGTCAGGCCACCAGTCGCGGTCGCAGCGGTCCTCGAAGGCCTCCGTGTCGGACGCCGCGAGCGCGTACCCGCAGATCCCCTCGTCGTCCTCCGCCACGAACACCAGGTCGGGTTCGAACGCCACGTACGGGCCGACATAGGCGTGGCCCATCAGGCGTGGATCGTCGAACAGGTGACGCGCGCCAAGGCCACCGTTGCCGGTGTCGAGGCAGATGTCGTACAGCGCGTCCAGGTCAGCGGGCCGGTACGCGCGGATCACCTGATCTCGCGCCGCTCCGTGATGACCACCGGGTCGGTGTCGACGTCGACGACCTCGCCCTCGACGACCTGACCGGCGCCGAAGCGGCGTTCGTGCTCGAACTTGAGCGCCGCCGCCTCCGCCTTGCGCGCGATCCGCCGGCTCACGAGCCTGCGCGTGGGCGGGAAGAGCAGGAACAACGCGGCCACGTCACTGACGAAGCCCGGCACCATGATCAACGCACCGGCCGCCGCGATCAGCACGCCGTCCGCCATCTCCTGGTGGGGCTGCTGGCGTTTGAACACCGACTCGGAGAACGCGGCCATCGTCTGCGCGCCCTGGCGGCGCACCAGCGACAGTCCGACGAGGGTGCCGAGCAGGAGCAACGCGATCATCCAGAGCCCGCCGATGGCGTTGCCGACGGCGACCATGACCGCGATCTCGGCGAACATCCCGAGCAGCAGCAGCGCGAAGAGGGGCATGCCCGTTCAACGCACGACAGGCCGTCTTTGCTCCCGACCGGCCTTCGACCAGGCCTTGAGCAGAAATATTTACGGCAGCCTAGCGATATGACAGGATATCTTTACGCGACCTCGACGCTGAGGAGTACGGATGACCGCGCTGCACGACGCCCCCACGGCGCTGGAGCGGCTGGACCGCCAGCCGTACACGTACGTCCGCCGTGAGCTGGTCGAACCAGACTGGCGACGGTTCCCCGGCTGGTCCCACGTGACCGAGGCGCAGTGGCGCGACGCCCAGTGGCAACGCGTGAACTGCGTGAAGAACGTGAAGCAGCTCCGCAAGGTCGCGGGCGACCTGCTGACCGACCGGTTCTACGACGACCTCGCCAAGGACATGGACGCCTTCGCGACGATGTCGATGCTGATCCCGCCGCAGATGTTCAACACGATGGCGGTCGACGCGGAACTTTCTCCCGACGCCTTCACCGAGGCGTTCCTGAACGACCCGGTCCGCCGCTACATGCTGCCGGTCTCCTCGGACCGCGACCCGAAGTGGCCGTCGCACCCGCACTCCCAGCGCGACTCGCTGCACGAGGCGGAGATGTGGGTGGTGGAGGGCCTCACCCACCGCTACCCCACCAAGGTCCTGGCCGAGATGGTGTCGACCTGCCCGCAGTACTGCGGCCACTGCACCCGCATGGACCTGGTCGGCAACTCCACGCCGTTGATCGACAAGCACAAGCTCTCGCTCAAGCCGGTCGACCGTCAGGACCAGATGATCGAGTACCTGAAGAAGACCCCGGGCGTCCGCGACGTGGTGGTCTCCGGCGGCGACGTGGCGAACGTGCCGTGGCCACAACTCGAGTCGTTCCTGATGCGCCTGCTCGACATCGAAACGGTCCGCGACATCCGCCTGGCCACCAAGGCCCTGGCCGGGTTGCCGCAGCACTGGCTCCAGCCGCGCGTGGTCGAAGGCCTGGAGCGCGTGGCCCGCACCGCGTCCCGGCGCGGCGTGAACCTCGCGATCCACACGCACGTGAACCACGCACAGTCCGTGACACCT
Source organism: Lentzea albidocapillata subsp. violacea (assembly GCF_900100275.1). Lineage (GTDB taxonomy): Bacteria > Actinomycetota > Actinomycetes > Mycobacteriales > Pseudonocardiaceae > Lentzea > Lentzea violacea. The sequence goes on from NZ_FNET01000002.1 coordinate 659,056, forward strand.
CTCGTCGCCGAGGCCGCCCGTACCGCACTGGAAGTCGGCGTGCGGGACGTGCGCAACCAGGGCGTGTTGATGAAGGGCGTCAACGCGACGTCGGACGACCTGCTGGACCTTTGCTTTGCGCTGCAAGGGGAAGCGAACATCCTGCCGTACTACTTCTATATGTGCGACATGATTCCCAACGCGGAGCACTGGAGGGTGTCCGTCTGGGAGGCGCAGGAGCTGCAGCACGCGATCATGGGCTATCTGCCTGGATACGCGACGCCGCGCATCGTGTGCGACGTGCCGTATGTGGGGAAGCGGTGGGTGCACCAGCTCGCCGAGTACGACCGTGAGCTCGGGATTTCGTACTGGACCAAGAACTACCGGACCGGGATCGAGCTTGAGGATCCCGAGGCGCTCGACCGTCGTTACCCCTACTACGACCCGATCTCCACCCTGGGCGCGGCAGGCCAGAAGTGGTGGGCCGACCAGACCTGACGGGTCGCGATGGGGCCGTCTTCGGGACAACCTCCGAAGGCGGCCCCATCGGCATGTTTTGCCTGGTCATCACCCATAGAGTCCCATTGGACCCCGACGCCAAATGCCCCCAGAGTGCCCCGGGAGGTCCACAAAGGACACGACTGATAGTCTACATTGGACGCTTGAATTTACGGATTGGTCTAGCTCTCTGCGCCGACCCCCACTGGGACCCCAACGGGGTCGCGGACAGGAGGAGATCTCATGTCGACCGAGAGCAACCCCGATTCGGCAATGGTCGTGCATGTTCGCGTGCGCCTCGCACGCGAGCTCTTGCGCTGCAGACATCCGCGCAGTCCAAGTCCGTGCGCACGCACTTGGTCAGCTCCGCCACCGAGCTCTCGCTCAGACACGTGTTAGCGCACGCGGTGCACGCTTTAGCGCACGCGATCAACGCGTCGATCGCGGCGGCCAGCTTGCCTCGGTCCAGGTTGATCTTCGCGGGATAGCTCTCCAGCATCGGCATCGTCGTGGTGGTCACGTCAGCCCTCTGCCGTCGTATTCCGTTCCCGTGGCGGCTACCCAGGACGTGCCGACGAACCTCACGAGCGCAGCGATCGCGCTCCGAAGCGATGATCGATCATTGGAACCGGGCCGAGTCATCTGGCTGCCGATCCAACTTGAGATCCGGCCGTGCCCGCATGGTGAGAACCAGACTGAGAGACGTCAGCATGACCACGATCGCACCGACCATGATGCCCGGCTAACGCGGCGCTGCGTCCACGCCATGTTCGCGGTCTTCGCGGTTCCCTTCCCACGAGGCGACTGCTGGCACCGCGCGGTCAGCAGGACGACGTCACGCAGGTTTGTCCGCAGTCGGCCGACTGAATCTGCTGTCCGCAACAGACGGTCCGGCAGTGATCTGCCGGTCGTGAACGGAGGCGAGCAGCAGCTGAGAGCACTGCGCCGGCCAAGGCGTGGAGCATGTCCCACTGAGTATCCAGCGGATCACCTTGGGTGCCGAGATGGGCCTGACCGGCCTGACCGCTGAGCGACGCGGCCACACCCTCAACGATCTCGAACCACCGCTTACGCGCAGGCAGGCGAACGTGATGACACCGAACAACCACGACCTGGTCGTGCGCGATGGCCGACCGCGACGGACCTGTCCGACTGCTGCGTGCGCGACGTGTGCGGCGACCAGGTCGTCACCGCGGGTCTCGCGGAGGCCCTGGACACGGCGTTCTCGCGCATGCGCGAGAACGCCGTGCGCCGCATCCCGGTCGTCGACGTCGGCCGGCCCGTCGGAGTCCTCTTTCTCGGCGACGCCGCCGTGGAATGCGATCCCGACTCCGTCCTCGGCCAGGTCAGCGCCGCGGCAGGAAGCACCTGATGCAATGTCCACGCCCGTGTTGCGGGTACACGGACACGCCATCACGCAGCCGGTGATGACTACGGTGACCCGTGCGAGGCAGGGAGTGCTCGGCGTACCTCGCTGCGAAGCTGCGCAATCTCGGCCCGTAGTTCGCCGAGCTGGCGGTGGAGCACCTGGATAGATGCGAGCGTCACGCCGTTGACGTCCATGCAGCCGATGACGGTCGTGCCGTCACCCAGTCCGAAGGTCGCGTTCCAGTCCTGGGCCATCGGGCCCAGATGACGGATGTGGTTCGGCTCCCACCGGTAGCGCCATGTGCTGATGGGTAGGGTGCCTACCTTTTCCAGAATCGCCGAGCTGTCCGCTGTGACGCCGGTGATCGCGCGGATGTCCTCCTTGAGGTTGCGATCACTGGGGTTGCGACCGCTGCACCGGTGCCAAAGCCGCGTGAGTTCCGCGTTGTCACCGCGATCCAGTCCGTTCTTGTGCTTCTCATGCAGGAGCTCGGTGTACCGCACCCACTCCGCCAGGCTGCATGACCACCCCTCCTCGGGCGTGAAGGCGTCGATCTTGTTGTGCGCGGCCTGCCGCGCCTTCTCGATCCCCCGGACGCCCTCCTTCTTGGCCTCTTCAGCTATGTCGTCGATTTTCTTCTTGGACTCTTTGACGTTGGGCAAGCGCTCATTCCTGAGTTCGTTGACGAACAGGTTGACGCACCGCCGCATTCGTTCTTGATAGCGTTCGGCGGTGGCCGACAGGTCGATATCGGCACGGTTATCAGTCATGGCGCCAACGCTCCTGTTCATCGGTCACCTGCGCGTCTGGAGCGCAGGTGACCGAGCGAATACTGGTCTCGATCTTGCGAGATGCGTGGTCAGGCCGCGATGTAGCCCACCAGCCGTTTCATCCCGTCGATGATCTTGTTCCATTGATCGCGTATCCACTTGACGGCTTCCAGGAGCGCCTTCCGCAACTTGTTCCAGACCTCCGTCAAGACAGCCAGGATCTGCTCCCAGGCCTTCTTGATGATACCCACGACGGTCTTGAACGCGGTGACGATCATCTCGATGACGTTATCGTCGTCCTCATGTTCGTCGATCAGGGCTTTCGCCTTGGCGGCCCCATCGTCGATGGCCTTGCTGGACTCTTTCTTGGCCTTGGCGGCCTCCTGGTCGACCCTGCTCCTGGCGTTTCCGTTGCCCTTCTTCGGATCCTTCTTCTTCTCTTCGACGTATTCCGCGACGATTTCGGTGTACTTCTCGGAGGCCTTCTTGATGATGACAACCGTGTCGTTCGCCATGGAATCCCTCAGCTGTTTTATCTGCTCCGTGGCGTTGCCCGCGAACGAAACGGGATCAGCGGCGTCGTCATCGCGGAGGAAGCGTTCCAGCACTTCGTCGAACGGCAGCGGACCGGCTGAGGTGTCGACCAACCACTCACCTGGGACCGGATAGGACGAGAACGTGTGAGTGCCGTTGCGGGCTTGGTCGGCGATCTCGTCGATCATCTGCTTGGCCTGCTCGGCCGTCACCGGGGACAACACTGTCGATGTCATGACACCCCTCGATTTGCGATAGAAGAAATGAGCGTTTCGGCACTGGACAACTTCTCAATGGCTGGAGAAACTCGATCGGGAACCGTGAACTTCAGACACGCTTCAGCGTGCCGCCATTTCCGGGACCGTCCGACAGGCTGATAAGAAGCGTTTTTGCGACCTTGCCGTCAGGGGTGCTGTCGCCGATAACCGCAGAGAAGTCCATGTCGCCGGCAATCAGCCGGGCCACGCCGCCGCCCACGACCCCAACCTGGTAACCGCAGTCCGACAACTCCTTCCCGTCGATGATCGCCACCACCTTCGACGAGGTGACCTCAAGGGTCATCTTGTGGGTTGTGCTCGTGTCCTTCTGCGGAGCAGGTTTCACCCCGAGTGCCGTCTTTGTTCCCCCCACGACCTGTCCGGTGGTGAACTCCGGAATCGAGTTCACCAGGTTCTGCGCGAACCCCGTACTATCAACAATCTGCGACTCCACCCCCAGCCTTTTTACCGTTCCGGCGTACTTGCCGTAGTATGATTCGCGTTTACCTCGGTCGGCGTCCATCTCGCTACCTCCGTGAGCAGTTGACTCGATGTCAGACGGGCTACGGCGCCCACTCTTCGGTCTACCTGACGTGGACAGCAAGCCGGAAGTGGTCAACGGACATCGTGCACGATCGTGGTGCGTTACTCTCGGAAAGTCATCGAATTGACCTGCCTGGAATAGCCCTTCGGTGGATTCGACCCGAGCAAGAGGGTGGATTCAGATCTGAATGCTTGTCACGTCGGCGAAGATCGCAAGGACACCGGAAGCACCGAGCAGGTCCCAGCCCTCATGAGTCCCGTAAACGCGGCGCGCGTCGGCCTGTCGTCGTACCAGGTCGTCGAGGAGCTCGTGGCGCGTATCGGAGCGAACGGTAACCCCCGGCACGCGACAGGTTCACCGCAAGAGACAGCGCACTCGAGTCGGTGCTCGACAAGGGATCGTTCGCCACAGGTGAACCTGCCGGACCTCACGGAAGGCGCCACCCACCGTCCCGAATCTGCCGATGGACTCGAGCCGATCGTCGTGGGCGGGCCGACCTCGGGAATCCGACGAGGTCTGAAACTGATCGCGGCGGCATCGTGTGAGACAACCGAGAGTGCCTTGATGCCTGTTACGCGCGGTGTGACCGGCCCAGGCACGGCAGCACCGCTTGGCCATGCCCGAAAGGCTCTGTCTGTTTCGTGAGACGCTGCGCAGCTGGACTGCGAGTCCCTATGGGAGGCCGGAAATCGAAGGGCCAAGGTCTACCTTGCTCCGCGGGGAGTCGGCCATGTGCTCGGTGAGTGTGACCGGCGCGAGTCGCTCACCACGACATTGTCGTCATGACGGAGTTCGAGGTGGGCGCCGTGGTGCCCTGCGTGTCGGAGGACCACAGGACGAGGCAGAGGTCGGTGCAGACTACGAAGACGCCGTGGTGGAGCATCCTGCGCCTCGCAGGCGCCGGCCTCTCGGTGCCGCTGGACCATGGTGGAAGCTGTCGTCGGCGAGGGAGTAGGCGGCCATCATCGGAGCGGTCAGGCGGCCCTGCGCAGCGCGACGATCACCTCCAGCCCGTGACTTTCCTGACCCGCCACCACGATCGGCCCAGAGCTCGGGTTCGCGCGCAACGCCGCCACGGCCGCGTCGGTGGGATCGGCCGACACGACGAGCTGGTGGTCGACCGTGCCAGGCTTGCCGAACGTGCTGACGAAGCCGTCGCGGATGGTGCGGCCGTACTCGGTGTCCTCGCTGAGCACCGAGGCCGAGCACCTCGGTGATGTAGGCGGCGAACTCGCTTTGCGCGCGGTTGCCGAACATGGTCTGGAAGTATCACGGCGAGGAGGCGACGAGGTCGTCCGGCGTGGCGGTCGGGGTGATCGCGTCGTCGTGGACGAGCAGCTCCATCGGGCCGCCGCGACGTGGCCCTCCTCGTGCCGCGCACTGGCCTCGCGGACGCTGCTGCTGCGTCCGGCGACGTCGGCATGGCTCTGCCCTCTTTGACACCGTCCCCACTGCGATTGTGCTCAGTCCGTAGAGGCCCGAAGGCGGTCTCACCCGCTCACGCCCGTGATCATCCGATCAGGACACCGATCGAGACGAGGTACGAGGCCGCCACTGATCAGCCTGCTGGGTCGACAGCTGCCGAATCCGGTGCCCGGCGCGGCGCGGGCACCTCCGCCCGCTCCAGCCCGACCACCTGACGGGTCACGTACTCGGCGGACATCAGCGCGCCCTCGATCCACCCCGGCAGCGGCGACACCTGGTCACCGATCACGTGGAACCGGCCGTCGGGGGCGAGCAGCCTGCCGTAAGCCCGGCGGTCCGCAGCCGTGTCCCGCCACCATGCCCACCCGGCGAGCTGGTAGGGCACCTTGTGCCAGGCGATCGACATGCCCTTGTCGTTCGGCACGATCCGGTCGTCGGCGAACTCCGGGTGCAGCCGGGTGGCCACCTGACGGGCGGTCCGGAGCCGTTCCGCGTGGCCGAGTTCGCCGAACTTCGCGGCGTTCTCACGGGAGTTGTATGCGCCGGTCAACGTCCCCTTCGCGGTGAAGTAGTCGTACGACGGGTACCAGATCTGGGTGATCATGTGGTCGATCGCGCTGATGCCGCCGTACATCTGGTAGGTGTCGTTCTCCCAGAACCGCTCGTTCGCCTGCCAGCCCACCTTGCACGACGGAGTGGGGCTGGTGAAGGCGACCGCGTCGGTGAAGGAGGTGTCGAAGTTCTCCAGCACAGTGGTCTTCAGGACCGGGAAGGGGATGCTGCTCAAGCAGTGTTCGGCGCGCAGTGTGTACGGCCGGCCGTTCTGCACGCCGGACACCTCGACCCCGTCGGGCATCAGGCGGATCCGGTTGACGGGCGCGTGGTAGGCGATGAGGTGGCCGACCTTCGCGAGGAAGCCGTCGACCATCTTGTCCATGCCGCCCACTGGCTGGAACATGGTGTCCTGCCACAGATGGTTCAGCGGGTTGTACAGGTGGGTCTTCCAGTAGCCGGACTCCAGCAAGCCGTTCAGCTCCAGTGGAGCCGGCGCTTCGTACGGCTGGGTGACGCTCAGCTGCGCGTTCGGGCCGGATCTGATGGAGCCGCGATAACTGCCGTCCGGTCGTAGGTCGCCGAATACTCGCAACAGGTCGAGCAGGCTCGTGCGGTCGGCGTTGATCTCCGGCGCGCCGGACTTCGCCATGCGGGTCAGCATCTCGGCCAGGTGGCCCCTGATGTCGTTGGTGACCCGGCGGATCGTCTGCGGCCGACCGTGGAAGCCGTCCTGGCTCTGCACGAAGTTCGCGCTGGACTCCACGATGTACGGTTCCAGTGCGACACCGAGCTCACGGCAGTACCGCATCACGCGGCGGTGGTGGTGCGGCAGCCGACCCGGCCCCAGGTTGAGGTACAGGCCGTCGTCGAACTGGCAGAACCGCAGCTCGCCGCTGCCGTCCGGGTTCCGCTCGTTCACCGCCGTGCCCCGTCGCGCCGTCAGGTTCCGCCCACCGGCGCGACCCTGCGCCTCCAGCACCTGGACCGTGAAGCCGGCTCGGGTCAGCTCGTAGGCCGCGGCCAGCCCGGCCATACCCGCGCCGAGCAGGAGTACCGACCGGCCGGCACCGACGCGGGGCAGCCGGGGCGCTGGTGCGGCTTCCGCCACCAACCCGGTCATGACCGGCAGCAGCATGCCCGTCGCGCCCATCGTCAGCAACCGTCTTCGCGTTGTTCTCATGGCGCTCATCGTTGCCCCGAGCCTCAATCCTCCGGACAAGTTTTCACCGGGGTGTGTGTCACCCCGCCTTCCGGTGACGAAGTAACAGGACGTGACCGTCAGGGCACTGCGAACAGGCGGCGAGGCAAGCGTGCCCGGAGCACCAACTGATCACGGCTGGGTGGGTTACCAGAGACCCGGCTATCGCGCCTGGCGGGTGTGGTGGTCGAGCGGATCGAGCAGACGTGCCGAACTAACACGCCAACCGGGTCGCGAACGAGGAACTGCAGCGCGAGCATTCGCCCCGTCCGGTGGGCGAGCGTGCCGCAGGTCGACGACAACCTGGTCCCGTTCGAGAGCCACTTCGTCGATATCCCTGCCGCTGTCTCCGCTTCCGTGCGGCGCGGTGACGCGATTTCGCCGCCTGACGGGGCCGCTCCGGGCGGGCCTGGCTTTCCCCTGCCCCAACCGGATCTGTCCAAGTAACCAGCGCCCCCTCGGGAACGCGCCTCGAACCTGGGACGCTGGCCCATGACATCCTCATCTGCCGCCGATCGTGTGCCAGCAGAGGCGCGCTCATGCCGAATTGCGGACGGGTCATCGGTAGTCCGATGTGGAAGACGAGTTCGAGGTGGCGGATCAGGCCAGGAAGATGCACTCGACGATGTCATCGAATGGCATGCTGCCCGGATGCGGCAGATCACCGTACTGGGCAGTTGTGGCGCGTTCCCCGAGCCTGGGCGAGCATGCAGCGGGTTTCTGGTGGACTGGGACGGATACCGGCTGGTGCTCGATCTCGGCTACGCCACGCTGCCTCGGCTGCTGGCCCGCTGCCCGGATGGCGCGGTGGACGCTGTGGTCATCACCCACGAGCATCCCGATCACTGCATCGACCTGCACGGCCTGTTCCGCATACGCTTCTACGGCGGTCCACGCGAGACGAAGGTGCCGCTGTACTGCCCGCCCGGTGTTCTCGCCCGGCTCGGCGGCCTGGAGCCGGATGTGGACCTGCGCGCGGTCTTCGAGGTGCACCCCCTGCCCGGCGCCTACCGGGTCGGCCCGTTCGCCCTGACCGGTGTGCCGCTGCCGCACTACGTGCCCAACGCCGGCGTCCGGCTGCAGGCCGACGGGATGACCCTCGCCTACACCGGAGACACCGGTCCCGACCCGTTGCTGGCCGAACTCGGGCGGGATGCCGACCTGTTCATCGTCGAGGCCACCGATCGGGACGGCGAGGCCGGCCGACCGGTGCGCAACCTGATGACTTCGGCTGAGGCGGGTCGATGGGCCCAGCTGGCGGGCGCGCGCCGGCTCCTGCTCACCCACTTCTGGCCGGGCAACGATCGGGCCGCCTCAGTGGCCGCCGCGCGGGTCGAGTTCGGTGGCGATGTGCTGGCAGCGGAGGAAGATCTCGTCATCCCCCTCACCATCGACCCAACACCGACCCCGGTCGACAACACTTCTCCCTGTCTCCGCTCCTTCGGTTCGCCATGAGCCGGGCTCACCTCAACCAGAACATCGAGTTCTGGTGTTCGCTGCCGCAGCCCCTGTCCGTCGTCTGTGAGATGGGATGCGGCACCGGTCGCGTCACCTCCCATCTTGAGTCCGTGGCGCGCACGGTAGGCATCGACCCGTCGCCACCCATGCCTGAAGCAGCACGGAAGCGCATGCCCGCAGTAGATCTCCGCATCGGCGAGCTCTCGGCGATTCCTGCCGCGGACGGCGAGTTCGACCACGTGTACTGCATCAGGGGCGCGTTCTCCCACTTGATCATTCTCGGCACGTACAACGCTGACCGGCACGGCTTCCGGGCTCGGCCGGCGCACGAACCGTTGCTGCGACAGACTCAGACAGTCGGGCCCACGCACACTTCTCGTGATCCGTTCGCAGAACGGGCATGAACAGAGCCGCTGAGTTCGGTCAGTGGGCGTCCCGTCGCCGAGGTGCGATGAGCCGTGACTTCAGCAGCGATGGACAACGCTGTCTCCGCCGGCGTGTGTGCGCCCAGGTCAAGTCCGAGCGGTGACCGCAACCGACCGAGTTGATCGGGTGTGACGCCGGCTTCGCGTAACAACGAGACGCGCTCCGCATGGGTGCGACGCGAACCCATCGCCCCGACGTATGCCAGTGGCATCCGCAGGGCGCGGGTCAGCACGGGAATGTCGAACTTGGGATCGTGGGTCAGAACGCACACGACTGTGCGTTCGTCCGTTTCCGTGCGCTCCAAGTAGCGGTGCGGCCAATCGACGACCACCTCCGCGGACGGAAACCGGGCGCGAGTGGCGAACACGGGCCTCGGATCGCAGACGGTGACCCGGTAGCCGAGGAATTTTCCTACCTCGCTGAGTGCCGCGGCGAAGTCGAGCGCGCCGAAGATCAGCATTCGGGGGGCCGGGGACGCGACCTCGACCAGCACCTCCACGGGCTCGCCGGTGACGCAGTCGATCCAGCGGATCATGCCCGTGCCCCGGCATGCGAGAACGGCGTTGTCCAGCGCCGGATCTCCGAGGGTGACCGCCGTGACACCGTCGTACGCGATCAGCCAACGGCCCGGCCAGCCGAGCGGTCCGCGGATGACCCTCGCCACGAGCAGATGTTCTCCGCGGGCGGGGACCTCAGGTGTCGGATGCACGAACACCTCTATCGTTCCGCCACAGGTCAGCCCCACGGCGAACGCCGACTCGCCGGACCAGCCGAACCGGTGGACAGCGGGCTCACCGGTGGCCAGCGACTCGCGGCACAGGTCGTAGACGGCGCCCTCCACACAGCCCCCGGAGACGTTGCCGATCACCTCGCCGGACTCGTCCACCGCGAGCGCGGAACCGATCGGGCGCGGCGCGCTGCCGGTGACGGACACCACCGTCGCCACGGCGAAGCGGCGTTCCTCTCGGCGCCATGTCGTCAGAGCATCGACCAGTTCGAGCAACGCGCGCTCCTCTACAGCAGCTTGTCCTGTGTGATGGGCAGGTCTCGGACGCGCCGGCCGGTGGCGTGGTAGATCGCGTTGCCGATCGCGGCGGGGACGCCCGTGATCGGCGTCTCGCCGAAGCCACGTGCGCCCAGCGCGGTGCTTCCGGGGTCGGGTTCGTCGACGAACAGTGCTTCCAGTTCGGGAGGCGCGTCCGCGCACACGGGCACCAGGTAGGTCGACAGGTTGGGGTTGACCACCCTGCCGCTGTTCCGGTCGTAGACGGTGTGCTCCATCAACGCGTGGCCGATTCCCCAGGTGACGCCACCGATCACCTGCCCGCGCGCGGTGCGGCGGTTCATCACCCTGCCGATGTCGTGTGCTGTGACCACCCGCGTCACCCGCACCGAGCCCAGTCGCGCGTGGACACGGACTTCCGCGAACACCACGCCGTAGGACAGGCCTGGGAGGTTCGGCCCACTGCCCGTCGCCTCGACCGGCTTACCCGCCCTGCTCACCACAGCGCCATAGCTGTCCCGACGCTGGCGGTTGCGGGTGTGGATCAGGTGACCGTGCCTGGTTTCGACTTCGTCCGCCGGGACCGCGAACAACGGGGATCGCTCGTCGGCCACGGCGAGCCCTACCACCGCGTCCCGTGCGGCTCTGGCCGCTCGGTCCACCGGGCCGCTGACGCTGGCGATCGTGGCCGAAGCGGCCGACAGACCGGCGACGGGCAGGGCCGTGTCACCGATGTGTGCCTGGATGACGTCGAGTGGAACGCCCATGGCGTCGGCGACGATCTGGCTGATGATCGTGTAGGTGCCGGTGCCGATGTCCTGGGTGCCTATGCGGAGCACGACCTTGCCGTCGGGACCGACCGTGACCGAGGCAGTGGACGGCATGGCACCGAAGGTGTGCATCTCGGTGGCCATCCCCCACCCGACGTACTCGTCGCCGTCCTTCGTGGCGCCCGGCCTGCGCTTGCGCTGCGACCAGCCGAACGCCTCGGAGGCCATGTCGTAGCACTTGAGCAGGTGCTTGCTGCCGAACCGCTGACCGGTCTCCTGGTTGAACTCGGTGTGGTTGCGCCGGCGCAGTTCCACCGGGTCCAGGTCCAGTGCCCAGCCGAGTTCGTCGAGAGCGGTTTCCAGTCCGAAGTGGGCGGTCATCTCCGGCGAACGCATGTAACTGGATGTGGCGACGTCGAGCCGCACGCCCTCCTGCCTGACGTGCAGGTTCGGGCAGTCGTAGAGCAGACGGGCCGACTCGCTGCTGTTGAAGATCGACTCTTCGGTGTTGCTCAACTGAGCGATCGTCGTGCTGAGGAGGGCGGTCAGCTTCCCCGCGCGGGTGGCACCGAGCCGAATCTGCTGACGGAACTCCGCACGGTGACCTGCCATCGTGTACATCTGGGCACGACTGAGCACCAGCCGGACAGGGCGGCGCAGAATCCGCGCCGCCGCGGCGTTGATCATGGTGTGTGACCAGGTGGGCCCCTTCGCACCGAAGCCGCCGCCCAGATACGGGGCCACCACCCGGACGTTGTCGGCCGGCAGCGCGAAGGCGGTGGCGATCGTCGACTTGGTGAAGTGCACGCCCTGCGTCGTCTCGTGCAGCGTCAACCGGTCGCCGTCCCACTGCGCCGTGGTGGCGTGCGGCTCGATCGGGTTGTGATGCCGGGCAGGACTCGAATAGCGCGCTTCCACGCGCACCTCCGCCCCTGCCAGCGCCGCTGTCGCGTCACCGCGCTTGAACTCGTTGGGCCGGTTCCGGAACGGTGGTGGCAGGTACGGTGCCCCAGCCGCGTCGTCGATCACCACTCGCGGCCGCTCCGTGCGGTAGCGGACGGCTACCAGGGTGGCGGCCTCCTGTGCCTGCTCGACCGTCTGCGCGACCACGATCGCCACGGGCTGACCAACGTGGTGAATCACCGTGTCCTGCATGGGAATGAACCCCTTGGGGTAGGGGAACGACGGCACGGTCAGCCGCGGCATGTCGCGATGCGTCAGCACGGCGACCACACCCGGATGAGCCAGAGCGGCCGACGTGTCGATGTCCGTCACCTCGCCCTTCGCGACCTCACTGGTCACCAGGAACCCGTGCAGGGCACCGGGAACCGGGTTGTCCGCCGGATACCGGGCGGCACCGGTCACCTTGGCCCTGCCGTCGACCCGCGCGACCGGGCGCCCCACCAGACCCGTCATCGAAGACCTCCCAGACCCAGCACCAACTCGGCCAGCGCGCGCTGCACCAGTTCGACCTTGAACTCGTTGTCCTGTCTCGGCACGGCCCCACGCACGAGCACGCGGCCGGCCTGTTCGACCCTCTCCACCGTCAGGTTCTTCCCCCGCAGTTCCGCTTCGGCCTCGGCGGAACGCCAGGGCTTGGTCCCGATCCCGCCGAACGCCAGCCTGATGTCGCGCACGAAGTGCCCGCGCAGATCCAGAGCGGCCGCGACCGAGACCACGGCGAACTCGAACGTGGCGCGGTCGCGCAACTTGAGATACCGCGACCTCGTCGCGGTCGGGTGCCGCGGCACCTCGACCGCGGTGATGAGCTCCGCCGGCCGCAGAGATGTCTCGATCTGAGGCGTGTCGCCAGGAAGGCGGTAGAACTCACCGACCGGAATCCGGCGCGTGCCACCTGGTCCGAGCACGTGGACCGACGCGTCCAGCGCCGTCAGAGCCACCGCGAGATCGGACGGGTGGGTGGCGATGCAACTTTCGCTACCGCCCAGAACCGCGTGCCCTCGGTTCCACCCCTGCAAGGCGGAGCACCCGCTGCCAGGCACGCGCTTGTTGCATGCCGACCCGATGTCGCGGAAGTAGCCGCACCTCGTGCGCTGCAACAGGTTTCCGCCGATCGTGGCCATGTTGCGCACCTGCGGCGACGCGGATGCCAGCAGCGCCTCCGCGAGCACCGGGAAACGAGCGCGGACCGCATGGTGTTCGGCCACCTGTCGCATCCTGGCCAGCCCGCCGATGCGCAGGCCGCTCGCGGACTCGGTGACGCGAGCCAGGTCGAGCTTGTTGACGTCGACCAGATGCCGGTGGTGCTGCACCCCGTCCTTCATCAGGTTCAGCAGATCGGTACCACCCGCGATGAACGCCGCTCCGGGCGTCCGGTCAGCCAGGCGAACAGCGTCGGCGGAGTCACGTGCCGAGGCATAGCCGAAGGACCTCACCGCCGCACCTCCCGTGCCGCGTCGGCCACGGCGGCGACGATGTTCTGGTAGCAGGCGCAACGACAGATGTTGCCGCTCATCCACTGCCGGATCTCTTCGTCGGACCCGGTGTGGCCTTCCCGGATGCACGCGACCGCGGACATGATCTGTCCAGACGTGCAACCACCGCACTGGAACGCGTCGCGGCGGATGAACGCCTCCTGCACGGGATGGAGGCGGTCGCCGTCAGCGAGTCCCTCGACAGTCGTGATGGCGCTGCCCTGACGCATCACCGCAAGCGTCAGACAGGACTTGATTCGCTCCCCGTCAACGAGAACTGTGCACGCGCCGCACTCCCCGCGGTCGCAGCCCTTCTTCGTACCGGTCAGCGCCAGGCGCTCACGGAGCGCGTCCAGCAGCGTGACCCTCGGCTCGACCGTGACGGCGTGCTTGCGCCCGTTGACCGACAGCGTGATCTCCATGACCTCCGCTACGTCCCCGGCCGTCGTTGGCGCGGCTGCGGCCGCGACTGCGGGCGCGGGCGCGGGCGCGGGCGTGGCGCCGGCGGCTGCCACAGCCGTGGACTTCAACACGGTTCGGCGGGTGTGGGTCGTCGCAGGACGAGGTGACTCAGGCACCGCTCCTCCTCAACCAGATCGATGTAACGGCGATACAAGAAATTAGGTAACAGCGGTAGAGTAGCCCGCCGACCTAACGTCGACAAGCCCGCGATGTAACATCGATATATGGCAACTTCGACTCGGGAACACATTCTCGAGGTGACGACAGCGCTGCTCAGCGACGTCGGAGCTGCAGCGGTGTCGGTTCGTGACGTGTGCCAGGCCGCCGGCGTCACGGCACCAACGCTGTACCACCACTTCGGGGACAAACAGGGCCTGCTGGAAGCGGTTGCCGAACAAGGCTTCAAGCGCTACCTCGCCACCAAGCAGGGCAACGGGCCGTCGGCTGATCCGCTGGCCGACCTGCGAGCAGGATGGGATCGGCACGTCGAGTTCGGCCTGACGCACCCGGCGTTCTACCGGCTCATGTACGGCCCCACCGGCAGCCGCCCACACGCCGCCGAGCAGCAGGGACTGCAGATCCTGCACGCCATGCTGGTGCGCCTCGCGGAGCAGGGACGCCTGTCCATGACACCCGACGAGGCGGTTCCGGTCATTCACGCCGCGTGCGTCGGAACGACGTTGATGATGCTGGCGAACCCCGACAGCCCCGCACACCGAGGGCTGCCGGAACGAGTGCGTGAGGCCATCTTCGCCGCGATCATCACGCACCAGCACTCCGATGACGATCCGGCCACGACGCTGTCAACGCAGGCAGGCACTTTGCTCGCGACGCTCGCCGGTCAGCACGACCTGGACCTGTCACCGGGCGAGCGGCTTCTGCTCACCGAGTTGCTGTCTCGTTGGATCCGATGACCCACACGCCACTGACGAGTCGCACCCGAGACAGTTGATCGGGCCGCACGTCGGCCACGACGGTTCGCCGTCTGAGCTCCCTGAAAGCGGCTCGACCCCGCCACCTTCGCTTCGCGAGCCAGGGTACGGACCGAGCCCACGACGACGAGCCGGGCGAGGTGTCCTCGCCCGGCTCGCGCCCCTCACCTCACCCCTGCGGTCCGGTGGCGAACAGGTAGAGACCGTCGTCGCGGTCACTGCCCGCGACGTAGGTCCTGCCATTGCGGGTGAACGTCTCGACGCCCCAGAAGTCGTTGCCGCTGGGCGCGAGATATCCGCCGCTCTCCACCAGCTCGCAGTTGTCCGGGCTGCTGCACTGGATCTTCAGTGAGCGCATACCGCCCGCGTAGTACGACAGGTAGGCACGGCCCGCGTTGTTGGGGTCGGTCGCGACCTCGTGGACGCTCAGGTCACCGAACCCGACCGCGTAGTTCTCGTCCATGGCCTCGGGGATGGCGAACGTGTCCAACTCGGCGAACTTCTTGTTCGCGTCCGCCTGGTTGCTGAACAGGTGCACGTAACCCCAGCCGTCGAACGCCGCGGTCGCCTCGATCCGCGCGCCGACGGTGCCGATCGCCGGCCCGTCGGGGTAGGCGAAGCTGACCGGCGTGCCGAACATCTTGTGGTACGCCTCGTGGTTCGTGCACACGCCGACGACGAGGTCGACGAAGGCGCCGGAGCCGCAGAACGGCGGGTTCTCGGTTCCGCCATGCCGCTGAACGAAGACCACGGCGTCCCAGCCGGCGAGCACGGCCTCATGTGCCTTCTCACCGGGGAAGCAGGCAGGTTCAGGCGCGCTCGGGTCGCCGGTCGGTCCGCGCTGCAGCGCCACGACCTTCTCTTCGCCCGCCCGCAGCGACGCCTCGTAGCCAGGAATCGAGGCAGGCGTCGGGATCGGTGCCGATCCTGGGCAGCCGTAGCCGCCGTAGACGACCGGTCCGTTGAGCTTGTCGTCGTCGAGGACGACGATCGGCGCGGAACCGGGCACCGGCACGGACGGGTACGCGCCCGCGTTCGTACCGCTGGTGATCGAGAAGTTCGTTGCTCCGTAGGGCGCGAAGTCCTCGTCGGTTCCGATGAAGTACTGGTTGTCGGCGGTGAACTCGCCCTGGTGCCCGTTGCCTTCGGCGGTGCGCGCTGCTCCGGTCGACTCCAGCAGCTGCGGATCGGGATGGCTGAAGTCCGTGTCGCCGATCAG
>NZ_FNET01000003.1 GCF_900100275.1 Lentzea albidocapillata subsp. violacea
CTCGGCTCGGTTGCCGCGTCTCGCCTGCCCGCGTCGCGCCGTGCCCCACCTCGGCTCGGTTGCCGCGTCTCGCCTGCCCGCGTCGCGCCGTGCCCGCCCCGCTCGCCCAGCGCCATCCCGCTTACCCTGCCTGCTCTGCCCCGCTCGCTTGCCCCACCCCGGCTCGCTCGCCGCGTTACGCCGTGCCGGTGCCGTGCCGCGCCCCGCCTCGTCCGGCTCGTGTCGTCGTGCCTCGGCTCGCCCTGCTTGCGCTGCTTCGCGCAGCCGTGACCTCGTCGGAGTGTCAGACCTGCTCTGTACGTTGGGTCGCGGGGGACCTTTCGCCAGGGGGTACCCCTGCGTCAGCCTGCCTGCCCTTCCGGAAAGGGAGGAGCCCCCGGCGGGGGGACCGGGGGCTCCGTGGTGGTGCGGCTTGGCTAGATGTCGAGCGTCCACGAGTCGATGTGGCCCGTGTCCTGGCGGTAGAGGTCGCGGACCCTGAGTTGCCAGGTGCCGTTGGCGTCCTCTGCGGACATGTTTACGGCGTAGGTGGCGTTGAGGTCGTCGGCGCTGTCTGAGCCGTTGCTGACCTTCAGGACCTTCACCGTGCCCGAGGGGGCGATCAGGGACACTTCCAGGTCGCCTCGGTAGGTGTGCTTGATGGCCACCTTCACGGAGCCGGTGGTGCTGGCCTTGCCGTTGCAGTCGGCGACGGTGATCGCGGACTTGACCTCGCTGGCGTCCGGGATGGCGGTGTCGGTGTCGTTGGTGACGGCCGGGCACTGGCCGGGCGGGTTGCCGGGGGCCGTGCCGGTGATGTGGAGGAGCTTGTTCGGGGAGCCGGTGCCTGGGGTCGTTACGGCGTCTGAGGTGGCGTTTTCCACCAGGGCGTCGCGGACCTGTTGCGGAGTGGCCGTGGGGGACGAGCCCAGGTAGACGGCTGCTGCGCCCACCACGTGCGGGGTGGCCATCGACGTGCCGCTGATGGTGTTGGTGGCTTCGTCGTTGGTGTGCCAGGACGAGGTGATTTCGCGGCCTGGGGCGAAGATGTCGAGGCAGCTGCCGAGGTTCGAGAACGAGCTGCGCGCGTCGGTGCGGTCCGTTGAGCCTACGGTGATTGCCTCGGGGGTGCGGGCCGGTGAGGTGTTGCAGGCGTTGCTGCCGTTGTCGTTGCCTGCCGCCAGGCCGTAGGTGACGCCTGCGGCGATGGAGCGTTTCACGGCGTCGTCGACGGTCTGGTTGGCGCCGCCGCCCAGGGACATGTTGGCTACCGCGGGCTTGTTCGCGGGGGTGTTGGTCACCTGTTCGGTGACCCAGTCGATGCCTGCGATGACGCCCGCGAAGGTGCCGCTGCCGGAGCAGTTGAGGACTCGGACGCCTACCAGCTTCACGTCCTTGGCGACGCCGTACTTGGTGCCGCCCACGGTGCCCGCGACGTGGGTTCCGTGGCCGTTGCAGTCGGTGGCGTCGTCGTCGTTGTCGACGGTGTCCCTGCCGTGTACGGCGCGGCCGCCGAAGTCGGTGTGGGAGATGCGGATGCCGGTGTCGATGATGTAGGCGGTGACGCCCGTGCCGCGGTTCGGGTAGGTGTAGCTGTTGTCGAGCGGGAGCGTGCGCTGGTCGATGCGGTCTAGGCCCCACGACGGGGTCGGGGTCTGCGTGTCGGAGACGCGGACCTCGCCGTCCTGTTCGACGTAGGCGACGGCCGGATCTGCTGCCAGGCGCTTGGCCTGGGTTTCGGACATCTGTGCCGAGAAACCGCGCAAAGCGGACTTGTAAGAGTGCTTCACCTTCGCGCCGTACTTAGCGCTGAGGTTATCCGCGCTTGACGTGCTCACGTCCTTCAGCACGACGATGTAGTTGTCCTTCACCGCGTTGGACGCACCGAGGTTGCGAATCTCCCCCTCGGGCGCAGCGGTGGCGGAGACGGACGACAGGACGAGCGCAGTGCCCGCCACCAGTCCGATTCCAGCCGCTCGCCTGGCCCACGATTCTCCCATAGCAGCAAGCTCCCTCGTCGCAGGGTTGTGCAGGTGAGAGTTTTCTTAGTGGCGCGGACTGATTTCGCACAAGAAGGTCCACGAAATTGCCTTCGAATGCCGAATCAACAGATTTGGTCAGCTTTGTGAATTAGTTGGTGCTGCTGATCTCTTTACAAAACAATTGCGCCCCGAACGGTTGTCCGTTCGGGGCGCAGGTTTTGCCTATTTGCTGAGCGTCTCAATCGCCTCTGCGGACTGCTCCGAGGATCTGCTGTTCGGCCGGGGTCGTGTAGAGGCGCAGGTGCGCCCACATGTCCTGGCCCATCGCGATGACCTGGTCGTCCTTGAGCTGGGTGAGCTGCTGGAACATCTGCGGGCGCAGGCGCCACATCTGGCCGGCGAGCTGTGCCTGGCCCATCGGGAGGCGCTGCAGGAGCACGAGGTCCGCGTTGTTCGCCGTGGACGACGCCTGCGGGTGCAGGTACGGCAGCACGTACATCGTGGTCTGCCACGGCGCGCGCGGCGGGAACAGTTCCTGCGGGACGTGGCCGCCGTCGTGGATCACCAGCAGCGGCATGTCCTCGGTCGGGCGCGGGAGGTCCGCCGGGGACAGCCGGCGCAGCTGCACCAACTGAGATGGGCGGCCGTCCGGGCCCTGGCCCGCGGCGCGCACGACCGGCTGCCACGCCTGCGGACGGCCCGTCGCGATGATGATCCACGCTCCGGTCGCCATGGCGCGCAACGCGATCTGGCGGGCCAGGTACAGGCCGCCGACGACCACCATGCGGGTCGGCGTCGGGCGCAGCACGGACACGCTGAGCGGCTCGCCCTTAGTGCCCTGGCCGAGCATCATGCCGCCGCGGTCACCGCTGGGGCTGACCAGGTCGAGCATGTCCGGCGACACCAGGAACTCCGGTGCCACCGCACCGCGGCCGCGCGTGTCGAGCAGACGGGACGACGAGCTCATGCCACACCTCCCAGCGGCAGCGTCGCGGCGAGGCCCGCGAGCTGCATGCCCCGCAACGGGGTCAGCGTGATGTCGAGCTTGTCGCCCAGCTTGGACAACTGGTCCTCGGCGCGGTCCAGCTCGCTCGGCGTGCGGGCGCTCACCCGCACCAGGCCGCGCAGCGAGACCTGACCGTCCTCACGGGACGGTGAGATGGACATCGCGAGCGTCGACGAGAGAGCGCGCACACCGGTCAGCGCGTTCAGGTTGCCCTTGAGGCCCTTGGACGGCCAGCCGGTGATCGCGTAGCTCGCGTGACCGACGCCACCCGCGGTGACGCCCGCCCACTTCTCGCGCAGCGACACGGGGTTCGTGTTGCCGACGGCCGCGGTGAGCTCGGCCGAGGAGATCGCCGCGCGCAGCAGCTCGTCCGAGTCGAGCGGGCGGATCGTGACGCCCGCGGACTCCAGGGCGTTGCGGACGCGGGACAATGCGCCGATCAGCGCCCGGTGCGCGCCGACGACGCCGCCGCCGCGCTCCCGGATCGCCTCGCCGCAGCGGCGCGGGTCCAGCCGGACCGTGATCCACGTGGTGCGCCGGGCCGCCGCGGGCAGCGGGCCGAGCACCTCCATGTACGAGCTGATCGCCGGCGAGTTCGGCGGGAGTGCCGCGCTGCCGGGGTAGCAGTGCCAGATCACGGTGATCGCGTCCAGCACGACACCGCGGTCCTCGAGGCACGGGGTGAGCGCTCCCAGCGGCAGCGACGGCGCCGAGCCGACCGCGGAGATCAGCGGCGGCGTCGGGTCGACCAGCAGCACCGCGGTCCACACGCCCTCGTGCCACGACAGCGCGAGCGGACGGCGTTCGTGGTCGACTCCCTTCGCGATCACCAGGTCCGGGATCGCGAGTCGCAGCAACGCGACGCGCGGGTCCTCCGGGCCGAGCACCTGCATCTCGTCGTCACCGGGCTTGGACTCCTGCGGGTCCAGGCGCTTCGCGGTGCGGCTGTGCGACCGGAAGTTGTAGCGCAGGCGGACGCCGATCCACTGGGTGAGCCAGCGACCACGCGATCGGGTGAACGCCAGGATCAGTGCGATCAGGAGCACACCGCCGGCGATCGAGACCGAGACGACGTTCAGCGCGTCGCCCTGCTTGACGCCCATGAGGGTGAGCACGAGGAGTGCGATCGCGAGACCGACCTCGATCGTGACTACGTTGGAGACCGGCAACGAACCGAGGCTGGCGCCGGAAGTGCTGCGACGGACACGCCCGACAGGGCGGGGCGGCGCAGGTGCCTGCTGGCCAGGCCCCCCGGGTCCCTTCGGCCGTGCCATCCCTGGGTTGGGCCGGGGCGGATGTGGAGTGGTCACGGACATCCGTTGTGGTCTCTTTCCCCTCGATGGTCGGCGGGCTTGGCGAACCGGCCCACGGAGCAACCTGCGTCCGGCTATCCTGCCGAACCGTACCGCGACTGGGAGAGCAGCGAGCCGAGAATGGCATCAACACCCACCACCAAGTCACAGGTCCAGGCCTACCGATTCGTCCTGCAGCGGATGCAGTCCGCGCTTGTCCGCAGAGACGCGGTCATGCTGCACGACCCGATGCGCAACCACTCGCGCGCGACAGCGGTGGGTGTGGTCCTCGGCGTCGTCGGTCTGCTGGGCTTCCTCATCGTCGGCCTTTTCAGCCCGGCGCCGAAGCTCGACAACGAGACGCAGATCGCCATCAGCAAGGAGACCGGCCAGGTCTACGTGGTCGACAACGCGCCACGCCGGCTGATCCCGATGACGAACCTGGCCTCGGCCCGGCTGCTCTGGTACTCGCGCAACAGCCCCGACGCGCAGCAGGGTCAGGGCGGCGGCGACGCACCGGCCGGCACGGCGGGCGGTCAGCAGGGGGCGGCCGGCGGGACCCCGAAGCTGGTGAGTGAGAAGGCTCTCGCGAACCTGCCGCGCGGCCGGCTGACCGGCCTGCCGGACGCTCCGGACGTGCTGCCGAAGGCGAACCTCCGCATCGACGCGCAGTGGTCCGTCTGCGACACGCTCGACCTGGACGAGTTCCGGGAGAACCAGGCGGCGGAGAACCAGATCAAGACCTCCGTCATCGCCGGTGTGAGCGGCGGCAACCCCGAACTGGGCGACGAGGCGATTCTGGTGCAGCAGCGCACCGGCGCCAAGAAGGCGTACCTGATCTACAAGAAGCCCAAGGACCTGGGCAACATCTCGTCGTCGACGGTCCGCGCCGAAGTGGACCTCAAGAACGACAAGGTGATGAACGCCCTCAGGCTGAAGGGCAAGCAGCCGCGCGCGATCAGCACGGCGATGCTGAACGCGATCCCCGAGGTCGCCCCGCTGATCGCGCCGGTCATCGCCGACCAGGGCAAGAAGGCGACCTACGTCACTGAGACGAACGTGAACATCGGCGAGGTCGTCGAGGTGAACCTGACCGGCACCGCGACGTACATGGTGGCGCTCAAGGACGGCTTCCAGGAGGTCGACCAGACCGTCGGCGACCTGCTGCGCTGGTCGTACTCGAACAACGAGAAGTCGATCCCGCTCACGCCGAACGCGGTCGTGAACCACCGGGACCCGAAGTCCCCGCTCAAGCTCGACTCCTACCCGGAGCGGATCCCGACGACGCTCGAGGCGAACCCCGGCAACACCGTGTTGTGCCTGGGCTGGAAGGCCGACAACTACACGGAGGACACCAAGGCCGAGCACACCTCCGTGACGATCGGCGCCAAGCTGCCCGGTCCGAAGGAGATGACCCCGGTCGAGTTGAACGCGACGGGTGCGACGGGCGAGATCCTCGACGAGTTCCTGATGCTGCCGGGCAAGGCCGCCGTCGTGCGGGCTAGCCAGGGCAAGGGCGACTTCGGGACCGGGCCGGTGCAGATCGTCACGGGTCGCGGCGTCCGCTACGGCGTCCCGGACGCGGCGACCGCGGCGGCGCTGGGTCTCGACGGGACGTTCGCGCCGGCACCGAACCAGATCCTGAGCCTGTTGCCGATGGGACCGCAGCTCAACAAGAACGAGGCGAACCGCAGCTACGACTCGATCCCGGTGCCCAAGGGCACCATCAAGGATCCGCAGGCCGTGCAGAAGTAGCGGAACCGCTCCGGGTGCATCACCGTCGAATGCGGACGAAGTGCACCCGGAGTGTCGTAGGGGGACTAGCTGTGGCCGGTCGTATCAGCGTCGATGCCGAGTGGTTGGAGAAGTACGCCGACCGCATCGACGGCACGACGGACGATCTGAGGCGGGTGCGGGACGCCATGAAGGTGTCCCCGCTGCGCCCGCAGTCGTTCGGCGAGATCGGCAGAACCGTCGGTACGGCCCAGGGTTACGCGCGTGCGGCCGAACTGCTCAACTCGCAGCTCGTCCGCGCCTGCGACACGCTCGATGCGGCCGCCAAGGGCCTGCACGCCGTCGCCAGTGCACATGGCAGGGGCGACGACGACGCCCTGCAGGCCATCAAGAAGGCCGACCGGCGGTAGGGGGAGCTGTGATGGCCAAGGACGGCAAGCAGATCGCGGCCGAGGTCGGTCCCGAGCTCGACTACCTCTCGCAGGTCAGCCGCAAGCTCGGTGTCGTGGACCTCGTGCACGACTTCTTCGACCCGCTGGTGGGCGACTGGAACGACCTGCGCGAGGAAGCCGAACGCTGGCGCAAGGCCGCGAAGGTGACCGAGGCGGTCAACAACCACGTCACGGCGCCGCTGGGCGGGGTCGACGCGCGGTGGGAGGGCAAGGACGCCGACGCGTTCCTAGACCACATGCGCAAGGTGGGGCTCGCGGGCGGCGACATGTCCGACGCGATGAACGCCATGGCGGACGCGCTGGAGGAGACCGCGGACGGCGTGCGCGTCATCGTGCAGGACATGGCGCACGTGCTCGCCGACGCCGCCGACTCGGTGTCCGGCACGGCCTCGCTGCCGCTGGACGGCGACCAGCGCGCGATCAGGCACATCGAGGACCTCAAGGATCCCGTCCGCGAACTGCACGAGTCCGCGCGGCAGGTGCTGGAGGCGTTCCTGAAGCTGTGCGACGGGGTGTCCGGTGACGCGGCCGGCTTCGGTGACGTGCGGATGGAGCACAGGTATCCCGACAGGGACTGGACCTACGCGGCGCCCGTCAAGCCGGAGGCCAGGATGCCGGAACCGGCCAGGGCCTCGGCCACGGCCGCCGCGAGCACCGGTGCCTCACCGGGCGGTGGCGGCGGCGGGGTTGGCGGTGGTGGCGTTGGTGCCGGAGGAGTCGGTTCGGTCGGTGCGCCGGCCGCCGCGGCACCGCAGCCGATGCAGTTCGGTGGCGCCACGGGCGTCGCTGAGCAGGTTCCGTTGGCGGACAAGGGTGCCGGGGCGGCTCCGGCCGCCGCGGCCGCTGGTGGCCGTCCTGGGGCTGCTCCCGGCGGAATGATGGGCGGCATGCCGATGATGGGCGGCATGGCGGGCGGAGGCGGTCAGCAGGGCGGCGACAAGGAGCACAAGCCGAAGCAGCGGCTCACCGGCTCGATCGAGGACCTGCTCGGCAAGCCCAAGAAGGCCGCGCCGAAGACGATCGGCGACGACGACTGACGTGACGACGTGAATCGGCCCCGCTGGGATGCTCTCCAGCGGGGCCGATCTCGTCTGCGGAGCCTAGGCCGGGCGGCCGCGCTTGCGGTTCAGCGAGTTGCGCACGAACAACGTGAGCAACAGCAACCCGCCGCCGACGCCGATGCCCGACAACGCCACGATGATCGGCGGCCAGTCCAGCCCCGGTGGCGGGGTGACGGCCGTGTTCATCTCCTTGGACTGCTCCTTCTGGAAGCCCTTGGACTCGGCGGGCAGCACCGCGGTCAGCGCGGCGACGGGGTTGATCATCCCGTAGCCGATCTTGTTGTCCTTTCCGGACACGTTGCCGGGGTGCAGGGCCGTTGCCTTGATGCGGTCCATCACCTGGCGTGCGTTCAGGTGCGGGAACCGCTCGCGCACCAGCGCCGTGATCCCCGAGACGTACGGGGCCGCGAAGCTCGTGCCCTTGATGTCCTGCACGCCCTGCGCCGTGACGTTCGCGTTGGTCAGGCCGGTGCCCTTGGGGTCGACGGAGATGATCTCCTCGCCCGGTGCGGCGATGCTGACCCACGGGCCCCAGACGCTGAACGCCGAGACCTCGCCGGAGCGGGCGATCGACGCCACGGACAGCACGTCGTTCGCGAACCACGCGGGCGACGAGACCGAGTTGACGTTGGCCGGGTCCAGGTTGTTGTTCTGGGCGGCGCAGCCGGTGCCCTGGTCGCTGAGGTTGCCAGCCGCCGTGACGATCACCACGTTCTTGACGTCCACCGCCCACCTGATGGCGGCCTGCAGCTTCTGGTCGTCCGCGCTGAATCCCTTGGGATTGCTGCAGTTCGTCAGCGAGATGTTGATGACCTTGGCGTCCTGGTTCGCCGCGCGAACGATGGCCTGCGCCAGCGTGCCGACCTTGCCGGCCGACGCGCGCTTCTCGTTGTTCGCGTCGCCCTTGTACTCGAAGCGGTCGCTGGTCTGGCGGATCGCGAGGATCGTCGCTTCCGGTGCGGCGCCGACGAAGTCGCCCTCGGTCTTGGCCGCCGCGGCGACGCCCGCGACCTCGGTGCCGTGGCCGTCGCAGTCGTCCAGACCGTTCTTGTTGCCGTTGACGTACTCACCGGCACCGACGACCCGGTTCCCGAACCGCGGGTTGCGGGGGTCGACACCGGTGTCGATGATCGCGATCTTGATGCCGTTGCCCTTGGCGAACCGGTGCGCCTGGTCCAGGTTCAGCTGGACCTGGCCCCAGGGCATGGTCTTGATCAGTTCGCTCTTGGTGTCGGACTCGACGCACCCCTTGTTGGTGCGCTCGTACGGCACGTCGGCCTTGCCCTCGTCCGCCGGCGGCGGGGTGCCGGGCGGCAGGTCCGGCGGCACCGAGTTCGGCCGCGCGGCCGCCGGTGTGGAGGACGGCTGAGCGGAGGCCTGCGGCAGCGTCCCCGTCAGCAGCAGCAGTCCGGCGGTCGCGGCCGCCGTGGTGCGCCTGATGCCGGTCCTCATAGCGTGATCAAGCCTCGGAACACCTGGTACATGTCCATGACCGCCAGCGCCAGCGGCAGCACGGAGGCGATCAGGATCGCCTCGATGATGTCGACGGTGCGGCGCAACGGCGGCGAGAACTTCTGGCCGGGGAAGATCACACCGAGCACCAGCGCGAGCGCGCCCAGCAGCAACAGCGCGCCGAAGACGAACGCGATGCGGTCGAACGAGGTCGACGAGATCAGCCAGCCGATCAGGATGCCCGCGCTGGCGAACATGCCGGTCGACAGCAGTGCGACGGCCTGCGCGCCGTTCGCGTACGCCCGCCCGCGCATCATCAGCACGATCGCGACGACCACGCCGTAGATCGGGCCCCAGACCGTGTCGGCGCCCGCGGCGACGATGGCGGCCAGTGCCGCGACCACGCCGGTGCCGATGATCATGCCCGTCAGGTACTCGTGCGCGACGGCCGTGCGACGCTCGATGACCGCGTACTCCGGGAAGCCGCTGTCCTCCTTGAGGTCCTCGGCGTTCGTCGGCACGACGGGCGGCGGGATCTTGGCCAGCTGCAGCGTGAGCCTCGGCAGCATCGACAGCGCGGCGAGCGCCACGGCACCGGTCGCGGCGGCCACGCCGGCCAGCGGGTGCTCGACGAACGTCGCGACGAGGAACGCCAGCGCCACGAGGGTGCCGCCGGTCGCCGCGGCGATGAAGACCGTGATGCCCTGGCCGATCAGCAGGATGCCGCCCCACGCGAAGATCATCATCAGCGCGGATGCGAGCAGCATCTTCGGGTTGAAGCCGACGCCGGGCACGGCGTGGAAGCCCGCGACGAACGCCAGCGGCAGCGAGCCGCACGCGGCGATCAGCACACCGGTCGACGCCGAGCTGTACGCCCGCGAGATCGTCGCGCCCGCCGCCAGCATGGCGATCGCGCCGACACCACCGGCGATCGCGGCCGCGAGACCGCTGCCGGAACCGCCCTGCGTGATCGGGCCGGACAGGAACAACGCCACCGCGGACGCGATCAGCGCGATCGCGCCGGCCAGGTGACCGAACCGCTGCGCGGTCTCCTTGGTCCACGGCCGGAAGGAGTCCGGATCGGACTCCGCGATCGCGTCGACGACGTCGTCGTACAACGGCGGCGGCGGATTCTCGTTGCGGCGCCGCAACTGCAGCAGCTCGCCGTCGACGACGCCGAGCGAAGCCAGCGTGCGCGCCGGGTCGAGCGGGTTGTCGCCGAGCTTGGCGATGCACCAGCCACCGTGCCGCACGCCGCCGTCCGGAGTGGCCTCTCTCGCCATGTCCAGCAACATCGGCAGGAGATCGGCCACCGCCACATCGGCAGGCAGCGCGACGTCGATACGCGTTCGAGGTGCCACCACCGTGACACGGCTGAACACCGTCGTACCGGTCGCCACCAGGGCCCCCTAAGTCAGATCAGCACTTGCAAACGATGCGCCCGACCCTATTGGTCCACCTGGACGACTGCCGGGCGGCCCTAGTATGGCCGGACCGACGCCTCTTGCACGTGTGGTTCGCAGAACACGTTCGACTGGGTTTTTTTCCGACCCACCTTCGTGACGCGCGCGGATGCGCAATAGTGTCGGTTGCTACTGGTGGCGTAACGAGTCGAAGAGGTGCCTGTCAGTTGAGCACGCTGCAGTTCAAGCGAACGGCACGCCTTGCTGCTCCCCGGCCTCCGGGCGGTGAGGTCCACCTTGAACCGCCACCCGAGGTCCCCCGGATCATCCCCGGCAACATCATGATGAAGGCGATGCCCGTCGTCATGATCGTGGCGTCGATGGGCATGATGGGCATGATGCTCGTGTTCATGCCGCGGCAGCCCGCGGCGATGATCATGCCGGGCATGATGATGATCTCGACCATCGGCATGATGGCGAGCGGCATGGGCTCGGGCAAGGGCCAGAAGAAAGCCGAGATGAACGAGGACCGCAAGGACTACCTGCGGTACCTCGGCCAGATGCGCGACCGCGCCCGTGAGGCCGCCGACGAGCAGCGCGCCGAGCGCGAGTGGGTGCACCCCGACCCGCAGATGCTGTGGTCGCTCGCCACCACCAGGCGCATGTGGGAACGCCGGCAGAACGACCCGGACTTCTGCCACCTGCGCGCGGGCCGGGGCTCGCAGCGTCTCGCGACCCGCCTGGTGCCGCCGCAGACCGGTCCCGTCGAGGAGCTCGAGCCGATCGCGACGCTGGCGCTGCGCCGTTTCGTGCGCGCCCACTCGCTCGTGCCCGACCTCCCGATCTCCATCGCACTGCGCGGTTTCGCCGCGGTCGGCCTGCTCGGTGAGATCGAGGACCGCCGTGACGTCGCGCGCGCCCTCATCGCCCAGCTCGTCACCTTCCACGCCCCGGACGACCTGCTGATCGCGGTCGTCAGCGCGGGCCGCACCAAGCAGTTGTGGGAGTGGGCGAAGTGGCTGCCGCACGCGCAGCACCCCACCGACATCGACGGCATCGGCCAGCGTCGCATGATGGCGAACTCGCTCGCCGAGGTCGAGGCGATGCTGGACGAGAACCTGCGCGACCGGCAGCGGTTCACCCGCAACGCCCCGCCGCCGCCCGACCAGCCGCACATCGTGATCGTCATCGACGACGGCGACATCAGCCGCGAAGAGATGATCATCCTCGAGGAGGGTCTGGTCGGCGTCACGCTGCTGGACCTGAGCGAGTGCCTGGGCAACCTGACGGCGCGGCGCGGTCTGCGGCTCGTCGTCGAGAACAACCAGCTGGGCGCCCGTTCCGCGACCGGTGTCGAGTGGTTCGGTGCCCCGGACCGGCTGTCCATCGTGGAGTCCGAGGCGCTCGCCCGCAGGCTTTCGCCCTACCGCATGGGCGCCGCCGGTGAGGCCGGTGGCGACTCGGGCGAGGACCCGTTGGCGATGAGCAACAACCCGCCGCTGCTCGAGTTCATGGGCATTCCCGGCGACCCGATCACGTTCGACGTGCAGCAGGCGTGGCGGCCGCGGCCCAAGCGCGACCGCTACCGCATCCCGTTCGGCATCGGCGAGCACGGCCAGGCGGTCGAGCTCGACATCAAGGAAGCGGCCGAGGACGGCATGGGCCCCCACGGCCTGTGCATCGGCGCGACCGGTTCCGGCAAGTCGGAGTTCCTCCGCACGCTGGTGCTCGGCCTGCTGGCCTCGCACTCGTCGACGGCGCTCAACATGATCCTCGTCGACTTCAAGGGTGGTGCGACGTTCCTCGGCCTGGACAAGGCACCGCACGTCGCCGCCACGATCACCAACCTCGCCGGCGACCTCAGCCTGGTCGACCGCATGAAGGACGCCATCGAGGGCGAGGTGTCGCGGCGTCAGGAGGTCCTGGCGAAGGGCAACTACAAGAACGTCTGGGACTACGAGAAGGCCCGTGAGAACGGCGCCCAGCTCGACCCGCTGCCCGCGCTGTTCATCTGCATCGACGAGTTCTCCGAGATGCTGACGGCGAAGCCGGACTTCATCGACATCTTCCTCCAGATCGGTCGTGTCGGCCGGTCGCTGCAGATGCACATGCTCCTCGCGTCGCAGCGGCTCGAGGAAGGCAAGCTGCGCGGTCTGGACACGTTCCTGTCGTACCGGATCGGTCTGAAGACGTTCAACGCGGCGGAGTCCCGCGCGGCGATCGGTGTGCCGGACGCCTACGAGCTGCCGCCGATCCCGGGCTCGGGTTACCTGAGCGTGCAGGGCATGCCGCTCACCAGGTTCAAGGCGCTCTACGTCTCGGGCACCTACCGTCCCGCGGGCATGCAGTCCGCCGGTGAGTCGGTGGCCGTGCGCAGTGACAAGCGCCCGCGCTTCTTCGTGCCGGACTTCATCGAGATCCCGAAGGAGCCGGAGCGCCCGCTCGAGCCGGTGAAGGTCGCGGAGCCGGTCAAGGAGGACGCGAACGAGCCGACCCAGCTCGAGCTCATCGTCGAACGCCTCTACGGCCAGGGCCCGCCCGCGCACGAGGTGTGGCTGCCGCCGCTCAACGAGCCGCCGACCATGGACACGATGCTGCCGCCGCTCGACGTGACCCCGGACCGCGGTCTCACGTCGCCGGGCTACCCGGCCAACAGCACGCTGCAGATCCCGGTCGGCATCGTCGACAAGCCGTTCGAGCAGCGCCGCGACCTGCTGTGGGCGGACTTCTCCGGTGCGGCCGGACACGGCGCGATCGTCGGTGGCCCGCAGTCCGGCAAGTCGATGATGCTCAGGACGCTCGTCGCGTCGATGGCGCTCACCCACACGCCGGAGGAGGTGCAGTTCTACCTCATCGACCTCGGTGGTGGTTCGCTCGCCGCGATGGAGGACCTGCCGCACGTCGGTGGCTTCGCCGGTCGTCTCGACGTCGACAAGGTCCGCCGCATGGTGGCCGAGCTGCAGACCCTGATCGCGGAACGCGAGCTCCGCTGGCGCGACCAGCGCATCGAACTGGCCGAGTTCCGCAACCGCAAGCGTCGCGGTGAGATCAAGGACGACGCGTTCGGTGACGCGTTCCTGATCGTCGACGGCTGGATGAACTTCCGCCAGGAGTTCGAGATGGTCGAGCCGCAGATCCAGGCGCTCGCCGCGCAGGGTCTGTCCTACGGCGTGCACGTGATCGTCGGCGCGAGCCGGTGGGCGGAGATCCGGCCCGCGATGAAGGACCTCCTCGGCACGCGCTTCGAGCTGCGGCTCGGTGACCCGAGCGAGTCCGAGGTCGACCGCAAGGTGGCGGTCAACGTGCCGCCGGGCCGTCCTGGCCGCGGCATCGTCATGGACGGTTCCACCGGACGCCGGCTGCACTACCTCGTGGGCCTGCCGCGCATCGACACCTCGCAGGACGCGAACAGCGTCACGGCGGGCGTCGCCGACCTCGCGAGCAAGCTCACGGCGGCGTGGCAGGGCCCGCGCGCCCCGCAGGTCCGGATGCTGCCCGACCTGCTCGACCACGGGCAGTTCATGGCCCACGTCCAGCAGGCCTACCCCAACCGCGGGCGCCTCGTCCCGGTCGGCGTCAACGAGGACGAGCTCGCGCCGGTCTACCTGGACTTCGACGCGGACCCGCACTTCATGGCGCTGGCGGACGGTGAGTCGGGCAAGACGAACATCCTGCGCACGATCGTCCGCGGCATCATGCAGAGCTACACCTCGTCCGAGGCGTTGATCCTGCTCGCGGACTACCGCCGCACGATGCTCGGCTTCATCGACACCGACCACCTGCTCACCTACGCGGTGTCGGGCCCGCAGTTCACGCAGAACGTGCAGGAGATCAAGGGCTCGCTCGCCGGCCGCATGCCCGGTCCGGACGTCACGCAGGAACAGCTCAAGAACCGTTCCTGGTGGAAGGGCCCCGAGGTCTTCGTCATCGTCGACGACTACGACCTGGTCGCTCCGCAGGGCGGTGCGAACCCCATGCAGCCGCTGGCCGAGTTCATCCCTCAGGCCAAGGACGTCGGTCTGCACATCGTGGTCGTCCGCCGCATGGGTGGTGCGTCCCGCGCGATGTACGACCCGATCATGGGCAAGCTGAAGGAGATCTCGGCGCCGATCTTCGTCGGTTCCGGCTCGAAGGAGGAGGGCAACATCGTCGGCAACCTCAAGCCGTCGCCGCAGCCTCCCGGCCGGGGCACGCTGGTGACCCGCAAGCACGGTCAGCAGCGCATCCAGTTCGCCTGGATCACGCCGGACTAGCCCCTGTGGCAACGTCTTCGTGGGTGGTCTCGCCGCAACGGCGGGGCCACCCACGAGTCGTTCCGGGGGAAGGCATTACCTGGAAAGGCCCGCGGCCGAAGCCACGGGCCTTTCCAGGTAATGCCTTCCCCCGGCCGCCGGATCCGGAACGCCGATGCGGCCAAGAGGGAGGCGACCGCACCGGCGTTCCGGATCCTGTTCTTCCGAGCCACCCCCAGGCTGACTCCTCCGAACCGGCTGGGCAGAACTCTGCCGCACACCGCTCACGCGCCGCTCACGTCTCGATGACACCGTTCCCCGGCAATGAAAAAGGCCCGCAGCCGAAGCCGCGGGCCTTCACCGAACAGCAGGGGACTGTCCGGTTCCCCCATGACCGGAGTTCCACCCTGACCGCACCACTGGGAGGGGCGGCCAGGGAGTTCGGCGATCGTGACACCCCCCAGAACCTCAATGTCACTCTCGTCGCTCCGGCTGGTGACCACTGTGCCCGGTCGCGCTCACACTTCGGTCACGGCCGCGAGACACCCGGAAACTGATGAAGCGGTGCTGGTGGCCCCCCAGAAACCCTTGCCACCAGCACCGCTGAGAACTACCGTGCCCCACCCCGCTCACACTTCGCTCACACCGCGATCACACACCGTCTAAACTGACCGTGGAACCCAGGGGGACCATTGCGAGCCGAGTACCGCGTGCGCACCCTGTGCCGCGGCGGGACGACAGCCGGACGACAGCGATCCCCCAGGCGAACCCTGTCGCTGTCGTCCTCGGCTGGTGATGAGCCTGCCGGACGCCACTCACACGTCACTCCACTGTGGACGGTCCCAGGTGCAGGGGCCATGAACCGGCACTCGTCGCACGACCTGCTGCGTGCTTACGCGTCTTCGTTGCAGGAAACGGAGGCAGGGATGAACAGCTGCGGAACCGGATCTCCGAGCTCTCCCGGCACCGCCGAAGAACTGCGGGGTGCCGTGGCCCGGTGCGACACTCGTCCCGAGGGGAGCGTGTTCTGGGGGTGATCGTGAACGTCGAGTTCCGGGTGCTCGGCCCGCTCGAGGTGCTGGCGGACGGCGAACCGGTCTTCGTCCCGGCAGGTCGCGGCAGGGTGCTGCTCGCGACGTTGCTGCTGCGCCCCAACCAGTTCGTGTCCGTCGATGAGTTGATCGACCGGCTGTGGGACGGCGAACCGCCGACCGCCGACCGTGCGCACAAGACGCTGCAGACGACGGTGTTGCGGCTGCGGCGGGCCCTCGGCGAGGCGAACCGGGTGCGCACGACCGCCGGTGGCTACCTGGTCGAGGTGGCACCGCAGGAGCTCGACCTGTTGCGCTTCCGCGAGTTCGTGCTCGAGGGTGACTTCGCCTCGGCGACGGAACTGTGGCGTGGGCCGGCGCTGGCGAACGTGGCATCGGACGCGTTGCACCGCG
The DNA here is from genome assembly GCF_900100275.1 of Lentzea albidocapillata subsp. violacea. GTDB lineage: Bacteria > Actinomycetota > Actinomycetes > Mycobacteriales > Pseudonocardiaceae > Lentzea > Lentzea violacea. The sequence continues at coordinate 16,039 of NZ_FNET01000003.1, forward strand.
AGGACGTGCCGCGCCTCGAAGACGAACGCGTAGGCGTGCTGGAGCGCCGGATCGACGCCGACCTGAGCCGCGGCCAGGCCGGGCAACTGGTCGCGGAGCTGAGCGAGCTGGTGCGGCAGCACCCGTTGCGGGAACGCTTCTGGGCGCAGCGGATGACGGCGCTGGCCAGGTCCGGCCGGCAGGCGGAGGCGCTCGAGAGCTACCGCGAGATCACCGCGCTGCTGGCCGAGGAACTGGGCGTGGACCCCTCACCGGAACTGTCCAGGCTGCACCTCGCGCTGCTCAAGGGGGAGGTGGAGGCGCCTGACCACAAGGTGATCTGCCAGCTGCCGCCCGACACGTCGGCCTTCGTCGGCCGTGAGCGACTGCTGCACCAGGTGGAGGAGATGTTCGCGACGCAGGGCGGGGTGCCGGTCGTTGTGCTCAGCGGCGCTCCCGGCGTGGGCAAGAGCGCGTTCACGATCAAGGCCGCCCACCGGCTGCGCGACCGCTTCCCGGACGGCCAGCTGTTCGTCCGGCTCAACGGCGCCGGTTCCGCACCGCGCGATCCGGCCGAGGTGCTCGGTGAGCTGCTCCTCGCCCTGGGCGTGTCGGTCACCGGCATGCCGGACGGCTTGGAAGCCCGTGCCGCGGCCTTCCGCGCCCAGCTGGCCGATCGCGCGATGCTGGTGGTGCTGGACGACGCGGCGGGGCCGGAGCAGGTCAGGCCGCTGCTGCCGGGAACGGCCGGCTGCGCGACGCTGATCAGCAGCAGGCAGCGCCTGGTCCAGGTCGAAGGTACGCACGGTCTGCGGTTGCCGCCGCTGAGCGACAAGGACGCGTCGGCGTTGCTGGAGAGCGTCATCGGTTTGTCCCGTGCTGCTACCGACCGGGCCGCCGTCCGCGCGATCGTCGGCGCGTGCGGTGGGTTGCCGCTCGCGCTGAGGGTCGTCGGCGCACGGCTCGCCGCCCGCGAGTCGTTGCCGCTGCGGTCGCTGGCCGGGCGGTTGTCCGACGAACGGCGCCGGCTCGACGAGCTCGCCACCGGCGATCTGGAGGTTCGCGCGTCGTTCGGGCCGAGTTACGAGGCCTTGCCCGCCGACGCGGCGACCGCGTTCCGCCGGCTTGGACTGCTCGGCGCGACCGACGTCGCGGCCTGGACCGTGGGGGTGCTCGCGGGCGGGGACGGTGAGCGACTGGTCGAACGGCTGGTGGAGGCGAACCTCGTCGACGAGGTCGGTCTCGACGTGACCGGTGAACCGCGCTACCGCATGCACGACCTGCTCGCGGTCTACGCCGCCGAGCTGGTGCGCGAGGAACCTCCCGAGGAGGCCACGGCAGCCCTGCGCGACTACGTCGACGTGATGGTGACGCTCGCCGACGACGCGGCGCGGGACTGGTTCGCCGCGGACGACGCGCCGAAGCGCCCCATCACGAGGTCCCGAGCGCTGGAGGTCTCCGAGCTCGACCGGCTGGTCGAGGGCAGGGAGAAGTGGCTGCTCGCCGAGCAGGTCAACGTGGACAGGGCCATCATGCTGTGCCTGAACCGCGGCTGGGTCGAGTCCGCCGAGAACCTCATGCACCGCGCGTTCGTCTACCTCGACTGCTACCACCCGCACGAGCGGATCTTGCGGGTGTGCGAGCTCGTCCGGGATGCGGCTTTCGCGCAGGGCGACGAGCTGATCGCCTGGCGTTCGCACCTCCGGCTGATGAGCCAGGTGGTGACGCGAGGGGTCAACGAGGAGGTGATCGCGGAGTACGCCCGCTGTGCGGACGGCTTCGAGGCCGTCGGAGCCCAGGCCGAGCTCGCCTGCGCGCTGGGAGCGGTGGCGTACTTCACGATGCTCCACACCGGACAGCCGCAGCTCGCGATCGCCGAACGCGCGGTGGCCGCCGCGCGAGCGAGCGGTCTGCAGCTCACACAGCTGAGCGCCCTGCGTGAGCTGGGCACGATGCTCGGCGCCGAAGGACGTCACACGGAGTCGGCGCGGGTCCTGGACGAGGCGTTGGTGATCAGCCGGGAGACGGGCGAGCACAACGAGATCGCCTCGATGCTCAACCGGATGGGAACAGCCGCGCTGGCCAGCGGTGACGCCGGCAGAGCGGGTGCGGCGGCCCGGGAGGCGCTCGACCTGATGACCGCTTTCGGCGACGACAGGGGTGCCGCCTACTGCAGGGTGCTCGTGTCACGAGCCGACCTCGCCCAAGGCGACGCCCACGCCGCGCTGGTCGGTGCGGAGAAGGCGTTGAACGTCTTCGAGTCGCTGGGCGAGCGCCGCGGAACCGTGCGCGCGCTGGCCGCGGTCGCCGAGGCGAACCTCGCGCTCGGTCTCGTGGGCAAGGGGATCGACGTGGCGGCCGCCGCCCTGGAGGACTACGCCGACGCGGGTGACGCCGATGCGGAAGAACGACTGCGGGCCGTGCTGGAGCAGGCCCGCCGGTAGGCGCGATCGTGAGCGTCGAGTTCCGGGTGCTGGGCCCGTTCGAAGTACTGCTCGACGGGGTTCCCACCGGGCGGGTCGACGTCGTGGCGGCGCTGGGCTGAAATCGGACATGGCGACCTTCGTCATCCGTGTCGTCCAGCTCAGTCGCATCCGGTAAGCATGTGCTCGGAAGAGGGGAATGTGCATGAGCCTGCACGTCGCGGTCGACTTCGGCACGTCGAGCACCTGTGTGGCGATCTCCGCGCATGGGCGGGAGCCGCAGGTCGTCGTGTTCGACGGCCAGCCGCTCGTGCCGTCCGCCGTGTTCGCGGCCGCCGACGGCACCTTGTTCGTCGGCCAGGAGGCCGAACGCCAGGCGGCTGTCGATCCCGCGCGCTACGAGCCGCACCCGAAGCGCCGTGTCGACGAGGGGGAGTTGTTGCTCGGCAACACCGTGCTGCCCGTTGTGGACGTTGTGCGGGCGGTGCTGGCACGGGCCGTGGGAGAAGCACGGCGCGTTGGTGGCGGAGCGCCTGTCGACCTTCTTGTCCTCACCCACCCCGCGGACTGGGGCACCGTCCGCACCCGCGTCCTGCTGCAGGCGGCCCGCGGGCTCGGCCGTGAGGTGGTGCTGGTGCCCGAACCGGTCGCCGCCGCCGTCTTCCACTCCGCGAGCCACTCCATTCCGGACGGTGCCGCTCTCGCCGTGCTCGACCTCGGCGGCGGCACGGTCGACGCCAGCGTGGTGGCGCGGGCGGGCAGGAGCTTCCGGGTGCTGTCCGCGAAGGGCGACCCGAGCTTCGGCGGCGCGGACATCGACCAGGCGTTGCTCGAACACGTCGGCGGGCTGGTCGCGGCCAAGGACCCCGAGGCGTGGCAGCAGCTCGTCGAGGGCCGCGAGATGGCCGACCGGCGCAAGCGGCGGGTGCTGCGGCAGGACGTGCGCGGCGCCAAGGAGACGTTGTCCCGGCACGCCTACACCGACGTGCCGATGCCGCCGCCGTTCCCCGACGCGCACGTGACGCGCTCGGACCTGGAGCAGTTGATCGCCGCGCCGATCAGCCGGGCGGCCGCGCTGGCTGGCGCCGCGGTCCGCGACGCCGGTCTCGCTCCCCAGCAGCTCGCGGGGGTGTTCCTGGTCGGCGGGTCCAGCCGGATCCCGCTGGTCGCGCGCATGGTGCACGAGCAGATCCGGGTGGTGCCGACGAGCATCGACCAGCCGGAGACGGTGGTGGCCCGCGGCGCGCTGCGGGCGGTCAGCCTCGACCCGGAACGGACAGGTGGCGTGCCCCAGCCGAAGGGTCCGTCGGGTGAGGTGACTCACAATCTGCGGGTCGGCGACGAGGCCACCCGGAAGATCACCCGCCGGATCACGCCACCGCCGTCCGGGCAGTTCCCGGTCTCGTTCCCCGCTGCCTCGCCACCGCCGCGGAAGAAGAGCAAGGCGCCTCTGTTCATCACGATCGGTGTCGTGGCCGTGCTCGCGGCAGCCGGCGTCGGGGGCTACTACTGGCTGAAGCCCAAGGGGACGCAGGAACAGCCGGCTCCGCAGGGCGACCGGATCGCCGTGTACGACTACAGCTTCGTCCGGCCGGACGGGTGGGAGCAGACGGGCGGTGCCGCACCCGTCCGCCAGGTGCTTTTGCAACCGATTGATCGCAGGAATTCCGATGGCGAACAGCCGGAAGCACGTATTGCTGTGCAGGAGCAAACACTTGAGTACGACAGCGACGCGGATCGCGCTCGCGCGCTGAGTGAGTTGAAGAACACCTTTGAACAACGCAAGGAGAAAGGCGATGTGGTCGCCGACTTCTCCGAAAAAAGCTCATTCGCGGGCAAGTCTGTTGTTCACTATCGCGAAGTGGTCGGGACGACCGGTGTCGACTGGTACATCCAGTTCGCGGGCGAGCATCAGGTGAGCATCGGATGTCAGGCGACGGAAGCCACAAAAGCCCAGGTCAGCACCGCCTGCGAGCAGATCGTCCGCTCACTGGTCATCAAGTCGTAGCCGCAACGTCAGGGAGTCGCCGATGTCCGCCACCGAGGTCCTCGCCCGGTTCCGCGCCGAGGTCGGAGCAGCGGTCACCCGTGCCCGCCGCGCGTCGGGTGAGATCGGTGAACGCAACGCCAAGCTGCGGGAACGCACGCGTGACCTCGCAGCGCTGGCCCGTGATCGCAAGATCGAGCCCGGCGGCCAGGCCACACCTGCCGACGTCCGGGAGGCAGCCAGGGGGTTCCGCACCGACCGCGGGCTGGCCGTCGAACAGGTGCCGGACGCCACCGAACCGGCCGCACTCGTTCCAGCTGAGACGGAACGGGTGACTCTCGGTTCTTCGGCCGTCGCCGGTCCGAGTGGTCAGCTTCCCCGTGTGAGTGACGATGACGAGGACTTTTCGCAGTCGCGAATCCTCTACTGACTCCCGGTTTCACCCGGAGCCGTTTACTAGCGCAACTACTTCGAACGAAGTCGCGACAGGACGGAACCGACGTGGCAGGGTCCTCGTCGGAAGAGGCGTACGAACCAAGAAGTACGACTTGAACTTCTCTGAAGGGGGCATCTCCCAATGGCATTGACCGTTACGGCTGAAGAGCTCGACGCCCTGGCGAAGCACATTGCCGACGTCAACGAGCAGACGCAGGGCACGCTCCGTCAGGTCGGCAGCACCGTCGACACGCTGGCCGGCACCTGGAAGGGCAACGCCGCCACCGCGTTCGGCAACCTGATGACGCGCTTCCACGAGGACGCGACGAAGGTGCAGGAAGCGCTGATGGCGATCGCCGAGCAGATCTCCAGCTCCGCCGACGTCTACGCCCGCAACGAGGAGGAGCAGCAGCAGAGCATGACCGGCATCACCGGCCGGCTCAGCGGCTGATCTCGCTTTCGTTCGTCAGTAGTTTCCAGCGTTTCCAGACTTCGAAACAGATCCAGGGGAGATGGCAATGAGTGGTCAGATTCAGGTTACCTTCGCCGAGGTCGCAAACGCGGCTTCGCAGATCAGCAGCGCCGCCAAGAGCGTTGACCAGCAGCTGGACGACCTGCGCACGAAGGTGACGTCGACGCTTTCCGGCTACACCGGTGACGCCGCCACGCAGTACCAGGCAGCGCAGGACAAGTGGGACAAGGCCGCCGCGGACCTGCAGGCCGTGCTCGCCGCCATCGGTACCGCCGTGCAGCAGTCCGGCGAGGCTTACGAGCAGGCTGAGAGGCAGAACCAGGGACGCTGGTAAGTCGTCGCTGACTACACGATCTCTCGCGAGCCCCGGAACCACGTGGTCCGGGGCTCGCGTATGTCCATGGTGAGGTGGCTTCGGAGGGGCCGTTTTGGTCCTCACGCCACCCATCCGGTATCTTCTGACGTTGTTGTGCGGTAGCTGGCACCCCTATGTGTCGCGCCTGTCTCGGAACCTCCGCTTGGTTCGTCCAAGATCGGTCTGGGGCAACCGCCGCAGTGACCCCAGACGCAAGTGACGACGAGGTAGATCCGTGCGCACGTACAGCCCGAAGCCCGGTGAGGTGACCCGCACCTGGCATGTGATCGACGCCCAGGACGTGGTGCTCGGCCGGCTCGCCACCCAGGCCGCGACGCTGCTGCGCGGCAAGCACAAGCCGACTTATGCGCCTCACGTTGACACTGGTGACTTCGTTGTCATCATCAACGCTGACAAGGTCGCTCTGACCGGCGCGAAGCGCGACCAGGCGTTCCAGTACCGCCACTCCGGCTTCCCCGGTGGTCTGCGCAAGCAGTCCTTCGGCGAGGTCCTGGACACGCGTCCGGACCGCCTGGTGGAGAAGGCGATCAAGGGCATGCTGCCCAAGAACCGCCTTGGCCGTCAGATCGCGAACAAGCTCAAGGTCTACGCAGGCGCGAGCCACCCGCACGAGGCGCAGCAGCCGCAGGCCTTCGAGATCAAGAAGATCGCCCAGTGAGCGACGAGAACACCGAGGAAGTTCCTGTGACCACCCCTGAGAACGAGACCCCTGAGGTCGAGACCCCCGAGGTCGAGGCCGAGGTTGTCGAGGCCGAGGTCGTCGACGCTCCTGAGGCCGAAGAGGCTCCCGAGGCTGTTGAGGCCCAGGCCGTCGAGGCTGACGCTGACGCCCCCGAGGCCGACGCCGCCGAGGCCGAGGCCGAGGTCGTCGAAGAGACCTCCGCGCCGGTGGTCGCCCTCTCGCTGAACGGCGCCGCGCACCTCGCGCAGACCGTCGGCCGCCGCAAGGAGGCCGTCGTCCGCGTCCGCCTCGTGCCCGGCACCGGCAAGTTCACGCTGAACGGCAAGACCCTCGAGACCTACTTCCCGAACAAGGTGCACCAGCAGCTCATCAGGGAGCCGCTCGTCACCACGGAGAAGCCCGAGACGTTCGACGTCATCGCGAACCTGCACGGCGGCGGCATCACCGGCCAGGCCGGTGCGCTGCGTCTCGCCATCGCGCGTGCGCTGATCGCCGTCGACTCCGAGGACCGTCCGGTCCTCAAGAAGGCCGGCTTCCTCACTCGTGACCCGCGGGTCAAGGAGCGCAAGAAGTACGGTCTGAAGAAGGCCCGCAAGGCGCCTCAGTACTCCAAGCGTTGATGCCCCACCGCGGGGCGAGCCGTGTCTGCGTTCGTCAGATCACTGCTCCTCCGCGGTGAGTGCGGGGCCACCCCGCACTCCGAGCGTCATCCAGCTATACCTGCGGGAGCAGCAGTTCACCACGAACTGCTGCTCCCGCAGTGTTTTCCGGGTCCTTTCCCGCCGCCTCGCAGTGTCCAATTCGGAGGATTCATGGCCCGCCTGTTCGGCACCGACGGTGTACGCGGTCTCGCCAACGCCGATCTCACCCCCGAGCTCGCGATGTCCGTCGCCGCCGCGGCGGCAAGGGTGCTCGCCGAGCACGACCGCTCCCACCGCCCGGTCGCCGTCGTCGGCCGCGATCCCAGGGCGAGCAGCGAGATGCTCGACGCCGCCGTCACCGCCGGTCTGACCTCGGCCGGTGCGGACGTGCTGCGCGTCGGCGCCCTGCCCACGCCCGCCGTCGCGTACCTGGTCGCCGCGCTCGGCGCCGACATCGGCGTGATGATCTCCGCGTCGCACAACGCGATGCCGGACAACGGGATCAAGCTCTTCGCCGCCGGTGGCCACAAGCTGCCCGACTCGGTCGAGGACGAGATCGAGCAGCACATGGGCACCGGTTTCGACCGTCCCACCGGTGCCGCGATCGGCCGCGTGCGCGACGTTCCCGACGCCGAGATCCAGTACGTCGAGCACCTGATCAAGGTCACACCGCACCGCCTCGACGGCCTCAAGGTCGTGGTGGACTGCGCGAACGGTGCCGCGTCGGTGGCCGCACCGGACGCGTACCGCCGCGCCGGGGCCGAGGTGATCGCGATCAACGCGAACCCGGACGGCCTCAACATCAACGACGGCTGCGGTTCCACCCACATCGACGTCGTCGCCGCCGCGGTCCGCGAGCACGGTGCCGACCTCGGCATCGCGCACGACGGTGACGCCGACCGCTGCCTCGCCGTGGACGCCGAGGGCAACCCGGTCGACGGCGACCAGATCCTCGCGGTCCTCGCGCTCGCCATGCGCGACGCGGGCGAGCTGTTCGAGGACACGCTCGTCGCGACCGTGATGAGCAACCTCGGCCTGCACATCGCCATGCGCGAGTCGTCGATCCGCCTGCGCACCACCGCGGTCGGCGACCGCTACGTACTGCAGGACCTCAAGGCCGGCGGCTACTCGCTAGGCGGCGAGCAGTCGGGCCACGTCGTGCTGCCCGCGCACGCCACCACCGGCGACGGCCTGCTCACCGCGCTGCGCCTGATGGCCCGCATGGCCGAGACCGGCAAGTCGCTCGCCGACCTCGCCTCGGTGATGCGCCGCCTCCCCCAGGTCCTGATCAACGTGAAGGTCACCGACAAGGCGGCCGTCGCCAAGGCCTCGTCGGTCAGCGAGGCCGTCGCAGCCGTCGAGGCCGAGCTCGGCGACACCGGCCGCGTGCTGCTGCGCCCGTCCGGCACCGAGCAGCTCGTGCGGGTGATGGTCGAGGCCACCAGCCACGAACAGGCCCAGTCCGCCGCGCAGCGCCTGGCCGGTGTGGTTTCCTCGGTGCACTGAGGACAGAGGGGGCTGGGGATGGGGATGACCATGTTGATGTTGCTCGTACTCCTGGTGCTGCTGGGAGGTGTGACAGCGGTCATCGTCGTCGTTGTCGTGACATCGAAGCGCAAACCCGTCGCCCAGCCCCCGTTCCCGCCCGGTCACGGACATCCGCAGCAGCTCTACCCGCCCCAGGGGTATCCGCAGCAGCCCCATCCGCAGCAGGGTCCGCCCCCGCCGAACGGGTGGTGACCGGCGCCGCCACTCGATCAGCGGTGATCATCAGCGCCTTGCGCCGGATGGCTGTTTACTAAGGCAACCGACATCACGGAGCTCCGGTCACCGGGTGATCCGAGCTGGCACTGTATGGCGGAACCCGATGAGACCGAACTGCGTCAGATCGGGGACAAGGGGAGGCGAGCGAATGTCCGGGTTCGGCGTACAGTCCGGCGATTTGACCAAGACGGCGGGGACGTACGAGGCAGAGGGATCGGCACTGATCCAGATGAAGCCCTCGGTCGTACCAGGCGTGGCCGCCGGGCAGGTCGGCCGCAAGTTCCAGGCCGTCGCCCCGACGTACAAGACGTTCTTCGACAAGTTCGGTACGAGCCTGGAGAAGTTCGGCAAAGAGGCGACCGGCATCGCCACGCGCCTGAAGGACGTCGCCAAGACGTACGAGTCGAACGAGGCGCAGACCTCGAGCCAGTACAAGGGGTAACGAGTCGTGGCGGATCAGACCGAGATCAAGAAGCTCCTCGACGACCCGAACGTCACGCCGGAGACCAAGAAGCAACTCGTGCGCGCCCTCGCCGGCGCCGGCGCTCCCCAGGAAGAGGTCGAGCGCTACGGCAAGGCGAACGGGGTGGACGTCCCGGACGACCCGAGCGTGGGCGATCACGTGGTGGGCGCGGTGCTCGCGCCGTTGACGCTGGGCTTCAGCGCGTCCAACAACGTCCGCAAGGAGATCGAGCACGGCGCCTTCACGATGGAGGGCGAGGACGCGGACAAGCTCGTCAAGAAGGCGGGCGAGGAGCGCGAGCTCGGTGCTACCCAGAAGGTCCTGAACGAGCAGGGTGACGTTCCGAACAGCAACACGCTGCTCGACGCCGGCGCCCCCGGTCTGCGGTTCTTCGAGAAGTTCATCCCGGTCTACGCCAAGGCCGCGCAGGCCTGCGGTCACCAGGGTGCCGCGCCGAACCTGCAGGGCGACATCTACCGCAAGTACGACGAGGTCCGCGACATCGACTTCGCGAAGTTCCGCGAGGACGCGCACAAGCTCACCGAGAACGTCAAGAAGGCGGAGGCGCACGACAACGCGCTGGGCACCGCCTGGAACGGGCTCGGCTCCTGGGAGGGTCCGGCGGCGGAGGCCGCACGCGGCTACCAGACCAAGTTCGCCGGCACCTCGAAGACGTTCGTGCAGCAGGCGGGCACGGCCCCCGGTGTGATCACCGGCGGCGTGACCACCATGCAGAAGCACGTCAAGGACTTCGCGCAGCAGATCCACGACCAGTACTCGGAGAAGTGCGGCGGTCTGACGGTCGAGGAGGCCGAGACCGCGATCCGCCACGCGAACGGCGACCTCTTCGAGAACGACGGCGGTGTCCTCGACTGGCTCGTCGGCGTGCCGGACAAGCTCTTCGGCGCCGTGACCGGTGCGATCTGTGGCGGTCCGCTGGGTCTGCTCGCGGGCCTGGGCTGGGGCGGCTGGATCTCCAGCACCCGCGACAACATCATCAACAACGCCAAGCAGAAGCTGAAGGCGCTCTGCGAGGAGTTCGACGGCAAGAAGAAGGCGTTCGACGGCTACTGCCAGGCCGTGCATACCGGTGTCCAGAGCGACTACGACGCGATGTTCAAGGGCCTCGAGGCGGCGTTCGGCAACGACCCGTTCGGGAAGGTCGGCGACCCGCCCCCGTTCACCGAGCAGGGCGGCGGCCGCAAGCCCGTCGACAACGGCGGCGGTGGCGGCGGCGGCAGCCCGAGTGGTGGCGGCGGTCCGAGTGGTGGCGGCGGTGGCACGCCGGAGATCCCGAAGCCGGAGAACCCGCTCGACAAGGACGGTGACGGCAAGCCGGACGTCCCCGGTGACACCGACGGCGACGGCAAGCCCGACGACCTCGACGGTGACGGCAAGCCCGACCAGCCGAAGCCCGAGGAAGAGCTCGAGACCGTCACGGTCACGGCCGGCGACAACACGATCAAGGTCACGGAGCCCGACTCGAACGGGCACGTGAAGATGACGATCGACACGCCGAAGGGCGAGCCGAAGACCTACGACCTGGACTTCAGCAAGAACCCCGAGGCCGCCAAGGCCCTGATGGGGCAGAACGGCACGCAGGCCATCACCAACATGGCCAACCAGCTCACCGCCTCGAACCCGGCTGCGGGCGCGCAGGCTCCCGCCGCCGGTGGCGCCCCCATGGCCGGTGGCACCCCGGCACCCGGTGGCATGGCCCCTGGTGAGGGCCCGCTCGGTTCGGAGTCGAACCCCATCCCCGTCGAGGTAGGCGAGGACGGCAAGATCCACATCGAGCAGGACGGCGTCAACTTCACCGCCGAGGTCAACGCCGACACCGGCGAGATCAACCTGACCGCGGACGACGGCGACGGCACGCCCGACAAGATCGGCGTGAGCTTCGGCGAGGACGAGAACCCCGCCGCGCAGACTCCTGGATCCGAGTCCGGTCCCGGCGGGGGCGGCTCCGACGGCGCCAGGCTCGAGGACGGCCTGCGCACCCCGGAGGCCGACTTCCCGGAGCCCGTCACGACGCTGCCGGCCGATGCCGACTTCCAGCCGATGCCGGCGCCCGCCGGTGAGCAGGTCTGGAGCTCGCCGGGGGAGGCCGCGCCGAACGTGGCCGAGCGCTTCCAGGACTCGATGGCCCGCAGCTACATCGAGGACAACGGCATCATGCCGAGTCTCGGTGAGCCCAGGATCTCCGCGGAGAACCCGCAGTTCGCCCAGGCAGCGGACAGCACGACGACCTCCGGCGTCTCGTTCACCGGCGGCGGCAGCGAGTCCGTGCTCGGCAGTTCGAACGCCGACAGCGCGTGGAGCAGCCCGAACTCGAGCGACAGCAACGGCGGCTCGTTCAACACGAACCCCTCCGAAGCGGGCCAGCCGGGCGCGGCGAACCTGCCGTCCATGCAGGACGCCGGCGGTCAGGCGCCGAGCGGTGCCGCCTCCGGCGGCATGATGGGTGGCGGCGGCATGATGGGCGGCGGCATGGCCGGCGCCGGAGCAGGCGGCCAGCAGGGCGGCGACTCCGAGCGCGGGGCCAGCCAGTGGCGCACCACGGGCACGTTGTTCGACGACGACAACAGCAACCCGTTGAGCGCCATGCAGACCACGCTGGGCGAAGACCGAGGAGAGGCCGCCAACCCATGGCGATGATCGGGGAAGTGGACCCGCGCGTCCAGGCACTGTACGACGACAACCTGGCCAAGACCCGCCGCGCCACCGCCGAGGTCTCGGCCGAGCTCAAGGCGGGCCAGGACAAGGTCGCCGCCGACATCGCGGCGCGCGAGGACAAGCACAAGCGCGACCTCACCGAGGCCCGCGAGAGCGCCGAGAACCTCGTCAAGCAGGGCGAGAAGCAGCAACCGCGCAAGCCGCAGTGGGAACGCCCCGAGCGCGGCACGGGCGAGATGGCGTTCGGGCCGGAGGACGACGACGGCTACGCACCGGCACCCCAGGCGGCCACTCCGCCGCCTCCGCCCGTGGCTCCCGCCCCGGTCGCGCCACCGCCTCCGCCGGCCCGCCCGCGGCGTGCGGCGCCGGTGGACGACGATGACGACCTGAGCGGCCAGACCTGGCTGAGCTGACCGGTCTCCAGGGCTTCATGCGGAGCCCGAGATCAGCGCGGCGGGCCGTAGCCCGGTGGCGGCGGACCCTGCGGCGGGCCGTAGCCGGGAGGCGGCTGCTGGGGCTGTCCGTAGCCGGGCGGCGGCGCCTGCTGCGGGAACCCGCCCTGCGGATGGCCGGCGGCGGGCTTCAGGGCGTTGGTCACGGGCGGCAGGATCGCGAGGGCCCCGACGACCAAGGTCAACCCGGCCGCGACGTAGGTGTCGCTGGTGCCGCTCCAACCGAGCTGGTCGTAGTAGAAGAAGTGGCATCCGGCGGCGAGCAGGCCCAGCAGGACCGCACCGGCGACGAGGAACGCGCCGGGCATCTTGCGCAGGACGATCAGCAACGCGCCGAAGATCAGCACCGCCGCCGTGAGCAGCTTGAGCACCATGTCGGCGATGCTCAACGGGACCAGCAGGTCGCCGTTGCCGCCGGTCGTCGCCAGCAGCCTCGCGACGACGTCCGGTTCCGACTCGTGCGGGCGCTTGATGATGATCCTCATGACCCCGAGGACCGCCCAGTACACGGCGACTCCACCTGCGCCTACCGCCGCGATGATCGCCATCGCGAAGTTCCCGCGCTTCGGTGGCGGTGGACCCCACTGCTGCTGCGGCTGTTGCTGCTGCCAGCCCTGATTCGGCATCACGCCGAGCAACCTAGCGGCTGCGCAGGGCTTCCCGCTGGAAGGCCAGGTTCGCGTTCTTCAGGTCACTGTCCAGCAGTTCGTCGTACGTGCGCTCGCCGGTCAGCACGCGCAGCAGGAACGCGGTGACGAACGCGCGGCCGAGCTTGTGCGATCCGCGTTCCGCACTGCCGTCCAGCATGAGATCGCTCCAATGCCTGCCCTCGGTGAAGCCGAGGTGCGAGGCCTTGGGCAGCAGCCGCAGTTGCACGGGGCCGCCCCACGCGGACGCGATCGCCTCGGCGTGGCCGACCGGTGGTGCGATGCGGTCCTCGCCCGCCGCGAGGTGCAGGCCGGGCGCGCGTACGTCGCGGGCCGCGTCCAGTGCCGAGGGACGCGTCTCCGTTGCGGCCAAAGTCACAACGGCGCGGACGCGGTCCGCGGTGGACGCTGCCAGCACGGCCGCGCCGCCGCCCATCGAGTGTCCGGCCAGCGCGAGCCGGGCCGGGTCGACGCTGATCTCCCCGGTGCCGAGTCGCACGCCGGTGCAGATGTCCAATGTGGTCAGCAGGTTCGCCGCCAGCACTCGTGACGACAGCAGCAGCCCGCGTTCCACGGCCGGTGCCGCGGCGACCACGCCCCAGGACGCCAGGTGCCGCAAAAGGCCGTGGTAGCGCCGTACAGGCTGCATCCAGCCGTGTCCGAACGCGACGGCGGGCAGACCGAGGCCGGACTGCGGCGCGAAGATCACGCCCGGCAGGCCGACGAGCGCTAGGTCGCCGCGCAGCACGGGGTGCGGGCCGGGCCTGCTGAGCTGCTCGAGGGCCTGTTTCGCGGTCAGCGTGATCACGCGGCGAGCCATGCCGTGAACCGTAGTCGATCCTGTCGTCCGCACCACACCCGAGATTGGTCTACACCATACGTGCGTTTGACCAGCGCAAACAGAGCACTCTCACTCATTAGGGTTAGCAGCGTGGTCTAGCTAGTCTGTTTCCCGTGTGCGGAATCGTGGGATACGTGGGTCACCAGTCGGCGCTCGACGTCGTGCTGGACGGGTTGAGGCGCCTCGAATACCGGGGTTACGACTCAGCGGGCGTCGCGGTCGTGACAGGCGACGACCTCGCCGTCGAACGCAAGGCCGGACGGCTGCAGAACCTGGAGACGAGGCTCGACGAGGTGGGCCGCGAGAACTTCGTGGGCACCGTCGGCATGGGCCACACCCGGTGGGCGACGCACGGCGCGCCGATCGACAAGAACTCGCACCCGCACCGCGACGCCACGAACCGCGTCGCCGTGGTGCACAACGGCATCATCGAGAACTTCCTCGCGCTGCGCGCCGAACTCGAAGGCCTCGGCGTCGAGATGGCGTCCGACACCGACACCGAGACGGTCGCGCACCTCGTGGCGTTCGCCTACGCCGAGGGCGACACGAAGGGTGACCTGCCTGCCAGCGTGCGCAAGATCGCCCGCCGGCTCGAGGGCGCGTTCACGCTCGTGATCACGCACGCCGACGAGCCCGACCAGGTCGTCGCCGCGCGCCGCAACTCGCCGCTGGTCGTCGGCGTCGGCGAGAACGAGTACTTCGTCGCGAGCGACGTGGCCGCGTTCATCGCGCACACCAAGGAAGCCGTCGAGCTGGGTCAGGACCAGATGGTCGTGCTGACCCGCGACGGTTACGAGGTCACCGACTTCGACGGCGAGGTCGCGCAGGCCAAGCCGTTCACGGTCAACTGGGACCTCAGCGCCGCCGAGAAGGGCGGCCACGAGTACTTCATGCTCAAGGAGATCGAGGAGCAGCCGGAGGCGCTGGCGAACACGCTGCGCGGCCACTTCGCGAACGGCCGGATCGTCCTCGACGAGCAGCGCCTCTCCGACCAGGACCTGCGTGACGTCGACAAGGTCTTCGTCATCGCCTGCGGCAGCGCGTACCACTCCGGTCTCGTCGCGAAGTACGCGATCGAGCACTGGACCCGCCTGCCCGTCGAGGTCGAGCTGGCCTCCGAGTTCCGCTACCGCGACCCGGTGCTCGACCGCGACACGCTCGTCGTCGCCGTCTCGCAGTCCGGCGAGACCGCGGACACGCTGGAAGCCGTGCGCCACGCACGCGCGCAGAAGGCCCGCGTCCTGGCCGTCTGCAACACCAACGGCGCGCAGATCCCGCGCGAGTCCGACGCCGTCCTCTACACGCACGCCGGTCCGGAGATCGGTGTCGCGTCGACGAAGGCGTTCCTCGCCCAGATCGCCGCGAACTACCTGGTGGGCCTGGCCCTGGCGCAGGCCCGCGGCACCAAGTACCCGGACGAGGTCGCCCGCGAGTTCCACGAGCTGGAGGCCATGCCCGAGGCCGTGCGGCGCGTGCTCGGCACGACCGAGCAGGTCCGTGCGCTCGGCCGTGAGCTCGCCGACTCGAAGGCGGTGCTGTTCCTCGGCCGCCACGTCGGCTACCCGGTGGCACTGGAAGGCGCGCTCAAGCTCAAGGAGCTCGCCTACATGCACGCCGAGGGCTTCGCGGCCGGCGAGCTCAAGCACGGCCCGATCGCGCTGATCGAGGAGAACCTCCCGGTCGTCGTGGTCATGCCGTCGCCGAAGGGCCGTGCCGTCCTGCACTCGAAGCTGGTGTCGAACATCAGCGAGATCCAGGCCCGCGGCGCCCGCACGATCGTGATCGCGGAGGAGGGCGACGAGACGGTGCGCCCGTTCGCGGACCACCTGATCGAGATCCCGGCCGTCCCGACGCTGCTGCAGCCGCTCATCTCGACCGTGCCGCTGCAGATCCTCGCGGCGGAGATCGCGAAGAGCCGCGGCTACGACGTCGACAAGCCTCGCAACCTGGCGAAGTCCGTTACCGTCGAGTGAGTGAGAGGCGTCTGGCACACCGAACGCGTCAAGGCCGCTGAAGAGGAGCTCATGGCGGTCGTCCCGCCGGGCTCCTTGATGCGCAAGGCCGCGTTCGGTGTGGCCACCCACGCCCTCAGGCTTCTGTCCGGACGTCGCCGCGTCACGTTGCTCGTCGGTGCGGGCAACAACGGCGGCGACGCCCTGTGGGCCGGTTACTTCCTGCGCCGCAGGGGAGTCGCCGTGTCCGCAGTGTTGCTCGACCCGGCCAAGGCCCACGCCGAAGGCCTCACCGCCTTCCGTCGCGCCGGTGGCCGGATCGTCTCCGAGGTCGGCAGCCCTGATCTCGTGATCGACGGCATCGTCGGCCTGTCCGCGCGCGGCCCGTTGCGCCCGGCAGCCGCCGCTCTGGTCGAGAGCGTGAAGGTCCCGATCCTCGCGGTGGACCTGCCGTCCGGCATTGGCCCGGACACCGGCGAGATCTCCGGCCCGCACGTGCAGGCGCACACCACCGTCACGTTCGGTTGCCTGAAGCCGGTGCACGCGCTGGCCGACTGCGGTGACGTGCACCTGGTGGACATCGGTCTGCGGCCGGTGGACCCCGACTTCGTGCTGCTCGACCGCGCGGACATCGCCTGGCCGGTGCCGGGCCCGTCCGACGACAAGTACACCCAGGGCGTCACGGGAGTGGCGGCCGGCAGCACCACCTATCCCGGCGCCGCGGTGCTCTCGACCGGCGCCGCCGTGCTCGCGACGTCGGGCATGGTCCGCTACGCCGGTCCGGCCGCCGACGCCATCCGCGCCCGCTGGCCCGAGACGATCTGCACCGGCTCGATCACCGACGCCGGCCGCGTCCAGGCCTGGGTCGTCGGCCCCGGCATGGGCACCGGCAGTTCGTCCGCGGGGGTCCTGCGCTTCGTGCTGAACGCCGGTGTGCCGGTGATCGCCGACGCGGACGCCATCACGCTGCTCGCCTCGACCCCGTCGCTCTGGGACGCCCGCGACCCCGACGCCGCCCTCGTGCTGACCCCGCACGACCGCGAGTTCGAACGCCTGGCCGGCCCGGTCGGCGCGGACCGCGTCGCGGCGGCTCGCAAAGCCGCGCAGCGGTTCAACGCCGTGGTGCTGCTCAAAGGCCATCGGACCGTCGTGGCGGCGCCGGACGGACGGGCGCTGGTCAACTCGGCGACGTCGTCCTGGCCGGCGACGGCCGGATCGGGCGACGTCCTGTCCGGCATCATCGGCGCGCTGCTGGCCGGTGGCGTGGACCCGTTCCTGGCGGCGGGCTACGCGGCGTACGCGCACGTGCTGGCCGCCGAACTGGGCGCGAGCGGTGCTCCGGTGCCCGCGTCGGGGCTGCTGAAGGCGATCCCGGACGCGCTCCGGACGATCTTGTCGGTGCCGTCTGGGAGAATTAAGTCAGGGGACCCCCTGGAGGGGACCCCTGCGTGAGCGCTCGCTCACACTCTTGAGCTGCGTGCTCATGGCACGATGAACGGGTTATGGCCCGTTCAGAAGTTGTCGTCGACCTAGGCGCGCTGCGGCACAACGTCGCCCTGCTCGCCGGTCTGGCCCCTGCCTCCGAGACGATGGCGGTCGTCAAGGCGGACGGCTACGGCCACGGCGCGGTGCAGGTCGCCCGTGCCGCCCTCGAAGCCGGCGCCACCTGGCTCGGTTCGTGCTCGACGCAGGAAGCCCTCGCGTTGCGGGCGGCGGGCATCCAGGCCCCGATCCTGGCCTGGCTCGACGCCCCGGACGAGGACCTGGCGGCCGGTCTCGCGGCCGACGTGGACATGTCCGTGGCGTCGCTGTCCGACCTGCGCCGCGTCGAGCAGGCCGCGCTGGAGGCCGACGCACGGCCGCGGCTCCACCTCAAGATCGACACCGGGCTGAGCCGCAACGGCTGCCAGCCCCAGGACTGGCCCGAGCTCGTCGAGGCCGCGAAGCGACACGAGGTCGTGGCCATCTGGTCGCACCTCGCGTCCGCGGACGAGATCGGCGACCCGTCCGTCGACCTGCAGGCCAAGCGGTTCGACGACGCCTACGAGGTCGCGAAGGCCGCCGGTCTCGACCCGAAACGGCACATCGCCAACTCGGCGGCCCTGCTGACCAGGCCCGATCTGCACTTCGACATCGTCAGGCCCGGCATCGCGATCTACGGGCTGAACCCGGTGCCGACCGATCACGACCTCAGGCCGGTCATGAGCTTCCGGTCGCACGTGGCGCTCACGAAACGTATCCCCGCAGGCGAGTCGGTCTCCTACGGGATGACATGGACAGCGACGACCGACACGACGCTGGCACTGGTGCCGGCGGGGTATGCGGACGGTGTCCCGAGGGCGCTCTCCGGCCGGATGGAGGTGCTCCTTTCCGGGAGGCGCCGCCCGGTGGTCGGCCGTGTCTGCATGGACCAGATCGTCGTGGACTGCGGGGACGACGAGATCGCGGAGGGTGCCGAGGTCGTCCTGTTCGGCGACGGGCGCCGGGGGGAGCCGACGGCGACGGAGTGGGCGGAGCTGACCGGGACGATCGACTACGAGATCGTCTGCGGGATGTACCGGCCGCGGGTGCGGAGGATCTACACGTGAAGCCGGTGTGGAAGGTCGTCGGATGGGTCGGTGGCGCGCTCGGTGCCGCCGTCGCCGGTGCGGCCGTGGCGCAGACCGCGAAGGTCTCGCACGAGCGCAAGACCGCGACCGACAGCCTCGCTGACGAGCCGTTGGGCCGGCTGAGGCCCGATCGCGAGTCGACGGTGGCCGCCGAGGACGGCGTGCCGATCTCCGTCGAGGAGGTCGACCCGGCGGACGGCGGAGAGCCGGACATCACCGTCGTGCTGGTGCACGGGTTCGCGCTGGACCGCCGCTGCTTCCACTTCCAGCGCCGCGACCTCGCCGAGCTGATCGACCCCCGCGTCCACCAGGTGCTCTACGACCAGCGCGGCCACGGCCGTTCCGGGAAGTCCTCCGCCGAGCACAGCACGATCGACCAGCTCGCGCTCGACCTCGACTCGGTGCTCCGCGCGGTCGTGCCGGAGGGCCCGCTGGTGCTCGTCGGCCACTCCATGGGCGGCATGACGATCATGGCGCTGGCCGAGAAGCATCCCGAGCTCTTCGAGGAACGGGTGCGCGGTGTCGCGTTGGTCGGCACGGCCGCCGGTGCCGTGGGCGGCGCGGGACTGCCGAAGTCCGTGCTGTCGCGGTACAACCCGGTGACGCTCGGCGTCGGCCGGCTCGCGGGCATCCAGCCGGGGTTCGTGGAGTGGGTTCGCAAGGGCACGAAGACCCTGACGTGGAGCGGCATCCGCGCGCTGGCGTTCGGCGACCGGAAGGTCGCACCGTCCCTTGTGGACCTGATGGAGCAGATGATCAACGGGACGACGGTGCAGGTGCTCACCGAGTTCCTGGAGACCCTCGGCACGCACGACCGCTACAAGGCACTGGCCGGACTGCGGCACTGCGAGGTGCTGATCCTGAGCGGTGACGCGGACAAGCTCACGCCGTTCTCGCACGCCGAGCGGATGGCCGAGGAGATGCCGCACGCCACCCTCGTGCGGGCCCCCGGTGCCGGGCACATGGTGATGATGGAGCAGGCTGATCTCGTCAACGACCACCTGGTCGCGCTCGTCGAACGCTGCGCGGCCGATCGCGGAGAGAGTCGGAAGAAGTGGTGGCGCCGAGCGTGAAGACCGTCGAACTGCCCCTGGTGGAGGACACCGAGGAGTTCGGCCGCAAGCTGGGTGAAGTGGTGCGGGCGGGCGACCTGCTGCTGCTCGCCGGGCCGTTGGGAGCAGGCAAGACGGCGCTGGTCCGCGGGCTCGCGCGCGGCCTCGGCGTGCAGGGCCGGGTGTCCTCGCCGACGTTCGTCGTCGCCCGCGTGCACGAGCCCGCCGAGGACGGCAGGGGCGTGCGGCTGGTGCACGTCGACGCGTACCGGCTCGGGGGTCACCTGGACGAGCTGGACGATCTCGACCTGGACACGGACCTCGTCGACGCCGTGGTCGCCGTCGAGTGGGGCGAGGGCGTCGCGGAACGCCTGAGCGAAGATCATCTGCTGATCCGCCTCGAACGCGGAATCGACGACGTTCGCACGGCTCAGCTGATCCCGCACGGCGAGTGGGGCGCACGTAACCTGCCTGTGTGACGTTGTCCGGCGCATCGGATGACGTCCATTAAGGACGGACCGGGACGGGCCGATGGGACGCGCATGATCAACAAGCCGGCTCTGGCGACTGCTGTCATCGGTGGCGTCATGCTCGCGGCCACGGCTTCCGTCTCCGCCGGTCAGCACGACCACCATGACCTCTGTGCCGCGCCGTGGCAGTGGAACGGCCCGCTCTCGCTGCTGCACGAGGGCCACACCTCCGGTTACGCCGCGTGCAACGACAACCATGCCGGCGGTCGCTCGGACATCAGCGTGCTGGACGACGCCTGTGTCGCGCCGTGGCAGTGGATCCGTCCGGTGGAGATCTTCACGGTCGACCAGCCCTACGTCGCCTGCAATGGCGACTCGGCCGGATAACCCACACGACCTCGTACTACTCTGGACAACCGTGCTAGTGCTCGCCGTCGACACGGCCACCCCCGCAGTCACCGCCGGTGTGGTCGAACTCGTGCCCGACTCCCCGCCGCGCCTGCTCGCGAAGCGGGTGACGCTCAACGCCAAGGCGCACGGCGAGCTGCTCACCCCGCACATCACCGACGCACTCGCGGAAGCCGGGAAGACCTTCCAGGACCTCGACGCGATCGTCGTCGGCGCCGGCCCTGGGCCGTTCACCGGCCTGCGGGTCGGTCTCGCCACCGCCGCCGCGCTCGGCCAGGCGCTCAACCGCCCGGTCTACCCGGTCGCCACCCCGGACGCACTCGCCAAGGACGCCGCCAGCGGCCACCCGCTGCTCGTCGCGACCGACGCGCGGCGCAAGGAGGTCTACTGGGCCGCCTACGACGCCGCCGGTCGCCGTACGGACGGCCCGCACGTCGAGCGCCCGCAGGATCTCGCCGCGAAGCTGCCGGCGCTGGGCGTGCACCAGGCCACGGGTGAGGGTGCCGAGATCTACGCCGACGTCCTCGGCTTGGAGCTCCTCCAAGCGAAGCACCCGAGCCCGGAGGGCCTGGTCGCTGCCGCGGCCGCCGAGGTGCTCGCCAAGGCCCGCCCGGCCGCGCTCACCCCGCTCTACCTGCGCCGTCCCGACGCCGTCGAGCCCACCGGGCGCAAGAGGGTGACCAGGGCATGACCACCGGCACCGTCACGCTCGCGCCGCTGCGGCACGCCGACGTGCCCAGGTGCCACGAGATCGAGCTGGCGTTGTTCCCCGGTGACGACCCGTGGAGCGAGAACGCGTTCCGCAGCGAGCTCGACCACGGCAACTACTACATCGGCGCGTACGCCGACGACGAGCTGATCGGGTACGCCGGGCTCGCCGCCGGCGAGTACGAGGCCAGCGTGCACACGATCGCCGTCGTCGGGCACTGGCAGGGCAGGGGTGTCGGCAAGACGCTGCTGAGGGACCTGCTGGCGCGCGTCGACGAGATCAACGTGCCGGTCTACCTCGAGGTCCGCACGGACAACGAGCCCGCGATCGCCCTGTACCTGGCGCACGGCTTCGAACGCCTCGGCCTGCGCCGCCGCTACTACCAGCCGTCGGGTGCCGACGCGTACACGATGGGAAGGCCTGCTCACAGTGTCTGATCGCCTGATCCTCGGTATCGAGAGCTCGTGCGACGAGACGGGCTTCGGGATCGTCCGCCTCGGTCCGGACGGCTCGCTCGAACTGCTCGCCGACGAGGTCGCCTCCAGCGTCGAGGAGCACGCCCGCTTCGGCGGCGTCGTGCCGGAGGTCGCCTCCCGCGCCCACCTCGAAGCGCTGGTCCCGACCATGCGCCGCGCGCTCGACACCGCGAAGGTCGAGCTCTCCCAGATCCACTCCATCGCCGTCACCGCCGGACCGGGCCTGGCCGGCGCGTTGCTGGTCGGCGTGTCCGCCGCGAAGGCGTACGCGGCCGCGCTCGGCAAGCCGCTCTACGGCGTGAACCACCTCGCGGGTCACGTGGCCGCGGACACGCTGCAGCACGGCCCGTTGCCACAGCGCTGTCTCGCGCTGCTGGTCTCCGGCGGCCACTCGCAGCTGCTGCTGATCGAGGGCGGCCTGGCGAACTCGATCACCGAGATCGGGTCCACCGTGGACGACGCGGCCGGCGAGGCGTACGACAAGGTGGCGCGGCTGCTCGACCTGCCGTACCCCGGCGGCCCGCCCATCGACAAGCTCGCCAAGCAGGGCAACGGCTGCGCGATCGCGTTCCCGCGCGGCCTCACCGGCCCGCGCGACGCGAAGTACGACTTCTCGTTCTCCGGCCTGAAGACCTCGGTCGCCCGCTGGGTCGAACGTGCCGAGCGCGCCGGCGAGGAGATCCCGCTGGCCGACGTCGCCGCGTCGTTCCAGGAGGCCGTCGCGGACGTGCTGACCGCCAAGGCGATCCGTGCCGCGAAGGACCTGGACGTCGGCACGCTGGTCATCTCCGGTGGCGTCGCGGCGAACTCCCGCCTGAGCGGCCTCGCCGCCGAGCGTTGCGCCGAGGCCGGCATCGAGCTGCGCGTGCCGCGGCCACGGCTGTGCACCGACAACGGCGCGATGATCGCCGCACTCGGCGCCCACCTGGTCGCGGCGGGCGCCAAGCCGTCCCCGATGGACCTCTCGACCACGCCCGGTCTGCCCGTCGGCACGGTGCAGATCGTCTGATCAGATGTGGTGGAGGCCCGGTACCCGGTCCTCCACCACGAACGACGCCTTAGTGGAGACCGGAGAGCCGGGCATCGTCACGTAGTCGAGGCCGCGGAAGTCCGTGCGCAGCTCATCGGGCGTGAACCTGGTGAGCGTGTAACCGCGCCGGTTGTTGAAGTACTTCACGTGCGGGTTCTCGCGCAGCCACAGCGGTGTCTCGGCGTACTCCTCCGAGCCGTCGCCACCGGCCGTGATCGAGGTGGTGACGAGTTCGGTGGCGAGCGTCTTCGACGACGGGTCGTTCCAGCGTTCCTTGACCTCCGCACCCCACGCCGCGTGCACGTCCCCGGTCAGCACGATCGGGTTCCGGACGTCCGCGAACCCGGCCACGACCCGGTCCCGGTCGGCCACGTAGCCGTCCCACGCGTCCAGCAGGAACTTGTCGACCTCGCCGGGGATGTAGTCGTACTGCGAGAAGAACACCTGCTGCCCGAGCACGTCCCAGCGCGCCCGTGAGCCGCGGAAGCCGTCGAACAGCCAGTCCTCCTGCGCGGCGCCGAGCATCGTGCGGGACGGTTCCAGCCGTTCGGGGCAGAGTTGCAGCCCGTCGCCGCAGGCCTGGTCGGTCCGGTACTGGCGGGTGTCGAGCATGTGGAACGTCGCGAGCGACCCCCAGCCGATCCGCCGGTACAGCCTTGGTGACCTGCGCAGGGGCATGTTCTCGTAGTAGGCCTGGATGGCCGCGGCCCTGCGCGCGGGGAAGTTCGGCTGGGGCTTGTCCGGCAGCAGTCCCGCCCAGTTGTTGTCGATCTCGTGGTCGTCCCAGATCACCGTCCAGGGCGCCACGGCGTGTGCCTGCTGCAGGTCGGGGTCGATCTTGTACTGCGCCTGCCGCCGCCGGTAGCCCGCGAGCGTCGTGGTGGTCGGGCCCTCGACGTGCCGGACGTTGCCGCTCGGGGCGACGTGGATGCCGCTCTCGTACTCGTAGGTGTAGTCGCCGAGGTGCAGCACCAGGTCGGGCTCGTCCTCCGCGAGCCTGCGATACGCCGTGAAGTAGCCGTGCTCGTACTGCGCGCACGACGCGAAGGCCATCGTCAGCGGTACCTGCAACGAGCCAGGAGAGGGCGCCGTGCGCGTACGGCCCGTCCGCGAGAGGTGGTTGAGGGCCTTGAAGCGGTAGAAGTACTCGCGGCCGGGCTCCAGCCCGACGAGTTCCACGTGGACGCTGTGCGCCTGTTCCGGTCGAGCCGTGGTGGAGCCGCGCTGCACGATTCGGGTGAAACGTTCGTCCTCGGCGACCTGCCACGCCACGTCGATCGGACGGGCCGGCATCCCTCCCAGGCCGTCCTCCGCGAGCGGTTCGACGGCCAGCCGCGTCCACAGGACCACCCCGTCGGGTGCCGGGTCGCCCGAGGCCACGCCGAGTGTGAAAGGGTCGCTCGGCCGGGCCGATGCGGTGACCGAGAACGCTGTGACTCCGGCCACGCCCGCGAGCAGCAGCGTTCGGCGCGTCAACGAGGACATGCCCTGAATACGGCTCCCGGATGGTGATCGGTTCGGGGGTCTCGTTGAAGGCTTGGCACTCTCATGGGTAGAGTGCCAATTGCACGGCACCAGCACCGCCCCGACCCCCGCGACGGCGGGGTGGCAGGAGCCGTTAAACAAACGAACCTGCCAACGACCCGTGGAGGTCATCCCGGTGAGCGTGAACATCAAGCCGCTTGAGGACAAGATCGTCGTCCAGGCCTCCGAGGCTGAGACGACGACCGCCTCCGGCCTCGTGATCCCGGACACCGCGAAGGAGAAGCCCCAGGAGGGCAAGGTCCTCGCGGTGGGCCCCGGCCGCATCGACGACAAGGGCAACCGCGTCCCGCTGGACGTGGCCGTCGGCGACGTCGTCATCTACTCGAAGTACGGCGGCACCGAGGTCAAGTACAACGGCGAGGAGTACTTGATCCTCTCCGCCCGCGACGTGCTGGCCGTCGTCAACTAAGACGCTCGGCTGTCATGCCTGACGCCCCGGCGCCCCAACCGGGGTGTCCGGGGCGTTTCGCTACCCAGAGAGGCTTTGAGTCAAATGCCCAAGCAGATCAGCTTCGACGAGGACGCTCGTCGGGCGCTCGAGCGCGGCGTGAACAAGCTCGCGGACACGGTCAAGGTCACCCTTGGCCCGCGCGGGCGCCACGTCGTCCTCGACAAGAAGTTCGGTGGCCCGACGGTCACCAACGACGGTGTCACCATCGCTCGCGAGATCGAGCTGGACGACCCGTTCGAGAACCTCGGTGCTCAGCTCGCCAAGTCGGTCGCCACCAAGACCAACGACGTCGCGGGTGACGGCACCACCACCGCCACCGTGCTGGCGCAGGCGCTGGTCAAGGAAGGCCTGCGCAACATCGCCGCGGGTGCGAACCCGACCGCGCTCGGCCGTGGCATCCAGGCCGCCTCCGACGCCGTCGTGGACGCGCTCAAGGCCAAGGCCACCCCGGTCAAGGGCCGCGAGAACATCGCGCAGGTCGGCACGGTCTCGTCGCGTGACGAGTCCATCGGCGCCCTGCTCGGCGAGGCCATCGAGCGCGTCGGCGAGGACGGTGTCATCACCGTCGAGGAGTCGTCCACGCTCGCGACCGAGCTCGTGATCACCGAGGGCGTGCAGTTCGACAAGGGCTACGTGTCGACGCACTTCTCGACCGACCTCGAGGCGCAGGAGGCCGTCTACGAAGACGTCCGCATCCTGCTGCACCGCGAGAAGATCTCGGCCCTGGCCGACGTACTCCCGATCCTCGAGAAGGTCGCGGAGTCCGGCAAGCCGCTGCTGATCGTCGCCGAGGACGTCGAGGGCGAGGCCCTGTCCACGCTGGTGGTCAACGCGGTGCGCAAGACCCTGAAGGTCGTCGCCGTGAAGGCGCCGTTCTTCGGTGACCGCCGCAAGGCGTTCCTCGACGACCTCGCGGTCGTCACCGGCGGCGAGGTGATCTCCTCGGAGATCGGCCTGAAGCTGTCCGAGACCACGCTCGAGCAGCTGGGTTCCGCCCGCCGCGTCGTCGTGACCAAGGACGACACCACGATCGTCGACGGTGGCGGCACCAAGGCCGACATCGCCGGCCGCGCGGAGCAGCTGCGCCGCGAGATCGAGGCCACGGACTCCGACTGGGACCGCGAGAAGCTCCAGGAGCGCCTCGCGAAGCTCTCCGGCGGCATCGCCGTGATCAAGGTCGGCGCCGCCACCGAGACCGAGCTCAAGGAGCGCAAGCACCGCATCGAGGATGCGGTCGCCGCCACCAAGGCAGCGGTCGAGGAGGGCATCGTCCCCGGCGGTGGCTCCGCTCTCGTGCACGGCGCGAAGGTGCTCGACGGCGGCCTCGGCCTGTCCGGTGACGAGGCCACGGGTGTCGCGCTCGTCGCGAAGGCCCTGTCCGCGCCGCTGTTCTGGATCGCCGCGAACGCCGGCCTCGAAGGCGCCGTCGTGGTGAACAAGGTCCGCGAGGGCGAGTGGGGCTTCGGCATCAACGCGGCCACGCTGGAGTTCGGTGACCTGCTCGAGCAGGGCATCATCGACCCGGTCAAGGTCACGCGTTCCGCCGTGGCGAACGCCGCGTCCATCGCGCGCATGGTGCTCACGACCGAGAGCGCCATCGTCGAGAAGAAGGCGGACGAGCCCGCTTCCGCCGGTGGCCACGGCCACGGCCACGGGCACGGCCACTGAGTTCTCTGCCGCTGCTCTGGACGACCGGCGCGAACTCGCGGGTGTGAACACGCAGTTTTGAGTCAAACAAAGCCGGGTCGGCACCAAACGAATGGTGCCGACCCGGTTTTGTCGTTCAGACTATTGCCAATTGTCGCTTTCGTGCCTTGATGATGTGGTCGCGCTCCGCTTCCGAGAGCCCGCCCCAGATTCCATACGGTTCCTGCACTGCCAGCGCGTGTTTGCGGCACATCTCCAGCACCGGGCAGGCGAGGCAGACAGCCTTGGCGCGAGCTTCCCGGCGAGATCTCGCCGGGCCCCGTTCACCGTCGGGGTGGAAGAAGAACGCGCTGTCCATGCCCCGGCACGAACCGCGCATCTGCCAGTCCCACAGGTCTGCGTTGGGACCGGGGAGCCTTCGGGTGTCCGCCATCGAGACCGCCTCCGTGACGACTGCTCCATTCGGCTTAACGATGATCCACCGTAGAACCGCGTCAAAACTTGTTCAAGAGGCTGAAGACCCAAATCAACTGATGGGTGACGGCACGCGTGTTCGATCACTCACCCCCCGGAGTTGCCGACCGGATGAGGTGAACGGAACATGGCTCTCGTGATGACACAGCCGGAGCAGAGATCTGCCGGTGGTCACACGAGTGAGCCCCTTCTCTCAGTGGCCGCGGTGGCCAGGCGACTCGGCGTGGCTCCCGCCACCCTTCGCACCTGGGACCGCCGCTACGGACTAGGCCCGACCGGCCACACCATGGGCCGGCACCGGAAATACGGGCCACCCGACGTGGCCCGTCTCGAATTGATGCAGCGCGCTCTTCTCCGTGGTGCGTCGTCCGCCGAAGCGGCCCGTTTCGCGCTCGACTCGAAATCGTCGATGACACACGGAGTGGTTCCCGTCGCACCATCGGGTGGACGTGGACTGAAAATGCCCGGAGCGTCTCGATTGGCGCGCGGACTGGGCCGCGCCGCGGTAGCGATGGACTCCATCGCGGTGCAGGAAATGCTCGCCGACTCCCTGGCGTCCGACGGGGTGATCGCCACCTGGAACGAGGTGGTGCGCCCCGTGCTGACGGCCGTCGCCGCACGCTGGCAGCTCTCCGGGACCGGCGTCGAGGTCGAGCACCTGCTGAACGAGTGCGTGCTCGCGGCGTTCGTACGCGCCACACCGCTCGTCACACTCGGGCGCAACCATCGGCCCGTGCTCTTGGCGTGCATGCCGGAGGAGAGGCACAACCTTCCGCTCTACCCGTTGGCCGCGGAACTCGCGCAGCGCGGCGTCGTCGTCCGGCAGTTGGGGGCGGCGCTGCCGGTGGACGCGCTGGCCGTCGCCGTACGCCGCACCGCCCCCTCCGCGGTGGTGCTGTGGGCGCAGCTGCCCCGCTACGCCGATCCGGGGGTGATCTCCGCGCTGCCGCGGACCCGGCAGCAGGTGCGGGTGTTCGTGGGAGGGCCGGGGTGGCGGCGGGGCGTGGTGACGGCGCCGGCGGAGCGCGTGGAGGACCTGGCTGCCGCGGTGGACGCGGTCGAGGCCGCCGTCACCTGACGCTGTCTCGCTAGAGGCCTCCCGCCTCACGCCCGCGCCGACTGCCCACCACCGCCGCGCCCACCACCTGGCGGGCACACTCCTCACCGTGACCGAAGACGAGCTGCGCCGAGCCGCGTTCGGCGACTCACCCGACCTCGACGTCTGGCCCGCCCTCTCGGCACCCAATGCCCGAACCAGGTGGCTAGCGGCGGTAGTCCTGGGCGGTCAGGGCCACTACGCGGCCGCCGCCACCGTCCTGGACGCGCTCTGTCACGACCCCGACCCGGTCGTGGCATCCCTGTCTCTCTCGACTCGCGCGTCGCACCACCGTCAGCTAGGGGCCCATCACCTCGCCCGCCCCCTCGACGGCGCCGCCCTCGCGCGCGTCCAGCCGGCAGGCGAGAGCGACCCCGACGGGATCGACGCCGCGGGCGCCCGGACGGACGCTCTGCTCGGCCTCGCCGCTGATTCGCTCGGTGCCCAACGCCTGAACGAGGCCCGCAGGTTGCTCGCACGAGTTGAGACGCGCTCGTGGCGGAGTGAGGTCCGCAAGGGCTGGGTATCCGCTGAGATTGAGCTGGCGGACGGTCGCGCGCATGCCGCCGTCGCACCCGCGGAGGCGGCGTACGGCGTAGCGACGAGCAGAAAGGCGCTGCGGCACGAGCTCAAGTCGGCACTCGTTCTGGGCACCTCGTTGGTCGTGTGGGGGACCCCCGACGGCCTGAACCGCGGAGTTGAACTGGTCGGGTGTGAGCTAAATCACAGTGCGGCGAAGGGACTTCATCCGTTGATCTGGCCGAGCGCTCTTGTTCTGGTGGGCCATGCCCCCACGGTGGGCGCAGTCGTCATCGACCGGGCGACGGAGGCTCTGAGCTGCGTGTTACGCAGAGCTGATCCCGTCAGCCGACAGGTCGCCCTTGATTCCCCGTGGGTGCCGACCGGGCTGCTCCGTTCCGGGGAACCCCCGAACGCAGACCCTCAGGCGAACTTCTTGACGGATTAAGCACCGGATCGTGTCAAGGTTGGGCCGCGAGCGTCCGATAGGGGAGATGGAACGTCACTCGGCTGCAGGAAAGGAGTCCCCGTGACCACGGTCCTTATTTGCGACGACCGGCGCAGTGTGCGGGAGGGTCTCACCCGCGTGATGTCGGCTGTCCCCGGGGTTAGCCGCATCGACTGCGTAGCGCACGGTGACGAGTTGTTGGCTCGCTTTTCAAGGCAGCCGGTCGACGTCGTCCTGGTGGGAACCCAGCGCGCCGTCCCGACCGGGGTTGAAGCAACCCGTCGGCTCGTCTCTGCGAATCCGCAGGCAAACGTCATCGTCTTCGGCGCACCCGACGACGCCGGGAGCATCGCCGCGGCGATCGCCGGCGGTGCCCGCGGCTACCTGAGGTGGGACGCGTCGCGTCCCGAGCTTGTGGCAGCCCTCGCGCACACGCTCGCCAGCACCTCGGTGCCGGCGCCTCGTCAGCCCTCCGACCCCGGCGTGCAGCTCACGGAGCGCGAGCTCCAGGTGCTGCGTGGCATGAGCCAGGGCAAGAGCAACGGCCAGATCGGCCGCGAGCTCTACCTGTCGGAGGACACGGTGAAGACGCACGCACGTCGCCTCTTCCGCAAGCTCGGTGTGCGTGACCGCGCTCAGGCGGTCGCACACGGCTTCCGGCGAGGCCTCGTTCAGTAGTCGCTCTTGCCGCACCGGCCCCGCATCCTCATATGCCGCATGTGGGGAAGCGGGGCCGGTGGCGTGAGACGGCTCACCCAGGCATCCGGTGAGTCCTCAGGTAGCGCGTTTAGCCCAGCCCGGTGACAATGTCGCCGGGCTGTAATCCGTTCGGGCGTGTCCGCTGTTCACTCGGGGTGTCCATACCCCACCTATGAACAGAACGCCTGAAGACCGGTACGGTGAAGCTGCTGCAACGGGTCGCTGTGAGTGACCCGTGCTGTTTCATGTCGGTACGCCAACAAGTAACACCAGGGCTGTTGTCTGCGATGACCAACTTGGGGGACGGACTGGACGCCGAAGTGGGCGCGGCCGTCGAAGGCGACCGCCAGGCGATCGAACGCCTGCTGGCCTCCATTCGTCCTCTCGTGGTGCGGTACTGCCGCGCCAGAGTTGGCAGGCAGGAGCGAAGCTTCGCTTCGGCGGACGATGTGGCCCAGGAGGTGTGTCTCGCGGTGCTCACGGCATTGCCCAGCTACCGCGATCAGGGTCGGCCCTTCCTCGCGTTCGTCTACGGGATCGCGGCTCACAAGGTGGCCGACGCACATCGGTCTGCCGCCAGGAACCGCTCCGAGCCCGTTCCCGAAGTTCCCGACGCGCCGGAGACCGAAGCTGGTCCGGAGCAGCGGGCGATGCAGGGAGAACTCTCCGGCCGGATGGCTGTGTTGTTGCGTGTCCTGCCGGAGAAGCAGCGGGAGATCCTGCTGTTGAGGGTGGTGGTCGGACTCTCCGCCGAGGAAACAGCCGAGGCGGTCGGTTCGACGCCGGGTGCGGTCCGGGTGGCGCAACATCGTGCGCTGGCTCGGCTCCGCAAATCGCTGGCAGCGGAGGAGGTGGTCTGAGTGGCCGACGAACACGGAAAGGACGACGAGGAAGTGCGCGGACAGGACGATAGAGCCCCGCACGAACCCGTCGCCGACGATCTTTCGGCTGTACAGGCCGATGACAGGCTGCTGGACGCACTGGGGTCGGCGACTCCGGGCGTGGCCGGCTCCCTGGGCGACGACGACCTGAACGCGTTGCTGCTCGCATGGCGCAACGAGGTGGAGACGGAGCCGTTCGGCGAGCTCGTCGACACCGACACCGCCATCGCCACGATCCAGGCTGCCCGCCCGCAGCCGGTGAGCAGGCACCGCTTCCTGATCCCGCTGGCCAGTGCCGCGGCGGTCCTGGCCATCGCCTTCACCGGCGTGAGCCTCGTCGCCCGTGACGCCCAGCCCGGCGACGCGCTCTGGGGTCTCACGCGAGTGCTCTACTCCGAGCACGCGAAGTCGATCGAAGCTGCGGCCATCATCAGCGGTGACCTCGAGTCGGCCCGCCTCGCCCTGCGCGAGGGCAAGGTCAACGAGGCCCGCGAGAAGCTGGACAAGATCGGCGCAAGCCTCGACTCGGTCTCCACCGCCGACGGCAAGCAGCAGCTCGAGGAGAAGCACAAGGAGCTCGAAAAGGAGCTCGACACCAACACCTCGACCGCGCCGCCCACCTCGACGCTCCCGCCGGTGACGCAGCCGAGCCAGTCCTCGCAGCCGTCGACCACGCCGTCGGCGCCGTCGACCGAGCCGTCGACCACCCAGCCGTCCACGCCGCCGTCGTCGGAGACCCCCGCGCCGCCGACGTCGAACGGCGAGGAGAACCCGCCGCCTCCGCCGCCGCCGGATCCCGGTGCGGAGAACCCGGGGTCGACCGGTACGAACGGTGAGTCCACCGGGCAGTCGGTCGGGACCACCGGCTCCAACTGAGACGCAGTGTGAACGGCCCCTGATCTTTCGAGGTCAGGGGCCGTTCACATGCTCAGGCGTTCACACGTCAGGTGGAATGTGACCGGGGTGCGTCCGACCTCACAACCGTGCCGCGAGATCAGCGGGCCGACTCGGTGGCCGTCACGCCGTCCGCGTACCCCCGGCAGTACTCCCAGCTCACGTAGGCGCCGGGGTTCGGATCGAAGGCCGGCTCGTGCGGGCGCATGCGGCCGTCGACGAGCAGCTGCTCCAGTGAGGCTCGCAACAGTGCCCAGTCGTGGTAGTGCGGTTCCTGGCACTCGCCGCAGTCCACGACGATGCCCCGGACGCCTCTGTGTTCGAGCAGCGCCTGGTAGACGGCGAGGTCGGCCAGGTCGCTGACCAGCTCTGTTCGCTCGTCTTCAGCCATCGGGGGATGGTCGTGGTCGGGCTCGCCCAGAGAGAGTGCGGGGTCTTCTGGGTCGCCTTCGAAGGGGTCTGGTGGCAACGCGTCGTGCGGCACGACCCCGCACGGTACCCGCCGTACCCCCACGGTCGTCCAGATACCATGGGTCGCACCGCCTCCGCCTGCGGAAACTGGACACGCAGGACCCCAAAAGGGCAGGCAGAGCGCAGACCGCACGACGGAAGGCATGTCACCCGCTATGACCAGCGAGCTCAACGCTGATGGAGTCCCGGGCAAGTTCGCCATGCTGGGGCTGACCTTCGACGACGTGCTCCTGCTGCCTGCCGAGTCCGACGTCGTCCCGAGTGGCGTCGACACGAGCACCAGGATCTCGCGCAACATCACCCTGAAGATTCCGCTGGCCAGCGCCGCGATGGACACGGTCACCGAGGCCCGGATGGCGATCTCGATGGCCCGTCAGGGCGGCATCGGTGTGCTGCACCGCAACCTGAGCATCGAGGACCAGGCCCGGCAGGCCGAGACCGTCAAGCGGTCCGAGGCCGGCATGGTCACCGACCCGGTCACGTGCTCGCCCGAGGCCACGCTGGCCGAGGTGGACGCGCTGTGCGCCCGCTACCGCATCTCCGGCGTGCCGGTGACCGACGAGAACAACAAGCTCGTCGGCATCATCACGAACCGCGACATGCGCTTCGAGCTCGACCACTCCAAGCGGGTGATCGAGGTCATGACCAAGGGCCCGCTGGTCACGGCCCAGGTCGGCGTGTCCGCGGAGGCCGCGCTCGGCCTGCTGCGCCGCCACAAGGTCGAGAAGCTGCCGATCGTCGACGGTGACGGCAAGCTCAAGGGCCTGATCACGGTCAAGGACTTCGTCAAGACCGAGCAGTACCCGATGGCCACCAAGGACCCGGACGGCCGCCTGCTGTGCGCCGCCGCCGTGGGTGTGGGCGAGGACTCGTTCATCCGCGCGATGACGCTCGCCGAGGCCGGCGTCGACGTGCTGATGGTCGACACGGCGCACGGGCACTCGCGCGGCGTGCTGGAGATGGTCGCCCGCATCAAGAAGGAGCTCGGCGACTCGGCGGACGTCGTCGGCGGCAACGTCGCGACGCGCGCCGGTGCCCAGGCACTGGTCGACGCGGGTGCGGACGGCGTGAAGGTCGGTGTCGGTCCCGGCTCGATCTGCACCACGCGCGTCGTCGCCGGTGTCGGTGTGCCGCAGATCTCCGCGATCTACGAGGCCTCGCTGGCCTGCAGCCCGGCCGGCGTGCCGGTGATCGGTGACGGCGGCATCCAGTACTCCGGCGACATCGCCAAGGCCATCGCGGCCGGCGCGTCCGCCGTGATGCTCGGCTCGCTGCTCGCGGGCACCCAGGAGGCGCCCGGCGACCTGATCCTGGTCAACGGCAAGCAGTTCAAGACCTACCGGGGCATGGGTTCGCTCGCCGCCATGCAGTCCCGTGGCGAGAACAAGTCGTTCTCCAAGGACCGCTACTTCCAGGACGACGTGCTCAACGAGGACAAGCTCGTCCCCGAGGGCATCGAGGGCCGCACGCCGTTCCGCGGCCCGCTGTCGCAGGTCGTGCACCAGCTCAACGGCGGTCTGCGCGCGGCCATGGGCTACACGGGTTCGCACACGATCGCCGAGCTGCAGCAGCAGCAGCTCGTGCGCATCACCGCGGCGGGCCTGAAGGAAAGCCACCCGCACGACATCACGATGACCGTCGAAGCCCCGAACTACACCACCCGTTAGGGTGTCTCGGCTGCTAGAACGCTTGCTCAACAGCTTGGAGAGGAACCACAGGTGCGCGATCTGGTCGAGATCGGCATGGGCCGGACCGCGAGGCGGGCCTACGAGCTGGACGACATCGAGATCATCCCGTCGCGTCGGACGAGGTCGTCGAAGGACGTCTCCACGACGTGGCAGATCGATGCCTACCGCTTCGACATCCCGCTGATCACCCACCCGACCGACGCCATCGTGTCGCCGGGCACGGCGGTCGCGGTCGGCGAGCTCGGTGGCCTCGGTGTACTCAACGCCGAGGGCCTCTGGGCCCGGCACGGCGACGTGGACGAGGCGCTGTTCCGCCTGGTCCAGGCGACCGAGGACAGCGAGGACCCGGCGGCCGCGGTGAAGGTGCTGCAGGAGCTGCACGCCGCCCCGCTGCGGATGGACCTGATCGCCGAGGCGGTCAAGCAGGTCCGCGAGTCGGGCGTCACCGTCGCGGTCCGCGTCAGCCCGCAGCGCGCCGCGGAGCTCACGCCGGACCTGCTGGCAGCGGGCGTCGAGATCCTGGTCGTGCAGGGCACGATCATCTCGGCCGAGCACGTGAGCCGCGGTGGTGAGCCGCTGAACCTGAAGTCGTTCATCGCGGACCTCGACATCCCGGTGATCGCCGGCGGTGTCGGCGACTACCGCACCGCCATGCACCTCATGCGCACCGGCGCGGCGGGCGTGATCGTCGGCTACGGCTACGCCCCCGGCGTCACGACCACCGACTCGGTGCTGGGCATCGGCGTGCCGATGGCCACCGCGATCGCCGACGCCGCGGCCGCGCGCCGCGACTACCTCGACGAGACCGGCGGCCGCTACGTGCACGTCATCGCCGACGGCGGCGTCACGACCTCGGGCGACGTGGCGAAGTCCATCGCCTGCGGTGCCGACGCCGTGATGCTCGGCGAGCCACTGGCCGCCGCGACCGAGGCACCGGGCCAGGGCCTGTACTGGACGGCGGCGTCCGCGCACCCGTCCGTGCCGCGCAGCCTCGTCGCCGAGGCGGTGGACCAGGAGCTCGACCTGCGCAAGCTGCTGTTCGGCCCGTCCGCCGACCCGCGCGGCGTGACGAACCTGTTCGGCGCACTGAAGAGGGCGATGGCCAAGACCGGCTACTCCGACCTCAAGGAGTTCCAGAAGGTCGGCCTGACGATCCGCGGCTGACCCCGATCGACGTCGAGGGGCACGTTCCTGCCGGGACGTGCCCCTCTGCGCGTCGATCGCCGCATGGGCCCAAACTGATCTTGCAACCAGACGGCTACCCCGCGCGTCCTCTTGAGCGTGGAACTGGATGCCTTGTTCGGCGACGGCAAGAACAGTGATGTGGACACGATCGACCCGGACGCCGAGGTCCAAGAGTTCGAGATCGAGGAAGTGCCCGAGGAGGATGAGGGCGTCGGAGGCATCGGCTGGCAGATGCTGACCCTGTTCGTCTGCGGTGGGCTGGTGATCACCGCGCTGGCCGTGGCGTTCATGGTCTGGGTGATCGAGGGCCTGGTGTTCTGAGTCGGCGGGTGCGCCTGCCCGCGCACCCTAGACTTTCTGTCTAGATTTCTGGGCATGGACGCACTCGATGAGGCGGCGGCAGACCTGAGAGATCTGGCGCTCGTACTGGCGAGGTCGGCAACGGACTCCGGTCGGCGCACCTTCCTTGACGAGGTGCTCGGCGGCCGAAGCATCGAAAGGCTTGGTCGCCTCGCCGGCGACGTGGTCGTGGAAGAGGCCCCGCCGCGAGAGCCGGTCCCAGACTGGCTGGCGGAGCGTCTCGTGCACACCGCAGGGATCCCCCCGCAGCAGGTCGCGGCGTTGAGCCTGGAGCAGGCAGTCGATCTCTGGACCGATTTCAGGAGCGCACCCCGCCCGTCTGAACCGATAGGGGACTAGGCGTTACCGGAAGTAACGCCTACTCTCCGATCCATGGGTGAACTCGCCGGTAACTTCGATGTCGTCATCGTCGGCTCCGGGTTCGGTGGCAGCGTGGCCGCGCTCCGCCTGACCGAGAAGGGCTACCGCGTCGCCGTCCTGGAGGCGGGGCGGCGGTTCGCCGACGACGAGTTCGCCAAGACCAGCTGGAACCTCCGCAAGTACCTGTGGGCGCCGCAGCTGAAGTGTTTCGGCATCCAGCGCATCCACCTGCTGCGCAACGTCATGGTGCTCGCCGGGGCCGGTGTCGGCGGTGGCAGCCTCGTCTACGCGAACACGCTCTACCGGCCGCTCAAGCCGTTCTACGAGGACCGGCAGTGGGCGCACATCACCGACTGGCAGGACGAGCTGGAGCCGTTCTACGACCAGGCGAGCCGGATGCTGGGTGTCGTCACGAACCCCACGACGACCCCGAGCGACGTCGTCATGCAGAAGGTCGCGAAGGACATGGGCGTCGAGGACAGCTACCACGCGACGCCCGTCGGCGTGTTCTTCGGCGAGCCGGGCAAGAAGGCCGCGGATCCCTACTTCGGTGGCGCCGGACCGGAACGCACCGGCTGCACCGAGTGCGGCAGCTGCATGTCGGGCTGCCGTGTCGGCGCCAAGAACACGCTGGTCAAGAACTACCTCTACCTCGCGGAGAAGCTCGGCGCCCAGGTCTTCCCGCTGACCACGGTCACGCGGCTCAACGAGGACAACGGGACCTGGACCATCAACACCAGGATGACCGGCGGGAAGGCGACCCGGACGTTCACGGCGGACCAGGTCGTGATCGCCGCCGGCACGTGGGGCACCCAGCAGCTCCTGCACCAGGCGAAGGCGAGCACCCTGCCGAAGATCTCGGGCAGGCTCGGCGAGCTCACCCGCACCAACTCCGAGTCGATCATCGGCGCCGCCCGCTACACGGTCGATCCGGACACCGACTACACGCAGGGCGTCGCGATCACGAGCTCCATCCACCCCGACGAGATCACGCACATCGAGCCCGTCCGGTACGGCAAGGGCAGCAACGCGATGGGCATGCTGCAGACCCTCGCCACGGACGGCGCGCTGAGCACGCCGCGGTGGCTGCAGTTCATCAAGCAGGCGGTCCGGCACCCGCTGCGGCTGCTCCGGCTGCTGAGCGTGCACCGGTGGAGCGAGCGGACCGTGATCCTGCTGGTCATGCAGAGCCTCGACAACTCCATCACCACGTTCCTCAAGCGCGGTAAGCTCACCAGCAAGCAGGGCCACGGTGAGCCGAACCCGGCGTTCATCCCCGCCGGTCATGAGGCGAACCTGCTGGCCGCCAAGCACATCGACGGCATGGCCGGCGGCACGTGGGGCGAGCTGTTCAACATCCCGCTGACCGCGCACTTCATCGGCGGCTGCGCGATCGCGAGCGGCGAGGAACAGGGCGTGATCGACCCGTACCACCGCGTCTTCAACTACCCCGGACTGTCCGTTGTGGACGGTTCGGCGATCAGTGCGAACCTCGGCGTGAACCCGAGCCTCACCATCACCGCGCAGGCCGAGCGGGCGTTCTCGCTGTGGCCGAACAAGGGTGAGCAGGACCAGCGGCCCGCGCAGGACCAGCCGTACCGCAGGATCAACCCGACGAAGCCGAAGAACCCGGCGGTTCCCGATCAAGCTCCAGCCGCTTTGCGGTTGCCGATCGTGAAGGCGTCCTGAGCTGGTTTCATTTGGCTACGGTGGAGGCATGGCCAACAAGCCGTTCGCGTCCAGCGCCGATCTCGCCCCCAAGGACGAGGTCTTCGTCGAACTCGCCGAGGGCGTCTACACCCTGACCGCCGAAGGCGACCCCAACGTCGCGGCCATCGAGGCCGAGGACTTCCTGATCTGCTTCGAGGCCCGCGCCACCCCGGCGGCTGCCAGAAGGTGGCTCGGGCAGCTGCGCAAACACACCAAGAAGCCGGTCCGGTACCTCGTCCTCAGCCACTACCACGCCGTGCGCACGCTCGGGGCCAGCGCGTTCGAGGCCCAGGAGATCGTCGCCCACGAGATGACGCGCGTGCTGATCGCCGAACGCGGGCAGCAGGACTGGGAGAGCGAGTTCGGCCGCATGCCGCGGCTCTTCGAGCAGCCGGAGGAGATCCCCGGCCTGACGTGGCCGACGCTGACGTTCTCCGACCGCATGACGATCCCGCTCGGCGACGAGCGCGGCGACCTGGTGCTGCAGTTCCTCGGACGCGGGCACACGGCAGGCGACATCGTGGCCTGGCTGCCGCAGCAACGCATCCTGTTCGCGGGTGACCTGGTCGAGTCGCAGGCCGCGCTCTACACCGGTGACGCCTTCCACGACGAGTGGGCGACGTCCACTTTGGACGAGATCGAGGACCTGGGGGCCGAGGTCCTCGTCGGCGGGCGCGGCAAGGTCGCGCGCGACCGCATCGAGGTCGAGGCCGCGATCAACCAGAGCAGGCACTTCCTCAACGAACTGCGCCGCACGGTCGGCGGGGTCCACGCCGAGGGCGGCACGCTCAAGCAGGCCTTCGAACTGGCGCACCGGACGCTCGAAGCCCGCTACGGCCGCTGGCCGATCTTCGAGCACTGCCTGCCGTTCGACGTGAAGCGCTACTGGGACGAGTGCGACGGCAAGGACTGGCCCGAGATCTGGACCGCAGAACGCGACCGCGCCGTCTGGGACGCCCTGCAATGACGGTCCTGGTGGTCGGTGCCGGGCCGGTGGGGCTGGCGTCGGCGCTGTTCCTCGCGAGAGCCGGCGTGCCGAGCATCGTCCTGGAGAAGGAACCCAGACGTGCGCAGACGGGCAGCCGCTCGATCTGCGTCCAGCGCGACGTGCTGGAGATCCTCGAACGGATCGGCGTCGGCCAGGCCGTCGCGGACGCGGGCGTCACCTGGTACACCGGCCGCACCTACCACCGCGACCGCGAGGTGCTCACCCTGACCTTCCCGGAGGCCAAGGGTTTCCCGCCGTTCGTGAACACCCCGCAGACGGTCGTCGAACAGCTGCTGGAGGAACGGGTCCGCGCCGAACCGCTGATCGAACTCCGCTACGGACACTCCCTGACCGGTCTCACCCAGGACGACGACGGAGTGTCCACACAGGACGGAATCAGGGCCACCCACTGCATCGCGGCGGACGGCGTGCACTCGACGGTGCGACAGCTCCTGGACATCCCGTTCGAGGGCTTCTCGTTCGCCGACAGGTTCATCATCGCCGACGTCCGTGTCGACCTGGACTTCGAGACGCCCGAACGCCGCTTCTACTTCGACCCGCCCTGGAATCCGGGCCGTCAGGTCCTCCTGCACCCGCAACCGGACGGCGTCTGGCGGATCGACTGGCAGGTCGCCGAGGACGTTCAGCTCACCGACGCCCACGTCCGCGCGATCGTGGGTGACAAGCCGTACGAGATCGTCTGGCAGTCCACCTACCGCTTCCACCAGCGCCGAGCCGCGAAACTCCGCGACCACAGGGTTCTGCTGGCCGGCGACGCGGCGCACGTCATGAGCCCGTTCGGCGCACGAGGCCTGAACTCCGGCATCTGCGACGCCGACAACGCGGCCTGGAAGATCGCGGCCGACCGCGCCGGCGAGGCGGGCCCGCACCTGCTCGACTCCTACGACGCCGAACGCGGTGCCGCCGCCGACGAGAACCTCCGCATCACCGGCGACACCATGCGGTTCCTCGTGCCGGGCACTCCCGAGGAACGGGCGCACCGGCAGCAGGCGCTCGAGTCCGGCGAGGGCATCGACTCGGGCAGGCTCTTCACCCCGTTCTCCTACGAGAACTCCCCGCTGACGACGGACGGCGGCGAGCTGGTTCCGGGCTCCCGCACCGCGGGGCCGGGCTTCACCACTGACGACGGGTGGCTGATCAGGCCGGACGGGCACGTCGCCGCACACCGTTGCGACGAACAGGTGAAGCGGCGCGCGCTCGGTTGGTAGGCGACCCACGACTCGCTGTAGCTGGATTCCGCGCCTAGATCTGGATTCCCGTCAGCACGGTCACTCGTTCCTCGGTGAAGTCCTCCATCGCCGACCGGACGCCCTCGCGTCCGGTGCCCGACCCCTTCACGCCGCCGTACGGCATCTGGTCGGCGCGGTAGGACGGCACGTCACCGATGATCACGCCACCGACCTCGAGCTCGGCCGCGGCCTCGAACGCCACCTGCACGTCACGGGTGAACACCCCGGCCTGCAGCCCGTATTTGCTGTTGTTGGCCTGTGCGAACGCGTCCTCCACGCCGTCCGCGACCGACACCACGAGCACCGGCCCGAAGATCTCCTCGGTCCACACCTTGGCGGTCCTCGGCACGTCCGTGAGCACGGTCGGCTCGACCGTCGCCCCGGTCCGCTTGCCGCCCAGTAGCACCTTCGCGCCGACGTCGGTGGCCATGTTGACCCACTCCTCGACGCGCCGGGCGTTGTCCTCGTCGACCAACGGCCCGACCTCGACCTCGGGGTCGTGCGGGTCGCCGGTCTTCAGCGCGGCAACGGCTGCCACGAGCTTCGGCACGAACTCGCCGGCCTTCGACCGGTCCACGATCACCCGCTGCACGGCGATGCACGACTGCCCGGCCTGGTAGTTGCCGAACGTCGCGATGCGCTGCGCCGCGTGGTCCAGGTCCGTCCAATCAGGACAGATGATGGCGGCCGCGTTGGAACCCAGCTCCATCACGACGTGCTTGCGCGGCGCGGCTTCCATCAACGACCAGCCGACCTTCGTGGATCCCGTGAACGAGATGACCGGCAGCCGCTCGTCCTTCACCAGAGCGTCCATGTCCTTGCCGCGCACGGGAAGGATCGAGAACGCGCCCTCGGGCAGACCGGTCTCGGCCAGGATCTCACCCAGCAGCAACGAGCTCAGCGGCGTCGACGAAGCGGGCTTCACGATCACCGGCGCACCCACCGCGAGCGCCGGGGCGACCTTGTGCGCCACCAGGTTCAGCGGGAAGTTGAACGGCGCCACGGCCAGCACCGGCCCGCGCGGCACGTGCCGGACGATCGCCATCCGCCCCACGCCACCGGCGTCGGTGTCGAGCCGCTGCAACCCACCGGTGAACCGGCGCGCCTCCTCCGCGGCGAAACGGAACGTGTTGACCGCGCGCTGCACCTCGATCTCGGCCCACTTCAGCGGTTTGCCGTTCTCGGCGGTGATCGTCTCGGCGATCTCCTCAGCGCGTTCGGCCAGTGCCCGTGACACCCGCAGCAGCGCCTCGGCCCGCACGTGCGCGGGCGTTCGCCGGAACTCCTTCGCGACGGACGCCGCCGCCGCGATCGCGCGTTCCACCTGATCTCTGCCCGGCACGGCCACCGAGGCGACCGCGGTGCCGTCGAACGGGTGGAAGACCTCCAGCGCCTGCTCGCCCTGCTCGGGGCGGCCGGCGACCCAGCACGGCCTGGGTTGCGGTGTGAACGCGTCCATGGGGAAACGTTAAGCCCTATTGGCCTGCACGTGCTGACACACTCCTAGAAGACGGACGAGTCCCGAGACGAGACGTCTCGTCGTGCAGCCGCCTCAGCAACCGGGCCGACTCGATCAACGTCGCGTCGCTCGAAGGGGGCACGTGGCCAACGTCACCGGGCAGGTAACTGAGCAGCTCGTGGTCCGCGTCGAGCCCTAGCGGAACCGGCGCGATCCCCAGAGGCGCCAAGCGTCGCAGCAGTTCGTGCACCCGCGGCGCCCACGGCCCGGCCGGTCGCCGCACCGCGTCACCCACCCTGAACACCTGGTTCAGCCCGCCACCGGTCAGCAGTTCACCGTCCACGCATGAGATCCTTGACGGCGTGTCCGACACCAGCAACCGCCCTGTTCTCGTCGTCGACTTCGGCGCCCAGTACGCGCAGCTGATCGCCCGCCGCGTCCGCGAGGCCCAGGTCTACTCCGAGGTCGTTCCGCACACCGC
This sequence comes from Lentzea albidocapillata subsp. violacea, assembly GCF_900100275.1. Classification (GTDB taxonomy): domain Bacteria; phylum Actinomycetota; class Actinomycetes; order Mycobacteriales; family Pseudonocardiaceae; genus Lentzea; species Lentzea violacea. The sequence goes on from NZ_FNET01000003.1 coordinate 57,189, forward strand.
GACCGTCAGCGAGATCCTCGACAAGAACCCGCTGGCCATCGTGTTGTCCGGTGGCCCGTCGAGCGTGTACGCGGAGAACGCGCCGCAGGTCGACCCGAAGCTGTTCGAGACCGGAGTCCCGGTCTTCGGCATCTGCTACGGCTTCCAGGCGATGGCGCGCGCACTTGGCGGCGCGGTCGAACAGACCGGCACCCGCGAGTACGGCCGCACGGACCTGAGCGTGCCGACCGAGGGCGGCGCGCTGCACCAGGAACTCCCCGCGAGCCACCCGGTGTGGATGAGCCACGGCGACGCCGTCACCAAGGCGCCCGAGGGCTTCACCGTCACCGCGACCAGCGAGGGCGCGCCGGTCGCCGCGTTCGAGGACACCGAGCGCCGCTTCGCCGGTGTGCAGTACCACCCCGAGGTGCACCACTCGCCGCACGGCCAGGAGGTGCTGCGCCGGTTCCTGCACGAGATCGCGGGTATCCGTCCGCAGTGGACCACGTCGTCCATCCTGGACGAGCAGGTCAGCCGCATCCGCGAGCAGATCGGTGACGGCAAGGCGATCTGCGGCCTGTCCGGCGGCGTCGACTCCGCCGTCGCGGCCGCGCTGGTCCAGCGCGCCATCGGCGACCGCCTCACGTGCGTCTTCGTCGACCACGGCCTGCTGCGCTCCGGCGAGCGCGCCCAGGTCGAGCGCGACTACGTGGCCGCCACGGGCATCCGCCTGGTGACGGTCGACGCGCGCGAGCGGTTCCTGAACGCCCTGGCTGGCGTCACGGACCCGGAGGAGAAGCGCAAGATCATCGGGCGCGAGTTCATCCGCGTGTTCGAGCAGGCCGAGCGCGACCTCAAGGCAGAGGGCGACTACAAGTTCCTGGTCCAGGGCACGCTCTACCCGGACGTCGTCGAGTCCGGCGGCGGCGCGGGCACCGCGAACATCAAGTCGCACCACAACGTCGGCGGCCTGCCGGACGACCTGCAGTTCGAGCTGGTCGAACCGCTGCGCGCGCTGTTCAAGGACGAGGTCCGCCGCGTCGGCACCGAGCTCGGCCTGCCCGAGACGATCGTGCAGCGCCAGCCGTTCCCCGGCCCTGGCCTCGGTATCCGCATCATCGGCGAGGTCACCCAGGACCGCCTCGACACGCTGCGCCAGGCCGACGCCATCGCACGCGAGGAGCTCACCCTGGCCGGCCTCGACCGGCAGATCTGGCAGTGCCCGGTCGTGCTGCTCGCGGACGTCCGCAGCGTCGGCGTCCAGGGCGACGGCCGCACCTACGGCCACCCGATCGTGCTGCGCCCGGTGTCGTCCGAGGACGCGATGACCGCGGACTGGACGCGTCTGCCGTACGAGGTGCTGGAGCGGATCTCGACCCGGATCACCAACGAGGTGGCGGAGGTCAACCGCGTGGTGCTGGACGTGACGTCCAAGCCGCCGGGCACCATCGAGTGGGAATGACATGAGGAAAGGCCCCGGGAGACCGGGGCCTTTCTCGTCAGTGGCTCTTGCGGCGCAGCGAGTTAGTCAGCAGCACCAGGCCGACCACGATGGCCGTCCCCCCGAGCGCCCACCGGAAGTCGAACCAGAACGACCCGTTGCTCAGCACGTAGGCCGCCACCAGCCCACCGCCGATCCCGAACACCAGCGTCACGGGGTCGATCCGCCTGCGCATCCCCTGCTCAGTCACGGAGCACCTTCACCTCTCCGACGCTCGCCTGCACGTCGAGCTCGATCTTCAGGCCGCCCTCGCCGTCCTCGCCGAGGTCCTTGCCGCTGACGTTCACGCTGTTGCCCTCCGCTCGCTTGCCGAGGCAGTCGAGGTCGCCGATGGACGAGGCCTCGCACCGGTACGTCACGTCCGCGTTCTTCGGCACGTGCACCCTCACCTCGCCGAGCTCGACCTGGATCGCGGTCTTCACGTCACCGGAGTCCGGCAGTTGCCGCAGGTCGAGCCTCACGCTGCCGACGCTCGTGGCGTACCGGTCGCGGACGTCGCCGACGGTCTTGGGCGTCTCGTTGAAGCTGCTCAGCTTGCTGGGGCTGCCGTCGAAGTCGATGGCGGTCAGGCCGAAGCCGACCACGGACAACGGGACGAGCAGCCAGACCAGGCCGCGGCCGCCGCCGGTGAACGAACCGACCAGCAGGCCCGCCGCCAGCACCGCGACCAGCAGGCCGATGGTGTGCGCCACGGTGAACCACGGCGCCCAGACACCCGCGATCGCCGATCCGGCGACCACCAGCGTCGCCACGCCCAGCGTCATCAGCCCGATGCGCGGCTTGCGCGGCCGGTGCATCGGCGGCTGGGGCGTCGGGGCGGGCGCGGGTTCTGGCAGGTCCCACGCGAACGGGGCGGCGCCCAGCGGGTCCCAGGCCGGCGCCCCCGGTGCCGGTGGCACGGGCGCGGGTTCGGTCAGCGTGACGGCCGGCTGCAGGTGCCCACGGTTCTTCTGCAGCAGGTAGACGCACGCGACCGTCGCGGCCAGCGTCACGAAGACCTGGAACCCGCTGTTGCCCCCGAAGGTGAACGCGAGCGCGGGGAACATCAGGATGCCCAGCAGCACCGTCTGGCCGTGCGACATCGAGCTGGAGCCCTTGCCGAGCAGCGACTCCAGGGGCGAGACCGTGTCCCCCTCCTCGGGCAGCAGCAACCAGCCCGCGAGGTACACCGGCAGGCCGACGCCGCCCGACAGGGCGAGTGCGACGAACGCGATCCGGACGATCACCGGATCGATCTGGAAGCGCAGAGCGATACCGGTGGCGACACCACCGGCCTTGCGACCTGCACGGGGCCGCACCGGACGGTGGGCCCAGAACTCTCTGAGCGTGTCCGCCACGCCCTGCATTGCCTTCTCAGTCCCGCTCACGACGACAACATTGCGCTGTCGCGCCTGGAACCACATCAGGGACCAGCCCTGATTCACGGAACCGGGGTCATCCCTGATGAACAACCAGCCACGACATGTGACGATCAGTCGGTGAGTGCACGCATTGAGCCGATGCGCCGTCGACGCACCGGCCGGGTCGTCGCGGGGGTCGCGAGCGGACTGGCCGACCATCTCGGCGCACCTGTCTTCTGGGTGCGCGCGATCTTCGCCGTGTTCGCCGCGTTCAGCGGGGTCGGGATCATCGCCTACGCGTTGCTCTGGATGTTCGTCCCGCAGTCGGCGCTCGCGGAACCGGAGACCGACAAGGACCGCAAGGAGTGGCAGCAGGCCGTGGGCCTCGCAGCCCTCGGTATCGGCGTCGCGGTGTTCACCGGCCTGCTCGGGGGAGCGTGGAGCGGGTGGATCACCGGGCCGATCGCCGTGGCGTTGATCGGTGCGGCCGTCGTGTGGCGTGAGGCGGACGAGGCGCAGCGACGACGCTGGAGGGACGGGGCCTTCTCGCAGGGGAAGACGGGCATCGTGCGGACGGTCGCGGGAGGCGCGCTGGTCGTGGCGGGGGTCGCCGCGTTCCTCGTGGTGAACGACTCCGTCCAGAACCTCTCGACCGTCGTGCTCTCCGTGCTGGCGACGTTGATCGGTGTCGCGGTGCTGACCGTGCCGCTGTGGATGCGGCTGGTGCGCGATCTCGACTCGGAACGCCGTGCGCGCATCCGCACCGAGGAACGTGCCGAGATCGCCGCCCACCTGCACGACTCGGTGCTGCAGACGCTGGCCCTGATCCAGAAGCAGTCCGAGTCGCCGCGCGAGGTCAAGCGCCTGGCCCGCAGCCAGGAACGCGAGCTGCGCAGCTGGCTCTACGGCCGTGAGGTGGGCGAACTGCCGCACTCCATCAGTGTCGCGATCGCCCAGGCGTGCGCGGAGGTGGAGGACGACTTCGCCATCGCCGTCTCCCAGGTCGTGGTCGGCGACTGCGAGCTGGAGGACGGCATGTTCGCACTGGTGCAGGCGTCGAAGGAGGCGATGGTCAACGCGGCCAAGCACGCGGGGGTGGCCGAGGTCAGCGTCTACGCCGAGGTCGAGCCGGAGAAGGTGACGGTGTTCGTGCGCGACCGCGGCAAGGGTTTCGACCCCGACGCGGTGCCGGAGGACCGGCATGGCCTCGCGGGCAGCATCCGGGGGAGAATGACCCGGCACGGCGGGGAGGTGCGACTGCGCACGGCTCCGGGAGAGGGGACCGAGGTGCAGCTCGAGATGCCGAGGAAGACGGAGGCCAGGACATGAGCGTCAGGGTGTTCCTGGTGGACGACCACGCGTTGTTCCGCGCGGGGGTCAAGGCGGAGCTCGACACCATCACCGAGGAGATCGAGGTGGTCGGCGAGGCCGGCAGCGTCGGCGAGGCGGTGGCGGGCATCGCGCACCACAGGCCGGACGTCGTGCTGCTCGACGTGCACATGCCCGACGGCGGCGGCGCCGAGGTGCTGCGGCAGATCCGGACCAAGATCCCCGAGGTCACGTTCCTCGCCCTGTCGGTCTCCGACGCGGCCGAGGACGTCATCAACGTCATCCGCGCCGGCGCGCGCGGGTACGTGACGAAGACGATCTCCAGCCAGGAGCTGGTCAGGGCCGTCGTGCGGGTCTCGGAGGGCGACGCGGTGTTCTCGCCGCGCCTGGCCGGGTTCGTGCTGGACGCGTTCGCCGACCGGCCGGGTGCCGCGCCGATCAGCGACCCCGAGCTCGACCTGCTGACGCCGCGCGAACGTGACGTCCTGCGGCTCCTCGCACGTGGCTACGCCTACAAGGAGATCGCGTCCGAGCTGTTCATCAGCGTGAAGACGGTGGAGACGCACGTGTCGAGCGTCCTGCGGAAGACCCAGCTGTCGAACCGGTACGAGCTCTCCCGCTGGGCCACCGATCGCAGACTGGTCTGACGGACTTGATCAAGAAGGTCGCCCGCGGTGCCACCGAGGTGCTGGCGCCGTGGGTCTGGGTGATCCTGCTGCCGTTCGGCGTTGCGGCGGCCACGGAAAACTTGTGGAAGACGCTGCTGTGGGGGTTCGTGGTCGCTTTGACAGCGTCAGTCATCCCTATGGCCGTCATCGTGCGTGGCGCGCGCAAGGGTAAGTGGGACGGCCATCACGTCACGAACCGTGAAGGCAGGGTCGTACCGCTGGTCACGGCGGGAGCGTCGCTGGCGGCCGGCACGGTGATCATGTTCCTGGGCGACGCTCCCCGGAACATGCTCGCGCTGGCCGGCAGCATGTTCGCCTCGCTGATCGTCAGCATGGCGATTACGTTCGGGGCGAAGTGGAAGATCTCGCTGCACGCCGCCGTGGCCTGGGCAGCCGTCGTGACGCTGGCGATCGTCTACGGCCCGTGGTGGCTGCTTCTGGCGCTGCCCGCCGCGTTCGTGGCGTGGTCCCGCGTCGAGCTCGGCGACCACACGACGGCGCAGGTGCTGGCCGGCTCGGTGATGGGCGTGGTCGTGGGCGGCGGGAGCTTCTGGCTGCTCAGCTGATCTGCGTGATGCTGGTGATCCGCATTTCGTTGCTGACGGCGGCGATCTCGGCCTCGTAGACGCCGTTCTTCTGCTCTCCCAGGTCCGTTTGCAGTGCCAGGTCGAAGGTCACCACCCAGTTCGGGCCGTGCGACCGGACGGGCACGGTGGACAGGGAGCACCTGACCGAGGAGTAGCCCTTCCACCGCGCCACGTACTTCTCCAGCGGCTCGGTCGCCCGTTCGTAGAGGTTGCGCCACGCCACGTCGGCGTGGGCGGGGAGCTGGCCGTAGTGGTCGAGCACGAACCCGGCCGCCTCACTCGCGGTGAAGTAGCGGGGCTGCTGCTGGAAGTTCGACTGGTTGACCGGGGTGCCCTCGGTGCCGCTCCAGTACGCGGCGGCCGCGCCACCACCGATCGCCAGCACCGCGATGACGGCCAGGATCACCAGGATCCGCCTGTTCGGCGCCCTGCGCCTGCTCTGCTGCTGCGGGATCTGCAGCGGCTGCGACGGCTGCGGCTCGGCGGCCAGCAGATCCGCGGCCTCCTGCGCCGTGGGCCGGTCCTTCGGGTCCTGTGAGAGCAGCCGCATGAGCGACGGGGTGAGCTCACCGGCGTTCTTGGGATCGCGGAGCTGCCCGCTGGCGGCGCGGTAGATGAGGCCGAAGCTGTTGTCGCTCGGCCCGAAGACCGACTCGCCCTCGATGGCCGTGTAGATCATGGCGCCGAGCGAGAACACGTCGGACGCCTCGTCGGGCTGCTCGCCGCGCGCCACCTCGGGTGCGAGGTAGGCGGGGGTGCCCGAGATCATGCCGGTGTCGGTCATCGTGCCGTCGCCGGTCGCCTTGGAGATGCCGAAGTCGGTGAGCTTGACCGTGCCGTCGTGGCCGATCAGGACGTTGCCGGGCTTGACGTCGCGGTGGACCAGTCCGGCGGCGTGCGCGGCGGCCAGCGCCGAGGCGACCTTGGCGCCGATGCTCGCGGCCTGGGCCGGCTTGAGCGGCCCGCGCTCGGCGATCAGCGCCGAGAGGCTGTGCGACGGCAGGTACTCCATGACGATCCACGGCTCTTCGTCGTCGCTGCCCACGACGTCGAACACCGCGATCGCGTGCTGGTGGTGCAGCCGGGCGGCGTTGCGCGCCTCCCGCATCGCCCGCTGGTGGTCACCGGTGATGAGCTCCTTGACCGCCACCTCGCGGGCCAGCACCTCGTCCCGTGCCCGCCAGACCACCCCCATGGCCCCGCTGCCGATCCGCTCGAGCAGCGTGTAGCGGCCCCCGATGGTTGTCACACCCTGAGACTAATCAATCGCGCAGACGTGCATCCGCCGTTTCCCGCTCGGGGGGGTGGTGCAGATCGCGCCGAGTCAGTCCGCCGGTGGGGACTCGCGTCTGGAACCTTCTCGGCATCACCGCCGGCCCCGGTTGGTCTCCGGTGACGAGCTGGTCGGCCACGCTGCCCCGCGTGCCGGCACCTCGCCCCGCGCCCGTACGACCACCCCGGACCCTCATCAGGCGGCTAGTCGATCGTCGAGACCAGCTTCTGCAACTCCCGCTCGAAGTCGATCCACAGGTCCTCCTCGCCCGGCTGGACGACGTCGTAGGAGCTGTCCAGGAACTCCGCCACGTCCTCGGCGACGGCGCTGAGGATGGCGAACCCGGTCGGCGCGTTCAGCTCGACCAGGACGCGCTCGGGGTCGTCGGAGGCGGGCCGGACCAGGATGTCGCCCTCACCGGACGGCGTCAGCAGGCCGTCGGCCAGCAGGTCGCGGGCGAACATCCACTCGACGCGGCCGGAGCCCGTGAAGAAGACGACGGCGACGGCGTAGGGGTCTTCCGGGTCGTAGACGAGTTCGGCCTCGACCGGGGCGGGGGCCGCTCCGGGTGCCAGTAGCTGAAAAGTCGTCCGGGTGGTGACCTTCAGGTTGTCGGTGTTCATGTCGATGTCCTTTCCAGGCTGGTCTCCATGTCCGCTCACAAAGAGGAGACGGCCGAGCAGCCTGATAAGGACGCGATTCGTCTCGGAACCATCCTAACGGGGGAGACGTGCGTCTCACCTCTCAGCGTTTCACCAGGTCGCGCGTCTCGTTTGGTGAGACGGTCTGACCTGCCGCGACGGGCTTCCGCCGGGTCAGTGCGATGCCCACGAGCACCACCAGCATGCCGATGACGATCCTCGCGTTGAGTTGCTCCCCGAGGAAGATCGCTCCAAGGAGTACCGACACCACCGGAAGTAGGTAACCGACGGTAGTCGCCGTCGTGGCTCCCTCGTCGGCGATGACGCGGTAGTTGAGGATGAACGCCACGCCGGTGCCGAAGACGCCGAGGATCATCACGGCGGCGATCCCGATCCAGTGCAGGTGCAGCGGCTCCAGGCCGCCGAACGGCGTCGCCAGGAGCAGCATTCCCAACGCGGTGGTCAGCTGCATGGCGGCGAGCTGCGTCGAGGTGGCGCCCGTGTTGACCAGGTAGCGGCCGGCGTAGGAGTAGCCGATGGCGTAGCTCGCGGCGCCGATCAGGCACAGCACCGCACCCCAGCTCGCGATGCTGTTGGCCGACTGCCACGGCGCGAAGATCACCAGCACCCCCGCGAAGCCGAGCGCGAGGCCGAGCAGGCGCACGAAGTTGCTGATCTTCTCCGAGCCGAGCACGAGGCCGATGGCCAGCGCGAACAGCGGCGTCGTGGAGTTGAGCACCCCGGAGACGCCCGAGTCGACGGTCTGGCCGCCGAACGCGAACAGAGTGAACGGGATGGCGCTGCCGAACAGGGCCACGAAGAGCATGTGACCCCAGATCTTCCGGTCCCGCGGCAGGCTCATCTTCGCCAGCGCGAGCACGGCGAACAGCACGACCGCCCCGAAGAACGTCCGCACGAGCGAGATCTGCAGGGGCGCGAGACTCCCGAGCGCGAGCTTCATCCACAGGAAGCTGGATCCCCACAGCAGGGCGAGCACACCCATCCTGATCAACGTTCCGCGTTGGTTCACGCGTCAACCATGCGCCCGCGAACACGTGAAAACAATTTAATTGTTGTGGGAAACCTTTAAGCAGCGCTGTAAGGTCGAGGCATGCTGGACGTGCGACGAATGCAGGTGCTCAGGGCCGTCGTGAGCACGGGTTCCATCACCGCGGCGGCGACGAACCTCGGCTACACCCCGTCCGCCATCTCGCAGCAGGTCGCGGGCCTGGAGAAGCAGGCAGGCATGCCGTTGCTGGAACGCGTCGGCAGGGGCATCCGACCGACCGCGGCCGGTCGTCTCCTCACCGAGCACGCCGGTCGCCTCGCCGAGCAACTGGCCGACGCCGAGAGCGCCCTCACGGCGTTGCGCAACGGCTGCGCCGGCACCCTGCGCGTCCGCTACTTCGCCACGGCGGGAGCGGCGCTCGTGCCCCCCGCGGTCGCGGCGTTCCGGGCCGAGCGCCCGGGGGTGGAGCTCGACCTGAAGCTCACCGAGCCGACCGACCCCTTCGTCGAACTGGCGGCGGGCCGCGCGGACGTGGCGATCACCGTCCTCGAACCCGACGCGCCCGCCCCGGAGGGCATGGTCGCGCGGCACCTGCTCGCCGACCCGCTGTACGCCGTGCTCCCGCGAGGCCACGCCCTGGCGCGCAAGCGCGTGCTGGACCTGGGCGAGCTGGCCGACGAGCCGTGGATCGACGCGGACTGCGGTGCCGCCGGCCCGTGCGCGGACCTCGTGCGAAATGCCTGCGCAGGTGCCGGGTTCTCACCGAAGGTGGTCGTGGAAAGCGACGACTACGCGACCGCGCAGGGATTCGTGGCGGCCGGGCTGGGCGTCACGATCATTCCCCGGCTCGGGCTGGGATACGCACACCCCGGCGTTGTCGTGCGCAAGGTGCGCAATCCGGAACCCGTCCGGCACATTCACGTCGTGTACCGCGAGGATGCCGCGTGGAATCCCGCCGTGCTCACTCTCGCGGAAGCCCTGGAGAAGGCCGCACGGGCCTCCTGACCAGGGCTGACGCGATCAGTAGCCGGTGGCCGGGCCGAGTGACTTGTCGCTGTGCAGGAGGAAGTTCGGGCTCTTCCACTCGAACGAGATGCCCCGGCGTTCGGTGGTCGTCCCGCCGTTCTTCTTCGTGTACTGGACGTCGACTTCCCAGTAGAAGCCTTCTTTTTCGGTCGCCTTGAGGATCTTGGCGTCCTTGACGCCCGACCAGAAGTCCTGGAAACCGCTGTAGCCGCCGGAGAAGCTGCCCTGGAAGTTGCCGTTGCCCAGTGCCCAGGCCGCCTGCTGGTCCTTGGGCGCGGTGTCGAAGTACTCGTTCAGGAACGCTTCCATGTCCGGGGCGCCGGGCTGGCTCGTCCACTGACCGGCCTTGCCCGCGGACTTCGGCGTCGTCGACTGCTTGGTCGGGTCGCTGCCCGGGGTCTGCTGCGTCGAGGTGTTGGCGCCCGCGTTGTTGCCGTTGCCGTTGTCGCCGCCGCTCGAGATCATGCTCGCGAACATGATGCCGATGACCGCCGCCGCCACGATGGCGAGCGCGGTGTAGACCGTCGACTTCTTGCTCTTCAACGCCGACGAGGCCGCTGCCTGCCTCGGGCGCTGCGAGTACTGCGGCGCGGCGGCCGGGCGGTGGTTCGACGGCTGCTGCTGCGCGGACGCCGTGCGCGCTGGCGGCGTGTGCATGTCCACCCGCGTCGCGTTGGGCGGCGGGGCCTGCTGCTGACCGTGCGGCGGCGTGAGGGCCCGCGTGGCGGCCTGCTGCTGCGGCTGTTGCACCGCCGCACCGCGCCACGACGGCGGGTGGGTCGGGGCAACCACGGCAGGGGTGAAGGCAGGAGCGGCCTGGCCGTTCGCGACGGCGGCGAGCGCGTCACGGGCCTCGGCCATGGTCGGGCGGTCCTCCGGCTCCGCGCGCAGCAGGCGCATCAGCAGCGCGGTCAGCGGGCCGGCGTTGCGCGGCGGGTTGACCTTGCCGGACGCGACCTTGTGCAGCAGCGCGATGGTGTTCTCGCTCAGACCGAACGGCGGTTCGCCCTCGATCGCGGCGTAGAGCGTCGAGCCCAGCGAGAACACGTCGGACGGCGAGCCGGGGTCGTAGCCCTTGGCCACCTCGGGTGCGAGGTAGGCGGGGGTGCCCGCGAGCATGCCCGTCGCGGTGACCGTGACGTCACCGGTCGCGCGGGAGATGCCGAAGTCGGTGATCTTGACCGTGCCGTCGTCGCCCAGCAGGATGTTGCCGGGCTTGATGTCGCGGTGCACGATGCCGGCGTTGTGCGCGGCGGCCAGCGCCGACGCGACCTGCATGCCGATCGACGCCACGTCCCGCGGCGGGAGCGTGCCGCGTTCGGAGAGCACCGCGGACAGGCTCTTCGACGGCAGGTACTCCATGATCAGCCACGGCTGGCTGTCGTCCTCGGCCACGTCGTAGACGGCGACCGCGTGGGGGTGTTGCAGGCGCGCGGCGATACGGCCCTCGCGCATGGCACGTCTCTTGGCCTCGTCCGTGTCAGCTTCGGCTAGTCCAGGCTGCAGGAGGAGTTGCTTGACCGCGACTGTGCGGTGCAGGCGTTCGTCGTGTGCCGTCCAGACGACGCCCATGGCGCCGCTGCCGATCCGCTGGCTCAATCGGTAGCGACCAGCGACCAATCGGCCATCGTCGGTCACAGTTGCTCCCCGCTGTGCGGTCACTTGCTCTCTGTTCAACGGCTGATCACACCTTCGGGTTCAGATCACCCCATCAGGTGCGTGTACCCACCTTACGAGATTTCCACGACGTAACTGCGCTTAGCCCAGTCAGCTTGTCGTCACTACCGAACTCGGTGGTGGCGAAGACGGCGGAGCCGAGCTCGAAGGCCTGGACGGCGTCGTCGTAGTCGTCGTGGTCGTAGTGGTGGTCGTGGTTGTGGTCGTCGTAGTGCTAGACGTCGTTTGCTGCGTTGTCGTTGCCTCAGGCGTGGTTGTCGTCACCTCGGGCAACGAAGTCGTCGGCTCCACCGTCTGCGACGAGCTCGCCGGCGGCGCGGACGGGGTCTGCTGCTCCTTGTTGAACACCCCGAGCGCGACCATCAACCCGCCGATGACCAGCAGCAACGCCAGCACGACGGCAGCGATCACCAGCGGGCGGTTGTTCTCCTGCCCCCTCGCGGGCGCCATCGGCGGAGCGGTTCGCGCTGGCGCGGTTCGAGCTACCGGCCGGACCACTCGGGTCCGATCGGGCTCCACGATCGCCGTCGGATCGGGGCCCTCGGTCACCGCCAGGCCGCTGAACGACGGCGAACGGCCGTGCGCGACCGCGTTGAGCACCTCACGCGCCTGGGTCATGGTCGGCCGGTCGTCCGGCTCGTAGTTCAGGAGGTACAGCAGCGTGTCGGACAGCGGGTGGTCGACGGTCGGCGGGTTGATCCGCCCGGCCGCGACGGCGTGCAGCACACCGAGAGTGTTCTCGCTCACTCCGTAGGGCGGCTCGCCCTCCATCGCGGCGAACAGCGTCGAGCCGAGCGAGTAGACGTCCGAGGCCGGCGTCGGGTCCTGGCCCCGTGCGATCTCCGGCGCGAGGTACGCGGGCGTGCCGGCGATCAGGCCGGTCTTGGTGACCGTGATGTCGTCGGACGCGCGCGAGATGCCGAAGTCGGTGATCTTGACGACGCCGTTCTCGGCGATCAGCACGTTGCCCGGCTTCACGTCGCGGTGCACGATCCCCGCCGCGTGGGCCGCGGCCAGCGCCGCCGCGCACTGCGCGCCGATGCCGGCGACCTCGACCGGGTCCATCGGCCCGCCCTCGGCGAGCGCGTCGGCCAGGCTGTAGGACGGCAGGTACTCCATGACCAGGCACGGGACGCCGTCTTCCTCGACGACGTCGTACACGGCGATGGCGTTCGGGTGGTGCAGCTTGGCGGCGATGCGGCCCTCGCGCATGGCGCGCTGGATGGCCTCGTCCTGCTCGGTCTCGTCGAGGCCGGGCGCGAGCAGCAGCTGCTTGATCGCGACCTCACGGCCGAGGCGTTCGTCGTGGGCACGCCAGACGATGCCCATCGCGCCGGAGCCGATGCGGTCGAGGAAGCGGTAACGGTCGGCGATCAGACGGCCGTCCGAGGTGCCGGACGTCGTCACAAGCCCACCCCAGGGGTGCTCGAAGGCGTGACTGCGGCTGCGGCAGCAGATCCCACGCTCGTGCTCCTCGTGCGGTAGTCAGCGGGTCGTCCGGAATGCCCGCACAGGGTACCTGTCGAGGCCCGCCGCTGAGCTACCTGTCGTACATCAGGTCACAGGGGCGAAGAAGTCGAATCCGCCGACGGTGTCGCCCACGGTGTTCAGCACCGGGTCGAGGACGCCGAGGTCCACGCTCACGTCGACCGGGTTGGACGGCGGCGGCAGCGGGTTCTCGGAGCTGGGCGGCGGCGTGCTGCTGCTCGGCGGGGTGGCCGCGGACGAGCTCGGCGGCGGAGGCGTCTCGCTCGACGGCGGCGTGCTCGGCGTGCTGGTCTCCGTGGACGTCGACGGCGTGGTCGAGGTCTCGGTGGTGGGCTGCTGCGTCGGCTGCTGGGTCGGGGTCTGCTGCGTCGGACGCTGCTGCTGGGTCTGGACGTACGGGGCGACGCGCGTGGTCGGGTCCGCCGACGTCGGGTCGGCCTGCTGCGTCTCGGTGGCGTCGGACTGCTGGGTCTTGTTCGACGGCAGCTTCACGACGCCTTCGGTGCCCGCGCTCGCTCCACGGGCCTGGGCGCGCTCGTCGAACCGCACCTCGGCGAGCGGACGCTCGTCCGGCGAGGACAGCCACGAGGAGGCCGCGAACGCCACGGAACCGCAGATGATGACGCCACCGCTGGCGGCGGCGGCCAGCTTGCCGACGGTGAACCCGCCGCGCTGGGTGTCGTCGGCGCGGCCCTCACGGCGCAGCAGCTCGGTGATGTGCAGCTCCTTCATGGGCTGCTTCTTCGCCTTGCCGCCCGGCGCCTTGACCGGCTTGAACTTGATCGTCGGCTCGAACGCCTCGGGGGTGAGGTCGGCGGTGATCACCGGGATCTCCACGGTCTCCGCCTCGCGGCGGGCGATCAGCTCGGCGACCGACAGCTGGCCGGTCGACTCGGCCGATCCGTTCAACCGCCGACGATGGTCCTCAATCGACACCGCTCGTTCACCCTTCCAAGTTCGCGTACGCGCACTGGCGGGCTCATGGATACCGAATCGTGACCCAAGATGTAACCCCTATGGGGGAATTTTCACGATCCAAACCCAGTTTTCGCGACGAGCGGTCACCGTTCGACTGCGAACGGCGAGCCACTTGGGTGCGACCTAACCTCTGCGGCCTAACTACGCTGCGCCGAAAGGACCTCGGTGCCGACGATCCGCGGCTGGGTCGTGCTGGTCAGCCAGAAGAGCTGCTCGATGCGCAGCCAGCCGCCGTCCATCTCCTGCATCGAGACGACCGCGAGCACCGATCCGTCCGGCCGCACCGACGTCTGGTCGACGCTCACCGTCTTGATCTTTCCCCAGGACCGGGCGAACTCCGCGGGGTTCGCGCCGACCAGCTCCGGCGAGAGCAGCTTGGCCGCCGAGTTCGGCTTGGTCGCGAGCAGCTCGTAGAACTTCTTCACCACGTCCACCTGCGGCAGCGGGCCGATCGAGACCTCCGGCGTGGACGGTTCGGTGGTCCCGGCGGCGGTCTCCAGCAGCAACGCGGACGGCTGCGGCATCGGCATCACGGCGGTGGAGGTGGTCGGCAGCGGCGGATGCTCGTGCGGCAGCTGGGCCGACAGGACGTCGGGACGCAGCGCGCTCGAACCCGACAGCGCGACGGGCCGGTCGGCGACCGGGACGCCGACGTTCGCCGGGCGCTTGCCCGCGAGGATCGCCGCGCCCGCGATGGACGAGACGAGTACGACCACGCCGGTCAGCAGGCCGGCGATCCTGGCGACGGGGCCCGGCTTCGCGCGCCGGCGGCGGTTCGGGACGACCGGGATCACGGTCGTCGCCGCGGTCATGTTCTCGGTCGGGCCGAGCAGGGAGGTGACGAGAGCGTCGGTGGCGGCGTCCTCGTTCGACAGGATGCGCATCGGTGCCGGCTGCTGTTTGATCAGCTCGGCCACGCTGATCGAGCCGGCGCGGTTGTGCCGCCGTCCGGTCGTCGCCGCGGGACGCTGCACTGCTCTGGTCCTCCGTACTGTCCGTGTTCAGGTGAAGACGTACCGTGGCCTCACGTCATGACGCCAGTTTCCTGGTGGACTTCACTCGTCCGTGGCGGCCAGTGGTGATCAGGATTCGCTCGATGGGTGCTACCTACTACGTTCGGTAACTCAGGGCGTGACCTTTAGCCACTTCAGCCGCCGAGCTTCAACCGTTCACCGTTGATCAGCGGCAGGTCGCCGAGCGTGAAGGTGAGCTCGCGCTTCTCGGTGCTGATCGAGCCGTCCTTCTTCGTCACCTGCAGCAGGCTCACGGTGAGGCCCTTGCTCGGGTCGACCAGGATCTCCTTCACCTCGATCAGCGAGATGTCGGCGATCCGGCCCTCGAGCAACGCGTCGGCGTTCGAGCGCACGGTGTCCGTGGTCATGGCGAGCGCCGTGTCGGCGTTCGTCGCCATCGCCTGGTAGAAGTGCTCGGTCTGCTCGGCGATCTTGCCGCCGTCGACGACGGGGACCTCGGAGGCCGGCACGGTCGTGATGACCGGCGGGACCGGCCCGGACGGCTTGGAGTTCGTCGCGGACGCAGGGCCGCTCGTGCCCGCCACGCCGCTCGCCCCCGTGCCCGGCACGGGAGCGACCCTGCCGGTGGGCGCGGCGGAGGGCGTGGAGCCGCCGGTGGCCGCCGGACTCGTGCCGCCCGTGCGCAGTGCCGCGATCGTCGGCACGTCCGACGGGTAACCGGGCAGCCCGACCGTCTCGACCTCGCCGCCACCGCCGACCAGTTTGGCCGCGGCGACGCTCAGGCCGACCAGCACGAGCACCGACGAGACGACGGCGAACCAGGCCGCGCGCTTCCAGGTGCGCGGCGGCGTGACCGAGGCGGGCACCAGCCCGATGTTGAACTTGCGCAGGCCGTCGGTGTCCTGCAGCGGGTCGATCTGGTGGCGGCGGGGCAGCGGGATGCGGTCGCCCCCGGCGACGGGTCGCGCGTCCAGCGGCCGCGGCCCGTCGTCGACACGATGTTTGCCCGGCAGTTCGTCCATCCCCGACACCCCTCTGCGACGCAATCAGGGTAGGGCCGTCCGGCGGTGCCGAAGCAACCAAATGGGGGTGTTCAGGACGAGTGACACTCTTTTGTGTGAACTTTGTCAGCGCGGTGGCAGTTGAGCTTGACCGCTGTTGAGCTGCTTGCGCGTGTTCTGCACGCCGTTGAGCGCGGCCAGGCCGCTGCCACCCGCGATCAGCGAGCCGATGACGTCGGCGCCCAGCGAGTCGCCGTTGGTGATCAGCAAACCGATCACCGCGCCCGCGGTCGTGATGATCGCGGTCTTCCAGCGGCTGCGGACGAACTGCGAGACAGGTGCTCCGGCGAGGCCCTTCTTGTTCGCGGCCGAACCGAGCAAGCCCAGGTAAGCGTCGTGCGCCAAGGCGGCGAGCAGGCCGGCGATGGCGATCAGTGCGGCGATGAGGCCCATGCCTCCAGTGTGCCCCGAGAATTTTTCGGTGGACCATCCGTGATCGCCCTGATATCCGATTCGGGTGGACATGTTCTGGCACGACGACTGCCTCGAGCACGACGCCGGTGAGGGCCTGTGGGAGCTGCCGGGCTCCTGGCCGTGGCTCGACGTCGCCGAACCGCATCCGGAGACGGCGGCGAGGCTGCGCACGTTCCGGCACGCGCTGACGCACGGTCCCGTGGCTCCGCACTTGAAGTGGCACGAGGGGCGGCATGCGTCCGTCGACGAGCTTCTACGCGTGCACACAGCGGGGTACTTGGACTCGTTGCGCGTATCGGAGCGTGTGGCGCTGGAGGTGAACACGGTCGTAGGGCCGGAGACGTGGCGTGCGGCGTCTGCGGCGGCGGGGACGGCGTTGGCGGCGCTGGAGTCCGGTGCGCCGGTGGCGTACGCGCTCGTGCGGCCGCCGGGGCACCACGCGCAGCCGGACATGGCGGACGGCTACTGCTTCGTGAACAACGCGGCATTGGTGGCGGAAACCGCGCGACGGCAAGGGATGCGGGTCGCGGTCCTCGACTGGGACGTGCACCACGGCAACGGCACGCAGGAGGTGTTCTACGACCGGCCGGACGTGCTGACCATCTCGGTGCACATGCGGCACGGTTCGTGGGGCACCAACCACCCGCAGACCGGCGCGCCATCAGAAGTGGGCGCCAACGGCAGAAACGTCAACATTGAGCTGTCGCTCGGTGCGGGCGACACGACATACATGCGCGCGCTCGACGAGATCGCTTTCCCACTGCTGCGCGAGTTCGAGCCGGACCTGCTGGTGTGCGCGTCCGGGTTCGACGGATCGGCGTTCGACCCCAACGGCCGTCACAACCTCACGGCGGACGGGTACCGCGAGATCGGGCGGCGGGTGGCGTCGTTCGGACCGCGGGCCGTGCTCACCCAGGAGGGCGGCTACCTGCGCGGGTACTCGGCGCTGTGCCTGCACGCGCTGGTCGAGGGCCTGCTGCGGCTGCCGGAGCCGTTGATCGAGGACCCGCTGGCCTACGTGCCGGACGACACCCAGCTGGCGGACGCGGACCTCGAGCGCGTCAGGGCCGCCCTGAAGCCTTTTTGGCCCGGCGTGCTGTGACGCCGGGCCCGTCCTGACCAGCTACCTGCCGAGCGGGCCACGGCCCATCTTGAGCAGGATCATGGCGAGGTCCTTGCCCTCCGGGCCGAGCGGCCGGTAGCGGTTGAGCACGTCGATCTCGCGGTTGTGCACGATCTTCGTGCCGCCGGCCGCCATCCGGGCCGCGCCGATGATCTTGGATATCTCGACGCGCCGTTGCACCAGGCGGAGGATCTCCGCGTCGAGGTGGTCGATCTCCTCGCGCAGCTCGTTGATGTCGGGGTCAGTGGTGGTGTCCATCATTGATGACCTCTCGAGAACTTCGAGTCCTGGCCCGGAAGCGACGAAGCCCCGGGGTCCGAGGACTCCGGGGCTTCGTGGTGGCTTTTCAGCGCTAGACGACCACGGGAGCCGGAGTCCGGGTCCCGTAGAAAAACTCGAAGTACGTCGCGCGCATGGATTCAGTGTTGCACAGAACCTCCGGGACCCGCCAAGTTCGCGGGGTGAACGGGCTCACCAGGTGGGACGTGCGGGCCGCAGGCAGGGCCTGTCCGTCTTCCGGGCAGAACTTCATGATCGACACCAGCGCCTGATAGTTCCTGCTCATCGAACACATGGTCGGGCGGTACCGGATTTGTCGGTGCCGCCCGGTACCGTGGATGGACGATGAGCGCCTTGTTCGACTTGCCTTCAAGTCCCCCCGTTTCCCGCGCGGGCCACCTGCTCGACGACCTGAACCCCGCGCAGCGCCGTGCCGTCGAGCACGCCGGTTCACCGCTGCTGGTGGTGGCGGGCGCCGGCTCGGGCAAGACGCGCGTCCTCACCCGCCGGATCGCGTACCTGCTCGCGGCGCGTGACGTGCACCCGGGCCAGATCATGGCCATCACGTTCACGAACAAGGCCGCCGCCGAGATGAAGGAGCGCGTCGCCGACATGGTGGGCGCCCGCGCCCGCTCGATGTGGGTGTCGACGTTCCACTCGATGTGCGTGCGCGTGATGCGCCGGGACGCGAAGGTCCTGGGCATGTCGTCGAACTTCTCGATCTACGACAGCGACGACTCGCGCCGCCTCATCACACTCGTCGCCAGAGACCTGGACCTCGACCCGAAGAAGTACGCGGCCCGCACCCTCGCCGTGCACATCTCGAACCTCAAGAACGAGCTCATCGACCCGGAGACCGCAGCCGCCCAGGCCACGAACGACCTGGAACGCCGCGTGGCCGAGGTCTACGCCGTCTACCAGCGCCGCCTGGGCGAGTCGAACTCGCTCGACTTCGACGACCTCATCATGAGGACCGTCGAACTCCTGCAGCGCTTCCCGGACGTGGCAGAGCACTACCGCCGCCGCTTCCGCCACGTCCTGGTAGACGAGTACCAGGACACGAACCACGCGCAGTACACCCTCGTGCGCGAACTGGTCGGTAAGGCGGGCGGCGAACTCCCCCCGGCCGAACTCTGCGTGGTGGGCGACGCGGACCAGTCCATCTACGCCTTCCGCGGCGCCACGATCCGCAACATCGTGGAGTTCGAGCGCGACTACCCGGACGCGACCACGATCCTGCTGGAGCAGAACTACCGCTCCACACAGAACATCCTGACGGCCGCGAACGCGGTGATCTCCCGCAACCCGAACCGCCGCGCCAAGTCGCTCTGGTCCGACCTCGGCGAGGGCGAGAAGATCGTCGGCTACGTGGCGGACAACGAACACGACGAGGCGGCGTTCGTAGCCAACGAGATCGACCGCCTCGTAGACGGCGGCGAGGTCAACAACTCCGAGATCGCCGTCTTCTACCGCACGAACAACCAGTCGCGGGTCTTCGAAGAGATCTTCATCCGCCTGGGCCTCCCGTACCGAGTGGTCGGCGGCGTCCGCTTCTACGAGCGCCGAGAGGTCCGCGACGCCCTCGCGTACCTGCGAACCCTGGCCAACCCGGAAGACACGGTCTCACTCCGCCGAATCCTGAACGTGCCGAAACGAGGCATCGGCGACCGAGCGGAAGCCTGCGTCTCGGCCTACGCGGAACGCGAACGAGTCAGCTTCGCCGCAGCCCTCCGCGAAGCGGTGAACGACCGAGTCCCGATGCTGAACCCGCGCTCCCGCAACGCGATCGCAGGCTTCGTGGAAATGATGGACCAACTCGGCGAGATGGTCGCGCGCGAGGACGACGTGGCCGACATCCTCGAAGCGGTCCTGGACAAGACCGGCTACCGCACCGAACTGGAAGCCAGCGAAGACCCGCAGGACCACACGAGGATCGAAAACCTCAACGAACTGGTAACCGTAGCCCGGGAGTTCACCGAACTGGAGCTCCCCGAAGGCGCAGACCCGGTCCCGTCCCTACCGGCATTCCTGGAACGCGTCTCCCTCGTTGCAGACGCGGACTCGATCCCGGACGCCGACTCGGACGGCGTGGTCACCCTGATGACCATCCACACGGCCAAGGGCCTCGAATACCCGGTCGTCTTCAGCACGGGCTGGGAAGACGGCGTCTTCCCACACATGCGAGCACTGGGAGACCCAGCCGAACTGGCAGAAGAACGCCGCCTCGCCTACGTGGGCATCACCAGGGCACAACGCCGCCTCTACCTCTCCAGGGCCCTGGTGAGGTCGGCCTGGGGCCAGCCCTCGGCAAACCCGGCCTCCCGCTTCCTGGGCGAAATCCCGGAAGACCTGCTGGACTGGCGCCGAGTAGAGCCCTCCCGCTCAGGCCCGGCAGCAGCCACGACCTGGGGCCGCTCAGCCTCAGGCGGAGGCATAGCCTCCAGAGGCCTATCCCGCCCAGCCCCAGGCAAAGCGGGCTGGAAAGACACCCCAGCCCTGAAGCTGGACGTAGGCGACCGGGTAACCCACGACAAGTACGGCCTGGGCCGAGTAGTGGCAGTGGACGGCGCGGGCCTAAGGGCAACAGCAACGATCGACTTCGGCGGCTCAGGCACAGTCCGCCTGATGCTCATCGGCAGCGTCCCAATGACAAAACTCTAACGAGCCACCCTCACCAGATCCCAGCGGCGAAGCCAAAGGCGAGCCGTCGACCGCGCTATGGATGGGTACGCAACTCATCCGCGACGCCGCAGGCAAGCCGTCCGAGCGCGCGCTCATGGGTACGCAACTCATCGGCGATGCCATAGGCAAGCGGTCCGAGCGCACGCTCATGGGCACGCATCCCACCCGCGACGCCGTAGGCGAGCCGTCCGAGCGCATGGAAACGGGCACGCATCCCACCCGCGACGCCGTAGGCGAGCCGTCCTTACCGAACGTTCTGGGTGGGGTGGCTTCGTCACGAGTCGTGCCACAGCTCTTGCTGCATGGGTGAAGGGGTGTCAACTCGACACGCTTTTCGTCGAGTTGACACCCCTTCACCCATGTGGCCCGCTCTTGGCTCGACTCGTGACGAAGCCACCCCACCAACGCGCCCCACAAAGCAACGCGCCTCCGCCCAGAGCAACAGGCGTGCCATCAACCCGCGCACGGCGTAGACCCCGGCTTTGGATCAGATTGGCGGGGTCTGGGGCGGAGCCCCAGGAACCAGCAGACACACCCGCACGCACGGTGACCACCTACGAACTCGCAACCGCCGCCCGCCAACCCACCAGGGAGACGGCCAACGCAACCGCCGCGCCCCCCAAATTACGGAACGCCCAAGTCCGCCCATCCCCACCCAAACCGGACCACCCCAGCACCACCCCCATCCCCCTGACCAGCACCAACACCCACCCCCAAGAAAATCCAGAGAAATCCACAAAATCCGCGCAACGGCAAGCCACTACGTACGTCTATGTGGGTGTCGCAAGCAGCACAGCCACGGAACGTTCGGGGCGGTCCAAGGCACAACGAGCAGCCTGCAGACAAAAAGGGGAGCGAAGGGACGGCGGGGGCCTAACTTCGCGGCGAAGTGCGGCCGGACCGAACGGGAGAGCGGTCCGGCCGCACTGTCTTCTCAGGACGCCGCGCTGTCTCTTCAGGACGCCGCACTGTCTTCTCAGGACAACGGCCCCGGCAGCATCCCAAGGCCCCGGCGCATCCCAAGGGCCCGGCGCATCCAAGGGCCCGGCGCATCCAAGGGCCGGCGCGTCCCAACGCACACCGACGAACCCGAAGATCGACGCAGGTCAGCCCCACCGCGTCCAAAAATTGTCAGACCCCAGGAGCATCATCGACCGCATGAGGCCACAACCCCGGCGGGAGAGCTCAAATTGGATCACGTACTGGCCGGCGCGCTGCACGAACGTGTGTTCGCAATCCTCAACCAGCTGGAATCCCCGGAGACCATCAGGCTGGTCGAAGCCTGGCGCACCCTGCTACGCCACCACGAACCAACGGAGAGCGGGGCCTGCAAGGCCTGCGGCCCACGCTGGCGCAAACACATGTGCTCGGTCTGGCGCATAGCGGCGACCTACTTCGCCCGCCCAGAGCCGTAGCGCCCAGAGCCGTAGCGCCCAGAACCACAACTCCGAAAGCCGTGACACGCCCCCCAAGGAGCGGCCGGCAAGAGCGCGACCAGAGCGACGCTAGAGGCTCCTGGGCCACACGAGCCTCCTGAGCCGACCAGAACACCCTGACCCACACCACGAGGTGGGCCAGCCGCAGAACGACCGTCAGAAAGCTACTCAGCCGTAGTTCAGGAATTCCCGAACCAGGATTCCGAAGACCCGAGCCCGAACCGCCGAAAAGACCCGGTGGATCAGACCGTCACGCCACGAGCGTTCAGCCAGGTCAGCGGGTTGACCTTCTGGCCGCCCGGGTTCCAGACCTCGAAGTGCAGGTGGGGTCCGGTGGAGAAGCCGCGGTTGCCCATGCGGGCGATCTGCTGGCCTGCCTTGACCTGCTGGCCTTCGCGGACGCCGATCGTGTCCATGTGGCCGTAGACGGTGATGGTGCCGTCGGCGTGCTGCACGCGGACCCAGAGGCCGAAGCCGGACGCGGGACCCGCCTCGATGATCACGCCGTCCGCGGCGGAGACGATCGGGGTGCCGATGGGGCCCGCGATGTCGATGCCGAGGTGCATGGTGCCCCAGCGGCCGCCGTAGCCGGAGGTGAACTCGCCGGCGGCGGGGCGGACGAACTTCGGGCGCTTCTTCTCGGCCTCGACGGTCTCGCGCTGGGTCGTGAGCTGCTGGCTGCGCAGGAGCTTGGCGGCCTCGGCGGAGCCCTCGGTCGTGGTCTTGGAGACCGCGAGGATCTGCGGCGCGGAGGCGGTGTCGCCGCCCACGCCGTCGAAGGTGGCGGCGCCGTCGGCGTGGTTCGCGAGCTGGACGTCCTTGCTGTCGTTCGCTGCGGCCTGGCCGATCTGGCCTGCGCCTGCTGCTGCGAACGCGCCTACTGCGACGGCGGCGACGACGATTCGTCCGCGAAGCGCCGACGGTGGCGGGGGAAGCCGGTGAGAGCTGACCGGGCGCGTGGTGGCACGGTCGACTGCCTCTTCAAGCGCAGCACTGCGTTCATGGCCGCCGGGGGAGCGGTGGTGACTCAAAGCTTGCCCTTCCGCCTTCGGGGAGCCTGATCTGGTGGACGCCGGGCGGGGGATTCCCGGTGAGTCAGGATTCGGGGTTCTGACTCGGTGTCCTTCTGTGATCAGACCGTGACAACGGACCGGGGGACGATAACGGCGCGGAGCCTCGGAGGGCAAACCCCAGTTCGTTATGTCCCCTCAATGGGCGGCGACCTGCGGCTTTTATCTGTCAACTGTGACGGTCGGTGATCTGAGACGGTCGACACGCCTCACCGCCAGCGGCGATGGGGTGAGTTGACAAGTCATCCGATCGGGTGATGGCCGTCACAACTACGTGAAGCGTCCTCGTGTCAACCGGCAAAGAGAGGTGACCTGAATCACGTATCTGATGCTCTTCGACGAGCAACGACGAGTGCTCCAGGCGGGCGTTGCGCTGAGGCACGATGACCTGATCCATCTCCGACCAGACCACGACGAAGCGCGTGCGGCACGGCCGGCAGGGCTCAGCGAGTTCCGTGAGCAACTCGGAGCCGGGCCGCAGCTGCCGGGTCAGCGGCGTCGGCAGCAGATAGGCGGCGAGGGTGCCGTTGTGCGGCGTACCCAGGGTGACGAGTGAGCGCACGCGTGCGTCGCCGTGCAGTCGTTGCACGTAGTACCTGGCGATGAGCCCGCCCAGCGAATGGCCGACCACGTGCACCTGTTCGGAACCGGTCTGCTCGCAGATGCGCTCGATGTGCGCGCCGAGCAGGGCTGCGGAACGGCGGACGTCCCCGGTCAACGCCGTCAGTACGCTGTAGTTGATGGCGTGGACCACACCGAAGCCCCGCCTTCGCAGCGCCCCCGACAGCACCGCGAAGGCGGAACGGTTGTCCCCGATGCCATGCACCAGCACGATCGGGGTGCCCGCCGCGTCCATCGCCGAAACCACCAGCCCGCGCTGGCGGGGTGGCAGGCCGTCGGTGCGGTAGTGCCGGTACTGACCGTCCGGCCGCAGTTGTTCGGTGATCGCGCCCCACGGGTAGAGCACCGCGTGGGCCGTCAGCCAGGCCGCTTCCATCGCGACCCCGCGCATGCCGCCGGGCGTGGCCATCGCCCGCAGCGCGACCTTTACTTCCTCCGCGACGTCCCGGGCCGTGTGGACGCCCCAGCCGGCGCGGTCGAGAGCCGCGTCAGTCAGACGCGTGATCCACGACCGGCCGCTCTCGCTCATATGAGCGACGGTAGGTGATGAAGTCACGGGCTAGGAGTACCCGGCGGCTGTTTTCCACACGCGAACGGATTTCGTCTTAACAGGGCGCGCGCGACCACACACAGGTCTTGCTAGGTTCGCCCGCGATGACTCGCACCGAGCTCGAGAACCAGACCCCGGCGGCCGCCAGGCTGCGCACGTCGTGGGCACTCGCCGCGGCAGGCTCCCTCCTTCTGACACTCGGGCCGCTGCTCGGCGTGGTCGACGGCGCCGAACCCGCCTTCACGTCGTGGCCCCTGCTCGCACTGCTGGCGCTGTTGCCCCCGGTCGTCGCGGGTGTGCTGCTGATGCGCGGGCGCCCGTTCGTGGCGGCGGGGCTGCTCGCGGCGGCCGGTGTCTTCGCGGTCGGCCGGCTGCTGAGCGACTTCCAGATCGTGCTCGACGCGATGGACGTGGCGAGGCCCGAGCTGTTCCGGCCGGACACCCTGGTCGCCGTCACGCCGTCGGCCGGTGTGTGGCTGCTGATCGCCGGGCACGTGCTGGTCATCGCCGGCGGCGCGCTCTCGGCGGGTCGCGCCGGCATGCCCGCCGACGAGTCGGAGCCGCCGACCCTGGTCGCCTTCCCCGTGCTCATCGCCGCGATCGCGGCGATCGGCCTGCTGGGCAAGCCGTTCACCTCGATCGATCCGTTCCAGCTGGACCGGGGGCCGTGGGAGCTGCCGGTGCTCGGGCTGATCGGCGGACTGCTGGTCGCGGTGGCCGCGCCGCTCGCGACCGCGCTCGCGGCCAGTTCGCCCGACCCCGACACCCGCCAGGGCGGGACGATCGGCGTCTCGTTGTCGCTCCTCGCCGTCGTGGTGCCCCCTCTGGCCGTGGGCACCCTCGCGCCGGGCCTGAGCATCAGCGCGGGATCGGTCTCCGTGTTCACCGCCGCTCTTCTCCTGCCCGCCGTGCCTCTCCTCGGCCGGACGGTCCGACTGCTGCGCGGCAAGCGCGACGAGACGCACGACCCCGAGCTGCCCTCCACCCGGCGCCTGCACGTGACCGCCGGCGTTTTCGCCGTCCTCGCCGCCGTCGCGATGCTGGTCGGCGCGCTCCTGCCGCAGCTCGTCCTCACCACTGGCGGCACGGCACCCGGTCTGGCGTCCGTGAACCTGTTGTGGGTGGCCGGACTCGCGTTCGGCGTCCTCGGACTCCTCTTGTTCGTGCCGTCCGCGGCTGCGGTGGTGCGTCCGGCGCTGCTGGGCGGTTACCTCGCCATGCAGCTCGCCGCGGCGGGCATGACCGAGGTGGTGGTGGCGGCGAGTCAGGTGGGCGTCGCGCAACCGGGAGCCGGGTTCTGGCTGATGGTCGTCGAGGCCCCGCTCGGCCTGCTGGCACTCGCCTGCACGGGCCTCGCGGGCGCGATCGAGCGGGAGAACGCGGGCGAGGTCAGGAAGGAGCAGGTGCCGGTGACCGAGCTCGGCGCGGTGCTGCTCGCGGGGCTCTTCGCGGTCGGCGCCTTCGTGCTGCCGACCATGCGCGGCGACCGGTACACGTCGCCCACGCTGATCCCGGACAGCGACCCCGCGGTCTCCTGGACGCTGCTGATCTCCCTCACGGTGCTGATCATGACCCTCGTGCTGGTGTTCAGGTCGAGGCCCGCTCGCGGTGCCGCCACGCTCGCCGGCGCGGCTCTGCTGCTCGGCGTCCGCGCGCTGGAGCTGCCGCTGACCGGCGACCGCGTCGAGGGTGCGGTGGCCGCGCCCGGCACCTGGCTCGCGCTGGCGTCCATCGCGGCTCTGCTGGTCGCGGCCGGCTTGATGGGAGCTCGTTCGGCCCGCTGAAACGTGTCTTTGAGCTCGCGTTCTGCTGCAACGCGCGCGTGCGCGTGATCGACCTCACCGCCGTTGAGACCGACCTCACCGGTGGTGGCGTGCGAGCGGTAGCCGCAGGTCGATAGTGTCTGGGCCCAGCCGCGTCAAGTGGGTTCGCTTGGCCCCTTGAGGACCACCCAGGCGCGGTGTTCCGACACCGACGTCGC
Source organism: Lentzea albidocapillata subsp. violacea (assembly GCF_900100275.1). GTDB lineage: Bacteria > Actinomycetota > Actinomycetes > Mycobacteriales > Pseudonocardiaceae > Lentzea > Lentzea violacea. The sequence continues at coordinate 82,876 of NZ_FNET01000003.1, forward strand.
AGGAGACCCGAGTGGACCTGTACGAGTACCAGGCGAAGGACCTCTTCGCCGCCCACGGCGTCCCGGTACTGCCGGGCGATGTGGCTACCAACCCCGAAGACGCCAAGGCCATCGCCGCGAAGTTCGGCCAGGCCGTCGTCGTCAAGGCCCAGGTCAAGACCGGCGGCCGCGGCAAGGCCGGTGGTGTGAAGCTCGCTTCCACCGCCGAGGAGACCGAGGAGAAGGCCAAGGCCATCCTCGGCCTCGACATCAAGGGGCACATCGTTCACCGCGTTCTGGTGACGCCCGCCTCCGACATCGCGGAGGAGTACTACTTCTCCTTCCTGCTCGACCGTGCCAACCGCACCTTCCTCGCCATGGCGAGCGTCGAGGGCGGTATGGACATCGAGGAGGTCGCCGCGACCAAGCCCGAGGCCCTCGCGAAGATCGCCATCGACGCCATCAAGGGCGTCGACCAGGCCAAGGCCACGGAGATCGCCGACGCGGCGAACTTCCCGGCCGAGGTCAAGGACCAGGTCGTCGACGTCATCGTCAAGCTGTGGGAGACCTTCGTCGCGGAGGACGCCACGCTCGTCGAGGTCAACCCGCTGGTCCGCGACCCGCAGGGCAAGATCGTCGCGCTCGACGGCAAGGTCACGCTCGACGAGAACGCCGACTTCCGCCACCCGGCCCACGCCGAGCTGGTCGACAAGGCGGCTGAGAACCCTCTCGAGGCGAAGGCCAAGGAGAAGGGCCTCAACTACGTCAAGCTCGACGGCGAGGTGGGCATCATCGGCAACGGTGCCGGTCTCGTGATGTCGACGCTGGACGTCGTCGCGTACGCCGGTGAGCAGTACGGCGTGAAGCCCGCGAACTTCCTCGACATCGGTGGCGGCGCGTCCGCCGAGGTCATGGCCAACGGCCTGGACGTCATCCTCGGCGACGAGGCCGTCCGCTCGGTCTTCGTGAACGTCTTCGGTGGCATCACCGCCTGCGACGCCGTCGCGAACGGCATCGTGAAGGCGCTGGAGATCCTCGGCGACTCGGCCACCAAGCCGCTCGTCGTCCGCCTCGACGGCAACAACGTGGAGGAGGGCCGGCAGATTCTCGCCGACGCCAACCACCCGCTGGTGACCGTTGTCGACACGATGGACAACGCGGCCGCCAAGGCCGCCGAGCTCGCGGCTGCGGGGGTCTGAACGATGGCTATCTTCCTCAACGAGAACAGCAAGGTCATCGTCCAGGGCATGACCGGTGCCGAGGGCACCAAGCACACCAAGCGCATGCTCGCGTCCGGCACGAACATCGTCGGTGGCGTGAACCCGCGCAAGGCGGGCGAGAAGGTCGACTTCGACGGCACCGTCCTCCCGGTCTTCGGCACCGTCAAGGAGGCCATGGAGGCCACCGGCGCGAACGTGACCGTGATCTTCGTCCCGCCGGCCTTCTCGAAGGCCGCCGTGGTCGAGGCGATCGACGCCGAGATCGAGCTGGCCGTCGTCATCACCGAGGGCATCCCGGTGCACGACACCGCCTACTTCTGGGCGCACGCCGTCGCGACGGGCCACAAGACCCGCATCATCGGCCCGAACTGCCCCGGCATCATCAGCCCCGGCAAGTCGAACGCCGGCATCATCCCCGCGAACATCGCGGGCAGCGGCAAGATCGGTCTGGTGTCGAAGTCCGGCACGCTGACCTACCAGATGATGCACGAGCTGCGGGACTTCGGTTTCTCCACCGCGATCGGCATCGGTGGCGACCCGATCATCGGCACCACGCACATCGACGCCCTGGAGGCCTTCGAGGCCGACGAGGAGACCGTCGCGATCGTGATGATCGGTGAGATCGGTGGCGACGCCGAGGAGCGTGCGGCCGCGTACATCAAGGAGAACGTGACCAAGCCGGTCGTCGGCTACGTCGCGGGCTTCACCGCCCCCGAGGGCAAGACCATGGGCCACGCCGGCGCCATCGTCTCGGGCTCGGCGGGCACCGCGCAGGCGAAGAAGGAGGCCCTCGAGGCCGCCGGCGTCAAGGTCGGCAAGACGCCGTCCGAGACGGCCGACCTGATGCGCGAGATCATGCAGGGTCTCTGAAGTTTCTGACTTCAGTACACGCTCGGCGACACGAGGGCCGGATTCCGAGAGTACTTTCGGAGTCCGGCCCTCGCTCGTATGGCGGAACCGGCATGATCGGTCCATCGTCTTAGTAGCGGGTGCAGAGCACTGCTAGCGTCAATCGACGCACCCTGGTTTGAGGAGGAGACCTCGACATGTCCGTGCCTTACGGCGCACCCCAACAGCAGCCGCCGGGTCCGGCACAGCACCAGGCTCCGCCGCCGGCCCACGGGGCCGCCGGCGCCAACAACATCAACCTGGCCCTGATCCTCCCGCTGGCGGCGGCGGGTCTCGGTCTCGTGGCGTACCTCGTCGCGTTCGCTGACGACGTCAGCGGCAACGTGACGTACCTGCTCGCCGCAGGCCTGCTCGCTGGCCTTTCGGTGCTGCCCAGCACCCCGAAGGGCTTCGTCCCGGTCGCCGCGGTCCTGGCGGCCGTGCAGACGCTGCTGCAACTGCAGGGCATCATCAAGTCGCCGTCCGTGCAGGGCCTCGACATCGTGCTGCTCATCGTCGCGCTGCTCGAGACGGCCGCGGTCGTGCTCGCGTTCCTGCTCGCCGAGGGCATCGTCAAGTTCGAGCCGAAGCCGGCGAACCCGTACGCGGGCCAGCAGCACGGCCAGCCGGGCGGCTGGAACCCGCAGTCCGGCGCGTTCCCGCAGCAGGGTCAGCACCCGCAGCACGGTGCGCCCCAGCAGCAGGCCCCGCAGCAGCAGTTCGGCCAGCAGCAGCAGTTCGGTCAGCAGCCGCAGCAGCCCGCACAGCCGGGTCAGCCGCCGCAGCAGACCAGCTTCATGCCGCAGCCGGGCCAGTTCGGCTCGCCGGGCACGCCGCCCGGCGGCTTCGGTGGACCGCAGCAGTAAGGTCCGCACACCGTTCGACCTCAGGGGTGGTGCCGGTTCTCCGGTGCCACCCCTGTCGTATGACCCGGCGTGCCTGCCCTGAATGGCCCAGCCGGCCTGACACAGTGGAGAAGTGCCCGTGCTGCAACGCGATGTGACCCGTGAGGTCAACACCGTGCGCCCACCGGAGTTCTCGCGGTCCGAACGCATGCGCGTGCTCGTCGCCGCCGCGGTCGGATCGGTGGTCGTCGGATACGCCGCGGTCGCCGCGGTCCTCGCGCTGGTCTCCGCGACCGCCACGTACGCCGACTTCTCCACGTCGGGTGTGCTCAGCGCCGCCGCGCCCGCCTGGCTGGCTGCGCACCACGTGCCGTTGCGCTTCGACTCGGGCCAGCTCGGCGTGCTGCCGTTGCTGCCAACCGCGTTGCTGATGCTGCTGGTCGGCCGCACCGCCGCGGGTACCGCCGACCGCCTGGGGCTTTACGAACCGCTGCAGGTCCGTGGTGTCGTGCTCAGCATCGCCGCATCGCACGCGATCGTCGGTGGCGCGATCGCGCTGGTGATGGGCGACGGGGTCGTACGCACCACACCGGCCGTGGCGTTCTTCGGCTGTGCGGCGGTCTCCGGTCTTGCGGCCACCATCGGTGTCGCCCGCCGATGCGGCTTGTACGAGGTGGTGTTCGACAAGCTCGACCCGGTGGCGCTGCACGGGCTGCGCGCTGGCTTCATGGCGTTGTTCGCGCTGGTCAGCATCGGTTCGCTGGCGGTGGCGGCCGGTCTCGCGGCCTCGTGGCCGCGCACCAGCGAGCTCTTCGCGGGGGCCGGTCCGTCGTTCGGTGTGGGCCTCGGCGTGTTCCTGCTGTGCCTCGGCTATCTGCCGAACGCGATCATCGCGGGCTTCTCGTACGTCGTGGGCGCCGGGTTCTCGATGGGCGGGGTCGAGGTCTCGCCGCTGCGGTTCGTCGGTGGCCAGGTGCCGCCGGTGCCCCTGCTGGCGGCCATGCCGGAGAACGAGTTCCTGTGGAGCCCCGCCGTGCTGGCGGGCGGTGCGGTGATCGGCGTGCTGGTGGGCTGGACCTGCCGCAAGGTGTCCGACCGGCCGACCTCGCGGGTGCGCGCGGTGCTGGTGGCCGCGATCACGGCGGGCGTGGGCAGCCTCGTGCTCGCCGCGACGGCCGGTGGACGGCTGGCGGGCGGCGCGTTCGACCCCGTGACGGTGCCGGCCGGCCTGCTCGCGCTGCTCGTGGCGCTGTGGGTGCTGGTGCCGGGTGCGCTGGTGGCCTGGCTCGCCGGCAGCCGCCGGAAGGTCGTGGCGGTGGACGGCGCCGCCGAGTTCGTCGAGCCGGACTACGACGAGGAGACCGCCGACCCGGACGTCGTGTTCGAGGACGACGAGCTCACCGACCAGTTCGAGCAGCTCGAAGTCGTGGACTCCGACGAGTTCGAGGTCGACGAGGATCTTGACACCGACGACTACTACGACGAGGACGACGAGCCCGAAGACGTTGAGGGCGAAGAGGAAGACGACGCCGAACCGGAAGCGGAAGAGGACCTCGGCGAAGAAGAGGACCTTGATTCGGAGTTCGACGAAATGCTCGGCATGGAGCCCGAGGAGGACCTGGACGGCAAGCCGGGACGGTGACGTCATAGGCTGCTCCTGAGCTGCTGCAACGACCAGGAGTAGACGCTGAGCACCGAACTTCGGCTTCCCACACCGGCGCGCGTCGTCGTACTCGTCTCCGGTTCCGGAACCCTCATGCAGGCGTTGCTGGACGCCGACCTGCCCATCGAGGTGGTCGCCGTCGGCGCCGACCGCGAGAACATCGAGGGCCTCAAGCGCGCCGAACGCGCGGGGGTGCCCCACTTCGTCGTGAAGCTGCGCGACCACGCCGACCGCACGGCCTGGGACGCGGCGCTGACCGAGGCGGTCGCGTCGTACGAGCCCGACCTGGTCGTGTCCGCCGGCTTCATGAAGATCATCGGCGAGCAGTTCCTCGCCCGCTTCGGCGGCCGGATGATCAACACCCACCCCGCGCTGCTGCCGGCCTTCCCCGGCGCCCACGCCATCCGTGACGCGCTGGCCTACGGCGTGCACGTCACCGGATCGACGGTGCACCTGGTCGACGCGGGCGTCGACACCGGGCCGATCCTCGTGCAGGAGGCCGTGGTCGTCGAACCCGGCGATACCGAGGACACCCTGCACGAACGCATCAAGGTCGTCGAACGCCGGCTGCTCGTCGAGACAGTCGGCCGGCTCGCCCGCGAGGGCTGCACCGTGAACGGACGAAAGGTGAGCATTCCGTGACCACTCCTGCCGAGAGGCGACCGGTCCGCCGGGCCCTGATCGGGGTCTCCGACAAGGCCGGCCTGCTGGAACTGGCCACCGGCCTGCACGCGGCCGGAGTCGAGATCGTGTCCACCGGCGGCACCGCGAAGGTGCTGGCGAACGCGGGCGTCCCCGTGACGCCGGTCGAGCAGGTCACCGGGTTCCCCGAGTGCCTCGACGGCCGCGTGAAGACGCTGCACCCGCGCGTGCACGCCGGTCTGCTGGCCGACCTGCGCAAGGACTCGCACGTCCAGCAGCTGCGCGAGATGGACATCGCGCCGTTCGATCTGCTGGTCGTGAACCTGTACCCGTTCACGCAGACCGTCGCCTCGGGTGCTTCCCAGGACGAGTGCGTCGAGCAGATCGACATCGGCGGCCCCGCGATGGTCCGCGCGTCGGCGAAGAACCACGCGAACGTCGCGGTCGTCGTCGACCCGGCCCGCTACGACTGGGTGCTGGAGAACGTCCGCGAGGGCGGCTTCACCCTGGCCGACCGTCAGCGCCTGGCCGCCGACGCGTTCCGCCACACCGCTTCCTACGACGTGGCAGTGGCTTCGTGGATGGGCAACCAGCTGGCGCCCGCTGAAGACGCTGTCGAGGGCTCCGACTTTCCTGTCTGGGTCGGCGCGACCTGGAACCGGTCGAACGTGCTGCGCTACGGCGAGAACCCGCACCAGAGCGCCGCGATCTACACGCAGGGCGACGGCCGCACCGGCCTGGCGTCGGCGAAGCAGTTGCACGGCAAGGAGATGTCGTACAACAACTACCTCGACGGCGACGCCGCCTGGCGTGCCGCGTGGGACCACGAACTGCCGTGCGTCGCGATCATCAAGCACGCCAACCCGTGCGGCATCGCGGTGTCCGAGCTGAGCATCGCGGACGCGCACCGCAAGGCGCACGAGTGCGACCCGGTCAGCGCGTTCGGCGGCATCATCGCGGCGAACCGCGAGGTCACCGTGGAGATGGCCGAGTTCGTCTCGGAGATCTTCACCGAGGTCGTCATCGCTCCGTCCTATGCGGACGGTGCGGTCGAGGTGTTGCAGCGCAAGAAGAACGTGCGCATCCTCGTGGCCGAGGCGCCCTCCAGGGCCGGCGCCGAGATGCGCCCGGTGTCCGGCGGCCTGCTGCTGCAGCAGCGCGACGCCATCGACGCCTCCGGTGACTCGCCCGAGAACTGGACGCTCGCGTGCGGCAAGCCCGCGGACGAGAAGACGCTGGCGGACCTCGAGTTCGCGTGGCGCGCGATCCGCGCGGTGAAGTCGAACGCGATCCTGCTGGCGAACGACGGTGCCACCGTCGGCGTCGGCATGGGCCAGGTCAACCGGGTCGACTCGTCGCACCTCGCGGTGAAGCGCGCCGGTGAGCGGGCCAAGGGCGCGGTCGGTGCCTCCGACGCGTTCTTCCCGTTCCCGGACGGCCTCGAGGTGCTGCTGGAGGCCGGCGTGCGCGCGGTCGTGCAGCCCGGCGGTTCGGTGCGCGACCCCGAGGTCATCGCCAGGGCCGAGCAGGCGGGCATCACGCTCTACCTGACGGGCACGCGTCACTTCGCCCACTGAGCCTCGTTGCTGAGAAGAGCGCCGCTTCCGTCGGGGGAGCGGCGCTTTTTCGTCAGAGCTTCGCGACCATCTCCTCGGCCATGCCCCTCGCGGCGGCTTCGAGCTCCGCGACGTCGGGCTTGGCGTTGGTGAAGATGCCCGCGTCCCAGCCGGAGAGATCGACCTCGACGACGGCGTCACCCTTGCGCACGATGATCGAGATCTCGGTGAACGCCGACTTCGTCTCCACCAGCACGGCCGTGGCCTCGTCACCGAGCCCTTCGAGCGGCTTCTGCTGCGGTGTGCCCTGGTTGTTGGCCATGTTCTGCGCGACGACCCGGTCGAAGTCGGTCTCCGCCTGCTCCTGCCCGCTGGAGACGTAGACGTTGCTGCTGCGCACACCGGAGCCGTCGACGCCCTTGGTCTGGTTCCACGAGCAGCTCGTGCGCGTGCCTTCCGACAGTTTCGTCTCGCGTGAGCCCAGGCCGTTCGGGTTCGTCGTGCGCGCCTTGGCGAGCGCGGCCTCGGAGATGTTGCCGCACATCGAGGGCAGCTTGTCGGCGCGCTTGCTGGTGCCGCTGTCCTTGTTGACGTCGAGGTACAGCACGAGCCCCGTGATGACGCCGGCGAGCACCAGCACCCCGGCGACGAGGCCGACGACCAGCGGTGCCTTGCTCTTCTTGGGTGGCTGCGGAGGACCCCAGCCAGGCTGCTGCCAGCCTGGCTGTTGCTGTTGCGGCCAGCCCTGCTGCGGTGGTTGCCGATGCCAGCCGTGCGGAGGTGGTTGGTTCACTGTTTCCCCAGTTCCCAGTAGCGCTGAAGGCACCGTAGATGACCTTCCGGACGCGTGTGACCGTGTCCACCAAAAGGGTGACGCCCCGGCGTTGACAGAAGGGTGTGTCCACGCGCTACGATCATCTCGTTCGTTCGAACAGGAGTTCGAATAAGCAAGTCGCCGAACTTCCCTCGGCGGTCGTGCACAGGGGTGCGCACGGTCCGTGACGGGAGGTGGGTGGAGTGTCCAGGTCGGCAACGGCGTCGTTGGCCGCGCTCGGGGTGAACCCGGCCAGCGAGCTGACCAGCACCACCACCGACCATGCCACGGGGCGGGTCCTGCCGGTTCGCGGGGAACTGGCGGGCCTGCTCCCGTGGGGCGGCTTGCGGCGGGGCAGCACGGTGTCGGTGGGCGGATCGACATCGTTGCTGCTCGCCCTCCTGGCGGGCGCGACCGCCGACGGCTGCTGGGCCGCCGTGGTCGGCCTGCCCCAGATCGGGGTGCTGGCCGCGGCCGAACTGGGCGTGGCGGTGCAGCGCCTGGCGCTGGTCCCACGTCCGGGTTCCGATCCGGGCCCGGTCATCGCGGCCCTGCTCGACGGCATGGACCTGGTGGCCGTCGCCTGCCCGCTACCCCCCTCACTGGCTCGCCGCCTGACGGCCCGCGCCCGCCAGCGCCGCGCCGTGCTCATCGCCTGCGGCACCTGGCCGTCGGCCGACGTGGCGCTGACCGCGGAGTCCGTGAGCTGGAACGCCCTGGACGACGGCGCGGAAACGTTGCGGCGTCAGCAGATCACCGTGCGCAGCGGCGGCCGTGGCTCGGCCGGGCAGGCCAAGCACGCGTTGCTGACGTTCGGTGCGGAAGAGATCGAGCTCCCGCTGGTGGCCGGTGGACCGGCCCGCTCCGACGAGCCGGCTGATGCCGGTCCGGGCCGGGCCGACGAACTGGCCGCCAAGCGGGCGGACAGTGCCGCCGTGAGGCGGACGGAGGCGGTCGAGCGCCTGGTCAGGCTGGCGCGGAAGGGCCCGCCGGCATGAAGGACACGCGTCTGCTCGCGGTCTGGTGCCCCGACTGGCCCGTCATCGCCGCCTGCGCCGCCACCGGCACCGCCCCGCACGTGCCGGTGGCGGTGGTCGACGGCAACGAGATCGTGTCCACCTCGGCCGTGGCGCGCAAGGAGGGGATCCGGCGGGCCATGCGCAGACGCGCGGCCGAGGCGATGTGCCCGGAGCTGATCACCTTCGAGCACGACCCGCAGCGCGACGCCCGGTTCTTCGAGCCGGTGGCGGAGGCCGTCGAGGAGCTCGCGCCCGGCATCGAGGTCGTGCAGCCCGGCCTGGTCGCGGTGCCGGCACGGGGCCCGGTCGGCTACTTCGGGACCGCCGAGCAGGCGGCCGAACGGATCGTCGACCACGTCGCGAGCCGCACCGGGACGGAGGCGCAGGTCGGCGTGGCCGACAGTCTGTTCGGGGCCACGAAAGCCGCGCACCGCAACGTGATCGTGCCACCGGAGCGGACCGCGGAGTTCCTCGGACCGCTGGGAGTGCACGAACTCGACGCCCCGGAGCTGGTCGACCTGCTCAGGAGGCTCGGGCTGAAGACGCTCGGCGCGTTCGCGGAGGTGCCGGAGAACGCGGTGGCGTCCCGGTTCGGCGGGCCGGCGACGAGGCAGCACCGGCTGGCGCGCGGGTTGCCCGAACGTCCGCTCGACAAGCGCAGGCCCGCGCCGGAGCTGGCGGTCACCGAGACCTTCGACGAACCGGTCGAGCGGATCGACGCGGCAGCGTTCGCCGCGAAGATCCTCTCGGAACGGCTGCACGAGAACCTCGCGGCCCGCGGTCTCGCGTGCACGCGGCTCGGCATCCACGCCCGCACCGAGAACGACGAGGAGCTGGGCCGGGTGTGGCGGGCCGCGGAACCGCTGACACCGAGGGGGATCGCGGACCGGGTGCGCTGGCAGCTCGACGGCTGGCTCACCCGCGAACGCCTCACCTCCGGCATCCGCACGCTCACCCTCGAACCGGTCGAGGTCGTCAACGGCACCGCGCTCCAGCTCGGGTTGTGGGGCCACGACGACGAACGCGCGGTGCGGGCGTTGCTGCACGTCCAGGGGTTACTCGGCCCGGACGGCGTGCTCACCGGGGTCATCGACGGCGGCAGGGGACCGAAGGAGCAGGTCAGGCTCGTGCCGTGGGGTGACGAGCGAACCCCGGCCGCGCACCCGGACCACCCGTGGCCCGGCCGGCTGACCAGGGCGCCCGCGACGCTCGCCGACGACCCCGCGGAACTGAAGGACTCCGAAGGTGCGGAGGTCGGCGTGACCGGCAGGCTCGAACTCACCGCGAAGCCGAAGAACCTGACCGTCAGGGGAAGAACGCGCGAGATCACCGCGTGGGCCGGGCCGTGGCCGGTCGACGAGCGGTGGTGGGCGCCGGACCCGCACCGGGCCGCGCGGATCCAGGTGCAGACCAACGACCAGGCGTTCCTGCTGATCCGCAGGGACCAGAGGTGGTTTCTGGAAGGGGTGTACGACTGATGCACGACGAGTACTGGGATCTGCTGGAGACCCTGATCCCGTTGCCGCGCAGGGAAGCCGATGGGCTGGAATAACCCACCGGTCCGCTGGCGGGAGCTGGAACGGGCGCTGTCCGGCAAGCCCTACGAGCAGAAACCCGACGGCGGCGACGGTCCGGGGTGGGGAAGACACCGCGACCGCTACGCCGCCCCACCGGGTTTCGCGCTGCACGCGGACGAGATGGCGGCCACCCGCAAGCGCGTCCCGTACGCGGAGCTGCACTGCCACTCCAACTTCAGCTGGCTCGACGGCGCGAGCCACCCCGAGGAACTGGTCGAGGAGGCGCAGCGGCTCAAGCTCGACGCCATCGCGATCACCGACCACGACGGCATGTACGGCGTCGTGCGGTTCGCCGAGGCGGCCAAGGAACTGGGCATGCACACGGTGTTCGGTGCCGAGCTGAGCATCGGACTGAGCAAGCCCGCCAACGGCGAACCGGATCCCGAGGGCGACCACCTGCTTCTCCTGGCACGCCAACAGGACGGCTACCACGCGCTGTGCCGCACGCTCACCACCGGCCACCTCGACGACAACGCCGAGAAGGGCAAGCCCGTCTACGACATCGACCAGATCGTCGCCGACACCAAGGGCGACGTCGTGGTGCTCACGGGCTGCCGCAAGGGAACCGTGCGCCGGGCGCTGGTGAGAGAAGGCCCGGAGGCGGCGTTCGAGGAGATCGTCCGGCTCACCGACCTGTTCGGCAAGGGACGCGTCCACGTCGAGCTGACCGACCACGGCCTGCCCGAGGACAGCCGGCGCAACGACATCCTCAACGCGATGGCGCAGAAGCTGCAACTCCCTGTCGTGGCAACGAATGCGGTGCACTACGCGACCCCGAGCCGTGGCAGGCTGGCCGCCGCGATGGCCGCCGTGCGCGCACGAAGCAGCCTCGACGACATGGCGGGCTGGCTGCCGCCGTCACCCGCCGCGTTCCTGCGCAGCGGTGAGGAGATGTTCCACCGGTTCCGCCGTTTCCCCGGCGCCGTGCACAACGCCGCGTTGCTCGGCATGCAACTGGCGTTCGACCTGCGGCTGGTCGCGCCGAAGCTGCCGCCGTTCGACGTGCCGCGCGGCCACACCGAGATCACCTGGCTGCGCGAGCTCACCTACGAGGGCGCGCGGCAGCGGTACCCCGACAATGACGAGAAGGCGTTCCGGCAGATCGAGCACGAACTGAGGATCATCGAACAGCTCGGCTTCCCCGGCTACTTCCTCGTCGTGCACGACATCGTGGACTTCTGCAAGCGCAACGACATCCTCTGCCAGGGCAGGGGCAGCGCGGCGAACTCCGCGGTGTGCTTCGCGCTCGGCATCACCAACGTCGACGCGGTCCGCTTCGACCTGCTCTTCGAACGGTTCCTCGCCCCCGCCCGCGACGGCCCGCCCGACATCGACGTCGACATCGAGTCCGACCGGCGCGAGGAGGTCATCCAGCACGTCTACGCGAAGTACGGCCGCAGGCACGCGGCGCAGGTCGCGAACGTCATCACCTACCGCGCCCGTTCCGCGGTGCGTGACATGGCCCGCGCGCTCGGCCACTCGCCGGGCCAGCAGGACGCGTGGAGCAAGCAGATAGACAGGTGGGGGCCGCTCGGCACCACCACCGACGACTGCGACATCCCGCGGGACGTGCTGGAACTGTCCGCGCAGCTGGAGAACTTCCCGCGCCACCTCGGCATCCACTCCGGCGGCATGGTGATCTGCGACCGCGCCGTCAGCGAGGTGTGCCCGGTGGAGAAGGCACGCATGGACAAGCGCACGGTCCTGCAGTGGGACAAGGACGACTGCGCGTCCATCGGCCTGGTGAAGTTCGACCTGCTCGGCCTCGGCATGCTCTCCGCGCTGCACTACGCCATCGACCTCGTCCGCGACCACGAGGGCGTCGACGTCGACATCGGCCGGCTCGACCTCAACGACCAGCGCGTCTACGAGATGTTGCAGAAGGCCGACTCGGTCGGTGTCTTCCAGGTGGAGAGCCGCGCGCAGATGGCGACGTTGCCGCGCCTGAAGCCGCGCGAGTTCTACGACCTGGTCGTCGAGGTCGCGCTGATCAGGCCGGGCCCGATCCAGGGCGGCTCGGTGCACCCGTACATCCGGCGCCGCAACAAGCAGGAGGAGTGGGACTACGACCACCCGTTGCTGGAGAACGCGCTCAAGAAGACCTATGGCGTGCCGTTGTTCCAGGAACAGCTCATGCAGATCGCGGTCGACGTGGCCGGCTTCACCGCCGCCGAGGCCGACGAACTGCGCCGCGCGATGGGCGCCAAGCGTTCGACCGCCCGCATGGAACGTCTGCGCGACCGCTTCTACGAGGGCTGCGCCGCCCAGGGCATCAACGAGGAGCTGGCCGGGCGCATCTACGCGAAACTGCTGGCGTTCGCCAACTTCGGCTTCCCCGAGTCGCACGCCCTGTCGTTCGCGCACCTGGTGTTCGTGAGCGCGTGGTTCAAGCTCTACCACCCGGCGGCGTTCTGCGCGGCCCTGCTCCGAGCTCAGCCGATGGGCTTCTACTCGCCGCAGTCGCTGGTGATCGACGCCCGCCGCCACGGCGTGACGGCACACGGTCCGTGCGTGAACAGGTCGCTTCCCTGGGCGGGCCTGGAACCGTTCGAGGGCAAGAACGCCGTCCGCATCGGTTTGTCCGCCGTCCGCGGCATCGGCGACGCTGATGCCGAGCGGATCGTTGCCGCGCAACCGTTCCGCGACATGGAGGACTTCGGCACCCGAGTGCAGCTCACCGCGGCCCAGGTGGAGGCTCTCGCCACGGCGGGCGCCTTCTCCTGCTTCGGTCTGGAACGCCGCGAGGCGCTCTGGGCGGCCGGCGCGGTGGCCGCGATCCGGTCCGATCGCCTGCCCGGCACCGTGGTCGGCGTCGACGCACCCGCGTTGCCGGGCATGGACGACGTCGAACTGGCGGTGGCGGACGTCTGGGCCACGGGCCTGTCCCCGGACAGCTTCCCCACCCAGTTCGTCAGGTCCACTTTGGACTCGATGGGTGCGTTGCCGGTGGACGCGCTCGCCTCGGCCGAACCCGGCACACGGGTGCTGATCGGCGGCGCGGTGACACACCGGCAACGGCCGGCGACGGCGGGCGGCGTCACGTTCCTCAACATCGAGGACGAGACGGGAATGGTGAACGTCGTGTGCTCGCCGGGGTTGTGGGCCCGGTACCGGCGGGTGGCGCGCGGCAGTGGCGCGATGCTCGTGCGCGGCGTGGTGGAATCGGCCGACGGCGTGGTCAGCCTGCTGGCGGACCGGTTGCAGCACCTGGATCTGCGCATCCCGTCGAAGTCACGGGACTTCCGCTGAGTTCCCCTGCCAGGATTCGAACCTGGTCCTCCCGCGTAACAGTCGGGCGTGCCGCCGCCAGCACTTCAGAGGACTGGAACAAGTCGCTTTTCCGTCGGATGCCCGCGAGTCGAACGCGGTGTGTCCTCATCCCAAATGAGGTGGGTTGCCGTCTCCCTCGCACCCGTGAGTACCCCTGCCAGGAGTCGAACCTGAATCTCGGCGTTCGTAGCGCCGCACTCTCTCCATTGAGCTACAAGGGCAAGAATTGAAATGCACGGCAAACAAAGAGAGCCGCCCTGATCGGTTTCCCGATGGGCGGCTCCCTGAGTGGCCTTGATGCTCATGCCACTACAAGGAGCTCACCTGCGAGAACGGTCGCGAGGAGCGCACGCAGGCGACGACGCTGCTGAATCGCAGGCCTCGCATCTCCCGGCTCGTCATGACTGTCCCCTTCGGCTTGGTATGTGGCACAAGTATTACGGCGGGCACTGCCTGCCGTCAATCAATTTCTTAAACGCGGTCGTAAGTCATGAACGAAACTCCGCTCTCGAACAGCCGCGCATCCGTGCGCTGGAACTTCCTGATGTCGGCTTTTCCGTCGAACAGCGGGATACCACGCCCGAACACCACGGGGTGGATCTTGAGCAGCAGCCGGTCGATCTCGGGCAGCAGTTCGGCGGCCAGCTTGCCGCCGCCGCACAGCCAGACGTCGAGGCCGTCCTCCGCCTTGAGTGACCGCACGCGGCCGAGGACATCGGAGCTGATCACCTCGACTTCGGACGGGGTGTCGGTCACCCGGGTGGACACGACGAACTGGCGCAGGTGCGCGTAGGGCGAGGCCAGGCCGCCGGGGACCTGGTAGGTGTGGCGGCCCATCAGGACGGTGTCGAAGTGCTGGTTGGGCGCGTCCGCCAGGCCGAACGGCTCGCGGAGCTGGGTGGGCAGCGTCTCCGGGTAGTGCGCGTTGATGCCGGCCATGTGGTCGCCTTCGAAGATGAACCCGTCGAAGGTCCCGTCCTCGGCCGCGATGAAACCGTCGAGCGTGACGGCGACGTAGTACACGAGCTTTCGCAAAACAGACCCCCTGAGTTGTGTTCGAACCACGACAACTGTAGTACTATGCCCGTAGTGGTTGTCGAGGAGGCGGCGTGGTCCGGAACGAGGCAAGGCGCACGGCACTGCTGGACGCGGCGATCGACGTCCTGGCGCAGGAGGGCGCGCGGGGGCTGACGTACCGCGCGATCGACGCGAAGGCGGAGGTGCCGGCGGGCACGGCGTCGAACTACTTCGCGAACCGCGACGAGCTGATGTCGGCGGTGATGACGAGGGTGCACGAGAGGCTCATGCCATCCGACGAGTCGGTGGCGGAGTCGCTGGCGCACCCGCGTGACAAGCGGCTCACGGTGAAGTTCATGCACGACATCATCAAGCGGGCGGACGCCGACAAGGCCTGCTACCTCGCGATGATGGAGCTGCGGCTGGAGGCCACGAGAAGGCCGGAGATCCGCAAGGCGCTCACGAGGACGATCGCCGACAACATCGAGGCCAACGTGGCGTTCAACGAGGAGTCGGAGCTGCCGGGCGACCGGATGACCGTCGTCTCGCTGTACTTCGCGATGACGGGACTGATCTACGAACGGCTGACGCTGCCGGACGTGGTGGCCACCATGGACCTCGACGAGCTGGTCGAGGTCATGGTGAACCGCGCTATCGGCCCGAACTAACGGCTCAGCGGGCCGCCGGTGATCGTCAGTGCGACGGCGATCACCACGACGCCCAGCGTCGAGTACAGGAACGCGTCCATGCCGCGGCCGCGGATCTTGATCAGACCCGCCTGCTCGTCGGTCACGAGGATCCGCAGCACGGCCGCGACCAGCAGCGACACGCCGAGCAGTACGGCGCCCTGCCGCCAGTGGTACTGGAAGATCCGTACCAGCCCGAGCGCGCCGACCCCGAGCACCAGCGCGAACGGCAGGTGCTTCGCGGGGCCCGAGCGCCAGCGCTGTTCCGGCATGAGCGCCTCGGCGTCAGACCGCTGCATGAGCGCGCTCGGCGGCTTCGACGGTGTTGGTCAGCAGCATCGCGACCGTCATGGGGCCCGAGCCGCCGGGGATCGGGGCGAGCCAGCCGGCGACCTCGCGGACCTCGGGGGCCACGTCGCCGACCAGGCCGGCCTCCGTGCGGGTGATGCCGACGTCGACCACGGCCGCGCCCGGCTTGACCATGTCCGCGGTGATCAGGCCGGGGCTGCCGGCACCGGCGATCACGATGTCCGCCCGGCGCACCTCCGCCGCGAGGTCCTTGGTGCCGGTGTGGCACAGCGTCACGGTGGCGTTCTCGGAGCGGCGGGTCAGCAGCAGGCCGATCGGGCGGCCCACGGTGACACCGCGGCCGATCACGGTGACGTTCGCGCCCGCGATCGGCACGTCGTAGCGGCGCAGCAGCTCCACGATGCCGCGCGGCGTGGCGGGCAGCGCGGCCTCCTCGCCGAGCACCAGCTTGCCGAGGTTGACGGGGTGCAGGCCGTCGCCGTCCTTGGCCGGGTCGACGCGCTCCAGGATCGCGTTCGCGTTCAGGTGCTTCGGCAGCGGCAGCTGGACGATGTACGCGGTGACCTCGGGGTTCGCGTTCAGCTCGTCGATGACGGCTTCCAGTTCCTGCTGCGTGATCGTCGCCGGCAGGTCGCGCCGGATCGACTTGATGCCGACCTTCTCGCACGCCCTGTGCTTGCCCTTGACGTACGAGTGCGAGCCGGGGTCGTCGCCGACCAGCACGGTGGCCAGGCCCACGGAGCCGGGCAGCGCGGCTACCCGCGCCTTCAGGTCCTCGAACAGCGCGTTCCGGGTTTCGTTGCCGTTGAGCAGCGTCGCAGTCACGTCCTCATCTTCCCATTGGGCAGGGCCGCGACGCCCACCGACACCAGCGTCAGCACCACGCCGATCACCGTCGGCAACGCCAGGTGCCCGCTCACCGCGTCGAGCAGCACGGCCCCGATGAGCTGGCCGCACACCGCGCACAGCCCGACCATCAGCACGCCGATGAACCGCACCGACATGATCGCGCCACCCACGCCGACGATGCCCAGCAACCCGCCGAGGTACAGCCACCAGGCAGAGGGGAACGCGCCGGGCACGCCGTTCCACGTCACGGCGTTGACCAGCGACAACGCCACCGTGCCGACGCTGAAGTTCACCAGGATCGTCGCCATCGAGTGAGCCGCGGCCTCGCGCACCAGCCCGTTCACCGCCTGCTGCCAGCCCATCAGCAGGCCCGCGATCAGCGGCAGCACCGCGAGCCACAACGTGCCGGGCGACGTGAACTGGTGCGACACGGCGACAGTGACCGCGATAACACCGACGGCCGCTCCGGCGACACGTGTCTTCGTAAACGGCTTCGACTCGCCGGGACCGACCCCGAGGTTGTCCATGACCATGCTGCTCACGACCTGCCCGATCACGACCGCGACCGTGAACACCGCCACACCGATGGTCGCGACCGCGAGTCCCTGGGAGCCCACGAGCACCGCGCCGCTGATACCGCCGATGCACTCCCACCAGCGGATGCGGCGGCGGCGCAGCGCGTCCCGCAGTCGCGACAGGCCGTCCCGCCCGGACTGTCGCGTCAGGACCACCGCGAGCAGCACGAACCACCCTCCGGCGAAGGAGACCAACGCCGCCAGCAGGCCGTTGCCCAGTGATTGGGCGAGTGATCCGTTGACGCGCGCCTGGACCGCGATCGCCACTCCGCCCGCCGCCGCCAGCAGACCGCCGGTCACCTGCGCGGACCGCGTCACATGGCCTCCAGACAGGTGAAAGGTGTTCTTGATCAGCTTTAACCTTGCACGTCCACCACGTTATGGTCGTGCCTCCACCGTTCGGCGCAGTGGCGGGGGACGTGTGCGATCCGGCGAGTTGCGGGGGAAGATGTTGGCGTGTCCGAGCCGAAGCCGTTGAACCCTACCGAGCAGGACGCTCTGGTTAAGCAGATCGGCCTGACTCTGATGCGGGCCGCACCAGAGGACTGGCGCAGTGTGATCGCGCAGTACCGCGCCACCGGCCGGTACTTCGAACTGGAGGCCGAACTCAAGCTGCAGGACGGATCCAAGCGCGCGTGGCAGGTGCCCCAGGAGGTGGCCTCGCTGTTCGCGCGGCTGCGGGCCGGCATGCATCGCGAGGGCCGGGGCAGCTGGACCAACGCCAGGTACCAGCTTGATCACCCCTCCAGCTACAACCTCGACTTCGACCGCGCGGAGCCGAGCTGGCAGACGCCCCCGCCCCAGCAGGCGTACGTCGACGAGATGCGGTTCTTCCCGCGTGTCGAGGAGAACATCCCGGACTGGCTGCGCCGCAGGATGAACCCGCCGACGCCGGTGTTCCGCACGGCTCGTGTGTTCGACGGTGCCGGACCGAACGGCCGTCCGTCGGTCAACCGCCCGCCGGTGCCGGAGCCCGAGGTCGCGCCGCTGCTCGCGTACCTGTCGAACGCGCCGGTCGCCGTGGCCGGGCGCGGCTTCGACAACGACGTGCTGCACCCGGACGCGCCGCCGGTCGTGCCGTCCGGGTTCCAGACGGACGGTGTGTGGATCTGGCCCGCCGGGGTCTCGTACTACCTGCGCAAGTACGGCGTCCCGCCCGAGCCGGAGCTGGTCGAACGGGCGCGTGCCGCCGGGTTCGGCCTGCCCGAGGTCAGCGAGGAGTCGAGGCTCGGCGCCGCGGCGAACCTGGGCGCTCCCGCCGCGCCTCCCGGCACCGTCGTGCCGGCGCCGGTCGAACCGGAGCCGGAGCCCGCACCCGCGGCGGCCGCGACGCAGTTCGTCGCGGCCCCGAAGTTCGAGGCCGAGGACGGGCCGGAGGAGTACGACTTCGAGCCGATGTACCCCGAGCCGACCGCGGCCGAGGTGACGACCGTGCAACCGCAGGTCGCGCCGGAGCCCGTGGCCGACGACCCGGGCGAGACGCTCGCGGTGGCCGTGCCGCCGCTGGCCGGCGACGGTCCTCCCTACCGGGTCGTCTTCGACTCGGACGGCGTGGCGGACACGGTCGACGAGAGGACCCTGCGCGACACGTACGGCGCGGGCATGGACCTCTTCGCCCCGCACCCGAGCGAGCTCGCGGACGAGCCGGAGCCCGTGCGGCAGTCCGCACCGGAGATCGTCCGGCAGCCCGTCCGGGACGTCGCTCCCGAGCCGGTCGAGGAGTTCGTCGCCGAGGAGCCGAACGAAACGGCCGCCCTGGACGAACACGAAGACGTGGACGTCGCCGAGGAACCCGAGATCCCCACCGCAGGGCCGGACGAGCCGGTGCTCCTCACGCACCAGGCCGAAGCGGAACTCACGGACCACCTGGACGCCGAGACCGAGGAACGTCCGCGCGACCTCATGCAGGACACGATGGCGTGGAGCCCGGTCCTCGACGAGCCTCTGGAGAGCCCGGCCGAGGTCACCGAGGAGCACCCGGTCGTCCCCGCGGCCGAGGACGAGCCGGACCTCGCCGAGGAGGAGGTCGAGTCGACGACGTCGTTCGAGGCGGCGGTCGAGCCGGAGTTCGACGACAGGTTCGACCAGCGGCTCGACTCGCACTTCGAGCCGGAGCCGGTCGCGGAGCCCGAGATCCTGCCCGCCGCTCCCGCGCCCACGCGTTCCGAGGAGACCACCCAGTTCGACGCGGCGCTGTTCCAGGAGACCGAACCGGAACCGGAGCCCGAACCCGAGCCCGAACCGGAACCGGAACCGGTCAAGCCGCCGCGGCAGGTCACGCCGGAGGAGGACCGCGAACTGGCGGGCACCCGCCGTGCGCTGGACGACCTCAACGTGCCGCACGGCGTGTTCCGGATCGGCGGCGAGCCCGCCGACCGCACCTGGTCGCTGCGCCTCGACGGCGACAGCTGGGAGGTCAGCTGGTTCGACCACGGCCCCAAGAACCCGGTGCGGTTCGACAAGGTCGAGGACGCGTCGGCGTACCTGGTGGGCAGGCTGGTGCTGGGCAACTTCCGCACGATCCCCCCGCGGACGCCCCAGCCACCGCAGCGGCCGATGACCAACGGCTTCCGCGAGGAGCCGCGCCGTCCCGCTCCGCCGCAGCGCCCGCCGCTGCCACCGCAGGTGCAGGTCCCGCCCGCGCCGATGCCGGCACCGGCAGCCGCCCCGACGCAGGTGCAGCCGGTTCCGCCGCCACCCGCCCCACAGCAGGCTCCGGCGCTCTCGCCGGTCGCCGCCGCCGTGGCGCAGGAGGAACCGTCGAAGCGGAAGTTCCCGATCTCGCCGCTCGCGGGCGAGCCGCCGCTGACGTTGTTCCGCCACAAGCAGATGTTCGAACTGCCGGCGGGCACCGAGGTCGACCGCTACGGCGACCAGAGCGGCAACCTCGTCTACGTGGCGGGCACCCCGTTCCCGGAACGCAGCCTCGTGCCGTCGTGGATCAACCGCCCGTACCGCGTGTACCGGTTGCGCCGCCCGCTCGAGGTGCTGACCGGCGTGGCCGTGCCGTGGTTCGAGCAGCCGGGCGGCGGAACGGCCTACCTGCTGCCGAAGGCCGTCGAGGAGATGGTCGCCGAGGGAATCCTCGTCGAGATCACGGGATCAACCGACAACTAGTCCGTAGGCGGCCGCGAAAGCGATCGCCTGCTCGACGTCGATCAGGGCTCCGGCGAGCTTGGCTTGCCGGAGCCCGTTCGCGTCCACCTTCGCCCCGCGCAGGTCCGCGCCCTCCAGCTTGGCGTCGAGCAGCCGCGCGCCCAGCAGGTCCGCCTGGCTCAGGTCGGTGTTGCGCAGGTCGGCCTCGCTGAGGTTCGTCTCGCGGAACCGCTGACCGGCCAGCTTCAGGTCGTACAGCGGCGCCTTCGCGAACGACGCCAGCGTGAAGTCGACCTCGGTGAAGGTGACGGGCCGCAGCACGCAGTCGACGAAGTTCGAACCCATCAGGCTGCACGAGGTGAAGCTCGACCGGGTCAGGACCGTGCGGTCGAAGGTGCACTGCCGGAACGCCGTCGCGGTGTGCTTCGACTCGCCGAGATCCGTCCGGCTGAAGTCGCACCGGGTGAAGGTGCACCCCGCCGTGACGAGTTCGCGGAGGTCCGCCTCGGTGAAGTCGCAGTCGGTGAAAGACCGCTTCTCCCAGTGTTGTCCGTGCAGGTTCGCGTCGGCGTAGTCCTCGCCAACCTCTTCGACCAGGTTGTCCACTCTCACACTCTGCCATCGGGCACGTGTTGGTAACGTGCGGGACGCCGGGCGACCTGCCCGACGTCAACGAGGACGATCGTCATTCGGGAAGGCTCATGACCCGCACGCCCGTGAACGTCACTGTCACCGGTGCAGCCGGCCAGATCGGCTACGCACTGCTCTTCCGCATCGCTTCCGGCCACCTGCTCGGCCCGGACACCCCGGTCAACCTGCGGCTGCTGGAGATCACCCCCGCGCTGAAGGCCGCCGAGGGCACCGCGATGGAGCTGGACGACTGCGCCTTCCCGCTGCTCAGGGGAATCACGATCACCGACGACGCGAAGACCGCGTTCGACGGCGTGAACGTGGCCCTGCTCGTCGGCGCCCGCCCCCGCACCAAGGGCATGGAGCGCGGCGACCTCCTCGAGGCCAACGGTGGCATCTTCAAGCCGCAGGGCGAGGCGATCAACGCCGGTGCCGCTGACGACGTGAAGGTCCTCGTGGTCGGCAACCCGGCCAACACCAACGCCCTCATCGCCCAGCAGCACGCGCCGGACGTCCCGCGTGAGCGCTTCACCGCGATGACGCGCCTGGACCACAACCGCGCCCTGTCGCAGCTCGCCAAGAAGCTGGGCGTCGCGGTCACCGACATCCAGAACATGACGATCTGGGGCAACCACTCGGCCACCCAGTATCCGGACCTGTTCCACGCCAGGGTGGGCGACAAGACCGCCGCCGAGGCCGTGAACGACCAGGCGTGGCTCGAGAACGACTTCATCCCGACCGTCGCCAAGCGCGGCGCGGCGATCATCGAGGCCCGTGGCGCGTCTTCCGCCGCGTCGGCCGCGAACGCCGCCATCGACCACGTCTACGACTGGGTCAACGGCACCGAGTGGACCTCGATGGCCATCCCGTCGGACGGCTCGTACGGCGTGCCCGAGGGCATCATCTCGTCGTTCCCGGTCAAGTGCTCCGGCGGCAGCTACGAGATCATCCAGGGCCTGGAGATCGACGAGTTCTCCCGCGGCCGGATCGACGCCTCCGTGGCCGAGCTGGTCGAGGAGCGCGACGCGGTCAAGGGCCTCGGCCTGATCTGAGTCTTTCGTGGCAGGGTGGGGAACGTGCTGATCCCATGGGACGTTCCCCAGCCACAGCTCTCCGATGACGTGCACCCTGCGCTCGCTGACGCCGCCCGCGCGGCGTCGGCGGCGTACGGGCGTGCCCGATCTCTGCACACGCGCCTCGAACTCCGCGAAGAAGTGGCGGACGGCGCCGACGGAACACCGACGATGCTCGTTGATCGCATCGTCGAGGACGCGATCCTGGAGTCCATCCACCGCAGTCGCGTGAACCTGCTCTCCGAGGAAGCCGGGTTCGTCGACAACGGCTCCGCGATCACCCTTGTCATCGACCCGGTCGACGGGTCCGCGAACGCCGCGTTCGGCGTCCCTCTCTCGTGCTTCGCCGGTGCGCTCGTCGAAGACGGCACGGCAAAAGAAGCTCTGACGACGTGGTTCGACACGGGCCGTGCGTGGCACGCGCGCGCAGGAGTGCCGACGTCGTTCCGCACCACCGGACGCACGACGCTGAAGGGTGCGTCCGTCTGCCTGATGCGCCCCAAGACGCGCACTCAGGACGCGTGGCTGCGCATCGCGAACAGCGCCGACCGCATCCGTGTGCTGTGCACGACCTGCCTGGAGACCATGCTGGTCGCGGAAGGCACGGTCGACGCCTTCATCGATCCGGGCAGCGACACACACCGGATCATGGACCTGGCGACGGCACTGGTCACCGTGCCCGCCGCGGGCGGCGTGCTGGTCGACCTGCACGGGCGGCCGTTCACGTTCGAGCCCGACCTGACCCACCGGTGGTCAGGCGTGGCGGCAGCGACTCCTCAGCTCGCCGAGGAGTTGATTGCCACCGTTCTCGACGGCTAGATGGCGCCCCGTGGCTCGACGATGCAGTCGGGTCCGGGGAACACCAAGCCCTCGTGGCCGTCGTTGAAGCGGACGAGGTACGGCGGATGCCCGTCGGTCCCGCGCACTTCGAGGATCTCTCCGAGACGCTCCTCCAGGCCGACGGAACGGCTGTGGACGTGGAGCCTGTCACCCACTGTTGCTTGCATGGTGCTGCAACACCTCCGGTGTGCGGCGTGAGGCTTGGCACGATGAACGCGTCAAAGCGTAGGCCGCCACCGGAGATGTGCAACAGGGCTCAAGTGCTCATCCGCCGCAGGCTGAGGAGACCTTCGCGGCGAGATCGGCCTTCTGCTGCACCCAGTCCGCCGCGGAGTTGACGTTCTGCATGCCGTTGGCTGCCTCTTCGAGAGCCTTCTTCACCTGCTCGTCCGGCGCGGAGCTCGCGAGAGCCTCGAGCTCCTTCGCCTTGGCCTGGGTTTCCTCCAGAGCCTTCTGCGGGTCGCTCATGTCCGGCGAGAAACCCACGAGCGAGATCGCGTCGGCGCACAGCTTCACCTTGTCCGCGGTGTTGCTGACGCCCTGGATCGCGTCGCATGCCGTCAAGCTGCCCAGCGCGATGACAGCCGCGGCAAGCGGTCCAACTAGGCGCATTCGCTCTCCTTGTGCCCGAAGTGTCCGATTCTGTTACCGAAGACTCTACCGACGTATGTCTTGATCGAGTTCACGTTGGTACAGCTTCCGGATGACGTCGTCGATTTCCGGCTCCACGACGGCGAGGTCGTGGACCTCCACCTGCCGCACCACCTGGGTGATCAACTGTGCCGCCGTCGTCTCCGCTCTCCTGAACGTGAGGTGGTGACGCAGGCCGTTGGCCTCGCTGCGCACCGCCGTCACTCCAGGGACGTCCGGTGCCGGACCCGGTTCCCTGAGGTCGATGACGAGCTCGCGGTCAGGCGTCACCTCGGCGCGCAGTTCCTCCAGCGGGCCGTCGGCGAGCACCCGGCCGTGGTCGATCACCATCAGCCGCGGGCAGAGCCGTTCGATGTCGTCCAGGTCGTGCGTGGTGAGCAGGAGTGTCGTGCCGCGACGGGTGTTGATGTCCGCGAGGAACTCCCTGAGGCGCTCCTTGGACTCCAGGTCCAGGCCGATCGTCGGCTCGTCCAGCACCAGGAGCTCCGGGGCGTGCAGCAGCGCGGCGGTGATCTCGCCGCGCATCCGTTGCCCCAGCGAGAGCTGCCGCACGGGCGTGATCAGGAACTCTTGCAGGCCAAGGAGTTCGACGCACTCGTCGAGCCGCCTGCGGTAGTCCTCCGCTGACACCCGGTAGATGGACCTGAGCAGGTCGAAGCTGTCCCCCAGCGGCAGGTCCCACCAGAGCTGGCTGCGCTGGCCGAACACGACACCGATGCGTTTCGCGAGATCGCGCCGCTGCTTCGACGGGTCGATGTCGCCCACCCTGACGTGGCCGCTGGTCGGCACCAGGATCCCGGTCAGCATCTTGATCGTCGTGGACTTGCCGGCGCCGTTCGGCCCGACGTACCCGACGGCCTCACCCGCGGCGACGTCGAACGTGACGCCGTCGACCGCCGTGACGGTCCGGTAGTTGCGGCGCAGGCCTTTGGACGTGGCTACCTTGAACTCCCTGCGGAGCTCCCTGACCTCGATCATGATCCCGTTCCCCGGTAGTGCCTGACCGCGAACCGCCACACGAAGCCGGCGACGACCGCCGCCAGCGCCGCGACGAGCGGTGATGTCCAGCCGACCCAGCCAGGAAGGCCGAGCGGATCCTGCTTCCCGAGCAGCGCGAGGCTCGGGTAGTACGCCACGAACGCCCCCGGCACGATGAACGCCATCACCCAGCGCAGCGGGGCGGAGTAGACGTTGACCGGGTACGACGTGAAGGCGTTGCTGCCGTAGGTGAAGGCGTTGGCGAACTCGCGGCCCTCCACGATCCAGAAGCACACCGAGCACGTCACGACCCAGATCGCGCCGAAGATGACCGCGCCGGCCAGCGGCGTGGCGATGGTCAGCGCGACCTTCGCGGGCGTCCAGCCGATGCCTACGTGCGCCAGCGCGTAGACCATCACGGCGATCGCGCCGATGATGCGCCCGACCCTGCGCAGGCGCACGTCCGAGACCATGATCTGCGGCAGCGTGCCGAGCGGCCGCATCAGCAGCACGTCGAAGGTGCCGGTGCGGATGTACGTCGGCAGGTTGTCGAGCTGTCCGGCGAAGAGGTCGGCGATGCCGAACGCGATGCCCGCGAACGCGTACATCAGCAGCACCTCGTCCTTGGTGAACCCGCCGAGCGCGCTGACGTGACCGAACAGCACGAGGATCACGACCAGCTCGATCCACTGCGCCAGCACCTGCGTGACGAGGTCGAGCGCGAACGACGCGCGGTAGGACATCTGGCTTCTCAGCCGCGCGCCGATCAGCCTGGGGTAGATGGAGTCAGCCACCCTGCACCACCACCCTGCGCACCGCGCGCTGGAGGACCAGATGACCGGCCGCGAGCAGCGCCACGGCCCAGAACACCTGGTAGAGCAGGGTTCGCACCGGGTCGCCGTGTCCGAGGAACACGTCGATCGGCGCCTGCATCAACGCGGGGAACGGGGTCATCCACAGCACGTCCCGAGCCCACTCGGGGAAGAACGCGACCGGCACGGTGAGCCCGCACAGCAGGCCGGACGTGACGTTCCAGAACCCGTACAGCCCCCGGTTGTCGAGCAGCCAGAACGCGCTGACGTCGATCAGGAACCGGCACGCGAAGCTGATGACCAGCGCGATGACCGCGCTGACCAGGAACAGCGGCCACTGCACCGGGCTGGCCGGGAACTGGAACGGGAACAACAGCATGCCGAACACCATCGGCGGCGCGAGCCTGGTCAGGAACGCGTACCCGCCGCGGCCGAGGTCCTGCGCGAGCAGAGCGCTCTGCAGGTGCCACGGCCGGTACAGGTCGACCACGACGTCACCGGATCGCACGCGCTCGGCGAGCTCGTTGGTTCCCCACAACAGGATGAACCCGAGCAGCCCCTGCCCGATCCAGACGTACGTGTTGGTGGCAGCGATGCCGTACTCCGCGATCTCACCGTTCGCCGCCTGGAGAGCGGCGACGAGAACGGCGGCCCGCAGCAGGCCGAAGACCACGTTCGCGGTCATCCCGGCCAGCATCGCTTGTCGGTAGGTCGAGTACCTTCGGAATCCAGCAATGATCAAATCGGCGTGAACACGCACGTCGGTCAACGTTAGTGACCGTCGCAAGTGGATTTGTTCAACTGCCGAACGCGCTGGTGACCACCTCACCCGCTCCGGGTTCGGCGCCCATGCAGAGGAAGTAGCTGCGCGAGCCGTCCTTGTACCCGACCGCGGTGATGTTCCAGCCCGTGGTGTCGACGTTCGGCCTGGTGACCGCCTTCATCAGAGCGGGCGTGCAGACGTTCTTCACCTCCGCCGAGGCCAGCAGCTCGTCGGAGTCGACCGCCGGGATCTCCCCGGACAGCCAACCGCCGCCGAACGCCTCCCAGTAGTGCTCGTCCGCGCAGGAACCGACCTTGCGCGCGGAGGCGGCCGTACCGCCGATGGTGTTGATCCCTCGGTAGCAGGTGGACTTGTCGACGCAGAACCCGGCGTTGTCGCACTTCTTGAGGAACGGCGGGATGTCCTCGGCACCGCCCTGCTGGGGCGTCGACGGCCCGGCGCCCTGGGCGGTCGTCTGCTCCTTGCCGAAGGGGTTCCACACGACCAGGCCCGCCACGACCGCGACGACGAGCCCTGCCGCACCGGCGACCAGCGGCCACGTCCTGCGCTTCGGCGGGGCGGACACCGGCACGGTCGGCATCCGCATCGGGTCGATCAACTCGTCCCGCAACTGCGCGGCGCTCGGCGTGCGCAGGTTCGCGTCCGGGTGCAGAGCCCTCGCCAGCGCCTCGTGCAACGCGGGCGGCACCCCGGGCACCGCGGGCACGGGCCGGCGCAGGATCTCGCCGAGCTGGTCGAAGCTGGTGATCGGCCACGGCACCGGACGTGGCGGCTTGCCGGCGAGCAACGTGTAGAGCGTCGCCGCGAGCGAGTAGACATCGGCCTGCGGCGTCGGCTCGGCCATCGCGAACGCCTCGGGCGGCGCATAGCTGGGGCTCAGGGCGTCCCTGGTGACCGTGCTGCCGCCCTGCGCGTCGAGCAGCGCCGCGAGCCCGAAGTCGGCGAGCTTCGGCGTGCCGTAGCGGTCGACGAGGATGTTGGCGGGCTTGATGTCCCGGTGCAGCACGCCTTCCTGATGTGCCGCGGCGAGTGCGTCGGCGAGCTTGATGCCGAGGTCGCGGACCCGCTCGGGAGGCAACGAACCCTGTTGGTCGAGCTGGTCGGAGAGCGACCCGCCCGTGCACAGCTCCATGACGATGTACGGCGTGCCATGGCCGGTGATGTTCGCGTCGTGCACCCCGACGACGTGCGGATGACCCGACAGCTTCGCCGCCGCCTGCGCCTCACGGAGGAACCGCCTCCGGTCCCGCTCGTCGACCAGGACCCGGTTGTCGATCTTCACGGCGACGTCGCGACCGAGTTGGGCCTGATGGGCGGTGTAGACGGTGGCGAACCCGCCCGCGCCCAACGGTCTCAGGTCGGTGAGGCCGGGAATGTGGGGTGCGGTCACGCGCGGCAGCTTAGTTCCGCACCCCGACAATCCCAGGACTAGACCGTGCAGTTCAGCGTGCCACTCCGGAGCGCGTGACTGCTCGTGTTGTTGTCGTCCGACCAGAGAACGACCTTCTTGCCGTTGGTGCAGCTCGGCGAGATCGCGAACCCTTCGAGGTTCACGTTCGGCAGCGTCGACGGCCGGTTGTACGTCGCCGTGACCTTGAACTTGCCGCTGCTGATGGCGAGCGTCGTCGCCCGGCCGCCGCAGTGGTTGTCGCAGAGGCTCCACAGCTTGCCGCCGTCGAACTCCAGGCCCATCACCTGGCTCTGCCCGCTCGCGAACCTGCTCAGCAACTTGGCGCTGGATCCCTGCAGGGCGTACACGTACACCTCACCGGTGGCCTCCAGCCCGACGAAGAACAACCCGCTGCCGTGACCGGGGTAGTCAGCGGGGTTGTAGGTCCTGCCGCTGTCGTCCTTGAAGCCGTTCCGCGTGAGGAACGAGTCCGGCACCCACGAGATGGCCTCGGGCCCGTCGTTGGGGTCGACCTCGGGCATGCCACCGAGCTCCCACTCGGCGACCGCGTTGCTGCCGGTGCCGTACTTGAGGATCTTCGGCGCGCTCACGTCACCGTCGTCGTTGTCGCGCTCCACAGCCACAAAGAGCCCGTCAGGAGTGCTCACAACCCCTTCGGCGTCGGGAGCACCCTGCCCGTCCGCGAACCTGAGCGACCGCTTCTGGTCGACCTTCCACGTGCTCCCGCTCGGCACGAGCCGGTACAGCGTGGAGGGCCCGTTCTTGACCGCCCACACGACACCCGGACTCTCGAACGACAGCCCGCTCAGGTTCTTGCCGAAGACGTTCTTCCCGCCCGCGTACTTCGTGGCGGAGTCACCGGGCCATGACGTAGCCGCCCCCGCCGGAAGGCCGGTCAACCCGAGCACGAGGACCGTGAACACGCCGATCACCTTGATGCGCAACGCAAACGCCCCTTCTCTCACGAGGTGGCAAGATCGCACCTCGCGCAGACTGGCGGCGGATGTCCAGTGCACCAGACGATGAACAGCCGTGCTACTTCTTGGCGGCGGCCTTCGCGGCCTTCTTGAAGTCGCGCACCTCCAGCAACGACGCCTGATCGCGCACGTCAGCGACACTACGTCGGCTTCCTTCGTCCCCGTAATGCCCAGCCGCCGCACGCCACCCCTCGGGCGTGACGCCGAACTGTTTGCCCAGAAGTGCAAGGAAGATCTTGGCCTTCTGCTCCCCGAACCCAGGCAACGCCTTGAGCCGCTTCAACACCGCGGCCCCGTCCCCGTCGGCCCAGATCCGCGTGACGTCGCCGTCATAGGTCTCGACGACGAACTGCGACAGCGCCTGCACCCGCTTGGCCATCGAACCGGGGAACCGGTGCACGGCGGGCGGCGTGGCCATGACGGTGGCGAAGGCCTCGGGGTCGGCCTCGGCGATGCGGCGCACGTCCAGGCCACCCATGCGGTCGGCGAGGACCTTGGGGCCGGAGAACGCCTTCTCCATCGGGATCTGCTGGTCCAGCAGCATTCCGGTGAGCAGGGCGAACATGTCCGACGCGAGGAGTGCGTCCGCGTCGGGGTTCTGTGCGAGGCACACCGTGCGGTTCATGTTGGAATGGTGTCACGGACCAGACGACTGTCGCCTGCTGAGCTCACGGGTTCCGGCTCCACCGCAGTTCGGTGGCGATCCACCGACCTGGGTCCGGTGCCGACAGAGCCGGGTTGAGGAACCTCCCCATGAGCTCGGCGGCCTGCGCGAGCGTCCGATGTGCCGCCAAGGCATCGAGCGTGCCGGCTTCGCGTCCGTAGCCTGTGTTCCAGGAGGTCGGCTCTGGCACGATGAACACCTCGGGCAGCTCAAGATCGATGCCTGCGTCTCGCCGCCGCTGACATTCGTGCCTGATCGCGACCTGTAGTTCCCGGCCGGGAATGGACTCGCGCAGGGCGATGAGCACCAGGTCCACGAGATCGCGATATCTCGTGGAAACCCTCCCGTTGTGCTTCTCGTAGAGGGCGCACACCTTGTCCGCTACGTGAGCGATCAGCGGGTAGAGCCTGACCACCGGCCAGTCGTCAGGCCAGTCAACGGGGACGGACGGCTGAAGCCTTCGCAGTTCGGGTGTTCCGTGCAGGGGCGAGTGCACGACCAGATCAACACTGACGGTGCCCTCCGTTCGCAGGCCTACCAGGATGATGAACGACACGCGTGTAGTCGGGCGGTTCTCCGTCATCTCGGTACGACCTCGGTAGTCGTACCGAACGAAGTCACCCAGATCGACGGCCGCGGCGGAGCAGATCGCCGCCACCGCCTCGTTCAAATCGGTGGCATACGGGCGACACAGATCGATGTCGCGGCTGTGGCGGACATCGCGGTAGCGCACGAGCATCGCTTGGCCGCCCTTGAGGAGCCAGCCGTCGGGGTCGTGGTGGAAGACTCTGGCGAGGAGCCGTTCGAAGTAGAATCTGTTGAGCAGATCGCCAGGCCGTGTGCCTGCGTTCGCAGCTTCGCGTTTGGCGCGATCCCGAAGCGCACGGCTCAGCGCCTGAGGCGACGCGTAACTCACTGCTCGGTCTCCAACCTGGGGTTGTTCTTGCCTGGTTCGTCGATTGCCGCGTTCACGGCGGCCTGCAGCTTCTTCAGCTGTGGCATGTCCAACCCCGCAAGTTGTGCAGCGATCGCGTGAACTGTTGCGGTTGCTTCAGGACTGGATTCAGCGGCCATCGTCACCGCTGATCGGCCGTCGAACGCGGCGTCTGCTCCTGCCTGGTGCAGCAGGTGTCGGAGCAGGCCGAGCCCGCCGTTCTCGGCGACGCCGTATGCGGGTGCGTAGTCGGCCAGTATCACCAGAAGACGTTGCACGTCGACCAGTTGGCGACGCAGCGCATCGTTGAGAACGCCGCCCAGATGACCTCCGTCGACCTGGCCGGCGAGGAGGTCTCTGATGGTGCGTTCGACCGTGGTCACCGGCAGACCGTCGTTGGTTGTGGTGATCTCGTCACGCGACAGATCGCCACGATGCAGCCGTATCCCGGAGATTCGGGTGGTACGTCGCCGTGGCACGGTGAGCTCGACTTGTGGCGCAGGGATGTCGCCGAGCCCGTGCAGGACGCAAGCGGTGCGATGCGAGAGGACCCCGTCGTCCTGATCGGCGGCGTCTCGCTCCCAGGCGCGGCGAGATGGAGCGAGGTGGAGCCATGCCGACTTCTCTTCGAGATGGTTCGGTGTTCCTGCCGCGACTACGAGATGGACGCCGCGCGTCACGTGGTCGACAAGCCCCGCCGACACCAGCCTCGTCAGAGTCGTGCGGTTCACTCCTGCGGCATCTGCCTGCCGGGTTGTGAACAGGCCCCACTGGTCAGCGGCGATGTCGCCTACGACTTGAAGAGCCTCTACCCGTTCCATTCAGCAAACGCTACACGCGGCGCAGCGTTTGCTACGGTCTGGGTGTAGCAAATGCTGCATCCCGTGCGGTCATGGCGGCCATCCTGGCATGCCCGGCAGACGGCCACGAATCCTGGCGAAGCCCCGATGTCAGGCGCCGGCGACGCGGACTTCGGAGACCACCTGACGCACGAGGACACGCAATGCCTCGCGGTCGACGGTGGCCGGGTCGTCGGCCAGCCAGTCGCCGATCTCGCTGACGAACTGCTCGGGTGTCATCGGCGGTATCTCGAAGTCGAGGTCGTCGTCGCACGTGACCTCGCCGGCGCGGCTTGGGTAGACGAGCAGGGCGCCGCGGACCTCCAGCCACGGCAGGAGTTCGGCGAAGCGTTCGACGCCCTCGATCAGTTGGGTGCCGCCGCCGCGGAACGGGTGGCCGTTGCGCCAGAGTTCGCCGTCCTCGTCGCGGTAGTAGTGGCCGGGGAGCCACGACTTCGACTCGATGAGGACCAGGCGGCGGCCGCAGAGCAGGGCGTGGTCGATGTCCGTGAAGACCGAGCCGGGCCAGGCGAGGCCGTGGAAGATGCGCACGCCCGGTAGCTGGGTCATGTACTCCGTGAGCAGGCCGGCGGTCAGCCGTTCGCGTCTGTTTTCACCCGGACGGCCGAAAATCGTGTTCCCGTCGTACTCGCCGGCGAACGCCCGTTCGGCTCGCGCGACCGTCATGTAGCGGCGTACCAACCGGAACGCGCCGTAGCCGGCGCCCGCCACGAGCGGCAGCCAGACGGCGAGCAGCAGCGGCGACAGGGTCATCGTCAGGGGGATGAGCAGGACGAGCCAGCCGCCGATCGCGGCCGCCGCTGGGGCGTGGCCGAGGCCGGTGGCGGGGACGTACCGGACGCGCGCGCCGAGGTCGATGCGGTGCCACCACTCCATCGAACCGAGGTCGACACGGGGGCGCGGCGCCATGTAGTTCGGGTCCTCGCCGAAGTCGCGCAGCCTGCCCGTGTGGCCTGTTCTGCGAGGTCGCGGCCGTGTTTGTGGCCGCACCACGGAGGGTGTCCGGAGAGTCGGGCGGTCGTAGTCGGCGCGCCGGGCCGGGTCCTTCAGCGTCTCGTAGGCCTCCTGGAGCAGGCGGAAGCCGCCAGACGTCCCACCCGCGTCGGGGTGCATGACCTTGGCGAGAGAGCGGTAGGCCGACTTGATCTCCGAGGCGCTGGCGCCCCGGTCGACACCGAGCAACTCGTAGTAGTCGATCCCTGGCACGACACCGTCCAGTTCGGGGTTGGTCCGTGAACCTTATTGGGTCCAACACTTTCGCAGGGCATACGGCCCGGACTTCCCCGACTACTGTGAGAGACGCGGTGGCGATGGGGCCTGTAGCGCAGTGGTCGACGCGCCCTCCTGAACGGAGGAGGGAGAACGCCGGTTCGAATCCGGCCGGTCCCGCTCAGAACGTTCACTGGCTCCCGCCGCAGTGCAGTGTCCTCTGTGGACGGTGGGTTGGACGCCGGCTGACAGATCGCCGTCGAAGGCGCAGGATGTCCTGGTGGACGCGCTCGAACACCTGCGCCGCCTCTGTCTCGCGCTGCCAGAGGTGACCGAACGCCTGAGTCATGGCGAGCCGACCTGGTTCGTCCGCGGCAAGAAGACCTTTGTGACGTCAGCCGACCACCACCATGACGACCGCACGGCGTTCTGGTGCGCGGCGGGCCCTGGTGTGCAGGAAACGCTCGTCGCGCAGGCGCCGGAGAAGTACTTCCGCCCGCCCTACGTCGGTCGTCGTGGCTGGCTCGGTGTGTACCTCGACGTCCCACTCGACTGGGACGTCCTCGCCGATCTTGTCGAGGACGCCTATCGGGTGATTGCCCCGAAGACGTTGGTCGCGCAACTCGACGCTTCGAGTTGCCGACCCGACTGACCTGTCGCAGTCTTCCGCGCATGGCGACCTGTGACGTCTGTGGCAACGAGTACTGGATGGCCTTCGAGGTGCGCACCGTCGGCGGGGGTGTGCACACGTTCGACAGCTTCGAGTGCGCGATCCAACGGCTCGCGCCGCGCTGCGAGCACTGCGACTGCCGCGTGATCGGGCACGGCGTGGAGGTGGAGGGCAAGTTCTTCTGCTGCGCTCACTGCGCGCGCAAGGGCTCGGCCGACCTGGGCGCGATGATCCGCGACACCGTCGGTGCACATCCCGGTTAACCGAGGACGAGGTCCAGGCTGAGCGGCACGGGCGGCGGCAGCACGTCCGTGCCCGTTCGGAACGACTCCAGCAGGTACGCGACCAGGCGCCGGGAACTCGCCACGGCGACCTCCGCCGGCAGGCTGGACAGTCCGCCGTTGGCCACGAGCACCAGCGTCAGGTCGTGCGGTGAGAAGTCGGCCCGCAGGTGCCCGCTGTCCTTCGCCCGCTGCACTAGCGCCACGAAGCCGAGCCATGTCCGGTCGCGCGCCTCGGAGTGCAGGTCGGGGAACGAGGCCATGAACGCGGCGGTGAAGCCCCTGTCGCACGCCTGGAGCAGGCAGACCTTCTCGATCACCGTGCGGAGCCCGCGCCACGGGTCCGGGTCCTTCAGCGCGTCGTCCATGACGCCCTGGCAGACGGCGAACTGCTCGGCGAAGGCCTCCATGACCAGCGTTTCCTTGGTCGGGAAGCGCCGGTACAGGGTGGCGACGCCGACGCCTGCCCTGCGTGCGATCGCGGCCATCGGCACTTCCAGTCCGCGCTCGGCGAACAGTTCGCGGGCGACGACGAGGACTCGCGCGCGGTTCTCCCGTGCGTCGGCTCGCATCTGAGACGGTTCAGCGGTCACTTCTTCTCACTTCGCCTCAAGCGGACGGGGGTCTCCACTTAGCAGACTACGGTGAAACGCATGAGGGTTCAGGGACCGATGGTGCGCCGGGTCAACAAGTGGATCGTCGGACTGCGCGACGCGCCGCTCGTGGGGAAGCTCGTGCGCAAGGGGCTCACGGTCGTGACGTACACGGGCAGGCGGTCCGGTCGCACGATCAGCACACCCGTTGGCTACCAACGCAAAGGCGATGTCGTCGAGATCCGCGTGATGTTGCCGGACGCGAAAGTGTGGTGGCGCAACTTCGAAGGCGAGGGCGGTCCGTTGACGCTTGAGCTCGATGGCACGGAGAAGACCGGACACGCGACTTCGCACCGTGACGACAAGGGCCGTGTCACGGTGCGAGTGCGGCTGTAGAAGCCTTACGCGGCAAGGCGTCGACGCTCCAGGAACGCCGCCACCAGGTAGGCGCCGCCACCCAGCACGGCCAGCGTGCCGAAGAAGCCGGCTCCCGGAATGAACAGCGTCGCGGCGGCGACGAGCATGAGCCAGGTGCCCAGGTTGTAGTGCAGGGCGTTGCCGCGGATCGCGCCCTCGGCGATGTAGATCAGGCCGACGACGATGGTCGAGCCCGCGGGCCACAGCACGGTCTGCAGTTCCGGCTTGTCGAACACCGTGCTCAGGCCGGTGACCGCCAACGCCAGAGCGGTGAAGCCGGTGATCCAGGCCGTGCCGACCAGTTTCTCGGCTCGTCGGCGCGCTTCCGGAGCGGCTTTCTGGGCCCGCAGCGACGCGGTCATGGCGAAGACCGTGCCGGCGACGAGGCCGGTGGCGAGCAACCCGATCGGCAGCCACGCCGGCATCAGGACCGCGCCGGACCTGGAGAGCAGCGCGGCGCCGTGGCCGAAGACGTAGGCGAACGCGAAACCCAGGTAGGCGGCGCGGTTGTCGATCTCGGTGGACGCGACGGTGGTGGCGCGAACAGCGGTGGCGTTCATGGCGGGGACTCCCGGAAGGTCAGATGAGTGAAGTGATCAGGCGCGGTGCGATGACGACGAACTGGGGCGAGCGGCGGATCGAGGCGCGCTGGTCGACGAGGGCGGTCGCCGCCGCCACGATCGCCTGGCGGCAGCCCGGCCGGCTCACGGCTCCGGGACGATGACGACCTTGCCCAGCACGGTCCGCGACTCGGCCAGTGCGAGCGCGGCACCCGCCTCCGGCAACGGGATGCGCGCGGCGATCTGCGGCGTCAGCACGCCGGCCTTGACCAGCGCGAACACCTGCGTGAGGTCCTCGGTCAAGCGAGCGCGGAACGCGGCGGCACGGAAGCGCTTGCCGGCCCAGAAGTTGTAGAA
Organism: Lentzea albidocapillata subsp. violacea; assembly: GCF_900100275.1. Classification (GTDB taxonomy): domain Bacteria; phylum Actinomycetota; class Actinomycetes; order Mycobacteriales; family Pseudonocardiaceae; genus Lentzea; species Lentzea violacea. Next base: position 117,582 of record NZ_FNET01000003.1, read on the forward strand.
ACCGGCGCGCTTGCCGTTGGGCAGCAGGTTCCACAGCATCAGCCGGCCGAACAGCTTGAGCACCGGCAGCATCGCGTTGCCCGGCTCGTCCTTCGTGGCGGCCGAACCGTAGTTGACCAGCGCGCCACCGCGGCGCAGCAGCCGCCAGGAGTCGTGCAGGGCGGAGCCGCCGACGTGGTCGAACACGGCGTCCACCCCCTCGGGCGCCAGTTCGCGGATGCGGGCGTACATGTTCGGGTCGCGGTAGTCGACGGGGATCGCGCCGAGCTCGCGCACCGCCTCGTGGTGGCGGGCGGAGGCCGTGCCGATCACCCTGATGCCGGCGTGGCGGGCGAGCTGCACCAGCGTCGAGCCGACGCCGCCGTTCGCGCCCAGCACGACGATCGTGTCGCCGCGCTTGACCTTCGCCGTGCGGTACATCATCTGCCACGCCGTGACGCCGTTGACCACGACGGTCTCGGCGGCGGCCGCGTCCACGCCGTCCGGGACGGGCACCAGGTCGGCGGCCTCGACGATCAGGTGGCTCGCCCACGCGCCGACCTTGGTGACCGCGGCGAACCGGTGTCCCCGCAGGTCGCGGCCGACGCCGGGCCCGGTTCCGACCACGGTGCCGACGACGTCGTAACCGGGCACGAACGGGAACGCGGGCTGGTCGTAGTACTTGCCCAGGCGCATCTGCTGCTCGGCGAACGAGACGCCCGTGGCGTCCATCCGCAGGACGACCTGGCCCTGACCCGGCGCGGGCAGGTCGCGGACCTGGACGTGCAGGCCGGCGGGCTCGACCACACCCGGCAGGACGATCTCGGTGGCGCGGGTGGTGGTGGTCGTGGCGTTCATCGTGACTCCTCGGTCTCGGCTGTGCTTACGGACATAAGCTAACGCCCGTAAGTTTAGGACCACAAGACCTAACACCCATAAACTTTCAGATGTATGGTTACGGCCGTGACGAACACGGAACCGCGCAGGCGCAACCGCAGGGGCGAAGGCGGAAAACTGCGGGACGAGATCATCGCGGCGGCCCTTGCGCTGCTGGACGAGGGCGGCGACGAACGTGCGGTCACGCTGCGCTCGGTCGCCCGCAAGGCGGGGATCGCGGCGCCGTCGATCTACCCGCACTTCGCGGACCAGCCGTCGATCATGCTGGCCGTGGTGCAGCAGGAGATGGACGCGCTCACGACCGTCCTGCGCGAGGCCGGCGACAACGCGGGCCCAGACGCACGCGCACGGCTCTTCGCGGTGTGCAACGCCTACCTGGACTTCGCGAAGCTGCACCCGCAGCGCTACCGGATCATGTTCGGCGGTCTGTGGACGCCGTCGGTCGACGTCACCTCGATCACCGACGCCGACCTCGAATCACTCGGCGTGGAGGCGTTCACGCTGCTCGTCGACGTGCTCGGCGCGTGCGTCGAAGAGGGGATCGCCCACGGCAGCGACGACCTGTTCGGCGACGCGGTGGCGTTGTGGCTGGGGCTGCACGGCCTCGCGCACCAGCGGGCCGTGGTGCGCAAGATGCCGGGACCGGCCGACGTCGGAGATCGGCTGATCACGGCACTCGCGCACCTCAAGTGACTAAGGAGCCTCGAAGAGGGTCGACACCGACTCGCCGACGTTGATCCGCCGCATCGCCTCGGCCAGCGCCGGCGCGATCGACAGCACCTTCAACTTCGGCACGGACTTCTCCGCCGGGATCGGCACGGTGTTCGTCGCGACGATCTCCAGCACGTCGTCGAACGCCTGCAGCCGGTCCAGCGCGCCGGCCGAGAACAGCCCGTGCGTGCAGGCGACCCGGATCGACCCGGCGCCGCGTTCCCGCAGCTTGTCCAGCAGTTCGATCACCGTCGAGCCCTTGGCGATCTCGTCGTCCAGCACGATCACGTCCCGCCCGGCCACCTCGCCGATCACGGTCTGGATCTGCACCTTGTCGTCGGCGAACCGCTGCTTGGCGCCGGCCGCGACCGGCAGCCCCAGGATCCGGGCGAAGTGCGCGGCCTCCTTGGCGTTGCCGAGGTCCGGCGACACCACGACGGTGTTCGAGAGGTCGTACCGGGAGAAGTGCGCGGCGAGTTCGCGCAGGGCGTGCAGGTGGTCGACGGGCACCGAGAAGAACCCGTGCACCTGCGGCGAGTGCAACGTCATCGCCAGCACCCTGGACGCTCCGGCGGCGACCATCAGATCGGCGACCAGGCGGCCGCCGATCGAGATCCGGGGCGCGTCCTTCTTGTCCGAACGCGCGTAGGCGTAGTGCGGCAGGACGACGGTCGTGCGCGCGGCCGAAGCGCCACGGGCAGCGTCGAGCATCAGCAGGAGTTCGACGAGGTGTTCCTGCACCGGCGGCACCAGTGGCTGGATCAGGAACACGTCCCGCTCCCGGCAGTTCGCCTGCAACTGCACTTCCAGGCAGTCGTTGGCGAACCGCGTCAGACGGCTGGGGGAGAGTTCGACACCGAGGTGACCACAGATCTCGGCGGCTAGGGAGGGATGGGCAGAACCACTGAAGACAGCGATGTCACGCACATCCGCAAAACTAGTCGATGACCAGCACCAACTTGCCGTCGCGGAAGAACGGCGTCAGGTTCCCGCGCGTGTCGACCGTGTGTGTGCCGCGCGGGAGGACGGCCTCTATGGCCGTGAACGCGAGGATGTCCGACACCCCGTGGCGGCCGCGCAACGACCGTTGGCCTTGGTATCGCAGAGCGCGCCCCTCGCGGCGGTACTGATGGGCCTCGGCAGCAGTGGAGGCGCCTACTCGAAGCGCCTCCGGGCCTACCAGACGTCCTGAGGACGCACCGCGTACAGCGACGCCGAAACCCTGTGCGACCAGTGAGTTCACCACTGCGTCGGACGGGGGAACGGGCAGGAGGAAGGACATCGCGTAGTGGGCGTCGACCTCGTGCACCACGACCGTTCGGGCCGTGGTCAGCACTGTGTCGTGCAGCTCCAACGCGATCTTCTCCGCTTCCCAGCGGTTTTCATAGCCGGCGTCGACGCCGACGAAGGTGCTGGTCACCTGACCTCCACGAAGATCGGGTTGGAGTAGCACCACAGGGTCCTCCCACGGGTTCGCGGCTCCGGGTGTGTCCGCCTGGGGTTCGAACGCGCCGCGGTTGCCGTCGGTTCCGCGCAACCGGGGGAAGAACGGCTCCCCGGCGTTGCGGAACGTGTGCGTGAAGACCGCATAGTGCCAGCGCGGCTCGTAGGATCGCTCGACCTTCACATGTGGCGTGGCCGACGTTTCAAACGATGATCGTCCGGTTACCGCACCTTTGATTAGGTCCGAACGGCGCAACCTGGGGATGGCTGAACCTCCACGCGACGGGTCGGGGTCCGTGGAGGCTAGGCCGATCGGGTGTGGTGCAGGTGGACGCCGGGTGAACTAGACCGGAAGGAGGTCCACCCAGTCCAGGAACGGCAGGGCGCCGGTGCCCTGCAACGCGGCGAGTCCCAGCCAGATCGACAGGATCGTCACGACCGGCCCGACGATGGCCATCTCCACCACGCCGCCGGTCCTCATCCGCATGATCTTCGGCGGCGCGACCGGGTACCACGTCTTGCCCATGATCGGGATCGGCCACAGGATCGGGCAGCCCTGCTCGGTGATCGCGTCACCGATGTAGTGCGCGAAGCACCCGACGCCGACCGCGATCCCGCACGCCGCGGCGGACGCGTCCGTCTGCGAGGTCCACGCGATCATCGCCCAGGTGATCCCCGCCGAGACCACGGTGATCAGCAGCGCGTCCTGCTTGGGGCACCAGTCGTTCATGATCCCGCGCACCGCGAGACCGGCGAACACGAACATGAGCACCGGCAGCGCCCACTTCTGGCTGTTCTGGATGACCGCGGCGGTGAAGACGGCGGAGAACAACGCGAAGACGAGCGTGTGCGTGAGACCACGATGTCCGCCGTCTCGCTTGGAATCCCTCTTCAGGCGTGTCGTCCGGTAGACGAAGCTGCTCAACGCGTTGATGCCCGCGGACAGCCCGCTGCTCAGCGCTCCGAACGTGCGCGAGATGGTCGAACCGGGGTGGTCCAGGTCGGGCAGAAGTGCCGCGCCGGTGGCGAGAACCGCGCCGACGGCCCAGCTCTGCGGCGAGAGCTGGCCGATCGGGTGACTTGACGCGAGTGCGGTGACCGCGCTCCAGGCGAGCAGCCCACTCATCGCATGTGTTGGCCCAGTTGACACTTACGCCCTTTCCGGTGATCACCCGACCGTGCAGACAGTAGTCGTTGCTTGAACGCCGCCGGAGCAGAACTCGTGCAACGGCGAAGAAGATCGACTCCTGCCTGGTGGGGCCCGCTCTCGTGGTGACCGGTGGGCGGGAGGACTACGGTTCACACCAACGGCGCAGTGCTTGGCGTCAGTTGAATCGATGTAACCAGGGTCGCAGGCACAGGGCGGCGTTTTACCAGTACGCTTGTCCTGCTTGCATCGTCGCGAGAGGAGCGCCCAGGATTATGGGCAAGATCAAGGTTCAGGGCACCGTCGTCGAACTCGACGGCGACGAGATGACCCGGATCATCTGGCAGTTCATCAAGGACAAGCTGATCCACCCGTACCTGGACGTCACTCTGGAGTACTACGACCTGGGCATCGAGCACCGGGACGCCACCGACGACCAGGTCACCGTCGACGCCGCCAACGCCATCAAGAAGCACGGCGTCGGCGTCAAGTGCGCCACGATCACGCCGGACGAGGCGCGCGTCGAGGAGTTCGGCCTCAAGAAGATGTGGGTCTCGCCCAACGGCACGATCCGCAACATCCTCGGTGGTGTCGTCTTCCGCGAGCCGATCATCATCTCCAACGTCCCGCGGCTGGTGCCGGGCTGGACGAAGCCGATCATCATCGGCCGTCACGCGCACGGTGACCAGTACAAGGCCACCAACTTCAAGGTGCCCGGCGCCGGCAAGCTCACGATCACGTTCCAGCCGGAGGACGGCTCGGACCCGATCGAGCACGTCGTCACCGAGTTCCCGGCGGAGGGCGGTGTGGCGATGGGCATGTACAACTACAACAAGTCCATCGAGGACTTCGCCCGCGCCTCGTTCTCCTACGGCCTGCAGCGGGGCTACCCCGTCTACATGTCGACGAAGAACACGATCCTGAAGGCCTACGACGGCGCCTTCAAGGACATCTTCCAGCGCGTCTTCGAGGAAGAGTTCAAGGCGGAGTTCGACGCCAAGGGCCTCACCTACGAGCACCGCCTCATCGACGACATGGTCGCAGCGGCCATGAAGTGGGAGGGCGGCTACGTCTGGGCGTGCAAGAACTACGACGGTGACGTCCAGTCCGACACGGTCGCGCAGGGCTTCGGCTCGCTCGGCCTCATGACGTCGGTCCTGATGACGCCGGACGGCAAGACGGTCGAGGCCGAGGCCGCGCACGGCACCGTGACGCGTCACTTCCGCCAGCACCAGGCCGGCAAGCCGACCTCCACGAACCCCATCGCGTCGATCTACGCGTGGACCCGTGGCCTCATGCACCGCGGCAAGCTGGACGGCACCCCCGAGGTGATCCGCTTCGCCGAGGCGCTCGAGGAGGTCGTGATCGAGACCGTCGAGTCCGGTCAGATGACCAAGGACCTGGCCCTGCTGATCAGCAAGGACCAGGCGTGGCTGACCACCGAGGACTTCCTCGCCGCGCTCGACGAGAACCTCAAGAAGAAGATGGCGTCGTTCTGATCGCCTGACTCGAGCACGTGAGAAGGCCACCCCGGTCACACCGGGGTGGCCTTTCTCGTTGCCCGTCACCCGGTCGGTTCCTCTTGCGGGTGGTTGCCGCGCCGAGCCGTCCACACCCGTCCCGCAGCCGCTATATCTGCTGTTCCAGGGCTTTGTGCGTGCGGAGGCAGCGTCATGTTCGGTGTACCGGTTCGGGGAATGATCGTCATCGGGGTGCTCGGGGTCGCGGGCGTGCTGTACGCCGTGAACGGCGGCAAGCAGATGGGCAGCGACAAGGGCGCGGAGATCTGCAAGGTCACGGTGACCGCGGACATCCTCAACGTCCGCTCGGGACCCGGTGACATGCAGCCGATCGTCTCGACCATGCCGCGCGACGCGGTGACCGACGCCCAGGCGCGCGTCGAGAACGGCTACCGGATGCTCAGCGACCGCCGCTGGGTGAGTCAGTCGTTCGTCGCGCTGACCAGCGATTCGACCTGCAAGTAAACTCGCGTGCATGCTGCGGAACATGTTTCGTTGGGGTAGAGCCAAGAGCGTCACGCAGTGCTCCTGCGAGCCGGAGTGGCAGGGCCTCTACACCGAGGTCTACGGCGAACGTCAGCTGGCACTGCCCCGTGACGAGATGGCCACCCTCGTCGGCTACCTCGACCTGACCGCACACTGCGCCGGCTGCGGCGCCGAGTACCCGAAGCCCTGGGGTCTGGCCTCCCAGTAGGCTCCCTCGTCGTGCTCACGGTCTCCACGGTCAACGTCAACGGTCTGCGCGCCGCCGCGAAGAAGGGCTACCTCGAGTGGCTCGCTTCCTCTTCCGCGGACGTGGTGTGCCTGCAGGAAGTCCGCGCGGAGCCGTCCGAGTTGGCTCCGGACGTTCACTCACCTCTCGGCTGGCACGGCGTGTACGCCCCGTCGTCGCTGAAGGGCCGCGCAGGCGTTGGTTTGCTCTCGCGCGTTGAACCCACCTCGGTCCGTGTGGGCTTCGGTACCGCCGAGTTCGAGGCGAGCGGCCGCTACCTGGAGATCGAACTGCCCGGCGTCGTCGTGGCCTCGCTGTACCTGCCGTCCGGCGACGTGGGCACGGAGAGGCAGGACGAGAAGGACCGCTTCATGGCGGCCTTCCTGCCGTACCTGGTGTCGCTGCGAGAGAAAGCGGCCGTCTCGGGCCGTGAGGTGCTCGTGTGCGGTGACTGGAACATCGCGCACCAGCAGGCGGACCTGAAGAACTGGAAGACGAACCAGAAGGAGTCCGGCTTCCTGCCGTACGAGCGGGAGTGGATGACGTCCGTGTTCGCGTCGGGCTACAACGACGTGATGCGCGCGCTGCACCCTGACGCTGTTGGGCCGTACTCGTGGTGGTCGTATCGCGGCAAGGCCTTCGACAACGATTCTGGGTGGAGGATCGACTACCAGGTCGCGACGGATGGGCTGGCGGCTCGGGCCGCTTCGGCTGTGGTGGAGCGGGCGGCTACGTACGCGGAGCGTTGGTCGGACCACGCGCCCGTCACCGTCGTCTACTCGGACTGACCCAACGTCCGAGATCAGGCACAATCGTGCTTGAGGAGGTGACGAGGGTGCATGAGGTCGTAGCAGCGAGGCTGGCCGAGATCGAGGACCTGTGCCGAACGTTGGGTGTTCGGCGTCTCGACGTGTTCGGATCGGCGGTCAGTGGTTCGTTCAACGTGACGACCAGCGATGTGGACCTTCTCGTCGACTTCGAGGCCGGCGACGATTTTGATCACTTCGGCACCTACTTCGCTTTGAAGGAAGGACTGGAGCGGATCCTCGGCAGGCCTGTCGACCTCGTGGTCAACAGCAGTATCCGCAACCCTTACTTCCGTCAGCAGGTCATGGAAAGCAAGGAAACTCTGTATGCAGCGTGATCCCCGCACGTACTTGTGGGATGCCCTGCGCGCCACCGAGTTGCTGGCCGGCTCAATCCCGACCTGCCCGCATCGTGGCCTTCCGTAACATCCTGATCCACGGCTGTGCCAGCGCGGACGATGCATTGGTGTGACATGTGCTCGTGGAGAAGCGACCGCGGCTGGAGGAGCGGCTTCACCAGTTGCTCGCAGGGCTCAACTGTGCACGGTCGTCTACTCGGACTGACCGCGGCGCTTCCGGGTCGCCCAGAAGTGCTGGAGCCCGAGACCGATCCCGAGCAGCCCCGCCGGCCCAAAGATAATCGGCAGAGCGGAGGGATAACCGTTCTGCCCCTCGTTAGTGAAGACCTCGTCCGCGGTGCCGATGTCGAACGCGCGAACGCGATCTCCCTGCTTCAACCCGCGCCGCAGGCCGTTGCGGACGTGCACGCCCGAACGCGTGACTTTGCCGTCGTCGCTCGTGAACGTGCCGGTGCGGGTGTAGCAGCGGAAGCCAGTGCAGTCCGGTACGCCGACGACCACGTAGGTACCCGGAGTCCCGAGGTCGAAGGCGATCTTGACCGACTTCTGAAACAGCGGGATGCAGACGAACGCCAGCACGAGGCCGACCAAGATCGCGATGGCCGCGATCGCGTCGTTGCCGTCGGGCTCGTCCTGGGCCTTGTAGTTCTCGTCATCCGGGTTGGGCAGCGGCCCGTCTTTCTTCACGACACCTCCTGCGCTCGGCAACCTTCCTTCAACGCCTGCCCTCGCGTGTCCGTTGCAGTACTCCGACTGACCCAGCCCGAACAGCCTTTATCGCTCTTGTCACCCACCTGACGGCTCGATTCAACCCGCCCGCTCCCCGAACATGAACACGATTCACTATCGATGAATCGGGGGCGGCATGACAGGGTTCAACCGGCGTTCTTTCCTCCTGGCGATGGGCGTGGGCGCCGCAGGCGTGCCGCTCCTGGACCGCCAAGCGTTTGCGTCGACCGCGGGCACGACGCTCGACGTCACGGCCACGCCGATCGGCACCGGCGGTTACCGCAGGCTCACGGCAGGGCCGGGCTGGCCGACGGTCGTGCGCGGCGACCTCGTCCAGGCCAAGGCGAACCGGGAGGCCAGGCGCCGGGCGCTCACCAGCTTCGTGCAGTTCAGCGACATGCACATCTGCGACGCGCAGAGTCCGCTCCGGTTCGAGTACCTGCATCCGATCATGGGTTCCAGCACGCACCGGCCGCAGGAGGCGCTGACGACGCAGGGCTCGACGAGCCTCGTCCGCCGGGTCAACGCTCTCAAGAACGGTCCGCTGACCGGCCGGCCCCTGGATTTCCTCATGACGACCGGTGACAACACGGACAACCACGAGAACATCGAGCTGGACTGGTTCCTCACGATCCTCAACGGCGGTCGCATCACGCCGAACACCGGCGACTCGCGGTACGAGGGCGTGCAGAACGCCGGCATCAGCACGTTCTGGCAGCCGGACCTGAGCGGCGGCGACGACTACAAGGCCGCCGGGTTCCCGCAGCTCCGTGGTCTGCTCGACGCGGCGGTCCGTGAGTTCACCAGCCCCGGCCTGGACATCCCCTGGTACTCCACGATCGGCAACCACGACGACAGCGTGGTCGGCGCGCTGCCGGACGGACTGCTCGACAGCTGGTACACCGGCCGCAAGAAGATCGTCGGGTTCGGTGATCCCGTGCAGAACGCGAAGGTCGCGCGGGCGTTCAAGGACCCCAAAGCCATTCCGGAAGCGATGGCGATTCTCGCGAGTGGCGGCGTCGTCCGGACCGTGACGCCGGACAGTCGGCGCAGGCTGTTCAGCACCGGTGAGTACGTGCGCAAGCATCTGCTGACGGGCGGGCACGGTTACACGGAAGCCAACGCGGACGGCGTCGACGTCTTCTACACGTTCCGGATGGCGCCCGGTGTCACCGGCATCAGCATGGACACCACGAACCTCGCGGGGTTCTCCACGGGCTCCATCGGGCTGCATCAGCTCAACTGGATCGAGAAGACCCTCAAGCGCAACAGTTCGCTCTACTACGACTGGCTTGGCCTGCCGCAACGGCAGAACGTCACCGACGAGCTGTTCGTGCTCTTCAGCCACCACACGAGCACGACGATGGGCAACGTGCTGCCGGACAAGCGCCGCCCGTTGGACCCGCGCATGAACGGCGACGCGTTGCTCAACGTCCTGCACCGCTTCCCGAACGTGCTGGCGTGGGTCAACGGCCACACGCACCGCAACGTGATCACCCCGCACCGGCACGACACGCCGTCGCGGAGCTTCTGGGAGATCAACACCGCCGCGCACGTCGACTACCCTCAGCACGCCCGCGTGATCGAGGTCGCGGACAACGGTGACGGCACGTTGTCGCTGTTCACGACGTTGCTCGAAGCGGACGCGCCGTACCGGGTCGACTACGACGACCGGACCGACGCGGGGCTCGCCAGCCTGTGCCGGGAGTTCACCTACAACGACATCCATTCGCGGACGAACCCGCTGGGCACGCCGCTCGACCGGAACACGGAACTGCTCGTCAGCGTGCGCTGACAGTGGGATGTCCCACACCCGGTGCGCGGTGATCAGGAATTTTGGCGGCTTAAGGTCGTTTACGTGGCAGTGGACATCTCGCTATCCCCACCGCAGCCCCGTCCGAGTGCGGCGGCCATGCGGCGTGCGCTGCGCAGGGCCGCTGACGGTGCCGTGCTCGACGCGACGGAAGCCGCCGTGTTGCTGCATGCGCGCGAGGACGACCTGGACGCGTTGCTGACAGCGGCGGGCAAGGTGCGGGACGCGCACCTGCTCGCCGAGGGGCGTGCCGGGATCGTCACGTACAGCCGGTCGGTGTTCATCCCGCTGACGAGGCTGTGCCGGGACCGGTGCCATTACTGCACGTTCGCGACCGTGCCGCACAAACTGCCCGCCGCGTTCCTCGAACGTGACGAGGTGCTGGCGATCGCCCGCGCCGGCGCCGCGCAGGGGTGCAAGGAAGCCCTTTTCACGCTGGGCGACCGGCCGGAGGACCGCTGGCCCGCCGCGAAGGAGTGGCTGGAGGCGCGCGGTTACGAGTCCACTTTGGACTACGTGCGGGCCAGTGCCATCGCGGTGCTGGAGGAGACCGGGCTGCTGCCGCACCTCAACCCCGGCGTGCTGAGCTGGGAGGAATTGACGCGGCTGCGGCCCGTCGCGTCCAGCATGGGCATGATGCTGGAGACCACGGCCGAGCGGCTGTGGAGCGAGAAGGGCGGCCCGCACTACGGCAGCCCCGACAAGGATCCCGCCGTCCGGCTGCGCGTCCTCACCGACGCCGGCCGCGTGAACGTCCCGTTCACCACCGGGATCCTGATCGGCATCGGCGAGACCGTCGCCGAGCGCGCCGAGTCGTTGCTCGCGATGCGTCAGATCGCGAAGCAGTACGGGCACATCCAGGAAGTCATCATCCAGAACTTCCGCGCCAAGCCGGACACGGCGATGCGCGGCATGCCCGACGCCGACCTGACGGAGCTCGCCGCGACGATTGCCGTTGCGCGCCTTGTGATGCCGTCGACCGTGAGCGTGCAGGCCCCGCCGAACCTCGTCGGTGGCGAGTTCGATCTGATGCTGCGCGCCGGCGTCGACGACTGGGGCGGCGTCTCGCCGATCACGCCCGACCACGTGAACCCCGAGCAGCCGTGGCCGCAGGTCGACCAGCTCGCGGAGATCACCAAGGAAGCCGGCTTTTCCTTGCGGGAACGGCTGAACGTCTACCCGCGCTACGTCCGCGCGGCGGCGGGGCAGTGGATCGACACCCGGCTCACCGCGCACGTTTCCGCGCTGGCACTGGAGAACGGCCTCGCGAACCCGGACGCTCCCGTGGCCGGCCGCGAGTGGCAGGAACCGGACGGCGGGCTCGACACGTTCGGACGCGCGGACCTCCACACCGCGATCGACACCGAAGGCCGCACGAGCGACCGCCGCGGTGACTTCGACGAGGTCTACGGCGACTGGGCCGAGCTGAAGATTCCCGTTGCCCCGCAACGGCTTTCCGAAGACGTCCAACGTGGACTGAAGATCGCCGCGAACGACCCGGGGGCGTTGCTCGGCGACACCGACGCCGCGATGGCGTTGCTGACCGCGGACGGCGATGCGCTGGAGGAGATGACCCGCCTCGCCGACGACCTGCGGCGCGAGGTGGTCGGCGACGACGTCACGTACGTGGTCAACCGGAACATCAACTTCTCCAACGTCTGCTACGTCGGCTGCCGCTTCTGCGCCTTCGCCCAGCGCGAGCGCGACGCGGACGCGTTCCGGCTCTCAGCTGAGGAAGTCGCCGACCGCGCGCAGGAGGCTTGGGACGACGGCGCCACCGAGGTCTGCATGCAGGGCGGCATCGACCCCAAACTGCCGGTGACCTACTACGCCGACGTCGTGCGCGCGATCAAGAAGCGTCTGCCCGAGATGCACGTCCACGCGTTCAGTCCGATGGAGATCGTCTCCGCCGCGGCCAAGGCGGGCGTGAGCATCCGTGACTGGCTCACGGAGCTGAAGGAAGCCGGTCTCGACACGATCCCCGGCACCGCGGCGGAGATCCTCGACGACGACGTGCGGTGGGTGCTGACCAAGGGCAAGCTGCCGACCGCGACCTGGCTCGAAGTCGTCGGTACGGCCCATGAGCTGGGCATTCGTTCGTCGAGCACGATGATGTACGGCCACGTGGACCACCCCGGCCACTGGCTCACGCACTTCCGGGTGCTCGCGGACCTGCAGGACCGGACCGGCGGGCTCACCGAGTTCGTCGCGCTGCCGTTCGTGCACCGCAACGCCCCGATCTACCTGGCAGGAGTCGCCCGTCCCGGACCGTCCCGCCGCGACAACCGGGCCGTGCACGCGTTCGCACGGCTGGCGCTGCACGGACGCGTCGACAACATCCAGTGCTCCTGGGTGAAGCTCGGCGACGAGGGCACCGCGGAGATCCTCAACGGCGGCGCGAACGACATCGGCGGCACGTTGATGGAGGAGACCATCAGCCGCATGGCAGGCTCCGAACACGGGTCGGCGCGCACTGTGAGTGAGCTTGAAACCCTGGCTTCACTAGCAGGGCGTAACGCCCGTCAGCGGACTACGACATATGGGCGAGTGCGAACCGATCATTCGTGACCGATAGTCTGATTCGGCGCATAGACGCTACCGGCCATCGGTAGCTTGGCGGCCAATCAGTCAGCAAGGTTCACCCGTTCCGGGGTGAGTCTGTGCCTTGGGGAGGCTCGGCAAGTGCACGGCATGAGTCTGGTTCTGAGCGCGGCGGTCGAGAGCAGCATGACCGGTACCGCTGCTGGTCCTGTGGGTCTGATCGCGGTCACCGCGGGCGTGGGTGGTCTGGTGTACGGCCTGGTGAAGCGGCGCAAGCCGGCTCCCGTCGTGGCCGCCAACCAGCGCATCGACCTGGTCCAGCAGGACACCGCGCACAACTGATCCACCCGGTCTGGGAAGATTCCGTTCGTGTCCACGGAGAACGCGCCTGCAGAGCCCGTAAAGCGCCCCCGCGTCCTGTCCGGCATCCAGCCGACGGCCGGGTCGTTCCACCTCGGCAACTACCTGGGTGCGGTGCGGCAGTGGGTGGCGCTGCAGGAAGCGCACGACGCGTTCTACTGCGTCGTCGACCTGCACGCGATCACCGTGGAGCAGAACCCGAAGGAACTGCGCCAGAACACGCGCGTCTCGGCCGCGCAGCTGCTCGCGCTGGGCATCGACCCGGATCGGGCGACCCTGTTCGTGCAGTCGCACGTCCCGGAGCACGCCCAGCTCGGCTGGATCATGCAGTGCCTCACCGGCTTCGGCGAGGCGGCGCGGATGACGCAGTTCAAGGACAAGTCCGCGCGCCAGGAGCAGTCCGTCGGCGTGGGCCTGTTCACGTACCCGATCCTGCAGGCAGCGGACATCCTGCTGTACCAGGCGCACTACGTGCCGGTCGGTGAGGACCAGCGCCAGCACCTGGAGCTGACGCGCGACCTCGCGACGCGCTTCAACTCACGCCACGGCAAGACGTTCCGGCTGCCCGAGGCGTACATCGTCAAGGACACGGCCAAGATCTTCGACCTGCAGGACCCGACGGCGAAGATGAGCAAGTCGGTGCCAGGCGGCGTCGTCGAGCTGCTGGAAGACCCGAAGCGCTCGGCCAAGAAGATACGTTCCGCGGTGACCGACACGGGCCGCGAGATCGTCTTCGACGTCGAGAACAAGCCGGGCGTCTCGAACCTGCTGACGATCTACTCGGCCCTCACCGGCCGCACGGTCGAGTCGCTGGTCGTCGACTACGACGGCAAGGGCTACGGGGACCTGAAGAAGGACCTCGGCGAGGTCTTCACCGAGTGGGTCACGCCGGTGCAGGAACGTGTCCGGATGTACCTCGACGACGTGGCGTCGCTGGACAAGATCCTGGCCCGCGGCGCCGAGCGCGCCCGTGAGGTCGCCTCCACCACGTTGCGCCGTACGTACGACAAGATCGGCTTTGTGCTGCCCGAGTAGTGCACTTGCACTAGCGTTTCGCACGTGGACAAGTGGCGGCGGAAGTACGCGTGGCTCGACCACATCATGCTGGCCTACGAGCGCTTCACCGAGCGGTACGGCACGCACTACGCCGCCGCGGTGACGTACTTCAGCGTGCTGTCGCTCGTGCCGATCCTGATGATCGGGTTCGCGGTCGCCGGTTTTGTGCTGCAGTCGCAGCCGGACCTGCTGGCCGACCTGCGTGGCGCCATCGCCGAGGCGGTGCCGGACAAGCAGCTCAGCGAGCAGATCAACGAGGCAGTGAACACCGCCCTGGAGTCCAAGGGCACGGTCGGCATCATCGGTCTGCTCGGCGCCGCGTACTCCGGCCTCGGCTGGATGGGCAACCTGCGCGACGCCCTGACCGCGCAGTGGGGCCACGCCAAGGAGAATCTGCCGTTCTTGGGCACGCTGTGGCGCGACCTGCTGGCGTTGATCGGCCTGGGCCTCGCGATCGTGCTGTCGTTCGGCATCACGGCGCTCGGCACCGGCTTCGCGGAGCAGGTCCTGGACTGGCTGGGGCTGGAGAACGCCGGCTGGGCGCACGTCCTGCTGCGCATCGGCACGATCGTCCTGTCGCTGGTCGCGAACTGGATGGTGTTCCTGTGGGTGCTCGCGCGCCTGCCGCGCAAACCCGTGAGCTGGCGTTCGGCGCTGCGCGGGGCTTTCGCGGGCGCGATCGGCTTCGAGGTGCTGAAGCAGGCCGCCACGATCTTCCTGTCGTTCACGACGAAGTCGCCGACCTCGGCCGCGTTCGGGTCGGTGATCGGTGTGCTGGTGTTCGCGAACCTCGTGGCGCAGTTCATCCTGTTCATCACGGCCTGGACGGCCACGGCCAAGGAGAACCGCGAGCCGGAGGTCGTCCAGGCACCCCCGCCCGCGGTGATCTCTCCCGTGGTGGAGATGCGGTCCGGGCCCTCGCCGTCGTTGATGCTGGGCGCTGGAGCGGTGGTCGGCGCGGTGCTCGGCCTTCGGTGGCGCCGCAAGTAGCGCGCGGAACGCGAACGGCCCCAGCGCGCGTGCGCTGGGGCCGTCGTCTTTCGTGCCTCAGACGCCCTGTGCCGCCTGTCGGCGTGCCCGCGCGGCCTTGGCGCGCTTGCTGCGGATGAAGAGCAGGAGACCGGCCAGCAGGCCGATGCCCGCCACGGCCGTGATCGGGAGGCCGACGGTGCCGAACGCGGTGGGCGTGGGGCGGCCCGTGCGCGAGTCGACGGCGGCTGCGTCGTTTTGGGTGTCGGTGCTCTGCGTCGGAACGACGGCCTGCTTCGGCTGCGGGGCGCCGTCGACGAGCTTGCCCACACCGCCGGGGCCCATGGCGAAGCCGTAGTCGAGCAGCTTCGCGGCCTGGGCGTCGATGCGCGTGGGCGTCTGCTGGCCGCGCAGCAACGCCACGACGAGACGACGGCCATTGCGTTCCGCCGCGCCCACGTAGGTGTGCTGCGAGTCGTCGGTGAAGCCGGTCTTGCCGCCGAGCGCGCCCTGGTAGTTCTGGAGCAGGCGGTTGTCGTTCTGCAGCATGATCGTGCCGCCGTTGCGGCCGGGGAACTGCGCCCGCTGCAGCTTGATGGCCTGCGCGAACTCGTCGTACTTCATCGCGCCGCGGAAGATCAGGGCGACGTCGTAGGCCGAGGTGCTGGTGCCGGGACCGTCGAGGCCCGACGGGGTCACGGCGCGGGTGTCGAGAGCGCCGAGCTCCTTGGCCATGGCGTTCATCTTGCGCAGGGCGTTCGGCACGCCGCCGAGCTGACGGGCCAGCGTGTGCGCCACGTCGTTGCCCGAGGTGAGCAACAGGCCGTGCAGCAGCTGGCGGACCGTGTACTGGCCGCCGTCCTTCAGCCCGACGCAGGTGCATTCCTGCTGGGTGTCCTCGGCGCTGGCGGTGACGACGTGGTCGCCACGCAGTTCCTTGGCGACGACCATCGCGAGCAGCACCTTGATGATGCTGGCGGGGCGCTGACGGCCGTGCGGGTCGTACGCGGCGATGACGGCGCCGCTGTCCATGTCCGCGAGCAGCCACGAGGCCGCGGTGATGCCACTGGGCGGTTGCGCCGAGTTCGGCGGCAGGATCAGGCCGCACTCGCCGAGCCGGTCACCGCCGATGGGCTTCTCCGGCACATCGAGCGCGGTCGGGGCCTTCTGGCCCGGCGCCGGCTGCTCGGACGTGTCCACCGGTGGCGGCGGGGTCTCGCGGTTCGCACACTGTGCCGAGCCGGCGGCCTGTTGTGCGGTGCCGGTCGGTGCGGCGAACGCGGCTGTGGCCGTTGCCAGGACCAGGGCGACGATGAGCCGTTTTGGGAAGGGCACACGTTCAGGCTATCCACCCCCGTTTAGCGACTTGCACGCACCACGTCTGATACTGGTGAACGTGAAGCTCTCGCGCCCGATGTCACTCTTCCTGGTGGCTTTCGGAGTGTGGTCGTGGGTGATCTGGCCCACGTTCCTGAAGAACATCTGGAAGGACCCACGTTCGTTTAGCGACGGACCTACCGCCTTCTTCACGGTGCACCTGGTGCTCGTGATCGCCTCGCTCGTGTTCGGCACCGTCATCGGCGTGCTGGGCGTGCGGGGTTTCCTGGCCACTCGACGTCGATAGGAAAAGCTGTGGAGTTCGTACGCCTGCTGCTGGTGTTCCTGCACCTGCTCGGCATGGGCATGCTGGTCGCGATGATCATGTTGCAGGCCAGGGCCGGCAAGGACGCGCCGGTCAACAAGGGCTGGCTGCACGGTGCGGCCTTGCAGCTGCTCACCGGTGTCGCGCTGGTCGGCATCGACCCGCTGGTCGACGCGGTGAAGTACGACCACATCAAGATCGGCGTCAAGCTGCTGGTCGTCGTCGCCATCGCCGTCGTCGTGGCGATCAACGTCAACAAGCCCAAGGCCCCGTCCTGGCTGCTGCCGGCGGCCGCCTCGCTGGTCGTCCTGAACGTGGGGGTCGCGGTCTTCTGGACCTGATCGGGGGATGTCGCCCGCACTGGCGGGTGACGTAGGGGCGCTTTTCGCACCACGTGTTGTACCTGCGCGCAACCATCCGTGGCATGTCACGTATCGCCTATATCGGTGTGCTCACCGCCGGAGCAGTGTTGACGGTCGTCTCGCTGCACGGTGCCGCCCCGGAGGCTTCGGCCTCCGGGGATGGCCAGGTGTGCGCCGCTGCGTGGTGCCCGAAGGAACGTCCGGGATGGCGCGCGCCATCGCCGAGAGGTGAAGAGCCTCCGACGTCGACCACGACCACCCCGCCGACGACGACCACCACGCCGTGCACGACCACCACCCCCTACACGACCACTACCCCGTACACGACCACGACGACGACGCCACCGGTGACCACCACCACGACGTCGTCCTCTACGACAACGACCCCGCCGACGTCGACCTCGACCACGACGTCGACCACCACTTCGACGACGTCGTCCACGACGACGCCGCCGGTGACGACGACCACCACGTCGAAGATCACCACTCCGCCGACGACGCCACCGGTGACCACCACCTCGGTCACGCCCGTGGTCCACCAGGACAACCGCCTGGCCAACACCGGCGCCTCGACCACGTGGATGCTGCTGCTCGGCGTCCTGCTCCTGGTCGGCGGCACGGCTCTGCTGCTGCTCGACCGCGCCAGGCGACTGACCCGGCGCTGACCGCCGAAAACTGTCGGTGCTCCTCGTCACACTGATGACGTGCGAATCGAACACCTGCGCGAACGCAGCGATCTCGGCGTCATCAGTGCCGGCACCCTGAAGTCACTGGGTGTCGGCAACCCGTGGCGGAGGTGCGCCTCGGGCGGGCCGTGGCAGCGCATGTACCCAGGTGTGGTGCTGCTGCACAACGGCCCGCCCACCCCGGACCAGCAGCTGACCGCGGCCCTCCTGCGCGCGGGCCCGGCAGCCGTGGTCACCGGGGCGGAGGCCTGTCGTCGCCACGGCCTGCCCGCCCGCGCCCAGGAGATCCACATGCTGGTGCCAGGCACGGCACGAGGCAGCGGCACGCTGGTCCTGGAACGAGCCTCACCCGTACCCGCCTCGTCCGACGTGGGCGGCTTCCCGGTGGTGTCCGCGGCCAGAGCCGTGGTGGACGCCTGCCGTTTCATGCGCTCCGAGGACGAGGCCACCGCCCTCATCGCCGCCGCCATCCAACGAGGCCGCTGCACGCCCGCGGACCTCCAGGCGGAGGCCCGCACGAACCGCTTCGGCACAAAGCTCGTCCGAGCCGTCCTCAAGGACCTGGGCCGCGCGGAGTCGGTGGCGGAACGGGACGCCAGACGTCTGTCGCGCAAGATCCGTCTGACCACACCGCACTGGAACGCCACCATCGCCGGTCCCGA
The DNA here is from genome assembly GCF_900100275.1 of Lentzea albidocapillata subsp. violacea. GTDB lineage: Bacteria > Actinomycetota > Actinomycetes > Mycobacteriales > Pseudonocardiaceae > Lentzea > Lentzea violacea. Next base: position 135,976 of record NZ_FNET01000003.1, read on the forward strand.
CGGCGTCATCATCGGCAGACCCGATGCCTGGTACGACGCCGTGGGCCTGGCCTGGGAGATCGACTCCCGCGCGTTCCACTACGGCCCGCGCGACTACGAACGCACCCTCGCCCGCAACAGCCGTTACGCGGCAGCGGGAATCCTCGTGGTGCAGACGCTGCCCACGCGCCTGCGTGACCACCCGGACGCGGTGGCGCGCGAGCTCAAGGCGGCGCATCGGGCGGCCGCCGCGAGACCGCGTCCGCCGGTGCACGTCGTGGAGGTGACCTGAGCAACCAAGTACGAGTCCGGGTGTGGCGATGCGAAGCGAGCCGTGAGTACCTCACGGGCTGGGTAGCGGTGCACCCCGCTCACGGCGATTGGGGCTTTACCTTGAGTGGGCGGGATGCTCCCCTCACGGGCACGGCCGGGCGCTTTTCAGCCCGGCCCTTTCCCGCCCGCCAAGCATCCCGCCAGAGGCTCAAGGTCAAGCCCCAATCGCAACCCCGCACTTCGTCACGACCTGCGCGCCCACCCTCGCAAGGTGACGGAACGCCCGGAACGCGACCCACCTCGCTGAAACCCGACCCGCTCACGCCCAAGGGATCCCCGCGCCAAACGACCGAAGCGCCGCGCCCCCAGCGGGAACGCGGCGCCTCGAAAAAGCAGCAAACTCAGACGCGCTTGAACAGCAGCGCGCGCTTCACTTCCTGGATCGCCTTCGTCACCTGGATGCCACGCGGGCACGCGTCGGTGCAGTTGAAGGTGGTCCGGCACCGCCACACGCCGTCGATGTCGTTGAGGATGTCGAGCCGCTCCTCAGCGCCCTCGTCACGCGAGTCGAAGATGAACCGGTGCGCGTTCACGATCGCCGCCGGGCCGAAGTACGAGCCCTCGGTCCAGTAGACCGGGCAGGAGGTGGTGCAGCAGGCGCACAGGATGCACTTCGTCGTGTCGTCGAACCGTTCGCGGTCGGCGGCGGACTGGATGCGCTCGCGCGTCGGCTCGTTGCCGTAGGTCACGAGGTACGGCTTGACCGCGCGGAACGCCTCGAAGAAGGGCTCCATGTCGACGAGCAGGTCCTTGTGCACCGGCAGGCCCTTGATGGGCTCGATGGTGATCGTGGTGTGCTTGTCGCCCTTTTCCAGCAGGTCCTTCAGCAGCACCTTGCACGCCAGGCGGTTCACGCCGTTGATGCGCATGGCGTCCGAGCCGCAGATGCCGTGTGCGCAGGAACGCCGGAAGGTCAGCGTGCCGTCGACGTACCACTTGATGTGGTGCAGCAGGTTCAGCACGCGGTCCGACGGGAGCGCCGGGATGTCGAACGAGTCCCAGCGCGGCTCGTCGTCGATCTCCGGGTTGAACCGGCGGATCTTGACGGTGACCGTGACAGCGCCGTCCGGAACGGGCGGCAGGGAGCCGCGCGAGCCTGCAGTGGTTTCAGCGGTGGCGGTCATCAGTACTTGCGCTCCATCGGCTTGTACCGGGTAAAGGTCACGGGCTTGAAGTCCATGCGGATGTCCGCGGCCAGACCCTCGCCCTGCTTGTAGAACATGCTGTGGCGCATGAAGTTCGTGTCGTCGCGGTTCGGGTAGTCCTCGCGGGCGTGACCGCCGCGGGACTCCTTGCGCGCGAGTGCGCCGTGCACCAGCACCTCGGCCAGCTCCAGCAGGAAGCCGAGCTCGACGGCCTCCAGCAGGTCCGTGTTGAAGCGCTTGCCCTTGTCCTGGACGGAGATGTGGGCGTAACGCTCCTTGAGGGCCTGCACGTCGTGCAACGCCGTCTTCAGCGTGTCCTCGGTGCGGTACACGGACGCGTTGGCGTCCATGGTGGCCTGCAGCTCGGTGCGGATGTCCGCCACGCGCTCCTGGCCGTGCTCCGACAGCGCCAAGGCGACCTGGGCCTCGACGGACGCGGCCGGGTTCTCCGGCAGCTCGACGTGCTCATCGCGCGACAGCGCGTACTCCGCGGCGGCGATGCCGGCGCGGCGGCCGAAGACGTTGATGTCCAGCAGCGAGTTCGTGCCGAGGCGGTTCGCGCCGTGCACGGAGACGCAGGCGCACTCACCCGCAGCGTACAGGCCCGGAACGACGTTGTCGTTGTCCCGCAGCACTTCGCCGTGGATGTTCGTCGGGATGCCACCCATCGCGTAGTGCGCGGTCGGGTACACCGGGACGGGCTCGACGACCGGGTCGACGGCCAGGTACGTGCGCGCGAACTCGGTGATGTCCGGCAGCTTCGTCTCCAGGACCTCGGCGCCGAGGTGCGTGCAGTCGAGCAGCACGTAGTCCTTGTTCGGGCCGGCGCCACGGCCTTCCAGCACCTCGAGCGCCATCGAACGGGCCACGATGTCGCGCGGCGCCAGGTCCTTGATGGTCGGGGCGTAGCGCTCCATGAACCGCTCACCCGAGGCGTTGCGCAGGATCGCGCCCTCGCCTCGCGCGCCCTCGGTCAGCAGGATGCCGAGACCGGCTAGGCCGGTCGGGTGGAACTGGTAGAACTCCATGTCCTCCAGGGGCAGGCCCTTGCGGAAGACGATGCCCATGCCGTCGCCGGTCAGCGTGTGGGCGTTCGACGTGGTCTTGAAGACCTTGCCGAAACCACCCGTCGCGAACACGACGGACTTGGCCTGGAAGACGTGGATCTCGCCGGTCGCGAGCTCGTAGGCGACGGCACCGGTGCAGACCGGGCCGTTCTCCGTCTCGGTCAGGCAGATGTCGAGCACGTAGAACTCGTTGAAGAACTCGATGCCGTGCTTGACGCAGTTCTGGTAGAGCGTCTGCAGGATCATGTGGCCGGTGCGGTCCGCGGCGTAGCAGGCGCGGCGCACGGCGGCTTCACCGTGGTTGCGCGTGTGGCCGCCGAACCGGCGCTGGTCGATCTTGCCCTCGGGCGTCCGGTTGAACGGCAGGCCCATCTTCTCGAGGTCGAGAACGGCGTCGATCGCCTCCTTCGCCATGATCTCGGCGGCGTCCTGGTCGACCAGGTAGTCGCCGCCCTTGATCGTGTCGAAGGTGTGCCACTCCCAGTTGTCCTCCTCGACGTTGGCCAGGGCGGCGCACATGCCGCCCTGGGCCGCGCCGGTGTGCGAACGCGTGGGGTAGAGCTTGGTGAGCACCGCGGTGCGGGCGCGCTGGCCGGACTCGATCGCCGCGCGCATTCCGGCACCACCAGCGCCGATGATGACTACGTCGTACTTGTGGAACTGCATTGTGGTGGGCTCCCCGCGCGGGTCAGTTCGAGATGTTCGGGTCGAAGGTGAAGATCACGAACGTGCCGAGCGCGATGATCAGCACCATCGAGACGTAGAGCAGCATCTTCAACCAGAACCGGGTGGCGTCCTTGCGGGCGTAGTCGTTGATGATCGTCCGGACGCCGTTGCCGCCGTGGATCTGTGCGAGCCAGAGCATCGAGAGGTCCCAGAACTGCCAGAACGGCGATGCCCACCGGCCGGCCACGAAGCCGAAGTTGATGCGGTGAATGCCGCCGTCGAGGATGTTCATGATGAACAGGTGGCCCAGCACCAGGATCACGAGCAGCAGCCCGGACAGGCGCATGAACAGCCAGCTGTAGAGCTCGCCGTTGCCGCGGCGGGCCGCAGGGCGGCGCGGCGAACGGGGCTTGTCGAGTGCGAGCGACATGGTCAGTGGCCCCCAAGCAGCTCGGAGATCGTGCGCGCCAGCATGAAGTAGGTGCCGGGGATCATCACGACGACCCAGACGGCCAGCACGCTCCAGAGCATGACCCGCTGGTACTTGGCGCCCTTCTCCCAGAAGTCGACCAGCATGACCCGGATGCCGTTGAGCGCGTGGTAGAGAACCGCGCCGACGAGGCCGACCTCGAAGAGGTTGACGATCGGGTTCTTGTAGGTCTCGATCACCGCGTCGTACGCGTTGGGCGACACCCGCACGAGGGCGGTGTCGAGCACGTGGGTGAAGAGGAAGAAGAACGTGAGGACACCGGTGATCCGGTGGGCGACCCAGGACCACATGCCCAGATCACCGCGGTAGAGCGTCCCACCCCCTCGGGTGGTGCCCGACCGCTCGGGTGCGCCTGCGCTGGTCATGCGCCGCGACCTCCAACGTCAGTGGTGGTGGGTCGGCAACAGTTCTTCCCGACCATGACCGGAAAATCCTAGTCCCGCACGTTGGAACCAACCCAGCAGGCGCACCCGCTCTGTGATCGATGAGACACGCTGTCGATCGGCCAAGCGGTCTTGATCGATTCCGAAATGCGGTCCACGCCACAAAACGGTCACGAACGCAGGACGGCGGCCCGGACCTCCGCCTTGGTCCGGGCCGCCGTCGTCGGCAAGGGCACTTGCCATCTCCTGCACGAGCGCGGGCCCGCGACTGGTTCAACGGGAGGTGAAACTGGGCCGTTCGGACGAAGATCGAGCTGGGGAAACGGCCCGAAGAGGACGATTCACCACGCGCCGAACACGACTGATCACCACTGGTGCGGCCAAAGCGTCGAATGCGTAACCGATAGGGGTCTTTGTAGGTGCTGACGGCAACGGGGTTGGTTACTAAGAGGTACGGTGCCGCCTCTAGGACCCAACAACGACGTTGGGGAGGAACCTCAGGGAGGAGACGAGCCGTGCGTCGTCGTATGCGTGGTGTCGCGGTCGCCGCGATCGCGTTGACCAGCGTGATGACTATGGCCGCCTGCGCGAAGGACTCGGGTGGCGGGAGCAACAACGCGGGTAACGGCACGGGTGCCGCCTGCGAGTTCGCCGAGGCCCCGAGCGCGCCTGCTACCTCGAACACCAGCGCCGCCAACGGTGGCAAGGTGGACGCGAGCGCGCTGAAGATCGGTCTGGCCTACGACATCGGTGGCCGTGGCGACGCGTCGTTCAACGACTCCGCCGCCGCCGGTCTCGACAAGGCCATCGCGGACATGGGCGTGAAGAAGGAGAACACGCGCGAGCTCTCCGCCGCCCCGAACGAGGACGAGTCCGCCAAGCAGACCCGTCTGCGCCAGCTCGCGTCCGAGGGCTTCAGCCCGATCATCGGTGTCGGCTTCGCCTACGCCGAGTCGATGAAGCTCGTCGCCGCGGAGTTCCCGAACGTCAAGTTCGGCCTGGTCGACGGGGTCGTCGAGGGCGCCCCCAACGTCACTCCGCTGCTGTTCGCCGAGCAGGAGGGCTCCTTCCTGGCCGGCGTCATCGCCGCGTACCAGAGCAAGAAGTGCCACGTGGGCTTCGTCGGCGGTGTCGAGATCCCGCTGATCCAGAAGTTCGAGGCCGGCTACGCCCAGGGTGCCAAGACCGCCGCGCCGAAGATCCAGATCGAGAAGAAGTACATCACGCCGGCCGGTGACTTCACGGGCTTCCAGGACGCCCCGAAGGGCCAGGAAGCCGCGAAGGGCCAGATCGACAAGGGCGCCGACGTGATCTACCAGGCCGCCGGTGCCTCCGGTAAGGGCATCTTCTCGGCTGCCAAGCAGGCGGGTGTGCTGGCCATCGGCGTCGACTCCGACCAGTACAACCAGGCGACCGTCGCCGACACCAAGGACGTCATCGTGTCGTCCATGCTCAAGCGCGTCGACGTCGCGGTCTACGACTTCGTCAAGGCCGTCGCCAAGAACGACATCGCCTCGCTGCCGAAGGTCTTCGACCTGAAGGTGAACGGTGTCGGCTACTCCACGTCGGGTGGCAAGATCGACGCGAAGCTGCAGGGAATCCTCGAGGGCTACAAGGCCCAGATCATCGAGGGCAAGATCAAGGTCGCGGATAAGCCGTAGTCCGTCAGTTCGCTTAGTCGTTCGCACGTGCCGGGCCCTGTGAGGATTTCGCCCTCACAGGGCCTGGTGCGTGGTAGGAGGAGCACTCGACGATGAGCAGTTCCACGTCCGTTGGGACGGACGAACACCCCGCGGTGGTGCTCACAGGCATCACCAAGCGATTCCCAGGTGTGGTCGCCAACAGCGACGTCCACCTGACCGTCCGCCGTGGCGAGGTACACGCCCTGTGCGGTGAGAACGGCGCGGGCAAGTCCACCCTGATGAAGATCCTCTACGGTATGCAGCCGCCGGACGAGGGCACCATCGAGGTGAACGGCGAGCAGGTGCGGTTCCGCACGCCGTCCGACGCCATCAAGGCCGGGATCGGCATGGTGCACCAGCACTTCATGCTGGCCGACAACCTCACCGTCCAGGAGAACGTGGTCCTGGGTGCCGAGGCCCTGCACGGCATCGGCAAGAAGGCCCGCGCGCGCATCATCGAGCTCTCCGGCAGGACCGGGCTGAACGTCGACCCCGGCGTGCTGGTCGAGCAGCTCGGCGTCGCGGACCGGCAGCGCGTCGAGATCCTCAAGGTGCTCTACCGCGGTGCCAAGGTGATCATCCTCGACGAGCCGACCGCCGTGCTCGTGCCGCAGGAGGTCAACGAGCTCTTCGACACCGTCCGCGGCATGCAGGAGCAGGGCTACACGTTCCTGTTCATCTCGCACAAGCTCGACGAGGTCCGCGCGATCGCGGACTCCGTCACGGTGATCCGCCGCGGCACGACCGTGGGCAGCGCCGACCCGAAGACCGTCAGCTCCCGGCAGCTCGCCGAGATGATGGTCGGCAGCGAGCTGCCCAGCCCGGAGACCCGCGAGTCCACCGTCACGGACAAGGTCATGCTGGACGTCAGGGGCCTCACGCTCAAGACGCCGGACGGTTCGCGCGCGATCCTCGAGGACGTCGACCTGGTGGTCCGTTCCGGCGAGGTCGTCGGCATCGCCGGTGTCGAGGGCAACGGCCAGACCGAGCTGGTCGAGACGATCATGGGCATGCGCAAGGCCGGCAGCGGCACGATCACGTTGCTGGACAAGGACCTCACCAAGCTGGGCACGCTCGGCCGGAGGGAGGCGGGCATCGGCTACATCCCGGAGGACCGCCACCGCCACGGCCTGCTGCTCACGCAACCCCTCTGGTACAACCGGATCCTCGGCTACCAGACGCGCAAGCCCACGGCCAAGGGCATCTGGCTCGACACCGACGGCGCGAAGAAGGACACCGAACGGATCGTCGCGGACTTCGACGTCCGCACGCCCGGCATCGACGTGCCCGCGGCCGCGCTTTCCGGCGGTAACCAGCAGAAGCTCGTCGTCGGCCGGGAACTGTCCGGCGACCCGGTGCTGCTGATCGCGTCGCACCCGACCCGCGGTGTGGACGTCGGCGCGCAGGCGTTGATCTGGGACGAGATCAAGCGCGCCCGTGCCGCCGGTCTCGCCGTGCTGCTGATCTCCGCCGACCTGGACGAGCTGATCGGCCTGTCGGACACGATCAAGGTCATGCTGCGCGGCCGCCTGGTGGCCGACGCCGACCCGAGCACCGTCACGCCGGAGGACCTCGGCAGTGCCATGACCGGTGCGGGCAGCACGAGCGCAGCGGTCCAGGAGACCGCTGTCGTCGAGGAAGGCGAGAACTGATGGGACACCTGCGCGGCAAACTCCTGCCGCCCGCGTTGGCGATCGTCTTCTCACTGCTGTTGTGCGGCGTCGCGCTCATCATCTCCGGCGCGAACCCGCTCAGCGCGTTCGGTGCGATGGTGTCGCAGGTCGGCAAGGGCACGACGGCCGTCGACATCCTCAACTCGACGGGCATCTACTACATCGCGGCGCTCGCGGTGGCGATCGGGTTCCAGATGAACCTGTTCAACATCGGTGTCGAGGGCCAGTACCGCGTCGCCGCCGTCGTGGCGGCCGTGGTCGGCGGCTCGATCGCGCTGCCCACCGGCATCCACACGCTGGTGATCATCATCGCGGCCGCTGTCGCCGGTGCCGCCTGGGCCGCGATCCCCGCGATCCTCAAGGTGACGCGCGGTGTCAACGAGGTCATCTCGACGATCATGATGAACGGCCTGGCGATCGGCCTGTCCGCCTACCTGATCCGTCGCGACGTCTTCGGTGAGCTGCGGGGCAACAACATCCGCACCGCGGAGATCCCGGAGAGCGGCTGGATGCCCGGCATCTCGTTCGCCGGCGGCGGCACGGTGTTCGGCTTCATCTTCGTGGCCATCGCCCTGGGCGTCGGCTACTGGATCATGATGAACAAGACCCGCTTCGGCTTCGAGCTGCGGGCCTCGGGCGAGTCGTCCACCGCGGCGTCCGCGGGTGGCGTCAACGCCAAGAAGATGATCCTGGTCTCGATGCTGCTCTCGGGTGCCATCGCGGGCCTGATCTCGCTGCCGGAACTGCTCGGCCGCGACCACACGTTCAGCCTGAACTTCACCGCGGGCATCGGCTTCTCGGGCATCGCGATCGCGCTGCTCGGCCGCAACCATCCCGGTGGCATCGCGTTCGGCGCACTGCTCTGGGCGTTCCTCGACAAGTCGGGTCTCGCGCTCGACAACGTCGGTGTGCCCAGGGAGATCGTCACCATCATGCAGGGCTCGATCGTCCTGTCGGTCGTCGTCGCCTACGAGGTGGTGCGCCGCTTCGAGCTCGCCTCGGAGCAGCGTCGCGTCGGCCGTGAGCTCGGAACTGTCGGAGGTGCGGCGTGATCACGACGTTGGAGGAGAAGCCGCACATCCCGGCGGCGCCTCGCAAGCGCAAGGTGCCCGGCTGGGCCGTGGCCATGCTCGGTGTCGCGGGCGCGATCGCACTGCTGTCGATCACGTCGATGCAGACCGGCTTCCCGCAGCTGACGTCGTCGGGTACGACCCAGACGGCGGTCCGGCTCGCGCTGCCGATCCTGCTCGCCGGTCTCGGCGGCCTGTGGGCGGAACGCGCCGGCGTGGTCAACATCGGCCTCGAAGGCATGATGATCATGGGCACCTGGGGCGCGGCGTGGGCCGGCTACCAGTGGGGCCCGTGGGCCGCTCTCGTCGCGGCCGTCGTGTTCGGTTCGCTGGGTGGCCTGCTGCACGCGGTCGCCACGGTCACGTTCGGCGTGAACCACATCGTCTCCGGTGTGGCGATCAACCTGCTCGGTGCCGGCCTGACGAAGTACCTGTCGACGCTGATCTTCCTGCCGCTGTCGAGCAACCCGCGGCAGTCGCCGCCGGTCCAGTCGTTCGACACGTTCTCGGCGGCGGGCCTCGGTGACTGGCTCGGCGAGCTCGAAGCTGGGCAGCTCCTGTTCATCTCGGACGTCGCCGGCATCCTGCGCGGTCTCGTCACCGGTGTCTCGCCGCTGACGATGATCGCGATCCTGCTGCTGCCGCTGTCGTACTTCCTGCTCTGGCGCACCCGTTTCGGCCTGCGCCTGCGCTCGGTCGGCGAGAACCCGCACGCGGCGGACTCGCTGGGCGTGAAGGTGTACTTCCACAAGTACGTCGCCGTGATCGTCTCCGGTGGTCTCGCCGGTCTGGGTGGCGCCGCGCTGGTGCTCAACCCCGGCCAGCTGTCCTACCTGGAGGGGCAGACCGGCGGCCGCGGCTACATCGGCCTCGCCGCGATGATCTTCGGCAACTGGCGGCCCGGTGGCCTGCTGGGCGGTGCGGCGCTGTTCGGCTACGCCGACGGCCTGCAGCTGCGTTCGGGTGGCGAGACGGTGCTGGCGCTGGTCTACGGCGTTGTGCTGCTGCTCGGCGTGATCGTGGTGTGGCAGCTCATCCGCCGGAAGTGGTTCTCCGCGGCGGCGGCGATCTTCGTGGCCGTGCTGATGTACCTGCTGTACATCAGCCTCGACGAGATCCCCAGCGAGTTCGTGTCCTACGCGCCCCACATGGTGACGCTGGCCGTGCTGGCCGTTGCCTCGCAACGGTTGCGGATGCCGGCCGCCGACGGTCTGGTGTACCGCCGTGGCTGAGGTCGACTGGGACCTGTTGCGGGCACGGGCGGTGGAGGCGGCGTCGTTCGCCCACTGCCCGTACTCGGGGCTGCAGGTCGGTTCCGCGGCGTTGTGCGACGACGGCCGCATCGTGACGGGCTGCAACGTCGAGAACGCCTCGTACGGCGTCGGTCTCTGCGCCGAGTGCGCGATGGCCGGTCAGCTGCAGCTCACGGGCGGCGGCCGGTTCGTCGCGGTGGCGTGTCGTTCCGGTGCCGGTGAGCTGCTGATGCCGTGCGGCCGGTGCCGTCAGGTGCTGTACGAGCTGGGCGGCCGCGACTGCTTGGTGGACACGCCTTCCGGGGTGCTGCCGATGTCGTCGGTGCTGCCGGACGCGTTCGGACCGGAGGACCTGCCATGAGCTTCTCGGCGGTGGACGTCATCCGCGCCAAGCGCGACGGCGCGGTGCTGTCGGACGCGCAGATCGACTGGGTCATCGACGCGTACACGCGCGGTGCCGTCGCGGACGAGCAGATGTCCGCGCTGGCCATGGCGATCTTCCTCAACGGCATGACGGCGGCGGAGACCGCGCGCTGGACGCAGGCGATGATCTCGTCCGGCGAGCGGCTGGCGCTGCACGTCGACCGGCCGACCGTGGACAAGCACTCGACGGGCGGTGTCGGCGACAAGATCACGCTGCCGCTGGCACCTCTCGTCGCCGCCTGTGGCGCTGCCGTGCCGCAGCTTTCGGGACGCGGACTGGGTCACACCGGTGGCACCCTGGACAAGCTGGAGTCGATCCCTGGGTGGCGCGCCGCGCTGTCCACCGCGGAGATCCTGTCCCAGCTCTCCTCGGTCGGTGCCGTCGTGTGCGCTGCCACCGAAGGACTTGCTCCGGCCGACCGCAAGCTCTACGCGTTGCGGGACGTCACCGGAACCGTCGAGGCCATCCCGCTGATCGCGTCCTCGATCATGTCGAAGAAGATCGCCGAGGGCGCCGAGTCACTGGTGCTCGACGTGAAGGTCGGCTCCGGCGCGTTCATGAAGGACCTGGCCTCCGCCCGCGCTCTCGCCGAGGCCCTGGTGGGCATCGGCGTCGAGCACGGCGTGCGGATCTCGGCGCTGCTGACCGACATGTCCGTGCCCTTGGGACGCGCTGTCGGCAACGCGGTCGAGGTGGCCGAGTCCGTCGACGTGCTGCGTGGCGGCGGACCTGCCGACGTCGTCGAACTGACGGTGGCGCTGGCGTCCGAGATGCTGTCGCTGGCCGGGATCTCGGCCGATCCGGCCGCCGTGCTGGCCTCCGGTGAGGCGTACGAGGTGTGGGCGCGGATGATCCGGGCCCAGGGTGGCGATCCGGATGCCTCCCTGCCCGTCGCCTCGCACAAGCACGTGGTGACGGCACCTGCCGCCGGGGTTCTGTCCACCTTGGACGCTTACGGCGTCGGGGTGGCGGCGTGGCGGCTCGGTGCCGGTCGTGCCCGCAAGGAGGACCCGGTGCAGTTCGGTGCCGGCGTGCTCTGTCTGGCCAAGCCGGGGGACTCCGTCGAGGCCGGGCAACCGTTGCTGGAGCTGTACACCGACACCCCGGACGCGGTCGAGGGAGCCCTGCAGGCGCTGGAAGGCGCCTACGAGGTTCGGGATGCCGCGCCGGAGCGTTCACCGCTGGTGATCGACACCATCCGAGGCTGAGGTCTAGCCGACGAGCGAACCTGCCAGGGGTGACCTGTCCTGCTTCCACAGCACGCACAGGACCTCCTGGCGGCCCGGCGTGGCGGCGTCGTGGTAGGCCTCCCACTCCTTCTGGGTGGGGACGAGCCCGGTGAAGCCGATGGGCTCCTTGATGTTCGGCTCGATGGCCTTGAACTGCTCGGTGCAGTAGTTCTTCGTGAAGTCGGCGAGCCACTTCGTGCCGGGATAGGCGATGTCCTTGGGCTTGTCCCACAACGGGGTCGCGGCCGAGAAGAGCTGGATGCCGTGCGGCCCGTTGCACGGCACGTCCGTCCGCACCGGCGACCCCTGCGTGAGGAAGTCCTTGGCGCACTGCGTGCCGGAGAGGTTCCACTCGGGCACGTCGCCGCCGCGCCCGAACGTGGCGATGCGCCGGGACGGCAGGGGCGCGCCCACCGGCAACGACGCTGCTTCGGTCCACTCCGTGGAGTTCTCCGAGGGCTGGTTGGTGTTCTGGCCCGCACCGGAATCCTGAGGCTTGAAGGCCTGGTAGCCGGCGAACGCGGCACCCGCGAGCACCGCGACGCCCACGACCACGGCGGCGACCTTGACGGCCGTGCTCTTTTTGTTGCGCGGCAACGGAACCGCCGGAGCACCCTGCGCGATCGCCGTCAGCATGTGCCGAGCCTGCGGCGCGGTCAGGCGTCGCTTCGGATCGACCGTCAGGAAGCCGCGGATCACGTCGGCCAGCGCCGGCGAGGCCCGCCGCAGCACCGGCGGCTCGTTCATGACCGCGTGCAGCGTGGACGCGGTGGACGTGCGTTCGAACGGGCTGACACCCTCGACCGCGTGCGCCATCGTGACGCCGAGCGCCCACAGGTCCGACGCCGGCGAGGCCTCCCAGCCGTGGAGCCGGTCCGGCGACATGTACGCGGGCGAGCCGACGATGCCGCCGTTGTGCGTGAGCCGCGGGTCGTCCATCGCCTGCGCGATGCCGAAGTCCGTGAGCTTCACGGCTCCGTCCGGACGCACCATGATGTTGCTGGGCTTGACGTCCCGGTGCACGATGCCCGCCGAGTGCGCGGCCTCCAGCGCGCCGAGCACCTGCAACGCGACGCCCGCCATCCAGGTCGAGTCGCGCGGCCCGTGCTTCTGCACGATGCCGGCGAGGTCGAGCGCGTCGACGAGTTCCATCGCGAGGTAGGTGCGGTCGTTCTCGCGGACGATGTCGTAGACCGTGACCACGGCGGGATGGTTCAGCCGGCCCGCCGTGCGCGCCTCACGGAGCATGCGCTCTTCGAGCACATTGCGTTCCTCGGCGGCGATGCCCTGCGGCGGGTGCAGCTCCTTGAGCGCGACCGCGCGGCCGAGCACCTGGTCCTGAGCGCGCCACACGACACCCATCGCACCCCGGCCGAGCTCGGCGAGCAGTGCGTAGCGGTTGGCGACGAGTCGCTGTTGCTGCACGGACTTCCCTTCCGGACGCCCCCGGCTTCCCTTTTGGTCACCCCCAGCTGGCGGCGAGCATAGCCACGAGCCGTGTGAGCGCTCTCGCCATGGTCACGTGTGTCAGCTGACTGAGGTTCACCGCAAACGCCGAACGACCCTGGAGCGACGTTGCTCCAGGGTCGTTCGCGGTGGTCAGACGATCAGGCGCCTTCGGCCGCCAGGTCGTCGTCATCCATGTCCTTGCCGCCGTTCGCCGGCTTCGGGCCGCCGTTCTTGCGGGTGCGGCGCTGCGGGCGCGGCAGGGCGGTGGGCGGCGGAGGCGGGGTGGGCGAGCCGCCGCCGAGGATGAGCTCGGCGAAGGTGGCCATGGCCTCGTCCAGCTGGCCGCCGATGCGCAGTTCCGACTCCTGGTTCGACTTGCGAACCAGGGACTGCAACGCGTCGGCGTCCGGGCGGGCGCCGACGGTCTCGGCGACCTTGGACAGGCTCGCGCCGACGGTGCCGCCGAGCTCGGAGATGCGGGTGGCGAAGCCGTCCTCGACCTTGTCGAGGCGGTCCGTCATGGTGTCGAGCTTCGAGGTGACCTGCTCCAGGCGGCCGGCGAGGGCCTCCAGGCGGTCCGCCGAGTCGACCTGGTCGCGGGACTGCTCGATCGCCGCGTACAGGGCGGTGCGGGCCTCGTCGAGCTTGCCGCCCACGACCTCGCGGGTGTCAGCGACGGCCGTCGCGAGCTCGGTGCGGGTCTCGGCCAGCGAGCCGGCGAGCGAGTCGCGCGTCTCGGCCAGCGTTCCGGCGAGGGAGTCGCGGGTCTGGGCCATGACGCCGGCCAGTTCGCCGCGGGTCTCCGCCACGGCGCCGGACAGCTCGGTGCGGGTCTCGGCGAGCGACGCCGCCAGCTGGTTGTGGTTGCCGGTGACGGTGGACGTCAGCTTGTCGCGGCTGTCGGCGATCGCCCCGGCCAGCTCCCCGCGGCTCTCGGCGATGGCGGTGGTCAGCTCGGTGCGGGCGGCGGCGAGGGCGTCACGCTGCTCGTCCGCGCGGCCGTGCACGCTCGAGAACGACTCGGCGAGGATCTTCTGCAGGGCCTCGCGGGTGCCGTCGAGGTGCTCGTGCACGCCCTCGTCCACCTCGTCGAGACGGCCGCGCAGCGCGGCTTCGAGAGCCTCGACGCGCTCGCGCAGCGGGTTGGTGACGGCGGCCGGGATCGCGTCGACCTTGCCGTCCTGCTTGTCCAGGTGGCCGTCGAGGTCGTCGATGCGCTTGTGGATGCTGGAGAGCTTGTCCTCCAGGCCGTCCATGCGACCGGCGACGCCCTCGAAGCGGCCGGCGACGCCGTCGAGGCGTCCGTCCAGCTGGGCGAAGGGCTTGGCGAGCTTGTCCACCAGGGCGTCGACCGCGCGACCGATGTCGGCGACGGCGTTGTCCTGGGCCTCCAGCTTGGCGAGGGCCTCGTCCAGGCGCTCAGCGAGAACGCTGACCTCGGTGCGGTCCGGCAGCTCCGACAGGCGCTTGCGAACCGAACCCAGCGACTCCAGAGGCGACATCCGGGCGTGGATCTCGTCCAGCGCGTCAAAGATCTGCTGCTGCTCGCTCTCACGGATCTCCGCGGCGCGCGTGAGCATGTTGCGCATCCGATCGAAGGACATCGTGGAGTTGTTGTTCTCTGTCACGGCTGAGTGCCTTCGTCCAGGGGAGGGGGAGACCACGGGAGCCTATCCGCGTCACGGGACGTCGCTGTACCACCCCTGCCAGAGAACGGCCGGGTACGGATGGGCAACTAACCCGATCAGGCTACCTGACTACTCTCAACGCCAAGTTACCGCCTGGAAGCAGGCAGTAACGCCCGATGATGTTCCTACCTTGGGGTGACTCAAGCCTCGCATTGGTTGCAGAAAGTTGCTGATCACGGATCTGCAACGACGTTGTACCGACAAATGATCATATCGACGGCAAGATCATTTTGGCCATCACCGAAGCGGCGTGTCGCCTGGAGTAACGTGTAGCAATGTCCACGCCGCTTACCTTGGAGACCATCCGCAGCGCGCCGAAGGTGCTGTTGCACGACCACCTCGACGGTGGCCTCCGCCCGCAGACGGTGATCGAACTCGCCGATGCCTCCGGCTACCAGGGCCTGCCCACCACAGACGCGGGCGTCCTGGGCGGCTGGTTCCGCGACAATGCCAACTCCGGCTCCCTCGTGCGCTACCTCGAAGGTTTTGCCCACACGTGCGGTGTCATGCAGGACGAGGCCGCTCTCGTCCGCGTCGCCGCCGAGGCCGTGGAGGACCTGGCCGCGGACGGCGTCGTGTACGCCGAGATCCGCTACGCCCCCGAGCTGAACACCGACAAGGGCCTCTCACTGGAGCAGGTCGTCGAGGCCGTCCAGGAGGGCTTCCGCCTCGGTTCCGCCCGTGTCGCCGAGACCGGCCGCAAGATCCGCGTCGGCACCCTGCTGTGCGCGATGCGCCAGAACGAGGGCTGGCTGCGCATCGCCGAGCTCGCCGTGCGCTACCGCGACCTCGGCGTCGTCGGCTTCGACATCGCGGGCCCCGAGGCCGGGTTCCCTCCCACCAGGGGCCTCGACACGTTCGAGTACCTGCGCCGGCAGAACGCGCACTTCACCATCCACGCCGGTGAGGCGTTCGGCCTGCCGTCCATCTGGGAGGCGATCCAGCACTGCGGCGCCGAACGGCTCGGCCACGGCGTGCGGATCGTCGACGACATCAAGGTCTCCGGCGACGGCACCGTCCAGCTGGGACGGTTGGCCGCTTACGTCCGCGACCGCCGCATCCCGCTGGAGATGTGCCCGACCTCCAACCTGCAGACCGGTGCCGCGCCGACGCTCGCCGACCACCCGATCGGCCTGCTCGCGAAGCTGCGGTTCCGCGTCACCGTCAACACCGACAACCGCCTGATGAGCGACTGCTCGCTCTCCAGCGAGTTCGCCGCGCTGGTCGAGACGTTCGGCTACGGCTGGGCGGACCTGCAGTGGTTCACGATCAACGCCATGAAGTCGGCGTTCATCGGGTTCGACGAGCGGCTGGCGATCATCAACGAGCTGGTCAAGCCGGGTTACGCGGCGCTCACCGGGTAGCCCACGCGCTCTCGTCGACCGGGCTGAGCTTGAGCAGCGGCTCCCACCACGCGCGGTTGGCCGCGTACCAGCGGATGGTGTCCCGGACACCGGCCTCGAAGCCGATCTCCGGGCGCCATCCGAGCTCGCGGCCGATCCGCGACGAGTCCAGCAGGTAGCGCCGGTCGTGGCCGGGCCGGTCGGCGACGATCTGCTTGCGCGAGAGCGGTAGCCCCAGCTCGTCCAGCACCAGGCCGGCGATCTGGTCGACGTTCGCCTCCACGCCGGTGCCCACGTGGTAGGTCCGGCCGACGACGCCGTCCCGCAACACGGCTTCGATCGCCCGGCAGTGGTCCAGCACGTGGATCCACTCGCGGCGGTTCTCGCTCGACGCGTAGACGGGCAGTTGCTCGCCGTTCAGCGCGCGGGTCGTGAACAGCGGCAGCACGTTCTCGGGGAACTGGTTCGGCCCGTAGTTGTTGGCGCAGTTGGTGATCGTCACCGGCAGGCCGAACGTCTCGAAGTACGAACGCACGGCGTGGTCCGCGCCGGCCTTCGACGCGTTGTAGGGCGTGCGCGGCCGGTACGGCGACTCCTCGTGGAACGCCTCGGTGGCGTCCAGGGCGAGATCCCCGTACACCTCGCACGTCGACACGTGGTGAAACCGTTGAACGCCCGCGCGGCGGCACGACTCCAGCAACGCCTGTGTACTCAGTACGTTCGTGCGGAAGAAACGGCCGGGATCCAGTACCGCGAGGCTGTTGTGCGATTCGGCCGCGAAGTTCACCACGACGTCGACGCCCTCGACATCGGCGGCAGCGATGTCCGCGTGCACGAACGGCACGTCGGCGGGCAGGTTCGTGCGGGTGCCGCGGTAGGTCAGCGCGTCGAGGGCGATGACCTCGTCCGCGGGGTGCTCGCGCAGCCAGTAACGGGTGAAGTGCGAGCCGATGAACCCGGCCGCACCGGTGACGAGTACGCGCATGGTCAGTCCTCCGAGGGAATCGCGGCGACGCCGGGAGGTTCCGCGCCGGGCCAGCCGCGGAACTCGACCTCCAGCTGGAACCGGTGGCCCAGGTAGTGGTGCTCGGACAGGGCGATCGGGTGCTCCGCGGCGTCCAGGGCGATGCGGCGCACCAGCAACACCGGCGTGGCGGCCGTGACACCGAGCAGGGACCCGAGGTCGCCCGCGGCGACGGCGGCGATGCTCTGCCGGACGACGGCGATCTGGTTCCCGTTGCGGCGCAACGTCTCCCACGTGCCGGGCGACTCGGCGTCGGCGCGGCTGACCGGTGCGGCCAGCGCCAGGGGCACCCACTCCGTCACGACGTCCAGCGGCGTGTCCCCGGTGCGGCGCAACGAACGCACGCGCAGCATCTCGCCGGCGCCCAGCGTCGACGCGACACCGGCCGAGGCCTCGCGGTAGCCGTACTCCAGAACGGTCCGCACCAGCGAGACGCCGGCTTCGGCAACGGCCGACTGCGCGTGCTGGAACGTGCCGAGCGCCAAGGGCTGCGCGAACGACACCACGTACCAGCCGGCGCCTTTCCGTGACGCCAGCAGGCCTTCGTCGCGCAGCTGTTCCAACGCGCGGCGCACGGTCACACGGCTGACCTCGTAGCGGCGGCCGAGTTCGGCCTCGCTCTCCAGGGCGCCACCGGGGCCGTAGTCGCCGAGCGTGATGCGTTCCCGCAGTTCGGCGGCGAGGAGCTGCGACCGAGAACCTGTCATAAATCTGTATCATACAGGTGGCGCAAAGGGCGTCAACGAAAAACGGGCCACCCCGCACAGGGATGGCCCGCTTCTCGCGACAGAAGGCTCAGTTGGTGTTGAGCCGGTCCTCGAACGAGGCCTGCAGCGTGCGGAACGCGGCCACCTCGGCGTCGTACGGGGCGGACGGCGCGAGACGCGTCGGGTCCGGCGACACGACGAACGACACGAGCCAGCCCAGTGACTCGGACGAGCCGAGCGCGTTCTTCACGGACTCGTCGTCGGCCCACTCGCCCGCGTCCTCGAACAGTTCGACGGCGAGGTCGAGCTGCTGCGGGTCGATGGCGTCGGGGCCCTCCTCCATGTCCTCGGCGATGCCGGTCAGCACGTAGACGTTGTCGTCGCTGACCTCGACGTCGAGCTCGCCCGCGGTGGCCTTGACCTTGATGTCGTTCCAGGTCTCGACCTCGGCCAGGTCGTGCTCGTCGTTCTCGGCGACGAAGCGGCTCAGGCCGCGCTGCGAGCTGAACACCTCGATCTTGCCGCGGCGGCCCAGGAACACCGGGTCGTCGCCGAGGTAGCAGCGCAGCGTGTAGAACTCGCCCGCCGACGTGATGATCTTGATCGGGTCGACGCCGACCTCGGCCCAGAAGCCCGTGGGCTCGGCCTTGTCCTCGTCGCCGGCCTCGTCCGGGGAGTCGACGGCGGCAGCGGCCGTCGCGGCCTCCAGCGCGGCGAGCTCCTCCTGGGCGACGGCGAGCTCCTTCTCGGGGACCTCCGGCGTGTTCACCACGCTGTCGATCGCGTCGAGGACCTCGTCCCACTTCTCGGAGACGACCTCGGACAGCTCGCCCCACAGCTTGCCGCCGTCACGGCCGCTGAACGGCAGCGTGCCCTGCGGCAGCAGCGAGAAGCCCTCGGCGCTGTCGAGCACCTCGTGGACCTTCTCCAGGTCGCAGACGTCCGCGAGGGCCCGCACGATCGCGATGACGTCGGCGAGCTCACCGATCGTCCAGGTGTCCGGGTCCTCCGCGACGAGCTCGGGCACGCCGACCAGGTCGAACTGGTGGTTGTCGTCCGGCGAGAGGTCCGCGACGCCCAGCGACGGCACGACCGGCCACGCGGGGTGATCGGTCAGGTCGTGCTCCTCGGCGGTGCGCACGAACGCGGCGAGGTGCGCGGCGTCGGGGAAGACGAACAGGTCCTCCTCGTCACCGAGGAACGCCTCCCACTCCTCGCCCTTCTCGCGCCAGCGGGGTGCCCACAGCGTGACTACGTCACCCTGCGTCAGCCCCAGCTCGATGGGGACGATGTCCTGCGCCATCCTGACCTCCCGGTCACGCCTGCCTGATGCCGTCGACGAGCCTAACGGTGCTGATCACCGGCGCCACAAGGGGTTCTCGAAGAAAGCGTCTTCGTCTGGATCCTCGACGCGCGGCGGCCTCTGCCTGCGCTCCGGTGGTGCCTGCTCAGCAGGGTCTTTGGGGGGCACGACCGGGTTCCAGGTCGACCGGAAGGGTGAGTCGCCGGCGATGGACTCGACGTCGATCGCCATCCCGTCACCCAGTGCGAGTGCCATCTTGTTGAAGCTGACCTGCACGGCCGCGTTCGTGGCGAGTTGGACGGTCTCGGTGACGACCTGCCCGACCGCCTGCGCGCCCTGGCCCAGCAGCGCCGGGTGCAGGTGCAGGGCCCTGATCTCGCCTTTCGGCGACGCCGTGACCATGCACAGCCCGTTCGGGTGCTCGGCGGTGGCGGTGAGGACGCCGATCTCGCGCTGGAGCTGCTCGGTGGCCCGCAGGCGTTCCTCGTTCACCGCTGCCACCCGAAGTCGTCCTCGTCCTGACCGCGTTCGACACCCAGCGCGGTGAGTTCGCGCGGGTCGACCACTCGGTCCAGCGTCTGGTGCAGGCGGGTGTTCGCGGTGCGCTGGGCCTTGTCGGCGATCCGCATGATCTCGGCGGCGAGCCCCTGCGGGCCCATCCGCAACGCGGCCGGGCTCACCGAGATCTGCCGCGGGGGACCGCCGGGCGTGGCGACCACGGTCACCGCACCGTCCGGAGAGGACGCTCGTCCCGTGATGGGACCACTGCGCGTGACGTGCTCCGACACCGCCTGCTCGACATCGCGCACCTTCCGTGCGGCGCGCTGGACGTCGTCGTCCACTCCGATCACCCCCTGTTGTGGACAGTGTGCCGCATTCCAGGATCTTCGGCGGCGAGCTGTGACAACGCGGTGAGCCAGGCCCCTAGCCCGTGGGCCGGTAGAAGCCGTAGAACGACATCCCGCTGTTCGTCGTGCGGATCGGCTGCACCTGCACCGGGTCACCGGCCTCGACCATCTGGCCGTTGCCGATCACCATCGCCACGTGCCCGTCCCACACCACGAGGTCGCCGGGCAGCAGCTGGTCCGCCGGCACCGAGGCGCCCATCGCCTGGGACGAGGCCGGGCGCGGGATGTCGAACCCGGCGCCGCCGTACGCCCACTGCGTGAGGCCGGAGCAGTCGGTGCCCTGGGGCGGGTTCGCGCCGCCCCACACGTACGGGGTGCCCAGGGCGGACAACGCGTTGCGCACGGCCTTGGCCGCGGTCTCGTTCGGTGCCTCGGCGCTGCTGCCGTCCGGCAGGTTCACCCCGACCCCTTCGCCGGGCTGCGGCGGGATCGCGACGGGCAGGCGCGGGCCGGAGCCGCCGCCACCTCCGCCGCCGCCGCCCGATCCTCCGCCACCTCCACCACCGGAACCGCCACCACCACCCGAACCCGAGCTGCCGGAGTTGGAGCCGGGACCGGACTCCTGCTTCTTGGTGTCGGAGGCGCCGGCCGTCGAGGTGGTGCCCTCGTCGCCGCCGAGCGGGTCGCCGAGCTTCGCCAGTGCGCCCGCGTCCGGCTTCTGCAGGGCGTTGAGCTGCCCGACGAGCTGCGTGAGCTGGTCGCGCACCTTCTGCAGTTCGGCGGCGGTCTTGCTCTGGTAACCGGAGGCCATCCCGGCGAGGTCCGCGACGGCCGCCAGCACCACGCCCGGCCCGGCCACGAGGGACAGGGCGAGCGCGGCGGCGAGCTTCGGGGTCGCCTTGGACGTGAACTCGTCGATGAGGCCTTGGATCGCGGTGCGCCCGCCGGTCACCGCGGTCACACCGGTCGAGGCCGCGGTTTTGAGCGCGGAAGCGTTGGAGGACAACAGGTTCGTGGCCGAGGCGAAGGTCGAGACGCGGCCGGTGAAGGCGTTCGCCTTGTCGCCGGACCACGTGTTCAGCACCGCGGTCGAGGCCGAGGCGTGCCGCGTGCCGAGGTCGGTCATCGCGGTCTGGGCGCGGCCGAAGGCGTCACCCGCACGCGTCGCGCCGCCGGTGTCGCCGTCGAGCTTCGCGAGGTTCTCCTTCATGGGCGCGATGAACTGGCTCAGCAGCCCCTCGACGCTCATACCTGCGCCGCCTTGTCGAGCGACGCCTTCTTCGCGTCTTCCTGCGCGATGTAGGCCTCGCGGGCCTTCGAGACCGCGGTGCCGAGGCCCGCGAGTCCCGTCGACGCGGCCTTCAGCGCGTCGAGCTGAGCCTGCGCGGCCGCCTGGAACGCGGCGTTGAGCCCGACCTCGTTGCCCAGCTTGCCGAAGCAGTCGCCCGGCAGGCTGGTGGTGCCGCTCAACGTGCCGGTACCGACCGTGCCGACCTCGCTCGCCAGACCGCTCACGGCCGACGCGTATCCGGTCAAGGCGTCGAAGTCGACCTTGAGGCCCTTTTCCGCCATCTGAAAGCTCTTCCCCCAGTAGTGACCTGTTCGCGTCGATCCTGCCCCGATGGGCGGTACCTCGCCCGTCGTTCCGCCAAGATCATGGATCGGTGGGTGTGATCGAGCACTGGAACCGGATCCTGGCATGGCTGGCGGAGCACGCTCCGGCCACCCGCGCCGTGTTGCGTCCGAGGTATGACGCGCTACCGGATCTTCGGGTTCCGATCGATCTACAGTCGTGGTGGAGCGTCTACGGCGGCACCGAGGAGGGACTCTTCGCCGAGATCCTGCCGCCCTTCTACACGCCGCTGGGCGCCGACCGCGCGTTCGTGCTCAGGGAGACCCACGTGAGCAAGCCCGTGGACTCCTCCGAGGCGGGCGCGCCGACCAGCGGGTTCCACCCCGAGTGGCTCCCCATCGCGTTCGACGGCACCGGCGACGTGCTCGCGGTGGACCTGCGGCCCGGCGTGCTGCGCGGCTGCGTGGTCGAGTGGGACCAGGAGCGCAACGAGATGGTCAAGCCGGAGTGGACGTCGATCCTGGAGATGTTCGACCAGGTCGCGACGGCCCTGGAGACGCGTAGCGCGGTCGGGCACTGCCTGCCGGAGGTCAACACGGCGGGCGAACTGGGCTGGCGGACGAACTAGTGGCGCGACCCGGAACGTTGGCGAGGTAATCCACGCTCAGCAGGGCGCCTCGCGGCGCCGCCCCCACGCCCCCGTACTACCAGTACGAGGACGTGGGGGCGACACCACGATGCACCCGTCTGACCGCGCATTCCCCCGGCAACCTTCCGGGCCACACCACTAGCAGCTCAGCGGACGCCGGCGAGCTCGCGCTGCGGCACGGCGGCGGCCGTCACGCGGGCGTGGACCTTCACGGCGGCCAGCGCGCCGAGCCAGCCGAGCGCGGTGCCGGTGGTGTTCGTGATCAGGTCGTCGACGTCGAAGATCCGGTTCGCCCACAACAGCTGCGAGCCCTCGATCAGCAGCGAGACGCCGTAACCGATCAGCGCGGCCTGGCCGATCGTGCGCCCGCCCCAGAACATCAGCATCGCGCCGAGCGGCACGAACAGCAGCACGTTCAGCGTCATCTGGTCGAACGCGATCTGCCCGTCGCGGAACGTGTCGGCGATCCACTGGAACGGGACCAGCTGCACGGACTGGCGCGGAGCGACGGTCTGCACCGGCAGGAACGTCGCCGCGAACAGCATGCTCGCGTAGACGGTGATGGTGGCGCCGCGGAATGTCAGCTGACGGAACAGCAGCTGCGGGAGCAGGAAAACGACCGAGAGGAAAACGCCCCACTGGATGCTCGCGAGCTGTGCATTCGTCATGAATCAAAGGTATGAAAATGGCCCTCCGCGCACATCGCGCTGAGGGCCAGTTCCACTCTCGTACTTCCGGCCGAGTACTACTCCGCCGCGTAATCCCTCGGGCTGATGCCGCGTAGTACCGGACCGCACGCCAAGGCTGCTACCAGCGCGACCGCGATGCCCACGCCCACCGGTGCGACGACCCACGGCGTGATCGGCATTTCGCCGTGTCCCACCAGTCCGCGCGCCAGAGTGAGCAGTCCGAGGCCCACGACAATTCCCGCACCGCATGCCGCGATTGTGACGGCGAACACCGGAAGCATCACTTCTCGGCGCAAAGCGTGAGCCAGCACACGAATAGGAGTGCCTGCCGCGATCAACGCGCCGAATGTGCGCCTGCGGTCGATCACCGACCCGGCCGCGGCCACCGCCGCGCCGATGCCACCGAGCACCGCCGCGATGGAGAGGCCGATGATCGTGGCCCGCTGCAGGTCCGCCATCAGCGTGTCGCCGTACAGGCCCCGCTGCTCCCCGTCCGTGAGCCGCACGCCGGGCAACGTGCCGATCAGCGCGGTCTGCACGGCGTCGCGGTTCTCGGCCGTAGTGGGCACACCGACCATCGACACCTCACCGGCGATCGACGGCAGCAGCTCCCTGTCGATGACCGCGTCCACCTGGCCGCCTGCCTCGAAGGGCCGCGTCTCGTACTTCTCCGGCAGTTTCGCGGTCAGGTCGTCCAGCCCGCTCGGCTCGAACTCGTCGCCCCCCAACGGGCGGGACGAGTACACGGCAGGTCCCGGCTGACAGGTGAGGCCGGTCAGCACCTTCGCGATCTCCGCGCACTGCCCGACGATGACGTACCTGCTGTGGTTGCCGCTCTTCACCGTGCCGTCCAGCATCGTGACGATCGGCGCCGAGGTCGTCAGCCGCAACGGCGTGACGTCGTGCGTCACCTGGTCCGCCACGATCGCGTTCTCGTTCCAGGTGCTGTCGCGGTAGGGGACCTGGCTCTCCAGGCCCGGCAGCATCGTGAGCGCCATCGAGCCGGTGAAGACCGCGATGACGACACCCGCCGAGCCGCGGAACGCCGCCACCGGGTCACCGGAGAGCCTGCGTCCGGCCAGCAGCGTCGAAGGCTTACGCCAGCGCCCGACGAAGAACCTGCCGACCCATGCGGTCATCACGGGTCCCGCCAGCACCAGCGCGACCGCCACCGCGCCGAGGCCGGCGAGCGCCACGGTTGATTCGCCGGCCTCCTGCGCGTACATGATCCCGAGGAAGAACACGCCCAGCGCACCGGCGATCGTCAGCAGCCGCCACGACCGGACCTTGCGCCGCTCCTGCGCGGCGAGCGGCTGGTTCACCACCCGCCGCAGCCCCATGATCGCCGCACCGACGACGAGCAGGGGCGCGAGCACGGCCACCGCCGCCACGACCGCGGGCTCCGGCACGAAGTCGCCGGGGTACCAGGTGCCGCCCTCCCACGGGATTCTCGCGGTGAGGTGGCTGAACGGCTGTGCCAGCAGCAACCCCAGCGCGCTGCCGACGACCGCGCCCACCGCCGTCTCGATCGCGGTCATCACGACGACCTGCCGCGGCGACGCGCCGGCGAGCCTGAGCGCGGCGAGGCGTCGTTCCCGTTTCGCCGCGGTCAGCCGGGCGGCCGACGCGACCAGCACCAGGCACGGCACGACCAGCACCACGAGCCCGACGCGGGTGAGGAGGTAGAGCATTCCCTTGTAGTCGTCGCGGTACGAGCCGCTGCCTACCAGACCTGGTGCCGGGAATCCGTTCCGGACCTCGTCGTGACCGATGATCGCGACGAGCTCTCCGGGGAACCTGAGCGCCTCCGGGCCGAGTTCGGCGATCTGCCTGCCGGGGAAGCGGTTGCCGAGCTGCTCCGCGGGGGTGCCGCGGACCAGGTCCGCGAGGGCGGGGGACAGCAGCACCTCGCCCGCCTCCGGGAACCGGGTGATACCAGCGGCGACCTCGATGTGGCCCTGGAACTGGTGCCTGCGCGCGACGTCGAACCGTTGGATCAGCTTGCCGTCGTAGGAATCCAGGTTCTTCGCGACGGAAATGGCTTCTCTGTCGTGCTGGCCCAGCACGTCGCGCCACGCCGTGCGGTCGGCGCGCGCCTGCAGGCCGTTCGGTGCGGCGAGGAGCCACAGCACCAGCGACACCGCGATCATCACGCCGAGCGCGACCAGCACGGTCGCGACCTGGCTGCGGCGGTCCCTGCGCAGCACCGCGAGAGCGATCCTCACGCCGACACCCCTGCCGCGATGCGCCCGTCCTGGATCTCGACGACGCGCAGCGCCCGATCCGCGATCGCCTTGTCGTGCGTGACGATGACGACGGCCGCGCCGGTCTCCTCCGCGGCCTGCAGGAGCGCGGTCATCATCTCCTGGCCGGTGCGCGTGTCGAGGGCGCCGGTCGGCTCGTCCGCGAAGATCACCCGCGGCCGGTGGGCCAGGGCCCGCGCGATCGCGACGCGCTGCGCCTGCCCGCCCGAGAGCTGGCTCGGCAGCCGCTTCTCCAGTCCCTGCAGGCCGAGCCGCGCGAGCCACAGCCGTGCCGCGCCGAGCGACTCCTCGCGCGAGCCGCCGGCGAGCAGCATCGGCAGCGCCGCGTTCTCCTCGGCGGTCAGCTCGGCCACGAGCATCCCCGACTGGAAGACGAACCCGAACGCCGTGCGCCGCAACGCGCTGCGTCCCGTCTCGTTCAGTTCGCCGATCGCGCGCCCGTCGAGGAACACCTCGCCGCC
Organism: Lentzea albidocapillata subsp. violacea; assembly: GCF_900100275.1. Lineage (GTDB taxonomy): Bacteria > Actinomycetota > Actinomycetes > Mycobacteriales > Pseudonocardiaceae > Lentzea > Lentzea violacea. Next base: position 161,368 of record NZ_FNET01000003.1, read on the forward strand.
GTCGGCGCGCAGGATGCCGGACAGCACGTGCAGGAGCGTCGTCTTGCCGGAGCCGGACGGACCGACGACCGCCAGCACGTCCCCGGCCTTGATGTCGATGTCCACCCCGGCGAGCGCGTGCACGTCGCCGTAGGTCTTGAGCAGGCCACGAGCGGCCAGAACCGAATTCATGTCCTCAAGGTGCCGTGCGCGGAGCCGTAAAACCTCAGCCTTGACGACACACCGGATCAGCCGGATGACCGAGGCCGTAGAGGTGTGGTGGTCCTACCGTTGTCTCCCGTGGACAGTCATCGGGGCCAATGGCCGATCGCCGCCGTTCTCGCCTTGCTGATGCTCGGCGAGCTTCTTCTGATGAGCGGGGGCGGCAGCGCCGAGGCGCTCGTGTGGCTGTTGAGCGTGCCGGTGTGCATCGTGGCCGTCACCTCGTTCAAGTCGCGTGCCTTCACGATCCCCGTGGCCGTCGCGTCGATCTTCGTGTCGTCGTTCGTCATCCGGACGTTCAGCGTGGACCTGCCGACCCTGCTGAGCCCGCTGACCGTCGCCGAGACCGCCGCGTGCCTGGTCATCACGGCCGTCGTCGTGCGGGAGGAACCGCGCCGGTCCGCCACGTGGTCGGTGGGCTCGCTGGTCGCCGTAAGCTTCTTCGCCGCCATCGTCCGCGACAACTGGATCTCCGGCAGCAACTACAACGAGATGCTCGGCTCGCTCGTCCTGGGCTTCACGGCCGTCGGCACCGGCCTGTACTTCCGCGCCCGCGACACCGAGAGCGGCCGGCTCATCGCCGCCGCCGTCACCGACGCGCAGAAAGAAGAACGCATCGCCCTGGCCCGCGAACTCCACGACGTCGTCGCCCACCACGTGACGGGCATGCTCGTGCAGGCCCAGGCCGCGCTGGAGGTCTCCGACGACGACCCGCACGCCGCCCACCGGCTGCTGCCCGGCATCGTCCGTTCGGGCACCGAGGCACTGGGAGCGATGCGCCGCCTCGTCGGCACGCTGCGCCAGGGCGAGAACGAGGCAGCCACCACCGACCTCGCCGCCGACGTCATCGCGGCCGTCGAACGCACCCGTGAGCTCGGCTTCGAGACCCGCCTGCGCATCGACCTGCCCCCCGGCGAGGTGGCCCCCGAGCTCGGCCGCTCGGTGTTGCGCCTGGTCCAGGAGTCGCTCACCAACGTGCACAAACACGCCGTGTCGCCCACCATGATCGACGTGGAGATCTCGCGGACGTCCAGCGGGGCGTTGCGGGTGATCGTGGCCGACGACGGTCAGCTGCACGAGCTGAACCAGGGTGGCTACGGTCTCGTAGGCATGCGTGAGAGGGTCGACCTGCTCGGTGGCCTGTTCTCGGCGGGCCCGCGTGAGAACGGCTGGCAGGTGCTCGCCGAGCTACCCCTGGAGAGGACGAAGTGATCTCGGTTCTCATCGCCGACGACCAGGAGATGGTCCGGGTCGGGTTTCGGATGATCCTGGAGAAGCAGCCGGACATCACCGTCGTCGCGGACGTCCCCGACGGAATCGCGGCCGTCACCGCCGCCCGTGAGCTCAAGCCCGACGTGGCGTTGCTGGACATCCGCATGCCGGGGCTCGACGGGCTCGAGGTGACCAAGAAGCTGTCGCCGACCACGAAGGTCGTCGTGGTGACGACGTTCGACCTGGACGAGTACGTCCACACGGCACTGGAGAACGGCGCTTCCGGGTTCCTGACCAAGGACGCCGGTCCGGCGTTGCTCGTCGAGGCCGTCCGCGCCGCGGCCGCGGGGAACGCGCTGATCTCGCCCCAGGTGACCGTGCGGATGCTGGAGCACTTCGCCCGGCCCGCCCAGCGGCCCGACCTGTCGCTGCTGACGGCTCGGGAGCAGGACGTGGTCCGGGAGGTGGCTCGTGGCCTCAGCAACCAGGAGATCGCGTCGTCGCTGTTCCTGTCGCTGTCCACGGTGAAGACCCACCTGGCCTCGGTGCAGACGAAGCTGAACGTGCGCAACCGCGTCGGGATCGCCTCGTGGGCGTGGAGGGCAGGGCTGGTGCACTCGTGAGCGAGCAGCCCGGATCCGAGTTCCCGCGCGCCATCGGCAAGGTCGCCAACCGCGAGCTGGTCGCGAACGGGTACACGACGTACGACTCGCTGACCGAGGTGTCGGCGAGGACGCTGCTGCAGATCCACGGCATCGGACCGAAGGCCGTCCGGATCCTGGGGGAGGAGCTGGCGGCGCAGGGCAAGGCCTACGCCGCCGACTGAGGGCTACACACCCATCGGGTGCCAGACCGTCTTCGTCTCCAGGTACGCGCGCAGGCGGGACATGTCGGGCGTGGCCGCGAAGTCCTCGTTCTGCTTGTTGCGCAGCACGCGCTTCACGGTGCCCGCCGCCGACCGCTCCAGGTCCGCGCGGATCGACTCCGGCGCCCCGGTCAGGTCCAGCGCGTTCACGTCACCGTGTGAGGCGAGCCACGGGGCGATCTCCGCCGTGCGCCCGGTGATGATGTTGACCACGCCGCCGGGGACGTCACTCGTGGCCAGCACCTCGGACAGCGTGATGGCGGGGAGCGGGCGGTCCTGCGAGGTGATGACCACGCAGGTGTTGCCGGAGGCGATCACCGGTGCGATCACCGAGATCAGGCCCAGCAACGACGACTGCTGCGGGGCCAGCACGGCGACCACGCCCGTCGGTTCCGGGGTGGAGAACGAGAAGTACGGGCCCGCCACCGGGTTCGAGGAACCCAGCACGGCCGCGATCTTGTCGGTCCAGCCCGCGTACCAGACCCAGCGGTCGATGGCGGTGTCCACGAGGGACTGCGCCTTCTTCGCCGGGACGCCCTCCGAGGTGGCGACCTCGGCGATGAACTGCTCGCGGCGGCCTTCCAGCACCTCGGCCACCCGGTACAGGACCTGGCCGCGGTTGTAGGCCGTGGTGCCGGACCACCCTGCGAAAGCCTTGCGGGCGGCGGAGACCGCGTCCCGCGCGTCCTTGCGGGACCCCTGGGCGGCGTTCGCGAGGAACGTGCCCTTCGCGTCCGTCACCGGGTAGCTGCGGCCCGACTCGGAGCGCGGGAACTTGCCGCCGATGTAGAGCTTGTAGGTCTTCGCGACCGTGATGCGATCAGACATCGAGGTAGGCCTCCAGACCGGTGCGGCCGCCCTCACGGCCGAAGCCCGACTCCTGGTACCCGCCGAACGGGGCGGTCGGGTCGAAGCGGTTGAACGTGTTGGACCAGACGACGCCGGCGCGCAGGCGTTGTGCCATCCAGAGAATGCGCGAGCCCTTGTCGGTCCAGACACCGGCGGACAGGCCGTACGGCGTGTTGTTCGCCTTGGCCACGGCCTCTTCCGGCGTGCGGAAGGTCAGGACGGACAGCACCGGGCCGAAGATCTCCTCGCGGGCGATGCGCATCGCCTGCGACACCCCGGAGAAGACGGTCGGGGCGAAGAAGAAACCCTTGTCCGGCAACGAGCACTCCGACGTCCAGCGGGTGGCGCCCTCGGCCTCGCCCGACTCGGTCAGCTCCTTGATCTTGGTGAGCTGCTCGCGGGAGTTGATCGCGCCGACGTCGGTGTTCTTGTCCAGCGGGTCGCCGACCCGCAGCGTGCTGACGCGTGCGTGCAGCTTCTCGATCAGCTCGTCGGCGATGGACTCCTGGACCAGCAGCCGGGATCCGGCGCAGCAGACGTGGCCCTGGTTGAAGAAGATGCCGTTGACGATGCCCTCGACGGCCTGGTCGAGCGGCGCGTCGTCGAACACGATGTTCGCCGCCTTGCCGCCCAGTTCCAGCGTGAGCTTCTTCGACGTGCCCGCGAGCTGGCCCTGGATGACCTTGCCGACGTCGGTCGAGCCGGTGAAGGCGACCTTGTTGACGTCCGTGTGCCCGACCAGCGCGGCACCGACGTCACCGGCACCGGGGATGATGTTGACGACACCCGGCGGCAGGTCGCACTGCTGGATGATGTCCGCGAGCACCAGCGCGGTCAGCGGGGTGGTCTCGGCGGGCTTGAGCACGACCGTGTTGCCGCACGCCAGCGCCGGCGCGATCTTCCACGCGGCCATCAGCAGCGGGAAGTTCCACGGGATCACCTGGCCCGCGACGCCCAGCGGCTTCGGGTCCGGACCGTGGCCCGCGTAGCCGAGCTTGTCCGCCCAGCCCGCGTGGTAGAAGAAGTGCGAGGCCGCCGTCGGGACGTCGACGTCGCGCGACTCCTTGATCGGCTTGCCGTTGTCGAGCGACTCCAGCACCGCGAGCTCACGGCCGCGTTCCTGGATCTGCCGCGCGATCCGGTAGATGTACTTGGCCCGCTCGGATCCGGGCATCTTCGACCACACGCGGTCGTAGGCCCTGCGCGCGGCCTTGACCGCGCTGTCCACATCGGACTCGCTCGCCGTCGAGACCTCCGCGAGCACCTCCTCGGTGGCCGGGTTGATGGTCTTGAGCGGCTCGCCGGAGCCCTCGACGAACTTGCCGTCGACGAACATCCGGTAGTTCGGCTTGAGGTTCGCGATGTCCCGCGACTCGGGCGCGGGTGCGTATTCCCACATGTCTTCAGTCCACCGTCACGTAGTCCGGGCCGCTGTAGTGGCCGTCCAACTGGGTCCGACGCTGCATGAGCAGGTCGTTGAGCAACGTCGACGCGCCGAACCGGAACAGGTTCGGGTCGAGCCACTCCGGACCGGCCACCTCGTGCACGGCCACCAGGTACTTGATCGCGTCCTTGGTCGTGCGGATGCCACCGGCGGGCTTCACCCCGCGCAGCTCACCCGTCTGGTCCTTCCAGTCCCGCACGGCCTGCAGCATCACGTGCGTCACCGGCAGCGTCGCGGCGGGCTGCACCTTGCCGGTCGACGTCTTGATGAAGTCACCACCGGCCAGCAGCGCGAGCCACGACGCGCGGCGCACGTTGTCGTACGTCACGAGCTCGCCGGTCTCCAGGATGACCTTGAGGTGCGCGTCCCCGCACGCCTGTTTGATCTTGACGATCTCCTCGAACACCTGCCCGTACCGGCCGCTCAGGAACGCACCGCGGTCGATCACCATGTCGACCTCGGCCGCGCCCTGCTCGACGGCGAACCGGGTGTCGGCCAGCTTGATGTCCATCGTGCTGCGGCCACTGGGGAACGCGGTCGCGACGCTGGCGACGTTGATGCCGGTGCCCACCAGGTCGTCGGCCGCCGTCTTCACCATGTCCGGGTAGACGCAGACAGCCGCGACCTTCGGCACGCCGGGCCGCTCGGGGTCGGGCCGTTTCGCTTTGGCGGCAAGACTGCGCACCTTGCCGTGCGTGTCCGCGCCTTCGAGCGTGGTGAGGTCGACCATGCTGATCGCCAGGTCGATGGCGTACAGCTTGGAGGCCTTCTTGATGCTCCGCGTGCCGAGGCCCGCGGCTCGTTGCTCGACGCCGACCTGGTCGACGCCGGGGAGCCCGTGCAGGAAACGCCGCAGCGACGATTCGTCGCGCACGGCGTCAGCCAGGGCCGACGGCAGTGTCGTTGGAGCAGCCATGACCGCGAGTCTAAGCGGAATGGGACGCCCGTCCTAAGTGACGACGTTTCCGCTGATCAGGCAGCCTTCGAGGGCAGGAAACCGCAGGCCCCCGGCGCTCGCTCGGCGCGGAACCTGCGCCCCCGGCGCTCGCTTGGGCAACACCCTTCCTGTACTGCCTACTCGTTCAAACACAGTTCCGAACTCACTCCAGCAACTCGCGCAGGATGCCCTTCTTCTTTTTCTTGGGGCCCTTCACCTCCACGGCGCCCATGATCGCCAGCCCGGTGATCCGCACGGTCGGCGCGCCCGGGATGTGGCGGCGGCTCGGCAGCTGCTCCTCGAACGCGCCCATGAACCCGAACCCGTCGACCTTGACGTTGATGTCGTCGGGCACCCGGATCTCCACGCCGCCCCAGAACGCGAAGCAGCTGATCGTCACCTCGGCCTCGGCGAAGTTGGCGTGGGTCAGGTCGATCTCGATGCCGCCCATGATCGCGACGGCGTTGTGCATGCGCGGGACGACCCAGCCGCCCTTGCGGTTGACGCCCGACCAGAACGCCACCGACACCGCGCTGCCCGGCTGGCCGCCGATGCGGTCGCTCACCGCCGGCTGGTACTGCGGCACGGCGGGGGTCTGCGGCAGGCCGCTCAGCACCAGGTCCGCGGTGATGGGGACGAGTTCGCCGTACGTCTTCGCGGCGTAGACCGCGCCGAGCCGCTCGTCCAGTTCATGGATGTCGAGGCGGCCTTCGGCGGTCGCCTTGTGCAGCACCTGCGCGATCCGTTCCCGGTCCGCGTCCGAGGCGCGCAGGTGACTCTGGTCAGCCGGTACCAGCTCGTCGCTCACCCGATCGAGTCTAAAGCTCTCACTTGCGGTTCGGTGCGTACTTGACGGTGATCGCGAAAGCGATCACGAGGAGTGCGGCGAGTGCCGCCGCGAGTGCGGGGCTGTAGGCCCACGCCAGCGGAAGCACACCGATCAACACGGCGAGTAACCCCGAAACACCCAGGATGACCAGCGGGGATTCACACAACTGCTGGACGGGCTTCTGTTCGATCGTCACCGTTCGTACCTCCGCGTCTCAACTGGCTATGAGACTTTTCGGAGTCGCTATGTCGATTCTTTACTCCCGGATCGGGTTGTGCGGCCCCCCTGATCAGGTGGTCGTCGGAAGCCTCACGGAGTCGGCCGGCGCACCGGCAGACCGGCCGCCCGGTAGATCGAGTCGATCACCGTCATGTTCTTCACCGCGTCGTCCGCCGTCGTCGGGAACGGCTTGCCGTGCAGCACGGCGTCGGTGAACGCGTCGAGCTGGTAGTCGTACGTCGCGCGCTTCCCGAACGTCTCCGACGACCTCTTGTCCTTGAGCTTCAACGACAACCGGTGCACGGTCTGCGGCCCGAGCGGGTTGAGGACGGTCAGCGTGCCGTTCTCGCCGATCGCCTTCATCGACAGCTTGAACACCGTCGACGACCACAGCGACGCGTGCACGGAACCTGTGTGGCCGGAGGGGAAACGCAGGGAGGCACGCATCGCGCGGTCGATGGAGGGCCCGCGCAGCAACGCTTTCGCCGACCGCACCTCGGGTTCTTCGCCTCCCAGTAGTCGTGCCATGTGCACGGCGTAGCAGCCGGCGTCCATCATCGCGCCGCCCGCGAGCGAGTAGTCGTAACGGATGTTGGAGAACATCGGCAGCGGGAAGCAGACCGAAGCCTCGACGTGCCGCAAGGGGCCGAGCACGCCGGACCGCATGATCTCGGCGACGCGGAGCGCCAGCGGGTGGTAGCGGTAGTGGAACGCCTCCATCACCACCAGGCCGGACGCGTCGGCGGCCCTGGCCACGGACGCGGCTTCGTCGGCGTTCGCCGTGAACGGCTTCTCACACAGCACGTGTTTGCCCGCCTCCAGCGCGGCCAGCGTCCACTTGCCGTGCAGGCCGTTGGGCAGCGGGTTGTAGACGGCGTTGACCGCCGGGTCCGCCAGGAGGTCCTCGTACGAGTCGTGCACGCGGGCGATGCCGTGCTTGTCGGCGAACGCCTTGGCTTTGCCGGTCGAGCGCGCGGCGACCGCCACGACCTCGGCGACCGTCGAGGAGCGGGCCGGGCGGATGACGGCGGCCGGCGTGATCATGGCCGCGCCGAGCACTCCGATGCGCACGTGGTCTGTCACGCGGCCGACCCTACACCTCTTCAGTTAACGCCGTTTACTCCATTGGGTCTCTCCGAGTGCACGGTCCACTCAGGACAGGCGGGAACGGTTCGCCCCAGCTCGCGGCGCCAAGCGGTTACGGTGTCGAGCATGGACGTCCTGGTCGTCGATCATCCACTCGCCAAGGCGAGACTCACAACGATGCGTGACGCGCGCACGGACAATGCCGCATTCCGTGCCGCGCTGCAGGAACTGACCGTGATGCTGGTCTACGAAGCGATGCGCGAGGCGCCGCTGAAGGAGGACCGCACGCACACCCCGGTAGCTCGTACCACCGGCTACAAGCTCGCGAACCCGCCGTTGCTCGTCCCCGTGCTGCGGGCCGGGCTGGGGATGGCGGACCAGGCGCAGAGGCTGATCCCGGACGCCCAGATGGGGTTCGTGGGCCTGGCACGCGACGAGGAGACGTTGCTGCCGACGCCGTACATGGAGTCGTTGCCGGAGAACCTCGCCGGACGCCCTGTGTTCGTGCTCGACCCGATGCTCGCCACCGGCGGTTCGATGGCGTACACGATCCGCCTGCTGACCCAGCGCGGCGCGACCGACGTGACGGCGATCTGCGTGCTCGCGGCGCCCGAGGGGATCAACCACCTCGAGGACTCGACGCTCCCGTGCCGTCTGGTCACGGCCTCGGTCGACGAGCGGTTGAACGACTCCGGCTTCATCGTGCCCGGGCTGGGCGACGCCGGTGACCGTCTGTACGGAGCGGTTTAGGACATACCTCCGATCGGACGTAGCAGTGGTCTAGACCTCAGGCCTATCGTGCTGTGGACCACACTCGCCGCTGCTCGCCAGAAATTGGCGCCGTGAACTAGGAGGCTCATTTTTATGTCCGGACGGAGATGGGGTGTCGCCGCTCTCGCGGTCGGCGCCCTGTCCGCGTCGCTGGCCGTTGCGCCCGCGAACGCCGACGTCGAGACCAATGGGCACCACGGTTACTCGAAGACCCGCACCGTCGGGTACTTCATCCAGTGGGGCGTGTACGACCGGAACTTCCGGGTCAAGAACCTCGTGGACAGCGGGGCCGCCGCCCGGCTCACGCACCTGAACTACGCCTTCGGCTTCCTCGACGAGGCCGGCAAGTGCGTCAGCGCCGACCCGTGGGCCGACTGGCAGATGCCGCACACCGCCGAGCAGTCCGTGAACGGCAAGGCGGACGAGCCCGGCCAGGTCCTGGCGGGCAACCTGAACCAGCTCAAGCAGCTCAAGGCCAAATACCCCAAGCTGAGGATCAACATCTCGCTGGGCGGCTGGACGGGCTCGCGCTACTTCTCGAACGCCGCGCTGACGCCTGAGTCGCGTGCCGCGCACGTCAAGTCGTGCACCGACATGTGGATCAAGGGTAACCTGCCCGGCCTGCCGGAAGGCGCCGCGAAGGGCGTCTTCGACGGCATCGACCTCGACTGGGAGTGGCCCGGCAGCAACGGCAACATGGCTCCGCCCAACGTCGTGCGTCCCGAGGACAAGCAGAACTTCACCAAGCTGCTCGCCGAGTACCGCAGGCAGATGGGCTGGAACCGCGACCTGACCGCGTTCCTGCCGGCCGACCCGAAGCAGGTCGACGCGGGCTTCGAGGTCAGGAAGGTGTTCTGCTACCTCACTTTCGGCACGTTGCAGGGCTACGACTACCACGGTGCCTGGGACGCTGAGGCGAACCAGCAGTCCGCGCTGCGGGTGCCGAAGGGTGACCCGTCGGAGTTCGAGTTCAGCTCCGAGGTGACGGTCAACGCGTGGCTTTCGCGCGGTGCCCCGCGGTCGAAGGCCGTGCTCGGTGTGCCGTTCTACGGCCGCGGCTGGGACGGCGTCGCCCCCGGCACGCGCAACGGCCTGTTCGGCACCGGTGTGCCGGCGCCCGCGAAGTACGAGGCCGGCTACGAGGACTTCCACCGCATCAAGGCGAAGCTCTCCGAGCCCGGCAGCGCGTACAAGATCTACCGCGACGGGAAGGCCGGCTTCGCGTGGATCTACGACGGCAGGACCTGGTGGACCTACGACGACGCGACCGAGATGAAGCGGAAGGCTCGCTACATCAACGACCGCAGGCTCGGCGGCGCGATGATCTGGTCGCTCGACGGTGACACGCCGCAGGGCGAACTGATCAAGGCGCTCGACGGAGCCCTGAAGTAAGGCCGCACCACCGAGACGGACTGTCCTAACCGGACAGTTCAGCGGGTCCGGGGAGGTTTCGCGGCGGCCGCCTCCCCGGATTCCGTGGTGTTCAAAGGGATTTCCCGGTTTCCGTGCGCCAGCCCCTGCCGTGCGCGCGCAACGCCAGTTCGTAGGTGGCGGCCGCGTTGACGCCGGGCGGCAGGTTCCCGTTGAGCTCCAGGCTCACCAGGCCGTGCGCGATGCCCCACATGGACATCGCGATCTGCTCGGGGTCCTCCGCGAGATAGACCCCCTGCTCCACCGCGCGCCGCACCGCGTTGATCACCGGCGCGAACGTCCTGCCCGCCGCGCGGCTCATCTCCGACGTGTGCTCGACGACCTTCGAGTAGAGCACCGAGTAGAACTGCGGGTCCCGCAGCGCGCTGCGCCGGTACGCGAGCCCGATCTGCAGCAGGTCCTCCGCCGGGTCGTCGGTGACCGGGACCGCCGCGAGGCTCGTCCCGAACCGCGTGAACGCCTCCTCGTAGAGCGCCTCGAGCAGCGCCGGTTTTCCGCCGAAGAGGGAATAGACCGCCGTCGTCGAGGTGTTGACGTCGGTGGCGATCTTGCGCAGGCTCACCGCGGCGGGGCCCTCGGTGCTGAGCAACTCGCCCGCCCGTTCGAGCAGCCGCCGTCGCAGAGCGTCGTCGTGGGTCTTGGGCCTGGGCATCACGCAATCCTAACGGCCGCTGGCCTGGGTGGTATCAGGTTGATACCGTCACTGCATGGCGATGACCTTGCGGTTGACCGAGGAGGAGAACCTGCGGCTCGCCGAACTGGCGCAGTCCGAGGGGCGCTCCAAGCAGGAGGTCGTGCGGCTGGCGATCGCGGATCGTTACCAGCGCATGCAGCAGGAGGAGAAGCTCGGCGAGGTACTCGGGCGAGTCCTGCCCAAGTACCGAGGTCTTTTGGATAGGCTCGGATCTTCCTGAAACTGTCAGACCTCTGTGATCAACTGGATGCCGTGATCTCCTACCTCGACGCCGGGGACCTCTTAGTGCTGGCCACGGCCGTGACCGGAGGCGATCTCCTCGTCAGGGACATCGGCCTGCTGGACACGGCGGCCTACCGTCCCCGCGCCACCGTGCTCGGCGTGGAGGCCTACGACACGCTGTGGCTGAAGTCCTCCGCCCTGCTCGACTCGATCGTCCGGACCCGCCCTCTCGTGGAGGGCAACTGGCGGCTCGCCTGGATCGCCGCCGTCACGATGTGCGACATCAACGGTTACTGGATCGACGCCGCCGAGGACGACGCGCTGGACCTCGTCCGCTCCCTCGGCCGCGACAAGATCGACGTGCCGGAGATGGCCGGCCATCTCGAAGCGTGGGGCATCTCGAAGGATTCCGCTTGACCTAGAGCGCACTCCAGGTCATAGCGTCGAGTCCGTGAGTTACTCGATAGCCCAAGCCGCGCAGCGCAGTGGGTTGTCCATCGACACCTTGCGCTACTACGAACGAATCGGGCTCGTCGACCCGCCCGCACGGGACTCGGGCGGGCGTCGCAGCTACTCGGAGGAGGACCTCGGCTGGCTGGCCTTCGTGACGCGCCTGCGCACGACCGGCATGCCGATCCGCATGATGCGCGAGTTCGCGCAGCTCAGGCACCACGGCGACCTGACGGCAGGCCGCCGCAAGCAGATCCTCGTCGAGCACCGCACCGACGTCCGCGCCCGCATCGCGGAGCTGCAGACGTGCCTGGAGGTGCTCGACTACAAGATCGACCACTACGCGGTGGTCGAGCGTGACTTGGAGGCGACGGCGTGAGCCGTTCATTGGGATCGTTGCAGGTCGGGCCGCAGGGTCTCGGCTGCATGGGAATGTCGGAGTTCTACGGCGCCGGCGACGAGGCGGAGTCGGTCGCGGTGATCCACCGGGCCCTGGAGCTCGGCGTCACGCTGCTCGACACGGCCGACATGTACGGGCCTCACCTGAACGAGGAACTGGTGGGCCGCGCGATCGCGGGCCGTCGTTCCGATGTGGTGCTGGCCACGAAGTTCGGCATCGTGCGGGACGGCGAACGTCGTGCCGTGCGCGGCGATCGCGAGTACGTGCGGTCCGCGGTCGAAGGTTCGCTGAAGAGGCTCGGCACCGACGTGATCGACCTGTACTACCTGCACCGGGTGCCGGCGGACACGCCCATCGAGGAGACCGTCGGCGCGATGGCCGAGCTGGTCACCGAGGGCAAGGTGCGGTTCCTCGGTCTGTCCGAGGCGGGCGCTCAGACGCTGCGCCGAGCCCACGCCGTGCATCCGATCACGGCGCTGCAGAGCGAGTGGTCGCTGTGGTCACGCGACATCGAGGCCGAGATCGTGCCCACCGCACGTGAGCTGGGCATCGGCCTCGTGCCGTACTCACCGCTGGGCCGCGGCGTGCTGACCGGGCGTTTCGCGTCGTCCGCCGACTTCGGCGAGGGCGACTTCCGGTCCGTGAGCCCGCGCTTCTCCGGCGCGAACCTCGACGCGAACCTGAAGATGGTCGCCGAGCTCCGCGCCCTGGCCGAGGCCCGCGGCGTGACCGCCGGTCAGCTCGCGCTGGCCTGGGTCCAGCACCGCGGTTCGGACGTCGTGCCGATCCCGGGGACCAAGCGGATCAGGTACCTGGAGGAGAACGTGGCGGCGGCTGCCCTGGAGCTGTCGGAAGCCGATCTGGCCGCGATCGAGGCCGCTGTGCCGGCGTCCGCCGTGGCAGGGGACCGGTATCCCGACATGAGCTCGATCGGCCGCTAGAACATACGTTCGAATGTATCCCCAGGGTTGTCCACAGGTTGGGGACAACAGGCTGTGGACAACCCTGGGTTCATGTGGACAACTGGGCCGCGACGGTGGCCCCGAGCTCCCAGCACGCCTCCAGGTCGGCCTTCGACGGCTCGCCGGTGACGACGACGTGCTGCGCCGCCTTCTCCCAGCCCAACCCGGTCGTGGCCGTCTCCACGCTGCGCACCGCGCCGGTCGTGTCGTTGTTGCCGTGTACGTAAAGCCCGAACGGCCTGCCACGCGTGGAGTCGAGACACGGGTAGTAGACGGTGTCGAAAAAGTGCTTCAGCGCACCGCTCATGTAGCCGAGGTTCGCGGGCGTGCCCAGCAGGTAGCCGTCGGCCTCCAGGACATCCACCGCGGTTGTGGACAACGCGGCTCTGCGCACGAGTTCGACGCCCTCGATCTCGGGGGTGGACGCGCCGGCGACGACGGCCTCGAACATCGCCTGCAGGGCGGGCGACGGCGTGTGGTGGACGATCAAAAGCCTGGACACGTCGAGCAACATAGACGTTCGTGACCCGAGCCTCCTACGACATCGTCGCCGCGAGCTACGCCCGGCTCATCCCGGACGCGCACGACGGCCGCCCGCTCGACGCCGCGATCATGCGCGCGTTCGCCGAGCTCACCGAAGGCCCCGTGGGCGACATCGGCTGCGGTACCGGCCGCATCACGCAACACCTGTACGAACTGGGCCTCGACGCGTTCGGCCTCGACCTGTCCGACGGCATACTCGAACAGGCGAGGAAGCTCGACCCGCGCCTCACGTTCACCCAGGGCGACATGACGAGGCTCGACCTCGCGGACGACAGCCTCGGCGGCGCCGTCGTCTGGTACTCCACGGTCCACATGCCGGCGAGCGAGGTGCCGTGGCGGGAACTGCACCGGGTCGTCAAACCTGGCGGGTACCTCCTGCACGCCTTCAAACTGGGTAACCGGAAGGGGCATCTCACCCACGCGTACGGCCACGACGTCGACCTCCACGTCCACTGGCACGACATCGACGAGACCGTGACGAACGCGACCGAGGCCGGGTTCAACGAAGTGGCACGGTTGCAACGTCAGAAGGGTGTGGACGAAGGCGGGCCGCAGGCGTTCCTGTTGCTCGGCAAACGGAACCCCGCAGCCGGAAGCGCGTCCTGAAGGGTGTACACAGGAGGGACCATGAAGACCACCGCCCTAATGCACACCAGTCCTCGTCAGCGCCGCATCACCTGGGGTTTCGGCCTTGCGGTCAGCATCGGGATGATCGGGATCGGGCCCCTGTTCGCGTCGGTGTGGCCGGGGTTCGACCACAGCCCGTGGGACATCAACACGATGTTGTTCGGACTCGGCGTGGGGCTCTGCGCGATCGCGTACATCTTCGGGCGGATCGCCGTCGCGGCGGTCACCGAGGGACGCCGCAACGCGGTGGCCCCGCCGACCAGAAGGGCCTACCTCGTGGCCGGCGGGGGTTTTGTCCTGGCCGCGCTCGCGTTGACGCTCGCGTTGGCGACGAACAGCTAGCTGACGAGCCCGGTCACCCGTTCCCGCAGTTCAGCCATCCGGGCCTGGCCTGACGCACGGGCGGACTCCAGTCCGTCCGTGACCGGCTCGACGACTTCCAGGTACGCCTTGAGCTTCGGCTCGGTGCCGGACGGGCGCACGATCACCCGCACGCCGTCCGCCGTCCAGCGCAGCACGTCCGCGCCGGGCAGCAGGTCCTCCGACTCGAAGCCGGCAGGCGGCGAAGAGCGCAGCCGGGCCATCGTCGCGCCGATCAGGCTCAGATCGGTGTAGCGCAGGGAGACCTGGTCGGTCAGGTGCAGGCCGTGGTCCGCCGCGAGCTGGTCCAGCGCGTCCAGCAACGTGCGGCCGGACGCCTTCAGGCCGGCGGCCAGGTCAGCGGCGACGACGGCGGCAGAGATGCCGTCCTTGTCCGCGACGTGCGCGGGATCGACGCAGTTGCCCAGCGCTTCCTCATAGGCGAACACCAGGCCCTCGCCCGCGCGCGCCAGCCATTTGAAGCCCGTCAGCGTCTCCGCGTACCGGGCGCCGTGCGCGGCCGCGATCGACCTGAGCAGCGACGACGACACGATCGTCGTCGCCACCAACGGATCCGTGGACTCGGTGGTCGACAACACGAGCGAGCCGAGCAGCACGCCCGTCTCGTCGCCGCGCAGCATCCGCCACGTCCCGCCGTCGTCGACGCCCAGCGCGCACCGGTCCGCGTCCGGGTCCAGCGCGATGGCCAGGTCCGCGTTCACCGACGCCGCAAGGGAAAGCAGCTCGTCGGACGCGCCCGGCTCCTCGGGGTTCGGGAACACCACGGTCGGGAAGTCCGGGTCCGGCACCGCCTGCGACCGCACCACGTGCACGTCGGTGAAACCCGCGCGCCGCAACGCTTCCACGGCGAACGCGCCACCCACGCCGTGCATCGGCGTCAGCGCGATCTTCAGCGAACGCGCCTGACCGGTCGGCAACGACGCGACCCGCTCCAGGTACGCGTCGACCTCGGCGTCCGAGACCGTGGTGTACGTGGCGTTGCGCGGCACGGAGACCGCGGCCGGAACCGCCTCGATCGCCTTCTCGATCTCGCCGTCCGAGGGCGGCACGATCTGCGCACCACCGGTCAGGTAGAGCTTGTACCCGTTGTCCGCAGGTGGGTTGTGCGACGCGGTGATCTGAATTCCCGCCACCGCACCATGTGCGCGCACCAGGTACGCCAGCACCGGCGTGGGCAACGGTTCCGGCAGCACCCGCACGTCGAAACCGGCCGCCGCCATCACCTCGGCGGCGGCGGTGGCGAACTCCTCCGAGCCGTGCCGCGCGTCGCGCCCGACGAACACCAGGCCGGGTCCGCCGAGCCACGACGCCAGGCCGGCCGTCGTGCGGACGACCGTGGCCACGTTCATGCCGTTCGTGCCCGCCCGCACCGGCCCGCGCAGTCCGGCGGTGCCGAACGTCAGCGGACCGGCCATGCGGTCCTGGAGGTCCTCCGCCGCGGCGGGGTCGCCGCCCATCGCCCGCGCCAGCACGCCCTGCAACTCGGCGCGAGTCGCGTCGGACGGGTCGTCGGCGATCCACCGGAACGTCGCGTCACGCAGTGCCGGCGTCAGGCTCATGCCCGGTCCACCAGCTCACGCAGCAGCGTGCCCATGCGCTGAGCGGCGGCGGCACCGGCCTCCAGCACCTCCTGGTGGTTCAACGGCTCACCGGTGATGCCCGCCGCGAGGTTCGTGACCAGCGACAGGCCGAACACCTCGACGCCCTCGGCGCGCGCGGCGATCGCCTCGTGCACCGTCGACATGCCGACCAGGTCCGCGCCCATCGTGCGCAGCATCCGGATCTCGGCGGGCGTCTCGAAGTGCGGGCCGGGCAGCCCCGCGTACACGCCCTCCTCCAGGGACGGGTCGATCTCCTGCGCGAGCTTGCGCAGCCGCGGCGAGTACAGGTCCGTGAGGTCGACGAACCGCGCGCCGACGAGCGGCGACAGCGTGGTCAGGTTGAGGTGGTCGGAGATCAGCACCGGCTGCCCGACGGCCATGCCCTGCCGCAGGCCACCGGCGGCGTTGGTCAGCACGACCGTCGACACACCTGCGGCGGCGACGG
Source organism: Lentzea albidocapillata subsp. violacea (assembly GCF_900100275.1). GTDB lineage: Bacteria > Actinomycetota > Actinomycetes > Mycobacteriales > Pseudonocardiaceae > Lentzea > Lentzea violacea. The sequence continues at coordinate 177,537 of NZ_FNET01000003.1, forward strand.
TGCGCACGGCGTGCACGACCTTCTGGACGCCCTTGCCCTCGTAGCCGTGGGTGCGGCCGAGCACGACGAGGACCTTCTTGCCGCCGACCTCGACGGAACGGATGGTGCCGCCGTGGCCGAGCGCGGTCGGCGCCTCGAAGCCCGTCAGCTCGCCCACCGGAATCTCGGTGACCGGCTCGCCGATCACGTCGGCGGCGGGTCGCCAGCCGGAGCCGAGCACGATGGCGATGTCGTGCTTCGTGTTGCCGGTGCGGCTCTGGATCTCTTCCGCGGCCTTGCCGGCCAGCTCTTCTGGAGTCACCGCGAGAGCTTAAGCCGTCTGCCGGGGAGACGGCTCACACCGGGGCGAACGTCGAGGCGATCGCGTCGAACAGCCGCACGCGCGCCTCGTCCTCCTGCTCGGTCGGCACCACGACCTCGACCACCCACAGGTCGTTGCCGTACGGCAGCACGCGCGAGAAGTGCGACCTCCGCAGCGCGTTCGGCTCGTCACCCTCGACCGTCCGGTAGATGAACTGGACGCTGGCCTCTCTGCGCGGCCCCGCCAGGTCCGGCGTCGGCACCATCTCGCCACCGAAGAACCTGCCGGGCCAGCGCGCCTGCACCCCGGCGACGTACATCTTGATGTCGCGCTTCGGGTAGTACTCGGGGAACCGCTGCACCGTCGTCTCGTAGGCGCCGCTCCCGGACACGAAGTGCACCATCGCCGAGGCCGGCAGCCGCTGGTTGCCGGCCCGTTGCTCGGCGTAGGCCGACCAGCTCTGCTCGACGTGCAGCGCGAACTTGCCGCCCTGGTCGCCGTTCGCCAGCACGGCCGACGCGGTGCGGGGCTGCAGCGTCGCCGACGTGGGCAGGGTCGGCAGGGTGGGCAGCGTCTGCTCGGTCGGCGGCAGCAGCGAGGCCCCCGCGGCGAACCTGGTCAGCGCGAACCCCCCGCCGGAACCCGCGACGAACAGCAGCACGGCCACGACCAGCACGAACGCCGAGGTCAGCCGCCCGCGCCGGCGCGGGGCACCGAACGGCCTCGTGACGAGGAACGGCAGCGGGCCGGGGTCGTCGGCCAGCGGCGCGTCCGGCTCGATCCTGGGCTTGGGCCGCACGACGATCGGCGGCTGCACCGCCGCACGGACCTCGAACGCGTCCGTGCCGGGCTCCGGCAGCAGCTGGTAGACCTGCTTGCGGACGTCGACGAGCGACAGGCGTTCGGCCGGCTCCTTGCGCATCAACCCGCTGATCACCGGCGCGAGCCGACCGGCACCGGCCGGTACCGGCACGTCGCCGTTGATCACCGCGTTGATCGTCTGCATGACGTTCTTGCCCACGTAGGGCGGCTCGCCGGCCATCGCGGCCCACATCGTCGCGCCGAGCGACCACCTGTCCGCGGCCGCCGACACGTCACCGCCCTGCGCCACCTCGGGCGCGATGTAGGCGGGAGTGCCGAGCGTGATGCCGCGCGCGGTCATGGTGGCCTCGGCGACGTTGCGCGCGATGCCGAAGTCGGTGAGCTTGACCCGCCCGTCGTCGGCGATGAGCACGTTGCCGGGCTTCACGTCCCGATGCGTGATGCCGGCCCGATGCGCCGACTCCAGCGCCGCCGCGATCGCGTCCAGCACCGCCGCGCCCTGCTTCTCGGTAAGGCAGCCCTGTTCCTGCAACACCTCGCCGAGACTGCGCGACGGCACCAGTTCCATCACCACGTACGGGTCGCCGTCGTGCTGGACGACGTCGTAGAGCGTCACGAGGTTCGGGTGGGACAGCGCGGCGACGGCACGCGCCTCGCGCATGGTCCGTTCCCGCAGCTGCGCGGCCTCGACGTCGGGCATGCCCGGGGTGTGCAGGATGCCCTTCACGGCCACCTGCCTGCCCAGCACCTCGTCGCGGGCGGCCCACACCGTGCCCATCGAGCCCTGGCCGAGCACGTGCAGCAACTGATACCGCTCCGCGATCAGGCGCTTCAGGTCAGCCTTGTCCACGTCTCGATTGTTCCTGACACACTGACTGCATCGTTAACGGCGGTGAACCTCACATAGCCGTGCCGGTACCAGTCGGTAACACTGCAACGCATGATGGAGTTGGCCTTGCCCGCCGAATTCCGCCCGAACGAGTTCCCCGCCGCGTCGAGGGAACAATGGCGTGAGCTGGTAGACGCTGTCCTCTCCAAGACCGGAGCGAGCTTCGACTCGCTGGTCACGAAGACGTACGACGGCATCGAACTCCAGCCGCTCTACACCCTCGACGACGCCCTGGAGCCGTACGCGCTCGCGCCGGTGAAGCAGGGCTGGGACATCCGCCAGCGCCACGCCGTCGCCGACCCGGTCGCTGTGATGAACGACCTGGAGGGCGGCGTCACCTCGCTGTGGCTCGCCGTGCCGGCCTCGTCGCTGGAGCGCCTGCTGGACGGCGTCTACCTCGACCTCGCGCCGATCGTGCTCGACGGTTCCGTCGAGGCCGCGCGAGCGATGCTGCGGATCTACGACCAGGCGCCGCTGCTGGCCTCCGACGTGCGCGGCAACCTCGCTCTGACACCTTCGGGTGAAGCTCTCGACGTCATCAAGCAGGCCCGCGCGCAGTTCCCTGGACTGCGGACCGTCGTGGTGGACGCGTTGCCGTTCCACGACGCCGGCGGCTCCGACTCCGAGGAACTGGGTGCCTCCCTCGCACTGGCGGTCTCGTACCTGCGAGCGCTGACCGTTGCCGGCCTTTCGGACGCGGAGGCCTTCGCGCAACTGGAGTTCCGGTACGCCGCGACGGCCGACCAGTTCATGACGATCGCCAAGCTGCGGGCCGCTCGCCGGCTGTGGGCACGGGTCGCCGAGGTGTCCGGTGTCGAGGCCGTGCAGGTCCAGCACGCCGTGACGTCGTCCGCGATGATGACCCGCCGCGACCCGTGGGTGAACATGCTGCGTACGACGGTGGCGTGTCTGTCCGCCGGTCTTGGCGGGGCTGATTCGGTGACCGTGCAGCCGTTCGACGCGGCCATCGGCCTGCCGGACGAGTTCGCCCGGCGCGTCGCGCGCAACACGCAGAACCTGCTGCTGGAGGAGTCGCACCTCGGTGAGGTGATCGACCCGGCCGCCGGGTCGTGGTACGTCGAGAAGCTGACGGACGCCCTCGCCGTCGAGGCCTGGGCGTGGTTCCAGGAGATCGAACGGGCGGGTGGGATCGACTCGGCTGGGGAGTTGGTCGCCTCGCGGATCGCTGCCACCTGGGCGGCCCGGTCGGCTCGGCTCGCGGATCGCAGCGACCCGATCACGGGGGTGAGCGAGTTCCCGAACCTCGCCGAGAAGCCGGTCGTCCGCGACCCTGCTCCTGATGTCACGAGCGGCTTGCCGCGGGTCCGTTACGCCCAGGCCTTCGAAGAGCTGCGCGACCTCGCCGACGCCCAGCCCGAACGCCCCCAGGTCTTCCTGGCCACCCTCGGCCCGGTCGCCGCCCACACCGCCAGGGCCACCTTCGCCGCGAACCTCTTCAACGCCGGTGGTTTCGCCACTCCGAACGCGGGCCCGACCAGGACCGCCGAGGACGTGGCACGGAAGTTCAGGGAGTCCGGCGCGAAGGTCGCCGTCCTGTGCGGCAGCGACTCCAGCTACGCCGACCAGGCGGTCGCCACCGTCGAGGCCCTGCGTCAGGCCGGCGCCGAGCGGGTACTCCTGGCGGGCAAGAAGACCGACGCGGACGTGGACGGCTTCGTCTTCACGGGCTGCCCGGCGCTGGAAATCCTGAACAGCACTTACGCATTTTTGGGAGTGGAGCGATGATCCCCAACTTCGCGGACATCGACCTCGGCCCTCTCCCGCAGGCGAAGTACGAGACCGATCTGCCGTCGTGGGAGACGCCGGAGGGCATCGCGGTCAAGCCGGTCTACGGTCCGTCCGATGTGGAGGGTCTGGACTTCCTGCGGACCTATCCCGGCGTGGCGCCGTTCCTCCGCGGCCCCTACCCGACGATGTACGTCAACCAGCCGTGGACCGTGCGCCAGTACGCGGGTTTCTCGACGGCCGAGGAGTCGAACGCCTTCTACCGCCGCAACCTCGCGGCCGGGCAGAAGGGTCTGAGCGTCGCGTTCGACCTCGCCACGCACCGCGGCTACGACTCGGACCACCCGCGCGTCGCCGGTGACGTCGGCATGGCCGGTGTGGCGATCGACTCGATCTACGACATGCGCACGCTGTTCGACGGCATCCCGCTGGACAAGATGTCCGTGTCGATGACGATGAACGGCGCGGTGCTGCCGATCCTCGCGCTGTTCGTGGTGGCGGCGGAGGAGCAGGGGGTGAAGCCGGAGCAGCTCATGGGGACGATCCAGAACGACATCCTCAAGGAGTTCATGGTCCGCAACACCTACATCTACCCGCCGAAGCAGTCGATGCGGATCATCTCCGACATCTTCAGCTACACGTCCCAGCACATGCCGAAGTACAACTCCATCTCCATCTCCGGCTACCACATGCAGGAGGCCGGGGCGACGGCCGACCTGGAGCTGGCGTACACGCTCGCGGACGGCGTCGAGTACATCCGCGCCGGCCGGGAGGCGGGGCTGGACGTCGACAGGTTCGCGCCACGCCTGAGCTTCTTCTGGGCGATCGGCATGAACTACTTCATGGAGATCGCCAAGATGCGGGCCGCGCGCCTGCTCTGGGCGAAGCTGGTCAACGACTTCGAACCGAAGAGCCAGAAGTCGCTCAGCCTGCGCACGCACTGCCAGACGTCTGGGTGGAGCCTTACCGCACAGGACGTGTTCAACAACGTCGCGCGCACGTGCGTCGAGGCGATGGCGGCGACGCAGGGGCACACGCAGTCGTTGCACACCAACGCACTCGACGAAGCTCTCGCGCTTCCCACCGACTTCTCCGCGCGCATCGCCCGCAACACCCAGCTGCTGCTGCAACAGGAATCCGGCACGACGCGCGTGATCGACCCGTGGGGCGGCAGCGCCTACGTCGAACGCCTCACCGCGGAACTCGCCGCGAAGGCCTGGGAGCACATCACCGAGGTCGAGAAGGCGGGCGGCATGGCCCGCGCGATCGACGAGGGCATCCCGAAGCTGCGCATCGAAGAGGCCGCCGCCCGCACGCAGGCGCGCATCGACTCCGGACGCCAGCCCGTCATCGGCGTCAACAAGTACCTGGTGGGCACCGACGAGAAGATCGAGGTCCTCAAGGTCGACAACGCCGGTGTCCGCGTCCAGCAGCTCGAGAAACTCCGCAGGCTCAGGGAGGAACGCGACCAGTCCGAAGTGGACAGTGCGCTGGAGGCCCTGACGAAGGCGGCGAGCGGCGAGGGCAACCTGCTGGAGCTGGCGATCGACGCCGCCCGCGCCAAGGCCACCGTCGGCGAGATCTCCGAGTCGCTGGGCAAGGTGTGGGGCCGGCACAGCGCGCAGATCCGCACCATTTCCGGCGTGTACCGGCAGGAGGTCGGATCGGTGTCCAACGTGGACGCTTGCCGCGAGGTCGTCGAGGCGTTCGCGGAGGAAGAAGGCCGCCGCCCGCGCATCCTGGTCGCCAAGATGGGCCAGGACGGGCACGACCGCGGCCAGAAGGTCATCGCCACGGCGTTCGCGGACCTCGGCTTCGACGTCGACGTCGGCCCGCTGTTCCAGACGCCGGACGAGGTCGCCCGCCAGGCCGTCGAGGCCGACGTGCACATCGTCGGCGTGTCCTCGCTCGCCGCCGGCCACCTCACGCTGGTCCCGTCGCTCAAAGAAGAGCTCGCGAACCTCGGCCGCGAGGACATCATGATCGTCGTCGGCGGCGTCATCCCGTCGCAGGACTTCGACGAGCTGTACGCGGCGGGTGCGGCGGCGATCTTCCCGCCCGGCACCGTGATCGCGGACGCGGCCAAGGACCTGCTGGTGAAGCTCGCGGACCAGCTCGGGCACCATGGCTAGGGCGGTCGACGTCGCCGAGTACACCAGAGGGGTCCTCGACGGCGACCGCGGTGTGCTCGCGAAGGCGATCACGCTGGTCGAGTCGACGCGCGCGGAGCACCGGGCCAAGGCCCAGGAACTGCTGGTCGAGCTGTTGCCGAAGTCGGGCGACGCGATCCGGGTCGGCATCACGGGTGTGCCCGGCGTGGGCAAGTCGACGTTCATCGACGCCCTCGGCACCATGCTGACCGAGCAGGGGCACCGGGTCGCCGTGCTCGCGGTCGACCCGTCCTCCACGCGCACCGGCGGCAGCATCCTGGGCGACAAGACGCGGATGCAGCGGCTGTCGGTGAACCAGGCCGCGTTCATCAGGCCGTCGCCGACCAGCGGCACGCTCGGTGGCGTCGCGCAGGCCACCCGCGAGACGATCGTGCTGGTCGAGGCCGCCGGCTTCGACGTCGTACTGGTCGAGACCGTCGGCGTCGGGCAGTCGGAGGTGGCCGTCGCGAACATGACGGACTGCTCGCTGTTCCTGACCCTCGCGCGCACCGGTGACCAGCTGCAGGGCATCAAGAAGGGCATCCTGGAGCTCGCGGACGTCGTCGCGGTCAACAAGGCCGACGGCGAGCACGAGCTGGAGGCCCGCAAGGCCGCGCGCGAACTGGCCGGGGCGTTGAAGCTCCTGCGCCCGCCGGACGCGCTGTGGCACCCGCCCGTGCTCACCTGCTCCGGACTCACCGGCACCGGTCTCGACGAGCTGTGGTCCCGAGTGCTGGAACACCGCAGGGCCCTGACCGACGCCGGGGAACTGGACGAACGCCGCCGGCGTCAGCAGGTCGACTGGACCTGGATGATGGTCCGCGACGAACTGTGGCGGCAGGTGCGCGAGAGCACCGCGGTGCGTTCCCTCGCCCCCTCTCTCGAAGAGAAGGTCCGACTGGGAGAGCTCACCGCAACCCTTGCCGCCGAGCAGATTTTCAAGGCGTTCCAATCGGACACACGGTGAGCGCTTAACTAGTTTGGGTGACCTTCGATCGTGGTATTCGAGGTAGAGTTCAGGCCATGTCGAGGTTGCTGCTGGCCTGCGTGTTCTCGCTGATGAGCGTTCTCGGGATCGCCGGGGTGGCATCCGCGCAAGAGGCGGCGAACGCGCCTGTGCCGGCTGCGCAGCAGACGACCGTGAACCCGGCTCCCGACGTGAACTCGCCGCAGGAGCCGTCGCCTGAAGCTCGTGAGGAGACCAAGCGCAAGCTGTGGATCGGCGGCATCGCCGTTCTGCTGTTCGTGCTGGTCTACTACCGCAACAAGAAGCGGTGGGCGAAGTGGCGCAAGGAGCGGGCGGCCAAGAAGGGCTGACCGGGGGCCGTTCGGCGTGAGACAGGTCGTCCCACCTGGTGGGACGGAATAGCGAAAGTTAAGCGTGTCTCTCGGCCATCTGCGTCATCGTTGATCGGTCAGACCGAAACTCGCTCGCCGCTTGGCGCAGCGCTGCGACCGGCCGTCCGGTTGATCATCATCAGCGCGCCGCGTCCCACAGGTGGTGATGCAGGATGGTGGCAAATGGGTACCGACTTGAAGATCAGCACACGCTCGACCGTCGAGCGGTACTCGGACGCGCTGCTGGACCTGTCGCACTCGATCCACGCCGAGCCCGAGCTGGCCTTCGAGGAGCACCGCAGCGTCGAGAAGATCACCTCATTGCTGGTCAGGGAGGGTTTCGAGGTCGACCGCGGTGTGGCGGACCTCGACACCGCGTTCGTCGCGACGTTCGGCGACGGCGAGCTCGTCCTGGGGCTTTGTGCCGAATACGACGCTTTGCCCGAAGTCGGGCACGCGTGCGGGCACAACGTCATCGCGGCGGCGTCCGTCGGCACCGCACTCGCGCTGCGTGACATCGCCGACCGGCTGGGTGTCACCGTGAAGGTGATCGGGACCCCGGCGGAAGAGGTCGGTGGCGGCAAGGTGCTCATGCTGGAACGGGGCGTGTTCGACGACGTCTCGCTCTCGATGATGGTGCACCCGGCGCCGTACGAGTCCTGCGCAGCCAGATCGCTCGCCATCACCGATCTCGAGGTGCACTACAAGGGCAAGCCGTCACACGCGGCCGCCGCCCCGCACCTGGGCGTCAACGCCGCGGACGCGGTGACGATCGCGCAGATGTCGATCAGTCTGCTGCGGCAGCACTTCGAGCCAGGTCAGATGGTCAGCGGCATCGTCACCAACGGCGGTACCGTGCCGAACGTAATACCCGCCCGCGCATCGGCGATGTTCGATGTGAGGGCGGAAAACCTGGAATCGTTGCAGCGCCTGGAGAACCGGATCCGGGACTGCTTCTCCGCCGGTGCGCTCGCGACCGGTTGCACCCATGAGGTCGTGCAGGTCTCACCGATCTACGCCGAGTTGACCCCCGACCCGTGGCTCGCGGACGCCTACCGGCGTGCGGCCACCGAGCTGGGCAGACGACCGCTCTCGCCAGAACAGGAACAGCGGGAGAAGATCGGGAGCACCGACATGGGCAACGTCACCAGAGTGTTGCCCGCCATCCACCCGACCATCGCCATCGACTGCGGAGACGCGGTGAACCACCAACAAGAGTTCGCGACCGCCTGTGCCTCGGCGTCGGCCGACCGTGCGCTCCTCGACGGAGCACTTGCCATGGCCTGGACGACGATCGCGACAGCCACCGATTCCCAGCAGCGCGCACGGCTGCTGGCCCGCGGAGGTGCGGCATGACGGTTCTGGACTCCCGGCCCTCGGGCTCCTCAACTGTGAAGACGTCCCCTGAGATGCTCGTCGGCCCCACCGGGGTGAGCATGTCTCCTGTGGATGATCTCGGAGAAGGCCGCGGCCCCGCGTGGCTCGACGACTGGCTGAAGGCGCACGCCGCCGACGTCGTCGCCTGGCGACGCCACATCCACGCCCACCCCGAGCTCTCCCGGCGCGAGTACAACACCACCGAACTCGTGGCGAAGCTGCTGCGCGAGGTGGGCCTCAAGCCGCGCATCCTCCCCGGCGGCACGGGCCTGATCTGCGACATCGGCCACGGCTCCCGCTGCGTGGCTCTCCGCGCGGACATGGACGCCCTGCCGTTGCACGAGAACACCGGCCTGCCGTTCGGATCCACTGTGGACGGTGTGTCGCACGCGTGCGGTCACGACGCCCACACGACGGTCCTGCTCGGCACGGCGCTGGCCCTCGCTTCGGCGACGGAACTGCCGGGCCGCATCCGCCTGGTGTTCCAGCCGGCGGAGGAGGTCATGCCGGGCGGTGCGCTCGACGTGCTCGCCGCGGGTGGGCTCGACGGCGTGGAGCGGATCTTCGGCCTGCACTGCGACCCACGTCTGCAGGTCGGCCGCATCGGCACGCGCATCGGCGCCATCACGTCGGCCTCCGACCTGCTGGAGCTGCGGCTGTCCTCGCCGGGCGGCCACACCTCGCGCCCGCACCTCACCGCGGACCTGGTGCACGCCCTCGGCACGGTCATCACCGGCCTGCCCACGATGCTGTCGCGCCGCGTCGACCCCCGCTCCGGCACCGTCCTGGTGTGGGGCGCGGTGCACGCGGGCGAGGCGCCGAACGCGGTCCCGCAGGACGGCCTGGTGCGCGGCACGCTGCGCACCGGCGACCGGGACATCTGGGCCGAACTGGAGCCGCTGGTCAAGGACCTCGTGACGGGCCTGCTGGCCCCGACCGGCGTCGGCTTCGACCTGCATCACCGCCGCGGCGTGCCGCCGGTGGTCAACGAGCGCGAGTCCACCCAGATCCTGCGCGCCGGCATCGAGGCTGCCCTGGGTGACGACGCGCTCGCGGGCACCGAGCAGTCGTCCGGTGGTGAGGACTTCGGCTGGTACCTGGAACACGTGCCCGGCTCGTTCGCACGCCTCGGCGTGTGGAACGGCCAGGAGAAGCAGCGCGATCTGCACCAGCCGACGTTCGATCTGGACGAGCGCGCGCTCCTCGTCGGGGTCCGCGTCATGGTCCACACGGCGCTGGCCGCCCTGGCCTGAGTTTTCGGCGTCTGCAAGTACCGCCGGCAGTACTTGCAGACGCCTTTTTGGCCTTGGCGGAGGTCAGCTCACGGGCTCGGTCAACTGCGGACGTGCCTCCGGCGCGGCGGCCCTGACCGCGTCCGCCGCCTGGTCGTCCTTCTGAGTCTGGGACGTGCGCTCGGCCTCGACGCGCGCGTTGTAGACCTCGACCTCGCGCTTGATCGCGTCCTCGTCCCACCCGAGGATCGGCGCGACCAGCCTCGCCACCGCCTCCGACGAGTCGACGCCGCGGTGGGCGTACTCGATGGAGATGCGGGTGCGCCGGGTGAGGACGTCCTCCAGGTGCATGGCGCCCTCGTGCGAGACCGCGTACACCGCCTCCACCTGCAGGTAGTCGGGGGAGGCCGGGATCGGCTTCAGCAGCTCGGGGTTGTCCGCCGCCAGTGCCAGCACCTCGTGCACCAGCGAGCCGTAGCGGTCGAGCAGGTGCCGGACGCGGTACGGGTGCAGGCCGTGCTTGGTCGCGAGCTGGTCGGCCTGGTTGACCAGCGCGTGGTAGCCGTCGGCACCGACCAGCGGCACCTTGTCGGTGATGGACGGCTGGATGCGACCGGGCATGTCCACCTGCGCCGCGTCCACGGCGTCCGCGCCCATCACCCGGTACGTCGTGTACTTGCCGCCCGCGATCGCGACCAGCCCCGGCGAGACCCGCGCAACGGCGTGTTCGCGGGAGAGCTTCGACGTCGAGTCGGACTCGCCCGCCAGCAACGGCCGCAGGCCCGCGTAGACGCCCTCGATGTCGTCGTGCGTCAGCGGGGTCGCGAGCACGGAGTTGACGTGTTCGAGGATGTAGTCGATGTCGTGCTTGGTGGCCGCGGGGTGTGCCAGGTCGAGGTTCCAGTCCGTGTCCGTGGTGCCGACGATCCAGTGGTTGCGCCACGGGATGACGAACAGCACGGACTTCTCGGTGCGCAGGATCATCCCGGCCTCGGCGACGATCCGGTCGCGCGGAACGACGATGTGCACGCCCTTCGACGCCCGCACCCGGAACCGGCCGCGCGAGCCCGAGAGCCGCTGCAGCTCGTCGGTCCACACGCCGGTCGCGTTGATCACCGCGTGCGCCCGCACGTCGACCTCGCGCCCGTCCTCGACGTCGCGCACCCGCACGCCGGACACGCGGTCCGCCTCGCGCAGGAACCCGACGACCTGGGTCGACGTGCGCACCACCGCGCCGTAGTGAGCGGCGGTGCGACCGACCATCATCGTGTGCCGGGCGTCGTCGGCCTGGGCGTCGTAGTAGCGGATGCCACCGATCAACGCATCGCGCTTCAACGCGGGGACCAGCCGGAGCGCGCCCGCTCGGGAGAGGTGTTTCTGCCCCGGCACGGACCGGGCGCCGCCCATCGTGTCGTACAGGAACAGACCGGCCGCCGAGTACGGGCGTTCCCAGATGCGGTTGCTCAGCGGGTAGAGGAACGCGACCGGCTTCACCAGGTGCGGGGCGATGCGGGTCAGCATCAGCTCGCGCTCGCGCAGTGCCTCGCGCACCAGTCCGAACTCGAGCTGCTCCAGGTAGCGCAGGCCGCCGTGGAAGAGCTTGGAGGAACGGCTCGACGTGCCGGACGCCAGGTCACGGGCCTCGACGAGCGCGACCCGCAGGCCTCGGGTGGCAGCGTCGAGCGCCGCGCCGACACCGACGACACCGCCGCCGATCACGACGACGTCGAACGTCTCGGCCCCCAGTCGCTGCCAGGCTTCCTCGCGTTCGGCAGGTCCGAGCCGGCCGGTGATCGGCGGCTCGGCATGGGTTCGTGGTGGTACAGCTGCGTTTTTGCGCGTGGCCACGACAGACGCCTCCCTGCTACGACTGCGCTTCACGCTACCTTCAGCGACCGCCTCCCGCCCACGGGCGCGCGGGCCGGAACCGGATGGCCCGAAAACGGCCTGACCGCAGGTGCTCGGCGTAGACAACTGATCAGCTCGGTAATAGCGTCCGAGCACGTTGCAGGCGGGCGGCGCGGCCCTGACCTCGGGTTTGCGCGTCCTGCCTGGCCGCAAACGAGTGGAGGTCGACGATGAGCGCAGGCTCGATCTTCGTCTGGGAGCTGCTGGGGACCGCGGTCCTCATCCTCCTGGGCACCGGTGTCGTCGCGAACCAGGTGCTCAAGAACACGCTCGGCAACAGCACGGGCTTCCTGTTCGTCAACGTCGGCTGGGCCTTCGCGGTCTTCGCCGGCGCCAGCATCGCCAACCCCAGCGGGGCGCACCTCAACCCCGCCGTGACGCTCGGCCTCGCGGTCGCGGACAAGACGCCGTGGGGCGACGTTCCCGTGTACGTCCTCGGTCAGATGGTCGGCGCGATCATCGGCGCGATGCTTTGCTGGGCCACGTACAAGCTGCAGTTCGACACGCACGACGAACCGCAGAACACGCTCGGCATCTTCTCCACCGGACCGACCGTGCCGAACAAGCCGTGGAACCTCGTCACCGAGATCATCGGCACGTTCGTGCTCGTTTTCTGGATCCTGTTGTCGCCCGGCGCGAAGGAGTCGGTTGACGGGGTTCCGCAGTTCGGCAACTCGGCGCTCGGGTACGCGGGTGTCGCGTTCGTCGTGCTGGTGATCGGCACGTCGCTTGGTGGGCCGACCGGCTACGCCATCAACCCGGCGCGCGACCTCGGTCCGCGCATCGCCTACGCGTTCATGATGCCGATCCGCAACAAGGGCAACGCCAACTGGAGCTATTCGTGGGTTCCCGTCGCCGGCCCGCTCGTGGGTGGCGCGCTGGCCGCGTTGCTCTTCCTGGTTCTCCCGGTCTGAAAGGACTTCTCGCAATGACGCAGTACGTGGCCGCGATCGACCAGGGCACGACGTCGACCCGGTGCATGATCTTCGACCACTCCGGACGGGTGGTGGCGGTCGACCAGAAGGAGCACGAGCAGATCTTCCCGAGGGCCGGGTGGGTCGAGCACGACCCGAAGGAGGTCTGGCAGAACGCCCGCCAGGTCGCCGCAGGCGCGCTCGCGAAGGCCGATCTGTCCACTTCGGACATCGCCGCGGTCGGCATCACCAACCAGCGCGAGACCGCGCTGGTGTGGGACAGGAACACCGGTGAGCCCGTCTACAACGCCATCGTGTGGCAGGACACCCGCACGGACAAGATCGTGCAGGAACTGGGTGCGCTGGGCGGCGGTCAGGAGCGCTACCGCCAGAAGGTCGGCCTGCCCCTGGCCACCTACTTCTCCGGGCCCAAGGTCCGCTGGATCCTCGACAACGTCGAGGGCGCGCGGGACCGCGCCGAGGCCGGTGACCTGCTGTTCGGCAACATGGACACCTGGGTCCTGTGGAACATGACGGGCGGCACGAACGGCGGCGTGCACGTCACCGACCCGACGAACGCCTCGCGCACCATGCTCATGGACCTCGACACGTTGCAGTGGGACGAGTCGATCGCCGCCGACATGGGCATTCCGATGTCGATGCTGCCGGAGATCCGGTCGTCGTCCGAGGTCTACGGCCAGGTGCGCGAACGCGGCGCGCTGGCCGGCGTGCCGATCGCCGGCATCCTCGGCGACCAGCAGGCGGCGACGTTCGGCCAGGCCTGCCTCTCGCCCGGTGAAGCCAAGAACACCTACGGCACCGGCAACTTCATGCTGCTCAACACCGGTACCGAGAAGGTGATGAGCGAGAACGGGTTGCTCACCACCGTCTGCTACAAGATGGGTCAGGCGCCCGCGGTCTACGCCCTGGAGGGCTCGATCGCGGTCACCGGTTCGCTGGTGCAGTGGCTGCGGGACAACCTCGGCATGATCGGCTCGGCGGCCGAGATCGAGGAGCACGCCCGTACGGTGGAGGACAACGGCGGCGCGTACTTCGTGCCCGCGTTCTCCGGCCTGTTCGCGCCGTACTGGCGTTCCGACGCCCGTGGCGCGATCGTGGGACTCACGAGGTTCGTCAACAAGGGCCACCTCGCGCGGGCCGTGCTGGAGGCGACCGCCTTCCAGACCCGCGAGGTGCTCGACGCGATGAACGCCGACTCGGGCGTGGACCTGACCGCGTTGAAGGTCGACGGCGGCATGGTCGTGAACGAACTGCTGATGCAGTTCCAGGCGGACATCCTCGGCGTTCCCGTCATCCGGCCGGTCGTCGCGGAGACCACCGCACTGGGTGCCGCCTACGCGGCCGGTCTCGCGGTCGGGTTCTGGAAGACCGAGGACGAGATCCGCGAGAACTGGGCGCAGGACAAGCAGTGGGAGCCGCAGATGGACGACTCCCGCCGTGCGTCCGAGTACGCGAACTGGAAGAAGGCGGTGACGAAGACCTTCGACTGGGTAGAGGACTGAGTTTTGGTCGCTGCTCCGCGAACTCGCAAACCTCGCGGGCTCGCGGGCGGTCATTGAGAGGGGGCTGCGTGCACGATCACGTTGTCGCGGGTGCCGCACGTGATCAGCCGCAGCCCCTGCTCGTCCTTGTCCCGTGCGACGGCCTCCGCGAAGAAGTCGTCGCGGATGATCCGTTCCGTGCGGGTCACGGTGAACCGGGCGACCGAACCGTCCTTCTTGGACACTTCCAGCAGGTCGCCCTCGGCCAGGTCGTTCAGGCGGTAGAAGACGCCTCTGGCCTTGTTGCTCTCGATCCGGCCGACGATGATCCACTGCTGCGGTTGGGTCTGGTACCACCCGGCCTGCATACCCTCGTTGGCGGGCGGCATCTGGACGGCGCCCTGCTGGTCGAGGCCGAGCGCGACCAGTGACGAGCGCACGCCGATCCGCTCGACCCGCAGTTCCATCGGGTCGGAGTTGCCGAGCGGTGACACCACCGGCGGCGGAGCGCTGTCGCTCGTCGCCGCCGATGGCTTCGGTGCCGGTCCCTGCGAACAGGCGGTGGTGGCCAGCGCCACGCACAGCACCGCGATCAAGACACGAGTCCCCACGGACCCATTGACGCACATCTCGTGGGTTGGTTGCACGCCCGGTCGAGACCGTGATCATCGTTACGGCGCGGTGCCGCCACCACCCGTCTCCGGGGCGCCCTTCGGCTTGACGACCGGCTTCGGCTTCGGCTTGGGCGCCTGGGGATTGGGCGGTGTCGTCGTGGTCGGTGGCGTGCCGAGGATCCGGAACGTCTTCACGCTGCGTTCCGGGCGGTCGGTGCACTGGAAGACGACCTCGTACGTGCCGGGAGTGGTGATCACCTTGGTGTCACCGCTGAAGCGGCCGAAGTTGCCGCCGCGGGTGAACCTCAGCGGCTCCGCGAATCCGGGTGACTCGAGTGGCCCCCACCCTTGGCAGCCGGTGTGCACGTCGCCGCCCGCGGTGATCGTGCCGCCCGGCTCGACCTCGGTCGGGTACAGGTACCAGTTGATCACCGGTCGCAGCACGGTGAACTGCGCCGTGAGCGTCATTCCGTCGCACTGGACGGACGCCGTGTACGTACCCGCTCTGTTGACCCGACCGAAGCCGTATCCCTTGGTGGGGTCGGACGAGCTTGGGCTGAGCACGATCGGTGCGTTGAGTCCGGGTGACGTGACCTCGGAGTACGCCTTGCAGGGTCCGACGAGCGCGCTGATGGTCCGGCCGCTCACCACGGTCGGTTCCATCACCAGCGCAGGTCCCTCCTGCTGTGCCGTCGCGAGCGGTGTGAACGCCACGGTCGCCGACAATGCGATCGCGGTGGTCAGAGCTGTTCTCATGTGGTTGTTCCCTCCCTCAGATCAGTGTCGCGTAGACGATGATGTTGTCCCGGTAGCTGCGGTTGGCCTGGTCGTAGCCGCCCCCGCAGGTGATCAGCCGCAGCTCGGGTTCTCCGGTGTCGCCGTAGACGGCCTCGGTGGGGAAGCTGCTCTTGGCGATCTGCTCGGTCGCACGCACGCGGAACCGTGCCGTGCTTCCGTCCTTTCTGGACACCTCGACCTCGTCACCTTCGGCGAGTTCCTTGAGGCGGAAGAAGATTCCCGGCTGCTTGTTGCCGTCGACGTGACCGAGGATGACGGCGGGCCCGACCTCACCCGGTGTGCGGGCGAGCCGGTACCAGCCGGCCTGCATCGGCTGCTCGACCGGCGGCACCTCGATCGTCTCGTCCGGGTTGAGCCCCAGCGGGACGAGCGAGGACTTCGCGCCGATCTTCGGGATGCGCACCTCCACCGGTTCCGACGGCGGCAGACCTCTGTCCACAACGGACGGTGCGGTGGAGGTCTGCCCGGTCGGAACCGGCGCGGTGGGCAGCGTGATGTCGGGCGCCTCGGCGCAACCGGTCAGCAGCGCCAGCGCTACGAGAATCCGCCAGAACGAACGCATGCCCCGGACACGTCGGTGTCCGGGGCATCGTTGCCGTGCGTTACCTAATCGAGATCGTCGTGCCGCATGAGCTGGCGACCGGCCTCGGTGATGGAGCCCGAGAGCGACGGGTAGACCGAGAACGTCGTGGCGAGGTGCTCGACGGTGAGCTGGTTCTGCAGGGCCAGCGCGATCGGCAGGATGAGCTCGCTCGCGTTCGGCGCCACGACGACGCCGCCGATGACGACGCCGGTGGCCGGGCGGCAGAACAGCTTCACGAAGCCGCGGCGCAGACCCTCCATCTTGGCGCGGGGGTTCGTGGCGAGCGGCAGCATGATCGTGCGCGCGGGCACCTCACCCGAGTCGATCGCCTGCTGGCTGATGCCGACGCTCGCGATCTCCGGGTTGGTGAAGACGTTCGCGGCGACGGTCTTGAGCTTGATCGGGCTGACGCCCTCGCCCAGCGCGTGCCACATCGCGATGCGCCCCTGCATGGCGGCGACGGACGCGAGCAGCAACACGCCGGTGCAGTCGCCGGCCGCGTAGACGCCGCTGACGTTGGTCCGGCTGACCCGGTCGACCGGGATGTACCCGCCACGCCCGAGCTCGATACCGATCTTGTCGAGGCCGATGTCGTTCGTGTTCGGCACCGAACCGACGGTCATCAGGGCGTGCGACGCCTCGATCGTGCGACCGTCTTCCAGGTGGATCAGGACGCCGTCGCCGACGTTCTCGACCCTGTCCGCGCGGGCGTGCTTGACGACGGCCGTGCCGCGCTCGGCGAACACGTCCTCGAGCACCGCGGCCGCGTCGGCGTCCTCGTGGGGCAGCACCCGGTCCCGGCTGGAGACCATCGTCACCTTCACGCCCATCTCGGTGTAGGCGCTGGCGAACTCGACACCGGTGACGCCGGAACCGATCACCGCGAGGTGTTCGGGCAGCTCGGGCAGGTCGTAGATCTGCCGCCAGGTGAGGACCCGCTTGCCGTCGGGCTCGGCGCCCTGCAACACGCGCGGGGTGGCACCGGTTGCGATGAGCACCACATCGGCGTTGAGGACCTCCTCCTCGCCGCTCGCGGCGGTCGCCACGACCTGGTGCTGGGCGAGCCCACGCGAGTCGTCGACGAACTTCGCGCGCCCGTTGATGAGCCGCACGCCCTCGCGCTGAAGGCGCGCCCGGACGTCCGCGGACTGGGCCAGAGCCAGACCCTTCACCCGTCCGTGTACAACCGGCAGATCAACGGCGGCCTGCTCGTTGTGAGTCTGAATGCCCAGCTCACCGGCGTTGCGGAAGGCACTGCGAGCCCCCGCGGAGGCGATGAACGTCTTGGACGGCACGCAGTCGTACAACACGCACGCGCCACCCGCCCCGTCGTTCTCGACGACGGTCACGTCGGCGCCGTGCTGCGCAGCGACCAGGGCTGCCTCGTAACCTGCGGGGCCGCCGCCCATGATGACGATGCGGGTCACGATCAGTCCCTTCCGCGTGCTTGTCGGCCGGCACAACCGTACGCGTTGACCGAATCGACCGTGTCGTCAGTACCGAAAGCTGATCGCAGGGTCGCTACGCTGTCGGACGTGCCGCTCTATGCCGCGTACGGGTCGAACATGGATCCGAACCAGATGATGGAGCGAGCCCCGTACTCCCCGCTCGCGGGGACCGGCTGGCTCGTTGGTTGGCGCATGACGTTCGGTGGCGAGGACCTCGGCTGGGAGGGCGCCCTCGCGACGATCGTCGAGGAGCCAGACCACCAGACGTTCTGCGTGCTTTACGACGTGTCCCCGCGCGATGAGTCGCGGCTGGACCGGTGGGAGGGCGCGCTCGGGCTCTACAAGAAGATCCGGCTGCGGGTGCAGACCCTGGAGGGGTCTGTGGTGGCCTGGCTCTACGTGCTGGACGCCTATGAGGGCGGGTTGCCGTCTGCCCGGTACATCGGGGTGGTCGCGGATGCCGCTGAGGCTGCTGGGGCGCCTGATGACTATGTGAACGATTTGCGGACACGGCCCTGTCAGGGGATCGGGCCCTGACGGGTGGGTGGTCGCCTGCCGGGTGAGGGGCGTGCGGGTCGGCTTTGGCCTGTTCCTGTTCCAGCGGGGTGGACGCCTGCCGTGCGGTCGGTCGCCTTGCGTGGGTGGGTTGGGGCCGCGCGGGTCGGCTTGCGTTGGGCTGGCGCCGGTTCCAGCGGGGTGGTCACCAATGCGGTCACGTCACCGTGCGTGGGTGGCCGGGCGGGCAGGACCGGGCCGGTGCCGGTCATCGCCGCTGCGCGTCGATAGCGATTGGGGCTTGACCTTGAGCCTCTGGCGGGATGCTTGACGGCCGGAAAAGGCCGGGCTGAAAAGCGCCCGGCCGTGCCCATGAGGGGAGCATCCCGCCCACTCAAGGTAAAGCCCCAATCGCCGGGGTTGGTTGCGTCATCACCGCTTCACCAGCAAGGAGAGGTTCACACGCCTCGGCTCCGCCATCGCCGTGGGCGGAAGGGCGGCTCGGCTCCGCCGTTGCCCGTTGTGTGCGGAGGGACGCCTCGGCTCCGCCGTTGCGTTGGGCGGCAGGGTGGCTTGGCTTCGCCGTTGCCCTTCGCGTGCGGAGGGATGCCTCGGCTCCGCCGTTGCGTTGGGCGGCAGGGTGGCTTGGCTTCGCCGTTGCCCTTCGCGTGCGGAGGGATGCCTCGGCTCCGCCGTTGCGTTGGGCGGCAGGGTGGCTTGGCTTCGCCGTTGCCCTTCGCGTGCGGAGGGATGCCTCGGCTCCGCCGTTGCGTTGGGCGGCAGGGTGGCTCGGCTCCGCCATCGCCTGTCGCGCTTCGCCGGGGTGCCGACACGCCGGTAGAAGCGTTGCCACGGCGGGTGCTTTGCCCGTCCCAGTCAGCGTGAGCGGGCCTGGACCGGTCAGGCGCCGGTGGCCTCCGCCAGCAGTTCCACCAGGTGGTGGTGCATGCGGCGGTAGTCGACCGGCGTGATGGTCGACCAGGGCGGCTGGCCCTCCGCTGCCCGGCGCATCTGCAGGTAGCGGCCCTTCGGGGTGTCGTAGAACGCGACCACGCGGTCTGGGCGGACTCGCTTGCCCCACTTGTCGCGGGCCGCGGCGCCGAACTGGCCTCGGTTCGAGGCGTCGCGGATCATCTCGGCCAGTGTGTGGGCGTCGTCGGTGCGGAGTGTGCCGCGTAGTGCCTCTTCCAGCTCTTCCGGGGTGTTCGCTGACGTTGCTGCCGCGTCCAGGTCCGCGGACGGGAGGGTGATGGAGTGGCCCTCGCCCGCCGGGGCGGTGGGGAGGGCCGTCAGGGCCTCGCGGGGGAGGCCGTCGGCTTCCGCTGGGCGGAGGATCAGCTGGGTGCCGTCGAGGATCGCCAGGACGCCTGCCTGGCCCTTGCCGGCGGCGAGGACGCGGAGGCTGCGTTCCTGCAGCCACATGCGGGCGTCGATCTCCTGTTGCGGGCGGTTCAGGACGTGCAGCAGGTCTTCGAGGGTCGGGTCCAGGGAACGGGGGCCGCCGAGGCCGCGGGCGCCCAGCTGGAGCCAGACGCGGTCCTCGATGGCCTGGCGTTCCTCGGTGGTCTTGCCCGGTGACGGGACCTTCAGGACGAGTGGCATCGTCTCCAGGCCCAGGTGGTCCCAGAGAACGTCGAACTCCAGCGTCGAGAGGACCACCGGGTCGCGCGTGTCGCTCGCCCCGACGTCCAAGCCGAACATAGTCATCAGTCGGTCGTGCTCTCCCCGATCACGGGCAACGTGTAGCTGCCCACGCCATAGATGTCGTCGCGCTCGCGCAGGTAGTCGGCGGCCTTGTGTTCCAAGTCCTCCTCTTCCTCTCCCTTGCGCGCTCCGCCCATGCCGCCGAACGGGTCGAACGACGGCGGCATCGGCACGGCCCTGCGGTGCACCTGGTCGTTGTTCGAGGCACCGGCCGTGCCCATCGAGCCCATCGCGGAACCCGCCGCGCCGGAGACACCGGCTGCCTGGCCCTGCTGCATGACCGTGCCCATGGCGGCCGCGCTGGAGGTGGCGGTCGCGCCGTCCTCCATCTGCTTCGCCTCGGAGCCGGTGGACGAACCCGAACGGCCGGCCGTGCGCTGGCCCGGCAGGCCGACGCCCGCGGTGCCCGTGCCGCCAGGCCCGGCGGTGCCGGTGGTGCCTGCCGACGAGAGCGAGGTGTTCGAGCCCTTCACCGCAGCCGCGCCGGTATTGGTACCGGTGCCCGAGGTGCTCGTCGTGGAACCCGGCGCGGGCGTGCCGCCGCGAGGCGGCGGGGCGGTGGAGCCGCGCGTGCCGGACGAGGTGCGGCCACGCGTCGCGCTGCCACCCGTTCCGTGCGGGCCGACGCCCCAGACAGCGGCCGTGCCGATCTGGGCGCTACCACCGTGCGTGGGGCCGGTGCCGCTGATCTGCAGCTGCGGCGGCTGGGAGAACTGGCCGAGCGTCGAGGTGTTCGCCGTCGTGGACGACGCGTAGGTCGACATGACCTCACGGGCGCGGCGCTCGGCGGCGTCCTGGGCCGCCTCCTGCTTCTCGTGGTCGGTCTGGCCGCCGAAGAGGTGCGTGAGGCCGGTGACGAGGGCGCCCGGCTGCTCGGCGGTCACCTTGACCGGCGCCGGCATGTCCGCGCGGGCCTTCGAGACGTAACCGGCCTGCAGTTCGGCCGAGTAGCGCATGACGTCCGCGCCGGTGCGCGCGCCGTCCGCCCAGGCGGCGATCGGGTTCAGGCCGGCCTGCGCCATGTCGGCGGCCTTGCCCTGCCACTTCGCGCCCGACTGCGAGATGCCCTTGTGCAGGTCGTCGTTGATCTCGGACAGCGCGGCCGAGACGCCCTGCCACCGCTCCATCGACGTGAACGACGCGGAGGCGCCGGGACCCGCGTGGATGCGTTCGTACAGCTCTTTGTGGCTGAAGCCCTGCCAGCGGTGATCGGCCATCGTCAGCACCCGCTCTTGTTCATCATGCCGGTGTTGTCGCCCTCGACCAGGTGGTACTGCCGCTCGATCTGGTTGAGGTTGTCCATCGCGGTCTTGAGCTGGCGCTGGTAGTTCAGCAGGGCCTGCAGCGCCGAGTCACCGTCCGCGATCGAACGGTCGTTGAACTTCTCGGCAGCCTCGGCGCTGACCGGGTCACCCGCCCACGGGCGCACACGGAACTCGGTGATCGCCATCTCGATCTGCTTGTCCAGCTTGATCAAGGCGGCCGAGAACGTGTTGCGCAACGCGGGAATCGCCTCCGGCTCCACGTTCAACTCGTGCTGGCCGGGTGGCGAGGTGTCTGCCCCGCTACGTCCCCCTGGCGGCATCGTCAAACCTCCGGCGGTTGTGCCTACAAGCGCTTCGACACTCTAACCACTGAAGGTAACGCTGTGGAGTGCGAACAGTGACATCCGCCCGTGTGGGTCAGCGCTTCTTGAGCAAACTGGCCATCGCCGCCTCTGCCACCCGCTGGGCGCCGAGGCAAAGATGATCTTGTTGCACCGCAGTGGAATTGCCGCCGTCGCGGAACATCACGTCGAGGAACTGCCCGTCGGCGACGTCCACCTCGACGTTGCAGGCGTTGTTCACGTCGGGTGTGCGGACAGTGATCGCCGTGTACCCCTCGATCGCGCTCACGGTGTAGTCGACCTGAGCGTTCTCCGAGAGCCACACGTCGGCGCCGGAGACCAGCACGAGTGCGATCCTCGCCACGTTCCCGCTCGTCGTGCTGCGGATCGTGCACGCCCGCGCGCTGCCGAAGCTCGGCTCGACGTACGCGCTGGGCGGGTTGTCGAGGCTCAGCGACATGCGCTGATCAGCGGTGAGCACCGCGCACGGGTCGACCGCGTCGAGCGGCAGCGCACGCGGCCGCTGCGGGAAGTCGAGCACGGAGGGCGTCGTCGTGGGGGACGGCGGCGGGGGCGGCGGAGTGGTCAGCGCACTCTGCTGGGGCGGCGCCGTGCACCCGGCGAGCGCCAACGCGACGATGAGGAGCCCGGTGGTCCGCATGGCCGGTCACCGTAGCTGCTCTGGGAAGGGGTCCGACGCAAGTCGTGACCACAGCAACTGGTCCTCGCGCTGATCATCGACGATCGCCTCCTCGCGAAGACGACCCTCAAGAGTGAATCCGCACTTCTCCGCGACTCTCTGCGACGCCGTGTTCGAGACCGCGTGCCGGTAGGTGACCCGGTGCATCTCCATCGCGCCGTAGACCCAGCCCAGCACCGAGTTCAGCGCCGCCGGCAGCACGCCCTTGCCGCGGTGCCGCGGCTGGCTCCAGCACATCACCTCGGCCGAGAGCAGGTGGTGGTCGACGTTGTGGATGACGATCCCGGCCATCACCTCGGCGGTGACGGCCTCGCACACCGCCCACGACCAGCGGTAGTCCTTCTCCCAGCCGTCGGTCAGCAGCAGGACGAGCGTCTCCGCGGACGGCGCGTCGTGCCCGGTCAGGCGGGGCATGTACCGCTTGGTCTCCGCGTCCGCGAAGGCCTCGGCCAGCGCCGGCACGTCGTCGATGCGGTCGTCGCTGCGAAAGGCGCGCAGGTAGTACTCACCCGCGTTGATCTCAACTGGCTCCACGGCCAGCAGGCTAACCCTCGCCCGTGAAACCGTCGTGTTGCTCGGCCAGGTCGTCGAGCGCGGCGCGGTGAGCGGACGCGGGCAGACCGTCCGGCGCGGTCGTCAGCTCGACCACCCAGTCCACGTCTTCGGCGTCGTCCTCGCCCGCCAGCATGTCCCTGTGCACGGCGCACGGGCCCCAGCCGGACTCCAGCAACTCCGTCGCGAGCCCCTCGGCCTCGTCGCGGTCCGGCAGGATCAGCAGGACGGTCGGCGGGATCAGCCCGCGCACCGCCAGCGCCGTCCGCAAGGCCGCCGTGTCCGGCACGTGCACGCCGTCCAGCCCCGCTGCACGTGCGGCGGCGGCGTTCTGCGCGTCGTCGTCGCAGAAGACTGCCGTCTCGTAGCCGAGTTCGTCGAGCACCCGCCGGTAGATCGCGGGATCGGGCTTCGCGAGACCGAGCCGGGAGGAGTTGAAGACCGCGTCGACCTCAACGTCGAGGCCGAGCAGTGCGAGGTCCGCCTCCAGCCGGGTGGTCGCGTTGGACAGCAACGCCACGAAGCACTGCCGCCGGGCCACCCGCACCAACGCCAGCGCCTCCGCGATCACCTCACCGGAGGTGGCCGCGAACTCCGCGCCGACCGCCTCCCGCCACTGCTCGTCGGAGATCTCCCCGGTGATCGCGCGGCGCAGCAGCGACGGCTCGAAGGCGATCGCGGCCAGCTCGGCGGACATCGGCGGAAAGGACCGCAGCACGCCGTCGAGATCGAGCAACAGCAAGGGTTTCAGCGCCGGCGTCCGTTCCACTGGCCCCACAGGATCGCCACGGCGGGGACGAGGAGGAAGATCAGCGGGTTCTTCACCAGCGCGAAGAACAGGATCACCACGGCGATGCCCACCGCGGGCACGACCGCACTCTCCCACCGGCGCGCGGGCGCCCTGGCGGGCTCGTTGAACATCGGCACGGGCGCGACGAACTGCGGCCGCGGATCCGGCAGGTCGTAGAACAACGCCATCAGTTCACCGCGCGTCTTCGCGGTGGTGATCTTCGCGGACCGGTCGCCGTACTCGTTGATGTCGATGCGGCCCGCGCTCATGTGCTCGCCGAGCACCTGCAACGCCTGCTGACGCTCGGTGTCACCGATGCGGATGTCCCTGCTCGGGTCGCTCACGGATCAATCGTAGGTGAGCGACCCGGCCGGTCGGTCGTCCAGCGTGCAGATCACAGGCAGTCGCCTCGGTCCCACGACCCAAGGGAACTGCGTCCTCAGTCCTTCAGCTCACAGATCACGGTGCCCTGCGTGATCGGGTCGCCGGGCGCGGCCGCGAGACCCGTCACCGTGCCGGCCTTGTGCGCCGTCACCGGGTTCTCCATCTTCATGGCCTCCAGCACCACGATCAGCTCGCCCGCCTCGACGATCTGCCCGTCCTCGACGGCCACCTTCACGATCGTGCCCTGCATCGGCGCCGCCACCGCGTCACCCGACACGGCCGCGCCGCTGCCACCCGCGCGCTTCGACTTCGGCTTCTTCGCGGCGGCAGCAGGCCGTGAACCGACGGCGAGATCGCCCGGCAGCGACACCTCCAGGCGACGCCCGCCGACCTCGACGACGACGGTCTGGCGCGGCGTCTCCTCGTCCGCAGTCTCGAAAGCGCCCGCGAACGGTGCGATCTGGTTGTCGAACTCCGTCTCGATCCACCGCGTGTGGACGGTGAAGCCCTCGGGCTTCTCGGCGGTGAACGCCGCGTCGCGCACGATCACGCGGTGGAACGGCAGCACCGTCGCCATGCCCTCGACGACCATCTCGTCCAGCGCGCGCCGGGCGCGGGCCAGGGCCTCTTCGCGGGTCTCGCCGGTCACGATCAGCTTGGCCAGCAACGAGTCGAACTGCCCGCCGATCACCGAACCCGACTCGACACCGGCGTCAACGCGGACACCGGGGCCGGACGGCGCGACGAACGTCGTGACGGTGCCGGGCGCGGGCAGGAAGCCGCGGCCGGCGTCCTCGCCGTTGATGCGGAACTCGATCGAGTGCGCGCGGGGCGCCGGGTCCTCGGTATAACGCAGCTTCTCGCCGGCGGCGATGCGGAACTGCTCGCGCACCAGGTCGAGGCCCGTCGTCTCCTCCGACACCGGGTGTTCGACCTGCAGGCGCGTGTTGACCTCCAGGAACGAGATCGACCCGTCCATGCCGACGAGGTACTCGACGGTGCCGGCGCCGTGGTAGCCCGCCTCGAGGCAGATCGCGCGGGCCGACGAGTGGATCGTGGCGCGCTGCTCGTCGGTCAGGAACGGCGCGGGCGCCTCCTCGACGAGCTTCTGGTGGCGGCGCTGCAACGAGCAGTCGCGGGTGCCGACGACGATCACGTTGCCGTGGGTGTCGGCGAGAACCTGCGCTTCGACGTGGCGCGGCTTGTCCAGGTAGCGCTCGACGAAGCACTCGCCGCGGCCGAACGCCGTGACGGCCTCGCGGACCGCGGAGTCGAACAGCTCGGGGATCTCTTCGAGGGTGCGCGCGACCTTGAGGCCACGGCCGCCGCCGCCGAACGCCGCCTTGATCGCGACCGGCAGCCCGTGCTCGGAGGCGAACGCGATGATCTCGTCCGGCCCGTTGACCGGGTCCTTGGTGCCGGGCACCAGCGGCGCGCCCGCGCGCATCGCGATGTGCCGTGCCGTCACCTTGTCGCCGAGGTCGCGGATCGCCTGCGGGGTCGGGCCGATCCACACCAGCCCGGCGTCGAGCACGGCCTGCGCGAACTCGGCGTTCTCGGACAGGAAGCCGTAGCCGGGGTGCACGGAGTCGGCACCGGACTGGGCGGCGGCCGCCAGCACCTTCTCGAACGACAGGTAGCTCTCACCGGGGGTGTTGCCACCCAGCGCGAACGCCTCGTCGGCGAGCCGCACGAACGGTGCGTCGCGGTCGGGATCGGCGTAGACGGCGACGCTCGTCAGACCGGCGTCACGGCAGGCGCGGATGACCCGGACGGCGATCTCACCGCGGTTCGCGATGAGGACCTTGCGCAGCGACACGGCGTCGTACCTCCTGCTGGACCGGTTAATTACGGCTCTGGCTGGTGCCGCAGTCTACGGAAATCAGTGAACTCCGAGAGGGAGAGACGCCTCACTTCACACCCATCGTGAGCCCATCGAGCACAATCTGCGATGTGGGTGGAACCAGGTCCGTGCAGGTGGTCGCCGTCGTTGCCGCCGTGGTCTTCGCAGCGGGGCTGGTGTTCGCCTATTTCCAGAGGCCTGACAACACCGATTCAGGTCAGTCCGGCATCGATCCCGGAATGCGCTGCGGTACCACCGTCTGCCAGGTCGTCATCGGCAGATCGGTCGGCGGGGACCTCGTCGAGCTGCTCTCCGGAACAGGCGGCGGGCGGATCAGGGTGACCGGCGAGTCGGGTCCGTTCGTCTTCGAGATGACCATCGCCGAGTCCGGCGCGACGGTGAACGACAAGTCGTTGCTGTGCTCGGAGGCGACCATCAGCGTGTGCCTCGTGCGCGGCGAGCAGAACGGCAAGGCGCTCGGCGAGGTGTTGATCCGCAAGGACGGCACGTGGTCGCGCGCGCAGGCCGCCTATCTCTCCAGTGCCGGATACCTCGGGCTGCACGACGTCAATGACGACGGCACGGCGGACGTCGTCTCGGCCCAGCGCGGCTGCGACGGTCAGTGCAACGACTCGTTCGTGCAGGTGTTCTCGGCGCTCGGGCCGATCATCGGCTGTACGACGCCGGCGCCGGCACGGGAGCAGCTCGCTGGCTGGCCCGCACCGGCGCCGAAGTTGTCGCAGTTGCGCCCCTGCGCAAACGGCTAGCGCACTAGGCGTTGACGAGGTCCTTCTCGGCCGAAGCCGCAGGCTCCTCGATCAGGTTCTCGCTGCGCGCCACCAGCACCGGCACGGTGATCTGACCGGCCACGTTGGTCGCGGTGCGCATCATGTCGAGGATCGGGTCGATCGCGTAGACCACGGCCACACCGGTCGCGATCACGGCGGGCGGCAGGCCGATGACGCTCAGGGTCAGCGTGAGCATCGTGTACCAGCCGGTCGTCCCTGCCGTGGCCAGCGCGCCGAACACGGCGACGAGCACGATGCCGACGTACTGCCACACCGAGAGCTGGATGCCGAACATGTTCGCGATGAAGATCGTCGCGACGGCCGGGTAGACCGCGGCGCATCCGTCCATCTTGGTCGTGGTGCCCAGCGGCACGGCGAAGTTCGCGTACTCGTTCGGCACGCCGAGGTCCGCCGCGGCCTTGCGGGACAACGGAAGCGTGGCTCCCGAGGAGCGCGACACGAACGCGAACTGCAGTGCCGTGCCCGCCTTGCGGAAGAACTCGACCGGCGAGGTCTTGCCGACGAACTTCAGCAGGACCGGGTAGACGACGAACAGCACGAGCGCGGTACCGAGGTACACGGCGAGGATCAGCGAGAACAGCGGCTGCACGAACGAGTTGCCGTAGGACGCCACGGCGTTGCCGATGAGGCCGAAGATGCCGATCGGGGCCAGCAGGATGATCCAGCCGACGACTTTCTGGACGATCTCGAAGAACGACTTCACCAGGTTCGTGAACGGCGCCGCCCTGTCACCGAGCGCGTAGGCGGCGAAGCCGACCAGCACCGCGACGAACACGACCTGCAGCACCTCGCCCTCGGTGAACGCGCTGAAGATGTTGGTGGGCACCAGGTTGTCGAGCAGCGTCTGCCACGAGCCGGACGCGCGCTTGGCGAGTTTGTCGACGGCACCCGCGGCGGGTTCGATCTGCAGGCCCGCGCCGGGCTTGAGGACCGTGGCGACCGCGATGCCGATCAGCACCGCGACGAACGACGTGATGGCGAACCACAGGAACGTCTTGCCGCCGAGGCGGGCGGCGGTGCGGCCGCCGCCGAGGTTCCGCAGCGACGCGATGCCGACGACGATCGCGGTGAACACCAGCGGGATCACGGTCAGCTGCAGCAGCGCGGTGAAGGTGGAGCCGATCTTGGCGAGGACGGGCGCGAGCCACGTGCCCTTGCCGAGCCAGCCGGCGAGCGCGCCGAGCACGAGCGCGCCTAGGACGGTGAAGCCGAAGACCTTGGGCTTGCGGTATGTCTGGACGAACGACACTGGAACATCTCCTGGGCAGGGATGAGCGAAACGGGGCGTCGGGAGCGGTTAGCTCCGACAGCCCGTGCTCGTCCTGCGTGCCAGGTCGATGTGCCTGCGACGCGTCAAGTACTCGTTCACCGATGCCCTCAACGCCGGCGTTGAGGGCGGTCTTCCCCGATTGGGTGAACTGTGACCAGGACTACCAGAGGGTGGACACGGGAACGCCCACCTGGCCGAGCAGCCTGCGGGTGAGCGGCAGGCTGATGCCGATCACGGACGTGTGGTCGCCGTCGATGCCGTCGATGAACCAGCCGCCGCGCCCGTCGATCGTGAAGCCACCGGCGACGTGCAACGGCTCACCCGTCGCGATGTAGGCCTCCAGCTCCTCCTCCGACGGCGTGCCGAACCGCACGGTCGTCGACTCGGCGGCCGAGGCACGGCCGGTCACGGCGCCTCCGGAGACCCGCAGCACGGTGTGCCCGGTGATCAGCACGCCGCTCTTGCCCGCCACCCGCTGCCACCGCTCGCGCGCGACCTCGGGCGTGCCGGGCTTGCCTGCGAGCTCGCCCTCGAACAGCAGCATCGAGTCGCAGCCGACGACCACGCACTCGTCGTCGTGCTCGATCGCCTCGGCCTTGGCCGCGGACAGCGCGACGACGGTCTCCTCCGGCGTCGGGTTGTCGAGCGACTCGACCAACGCGTCCTCGTCGACACCGGAGACCCGGACCACGGGTTCGATGCCCGCGGACCGCAGGACACTAAGACGGGCGGGTGACTGGGAGGCCAGGATCAGACGCACGCGCCGAGTCTGTCACGCCCGGCGCGGCGACCCGGCGGAAGGCGAACGCGGCGGCGATGCCGACCGCAAGCACTCCCAGCAGCAGGTAGAACGCCGCCCGCACGGCCGAGGTGAAGTCGCCGGTGGCCGCCAGCACGACCTGGAGCACGGCCGCCGTCGCGGCGCTGCCCAGCACGTTCCCGAACTGCCGCGAGGTGTTGTAGATGCCGGAACCGGCACCGAGCAGCGACCTGTCGAGCGTGCGTGTGGAGATGTTCGTCAGCGGCGAGAACACCAGCCCCATGCCGATGCCGAGGGCGACCATCGACGGCAGCAGCACCCACT
Source organism: Lentzea albidocapillata subsp. violacea (assembly GCF_900100275.1). Classification (GTDB taxonomy): domain Bacteria; phylum Actinomycetota; class Actinomycetes; order Mycobacteriales; family Pseudonocardiaceae; genus Lentzea; species Lentzea violacea. The sequence continues at coordinate 206,396 of NZ_FNET01000003.1, forward strand.
GGGACCCGTCACCGAGCAGGAACGTCATCGCCACGATGCCCAGCGCCATCAGGGCGAACCCGGTGATCGGCAGGTACTTGGCGTCGGCCCGGTTCGACAGCCGGCCCGCGAAGATCGCGACGACGCCGGACATCAGCGACGCCGGGGCCGTGACCAGGCCCGTCATCAGCGGGGACAGCTTCGGCACGGTCTGCAGGAACAGCGCCAGGGGTACGAACACCCCGGTCACGGTGATGCCGATGGCGATGTTCGCGACGTTGCCGAGCGAGAAGTTGCGGTTGCGGAAGATCCGCAGCGGCATCAGCGGCTCGGGGTTGCGCGAGGACGCCTGCCACAGCACGAACCCCGCGAGGGACAGCACCCCGGCGGCGATGATCTCGGTGATCGTGACGGGTCCGGCGACCCGGCCCCACCGGTAGTGCTCACCGTTCTGGATCCCGAACACCAGCAGGCCGAGCCCCAGGCAGCACAGCACGACGCCGAGCACGTCGAACTTCGGCGCGCGGTCCGGCCGCAGGTCGGGCACCCACAGGAACAGCAGCACCACCGCGAGCACACCGATCGGGAGGTTCACGAAGAAGATCCACTCCCAGCCCAGGTGCGTGACCAGCACGCCGCCGAGCAACGGCCCGGAGACCGTCGCGAGCCCGGCGACCGAGCCCCACATGCCCAGGGCCGCACCCCGCTTGACCGGCGGGAACAGGTGCGTGATGAACGCCATCGTCTGCGGGGTCATGGCCGCGGCACCGAGGCCCTGGAACACCCTCGCGGTGATCAGCGCCTCCGCGCTCGTGGAGAGACCGCAGGCCAGCGACGCCCCGATGAACAGCACGAGCCCGATGCCGTAGAGCCGCTTGGGCCCGTACCGGTCGCCCAGCCGTCCGGTGAGCAGCAACGGCACCGCGAACGCGAGCAGGTAGGCGCTGACGACCCAGATGACGTCGTTCAGGGACGCGTTCAGGTCGGTGATCATCGACGGCAGCGCGACGTTGACGATGGTCGTGTCCAGCAGCGTCATGAAGAAGCCGATGCACAGCGCGTACACGGTCCGCCAGTTCGCGCGGTCCGTTTGAGTAGTACTGCTGATGCGCGATCACCTCTTCGGTCGGCACTCTCGGAAGAGTGAAGCGCTGGGTGCTTGTCCTCACCGAACGCGGCTCCGATCGCGAAGGCAAGCGCAGACGGATCGCGGCACTGCTCGTCGTGCTCGGCGGGCTCATCGGATCATTCGGCGTTGGAAGCGTGCTCGCGAGTGACCCGATCGGCTATGGAGTGCCCATTTGGCCGTTCGCCGACACCGCCGATCGCGCGGAGCACGCGCTGCTGACGCAGATCGTGCCCGCCGTGCGCGCCAACCTGCCGCTCGACCACGCCGGTGTACAGGTGCTGCGCCGGACCAACGCCTACGGCAGCGCGTTCTGGACGTTGCGGCTGGAGGTCGACGGCGAGACCCGCTGTCGCGAGGTCGCCGTCGGCCTGAACGTGACCAGCCGCCGAGTCGAGTGTTCCTAGCCGGGGAAACCGGAGGCGCGCCAGGCACCCGGTCCGTGCTGCAACGGCCGGCGGACCCGGCGAGCCGGGTTCGCCCACTCCGAGCGTGGTGCAGGCTTGTCCTCGGCGGGCGCGGCCGAAGCCAGCCCCGCGATGACCGCGGTCAGCGCGGCCAACTGGTAGTCGTCCGGCGCGCCCTTGACGACCTTGAGCAGCGGCTTCTCCTCCGGCGCGGTCACAGCGGGATGTTCCCGTGCTTGCGGGGCGGCAGCGTCTCGCGCTTGTCCCGCAGCATCGACAACGCCCGCGCCACGTAACCGCGGGTGTACGCCGGGGGGATCACCGAGTCGACGTAACCACGCTCAGCGGCGACGTACGGGTTGCACAGCGTGTCCTCGTACTCCTGCTGCAGCTGCGCGCGCAGGGCGTCGACGTCCTCGCCGTTGGCAGCCGCGGCCGCGAGGGTCTTGCGGTGCACGATGTTCGCCGCACCCGACGCGCCCATGACGGCGATCTGCGCGGTGGGCCACGCGAGGTTGATGTCGGCGCCGAGGTGCTTGGACCCCATGACGTCGTACGCGCCGCCGTACGCCTTGCGCGTGATGACGGTGACCAGCGGAACGGTGGCCTCGGCGTAGGCGTAGATCAGCTTGGCGCCGCGCCGGATGATGCCGTTCCACTCCTGGTCGGTGCCGGGCAGGAAGCCGGGCACGTCGACGAACGTCAGCACCGGGATGTTGAACGCGTCGCAGGTGCGGACGAACCGCGCGGCCTTCTCGGAGGCGTTGATGTCGAGGCAACCGGCGAACTGGGTGGGCTGGTTCGCGACGACACCGACGGAGTGGCCGTCCACGCGGCCGAAGCCGACGAGGATGTTCGGCGCGAACAGCGGCTGCACCTCCAGGAAGTCGCCGTCGTCGAGCACGCGGTTGATGACCTCGTGCATGTCGTACGGCTGGTTCGCGGAGTCCGGGATCAACGTGTCGAGCTCGCGGTCCTCGTCCGTGATCGCGTCCGAGATCGACCCCTCCGTCAGCGTGCCCTCGAACGTGGGCGACTCGGAGAGGTTGTTGGACGGCAGGTACGAGAGGAGTTCCTTTACGTACGCGATCGCGTCCTCCTCGTCGCTGCCGAGGTAGTGCGCGTTGCCGGACTTGGTGTTGTGCGTGCGACCGCCGCCGAGCTCCTCCATCGTGACGTCCTCGCCGGTGACGGTCTTGATGACGTCGGGGCCGGTGATGAACATGTGCGAGGTCTGGTCGACCATCACCACGAAGTCGGTCAGCGCGGGGGAGTAGACGTGCCCGCCCGCGTTCGAGCCCATGATCAGCGAGATCTGCGGGATCACGCCGGAGGCCTTGACGTTGCGGGAGAAGATCTCGCCGTAGAGGCCGAGCGAGACTACGCCCTCCTGGATGCGCGCACCGCCGCCCTCGTTGATGCCGACGATCGGCCGGCCGGTCTTGATCGCCAGATCCATGATCTTGACGATCTTCTCGCCGTACACCTCGCCGAGCGAGCCGCCGAAGACGGTGACGTCCTGGGAGAACACGCACACCGGGCGGCCGTCGACGGTGCCGTAGCCCGTCACCACGCCGTCGCCGTACGGGCGGTTGCGCTCCTGCCCGAAGTTCGTGGAACGGTGCCGGGCGAGTTCGTCGAGCTCGACGAACGATCCGGGGTCGAGCAGGAGGTCGATGCGCTCGCGGGCTGTTTTCTTGCCCTTCGCGTGCTGCTTTTCGACCGCGCGTGCCGAGCCGGCGTGAACCGCCTCGTCGTTGCGCCGGTAGAGGTCAACGAGCTTGCCCGCGGTGGTGTGGACGTCCGGGACGCCTGAAGCGCCGGTGGGGACGTGCCCGATCGGCTCGGTCGCACTGCTCATGGGCTCGCAGCCTAACGAGACCATTGCTGAACTGCCCCGTGCAGTTGTCCAGGTCACGGCAACCTGTCGGCAATCTCCGATCGCACGTACCCTCTTCCGTTCCCATAACCTGACGCGATGACCATCGCACTCGACGCCGAAGAGCTGCGCTCACGGCTCGTCGCACCCAACGGCCCGTACGCCGCTCTCGACGTCGTCGAGACCACGGCGTCCACCAACGCGGACCTGGCCGCCTCCGGCGCCGCGGACCGCACCGTGCTGATCGCGCTGGAGCAGAGCGCGGGACAGGGCCGGCGCGGACGCAGCTGGTCGTCGCCCGCGGGCGGCCTCTACGTCAGCGTGCTGTTCCGCCCGGCCGGTGTGCCCGCCGAGCGGCTGCCGTGGCTGAACCTGATCGCCGGGCTGGCCCTGGTGCGCGTCGCCCAGTCGGCCGGTGTCGAGGCGACGTTGAAGTGGCCGAACGACCTGCTGCTCGGTTCCGGGCCGGGCAAGGGCGCGGGGATCCTGTCCGAGATCACCGCCGACGGCTCGGTCGTGGTCGGCATCGGCCTGAACGTGGCGAAGCTGCCGTCCGACGTCCAGCCCGCACCCGGTGGGCTCGCGCCGACGTCGCTGGAGGACCTGGGCGCCGCGGAGCTCGACCGCGGCGAGCTCGCGTTCCGGCTCCTGGTCGAGCTGGCCGGGCTGGAAGGCGTGTGGCGCAAGAACGGCGGCGACGCGGTCGAGTCCGGCGTGCTGGAGGAGTACGAGGAGCACTCGTCGACCGTGGGGTCGCAGGTTCGAGTCGAACTCTCGGCCGGTGTCGAGCTTCTCGGCGTGGCGCAGCGCATCGAGGCCGACGGCACGCTGGTCGTGCGCGGCGCCGACGGGGTGGAGCACGGCGTGTCCGCTGGTGACGTGGTGCATTTGCGCCCGGCGTAGTTAGGGTTGCTCCATGGCCTATCCCGACGACCTGCTCAGCTCCGGCGAGCACGTCGTGATCCACAAGCACCCCCACTGGAAGATGCTGATCTTCCCGGTGTTCTGGCTGCTGGTGGTGGTCGCGCTCGGCACCTATCTCGCCGGGCTCCTCGGCGACCAGTCGTGGGCCACGATCGTGTGGATCGTGCTGGCCGTGGTCGGTGCCGTGCTGATCCTGTGGCTGACGGTGGCGCCGGTGGTGCGCTGGCGGACGACGCACTTCATCATCACGTCGGACCGCGTGATGTACCGCGAGGGCGTGTTCAAGCGCACAGGCCTCGACATCCCTTTGGCTCGTGTGAACAGCGTCCGCTTCCAGCACAGTTTCCTGGACCGCCTGCTCGGCTGCGGCACCCTGATCATCGAGTCGGCCTCGGACGAGCCGCTCGAGTTCGACGACATCCCGTCCGTGGAGAAGGTGCACACGATGTTGTACCGAGAGGTCAACGACAACCCCGATGACGACTTCCACCCCGGGACCGTCGATGGGCGCGCGTGAGGTAGGGCTGCCGGACGTCGTCGGCTCCGGATCGCTGCCCTCGCGGGTGACGATCTGGGAGGTCGGCGCCCGGGACGGACTGCAGAACGAGTCGGTCGTCGTGCCGGTGGCGGTGAAGCTGGAGTTCCTGGACCGGCTGGCCGCGGCGGGACTGTCCGTTTTGGAGGCCACCTCCTTCGTGCACCCCAAGTGGGTGCCGCAACTGGCCGACGCCGCCGAGCTGCTGGCCGGGCTCACGCAGCGGCCGGGCGTGGTCTATCCCGTGCTGGTGCCGAACGAGCGCGGCCTGGACCGTGCCCTGGAGGCCGGCGTCACGCACATCGCGATCTTCGCCTCGGCCACCGAGACGTTCGCGTCGCGCAACCTCAACCGCACGCTGGACTCGCAGTTCGAGATGTTCGAGCCGACCGTTTCCCGTGCGCTGGCAGCAGGTCTGGACGTGCGCGGGTACGTGTCGATGTGCTTCGGCGACCCGTGGGAGGGCCCGGTCGCCCGGTCCCAGGTCGTGGCCGTCGGCGAGCGGCTGCTGGAGATGGGCTGCTCGCAGCTGTCGCTGGGCGACACCATCGGCGTCGCGACCCCCGGCCAGGTCGAGGCGCTCCTCGAGGGCTTCCGCGACGTTTCCCCGCTGGCCGTGCACTTCCACGACACCTATGGCCAGGCGTTGTCGAACACGCTGGCCGCTTTGCGTTGCGGTGTGACGACTGTGGACTCTTCCGCCGGTGGGCTGGGCGGGTGTCCGTATGCCGAGTCGGCCACCGGCAACCTTGCTACCGAGGACCTGGTGTGGATGCTCGACGGTCTCGGTGTGGAGACCGGCGTCGACCTCGACAAGCTGGTCGAGACGTCGGTGTGGATGGCCGAGCAACTGGGGCGGCCCAGTCCTTCGCGGGTGGTGCGGGCGCTGTCGAAGTAGTTCAGCCGCGTGCGGTGAACATGCCCGTGGCGATGAACCGGTAGACCAGTTCGTCGCCACGCTTCGCCCTGCCCTCGAACTCCACCAGGCCGAGTTCCGGCCGCTTCTTCGAGCGTCGTGCGGTGAGCACCTCGGCTTCGAAGGTGAGCCTGTCGCCGGGGTAGACCGGGGCGAGCCACGAGAGTTCACGGCCGCCCGGCGAGCCCTGTGAGGTGGAGTCGGCCAACACCTCGTCCACCCAGCGGCGCATCCAGAGCGAGGCCGTGTACCAGCCGGAGGCGGACAAACCGCCGAAAATCGAGTTCTTGCCCGCTTCCTCGTCCAGGTGGAACGGTTGCGGGTCGAACTTCTTCGCGAAGTCCAGCATGTCGTCCCGGTCGACGATGACCTCGCCAAGCGGGATGATGCGGCCTGCGGGCAGATCCTCGAAGGCGATCATCTCGTTGATTCTACGTAACTGAATCCGCTGGGAACCGATCTAGGTGCGACGGCGTCCTAGGGCCCAGGGCTATGCGTGTGAGGGGGACTCGGTGGACGACCACCGTGCGCAGGTCGATGAGTTGCTCGCTGACTACCGGCGTAGCCGCGAGCAGCTTGCTTCGGTGCAGCGCGAGCTGGCCGCTGTGTCCGGGCGGGCCTCCAGTCCTGACGGGACGGTCGAAGCGACCGTGGGGTCCGGCGGCAAGCTCGTGGGACTGGAGCTTTCCGAGTCGGCCTATCGCAGGCATCGGCCGGAGCAGCTGGCCGAGTTGATCGTGCGGACCGTGGCCGCGGCCGCGGCCAGTGCTGCCGAGGACACATATCAGACGTTGAGTGCTGTGTTGCCCGCTTCCACGGATCCGGCCGCGCTGGTCGCCGGGACCGCCGACCTGTTGCCCTCGGAGTACGCGGTGGACGACACCGAGACCGTTGATCTCGGGCGCCGGCCCGTTCGCGGGCGCAGGGACGACGACGAGGACAACGAGCAGCGGGAGAGCTGGCTCGACTCCGAGCTCATCGACAGGAGGGTCCGATGACCGGGTACTCGGCCGACCTCGAGCGGCTGGACGCCGGGGCGCGCGAGCTCAAGGGGTTCGCGGGGCAGGCAGGCGAGATCGCGGGGACGCTCGACCGGGCGCTCTCCTCGTTCGGTGCCTGCTGGGGTGACGACGCGGTCGGGCAGAGTTTCGCCGCCTCGCACGACAAGCCGTCCGGGGACGCCACCGGGGCGTTGTCGGGACTGGCGACGACGCTGGGGGACGTGAGCGACAAGCTCGCCGCGACGGCCTCCACGTACCGGCACGTCGAGGAGCAGAACGCGTCCGGGATGAGAAGGTTGGAAGGCTGACATGGGCATCGAGCTTCCCGCCGAACTCACCGCCGTCGCGGCCAAGGCCGGTGTCTCGTGGCCCAAGGCCGACGAGGACGCCATGCGTTCCAGCGCCACCGCGTGGCGCGAGGCCGGCGACAAGATCAAGAGCCTCGGCACCACGTCCGACGGCGCCGCGAACCGTGCACTGGACGGCATGACCGGTGGCACCGGTGACGCGGCACGCGGTCGCTGGGCCAAGGTCGTGGCTCCGGACGGCGACTTCCACCGCGCCGCCAGCGGCTGCCACGCCGCCGCCGACCGTCTCGACCACGCCGCCAAGCAGGTCGGTGCCGCGAAGGTCGAGATCGTCCGCGAGCTCGTGGCGCTGGCCAAGAACAACGACGCCGCGACGATCTCGGCCGGCGCCGGCAACCCCACCGCGCTGCTCGGCCTCGACACGCTGACGAAGGGTGCCGCGGCCAACGTCGCGAACCTCCAGAACACGCTGACCTCCGCGATCCGCCTGGACAGCGGCATCGACATGAGCCAGGGCACGCCTCCCGTCAACACCGCACCCGGCGCCCACGGGCCCGGCGGTGGACTGCTGTCGCCGGTCACGAACCTCGTCGGTGGCGTGGTTGCCCCGGTGGCGGGCGTGGTCGCTCCGATCGTCGAGCCCGTCGCCGCCGTGGTCGCCCCCGTGACCGAAGCGGTGGCCCCGGCCGTCGGCGCCGTGACCGCTCCGGTCGCGCCCGTCGTCGGTGCCGTGACGGCCCCTCTCGCACCTGTCGTCGGTGCCGTGACCGAGGCCGCCGCGCCGGTCCTCGACGCCGCCGCTCCCGCGACCGCACCCGCCGCCGCAGTCGTGCAGCCGGTGCTGGACGCGGTGCCCGGTGGCCGCGACGCCGCCGGTCCGGTGTTCGACGGCCGGGGTGACGGCCAGGGCCAGGGTGACGGTCAGGGCAATGGTGACGGACACGGCCGTGGTGAAGGCCCCGGTCGAGGCGAGGGCAAGGGCCTGGTGGCCGACGTGGGCCAGGCGGTGGGCCAGGTCGCCGCGCCCGTCGCGCAGCCGGTGGCCGGTGCGATCCCGAGCGTCGCGGGCACCCTCGGCCCCATCACCGAAGGCACGACCCAGGCGTCCGCCGCCGTGCTCGACCCGCCGCTGGTCCGAGGTGGCGAACTGCCGAGCCAGGCTCCGGCCGCACCTCAGTCCGCGGCGCCCGCAGCCCCGGCCGCACCCGCTGCCCCGGCGATGGGCGCGGCTCCGGCCGGTGGCCCGGTGGGCGGTCCGATCGGTGGCGCCGCCGGTGGTGTTCCGGCGGCCGCGTCCCAGGTCGGTGCGGTCGTGGGCCAGCAGGGTGCCGCGCAGGCACCCGGTCAGCAGGGCCAGGCCGCTCAGCAGAGCCAGCAGGCCGCCAAGGCCGCGGCCGACGCGAAGGCAGCCGAACTCAAGTCCGGCGAGGCCAAGGCGGGTGCGCAGGCAGCCGCGGCCAAGACCGGTTTCCCCGGTGCGGTACCGAGCCAGCCCACCCAGTTCGGCGGCCAGGCCGGAATCCAGCCGAGCCAGGCGCAGGGGCCGGGCCACACCCAGTCCGGCACGCAGGTCTCCGCCCAGGGGCAGACTTCGCCGGCGGCGGTGACGGCCAAGGACGCCGCCGCCAAGGACCTGGCGAAGGACACCGCGGACGCACTGCTGGACGGCGACGCCGTCGAGGAACGCGGCGAGCGCCAGGTCGGCGACACCATCGCCGGCCCGGCCGCGCCAGGCGCCGACGTCGACCTCGGAGCCCTGACCACCACCTCGGGCCCGCTGGCGACGGTGGACCTCGGTGGCTCGCACGCACTGAGCGACCGCCTCGAGAACAGGAACGACCTGGCGCTGGCGAATCCCGGCATCGCCGGCGAGATCGCCCGCCACACCTACACGGCGGCCGCGGCCGGCAGCTGGTTCATGGCCGTCTTCCTGAGCGCCGGACGGGCCCCGTCCCTCGCCCCCAAGCCGGCCCGCCAGCTCCCGCCGCCCCCGCGGGAGGAGGAGCAGGCCGTCCCGAGGTTCGCCCCGGACGACCACCCGCAGCCGATCGACACGTCCACCGCGCAGCCGGTCCGTGCCAGCACCGGTCTCGGCAAGGATCACCCGGTCGTGCAGGAACTCCTGGCCGGCCACGACCCGCTCGCGGGCATGCACGAACGCGACTGGGAAAGCCTGTTCCAGCACGAGGACGGCACCCCGCGCTGGCCCGCGGAACGCGAGGGCGGCTACGAGGACAGCCAGCCAGAAGTCCTCCAGGCAGGTGCCGAGCTCGACAGGTTCGGCACGCCGGAGGGCCGCGTCCTGAGCACGGCGGGTACCCCGTTCGCGCAACGGTCCCTGCCGCCCCAGGCAGCGGACGAGGGCTACCGCAGGTACCGCGTCACCAGGGACCTGCCCGTCCACCGCACGATCAGCGCGCCCTGGTTCGGTCAGCCCGGCGGTGGCAGCCGGTACCGGACCACCCACCCCGTCGCGGACCTCGTCGCGCTCGGCTACCTCACGGAGATCACCGCATGAACGTCGAGTCGCTGCCGGAGTGGCTGACCAGGATCGGCGTGCCCGACGACGTCGTCAGCATCGGCGAGGAGGCGGACCAGCGCTGGTGCCTCCTCACCGATGAGGACGGCAAGGGTCACGAGGTGTTCTGGCAGGAGCAGGGCAACCGCTACGACTGGGCCCGGTTCGACGACGAGAGCGTGGCGTGCCACTACCTCTTCGGCCGGCTGGCCTGGGCCCAGGTCGCGCGCGGAAGCCTCACCGTGCCAACAGCTTGAGCGCGGCCTCGTGCAGGTGGCCGTTCGACGTCAGCACGCTGCCGCCGTCGTAGCGCTCCTCGCCGTCCAGCGAGGTGAAACGGCCACCCGCCTCGGTCACCAGCACCTGGAACGGGGCGATGTCCCACGGGTTCGCCACGCACTCGGGCGCCAGGTCGATGGCGCCCTCGGCGACCAGGCAGTGCTGGTAGAAGTCGCCGAACGCGCGGCTCTCCCAGGTCGCGTCCACCAAACGCAGGTACGCCTCGCGAGAGTGGTACTCGACCCACGACTTGATGTCCGTCGTCGACACGTAGGCGTCTTCGAGAGAGCGCACACCGGACACGGAGATCGCGCGTTCACCGGAGGCGTCCGACGCGAACGCGCCACCGCCGGCGGCCGCCCACCAGCGGCGGCCCATGGCGGGCGCGGACACGACGCCCACGACCGGCACGCCGTCCTCGACCAGGGCGATCAGCGTCGCCCAGATCGGCACACCGCGCAGGAAGTTCTTGGTGCCGTCGATCGGGTCGAGCACCCAGACGCGGGACGCGTCCAGCGTGCCGCCGCGTTCCTCGCCCATGACGACGTCGTCCGGACGTTCGGCAGCCAGCACGGCACGGACCGCGTCCTCGACGGCGACGTCGGCGTCGGTGACGGGCGTGCGGTCCGGCTTGCGCTCCACGGCGAGGTCGTGCGCGCGGAACCGGGTCGCGGTGATCGCGTCGGCGGCGTCGGCGAGGCGGAGGGCGAGTTCGAGATCAGCATCGTGGCGTGACACGCGGCGATCGTTCCACGAATACGCTGGGGCCCGTGAGCGTGGTGTTGCTGGCCGAGGACGACCCGGCCATCGCGGAACCTCTCTCCCGCGCGTTGACGCGGGAGGGGTATTCCGTGCAGGTCGTCAGTGACGGGCCAAGTGCCTTCGACACCGCCATCGCCGGGGGCATCGACCTCCTGGTGCTGGACCTCGGCCTGCCGGGCATGGACGGGCTGGAGGTGTGCCGGCGGCTGCGCCAGAGCGGCAGGGGCGTGCCCGTGCTGATGCTCACGGCCCGGGCCGACGAGGTCGACTTCGTGGTCGGGCTCGACGCGGGCGCGGACGACTATGTCGCCAAGCCGTTCCGCCTGGCCGAGCTGATGGCCCGCATCCGGGCGCTGCTGCGTCGCCGCGCGCCGGGAACGCTGGAGGTCAACGGCGTGCGCGTCGACCTGGCCGCCCGCCGCGTCACCGTCGACGGCGGCGAGATCCAGCTCGCGAACAAGGAGTTCGAGCTGCTCAAGGTGCTGATCCAGCGCGCGGGCCAGGTCGTGAGCCGCGACGAGATCCTGTCGGAGGTCTGGAACGACCCGGACCTCAAGGGCAGCAAGACGCTCGACATGCACATGTCGTGGCTGCGCAGGAAGCTCAGCGACGGCACCCCGAACTCAGCCGAGAAGCACATCGCGACCGTGCGCGGCCGCGGCTTCCGCTTCAACGCCGACTAGTGCGCCGCCGGATCCTGCGGGCGATCCTGCTCGCCGTCGCCGTCACCGGGATCGTGCTGGGCCTCCCGCTCGGCTACACCGCGCTGCAGCTCGTCGAGGACACGGCCCGCGCCGACCTGAGCGAAAGCGCCCAGCGGATCGCGACGACGTTCGACGACCAGCTGGCCAAGCAGCAGAGCCTCGACATCGAGGCCGTCCGGATCGCCATCCCCACCGACGGCCGTCTCACCGTCGTGTCGGCAGGCGCCACCCAGGTCACGGGTCCCTCGCCGGGCAACGACCCGCTGACCGTCGAACTGCCGATCGCCCAGCAGGGCACCGTCCGCCTGGAGATCCCCTCCGGCCCGATGCACACCTCGCAGGCTCAGGTGGCAGGCCTGGTGCTGCTCCTGCTGGCGCTCTCCGTCGGCACCGGCACCGTCGTCGCCCTGGTGACGGCGCAAACGCTTGCCCGCCCGCTGGGTCACGTGGCCGCCCGCGCGTCCCGGCTCGGAGCCGGCGACTTCCGCGCCGACGAGCAGCGCTACCACATCCAGGAGCTCGACGCGGTCTCCGACGCACTCGACACGTCCGCCACCGCGCTGGCGAGGCTGGTCCAGCGCGAACGCGAACTGGTCGGTGACGTCTCCCACCAGCTCCGCAGCCGCCTCACGGCCCTCCAGCTGCGCCTGGAAGCCCTCGCCGAGCACCCGGAACCCGAGACGGCCGCCGAGGCGCGCGCGGCCCTGGACCAGGCCGAACGCCTCGCCGCCGTGCTGGACGAACTCCTCGCCGCCGCCCGCGCGGCCCGAGCCGTCGACGCCGAGCCGCTGGAGCTGCGGCCCGCGCTGAACCTGATCGCCGACGAGTGGCGCGAGCAGGTCAAGAGCCAGGGCCGGGCGCTACGCGTCCGCGTCCCGGACGGCCTGCTGGCCCGCGCCACCCCCGCTCGCCTTCGCGAAGCCATCGGGGTGCTGCTGGACAACGCCCTGCGCCATGGCGAGGGGTCGGTCGTGGTCTCCGCACGCAGCGAGGAGGGCACCGTCGTCGTAGAGGTCAGCGACGGCGGAGCGGGCGTGCCGGACGAGCTCGCGGCGCACATCTTCGAGCGCGGTGTCTCCGGCGGCGGCTCGACCGGTGTGGGCCTGGCGCTCGCACGGGCGCTGGTCGACGCGGACGGCGGCCGGTTGGAGCTGTCCACGGCGCGGCCGGCGACGTTCGCCGTGTTCCTGCCGGTGCCGAAGGCGCAGGACGTGGTGGGGATCTCCTGGAAGCAGCCGAACACGCCGCGTTAGTGGCGCGAGCCCGCTAGGAGTGGCCGAGTTCCTTCTCTTCCTCGATCGACCGGCCCTTGCGGCCGTTCTCCTCGGGGAAGACCCAGTTCTTGTAGCCGTACCAGCGGAACGCCATCGCGATGAGCGTGCCGATGATCTGCGCGCTCAGGAAGTCCGAGATCTCCTCGGTGAGCCGCGACACGTGCGGTTCCTGCAGGTGGAACGCGTACCGCGCGATGTACAGCGGGATCGAGTTCAGCACGATGCCGATGCCGTTGACCAGGAAGAACAGCAACGCCTCGTGGTGACGCTCGCGGCCGCCGCGGGTGCGGAACGACCACTCCCTGTTCAGGATGTACGACACGATCGTGGCGACCAGCGTCGCGATGATCTTCGCCGTCACCGGGTTGTTCGGCAGGACCACCGTCTTGATCCCGAAGAACAGGACCGTGTCGATCACGAAGCAGGTGCCCCCGACCAGGGCGAACTTGACTAGTTCACGATGCTTCAGCGCGATCGACCGGATCGGTTCCGGGAACCGCGAGACCACTGTTTCGGCTAGGGACACGCGACGAGTCTACGGAGATCGGGTGAACACGCCGGTCCGGCCGAGCGCCCGCGTCGGGGAAGACCCAGCGGCGCATCGCCCAGAACTTGAAGCCGGTCGCGAGCAGCATGCCGAGGATCGAGCCCGAGACGAAGTCCGCGATTTCCTCGGTCAGGACCGACACGAACGGGGCCTGCAGGCCGAACAGGTGCCGCGACAGCCACAGCGGGGCGATGTTGATGCCCACGGCGACGCCACTCACCAGGAAGAACAGGGCGGCCTCATGGTGGCGTTCGCGGCCGCCGCGGGTGTGGAAGGACCACTCGCGCGACAGCACGTACGAAGCGATGATCGCCACCAGCACGCCGATGACCTTGGCGGTGACGACCTTGTCGGTCAGCACGGTGAGCTTGAGCGCGTACCAGACACCGTTGTCGATGATGAACGTTGTGCCGCCTACCAGCGCGAACCGGAGCAACTCGCGGTGCTTGTGCATCAGGAACTGGACCGGTTCCGGCAGCCGGCTCATGGCGCGGCGAACGACTGGCAGCACCGCGCCAGCTTACGGATCTAGGTAACGGTGCCCGCCGCCGGGTGTTACATACCGCGACACAGAGGTGCATGACCTGCACGTTCAGTGACGATCAAAGATCAACTTTTGATCAACTTCGCGCCGGTGGGCAGGGCCACCGCGGCAGATCGGGGATCAGCGGCGGCAGCAGACCGCGCCTCGGCTCGCACGGCGCTTCCGTCCTCGGCGGCGGCGTGGTCGTCGGTGGTGTCGACGGCGGTGTCGACGGGGGCAGGGACGGTGGCGGCGTCGTCGACGGCGGGGCCTGCGGCGTCGAGGGCTCCGTCGGCTGGGTCGGCACGGTCGGCTTCGTCGGTTCGGTGGGCACGGTCGGCTTCGTGGACTCGGTCGGCCGCGTCGGCTTCGTGGGCTCCGTCGTCGTGGTCGTCGGCGGCACCGTCGTGCTGGACGTCGGCGGGTTCGGCGGTTCCTCGCCCGGCGGGTGCTCCGGCCAGCCCTTCATCGGCACGGTCACGGACTTCGTCGCGTTGCCCAGCGCGGCCGTCACGGTGACGTCCCCGCCGTGGCGTCCGAACGCCCAGAAGGACATCCGGAACCTGTCGCCCTTGTCCAGGTCGGCGACGCAGCGGATCGACCTCTTGTCCACCTGCGTGCACTGCCGGTAGGGCGCGAAGATCACCAGGTCCTTCGTCGACGAGATGTCCAGCTTCAGCGTGCCGGCGCGCGGGCCCTTGTTGCGCACCACGACGTCCGCACGCGGGTGGTGCCACCACACCTGGCTCCACGTCTTCACGAAGAGGTCGATGTCGTCGTTCACCGGCGGCACGTTGACCTCGACGCTGATGTCGACCGTGACCGCCGTGCCCGCGCTGATGACACCGGTGATCGTGCCGGGCACGGCGGTGTCGGTGGCCTGCAGCCAGAAGTGGAACGTCGCCTGCCCGCCCGGTGCGATGCCCTGCGGCGTCTCGCACGTGATCGTGCCGGTGCCGGCGGGGCAGTTCACGGTCTGGTCGGCGGAGCCGTCCGGCTGCAGCAGGCGCGCGGCGCCGAAGCGCGACGGTCCGCCCGTCGACACGACGCCCGGCGGCAGGTTCAGCACCATGTTCGCGGGCGGCGACGCGGTGCCGCCGGTGTTCCGGACGCTGATCGGGAAGTCCTTGGGCTCCTCGCCCGGCGTCAGCGAGTACCCGCTCGGCGTGGTCGGCGTGAGCAACGGCGGTGCGGGCGCGGGAGGTTCCGGAGCGGGTGCCGGTGCCGGTGCCGGCGGCGCGGGCGGGGGCACCGGGGGCGGCGGCTCCGTCGTCGGCGGCGGTTCCGTAGCGGGGGCGGGAGCGGGCGGAACCGGGGGCACCGGTGGCCTCGGCGACTGGACCTGCGTCTGCGCCGGCGGGGGCTGGACGGCCTGCACCACCGGCGCCTGCTGCTCGCCGCCGGCCGCCAGCGCGATCATCACGGCTGCGGCCACGGCGGCCGCGGAACCTCCGACCGTGACGAGCTGGCGGGGGATCGCGGCACCCACGGCGCCCGCACCACCCGCGGCCGCTCCGGCACCGACGACGGCCGTCGTCGTGCCGGCGGCCACCAGGTACGTCGTGGCACCGACGCCCAGCACGAGCGGGGCGACGAAGATCCGCAGCGCGCCGTTGACGTCCGCGAGTTCGGCGGCCAGCGCCCGGCACCGGCCGCACTCGTCGAGGTGCGCCTCGACCTGGGTCGCCTCGCGCTTGGACAGGCCCGCGCGGGTCCAGGCGCCGAGCCGGTCGACGGTCGCCCTGCAGCGCTCCCCCTCCGTGTCGGCCAGGTGCATCTGCAGGTACTGCTGCTTGAGGCCCTCACGGGCGCGATAGGCGAGCGCGGACACGCCGTTGGCCGTCAGCCCGAGCAACGGGGCGACCTCGGCGGGCGACTGGCCCTCGATCTCGGTGTGCCAGAGCACCATCTGCCAGCGCTCGGGCAGTGCGGCGAACGCGCGGGCGGCGAGCGAGCGCTCCAGCCCGGCCACCGCGGTGTCGCTGAACTGCACGGCCGGCGCGACGTCGGTCATGTCCTCGGTGAGGTCGATCTTCTTGTCGCGGCGCGTCTTGTCGTACGCGGTGTGGCGCAACGCCGTGAGCAGGTACGCGCGGAACGCCGCGTCGGGGCCGCGACCTCCGCGGAGCGTGTCGAGGACCTTCGCGAACGCCTCGGAGACGAGGTCGTCGGCTTCCGCCGGGGAGCGCGCCAGCTGGCGCGCGAGGTTGTAGGCCGCCGAGACGTGGCGTTCGTACAACTGGCCGTAGGCGTCGATGGTCCCGCCGCGCACGGACTCGATGAGTTCCGCGTCGCTCGGTCCCTGAACGTCTGCAGGAACGATCGCCACAGTCTTTGTTTCCCTCCCACGCGGCGCCCAGTGTGACTTACGACGCCTGGCGGAGTCATCTCAATCCCCCGCGCGGGTTGCGTCACGAATGAGCGACGGCTGCGTCTCCCAGCTGGAATCGGGCGAACTGAAGGGAGACCGGGTGGGTGTCGCACAAGCGGAACGCCTGCTGAAGTCGAGGTGGCGCACCGCCACCATGGCCGCCGGCTGGGCGTTCCCCGCAGACTGGCCGCTCGCCGAGGTCGACGACGTGTGCGCGGCGATGCTGGACAACGCCGACCCCGGCGACGCGCTGGTCCGGCTGGGCCGCGCACGCGCCGAGGCCGGAGCGGGCCTGAGCGAGACGCTGCTGGACCTGGCCGCGCTGTACGCCGTGCTGACAGAGGTGTCGCACGTCGTGTCGCCGGACGTCGACGCGCTCCCTTCGCAGATGGTGCGCATGACGGCACTGGGATGGGCGGACGTGGTGACGAAGCAGGCAGGCGACTGCGCGGCCGAAGATCCTCTGACCGGGCTGGCGACTGCCGCCTACCTGCGGACACGGCTGGGCGAGGTGTACCGGGAGACGCCGGTCGCTTCCCTCGACTACGCCCTCGTCCTGCTGCGGCTCGACGTGCACCGTGCGTCAGGCTGGTCCCGTGTCGTCGCGATGACACTCGCGTCGGACGCGTTGCGCACCGTTTTCGACGGCGGCGAGACGTTGGCGTCCCTCGGCCCGTGCGTGGCCGCGGTGCTGGTCCGGCGCGACGGACTTCTTGCCCGAAGAGTCTCGAACCTCAGGGTCCTGGCGGCCGACCGGCTCGCCGACGACCCCCACGTCCGGCCGGTCGGGCCCGCGAAGGTCTGGGTCGAACAGTTGCCGGACACGCACGCCGAGGCGCGTGCGCTGCTCACCTCCCTCGGGCGCTGACCCCCCTGTCCCGCGCCCGGCGGCTCTCCCCCCATGTCCCCACCGGGGTCGCTTCCCAACACTCCCAGAAGTGTTCTATTGTGCTAGCTCACTAGAACAATCTGGGGAGCGTGCGTGGTCGAGTTCCACGTTGACCGCGGCAGCGGGTTTCCCGCGTACCTGCAGCTGGGGCAGCAGGTCAGGGAGGCTCTGAGGCTCGGCTGGTTGCAGCCGGGTGATCGGCTGCCGACGGTCCGCGACGTCGTCGCCACGAGCGGCGTGAACGCGAACACCGTGCTCAAGGCCTACCGCGAGCTGGAGCTCGCCGGCCTCGTCGAAGCCCGTCAGGGCTCCGGCACCTTCGTCAAGGCCACCTTGGGGTCCGCCGCCCCCGAGGACCTGGACCCGTTGCGCGCCAAGCTCGCCACGTGGGTCGCGGAGGCACGCTCCGCCGGGTTGGAGGACGAGGACATCCACGCGCTGATGCGCGAGGTGCTGAGTGGGGGAGCGCAATGAGCGTGGTCGCGGCCGAAGTGTCGAAGTGGGCGTTGCGGAACGTCTCCTTCGAGCTGCCGCCGGGAAGTGTCACGGCGATGGTCGGGGCCAACGGCTCCGGCAAGTCGACGCTGCTCAACGTGCTGGCCGGGCACCTGCCACCGGACTCGGGTCACTCGTCGATCGCGGGCCGGGTGGCGTACGTGCCGCAGCACAAGCCGATGTACAGGTCGTTCAAGGTCGCGGACGTGCTGCAGTTCGGCCGCCGCATGAACGACGTCTGGGACGACGAACGCGCCGACGAGTGGCTCACCCGGTTCAAGGTGCCGCGCAGGCTCCAGATCGGTGACCTGTCCGGCGGCCAGCGCACGCACGTGACGCTCGCGCTGGCGCTGGGCTCTCGCCCGGACGTCATGCTGCTGGACGAGCCACTGTCCGAACTGGACCCTCTCGCGCGCCACAAGGTCATGCGGGAGTTGCTGACCGAGGTCAACGACAAAGGCATGACGCTGGTCTTCTCCACGCACGTCGTCGCCGAGATCGGTGGCGTGGCCGACCGGTTGCTGCTGCTGTCCGGCGGACGGCTGCTGGTGAACGGTGACACGGACGAGCTGCTGGAAGAGCACGTCCTCTACACCGGCCCGCACGCCTCGAAATCACCCGTGGAGGGGCCCGTGGTGCTCGCGAAGCACGGCAGATCGCAGTCGTCGTACCTGGTGCGTTCTGGCGGCACGCGGATCGACGAGCCGTGGACCGCGCGGTACGTGACGCTGGAGGAGCTGGTCGTGGCGCACCTGGAGCGTGCGGCGTGAAACTGGACTCGATCATCTGGCTGACCTGGCGTCAGCACCGCTGGCCCATCATCGGCGTCACCGCCGTCGCCCTGCTCGCCGTGTACGGCCTCGTCTCGACGGAGTACGAGGGCGGGGCGGTCACGATGCCGATCGTCGGCTTCTACGCCCTCATGGTGCAGCTCGGGTTCGGCGGCGTGATCGGCATGTTCTGGGGCGCGCCGCTCATCGCCCGTGAGCTGGAGGAACGTACCTACTTCGTGGCCTGGGGCCAGGACGTCACGCCCGTGCAGTGGTTGCGCGGCAAGCTGCTCGTGTTCGGCGTCCTGGCCGTCCTGCTGGGCGCGCTCGTCGGAACCGGCGACGGTTACGTCGGCACGAGGAGGTCGTGGTCCTCGTTCGAGGCCAACCCGCTCGTGCAGGCCGGTTACGCCGTCCTCGGGCTGGCGGTCGGCGTGCTCGTCGGCCTGCTGACCAGGCACGTCATGACAGCGGTCGCGGGCACCCTGGTGTTCTTCATGCTCGCGCGCGTCCTCGTGTCCGTGGTGGCGCGCGACTACTACCTGCCGCCGGAACGCGTGATCGTGCGCTGGGAGAACACCCCTGTCGTGCCGGACCGCGGACTTGAGCTCGGCAACGGCTTCGTCGGCCCCGACTTCGAACCGGTGAGCGTGCTGGACAAGTGCATGCAGGCGATCAACACGAACACCTGCATGCGCAACGAGCAGGCCGCCATCGGCACGTACGTCGAATACCAGCCGGTCGAGCGGATCGCGACGTTCCAGATCATCGAGTTCGTCATTTGTGCGCTGCTGGCGTTGGGGCTGTTCCTGCTCGTGTTCCGGTTGATGCGGCACGGCGGCGGGTGGAAGCCCTCCCGCTCGCACCGCCGCATCGGGAAGCCGTCGCAGGTCGCCGCTTCCGCTCCGGCCGCGGTCCTGGTCGGAGCGGCGGTCGAGTCCGCCCCCACGCCCGCGGTCGATCCGGGGGCCGAGCCTGCGCCTGCCGAGAAGCCGGAGTCCGCTTCGGGTGAGGAGAGCGCGTCGGATTCCACCGCCACCAAGGCCGAGGGGTAGTGCGGGCGCGAGCTGGGCGTGGTGGTGGGTGTCGCTGTAGCCGCAGGTAGAATGCCTGAACCGTGGACTCTCGTACCCGTCTCCCCGTCGTCGGAATGATCGGCGGCGGGCAGCTCGCCCGCATGACGCACCAGGCCGCGATCCCGCTCGGGCAGTCGCTGCGCGTGCTCGCAGTCTCCGAGAACGACCCTGCCGCGCTCGTCGCGCGGGAGGTGGTGCTCGGCAAGCACACCGACCTCGAAGCGCTGCGCTCGTTCGCCAAGGGCTGCGAGGTGGTCACGTTCGACCACGAGCACGTGCCTCAGGAGCACCTGCGCGCGCTGGTCGCCGAGGGCGTGAAGGTGCATCCCGGCCCGGACGCGCTGCAGTTCGCGCAGGACAAGCTGAAGATGCGCGTGCGGCTGGCCGAGCTGGGCCTGCCGGTGCCGCCGTTCACCGAGGTGCACGAGGTTCGCGACGTGCTGCGCTTCGGTGCGGAGCACGGCTGGCCGTGCGTGCTGAAGGCGATCCGCGGCGGCTACGACGGGCGTGGCGTGTGGATGCTGAACACCCCGCAGAGCGCCGAGCGGGTCGTCCCCGAGCTGCTGGAGTCCGGCACGCCGTTGATGGTCGAGCAGTGCGTGCCGATGCGCCGCGAGCTGGCGGCCGTCGTGGCGCGCTCGCCGTTCGGGCAGGGCGCGGCGTGGCCGGTCGTCGAGACCGTGCAGTCCGACGGCATCTGCGTCGAGGTGCTGGCACCCGCGCCCGCGCTGGACGGAGCCGGGGCCCAGGAGCTGGCGCTGAAGGTCGCCGACGCGCTGGGCGTCGTGGGCGTGCTGGCCGTCGAGCTGTTCGAGACCGCGACCGGCGTGGTCGTGAACGAGCTCGCGATGCGCCCGCACAACTCCGGCCACTGGTCGATCGAGGGTGCCCGCACGTCGCAGTTCGAGCAGCACCTGCGCGCCGTCCTCGACTACCCGCTCGGCCGCACCGACCTGATGGCGCCGGCCGTCGTGATGGCGAACGTCCTCGGGGCTTCAGATGTGCCTGCGATGGGTCCGGACGAGCGCGTGCACCACCTGTTCGCCCGGTACCCGGACGTGCACGTGCACCTGTACGGCAAGGAGGAACGGCCGGGCCGCAAGATCGGGCACGTGACGTTCCTCGGCAACGACATGCCCGAGGTCCGCCGGCGCGCGCGGCTCGCCGCCGACTGGCTGTCCACGGGCGTTTGGTCAGACGGATACGACATTCACGGGAGCGCGGAGTGACTCAGGTTGGCGTGATCATGGGCAGCGACTCGGACTGGCCGGTGATGAAGGCGGCCACCGAAGCGCTCGCCGAGTTCGACGTGCCGTTCGAGGTGAGTGTCGTCTCCGCGCACCGCACCCCGCAGCGCATGCTCGACTACGCGACGTCGGCCGCGTCCCGCGGCCTGCGAGTGATCATCGCGGGTGCGGGCGGCGCCGCCCACCTGCCCGGCATGGTCGCCTCCGCCACCGTGCTCCCGGTGATCGGCGTTCCGGTGCCGTTGAAGTACCTCGACGGCATGGACTCGCTGCTGTCGATCGTGCAGATGCCCGCGGGCGTCCCGGTCGCCACGGTCTCAGTCGGTGGCGCGCGCAACGCCGGCCTGCTGGCCGTCCGCATGCTGGCCTCCTCGGATGCCGGGTTGCAGGAGCGCATGGCCCGCTTCCAGGCAGAACTCGAGCAGCTCGTACTAGACAAGGACGCGGCCCTGCAGAAGTCCCTCTGAGTGCTCAACAGCACAGCGGCGCCCGACGTGAACGAGCGCTAACATCGTGCCGAGTACTCGCTACTGGGAGGTAATAAGGTGAACCCGAGCTTCGGCACCTATCAGCTCGCCGAGGAGCACGAGGCGCTGCGAGAGGCCGTCCGCTCGCTCGCCGAGAAGGAGATCAAGCCGTACGCGGCCGAGGTCGACGAGAACGAGCGCTTCCCGGTAGAGGCACACAACGCCCTGGTCAAGGCAGGCTTCGCGGCCGTCCACGTGCCCGAGGACTACGACGGCCAGGGCGCCGACTCCGTCGCCACGTGCATCGTCATCGAGGAAGTGGCCCGCGTCTGCGCGTCGTCCTCGCTGATCCCGGCGGTGAACAAGCTCGGCACCATGCCGATCCTGCTCGCGGCCTCCGACGAGCTCAAGCAGCTGGTCATGCCGTCCATCGCCTCGGGCGAGGCCATGGCGTCGTACGCACTGTCCGAACGCGAAGCGGGCTCCGACACCGCCTCGATGCGCACCAGGGCCCTGCTGGACGGCGACCACTGGGTGCTCAACGGCACCAAGTGCTGGATCACCAACGCAGGCGAGTCCACCTGGTACACCGTCATGGCCGTGACGGACCCGCAGGCACCGAAGAAGTCGCAGGGCATCTCGGCGTTCGTCGTGCACAAGGACGACGAGGGCTTCTCGGTGGGCCCCAAGGAACGCAAGCTCGGCATCAAGGGCTCGCCGACCCGCGAGATCTACTTCGAGAACTGCACGATCCCCGCCAACCGCATCATCGGCGAGCCGGGCACAGGCCTGAAGACCGCTCTGCGCACCCTGGACCACACCCGCCCGACCATCGGCGCCCAGGCAGTGGGCATCGCCCAGGGCGCACTGGAAGCCGCGGTCGCGTACGTCAAGGACCGCAAGCAGTTCGGAAAGTCCATTTCGGACTTCCAGGGCGTCCAGTTCATGCTCGCCGACATGGCGATGAAGATCGAGGCAGCCCGCCACATGGTCTACGTGGCGGCCGCCAAGGCGGAGCGCGGCGAGCCGAACATCGGCTTCATCACCGCCGCCGCCAAGTGCTTCGCCTCCGACGTGGCCATGGAGGTCACGACGGACGCGGTGCAGCTCTTCGGCGGCGCCGGCTACACGCGCGACTTCCCGGTCGAGCGGATGATGCGGGACGCGAAGATCACGCAGATCTACGAGGGCACGAACCAGGTGCAGCGCGTGGTCATGTCGCGCGCCGTGCTCAACGGCTGAGGCTTCGAGTCATCGTCCCGCTCACCTCTTCGAGCGGGACGATGACGCAGCCGCGCAGCTCGCGGATCAGCGCAGAGGCAAGAACCCGACGCACCGCAGGATCGTCGAAGGCGAAGTTCCCTGCCTTGGCGGCTGTAGGCGCCAGCACGCTCTGCCTGTAGAACACGCCCCGGACACCGACGACCGGGCAGTCCCTCACGCGGACCGTCACAGCTCCCCGTTGCAGCGCAGGGCACATGCGCCTCGCGATCGGTACGCACGGCACGCACACCGGCGGCTCCACCGAAGCCATCCCGTTCGGCCACTGTGGCCAGTCGTCGCGGCAATCTCGTTGCAGCCACAGGACACCGTCGTCATTCCGGTCCGCCGACCCGCCACAAACCTGACACAGCAACAGTTCCATTGCCCGCCGCTGGCGTGACGGATGAACCCTGGCGAACTCGGGTCGTCCGATTCGGTGCCGCAGTGCGGTCTGGCGCCACAACACACCGTGCCGATCGCGGTCGCTCAGCAGTTCGTTGGCGTACCCGATGCTGTGGTCAGGCCGCTCCACCAGGACACACGGCAGATCCTGTTCGGCGCTCCACGCGGTGATGTACGGCGCGATGATGCTCGACATGCGACGCCCAATCTCTATATAGAACTTGGCTTCGCCAGTGAAGCGCAGTTCTATATAGAAGCGCAAGTGTCAGTCCTGCGACGTGAACTTGTACTCGAGGATGTACGCCGCCGAGTCGAGGACCATCTCGTTGACCTCGACTGGCTGGTCATCGGCCGTGTACGCCGTTCGCACGATCAAGATGATCGGCGTGTCCTGGGTGATGTCGAGAGCCTTGCGCTCGGCTTCGCGCGGCATGCGGATCCGCAACTCTTCGCGGAATCTGACCGGCTCGTAGCCCAGATCCCTGAGCCTGGCGTAGGCACCGCCCTCGCCCGTGTTGATCTCGCTGATCGCGGATCCCGCGACCAGTGCTTCCGGGTAGTAGGACGTCGCGAGCTGCACAGGCTTGTCGTCGACCATGTAGGTACGGCGCCGGACGACCACGCGTGCGCCCTTGTCGAGGCCGAGCACCTCGGCAACAGAGGTGGGCGGCAGCTCAACGTCGACAGCGACGTTCTCTGTCCTCGGGCGTGTGCCGACGTCAGTCGCCCAGATCGGCTGGCCCGAGCCCCACGAGTTGCTCGCCCGCAACCGGTCCGGCGACACGCGCCTGATCGGCTTGAACTCGCGAACGAACGTTCCCGACCCTCGCTTCGCGACGATCAGGCCTTCGGTCTTCAGCACATCGAGAGCATGGCGTGCGGTCAGTTTCGCGACGCCGTATCGGCTCGTGAGGTCGTTCTCGCCCGGTACCTTGCTGCCGGGCGGCAGCTCGCCGGAGTCGATCTGCCGCCGGAGGTCGTCCGCGATCTCGCGATAGCCAACCCGCCCTGGCTGGGCGTTGTCGGTCACGAGCTACCTCCTCGGCGGGTGCTTGGTTCTGTACCGCACCAAGCTACCCGGAGTGAGCGAGGCAGCAGCGAAGCAGGCCGATCAGCCGCGAGTTCGTGCCTGCGCGATCACACGGCCACGCAGGTGCCGATCGCCTCCCCCACAGCCCCCTTGGCACCCAGCACGCAGGGCGAGGCGGCGGTCAGCGACTTGTCGGCGAGCTGCTGCGAGAACGCGATGGCCACGTTCGCCATCCGCGTCAAACTGCCGCTGTCCCTGGCCGCCTTCACCGCCGCGGAACGGGCTTCCTCGGTCGTGCAGGACAGGTCCGTGCCGAACTTGTCGACGCGCGGCAGCCACAGGGCCTTCGTGCCGGACGCGCACGGGGTGATTTCCCAGCGGGTGCCCGGGGCTGCGTGAGCGAGGGGAGCGGACAGCACGGCGAAGCCGAGCATGATGGCCAGAGCCACGAAGAAACGTCCCATGCGCCCGAAGGTAACCACGAGTCCGCAACCCGACCGGGGGAAACGGTGCCACAAAAGGTGATTACGCAGGGAGAACAGCCACAGTGGACTGTCAGAGGGATGCCAGGATCTCGCCCAGGCGCTCGTAGCTGCGGCCCGCGCCGTCCGACATGCCGGACGCCAGCACCGCGTCCCGTGCTTCCTGTGACACCAGGCGCATTGTGGTGGTCATCGTCGTGCGGCCGTCCTCCTCGACGAGTGAGACCGTCGTGATGGCCGGCGGGTTGTCCTCGAAGATCTCCGTGTTCACAAGGCGCGAGTGTGGGGTGACCTCGGTGTATTCGCCGTGCATCTCGAACGCGCCGGAGCCGTCCGGCTGCGCCCAGCCGTAGCGCCACTTGCCGCCCACGCGCAGGTCGACCTCGCAGATCGGCATCTCCCAGCCGTCCGGGCCGAGCAGCCAGCGGCGCAGCAACGAAGGCGTCGTGAAAGCCTTCCACACCAACGAAGCGGGCGCGTCGAACCTGCGCGACATCGCGATCTCGGTGTCGGACGGGAGGGTGACGGTCGTGCCGAACTTCACCGTGGTCATTTCTCGTTCTCCTTCATCTCGGTCAAGAGTGCGTCCAGGCGTGCGTAGCTCGCATCCCAGAAGCGGCGGTAGTTCTCAGCCCACACGGCGACCTCCTCCAGCGGTGTCGCGTCGAGCCGGCAGGGACGCCACTGGGCCTCCCTGCCGCGGGTGATCAGGCCTGCCTTCTCCAGCACGCGCAGGTGTTTGGAGATCGCCGGGCCGCTGATGTCGAACGGCTCGGAGAGCTCCTTCACCGTTGCCGGGCCCTCGGTGAGCCGCGCGAGGATCGCCCGGCGGGTCGGGTCCGCCAGTGCGGCGAAGGTGGAGCTCAGCTGGTCCATCACGTACCTAACCACTTGGTTATCTAACCTCTGGGTTAAGTAGAGCGCCGGCCGCGTCTACTGTCAACCCCCAGGAGCCTCGCCTTCGGGCAACCCCAACGCCACGACGTTCCGTCCTACCGGCATGAGCTACCGAATCGCGCTCGCCGTCCTGCTCCTGGCCGTCACCACGGCCTGTGGCAGCCCCTCCGCGGGCCAGGGCGCCGACCTGCGGGGCAAGGTGTACGTCTCGTCCTCCGTGACCGAACAGGGCAAGCCGCGCGCCATGGTCGAGGGCACGCGGGTGGAACTGCGGTTCACCGACGACGGCAGGCTCATGGCCAACGCCGGCTGCAACCAGATGCAGGGCCCGGTGCAGGTCGACGACGGCAGGCTCGCCGTCGGCGAACTCGGCATGACCGCGATGGGCTGCCCCAAACCCGAACTGCACCAGCAGGACGAGTGGCTGTCGAAGCTGCTCGGCGCGACGCCGTCCTGGAAGCTCGACGGCGCGAACCTCGTGATCACCGGCTCGAACTCGGAGATCGTGCTCGCGCCGGAACAGCCCGCCACCCTGGAGGGCATCTGGACCGTCAACAGCCTCGTCACCCAGGACGCCGTCTCGTCCGTACCTGAGGGGGTGAAGGTCACGATCACCTTCAAGGGCGGCAACATGCTCGTGGACACCGGCTGCAACCTGAACGGCGCCGAAACGCCGTACGTGCTGGACGGCCAGACGATCAAGGCCAAGCTGGGAGCGAGCACCCTGAGGTCATGCGGCCCGGTGGACGAGGTGGAGAACGCCGTCCGTGCGACGTTCGAGAACGGCGAGGCCACCCACGAGATCGATCGCGCCACGCTGAGCCTGACGAACGCGTCCGGCGCGGGCCTGAAACTCGGGAAGTAGGGCCGCACATGGGTTCCCGGCTGCTCATCGCCGTCGTCCTGCTCGTCACCGCATGTGGATCCGCTGGGGGAGGAGGGAACGGCGTGCAGGGCAAGGTGTTCACGTCCACGTCCGTCACCGAACAGGGCCAGCCGCGCACCCTGGTCGCAGGCACGAAGGTGGAACTGAGGTTCACCGCCCG
Source organism: Lentzea albidocapillata subsp. violacea (assembly GCF_900100275.1). Classification (GTDB taxonomy): domain Bacteria; phylum Actinomycetota; class Actinomycetes; order Mycobacteriales; family Pseudonocardiaceae; genus Lentzea; species Lentzea violacea. The sequence goes on from NZ_FNET01000003.1 coordinate 232,513, forward strand.
CAGCAGGCTGCTCGCCAACGTCGGCTGCAACCAGATGCAGGGCCCGGTGCAGCTCGACGACGGCAAGCTCACGGTGACCGACCTCAGCACCACCGACATGGCCTGCCCCGCCCAGGGCCTGCATGAGCAGGACGAGTGGCTGTCCAAGCTGCTCAGCGGGAAGCCGTCCTGGAGGCTCGACGGCTCGAACCTCGTGCTCACCGGAGCGAACGCCGAGATCGTGCTCGCGCTGGAACCCCAGGCACCGCTGGAAGGCGTCACCTGGACCGTCGAAGGCATCATCAAGAACGACGTCGTGTCGTCGGTGCCGGACGGCGTGACGGGCACGATCTCCTTCAAGAACGGCTTCATCTACGTGCAGGGCGGCTGCAACAGCGGGTCGACCGACGTCACGGGCGCCGAGAAGTACGAAGTGGACGGTCAGAGGATCACGTTCGACAGCAGCCTCGTCATGACCGCGATGATGTGCGGGGAGGACAAGATGAAGGTGGACGGCGCCATCCGCGACACGCTCGAACTGGGCGAGGTCACCTTCGAGATCGACCGCGACACCATGACTCTGATGAACGCCGAAGGGTCCGGCCTGAAGCTCCGGAAATGACGGAACCGGGCCGGGCGGAGTGCCCGGCCCGGTTCGCAGGGTGAATCAGTTGCCGTCGCGCTTGCGGACGGCCTCGACCCGGCGGGCCTGGGTCGTCTCGAAGCGCGTGGCGTCTTCCGTGCTGATCTCCACTACCTCGTGGCCGTCCCGGCCCATCCTGATGCGATCCGGCAGGTCGGTGCAGTCCCCGTCGAGGCTGGTGGTGAACCCCTCGGGGAACTCACCACCCACGAGCCGTCGACCGCGAAGTAGCTGAGGAACCGCGATGGCCAGGACATACAGGTACTACGCGCTGATCGGCTACCACTCGTGCATCCCCAGGAACCACTATGTGGCACGCGTTGTTCAACACTCATCACACCTGGCCTGTGCAACTGCGTCAGCTGCGACGAGTCACGACTCCGCCTGCCGGCGCAGCTCCTCCTCGACCCGCTTCGCTTGGATCGCTTCGAAGCGCTTGCCGTCCTCCGCGCTGATCGGGACGGCGTCGTAGTACTCGCGCCCCGAGTCGATGCGGTACAGCAGATCCGTCCGCAACCACGTCAGCCTGACGCCGAAAAACTGGTCGTACTCGCCGCCAGAGCGCACGACGGTGTACGGATTGTCCACTGTGTCCGAACGGCTGACGATCGCGAAGTACGAGCGGTTCTTCCAGCTGCGCTCCTCTTCCTCGACCCGCTTCGCCTGGATCGTCTCGAAGCGCTTGCCCTCCTTCTCGCTGATCGGCACGACATCGTCATAACCGCGCATGGAGTCGGTGCGCTGCAGCAGATCGGTCTGCTCCCACCGCAGCCTGGTGGAGAAGACCTCGTCGTGTTCGCCACCCGTGCGCACGACGGTGAACGGGTTCTTCACCGTGTCCCACTGGCCCACGAGCGCGAAGTAGGCGTACTGACCCATCGAACCCCCCGGAAACCGTCCCTGTACATGTACCAGACCTGCGAACCTAACGACTCGCTGTTGGCTTCCTGTCGAAACCATGAGGTTGTTCAAACCTGTACTAGTTTGGCCTCGAGGCTGAACGACCTACAGCCGAACGACCGCATCGGGGAGCAAACATCATGGTCAAGGACGTCGCCGCACTCATCGGGCGCATCGCCGTCGGCATCGTGTTCGTCGCGCACGGCTGGCAGAAGTTCACCGAGTTCGGCATGGCCGGCACCGCCGGGTCGTTCGACAAGATGGGCGTGCCGCTGCCGTCGTTGTCCGCGTGGTTCGCCGCGTCCGTCGAGCTCGCCGGTGGCCTCGCGCTGATCGCCGGGGTGGCGTTGCCGATCGCCGGCATCCTGCTCGCCGTCGACATGCTCGGTGCGTGGCTGCTCGTCCACCTGCCGAACGGCCTGCTCGGCGAGGGTGGTGCGGAACTGGTGATCGTGCTCGGCGCCGCCGCTCTCGCGCTCGGCTTCAACGGTGGCGCCTACGCGCTGGACCGCGTGCTGTTCAAGAACAACAAGGTGCTCAACCCAGCTGCCGCGTGACCTTCTCGCTCTCCCGGCGCGCGGCCAGCAGGCCCGCGTCGGGATTGCTCACCTGCACGAGTGAGCCACCGGCCGCGAGCACGGCCAGAAAGCCTTCCAGCACAGCGGAAGGCGAGTCCCACTCCAGAGTGGACAGCACGCGCGGTTCAGTGCCGAGCGCGGTGCCCAGTTCGCGGGCCTGGGCGACGACTTCATCCACAGTGGACTCGTCGAGTGCCGGCGTCGAGCCCGCGACCGGTGCCCACGGCATGAAGTCGTCGCCGTGCACGCGCACGTCGTCGGCGTAGTCGACCGGCGCGCCGGAGCCCAATCCCATGGGGTGCAACGAGGCCACGGCCACGACGTCCGCGTCCGCCGTGCCGCCGGGCGGCACCACGGCCACCTTCGCAGCGGAGAAGCCCGCACTGACCACGCGGGCGCCGCACCACCAGGCGCCGAGCAGCAGGCCCACGGTCTGCCAGTGTGCGGGCAGCAGCACCGCCACCGGGTCACCGGGCTCGACGTCGTGCTCGTCGCGCAGCCAGTTCGCCGTCTTCGCGGCCCAGTTCTTCACCGTCGCCCGCGAGAGCTCGATCCGCGTGCCCGCCGCGTCGTCGTAGTGCGTGATCAGCGGACGACCCGGATCGGCCTTCAGCAAGGGCGTGAAGAGGATCTCGGTCACGCTCACTCGGCACTCCTAGTCAACGCAGGGCACATCCTGTCGGGCGGCTGCGACAGCGTGGCCGTCCAGCGAGAGCAGCTTTTCAGGACCGAACCGCGACGGAGTACTCGGGGTCGTCGGCGAGGGAGCGGGCTTCGGGGTCTCGCCGATCTGCTGAGCCACCCACGCCTTCACCGCCTCGCGGTCGACCGTCACGATGCTCTGCCCGCGCTCGTTGCGGGCGTCGATGCTCGTCACCGGGATCGTGGCGAACTCCACGTTGCCCGTCGCGAGGCCCTGCGCCTGCGTCGCCAGCGTCGCGAGGTCGAGCTTCTGGTCCACGACGACGGACTTCGAGATCGCGTCGAGCAGCCCGCTCATCTTGCCCGGATCGGTGAACGTGCCCGCCGACAGCAACTGCTTCATCGCCTGCGACATGAACACCTGCTGCCGCGCGATGCGACCCAGGTCACCACCGGGCATGTTCCGCTGCCGCACGAACGACAGCGCGTCGCCGCCCGAGATCGTCTGCTGGCCCGCGCGGAAGTTCGCGCCGGAGTTCGGGTCCGACGTGCCCGCCTTCAGGCACACCTGCACGCCGCCGATCACCTCGGTCAGCAGGTAGAAGCCGTAGAGGTTGATCTCCGCGTAGTGGTCGACGCGCATTCCCGTCAGGTCCTGCACCGCCTGCACCAGCGCCTTGCGCCCGGCCTCGTCCGACTGGCGCTCGCGTTCCTGCTGATCGCTCACGCCCTCGGCCTGCAGCCGTTCGGCGGTCAGGTACTTGACCGCGCCGTACGCGGAATTGATCTTGTCCTCGCGGTAGCCGGCGATCGGGACGTACGTGTCGCGCGGAATCGAGATCGCGCTCGCCTTGCCGCCGTTGCGGGGCACGCGCATCACGATGATCGTGTCCGTGTTCACCGTGTCGGTGCCCTCGGTGCGCAGCTTGCGCAGCACGTCCGCGGGAAGTGGCCGGCCCTGCGCGTCCGTCCGGCTGTCGCTGCCCACCAGCAGGATGTCGATCGCTCCGTCCTCGACCGGCGGCGAGTTCGGGATGTCCTCCAGCACCTGGAGGATCTGCGTGGTGTTGGTGTTCTGCTTCACCAGCCGCAGCGCGGTCCAGAAGTAACCGGAGAACACCAACGTCGTCACGGCCAGTAGCGCGATCACCGTACGGCCTGTGACCCGTGCGGTTTTCTTCGCGCGTGCGGCAGTGCTCAACGTCTGACCCTCCGTGGACTGGACTTGCGTGCTCAGCGTAACTATCGGAAGAGCGTTACGCCGGGGGTTTCAGTTCACGCAGACCAGTCCGCCCGCCGTGATCGGCGGGGTGCTGCTGGAACTCGCGGCCGTCGACGTGCCGGGAACGCCCTGCGGATCGACGTTCGAGTCGTCCTGCGCCTCGTAGTCGCCGCCGACGAAGACCTGGATCTGTCCCTTTCGGACGGACGGGTCCTCCTCGACGCCGACGCCGGGGCCGAGTTCCGCGGCGACCTTGCGGGCGGAGCCCTCCTCGCCGGCCGCGTACCGCACGACCGTGGTGTCGCTGTTCTGTGTGGCCGACGCCACCGGGCCGCGTTGGAAACCCTTGGCCGTCAACGTGTTCATCACCCGCGACGCGAGATTCTGCACACCCGCCGCGTTGTAGACGGCCACGGTGATCGCGGAGTTCGGCGGCGCGGGCAGGCTCGTGCCCGTCGTCGGCGGGGTGCTCGACGTGCTCTTGTCCGCGGCCAGGCCGGTGAGGAACCTGCGGACCTCCGCCGGGTTCACCGGCAGCACGTTGCCGTCGCTGTACGTGTCCGTCGGGTCGCCCACCGGAATGGTCTTGAACTCGAAGTTGCCGCCCACGAGGCCCTGCATCTGCTCGGCGAACGTGGTGATGTCCCAGCCGGAGCTGAGGATCACGGACTTCTGCACGGCCTCGACGAGCCCGTTGAGCTTGCTCGTGTCGGTCAGCGTGCCGGTCGACAGCACCTTCTTCGCGAGGGCCCCGATGAACACCTGCTGGCGCACGATCCGGTCGAGGTCGCCGCCGGGGAGGTTCTGGCGCTGCCGCACGAACGACAGCGCCGCCGCACCCTCGATCGTCTGCCGGCCCGCCTGGAAGTTCGCACCGGAGTCGCGGTCGGAGGTGGGCTCGTTCAGGCACACCTCGACGCCGCCGATGGCCTTGGTGACCTCGTAGAAGCTGGCGAGGTTGACCTCGGCGTACCGATCGACGCGCACCGCGCCGCCGGACATGCCCTCGATCGTCTTGATCAGCGTCTTGCGGCCGGCGGCCATCGACTCGGTGCGGATGCGTGCCTCGTCCGTCACGCCCTGTGCACGCAGCTCCTGGTCGACCGTGTTGCGCTGGCGGGCGAACGCGGAGTTGAGCTTGTGCTTGCCGAACCCGTCCGCGATCTCGACGTAGGCGTCACGCGGGAACGAGATCGCGACCGCGCGCGTCCCGTCGACCGGGATGTGCACGAGGATCATCGTGTCGGTGTTCTGCTCGCCGTCGGGGATGCCGCCGTTGAGCAGGGCCAGCACCTCGTCCGACAGCGGGTTGCCCTGCGCGTCCGTGCGGCTGTCCATGCCGACCAGCAGGATGTCGACCGCGCCGTCGAGCGGCTTGGGCCCCTGCTTGGTGAGCTCGTCCGAGATGACCTCGGTCTTCACGATCCCCTCGTTCGCCGTGCGCAGCTTGTTCCAGCCGTACGACGTGACGAGAAGCACAGCTGTCGAGACGAGGGCCACGAAGATCTTCCCTGTCACCAGGAAAGCGCGAAGGGCCGCCGATGGCCGGTTTCCGGCCACACCGACGCGCAGACTCCTGCCTTCCACAGCCGTTTCCTCCCCCACCACACTAAGTTTAGTCGTTTATAAGTCACACGACGTGACGTTGCTGTGGGTTGCAGCGATCAGGTAGGTGACAGACTGCTGCCGGGATACACCACGGGAGGAAATGGCATGCGCGTACTGGTGACAGGTGGGGCCGGTTTCATCGGCTCGCACTACGTGCGGGAGTTGGTGAGCGGGTCCTACCCGGCGTTCGCCGGTGCCGAAGTCGTGGTGCTCGACAAGCTCACCTACGCGGGCAGCGAGACCAACCTCGCGCCGGTCGCGGGCAAGTTCGAGTTCGTCCAGGGCGACATCTGCGACGCCGATGTGGTCGCCGAGCAGATGCGCGGCATCGACGTGGTCGTGCACTTCGCGGCTGAATCGCACGTGGACCGGTCCATCACGGGTTCGGCGGACTTCGTCCTCACGAACGTCCTGGGCACGCAGACGCTGCTGCAGGGGGCCCTGAACGCGGGCGTGGGCAAGTTCGTGCACGTCTCGACGGACGAGGTCTACGGCTCGATCGAGGACGGCTCCTGGACCGAGACGCACATCCTCGAACCGAACTCGCCGTACTCGGCCTCCAAGGCCTCTTCCGATCTGCTTGCCCGTGCGTTCCATCGCACTCACGGACTGCCCGTGAGTATCACTCGGTGTTCGAACAACTACGGGCCGTACCAGTTTCCCGAAAAGGTGATCCCGCTCTTCGTCACCAATCTGATCGACGGCAGGAACGTGCCTCTCTACGGCGACGGCCTGAACGTCCGTGACTGGCTGCACGTGGCCGACCACTGCCGCGGCATCCAGCTCGTCGCCGAGGGCGGCCGGCCGGGCGAGATCTACAACATCGGCGGCGGCACCGAGCTCACCAACCGCGAGCTGACCGAGAAGCTGCTGGAGGCGACGGGCCGCGACTGGTCGGCCGTCGAGCCCGTGCAGGACCGCAAGGGCCACGACCGCCGCTACTCGGTCGACATCTCCAAGATCGCTTCCGAACTCGGCTACGCGCCGCAGGTCGACTTCACCGTCGGTCTCGCCGACACCGTCGAGTGGTACCGCGAAAACCGTGCCTGGTGGGAGCCGCTCAAGGAGCGCGCCGCGCTGGTGAAAGGCTGATCCGATGATCCTCGTTCCCGGTGGTCGTGGCCAGCTCGGCCACGACCTCGCTGCTCTGTCCAGTGACGTCCGCGCGGTGTCCTCTGCCGAACTCGACGTGACGAAGGTGACGGCCGCCGCCCTGGCCGGTGCCTCCGCGGTGATCAACTGCGCCGCGTACACCGCCGTCGACGCGGCCGAGACCGACGAGGAGCGCGCCTTCGAGGTCAACGCCGTCGGCCCCGGTCTGCTGGCGCAGGCGTGCGCTTCCCTTGGCATTCCGATGATCCAGGTCTCGACGGACTACGTGTTCTCCGGCGACGGCGAGCGGCCGTACGAGACGACGGACCCGGTCGGCCCGAAATCCGCGTACGGCCGCACGAAGCTCGAAGGCGAACGCCGCGTGCTGGATGCGGGCGGGTACGTCGTGCGCACGTCGTGGGTGTACGGCGTGCACGGCTCGAACTTCGTGAAGACCATGGCAGCGCTGGAGTCCTCGCGACCTTCTCTGTCCGTTGTGGACGACCAGGTCGGCTCGCCGACGTGGTCGCACGACCTGGCCGCCGGACTTCTGGAGCTGGCCTCGGTACTGCCCTCCGAGCGGTTGCTGCACGCCACCGGCGGCGGTGAGACGACGTGGTTCCGTTTCGCACAGGCGATTTTCGAGGAGCTCGGCGCCGACCCCGCGCGCGTTCAGCCCTGCACCACGGCGGACTTCCCGCGCCCCGCACCGCGACCCGCCTACTCGGTGCTGTCGGGCGCGGCGTGGGCAGCGGCCGGACTACGTCCTTTGCCGCACTGGCGCAGCGCCCTTTCGGAGGCATTCCGGGCAGGGGTGGTAGCTCCCCGTACCGGTGCTGCGCCATTGGAGTGACCGGTCTGGCACGGTAGTTCCAAATGCGGGACCCTATTCGGCATGTTCGATTCCGGGCGCACACCGCAGCGTCCCGCGACAGAGGATTCCGATCGGCAGCGCTTCCTGAAGTGCGTTGCCGTTGTCACGGGTTCGCGGCAGGTGTCGATGAATCAGCTCGACAAGCGTTCACCGAGGCCGCACTCTCGGTGAAGCCGTTGGGGCGTCAGGGTTTCCTGACGCCCTCCAGCACGCACGTCAGGCCCGGCTGAGCCGGTACGCCTCGACCGTCTTCTCCGCGCACCGCCGCCAGGTGAACCCGGACGCGTACGCACGCCGTTCGGACTGCGCCTCGGGGGTGGTCGGCGCCGCGACGGCCTGAGCCAGGCCGTCGGCCAGGGCCTCCACGTCTCCGACCGGCACGTGCAGCGCGTGCCCACCGGCGACCTCGCGCAACGCGGGCACGTCCGAGCACACCACAGGAACGTTGCAGGCCAACGCTTCCAGCACCGGCAGCCCGAAACCCTCGTCCCGCGACGGCAGCACCAGAGCCGTCGCGCCGGCCACCACCGACCGCAGGTGCACGTCCGGCAGGTAGCCGGTCCGCAGCACCCGGCCGTCCACGCCGGCCCGGCCCGGTCCGACGATGACGAGCGGCGGCAGCGACGGATCGGACGCGTGCGCCTTGATCAGGTATTCGAGGCCCTTGCGCGGCCCGTCCGCACCCACGAACAGCAGGTACTCCGAACCCAGCCCCAGCCGGCCGCGCAACGTCGGCGACGGCGGCCGCGAGGCGAACCAGGCGGTGTCGACGCCCAGCGGCGTCACCATGATCTTTTCCAGCGGCACGGAGAACCGGTCCGCCACAACGGAGGCGACCGCCGCCGTCGGCGTGCAGATCACGTCCGCCCGTTGAGCCGAAAGCCGGACCAGTTCAGGCAACCGGCGGTCCGACGGCGGGAGGTCACCGGGCGCGTCCAGGAACGCCAGGTCGTGGATCGTGACGACCTGGCCGGCCCGGATCGTCGGCGGCAGCACGAAGTTCGTGGCGTGCATGACATCGGTGAACCCTGCCAGCATCTCGACCGGCGGGAACGGGGCGCGCAGCCACATCTGGCGCAACGCCCGTGCCGAGACGGGCAGGCCGCGCGCCGTCACGTCGTGCGGCAGCACCGTCCGCAACGCGCGCCAGCCGCGCAGGGTGAACGCCACCGCCCGCACGTCGACGTAGTCCGCCATCGACGCCAGTTCTTCGGCCAGTGCCGCTGTGTAGCGGCCGATTCCGGTGCGGTTGCCGAGCAGGGGGGTGCCGTCGAGCAGCACCCTGAGAGGCTTGTGTTCTCGGGATTTGCGGGATCTCGCCATTTACCTGCCACCACGCGCGATTTTCCGCAGACGCCCCGTCGCCCGCTTGGCCAACTCGGTCGGGCCACCCGCGTCCAGGTACTCGCGCACCAGCAGCAGGTCCCGCTTCACCTTGTCCCCCGTGCTCAGCTCCGGTGTGCGCACCATGGGAGCCGAGCCGGGCAGACGGTCCGCGGCGGGCCTGGGGTTGCGGCAGAACTCGGCCAGTGGCGCGAGTGCCGTCTCCCAGGTGAACCGTTCGCGTACGACGGCGATGCGCTCGCGGCACGCGGCCGCGAACTCCTCGTCGTAGAGCACCTTCTCCAGCGCGTCGGCCAGTGCCTCCGGGTCCTCCGGTGGCACGACGACGCCCAAACCCTCCCGCAGCACCAGGTCCGCGAACGAGTCGCCGGACGTGGTGACGATCGGCAGTCCCGCCCACAGGTAGTCGAGCACCCGTGTGCGGAACGCGAACGTGGTCTCCACGTGTTCGTAGTGCGTGGTGACACCGCAGTTCGCGTCGAGCAGCCAGTTCTGCCGCTCGGTGTAGGGCACCCACCCGTCGTTGAAGAACACGGTCTCGCCGGTCAGCCCCAACCGGGCGGACAACGCCCGCGTCTGGCCGGCGATGTCCATGTCCGGGACCTCGGGGTTCGGGTGCTTCATGCCCAGGAAGTACAGCTTCGCGGACGGCTGCCGCCGGCGCAGGTGGTCCATCGCCTCGATCAGCGACAGCGGGTCGAACCAGCTGTAGACGCCACCGGCCCAGATCACGACCTTGTCCGCGTCCGTGACACCCGGCACGACGCCCTTGATCGCCGGGCCGGTGCGCTGCGGCGGCTTGCCCGACAGTCCGAAGGGGACGATCCCGAGCAGCGACTGCGTCGTCGGGTCGTTGTCGTACAACGTCGGCGTGAGCCTGCCCAGCGCGGCCAGGTGACCCAGCCAGAAGTGCCGCTGCCGTTCCGACGCGCACAGGAAGAAGTCGCCGCGTTCGAGCTGCGTGTTGAGCACCTTCGTGACGGCCGCCAGGTCGAGGGCGCGCCTGTCGTCCGGCTTGTCCTTGCCCTGTTCCAGCAGTTCCAGGTGCATCGGGTCGTACATGTCGCAGACCACGATCTTGGTCGACGACAGCTTCTTCAGCTCCGCGACCATCTCCAGCGCGTGCCCCTGCAGTACCACCACGTCCGCCCAGGCGACGTGCGGCGGCAGTTCCTTCGGCCGGGCGCGCTCGATGCCGAACGGTGCGTCGGGCGGCGCGCACAGCGGGTTCGTCGTCACCAGCCGCACCTGGTGCTCGCCGGACAGCACGTCGGCCATGTGCCAGGCCCGGATCGCGGGACCCGCCATCCGGTCCGAGATCGCGTCGCCGGTGATCACCAGGATCTTGCGCGGCTTGCCGAACACGTCGTCGAGACCGAGGACGTCCACCAGGATGTCGTGCGCGGCGAGGTAGCGCGGCAGGGGATAGGCGGGCTCCAACGCCTTGCGCATCAACGGAACGATGTCGGTGTCCGACAACCGGCGGGCGGCCTGCTCGATCTTGCGCGACTCGGCCAGCGACGGCATCAGCTCGACGAACTGGTCGATCGCGAGGAACCCGGCGAGCGCCTGGCGCGACATCCCGACGGGCTCGCGGTCGGCAGCGGGGTCGGCCGGGCGGCGGGTGATCTCCAGCTGCGTGGGGTCGATCTCACCGCGCGCCGTCGCCCGGCGCACGCACAGCGCGAGCGCGGCCGGCAGCACCTTGGCCAGCGTCTCGTCCGAGAAGTTCTTGTACAGCGACATGAGCGCGTTGCGCTCCAGCAGGTACAGCTCGCGGCTGTGGTCGATCGAGCTCATCGACGCGTGGTGGCGGTGGAACGTGAGCGACGCCGGTTCGTAGCGGACCCGCCAGCCGCGCAGGTTGAGCCGCCAGCCGAGGTCGACGTCCTCGTAGAACATGAAGAACCGGTCGTCGAACCCGCCGAGCTCCCGGTAGACCTCGGCCCGTACGAACAGCGCCGAGCCGGTGCCGAACAGCACGTCCTTGGGGCCGTCGTGGCTGCCGTCGTCGTCCTGCCCGGCGTGCCGCTTGTAACCCATGCCGAACCAGGTCAGCCCGCCGTCGACGAAGTCGATCTTCTCGCCGTCCCAGTCGAGGACCTTGCTCGCGACCGAGGCGACCGCCGGTTCGGTGTGGAAGACCCTGATCGCGGCCTTGATCCAGTTCCGGTCCGCGCGGGCGTCGTTGTTGAGGAACGCGAGCACCCCGCCCGTGGCGTGCTCGACGCCGAGGTTGCAGCCGCCCGCGAAGCCGAGGTTCTCCGGCGAGGTGACGATCTTGACGCCGGGCAGCGCGGCCTGTAGCCGTGCGGTGTCGTGCGCCTCGTTGTCGACGACGATCACCTGGAGCAGCTCCGCCGGGTAGTCGACGTCGGCCAGTCCGCGCACGCAGGTGATGGTGTCGTCCGCACCGCGGTAGTTGACGACGACGACGGACACGACGGGCAGTGAGGCTCGATCCACGCGCTAAGCCTGCCTCATCACTCTGCGCGCCCGCAGTGTGGTTGCACAGATCAGGAGCAAGACGACAGCAAGAGGCACCCCGAAGACCCACTCCCCGGACCAGTCGTTGCGTTCGGCGAGCAGCGGCCGCATCAGCGGGTGCCGCAGGACGGTGGCCGGACCGGGCTGCATCCTCTTGTCCTGCTCGCCCCGCACGACGATCCGCAGCTCGGCGCCGTCCGGGCAGGTCACGAGGTGCGCGAAGATCGGGTTGTCCGGCCCCGGGACGTCCTCGACGCCGGTGATCACGCATGTCTGGGGCGTGCCGAGGACGTCCATCAACGCACGGTGACCGTCGCCCACGAGCACCGCTGTGCCGGGGATCACGACCATGAACGCGGGCAGCACGAGCCACGCCGGCCCGAGCTTGCCGACGCCCCACGCGAACGCCATCGACAGCAGGCAGCACGGCACCAGCACCGCGAGCTCGTACCGCTCGGGCACGACGGCACCCAGCAGGACCGCGGCGGCGACGGCGACGAGCCCGATCACGATGAGTGGTACCGGCCGTCTCACGGTTGCTTCCTGATGTTCATCGTCCCGGGGGACGCCTGGGGGTGGCAGGAGGTTCCATCAGCGGCCGGCCCAGTCCCGCCAGACGCTTCCGCGGGAGACCGCCGTCTTGATCATGAGGCGCTGGACGAGCGTGGCGGGGAGCCTGAGCAGCACCTCCGCCAGCACGCGGGTGCGCAGTCCGAACCGGAAGTTCGCCGCGTCCGGGACGTTCCCGCGGAACGGCAGCAACGCCGTGATCACCAGGAACCGGGCGAGCTGGGTGAACGCCGCCGAGGCGGGCGCACACCGCAGCAGCATCAGCAGCCGGTTGCGTTCGTTCCAGCGGTGGAAGAGCGCCGAACCGGGCCGCGTGCTGGCGCCGTGCCGGTGCCGGACCCGCGCCGGTCCGACCGAGATCACCCGGTGGCCGGCCAGCCGCAGCCGCCAGGCCGTGTCGGTGTCCTCGTAGTAGCAGAAGAAGCTCGCCGGGACGCCGCCCACGGCCTTGAGTTCCGCCGTCCTGAGCAGTGCCGCGCCACCGCAGAACCCGAACACCTCGCGGCCGGCGAGCATGACGTCCCTGCCGTGGCCGTCCGCCGTCAGCGCCACGCCGACGGACTGCGTCGAGCCGTCCATGAGCAGGATCGACGAGGTGGCGGCGGCCGCGCCGGGTTCGCCGTCGAGCGCGCTCTCCAGTTCGGTGAGCCACGACGGGTCCGGTGCCGCGTCGTCGTTGAGCCACGCGACGTACGGGGTGTCGACCATGCCGAGAACGGCGGCGAGCCCGCCCGCGTAACCGCGGTTGCGGGGCAGCCTCACGACCTCATGTCCGCTGATCAGCTCGGCTGTGCCGTCGTCGGACGCGTTGTCGACGATGATCGTCCTATGTGGACTCTTCTGGGCCCTGAGGGCGTCCAGGCACGCCGTGATGTGGTCACGGCCGCGCCACGTCACGACCACCACGGTGCTGACTGCCGACACGGCGTGAGACGGTACGCGACGTGCCCGAGCTAGTAGTGCTGACCGAGCAACTGAACGCCCCGGTCCCCGGCGGGACCGGCCGCTACACGGCGGAGTTGCTCGCGGCGTTGGGGGAGAACGCCCCTCCCGGCTGGACCGTGACGACCGCGGCGACGGCCTGCGCCGACCGCGTGATCAGGCTGCCGCGCCGGGCGCTGGTGGCGTTGTGGGAACGCGGCCTGCCGCCGAAGCTCGGCCCGCACGTGCACGCCCCGACGCCGCTCGCGCCGCTGCCGGGTGCCGTCGTCACCGTGCACGACGTGGTGCCGTGGACGCACCCGGAGACGCTGACTCCGCGCGGGGTCGCCTGGCACCGCAAGGTGATCGCGCGTGCTGCACGCGAGGCACGCGCTCTGGTGGTGCCGACGCAGGCCGTCGCGTCTCAACTGGCGGAGTGCGTCCGTGTGGAAGTGCCGGTGCACGTGGTGCCCAACGGCGTGACGCGGCTGGTCGGCTCACCGGCCGATGACCTGCCCTCGTCGTACGTGCTCGCCGTCGGCACCGTGGAGCCGCGCAAGGGTTTCGGGTTGCTGGTGCGGGCGACCGAACGGCTTCGGGTGCCGCTGGTCGTGGTCGGTCCGCAGGGCTGGGGCGACGTCGACCTGCGCGCGCCGCACGTGACGTTGCTCGGCAGGGTGTCCGATGAGCGGCTCGCCTCGGTGCTGGCCGGTGCCTCGGTGCTCGCCGCGCCCAGCCTGGCGGAGGGTTTCGGGCTGCCGGTGCTGGAGGCGATGGCCGCCGGTGTGCCCGTCGTGCACTCCGACGACCCGGCTCTGGTGGAGGTCGCGGGCGGCGCCGGAACCGTCGTGCGGCGCGGCGACCTGGCGTCGTTGACGGAAGGTCTGCGCGCCGTTCTGGCGGATCCTCGTCACACCGTCGACGCCGGGATCACTCGCGCGAGTGAGTTCACCTGGGCAAAGACGGCACAGGGGGTGTGGGGAGCACACGGTTGACGATCGGATTGCCGCATTCCCGCTAAACGCATTAGGGAATGACATTACGCTTGCTGATCGTGCCGACCGCCGAGCCCAGCGTGCTGATCGACGCCACCGCGATCCCCGCAGACCGTGGTGGCGTCGGCCGTTACGTGGATTCGCTCGTCGCGGCGCTGGACGCGGACGGGACCAGGCTCTCCGTCGTCTGCCAGCCGCGCGACGAGGAGCTGTTCACCAAGATCGCGCCGAACGCCCGCGTGATCCGCGCCGCTGACGCCGTCGCCACCAGGACGGCCCGGCTGGCCTGGGAACAGACGACACTGCCGCGCCTGATCCGCACCCTCGGCGTGGACGTGGTGCACTCACCGCACTACACGCTCCCGTTGGCCGGCAAGGCCGCCTCGGTCGTGACGCTGCACGACGCCACCTTCTTCACCGACCCGGTGCTGCACTCGTCGGTGAAGGCCCGTTTCTTCCGCGCCTGGACCCGAGCGTCGTTGCGGCGCGCGGACCTGTGCGTGGTCCCGTCGCAGGCGACCGCCGACGAACTGGTGCGCGTCGCCGGGGCCGACCGCCGCGTCCTGCACATCGCCCAGCACGGCGTGGACACCGAACGCTTCCACCCGCCGTCACCGGACGAGGTCCTCGCGGTGCGCCGCAGCCTGTCCCTCGGCGACGCGCCGTACGTCGCGTTCCTGGGCGCCCTGGAACCGCGCAAGAACGTCCCGGCGCTGATCCGCGGCTTCGCGCAGGCGATGGTGGGCCGCGCCGAACCGCCCGCGCTGGTGCTGGCGGGCCAGCCCGGCTGGGACAGCCAGGTCGAGCGCGCCCTGGACTCCGTCCCGCACCGCATCCGCGTGATCCGCGCCGGCTACCTGCCGTTCGAACAACTGGCGGGCTTCCTGGGCGGCGCCCAGCTGGTGGCGTACCCGTCTCTGGGCGAGGGCTTCGGACTGCCCGTGCTGGAGGCCATGGCCTGCGGCGCCTGCGTGCTCACTACCCGGCGCCTGTCGCTGCCCGAGGTGGGCGGCGAGGCCGTCGCGTACTGCGGCGTCGGCGCGGGCGACATCGCCGCCGCGATCGCCGACCTCCTGGACGACCCTGCCCGCCGTGCTTCGCTGGCCGCGTCGGGACAGCAGCGGGCCAAGGACTTCTCGTGGGCCGTCAGCGCCGACCGCCACCGCCTGGCCTACGAGCGCGCGATGCTGGTGAGTCGCCGGCGTTGAGCCGTCGCTAGGGTGACGCGCGTGAACTACGGCGACGGACTTGGTGTCGTGACGGTCACGTACTCGCCGGGCGAGACGCTGGCTCCCTTTGTGGACACCCTTGCGAAGGCCACCACCCGTCCGGCGCAGGTGATCCTCGCCGACAACGGGTCCACCGACGGGGTGCCGGAGTCCGTTGCGGCTTCGTATTCCCACGTCACTTTTCTGCCCACCGGCGGCAATCTCGGCTACGGCGGCGGCGCCAACCGCGGGGTCGCGGCGCTGGGTTCCGACGTCGGGTGGGTGCTGATCTCCAACCCCGACATCGAGTTCTCGCCCGGCAGCGTGGACGCGTTGATCGACGCGGCGCAGCGGTGGCCTCGGGGCGGGATGTTCGGGCCGCTGATCCGGGAACCCTCCGGGGAGATCTACCCGTCCGCCCGGTTGTTGCCCTCGCTGGGTCGTGGGGCCGGGCACGCGCTCTTCGGTGCCGTCTGGAAGTCGAACCCCTGGACTCGGGCCTATCGGCAGGAGAAGGCTCCGGTCGAGCGTTCCGCCGGGTGGTTGTCCGGGTCCTGTTTTCTGATGCGGCGTGAGGCTTTCGACTCCGTCGGCGGGTTCGACGAGCGGTACTTCATGTACTTCGAGGACGTCGACCTCGGGGAGCGCGTGGGTGCGGCCGGGTGGTTGAACGTCTACGTGCCCGATGCCGAGGTCACGCACATCGGGGGCCACTCGACCGCCCGGTCTTCGGACCGGATGTTGAAGGAGCACCATCGGAGTGCTTACCGGTACATGGCCGACCGGCATGCCGGGGTGTTGTGGGCGCCGTTCCGGGCGGTGCTGAAGGCCGGGCTTGCGTTGCGGGTGAAGATTCTCACGCGGAAGGCCCGCTGACTGCCTCTACATGTCGCCGCTCAGCCGTTGCGTCAGCGAGTTGCGGGACTGCTGGTGGTTCGAGACCGTCGGGATCAGGCCCGGCCGGACCACCTGCGTGATCTCCGCGTCATCCGCCGGAGCCTGTTGCTGCGGCATCGGCTGCGTCGGCATGGGCTGCTGCGGTGTGTGGTGCGGTGGGCGCTGCGGCTGCTGGTGGCCCATCTGGGCGGGTGCGAGGATCATGGTCGAGTCCGGGTCTCGGCGTGGGTCCACGGCGTTGACCAGCGAGCGAGGGATCTGTTGGGTGTCGGAGCTGTCCATCGGGGACGTCATGTTGTCCGGCGTCACGATGTTCCGCCCACGTGCACGGGCGCGGGCGAGCATGGCGTCGGCCCGGTCGCGGGGGTCCATGTCGGATTTAGCTCCTTGCCGGGACCAGATCCCATCTGACGATCTGCTTCGTGTCAGAGTATTCCGTCGAACGGCTCGCTGTAACGCGGAGGAGGAAAAAGGTGCACGGCGTCGAAGCTGTGGTGCTGGTCGGGGGCAAGGGCACTCGTCTTCGCCCGCTGACCCTGTCCGCTCCCAAGCCCATGCTCCCTACCGCGGGGGTGCCCTTTCTGACGCACCTGCTGTCGCGGATCAAGGAGGCCGGCATCACCCACGTGGTGCTGGGTACCAGTTACAAGGCCGAGGTGTTCGAGGAGTACTTCGGGGACGGATCGAGGCTCGGGCTGGAGCTCGAGTACGTGGTGGAAGAGGTGCCGCTGGACACGGCCGGGGCGATTCGCAACGTGGCGGACAAGCTGCGTGAGCCCGACGTGATGGTCTTCAACGGCGACATCCTGTCGGGCGTCGACCTGACGGGGATCGTGGACACGCACCGCAAGCACGAGGCGGACGTGACGCTGCACCTGGTGAAGGTGCAGGACCCCAGGGCGTTCGGGTGTGTGCCGACGGACGACGAAGGGCGCGTCCAGGCGTTCCTGGAGAAGACCGAGAACCCGCCGACGGACCAGATCAACGCCGGTTGCTACGTGTTCCGGCGTGAGGTGATCGACGCGATTCCCGCCGGACGGCCGGTGTCGGTGGAGCGCGAGACGTTCCCCGGGCTGCTGGAGGCCGGGAAGAGGTTGCAGGGGCACGTGGACGCCACGTACTGGCTGGATCTCGGCAAGCCCGAGGCGTTTGTGCAGGGGTCCGCGGACCTCGTGCGCGGCGTTGCGCCGTCGGCGGCGGTCGCGCAGCCGGGTGACTACTTGGTGCTCGAAGGCTCTGCGGTGCACGAGGGCGCAACGCTCAAGGGCGGCAGCACGGTCGGTGCGAACTGCACGGTCGCGGACGGCGCTGTGCTCGATGGCGCGATCCTGTTCGACGGTGCCGTTGTCGGCGAGGGCGCGGTGGTCGAGCGTTCGATCGTGGGTGCCGGTGCGCTCGTGCAGGCCGGTGCGGTGCTCAAGGACGCCGTGGTCGGCGACTCCGCGGTGATCGGTGCGCGGTGTGAGTTGATCGGGGGAGCGCGGGTGTGGCCCGGCGTCGTGTTGCCCGAGGCCGGCGTGCGCTTCTCGACGGATGCCTAGCAGAGCCTGGACTCCACCGTTCCCGGTCGACCTGGGAGCGGTGCTCGGCAGGTTGCGCCGCGGGCCAGGCGACCCGTCCTTCAGCGCGGAGGGCGGCGTCTGGTTCGCGGCGAACACGCCGTGCGGGCCCGGCACGCTGCACATCACCAGAGCGAGCGGTGAGGTGCTGGCGGAAGCGTGGGGCGAGGGCGGGCCGTGGCTGCTCGACGGCCTGCCCGCCCTGCTCGGCGCGGACGACACGGTGGACGAGTTCGTCGCGCACCACCCGGTCATCGCCGAGTCGCGCAGGCAACGGCCAGGGCTGCGGCTCGGCGCCACCGGACGTGTCTGGGACCTGCTGTTCGCCTCGATCCTGGAGCAGAAGGTCACCGGCGTCGAGGCCTTCCGCACCTGGCGCGAGCTGGGCCGCAGGTTCGGTGAGAGCGCTCCCGGACCGAAGGCGCTGAAGGTCCCGCCGACACCGCAACGGTTGCTGGGCCTGCAGGACTGGGAGTGGCACCAGTGCGGGCTCGACGGCGCCCGCCGCCGGACGTTGATCAACGTCGCGCAGGTAGCCCACCGGCTGGAGAAGGCCGCCGAGACGCGCAGCCGCGAACTCCTCGAAAAGGTGCCCGGCGTCGGCGTCTGGACGTCGGCCGAGGTGGCGCAACGAGCCTGGGGCGACCCGGACGCCGTGAGCGTCGGCGACTACCACGTCGCCAAGAACGTCACGTGGGCCTTGACCGGCACGCCGGGCGACGACGACGGCATGATGGAGTTGCTGGAGCCCTACAAGCCGCAACGCCACCGCGCGGTCATGTACCTGGAGGCGGCGGGCCTGCGGCGGCCGCGGCGGGCACCGCGGTTCTCGCCGCGCGACTACCGCAGGTTCTAACGCAGGCGCGCGAGAGCACTCTCGATCAGCGGGTGCAGGTCGTCCACGTTGTCCGGCAACGAGTCCAGCGGCCACCACTGCAGGTCGACCGACTCGGCGGAGCGCACCGGCTGTGCGCCGACGGGTGCGCGCACCAGGAACCGCACGTCGAAGTGCCGCGTCGGCTTGCCGAGCGAGCACGTGATCGGGTGCACGTCGAGGTGGATCGGCGTCGGCTCGATCCGCAGCCCGCGCATGCCGGACTCCTCGGTCGCCTCGCGCAGAGCCGCCGCGGCCAGGGACACGTCCTCGGGCTCGCAGTGGCCGCCCAGCTGCAGCCACCGGCCCACGCGCGGGTGCAGCGTCAGCAACGCGTGCTCCGCCGTGGCGTCCAGGACCAACGCTGAGGCCGTGAGGTGGCCCGGCTCGCAGGATCGCCGGCAGGCGTCCTCGCGGGCCGCCAGGAAGCCCAGGTAGGCCTCGCGCAGGGCGTCCTGTCCCGAGAACCGGCTCAGCGTCGAGACGGCGTCGGCGTGCAGTGTCACAGCTCGATCAGCCCTTCCAGCGGTTCGCGCGGCGTCAGCGGCTCGGCCGGGTGCCCGACCGCGACGGCGCCCAGGGGTTCCCAGTCGGCCGGAACGCCCAGCACCGCACGCACGACGTCGGCGCAGAAGATCGTCGACGACACCCAGCACGAGCCGAGCCCCTCGGCGGCCAGTGCCACCAGCAGGCCCTGCACGGCGGCGCCACCGGCGACCGTGAACATCGTCTTCTCGGCGTCCGCGCGGCGGGCGTCGGGGTAGGAGTGCGCGCCGTCGCGCACGAGGAACGGCACGACGATCTCCGGTGCCTCCACCAGCAGGTCGCCCCGGCGCACCCGGCGCGCGATCTGCTCGTCGGTGAACCCGTCGGCGCGCAGGTCGGTCTCCCACTGCTCACGCATGGCCTTCAGCAGTTCCGCGCGCTTCTCCCGCACCAGCACGAACCGCAGCGGCTTCGTGTGGTGCGGCGCGGGCGCGGTCAGTGCCGCACCGACGGCCCGCCGCAAGACAGCCGGATCAACGGGTTCGTCCGAATAGAACCGCACGGATCTGCGCATCAGCACGGCCTGCGCACGGCCGGCGGCCAGCGCCTCCTCCGTGCCGAGGCTGAAGAGGTCCTCCTCGACCGGCCGGTTCAGGTCGCGGGCCGTGGAACCGTCGTCCACCACGTCGAAACCGCGCAGCACCGCCACCGGCACCGCGCCGAGCTTGCCCTTCACCAGGTCGGCGGCCGCGGCGATCTCGTCGGCGATCGCGACCATCGTCACCGCGAGCTGGTTGCCGTGCTGGTCCACCGAACCCGCGTAGTCGTGCAGCACGCGGATGCCGGCCGCGCCGATCGCGGCGTCGGTCTGACCCATCCGCCACGCGCGGCCCATCGTGTCGGTGATCACCACCGCGACCTCGACGCCCAGCGACTTCTTCAGCGCGGAGCGGAGGGTCGCCGCGGAGCCGTCCGGGTCCACGGGGAGCAGCGCGATCTCGTCGCCCGCCACGTTCGAGGCGTCGACACCGGACGCGGCCTGCACGATGCCGAGCTTGTTCTCGGTGATCAGCGTGCGCATCTTGCGGGCGAGCACCCGCACGGACTCCGCGTCGACGTGCTCGCGCCGGATGCGGTCCCGTTCCTCGGGATCGGCCGGCACGCGGACGAGCCGTCCCTCTACTTTGGACAGGACCTTGGACGTGACGACCAGCACGTCGCCGTCGCGCAGCCAGGGAGCGGCCTTCGCGATCGCGCCGGCCAGGTCGTCGCCGGGGCGAAATTCCGGCAGGCCGGCGACCGGCAGCAGCTCGAGCGCCGCCGCGGCGTGATCAGTCAACGTCGACTCCGGCCAGTTCCAGCGCGTCGCGGGCCATCTGCGCCGTGGCGTCCACATCGGACATCAGCAGCGGAACCGCGCGGACCGCGACACCCGGCACGTCCGCGCGGTCGCCGGTGTGCACGAGCCACGCGTCGAGGATGCCGTCCTCGGAGCACTTGCGGGAGCCGTAGAGCCGCCCGACCGCCTCGGCGGAGGTCTCCACGCCGATCGCGTCCAGGCAGGCGTCGGCCATGCCCCGCAACGGTTTCCCGCCGATGATCGGCGACAGGCCGACGACCCCGGCCTCGGTCTTGCGCAACGCGTCGCGCACATCCGGCACGGTGAGGATCGTGCCGATGCTCACCACGGGGTTGGACGGGGCCAGGATCACCGCGTCGGCCTCGGCGATCGCGTCCAGCACACCGGGTCCGGCGGTGGCGGTCTCGGCGCCGACGAACGCGAACGACTGCGCGGGCAGGCCGGCCCGGTGCTTGACCCACCACTCCTGGAAGTGGATGGCCTTCGTCTCACCGTCGAGCTCGACGACGACGTGCGTCTCGACCCGGTCGTCCGACATCGGCAGGAGCCTCACGCCCGGCTTCCACCGGTCGCACAGGGCCTCCGTCACGGCCGACAGGGGATAGCCGGCGCGCAACATGCGGGTGCGAACGAGGTGCGTCGCGATGTCCCGGTCGCCCAGGCCGAACCACGACGGCTCGGCGCCGTACGCCGCGAGCTCCTCCTTGACGGTCCACGACTCGTCCTCACGGCCCCAGCCGCGTTCGACGTCGATGCCACCGCCCAGCGTGTACATGCAGGTGTCGAGGTCGGGCGTGATGCGCAGCCCGTGCATCCACACGTCGTCGCCGGTGTTCACCACCGCCGTGACGTCCGCTTCCTGAGCTTTATGTGACAGTGCCATTAGTGCTTTGAGTCCCTGCAGGAACCTCGCGCCGCCGACCCCGCCGACGAGTGCTACGACCTTCACGCCCGCCCATGCTTCCACAGTGCCGGTTCACACTTACAGGTAGCGCCAGAACATGAACGCGGACGCGCCGGCACCCGCGTAACCGGGCACACCGCCGAGGAGCTCGAACAGCGAGACCGACACCTGGAAGAACAGCTGGCTGACCTGGGAGAAGCCGATCAGGACGGCGAACAGGACCAGCGGCGCCCACGGCCGGGCCTTCGCGCCGAACCGCTGCGCCTCGTAGGGAAGGAACGGCTCCAAAGCACCCCAGCCGTCCAGACCGGGAATCGGCAGAATGTTCAGCACGAACGCGAACACCTGCAACAAAGCCAGGTACGAAATCGCGGCGGCGAGGGCGGCGGGCGGCGAGAAGATCGTGACGACCAGCGCGAGCAGGACACCGATCACGAGGTTCGAGAACGGTCCCGCGAGTGAGACCAACGACTCGACCTTCTTCGACCGGAGCGCGTGGTGGTTGATCCACACCGCGCCACCCGGAAGAGGGATTCCGCCCATGACCAGCAGCACCAGCGGCAGCACGATGCTGAGCACCGGATCGGTGTAACGACGGATGTCGAGGGTCAGATAACCCTTGTCACGTACGGAAAAATCGCCGCCCTTGTACGCGACGGCGGCGTGCCCGAACTCGTGCAGGCACAGCGTCACCGCCCACCCGGCGAGTACGAAGAGGATGGTGCCCGAGATGATGGCGACGTCACCTTCGAGCAGGGTGAGCACGGCTCCGGCGGCGGTCGCCGCGAGCAGGCCGAGGAACAGTGGGCTGGGGCGAACCGCTGATCGCTTCACCCCTCCAGTGTGGCGTGTCGGCTGGCGTGGTGGGCCGTTCGGGGACCGGTTGCGACACCTGAATCACTGTCTGTGCAGTCAGTCAAGGTTTTTGCGGCCATCTGCGGGAATATCCCCCGACGTGTGGACTCCGCTTGACCGCCCGCTGTGACGCAGGTGTAATCACATCGGTGTCATTCGTCGTTGTGGGAACGGCGTCTGGCGTCCGCCAACCGGGGAGAGCGGAAGGCGAGGAGGCGGACGAAATGCAGGAATTCGAAGAGCTCGAAGAAGATCACGTCACGCAGCCGGTCGTACAGGGCGAGCTGTCGTACCTGTTCGACCCTGCCGACGAGCAGGACTGGCAGGAGCGCGCGCTCTGCGCCCAGACGGATCCCGAGGCGTTCTTCCCCGAAAAGGGTGGTTCGACGCGGGAGGCCAAGCGCATCTGCCTGGGCTGCGAGGTGCGTTCGGAGTGTCTGGAGTACGCACTCCAGCACGACGAACGCTTCGGCATCTGGGGCGGTCTCTCGGAGAGAGAACGCCGCAAGCTGAAGAAGCGAGTGGTCTAGACGGTCAGAAGCGTGATCTTTCTGCCTTAACTTGAGGGCGTGACAAGTCCTCACCCGAGGCTCCGGACAGCGCCGGTGCTGTGCGTCCTGGTCTGCCACGACGGCGACCAGTGGCTCAGCACGGCGCTGTCTGCCTTGCGGCGCCAGCGAGTTCGTCCCCGGCACGTGATCGCGGTCGACACCGGATCGACGGACCGGACGGCAAAAGTCCTGGCGGAGGCGGGAGATCTGCTGGACGGAGTGCTGACCGCGCCGCGGGGCACGGGCTACGGCACCGCCTTGCGTATTGCGGTCGACCACGCCGTCGAACGGTGGGGCGACCCGGGTAAATGGGTGTGGCTGCTGCACGACGACAGCGCGCCCGAACCGGACTGCCTGGCGGCTCTGCTGACCGCGGCCGAGGTGTCGCCGGCGGCCGCTGTGCTCGGTCCGCTGTGCCTCGATTGGGTGGATTCTCGTCTGGTCGTCGAGGCAGGTCTGTCGACGGATTCTTCAGGACATCGACAGACTGGTCTGTCATCCGCCGAACATTCCGCATCGTTTCAGCAGAGCACCGAGGTTCTCGCCGTATCGTCCGCGGGATCGTTGATCAAACGTGAGGTGTGGCACGCTCTCGGCGGATACGACGAAGCGATGCCGCTGCTGCGCGACGATGTCGACTTCGGCTGGCGCGCTAATCGCGCGGGTCATTTGGTCCTATGCGTACCTGTCGCACGCATGCGACATGCACGCGCCGCGACTAAAGGCTCACGCCGTTTGGACGCGGCGATGGCACGGCCTGGTCCGTCATTTCGTGGCGTCGACCGCGCGCACGGCATGCGCACTTTCTTGGTCAATTGCTCAACCACCTCGTTTCTCGTCGGAGTTCCGCGGCTGCTGTTCCTGTCGCTGCTGCGCGCACTGGGCTTCCTGTTGCTACGGCGTTTCGCGGACGCACACGCCGAGGTCGGCGCGGCCCGTTACCTCCTGACGCGCGGCCGTTTGCTGCAGGGGCGGCGCGCCCGTCGCGGCTCCGCCGTCGTGCGCGGCCTCTTCACCAGCAGACTCACCCGGCTGCGCAACGCGGTGCGCGCCGGCGCCGCCTTCCTGATCCGCCGCCGGGTCGAGGCCGACGCCGCGCTGGGTCGTTTGCCCGCAACCGATTCCGGTTCGGCGTGGCTCGAACCGTCCGATGTGGACTCCCGGCTCGTCGGCCCGTCCGCCCTGCCGGCCGGCGCGTCGCGCGGTCGTCCGCGTGTCGCCGGTCTGCGCCGCCCACCCGTCATCGTTCCCGTCGACGCCGCACTGCCCGGTGCGCTGCGTCCTTCACCCCGGCGCCGCCCGTCGCCCGGCCCGCGTGCCGACTCCGGCATGGTCTTCGTCGAGGTCGACCAGTCGCGGGTGCTGCGCTCCCTGCTGCTGGCGCCCCCGGTCCTGTTGCTGCTGTCGCTCTCGGTCGTCGCGGTGATCGCGAACTGGTCCCGGCTCGGGCTCGACCTCGCCGGTGGCCGGCTGCTCCCGGTCGGGTCGGTGGGGTCGGTCTGGTCGACCTACCTGTCCTCCTGGCACCCGGTCTTCGGTGGCACCGCGGCGCCCGCTCCCGCTGCGTTGGCCGTGTTGGGCCTGATTCCCGGCGGACCGTCGTTCGCCGTCGCATTGTTGTTGCTCGGCGATATCCCCCTCGCCGCGTTGTCCGCCTACATCGCGTCACGCGGCTTGCGCGTACGCCGTTCCGTGCGCGCGGTCGTGGCTGCCTTCTACGGCTTGCTGCCGGTCGCCACGACCGCCGTGGCCGAAGGTCGTCTGGACGTCGTCGTCGTGCACATCGTCACGCCCGTGGTCTTCGCAGGCGTATATGCGGTCTTGCGCGCGTCGTCCACGCACGCCTGGCTGCCGATGGCCTCCGGCACCGCCATCGGTGTCGCGGTCCTCGGGGCCTTCTCACCGCTGACGCACGTAGTTGTGATCATCGGCTCGTTGGGCGGCTTCATCGCGGTGACCGGTGGTGCGCGCCGGATCGCGGCTCTGTTCGTGATCGTGCTTCTGCCCATGGGGCTGCTTCTGCCGTGGCCCGCCGTCTTGCTGCAGCACCCCGAGATGGTTCTCAACGGCCTTGGAGCCGCGTTCGAGTCGCCACCGCCGAACCTGATCGTGTGCTCCGTCTTCGTCGCCGCCGCGTTCGCCGCCGCCGTCCTGCGGCCGAACGCCTCGATGTTGCCGGGCCTGACGGTGGTCGTGCTGGCCATCGGGGCGTTGGCGGCGGTGGCCGCGGTGGGGGCCTGGCCCGGGGCGCCGTTGGTGATCCTGGCCTGGGGACTCGTCTGCGTGGTGCTGGCCGGGTGTCAGCGCGGGGTGGCGCCGGGTGTGGCCGGGCAGGCTCGGGTGCGGCGAGCCGTGTACGTCGTCGGGGTGGTGACGCTGGTCAGTCTGGGGGTGGCCGGGTTCCTGGACCTGCGTTCCGGGCCGTTGAAGTCCGGTGGCGGGCTCGCGCTGAACTCGTCGCTGACCGCCGAACTGGAGCGGACCGGGCGCTCGGTGCTGATCCTCGGGGCGCCCGCTCGTCAGGTCGCCGGTCGGATGCCCGCCTTCGGGGATGACGACCTGGTGCCCACGGCGTCGTCGCCTGCCCGGCTGCGGCGGTGGAACTCGTCGTTGCTCGACGGGTCGCCGCCGGCGATGAAGGTGGCGCTGGGACAGGCCGCGTCGTCCGGGGTCACGTTCGTGGTGCTGCCGTCCGAGGAGGCGTCCGCTCGGATTCGGTCGGCTGCCGGGGAACTGGTGTCCGAGGCGCCGCGTGCCTTGGATGGACGGCCTGTGTTGCGGATGCGGCTGGTCGCGGACACCGGGGTTCTGCTGGCGCCTGACCTTGCCCGTCGTGCCCGGACCGGCGGTGAGCCGCCGACTGAGCTCGGTCTGGACGGGGTGGCGCCGGTGAACGTGTCACTGCCTGAGGTGGCTGTGCGGGTGTCGCCAGGCGGGGAGGGGCGGGTGTTGGTGCTGGCCGCCGAGGACGAGCCCGGGTGGCAGGTATCCGTCGACGGGGCTCAGGTGCCTGTGGTGCGGGCTTGGGGGCATCTGGTCGGGGTGCCGTTGCCGTCTGACGGGGCCGAGGTCCGGGTTTCCATGGCCAGTACGTTGCGCGACTTCTTGTTGCTTGGGCAGGCTGCGGCGGCGTTGTTCACGTTGCTGACCGCGGTGCCTACCCGGCGGCGGGGCGCGCCGGTTCCGATGTGAGAGGGGTCTCAGCCCTCGTCCACCACGTCCGGGTCCAGGCCCAGGTAGTTCGCGATCTGTTCCACCAGGACGTCGTGCACCAGGTCGGACAGGTCGGCGCCGTCCTTCGCGCGGGCTTCCAGCGGGCGGCGGTAGAGAACGATCCGGGCACGGTTGTCCGAGCCTGCCGGCAGCAGGCGGGCCAGGGGGACGTTGCCGTCCTCCACCACGCCGTCCTCGCCCTCCACCTGGACGTCCGGCACGTCGTCGACGGCCACGTCGAGCTGGGTGAGTTCGGTGCGCCAGCGGGCCTCGATGGGCTCCAGCGCCTCGATGACCAGGGCGTCGAAGCGTTCGGCGCGGGAACGGGCCGCCGGGAGCGTGGCCGGGTAGAGAGGGCCGCGCAGACCTCGCCCGTGCCGATCGCGGTTGCGTCGGCGCGGCGAATCCTGCCGCTGAGAACCCCGTGCCATCACCACAACCAAGCAGCCTAGTTGCTACCCCTGACGACTAAACACAGCGTGCCTCACACACAGCCTCCCGTGGACGCGCTATCGTCCCCGATCGTGCGGAGCGTGAGACGGTGCTCGCGAACCGGGTGTGCTAACCCGGCTGTCGCCACGCTCACCTACGCCTATGCGGACTCCACCGCGGTCGTCGGGCCGCTTGCCACGTACTCCGAACCGCACAGCTACGACCTGTGCGAGGAGCACGCCTTGCGGCTCACTGCGCCGCGGGGGTGGGAGGTCGTGAGGCATCAGGGTGAGTTCGCGGCGCCCGAGCCGACGGTGGACGACCTGACGGCCCTGGCAGAGGCCGTGCGGGAGGCTGGGCGGGCTGATGTGAGCCCGAAGCTGCCCGACGTGCCCGCGGGGTCTCATCGGCGTGGCCACCTGCGGGTACTGCCCGATCCGCACGAGGACTGACTGACCACACGCACCACTAATCTTCTCGCCGGTAGGCTGCCCAGGCAGTGGCCGTCAAGAGCGAGTTTCGGGAGTGTGCGGCGTGCGTGACCTGTCCGGCATCGTCAAGGCGTACGACATCCGCGGGGTGGTCGGCGAACAGCTGGACGCCGGCCTGGTCCGGGATTTCGGCGCCGCCTTCGCGCGCCTGGTCGGCGGACCGACCATCGTGATCGGTCACGACATGCGTGACTCCTCTCCGGGGCTGTCCCGCGCGTTCGCCGAGGGTGCTCAGGCGCAGGGCGTCAACGTGATCAGCATCGGCCTGGCCAGCACGGACATGCTGTACTTCGCGTCCGGCCAGCTCGACCTGCCCGGCGCCATGTTCACCGCGAGCCACAACCCGGCGCAGTACAACGGCATCAAGCTGTGCCGCGCGGGTGCCTCGCCGGTCGGCCAGGACACCGGTCTCGCGCAGATCCGCCAGGACGCCGAGAACCAGGTCCCCGACGCCGAGGGCGTCGAGCCCGGCACGTTCGAGGAGCGGAACATGCTCGTCGACTACGCGGCGTACCTCAACGCCCTGGTCGACCTGAAGAACATCCGCCCGCTCAAGATCGTCGTGGACGCGGGCAACGGCATGGGCGGCTACACGGTGCCGCAGGTCTTCGAGGGCCTGCCCATCGAGGTGATCCCCATGTACTTCGAGCTCGACGGCAGCTTCCCGAACCACGAGGCGAACCCGCTCGACCCCAAGAACATCGTCGACCTGCAGGCCCGAACCAAGGCCGAGGGTGCCGACGCCGGTGTCGCGTTCGACGGCGACGCGGACCGCTGCTTCGTCGTGGACGAGAACGGCGACCCGGTCAGCCCGTCCGCGATCACCGCGCTGGTGGCCGTGCGCGAGCTCGCGAAGGACCCCGGCGGCACGATCATCCACAACCTGATCACCTCGCACGCGGTGCCGGAGATCGTCGCCGAGCACGGTGGCAAGCCCGTGCGCACGCGCGTCGGCCACTCGTTCATCAAGGAGGAGATGGCCAGGACCGGCGCCATCTTCGGTGGCGAGCACTCCGCGCACTACTACTTCCGCGACTTCTGGAAGGCCGACACCGGCATGCTGGCCGCGCTGCACGTGCTGGCCGCGCTGGGTGAGCAGGACGGTCCCCTGTCGACGCTGACCGCGATCTACAACCGCTACGCCGCCTCCGGTGAGATCAACTCGACGGTCAACGACCAGGCCGGTCGGATCGCCGCCATCAAGGACGCCTACGGCTCCAAGGACGGCGTCACGATCGACGAGCTGGACGGTCTCACCGTGCAGTTGGCGGACGGGTCGTGGTTCAACCTGCGCGCCTCGAACACCGAGCCGTTGCTGCGCCTGAACGTCGAAGCCGCCACTCCCGAGGCCGTCGCCGCGCTCAGCGACGAGGTCCTCGCGATCGTGCGGGCCTGAGGAGAACACCATGGCCGTCAAGATCGAAGAGCAGTTGCTGGAGATCCTCGCCTGCCCGTGCCCCGAGCACGCGCCGTTGCAGGTCGGTACGCCGTCCGATCCGGAGGCGGACTTCCTCACGTGCACCGCGTGCGGTCGTTCGTTCCCCGTGCGCGACGGCATCCCGGTGCTGCTGCTGGACGAGGCGGTCGAGCCGCCGCCGGCTGGGTGACGTAGGTGCTCGACGACACGCTGCTCGACGACCAGAGCCGCCTCGCCGACGCGGACACGGGCGGCTGGCTGCGCGCCGCCGCACGGGCGGGGGCACAGGTCCGTTCCACCGCCGAGGCCGCGGCCGAGGCGGGGGTGGAGCGGATCTTCTCCGACCGCCCGCGCGCGGTCGTGCTCATCACCCGGCCCGGCCACTCGGTCGCCGTCGCCCACGTCGTCATGGCGTTGCTCGGCCCCGGCTGCTCGGTGCCGGTCGTGGTGTCCGACGAGGTGCCGCCGTGGGTGGGTGCTCTCGACGTGGTGCTCGCGCACACCGAGGACCCTGGCGACCGGGTGCTCGCCGAGTCGATCGACAGGGCCGTCCGCAGGGGCGCCCGCACACTGCTGACGGCGCCGGACTCCGGTCCGATCGCCGCGGCGGCCGCCGGTCGCGCCGTGCTGCTGCCGCCTCGCATCGACGTACCACCGGGCTTCAGCTTCCCGCGCGCGTTCGCCGCGTGGCTGCTGGTGCTGCACTCGCTCGGCCTGCTCAAGGCCGACGTCGAACTGATCGCGGACGAGCTCGACCGGGAGGCCGAGCGCAACCACCCGATGCACGAGTCGTTCGTGAACCCGGCGAAGTCGCTCGCCTTGCGCGTCGCCGACCGCACGCCGCTGCTGTGGGGCCTCGACGAGGTCGCCACGTCGGTCGGCGTGCACGGCGCCGGCGTGCTGGGAGCGTTCGCCGGTGTGGCCTGCGACGTCTCCGGGTACTCGCAGGCGCTGACCCGCCCGGTGCTGCACCGCCGGGCGGTGCAGGGAACGTCGGGCGCGGACCTCTTCGCCGACCCGGACGACGAGCCGGGCAGCGGACTCGTGCGCGTGTTGTTGGTGGCCGTACGCCAGGGCCCCATGGCCGATGCCGTGCGGCAGGTCGCCGAGGACGCCCTGCCGGGTGCCGACGTGCTGGAGCCGGCCGTCGAGGTGGCGGGAGGCGACGCGGTCAGCGCCGCGTTGCTCGCACTCCGCTTCGAACTGGCCGCGCTGTACCTCGGGCTCGCCGCCGGGACTCTCGGCGGCAACCCGTACTGATTTGGGAGCTGACTTAGAAGTGGACCTGCTGCACAACGCGGTAAGGCCGTACGCGTGGGGTTCACGCACGGCCATCGCCGAGCTGCTCGGGAAGGAGGTGCCCGCACCCCATCCCGAGGCAGAACTGTGGATGGGCGCCCACCCCGGCGACCCGTCCCGCGTTCGCGGCGCGGACGGGATCGAGCGCTCGCTGCTCGACCTGCTGACGGCGGACCCCGACGGCCAGCTCGGCCCGCGCGTGGCCGAGAGGTGGGGCAGCAGACTCCCGTTCCTGCTCAAGGTGCTCGCCGCCGACGAGGCGCTGAGCCTGCAGGCGCACCCGTCCGCCGCACAGGCGGCGGAGGGCTTCGCGG
This sequence comes from Lentzea albidocapillata subsp. violacea, assembly GCF_900100275.1. Classification (GTDB taxonomy): domain Bacteria; phylum Actinomycetota; class Actinomycetes; order Mycobacteriales; family Pseudonocardiaceae; genus Lentzea; species Lentzea violacea. Next base: position 262,228 of record NZ_FNET01000003.1, read on the forward strand.
CCGAGGAACGCCGAGGCGTTCCGCTCGACGCCGCGGTCCGCAACTACAAGGACCCGGCCGCCAAGCCGGAACTGGTCTGCGCCCTGACGGAGTTCCACGCCCTGGCCGGGTTCCGCGAGCCGTCGCGGACCGTCTCGTTGCTGCGCACACTGGACGCGCCCGCGCTCTCGCCGTACACCGAGATGCTGGTCGCGCAGCCGGACTCGGACGGTCTGCGCGCGTTGTTCACGATGCTGATCACGCTGCCGCAGACGTCGCTGTCGTCGCTGCTCCCGCAGGTGCTCGACGCGTGCGTGCTGCACGTGAAGGAGCACGGCGAGTTCGACCTGGAGTGCCGCACGATCCTGGAGCTGGGCGAGTCCTACCCCGGCGACGCGGGCGTGCTCGCGGCCCTGCTGCTGAACCGCATCGTGCTGCAGCCGGGCGAGGCCATCCACCTGCCCGCCGGCAACCTGCACGCGTACCTGCGGGGAACGGGCATCGAAATCCTGGCGAACTCGGACAACGTCCTGCGCTGCGGCCTCACGCCGAAGCACGTCGACGTGCCCGAACTGCTGCGAGTGCTCGACTTCACGTGCGGTGACATGGAAGTGCTGCTGGGCGAAGAGGTTCAGCCCGGCGTCCGCGTGTACCGCACGCCCGCGCCGGAGTTCGAACTGTCCAGGTTGGACCTGGCCGGCGAGACCCGGATCAACCACGAGGGCCCGCAGATCATGATCTGCACCGAAGGCGTCGTGGTACTCACCAACGTCCGTGGCGAGCAGTTGCGGCTGGCGCGTGGCGAGTCCGTGTGGCTCCCCGCGTCGGACCCGGCGGTGCTCGTGCGACCGGATGGTGTTGAATCCGCTGAACTTTTCCGCGCCACGGCCGGAACAGACTAAGGTTCACGACCGGACAAACCGGACTGGTTCTCAGCAAGGAGACAGGCGTGTCAGCAGGGGGCGGAACCAAGGCCATCGTCGCGGCCTTGGTCGCGAATGCCGGAATCGCGGTGGCCAAGTTCATCGGATTCCTGATCACCGGCTCGTCGTCGATGCTCGCCGAGTCGGTGCACTCGGTCGCCGACACGTCGAACCAGGGCCTGTTGCTGCTGGGCCAGAAGACGGCTCAGCGCAGGGCGACCAAGCTGCATCCGTTCGGCTACGGCCGCGACCGGTACTTCTGGTCGTTCGTGGTGGCGCTGATGCTCTTCAGCCTCGGCTCGGTGTTCGCGCTGTACGAGGGCATCCACAAGCTGCAGCACCCGGAGGGCCTCTCCAGCCCGCTCGTCGCGGTGGGCATCCTCGTCGTCGCGATCGGCCTGGAGTGCTACAGCTTCTACACCGCGATCGTCGAGTCGAAGAAGATCAAGGGTGACGCCAGCTGGTGGGGCTTCATCCGCAACTCCCGCACGCCGGAGCTGCCGGTCGTGCTGCTGGAGGACCTAGGCGCGCTGGTCGGCCTGGTGCTGGCCCTGCTCGGTGTCAGCCTCACGATGATCACCGGCAACCCGGTGTTCGACGCTCTCGGCACCGTCTGCATCGGTGTGCTGCTGGGCATCATCGCGATCATCCTGATCATCGAGATGAAGTCGCTGCTGATCGGTGAGGGTGCGTCCGACAAGGACCTCGACGTGATCATCGACGAGCTGGCCGCCGGCAAGGTGCAGCGGGTCATCCACATCAAGACCCAGTACATCGGCCCGGACGAGATGCTCGTGGCGGCGAAGATCGCGCTGGAGTCCCGGTTGTCGCTGGACGAGGTGGCTCAGGCGATCAACGATGCGGAGCAGCGGGTTCGGGCCAAGGTGCCGCACGCTCGGTTGATTTATCTGGAGCCTGATTTGGACCGGTCCGCGGTCCCCACGTCCTGATTTCGGGATTGTCGAAGCCGCTCTGGGTGATGCCTGGGGCGGTTTCGTCGTGTTCGGGGTGGGTCGGCTTGGTGCCGTGCGGGTCGGCTTGTGTTGGCGTGTCGCGTTCCAGCGGGGTGGTCGCCTGTCGTGCGGGTGGTCGCCTTGCGTGGGTGGCTGGGCGGGCAGTACCGGGCCGGTGCCGGTCATCGCCGCTGCGCGTCGATAGCGATTGGGGCTTGACCTTGAGCCTCTGGCGGGATGCTTGACGGCCGGAAAGGCCGGGCTGAAAAGCGCCCGGCCGTGCCCATGAGGGGAGCATCCCGCCCACTCAAGGTAAAGCCCCAATCGCCGGGGTTGGTTGCGTCATTACCGCTTGACCGGCAGGGAGAGGTTCACACGCCTCGGCTCCGCCATCGCCTTGGGCGGCAGGGTGGCTTGGCTTCGCCGTTGCCCTTCGCGTGCGGAGGGACGCCTCGGCTTCGCCATTGCAGTGGACGGAGGATGGCGCGGCAGTCCCGCCTCGCCTCGCCTTGCCCGCCCGGCCCAGCCTTGCCCGCCCGGCCCAGTCTTGCCCGCCCGGCCCAGTCTTGCCCGCCCGGCCCAGTCTTGCCCGCCCGGCCCAGTCTTGCCCGCCCGGCCCAGTCTTGCCCGCCCTGCCTCGCTCTGTCCCGCCTTGCTTCCGTCCCACCCCCGCGCCCGCCCAGCCTCGCGCCCATCCAGCCCTCCCTTGCCCCGGCCCGGCCCGCCAGGGCAGCTCGGTCGGGTCGAGACAGAACGCCGGACAACCTGCGGACAAGAGCTATAGGCATCTCACCTGGCGGTTACCTCTAGGGTGGTCCGAATCGGATCCATCAAGGAGGTATGCACCGTGCCGGGGAACGGGTTGTGGCGCACGAAGTCGATCGAGCAGTCGATCGCGGACACGGACGAGCCGGGCACCAAGCTCCGCAAGGATCTGACGGCGTGGGACCTCACGGTCTTCGGTGTCGCGGTGGTCATCGGTGCCGGCATCTTCACACTCACCGCGAGCGCCGCGGGCAACATCGCGGGGCCGTCGGTCTCGCTGTCGTTCGTGCTGGCGGCGATCGCCTGTGCGCTGGCCGCGTTGTGTTACGCCGAGTTCGCCTCGACGGTGCCGGTCGCGGGTAGCGCGTACACCTTCTCCTACGCGACGTTCGGCGAGTTCGCCGCGTGGATCATCGGGTGGGACCTGGTGCTGGAGTTCGCGGTCGGTTCGGCCGCGGTCGCCAAGGGGTGGTCTGCCTACCTGCAGACGACGTTGGGGCTCATGGGTTTCGACGTGAAGACCGAGGTGGGCGACGGCATCAAGTTCGACTGGGGTGCGGTGCTCCTGGTCGCGGTGCTTACGGCGCTGCTGGTCGTCGGCACGAAGCTGAGTTCGCGGGTCAGTGCGGTTATCACGGCCATCAAGGTCGCGGTGGTGCTGCTCGTGATCGTGCTCGGCATCAGCTACATCAAGGCCGAGAACTACTCGCCGTTCATCCCGCCGGCCGCCGAAAGTGGTCCTGCCGCGCACGCGGGGGTCGAGCAGTCGCTGTTCTCGCTGCTCACCGGCTACTCGGGCAGCACGTACGGCGTGCTCGGCATGCTGGCGGCGGCGAGCATCGTGTTCTTCGCGTTCATCGGGTTCGACGTCGTGGCGACCACGGCGGAGGAGACGAAGAACCCGCAGAAGGCCGTGCCGCGCGGCATCCTCGGCTCGCTGGCCATCGTCACGGTGCTGTACGTCGCCGTCACGCTGGTGATCACCGGCATGGTGCCGTACGAGCGGCTCAGGACGCAGCCTGACGGCACGCGCGCAACGCTCGCGACCGCGTTCGCGGACAACGGTGTCGACTGGGCGGCGACGGTGATCTCGGTCGGTGCGCTCGCCGGTCTGACCACCGTCGTCATGGTGCTGATGCTCGGCCAGAGTCGTGTGCTGTTCGCGATGTCGCGGGACGGACTGCTGCCGCGCAAGCTCGCCAAGACCGGCAGCCACGGCACGCCGACGCGCATCACGATCATCATCGGTGTGCTCGTCGCGGTCGCCGCCGGCTTCTTCCCGGCGGGCAAGCTCGAAGAGATGGTGAACGTCGGCACGCTGTTCGCGTTCATTCTCGTCTCCGCGGGTGTGCTGGTGCTGCGTAAGACGAGGCCCGACCTGCCGCGCGGGTTCCGCGTGCCGCTCGTGCCGCTGGTGCCGATCCTCGCGATCCTCGCCTGCCTGTGGCTGATGCTGAACCTGACCGCGCTCACGTGGATCCGGTTCCTCATCTGGATGGCGCTCGGTGTCGTCGTCTACTTCGTCTACAGCCGGCGCAACTCGGTGCTGGGCAAGACCGGCAAGGGCAAGGTCGAGCCCGAACCGGTGATCAAGCACGGCGAAGAACCCGGGTTCTAGCTCGTCACCAACTAACCTGCGCACCATGGAAAACGCACGGTGGCTCTCCGAGGAGGAGGGCAGCGCCTGGCACCACTTCGTCCAGGCGTACCACCTCCTCGAGAGGCAGATCGAACAGCAGTTGCAGCGCGACGCGGGCCTTTCGCACGCGCAGTACAACGTGCTGGTCGTGCTGTCCGAACAGCCGGGCAACCGCATGCGCATGACCGAACTGGCGCGCAGGGTCGTGGTGTCGAAGAGTTCGCTGACCTACCAGATCGGCAAGCTGGAGAAGACGGGACTCGTGCGGCGCGAACCGCACGAGTCCGACGAACGCGGCATCCTTGCCGTGCTCACCGACGAGGGCAAGGCCCTGCTGCAAGCCGCCGCGCCCGGCCACGTCACCACGGTCCGCGAGTACCTGATCGACCTCTTCACGCCGGAGCAGCTCGCGCAGCTCGGGTCGTTCATGCAGACCGTGCACGAGAAAGCGGACGACTAGAGCGTCAGCAGGCCCCGTTCGTCCAGCCACCGCGCCACGTCGTCCGGGCCCTGCCGTGTCACGTCCAGTTCCAGCACCGGCAGGATCGACTTCGCCGCGAGGGCGCGGAGTTGGTGCTGCTCCTCGACGAACGGCTCCAGCGAGACGTACTGCTTCGGGTTCGCGCTGATCCTCAGCCGTTCTTCCCGTGCCGCCTCGAACGTGTCCTCGGGCCGCGTGCACAGCACGATCGCGAAGTTGAGCGGCTTCAGCCTTTCCTCCAGCCAGGCGAAGTCGAACTCGCGCCCCTGCCGCGCCTGGTACGCCAACGTGGACAGGTGGAACCGGTCGACGATCCACGAGTAGTAGCGCTGCAGTTCGAACATCCGCACCCACGTCTCGTAGGTCTCCATCGCGTGCGCGGTCTCTTCCGGCGCGAAGTCGATCAGCCCGCGGCCCCAGGGCTCGTTGCTGAAGCCGCTCCACTCACCCGAGATCAACGGCGAGTGGTACCGGTACCTGCGGTGACCGACCAGACGAGGGTGCTCGTTCAACGCGAACGCCAGGTCCGTCTTGCCGGTCAGTCGCGTGCCTTCGAGGATCACCTTGGGCGTGAGCTTCATGATGGCAAGCTATCCCGGTGATCCTCTGTCTCGACGTCGGTTCCACCTGGACCAAGGCCGCTCTCATCACCCCCGAGGGCGAACTGGTCCGGACCGGACAGCACCCGACCACGCCACCGGAAGTGCTGCGGGGCATCGACGCGCTGCGTTCCGAAGTCGGTGACGGCGAGATCCTCGCGTGCTCCTCGGCTGGCGGTGGCCTCAGGCTTGCCGTCGTCGGCCAGGAACGGGTGGTGAGCGCCGAGGCCGGCTACCGGGTCGCGCTCAGCGCGGGCGCCAAGATCGTGCACGTCAGCGCGGGCCCGGTCGACGTGAGGGCGTTGCGCGCGTCGGCACCGGACCTGATCCTGCTGGTCGGCGGCACGGACGGCGGTGATCGGTCGGTCCTGTTGCACAACGCCGCGAAGCTCGCCCGCGTGGCCGTGCCGATCGTGCTGGCGGGCAACGCCGAGGCGCAGCCGGAAGCGTTGGAACTGCTGGCGAAGCGCACTGTGGTGGCCTGTCCGAACGTGCTGCCGGACGTCGGTCAGCTCGCGCCGGAACCCGCACGCAAGGCGATTCGCGCGGCGTTCCTGCAGCATGTGATCGGCGGCAAGGGGCTTTCGAGAGGCCCGAGGTTCCGTCAGCTCGTGCGGGCCGTGACGCCGGATGCCGTGCTGGCGGGCGTTTCCCGGCTTGCGGCACAGGACCGTGAAGGTGCCGTGCTGGTGGTCGACGTCGGTGGCGCGACCACGGACGTGTACTCGGCGGTGTCCACAGCGGACAGTGAAGGTCTGGAGAGGACGGTCGCGCTGCCGCCGGACCGCCGCACCGTCGAGGGTGATCTGGGCATGCGCTGGTCCGCGCCGGGTGTGGTCAAGGAAGCGCTGACCGAACGCCTGACGACCGAAGACTTGGCCGCAGAGGCCCAGCAACGGGCCGAGAACGTCGGCTGGCTGCCGGACGACCCGACCGTCGACGTGAAGCTGGCGTCGTTCGCGGCGATCCTGGCCGTGCGCAGGCATCTCCGGCAGGTCGACGGGCAGCTCGGACCGCACGGCGCGGGCCTGCTGGTGTTGTCGGGCGGAGTTTTCCGGCACACGCCCGAAATCGGGCCGATCGTCGAGGCGCTGCGGGCCGACCCGGTGCTGCGGCCGGTGCTCAAGGCCGCCGAGATCACCGTCGACCGCGACTACGTACTGGCACCCGTGGGCCTGCTCGCCGAGTCGGGACGGCTGGACGCCGCCGACCGACTGGCGAAACGGCTGGGTTAGGCGGACTCCTCGTCGTCCACGAACTCGAGGAGGTCGCCCGGCTGGCACTCCAGCACCCGGCACATGGCCTCCAGGGTGCTGAACCGCACGGCTTTCGCCCGCCCGTTCTTCAGCACCGCGACGTTGGCGGGGGTCAGCCCGACCTTCTCCGCGAACTCGCCGACGCTCATCTTGCGTTTGGCCAGCTCGACGTCGATGCGCACGACGATGGCCATCAGATCACCGATTCCATGTCAGCCCGCAGTTCGGTGGCGCGCTTGAGCAGCGCCCGCATCACCACGAGCACGAGCCCGATCACCGAGACCGCCGACGTGAACAGGAAGAACAACACGATCACACCGGGGTCGTCGGCGTTGACGCCGACCCAGATGAACACGCCCACCAGCACGACCCATGCCGCGGCGATCGCCCACACCATCACGTCGACCCACTTGATCGCGCCTTCGGTGAAGATCAGATCCTTGCGCACCAACGTGAGCAGCTTCCAGGTGGCCACGATCACGACCTGCACGCACACGACCCAGAAGATCGACACGATCGTCGAGGGCCACCTCAGATGAGCCTGGTCCGGGTTCTGCTCCGCCATGTGGGCGTAGGAGCCGGGGATCGACAACGTCTCCAGTACGACGAGGATCCCGAACAGCGCCACCAGGAACACCCGGAGCGCCGTCACCGCCCAACGTTCAGCAATCATGCATCGAGTATCGGTAGTCATCTATCGAAAGTCAATCGGTAGTGATCGGGTCGCGGCAGGTCTCTACAGTGATCGCCGTGGGACTGCGCGAGCGCAAGAAGACCGAGACCCGAGCGGCGCTGTCGGCCGCCGCACTGCGGCTCGCCCTGGAGAAGGGCGTGGACGACGTGCGCGTCGACGAGATCGCCGAGGCGGCGAACGTCTCGCCACGCACCTACAACAACTACTTCGCCAGCCGCGAGCACGCGATCGTCGCCGGCATCACGGCGACCCGCGCGCTCCAGGTCGCGGAGGCGTTGCGGGCCAGGCCATCCGACGAGCCACTGGTCGACTCGATCATCGCCGCGTTCGCCGCGCAGTACCGCGAACCGCCGACCGAGGCCCTCGCCCTGATCGCCTCGGCACCGGCGTTGCGCGCGGCCTACCTCGACTCGGTGGCGGAGCTGGAACCGCCGATCGCCGACGTGATCGCGTCGAGGCTCGGCAAGTCCACCCACGGCGCCGAAGTGCTGGCGGCCGCAGTGTCGGCGGCCGCCCGCCTCGCCGTGCAACGGTGGGTGGACCTGCGCCCGTCCGGACTGGTCGTGGTCTCGGCGGCCTCCGTCGAGGACCACCTGCGCGAGGCGATTGGCCACCTCGCGCCCGCACTCAGGTGAGTTCGTCCTTCAGCACGCACATGAGCAGCGCGTCGTGCCACTCGCCGTCGCGGAAGAACGACTGCCGGAACCGTCCGTCGACCTGGAAACCGACCTTCTCGTAGGACCGGATGGCGCGGGTGTTCGCCTCCACGACGCCGAGTTCGATCGAGTGCAGCCGCATGGTGCCGAACCCGTACCGGCACGCCGTGCGCAGGGCATCGGTGCCGTAGCCGCCGCCCCAGTGGTCCTTCTCGCCGATGTAGATGTCGACCTCGGCCCGTGCGTTGACCGGATCCGCGTCCCGCAGCACGACGACGCCGATGAGCTTGCCGTCCTTCAGCGTCTCGATGCAGAAGGTGACCTTCTCGTACGAGTTCTCCTGCCGGTCGGCGAAGCGTTTGCGCGCCGACGCCAGCGACGAGTGGAAGTAGCTCTGCAGCCACCGCATCACTTCCTCGTCGTTGTGCCAGCGGTGGAACGCGTCGGCGTCCTCCGGCTCGACGGGCCGCAGTCGAACAAGATCCCCGGTCAGCATGATCGGAAGACTAGGAGCCGCCCAATACGTCCCGCGACCGAGTTTCCGGCTTCCGTGCGAACGGCAGCGCAGGCGACTCCGGCGCGTCCACCCGCAACAGCCCCGCCGCGATCGCCACCGCCCGATCCCACTCCGGGTCCGACGTGTAGTCCGAGTGCGCCGACACCCCGGACCGCCACCGCAGTCCGGGGAACGGCCCGCGCTGCGGATCCGGCAGCCAGTGGTCGCCACCCAGCACCAACGCCCCGGTCGGCCCGCGCAGGGCAGGCGCCAAAGCACCCTCCGAGCCGTCCTCGCGATAGCCGACGCCGAGCAACATGCCGTCGAACACCTGCCGCCGCCACGTCGTCACGGCGCCGCCCAGCGGATCCGTGCCCCGACAGAGCGCACGCCAGCGTCCGTCCAGCCCACCGGCCAGCCGGGCCAGCGACGCGTGCGGCACCACGGCTGGGAACGCCCGCGGGTAAGCCCACTGCAGCTGCGAACCGGCCGTGAGCAGCCCGATCCGTTCGCGGTCGTGCGCAGGCAGTTCCTCCAGCAGGCGGGCAGCGGCGACGGCGACCAGCAGGGAGCCCTGCGAATGTCCACAGAGGACGACTCGGGTGCCGGGGTCGCGCAGGTGGTCCTGCACGCGGGCCACGAGCTCCGGCACGACCTTCAGCGCGTAGCAGGGCGGTACGATCGGATGCGCCTCACGCGGCCAGAACTGCGCGATGTCCGCGATGATCCCGAGCCGTCGCCCGGACTCCGGCTGCCGCGCCGCCAAATACACCGCACGCAGCAACGACACGGCCAGCAGGCCGAGCACGAATACGCCGAACGCGGAGAACGGATACGTCCACGACGCCAGCGGCACGTTGCTCAACCGGAGCAAGGACGCGAGCACGGCGCCGACCACCAGCACGGACGCGATGATCAAGATCATGTGATGGCCGTGGTTGCGTTCCCAGCGCGCCCACCACCACGCCCGCGTCGCCATGCGGAGATCGCGCATCCGGCCGGAGTGCAGCAGCGAAGCCTCGCGCGCCCACACCTTGCCCTTGCGGAACGCCCGCCAGCGCACGGCGCCGGTGAACGAAGCCACCGCGAGCATGCTCAGCAGCGCCAACGCACCCGCCACGCCCCACAGCAGAGTGATGTAGTTGTACCCGACCGGCAGGTCCAGCTCGCCGCCCAGCGCCTTGCGCACCGGCAACGCCACTCCGGCGCCGAAGCCGCCGCCGAGCAGCCCGGCGATCGCCAGCACCGGCGCCGCGAACCAGCCACCGGCCCACGGCCGCAGTTCGCGCGGCAGCGAGCGCCACGTCTTGCGGGCCAGCAGTGCGGCGGGCACCAGCATCAGCCCGAACAGCACCAGCACGAACGCCATCAGCAACGCCACGACCTGCACGGTCACGTCCGCGCCGGGTACCCGCAACGGCAACTGCTTCTGCAACCCCAGCGTCGTCAGCACCAGAAGCACCGAGAACATCAGCAGCAACCGCCGCGGCTTGCGACTCAACGCCGCGCGCAACCACCGTCCGCCGCGATGAGGCGCACCGCCCGTGGGGTCGTCCAACAACAACACGCCGAGCACGGACAGGCCGATGAGCACCAGCGAGACGGTCCACGCCGCCATGATCGCGACGCCCATGCCGCCGGTGGCCGTGAGCTGCCGCAACGGCCCGCCCAGCGCGATCAGCGACGTCACCGCGAGCGCGGCCACGATGTGCAGCGACCGCAACGCCGGCGTGTCCGGGTCGGTCGCCACGTGCGCGCCGGGCAGTCCGGACGGGGGTTGCTTCTCCTGCTCCTCGGCGTCGGCGATCTCCTTGCGCTCGATCCGCCATTCGACGTGCGAGACGCGCCGCATCACCGCGATCACCACCAGGATCGGCAGCAACCCCAGGAAGGTCCGGAACCAGGGAAACGCGCGCACGTCGGCCGGAATGCTGGTCAGACACGCGGTAGCGGGCCGCAGGCACTGGGCCGCGAGCAGGTCCAGGCTGACCACCGAGATCTGCGCGACCAGCAACGCCGTCAGCAGCAGCGCGAACACCCGCAACAACGACCGCAGGCCGATGCCGAGCAGGTGAGCGGGCAGGTTCTGCTCGGGAACGGGAGGCAGCATCCAGTGCGCGACGTTCGCGATGCTGAACGGGAAGAGCAGCGCCCACGTGGCCTTGGCCACACCGCCGGACGTCATTCCGCCCCACAAATACCCCTCGACCACGCGGGGGATGGGACGGCCCTCGGTCTGCAAAACTGGTCCAGGCGCGGGCCTGCGGAGTCTGTCAGCCGGGCGCACGATGCGCCCGAGACCGTCTCCCGCAACGTCCACGGCCGCAACGGCGTCGACCAACGTCTGCGGCGTCGTTCCTTGAACGCCGTGCACGCGCAGTTCGACGACACGTGTGTCCGGGCCGGCAATCAACACCCGAGACCTCCCTCACCCAACGTGGGGGACATAGTGGTGCATCAGCGGGCGGTATGGTCGGACGACACCCTCGCTGAAGTGCCCTGGAGGACTTCGTAATGACCGCGGAACGGTTGCAGACCCGCAACGGCATCGACTTCGCAGTGGCCGACCTGTCGCTCCACGAGTTCGGCCGCAAGGAGATCCGGCTGGCCGAACACGAGATGCCCGGCCTCATGGCGTTCCGCCGCGAGTACTCCGGGGTGTACCCGCTCAAGGGCGCCCGCATCTCCGGCTCGCTGCACATGACGATCCAGACGGCCGTCCTCATCGAGACCCTGGTTGACCTGGGCGCCGAGGTGCGCTGGGCCTCCTGCAACATCTTCTCGACGCAGGACCACGCGGCGGCTGCCGTCGTCGTCGGCCCCCACGGCACGGAGGAGGAGCCCAAGGGCGTCGCCTGCTTCGCCTGGAAGGGCGAGACCCTGCCGGAGTACTGGTGGACGGCCGAGCAGATGCTCACCTGGCCGGACGGCAAGGGCCCGAACATGATCCTGGACGACGGTGGCGACGCCACCCTGCTCGTCCACAAGGGCGTCCAGTACGAGGCGGCCGGTGTCGTGCCGGCGGTCTCCGAGGACGACTCGGAGGAGTACGCGATCGTTCTCGACACGCTGCGCGCGTCGCTCGAGAAGGACGGCAAGAAGTGGACGAACATCGCCGAGGGCATCCGCGGCGTCACCGAGGAGACCACGACGGGCGTCATGCGCCTGTACCAGCTGGCCGCCGCCGGTGAGCTGCTCTTCCCGGCCATCAACGTCAACGACGCCGTCACCAAGTCGAAGTTCGACAACCGCTACGGCATCCGCCACTCGCTGATCGACGGCATCAACCGCGGCACCGACGTCCTCATGGGCGGCAAGGTCGCGGTCGTCTGCGGCTACGGCGACGTCGGCAAGGGCTCGGCCGAGTCCCTGCGCGGCCAGGGTGCCCGCGTCATCGTCACCGAGATCGACCCGATCTGCGCCCTGCAGGCCGCCATGGACGGCTACCAGGTCGCGCGCCTGGAGTCGGTCCTGCCGACCGCCGACATCATCATCACGACGACGGGCAACAAGAACGTCGTCACCGTCGAGCACATGTCGCAGATGAAGCACCAGGCGATCCTGGGCAACGTCGGCCACTTCGACAACGAGCTCGACATGGCCGGCCTGCAGCGCTACCCCGGCATCCGCAAGAACAACATCAAGCCGCAGGTAGACGAGTGGATCTTCCCGACGGGCCGCACGATCATCGTGCTGTCCGAGGGCCGCCTGATGAACCTGGGCAACGCCACGGGCCACCCGTCGTTCGTCATGTCGAACTCCTTCTCGAACCAGGTGATCGCTCAGGTCGAGCTGTTCACCAAGTTCAAGGAGTACGACAACGAGGTCTACCGCCTGCCCAAGGTGCTGGACGAGAAGGTCGCGCGCATCCACCTCGAGGCACTCGGCGGCGAGCTGACCAAGCTCACCAAGGACCAGGCCGAGTACATCGACGTCGACGTCGAGGGCCCGTTCAAGCCGGAGCACTACCGCTACTGACTTCTTTGACAGGGGCCTCCCGCGCGCGCCGCGGGAGGCCCCTGTTTCATGTTCACCGTGGGATTCTTCGGCACATACGCCTACGAGCAAGGTTCCTGGAAGACGCTGTCCGAGGGCGAACTGCCGCCCCTCGCGGAGCCGTTCCTGTGGATCGACATCCACGACAGCGACATCACCTCGGTCGTCTACGCCCCGGCCGGCACCGGATCCGGCGTCGCCTACCTGGGCCTGACGCCGCGCACGTACTTCGAGAACCCCAGCGCGTCCGACCCGACGGACGTCCTGCGGGAGGCCGCGGGCCTGGCCGAGTGGTGGGCGCTTTCCCGCTCCGGTGACGTTCCGGCCAAGCAGGCCGAGCTGCTCGCGTTCCTGGCCGAGGACGAGGATCCGAACGCGTTCGAGTGGGACGAGGCCGAGGACGTCGACGAGATCGACGACGGTGAGGTGTTTGTCGAGGTGAAGACTCGGCGGTTCCTCGCTGCGCTGGACCTGCCGGTGCCTGACGGGCTCAGCTGACGTCTTGCCCGCCCAACGCCGGCCGGGTGTACTTGCTCGGGCTGGGGAGGGCGTTTGGCGACACTCGGAGACGTGATCGCAGCGCTACGCGCAAGCGTGGAGCGCCTGCCTTTCACGGAACTGGCGGATGCTCTCGACGCCGCTGAGGAAGCCCGCAGCCTCATCGAGCAGGCATCGGCGGGAAGCGGTCAGGCCGAATTTCATCGGGTGCTCGACTGGTTCAGCCAGGTCATCAGTGGGATTGATCAGCTGCAATGTCAGCTGTCCGCAATCCACGCCGGCGTGACCGGTGCGGCCAACCGCTTGGAGGGAAGCGGCCGGACGAGTGAGGTGCTTCACCCCGTTTCACCTGTCCCCAGCCGAACTCAGGGGGCAAGCCTGCTGGGCAAACTGCCCAAGCGAGAGGGTGGCAAGACGTCAGGGATCTGGGTCGACGAGAGCGGCGTCGAACACGACATCGTCAGCGGCGAGCACGACTGGCAACAGGCCCGCGCTGTGTTGGCAGAACTCCGAATCGGTCCTGCTCATGGCACCTTGTGGGTGGCGGCCCACGTCGAGGTCAAGCTCGCGGCGGCGCTCCGGGGCCTGGCCGCGAAGCGCGTTACGCTCGCCGTCAACAACGAGCCTTGCAACGAAGGCCGATGGTCGTGTGACCGCCTTCTGTCGAGAATCCTCAAACCAGGTCAAACCGTGACGATTCACTGGCCGGGCGGCGAGCAGACCTACCGGGGAAAGGAAGCCCAGACATGAGCTATGTCTTGGAGGCTTCGTACAAACACGGCGCGGGTGTGAGTTTGTTGCGCACCAACGACGACATCGACGGCTTTCTGACTGAGCTGATCAACGCAGGGCCGGACTACCAGTCGGCGACGGTCTACGCCGTGGACGAGTCCGCCGACGAGGACCCGACGCACGAGTTGGTGGTCGGCGTTGACCAGGCCGGCGCGTTCGGTGCTGTTCGCTACGCCGGTGATGATGGCGAGTGGTTCAGCAAGGGAGCCCAGGTCAACCCGGACGGCGTGCGCTACCTGTACTACGGGACGGCGCACGAGTTCCCGGCTGACTCGGAGGTGCCGCTCGAACTGGTGCGGCAAGCCCTGGGGCAGCTGTTGGTGAACGAGGGAACGCGGCCTGAGGGCTTGTCGTGGCAAGCGGCTACCGAGCTTCGATGAATCCCTGCCAGGCCTCGACGCTGAACTTCAGCTCGGGGCCTGCGGTGTTCTTGGAGTCACGGACGCGCACGACCTGGGCGAACGCCACCTCGACGCAGTCGTCGTCGATGGCGTCGCCGCCGCTGTAGCTGCTCTTACGCCAGGTGCAGTCTCCGGTCACTGAGGTCCTCCCGCGATCGACTGGCGAGATCCGCCACCATCGACCGCGATTGTTCCTCATCCAGAGCGAGCGCATCCAGGCGCGCGAAGATCGACTTGCAGCGCTTGACCCCGACTTCGTCCTGCACGAACACCTTCGCGAGGTCTGAATGCGTGTAGGCGACGCTGCTGCGCTTCTCGTACTCCCACAGCACGTAGTGAGCGAGGAGAACGCCCGCTGGACCACTCGCCGCGGGCACGATCCGGATGGTGTGCGTGTGGAAGAGCAGCCTCATGAGCTGGTCTTCCATGATCTGGTCGCTGCCGACCTTGAGCCGTAGAGCGTTCTCGTGGATGTAGAAGACGCAGGTTGGCCTGTTGTGCCGCTGCAGGATGGTCTGCCGTTCCATTCGGAAACGCACAGCGGCTTCGATCATGTCCGGAGTCAGAACTCCGCGGGCCACGTACAGCGCCGTCGCGTACTCCTCGGTCTGCAACAGGCCCGGCATGTAGGTCAGGTCGTAGCCAGTGATCTTCTCCGCCAGTGACTCCGCCATGGCCATCGTGCGCAGGTTGTCCGTGACCTGGACGATGTAGGGGTTGAACGCGGACCGGTACCGCTCCAGGAAGTCCGTGATGAAGGCCTGACTGCGCCCGCACCTCCCCAGGTACTGGATGATGTCGATCTCGGTGGCGCGCACCTTGCCGTGCTCGATGTTGGAGACCTTCCCCGGATCCCACCCGAGCATCCGGGCGATCTTCCTGCCGCGGAAGGTCGTGAAGCGCTCGCGCACCTGGCGCAACTCATCGCCCAGGTCACTGCTGTACGGGGTGGACGGATCGCCGTTCATGAAATTCGACGTTAGGCGATGGAGACCGAACAACATCGTGCCCAAACGGGTGGAATTGCGTTGACGTGCGGGTTTTACTGACCGGGTGCGGACGACCATCATCAAGAAGACCCTGCGCGTGCCCGCCTCGGACGGTGCGCCGGGGGACGGTGCCGCCGTCGCGAGGCAGTTGGACGCCGCGCTGATCACGTCGGGCTTCAAGGCCTCGCGGGAGCTGCTCGAACATGTTTCCGGCCTGGGTGATGCCGAGGACTTTGCCGCGGAGGTCGTGCGCGCGGTCAAGGAGTTGATCGGTGCGCGCGGGCAGCACAACCCGTACTTCAAGGAGTTCCCGCACAACGTGCCGGACACCCTCGCGTTCTGGCGGGAGTGCCTGCGGGACGCGTTGGAGCAGGGCATCGCGCCGACGAACAACCTCCTTGACCTGCCGAAGTACGGGCGCGTTCAGCACTCCTACGAGGAGATGTTGCGGGCGCACGACGAGCTGATTCCTTCGTTGAAGGACCGCATCACGCTCATACATCTCGGTGGCACGCTCGAAGAAGAGGCGCAGCGTCTGTTCGAGGAGCTCGCCACGAGTCCGATTCCGTTGGCGGAGAACGACAGGGCGTTGCTCGGGGAGCTGGCCGTGCTCTGCCCCGACGGCGAACTCGACGTGCCCGTCCGGGAGAATCGCGCGATCCTCAACGCCGCCCGGCTGGTGGCGCAGCGGCCCCTTCAGGACATCGACACCGTCACCGACGTGCTGCGGCTCGCCGCCGAGGCGTCCGGCGGCGACGTCACGCTCAAGGAGCCGACGCGCTTCCGGTCGTTCCGCCGGCCTGAGCGCAGGGCGTTGCTCGGTGCGTTGAACGAGGTGGCGGAGAGCAAGCTCGGTGACGTCGGCCAGAACCGTGAGGCGTGGAAGCGTCTTGGTGAGCGGTTGCACCCGCACGAGTACCCGTTCGAGCGGGCGCAGGACGTGTTCGCGGTGGCGCGCGGGGAGAAGGTCGCGCGGTCGTTCGCCGGGCAGGTCGAGCTGGCGTTCGCGGAGAACGACGTCGAACGTGCCGCCGAGGTCCTGGCCAAGGCGCCCGGACTGTTGCTGCGGCAGCTCGACAGGCTGCTCCGGCACGGGGCGGGCAACCTCGCCGAGCGCGTCGAAGCCGCGGTGCCGGAGGTGTCCGGTCGCGTGCTCATCTCGGTGCTGGAGCACCTGTCGAACCGCACGACGCCGGACACCGCGCGCGTCTTCGCGACCCGTGCGCGCAGGGTGTGGATCGCCGACGACGACCGCGTGCCGCTCGATCCGAAGGCGGTCGCGGAGATCGTCGAGGTGGTCGAGAACGAGCTGATCCGCCGGCTTCCGGACTACTCCGAGCTGGCTGTGGACGACGAGGTGCTCGACGTCGTGGTGCCCGTTTCCGGTACGGAGGAAGGCTTCGGTGTGCTGCCGCGCGGGTCGAAGCTCTGGTTCGAAGGTGACGTGCTGCGGTTCTTCGTGCACTGGCGGCAGCACGCGAAGCGGACCGACTACGACCTGTCCGCGGTGCTGCTCAACGAGAGATTCGAGTACCTGGGGCAGGTGTCTTGGACGTGGCTGAAGCGCAAAGGTGCGTACTACTCGGGTGACGTCACCGATGCCACGGACGGCGCGACGGAGTTCATCGACCTGCATCGGGACGGGTTGAAGGCCAAGTACGTCGTGCCGCAGGTGAACATCTACTCGGGGGAGGGGTTCGACGACGTCGCCGAGTCGATGTTCGGGTTCATGAGCCGCGATCTCCGCCAGATGGGCAAGCCGTTCGAACCGAGCACGGTGCGGGCGCGCTCTTCCATGCGCGGCAAGGGAAAGGTCGCGCTGCCGGTGATGTTCGAACGGGAGGGCGACGACTGGTTCGGCACGTGGCTGCACCTCTACCTGCGCGGCACGTCGTGGGGCAACCAGGTCGAGGAGAACCGTGACGTCGTGAAGCTGATCGCCGCGGCGGCGTTGCGGCGCAAGTGCTTCACCGTGGCGAGGCTCCGGGACCTGTTCGCCCGCAAGGCATCCACAAAGGACGCTCCGGTGTTCCGCATCGGGTTGGCGCAGGACGAGACCGGAACCGTGACCACGGTGGCAGAACTCGGGAAACTGCTGTCGGACTGATCCGAATCGCGCTAACGTGGTCCCAGCGAGGCCATGAGGGAGCTTCCTTCTAACTCCGGAACCGGAATGCTCTTCGGAGCGCCGGTCTTTAGCTCCCTCGCTTTCCTCGCGCCACTGGGCTCGACTAGCTCCACTCGACGGCGATGCCCGCGATCCCAGGCCCGACGTCGCCGAAGTACGCGCTGACGACGCCGCCGAGCCCGCACACCAGCTCGTCGACGTCGACCGGCGTCGCGTCGGCCGAGGCCAGGAACTGCTTCATGCAGCGCGCGGGCATCGCCCTCCGGTGGAACGAGAGCTGCACGAGGTACGAGCCGCAGGTGTCGCGGAACGTCCGGTAGTGCCCTGGGGTCGCGTTGCCGGTGTCGTCGACGATCGTGAAGCTGAAGACGTGCTCCTCGCCCGCCGCGAGCCGCCGGTCGAACAGCATCTCCACGGCGAGGTTGCGGGAAGCGCTTTCCCGGCGCAGCCGCCCCTGTCGGCAGCCTTCGCCGGATCTGACCAGCGCGTTCTCGATCAACGAGCCGTCGTCGCCGTGGTGCATCGCCAGGTATCGGTCCGGTCCCTGACGCACCGCGCGCACGACCAGCCGCGTGGTGATGGAGCGTTGCTCGCGGTGCATGCCTATCTGGACGGTGTCGTGCACGGAGAGCACTTCGAGGTCGGCGTTGCCCCGGGCGGCCTCTGGTACGGAGTCGAACGTTGCGAGCAGTGGCGCGTGATCGGGCCAGGTCGCGACCGGGCGTGGCGCGTAGGTGTTCGCGGTGCGCGGGCCGATGAGGTCCAACAAGGACGAAGGCGGTAGACGCAGCACGGTCTCCAGCGCGCGCACTGTGCTGATGGCGCGTGGCACCTCGGGATGGCGCAAGCCGCGTTGCCAGTACGAGAGCGTCGACTGGCCAACTTGGACACCCAGCTGTTCGAGATGTGCGCGCAGCCGTGCGAGCGAGAGGCCCCGGTGGGCGATCGACTCGCGCAATGCGCGGTGGAACGGCCCGTAGCGCAGCGTCTCGGCGAGGGGGGTCGGCAGACCCCCGGTCGGGTGCCCGATCGGTTCTTCGACCGACCCGGCGTGCCCGGAATCCGCGGTCACCGCGGCACCTACCCTTCACACGCGCCGTGTGACTGTTCACCGTAGTCACTCGTTCTGGTGATCGAAAGATCGGATTTCGCCCGTGTGGGGGACGCGCTGCCGCCGTGTGAGTGGCCGGAACCGGTCCAGTTAGGGTTCTGGCGTGGGAAAGCTCGTGGTGATCGAAGGTCTGGACGGGGCCGGCAAGCGCACGCTCGCCAACGGACTGACCGAGGCGTTGGCCTCTCAGGGCAGGACGGTGGCCGGCCACGCGTTCCCGCGCTACGGCGTCAGCGTGCACGCTGACCTGGTCCGCGACGGCCTCTACGGCAGGCTCGGCGACCTGAGCGACTCCGTCTACGGGATGGCCGTCCTCTACGCGCTCGACCGGCGCGGCGCGGCTGACGAGATCCGGAAGGACCTCGAGGAGCACGACGTCGTTCTGCTCGATCGGTACGTGGCGTCGAGTGCCGCGTACAGCGCCGCGCGGTTGCACCAGGACGAGCACGGCGAGTTCGTGCGGTGGGTGCACGAGCTCGAGATCGAACGCTTCGGGCTGCCCGTTCCCGATCTTCAACTGCTGCTGCGGGTGCCCGTGGAGGTCGCGGCCGAACGGGCGGCGAAGCGGGAGCAGGCCGACGAGTCGCGCGCCCGTGACATTTACGAATCCGATGGCTCGCTGCAGGCCAGATGCGGCGTGGTTTACGACGGATTGGCGAACATCGGCTGGCTCTCGCCGTGGCAAGTGGTCGATGGGCGGTCAAACGTGAACTTTCATTCGCTTCTGGAACCGCTGTTCACTCCTTGAGTGGTCGCTCACGTGCGTACCGATTGACACGATCGAGTGTCCGGCTGTCACTGTGAGTGAATAGGAGATCGCAATTTGAAGCGTGTACTGCAGCGAACCCCGATCGGTGTCGCCCGGACGGCGGTGCTGATCGCTGCCGCCCGCGCCAACGAGCAAGGTCGTCTCCACCGGCTCTTCGACGACCCGCTGGCCGCAGGACTCGTGGAGGCCGCCGGCTCCGCGAGCGACCTGAACGGCGTCCGGACCCTCGCAGGTGATCACTTCGTCCTGCGCACCCGGTATTTCGACGACGAACTCCTCGGCACGCCGCAACCCCAGGTAGTGATCATGGCGGCGGGCCTCGACACAAGAGCGTTCCGGCTGCAGTGGCCGCCGGGCACGACACTCTTCGAACTCGACCTGCCCGAGTTGCTCGAGTTCAAGGAAGACGCTCTGCGCGACCAGCTCGCACAGCCCGCCTGTGAGCGTGTCGTCGTCCCGTGCGATCTGCGGGACGACTGGGCGACAGCGCTGATACGAGCTGGTTTCGACCCGAAGAGGCCCACGGCATGGTTGCTGGAGGGCCTCTTCATGTTCCTGCCGCCGGACGCGGGCGAGCAGGTCCTGTACTGGGTGAGCGCGCTGTCCGCCCGTGGCAGCACGCTCGCGCTCGAACACGTCAACCGCGCCTTCCGCGAGTTGCCGCAGATGAAGCCCGTGCACCAGCGGTTCGACGCGCTGGACGCCCGCTGGCAGTCCGACGTGGAGGACCCCGTCGAGTGGCTCGACGGCTACGGCTGGCACGCGACGGTGACGCACCAGGTCGACCTGGCCGCGCGGCACGACCGCGCCGTGCCGGCGATCACCGACCCCCGGAAGGTGGGTGACGCGCGCATCTGGCTGGCCTCCGCCGTTCGCACGGCCTGAGAGCACTTGGTAACGAAAGGTGATCCTCGCGCGGATACTCCCGCGACGAACAGGTCAAACGGGGCGAGGTGGGGTACGTGGAACGACAGTTCCGGCCGGTTACCGAACGAGCGCACATCGCCACCAGCAGCAACGGAACGTGGGCGGTGCGCGAACGCGCGACCGGCAGTGCGACGATGTTGGGTATGAAGGCACGCGTGCTCGTCGTCGATGACGACCCCGCCCTGGCGGAGATGCTGACGATCGTGTTGCGCGGGGAGGGCTTCGACACCGCGGTGGTCGCCGACGGTGCCCGTGCCCTGCCCGCGTTGCGCGAGCTCAAGCCCGACCTCGTGCTGCTCGACCTGATGCTGCCGGGGATGAACGGCATCGACGTCTGCAAGGCGATCAGGTCCGAGTCGGGCGTGCCGATCGTGATGCTCACGGCGAAGAGCGACACGGTCGACGTGGTGCTGGGCCTCGAGTCCGGTGCGGACGACTACGTCGTCAAGCCGTTCAAGCCCAAGGAGCTCGTGGCTCGGATCCGGGCGCGCCTGCGGCGCACCGAGGCCGAGCCGTCCGAGGTGCTGCAGATCGGCGATCTGACGATCGACGTTCCCGGCCATGAGGTGTTGCGCGAGGGCAGGCCGATCCAGCTCACGCCGCTGGAGTTCGACCTCCTCGTCGCGCTGGCCCGCAAGCCGCGCCAGGTGTTCACCCGCGAGGTGCTGCTCGAGCAGGTGTGGGGTTACCGCCACGCCGCCGACACGCGTCTGGTGAACGTCCACGTGCAGCGGCTGCGGTCCAAGGTCGAACGGGACCCGGAACACCCCGAGGTGGTGTTGACTGTCCGCGGTGTCGGGTACAAGGCCGGCCCTCCGTGACAGGTGACATATGAAGTTCGTTCGGCCGGCCATCGCGAAGGCGCAGTTCCTCGTCGAGGAAGCGCGTAAGCGGTGGTCCGCGTTTGGTGACCTCTGGCGTCGTTCGCTGCAGTTGCGCGTCGTCGTGTCCACGCTCGCGCTCTCGTCGGCCGTGGTGTTCGTGCTGGGCATGGTGCTGCAGATGCAGATCACCAACCAGCTGCTGAACACCAAGGACGAGGCCGCGGTGCGCCAGGCGATCGCCTCGCGCAGCCTGATCCAGTCCGACCTGGTCGGTCTGAATCCCGGGCCGGACAGCGTGCAGACGCGGTTCACCAGCGCGATCAACAAGCTCGCTGTCGGTGGCGCCGGTACGGACGCCACGACGGCGGGTGCCGGCGCGTTCGAACCGGTCCTGGCCGACGGGCTGGGTTCCGCCGGCGCGGGGCGCGTGCCGTCCGTCGGCAAGCTCGACGACGTGCCGCGCGGGCTGCGCGAGATGGTCGAGGACGGCGGTTCCGGCACCCAGATCCACACCGTGCAGCGCGAAGGCGTGCAGACCACGTTGTTCGTCGTGGGCCTGCCGATCAGCACGTCCGCGCGCTCGATGCAGCTGTACCTGATCTTCCCGCTGACCGCCGAGCAACGCACGGCCGAGGTCGTGCAGTCCACTTTGGCGGTCGGCGGCATCGTGCTGCTGGTCCTGCTCGCGTTGATCGCGAACCTGGTGACACGCCAGGTGGTGCGGCCGGTGCGGCAGGCAGCCGAGGTCGCGGAGCGGTTCGCGGACGGCACCCTGCACGAACGCATGCACGTCGTCGGAGAGGACGACGTGGCGCGCCTGGCCGAGTCGTTCAACGAGATGGCCGAGTCGATCCAGGCGCAGTTCAAGCAGCTGGAGGAGTTCGGCCAGCTGCAGCGCCGGTTCACCTCCGACGTCTCGCACGAGCTGCGCACGCCGTTGACGACGGTGCGCATGGCCGCGGACGTCCTGCACGCCTCGCGCGAACAGTTCCCCGCCGGGCTCGCCCGGTCCACCGAGCTGCTGGTGGACGAACTCGACAGGTTCGAGTCGCTGCTCGGCGACCTGCTGGAGATCTCCCGCCTCGACGCCGGCGTCGAGGAGCTGTCCGCCGACCAGGTAGACATCCGCGTGCTGGCGCGTCGCGCGCACGACTCGGTGCGGGCGATCTCCACGAGCGCCAACTCGCCGGTGGTGCTGGACCTGCCCGACTCCGAGCTCGTCGCCGAGCTCGATTCGCGCCGCGTGGAACGGATTCTGCGCAACCTGCTCGCGAACGCCATCGACCACAGCGAGGGCCAGCCGGTCGAACTCACCATGCGCGGCAACGACGACGCCGTCGCGATCACCGTGCGGGACCACGGCGTCGGTCTGCGCAAGGGCGAGGCCGACCTGGTGTTCAGCCGCTTCTGGCGTGCCGACCCGTCCCGCAACCGCCGCACCGGCGGCACCGGCCTGGGCCTGTCGATCTCGCTGGAGGACGCCCGCCTGCACGGCGGCTGGCTGGAGGCGTGGGGCGAGCCCGGCCACGGTGCCGTGTTCCGCTTGACGTTGCCCCGCAAGCACGGCGAGGAGCTGCGCGAGAGCCCGCTGCCGCTGGCGCCCGCGATCGAACACGAACCCGGCACCGTGGTCGAGGAGCCGGTCGTCGAGGAGGAGCCCGGCGAGATCGAGCTGCGGCCAGAGGAGATCACCTGGCAGCCCGCGGAGCCCGTGGACGGGCCGCCCGCGTCGTCGGACGAGGTTTCGGAGGAAGTGCGGTGAAACGGCTGGCAATGCTGCTGCTCGTCCTCGTGACCCTGTCCGGGTGCGCCGCGATCCCGACGAACACCCAGCCGAAACCGATCGGGTCGAAGGACAGCAAGGCGTCCAACGTCCCCGCCGCGCCGGAACCGCTCCAGAACATCGACCCGTTCACGCTCGTGCGCGACTTCATCGAGGCGACGTCGAACCCGGACAACAACTACGCGGCCGCCCGCGCGTTCATGACGCCCGACGCCAGCCGGAAGTGGGACACCAAGAACCCCACGATCATCGAGACCGCCTTCTCCACCGTGCCGACCTCGCAGGCGCCGCAGGACAACAAGACGCAGACCGTTCTCCTGCAAGGCAAGTACATCGGCCGGCTCGGCAGCGACAACGCGTTCGTCCCGCAGCTCGGCGACTTCCAGAAGCCGGTGAAGGTCGAGCGCAACAACGAGAACCAGTGGCGGATCTCCGAACCGCCCGCGGGCATCTACATGCCGCAGAACCTCTTCAACACCACGTACCGCCGCATCACGCTGTACTTCTACAACCCCGAGTTCACCGTGCTGGTGCCGGACCCGCGCTACGTCGTGATCCCGCCGGCGACGTCGATCCCGACGCGCGTGACCGAACTGCTGATCGCGGGCCCCGGCGACGCCGTCCGCGACACGTTGGTGAGCGCGCTGGGCCCGGACGCCGACAAGTTCTCGGACACTCGCGAGTCCGACGACGGCGCACTCGAGGTGAACCTCACCAACGTAGGCAAGGACCTCACCCCGGAAAAGCGCAAGCAGATCGTCGCCCAGGTCGTGAAGTCGTACCTGGGCGTCACTTCTTCGCGCGTGCGCGTCCTGGTGGACGGCCAGCAGATCCTGCCGGACCAGCGCGACTACCGGCCGTCCGACGTGTCGGCGACCGCAGGCGAGGCATTGCTGGCCTTGAATGCGAACCTCCAGGGCATGATCGTGGCGGACGGCTCGGTCCGTTCGCTGACCGACGGCGCCCCGATCAAGGGCCCCGCGGGCACAGGCGCGTACAGCGTCGCCTCCGCCGCACAGTCCCTGGACGGCTCACGCCTGGCCGTGGTCACCCGCTCCGGCGGCGGAATGCGGCTGCGAGTGGGCGAGCTCGAACAGGAGCTGTCCGAAGTGGACCTCGTCGCGACCACCCTGTCGAGACCGACGTGGCAGCTCTCGAGCGGCCCGAAGGAACCGGGCACCGAGGTCTGGACGGCGGTAGACGGCACCTCGGTGACCAGGGTGACCCGCTCCGACAACGGCAGCTGGACCGCCAAGGGCGTCAACATCACCGACATCGTGCCGTTCGGCTCGATCAGCGAACTGCGCCTCTCCCGCGACGGCACCCGAGCTGCCCTGGTGATCGCCGGCAAGCTCTACATCGCCTCGGTGGTCCGCAACGACCAGGACGTGGCGCTGCGCTCACCGCGGCAGCTGCAGCCGTCGATCCTGGGCTCGGCAGTGCAGTCGATCGACTGGCTCTCGCAGGACGTGCTGGTGGTCTCCTCCTCGTTGCCTTCGTGGCCGGTCAGCAAGGTCTACACCGACGGCTACCGGATGGACCGCTACAGCCAGTCGAACCTCACCGTGCCCGTGGGTTCGGTGGCGGCGGCGCCGGCGCGTCAGGTGCAGGTGGTGGACCCTTCGGGGCTGTGGTCGGCTTCGGACATCACTGATGTGTGGAGGTCTAGCGGGATCCGGGTGCCGATGGGGGCGCTGGTGTTCTACCCGGGCTGAGGCGGCTTGGGCTGACGCCGCTTGGGGTGGCTGGGCTGAGGCGGCGGGCTGACGGCGCGGTGCCGGGGCTGGGCAGCGACGTGCGGCACGGTTGAGGGTGGCTGGTCTGAGGTGCTGGTCTGACGCCGGTGGGCTGACGCGGGCGGCGCCGGGTGGCTTGGCTGACGCCGCTTGGGCTGGTTGGTGGCCGAGTTGGCGTGGCCAGGCTCGACGGTGCGGTGCGGTGCGGTGCGGTGCGGTGCGGGCTGGTCGGTGGTGCCGACGTGGCGAGTCGTTGTTGCGAGATCTCACCGCCTGCCGAAGCGTCCGGCCCCACGTCACCTGGGCTCACGTCGTCCGGCCGCACGTCGCGCAGCCCACGTCACCGGCCCCACGCCACCCGGCCACAGGCGTCGCCACCCAGACCTCAGACCCTGCCTGCCGCAGCCCTGCCTGCCGCAGCCCTGCCTGCCGCAGCCCTGCCTGCCGCAGCCCTGCCTGCCGCAGCCCTGCCTGCCGCGGCCCTGACCGCTGCGGCCCTGACCGCCGCGACCTTCACTGCCCAGGCCGGTGCGGCCGGGCCGACGTCAGCACCAGCACCGCGTTCGTCCGCACCCCTGCCTGCCGCAAAGCGCGAACACAGGCCGAAGCCGTGGCCCCGGTGGTGACCACGTCGTCGAGCAGCACGGTGGTGCCCGGCGGCGCCGGACCACAGACCTGCACCCGCCCCTCCAGGTTCCGCCTCCGCGCTCCGGCGCCCAGCCCCACCGAGTCGGCCACTCCGGCAGCGAGGCGCAGCACGGGTGCGACGGCGGCGATCTCCGCTTCCCGAGCGATGCGCAGCATGTGGTCGCCGCCGCGATCCCGCGCGGCGCTGCGGCGGGAAGGTGCGGGGATGAGCGTCCACGGTGGAGGCCCGAGTGCGACGAGGGCTGCCGCGACGAGGGCGCCGAACCACGCTGCGAGGGGCCGTGCGCCTCGTTCCTTGAAGGCGAGCACCAGTTCCCTTGCGGCGCCGTGATAGGCGGCCAGCGTCCACACTGGCGGGCCCACACCGGGGACCTGGAGCCGGGTGGGCGGGCCGAACGAGGCGAAGCACGTGGCGCAGCACTGGGAGCCGGCGCGGCCGCAGCCGGAGCAGGTGGCCGGCACGAGCAGGTCGAAAGGTGTCATGGGTTCAGGATGGCGGCGAGGTCTGACAGAAAATTCGGGGGAGGGGCCCGGCGGGGTCTTTCGGCACCGCCCACCAGGGTGAATTTCCGGTGACGTTGTCGATCTCCGAGACGGTTCGGCGCGGCGGGAATCCCCTGCTCGGCGCGCGTTCTGTGACGATCTTGCGAGGCGAAGTAACTCGTTTCGCCCCGTTTGTCGCAGCCGGTGTTTCAGAACTGAGACGTCCGCACACGAGGCCGTCGATCAACGTCCTCGGACTCGAGCGGTCACGCGCCTGAGGCGGCCTCGGGCGTGCGCCCTACACCCCTGACTTGTTAACGACTATTCACGTATGGAGCTGACCAGCGGTTATTACTGGACAATAGCGGTACGTCCGTGCCAACGGTGATCGACTGCCTTGTCCGCCATTGGGCGAAATCTACCGTTCAGCCAGGCGTGACTGGGCTGTGATCGGGCATCCGCGGCGCTCAGTTCGGTGCGAAGAAGTGCGGCGGGGGCGCCGAGAGGTTCGGAATCGATCTCTTCCAGGTTTCGGGAACATGACGCGCGGGTCGCCCGTTGGCTGGGTATGAGGCCGCTACTGGACCCGTTCGACGCAGCGAGGCTGCCGTCGAGTGCCGGTTCGGGTGTGCGCCGTTCGGGTGAGTGGAGTGCCGGGAGGTTTGGTTCGGGGCACGCTCGGGAAACGACCGGCAACGCGCTGTCGTCGCGCTGCGTAGTCATCAAAAAATCTTGTCGTTCCCCCGGCAAGGGGGCTTACGCGACGGTGAATCCCAAGCTAACGTGCACCGCTATCAGCGTTCCCGGCCCACGGGGAGGAGGCGAACAGCCCATGACCCTGGCGCCGTGAGAGCTGAGGGAGACGACCCTCTGCGACACATCCGCGATCGAAGATCGCCACGGCGCTTTAATGCAGTCCAGCCATAGCTCGCAACAAAGCGAGGGAGGTCGTGTATGGACATCGTCGTTAAGGGCCGCAACGTCGAGGTGCCCGATCACTACAGGGTTCACGTCGCCGAAAAGCTGGCCCGGCTTGAGCGCTACGACCGCAAGGTCATCCGCTTCGACGTGGAACTCTTCCACGAGCCGAACCGCCGTCAGTCGAAGAACTGTCAGCGGGTCGAAATCACCGGCAAGGGACGTGGACCCGTGGTCCGTTCCGAAGCCTGCGCGGGTGACTTCTACGCCGCGCTCGATGCTGCGGTCGCGAAGCTCGAGAACCGTCTGCGTCGGTCACACGACCGCAGGCGCGTCCACCACGGGGCCCGCGCCCCGATCTCGGTGGCCGAAGCGACAAGCGGACTGGCTGACCGGTCCGCAGGCGAAAGCATGACGTCGCGCCGCGCCAAGACCGCGGTGCTCGACGCACCCGAGGCCGACTACGAGGGCATGGCGGAAGTGCCCACGCAGCGTTGGGACGACGGCCTCGAAGAAAAGTTGCCCGGACGCGTCGTACGCGAGAAGGAGCACGCCGCCAAACCGATGACCGTCGACCAGGCCCTCTACGAGATGGAACTGGTCGGACACGACTTCTACCTCTTCGCCGACACCGAGTGCGGACGCCCGAGTGTCGTCTACCGCCGGAAGGGATTCGACTACGGCGTGATCAGGCTGGCCTGACCCCGCTCGACCCACGTTCCTTCGACCGCCGCCGCCCCGCACCCCTCGTGTGCGGGGCGGCGGCGTGCGTCTGCGGCCACCCGGCCCCGTTCCGCGCATGGACGTTCACCGTGAAGGTGAACTTGGCCGGGCCAGGAACCTTTGCGCGGCACCCGTACGTTCTTCACACCAGTAGCCGAGGTGGGGGCACCGGCGCCAGGCGGACTGCGGAAGATCGCAGAAACGGCACCTGACCTGCACGAACAAGGTCGGGTAACCCAATCCGCCTGTGTCCGTGCACACATCTTGGCGACTTGCCTACGATGGGCAGGGGAAAGGCGTCCGACGTGGGCGCGCCGCGATACAGGTGATGAGGTCTATCCAGATGGTGCTGTCCCGACTGCTCCGCTCCGGCGAGGGCAAGATGCTCAAGCGCCTCCGCAACATCGCCCAGCACATCAACCACCTGGAAGACGAGGTGGTGGACCTCTCCGACGCGGAGCTTCGCGGCAAGACCGAGGAGTTCAGGAAGCGCCACGCCGAGGGCGAGTCGCTGGACGAGCTGCTGCCGGAGGCGTTCGCCGTGGCCCGCGAGGCCGCGAAGCGCACCCTCGGCCAGCGCCCCTACGACGTCCAGATGATGGGTGGCGCGGCGCTGCACCTCGGTCAGATCTCCGAGATGCGCACGGGTGAGGGCAAGACGCTGACCTCGGTCATGCCCGTCTACCTCAACGCCATCGCCGGCAAGGGCGTTCACGTCATCACCACGAACGACTACCTGGCCAAGCGCGACGCGGACTGGATGGGCCGTGTTCACCGCTTCCTGGGCATGACCGTCGGCGCGATCCTCTCCGAGATGACTCCGGAGCAGCGGCGCGCGTCGTACAACTCGGACATCACCTACGGCACGAACAACGAGTTCGGCTTCGACTACCTGCGCGACAACATGGCGTGGAGCCTGGACGAGTGCGTGCAGCGCGGCCACCACTTCGCGATCGTCGACGAGGTCGACTCGATCCTCATCGACGAGGCCCGCACCCCGCTGATCATCTCCGGCCCGGCCGAGCAGTCGGCCCGCTGGTACACCGAGTTCGCCCGGCTTGTGCCGCGCATGCGCGGCATCGACGTCACCCAGCTCTCCCAGAAGGACCGCATCGAGGTCATCGAGGAGAAGTCGAAGTCGTACCACTACCAGTACGACGAGAAGAAGCGCACGGTCGCCGTCACCGAGCTCGGCGTGGAGTTCATCGAGGACCAGCTCGGCATCGACAACCTGTACGAGGCGGCGAACACGCCGTTGGTGGGCTACCTGAACAACGCCCTCAAGGCGAAGGAGCTTTACAACCGCGACAAGGACTACATCCTCCGCAACGGTGAAGTCATGATCGTCGACGAGTTCACGGGTCGTGTGCTCTCCGGTCGCCGTTACAACGAGGGCATGCACCAGGCGATCGAGGCCAAGGAAGGCGTCGAGATCAAGGCGGAGAACCAGACTCTCGCCACGATCACGCTGCAGAACTACTTCCGCCTCTACGAGAAGCTCGGCGGCATGACCGGTACCGCCGAGACCGAGGCGGCCGAGTTCCACCAGACCTACAAGCTCGGCGTCGTCCCGATCCCGACGAACCGCCCGCCGCGGCGCACCGACCAGCCCGACCTCGTCTACAAGAGCGAGGAGGCGAAGTTCGAGGCGGTCGCCGAGGACATCGTCGAGAGGCACGCGAAGGGCCAGCCGGTCCTGATCGGCACGACCAGCGTCGAGCGCTCCGAATACCTGTCGAAGCTGCTGGTGCGCAAGGGCATCCCGCACGAGGTGCTGAACGCGAAGCACCACGACCGCGAGGCGCTGATCATCGCGAAGGCGGGCCGCAAGGGTGCCGTCACGGTCGCCACGAACATGGCCGGTCGTGGTACGGACATCGTGCTGGGCGGCAACCCGGACATCATCGCCGACCACGAGCTGCGCGACCGCGGCCTCGACCCGGTCACCACGCCGGAGGAGTACGAGACCGAGTGGGCCAAGGTCGTCGAGGAACTGACGACCCAGGGCAAGGCGGAGGCCGACGAGGTCCGCGAGGCCGGCGGTCTCTACGTGCTCGGCACCGAGCGCCACGAGTCGCGCCGCATCGACAACCAGCTCCGCGGCCGCACCGGCCGTCAGGGCGACCCCGGTGAGTCGCGCTTCTACCTGTCCCTGCAGGACGAACTGATGCGCCGCTTCAACGCCGCCATGGTCGAGATGGTCATGACGCGCCTGAACGTGCCGGACGACGTGCCGATCGAGCACAAGATGGTCACCCGCGCCATCCGCAGCGCGCAGACCCAGGTCGAGCAGCAGAACTTCGAGATCCGCAAGAACGTCCTCAAGTACGACGAGGTCATGAACCGCCAGCGCACGGTGATCTACGCCGAGCGCCACCGCGTTCTCGCCGGAGAGGACCTCCGCGACCAGGTCGAGCACATGATCGAGAGCGTCGTCGAGGAGTACGTCAACGGCGCCACGGCCGACGGTTACGCCGAGGACTGGGACTTCGAGAAGCTCTGGACCGCCCTCAAGACCCTCTACCCGATCTCGCTGGACCCGAAGGAGATCCTCGAGTCCGACGAGGACGTCACGCGCGAGTACCTGCGCGACCTCCTGGTGAACGACGCGATGGACGCCTACCGCGCCCGCGAGACCGACATCGAGGGCCGCGTCGGCGAAGGTGCCATGCGCGAACTGGAGCGTCGCGTCCTGCTGTCCGTCCTGGACCGCAAGTGGCGTGAGCACCTGTACGAGATGGACTACTTGAAGGAGGGCATCGGCCTGCGCGCGATGGCGCAGCGCGACCCCCTCATCGAGTACCAGCGCGAGGGCTTCGAGATGTTCAACGCGATGCTCGACGCGTTGCGCGAGGAGACCGTCGGCTTCCTCTTCAACCTCCAGGTCGAAGCAGCGGAGCCGGAGCCCGCCGAGCCCGAGGTCCCCGTGACCCTGGGCGCGGCCCCGCAGGCCCTCCCGCAGGTGTCGGGCAACGGCGGAGGCGGCGGCGCACGCGCCCGTGCCCGCGCCGCGGCGGCCGCCCAGCAGCAGGCCCAGCGGGAGCCCGACGCCCCCGCAGGCCCGGCCATGGCCCAGCTGGCCAGCGGCAACGCCATCCCGCCCGCCCTGCGCGGCAAGGGCCTCGGCGGCCCCGGCCAGCAGAACCTGAGCTACAGCGGCCCGGCCGAGGACGGCGGCGTCGACGAGCACGGCGAGACGGGCGGCGCGGCCGGCCAGCAGGGCGGCACCCGCAAGGAGCGCCGCGAGGCGGCCCGCCAGGCGGCGAAGAACAACCGCAAGAAGGGCTGACACCCCACCGCACGTGGGCCGCGTTCCTCCGGGAACGCGGCCCACGCGGCGTTTGGGGCGGCGGAACCCGCGGGCAGGGCGCGCGCTCCGCGAAGCGGAGCCCCCAACCCGCGAGCAGGGCGCGCGCTCCGCGAAGCGCAGCCCCACCACCGCGCATACGCCGGAAGCGCGGCCCACGGGCCAGCGCGGCTTCCACGGCGGCGCTTCACTCCAGCACCGTGAACGACGTGAACCACCACCTCCCGCCGGCGTGCTCGGCCCGACCGGCCGCCGCCAGCACCCGCCCCTCCCGCCGCAGGGTCACCGACATCTCCGCCACCAGCCGCGACGGATGGCAGACACGAGGCGGCCGCACCATCCGCGTGGTCCGGGCCCGGACCGACCCGCCGAGCCGGGCCGCCAGTACGGGCACCGCGATCTCCCGCAACAACCGGGCAGGACGCCGTCCGTCCAGCACCTCCAGCACCGCCGAGAGCAGCCGTGCGGCGTCCAGCGCGGGGGACGGTGGCTCCGGCACCGGGACCCACACCGGGCGCGGCCGGGGCAGGGGGATCCGGGCGTGGCCTCCGACCGGAGGTTCGTAGGCGGGCAGGCGGCGGACAACTGGGGGCATGGTTGACCTGGCGCGCCGGCAACCAGATCAGGACACCGAACACCCGAAAGTGGGGTTACGGTCGCCACCATGCTGAAAGCCCTGGTGCTCGACTACGGCGGCGTCCTGACCGACCCCGGCGAGGACAACCCCGCCGAACCGCCGCTGCTCACCGCCCTGCGCAAGGCCAGGCAGCACGGACTCAAGACCGCCCTGCTGTCCAATGCGGACGGTTGGTGGCAGCCGCCCGGCGCGCTGACCGCGGTGCTGGACGCCGCGGTCATCTCCGGCGAGGTCGGGCTCGTCAAGCCGGACACCGAGATCTACCTGCTCACGGCGACCAGGCTGAACGTGAAGCCGGAGGAGTGCGTCTTCGTCGACGACCTCGCGGTCAACGTCCGGGGGGCCGCCAAGGCGGGCATGGTCGGTGTCCACCATCGGTCGACACGGTCCACCCTCGAGGAGCTGGAAATCCTGCTAGCGATCGCACTCCGCGATTGAGGGTTCACCCCGGCGCGTCATTGCCCCTTTTTCGGCCAGGCACTAGCGTTGAATTCGCCGGTAGTCGATTGAATAGGGGAGAAAATGCGAAGAATTGTCGCTTGTGTTGCGGTCGCCATTGCAGCCACGGCAATTGCATCACCCGCTCAGGCGCAGGAACGCGGCTGCTACGAGGACTATCTGAGGGACGGGCGCACCATCGAGGTCTTCTGTGACGAAGGCCGGCCGGGGCGGTTCCGGGCCGTCGCGCACTGCACGAACGGGCTCGGGGTCTGGGACCAGTACGGGACGATCGGCCGGGTCAGGGGCGAGCCCTCGGTGGCGGAGTGCACGTCACTGCTGGGGTACCCGCGGGTCAACGGGTACCACGTCGACTGGCTTTGATCACTGAGCCCGGCGCACCAGCTCGAAGCAGAGCACGGCCGCCGCTGACGCGACGTTCAGGGATTCCACGCCCGCCGCCATCGGAATCGACAGCCAGGACGTGATGTGCGGACGCACGCCCTCGGTGATTCCGGACGTTTCGCTGCCCAGTACGAAAGCCGCGCGCTGCGGGAAAGAAGCGGAATAAATCGTGTCGGGCGCGTGGGAATCGAGCGCGTGGAGCGAATAGCCGGACGCGCGCAACAATGCCGAGGCCTCCGCCGAGGTGCCGCAGCGCAGAACAGGCGCGCGGAAAGCCACTCCGGCGGAGGCCTTCACCACGAGCGGGTCGATCGAGGCGACGCCCCGGCGGGGCACGACGATGCCGTCGATGCCCGCGGCGGTCGCGGTGCGCAGGATCATGCCCACGTTCGCGGGGGTCGTGATGCCGTCCAGCACGAGCACGGACCGCAGCGAACCCTCTTCCAGGGCCAGCGCCAACGGCTTCATGCGCGGCGCGACCACGTCGGCGAGCACGCCCTGGTCCTGCTTGCCGTTGCCGGCCAGCACCTTCACGCGCTGCGCGGTCGCCCGCTGCACGGCGACGCCACGCGTACGGGCCGCGTCGAGGATCTCGCGCGCGGCCGGGCCTCGGGCCGTGTCGGCGAGCACCACCTTGTCGACCGTGAGCGCCGGGTCGTCCAGCGCCTCCAGCACTGGCTTGCGGCCGTAGACGGTGACGAAGCGGTCCTTGGGCGAGATCTCCACGGGAAGAGGGTGACAGAGGCGGGCACAGCGGGCTCAAACGGGTGAAGAGCTCCACTAGAGCCGTTCGGCCCTTGTGCTTTGGATCATATCGATGATGATCGTCACATGACGTCAGGTATGCGCAGCGTCGCGCAACGTCAGCATCTCGCGAGCGGTCAGGACTCGGATGTGTTCATCCGGTCCGACGGGCTGCTCGTCAAACGCACGCGCACAGGCCGTGACCTGCGGCGCGAGGCCGAGATGATGCTGTACCTGAGTGGCTACGGCATCCCCGTCCCGCGCGTGCACGAGGCCACGGAAGACGAACTGGTCATGCAGTACGTGCCCGGCCCGCGGATGTCCGAGGAGATCGGCCGCAAGCCGTGGCTCGCGGGCAGCCTCGGCGAGGAGCTCGCGGACCTGCACCACCGCCTCGACGTCATCCCGGCGCCCGGCTTCCTCAGCGGCGAGGGAAATCTGCTGCACCTCGACCTGCACCCCGGCAACGTCGTGCTCGGCCCGGAAGGGCCCGTGGTCCTGGACTGGGCGAGCGCCACCAAGGGCGACCGCAGGCTCGACGTCGCACTGAGCTGGGTGTCGCTCGCCGTCGCCCACCTCGCGCCGGTCATGAAGCTCACGCGCTGGCGGTTCCTCCGCTCGTTCATGGCCAACGTCGACCCGGAGGCGAGGGACGCGATTCCGGAGGCCGCGCGCATCCGGCTGGAGCGGCACGACCGCGATCCGCGCGAACGCGCCGCACTTCAGAAGCTGATGGACCGCGGACGCCACTAGGCTGGGGTGCATGCCGGACCGCCTGTCAGCGCTGGACGCCTCGTTCCTGTACCTGGAGGACGCCAAGACGCCGATGCACGTCGGCGGAGTGGCGGTGTTCCGGCGGCCCAAGGCCGGCTTCGACTACGACAAGCTCGTTGACCTCATCGAGCAACGCCTCAGCCTCGTGCCGCGCTACCGGCAGAAGGTCGTGCACGTCCCCGGACGCATCGCACGCCCCGTGTGGGTCGACGACCCGGACTTCGACGTCACCTACCACGTTCGCCGGAGCGCCCTGCCCAAGCCGGGCAACGAGACGCAGCTGCACGACCTGATCGCGCGCCTGATGTCGCGCCCGCTCGACCACTCCCGCCCGCTGTGGGAGATCTACCTGGTCGAGGGCCTGGAGAAGAACCAGACCGCGGTCATCACCAAGACCCACCAGGCCATGATCGACGGCATCGCGTCGCTGGAGATCGGCCAGGTCATGCTGGACGTCTCGCCGACGCCGCGCACCAACATCGAGAACCTCTGGATGCCGCAGCCCGAGCCCGGTTCGCTGCAGCTCGTGGCCGACGCGGTCACCGACATCGTGCACAGCCCCGGCGAGCTCGTGGAGAACGTGCGCAGCGCCGCCCTCGACACCTTCAACACGGTCGAGAAGGTCTTCAACGCGTTCGGCGTGCTCGCCTCGGCCGTCCGCACCGCCGCCACGCCGGCACCGGGCTCCCCGCTGAACGTCCGCATCACGTCGCCGCAGCGCCGGTTCGCCGTCGCGCGTGCCCAGCTCGACGACCTGCGCGCCATCCGCAAGCAGCACGGCGGCACGGTCAACGACGTGGTGCTCGCGGCCCTGAGCGGCGCCCTGCGCAACTGGCTGCTCAGCCGCGGCGAGAACGTCACCGGCAGTACCACGATCCGCGCGATGGCCCCGCTGAGCGTCCGTGAGGCCGACCCGGACTCGGGCAACAACGTGAGCGCGTACCTGGTCGACCTCCCGGTCGGCGAGCCGAACCCGGTCGTCCGCCTGCACCACGTGAGCCACGCGATGCGCGCGCACCAGGAGTCCGGCCAGTCCGTCGCCGCCGACGCGCTGGTGAAGGTCTCCGGCTTCGCCCCGCCGACGTTGCACGCGCTCGGCGCACGGGCCGCCAGCTCGTTCAGCCGCCGGCTGTTCAACGTCATCGTCACCAACGTTCCCGGCCCGCAGGTGCCGCTGTACGCGGCGGGGGCGAGAATGACCGAGATCTTCCCGGTCGTCCCGCTCGCCAAGAACCAGGCGCTGGCCATCGGGGTGACGTCGTACGACGGCGGTGTGTACTTCGGTTTGAACGGCGACCGCGACGCCATGTCCGATGTGGACGTTCTCGCGACCATGGTCGAGGAGTCGGTGGAGGAACTGATGGGGACGGCGAGCGCATGAGGGTCTACATCCCGGCCACGGTGCCGATGCTGCGCACGTTCGTCGACAGCGGCGAACTGGCTCCGATCACCGGCACGGCGTTCGCGCTGACGCCGGCGTTGCGCGAGTCCTACGCGGCGGGCGACACGGAGGAGCTGGAGTACGCGGCGATGCTCGACGCCGCCCGTGCCTCCCTGCGGCTGCTGGCGGCCGACGAGAAGGCCGAGCCGCGGCGCGCGGTGCTCGCGGTGGACATGGACGACGTGACGTTGCGCCCGGACCTCGACTTCTCGGTCGTGAAGGTCGGCGGTTCGTTCACCCTGAAGGACGTCGCCGCCGTGCACCTCGACACGGCCGAGGCCGAGGAGGACGTGCGCGCGGCCGTGGACGTCATCGACGCGGCGGACCTGGGCGACCCGGACGCGGAGTTCGCCCTGGGCAGCGCCGAGGACCACGAACTGGCCTGGTACGCGGCGCAGGAGCTCCCGTTCGTCCTGGAACTCCTCTAGCGCCGCTGGTCGTGCACCTCGGGCAGCTGGTCGAACCCCGCTGCCCGGTAGGTGGCGACGGCGCCCGCGTTGGAGCTCGGCGTGCAGACGAGCGCGCTCGACGAGCCGAGTTCTCGCAGCGCTGACGCCGCGCCGACGGTGATCGCCCTGCCGAAACCCTTGCCCCGATGGTCGTGGTGCACACCCATCGGTTCGATCAATCCCGGCCTGCCGGGACCGGCCGACCACACCGTCACCGCCGCGGCCGCGTCTTCTCCGTCGAACGCGACCAGGCAGCGGGCGTCGGCGTACGGCGAACCGGCGGCCATCGCGTGCCAGCGCTCCTCGGTGAACGTCGACTTCTCGAACGACGCCCTGATCACGCCCGCGTGCACAGCCGCCTGATCAGCCCCGATGACCTCGATCCGCACACCCGGATCAGCCACGGGCGCGCCGAGATCACGACGCAACGGCGTCCACGGCTCGTCGGACTGCCAGCCGCGCTTGAACATCAACTCCTGGAACCGCGTGCCCCGCGGGGATTCGACGTACACCGTCCCGGCGGGGAGGACGCCGCGTTCGGGAGTGCAGATGTCGTCGGCCAGCCGCCGCGCCAGGTCCTCGTCGGCACGGGCGTCCGGCGCGATCGTGAACCGCAGCAGGTCGGCGCCGTCCAGCAGCCCGACGGCGACGATCCGCCCGTCGCTGCGCCAGGTCCGCACCGCCGCGGCCGTCGCTTCGGCCCCGAAACGCCAGTACCAGCCCAGATCCCCGGGGTGCAGCTGGAACGGCAGGTCGTCGTGCTGCCACTCACGCAGGGCGTGCACGGCCTCGTCCAGCATCACATTCCCTCCGCGGGTTCCCACAGCTCGATCCGGTTGCCCTCGGGGTCGACACACCACCCGAACATGCCGAACTCGGAATCCTCGGTGTCGGGCAGGACCTCGACGCCGCGTGCCTTCAGCTTGGCCATCAACGACGCCAGGTCGTCCACGCGCAGGTTCAGCATGGTGCGCTGGTGGGGCTCGCCGATGTACTGCGTGTCCTGCGCGAACAACGCCATCGTCGTCGTGCCGGGGTACTCGTTCGTCGCCGTGTCGAGCCAGTGGAAGGTGACGGTGCCCTTCTCGCTCATCGGCACGCCCAGGTTGTCGCGATACCAGGCGGCCAAGCGCACAGGATCCCTTGAACGCAGGAAAACCCCGCCGATGCCAGTCACCCGCGCCACCCGACGGACCCTACTACCGCGTGCCACGATGGGGGAATGGACGCCGTCACGTCTGCACCCGAACCGGTCAACGAGCCCGTGCGCACCTATGCACCCGGTAGCGCCGAACGGGCCAGCCTGCAGGCACGCATCGCGGAGCTCGAAGGCACCACGCACGAGCTGATGATGACCATCAGCGGTGAGCAGCGGATGGGCGGTGGCGACCGCATCGACGTGGTCCAGCCGCACGACCACAGGCACGTTCTCGGCGTGACGGCGCAGGCAACGAACTCCGACGTCGCCGATGCCATGCGCGCCGCCCAGCACGCCGCACCGGGCTGGCAGGAGCTGCCGTTCGACGAACGGGCCGCGGTACTGCTGCGGGCGGCCGACCTGCTCGCGGGGCCGTGGCGCGACACCCTCAACGCCGCCACGATCCTCGGCCAGTCGAAGTCCGTGCAGCAGGCCGAGATCGACGCGGCGTGCGAGCTCATCGACTTCCTGCGCTTCAACGTCCACTTCGGCCGCCGCATCCTCGAAGAGCAGCCGGTCTCGTCGCCGGGCGTGTGGAACCGGATGGACCACCGGCCGCTCGACGGCTTCGTCGTGGCGATCACGCCGTTCAACTTCACCGCCATCGCGGGCAACCTGCCGCTGGCGCCCGCCCTGATGGGCAACGCGGTGCTGTGGAAGCCGTCGCCGACACAGCAGCTCGCCGCGCACTTCACCATGCGACTGCTCGAGGAAGCGGGCCTGCCGCCGGGCGTGATCAACCTCGTGACCGGCGACGGCCAGGCGTTGAGCCAGGTCGCGTTGCGGGACAGGTTCTTCGCCGGCCTGCACTTCACCGGCTCCACCCGCACGTTCAAGGCGCTGTGGCAGACCATGGCGGGCAACCTCGACAACTACCGCGCCTACCCGCGCGTCGTCGGCGAGACCGGCGGCAAGGACTTCGTGCTGGCACACGCTTCCGCCGATCCCCAGGCGCTCGTCACCGGGCTGGTGCGCGGTGCTTTCGAGTACCAGGGCCAGAAGTGTTCAGCGGCCTCGCGTTCGTACATCGCGCGGTCGTTGTGGGAGGGCGGCGTGCGCGACCAGCTGCTCGACGTCACGAAGTCGTTGTCCTACGGCGATGTCACGGACCTGTCGGTGTTCGGCGGAGCGGTGATCGACCACCGCGCGTTCGCCAAGCACAAGGAGGCGTTGCTGATGGCGTCCGCCTCCACCTCGGTCGAGGTGCTCGCCGGCGGCTCGTGCGACGACTCCGTGGGCTACTTCGTCGACCCGACCGTCCTGCTCGGCACCGACCCGCGCCACGACATCTTCACGACCGAGTACTTCGGCCCGATCCTCGCCGTGCACGTCTACGAGGACCAGGACTTCCCGAAGATCATGGAGACCATCGACACCGCGACGCCGTACGCGCTGACCGGCGCGATCTTCGCGCGCGACCGGGCGGCCATCGACCAGGCACACCGGGCGTTGCGGTTCGCCGCGGGCAATTTCTACGTCAACGACAAACCGACCGGCGCCGTCGTCGGGCAGCAGCCGTTCGGCGGGTCGCGCGGTTCCGGCACCAACGACAAGGCGGGTTCGATCTACAACCTGCAGCGGTGGACGAGCCCGCGCGCCATCAAGGAGACCCTGGTGCCGCAGACGGACCACCGGTACCCGCACATGGGGTAGCGGTCATTTCGGCAACCTTTCCAGCGCCGTCGCCGCCAGCCCCTGCGTGACCTGCCCGACCAGGTTGAGGTCGTGGTTGCGCTGCAGGACCTTCAACCCGATGAGCTGCCCGTCCCGCACCTCGACCACGGCGTCGCACGTCACCTCGCCCGAGGAGTCGACGCACCTGCGCGTGAGCGGACGGTCGTCGATCACCCCGCCGTAGCCGCCGTCGGCCAGCAGCTTCTGCGACTCGTCCGCGTACTTCGCGGTCAGCAGCGTGAGGCGGACGGTCAGCGAGTCGAACGGGTAGTCGCACGCCCGCTCGCTCCTGGTGGGAGACCCGTTCATCTGCCCCGCGTCCCCGGACGCGAGCAGCGAGCAGGGATCGACCTCCGCGAACGCCGGTGCCTTGGGTTCCTCCGGGGCCGAGCACGCGGCGAGAGCGACCAGCAGGGGCAACGTCCAGCGCATGCTCATGATCCGTCCGTGTAGTCGTCCATACCGGCACGGGACGCGAGCAACCGCCGCAACGACGTCAACCGGCCCGGCGCGTCCGGCACCAGTTCGTCCAGCATGCAGCCGGGGTCCTCGGGCGAGCCCAGGTGGCCGCAGCCGGGCGGGCACTCCTCGGCGGCCTCGGCGAAGTCCGGGAAGGCCTTCACGATGTCGTCCGGCGTGATGTGCGCGAGGCCGAACGAGCGGATGCCCGGCGTGTCCACGACCCAGCCGCCCTCGGGCAGCCACAGGGCGACGGCCTGGGTGGAGGTGTGCCGGCCCTTGCCGACGCCGGACACCACGCCCACCGCGCGGTTCGCGTCCGGCACGAGCTTGTTGACCAAAGTGGACTTGCCGACGCCCGAGTGGCCGATGAGGCACGACACCGTGTTCGTCAGCCGGGCGCGCAGTTCGGCGGGCTCCTCGTCGGAGCGTGTCACGACCACCGGCACGTCGAGTTCGGTGTACAGCGCCAGCAGCGAGTCCGGCGAGGCAAGGTCCGACTTCGTCAGGCACAGCACCGGTTCCAGGCCGCCTGCATACGCGGCGACCAGGCAGCGGTCGATGAAACCCGTGCGTGGCGGGGGATCCGCCAGCGCGACGACCATGATGAGCTGGGACGCGTTCGCGACGACTACCCGTTCGAACGGGTCGGTGTCGTCCGCGGTCCGGCGCAGTACCGAGGTCCGCTCCTCGACGCGCACGATGCGGGCCAGCGTGTCCGGCTGGCCCGACGTGTCGCCGACGATGCCGACCTGGTCGCCGACCACTACGGGGGTGCGGCCCAGTTCGCGTGCGCGCATCGCCGTGACGACGGCGCCGGACTCCATCGCGCACGTCCAGCGGCCCCGGTCCACGCCGATGACCATGGCGGTCTCGGCGTCGGCGTGTTCCGGCCGCCTCTTGCTGCGTGGGCGCGTCCCCTTGCCGGGGCGCACGCGCACGTCGGACTCGTCGAGTTTGCGCCAGTCCCGCTTGCTCACTTCTACGCGCCCCCGGTGAGCATGGCGTCCCACATGCCTGGGAAGTCGGGGATCGTCTTGGTGGTGCTGCCGATGTCGTCGACCGACATGCCCGGCACCACCAGCCCGATGATCGCCCCCGCCGTCGCCATCCGGTGGTCCGCGTAGGCCTTCCACACGCCGCCGTGCAGCGGAGCGGGATCGATGACCAGGCCGTCCTCGGTCTCGGTCGCGTTGCCGCCGACCGCGTTGATCTCGTTGACGAGCGCGGCGATCCGGTCGGTCT
This sequence comes from Lentzea albidocapillata subsp. violacea, assembly GCF_900100275.1. Classification (GTDB taxonomy): domain Bacteria; phylum Actinomycetota; class Actinomycetes; order Mycobacteriales; family Pseudonocardiaceae; genus Lentzea; species Lentzea violacea. Next base: position 302,166 of record NZ_FNET01000003.1, read on the forward strand.
CGTGGCCGCGGATGTGTGCCACGCCCCGGATGGTCGTGCGGCCCTCGGCCAGCGCCGCGAGCGCGGCGACGGTCGGGGTGAGCTCGCTCTCGTCCCGCAGGTCGATGTCCACACCGGACAGCTTCGCCGGGCCCCGCACGGTCAGGCCGCGCTCCGACACCTCGACCGCACAGCCCATGCGTTCCAGGATGCCGCGCACCGCGTCGCCGGGCTGGGTCGTGACGGCGGGCCAGTGCGGGATCGTCACCTCGCCACCGGTCACCGCGGCCGCCGCGAGGAAGACCGTCGCGTTCGACAGGTCCGGCTCCACGTGCCACGTGCGTGCCCTGATCACACCGGGCTCGACGCGCCACACGTTCGGCACGCTCGTGTCCACCCCGACACCGACCGACCGCAGCGTCTCGACCGTCATGTCGATGTGCGGCAACGAGGGCACGGGCCTGCCGTCGTGCCGGATCGTGACGCCCTTGTCGAACCGGGCGGCGGACAGCAGCAGCCCGGACACGAACTGCGACGAGCCCGACGCGTCGATCGTCACCTCGCCACCGGGCACCGATCCCGTGCCGTGCAACGTGAACGGCAGCGCGTCGCCGTCGATCTCGACGCCCAGCGACCGCAGCGCACCCAGCACGGTGCTCATCGGCCGCGTCCGCGCGTGCGGGTCGCCGTCGAACCTGATCTCGCCCTCGGCCAGCGCGGCGGCGGGCGGCAGGAAGCGCATGACCGTGCCCGCGAGACCGCAGTCGACCTCCGCCGGCCCGCGCAGCAGACCGGGCAGCACGTCCCAGCCGCCGTCCTCGCGATCGGTGATGCCGACACCCAGCGACGCGAGCGCGGCCGTCATCAGCACCGTGTCGCGGCTGCGCAGCGGCGCGTGGACCGTGGACGGTCCGTCGGCCAGTGCCGCGAGGACCAGAACGCGGTTCGTGATCGACTTCGAGCCGGGCACCGGCACCGTCGAGTGGACTGGGCCGGACGCGCTGGGGGCTGACCAGTGCTGAGTCATGCACAGATGATCCCGCATCGGCCCCGGCAAGCTCGCACAGGTGTTCCGGTCGTGGGACAATTGGGACTTCGGAGGTGATCGGATTTGTGTGGTAGGTACGCCTCCACCAAGGACCCGGCGCTGCTTGCGGCCGAGTTCGACGCGGTGGACGGGACCGGCGACGAGGCACCGGGGGCCGACTACAACATCGCTCCCACCAAGCGGGTCATGGCCGTGGTCGAGCGGCAGTCCGAGGACGAGGAGCTGGAACGCAGCATCCGCGTCATGCGCTGGGGTCTCGTCCCGCACTGGGCCAAGGACCTCTCCGGCGCGGCCAAGATGATCAACGCTCGCGCCGAGAGCGTGCTGACCAAGCCCGCGTACAAGCAGTCGGCGATCAAGCGGCGCTGCATCATCCCCGCCACCGGTTGGTACGAGTGGCAGCCGGGCGAGGGGCGCAAGCAGCCGTACTTCATCACGCTCGGGGACGACACGTCGCTGGCGATGGCGGGCCTGTGGTCCGTGTGGTGGAAGGACGACGTTCCGACCGTGACGTGCGCTGTGCTCACCACCGACGCCATCGGCGCGATGACCGAGGTGCACCACCGCATGCCGTTGCTGCTGCCTCAGGACCGATGGTCGGCGTGGCTCGACCCGACGTCGCTGGACCCTTCAGAACTGCTGGCCCCCGACCCGTCGATCGTCGAGGCGCTCGAGCTGCGCCCGGTGTCGACCGAGGTGAACAGCGTGAAGAACAACGGGCCGTCCCTGATGGACCGCGTCTCGCTCACCGAAGACGAGAAGCCCTCACCCACGTTGTTCGAGCTGTCATGACCACGCTGTTGGTGGACACGCCGCACGGTCCCGCGCGGGCCTCACTGCACTGTGCCCACGAACCGCGTGCGGCACTGCTCCTGGGCCACGGCGCCGGCGGCGGCGTCGAGGCCCCGGACCTGGTCGCCGCGTGCCGCGCCGCGAACTCCGTCGGCGTGCACGTGGCGTTGATCGAACAGCCCTACCGCGTCGCGGGCCGTCGTGCCCCGGCGCCGGCCGGCCAGCTCGACACGGCGTGGCTGTCGGTGGTCGAGGACCTGGGCGAACGCTGGTTCGACGGCCTGCCCCTGGTGTTCGGGGGCCGGTCGTCGGGCGCGCGCGTGGCCTGCCGGACCTCGGTCGAGGGCCAGGCCGTGGCGGTGCTGTGCCTGGCGTTCCCGGTGCACCCGCCGGGCAAGCCGGAGAAGTCGCGGATGGCCGAGCTGGACGGCGTCGAGGTCGCCACGCTGGTCGTGCAGGGCGAGAACGACCCGTTCGGCCAGCCCGGCCACGCCCACCACCGTGAGGTCGTGCTGCTCAAGGGCGACCACTCGCTGAAGGCGTCGGTCGCGGACGTCGGCCGCTATGTCGGTGAGTGGATGGACCGGGTGCTGCGTCCCTTGGACTAACGTGCGGCGCATGACGGTCTTCGATGAGCAGGGCAGGCCAGAACCACCGATGGGCGGCGACGAGCTCGCCACCCTCAAAGGCTTCCTCGAGTTCCACCGCGCCACCCTCATGTGGAAGATCGAGGGCCTCACGGCGGAGCAGTTCAACGCGACCGCCGCGAAGTCCACGATGACCCTGGGCGGGATGGTCAAGCATCTCGCCTACGTGGAGCAGCAGTGGTTCCGCGTCGTCCTGCACGACCGTGAGCCGCTGGAACCGTGGGCGAGCGTCGACTGGAAGGCCGACAACGACTGGGACTGGTGCTCGGCTGCCGACGACACCCCGGAGCAGTTGCGTGCGTTGTGGCTGCGCGCTGTCGACGACGCCCGGAAGGACCTCATCGAGGCACTCAGGCGCGGCGACCTGAGCCAACCGGCGAAGCGAGCGCCGTGGCGTGACGGACGCGTCCCCAGTCTGCGGTGGATCCTCACCCACATGATCGAGGAGTACTCCCGCCACAACGGTCACGCCGATCTGATCAGGGAAGCGATCGACGGCCAGACGGGCGAATAGCGTTGAGCTAGGAGCTGATCTTCGCGACCACCGCTCCGGTGAGTTGCACCAGGTCGGCAGGCGTGATCTCGACCTCGAGGCCACGCCTGCCGGCGCTGCAGAACACCGTGCCGAACTGCAGGGCCGACTCGTCGACCACCACCGGCAGCCGCTTTTTCTGGCCAAGAGGTGAAATACCTCCGGCGACATAACCGGTTGCGCGCTCGGCGTCGGCGACAACGGCCATCTTCGCTTTCTTGCCCTTCAGCGCGGCGGCGAGACCCTTCAGGTCGAGCTGCACCGTCACCGGCACGACGCCGACCGCGAGCTTGCCGTCCACCTCGGCCACGAGCGTCTTGAAGACACGCTCCGGCACCAGTCCGAGCGCCTCGGCCGCCTCCAGCCCGTAGGACTCGTGGCGGGGGTCGTGCTCGTACGAGTGCAAGGTGTGCGCCACCCGCTGCTTGTCCAGCAGCGCTGTGGCGGGGGTCCCACGTCCGGCCATGCGGAATTACTACCAGCACCTCGGTTGTTACCGAGAACGTGGCAACGAACATGCTTGAGCGGTCACGCGTAAAGTCAGCCCCGACCCAGAACCTGTGGGAAGGGAGCGCGGTGCCCGCCACCGGCACGACAGAGACGACGGCGGAGCGCGCTGCACGTTTCGAGCGCGACGCGATGCCCATGCTCGACCAGCTCTACTCGGCTGCCCTGCGCATGACGCGCAATCCGGCGGACGCCGAGGACCTGGTGCAGGAGACGTTCCTCAAGGCCTACTCGGCGTTCGCGTCCTTCTCGGAGGGCACGAACCTCAAGGCCTGGCTGTACCGGATCCTGACGAACACCTACATCAACGGCTACCGCAAGAAGCAGCGCCAGCCGATCCAGCAGCCGACCGACGAGATCACGGACTGGCAGCTGGCGCGGGCGGAGAGCCACACCTCGTCCGGGCTGCGCAGCGCCGAGGTCGAGGCACTCGACAACCTGCCCGACAGCGACGTCAAGGAAGCATTGCAGCGGTTGCCGGAGGAGTTCCGGATCGCGGTCTACCTCGCCGATGTCGAAGGCTTCGCGTACAAGGAGATCGCAGACATCATGGGCACCCCGATCGGCACGGTGATGTCCCGGTTGCACCGGGGCCGTCGCCAGCTCCGCGACATGCTGGCGGACGTCGCCCGCGACCGCGGTTTCCTCCGAGGCGGCAACGGTAGCAACGGAGGCGCGTCATGAACTGCGGCGAACCCCACGACACCGACTGCTCGGAGGTGCTGTCCGAGGTCTGGCTGTTCCTGGACCAGGAATGCGACCAGGGCCGGCGCGCGGCACTGCAGACGCACCTCGACGAGTGCCATCCGTGCCTGGAACAGTTCGGGCTGGAGGAGCACCTCAAGGCGCTGCTGGCCCGCAAGTGTGGCGGAGACTACGCGCCCGCCGATCTGAAGGCGCGCATCCGAGCCACGATCGTGGAGATCCGCGCCGAGGACTGAACGTCCTCAGCAAGACCCCAGCAAGACAAAAGGCCCTGGTCACCGTGGTGGTGTCCAGGGCCTTTCGCAGCACTCAGGCGTTGGGGCGCTTGCCTCGGTTGGCGCCGCCCTTTTTGCGGTCGCGGCGCTTGCGAGCACGCTTCGACATGGGAGTCTCCTAGGATCAGAACTTGCTTCATCGACCAGTTTCTCATGGAGGAGTTCTGAGCACGCTCACGGACCTGCTGGCCGAGCACACCAAGCTCTCCGGCGCCGCCGTCGACCACCTCCAGCTGGTCGTCGCGGAGTGGCAACTCCTCTCCGACCTGTCGTTCGCGGACTTCGTCATGTGGGTCCCGCTCGAAGACGACAGGTTCCTCTGCGTCGCGCAGGCCCGTCCCACGACGGCGCCCACGGCTCACCCGGAGGACGTCGTCGGCAGTGAGGTCGACACGGAGGACCATCCGCAGCTGCGCCGGGCCATCGACGAGTCGCGGATCTGCCGCGAGGAGGACCCGCGCTGGCACCTGGGCGTGCCGGTGCGGCGCGAGACCATCCCCGTACGACTGGGCAGGGAGGTCATCGCGGTGCTGAGCCGCAGCACCAACCTGGCGGTGCCGCGCGTGCCGTCGCCGTTGGAGATCTCGTACCTCGGCAGTGCGGCCGACCTGTGCCAGATGATCGCGGACGGCACCTTCCCCGCGCCCGAACCCTCGCCGGACGTGCACACCAGTCCGCGCGTCGGCGACGGCCTGATCAGGCTCGATCCGTCCGGTGCGGTCGTGTTCGCCTCGCCGAACGCGCTGTCGGCCTACCACCGCATGGGGCACGCGTCGGACCTCGTGGGCGTGCACCTGGCGCCGTTGACGCGCAGCCTCATCGGCGACCCGTTCGACGCCACCGAGGTCGCTCAGCGCATCAGGCAGGCGCTGGACGGCCAGCCGTCGATGCGGATGGAGGCCGAATCACGCCGTGGCGCCGCGGTGCTGTTCCGTTCTTTGCCCCTTAGGCCACGGGGACAGGCCGCGGGCGCCATCGTGCTGTGCCGCGACGTCACCGAGGTGCGCCGCCGCGACCGCGCGTTGATGTCCAAGGACGCCACGATCCGCGAGATCCACCACCGCGTGAAGAACAACCTGCAGACCGTCGCGGCCCTGCTGAGGCTGCAAAGCCGCAGGTTGAGCAACCCTGAGGCGAAGGAGGCACTGGCCGAGTCCGTTCGCCGTGTGACCTCGATCGCACTGGTTCACGAGACGTTGTCGATGAGCGTCGACGAGCGGGTCGACCTCGACGACGTGGTCGACAAGGTCATCCCGATGATGAGCGACGTGGCGGTCACCGAGACGCAGGTCAGCGTGCGCCGTGAGGGTGGGTTCGGCATCGTGCCGGCCGAGATCGCCACCCCGCTGGTGATGGTGCTGACCGAGCTCGTCCAGAACGCCTTCGAGCACGCCTACGCCCCTGGCCAGCGCGGAGAGGTCGTCGTGCACTCCGAGCGGTCCGCGAAATGGCTCGACGTGACGATCACCGACGACGGCAAGGGCCTTCCGCAGGGTTTCTCCCTGGAACGCACCGATCGGCTCGGTCTGCAGATCGTTCGGACCCTTGTCGATTCCGAACTGAGAGGCTCTTTGAGCTTGCGGCGAAGGCCCCGAGGCGGTACAGAGGCGGTCCTGCGCGTGCCGCTCAGAGGGCGGCGCTAAACTAACGCCGTGCACACGTGACGACCAGCCTCAGCGGTCTCACGTGGTCATGCGGGAGGGTGTGCAAACAAAAGAAAAAGCCCGACACCTGGCACGGTGTCGGGCTTTTTCCGTAGAGCTTGTTCGCGGCTAACTGCCTGGTCAGGCGTTGCTGCGGGCCCGCGTGCGGGCGTTGCGGCGCTTGAGGGCGCGGCGCTCGTCTTCGCTCATCCCGCCCCACACGCCGGCGTCCTGGCCGCTCTCGAGTGCCCACGCGAGGCAGTCGGAGACGACGGGGCAGCGGCGGCAGACGGTCTTCGCCTCGGCGATCTGAAGCAGCGCGGGACCACTGTTCCCAACGGGGAAGAACAGCTCGGGGTCCTCGTCGCGGCAGATCGCGCGGTGGCGCCAGTCCATTGGAACTACTCCTCAGCCTAGGCGCGCACAAAGGCACGCCGGTTGTCAGCGGTCGGTTTGGGGTGCTTGTGAATGCTTTCACGAACGGCTGGGATGTCAAGGGGTAACCACTGACCCGGTGAGTGAACTCACCCAAAAGATCGACAGCGTTCACCTGGGGTTTCACGCTCTGCTGTCACTCGACCGCAGTACATCCCGGCTGGATACCGAGACGGTCACGAACCGATCACGGACTGTCAAGGTCCTTATACGGCAACAGTCAATGCATCGGCGACCGCACGGAACTCCACCGCCGTGGTCGTGCCGAGGAAATCTCCGTCCACCTGGAGGTTCGCGGGCTCCTCGCACTTCACTCTGACATAACCCACGTCATCACGCCGAACGAGATTCCCGCTCTTCGGATTCCCCGTCGCCAGGACCTGGGCCACGTAGCGCCCGACCGTGGGCACCCGCAACGTCCTCAACGCACTCAGGCCGAGGCCGCCGTCGAACGACGTGCTGGGGTTGAGCTGGATCGCCCGGTCACCGAAGTACGTCCACGGGTCGGTGTTCGACACGAACACCATGCCGACGTCGTCGAACGGCGCCTCGTCCGGCACCTCGACGGTGAAGTGCTGCGGCTTGCGCACGTTCTGCGCATAAGCCTTGAGGGCGACGCTCAAATAGAGAGCGGGACTGGCGTTGTGGCCCTTGGCGCGCTTGCGTTCCACCGCGGCGACGACATCGGCGTCGAGGCCCATGCCCGCGTTGAACGTGAACCAGCGGCCGTTCTCGATGACGTCCGCGAAGACCTGGCCGAGTCCGATGCGACGCCTGGTGCCGTGCTCGATCGACTGCAGCAGGACGTGCGTGGCCTCGACGGGGTCGCGCGGAATGCCGAGCGCGCCCGCGAAGACGTTGGCCGAACCGCCGGGCACGACGCCCAGCATCGGCTTCTCGGGGCGGGGGCCGTCGCGCAGGATGCCGTTGACCACCTCGTTGACCGTGCCGTCGCCGCCGTGGGCGATGACCAGGTCGAACCCGTCCGCCGCGGCCTGGTGGGCGGCGTCCGCCGCATGACCGCGGTAGGAGGTCTCGATGACCTCCAGCTTCACGTCGCTGGCGAGTGCGTGCGCCAATACGTCACGACCCGCCGGCGTCGTTGTAGTCGCCTGCGGGTTCACCACGAGAAGAGCGCGCACTACTTGAGAGTAAGACAATGCGTGACCATCCGCGGCTCGCATGTCCTCCCTCAGGGTGGCTACAGCCTCACGAAAGTGGCGTAAATCTCCCCTCCGTCAGCACCGCGTTCACCTCGCAGCCGAGTGCACCCCGGACGACCGCCGGCTCGCTGAAGGCCCCTTGATCTTCCTCCGTGGGACGTGCTCGGAGAGCCCTCCAACCGGGTGGCCTACGATCCGTGACCAGTACAGAACGTGATGAAAGGTCTCCCGTGACCACTCGGATCCAGGCGCCGCCGCGCGCGGTGCGCATCGCGTCCGCGCTCACCTTCGTGCAGGCCCTGGGCGGCATCGCGCTGGCCGTCGCGCTCGTCATCCGGGTGATCGGGGGATCAACGCCCGCCGGCCCGATCCTCGGTGCCGCCGGTGTGCTCGTGATCTGGTTCGGCGGAGCGCTCCTGGCGACGGTCATGTTGTTCCGCGGGCACCACGGCGCCCGCACGCCCGTCATCGTCACGCAGCTGCTGCTGATCGGCTGTGCCTGGTACGCGTACGGGCCTTCGGAGCAGCCGCTGCTCGGTTCGCTGGGCGGGATCTACTGCGTCGTCGTGCTGGTGTTCCTGTTCACCCGCGACGGGCGCAAGTGGGCGTTGGGCCTGGACGACGTATCGGAAGGCGACAAAGCCGACTAACGGAGGGTGGTCACAGTCACACGGCCGGGTGAAGCTGTGGGTGGTTGCTTAACCACTCCCTGCACTCACCGAGGTGACCAACCATGCGTTTCACCATTGCGATCGCGGGCGCCGTCCTGACGGCTCTCTCCCTCGCCCCTGCCACCGCCACGGCCGCTCCGGAGAACCCGGACATGTCGCCGATGATCATCGGCGGCAGCTACGCGCAGAACTTCCCGTACGCGGCGCGCCTGTTCGCCAACGGACGGGAGAACTGCTCCGCCACGAAGATCGCCCCCAACTGGATCCTGACGGCGGAGCACTGCGTGGCCCGCAGTGCCACGTACACGTTCCGGGCGGGCAGCCTGGACCAGCACTCCGGTGGCCAGATGGTCACCGCGAACCGGATCATCAAGCACCCGTCGGCGGACCTGGCGCTGGCCAGGGTCTCGCCGGCGATGTCCGGCCCGTTCGCCCCGCTCGTCGCGCAGGTCAGGACCAACCAGACCGTGCAGCTCTACGGCTGGGGTGCCACGTGCACGAACCAGCCGGAGATCAACTGCCAGTCGCGCTACCTGAAGGTCGCGAACACGCGCGTCACGAGCACCAACGGCAAGGACTACCGCGGTGGCGTCGCCATCTCGGTGACCAGGGTCGACGGCATCGCGGCCGGCGGTGACTCCGGCGGTCCGATGTTCGCCAACGGCCGCCAGGTCGGCGTCGCCTCGACGTCGGACCGTTCCACGCGTTCCAACTACACCAGCGTCAACCACGGCCCCTACCGCAGCTGGATCACCCAGCACGCGGGAGTGTGACCAACCCTGACTGACCAGCGGTAACCCTGCGATGGCCCCCGGCTCCGGCCGGGGGCCATCACCCTACGTGACCACTAATGGTGGATGGACACGAACGGAGTAGCCAGTTACCGTGCCTCCAGCGTTCGCGCCGCTCGGGAGCATGGTGAGGTGCCCAGTGCAGGACGGCCCGCAGCGGGTGACAAAAGGCGATTCCGAACGCCCGAATGTGGCTCGTCTGTTCGACTACTACCTCGGCGGAGCGCACAACTTCGCGGTCGACCGCGTGGTGGCCGAGGAGATCATCAAAAGGTTTCCCGTCGCCGAGATGGCGCGCACGATCAGGTCCTTCTCCCGCCGCGTGGTGCGCCTGTGCGTCGAGGAGTACGGCATCCGCCAGTTCCTCGACCTGGGCAGCGGCATCCCGACCGCCGGCAACGTCCACGAGGTCGCCCAGTCGCTCGACCCGTCGTGCAACGTCGTCTACGTCGACAGCGACCCGGTGACCGTGGCCCACGCACGCACGATGCTGCGCGACAACCTCAACGCCGCCATCGTGCAGTCCGACATCTGCGACGTCGGCGCCGTGCTGCGGCACCCGGAAACGCGCCGCCTCATCGACTTCACCCAGCCGGCTGCAGTGCTGATGATCGGCGTCCTGCCGTACGTCACCGACGAGCCCGCAGGCGTCATCGCGCGCTACCAGGCCGCGCTGTCCGAAGGCAGCATCCTGGCTTTGACCCACCTCACGAAGGACGTGGAGCCCGAGCTCGTCGCCCGGCTGGTCAGCCTCGGGGACGACATGGGGTCGACGCTCGTGCCGCGGTCCAAGCAGGACGTGGAGGAGTTCCTCTGCGGCCTGAAACTGCTGGAGCCCGGCCTGGTGCTCGCTGCCCACTGGCGGGCGGACGGCGAACTTCCCGGTATGTCCGCCGCCGCCGACGCGTCGACGTACGGCGCCGTCGGGATGGTCTAGCTGTTCTTCGCCCGCAGCGCTTGACCGCTCGTGGTCGTGCTATCGGTCACCGAAGTTTCGCTGCTCCTACGCCATTGCAGGTCGTTCGCACCGGTGCCGCGTTCCACCTTCACGCCGTTGAGCGAGATGTTCTGCACGCTGCCCGTGGTGATGGCCGGCCGCCCGGAACCGTCAGCTTCACGTTCTCGAACGTCAGACCGGTGATCTTCGAGTTGGACCGGCCGGAGACGGTCGACGCGTACTCGGCGTCGCCGGGGATGTCGCGAGGCGCGGTCAGGTTCGGCCGGTGATGTTCCGATAGGTGATGTTCCGGATCTTGCCGGTGGGCGAGCTGTGCGGCGGCTGCCGCGTTGGCGACGTGAAGATAGATCGGTGAGGCGGTCCTGGTGAGCTGGATGTTGTCGTGGAGGACGTCCTCGATGACCGCGCCGTCCATCGACACCATGCCGAGGCCGGCCTTCGAGGCGCCGGTGATCTTGAGGTTGCGGAACTGGATGTTCCTGAAGCTGCCGCAGGTCTCCGAGCCGAACTGGACGGCGTTGTTCTCCGTCGACTGGATGGTGGAGTCGCGGACGATGTTGTTCTCGCTCAGGAACGTCTTCTCGGTGGCGTAGTCGCTCTTGAACGCCACCGCGTCGTCGCTGGAGATGACGGTGGAGTTCGACAACTCGATGTTGGAGCTGTTGATGAAGTTGATGCCGTCGCGGTCGTCCGGGGTGTCGACGGTGATGCGATTGAGCTTCATCCCGTTGCAGCCGTTGGTGATGATCGCGAAGTGACCGGCTTCCCTGAAGGTCACGTCGGTGATGTTGACGTTCTTGCAGAACTTGAGCGATAGCATCTTGTCGCCCTTGCCCGCCGGGATGTTCTCGCCGGTCTCCAGCTTGTTGGCGCCGTCGATGACGCCCTTGCCGGTGAAGCTGATGTTCTCGACGTTCTCACTCCACAGCAGGGCGTTGCGGAAGTGGCTGTGTCCGAAGTCCTGGTACCTGCGGTAGGCGGGGGTTGGGCACCGGTGCGTCGATGCCGCTGCCGGACGCCACGATCCGGGCGGCCTGCTGGATGTTGATGGTGACGTTGCTCTTGAGGTGGATCGAGCGTGAGAGGTATGTGCCCGGCGGAACTTCGACGGGTGCCGTTGCCGGCTGTGATGGCCCTGTCGATGGCGACCGAGTCGATCGCCTTGCCGTCGCCTTTTCGCGCCGTAGTCCTGACGTTGGAGCTGGCCGCCTTCGCCACGCCCACCGGTGCCACGCCCACACTGGTGCGACGAACGGGCTGCTCGGCGTCTGAAGTTCTGAAAAGCTTTTCAGAAGGAATTTTAGTGAATGTCGGCGTCGGAAGTAAAGGGGATGTGGAGTGTGATCTGGCCGCGGCTCGTGACCTGTGGCGACGGTGCTCATCTGTTTCTGGCGTGACCGGAACAGTTGAACATTGCGAGGCCGATTCGATTGTTCTGGAAGAAGGTGTCCGCCATTTGGCGGTGTGCGCGCGGGTTTAGCTGCTGGCAAGGTGAATTCGTCGGCGGTTGGGGGGCTATTGATTGAGTCGACTCGCTGGATCCTAGGGGCTTCCCTTCGTGCGTCGGCATGTGATTGTCTCGACTTAATGGAGATGACATGTCCGGTAGATCATTAATTGCGGCGACGACGGCTGCGATGGCATTTCTTTCTGTTCTGGGTCTGACGACGGCCGCGTCCGCGTCGGAGGGTTCGACGGTGACCTACTCGGTCGGAATGAGGATCGGCGGATTCGACCCCGAGGTCGCCAAGGCGAACGGGTACGAGATCCGCACCGACGAGCAGGGCAGGCAGTACTCGGTCAAGCTGGGCGAGGTCGGCACCCAAAGCCAGAACGGCGGACGCCTCTACGGCGACTGCGGGAACTCGTGGGTGCGGGTAAACGGTATCGGCCGGCGCGTGGCACGCCTCGAGACCTCGTGGGACGTGATCCTGCCGGTGGTTGCCTTCGAATGGCACATCACCGTGATCGACACAGCTGGTGTCAGCTCGCAGGACTGGGGGCCTCGGCCTGGCCCCGGCTCCACGCACTGGCAGGACAGTCGCGATCTGCCGGGAATGGCCGTCGGCACGGTCGACGCGCAAGTCACGCCCACTGCGAGCAAGGTGCAGATGAACAACGGGGCGTGGTGCTACTCCGGCGGTCCGAGGGACAGCGGGTGGATTTCCGCATAAGCAGCGCTTGCGCACGCTGGTAAAGTAGGTTTCATGGATTACGCAGAGCCCGGGAAGCAATTCCGCTTTCCGGGCCTGCCTCAGGTATTCGCCGAGTTCGGCCGCCCCGTTCTCGTGCTGGCGCGTCCTGAGGTGGGCTCGGTCTGCATGATCGGCACAGGCAGTGTCGACGGAACGCCGTGGACGGTGGACGCCGAGTACCTGGATCAAGTCGGGTCCGAGATGAATCGGATGGCGCTCGTGCGCACTCATCGTCCGGTGGAATCGCGGATGGTCGATCGTGATCCACTCAGCCTGTTGCGCAGTGCCTTTTCGTATTTTTTTGCGAACGCGGCCGACACGGGTTCGGCCGACGAACAACGGCAAGTCGCGGACGACGCCCGCGCCGTGGCCGACGCCGCTGTGGCGCGTCCGGCTGAGCTACGGATCGACGGCGTGCGTGTGGGCTGTGTGGCGTTGGGGATCGGCGATCGTCAGGGGCTCGTGGTCGAGCACGGGGACGTCGTCGTGACGGTGGTGCTGGCAGCGGGATCGGACTGCGATGTCGAGCTGGTGACAGTGCCCCGTACCCCGGCGGCTCCTTGGCTTGATTGGATGAGCTGAAGGCCGGTCCGCGGAGTCCAGGGTGACTTCGCGGACCGGCCTTCGTGATCTTGCTCAGCCCGTGTAGGCGGCCTGCTGGCCCGCGAGCGCGGCCGGGCCGCGGTACTGCGCGTTGCCGAAGCCGAGGATCGCGTAGCCGACGATGCTGAACAGCCACAGGCCCACGATGCCGAAGACGGCGTCCTTGCCGAAGGACTTCGCGATGTCGATCGACAGGATCGCGAGCACCACGACGTTCACGCCGGGGATCAGCAGCAGGACGGTCCACCAGGCCGGACGGCCGCCGATCTGCGTCATCACGTAGAGGTTGTAGATCGGGACGATCGCGGCCCAGCCCGGCTGGCCGGCCTTCGCGAAGGTCTTCCACATGACGACGATGGCCGCGACGACGATGACGAGGCTGATGATGCCGACGAAGGCGAGCGTGCCGAGCAGTGCGGCGGTGTCGGCCTCGGTGAGAGTCGGCTGCTGTGACGGGTCCACGGTCTTTCCTTCTTTCCACGCTTGCTTTGTGCCGGGGGATCGGCGTGCGGGGACGCTGCCAGGGTCGTGGACCCGTCCTGTGTGGAATAACCGTTTCGTGAGCCTTTTGAGACCTTCCGTCAACCTTCAGCGTGCAGAGCCGAGCCTGACCAGGGCTTCCTCCGCGACGCGCATCGTCGTCCACTCGTCCATCGGCACGGCGCCCAGCGACCTGTAGAAGCCGATGCTGGGCTCGTTCCAGTTCAGCACCCACCACTGCAGGCGGGTGTACCCCTTCGCGACGCACTCCTGGGCAAGCGCTTCCAGGAGCTGCTTGCCCAGACCGTTGCCGCGCTGGTCCGGCGTGACGTAGAGGTCTTCGAGATAGATGCCGTGCACGCCGTCCCACGTCGAGAAGTTGAGGAACCACAACGCGATGCCGACGACCTCACCGTCCACTTCGGCCACATGGCCGAACAGCGCGGGGCTCTCGTTGAACAGTGCGGTGTGCAGCTGTTCCGCGGTGAGGTGGCACTGCTCGGGCGCCTTCTCGTACAGCGCCAGTTCGTGGACCAGGCCCACGGCCGCGTCGACGTCACGCGGTTCGACCCGCCGGATCATCACATCTCCCACGCGGGCACGTTGAGCCTGCGCACCTGCGGGTCGCCCCGCTCGTCGCCCAGCTGGCAGATGCCGGCCGGGTCCAGTCCGAAGTGGACGCCCTGGTCCGGCGCGAGGCCGAGCCACGCCGCGATCAGCACGCGGCTGAAGTGCCCGTGGCCGACCAGCACGACGTCGCCGCCGGTCAGGATCTTGCGCACCTCGCCGAGTACCTTGCGCGCCCGGTCCTGCACCTCGGCGTGCGTCTCGCCGTTCGGCATCGGGTGCGACCACACCGTCCAGCCGGCCACGCGCTCGCGGATCTGCGGCGTGGTGATGCCCTCGTAGTCGCCGTAGTCCCACTCGGCCAGGTCCTCGGTCGTCGCGCTGACCTCCAGCCCGGCCAGTGCGGCCGTCCTGGTGGCGCGCTGCCGGGGACTCGTCAGCACGAGTGCGGGTGCCTGGTCGGTGCCTCTGAGCCGTGCGAGCGTGGCGCCCGCGCGGCGTGCTTGCTGCTCGCCCTCGGGCGTCAGCTCGATGTCAGTGCGTCCCGTGTGCCTGCCGCTTTCGGACCACTCGGTCTGGCCGTGCCGCAGCAGGTAGAGGTGGGTGCTCACCTGTTCGATCCTAGGGAGTGACGGGGAGCACGTTTGGGGGAGTCCTCCTTCGAGGTACCCAGCGCGCCATGACCGCCGAGCACCCCCACCACGGCGCCCCCGACGACGAGGTCGACGCCCAGGAGATCCGCGAGGCCTTCGGGGTTCGCGTCGCACGCATCCGCACGGAGCTCACCTCGACGTGGAACAAGCTGAGCCAGAACGAGCGCGACACGGACACCAGAAGGCGGTGAGGCTGCACCGGGCGTGATTCGCGCGGAAATCCCGAGAGCCGAACGTCGATCGCATTTCGGGTGTGCTCGAAATGCGGGCGTGCTGCGGGACCGCCTGCTCGACCTGGACACCGTCTTCCAGCCGGAAGACGACGAAAGCCCGATCTTGGGCTGAATGGCGTAATACTCCCGGATGGTTGTCGTTTTGATTGGCGGATTCCGGGCGAAATTGCGTGCCGTGTGTTGTGCGACATGGCTAGAACGGAGTGGATCGTCCTTTTTGAGGGGGACCCGCACATGCGTCGCACAGTCGCTTTTCTGATACCTGTTCTGCTGGCCGCAGTACTACCGGCGCTCCCCGCGTCGGCCGCGCCGGAACCACCTTCCTCGCCCGACTGGACCGTCTCCGGAGACGTGATCCGGTGGACCACCTCCACGCCCATGCCGTTGCTCGACGCGGGCGTGGAGTTCTGGGAGGGCGACCGGTTCCTGGGGCGTGCCCAGGAGTCGGCGAACCTGCGGACCTTCACCTTGAAGGCCGCCCTGACCGACCCCGCCGCGCTCCAGGTGCGGTCGGCCGGCAAACGCCTGGACGTGGTGCAGCCGCCGGCGGCCGGGCTGTCCGTGCCCGAACTGCCGGCGTCGCAGCCACCGGCGGACGTGGATCCCGGCACGCCGGGGCCGTACGCCACCGGCACCGGCGAGTACGCGCTCGACCCGATCAAGCTGCCCGAGTACGCGGCGCCGATCGAGATGGAGGCCGTCGTCGTCGCGCCCAAGGGTGCGCCGGGCAAGCGGCCGCTCGTGCTCTTCCTGCACGGCAGGCACTTCACCTGCTACAGCAAGTCCGATCCGAACAGGATCCTGATGAGCTGGCCGTGTCCCAGTGGTTCCACGGCCGTGCCGAGCCACCAGGGATACCTGAAGGCGCAGCAGTTGCTGGCGTCGCAGGGATATCTGACGGTGTCGATCTCCGCCAACGGTGTCAACGCCCAGGACGCGATGACCGCCGACGCGGGTGCGCAGGGGCGTTCGTCGCTGGTGCGCCACCACCTGGCGAAGTGGGCGGACTGGTCCTCCGGCCGGGGCACCGTGCCCGCAGCCGTGCAGTCCGCACCGGCCGCCGACATGACGAAGGTGCTGCTGGTGGGCCACTCCCGTGGTGGCGAGGGCGTCAACCGCGCCGCCACCGACAGCCTCACCCCGCCGCCCGGCGACACCGGGTTCAGCGGCCCGGTGCGCTGGAACATCCGCGGTGACGTGCTGATCGGCCCCACGATCTTCGGTCACAACCCGGCACCGGACGTTCCCTCGGTGACGTTCCTGCCCGGTTGTGACGGTGACGTGTCCGACCTGCAGGGCCAGATCTTCGTGGACCAGACGCGCGGCCTGAGCCGTGGCGACGCGTTGCACAGCGCGCTCTACATGGTCGGCGCGAACCACAACTACTTCAACAGCGAGTGGACTCCCGGCCAGGCGCAGGCGCCGGCGTTCGACGACTTCTGGCCAGGCCAGCAGCCGGACCCGCTGTGCACGCCCGGCGCCCCCACCCGCCTGACCGCAGACCAGCAGCAGGCCATGGGTGCCACCTACGTCGCGGCGTCCGCGCGCCTGTTCCTCGGCCGCGACGAGTCCGTGCTGCCACTGCTGGACGGCTCCGGCGTCCGCGCGCCGTCCGCCGACCCGGCCCGCGTCCTCTCGCACGCCATCGGTGGCGACCGCAGGCCGTTCGTGGTGCCGGACGGTGCCACGCAGGTGTCCGGCAGCGCGCGGATCTGCCAGCAGACGTCCCGTGACGCCGCTGCCGCCTGCAGCACCACGCGTTCGCCACACTTCGTCGGCTTCCGCGGTGCGGTGGCGCAGCCCGAACGCCTGTCGGTCGCGCTGAAGTGGTCAGCCGCCGGTCAGGCCGGGGTGATCACGCCTTCCGCGCCGGTGTCGCTGAACGGCTCGCGCGACCTGGCACTCCGCCTGGCCGTCCCGCCGAACGCCGCGGCCACCCGCTTCGGGGTCTCCGTGACCGACCACAGTGGACAGAAGCGCGAGCTCGGCTCCGTCTCGGTGACCGGTCTACCCGGCTCGGACCGCACGAGTTCGTTGTGGGCACAGGAAGTCCGCGTCCCGCTGCCCTCGGGCGTAGGCCGCGTCGCTTCGCTGGAACTGGTTCCCTCGTCTGCGGCCGGTGAGGCGTGGCTGATCGACGCCTATGGCTGGGACAAGGGGCTCGTCCCGGTGGTTCCCACCCGCCTGGCCCGTGTCGACGCCGTCGTCACGGCCGTCGACGAGGGCGACTCAGGCACGCAGACCCACAACATCGTCGTCACCGCGACCGGCAACGGCACCCGCGTGATCAGGCTCTTCTACAACGAGCCGGGCAACAAGCCCGCGACCAGGCTCGTGACGCTCAAGCCGGGCGAGCACCGCGCCGAGGTGCCGGTGACCTACACCGGCAACACGAAGTGGAGCGGCGACGTCCGCCATCCCGTGTCGGTGCTGGCGATCTCCAACGCAGTGGTCGGTTCTGCGACCGGTGGGCTGCTGGTGCGCAACGACGACGCCGCGCCTGAGGTGACGGTCACTCCTGTCGCGGACAGCGTGGTGGAGGGCGGTGCGCTGAAGTGGAGGCTGACCCTGTCCGAACCGGTCGACTCGCCGGTCACGCTTGGCGGGGTGCCGGTGGTGCCTGCCTCTGGGACTGAACTGTCCACAACGGACGTTGATGCGGAGTGGCTCCTGCGGAACTCGGGTGAGGAGGCGCTGCCTTCGCGGCCGTTGTCTGCTACTCAGCTTGGGTTCTACGCGTTCATTCGCGCGGGCGAGACCTCGGTCGAGTTTGAGGTGCCTACCGTGGCCGACGCTGAGACCGAGGGTGAGGAGCAGGTCAGGCTGAAGTTCGAGGGCATCTCGCCCACCGGGACGGATTTCGAGGTGATCGGCAAGGTCGGGGAGGCGGCGTAAGTGGGTGGTTGGTTTGTCTGCCGCGACTCTTGTGGGTGGTCGGGTTGGGGGCGGCCTGGTCGCCTTGCGTGCTTCCCCTGGGGGCGCTGCCCCCAGACCCCCGGCAATCTGATCAGGGGGTAGCGCCGCACGTAGGTAGATGGCACGCCTGTTGAGCTGGGCGGCTGCGCGTTGCTTTGAGGGTTGCGTTGGCGGTGGGGTCCCATCACGAGCCGCACCAAGAGCGGGCCACATGCAAGGAGGGGTGTCAAGCGGACGAAAAGCGTGTCCGCTTGACACCCCTCCTTGCATGCAGCAAGAGCTATGGCGCGACTCGTGATGGGACCCCACCGCCTGGCCCGTTTGGTAAGGACGGCTCGCCTGCGGCTTCGCGTTTGTGTGCGCGAAGGACAGATTGTGCGAACCCGAGCGGGCTGAATGAACGACGAACGGCGCCGCCCCTGCTGGGTGCGGCGCCGTTCAGCGAAACCGTTGCGGGGCTCAGCCCTGCTTGGTCTCCCAGAAGATCTTGTCGATCTGCGCGATCAGGTCGAGCAGCGCCTGGCCCGAAGCCGGGTCCATGGACCCCTTCGTGCCGCTCGCACCCGCGGCCTTGGTGGCGCGGTTGAACAGGTCGTGCAGTTCGGGGTACTTCTCGAAGTGCGGCGGCTTGAAGTAGTCCGTCCACAGCACCCACAGGTGGTGCTTGACGAGCTCGCTGCGCTGCTCCTTGATCAGGACAGCGCGCTCCCGGAACTCCGGGTCCTCGTTGGCCTGGTACTTCTCCTGGACCGCCTTGACCGACTCGGCCTCGATGCGGGCCTGCGCCGGGTCGTAGACACCGCACGGCAGGTCGCAGTGCGCGGTGGCTTCGACGCGCGGGCGGAGAATGCGCGACACGAGTCGCATCGTTCCTCCCAGAATGAAAAAACAGTGGATGCTCCGACAGGTAGGACCTTACTCCGGCCGATCGAAGGGTGATCGTTGAGACCGCGTCTCTCCACCGTGCTCGTGCGGGGTCCGTCGATGGCTCCTGCCCTGCGCGACGACGACATTGTGCTGGTCAGGTGGGGTGCGGTGCCCAGGCCTGGGCAGGTTGTGCTGGTTCGGTGGGCGAGTCGGCCTGGCCAGCTGTCGGTGAAGCGTGCCTCCCACGAAGTGGACGGGGGGTGGCACGTGGTGGGAGACAACCCGTTCGCGAGCACGGACTCCGAACACCTCGGACCTGCGGAGGTGCTCGGAGTCGTCAAAGCTCGACTATGGCCGAGGCCGGGTTTCAGGCTTTGAGGGACGCGTACAGGGTCAGGCAGTCCTCGTAGCGGGGCAGCACGCCGGCTTCGTAGGCCTCGGCCAGGGTGGGGGCCGAGGTGTCCTTCTCCGACAGCTGGAACTCGAGCTCGCGTGGCCACGGCAGGTCGAGCGCCGGGTCGAGTGGCGTCAGGCCGTGTTCGCCGGACGGGGTGTAGACGGTGGAGCAGAGGTAGTTCATCGTCGTGTCGTCTTCGAGAGCGATCATCGCGTGGCCCAGGCCCTCGGCGAGGTAGACCGCGTTGCACTTCTCGGCGTTCACCAGGACGGCGTCCCACTGGCCGAAGGTGGGGGAGCCGACGCGGATGTCCACGATCACGTCGATGAACGAGCCGCGCGGGCAGAAGACGTACTTCGCCTGGGACGGCGGCACGTCCGCGTAGTGGATGCCGCGGATCGTCCCCGCCCGGGAGACGCTGTGGTTGGTCTGGGCGACCCGGAACGGGTGCCCGACCGCCTCCACGAAGGCGGCCTCCTGGTACGGCGAGACGAACACGCCGCGGTCGTCGGGAAATGTCCGAGGGGTGAACTCGAACGCGCCGTCAATTTTCAGCGAACTCGCCTGCATGGCGTCACTCTAAGGCGTCAATTTTTCTTGACCGATCGGGTGCTTCCTGCCTGCAGAAACCGACCGGTCGGTGCAGAAAACCGGACGGACGTCTTGCTACATGCCCTCTGACCTGCGGAAAAAGTGTGATCCCCGCCGCAGACAGCAACGCGCGACCCTGCCACACTTCCCGTCACCCGCAGCCCTCGGGCGGTTCTCCGACGCAACTCGTCGGAGGGCACGACCGAGTTTCCAGGCCCCGTGTACCCGGCGTGACAACGCTGGGCCGGTGCGCCGTTTGGTGATGAGCCCATGTTGGGCCACTACGCCGCCCGCACCGCAGGAGGGACGCCGTGACAGCAGTGAACGAAGCCCGCACCGAGAACTCCGATCCGACGCAGTTGACGGACGACGAGATCTTCAACGCGCACCTGGGCGGGAAGCTCGAGGTCGGCGCGACCGCCTCGCTCGCTGACCCGAAGGCGCTGTCCATCGCGTACACACCTGGTGTCGCACGAGTGAGCAAGGCCATCGCGCAGGACCCCTCGCTGGCCGCGAAGTACACGTGGGCGCACCGCCTGGTCGCCGTCGTCAGCGACGGCACCGCGGTGCTCGGTCTCGGCGACATCGGCCCGAGCGCGTCGCTGCCCGTCATGGAGGGCAAGTCCGCGCTGTTCAAGACGTTCGGCGGCCTCGACTCCATCCCGCTCGTGCTCAACACGACGGACGTGGACGAGATCGTCGAGACGCTCGTGCGGCTGCGCCCGTCGTTCGGCGCGGTCAATCTCGAGGACGTCTCCGCGCCGCGCTGCTTCGAGCTGGAGCGGAAGCTGATCGAGGCGCTCGACTGCCCGGTCATGCACGACGACCAGCACGGTACGGCCGTCGTGTCGCTCGCCGCGCTCAACGGCGCGAACACGGTGCTCGGCAAGGACATCGGTGACCAGCGGGTGGTCATCTCCGGTGCGGGCGCCGCGGGCATCGCGATCGCCAAGATCCTCATCGCCGCCGGTGCCGGCGACATCACGCTGCTCGACTCGCGCGGCATCGTCCGCACGGGCCGGGCCGGTCTCAACCCGGTCAAGGAGGAGATCGCCGCTGTCACGAACTCCAGTGACCTCGACGGGGGCATCGACGTGGCGCTGCGGGGCGCGGACGTCTTCATCGGCGTCTCGTCCTCCAAGGTCTCCGAGGACCTGATCGCGAGCATGGCGAGCGGCTCGATCGTCTTCGCGCTGTCGAACCCGGACCCCGAGGTGCACCCGGAGGTCGCCGCCCGGCACGCCGCGATCGTGGCCACCGGCCGCAGCGACTTCCCGAACCAGATCAACAACGTGCTCGCGTTCCCCGGCATTTTTCGTGGGGCTCTCGACGCGGGCGCGCGACGGATCACGGAAGGCATGAAACTCGCCGCCGCGGATGCCATTCTCGCGGTCGCGAAGGATGATTTGGGTCCAGACCGAATTGTGCCCTCGGCATTGGACCCGCGCGTCGGACCCGAGGTCGCGGCGGCTGTCGCCGTGGCCGCGAAGGCCGACGGAGTCGCCTGATCCACCCGTTTGTTCGCCACCCTTTTGCAAGTGCACGGGTACCGGAACCACGAACGTGGTTTTTCGTTAACCCGTGCAGGGGTGGGCGATGACGCTCTGAAGCGCTACCGTCCCTCTCCTCGGGTGTTCACCCGAGGAGAGGGTTCGTGTTTGCCGCCGTTCGGGTGCCGTTGTCGTGCCCACCTGAATTGCCGCGGGCGGTGGATGCGGGAGAGGGTGGGCCGGTGCCCAAGTGGGTGGGACGCGCGACGGTGGTGAACGGCCGTGCACGGACGGCTGTCTCGGAGAACAGGAAACCTCCGATGACACTGGACGGCCTGACCCTGCCCGACGCACCGTCGTTGCTCGTCGACGCCAAGGGTGTCGTCATGCAGGCGAACCCCGCCGCCGTGGAGCTCGCGGTCGCGCAGGGCGCCGACGACCTCGTCGGGCACGCACTCGGTGACCTGCTCCTCGGCAACTCCGCCGACCTGCGACTGCTGCGCGCGGACGGCACCGAACTGCCGGTGCGCGTCGCCCGGCACGCCGTTCCCGGCACGGGCCTGCAGGCCGTCCTGCTGATCGACGTCTCCGACCTGGCCTCCGTCGCGGACGCGCTGCGCGACGAACAGCGCCGGCTGCGCAAGGTGCAGCGGGTCGCGAACCTGGGCTCGTGGGAGTTCGACCCCCGGACCGGCCTGACCGTCTGGTCGGACACGCACTACGAGCTCCTCGGTCTCGAACGCGGCACCGTCGTGCCGGGCGCGCAGGCCGTTCTCGACGTCGTGCACCCGGACGACTACGGGATGGTGGAGACGTACTGGCACGGTCGCGAGATCACCGGCGACCCGATCGACATCGAGTACCGGATCGTGCGCCCGGACGGCCAGCTGCGGTGGATCCGCGGCGTCGCCGAGGCGAGGCTGGACGACGCCGGCGCCCTGGACAAGATCACCGGCTACATCCGCGACATGACCGAGTCGAAGCGCGCGGCCACCGACCTCGCCCAGGAACGGGCGCGGCTGCTGGAGGCGCAGCGCATCGCCCGCATCGGCAGCTGGGCGTACGAGACGGGCACGCGCGCCGTGCACCGCAGCGAAGTGCTGATGGAGATGTACGCCGAGCTGGGCATGCACCCGGACGACGACCTGCTCAGCGGCGTGCACCCGGACGACCGCGAGGCCGTCAAGGCGATCCGCCACTCGTTGCTGCATGCGAGCGACGGCGAACCGGTCGAGGTCGAGGTCCGCAGCGAGGTCGGCGAGCGCGTCTACATGTGCCGCGCCCGCGCGGAGATCGCGCCGTCCGGCCGCATCGAGCGCTACCACGGCACGATCCAGGACGTCACCGAGGCGCGTGCGCTGGAACGCCAGATGCGCGAGGACCGCCGAAGGCTGGCCGACGCGCAGCAGGCCGCGCGCCTGGGCATGTGGGAGTGGAACCCGGCGACCGGCGCCGTCGTGTGGTCGGACATGTTGAGCGAGCTCTTCGGCATCCCGGGCGAAGCCGTGGGCAACTACGAGACCTACCTCGGACTCGTGCACCCCGAGGACCGCGGCTGGGTCGACGACCTGTGGCGCCAGCTGGCCGTCGACGAGGTCGCCGTGCAGTGCGAACACCGGGTGGTGCGCCACGACGGCTCGATGCGGATCTTCCGCTGCCACGGCATGATCGTCCACGACCCGCACGGCAAGCAGCTCGCTGTCGGCACCGCCCAGGACGTCACCGAACAACGTGCCGCCGAGACGCGCATGAAGCGTTCCTCGCAGCGGTTCACCGACCTCGTGTCCGTGACGCCGGTGGGCATCGGCCTGTTCGACGAGGGCGAGCGCCTGGTCGACGCCAACGACGCGCTGTGCGACCTGCTCGGCATGGAACTGGAGCAGCTGCGCGGCATGACCGCCGAACAGCTCACCCATCCCGAGGACACCTCGCCCGGCCTGCAGTGGGCCGCCGAGCGCACGCAGAAGATCCCGCAGCGCATCCTCGTCCGCCCGGACGGCGAGAAGGTCTACTGCGAGCTGCACATCGCGCTGTCCGTGCAGGACGACGGCCGCCGCTTCTGGCTGATCGTGTTCCTGGACATCACCGAACGCCGCCGCGCCGCCGAGGCGTTGCGCCACCAGGCCACCCACGACGAACTGACCGGCCTCCCGAACCGCGCGCTGGTGAAGGAGATCCTCGCCAAGCTGCTGGAGGGTCCCGGCCGCTCCAAGGTCGCCGTCCTCTTCTGCGACATCGACAACTTCAAGCGCGTCAACGACTCCCTCGGCCACGACGCGGGCGACGAGCTCCTGGTCGCCCTGGCACGACGCCTGGAAGGCGGTCTGCCGGACGGCTGCACCGCGGCCCGGCTGTCCGGTGACGAGTACGTGATCATCGCCGAGGACCTCGACGCCGTGGGTGGCGTCGACGCTCTGGCGACGCGGGTCGCGTCGCTGCTGAGGACCGCGGTGCCGGTGCACGGCCAGCTGGTCCGGGTCTCGGCCTCGATCGGCGCGGCCGTGCCGAACGGATCCCGCGCCAACGGCGCCGACCTGCTCAGGTTCGCCGACGCCGCGATGTTCGAGGCGAAGCGCGCCGGCGCCGGACGGGTCTCGCTGGCCTCGGCCGCGTTGATCGCGTCCGCGGACCGCCAGGTGCACCTCGAAGGCCAGCTGCGCGAGGCCCTGCAGAACGACGGCCTGGCGCTGCACTACCAGCCCGTCGTGGGCGTCGACGGCGCCATCCTGACCGCGGAGGCACTGGTGCGCTGGCCGCACCCCGATCGCGGACTGCTGCCGCCGGACGTGTTCCTGCCGGTCGCCGAGCAGGGCGACCTGATGCGCGAACTCGACCGCTGGGTGCTGCGGACGGCGTTGAAGGAGGCCGCGACCTGGCCCGCGCCCGACGGCCGCCCGGTGTCGGTCGCCGTGAACCTCGCCGGCCTGGTGCCGGGCGATCCGGAGTTCGTCGACATCGTGTCGACCGCGATCATGGAGTCCGGCGTCCCGTGGGAACGCGTGGTGCTGGAACTGGTCGAGACGGCGTTCGTCGACCTGCCGTCCCGGGTCCGCCAGTCGATGGACGAACTGGTGAAGCGCGGCGTGCAGTTCGCCGTCGACGACTTCGGCACCGGCTACTCGTCACTGGCCCGCCTGAAGGACCTGCCGGCCCAGATCATCAAGGTGGACCGGCGCTTCGTTTCGGGCGTGGGCAACGACTCCTCGGACTTCGCCGTCGCCCGCGCCGTCGTGGACATGGCCCGCGCGATGGGTCGCAAGTGCGTCGCGGAGGGCGTGGAGACCGCCACCCAGTTCCACGTCCTGCGCGGTGTCGGCGTGGATGCCTACCAGGGCTGGCTGTTCTCGCGTCCGGTGCCGCCCAAGGAGTTCCGCGCGGTGCTAGCTCTCGGGCCGCTCCACATACCCCGCGCTGGCTGAGATCTCCGGCAGCAGTGCCGCGATCCGGTGCTTGGGCAGGTCGATCAACCGCAGTTCGAGGTCGTCCTGCCCCACCGGGGCGTTGTCGATGATCTCCGATGCCTGCTTCTTGGTCAGCACGCCCTGCGACGCGGTGATCAACGCCTCACGCCAGCTGTTGCGCAGCTTGCCGTGCGCCTTCATCAGGACCTCGCGGACCGCGCGCTCGCCCAGCGACAGCGTTCCGGTCAGCACCTGATCGGCGACGACGATCGTGGTTTTGCCATCTGGGTTGTTGCGCAGGAACTTCAACTTGAACCTGGTCGCCACCAGTTCCCGCAGTTCCTTCTGCCCGGCCTCCGACGACACCGCCGGGTGGTTGTTCGGCACGAGGCAGGCCAGCCGTGCGGGCGACGAGGCGAGGAGCGTGCGCAGCAGCCACGGGCCGGGGTCCGCCGACAGGTCGACGGCCAGGGAGGCCGCACCCTTGCCGACCGGTTCGGCCCAGCCCGCCGGACGCGGCTTCGGCGGCGGGGAGGACTCCGGGCGGGGAGCGAGGTCCGACAACGCGGACAAAGCTTCCTGCGACGGGCCGGACGACTCCACGGACTGCGCGCCGTGCGTGTAGATCCGCGTGCCACCGGACACCGTGCGACGTCCCGTGGGACGGCACACGTAGAGGTCGGCGGCCGAGCCGATGGCCTGCGCGCCGTCGAAGCGGTGGAACGCGGGCAGGATCGCCTCGAACACCAGGCCGAGCTTCTGC
This sequence comes from Lentzea albidocapillata subsp. violacea, assembly GCF_900100275.1. Taxonomy (GTDB): domain Bacteria; phylum Actinomycetota; class Actinomycetes; order Mycobacteriales; family Pseudonocardiaceae; genus Lentzea; species Lentzea violacea. The sequence continues at coordinate 327,468 of NZ_FNET01000003.1, forward strand.
AGTTCCTGCTGCACCTTCAGGCCCAGGGCCGGCGTGCGGTCCGAGAAGCCGTACGCGAGCAGCAGACGTCCCGAAGCGATGTCCTCCAACGCCTCGATGCCGCGGCCGGCGAACAGCCCCATGCCCTCCGGCGAGTAGGGCGGGTCGCTGAAAACGAGGTCGAACGACTCGAGAACCGAGGCGGGCAGACCGAAACGCATGTCGCAGTGCAACGTTCGAATGTCGAGCCCGCGTGCGGCGGCCCGCGAGTCGATGAACTCCAGCAGGCGCTCGTCCAGGTCCACGACCGTGATCGACACGTGCGGGTTGACCGCGGCGACGGCCAGCGACGTCAGGTCGTGGTCGCCCAGGCACAGCAGGCGCCTGCCCGTCAGGTCGTACGCCGAGTCCAGCCACACCGCGCGGTTCAGCGCCGTCTCGGCCGTCGCCTGGACGTGGTCCAACGAGGACAAAGGCGGCGGGACGTCGGCGATGTCCACGAGGATCTGGCGCAGCACGTCCGTGTGGTCTCGGACACCCGAAACACCGAAGGCCGACCGGTACGAGGCGACCAGGCCGGGAGCGATGCGGTAACGATCGCCTGAAGATTCGGCGTCGTCGCCGAGGGCCTTGAGCAGGTCCTGAACGGTGCGGCGGGGCACAGCGGGCAGGCGCACGAGTTCTGCCAGCGGGTGCCAGTCCTCACTGAGCAGGGACAACACTTCGCGGAGCTTGCGGGCGTGCACGCCGCGCTCCGCTACCAACTGCCGGACCTGATCGATCGTCACAAGCGGTAAACCATACGGCCCGTCACATGGTGGAACGCTGTGCCGGGGTACGCCGAACGAGTTAAGGTCGTTGGGATCTACATCCAGGGCGGCCCAATCGGGGTGGTCGTCGCGACCGGAGGGATCCGAAGGGTGATCGAGTTCCGGGCCGTAACCAAGCGGTTCGAGGACGGGACCATCGCTGTCGACGAGCTCGACCTCACGGTCGAGGCGGGCACCATCACGGTGTTCGTCGGTCCTTCCGGCTGTGGCAAGACGACGTCCCTGCGCATGGTCAACCGCATGATCGACCCCACGTCGGGCACGATCCTGGTGGACGGCAAGGACGTCCTGACCGTCGACCCGCCCACCCTCAGGCGCGGCATCGGCTACGTGATCCAGCAGGCGGGCCTCTTCCCGCACCGGACCGTGCTCGACAACATCGCGACCGTCCCTCTTCTGTCCGGTTGGGACAAACGCAAGGCCCGCACGCGTGCGGCGGAGTTGCTGGAGATCGTCGGGCTCGACGCGAACTTCGGCAAGCGCTACCCGGCGCAGCTCTCCGGCGGCCAGCAGCAACGCGTGGGTGTCGCCCGCGCGCTCGCGGCCGACCCGCCGGTGCTGTTGATGGACGAACCGTTCAGCGCCGTCGACCCGGTCGTGCGCGAGGACCTGCAGAACGAACTCCTTCGCCTGCAAGCGGAACTGGACAAGACGATCGTGTTCGTCACGCACGACATCGACGAGGCGCTCAAGCTCGGCGAGCGCGTCGCGGTGTTCCAGACGGGCGGGCACCTCGCGCAGTACGCGCGGCCGACCGAGCTGCTGGCCGCTCCCGCCAACGACTTCGTGGCCTCGTTCGTCGGACGGGACCGCGGCTACCGCACCCTCACGTTCCTGCACGCGGACGTGCCGGTGCACCCCATCGACACCGCGAAGCTCGGCGAGCGCATCACCGTCACCGACTGGACCCTCGTCGTCGACGAGGAGAACCGGCCGAAGGGCTGGTTGTCCGGTGTGGACGGTGAGGTCGAGGTCAGGGAGCAGGACCTGATCTCCGGCGGCTCGCTCTACGACGGCACGACGTTGCGCGGCGCGCTCGACGCGGCGCTCAGTTCGCCGTCCGCGCTCGGCGTGGTCGTCGACGGCGCCGGTGCGGTCACGGGCGTGGTCCAGGCCGGCGACGTGATCCAGGCGCTCGCGAAGGCCCGCGCGGCGGGTGAGGTCCCGAAGTGACCTGGATTTTCGAGAACTGGGAAAGGTTCTGGGAAGTCACCGAGGTGCACCTCCGGCTCTCCGTCGTGCCGGTGCTGATCGGTTTCGTGCTCTCGATCCCCCTCGGGTGGTGGGCGAACCGGTCGCAGACGACCCGCGCGGTCCTCTTCCCGCTGGCCAACGTCCTGTTCACGATCCCGTCCATCGCGCTGATCGTGATCACGCCGGTGCTGCTCGGCGTGAAGATCCTCGACGAGATCAACGTCATCGTGCCGCTGGTGGTCTACACCGTCGCGCTGATGTTGCGCTCGGTCGCGGACGCGCTGGCCGCGGTGCCGGGCAACGTGATCGCCGCGGCGAACGCGATGGGGTTCCGGCCGTTGCGGCGCTTCCTCACCGTCGACTTCCCGCTGGCACTGCCGGTCACGATCGCGGGCCTGCGGGTCGCGACCGTGTCGAACATCAGCATGGTGAGCGTGGGCGCGCTCGTCGGGCTCGGCGGCTACGGCCAGCTCTTCACCGAGGGCTACCAGACGGACAACACCCCGAAGGTCCTCGCGGGCCTGATCGGCACGGTCGTGCTGGCGGTGCTCGCGGACGGACTGCTGTTGCTGATCGGACGGCTGCTCACGCCGTGGGCACGGGCGGGGAGGTGAGCTGAGATGGGCTGGCTCTTCGATCCCGCGCACTGGTCCGGCTCGACCGGGATTCCACTGCGGTTGCTGGAACACCTCGGCTACACACTGCTGACGATGGTGATCGCGGCGCTGATCGCGATCCCGCTCGGCGCGTTCGTCGGGCACACCGGCAAGGGCGGGTTCGTGATCGTCGGACTCTCGAACGCCCTGCGGGCGTTGCCGACCACGGCGGTGCTGATCCTCGTCGTGCTGTGGGCGGGCCTCGGTGACTTCCCGGTGTACGTCGCGCTGGTGCTGCTGGCGATCCCGCCGATCATGGCGGGCACGTACGCCGGCGTCCGCGCGGTCGACCCGGCTACGGTCGACGCCGCGAGGGGCGTCGGCATGCGGGAGTCGGGCGTGCTGCTCCAGGTGGAGATCCCGAACGCGCTTCCGTTGATCTACGGCGGTTTCCGCGGCGCCGCACTGCAAGTGGTCGCGACCGCCACCATCGCCGCCTACACCGGCGCCGGTGGCCTGGGCAGGTTCGTCTTCGACGGCCTCGCCCTGCAGGATTTCGGACAGATGCTCGCCGGCGCGGTGCTCGTGGCACTGCTCGCCGTACTCGTCGACCTGGGGTTCGCCGGCCTGCAAAGGCTGACGGTCTCGCCAGGACTGCGTCCAGTGGGAACCGGAGGAAAGAAATGAAGCGCATCGCCACGGCTGTCGCTGCCGTGATGCTTCTGTCGGCGTGCGGTGGTGACCCGCTGACGGGCGGCGCCGACAACCCGGCCCCGACGGACACCATCGTCGTGGGTTCGGGCAACTTCCCCGAGTCGCGCCTGCTCGCGGAGATCTACGCGGAAGCGTTGGCCGCCAAGGGCGTCAAGGTGTCCAAGAAGCTCAACATCGGCAACCGGGAGCTGTACTACAAGGGCGTGCAGGACGGCTCGATCGACCTGATCCCGGAGTACACCGGCGTACTTCTCAAGTACATCAACAAGGAGGCGCAGGAAGTCGGCTCCGACGAGGTGTACGCGGCGCTGAAGAAGGCGCTGCCGCAGAACCTCATCGTGCTCGACAAGTCGTCCGCCGAGGACAAGGACGCGGTCGTCGTCACGAAGCAGATCGCGGCCCAGTACAGCCTGAAGTCGATCGACGACCTCGTGCCGTACTGCAAGGACATGGTCTTCGGCGGCCCGCCGGAGTTCCAGAACCGCGCGGACGGCCTGCCGGGCCTGAAGGCCAAGTACGCCTGCGAGTTCAAGGAGTTCAAGTCCCTCGACGTCGGCGGCCCGCTGACCGTTGCCGGCCTGAAGGACAACACGGTGCAGGCGGCCGACCTGTTCACGACGGACGCGGCCATCAAGGCCAACGAGTTCGTGGTGCTGGAAGACCCGAAGAACGTCTTCGCCGCGCAGAACGTGGTGCCGCTCATCAACGAGAAGAAGGCGTCGCAGCAGGTCCGCGACACCCTCAACGCCATCTCGAAGAAGCTCGACACGAAGATCCTGCTGGAGCTGAACCAGAAGCTCTCGGCGCCGGACAAGCCGGAACCGGAGAAGGTCGCCAAGGAGTGGCTCGCCTCCGCGGGCATCTGACCTGACGAACGACCGGCCGGCGGCTCTCAGAGCCGCCGGCCGGCCCATGTCGCGATGGCGGCCGCGATCTCCTTCGGCCGGTCCTCCTGAGCGTGATGCCCGGCCTCGCCCACGGCCACCACGTCCAGCGCGGCGATGTTCTCCGAGCACCAGGCCTGAAGCCGCGGCCCGATGAGCAACGTCGGCGAGTTCTCGAACGTCACCAGCAGCTTCGGCACCTCGGACGTGCCGAGCCACTCGCCGTAGGACTCGATCCGCGGCACCAGTTCGGCGGGTTCGCCGTCGAACGGCATCTGCCGCGCCCAGGCCAGCACCGGCCGGCGGCTCGCGGCGTCGGGGAACGGCGTCAGGTAGGCCGCCATGTCCTCCTCGGACACCGGTGTGCGGACACCACCGGTGAACGCCTGCCGCACGAACCCGTCGCCGGACAGCACCAGTTCCTCGCCCAGTCCCGGTGTGCGGAAGCGGCGCACCCGTTCCTGTGCGGGCAGGGGAAGTTCGGAGCCGGTCATCGGCTTCACGATCGTCTCGAAGAACGCGATGCCGGCCACGCGCGAGGGATGCCGGGCGGCCCAGTCGAACGCGAGCGCGCCGCCCCAGTCGTGGCCAACCAGCACCACGCGGTCCAGTTCGAGGGCGTCGAACCACGCGTCGAGGTAGCGGGCGTGGTCGGCGAACGAGTACGCGATGTCCGGCTTGCCGGAGCGGCCCATGCCGATCAGGTCGGGTGCCAGGCCACCCAGTTCCGGCAGCACGTTGCGCCAGGAGTGGGACGAGCCCGGGTTGCCGTGCAGGAACACGTACGGCGCCGAGCCGGACTCCAGGTAGTGCATCGAGGAGTCGAGGACGGGAACAGCGGGCATCGGGGGCTCCTCAGAGGGGAACGGCCAGCAGTGCGGTCAGGTCACGGGACAGCGCGTCGGTCCGGTCGCCCAGCGGCTCCAGCAGGCGGTCCAGCAGTGAACGGACCAGCTCGACGGCAGGTTCGACCGTGGAGAGGCCGTGTGGGGTCAGAGCAAGCCGCACGGTCCGTGTGTCGACGGCGTCCCGTGTGCGCGAGATGAATCCCGACGCCTCCAGCGAGCGCGCCAGCTTCGAGATGTACAACGCTTCCAGGCCTGTGTGATCGGCCAGTTCGCGTTGGGACGGCCGGTCCAGAGCCAGCAACGACGACAGCACGACGTACTGCGCGTGCGTCAGCCCGAGAGGGTCCAACGCGCGGTCAACGGCCGTCCGCCACTTCATCGCCAGACGCCACACGAGGTGCCCGGGTGTCGGTTCCGCACTGCTCATGGCAGATACGGTACATGGCTACTATATACATGGCTACTATCCTGAAGCCGCGTGCCCACCGATCCGCACGGTCAGTTCCTCGGCCGCCTTGAGTACTTCCTTGGCCATGTCCGGCCACGTCTGACCGCACGGCGTGTCGCAGACGTGCCGGAACGTCAGCGTGATGGCCGCGATCGGCCGTTCGCCGTGGTCGAACACCGGCGCGGCCACCGAGGCGAACCCGGCCGTCACGAACCCGTCCTCGACCGACCAGCCCTGCCGCCGTTCCAGCGTCAGCAGCCGGCGCAGCGCCGGCAGGTTGTGCGGGCCGCGGCCGGTGCGGTCGACGAACGAGGCCACCGACGGCAGCAACGCCCTGACCTGTGCCGGAGGCAGGTTCGCCAGCATCGCTCGGCCCGAGGCCGTCAGGTGGGCGGGCAGCCGGACGCCGACGTCGGACACGATCGACTGCGGCTGCCGTGGCTGCTCGCGGACGAGGTACAGGGCCTCGGCGCCGTGCAGGACGCCCAGGTGCGCGACCTTCTCCATCCGGTCGGCGAGCTTGCGCAGCAGCGGGCGGGCCAGGCGTTCCAGCGGATCGTGGCGCAGGTAGGCGGAGCCGAGCTCGAACGCCGCGACGCCCAGGCCGTAGCGCTTCTCCTCGGGGAAGTGCGTCGCGAAGCCGGCCTCGGTCAGCTCCGCCAGCAGGTGGTAGGTCGTGGACCTGGGCAGATTCAGCTCGCGCGCGACCGACGCCGCGGAGACGGGCCCCGGTCTGCCCGCCAGCAGCCGGAGGACCGCCAACCCTCGCCGCAGCGCGGGAACGTCACTGCTGCTGCCCACAACCGTGATTTTCCCACGTGATGCACCCCACGCCGTTACGACATCAGGGCACACTCAACAGAACAGGCCTGAGGTGCGTTAGAGGGGCGTGACGGTTTTGAAGGGGGTCGGGATTGACACCGAGTTTCGATGACTTCGTGGCAGCACAGGTGACCCCGTTGCTGCGCTACGCCACCGTGCTCACGTGCGACCCGCACCTGGCCCAGGACGTGGTCCAGGAAGTGCTGCTGCGCGCGCAGCAGAAGTGGGACCGCATCGGTTCAGTCGACCTCCCGAACGCCTACGTCAAGCGCATGGTGACCAACGAGTACCTCTCGTGGCGCAGACGCAGGGCCGCGAAGGACGTCGCTCTCTGCATGACGACGCTCGAGTCCGTCACCCCGCCCGTCGGCGACAAGACGCACCACTACGACGAGCGGGAAGCAATGTTGCAGCGGATCGCGAAGCTGCCCCGCAAACAGCGGGCCGCAGTCGTGCTCCGCTACTACGAGAACTACGAGGACTCGGAGATCGCACAGATGCTCGGTTGTGCCGAGGGAACCGTGCGCAGCCACATCTCGCGTGCGCTGGCCACACTCCGCCTGGACCACACGCCGGAACCCGCTGGTGTCGGGTTGCGGATAGGGGAGGGCCTGTCGTGAACGACACCGAACAGCTCATCAAGGAGGCACTCGGCCGGCTGGCCGAACGCACTCCGCATCCGGGCCCGACGCTCAACGCCCTGCGGCGCAAGCGGAAGAGGCAGCGGAACAACATCTTCCTGATCGCCACGGCCGGCATGGCCGCGGTCGTCACCCTGATCTTCGCGGGCGTCATCGCCAGCGACAGGTACACGCCGCCGAACGCCAACGACGCCGCCGCGGCGCTCGTGCAGGACAACGGCAAGAGCGTCGCGTTCAAGTACGCACCGCACTGGTTGCCGTCCGGGTTCGTCGAGAGCCTTCGCGCCACGAACGTGTCGCCCACCAGGGTATGGGGTCCCGCGGGCGCTACGCCCTACAGCAATCCGAGCCTCGTGATCAGAGCGCTCGGGGGGATGCCGGACACCCACGGGTGGGAGTCGGCCAATGTCCGCGGCCTGGAGGCGTGGGTGCAGGTCAGGGGGGACGCCGCAACCGTCGTCTGGAAGGCGCAGGACGTCCTGGAGGTGACCATGAGCGGGGCGAGCGACGCACGTGAGGTCGCTCTGCGCGTGGCCGAGTCGGTGCGAGCCGACGCCAAGATCACCCACGAGCCGCCGTTCAAGCTCGAAGGCAGGTACGCCGAGCTCGTGCGCGGCACCGCGCCGGACAGGTGGCACTCGTCGCTGGGCAGGAACTCGATCTCCGTGCAGGTGGCGACGGACAGGCCGGAGCTGCCCGCGCCGAACGAGGCGCTGACCGTGCGCGGCAAGCAGGGCGTGCGCAACGGCAACACCGTGGCGGTTCAGGACGGCGGCCTGTGGATCTCGGCGACCTCCAGCGCCTGGTCCGACGAGCTGATCGAGCTGGTGAACAAGGTCGAGATCGCCGGCGGGCCGGACACGGGCTGGATCGGCAAGGGCCTCTAGACAGCCTGTCTGGGGTTCCAGACACCATCGGGCGCTCCGGGGTCGCTGATCCGGCCCCGGAGCGCTGTGATGTCTTCATGCGACAACCGGTGGAGCTGGGTCCGAAGCCTCTGACCCTCGAGGACGTTCATGCCGTCGCCCGCGACGGCGCCCCGGTGGAGATCACCGCGGCGGCCCGCGAGGCGGTCACCACCGCCCGCGGCCACATCGAACAGCTCGCCACGGCCGAACGCCCCACCTACGGCGTCTCGACCGGATTCGGCGCGCTCGCCGTCCGGCACATCCCGCCGGACCGCCGTGCCCAGCTGCAGCGGTCGCTGATCCGCTCGCACGCCGCCGGTTCCGGTCCCGAGGTCGAACGCGAGGTCGTGCGGGCGCTGATGCTGCTGCGCCTGCGCACGCTCTCGACCGGCCACACCGGCGTCCGCCTGTCCACTGTGGACGCGATGGCCGGGATGCTGAACGCCGGCATCACGCCGATCGTGCACGAGTTCGGCTCGCTGGGCTGCTCCGGCGACCTCGCGCCGTTGTCGGCGAGCGCTCTGGCGTTGATGGGCGAGGGCATGGTCCGCAACTCGCGCAACGAGCTCGTCCCCGCCGCCGAGGCGCTGGCGGAGGCCGGCATCGAACCGGTTCAGCTGGCCGAGAAGGAAGGCCTCGCGCTGATCAACGGCACCGACGGCATGCTCGGCATGCTGTCGCTGGCGATCGCCGACTTCACGAGGCTGCTGGACATCGCCGACCTCACCGCCGCGATGAGCGTCGAGGCCCTGCTGGGCACCGACCGCGTCTTCTCCCCGGAGCTGCACGCCCTGCGCCCGCACCCCGGCCAGAACGTCAGCGCCGCCCGGATGCTCGCGTTCCTCAAGAACTCCGAGATCGTCGCCTCCCACCGCGGTCCGGACTGCACTCGCGTGCAGGACGCGTACTCGCTGCGCTGCTCCCCGCAGGTGCACGGCGCGGCGCGCGACACCGTGGCGTACGCGGCGACGGTGGCCGACCGCGAGCTGTCGTCGGTGATCGACAACCCCGTCGTGCTGGCGGACGGCCGCGTCGAGTCCAACGGCAACTTCCACGGCGCCCCGGTCGCCTACGTGCTGGACTTCCTCGCCATCCCGCTCGCGGACGTGGCCTCGATCGCCGAGCGCCGCACCGACCGCATGCTCGACGTCTCGCGCTCGCACGGCCTGCCGCCGTTCCTCGCCGACGACCCCGGCGTCGACTCCGGCCACATGATCGCCCAGTACACCCAGGCGGCGATCGTGTCCGAGCTCAAGCGCCTGGCCGTGCCGGCCTCCGTCGACTCGATCCCGTCCTCCGCGATGCAGGAGGACCACGTGTCGATGGGTTGGTCCGCCGCCCGCAAGCTGCGCAAGGCCGTCGACGGGCTCACCACCGTGCTGGCCATCGAACTGCTCACCGCCGCGCGGGCCCTCGACCTGCGCGCGCCCCTCAAACCCGCCCCCGCGACGGCCGCCGCCGTGGCGAAGCTGCGCGAGACGGTCCAGGGACCCGGTCCCGACCGTCACCTCGCGCCCGAGATCGCCGCCGCCGAGGCCCTGATCCGAAGTGGAGCACTTCAGTGAATTCCTCTGGAATGGTTGTTCGCGCTGACCGCGGCACCGAGCTGACCGCGAAGAACTGGTCGACCGAGGCCGCCCTGCGGATGTTCCACAACAACCTCGACCCGGACGTCGCCGAGCGTCCCGAGGACCTCGTCGTCTACGGAGGCACCGGCAAGGCCGCGCGCGACTGGCCGTCGTTCGACGCGATCACCCGCGAGCTCAAGAACCTCGAAGCCGACGAGACGCTGCTCGTGCAGTCCGGACGCCCGGTCGGCGTCATGCGCACGAACGAGTGGGCGCCGCGCGTGCTCATCGCGAACTCGAACCTCGTGCCGGACTGGGCGAACTGGCCCGAGTTCCGCCGCCTGGAGGCCGAGGGCCTCACGATGTACGGGCAGATGACCGCCGGTTCGTGGATCTACATCGGCACGCAGGGCATTCTGCAGGGCACCTTCGAGACGTTCGCCGCCGTCGCCACCAAGCGCTTCAACGGCACGCTGCGCGGCACTTTGACCGTCACCGCCGGCCTCGGCGGCATGGGTGGTGCGCAGCCGCTGGCCGTGACGATGAACGAAGGCGTCGCGCTGTGCATCGAGGTCGACCCGCACCGCGCCCAGCGTCGTCTGGAGACCCGCTACCTGGACGAGATGGCTTCGGACCTGGACTCGGCGATCGAGCGTTGTCTGGCCGCCAAGGCCGCCGGTGAGGCCGTGTCGGTCGGTGTCGTGGGCAACGCGGCCGAGATCCTGCCCGAACTGCTCCGCCGCGAGGTCGCCGTCGACATCGTCACGGACCAGACCTCGGCGCACGACCCGTTGGCGTACCTGCCCGTCGGCGTCCCGCTGGAGGACTGGGCTGCGTATGCCGCTTCCAAGCCCGAGGAGTTCACCGAGCGCGCCCGTGAGTCGATGGCCGCGCACGTCGAGGCCATGGTCGGGTTCATGGACCGCGGCGCCGAGGTGTTCGACTACGGCAACTCGATCCGCGGCGAGGCGCAGCTCGGCGGCTACGACCGCGCGTTCGCGTTCCCCGGCTTCGTGCCCGCCTACATCCGGCCGCTGTTCTGCGAGGGCAAGGGCCCGTTCCGCTGGGCCGCGCTGTCCGGTGACCCCGCCGACATCGCTGCCACGGACCGCGCCATCCTGGAGCTCTTCCCCGAGAACGAGCAGCTCCACCGGTGGATCAAGATGGCCGGTGAGCGCGTCGAGTTCCAGGGCCTGCCCGCCCGCATCTGCTGGCTCGGCTACGGCGAACGGCACCTCGCGGGCCTCAAGTTCAACGAGATGGTGGCGTCCGGCGAGCTGTCCGCGCCGATCGTCATCGGCCGCGACCACCTCGACTGCGGCTCGGTGGCCTCCCCGTACCGCGAGACCGAGGCGATGGCCGACGGTTCCGACGCGATCGCGGACTGGCCGCTGCTCAACGCCCTGGTCAACACGGCCTCCGGCGCCACCTGGGTGTCGATCCACCACGGCGGCGGCGTCGGCATCGGCCGTTCGATCCACGCCGGCCAGGTGACGGTGGCGGACGGCACTCCGCTGGCCGCGCAGAAGATCGAGCGCGTGCTGACCAACGACCCCGGCATGGGCGTCATCCGGCACGTGGACGCCGGGTACGAGGAGGCGAAGTCGGTGGCCGCCGACAAGGGCGTGCGCATCCCGATGGAGGGCTGAAAATTGTCAGACCTCGCTGGGATAATTGAAATTGGGGGACCCCCTGGAGGGGACCCCTGCGTGAGCCTGCCGATGGAGGCGTGATGCTCGACCAGATCGCGGACGTCGGGCGTGACACCAGGCGCGGCGGCTACTCCCGCCACGGCTACGACAAGCCGGAGCTGGAGCTGCGGCACTGGTTCGTCGAGCAGGCCGTCAAGCGCGGCCTCAACGTCGAGACCGACCAGAACGGCAACCTCTGGGCGTGGTGGGGCGAGCGCGGCGACAACGCGCTCATCACCGGCAGCCACCTGGACTCGGTGCCCGGTGGCGGCGCGTTCGACGGCCCGCTGGGGGTGACGTCGGCGCTGGAAGCCGTGGACCTCCTGCAGGCCAAGGGGTTCACGCCCGCGCGGCCGTTCGCGATCACGGTCTTCGCCGAGGAGGAAGGCGGCCGGTTCGGTGTCGCCTGCCTCGGTTCGAGGTTGCTGACCGGCGCCATCTCCCCGGAGAAGGCGCTGGCGCTCAAGGACCCGGATGGCATCACGCTGGCCGAGGCCATGAAAGCCGCCGGTTACAACCCCGATCTGGCCGGCCGAGACGAGCGCGCACTCAGGCGCATCGGCCAGTTCGTCGAGCTGCACGTCGAACAGGGGCGAGGCCTGACGGTGCCGGTCGGCGTGGCGAGCAGCATCCTCGCGCACGGCCGGTGGCGCTTCACGTTCTCCGGTGAGGGCAACCACGCCGGGGCGACGTTGATCGAAGACCGCCGCGACCCGATGCTGCCAGCCTCCCAACTCGTCCTCGCCGCCAGGAAGGCGGCCAGGGCAGGCGGGCGTGCCACCGTGGGAAGGCTCGTCCCCAACCCCGGTGGCACCAACGTCATCGCGTCCACTGTGGACGTCTGGCTGGACGCGCGGGACAGCGACGACGCGCGCACCCGTGCGATGGTCGCGGAGATCTCCGAGGCGGCTCACCAGGCCGCCAAGGAGGAAGGCTGCGAGGTCGCCATCACCGAGGAGTCGTACGGCGACACGGTGTACTTCGACTCGGCGCTGAGGGACGACATCGCTGGGGCGCTCGGTGGCGTTCCCGCGTTGCCGACCGGCGCGGGCCACGACGCGGGCATCCTCGCCGCGCACGTGCCGACCGCGATGCTGTTCGTGCGCAACCCCACCGGCGTGAGTCACGCGCCGGAGGAGTTCGCCGAGCAGGCCGACGTCGACGCGGGCGTCAGGGCGCTGGCCGCCACGATCGAACACCTCGGCTCATGAACTTCTGGTGCGAGCGAGCCTGGTTGCCCGCCGGGCTCGCCGAACGCGTCCTGATCAGGGTCGAGAACGGCGTGATCGCCAACGTGTCCACAGTGGACACGATTCCGCTGGGTGTGCGGCGGTTGCACGGCATCGTGGTGCCGGGCTTCGCGAACGCCCACTCGCACGCGTTCCACCGGGCCCTCAGGGGCCGGACGCACGACGGCGGCGGCACGTTCTGGACGTGGCGGGAGGGCATGTACGCGCTGGCCTCCCGCCTCACCCCGCAGTCGTACTACCGCCTGGCCCGCGCGGTCTACGGCGAGATGGCGCTCGCCGGGGTGTCGGCCGTGGGCGAGTTCCACTACGTCCACGACAGGTCGAACGAGTTCGGTTACGCCCTGCGCGAGGCAGCGAAGGACGCCGGCATCCGCCTCACGCTGCTCGACACCTGTTACCTCGCGGGCGGCATCGACCAGCCCGTCAACGAGGTGCAGCAACGGTTCTCCGACGGCACCGCCGAGGCGTGGGCTTCGCGGGTCGCCGAACTGAAGTCCGACGACGTGATGCGCGTCGGTGCCGCGATCCACTCGGTCCGCGCCGTGCCACGAGCCGAGCTCTCCGTGGTGGCGCAGGCGTTCCCGGACGCCCCGCTGCACGTCCACCTCTCCGAGCAGCCCGCCGAGAACGAAGCGTGCCTCGCCGCGTACGGCCTCACGCCGACCGGACTCCTGCACGAAGCCGGTGCACTCTCACCTCGCACAACGGCCGTGCACGCCACGCACCTGACGCCCGAGGACATCGCGCTGCTGGGCGGCTCCGGCACGGGCGCGTGCTTCTGCCCGACGACCGAGGCGGACCTGGCCGACGGCATCGGCCCGGCCCGCGAACTGGCCGACGCGGGCAGTCCCCTCTCGCTGGGCAGCGACCAGCACGCGGTGATCGACCCACTGCTGGAAACCCGCGCCCTGGAGCACAACGAGCGGCTCCGCACCGGCCAGCGCGGCCGGTTCTCGCCGGCCGAACTGCTCGGCGCGGCCACCCGTCACTCGGCGCTCGGCCGGGACGGCGGGCGGATCGAGCCGGGTGCGCCGTGCGACCTCGTGGCGATCGGCTGCTCGACGCCGCGCACCGCGGGTTCGTTGCCGCAGCAGGTTCTCCTGTCGGCGACGGCGTCCGATGTGGACACCGTGGTCGTCGGCGGCCGGGTGGTCGCCGCAGGGGGAGTGCACGAGACTCTGGGTGACGTCGGCAGGCTGCTGGCGGACGCGATCGAGGAGCTGTGGGCATGAGCGTGCTGATCACCGGCATCGGTGAGCTGACCACGAACAGCGAGGTCACCGGTGACGCGCTGGTGATCGACGGCGCCGAGATCGCCTGGGTGGGCAACGCGGGCAACGCCCCGGCGGCGGACGAGCGCGTCGACGTCGAGGGCCGCGCGGTGCTGCCCGGCTGGGTCGACAGCCATACCCACCTGGTGTTCGCGGGCGACCGGACCGCCGAGTTCGGTGCGCGCATGGCCGGCAAGCCGTACACCGCGGGCGGCATCGCCGTGACCGTCAACGCGACCCGTGCCGCGACCGACGACGAGCTGGCCGCGGTCGTGCGCAAGCACATCGCCGAAGCGCTCAAGCAGGGCACGACGTTCATCGAGACCAAGACCGGCTACGGCCTCAACGTCGCCGACGAGGTCCGCAGTGCCCGTATCGCCGCCGAGCAGGCCGACGAGGTCACGTTCCTGGGCGCCCACCTCGTGCCGCCCGGCGAGGACGCCGACACCTACGTCGACCTGGTCCGCGGCGAGATGCTCGACGCCGTCGCGCCTCTCGTGCGCTGGGCCGACGTGTTCTGCGAGAAGGGCGCCTTCGACTACGACCAGTCGAAGGCCGTGCTCCAGGCGGCCGCGGCGAAGGGCCTCGGCCTGCGCGTCCACGGCAACCAGCTCGGCGAGGGTCCCGGCGTGCGGCTGGCCGTGGAGCTCGGCGCCGCCTCGGTAGACCACTGCACGTACTTGTCCGCTGCGGACATCGACGCGCTGGCATCGTCGGACACCGTCGCCACGCTGCTTCCGGCATGTGATCTCTCGACCCGCCAGTCGCTGCCGCCCGCCCGTGCCCTGCTCGACGCCGGCGCGACGGTCGCGCTGGCCAGCAACTGCAACCCGGGCTCGTCGTACACCTCGTCGATGGCGTTCTGCGTGACGACAGCGGTCCTGCAGATGCGGATGAGCGTCGAGGAAGCGGTCTGGGCGGCGACGGCGGGCGGCGCGCAGGCGTTGCGGCGCACCGATGTCGGCGTTATCAGGCCTGGTGCGCGGGCGGATCTCCACGTGCTGGACGCACCCTCGATCACGCATCTGGCCTACCGTCCGGGCGTCCCGTTGACCCACTCGGTGTGGCGTCGGGGGGAACGTACCAATTGAGACCGGCGTCTCATTACCCTCCGCGTGGGCCTGTTGGCGGAAGGTGCCGGGCCGTACGGTGTCCCCGTGGTGGACTTCGCGGAGGCCCTGACGAAAGCCGTCGACAACAGCGGCCTCAGCCTCGAACGCATCCAGCACCACCTGGCCGCCAGGGGCATGCAGGTCAGCATCTCGACGCTCAGCTACTGGCGCCGCGGCCGCAGCCGCCCGGAACGGCCGGAGTCGTTGAAGGTCGTCGCCGCCCTGGAGAAGCTGCTCGACCTCGGTGAGGGCTTCCTGACCGACCGGCTGGGCGACAAGCGGCCGCGCGGGCGCTGGGTGGACCAGTCGCTGTCGATCGAGGACATGTGGGACTCGCGGGCGACCGACCTCGGCGAGGTCATGTCGCGGATCGACCGGCTGCAGCCGACGGCGACGACGTACCTCAGCGTGCAGGACCGGCAGGTGGTCGGGCCGGACCGTCGTGAGGTCCAGAACCACTGCACCGGCGTGATCCAGGCGCTGGAGGACGGCGTCGACAGGTTCCTCGCGATCCAGCTGGCCGATGCCACGGACCTCGGCGTGCCGTCGATCGAGGCGGGACCGCCGTGCCGGCTCGGCCGGGTGCGCAGCGAGGACTCCACGGGGTTCCTCGTCGCGGAGATCCTCTTCGACCGGATGCTCAGAGCGGGCGAGACGGCTCTCGTCGACTACACGGTCCGGATGAGACCCGGCGCGGACAGCGAGGTCTGCGACCGGCGGTTCCTGCGGCCGGTGAACGAGTACACGCTGCAGATCGACTTCCACCCGGACGCGGTGCCCGCGCGATGTTTCCAGTTCGCGCGGCCGTCGTTGCACGAACCGGAAACCGCGCTGAACGACCTGTGGATCGGGACGACGGCCTCAACGCACATCCACGTGCGGAACTCGAAGCCCGGGATCTATGGAGTGCGGTGGGAGTGGGAGTAGCCGCTACTCCCACTCCCACCGCAAGCGCCCCCAGTCGAAACGATGCGCTCGGCCGAGCCGCATTCGGCCTGCTCATCAAGGGCGCCCAGGATGGCCGTCACCGCTGCAGGGGGCGGCGACAGCGAGTTCCTAGACCTTCAGCAACAGGTTCGGTGAACCCGTCCTGATATCGGTCAGCTTGTTCGGCGTTGCGGCGCCGACCAGGGCGTTGCGCACCTGGGCGGGCGTCGCGGCCGGGTGCGCGCTCAGGTAGAGCGCGGCCGCTCCGGCGACGTGCGGGGAGGCCATCGACGTGCCGCCCATGGACCGCGTGCCGGTGTCGCTGCTGTGCGAGGCGCTCACGATGTCGCTACCGGGTGCCCAGATGTCGAGGCACCTGCCGTAGTTGGACGAGCCGGCCGTCCAGATCGAACGCTTGTCGGCACGGTCCGACGCACCGACCGTGATCGCCTCCGGCGTGCGGGCCGGGGTGAAGTTGCACGCGTCCTGGCCGCTGTTGCCGCCCGCCAGCACGTAGGTGAAGCCCGCGCTGATCGAGCGCCTGACGGCGTTCTCCAGCGAGGTGTTCGTGCCGCTGCCACCGAGGCTCATGTTGACGACGGCGGGCTTCTTGCCGTTGGCCGTCACCCAGTCGATGCCGCGGATGATGCCGTCCCACGCGCCGCTGCCGTTGCAGTCGAGGACGCGGACGCCGACGACCTTGGCCTTCTTCGCGACGCCGTAGGTCCTGCCCGCGACGGTGCCGGCGACGTGCGAGCCGTGGCCCTGGCAGTCCTGCGCGACGGCGTCGTTGTCGATGAAGTCGTAACCGTCGGAAGCACGGCCCTCGAATTCGGAATGAGTTTTCCTGATTCCGGTGTCGAGAACGTACGCCGTCACGTTCGACGCGGTGTTCGGGTAGGTGTAGGACCGGTTGAGCGGCAGGTTCGCCTGATCGATCCGGTCGAGACCCCAGACCGGGTTCGACTGTGTTCCCTGGATCGTGGCGAACGTGTTCCGCTCGACGAATTGCACGTCCGGGTCCGCCGCGAGCCTCCGCGCCTGACGTTCGGACATTCCGGTGACCGAGAACCCGTTCAGCGCGGCGCTGTAGGTGTGCTTGACGCTGCCCTGGTAGCGGGACGCCAACGCGCCGGCAGGGGTGCGCGCTCCGTCCTTCAGCACCACGATGTAGCTGCCCTCGACCGCCTGTGCGCCCGCACCGGGCAACACTGCTTCTTCAGCGATCGCGGTGGGCGTCCACAGAGCTGTGGAAGCGATGCCCAATGCCGCCGCGATGGCGACATGACGCCGAAGTGCCATGGGGGGTTCCTCCTGGCAGGGAATGAACTGGGGAACACCAAGAAACTAACGCGAGTTGTGCTCTGAATAACAGGTTCGAAACTTCAGTGCGCAATACTGTCAAAACTGTGGCGCACAGGAGTTTTGCGCACTCGCAGTGCTGGGCGAGCCGGTTCTGATCACTGGCCGTAGCATTCCTCCATGCAGGATTTCGCTGTGGCGCTGGCGAAGGCCGTGGAGGCGAGCGGGCTCAGTCTGGAACGGATCCAGCGCCACCTCGAGTTGCGCGGCGTGCAGGTGAGCCAGTCGACGCTGAGCTACTGGCGCCGGGGCCGCAGCCGCCCGGAACGGCCGGAGTCGCTGCACGCCGTCGCGGTGCTCGAAGAGATCCTGAAGCTGCCGCCGGGAACGTTGACCGGGAGCCTCGGCGACAAGCGACCGCGCGGGCGATGGGTCGAGCGCGCCGCCGCGCTGGAGGGGATCTGGCAGGAGGCTGCGGTCGATCTCGGTCGTGCCATCAACCGGGTCGACAGGCTGCTGGCGTCCCCTGCGAAGTACATCAGCCTGCGAGACGTGGTCGTGATCGGTTCCGACCGGCGTGAGATCGAGATGCGGACCAGTTCGGTGATCGAGGCGTTCGAGGACGGCGTCGACCGGCTCCTCGTCGCGAAGGTCGCCGAGGACACCGACCTCTCCACCGGCGACATCGTCGCCAAGAGGTCGTGCCGGGTAGGTCGTGTGCGCAGGGACGACGAGCACAACCTGCTCGTCGCCGAGGTCATCCTCGACCGGGTGCTGCGGGCGGGCGACACCGCGCTCGTCGACCTCAGGATGATCGCCGACCCCGGTGCGGAAAGCGCCTCGGCGGACCGCACGTTCATCCGCAACCTGCGTGACTACGTGCTGGAGGTCGAGTTCCACCCCGACGCGGTGCCGGTGCGCTGCTACGGCTTCATGCGGTCCGAGAAGGGGGCGCCCGAGGTGGAGACGGGGGACCTCTGGATCGGCACGACCGCGTCCGCGCACCTGGTCGTGCACGAAGCCCAGGCGGGCTCCGTGCACGGCATCAAATGGGAGTGGGAGTAGCGGCCCTCGCTCGCTACTCCCACGACTGCGCATCGGGTTTCCTGTTCCCTACTACCCGATGCGCAGCAGCCTGTTGGGCGAGCCGAACTGCAGGCCGCGCAGGATGTTCGCGCTCGCGCCGTTCACGAGCGCGTCCCGCACCTGCTGGTTCGTCGCGTTCGGGTTCGCGCTCAGGTGCAGCGCCGCCGCCCCGGCCACGGCGGGCGCCGCCATCGACGTGCCGCTGTCGAGCCGGAGACCGAAGTTGTTGACGTGCGAGGCCGAACTGATGTCCGAGCCGGGCGCCCAGAGGTCGACGCAACGGCCCCAGTTCGACGCCGTGCCCCACCGCGGCCAGAGCGACCGGTTGTCGTTGCGGTCGGTGGCCCCGACCGTGATCGCCTCCGGCAGCCGGGCCGGGGTGAAACCGCACGCGTCACGGCCGTCGTTGCCCGCCGCGAGCACGTAGGTGAACCCGGCCGCGATCGAGCGCCTGATGGCGTTCTCCATGAGCTCGTCCTGGCCCAGCCCGCCGAGGCTCATGTTGACCACCGCGGGACGCACGCCGTTGAGCGTGACCCAGTCGATGCCGGCGACCACGCTGTCCTGGACGGACCTGTTGTCGCAGCCGAGCACCCGCACGCTGACCACCCGCGCCCGCTTGGCGACACCGGACGTCCGGCCCGCGATCGTGCCGGCGACGTGGGTGCCGTGGCCCGCGCAGTCACTCGCGTCCGCGTCGTCGTCGATGAAGTCGAAACCGTGCGACGCGCGACCTTCGAATTCGTTGTGCGTGATTCGCACGCCGCTGTCGAGAACGTAGGCGCGAACACCTGCCGCCGCATTGTCCGGGTAGGTGTACCGGTTGTTGAGGGGCAGGGTGCCCTGGTCGATCCGGTCCAGGTTCCACGGCGCGTTCCACTGGGTGGTCTGGCCGGAGAGGACCAGGTTGCGCTGGACGTAGGAGACCTTCGGGTCCGCGGCGAGCCGCCTGGCCTGCGGTTCGGACATGTCCCGCACGGAGAAGCCGTTGAGCACGGCCTTGTAGGTGCGCTTGAGCCTGCCGTCGTACTTGCTCAGCAGGCTCTGCGGAGAGGCGCTGACGCCGTCCTTGAGGACGACGATGTAGCTGCCGGGAACGGCCTCACCCTCACCGCGCAGTGCTTGCTGCGCATTGGCGGTGGGAGTGCAGAGAACGGCTGCGAACAATGCTGCGGCAATGCAGGTGTTGATTCTCATCGAGTCCTCCAGGCAGGCTTGACCCGATGAAAAGTAACTTCACGAGTGGGTGAAATGACAGTGGAGAATATTTGGCCGCCAATACTGTCAAGACTGTGGCGAGCTGGAGCAGCTCCACGTGGCACAATGCCGCGCCGCGAGGCAGGGTGAGAGGTATGGAGTACACCAACCTCGGTCGCAGCGGCCTGTCCGTCTCCCGCCTGTGCCTCGGCACGATGAACTCCGGTCCCGAGACGTCCGAGGCCGACAGCCACGCGATCATGGACCGCGCCCACGAACACGGCCTGAACTTCTTCGACACGGCCAATGTCTACGGCTGGAAGAAGGGCGAGGGAGTCACCGAGAACATCATCGGCAACTGGTTCGCCCAGGGCGGCACGCGGCGCGAACGGACCGTCGTCGCCACCAAGCTCTACGGCAGCATGGGCGACTGGCCGAACGAGACCAAGCTGTCGGCGCTGAACATCCGCCGCGCCGCCGACGCGTCGCTCAAGCGCCTGCAGACCGACTACATCGACCTCTACCAGATGCACCACGTCGACCGTGACACGCCGTGGGACGAGATCTGGGAAGCCTTCTCCGTGCTGCGCCAGCAGGGCAAGGTCATCTACTTCGGCTCGTCCAACTTCGCCGGCTGGCACATCGCCCAGGCTGCCGAGGCCGCGCGCACCCGCGGGTTCCTCGGGCTGGTGTCCGAGCAGTCGATCTACAACCTGATGACCCGCTGGGTCGAGCTGGAGGTCCTGCCGGCGGCCAAGCACTACGGCCTCGGCGTGATCCCGTGGTCACCGCTGCACGGCGGCCTTCTGGGCGGTGTGTTGCGCAAGCAGCGTGAGGGTGGCACGTCCCGTAGCGCGTCCGGCCGTTCCGCGGATGCGTTGGAGAAGCACCGCGACACGATCGACGCCTACGAGAAGCTGTGCGCGGACATCGGCGAGGACCCGGCCAACGTCGGCCTCGCGTGGCTGCTGCACCAGGAGGGTGTGACGGCGCCGATCATCGGCCCGCGCACCATCGAGCAGCTCGACAACTCGTTGCGTGCCGCGGAGTTGAAGCTCGACGCGGACGTGCTGGCGAAGCTCGACGAGCTGTTCCCGGCACCGGCTCCGAACGGGTCGAAGCCGGCGCCGGAGGCTTACGCCTGGTAGGCCGGATCAGCCGCGGCGGACGCGCGTCCACTGCTGGGGAGTGCCACCGTGGCACTCCCACTGGTAGATCACGCCGCCATTGCGGCTGTCGTCCGGGTTCGCGTCCAGGCAACGGCCGGTGGCGGCGTTCTGCAGCGTGAGGCCCTGTCCGTTCCAGGGCCGCCACTGCTGCGGGCCGCCGCCGTGGCACGGCCAGACGTAGACCTTGCCGCCGTTGCGGTTGTCGTCCGGGTTGGCGTCGAGGCACATCTTGGTGTTGAGCACGGGCCGGATGCTGGCGTCGCTGAAGAACAGCCATTCCTGCTCGTCGGTGCCGTCGAACTGCCACTGACGGATCGCTCCGCCCGCCTGGTCCACCGTCGACCGGACCGCTTCGAGGTTGCGGAACGGGCTGAACCCGACCCGCAGGTTGAACGGCCCGGACACGGCCATCGCGCCCGCCTCCGGGCTCGGTGTCTTGTCCTGGGCGGCGGCGAGCGCGGTGCCCGACAACGTCATCGTGATCGCCGCCGCGGCGACCATCGTCTTCCTGAGCATGACTCCCCCTCGGAGTTCTTCCTGATGTGACCTGACGATCGTCGTGGCCGCACGAGGGGGAGCGCCTGAGTATCGGGGTGCTCAAAAAGGTTGGTGAAAAGCCAAAACTCAAAAGGTGACTAGTCCTCGAAGTCGTCGTCGTCGCGCGCCAGGAAGGTGGCGAAGCGCTCGATGGGCGTCTCGAAGTCGGGGTTGGCGTCGACGAACTCCCGCAGCTTGTCGGCGAGCCACGCGAACGTGACCTCTTCCTCGCCGCGCCGCTGCTCGAGCTCCTCGATGCCGCGATCGGTGTGGTACATGGCGAAACTCCTGTGAGGGCTTTAGAAAACAAGCCGCCGGACCCCTGGGGATCCGGCGGCTCGTCCGTTCGTACAGGGCCTAGTCGAACGCGCGGGTGATGATCTCGCGCTGCTCGACCTCGTGCACCTTGCTCGAACCGGCCGACGGGGCGGCCATCGGGCGGCGCGACACGCGGCGGACGGTGCCCAGGTGCTCGGGCAGCAGTTCCGGCAGGGCCAGACCGTAGAACGGCCAGGCACCCTGGTTCGCCGGCTCCTCCTGCACCCAGCGGACGTCCTTCGCGTTCGGGTAGCGCTCCAGGGTCTCGGTCAGCTTGCGGGCCGGGACCGGGTAGAGCTGCTCGACGCGCACGATCGCCACGTCGCCGCCGCCGCGCTTCTCGCGCTCGGCGTGCAGCTCGTAGGAGATCTTGCCGCTGCACAGCAGGACCTTCGTGACCTCGTTCGGGTCCTTGATCGTCGGGTCGTCCATCACCGACTGGAAGCGGTCGTTGATGAACTCGTCCGTGCCGGACACCGCTGCCTTGAGGCGCAGCATCGACTTCGGCGTGAACACGATCAGCGGCCGGTCGACGCCGTCGAGGGCGTGGCGACGCAGCAGGTGGAAGTAGTTCGCCGGAGTCGACGGCACCGCGACGGTCATGGAGCCCTCGGCGCACAGCTGCAGCCAGCGCTCGATGCGGCCCGACGTGTGGTCGGGGCCCTGGCCCTCGTGGCCGTGCGGCAGCAGGATCACGACGTCGGAACGCTGACCCCACTTCGCCTCACCGGACGAGATGAACTCGTCGATGATCGGCTGCGCGCCGTTGACGAAGTCACCGAACTGCGCCTCCCACAGGACCAGCGCCTGCGGGTTCGCCACCGAGTAGCCGTACTCGAAGCCGACGGCCGCGAACTCCGACAGCACCGAGTCGTAGACCATGAACTTGCCCTGGTCGTCGGACAGGTGCTGCAGCGGCGTGTGCTCCGCGCCCGTCTTGCGGTCGATCAGGGTCGCGTGGCGCTGCACGAACGTGCCGCGGCGCGAGTCCTGGCCGGCCAGACGGATGTTGCGGCCCTCCATCGCGAGCGAGCCGAAGGCGAGCAGCTCGGCGAACGCCCAGTCGATGCCACCCTCGCGCGCCATCTTGGCGCGGCGTTCGAGCACCGGCTTGACGCGCGCGTGCGGCGTGAAGCCCTCCGGCAGGTTCACGTGGGAGTCGGCGATGTGCTCCAGCACCTCGCGGCTGATGCCCGTGGGCAGCTTCGCCGGGATCTGCTGCTCGGCCTCCACCGACGGGCTGACCGTCACCGGGTGCTTCTCGAGCTCGCGGACCTCGTTGAAGACGTGCTCCAGCTGGCTGGAGAAGTCCTGCAGCGCCTTCTCGGCCTCTTCGACCGTGATGTCGCCGCGGCCGATCAGGGACTCGGTGTAGGTCTTGCGCACCGAGCGCTTCTGGTCGATCACGTCGTACATCGCCGGCTGCGTCATCGAGGGGTCGTCGCCCTCGTTGTGGCCGCGGCGGCGGTAGCAGACCATGTCGATCACGACGTCCTTGTGGAACGCCTGGCGGTACTCGACGGCCAGCTTCGCGACCCAGTAGCAGGCCTCGGGGTCGTCGCCGTTCACGTGGAAGACCGGCGAGCCGATCATCTTCGCGACGTCGGTCGAGTACTTCGAGGACCGCGAGTGCTCCGGCGCCGTGGTGAAGCCGACCTGGTTGTTCACGACGATGTGGACCGTGCCACCGGTGCGGTAGCCGCGCACGAGCGCCAGGTTCAGCGTCTCGGCGACGACACCCTGGCCCGCGAACGCCGCGTCACCGTGCATGGCGACCGGCAGGACGGGGAAGAAGTCGCCGCCCTTGTCGATCATGTCCTGCTTGGCGCGCACGATGCCTTCGAGGACCGGGTCGACGGCCTCGAGGTGCGACGGGTTCGCCGTCAGCGACACCTTGGTCTCGCCGTCGCCGAACATCCGGAAGTACTTGCCCTCGGCACCGAGGTGGTACTTCACGTCGCCGGAGCCGTGCGCCTGACCGGGGTCGAGGTTGCCCTCGAACTCGCGGAAGATCTGCGAGATCGGCTTGCCGACGATGTTCGCGAGGACGTTCAGGCGGCCGCGGTGCGGCATGCCGATGACGACCTCGTCGAGCTCGTGCTCGGCGGCCTTGTCCAGCACCGCGTCGAGCAGCGGGATGACGGTCTCGCCGCCCTCCAGCGAGAAGCGCTTCTGGCCGACGTACTTCGTCTGCAGGAACGTCTCGAAGGCCTCAGCCGCGTTCAGCTTGCTGAGGATGTACTTCTGCACGGTGGCCGGCGGCTTCTCGTGCGGAACCTCGACGCGCTCCTGGATCCAGCGGCGCTCTTCGGGCTCGAGGATGTGCATGTACTCGACGCCGACGGTGCGGCAGTACGAGTTGCGCAGCACACCCAGGATGTCGCGGAGCTTCATCCGCTCCTTGCCGGCGAAGCCGCCGACCGGGAACTCGCGGTCCAGGTCCCACAGCGTCAGGCCGTGGCTGAGCACGTCCAGGTCGGCGTGGGAGCGCTGGCGGTAGTTCAGCGGGTCCGTGTCGGCCATCAGGTGACCGCGCGTGCGGAACGCGTCGATCAGCTCGATGACGCGCGCGGTCTTGTCGACGGCGCCCTCGGGGATGTCGGCGACCCAGCGGATCGGCTCGTAGGGCAGGCGCAGCGACGCGAAGATCTCGTCGTAGAAGCCGTCCTCGCCGAGCAGCAGCTGGTGGATGCGCTTGAGGAACTCGCCCGACTCCGCACCCTGGATGATGCGGTGGTCGTACGTGCTGGTCAGCGTGATGATCTTGCTGACGCCCATGTCGGTGAGCGCCTGCTCGCTGGTGCCCTGGAAGTGCGCGGGGTACTCCATCGCGCCGACGCCGATGATCGCGCCCTGACCTGCCTGCAGACGCGGCACCGAGTGGTTCGTGCCGATCGTGCCGGGGTTGGTCAGCGAGATCGTGGTGCCGGAGAAGTCGTCCGCCGTCAGCGAACCGCCGCGGGCCTTGCGGATCAGGTCCTCGTAGGCCTGCCAGAACTGCGTGAACGTCATGTTCTCGCAGCCCTTGACCGACGCGACGACCAGCGTGCGGCTGCCGTCCTTGCCGGGCAGGTCGATCGCCAGGCCGAAGTTGACGTGCTCCGGCGTGACGACGAACGGCTTGCCGTCGACCTCGGCGTAGTGGCGGTTCATGTTCGGGTACGCCTGCAGCGCCCGGACGACCGCGTAGCCGATGACGTGCGTGAAGGAGACCTTCCCGCCGCGCGTCCGCTTCAGGTGGTTGTTGATGACGATGCGGTTGTCCGCCAGCAGCTTCGCGGGCACGGCACGCACGCTGGTCGCGGTCGGAACGGTGAGCGAGAGCTCCATGTTCTTCGCGATCGCGGCGGAGGCACCACGCAACTGCTTCTGCTCGGGCTGTGCGCTCGGCTTGACCGGGGCGGCCTTCGCTGCCTGCTGCGGCGCGGGTTTGCCGGTCTGCGGCAACGTGGCCGCGGACTTCGGCGGCGCTGAGGCCGGCTTGGGTGCGGTGGCGGGCGCGGGCTTGCCGTTGTCGGCGGCCGGCGGCGTCACGGTCGCGGTCGTGGTGGCAGTGGAGCCACCCGCGCTGGCCGTGGCGGCGCTACCGTTGCCGCCCCCACGCTTGTAGTCGGCAAAGAAGTCGTGCCATGCCGGGTCTACGGATGACGGGTCCGCGAGGAACTGATCGTACATCTCCTCGACGAGCCATTCGTTCGGCCCGAACTGTGACGCAGGACTGCTGCTGGACACGGCTGGCGCTCGCCTCTATCCATCTCGCTCTTGGTGTTGACTCATGCGGTAGTCAGGTTAGTCCCCCTGGCCCGGGCCTTCACACGCTGGAGGCACATGGCAAGGAGTGCTCTGTCACAGGATCGATCAGGACGGGCCCGTCGTCACCCGTAGTTGAGCAGTTCTTGATGTGCGTCTCACATCGTCGCCTCACTTTCGAGCAATGCTCACCTGGCTGTCGGACGGGCATACGCACCGGGAGTACTGATCAGTTCACGATAGGTACAACGCGGCCACCCTGCGGATTGATCTTGTTGTGCTTGTTCACGCCAGTGAACGCCTGATCGAGGCCGTGAACGCTCTGGTGAAGGCGGTTCTGGTCTCGTCCGTCGTCCGGTCCAGCGACAGGTACGGGTTCAGGTCCTCCAACTCGACCAGGAGCAGGTCACCGCCCTGGGTCCGGCAGGCGTCGACCCGCTGCACGCCGTGGCCGAGCGCGTTCCAGTCGATGAACCTCTGCGCGAACTCCAGGTCTTCCTTGCCGGGCGCGTACCGCGTGAGTTCCCAGCGCTTGGCCGGGTCCGGCGCGTACAGGGCGTATTGGAAGTCGTGGTCCACGAAGTAGAACGACACCTCGTACCGGAAATCGATCTTGGGCTGGATGAGCAGGTCACCGGCTTTGCTCGCTATTTCGTCGCGGGCGACGAACTCCAGGCCGTGCGAGTCGGCGCCCGTCCTGGGTTTCACGACGTAGGTGCCGGTCTGCGGAAGGCGGCTCAGGGCACTGGCGTCGCCGACCGTGGGGATGACCGGGTAGCCCTGCTCGGTCAGGTCGATCAGGTACTGCTTGCCGGCCATGTCGGCCTTGCCGGTCAGCGGGTTGTAGACGCGCTGGTTCGTCGCCTTCGCCTGCTCGCGGAAGTGGTGGTAGGCGGGGAGGTAGTCGATCACCGGCCCGCTGTTGCGAACCACCACCGTGTCGAAGTTCGCCATCACGGCTGCGGCGTCTTCTGGGTGGCAGATGGCCAGGTCGAAGTGTTGTCTCAGGTGGGAGGTCAGGTAGATGTCCTCGTCGCAGTAGCGGCGGCCTTTGGCTGGGTAGGCCAGGTTGGAGACGTAGAGGATTGAGGGGCGGGCTCGGCTGGAGGGGTGGGAGGGCATCGTTCGGGCTCCTTTGACCTTGGTGGTCTGGGGAGATGGTTTCTACGGGATTGGGTGGGGGTTGGACGAGGGTTCGTGGTGGGGGCCACGGGGTTGGATTGCGGGTTGGCTTGTGTTCGGGCTTGGCGGGGGCGTCCGACGGGTTGGCTTGTGTTCGGGCTTGGCGGGGGCGTCCGACGGGTCGGCTTGTGTTCGGGCTTGGCGGGGGCGTCCGACGGGTCGGCTTGCGTTCGGCCTTGCCGGGGGCGTCCAACGGGGTCGGCTTGCGCTCGGGCTTGCCGGGGCGCCCAACGGGCCAGCTTGCATTGGTTCGCCCAGGGGCACCAACGGGTCGGCTTGCGTGGGCATGTCGCGTTCCAGCGGGCGGTCACCTGCCGTGCGAGCGGTCGCCTTGTGTGGGCGGGCGGGTTGGGACCGTGCGGGTCGGCTTGCGTGGGCGTGTCGCGTTCCAGCGGGGTGGTCGCCTGCCGTGCGAGCGGTCGCCGTGCGTGGGTGGCCGGGCGGGCAGGACCGGGTCGGTGCCGGTCATCGCCGCTGCGCGTCGATAGCGATTGGGGCTTGACCTTGAGCCTCTGGCGGGATGCTTGACGGCCGGAAAAGGCCGGGCTGAAAAGCGCCCGGCCGTGCCCGTGAGGGGAGCATCCCGCCCACTCAAGGTCAAGCCCCAATCGCCGGGTTGGTTGCGTCATCACCGCTTGACCGGCAGGGAGAGGTTCACACGCCTCGGCTCCGCCATCGCCATTGGCGGAACGGCGGCTCGGCTCCGCCGTTGCCCGTTGTGTGCGGAGGGACGCCTCGGCTCCGCCGTTGCGTTGGGCGGCAGGGTGGCTCGGCTCCGCCATCGCCCGTCACCCGTTGCCCCGTTGCGTGCGGACGCCTTGGCTTTGTCGTTGTTGCTTGTGTGGGGGTGGTTAGGCGGCTTCTGGGGTGTCGCCGTGGCGCCATAGGCGGGCGTAGGTGCCGTTGGACTTCATGAGGTCGGCGTGGGTGCCCTGTTCGACTATTCGGCCGTTGGCCAGGACGACTATTCGGTCGGCCCTTGCTGCGGTGGCCAGGCGGTGGGCCACTACGAAGGTGGTTCTGGCGCCTGCGAGGTGGTCGCTGGCTTGTAGCACTGCGGATTCTGTTGCTGGGTCCAGGGCTGCTGTTGCCTCGTCTAGGAGTAAGAGGTCTGGGTTGACCAGTTCTGCTCTTGCCAGCGCTACTAGTTGGCGTTGGCCTGCGGAGAGGTGGTTGCCTCGTTCGCCCACGGGTTGGTGGAAGCCGTTCTGGAGGGTGGCGACCATTGGGAGGGCGCCTACGGCTTCTGTTGCCTGTTGGATTTCTTGTTCTGTTGCTGTGGGGCGGCCGTAGGCGACGTTGGTGGCCAGGTCGCCGCCGAAGAGGTGGGCTTCCTGGGGGACTACGCCGAGGCGTTGGCGGTAGGCGGAGAGGTCGTAGGCGCGGACGTCTACGCCGTCGATGAGGACTGTGCCCTTGGTGGCGTCGTAGAAGCGGGCTATGAGTTTGACGAGGGTCGATTTGCCTGCGCCTGTTTCGCCTACCAGGGCGATGGTTTCGCCTGGGCTCACGTGGAGCGTGACGTTGTCCAGGGCCGGGGTTTCCGCTCCTGCGTAGGTGAAGGAGACGTTGCGGAGCTCTACCTCGCCTTGCAGGCGGGGTGGGACCTCGATCGGGGTTGCCGATGGTTCGACTGTGCTTGGGGTGCGGAGCAGGTCGCCGATCCTGCGGAGGCCCACCCTGGCCTGCTGGTAGCCGTCGAAGACGCCGGAGAGTTGCTGGATCGGGCTGAAGAACAGGCCCAGGTAGAGGAGGAAGGCGAGCAGGACGCCCGGGGTCATGGTGCCTGCGGCTACTCGGTGGGCGCCTACGGCCAGGACTACTGCCTGGGCCACGCCGGAGAGCATTGCCACGAACGGGAAGTAGGTGGCGATGTAGCGCTGGGCTCGCAGGCGGGTGCGGCGGTAGGCGTCGCTGCGTTCGGCGAAGGCTTCTGCTGAGCGGCGTTCTCTTGTGTAGGCCTGGGAGACGCGGAGGCCCGAGACGTTCTCCTGGAGGTCGGCGTTCACCGCGCTGACTCGTTCGCGGGCTTCCGCGTAGGCGGTGGAGGAGAGGCGTTGGAAGAGCACCGTGGCGGCGGCCAGGAGAGGGAGTACCGAGAGGGCGATCAGGGCCAGTGAGGCGTCGGTGACGACCAGGGCCGCGGTGATGCCGACGACGGTGATGAGGCTGATCACGGCGGTGACCAGGCCGGTCTGCAGGAACGTCGAGAGGGCGTCGACGTCCGTCGTCATCCTCGTCATGATGCGGCCGGCCATCTCGCGCTCGTAGTAGTCGAGGCCGAGGCGTTGCAGGTGGGCGTAGCTGCGGACGCGGAGCAGGTAGAGCAGGCGTTCGCCCAGGCGGGCGGCGAAGACCGTGCTGCCCGCCGTGGTCAGCCAGCCGACCATGACCAGGCCGATGCCCAGGACCACGGCCTGCCACAGCGCCGACTCGGCGCCGCCCACCACGCCGCCGTCGATGCCGAGGCGCACGAGTGAGGGCATGCCCATGCCGACCAGTGCGTCGAGCACCACCAACGCCGTCACGCCGCCCAGGGCCCAGCGGACCGGGCGCAGGAGGCGGGCGAGGCGGAAGGCCGGGTCGGGGGCGCGCGGGTCTTCGCCGTGCAGGACCGGGACCTCGGTGGCCGGTGGCAGCGAACGGACCTGGGCCAGCAGCTCGGGAGTGGGTGGGCCGCCGGCCAGCGCCGCCATGCCGCCGCCTGTGCCACCTCCGCCGCCACGCCGGCCAGGCGCGGCGGGTGCCGAGGTCTTCGCCTCGGCGATCAGGCGCTCGTCGAGATCCTCCTGCGACAGCTTCGGCCACAGTTCGCCGGCCGTGGCCGGCGCGGCGGACTCGATCGCCTCGCCCGGTCCCGCCAGCAGGTCGCGGTAGAGGGCGCAGCGCGCGGTCAGTTCGGCGTGTGTGCCGATGTCGATCACGCGGCCCGCGTCCAGGACGGCGATCCGGTCGGCCAGGGACAGCGTCGAACGCCGGTGTGCCACCAGAAGAGTCGTGCGGTTGGCCGTGACCGAGGCAAGCGTTGCGTGGATCGCGGCCTCCGTAGCGTTGTCCACCGCGGACGTCGCGTCGTCCAGCACGAGGATGCGCGGGTCGGAGAGCAGGGCGCGGGCCAGGGCGACGCGCTGGCGCTGGCCGCCGGACAGGGTGAGGCCGCGTTCGCCGACCACCGTGTCGTAGCCGAGCGGCAGGGCCTCGATGAAGTCGTGGGCCTCGGCGGCCTTCGCGGCGCGCTCGACCTCCTCGCGCGAGGCGTCGGGGCTGCCGTACGCGATGTTCGAGAACACCGTGTCGGAGAAGAGGAAAGCCTCCTCGAACACCACGCCCACCGCACCGCGCAACGACTCCAGCTTCAGCGTGCGCACGTCCGCGCCGCCGACCCGGACCGAGCCGCTGTGCACGTCGTAGAAACGCGGCAGCAGCAACGACACCGTCGACTTGCCCGAACCCGCGGTGCCCACCAGCGCCAGCGTTTCGCCCGGCTCGACCGAGATCGAGAAGTCCTTCAGGACCGGTTCACTGCGGGCATAACCGAAGGACACGCCGGAGAACGAGACGCCGAGCGGGCCCGAAGGCACCTCGTCGGGGCCGTCCGTCACGTCCGGCTGCGAGTCGATCAGTTCGTAGACCCGCTCCACACCGGCCCTCGCCAGCTGGGCGGACACCATCAGGCTCGACAGCAGCCGCGTCGGTCCGACGAGGTTCGCCACGTACGTCGTGAAGGCCAGGAACGTGCCCAGCGTGACCTGGCCGTGCAACGCCAGCCAGCCGCCCAGGCCCAGCACCGCGACCTGGCCGAGCAACGGCAGCGCCGTCACGGTCGCGAGCGGCTTCGACGACAGCCGGGCAGCGCGCATCCGTTCCGCGAACAGGAACTTGGCGTGCTTCTCCAGCCGGGCGACCTCACGCGCCTCCTGGCCGAAGCCCTTCACGACGCGGACACCGGTGACGGTCTCCTCGACGTGCTGCGCCAGATCCGCGGCCCGCTGCTGCGCCGACCACGTGGCGGGGAACAGCGTCAGCCGGGTGCGCCCGGCCAGCCACGCCACCAGCGGCAGCACGATCACCGCGATGATCGTCAGCGGGATCGACAGGTAGATCATCGCCGCCAGCGCGGCCAGTGCGAACACCACCGTGCCCACGGCCAGCGGCGCCATCATCAGCAGCGACTGCACCAGCTGCAGGTCGGTGATCGAGCGCGACACGATCTGCCCGGTCCGCAGCTCGTCCTGCTTCGCGCCGTCGAGCCGCTGCACCGCCGAGAACACGCCGAGCCGCAGGTCGTGCTGCACGCCCAGCGCCAGCCGCCCGCCCAGGTAGCGTCGCAGGAACGCCGACCCGAACGTCAGCAACTCGAGCACGATCAACGCCACCATCAACGGCCACAGCCGATCGGTGCGGCCGCCCGTCGAGTCGTCGATCGCCGTCTTGAGCAGCAACGGCCCCGCCGCCTGCAGACCCACGCCGACGACCGCGGCGAGGACCGACAGCACCACCAGGCGGGGGTGCTGCCAGCACGCTGCGGTCAGTCGGCGGATCCAGCCCTTCGTCACGGGACCCACAGTACGTTCGGGGTCCGACATAAAATTTCGACGTCAGAAACCGCAGGTCAGGTGATGTCCTTCTGAGTCATCCGGGCCCAGCCGCCACCGAACGCGGCCGCGACCCAGGCGAGGAAGATCAGCCCGGACAGCCACCACGCCTGCGCGCCACCCGCGCCCGCGATGACCCGCAGCCAGTAGACGCCCTCCTCCGGCACGACCCCCGCGTCGGCCAGGAACAGGTCGACCGCGACCGAACCGGTCAGCCCGTCCACCGACCCGTTCGGCAGGAACCCGACGGCCGTCTCCGGCACGCCCGCGATCCGGAGCCCGAGCTGCAGCGCGTTCTCGATCACCAGGAAGTACATGATCAGCAGCACGACCACGCCGGCGGAGTTCGGGATCAGCGCGCCGAGGCCGACGCCGAACATCGTCATGAGGATCGAGGACAGCACGCAGACCAGGGTGAGCATCGCCCAGCCACCCGCGTCGGGCATCTGGCCGGAGTTGCTGGTGAGGACGATGCCGAGCGCGGTGAAGCCGATGATCGCGAGGCCGTAGATCGTGCCCCAGAGCGCGTAGACCATCATCTTGGCCGCCATGGCGTGCACCCGCGACGGCGCGGTGAGGAACGTCGTCGTGATGGTGCGCGTGCCGACCTCGTTGGCGATCGCCAGCGCACCGAAGATCAACGGGAACATCGTGGCGAGGTTGATCGTCCGCCCGATGCCGAGCAGCGAGAACTTCCACTGGTCCGGCGTCACCCCGAGCGCGTCGGAGAGCTGCTCCGCCTCGGACGACGAGAAGACCTCGACGATCGACTGGCCGAGCAGGCCGGACAGCAGTCCTCCGCCCAGCGCGACCAGCACGGTCGGGATGAGCAGCGCCCACCACAGCGTGGTCGTCGTGGTCTTGCGGAGCTCCGCCTGTACGAGGTCGCCCATCAGGCCCAACCACCCTGCTGCTGCTGGTACGGAGCCGGCGCGTGTCCGGCGAACTGGCCGCTGGTGAGCCGGAAGAAGATCTGTTCCAGATCGGCCTGCTCCTCCTGGATGCCGTAGACCGACACGCCCGCGCGCAACGCGGCGTCCGCGACCTGCTTGGCGTCCATTCCGGACACGGCGAGACGGCCGTCCGGCAGCTGTTCGAGCGCCTGGACACCGGCCTCCCGCAACGCCGTCGCGAGGGCGCCGACGTCCGACGGCTGCACGAAGACGCGGCGTTGTTGCTGCTGGCGCAGGTGCTCCAGCGGCCCGTAGTACATCGTCTGCCCGCGCGAGACGATCACGACCTGGTCGACGGTCTGCTCGACCTCGGCCAGCAGGTGGCTCGAGATCAGCACGGTGCGGCCCATGCGCGCGAACGACTGCAGGAAGTTCCGCAGCCACGCGATGCCTTCGGGGTCCAGCCCGTTCGCCGGTTCGTCGAGGACCAGCACCTGCGGATCTCCGAGCAACGCGGTGGCGACCGCCATCCGCTGCTTCATGCCCAGCGAGAACCCGCCGACGTTCCGGCCCGCGGCGGTGCTCAGACCGACCAGGCCGAGGACCTGGTCCGCCTGAGCGTCCGGCACACCGATCGCCGACGCGTACACGCGCAGGTGGTTGCGCGCCGTCCTGTTCGGATGGAACCCCTGCGCCTCCAGCACCGCGCCCACCACGCGGCCGGGCCGGCCGAGTTGGTGGAACGGCCGTCCGTTGATCGTCGCCGTACCGCTCGTCGGCTTCACCAGTCCCAGCAGCATTCGCAGGGTCGTCGTCTTGCCCGCGCCGTTCGGGCCGAGGAAGCCCGTCACGCTGCCGGGTGACACGGTGAAGCTCAGGTTCTGCACCGCGGTCACGGAACCGAACTGCTTGGTCAGGTTCTGGACCGCGATGAGGCCGCTGCCGTCATGCATGCGGCCCATCCTGCCTGAAACGTCAGTCGGGCAAGGCGTGCTTGGGACGAGACACGACGGGCGCGCGGTGCACCACCGGCGGTTCGGCCATCAGGACCGGCAGTTCGGTGGTCATCTCGGCCGGTGTCTCCTCCGGCAGCTCGATAACACCTGATCGAGTGAACGGGTTGCGTAACGGCCGCCGCCGCTCGCGGTGGGGCAGCCCCTCGCCGATCAGGTGCTGGTGCGCCATGTTCCAGATCTGGCACGGCCATCGGCGGCGGCGCAGCCAGCCGGGACAGGCCTTGCACCGGCCGTCCTCGTCGGGCTGGTGCACCGTCAGCAACAGCCGCCAGCCGTCCGCGAGGCGGTGGATCTCCGCGCGGGCCAACGGAACCAGTGCTTCGGCTGCTCCGTGCTCCGCGACTTTGTCCAGTAGTGCCAGGCGTTGCAGCACCGCGTCGCGCAGGGTCTCGTCCATCACATCTTCGCCGTCGCCTGGTCGAGCAAAGAGCCCAGTCGACGCGTCTGAGTGGCGGACATCACAGCGGTCTCGCCCGGTGGCGTGACCAGCAGGACCCGGTCGTTCTCCACCAGAACGGTCATCGATCTGTCCCGCCCGAACGGGTCGTGGCAGTGGATCCATCCCTGTGGTTCAGCCATGGAATCTCCCTTCGAGGGACACCCGACTCCGTCTTCATCGGCCGAACCCCCTGCTCGCCGCACCGCGATCCCGGTAATTCACTCGTTTGCTGGATGGGTCGGACACGGGCAGTGGTCCACTCGGGGAAACTTTCGGGTCGCGTTTCGGTGGGGGTGCTGGGCGCCGTGCGCCAGAGCCCGCTATATTTGGAGACGGCGGCCCCGCTCCCAGTGACCCCCAGGCTGGTTGAGCGCGGCCGCCCCTTTATTTCCTTCCTCTCCCCTCTCCCTTTCCTCTCGCAGTGAAAATCTCTTGCGTTCTCCGGCCTCGTACGCTGTAAGTTGCTCGTACACCGTAAGGGGGGAGAACGATGACTTCGACGACCGAGAAGGCCGTGGTGCACCCGCACCCTCAACGCTGGGCCGTGCTCGGCGTGCTCTGCCTGTCCGTGATGGTCGTGGTGCTGGACAACACCGTCCTGAACGTGGCGATCCCGTCGATCTCGACGGGCTTGGACGCGAGCACCGCGGACATCCAGTGGATGATCAACGCCTACTCGCTGGCGCTGGCGGGCCTGCTGCTCACGACCGGTTCGCTCAGCGACAGGTTCGGCCGCAGGCGCGCTCTCCTGGCCGGCCTGGTGCTGTTCGGCACGGGCAGTGCGGTCGCGGCGTACGCGAGCTCGTCCGAGGCGCTGATCGCGGCCCGCGGGTTCATGGGCATCGGTGCCGCGGTGCTGATGCCGGGCACGCTGGCCGTGCTGATGCAGTTGTTCGACGACCGGGAACGCCCGAAGGCCATCGGCATCTGGGCCGCCGTCACGAGTCTCGGCTTCGCGGCGGGGCCGGTGATCGGTGGCGCGCTGATCAAGCACTTCTGGTGGGGCTCGGTGTTCCTGATCAACGTGCCGGTGGCGGTCCTCGCGATCGCGGCCGTCGCGCTGCTGGTGCCGGAGTCCAAGGACCCGACGGTGCGCAAGCCGGACGTGCTCGGCTCGGTGCTGTCGGTCGTCGGCATGGTGTCGATCGTGTACGCGGTGATCGAGGTGCCGGAGCACGGGTTCGGCTCGGCGGAGTTCGGCGTGCCGGTCGCGATCGGGCTGGTGGCCATGACGGGATTCGCGTTGTGGGAACGGCACACCGACGATCCGATGCTCGATCTCGGGTTCTTCCGGAACCGCCGTTTCACCGGCGCGGTGGCCTCGGGCGTGCTGGCGGCGTTCGGCATGGCGGGCTCGCTCTTCCTGCTGACACAACACCTTCAGGGCGTGCTCGGCTACAGCCCGTTGGAAGCGGGTCTCCGGGTGGCGCCGATGGCGATCGCGTTGCTCGTCACCAGCAACACGTTGGGACAGCTGGTGATGAAGCTCGGCGCGGGCCAGGCGATGCTGCTCGGCATGACGATCGTCGCGGGCGGCGTGGCACTGCTGTCCATCGGCACCACCTACCCGCCGACGCTGGCCGGGCTGATCCTCATCGGCGTGGGTGTCGGTGTCTCCCAACCGGTTGCGGTCAACGCGCTGATGGGCTCGATCCCACCGGAACGCGCCGGCATCGCGTCCGGGCTGTCGGGCACGCTGACGGAACTGGGCTCCTCGTTCGGCATCGCGGTGCTCGGGGCGTTGCTGTCGGCGCGGTTCGTGGCGTCGCTGCCGGACGGCGTTCCGGGACGGTCGCTGAGCGAGGCCCTGCACAGCGGCGCGGACGTCACGGTCGTGCGCGAGGCGTTCTCGAACGGCATGAGCGTCAGCCTGATCATCGGCGCCGTGGCCGTGTTCCTGGGAGGTGTTGTGGCCAGCGTCCTGCTGCGGCGTGCATAGGATCGGTCCGTGGAGAGCGTGTGGTTCAGCAAGCCCAGGCCCGGCGGCGGTCAGCCCCTCGGCCTGAGCCGGGAGGCGATCGTCCGCAAGGCGATGGAGATGCTGGACGCGCACGGCAGGCAGAAGCTCTCCATGCGCAAGCTCGCGGCGGAACTGGGCGCGGCCCCCATGTCGCTGTACTGGCACGTGCCGACGAAGGACGCGCTGATCGAGCTCTGCCTCGACGAGATCTACGGCGAGTTCCCCCTGCCGGACCCCGACGCGGACTGGGAGAGCGCGGTGCGCGGGATGATGCACGCGTTGCGTCATCTCGCGCTCAAGCACCCGTGGTGGGTGCGCGGCATCGGCGAGTTCAACAGCATCGGCCCCAAGGCGGTGGCGATGTCCGACTCGATGTTCGAACCCCTGCTGCGGGCCGGCCTGTCGCTGGGCGCGGCGGCGCAGTCGATCTCCACGGTGTCGAGCTTCGTCGTCGGGTACTCGATCGCCGAGGTCAACTTCATCGCCCGCGGCGGAATGGACTCGCCGCCGCCGGACCTGGCGAAGATCGCCGACATGTACCGGGAGAAGCATCCGAACTACGTCAGGATGCTCGACGTGCAGGAGATCTGGACGTTGGAGGGGCAGTTCGAGTTCGGACTGAACTGCGTGATCGACGGCATCAAGGCGCGCGTCGCAGCCCTCAGATAGGCGAAACCCCCGCAGCGATTGACGCGTGCGGGGGCCTCCGTCATTCAGTTGGCTTTCAGACGACGGACTCCAGCGGCGTGTGCACGAGGCCGGTCGCCTCGGCCACCGGGCCGTAGGTCAGCTGACCGGCGTGGACGTTCAGGCCCAGGGCGAGCGAACGGTCGTCCTTGAGCGCCTTCTTCCAGCCCTTGTCGGCCAGCGCGACGGCGTACGGCAGCGTCACGTTGGTCAGCGCGTAGGTCGAGGTGCGCGGGACGGCGCCCGGCATGTTCGCGACGCAGTAGAAGACCGAGTTGTGGACCTCGTAGGTCGGCTCGGCGTGCGTGGTCGCGCGGGAGTCCTCGAAGCAGCCGCCCTGGTCGATGGCGATGTCGACGAGCACCGAGCCCGGCAACATGTCGGCGACGAGCGCGTTCGACACGAGCTTCGGGGCCGCGGCACCGGGGACGAGCACGGCGCCGATGACCAGGTCGGCCTCGCGGACGGCCTGCTCGATCGCGAACGAGTTCGAGGCCAGCGTCCGCAGACGGCCCTGGAACTGGGCGTCGATCTGGCGCAGGCGGTCGACGTTGGTGTCGAGGATCTGCACGTCCGCGCCCATGCCGACGGCGATGGTGGCCGCGTTGATGCCGGCCACGCCGCCGCCGATGACGACCACGCGGGCCGGGGCGACACCGGGGACGCCGCCGGGCAGCACGCCGCGGCCGCCTGAGGGCTTCATCAGCGAGAACGCGCCGACCTGCGGGGCCAGCCGGCCCGCGACCTCGGACATCGGGGCGAGCAGCGGCAGCGAGCGGTTCGGCAACTGCACGGTCTCGTAGGCGATGGCCGTGGTGCCGGACGCCAGCAGCGCCTCGGTCAGCGGCTTGTCGGCGGCGAGGTGCAGGTACGTGAAGAGGGTCTGGCCGGCGCGGAGACGGGGGTACTCCTCGGCGATCGGCTCCTTGACCTTGAGAACCAGGTCACCTTCCGACCACACGTCGTCAGCGGTCGGGAGGATCTTGGCGCCCGCGGCGAGGTACTCCTCGTCGGTGATCGCGGAACCGAGACCGGCGCCCTGCTCGACGTAGACGTCGTGCCCGCGGCTGGTCAGTTCGTGCGCACCGGCAGGCGTGAGAGCGACGCGGTACTCGTGGTTCTTGATCTCGCGAGGAACTGCGATCCGCACGATTACTCCTCCGTTCGGTGGCCGACATCTCACAATGTGGGGCAGTCGCAAGGTCATGTCACTGTGCTGGTCGCACTATCTGGTACCCGGCTGGTTGTTCGCCTAGGACAAAGCGACCTGAGCCACGTTCGCGTTCCGCCCGACCGTCCCGCGTTGACACTCGGCGGGGGCCACACATAGCGTTCGACCCGGACAACTGAACACCGGCCGCGGCGCGCCAGCGCCAGAACCCGCGTGGGAGAGACCTCGACGAACTGGTCGAGGCGCCGAAGGGGCAAGCTCCCGCACACTCTCAGGCAGCAAGACCACCCGGGGTAGGCAACTCTGCACGGCGGAGGGGGCGGAAGTTTCCTGACCCGTCACAGCCAGAGGAGTCGCGCCGTGGAGTTCCCCGAGAACCTGCTCTACACCGTCGAGCACGAGTGGGTCGACTGGACGCCGGGCACCCAGGACCCGCTGACCTGCGGAATCACCGAGTATGCAGCGGATGCGCTCGGCGACATCGTCTACATCCAGCTGCCTGAGGTCGGTGCCAAGGTCGTCACCAACGAGGTCTGCGGCGAGCTGGAGTCCACCAAGTCCGTGAGCGACCTGTTCTCGCCCGTCACCGGTGAGGTGATCGAGGTCAACAGCGCCGTCGTGGCCGACCCGGCCGTGGTGAACAGCGACCCGTACGGCGCCGGCTGGCTGTTCAGGGTCCGGGTGGACTCCGCCGAGAACCTGCTCACGGCGGCGAAGTACGCCGAACTCACCAAGACTGACTGACCGCACCACCACCGCGAAGGACTGATCAGTGGCGATCAGCGTTTTCGACCTGTTCTCCGTCGGCATCGGACCGTCCAGCTCCCACACGGTCGGACCGATGCGCGCGGCCGCGATGTTCGTCGAGAAGCTCGGCGCGCGTGCGTCCGAAGTGGACCGCGTGCACGTCGAGCTGTTCGGCTCACTCGGCGCGACCGGCCACGGCCACGGCAGCCCCAAGGCCGTGTTCCTTGGCCTCGAAGGCAACCTCCCGGAAGAAGTCGATCCCACCGCCGCGGCCGTCCGCGTCGAGGAGATCATCTCCAGCCGCCGGCTGAGGCTCGGCGGCACGCACGAGATCGACTTCGTGCACGACCGCGACCTCGTCATGCACCGCCGCAAGTCGCTTCCGTTGCACCCCAACGGAATGCGCTTCGAGGCGTACGTGGACGACAAGCCGGTCGAGCACGCCGTCTACTACTCGATCGGCGGCGGGTTCGTCGTCGACGAGAACGCCAGCGGCACCGACCGGATCAAGCCGGACTCCACGCCGTTGCCGCACCCGTTCCTGACTGGCGACCAGCTCCTCGCGCGCTGCCGCGAGACCGGCCTGTCGATCAGCGAGATCATGATGGCCAACGAGCTGTCGTGGCGCACGGAAGCCGAGATCCGCCAAGGACTTCTGCACATCTGGCACGTCATGCAGGAGTGCGTGGAACGCGGCTGCAACGAACAAGGCATTTTGCCCGGCGGCCTGAAGGTCCGCCGCCGTGCCGCCGAGATGCGCAAAAGCCTGGAGGGCGAACACTTCGTCACCGACCCGCTGCGGGTCATGGACTGGGTGACGCTCTTCGCGCTCGCGGTCAACGAGGAGAACGCGGCAGGCGGCCGTGTCGTCACCGCACCGACCAACGGCGCGGCCGGCATCGTTCCCGCGGTCCTGCACTACTACACGAAGTTCGTGCCCGGAGCGTCCGACGACGGCGTGGTGCGCTTCCTGCTCACGGCCGCCGCGATCGGCGTGCTGTTCAAGGAGAACGCGTCCATCTCCGGCGCCGAGGTCGGCTGCCAGGGCGAGGTCGGCTCGGCCTGCTCGATGGCCGCCGGCGGCCTCGCCGAGGTGCTCGGCGGCACCCCCGAGCAGGTCGAGAACGCCGCCGAGATCGCCATGGAGCACAACCTCGGCCTGACCTGCGACCCGATCGGCGGCCTGGTGCAGATCCCGTGCATCGAACGCAACGCCGTCGCGTCCATCAAGGCGATCACGGCAGTGCGCATGGCTTTGCGCGGCGACGGCTCGCACTTCG
Source organism: Lentzea albidocapillata subsp. violacea (assembly GCF_900100275.1). Taxonomy (GTDB): domain Bacteria; phylum Actinomycetota; class Actinomycetes; order Mycobacteriales; family Pseudonocardiaceae; genus Lentzea; species Lentzea violacea. Next base: position 366,480 of record NZ_FNET01000003.1, read on the forward strand.
TGTCGCTCGACAAGGTCATCAAGACCATGCGGGACACCGGCAAGGACATGTCGGTGAAGTACAAGGAGACAGCTCGCGGCGGACTCGCCGTGAACGTCATCGAGTGCTGATCAGGCCCTGGCGTCGTAGCGGCGCTGGGCTTCGAGCACTTCCGGCATCCGGCCCTCGAGCAGGTGGACCAGCGCCAGCAACCGCTCGGCCGTCTCGCGGCCCAGCGGCGTGAGGCTGTAGTCGACCCGCGGCGGGTTCGTGTTCTGGGCTTCCCGGAGCACGAGCCCGTCGCGCTCCAGCGCCTGCAACGTCTGGGACAGCATCTTCTCGCTGACCCCGTCGACGCGACGGCGCAGCTCGTTGAAGCGCAGCTGCCCGTCGGCTAGCGCGCCCAGCGTCAGGCTGCCCCACCTGCCGGTGACGTGCTCCAGCGTGGGACGCGACGGGCACGCTTTCGCGAACACGTTGAAGTCCATAACGGCATCATACCTGGTCACAACGCTAACGGAAAGTAAGTGTGAGAGCTCTCCGCGTCAGGAGAGCTCTCACACCTCAGAACGGCCAGGTGGCGTTCTGACCTGCTTCGAGCAACGGCACCATGCGAAATGTCGCGTCCGTCAGGCCGCCGAACTCGTGGCGGTTCGCCTTGCCGGTGGCGTACGCGGCGTTCCGGTAGCCACCGAGGTTGAACCCGTAGACCGGCACGTGCGCCGGCACGACGTCCGAGACGCCCTGCCCGTAGTACCCGGACATCGTCTGCATGTCCGAGATGACGAACACGCGGTCGTGGCCCCGGTAGGAGCGCTTCAGCGACCCGACGATGTCGGTGCCGTGCCCGACCTCGCCGATCCGCTTGAGGAACCGGTCCACCTCGCGGATGACCGACGCGCCCGGCTTGATGTCGTGCCGGAACGTGCTGTCCGCGAACCCGACCACGTCCACCTGCTCACCCTTCGCACCCAGCGCGACGCCGAACACCGCCGCGGCCTTCGCCGGGGTGACCTTCGAACGCGCCGAGATCGCACCGGTCGTCATCGACGCCGAGGTGTCGACGAGGATCAGCGAGCGGCCGGGCAGGGCGGGCAGGTTCGAAAGCGACGCCTGCAGCGCCTGGTCCAGGGCGTGGCCCCAGCGCAGGCTCGGCGCCGCCTCGTAGGCGGACAGGAAGCGGAACGGGAACTGCCGCGAGCGCGCGACCTGGCCGGGGTCGGCCAGTCGTGCCGCGACGGCGGCTGCCGCCTCGTCGGACATACCGGCCTCGTCGAAGTTCCTGAGGTTCCTCAAAAGCGCCATGTAACCCATGGACGGCGCGAGCGCCTCCCACACCTCGCGAGTCAGCGGTCCCTGCAGCCAGCCGGCCACGGACTCCCACGTCATCCCCGCCCGGCGCAGCACGTCGACCGCGTCGGGACGCTCGAACAACGCGCGGCGCTGCTCGACCGGCCACGCCATCAGCTCCCGCCGTGCCGCGATCACCCGCAGTTCGGCGGGCACGGCGGCGTCGGCGGAACGGCGGCGGTCCAGCACGTGCTGGAAGAGCGCGCCCTGCCACGGTGCGGCGGGCGAGGGGTGCGCGAGGTTCAGCACGTCGGCCATGCGGAAGCCGCGGGCGTCGCTGTCCCACTTGAGGACCGCGCGCTCGTTGTAGAGGCGCCCGACGGCGTCGGCGATGCCGCGCTTGATCGGCTTCGGCACGCGCCGGCCGTTCTGGCTCGTCCAGTAGGCCAGGAGTTCGCCCGGCTCGTCGGCGCGCTGCAGCACGGAGGCCACGACGGCGCGGTTGGTGACGCCGGCGTCGGACTCGGCCACGAGCCGCGCGAGCACGAACTCGGCCGCGCCGACGAGCGACGCCGTGCGCATGTTCGCCTCGTTGCGCAGCCACTGGAGCAGGCGCGCGGTCCACTCGGGATCCGACAGAGCGGCCTTGTGCACGAGCTGGGCGAAGCGGTTGTCGCGCTGGGTGCCCGACTCGTAGAAGGTGTCCTCGCCGCCCATGTTCGACACGGCAAGCAGGAACAGCTCGGACTTCGTGTCGCGCGCGTAGCCGTCGCCGCCCTCGTAGGTGCGGCTGGTCGGAACCGGCGCGGTCGTGACGGGGCTGGTAGCCGCCGGACGCGCGCGGAAAATGTTGAACTTCGCCATTGGCTCTTCCCCCTCGAAGAAAACAAAGGGAGCCCACAAACCCCACACGTGTCCGAGATCAAGGTCGCGGAAGGTACGTAGCTGCTCTGCCAGTTGAGCTACAGCCGGTTTCCCGGCCGGCGGGACTCGAACCCGCAACCTGCCCATTAGGAGTGGAAGTAACCCTCTGCTTCGCACCGGACACGTGTGGAGTTGTGCGCTCCCGAGTTCAAAACCGCCGACGGGGTCACGTTTCAGATGAAGTATCCGTCGGCTTCGCACCGGGTGCGATTTCATGCAACCACACCTGGCCAGCGGTTTAATTCCGGCAGATGTGGAGTTTTGGACGCCCGAGATCAAATCGCGGAGGGTGACGTGCTCACCGGAGTGAGCAGAGACCGGCCGGAACCGGCCTCAGGAGTCGAACCTGAGTAATCACCGAAGTAACCCTTCGCTGCGCACCGGGCGCACATTCATACAACCACACCGCGCAAAGGGTTTTCCTAAGGCGCCGCCTTCACGAGCCGGCGCAGCAGGTAGAACAGGCCGACCGTCAGCAGGAAACCGACGGCGCTGATCATCACGATCTGCTCGACGGTGTCCGCCCTCGATCCGGCGAACACGTAGGCGGCGCAGATCGGGATGGTGCCGACGAGGGTGAACGACATGAAGGCCCGGAAGGACACCCTCGACACCCCGGCGGACACCGACACCGTCTCCGCCATCATCGGAATGCCGCGCGCCACCCCGAAGAACCAGGGCCCGAACTGACGGCCCCAGCGCCGCATCTCGGTCAGTTCCTCGATGGTGACCACCCGGCGCACCAGCCACGGGCCCGCGAAGCGCCCCAGGGCGTACCCTGCGGCAGAGGAACCCAGTGATCCGACGACCGCGAGTGCCAGCCCGAGAGGCAGGCCGAGTGCCGTTCCGGCCAGCACGATGAGCGGGGTGGACGGCACGGGCAGCAGCACGTCCACGACCAGCAGGGCGAAGATCGCCACCGCCGCCCAGACAGGGTCGATGCCGCGCACCCACGTCACGACCCCGTCGAAGTCGATGAGGTCCAGCGCCTCGAACACGATCCAGCTCAGCAGCACGAAGCCGAGCACGACGGCCGGTATCCACTTCCACCGAACGCCCGTCTCATAACTCATCGGGTGATGGTCGCCCACGCCGATGCGCCGGACAATCCGCCAGTGGCGCAGGTTCCGCGAAGGGACACACATGAGTGACGATCTCGTGCCTTTTCTCGGGCACTGGGTGCTCGACCCGGCACGCTCCGCGTACACCGGTGGCACGCCGCCACGAAGTGGTCACTACGACCTGAGGCTCGAACGTGACCGGTTGGTCGTCAGCATCGAGGGCGTGCTGGGGTCCGGTGATCCCATCCGCACCGGGTACACATTGGACCTATGGCAGGACACGCCGATGAGCGTCGGCCACGTCGACCGCGTGCGTACGGTCATCGAGCCGCGCCGTTTCTGCACGATCGCCTACGCGGGTGCGCAAGCGGTTGCGCGCGCCTGGAGGGTGCTCGGTCACCTCAACGAGATGACGGTCGTCCAGTCCGCGCCCGACGTGTTCGGTGTGTGGCGTGACGACGTCTCCGTCTACCGCAGGCAGTTCTAGGAACGTGGTCTGAGCACCGTGACCACGACGCGCAGGCCCAGCAGCACGGCGATGATCAACAGGTTGTAGCCGAGCACCTGGTGCAGCCCGACGTCGGCCGCGATCTGAGGCCCTCCGGCCGAGCCGAGCAGCAACACCGCCATCACGCCCGCGGTCGCGCCCAGCGCGGTCAGCATCACCTGGTGCAGCAGGCTCGTGATGAACGACCTGTCGCGCTCGTCCGCGAACAGCCTCATCGACATGCTCAGGCGGCCCTGCTCCATCGCCCCGGTGATCCGGTCGATCCGGCGCGGCAACCGGCGCAGCATCGGCAGCACGGCCTGCAGTTCCTCGGCCATGGTCCGCTGCACCGACTCCGGTGTGAGCCGTTCGGAGATCTGCTCGGCGGCGAACGACCGCGACTCCACGACGATGTTGAAGCCGGGCGCGAGCACCGCCAGCGTGCCCTCCAGCGTCGCCAGAGCCCGGAACACCGCCGCGATCTCCGGCGGGATGCTCAGGCCGAACCGCGACACGATCAGGAACAGGTCGCCGAACATCTCCACGTCCGGTCGCATGCCCGCGCCGAGGTGGCGGGCCATGAACTGGCCGAGAGCGCGCTCCAGCCGTTGCTCGTCGATGTCCTCGGGCCGTGAGGTCAGCTCCAGCAGCGCGTCGGTGAGCCCCGCCGGGTCACTGCGGTCGATCGCCAGCAGCAGCCGTTGCAACGCCGAGCGCAGCGCGGAGTCGATCCGCCCGACCGAGCCGAAGTCGAGCAGGCCGAGGCGTCCGTCGGCGAGCAGCAGCACGTTGCCGGGATGCGGGTCGGCGTGGAAGACGCCGTCCAGCATCACCTGGCGCAGCACGAACCGCAGCAGGGTGCGCGCGAGCCCCACGTCCTCCGAGGCGCCGCGCAACGGCACTCCGTGGAGCCGGTCCATGACCAGGACGCGAGACGTCGACAGGTGGACGTGGGGCAGCCCGACGGACGAGTCCGACGCCGCCGCCACCGTCATTATGTTGCGGGCCTCGATCTTGAAGTCGAGCTCCTCGCGCAACGCCGCGGCGAACCCCGCCGCGAGGTCGCGGACGCCCAGCGCCGAGCCCCACCGTGTGCGCTGCAGCTTCTCGGCGAGCCGGGTGACGATGTCCAGATCGCCCTCCGCGGTCGCCCGGACCTCCGGGCGTTGCACCTTCACGACGACCTCGGCACCGGACTTCAGCACGGCTCGGTGCACCTGGGCGATCGAGGCCGCCGCCAGGGGCTCGGGATCGACCTCCCGGAACGCGTCGAGCCCGACCTCGGCGTCGAGCACCGCCCGGACCTGGTCCCACTTCGCCGCCGGCACCTTGTCCTGGAGCAGGCTCAGTTCGTCGACGAAGTCCTGGGGCAGCAGGTCGGCGCGTGTGGACAGCACCTGCCCGAGCTTCACGAACGTCACGCCGGCGTCCTGCAACGCGAGCCGCAGCGACCGCGAGAGCCCCGTGGACGTCCGCTCTCGGCCGCGCAGGTAGGGCCCCAGGCCGTGCCGGAACGCGATCGCGGTGATCCGCGAGTACCGCCGGGTCCGCGCGATCCGGCGCCGCGCCATGCCCCACCACTCGGTGGGCGGCGGGATCGAGCCGGTCGGCACGATGATCTCGGCGAACGCCAGCAGCCCGATGACCACCAGGATCGACAGCCCGAGCTGCACGGTGACCAGCGCGGCGGACGGCTCCGTGGCCGTCTCGCCGAACATGCTCGTCGCGATCGACATCGCGAGCCCGCACATCAGCGCGGTGCGGATGAGGCCGATGCGCAGCCCGAGAATTCGCCGCGCGGCCAGGGCCATGCCCATGACCAGCAGCAGGAACGTGATCGGGAAGCCGATCGTGTAGACGAGGAAATCCCCCATGATCGGCAGCCTATGCGTGCCACTTGACTCAGGCTGGGAGGTCGCGAAAGATCGGATGAATCGCCGCCAGCGTTGATCTGACCGCACAGTGAAGTGAGGTGCTCGGCAGTGGTCGAAATCAACCGGCGCACGGTACTCGGAGGCGCTCTAGCTGGGGTAGCGGGTGGTGCGCTGCTCTCAGGGAGTGCGTCCGCCGGTGACGGGTTCAGCTGGAAGGACTTCATCGGGTCATCCGATCTGATCTGGAAGAAAATGCCCGCGACCTGGTTCGAGGGCCCGTTCCTCGGCAACGGCTACCTCGGCTCCGGCATCTACGCCGAGCCGGGCGCCAACGCCGTCCGGTTCAACGTCCAGCACTCCCAGGTGCAGGACCACCGGCCGGAGTTCGGGGCGCTGTTCGGCCTCGCGCGGCTGCCCATCGGCTACTTCACGCTCGAACCCGTCGGCGCGATCACCGGCGTCGACCTGCGGCTAGACCTGTGGAACGCCGAGCTGACCGGCACGATCACCACGGCCGCCGGCAGCCTCCGGGTGCGGGCGTTCATCCACACCCGCCGCGACCTCTACGCGATCGACGTCCAGGCCAGCGAGGGCGAGCGGGCGTTCCGGTGGGTCTTCCACCCGCTGAAGGCGATCAGCCCGCGCACCGACCCGAAGTGGAAACGCCCGCCGCCGGCCGGGTTCACCGACAACCCGCCCGTGCAGCGGACCAGCGCCGGCGACGTGCAACTCGCCGTGCAGCCGCTCAACTCCGGCGGCGAGCACGTGACGGCGTGGCGTGAGGTCACCCGTGGCACGCGGCGCACGCTGTTCACGAGCGTCGCGTGGTCACATCCGGCGAAAACGGCTGTGCGCAAGGCGATCACCAACGTCCGCTGCGGCTCGATCGACGCGCTTGCCGTGGACCACCGGTTGTGGTGGCACGACTTCTACCGCAGGAGCTTCCTGTCCATTCCGGACAAACGGCTGGAGGCGTTCTACTGGATCCAGCTCTACAAGTTCGCTTCGGCAGCAAGGAAAGAGGCACCCGCGATCGCGACCTGCGGGCCGTGGCTCGAGAACACACCGTGGCCGAACACGTGGTGGAACCTCAACGTGCAGCTGGAGTACTGGCTGATCCACGGCTCCAACCACGTCGACTTCGACGCCGTCACCTACTCCGTCGACAGGTACCGCGACGCCCTGGTCGAGCAGGTGCCCGCCGAGTACCGGCACGACTCGGCGGGCATGCCGCGCACCACCGACACCGTGCTGAACAACGGCGCGGGCATCGGCGACTCCGGTTACGGCGTGGGCGTTCCCGGCAGGGACGTGCCGACGCCCGAGGTCGGCAACCTGACCTGGACGCTGCACAACGTCTGGCTCACCTACCGGCACACGATGGACGACCGTGTCCTGCGGGGCGTGCTGTTCCCGTTGCTGCGCAGGGCCGTCAACTACTACTTCCACTTCCTGACCAGGGGACCGGACGGGAAGTGGCACCTGCCGTTCACGTTCTCGCCCGAGTACGGCGTGAACGCGCCCGACTGCACCTACGACCTCGCGTTGCTCCGGTGGGGCTGCCGGACGTTGCTGGAGGCCGCGAAGTCGTTGCGCGTCAACGATCCGCTGATCCCGAAGTGGCAGGACACACTCGCGCACCTGACGCCGTACCCGGTGGACGCCAACGGGTACATGATCGGCGCCGGGGTGCCGTTCGCGAAGTCGCACCGGCACTACTCGCACCTGTTGCAGATCTATCCGCTCTACGAGGTCACGTGGGAGGACGCCGCCAGTCGTCAGCTCATCGAGACCTCGCTGAACCACTGGGTCAGCTTCGAAGGCGCGTTGCAGGGCTACACGTTCACGGGTGCGGCGTCGATCAGCGCGCAGATGCTGCGCGGCGACAGGGCCGACTTCTACCTCGGCGAGCTGATGCGCCGGTACATCAAGCCGAACACGATGTACCAGGAGTCCGGGCCGGTCATCGAAACGCCGTTGAGCGCCGTGCAGTCGATGTACGACATGCTCTGCCAGAGCTGGGGTGGCGTGATCCGGGTGTTCCCGGCGGTGCCGTGGCCGGATATTTCGCTCGGCGACTTCCGGACGCAGGGCGCGTTCCTGCTGTCGGCCTCGCGGGAGAACGGTGTCACGCGGTGGATCAAGCTGCGCAGTGAGGCCGGTGCGCCTTGCGTTGTGCGCACGGACATCAAGGATCCGGTCGTGAGGGACCGCGCCGGGCGTGCGAAGCGGTTCTCGTTGCTGCCCAACGGGGATCTGCGTATCGACCTGCGGCGCGGTGAGGAGGCGGTGATTCACCGAGCCGGTGATGAGCCTGATCTGGGGGTGGGTCCCGTGAGCGGTGCGCCGGCACCGTCCTGGGGTCTGCCGGGTTAGGAACACGGCCGGTGCCCCGCCGCGACGGCGGTGCGGCGGGACACCGGCCGTGCGGTCTAGTGGTGTGGCCCGGAACGTCGCCGGGGGAATTCGCGGTCAGACGGGTGCATCGTGGTGTCGCCCCCACGTCCTCGTACTGGATGTACGGGGGCGTGGGGGCGGCGCCGCGAGGCGCCCTGCTGGGCGTGGATTACCTCGCCGACGTTCCGGGTCGCGCCACTAGAAGTCGAAGACCTTGCCGGTGTACGCGCGCAGCACGCACGGGTTCGAGAACACCTGCTGGAAATCGATCTTCTTGGAGCGCCACTTGCCGCGCAACGTGGCCTTGGTCGGGTTCAGCTCCATCGTGCACATCGCGCCGGTCTCTTCCAGTCTGCGGAAGTCACCTTCGACGGGCATGAGCTGGTCGCACGCCTGTTCGGCGTTCTTGTGCAGTCCGCCTGCGGGTTCGCAGTTCAGCTGCGTGGTGCTGGGTGTGCCCATCTCCGGCCGCACCGACAGCACCAGGCCGGATGCGGGAAGGAGAGGCGCTGTCAGGGGTGCCGCCTGGGCCGTCGCGGGGACGAGCGGTGCGGCGAGCGCGAGACAGGCAAACAGAAGTCGGGTCCTTGCCATGCCAACACTCTGGCGCGGCAAGGACCCGGAATTCCATTCAACCGAGCGGTAACACCAGATCGTGTAAACCGCCGAAAGTGCGTGCAACTAGACGCCGGTCAGTTCCGTCCCGGCGAGAGCGGCGGCTACCTGCTTACCCACCGCTGCCATGCCCTTGGCATTCGGGTGAACCGGAAACGCGAGGCTCGTCGGGATGATGCCCTCGACCCACTTGTCCCACGGCGCCGCACACGTATCGCGACCGGAGCTGATGTCGTACGGGTTCACGAACGTGGCGCCTGCGGCTTTCGCCTGGGCGCCGAGCATTCCGTTGAGCTGCTTCTGCACGTTGTCGAGGTACGGCACGTCGCCCTTCGAGATCGGCACGATCGGCCAGCACCCGCCGGACGACGGCAGGATGCGCAGGTAGCCGACGACGACGATCTTGGCCTTGGGCGAGCGTTGCTTGATGCCGGCGAGCACGGCGGCCACCTTGGCGGCGGTGGCGTTGACGCGCTGGGTGAGCGTGTCGCCGTAGTTCGCCTTGCAGGGAGCGCCGTGCGGGTCGAGCACGCTCTGGCCGGCGCAGGTCAGGATGATGTCGGAGAAGCCGATGTCGTTGCCGCCGATGGAGACGGTGACGAGGTCCGTGTCGGGCTTGAGGGCGGAGAACTGCGGTACGGACTGGCCGGGGATGCCGCTCTGGACACCCGCCATGTCCTTGGTCTGCGCGCCACCGCAGGAGATGTCGGTGAAGTTGGCGATGCCGAGCCTCTTCGCGAGGACGGACGGGTAGTTCTGGGTGGACTTGAAACAGCTCAGCGGGTCGAGCCGCTGCAGGGGGATGAACGGTCCCGACACGAACGAATCTCCGAGCGAGACGTAGTTCCGGTACTGCGGGGCGGCGCTGGCGTGCGGTGCCAGCATTGCCGCTATCAGGGCCGTGAGCAGGGAAACGACAGTCACTCGGCGCGTCATTGCTACCTCGTTACTGAAGAGTAGGAACGTAGGACGAAGGGTGACCGGGCCATTGCGCAGTGTCAATCCCTCGACCAGGCTGGAACGATGACGGGGGTACGCAAAGTAGCGGCCGCATCCGCGGTCGGTAACACGATCGAGCTGTACGACTTCCTGCTCTACGGGACGGCGTCGGCGCTCGTGTTCGACAAGATCTTCTTCCCGCAGTTCGACTCGCGCGTCGGCGTGCTGCTCGCGTTCGCCACGTTCGGCGCGGGCTTCTTCGCCCGGCCGCTGGGCGGTGCGGTGATCGGTCACCTCGGCGACCGGATCGGGCGCCGCTCGATGCTCGTGGTGACCCTGTCCGCGACCGGTCTGTCGACGGCGTTGATCGGCCTGCTGCCGACGTACGCCCAGGTAGGCATCCTCGCGCCGGTGCTGCTGGTGCTGTTGCGGATCGTGCAGGGCTTCTTCATGGGCGGCGAGCAGGGCGGCGCGTCGCTGATGGCCGTCGAGCACGCGCCGCCGGGGCGCTGGGGCTGGTACGGCAGCTGGGTGTTCATCGGGTCGCCGGTCGGGCTCGTGCTGGCGAACCTCGCGATGTACGTGTCGTCGCGCGCTTCCGGGCCGGACTTTCTCAGCTGGGGGTGGCGGCTGCCGTTCCTGTTCTCCATCGTGCTGGTCGGGATCGGGCTCTACATCCGGCTGCGCGTGTCCGAGTCGCCGCGGTTCGTGGCGGCCGAGAAGTCGCGGCTGCCGATCGCTGAGGTGCTGCGTGACCGGTGGCGGGTGGTGCTGCTGGGGGCCGGTGTGAACCTTGGGTTCACGATCTTCATCTACGTGCTGAGCGTGTTCATGATCGGGTATGGGCGTACGGCTTTGAAGATCTCCGCGGACGATCTGCTGATCGCTACGGTGGTGGGGTCTTTGGCTCAGGTTGTCGCGGTGCCTGCGTTTGCGTTGCTGTCTGACCGGGTTGGGCGGTTGCCGGTGATGTTCGGTGGGGCGATCTTTCAGGCTGCGTTCGCGTTTCCGCTGTTCTGGTTGACGGGTTCTGGGTGGTTCACGTTTGCGATGGTGCTTGGGTTTGTTGGCTCGGCGGCGTTGTTCGGGCCTTCCGCCGCTTACTTTGCTGAGCTGTTTCGGACTCGGGTTCGGTATAGCGGGGTGGCGTTGAGTTTTCAGCTTGGGGCGGTGTTGGGGGGTGGGCTGGCGCCTTTGGTTGCGCAGTCGTTGTTGGGGGTTGGGGTTTGGGCCATCGCCCTTTACCTGATCGCGGCTGCCTTGCTGTCCGGGGTGTGCCTGCTGGTGATCGGGTCGGCGCATGAGGCTGAGCCGGTGGGTGGGGAGGCTGGACCGCCGTTGTCTCCGGTGCGGTTTTAGGGCGGACTCCGGCTTGGGTTGCGGGGCGCACCGGTTGGGATGCGTTCCCCTGTTGCATTGGCGGGTCGCCTTGCGTGCTTCCCCTGGTGGCGCTGCCCCCAGACCCCCGGCAATCTGATCAGGGGGTCCACGCCGTGCGTAGGTAGATGGCACGCCTGTTGCTGTGGGCGGCTGCCTGTTGGTTAGAGGGTTGCGTTGGCGGTGGGGTCCCATCACGAGCCGAGCCAAGAGCGGGCCACATGAGAGAAGGGGTGTCAAGCGGACGAAAAGCGTGTCCGCTTGACACCCCTTCTCTCATGCAGCAAGAGCTGTGGCGCGACTCGTGATGGGACCCCACCGCCTGGCCCGCTTGGTAAGGACGGCTCGCCTTCGGCTTCGCGTTCGATCAGAGGTGGACTGCGTCGCCTGTTGTTGCCGACTGCTTTGCTGCCTCGATTACCTCTAGGCCTGCTACTGCGTCTTGGGGTGATACTGGGGGGTTGCCTGCTGCTACGTTGGCGTAGAAGTCTTGGTATGCGCCTGGTTCTGTGCGGTGGGGCTTGCCGTTCAGGGTGCCCCAGGCTTCTTCTGGGTCTTCGCCCCAGCCTGGGGTGGCTGGGGTTTCGCCTGCCTTCAGGCGGTCTTCCTGGGGGTCCATGCCGTACTTCACGTAGGCGGCGTCGTGGCCCAGTACGCGGAAGCGTGGGCCCTGGTCTGCTGCCAGGGCGCTCATCCATAGGTGGGAGCGGACGCCGTGTTCGTGTGTCAGGGAGAGGAAGACGTCGTCGTCTGCCTTTGCGCCTGGGCGGACGGTGGCGATTTCGGCGTGGACTGTGGTTGGGCGGCCGAACAGGGCCACTGACTGGTCTACCAGGTGCGTGCCCAGGTCGAAGAGGATGCTGCCCAGGTCTGCCGGGTCGCCTGATTCCTTCCAGGAGGACTTGATTTCTGGGCGGTAGCGTTCGAAGCGGGACTCGAACTTGTGGACTGTGCCCAGGGTGTTTTCGGTTAGCAGGCGCTTTACCGTCAGGAAGTCGCCGTCCCAGCGGCGGTTGTGGAACGGGACTAGCATCAGGCCTCTTGAGGAGGCTATTGAGGCCAGGGCTCTTGCTTCCATCGCTGAGCCTGCGAAGGGTTTGTCCACCACCACGTTCAGGCCGTGTTCCAGGACCTGGCGGGCGTGGGTTGCGTGGAAGCGGTTTGGGGTGGTGATTACCACCAGGTCGAAGTTGCCTTTCCAGACTTCGTCCAGAGAGGACAGAAGGCTTGCGTTCGGGTAGCGGGCCGCTACCTCGGCTTGGCGCCTCGGGTTCGACGTTACGACGGCGGAGAGGTCCAGGCCTTCCGTTGCCTCGATGAACGGGGCGTGGAAGGCCGCCCCACCTAGTCCGTAGCCGACCAGAGCTGTGCGCATGCGGTCAGCCTAAGCGGTCTCACCTGGTGGACGGGGTGTTGGAGGGACGCTCCGGGCCCCTGCGTTCGTGACCATGACCACGCCGCTCCAGGTTGAGTCCTATTTGGACCACCGTGCGGCGAGTGCCTGTGCGGTCAGGTACTCGTTGAGACGTGCGGAGGCGGCCAGCATCGCCAAGCCTCGTGCGGTCAGGCGGCGGCGCCAGTCGGCGAGGGCGGTGCCGAGGGTGTCGGTGCCGCCTGCCGTGCGGATCTGTTCTACCACCAAAGCGATGCGTGCCAACGGATAGCCGCCGCGTCGGAGCAGGTGGGCGAGTTCGGCGTCGCGGACGTCCTCGGCCCGGAACAGGCGGTAGCCGGTCGGTTCGCGGGACGGCGCGAGGATGCCGGCCTGCTCCCACGCGCGCAGCGTCGCCGGGGTCACGCCCAGGCGCCGGGCCAGTTCGCCGATCGTGCGTGGTTCCAGGACCGGTTCCAAGTCGGTCAGGTCCTGCACCGCGCGGCTGACCGAGTCGAGGGTCGAGCGGTCGCGCAGCAGTTGTTCGTGGCCCCGGTCGATCGCCGTGAGCACGTCGTCCAGCTGGCCGGCGTGGATCGCGTTCATGATCTGGCCGGCGGTGGCGTGCCCGAAGGCCGGGATCAGCGCGAGGAACGTGCGCAGCGCGGTGGCGTGGACCTCGGTGTAGACGCGGTAGCCGGACGGCGTTCGTTCGGCGGGTGGGAGGAAGCCGGATTCCTCGTAGTTGCGCACCGCCTGGGTCGAAAGGCCGTGCTCGCGGGCGAGGTCGGTTGGTCGCACGGTTGAGACTTTAGGGGTAAAAGGCGTAGTGGATCGGATCAAAGTCTCAACGGAGCCTTCAATGTTACGGTTGAGCCACATGAGCCAGGACATTCGCGAGTTCATCACCCCCTTCACCGAGCTGCTGGGGTTCGGGGAGCCGACGCACCTCGAGCACGCCCACACCTGGATCCGCAACGAGCTGTTCGAGCAGCTCGCGGGCCTGGGCTTTCGGTCGATCGCCCTGGAGACATGTCGGATCCGGGGTCTGAGCGTCAACGACTACGTCCACGGCGGCCCTGGCGACCTCGACACGATCATGAAGGAGGGCTTCTCCCACTCGTTCGGGGAGAGCTGGCCCGCCAACCGCGAGCTCGTGCAGTGGATGCGCGAGTACAACGCGGACAAACCCGAGCGGGAACGCCTGTCGTTCCACGGCTTCGACTTCCAGACCGAGACGACCAGCGCGCCCAGCCCGCGTCCCTACCTCGAACACGCCCGCGACTACCTGGGTGAGGACGTGGACCTGACGACCGACGACGAGAAGTGGAGCCGCGACGAGGCCGTCCTCGACCTGACCCAGTCGCCGGGGCGGTCGGAGGAGGCGATCAGGCTGCGTGAGATCGGTACCGGGATGCTCAGGCGGCTGCACGAGCGCAGGACCACCGATGAGGCCTGGGCCCGCGCGGAGACGTACCTGGTGGCCGGGCTGAGCCTGCTCCAGTACCACCGGGAGTGCGCGGAACCGAGCCCGCTGGGTGTGCGCCTCAACCGCCTGTGTCAGCTGCGGGACGGCGTGATGGCGCGGAACCTGCTGGAGATCCGGCGCGCCGAGGCCGCGAACGGGCCGACGTTCGTGTTCGCGCACAACGCTCACCTGCAGCGCACCAACAGTTCGATGGAGATGGGCGGCGAACGGATCGAGTGGTTCTCCGCGGGCGCGCTCGTGGCGCCGATCCTCGGTGACCAGTACACCGTGATCGGCGGCACGCTCGGCCGCAACGACTCGATCGGGCTGGGTGAACCGGGCAAAGCCACCTTCGAGGGCCGGTTGCAGGACCGGTTCACGACCTGGGGCATCACGAAGGACAAGCCGGAGGGCTCGTCGCGCACCGACACCGGCGACGATCCCATGCTGGCGATGGCCTACTTCCCGCTCGACCAGCACCTCATGGACGGCGTGGACGCTCTGCTGCACATCAGGGTTGGTCGTCCAGCGACGCGGTGATCCACGGCGCGACGGGCAGGTCGCGCGTGTCGCACTCGATCGCCAGCTTCAGGGTCCACCGCAGGGCTTGTAAAACGACTGTCGCAAGCTCCTGCGGCTGGCCGTTGGCCAGGGCGATCTCGATCTGCTCCGAGGCCGCGTCCTGGTCGCCGTGCACCTCGGCCAGCAACGCGCGGATCGCCGTGCGGACGGGCGGGTCCGCGTCGTCGATCTGGACCTCGTTGCCCTCCTCGTCGAAGACCTGCATCTTCACCGGGGTGGCGCCGCCGGAACCGAGCGAGCTGACCATGCTGCTGCACTCGGCGAACAGCAGCAGCACGAGCTCACGGATCTCCTCGTTGCCCTCGGGCGACCCGCTGAGGTACCCGGTCACGAGGTCCACCGCCACAGCGTCTTCCCCGGCACTGGCGGCAGCCAGCGCCTCACCGGCCACGGCCGTCAGCCGTGACCAGCGATCTGGATCCTGTGGTGGTGTCACAGGTACTGCCTACCGCGCGGTGTCACGCGTTCGCAATGCCCCATCTTGATCAGAGTGCTACCGGGGTATGTCACTCCGCAGGTCAATGTGCGAATCAACGGATCCACCTAGCATCGGCTGGTGTTCCGCGCGTTGTACCGAACCGTTCTCGGCCCCGATCGCACCCGAGTGCTCGCCAAGGCGCTCGGGCGGTGGCGCGTCCCGGTGCACGGCGCGCTGATCATCTACGCTGCCGTGTGGGCGATCATCGCGAGCGCCGGCTACGTGCGCCAGGAGGACTCGGACGGCTGGTGGGTCGTCATCTTCCTGGTGACGCTCGTGCCGTACGTGCTGCTGATCTGGTCGCCGTTGCACGCCTGGCGGCTGGCGGTACCGGGCTTCTACTTCGTCAGCCTCCTGTGTGCCGGCGAGGGCGCCGAGGCCTTCCAGTACTGGACCGCGGTACCGCTGTTCGTCGCGGTCGCGGCGTTCTACTCGCGCGCGATCGTGATCACGGCCACGGTGATCAGCATGGCGCTGATCATCGCCTCCCAACCACAGGCCGCGGACAGGGCCCTCTTCGTGCCCATCGTCGCCGCGGCGGTCTACCTGTTCGGTGCGCGCGGCAGAGCCGAACGCGAACTTGAGGACGAGCGCGACGCGAAGGCCGCGCTGGAAGAACGTGCCCGCATCGCGCGCGAGATGCACGACGTCGTGGCACATCACATGTCGCTGGTGGTGGTCAGGTGCGAGACCGCGCCCTACCGTCTCAACGGACTGAACGAGGAAGCGCAGCGGGAGTTCGCGGAAGTCGGTGAGGCCGCGCGCGAGGCGATCACCGACATGCAACGGCTGCTGGGCGTGCTGCGGACGAACGGTGAGGTCGCTCAACGGGAACCGCAGCCGGGCGTCAGCCGCATCGCGGAGTTGGTGCGGCCCGGCGACGAGGCCGAGGTCGACGTGGGCGACGTCCCGGAGGCGGTCGGCCTGACCGCGTACCGGATCGTGCAGGAGGCACTCACGAACGCCACCAGGCACGCGCCCGGCTCGAAGGCGTCCGTCCGCGTGCACGAGGACGAGGGCGTGCTGGAGGTGCTGGTGACCAACACTGCCGGCGGACCGTCCAGGGGCGGCGGCAGCGGGCAGGGTCTGGTGGGGATGCGGGAACGCGTCGCCGTGCACGGTGGCGCGCTGACCGCGCAGTCGACCGAGGACGGCGGGTTCCTGGTCAGGGCGAGAATTCCGTTGGGGGACAAGTGATCAGGGTGGTCGTGGTCGACGACCAGGAGATGGTGCGCGAGGGGTTCTCCGCACTGCTCGACGCGCAGGACGACATCGAGGTCGTCGGCGCCGCGGGCAACGGCGTGCAGGGCGTCGCACTGGCGCGTACGGTCAGACCGGACGTCGTGCTGATGGACATCCGCATGCCCGAAATGGACGGACTGACGGCGACGCGGTTGCTGCTGGGCGGGTCGGACGACCTGAAGGTCCTCGTGCTGACCACGTTCGACCTCGACGACTACGTCTACGAGGCGTTGCAGGCAGGCGCGAGCGGGTTCCTGCTCAAGCACGCGCCCGCCCGTGAGCTGCTCAACGCCGTCCGCGTGGTGGCCGCGGGCGAGGCCCTGCTGGCGCCGTCGATCACCAAGCGCCTGATCGAGGACTTCGTGCGGTCACGGCGCTCCGAGCGCGTCCGGCCCGCGCAGTTGTCGGTCCTGACCGAACGCGAGACCGAGATCCTCGTGCTGGTCGCGCAGGGCCTGTCGAACACCGAGATCGCCGCGCACCTGGTGCTGGCCGAGCAGACCGTCAAGACGCACGTGAGCCGCGTGCTCACCAAACTCGGCCTGCGCGACCGCGCCCAGGCCGTCATCGCGGCCTACGAGAGCGGGCTCGTGATACCGGGGTAGCAACGGGAAACGGCACGCCGGGGTGACGATCCGGGGCCTGTGGTCTTCCTAGTTTCGGTTCATGCGCCGAGCCGTCCTGTTCCTCCTGCTGATCGCCCTCCCGTCGGTCGCGCCGTCGATCGCGCAGTGGCGTGCCGACGTCGCCCGCCGCGTCGCGATCGTCGGTGACCTGAGCACCGCGCGTGACGTCGTGGTCATCGTGCCGGGGTCCGATGTGGACGTCGGCAGGTTCGAGCGCACGGTCGGGCGGATGGCGTCCAACCTGTACGAGCAGGCACACCGCGACGACCTCGCGGTGATCGCCTGGCTCGGGTACCGGACGCCGCAGGGCCTCGGCGTGGACGCGATGACCGGCTCCTTGGCGCGCCAAGGAGCGGCCGCGCTCGTCGACTTCGTGCGGTCGCTGCAAACCCAGGCGTGTGTGCACGTCATCGGTCACAGCTACGGGTCGGTGGTGGTCGGACTCGCCGCACACGAGCTGGACGTGGCGGACATCGTGTTCACCGGAAGTCCTGGTGTGCGGGCGGACTCGGTCGCGGAACTGGGGACCGGTGCTCGGGTCTGGGCGTTGCGGTCCAGTGGGGACTGGATGAGGTTCGTGCCCAACGCGCGGTTGTTCGACCTCGGGCACGGCACCGATCCGGCAGCGGACGGCTTCGGGGCGACCGTGCTGCGGTTCGAAGGCGGAAAGCACGACACGTACTACGAGCCGGGCAGCGAGCCGTTGAACGCACTCGTCCGGATCGCTTCGGGTTCGGGGGAGAAGCTGTGAGGAATCCGTTCATCGACGCCGTGCGGGCGATCGCCGTCGTCACGGTCGTGCTCGGCCACTGGCTGGTGACCGCGCTCGTCGACACACCCACCGGCATGTACATCGACAGTCCGTTGAAACACTTTTCTTCGCTGACACCGGTTTCGTGGGTGTTGCAGACGCTCGGCCTGTTCTTCTTCGTGGGCGGATATGCGGCCGCGCACTCGAAGACGCCGTTCCTCGTCCGGCTGAAGCAGCTTGCCGTGCCCACGGTGCTGATGCTCGGCTGCTGGGCCGCTGTCCTCTTCGGACTGACGTTGCGCGGCGTGGACCAGGGCACCGCCTGGAACATCGGGTTCCTGGTCACGACGCCGCTGTGGTTCTTCGGCGTCTACCTGGTGCTGCTCGCGCTGAAACCGTTGGTGCGCAGGCTGGACGAGCACTCGTGGGGTGTGCTCGTCCCGGTCCTGCTGGTGCTGGTCGTGCCGTACGCGGTGTGGTGGGCGGCCTGGCAGCTCGGTTACTCCCTGGCGCGCAGGAGGATTCCCGGACCGCCGCTGCTGGTGCTGGGCGTGCTCGGGTACGCGCTGCTGACGACGTTCGGGGGCTATCCGCTGTCGGCGGTGGGCATCCCCGGCGAGGCCGTCTCGAACCTCAACCCGCCGAACTACGCGACGCTCGCGCTGGCGTTCGCGCAGATCGGCCTGGTGCTCACGATCGCGCCGCTGCTGACCAGGCTCGGCACGGCGAAACCCGTGGCGTGGCTGAACAGGCGGGCGCTCGGGATCTTCCTGACGCACCAGAGCGCGTTGATCACCGTGACGCTGACGCTCAGCGCGTGGGGCTCGTTGCCGGGGCTCCAGCAGCCACCAGATCATCCGGACTGGGTGTGGCAGCGAGTGCTGTGGCTGCCGGTGTGCGCGGCCGTGACCTGGGGATGGCTCCGAGCGCTGCAAGGCCGATCGCCACGGCGTGCAGCACCACCACCGGCGGGCC
This sequence comes from Lentzea albidocapillata subsp. violacea, assembly GCF_900100275.1. Classification (GTDB taxonomy): domain Bacteria; phylum Actinomycetota; class Actinomycetes; order Mycobacteriales; family Pseudonocardiaceae; genus Lentzea; species Lentzea violacea. Next base: position 384,917 of record NZ_FNET01000003.1, read on the forward strand.
CGGGTCCAGTGCCAGCATCGGCGGTACGCACGCCAGCGCCGTGAGCAGCCACGGCAGCCGGGTGTCGCAGCTGCCGGTACGGGCGGTGTGGATCAGGTACCAGCCGAGCAGCAGGTGGATGACGTTCTGCAACGGGTCCACGGGCAGCAGCACCAGCACGCCGTCACCGAGGAACCCGCTCACCACGAACCCGAGCACGCCGAGCGTTCCGAACGACACGCCCATGGCCGTCGCCAGCCGCGTGCGGTGCGACTCGTGCGGCAGGAGCTGGAGCCGGACCAGGCGCCGCTCGAACCGGTGGAACAGCAGGATGAGCGGCACCAGCCCGAACACCAGCCAGACCGGCGCCTGCGTGAGCCCGAGCAACCCGACCAGCGCGCCGACCCCGGCCAGGTACGCGAGGTACACCGTCATCGGCGCGCGGCGGGCGAAGTCCACGACGTGCCACCACCGCCCGTCGAGCCACGAGGTGACCCGCCCGCGGGCCAGCAGCGCCAGGCACACCTGCGCCACCCCGAGCACCATCATCGAGCGCGGGTAGTCGCTGAAGAACACCAGCGCGGGCAGCGTGACGGCACCCAGCGCGGCCAGCAGCCTGCGCGAGAGACCGGTCAGCGTGCCGTCCGCGTAGAAGAAGCCGATCTGCTGCATCAGCAACGCGCCGACGATCAGGTTCACGTATCCGCCGGTCTTCCAGTCCGTCGACGTGCGCGCGATCTCGACCGCGAGCGTCAGCAGCACCAGCACGAACGGCGCGGTGCGGCGGAAGTGCTCGTGCAGCCACGCGGCCGCCGGCGTCGCCGCCACGGCGAGCAGATAGACCCCGAGGAACCACAACGGATGCGTGATCAGCCGGCTGTACGCCTCGACCTCGACGTCCATCAGGTTCAGCGCCGCGAACAGCACCACCCACAGCAGCACGAACGCCAGCACGGGCCGCAGCAGCCACGACGTCCGGCTCGACACCCAGCAGCCGAAGCCGCCCTGGTGCGCCTGCCAGCTGCGCAGGTTCGCGTGCCCGCCGGCGAAGAAGAACAGCGGCACCGCCTGCAACGCCCACAACCACGACGTGCCGAACCCTCTGAGGTGCGCGAGCGTCGCGACCGTCTCGCCGAGCACGAGCAGCGCGAGACTGAAGAGCCGCAGGAAAGTCGCGTACCGATCCTGCTCCGCGTGGGCGAGCACCAGGGGCAGCGAGTTCGTGCTTTCCCGACGGCGGCCGTGCAGCCGCGCCAGCAGCAAGAACGCTACGACAGCACTGCCGAACGCCCACGCCACCACGGGTTCGTGGCCGGGCGCTCCCCACCGCTGCCGCCAGGAGTTGAACTTCAGCCCCATCGCGTAGGTCTCGGCCACCGCGTGACAGCTCTGCTCGGCACCGCGCGGGTTTGACCGGCACTGCGCGTGCAGGTCCGTCGCGAGCCTGTCGTCCAACGCCTTGCGTGCCTGCGGCCCGAGCGGATCGCCCTTGTGGTCGGCGTAGCGCAACAGGTCGTAGCCCAGGTCGTGCGCCCGGCACGCGGCACTGAAGTCCCACTCCGTGTCACCGGCCGGCCCGGAGCACCCGCCACCCGCGTCGACGACCCGGAGCGTCCCGTCCGGCGCCGTGATGGTCTTGGGATCGCGCCCCATCTCGCGCGCGAAGTCCGACGGCAGGTTGAGGTACGGGTCGTGCGTCGCGGACGGCGCCACGAACGCATCGACGGCGTTGGCCGCGGCGATCACGTCGGCGCTGGGCGGAACCCCGTTGTCACCGGTCGCCGGGCGGGAGGCGATCACCCCGCAGACGAACACCGCGAGCGTGATCACCGTGAACCGGAACCAGGCCGGGAGTCGGAGGAGGAGTTTGCGCGCACCCATTGTCGCGCCAGGTTACGGAAGGGTCTCGGCAGATCGCCAGTTCGCCAGGTCAGGCGCACGCCATCCGCCGATCGGTGGATCCCGGGCCAGCCCCGGTGGAGTGCGCGGTGCACGACACGGACGATGTCGCCCGGCCGGTCACGACGACAGGCTCGAAGCATGAAACGCCTGCTCACACCCGATCTCGCTCGAGGCGCCATGCTCGCGTTGATCGCGCTGGTGAACTCGGCCGTGTACCTCTACGGCCGCCCGTACGGAGTGCGTAATCACATCGTCGAGACGGACCTGACAGACCGGGTGGTCAGTGCCCTGGTGGTGGTGTTCGCCGACTCCCGCGCCTATCCGATGTTCGCCTTCCTGTTCGCGTACGGCGTCGCGCGGATGGCGCCGGAGCGGGCCAGGTCGCGCAACGTCTGGTTGATCGTCTTCGGGTTCGTGCACGCCGTGCTGCTGTTCCCCGGCGACGTGCTCGGGCTCTACGGCCTGCTCGGGTTCGGGGTGATCGCGATGAGCAGGCTGCGGGACAGGACCCTGCTCGTGCTCGCGGTCGGCTGGCTCGTGCTGACCGCCGTGATCCAGGGCGGGGCCTACTCGATGCCGTCGAACGGTGAGCGGTCGTTCTTCTGGTCGTTCGAGACCGCGGACCCGCTGGCCGCGCTCGCGTTGCACCCGGTCGAATGGCTGATGACCCCGTTCGGGCTGCTCGGGGTCGGTGCGGCCGCTCTCGTCGGCGTCTGGGCCGCTCGCCGCGAGGTCCTGGCCGAGCCGCAACGGCACCGGCGGCTGCTGCGGCACGTCGCGACCTGGGGCATCACCGCGGCGGTGCTCGGCGGGCTGCCCAGCGGCCTCGCGGTCGCGGGCGTCTGGCACCCCGGCGGGCTGTGGCTCCTGGCCGCGGTGCACGCGGTCACCGGTGTCGCCGGCGGTCTCGGGTACGCCGCGTTGATCGGGTTGCTCTCGACGCGGATCAAGCGGCCGAACGCGGTCGTGCGCGCGATCGCGGCGTGCGGGGAGCGGTCGCTGAGCTGCTACCTGTTCCAGTCCGTGGTCTTCGTGCTGCTGCTCAAGCCCTACACGCTCGGGCTGGGCGGGACGCTCGGGTCCGCGGAGGTCGCGGTGCTGGCGCTGGCGACGTGGCTGGTCTCGGTGCTGCTCGCGGACCTGTTGCGGCACAGGGACATGCGCGGACCTGCGGAGACCCTGCTCCGAAAGGCGCGGGAGCTGCGAAGCTCACGGGCGTGAAGTCCATGGTGGAGCAGGAACGCCGGTGGAACCTGGTGTGGGCGCTCGCGCCGTACGGCCTGCTGGCCGTGGCGACGGGCGTCTACCTGGTGAGCCGGCCGGTCGCCCCGGTGCCGCTGGTCGTGGTCGCCGCGCTGGCGGTGTGGCACTGGTGGTTCGTGATGGCGCACCCCGAGTGGTGGGAGCGCAGGACCGGGCTGATGCTGCTGTACTTCGCCGGCCTGCTCGGCGCGACCTCCTTGCTGCTGCTGCACGACGGCGCGTTCGCGATCTTCGTGCCGGCTTGCTACGGCCTCGCGTTCCTGGCGCTGCCGGGCTGGGTCGCCTACGCGGGTGTGCTGGCGGTGAGTGGCTTGTGGCTGGTGCCGCAGGGCACCGACCTCGGTACGACCCTGCTGGTCAACCTCGGCGTCACCACCCCGATGGCCATCCTGATCGGCTGGATCATCCGGGTGATGGAACGCGAGGTGATCCGCCGGCGCGAGATGAACGAGCGGCTCACCGTGCTGTCCGCCGAGAACGCGCGGCTGCAGGTGCTGGAGGAACGGGCGCGGGTCGCGCGCGAGATGCACGACACCGTCGCCCAGGGCCTCACCGGCATCGTGACGCAGCTGGAGGTCGCCGAGGAGCTGACGTCCGCCGGCGATCCGGTGCGCGGCCGCATCACCACCGCCCGCCGGCTGGCCAGGGACAGCCTGGTCGAGGTGCGCCGGTCGATCGAGGCCCTGCGGCCGGGCCCGTTGCGCGACGCCCGGCTCGGCGAGGCGGTGGAACGGGCCGTGGTGGCGTGGCGGGAGGAACACGGCGTGCCGGTGCACTGCACGGTGACCGGCGACGCGCGTCCGTTGTCGGCGGAGACCGAGGTCGCGGTGCTCCGTGCGACCCAGGAGGCACTGGCGAACGCGGGACGGCACGCCCGCGCCGGAAGAGTGGACGTCACACTGTCCTACATGGAGGACGTCGTGGTGCTGGACGTTCTCGACGACGGCGTCGGGTTCGACCCGTCGGTGCGCGGCTTCGGCCTGACCGCGATGGAGGAACGGGTGGCGTTGCTGGGCGGCACCGTGACCGTGGAATCCGCGTACGGCAACGGAACCGCGGTCAACGTCACGCTGGACGCCCGATGATCCGCGTGGTGGTCGTCGACGACCACCCGGTGGTGCGGGACGGCCTGCGCGGCATGCTCGGCACGCAGGACGACTTCGAGGTCGTCGGCGAGGCCGCGAGCGGAACGGAGGCGCTGACCGTGATCGCGGCCGTGCGCCCGGACGTGGCGGTCACCGACCTGCGGCTGCCCGCGCCGAGCGGGGCCGAACTGGTGCGGCTGATCCGCTCACGCGTGCCCTCGACGCGGGTGCTGGTGCTGACGACGCACGACACCGACGCCGACGTGCTGTCGACGATCGAGGCGGGCGCGACCGGGTACCTGCTCAAGGACGCACCCCGGGAGGAGCTGTTCCGCGCGGTGCGGGCGGCGGCACGCGACGAGACGGTGTTGTCGCCCTCGGTCGCCGCGAGGCTGGTGCAGCGGGTGCGCACGCCGGTGTCCGCCGCGCCGCTGAGCAACCGGGAGCGGGAGGTGCTGACCCTTGTCGCACAAGGGAAGACGAACCGCGAGGTGGGTGCGGCGCTGCACATCAGCGAGGCGACGGTGAAGACGCACCTGCAGCACGTCTACGCCAAGCTGGAGGTGCCGGACCGGGCTTCGGCCGTGTCCGCCGCGCACCAGCGAGGGTTGCTTTAGGACGCCACCACGGCGGGTGTGAGCGAGGCGAGCGCCATGCGGGAGAGCAGCGCGGCCATCTGGTCGCGGTCGAGGTGGGCGCTGTGCGGCGTCGAGTTGATGAGCCCGAACACGGCGTGCGCGGCAGCCCGCGCGGTCGGTTCGTCGAAGCCCGGCACCGTGCGCCGGATCGTCTCCACCCAGACCTCGACGTACCGGCGTTGTAAGGCACGCACGCGCCGGCGGTCCGGATCGGTGAGGTTCGCCAGGTTGCGCATCTGCACGGTGATGAGCGCGGGGTCGTCCAGCGCGAAGTCGACGTGCCAGCCGACCAGTTCCCGCAACGCCTCCTCGGCGTCCGAGGCGGCGTCCACCCTCGACTGGCCGCCGTCGAGCAGCCGTTCGGAGATCGACGTCAGCATCTCGCCGAGCATCGCGTCCTTGCTGCGGAAGTGCCGGTAGAGGGCCGGGCCGGAGATGCCCACGGCCGCACCGATGTCGTCGATGCCCACGCCGTGGAAGCCGTGGCGCGCGAAGAGTTCGGCCGCGGCGTTGAGGATCTGGTCCCGACGTGAGGGTTTCTCGACCACGGAAGGAGGTTAGCAGCCGTTCACTTTGTCGTCCGATGGGTGGAATTCACGCAGGTGCAAGCCCTGATTGTTGACTATTGACCAATACTTCACACAGGCCTTACTCGTGGGTAACCATTGACGTGCACTGCATCACACCCCTGCGGCCCCTTCGGGAGTCTTCGATGCGTCCTGCTCACTTCCTCGCCTCGGTGGTCACCGCCGCCGCGGCCGTCATCGCGCTCGCCAACCCTGCCAGCGCGGCCCCGATCAACTACGTCGCGCTCGGCGACTCCTACGCCTCCGGGCTCGGGACCGGCAGTTACGACGGTGCCAGCGGTGGCTGCAAGCGCGGCCCGCTCGCGTATCCGGCCCTCTACGCGGCGGCGACAGCGCCCGCGACATTCAAGTCCGTGGCCTGTTCCGGCGCACGAACAGGCGACGTCATCACCCAGGCCGGCAACCTCACGGCGGCGACGAACCTGGTCACCGTGCAGGTCGGCGGCAACGACGCCGGGTTCACCGATGTCATCACCACGTGCACCTTCGGTTCGGACCAGGACTGCGTCAACCGGGTGAACCAGGCCAAGACCTACGCCGCCAACACGCTTCCCGGCCTGCTCACCAACGTCTACAACACGATCAAGTCGAAGTCCCCGTCCGCACGCGTGGTCGTGCTCGGTTACCCGCGTCTCTACAAGGTGCCGGGCTCGTGCAATGTCGGCCTGAGCGACACCAAGCGCGCCGCGATCAACTCCGGTTCCGACGCGCTGCACAACACCATCTCCGCTCGCGCGGGAGCGGCCGGGTTCCGCTACGTCGACGTGCGCGGGGTGTTCACCGGGCACGAGATCTGCTCGTCGAGCTGGTGGCTCAACAGCCTGAGCTGGCCGGTCGAGGAGTCGTACCACCCGAACAGGGCAGGGCACCAGAGCGGCTATCTGCCCGCTCTGCGGTCGGCCGTCGGCTAGCGTTTTCCGGAACGTGAGAGTGCCTGAAAGGCTGCTTGACCTGCGTTCGGGTCACTCTCGAGCCGTTCCGGTGGACCGCCAGGTGAGCGGGCGTTAACATGGCCTTGTTAACGCCCGCTAACCTGAGGTCTGGGGAGCATGGACGCACCTGTCCTGCGCAGCGCAGCCGAGCCGTCGGACCGCTACGCCAAGGAGCACACCGCGCTCGTCGACGAGCTGCGCGGCAAGCTCGCCACCGCCGCTCTCGGCGGTCCCGAGAAGGCACGTCAGCGGCACGTCGACCGAGGCAAGCTGCTGCCGCGCGAGCGCGTCGACACGCTGGTCGACCCTGGTTCGCCGTTCCTGGAGCTGTCGCCGCTGGCCGCCAACGGCATGTACGGCGACGACGCACCGGCCGCGGGCATCATCACGGGCGTCGGACGCGTTTCCGGCCGTGAGTGCGTGATCGTCGCGAACGACGCCACGGTCAAGGGCGGGACCTACTACCCGATCACGGTGAAGAAGCACCTGCGCGCGCAGGAAGTGGCGCTGCAGAACAACCTTCCGTGCATCTACCTCGTCGACTCCGGTGGCGCGTTCCTGCCCAGGCAGGACGACGTGTTCCCCGACCGCGAGCACTTCGGCCGCATCTTCTACAACCAGGCCACGATGTCGGCGCGCGGGATTCCGCAGATCGCCGCCGTGCTGGGCTCCTGCACCGCCGGTGGCGCGTACGTGCCGGCGATGAGCGACGAAGCGATCATCGTCCGCAACCAGGGCACGATCTTCCTCGGCGGTCCGCCGCTGGTGAAGGCCGCGACCGGCGAAGTCGTGTCAGCTGAAGACCTCGGCGGCGGCGACCTGCACTCGCGCACGTCCGGCGTCACCGACCACCTGGCGGAGAACGACGCGCACGCGCTGCGGATGGTCCGCTCGATCATCTCGACGCTGGGGCCGCGAATCCAGAAGCCCTGGGACGTCGCGCCCGTCGAGGCGCCGGCGGTCAAGGACGACCTCTACGGCGTCGTGCCGACGGACTCCCGGACGCCCTACGACGTGCGCGAGGTGATCGCGCGGGTCGTCGACGGCTCGAAGTTCCAGGAGTTCAAGAAGGAGTACGGGCAGACGCTCGTCACCGGCTTCGCGCGCATCCACGGCCACCCGGTCGGCATCATCGCCAACAACGGCATCCTGTTCGGCGAGTCCGCCGTGAAGGGCGCGCACTTCATCCAGCTGTGCGACAAGCGGTCCATCCCGCTGGTGTTCCTGCAGAACATCACCGGGTTCATGGTCGGCCGCGAGTACGAGGCGGGCGGCATCGCCAAGCACGGCGCCAAGATGGTGACGGCGGTGGCGTGTGCGCGCGTCCCGAAGTTCACCGTGATCATCGGTGGCAGCTTTGGTGCCGGCAACTACTCCATGTGCGGCCGGGCGTACTCGCCGCGCTTCCTGTGGATGTGGCCCAACGCCCGCATCTCCGTGATGGGCGGTGAGCAGGCGGCGTCCGTGCTCGCGACCGTCCGCCGCGACCAGCTCGGTGACGAGTGGTCCGCGGACGACGAGGAGGCGTTCAAGGCGCCGATCCGCCAGCAGTACGAGGACCAGGGCAACCCGTACTACTCGACCGCGCGGCTCTGGGACGACGGCGTGATCGACCCGCGTGACACCCGCACGGTGCTGGGACTTGCCTTGTCCAGTGCGGCGAACGCCCCCATCGACGATGTTTCCTACGGCGTCTTCCGGATGTGATCATGTTCGACAGCGTTCTGGTGGCGAACCGCGGAGAGATCGCGGTCAGGGTGATCCGCGCGTTGCGGTCGCTCGGGATTCGTTCCGTCGCCGTGTACTCCGACGCGGACGCCGAGGCGTTGCACGTCAGGCTGGCCGACGAGGCAGTGCGAATCGGTCCTGCGGCCGCCCGCGAGAGCTACCTGTCCATCGAGAAGATCGTCGCGGCCGCCGTTTCCACTGGCGCGCAGGCGATTCACCCCGGCTACGGCTTCCTCGCCGAGAACACGGCGTTCGCGGCGGCCTGCTCCGAGGCCGGAATCGTGTTCGTCGGGCCACCGGCGTCGGCGATCGACGCGATGGGCGACAAGATCCGCGCGAAGCTGACGGTGTCGGCGGCGGGCGTTCCCGTCGTGCCGGGCCGCACTCGTCCGGACATGTCCGACGACGAGATCGTCGAAGCGGCCCTGGAGATCGGCTTTCCGGTGCTGCTCAAGCCTTCCGCGGGTGGTGGCGGCAAGGGCATGCGGCTGGTGCACGAGGAATCGGCGCTGCGCGAGGCGATCGAGTCCGCACGGCGTGAGGCGCGCGGTTCGTTCGGTGACGACACGCTGCTGATCGAGCGGTTCATCACGAACCCGCGCCACATCGAGATCCAGGTCCTCGGTGACGCGCACGGCACCGTGATCCACCTCGGCGAACGCGAGTGCAGCCTCCAGCGCCGGCACCAGAAGATCATCGAGGAAGCCCCGTCGCCGTTCCTCACGCCCGAGGTCCGCGAGGCCATGGGTTCCGCCGCGGTCGACGCGGCGAAGGCCGTCGGCTATGTCGGCGCGGGCACCGTCGAGTTCATTGTGGACGGTGCGTCCGGCGACTACTTCTTCATGGAGATGAACACCCGGCTGCAGGTCGAGCACCCGGTAACCGAGATGGTCACGGGCGTCGACCTCGTCGAGTGGCAGCTCCGCGTGGCTTCCGGTGAAGAACTGGATCTCCAGGTCGAACTGAACGGCCACTCGGTCGAGGCCCGCGTCTACGCCGAGGACCCGGCCCGCGGCTTCCTGCCGACCGGCGGCCGCGTGCTGGCGTTGAGCGAGCCGACGGACGTCCGCGTGGATTCCGGTCTGTACGAGGGACTTGTCGTCGGTTCGGACTACGACCCGATGCTCGCCAAGGTCATCGCGCACGGCCGCACCCGCGAGGAAGCTCTCCGGCGCCTGGACCACGCGCTGGGCCGGATGGTGCTGCTCGGCGTCACGACGAACATCCCGTTCCTGCGCGCACTTCTGCGGGACGAGGACGTCCGTTCCGGCGCGCTGGACACCGGCCTGGTCGAACGGAAGCTGGACTCGCTGACCTCCGCCGAGATCCCGGACGACGTGTACGTGGCGGCCGGCCTGGAGCGTTCGCTGCAGCCACACGGCGACGACCCGTGGGACCAGCTGGGCGGCTGGCGCGTCGGTGAACACGCCTGGACGACCTGGCGGATCAACGACGTCGACGTCCGCGTGCGCGGCGAGGAAGTCGCTGTGGGCGCAGGAGAACCGGTCCGTGCTCGGGCCCGCCGCGAAGGCGCCGACCTGCTCGTCGGCTCGCGCCGCTACGCGATGGCCCGCGACGGAGACGTGTTGTGGCTGGGCCACGACGGTGCCTCCTGGGCGCTGGTCGAGGCCGAGTTCCTGGTGGGCGCCGCGGTTGGTGCCGCCGCCTCCGGTGGCCCGGTGAAGTCGCCGATGCCCGGCACCGTGCTGGTGGTCCGAGCCCGGCAGGGCGAGGAAGTGACCGCCGGTCAGGCGTTGTTCGTGGTCGAGGCCATGAAGATGGAGCACACCGTGACCGCACCGGTCGACGGCGTGCTCGCCGAAGTGAACGTGCAAGCAGGCCAGCAGGTCGCACTCGACCAGGTACTGGCCCTCGTCGTCTCTCACGAGGAGTGACAGCAATGTTGGACTTCAGGCTCCCGAGCGAGTACGAGGACCTGCGCAAGACCGTCGAGGAGTTCGCGCGCGACGAGGTGGCGCCGGTCATCGGCGACTACTACGAGCGCTGCGAGTTCCCCTACCCGATCGTCGCGAAGATGGGGCAGATGGGCCTGCTCGGCCTGCCGTTCCCCGAGGAGCACGGCGGCATGGGCGGCGACTACTTCGCCCTGTGCATCACGCTCGAAGAGCTCGCGCGCGTCGACTCGTCGGTCGCGATCACGGTGGAGGCGGCGACGTCGCTGGGCGCCATGCCCATCTACCGCTTCGGCACCGACGAGCAGAAGGCCGAGTGGCTGCCTTCCCTGACGTCCGGCCAGAAGCTGGGTGCCTTCGGCCTCACCGAACCGGGTTCCGGCTCCGACGCGGCCGCCCTGGCCACGACCGCACGCCTTGAAGGCGACGAGTGGGTCATCAACGGCACCAAGGCGTTCATCACGAACTCCGGCACGGACATCACCGGCCTGGTGACGGTCGCCGCGGTCACGGGCACCCGGCCCGACGGCCGCAAGGAGATCTCCTCGATCATCGTCCCGTCCGGCACCCCGGGCTTCACGGTGTCGAAGAAGTACTCCAAGGTCGGCTGGAGCGCCTCCGACACCCGCGAACTGTCCTTCCAGGACTGCCGCGTGCCCGCGGCGAACCTGCTCGGCACGCGAGGCCGCGGCTTCGCCCAGTTCCTGCGCACGCTCGACGAGGGCCGCGTCGCCATCGCCGCGCTGTCGGTCGGCCTCGCCCAGGGCTGCGTGGACGAGTCGGTCCGCTACGCCCACGAGCGCGAGACCTTCGGCGCGAAGATCGGCACCTACCAGGCGATCCAGTTCAAGATCGCCGAGATGGAGGCCCGCGTGCACACCGCGCGCCTGGCCTACTACGAGGCCGCGTCCCGGATGCTGCGCGGCGAGCCGTTCAAGAAGCAGGCGGCCATCGCGAAGCTCGTCTCGTCCGAGGCGGCGATGGACAACGCCCGCGATGCCACGCAGATCTTCGGCGGCTACGGCTTCATGAACGAGTACCCGGTCGGCCGGTTCTACCGCGACGCCAAGATCCTGGAGATCGGCGAGGGCACCTCCGAGGTGCAGAAGATGCTGATCGCCCGCGAGCTGGGACTTTAGCGGCGTGGCCCGGAACGTTGCCGGGCGCATTCGCGGTCAGACGGGTGCATCGTGGTGCCGCCCCTACGTCCTCATACTGGACGTATGGGGGCGTGGGGGCGGTGCCGCGAGGCGCCCTGCTGACCGTGAATGCGCACGCCAACGGGCCGGGTCACGTCGCTGGTCCGTTCCATCTAAATAACTTCAAAACGCCGATCCGAATCGAGCTGTCCGGCTACCGTCGTTTGCCTTCCGCACGAGTGTGAGGGTGCAGATGACAGGTAGTCGGCCAGAACCGGTCTTTCCCGGATTGAACCAGCTCCTCGAAGTGATTCGCGGGCTGTGCGACCGACCGGGGTTCTTCTATCGGAGTCCGACCGAGGAAGTGGTCGGTGACCAGCCGCTTCCGCTGCTCTACGTGGAGAGCGAAGCCAGTCCGACGGATTTCCTGCGCGCGTTGGAGGCGAAGCTCGACACCGGCGTTCCGGGAATACCGCACGCATATGTCGACGTGTCCGCGGTGGCCGCAGAAGTTGACAAAAGATGGCCACCGAAGTCGCGGGAGACGCCACCGCTGCTGCCGTTGCTGGACGAGCTGTCCTTTCGGTTGTCCCAGATCCACATCGGCACCGAACGACTGACCAGGTTCGACCACTACCGGCTCGCCGACTGGCTCACCGGCAAGAAGCTGCCGAGCAAACCGGGACGGCAGGACGACCGGGCGAGCGTCATCGAGCTGTTGCGCAGCTGGACCGGCCGGACGGGCCAGGACGGCGAGGCGGTCAACCGGGCCGTCGACGCGTTCATCCCGGGTCTCGTGACGAGGCTGGGGCTCGGGCTCGTCGCCTGGGTCGGCACGAAGCTGGGCTTCCGGTGGCTGGCCAAGAGGGTGCCAGGGCTCGCGCGCGAGTCGAAGTGGTTCATGAAGGGGCAGAACTTCGCGCTGCCCAACCACTCCATCGAGTTCCTCGGGTTCGCTGAGCGGCTCACGCTGGGCCGCCGCGAGGCCGAGAGCGAGAAGCAGATCAAGCTGCTGCTCGTGCACGCGTTCCTGGAGGACCTGCGGATCGCGTACCGGCGGCGCGGACGGTTCCTGCCGCGCAGGGTCGGCTGGCGGCGCACCGCGTACGTTCCCGTGCTGCTCGACGGCGTGAACGAGAGCAACGGTGGCTGGGAGCTGCTCCAGCTGATCAACGAGGTGCGCAACCGGACCGGCGAACTGGACCCGTTGCTGGTGATCGCGGCGAGCTCGGCGCGGCCCGCGCTGTCGGAGACGTTCAAGACCAGGCCGTGGCGTGCGGAGAACGCCGTCGAAGCGCTGGCGACGTGGCGGCAGGAGCTGCCGGGCAAGCGCCAGCAGCTCGACGTGGCCGCGCGCTATCTCATGATCAAGCTGCCGTTCCCCGACCCGGAGCGGGTGACGTGGCTGGGCGCACCGGTCTTCCGGGCGGCGCCCGTGCGGTGGCTCGCCAAGTCGCGCAGGCTGGAGCTGATCATTTCGGCGATGGTCCTGTTGCTGCTGGTGCCGGGGTTCACGAAGGTGCAGGCGAACATCGAGGCGAACTGCTCGATCGTCGGCTCCGCGATCTCGCCGGGAGTGTCGACGAGGCTGATGGACGTCGACGGCCACCTGGAATGCGTCGGTTACAGCGACAACGACAACCAGGTGTTCGGCTCTAACGAACGGCTGCGGTGGACGCAGCAGGCGGTCTTCGCGCAGAACGCGGTGGCCGAACGGCTGCACGAGGACGCTCCCGGCCGTCCGCTGGTCTCGTTGCTGTACTTCTCCAGCCTCACCCACCGCGACGCCAACCCCGACGCCGACCACTCCCGTGCCGAGGAACTGGAGGGCATGCTGCTCAAGCAACGGCAGCAGAACGACAGGTCGCGCTCGGAACCGTTGCTGCGCATCGTGATCGCGAACGGCGGCGCGACGATGAAGAAGGCGCCCGAGGTGCTGCGGGACATGCTGACCCCGTTGCTGGAACGCGATCCCAGCATCATCGGCGTGATCGGGCTCGACCGCAGCGTCGCGGAGACCCAGGCCGTCATCACCGAACTCGGGGCGCTGGGGGTGCCGACCGTCGGCACCACGCTCACCGAGGCCTCGTTGCCGAGCAAGTCGGCGACGTACTTCCAGCTGATCCCCGGCAACGTCCGGCAGGCCGACCTGGTCCAGAGGTACGCGCAGCACCTCGGCGTGAGCAAGGTGACGATCTACCACCCGCCGCTGGGCAAGAACGACATCTACCTCACCGACCTGGTCGACGTGCTGGGCAAGCACCTCGCGGCCGCGTCCGTCAACGCCCAGGCCGTTCCGTGGGTCAACAGCCCGCAGGAACTGCGGTCGCAGTGCGCGGAGGACCACTCCAGCGAGATGGCGTTCTTCGCGGGGCGGGAGGAGGACTTCGGCGAGTTCCTGCGTGCGGTCGGCAGGGACTGCTACGACAAGAGCCGGCTGCCCCGCATCGTCGCCGACGACGCCATCATCCGGTTCATCGCGCAGAAGGCCAGCCGCACGCACGACTCACTGGCCGGTATGCGGGTGTCCTACGTGAGCATGGCCGGGCTGATCGTGCTCGCGGGAAAGGACTGCGTGCAGGGCAAACCGGATCCGACGAAGGTGCGTGGCGGCCAGCCGCTGGACGCGTTCTGCGCCGGCTACAGCAGGCTCGCCAAGGAGATCCAGGAGACCCCGCTCGCGCCGGAGGACAAACCTGCCAAGCCGTGGCCCGGTGAGCACATGGGTGTCGCCTACGACGCGACCGGACTGTTCCTCGACGCCGTGCGCAACGCCCAGAAGCGCCTGGGCAACCAGCCAGGACGCACGCCACAGCGGGGTGCGATCGGAGGCGAGCTGCGTGAGCTGAACTCCCACGGCGCCACCGGACGCACGGACTTCGCCGCGTCTCGCGTGGGGGAGCGGCGCAACTTCACGATCCTGGAACTCAAGAACATCCACGACTTCGAGGAGCAGCCCACGTGCGTGTTCGCGACCGGTGACCTCTACAGCACGGATTCGCCGAAGCTGGCCAACGGTTGCCCTGCCTAGACTTTAGGTACAGCCCGGTCGATGATCGAGGCGAAGTCGGTGGACTTGGGGAGCGTGCCGAACGCGACTCCCCAGTCCCCGCCCAGCCGTGAACCGAGGAACGCGTCCGCGACGGCGGGGTGCCCGTGCTTCACCAGCAGGGCACCCTGCAGGATCAGCGCCATCCTCTCCACGACCCGGCGAGCCTGCGACTCGTCCACATCGGACAGTGCGGTGCCGAGCTCGTGCAACGCCCTGTCGATGCGCTGGTCGACCCCGGTGACGGCGGCGAGGAACTCCTGCACCGAGTCGGGTTCCTTCTTCATCGCGCGCAGGACGTCGAGCGCGGCGACGTTGCCGGAGCCCTCCCAGATCGACATCAGCGGCGACTCGCGGAACAGCCGCGGCATCCCGCTGTCCTCGATGTACCCGTTGCCGCCCAGGCACTCCAACGCCTCGGCGGCGTGCACGGGGCCGCGCTTGCACACCCAGTACTTGGTGACCGCGAGGCCGAGCCGCGGCCGGTGCTGCGCGAGCCACATCGCGGCCGTGGTCGCCGCCTCGGACTCGATCGCGAGGTCCGCCAGCACGTTGCGCATGGCGGGCTGGTCGATCAGGTAGCTACCGAACGCCTTGCGGTGCGCGGCGTGGTGCGCGGCCTGCCTCAGTCCGGCGCGCATGCCCGCGGCGCTGCCGAGAACGCAGTCGAGCCGGGTCATGTTGACCATCTCGATGATGGTCCGCACGCCGCGGCCCTCGTCGCCGACCCGGTGCGCGAACGCCTCGTCGTACTCGATCTCGGCGGAGGCGTTGGACTTGTTGCCCAGCTTGTCCTTCAGGCGCTGCAGGAAGAACCGGTTGCGCGTGCCGTCCGGGAGCACTCGCGGCACGAGGAAGCACGTCAGCCCGCCGGGTGCCTGCGCGAGGGTCAGGAACACGTCCGACATCGGTGCCGAGGTGAACCACTTGTGCCCGGTCAGCAGGTAGCCGTCGGTGACCGGCTGCGCGACGGTCGTGTTCGCGCGGACGTCCGATCCGCCCTGCTTCTCGGTCATCGACATGCCGGCGATCAGGCCCTGCTTGGACAGCGGTGCGCGCAGCCCGAAGTCGTAGTTCCGCGCGGTGAGCAGAGGTTCGTAGCTTTCGGCCAGATCCGGCGCGACGCGCAAAGCGGGCACGGACGCGTAAGTCATCGAAATCGGGCATCCGTGGCCGGCCTCGACCTGGGACCACACGTAGAACCTGGCCGCCCGCTCCAGGTGCCCGCCGTCGACATAGGCATGCAAACCGTGCGAAACGGCGACGTCCATCAGTTCGTGCCAGGCGGGGTGGAACTCGACCTCGTCGATCCTGTTCCCGAACCGGTCATGGGTGTGCAGCACCGGCGGGTAGGCGTTCGCGAGCCTGCCGTGCTCCTGCCACTCGGGGCTGCCCGCGAGCCTGCCCAGCGAGTGCAGTTCGGCATCGTCGACCCAGCTGAGCAGGGCCGGGTCGTCCGCGACGTCGTGGCCGCTCAGCGGCGGGACCTGGTTGGTCACCTCGTGCGTAGCCATGCCCGCACGTTACTACTCGTAAGTAACTTTGGGCAGGGTGCCGGTGAAGATCGCTGGCCCATTCGGGCTTTTGGGCGTGCCAAGGACGCTGACGAGGAATAACGTCGTTCTGGTGAGTGACCATGGGCACAGCTCGGCCGTGGCTGCGCTGAGCGCGCAGTACGCCGCGATGCGCGAAGGTGCGCCAGTGCGGCTCGCGAAGAAGACGTCGAACCTCTTCCGGTTCCGGGCCGACCAGGCCGGCGGGCTCGACGTCGGCAGGTTCGACCGGGTCCTGTCCGTGGACCCGGTCGGACGCACCGCACAGGTGCAGGGCATGACCACCTACGAGAACCTCGTCGCCGCGACACTTCCCCACGGCATGATGCCGTTGGTGGTGCCGCAGCTCAAAACCATCACCATCGGCGGTGCGGTCGCCGGACTCGGCATCGAGTCCACGTCGTTCCGCAACGGGCTGCCGCACGAGTCCGTGCGGGAGCTGGAGATCCTCACCGGCGACGGCGAGGTGGTCGTCGCCAAACCGGACGACGACCTGTTCCGCGCGTTCCCCAACTCCTACGGGACGCTGGGCTACGCGCTGCGGCTGGAGATCGAGCTGGAGCCGGTGCGCCAGTACGTCCGGCTGCGACACGTGCCGTTCGGCTCCTTCGAGGAGTGCGCCGCCGTCATCGAGGAGGTCTGCGAGGACGGCTCGGCGGACTTCGTCGACGGCACCGTGTTCTCACGGGGCGAGATGTACCTGACGCTGGGCCACTACGCCGACATCGCGCCCTACACGTCGGACTACACCGGCAACCAGATCTACTACCGGTCCATCCAGAACCGCCGCACGGACCACCTGACGATCCACGACTACCTGTGGCGCTGGGACACCGACTGGTTCTGGTGCTCGCGGGCGTTCGGCGCGCAGAACCCGGTCGTCCGTCGCTTGTGGCCGAAGCGCTACCTGCGTTCGGACGTGTACCGCGGGCTCGTCGCGAAGCACCGGCGGCTGAGGCCGCGCACGGACGTCGAGCCGGTGATCCAGGACGTGGAGATCCCGGTCGCCGGACTGGCCGACTTCCTCGACTTCTTCGACCGCGAGATCGGCATCACGCCGGTGTGGCTGTGTCCCGTTCGCCTGCGGGACACCACGGGCTGGCCGCTGTACCCGATGGACAGGGACACGTTGTACGTCAACGTCGGGTTCTGGTCGGAGGTCCCGGTACGACCGGGGGAGAAGATGGGTGACCGCAACCGGCTGATCGAGCGCGAGGTGGCGCGGCTGGGCGGCCACAAGTCGCTGTACTCGGACTCCTACTACACCGAGGACGAGTTCTGGCGGCACTACAACGGTTCGCACTACCGGTCCGTGAAGGCCCGGTACGACCAGACGAACCGCCTGCCTGATCTGTACGCCAAGTGTGTCAGGGGACGATGAATGCGGTTGGCCTCCATTTTCCAGAGCATCACAGGTGGCAGCGACGTTCGCTTCCAGGCCTACGACGGCAGTACCGCCGGGCCTTCGGCAGCCTCGGTGTCCATCGACATCAAAACACCGGAAGCCCTGTCCTACCTGGCTTCCGCGCCGGGTGAACTGGGTCTGGCCCGTGCCTATGTGACGGGTCACCTGGAGATACTCGGCGACGTGCACGCCGGCCTCTCCCGGCTGTCGGAGTTCTCGCTGCGAGAGCTCCCGTGGCTGCAACGGGTGGAGCTGTTGCGGTTCCTCGGCCGGATCCGGTTGTCGCACAAGGTGTCTCCGCCGCCGCAGGAGACGCGCCTGCGCGGCCTGCGGCACTCCAAGGCCCGCGACTCGCAGGCCATCGCGCACCACTACGACGTCTCGAACCAGTTCTACGAGTGGGTCCTCGGCCCGTCGATGGCCTACACCTGTGCGGTGTACCCGACCCTGCAGTCCACTTTGGAGGAAGCGCAGTTCGCCAAGCACGATCTGGTGGCGCGCAAGCTGGGGTTGAAGTCCGGCATGAGACTGCTGGACGTCGGCTGCGGCTGGGGCGGCATGGTCATGCACGCGGCCCGCGAGTACGGCGTGCGGGCGATCGGCGTGACGTTGTCGCGCAACCAGGCCGAATGGGCGCAGAAGGCGATCGTCGAGGCCGGGTTGTCGGACCTGGCCGAGGTGCGGCACCTCGACTACCGCGACGTGCGGGAGACCGGGTTCGACGCGGTGTCGTCCATCGGCCTCACCGAGCACATCGGCAAGGCGAAGCTGCCCGCGTACTTCGCGTCCCTGTACGGGAAGCTGAAGCCCGGTGGCCGGCTGCTGAACCACTGCATCACCCGGCCGGACAACAAGCAGCGGGCGTTGTCGGGGCCGTTCATCGACCGGTACGTGTTCCCGGACGGTGAGCTGGTCGGGCCCGGCCACCTCGTGTCGCTGATGCACGACACCGGGTTCGAGGTGCGGCACGAGGAGAACATCCGCGAGCACTACGCCCTCACGCTCGCCGCCTGGAGTCACAACCTCGACACGCACTGGGAAGAGGCGGTCGACGAGGTCGGCGAGGCTCGGGCGCGGGTGTGGCGGCTGTACCTCGCGGCCTCGCGGCTCGGGTTCGAGCGCAACAACATCCAGCTGCACCAGGTGCTCGGGGTGAGGCTGGACGGGACGACGTCGCACATGCCGTTGCGCCCGGACTGGCTGTCCTGATCTTCGGCTGAGGGCCGCGGCGTCGCCGCGGCCCCATGCCCTGTCCCGCAGGTCTCGTCCGCGATAGTCGCGGCCGAGGGCCCCGGAGACGGCACCGCGCCCGGTATGAGGGCATCGCGGCGGCACCGCCTCCGGGACTCTCGACCGTGACTCTCATCAAACGGACCTGCAGGACAGGGCCTGGTCGCTTCGCCGGTCAGCTCAGCTCGTCCACGATCTGCTTGGCCGTGTTGGACGGGATCGCGAACCCGATGCCCACGCTCCCGGCCTCACCGCTGCTCGCCGCCGGCGAGTAGATCGCCGAGTTGATCCCGATCAGCTCACCGGCCGCGTTCACCAGCGCACCACCGGAGTTGCCGGGGTTGATCGACGCGTCGGTCTGGATCGCCTGGTACGACACGGAAGACGCGCGGCGGGTCTCGCCGGGCACGGTCACCTTGCGGTCCAGCGCGGACACGATGCCGGTCGTCACGGTGCCCTGCAGCCCGGACGGCGAGCCGATGGCCATCACCGCGTCACCGACCTTCACCGAACCGGAGTCCGCCCACTTGATCGGCGTGAGACCGGACGCCCCGGAGACCTGCAGCACGGCGAGGTCCGAGGCAGGGTCGGTGTTGACGACGGTGGCGGGCAGTTCGCGGCCGTCGTTGAACTTCACCGTGATCTGGCCGCCGGACGAGGCGACGACGTGGTTGTTGGTGAGGATCCTGCCGTCCGCGGAGAGGATCACGCCGGAGCCGAGACCGTTGCCGACGTTCACCTGGACGACCGAGGGCAGCACGTCGGAGGCGACGGCGCTCCAGTCCAGTGTGGACGTGTTCGCGATCGTCTGCGCGGAGACGGAGGAAGTCGCAGGGGTGGAGTCCGGCGAGGCGATCACCGCTCCGGTGACGCCTCCGAACAGGCCGGCGACGAGTGCCGCGGCCGTGAGCATCGGGGCCGTTCGGCGCCAGAACTTCGGGGCGACGACGGCGGGCTGCGGTTCCACCAGTGACCCGCTCATCGCGGGGAAGCTCTGCTCGGTCATGACTCCACGATGGACCCCCATCATGTGAACCAGCTGTGCCGAAACCCTGGAATACCCTGATAAGAACTAGCTGAGAAGAAGCGCGGAGACCTCCGAGGCCGACAGCGCCGGCCCGAAGTGCGCGCCCTGCCCGCCCGTCACGCCCAGCTTCGCCAGCCTCGCGGCCTCGGCGGGAGTCCGCACGTCCTCGGCGTAGAGCGGCAGCTTGAGCAACGTCGCCCACCGCAGCAGGGCCACCGAAGCGCTCTCCTCCACGCGGTTCGCGCCCTCGTCGAGACCGTGCACGACGGCGCCGGTGAACTTCACGCCGCTCAACGGCAACTGGCGCAGCCGGTCGACGCCGACGTTGCCGCCGTTCATCTGGTCCAGCACCAGCCCGATGCCGCGCTCGGCGAGGATCGTGAGCTCGTCGAGCTGTTCGTCGTTCAGCAACGCCGGCAGGTGCTCGTGCAGTTCGAAGCGCAGCAACGACGCGGGCAGGCCGGTGCGCTCCAGCACGCGGGCGACCTCGGCGACGAGTTCGGGCTCCTGGCACAGCCTTGGCGGCAGGTCGATCGAGAGCGCGGGCATCCGCGAGCCCAGCGCCAGGTGCCAGTCGGCCGCGTGCCGGCACGCGGCCACCAGCGCCCAGTGCATCAGGCGGACGATCATGCCGTTGTTCGACGACTGATCGAGGAACGCGTCCGGGCACAGCACCCCGCGTTCGGGGTGGTCCCAGATGATCTTGGCCTCCAGCGCGAGCACCGAGCCGTCGGCCAGCGAGTGGACGGGCAGGTAGTCGACGCGGAACTGGCCCTCTTCCAGCGCGCCGGGGATCGAGGCCGCGAGCGCGTACCTCTGCTTGTCGTGCACGTCCCGCTCGTGGTCGTACAGCGCCCACTGCGCCTTGCCGTCGCGCTTCGCCCAGCCGACCGTGACGTCCGCCGCGCGCAACAGGTCCGCCGAGTCGCCGCCGCGCGCCTCCCGCGCCACGATGCCGACGCTCGTGGTCACGCCGACGCCGTGCGAGCCGATCCAGATCGGCTCTTCCAGGCGTGCGGTGAAGTCCTCGACCAGGGCGACCACGCTCCGCACGTCCTGCGGGTCCTTCACCAGCACGCCGAACTCGTCCTCGCCGATGCGCGCGACCTTGGCGACCCCCTCGGAGAACACCGCCCGCAGGTGCGTCGCGACGTGCATCAGCACCCGGTTGCCGGCCTCGTGCCCGAACGCGTCGTTCACGCCGCGGAACCCGTCGATGTCGACCTGCACGAGCGCGAGCCTCTCCGGCCCCTTCGAGCCGGCCACGCCCTCCAGCCAGCCGAGGAACTGCGCGCGGTTCGGCAGGCCCGTCTGCACGTCGTTGAGGCTCTGCCGCACGAGCTGCGTCTGCAGCGCGCGCATCTCGCTCATGTTCTCGATCATGGTGACGAGGTACGGCGGCGTGCCGTCCTCCTCGCGCACCACCGAGATCGCCATGTGCGTCTGGATCGTCTCGCCGTCGCTGCGGACCATCCGCTTCTCGACCCGGATGTTGTCGTACTCGGACGCGATCAGCTGCTTCGTCAGCTCCCGCAGCCCGGCCCTGTCGTCCGGGTGCACGATGTCGCGGCCGCTCATCCTGAGCAGGTCCTCGTGCCGGTAGTCGAGCATTGCGAGCAACGCCTCGTTGACGTCGATGATCTCGCCCTTGAGGCCGCTCACGATGATGCCGAACGCCGAGCTCTCGAAGACCGCGCGGAACTTGGCCTCGCTCGCCCTGACCGCGGCCTCGGCCCGGCGCATCGTGGTGATCGCGGCCGTGCGGCTCAGCTCCTGCTGGTCGAGCGTGCGGTCGCGCAGCCCCTCCGCGTACCCGGCGGCGAGCGCGGCCAGCTGGGCCGGCGTGACCGGGGTGTGCTCACCCAGGGACGTGAGCGAGTGCTCCAGCGTCGCCGAGGCGATGAAGTCGTGCTCGACCATGGACCGGCCGACCTGCCGCGCCTCGTCCACACCACCACTGAGCAACTGCTCGACGTAGCCGCCGAGCAGTTGCTCGAGCTTCTCGCGCGTGAAGTTCGCGACGAGGGTGTTGGAGATCGCCGCCGCCCAGCGAACGGCGGGCTCTCGGCTGTCGACCATGTTCATTCAGCTCAGGTGGCCGTTCGTGGGGGACCGGGAAAGCTTACTGATCAGTCAGGGCCTGTCCAACCGAACCCCGAACCCCGGCTGAGAATCGACGGATCCGCCACGAAATCACTCGTTTGAACTAATGAATCACCTTGCCCGAAGGTCGAATCGGCCAATTGTCAGCGAGATGTGTATTCGTACGTGAGCACAGCCACCATTGGCGCCGGGCCTACTTGACGGCTTCCGCCGCCGCACGCCCGGCCACCCGGCCGGAGAACAGGCAACCGCCGAGGAACGTGCCCTCCAGCGCGCGGTAGCCGTGCACACCACCGCCACCGAACCCGGCGGCCTCACCGGCGGCGTACAGGCCCGGCAGCACCGCGCCGGACGTGTCGAGCACCCGTGACGACAGGTCGGTGTGCAGGCCGCCCAGCGTCTTGCGCGTGACCACCGAGAGCCTGACCGCGATCAGCGGACCGGCCTTGGGGTCGAGCAGCCGGTGCGGCTCGACGACGCGGATCAGCTTGTCGGTGAGGAAGTGCCGTGCCGCGCGGATCGCGTTGACCTGCATGTCCTTGCTGAGACCCGCGGTGACCTGGCGGTCGCGCTCGACGATCGTCTTCTCGAGCTGCGCCGCGTCGATGCGCGAGTCGCCGGTCAGCGCGTTCATGCCGCGGGCCAGGTCCGCGACCGTGCCGGCCTGGATGAACTCCTTGGACTTCTGCGCGAACGCCTCCACGGGTGCCACGGCGCCCGGCAGCGCGCGCTTGAGGACGGCCCTCGTGTCCTTGCCCGTGAGGTCCGGGTTCTGCTCGGAGCCCGACAGCGCGAACTCCTTGCCGATGATCCTCTTGTTCAGCACGAACCACGAGTGCTCGTGGCCGTGGGAGGTGATGTGCTGCAACGACCCCAGCGCGTCGAAACCGGGGAACAGCGGGATCGGCAGCCTCCTGCCCTCGGCGTCGAGCCACAGCGACGACGGGCCGGGCAGGATGCGGATGCCGTGCCGCGACCACACCGGGGCGTAGTTCGCGATGCCCTCGGGGTAGTGCCACATGCGGTCGGCGTTGATGATCGCGCCGCCGGCCTTCTGGGTGATCTCCATCATCGAGCCGTCGACGAAGTCCGGCACACCGGCCAGCATGAACTTCGGTGGCGTGCCCATCCGCTCGGGCCAGTTCCTGCGCACCAGGTCGTGGTTGCCGCCGATGCCGCCGGACGTGACGATCACGGCCTGGGCGCTGAACGAGAAGTCGCCCGCCACGGTCCGTGAGCTCGGTTCGGCCCTGCCGGTCGCCGAGGCCTCCAGCACGTCGCCGGACACGCCGTCGCACACGCCGTCGGTGACGTTGACGTTCGTGACCTTGTGGCGGAACTTGAGCGTCACGAGTCCCTTCGCGACGGCCTCCCGCACCCGGCGCTCGAACGGCTCGACGACGCCCGGCCCGGTGCCCCACGTCACGTGGAAGCGCGGCACCGAGTTGCCGTGCCCGTCCGCCAGGTAGCCGCCGCGCTCGGCCCACTGCACGAACGGGAACCAGCGCATTCCCATGTTGTGCAGCCAGGAGCGCTTCTCGCCGGAGGCGAAGTCCACATAGGCCTGCGCCCACAGCCGCGGCCAGTGGTCGTCCTCCCGGTCGAACGCCGCCGAGCCCATCCAGTCCTGCAACGCCAGGTCGTGCGAGTCCTTGACCCGGAGCCTGCGCTGCTCGGGGGTGTCCACCATGAACAACCCGCCGAACGACCACCAGGCCTGGCCGCCGAGCGACGCCTCCGGCTCCTGGTCGAGGAGAATGACCTTGCGACCCGCGTCCGCGAGTTCTGCGGTCGCGACGAGACCTGCGAGGCCCGCGCCGACGACGATGACATCCGCGTCATGTGCCATCGGGCGAGTCTAGATCTACCGCTGGTCACGCACGAGACCTGAGTCAGTTTCACTTTTTGCGGGAGGGTGCTCGATGAGCTTCCGACCGGCTTCCGAGGTGGGTTTCACGACGTCGACCACGCGTTTTGTGGCGCCGGGGTCCGTCACGAACGGCGAGTTGGTCGCGTTCTGAGGGTGCCGTCGACCGTCACTACCGGTGAGGGGGGTTTACCGGAGTGCCGGTCGACGGCGGGTTGACCGCGGCGCGAGCACGCGACGCCTGCGGAAGGGCTTTTCCGGCCTGGGGGTGCCGGATCGCCCTGGCGACCAGCTCGAGCGCCAGCGGCCAACCACATTGTTGAACGTACAACCGGAGCGTGGTGTTCCGGTCGGCTTTCACTGTGACCAGGCTCAATTCCTTCAGCCGGTCTTCAGGTTTCCTTCAGTTTCGGCCGGGTACGTCACGAAGTGTGACAGCACGGCTGCCGACGATCACGAGCCTCGCCGAGCTCACGGGCTTCATCGGCGACGACGTCTACCTGCGCTGGTCCCAGGGCCCCGAGGCCGACGAAGCCTCGACGTCGCGCGACTCGCTGACCGGCGTGGAGCTCCCTGGCCTGTCCGCGAGTCCGCTGCACATCGAACCGTGGTGGGGCGACCGCTCCCGCGAGCTGTGGGTGGCCCGCCGCCTCTTCGACTACCGCCACCTGCGCGATCTGCGCGGGCCCGGCGTCCGCGCGTGGGTGCTGCGCGGCGCCGAGGTGGGCCGCGGCCCGGACAACGAACCCCTGGTCCGCTGCCTCGACGCGCTCGCCTGGGTGGCTGACAGCGCACTGCGGGAGTGCTCGGCGCTGGTCGGCGCCCAGCGTTCCGACGAGTGGGGGCCGCTCGACCGTTCTAACTCAGATCATTGAGCTTGCGTTCGGCGGCCTTCCGCGCCTTCTCGGCCCCGCTCGTGACCCGTTTGGCGTCCTCCAGCCGTTCCGCGGCCCGGTCGAACGCCCGCTGCGCCGCCAGCTGGTCGGCCTGGGCCTCGCCGAGTGCCTGCTCGGCCTCGTCCAGCGCCTGCTGAGCCTCGGCCCGCTTGCGTTCCTGCCGCTCCCGCCGCTTGCGGGCCAGCGCGTCCTCGCCGTCCTGAGCCGGCTCGGGGGTGGGGAGCGCGAAGCCGAAGCCCGAGTACTCCAGCGCCTTGGACAGGTGCCCGTCGCGCACCTGTTCGGCGGACTCGGGGTCGGCCATCGCGGCCGTCAGCGTGTTGCGCACCTGCGTGACGGCGTCGTCCGCGAGCGGTCCGGTCAGCTCCAGCGTGCGGTAGACCAGCGCTTCCATGAGCTCTTTGCGCTTGCGGCCCAGCTCCCGCATGGTCAGCTGCGCCGTGGAGAGGCCGAGCGCCTCCTCCAGACCCTCAGGCGCGTCCCGCACGAGCTTGTTGACCGCCCAAGCGCCCACGGTGGGCTTGCGGAGCTCCTGGATGGCCTTGGCCAGGTCCTTGTCGTCGGCCTGCTTGGCCGCGGCGTTGCGGGCCGCGGTGAAGTCCTTCGGAGGCAGGCCGTAGAGCTCGTCGGCGACCGGCTTCAGGTCCATGGGCGCAAGGTAGCGCCTGACCGGCCCTCAGTCCTGCCGAACGGCGTTCAACGAGACGAGCTCCGGCGGCGTTCAAGAGGCAGGATCGGGTAAACAGGATGGGGAGATGCATACCAGGTGGAGATGGGTCCTGTTCGGCCTCGGCGCCGCCGTGGCCGCGGTCGGTCCGCTCGCGGCCGTGGACGGTCCCTGGTACGGCTACGTCTTCGGCGGCCTGTGGTTCCTCATGGGCGGCACGGTGGCGTGGCGGACCTTCAAGATGGGCACCAGGGTCACGAGCGAGGGCATCACGTCGAACGGGCTCGACCGGCAGGTCACCGTCGAGTGGTGTGACGTCGAGGTGATCGAACCCGCCCGCAAGAGGAACCTGATCTTCTTTCACACCATCGCGCCCACGGCACGGCTGCGCCGGGGCCGGCACGCGCTGACCGAGCTGAGCCTGCTCTCGATCAAAAAGGACTCGGTGCCCGAACGGACCGCGAAACACGTGACGGAACTCCAGCAGGCCCTCGTCGCACATCGCGCTCACTGTCCCGCGTGTGGAGCGCAGCCTGAAGTGCTCGCCACCCCGCAGGGGATCGTCGGTCGCCTGCGGGCGAGATTGCGTGAGCTAATGGGCGGAAATAGCGATCAGTCCATCGCCTGATACCGGGATCCTGTTACACGCCAACGCCGTTCACCGTTGACGCAGCCTTGACATTCCCCTCCATCAGCCCTTGACTGGAGGACGGTTGCTCGTTCCACGGTGAAAAAGAAACGCGCAGCATTAAAAGCGTGCCTGTACAAGCCGCTGAACAGTCCAATGTGGATCTGAAAATTAGTCCGGTCCGACGATTGCCCCTCGCGATGCGAAGAGATGTGCTTCGGAGCACTCTTTACCCCACGAAGGGCACATGCGCCGTGAAGAACTGGAGACGCCGCACCGGCACGGTCTTGCTGACCGCGGTGCTGGGCACTACCGGGTTCGGCTTCGCCGCCACCCCTGCCATCGCGCAGAACGCACCGCAGCAGCAGCCGGCCGCTGACAAGCAGCTGGACAAGCAGGACCGGGCACTCGTCGACCAGGCGGCCCGCGAGGGCAAGCCGACCGTCGACCTGCTGGTCGCCGCCGAGGACGGCAAGACCGACGCCGCGGTCAACGACCTCAAGGCGCTCGGCGCCACGGTCCAGAAGACCGAGAAGGACGTCGACTACGTCAAGGTGACCATCCCGCGGGAGAACGCGGCGAAGGCCGCCAAGCTGGCCTCGGTCAGCACCGTGGACGTCGACGGCCTCGTCGCCCTCGACGACCCGCGTCCCGAAGGCATGGAGCAGCCCGCTCCGCAGAAGGCGCCGGACTCGAAGACGCCGCGCACCAACCCGTACATGCCGACGAAGGACACGCAGGCGGCGCAGTTCGCCCTCGCGAACCCGAAGTGGGACGGCCGCGGCACCACGATCGCCGTGATCGACTCCGGTGTCGACCTGGACCACCCCGCGCTGGCGACCACCAGTACCGGTGAGCGCAAGATCGTCGACTGGTTCACGGCCAACAACCCAGCGTCCGGCGACGGCACCTGGGTCACCATGACCAAGACCGGCAAGGTCGGCAAGTTCACCGAGGGCGGCCAGGAGTGGACGGCGCCCGCGACCGGTGGCCCCTACTCGTTCGGTCTCTTCCGTGAGATCGCCGGCGACCTCGGCGGCGCCGGCAGCGAGATCGGCGGTGACATCAACCGCGACGGCGACCGCCTCGACTCGTGGGGTGTCCTCCAGGACATCACGACGAAGGAAGTCTTCGTCGACACCGATGGTGACGCCAACTTCACCAACAACCCGCGGATGATCGACTACAAGGTCAAGAAGGACTCCGGGTTCTTCGGCACCGACAACCCCGCGACGCCGGTCATCGACCGTGTGGCGTTTGTCGTGCAGACCGACAAGTCGATCTACGACACGGGCGGCACGCCGTACGTCAGCCTCGGCATCTCCGCCGGTGCGCACGGCACGCACGTCGCCGGCATCACCTCGGCGCACCGGCTGTTCGACGGCCGGATGGCCGGCGCGGCACCCGGCGCGAAGCTGATGTCCATCAAGGCCTGCCTCTCCACGCCGGCCTGCACGAGCTCCGGTCTCATCGACGGTGTCCTCTACGCCGCGCGCAACGGCGCCGACGTCGTGAACATCTCGATCGGTGGCCTCCCGGCGCTCAACGACGGCAACAACGCCCGTGCGGAGCTCTACAACCGCACGATCGACGAGTACAACGTCCAGCTCTTCATCTCGGCGGGCAACTCGGGTGCGGGCGCGAACACCGTCGGTGACCCGTCGGTGGCGACGAACGCGCTGAGCGTCGGCTCGTCCATCACCAAGGAGACCTGGCTCTCCAACTACGGCTCGAAGACCGAGCAGAAGCAGAGCCTGCACGGCTTCTCGTCGCGCGGCCCGCGTGAGGACGGCGGCTTCAAGCCGAACATCATCGCGCCCGGCTCGGCGATCTCCACCACGCCGCGCTGGCAGGCGGGCGGCCCGGTGGCCGGCACGTACGAGCTCCCGGCCGGGTACGCCATGTTCAACGGCACCTCGATGGCCGCCCCGCAGGCGACCGGTGCCGCCGCGCTGCTCGTGAGCGCGTTCAAGGCCACGCACGACGGCCAGCGGCCCACCAGCGCCGAGCTGCGCTACGCGATCCAGCGCAGCGCGAACTACGTGAGCGCCCTCGGTGCCTACGAGCAGGGCGCGGGCCTCTTCAACACCAACGCCGCGTGGAAGCTGCTGGACAAGCACTCCGTGCCGGACCAGGTCACCACGTCCGTCGCGGTCAACACCGTCCTCAGCGGACTGCTGGCCACCCCGAACGTCGGTGTCGGCATCCACGACCGTGAAGGCGTGACCGCGGGCCAGGAGTACACCCGCACCTACACGCTGACCCGCACCACGGGCCACGACGACGAGCGCTACAACGTCTCGTGGAAGGGCAACGACGGCACGTTCTCGGCGCCGAAGAAGGTCGACCTGCCGCTGAACACGCCGGTCCAGTTCGCCGTCAAGGTCAAGGCCAGGACCGCGGGCGTGCACAGCGCCGTCCTGCAGCTCGACAACCCGGAGACCCCCGGCGTCGACTCGCAGACCCTGAACACCGTGTTCGCGGCGGAGAACTTCAACGCCGCCAACAAGTTCTCGGTCACCAAGTCCGGCACGATCGCGCGCAACCAGTCGACCAGCCTCTTCGTGAACGTGCCCAAGGGCACGACCGCGCTGAAGGTCGACATGAACGCCGGTGGCGCCGAGGC
The DNA here is from genome assembly GCF_900100275.1 of Lentzea albidocapillata subsp. violacea. Lineage (GTDB taxonomy): Bacteria > Actinomycetota > Actinomycetes > Mycobacteriales > Pseudonocardiaceae > Lentzea > Lentzea violacea. The sequence continues at coordinate 413,134 of NZ_FNET01000003.1, forward strand.
CGGCAAGGGTCAGGTCCGCTTCCTGCGCTACACCCCGCAGGGCACGGCGGCCGACTCGACCAGTTCGCTCAACTGCTACAACCCGGACGCGGGCGCCGGTTGTGCCGGTGGCACACCGACCAGCCGTACGGTGGTCAGCCCGATGGCCGGCGTGTGGGAGATCGTGATCGAGGCGCGTCGCACCTCCGACGCCGCCGTGGCGCCGTACTCGGTGACCGCGTCCGTGCTCGGCACGACGGTCAGCCCGAACCCGGACACCATCGCGTCCGGCACGCTGGGCACCCCGATCGAGCGCGCCTACACCGTCACGAACACGCAGGCCGGCTTCACCGGCCGGCTCGCGGCGGGCGCTGTCGGCAGTGCCAAGTCGGCCCGTCCGACGATCGCGAACCTGGAGTCCCAGCAGTACCCGATCGTGGTACCGGCCGGCGCGTCGAAGCTCACCGTCACGATCGGCAACCCCGCCGACCAGGGCGCTGACCTCGACCTGTCCGTCTACAACTGCACGTCGGGCAGCTGCGTGCTCGCCGGTCAGGATGCGGACGCGGACTCCGAGGAATCGGTGACGATCAGCAACCCGGCCGCCGGTACCTGGGTCGCCCTGGTGGACGGCTACGCGGTGCCCGCGGGCACCACGGCGTTCGACTACTTCGACGTCTTCACCTCGGCCGCTCTCGGCACGCTGTCCGTCACGGACAGCAACGCCGACCGCGTCGCCGGTGCGTCGTGGAACGCGACGGGCGTCATCACGCCGCTGGGCCAGCCCGGTGCCGGCCGCGTGCTGCGCGGTGAGCTCGAGGTGCGCACGGCCGACAACACCGTCGTCGGTGGCGGGGCCGTGATCATCCAGGCAGTCAGCTAGCAGTTCGACAGAACGTAGAAAGCCCCAGGGTCCACGAGATCCTGGGGCTCTTTCTACGGTTCGGGCAGCTTGTTGCCGAGCGGCTCGTCCAGGTCCACCTTGGACACACCGGTGATCAGATACGCGTCTTCCACCTTGTCGACCGGCATCTCGGCGCGCAGGTAGCCGATTCTCCGATCCCGCGACTCGACGGTCGCGCCCAGCCTCTCCAGTGCCTGCTCGACCTCCTTGTCGCGTCCCGGCTGCACGGAGATCATCAGTGGCACTGTGAGGTGGCCGTCGCGCTTCGCCTGCTCGACCCGGAGCTTGTCCGGTTTTGCTGAGGACACGGTCGGCACCTCCGCCAAGGGCACGGCTGGAGACCCGTTCGTACCACAACTGCCGAGAGCCAGCGCGCAGAACGCGACGGCGAGCGGTCTTCTCATGTGGTGAGGACGGGACGGGCTCCGCGGACGGTTGCATCCTGTTTGCAGCCGGTCACTGCTTGGGTCCCGCAAACGCTTGCTCCCGCAGTGTCCCATCGGCGCTCTCGCCGAACACCCGAGCGTCCGTGTGCTGGTCACCGGCGGGCTGAGCCTTCTTGACCCCGGTCACGGTCTTGGTCCTGACCTGCGGCAACGCGCCGCCGTGCTGGCGCTGCACCCAATCCACCAGGTGCTCGCGCGTCAGGCACCGCAGGTCCCACAGCTTGCCGGCGTCAGCGGCACTCACCAGCGCACGCAACCGCACGAACCCGTTCGTGGCCTGCGTGACCTGCAGAACGGACACCCGCCCGTCCCACAGATCGCTGCCCTCCAGCATGGACCGCATCTCCTGCCGCATCGCCTCGACCGGCACCGTCCAGTCCAGATCGAGCTCCACGGTCCCGAGCAACGCCGACTGCGTGCGCGTCCAGTTCTCGAAGGGCGTCCTGAGGAAGTACGAGGTCGGCAACACCATCCGCCGGTCGTCCCACAGGTGCAGCACCACGTACGTCAGCGTGACGTCCTCGACCCGCCCCCACTCGCCCTCGACCACCACGACGTCGTCGAGCCGCACCGCGTCGCTGAACGCGATCTGCAGCCCCGCGATCAGGTTGCCCAGCAACGACTGCGCGGAGAACGCCGCCACCGCACCGATGAGCGCGGCGGACGCCAGCACGGTCGACCCGACCGCCCGAGCGCCGGGGAACGTCATCAGGATCGCGCCGACCGCCAGCACCCCGATGACCACCAGCACCAGCCGCCGCACCAGCACGACCTGCGTGTGCACCCGCCGCGCGTGCCGGTTGTCCGTGACATCAGTGCGAATCCGCGACAGCGAAACGTCCACAAGGGTGCTGATCAGCGCGGCCAGCAGCCACGCTCCCGCCAGGATCAACGCGATCCCCAGCGCGTGCAACGCGACCGGGGCGTCGACCGGGTACGCGCTCAGGCTTATCTGTGCGGCCAGCAACGCTCCGAACACCTGGCCGGGCCGGTACATCCTGCCGCTGTGGGCGAAGCGGCGGACCAGGCGGTGGATCACCTCCACCGCTAGCAGCGCGAAGACCACCGAACAGCCCATGACGACGAACAGCACTGTGCCTCCTCCCGTGTCGAGGCCGGGTACCCGGCCTTCGGGGCGAAGAACACCATGTCACGGCTCACCATTGCGTTCCTGGTTTGAGTCTTATAGACTCAAACCCATGTTCACCACATCGGAGGCGCTGGAACTCCTCGAGCGCGCCGCATCGGCCGAGGCCCTGTTCGGGCCTCGCAGCGCCGATCCCGGCAGGCGCAGGGAGGTGCGGCGCCGCTACCACGCGCTGGCCTCGGTGCTGCACCCCGACGTGGTCGGACCGGCCAACGCTCGGGCGCACGCGGCCTCGGCGAACCTGACGCGGCTGCATCACGAGTGGGCCAACAACACCAGCGTCGAACTGAAAACGAGGACCGGCGTCTACCGCATCGGGGAGCCGTTCGCGGTCGGCAGCATCGCCAACCTGTACGAAGCCGACGGGCCATACGTCGTGAAGGTCGTGCGCAATCCGGCGCTCAACCCGTTGCTGCACGGCGAATGGCAGGCGTTGAGGGCGTTGGAGCGCTTCACCGACGTGCACCACTGGTTGCGGCCCTTCTACCCGCGGCTGCTCGACACGTCCGGTGATGTCGCCAAGGGCTCAAGGGCGTTCACGGTGCTCGACCCGCTGGTGGACGGGTTCGTGACGCTCGCCGACGTCAAGACCGCTTTCCCACAGGGCCTGGATGGGCGCGACTACGCGTGGATGCATCGCAGGCTGCTCAAGGCGTTGGCCGGCGCGCACCGGATCGGTCTGGTGCACGGGGCCGTCACGGCCGAGAACGTCCTGGTGCACCCGGAACAGCACGGGATCGTGCTGGCCGGCTGGTCGTTCGCCGTGGAGGAAGGCCAGCGACTCCTCGCGACCAGCAAGAGCATCAGCTATCCGCCCGAGGTGGTCCAAGGCGAACCGGTCACGGCCGCCACGGACGTCCACATGGCACACACGCTGATGCTTGATCTGTTGAACCACAACGAACATAGGCAACAAGCATTCGCGCGAGGTTGCCTGCAGGAACGCCCGTCGCGCCGGCCTGACGCCGCCGACCTGCTGCGCGAGTACGACGACCTGCTCGAAGAACTGTACGGACCAAGGGTTTTCCGCCCGTTCGCTCTGCCAAAAGGAGAATGACCATGGGACACGGCAAGTGGGATGACAACGCGTACGCGGCGGCGAAGACCTTCCGCGCGGCCAAGGGAATCGCGGACTTCGGCTACACCGCCTCGATCAAGTCGGCGCCCTCGTCGAGCTGGAAGGCGGCGCCGTCGCTCGACCCGCTGAACGTCGAGTACCGCGAGTGCCGCGACTCGCCCGACCACGCCGACTCGACACCGATCGCGGTGCTGTTCGACGTGACCGGGTCGATGGGCGCGGTGCCGCGGATCATGCAGGGCAAGCTCGGCAAGCTGCACGGACTGTTGCAGCGCAAGGGATATCTCGCCGACCCGCAGCTGATGTTCGGCGGGATCGGTGACGCCGACAGCGACCGCGTGCCGCTGCAGGTCGGCCAGTTCGAGTCGGACAACCGCATGGACGAGCAGCTGCGGGACATCTTCCTCGAAGGCAATGGCGGCGGGCAGAAGAGCGAGTCCTACGAGCTCGCCGCGTACTTCGTGGCACGGCACGTCGTCACCGACGCGTGGCAGAAGCGGGGCCGGAAGGGCTACCTGTTCATCATCGGCGACGAGCTGAACAAGCCGCGGCTGGAGGCCAAGCACATCCGCCGGATCATCGGTGACGACGTCAAACAGGACATCGACCCGGTGTCGGTCTACCGCGAGCTCGCTCTCAAGTGGAACGTCTACTTCATCCTGCCCAACCAGTCGTCGTACTTCAACGACGACAGCATCGGTGACCACTGGCGGACGATCCTCGGGCAGAACTTCCTCAAGCTGGACGACCCCGGCGCGGTGTGCGAGCTCATCGCGGCGACGATCGGCATGGAGGAACGTGTGGTCGATCTCGACCAGGCCCTGGTGGACCTCGCCGAGATCGGGTCGGTCGCCGAGAGCAAGGCCGTCGGCAAGGCCCTGGTCGCCGTCGGCAACGCCGTACGGCCGGTCGTCGCCGCACCGCTCGGCATCGACGGTCCCGACGACGTGGCGCTGAGCTGATGAACGACCACGTGATCGTCGTCGGGCTGGGGTTCGGCGACGAGGGCAAGGGAGCCGTCGTAGACGCGTTGTGCGCCGACGGACCGGTGTCCGCCGTCGTGCGGTTCAACGGGGGAGCGCAGGCCGCGCACAACGTGATCGCCGGCGGCAGGCACCACACCTTCAGCCAGTTCGGGTCCGGCACGCTCGCGGGTGTGCCGACCTGGCTGTCGCGGTACGTGCTCGTCGAGCCGATCGCGCTGGCGACCGAGTCACGCGAACTGGAGGCGCTCGGCGTCGCGAACCCGCTCTCGCTGATGTCGATCGACGCTGACGCGCTGCTCACCACGCCGTTCCACGTCGCCGCGAACCGGGCACGGGAGAGGGCCAGGGGCGGCGACCGGCACGGGTCGTGCGGCAAGGGGATCGGCGAAACCGCCTGGTACGGGCTGCTCGCCGGGGCGCGTGAGGGGGACGTGGTCGAGGGACAACGGGTGCTCGGTGAGCCGGGCCCCGCCCCGACCGTCGGCGACTGCCTGCACCCCGCGGTGCTGCGCACGAGGCTGGACGCGCTCGCCAGGTTCTACGAGCCGCTGATCGGCGACGGCCCGAGCGTCGACGAACTGGTCGGGCTCTACGGCGCGTTCGCGGACGCCGTCCGGATCACCGAGGGCCACGAAGGGCTGCTCGACGCGGGCCGAGTCGTCTTCGAGGGCGCGCAGGGCGTCCTGCTCGACGAGACCTACGGCTTCCACCCGCACACCACCTGGTCCACGGTCGTGCCGCGCAACGCCCGGGAACTGCTGCAAGGACGTCCGGCCCGCGTGATCGGCGTGACCAGGACCTACCAGACGCGCCACGGCGCCGGTCCGCTGCCGACCGAGGACCAGGCCGTCCTGGCACGCTTCCCGGAGCCGCACAACGGCACAGGGGAGTTCCAGGGCGCATGGCGGGCCGGGCACCTGGACGCCGCGTTGCTGCGCTATTCCGTCGATTGCTGTGGGGGCATCGACGGGCTGGCCGTGACGCACCTGGACGCTGACGGCCTGAAGGTCGCCACCGGGTCGAGCCTGGAGGACATGCCCGACCCCGTCGCGTACCTGGAGGACCTGCTCGATGTCGACGTGCTCGTCACCGGCGCGGGGCCGGCCAGGGCGGACTACGCGGTGCGGGACAATCCACGGCATGATCGAGTCGACGTTGGTCTCGGTAGACGTGATCGTGCTCCGGTTTGATCCGGAGGCACGCACGGTGCTCGTGGGGGTCGCACCGCGCGCACAGGAGCCGTTCGCGGGTGAGCTGGCACTGCCCGGTGTGCTGCTGGGCAGGGGTGAGCGGCTGCGGGACGCGACCGCCAGGGCCGTCACCGGGAAGCTGGGCCTCAGCGAGAAGTCGGTGACCGCGACCGGCCAGCTCGCCACGTTCGACGAGCCGTCGCGTGACCCGCGTGGCCCGACGTTGTCGATCGCCCTGTGGGCCACGGTGACCAGTCCGACCGGCGACCTGGCCGTCTGGAGCCGGCTCGACGCCATGCCCGCGCTCGCCTTCGACCACGACCGGATCGTCGCCGACTGCCGGCCGTTGTTCGCGGACAAGCTCTGGCGCGACGTGCCGTTCACCGCGGGCCTGCTCGGGCCCGAGTTCACGACGGCGCAGGCACTCGACGTCACCGAGTCGCTCACCGGCGACCGGCCCTACCCGGCCAACCTGGGCCGCACGATGGACCGCGTGCCGGGCCTCGGCCGCACCAGCGAGCACGCGGCCGCGTTGCCCAAGGGAGGCCGCCCGCCGCTGGTGTGGAAGTGGTCTAGCGAGGCAACTCGGGCTTGAAGAGCCAGCTGGTGAGCAACTCCCTGTGCCCGGCGAGCGAGAGGAAGTCCTCGGTCGTCACCACGCCGTGCCGGTGGCGGGCGCACCACTCCCGCAGCAGCGCGAAGAACGAGTCGTCGCCCATCTCGCGGCGCAGCGCGTGCAACGTCAACGCTCCGCGTTTGTAGACCCGGTCGTCGAACCAGTCCGCGCGCGGCGGCCGTCCGATCACCAGGTTCTGCGGCAACCGGCGCAGCAGATCTCCTGCTGCGGCAGCACAAGCGTCCGCGGACCGGCCGCCGGAAGCCTCGGACCAGAGCCACTCCGAGTAGCAGGCGAAGCCCTCATTGAGCCAGATGTGCTCCCACGCGGCAATCCCGACGGAGTTGCCGAACCACTGGTGCGCCAGCTCGTGCGCCACCAGCCGTTCCGAACCGCGGCGGCCGTCCACGTGGTTGGCCCCGAACGTCGACAACCCTTGCGCCTCAACGGGAACGTCGAGCTCGTCATCGGTGACGACGACCGAGTACCTCTCGAACGGGTAGGGCCCGAACAACGACGAGAACAGCTCGATCATCGCGGCCTGCCGGCCGAAGTCGTGCGCCACGAGCCGGCCCAGCCGGGCAGGTGCCCACACGTCCGGCAGGGCCTCGACGTACTGTCCGATCTGGACGGTCGCCAGGTAGGTCGCCATCGGCGCGGCCATCGAGTACGTCCACCGGGTCGTGCTGCCGGACACCTTGCCGTCGACCAGCACCCCGTTGCACACCACCGTGTACGGCGAGGGCGCCGTCACCTCCAGGTGGTAGGAGGCCTTCGAGGACGGGTCGTCCAGGCACGGGAACCACGACGGCGCCCCGATCGGCTGGGACGCCACGATCGAGCCGTCGGTGAGCTGGTCCCAGCCCAGATCGCCCCACTCGGGCGTCGAGACCGGCACCGGCATGCCCGAATAGCGGACCTCGACCGAGAAGGCCCCTCGCACGGCGGCGCGGATGTTCAGAACGCCACCAGAGTGGCCGTAGCGCGCGGGTTTGCCGTTCACCAGCACCTTCGAGATCCGCAGCGGACCGAAGGACAACGAGAACGACGACAGCGAGGTGCAGGAAGCCTGCAACACCGCGCGTCCGGAGAGGCGCGCGGAGTACGGCTTGTAGTCAAGCTCCAGTGCGTAATGCTGTACGGAGAGGCTCATGTCCACGCGGAGATCGGGTTGCCCAGCCAACGGGTTCCCGACGGTACATCCTCTCCGCGCATGACGAGCGAGGCGGGTCCGATCGTGGTGTGAGCGCCCACGGACGCTCCGGGCAGCACGATGCCGTGCGGGCCCAAAGTAGAACCGGCGCCCAGCTCCACGCGGTCCATCCGCAGGATCCGGTCGTGGAACAGGTGCGTCTGCACGACGCAGCCCCGGTTCACCGACGCGCCGGCACCCAGCTTCACCAGATCCGCCTCGGGCAGCCAGTACGACTCGCACCACACGCCACGGCCGACCGACGCGCCCAGCGAGCGCAGCCACAGGTTCATCAGCGGCGTGCCACCGGAGAACCCGACGAGCCACGGCACCGCGAGCACCTCGACGAACGTGTCCGCCAGCTCGTTGCGCCACACGAACGCCGACCACAGCGGGTACTCACGCACCTTGAAACGGCCCACGAGCGTCCACTTGGCAACGACGGCGACCAGACACGCGGCGACGCCCGCGCCCAGCAGCACGACGCCGGACCACCAGAGCCCGAACTCCTTCAGTGCGAACAGCACGAGCACGACGAGAGCGACGTTCAGCATCACCGGGACGAACCGGCACAGCTCGACCAGCGCCCGCGCCCACATCAGGTGCTTGGGCGGGTTGAACGTGCGCGACTGGTCCGACACCTCGGCGGCGCGCGGCAGCTTCATCGGGGGCATGCCCAGGTACGACGAGCCGGCCTTGGCCCGCTTCGGCGCCGCCGACAGCACGCCGACGAGCCCGCCCTTCGGCACGTTGCGGCCGGGCGCCGTCATGCCTGAGTTGCCCAGGAACGCCCGCTTGCCCACGCGTGCCGTGGCGATGCGCAGCCAGCCGCCGCCGAGCTCGTACGTCGCGACCATCGTGTCGTCGGCCAGGAACGCGCCGTCGCCCACTCGGGTCATCTTCGGCAGCGCGACCACGGTCGAGGCCTCCACGTGGCGGCCGACCTTCATGCCGAGCAGCCGCAGCCACACCGGCGTGAACAGCGACGCGTACAGCGGGAACAGGGCCGTGCGCGCGTTGTTCATCAACCGCTCGGTCGTCCACGCCGCCCACGCGACGCGGCTGTGCACCGGGTAGTGGCCCTCGCGCATGCCGATGCCCAACAGCCGCACCGAGACCAGTATCAGCAGCGCGTAGGTGCCGAACCAGATCGCCGAGGCGACCGGAACGTCCCACAGCGCCGACGTCAGGGTGACCGGCCGGCGCAGCACGTAGAGCAGGGCCGGAGCCGCCGCCAGCAGCGGCAGCGCGGCCAGCAGGCCGGACGAGACGCCGTACATGAGGTTCCAGAAGCGCGACCGCTCCGGGCGGCGTGACGGGAACGAGCGCGCCGCCTTGCCCTCGCGGGTGGCGGGCACGCCGGACCAGCGCTGACCGGTCGGCACCGACCTGACGACACCCGAACCGGGCGCCACCTCGGCCTTCTTGCCGATCCGGGCGCCGGGGAACAGCGTGCTGCGCGCACCGACCGTCGCGCCCGCGCCGATCCGGATGCGGCCGATGCGCAGCCGGTCGCCGTCCAGCCACCAGCCGGACAGGTCGACCTCGGGCTCGACGGCGGCACCGCGCCCGACCTTCAGCATGCCCGTGACCGGCGGCAGCGAGTGCAGGTCGACACCGGGGCCGATCTTCGCGCCCAACGCCCGCGCGTAGTGCGTGACCCAGGAGCCGGAAAGCTCGGTGGCGCGCGACATCTGCGCCAGCATCTCGGCGGTCCACAGTCGCAAGTGGACGGAGCCGCCGCGTGGGTACTCGCCGGGCTTCACACCGCGCAGCAGCAACCGGGCGCCGCCGGCGGAGATCGCGAGGCGTCCGGCGGGGCTCAGGAACACCGCGAACCCCGCAGCCACCCACCACCACGACACGGACGTCCAGCCCAGCACGTTCGACAGGGCCGTCAGCGCGACGACCCAGCGGGCGCCGGAGATCGTGAGCAGCGGGATCATCAGCAGCGTCTGGACGACGCCGGTCCAGCGGGGCGTCGGCGCGACCTCGCGCACCTCGGCCGTCTCGCCGTACGACTCCAGGCGGCGGGCCAGCTTGTACAGCGTCGGGTTCTGGTAGATGTCCTGCACCGACGTGCTCGGGTAGCGCGTGCGGATCAGGGAGACCAGCTGCGCGGCGCCCAGCGAGCTACCGCCGGACGAGAAGAAGTTCGCGCCCTCGGAGGCGGGACCGGAGCCGAGCACGGCGGCCCACTGCTCCGCGAGCCAGCCTTCGAGACCGGAGAACACCACGCCCGCGGTGTCCATCGACGCCAGCGGCCACGGCAGCGCGGCGCGGTCGACCTTGCCCGACGTGCGCGTGGGCAGGGTCTCGACCACCGCGATCAACGGCACCAGCGCGGCCGGCAGCTCGGAACGCAGCTGGTCGACAGCCGTTTCCTGGTCGAACTCGCCGTCGACCACCACGTAGCCGACGAGGATCTGGTTGCCGCCCCGCGTCGTGCGCACGGCAGCGGCGGCTCCGGCGATACCGGGCAGTGCGGCCAGCGCCGCGTCGACCTCGCCCAGTTCGATCCGGCGGCCGCCGAGCTTGATCTGCTCGTCCGCGCGGCCGAGGAAGACGAGGCCCTCCGGCTCGGCGCGGACCATGTCACCGCTGCGGTACGCGCGGTCCCAGCCCATCGAGGGCAGCGGCGCGTACTTCTGCGCGTCCTTCTCGTCGTCGAGGTAGCGCGCCAGGCCGACGCCGCCGATCACCAGTTCGCCGGACTCGCCCATCGGCACGACCTCGCCCTGCGCGTCCACGACGACGAGGTCCCAGCCGTCCAGCGGGAGGCCGATGCGCACGGGACCGATACCGGTCATCTGCGCGGCACAGGCGACGACCGTCGCTTCCGTCGGCCCGTAGGTGTTCCAGACCTCGCGGCCGTCGACGGCGAGCCGCTCGGCCAGTTCGGGCGGGCAGGCCTCGCCGCCGAAGATCAGCAACCGGACGTCGTCCAGCGCCTCGACGGGCCACAGCGCGGCCAGCGTCGGCACCGTGGAGACGACGGTGATCTCCTGCTCGACCAGCCACGGGCCCAGATCCATGCCCGTGCGCACCAACGAGCGCGGCGCGGGCACCAGGCAGGCGCCGTAGCGCCACGCGAGCCACATCTCCTCGCAGGAGGCGTCGAACGCGACCGAAAGCCCGGCCAGCACACGATCTTCCGGCCCGATCGGCTCGTCCCGCAGGAACAGGCGCGCCTCGGCGTCGACGAACGCGGCGGCGTTGCGGTGCGTCACCGCGACGCCCTTGGGCTTACCGGTCGAACCGGACGTGAAGATGATCCACGCGTCGTTGTCCAGACCCGGCTCGCCGGGTACGCCGAGCGTGGTGCCGTGCCGCACGAGGGAACGGCCCTCGCCGAGCACGGCACCCACCTGTGCCTCACCGAAAACGAGCTCGGCCCGCTCGTCCGGGTCCTCGAAGTCGACCGGCACGTAGGCCGCGCCGGCCGCGAGGGCCGCCAGGATCGAGACGTAGAGATCGACCGTGCCGGACGGCACTCGAATGCCGACCCGGTCGCCGACCCCAACGCCCTCGGCGGCGAGCTTGTCCTTGAGTTCCAGTACTTCCGTGATCAGTGCGCGGTACGTCAGCGCGGTGGTGCCGTCGTCGACGGCCAGCGCGTCCGGGTGCTTTTCGGCACTCGCGCGCAGGATGTCCAGGAGGGTGCGCGGTGTGGGCGCCTCGCCTGCGGTGAACATCGATCGAAGAACAACGGGTTCAGCCGCGATCGTCACGTCAGCGTCACTTCTCACCCTCTCGGCAACCGGTAGCTGCACAACTTTACAGCCGCGTAACGGACTACCTCTCTCCGGAGTATGCACGTTCACAGGTGACCTCAGTCACCGCAACACTTTCGAGTGACTTCCTTGCGTTGTGGCGCGCGAGGTTCCACTCCCGCCAGTCCTGCTCGACGGTGCGATTCTTCATCCACCGCAAGGCACACGAGCGTTCGTGCGCGGGCAGCCTGACCAACGCGGGCACCGCGTCCTCCGACAACTGCGACAGGTAGTACGTGTCGATCTTCTTCGTCGCCTCGAACCGCGACACGTTGTAGTCGGCGACCATCCGTTCGGGGTTCATCGCCAGCACCGCAAGGAAGAACGCGGCACCGCTCGCGACGATCGCCTTGGGCAACCAGTTGGCGCGCAACGAGATCCCGCTCGCGATCACCATCAGGTACACGACCGCCAGCCACAGCTCGCACGACGCGACGAGCAGCCGCAGCACCGTCCAGCCGTACGCCTGCTGGTAGAACCACATGCGGCTCAAGGCACTCGCCACGATGACCAGCGTGAGAACAGCCAGCGAACCGAGCAACACCCGCAGCCACAACTGTTCCTGCTTCGTCTTCTTCACGGCGAACCGCGCGACACCGGCAATTACGCCGAGCGTGAGAACGGCGACCCACAGCAGCTGCCAGAACCCGGTCCGCGCGTACTCGGCGAACGTCACGCCCGCCGTCTTCATCACGTAGGTCTCGCCACCGAACAGCACCGCGAGCTGCGTGCCCACGAACCCGGTGAACAACACCACGAGCACACCGACGGGCAGCCCGTAGTCCTTGAGCCGCAACGATCCCGGCTTCGCCTCGGCGTCCTCGTCGATCTCCGGCGGCGCCGCCACCAGATAGCAGGCCCCCAGAGCACCAAGCGCCGCAACGACTCCGAAGAACGCCTTCTGCACGTACGTGCCGAGTTCGAGGTCCGGCACCAGGCCTTCGAGGAAGTCGTTGAACCCCTTGTCCGCCCCGGCCAGCAGCGACCCGAAGACCACCAGCAACACCAGCGCCACACCGGCGGAGACGAACGGCCGGATCCCGATCCGCCCCCGCCTGCGGAGCCCCTTGGCAACCCAGGGAATGGACCGAAGCCCACCCAGCCCGACACCCAGCGTGCCGAACACGAGCCCCCGCACGGTCCTGCCGCCGGCCATGGCGATCGAACCGCACAACATCGACGCCATCAGCGACAGCGGGAACACCCACTCCGCGGCGCGCAGGAAGCCCATCGCGAGGAACGCCAGCGCACCCGCCAGCCACAGCGCCCGCTCGACGGTAGGCCTGCCCGCGTAGAACAGCACCCCGCCGACACCGGCCAGCCCCGCCAGGAACCAGCCGATGCCGTTGTTCGGCACGGCGAGGAACGCGCCACCCAGCCCCGCCACGAGGCCCGCGACCAGGGCTTTGCCCGGTGCGCCGGTCGTGGGTGGCCGCCACCAGGGCATGAACGGAACCCCCGGGGTCGCCATGGCGGACATCGGGGCCGGGTAGCGGGGCTGGCCCTGCCACGCAGACGGCGGCGGCAGGGTGGCGGTGACGACAGGAGCAGGAGACGGTACTTCGGCGGGCTTGGGCTCCTCCTCGACCTCGACGGGCTTCCGCTCCGAAACCTTCGGGGTCTCGGAAACCCTGGGGGCCTCCGAAACCTTCGGGGCCTCGACATCCGCACCCTCCGCGGGTTCCGGTGAGCCCCCAGCGCCCACCGGCTTCCCGCTCCCGGACACCGGCCGATACCCGGCCTTGCGGAAGTTCCGGTACTTCGGCCGCCGAGCGGCCTTGTCGTCAGTCATGTCTCTCTCCCAAGCCCGGAAAACGGGCGTGCTTCATCGCCACACAAGCAAGCGGTCAGTTCGGGGCAAACGTCAGCGAGGCAAGGTCACCCGGATGCAGGATCCGGGCTCCACCACGGCGATCGTTCCGCCGTGCAGGTCCACCACCCATCGGGCGATGGCGAGCCCGAGCCCGGTCCCGCCACCGCCCGCCCTCTCCCCTCGGGTGAACCTCTCGAAGATCCGCGACCGGTCGGCCGGCGCGATGCCGGGTCCCTCGTCCCGGACCTCCAGCACCACGGACGACGCCGTGGAGTACCCGGCCACGGACACCAACCCCCCGGTGGGTCCGTGCCGGGCAGCGTTGTCCACCAGGTTCACCAGCACCTGGTGCAGCCGCTCCCCGTCGGCGAGAACGGTCAGGTCCCCGGCGACGTCGATCGAGAACGAGGCCGAAGGGGCGGCCACCGCTGCCTCCGCCACCACGTCGGCCACCAGGGACGAGACGGACAGCGTCTCCCGGTTCAGGGACAGCACGCCCGCGTCGATCTTCGACAGGTCCAGCAGTTCGGTGACCAGCCGCCCCAGCCGTTCGGTCTGCGCCAGCGCGGTCCGCATGGTCGCCGCGTCGGCCACCGCCACCCCGTCGACCACGTTCTCCAGCACGGCCTGCAACGCCGTGATCGGGGTCCGCAGCTCGTGCGACACGTTCGCGATCAGCTCCCGCCGCTGCTGGTCCGCGGCGGCGAGATCGGCGGCCATCACCGTGAACGCCTCGGCCAGCTGCCCGACCTCGTCCGACGACGTGGCGCGGACCGACCGCGAGTAGTCCCCGGAGGCCATCGACCGGGCGGCAGAGGTCATCTCCCGCAACGGCGAGGTCATGCCGTGCGCGAGCAACTGCGAGGTCAGCAACCCCAGCACGAGAGCGATCAGCGTCGTCCGAGGCGGCAACCACCCGGTCACGTAACGGAAGTAGGCGAACGAAACACACCCGGACACCACGATCACGATGCCGAGCTTGAGCTTGATCGACTGCACCGAGTCCAGCGGCCGCGGCAGCATGTCCAGCAGATCCAGCAACCGCCTCACGAGGACACCTTCTTCACGGGTACCTCCAGCGCGTACCCCACCCCGTGCACGGTCCGGATCAGGTCGGCCCCGAGCTTGCGCCGCAGTGCCTTCACGTGGCTGTCGACCGTCCGCGACGACGCTCCCTCGTGCCACCCGCACGCCTCCGCCAGCAACCGTTCCCTGGCCTGCACGGCGGACGGCCGCTCGGCCAGGAACACCAGCAGGTCGTACTCGGTGGGCGTCAGGTGGGCCTCGACCCCGGACCGCGACACCCGCCGCGAAGCCAGGTCGATCACCAGGTCACCCAGCTCCATCGACTGCGTCGACGTCGCCCTCGACACCCGGCGCAGCAGCACGTGCACCCGTGCCGCCAGCTCGCGCATCGAGAACGGCTTCGTCAGGTAGTCGTCCGCCCCCACGGCGAGCCCGACCAGCAGATCGGTCTCGTCCCCCCGCGCGGTCAGCATCAGCACCGGCACCGACCGCGACGCCTGGATCCGCCGGCACACCTCGAGCCCGTCGAACCCCGGCAGCATCACGTCGAGAACGACCAGGTCAGGGAGGAACGCGGCCGCCTGGGCGACCCCGGAGGGCCCGTCATGAGCCACCGACACCAGGAACCCCTCGGCCCGCAGCCGCACGGCCACGGACTCGGCGATCGTGATGTCGTCCTCCACGACGAGCACCCTGCGCTGACCTGTCATGACGGCGACTTTATGGGTATGTCGTGGAGGACGCCGGGACAAGTTGTGAAGATCGTGTGCAGACCCGCGCTGTAGGTTCGCACCATGAACGTCCTCGAAGCGGTCCTGGAGAGGATCACGTACGCCAACGAGGACAACGGCTACACCGTCGCCAAGGTCGACACCGGCCGCGGTGACCTGGTCACGGTCGTCGGCGCGCTGCTCGGTGCGCAGCCTGGCGAGTCGATCCGCATGCGCGGTACCTGGGGCTCGCACCCGCAGTACGGCAAGCAGTTCCACGTCGACGACTACACGACGATCCTGCCCGCGACGATCCAGGGCATCCGCCGCTACCTCGGCTCCGGCCTGATCAAGGGCATCGGCCCGGTGCTCGCGGACAAGATCGTCACCCACTTCGGCGTGGACGCCCTGGACGTCATCGAGCACTCCCCGGAACGCCTGATCGAGGTCCCGAAGCTCGGCCCCAAGCGCACCAAGCTCATCGCGGACGCCTGGGAGGAGCAGAAGGCCATCAAGGAGGTCATGGTCTTCCTGCAGGGCGTCGGCGTCTCCACGAGCCTCGCCGTCCGCGTCTACAAGCAGTACGGGGACAAGGCCATCGAGGTCGTCAGGGAGGAGCCGTACCGGCTGGCGGGCGACGTCTGGGGCATCGGTTTCAAGACCGCCGACGTGATCGCGAAGGCCGTCGGCATCCCGCACGACAGCCCGCAACGCGTCAAGGCCGGCCTGCAGTTCACGCTCTCCGAGGCCACCGGCGACGGCAACTGCTACCTGCCGGAA
Source organism: Lentzea albidocapillata subsp. violacea (assembly GCF_900100275.1). Lineage (GTDB taxonomy): Bacteria > Actinomycetota > Actinomycetes > Mycobacteriales > Pseudonocardiaceae > Lentzea > Lentzea violacea. The sequence goes on from NZ_FNET01000003.1 coordinate 428,774, forward strand.
CAGGCCCTCATCGCGGAGGCCATCAAGATCCTCCAGGTCGACACCGGCCTGGTCATCGACTGCCTGGCGGAGCTCGTCGAGGAAGAGGGCGTGGTCCGCGAGGAGCTCCCGGACGACGAGATCGCCGTCTACCTGGTCCCGTTCCACCGCGCCGAGATCTCGATGGCGGCGCAGCTCAAACGCCTGCTGCACGCGGACACCGACCGGATGCCGAGCTTCGCCACCGTCGACTGGGACAAGGCCCTCGCCTGGCTCGGCACGGATCTCGAGGAACACCAGGAGGCAGCGGTCAAGCTGGCTCTGACTCGGAAGGTCGCCGTGCTGACCGGCGGCCCCGGCTGCGGCAAGAGCTTCACGGTCCGCTCGATCGTCCGCCTGGCCCAGGCGAAAGGCGCCAAGATCGTGCTGGCCGCGCCCACCGGACGCGCCGCGAAACGCCTCGCCGAGCTGACCGGCCACGAGGCCCGCACCGTCCACCGCCTGCTCGAACTCAGGCCCGGCGGTGACGCGGCGTACGACCGCGACCACCCGCTCGACGCCGACCTGGTGGTCGTCGACGAGGCCTCGATGCTCGACCTGTTGCTGGCCAACAAACTCGTGAAGGCCGTTCCGCCCGGCGCGCACCTCCTCCTGGTCGGCGACGTCGACCAGCTGCCGTCCGTCGGCGCGGGGGAGGTGCTCAGGGACGTGCTGGCACAGGGAAGCCCGATCCCGAACGTCCGCCTGACGCACATCTTCCGCCAGGCCCAGGAGTCCGGCGTGGTCACGAACGCCCACCGCATCAACAGCGGCGACTACCCGATCATCCAGGGACTCCCGGACTTCTTCCTCTTCAGCGCCGACGAGGCCGAGGACGCGGCCACGCTGACCGTCGACGTCGTCGCGAACCGCATCCCGCGCAAGTTCCGCCTCGACCCGCGCAAGGACATCCAGGTCCTCGCCCCGATGCACCGCGGCCCGGCCGGCGCGGGCGCGCTCAACACGGTGCTCCAGGAAGCCCTCACGCCCTCCCGCGACAACCTGCCGGAGAAGCGCTTCGGCGGCAGGGTGTTCAAGGTCGGCGACAAGGTCACCCAGATCCGCAACAACTACGACAAAGGCAAGAACGGCGTCTTCAACGGCACCCTCGGCGTCGTCATCGCGCTCGACACCGTCGAGCAGAAGCTGACCATCCGCACCGACGAGGACGAGGAGGTCGACTACGAGTTCTCCGAGCTGGACGAGCTCAGCCACGCCTACGCCATGACCATCCACCGCTCACAGGGCAGCGAGTACCCGTGCGTGGTCATCCCGATCACGACCAGCGCGTGGATGATGCTGCAACGGAACCTGCTCTACACCGCCGTCACGCGCGCGAAGAAGCTCGTGGTGCTCGTGGGCAGCAAGAGAGCCATCGGCCAGGCCGTGCGCACCGTCGGCGCGGGCCGCCGCCACACGGCACTGGCCCACCGCCTCAGCACCGACCGGTAGTCATCCGGTCGGTCGAACGGACTGGCGGTACTCGGCCGAACGGTCGATCATCGTTGATCATGCGGACCGCCGTCGCCCTGCTCGCCTGCCTGGCCCTCCTGTTCAGTCCCGCCCCGGCTCCAGCGGAGGGTCCACAAGCGACATACGTGCTGCGCGTGCCCGCCCCGATGGGTGAATCCGCGCAACGGTTGCTGGGCCTCGGTTACGACGTGCTGGAGCAGCGCGACGGCGACGACCTGTTCGTCGTCGGCGACCCGCGGACCTCTCAGGAGCTCCGCGCCGACGGCTTCCCGTCCACCGTCGAGACCGCGATGCCCCCGGCCCAATGGGCACCACGTTCACTCGGAGACACGACGTACTACGGCGGTTACCGGACGATCACCGCGCATCTCGCCCACCTCGACGAAGTCGCCCGGGCACACCCCGGACTCGCGACCGTCGTCGACTACGGCGACTCCTGGCGCAAGACCCAGGGCAGCGGCGGACACGACCTGAAAGCCATCTGCATCACCCGGAATAGCCCAGGTGACTGCGCGTTGACCCCCACCGCGCCGAAACCGCGCCTGTTCGTGATGGGCCAGCTGCACGCCCGCGAGATCACCACCGGCGACATGGCGTGGCGGTTCGTCGACGACCTGGTCGGCTCGGACCTCACCGCGATGCTCGCTGACCTGGAGGTCTGGGTCGTCCCGATCGCCAACCCGGACGGCGTCGAGATCGTAGAGTCCGGCGGCGACTTGCCCGTGCTGCAGCGCAAGAACGCCAACGGCACGTGCACCTCCGGCCCGCGTGGCGTCGACCTCAACCGCAACGCGGGCTCGCACTGGGGCGAGGTCGGCTCGTCCACGAACAAGTGCAGCGAGACCTACCGGGGCTCGCGCGCCGACTCCGAGGTGGAGGTGCAGGCACTGGAGTCGTTGTGGCGCAAGCTCTACCGCGACACCCGCGCGCCGGGCGACACCGCGGCGGCCTCCGCCGACACGACCGGCGCCGTCATCTCCATGCACAGCTACGGCGACTACGTGCTCTTCCCGTGGGGCTGGAGCACGCAGAAGACGGGCAACGACGCCGCCCTGCGCAGGATCGCGAACGACATGGCCGCGCTGTCCGGCTTCACGGCCGGCCAGCCGGGCGAGGTGCTCTACAACGCGTCCGGAGCCACCGACGACTGGGTGTACGACGACCTGGGCGTGCCGAGCTTCGTCTGGGAGATCGGCGCCGGCTTCGGCAGGTGCGGTGGCTTCCTGCCGCCGTTCTCCTGCCAGAAGGACGTGCATTGGCCGAAAGTGCGTCCCATGCTCGTTTCGGCCATGAACGCAGCAAAACGCCCGTACTGAACGGAGCAAGGGTCTTCGCCGACGTTCTCAGCAAAACCCCTAGGGTCTTCGTACGACTGAAGGTGGATGCGCGCCGGTGCCCCGCCCCGACAAGGTGTGCGCATGGGGATTCGATTGGTAGCCACAGTCACCGCGACGAGCCTGCTGGCTCTGACCACGGTGGGCGTCGCGTCGGCGGACACGTCGAGCGTTGACCGCCAGGTCGTCCAGCAGGCTCTGGACCAGATCACGCAGAGCGGGGCGGCGCTCGGCGTGCAGACCAGGATCACGGACGGACGGCAGCGCTTCACCGCCCGTTCCGGCAAGGCCGCACTGAACAGCGCCAGGCCGGTGCCGGAGAACGGCAGGTTCCGCGTCGGCAGCATCACCAAGACGTTCGTGTCGACGGTGACGTTGCAACTCGCCGGCGAGGGGAAGGTCGACCTGGACGCACCGGTCGTCCGCTACCTGCCCGGCCTGGTCGACAGCCGCATCACCGTCCGCCAGGTCCTGCAGCACACGAGCGGACTCTTCAACTACACCAGCACGTTGCCGCTCAGCCCGGACGAGTTCGAGCAGATCCGCTACAAGAACTGGTCGCCGCAGGAGCTGCTCGCCCTCTCGACCTCGAAGCCGCTCGACTTCGAGCCCGGCACGCGGTGGAGCTACTCCAACACCAACTACGTCGTCGCCGGCCTGCTGATCGAGAAGATCACCGGCAAGCCGTACGAGAGGGCTGTCGAGCAGCGGATCCTGAAGCCGTTGCGCCTCAACGACACCGAGGTGCCGGGCGGCAAGGTCGGCATCAGCGGCCCGCACGCCCGCGCGTACTGGACCGTGGCGGGCAAGCCGGCCGAGATCACCCGCATGAACCCGTCGGTCGCCTGGGCCGCCGGCGAGATGATCTCCACGACGCGTGACCTCGACACCTTCGTCACCGCCCTGTCGAGCGGCAAGCTGCTCAAGCCCGCGCAGCAGCAGGAGATCAGCAAGACCACCGCCGTGAGCCCGCAGTACGGTCTCGGCCTGCAGGTGGAGACCCTGCCGTGCGGCACCAAGGTGTGGGGCCACGGCGGCGGCATCCCGGGCTACTCGTCGCAGCTGCTGACCACGCCGGACAGCAAGAAGCGCTTCGAGTTGAACGCCACCAGCGGGCCCACCGAAGGCGACCCGGGTGACGCCTTCACCAAGCTCCTGACCGAGGTCTTCTGCTGATCATGAAATTGGTAGCCGCACTCACCGCGGCCACCCTGCTCGCCACGGCCGGTGTCGCCTCCGCGGCACCGGCCCGGCAGGGTGCCGTGCAGGAGATCATCGACCAGCTGACGAAGTCCGGTGGCGCACTGGGCATCCAGGCACGGATCAACGGCCGTGACACCGTCCGCTCCGGCATCGCCGAGCTGGGCTCTCGCAAACCCGTGCCGCACAACGGAACCTTCCGCATCGGCAGCGTCACCAAGCCGTTCGTCTCGACCGTGGTCCTGCAGCTCGCGGGGGAGGGGAAGCTCGGCCTGGACGCGCCGGTGTCGCGCCACCTGCCCGGCCTGGTCGACCACCGCATCACCGTCCGGCAGTTGTTGCAGCACACCAGCGGCCTCCACAACTACACGGACTCGATGCCGCTCGACCCGGCCGGGTTCCCGTCGATCCGCTTCAGGACCTGGACTCCGCAGGAGCTGCTCGCGTTCTCCACGAGCAAGCCGCTCGACTTCGAGCCCGGCACGCGATGGAGCTACTCCAACACGAACTACGTCGTGGCGGGCCTGCTGGTCGAGAAGATCACCGGCAGGCCGTTCCAGCAAGAGGTCGAGCAGCGGATCCTCAAGCCGTTGCGACTCAAGGACACCGTGCTGCCGGGGAACTCGGTGGAGGTGCCCGGACCGCACGCGCACGGGTACTTCCCCGATGCCTCCGGCAAGCCCGTGGACGTCACGCGGCTCAACCCGTCGTGGGGCTGGGCGGCGGGGGAGATGATCTCGACGACCCGCGACCTGGACACGTTCCTGACGGCCCTGCTGGCCGGAAAGCTGCTCAAACCCATGCAGCAGAAGGAGCTGACGAAGACGTCGGCGGTGAGCCCTGACTACGGTCTGGGCGTCGCGGTCGCGTCGTTGCCCTGCGGTACGAAGATCTACGGCCACGACGGCCAGATCCACGGCTACGGGACGATGATGGTCGGCTCGCCGAACGGCAAGCGCCTCGAACTGTCCATCACCGAGGCCGCCGGCGGCGGTACCCCTGGCGACGGCTACCGCAGGCTGCTGGACCAGGTGTTCTGCTGACTTTTCGGCAAAACAAAAGGGGAGCTGGGTTGACCCAGCTCCCCTCCCGGCGTTGAGAAGGACTACCCGAGGGCGTTCTTCATCGCTGTGATCAACTCACCGTTCGCGGTGTCACCCGTGAGCTCCCAGAAGAACGCGCCGCCGAGACCCTGGCCGCGTGCCCACTGGATCTTGCTGGTGATCGTCTGCGGGGTGTCGTAGCTCCACCACTGGCCGTTGCAGAACGCGTAGGCCGTACCGGCGACGGTGCCGGTGGCGGGGCACTTGGTCTTCAGGACCTTGTAGTCCTCGATACCCGCCTCGAAGGTGCCCGGAGCCGGACCCGTCGCCGTGCCACCGGGGGCAGCCTGCGTCACACCCGTCCAGCCGCGGCCGTAGAAGCCGATGCCGAGCAGGAGCTTGCTGGCCGGAATGCCCTTGGAGCGCAGCTTGGAGATCGCGGCCTCGGAGTTGAAGCCGGCCTGCGGGATGCCGGTGTACGACGTCAGCGGGGAGTGCGGAGCCGTCGGGCCCTGAGCCGCCCACGCACCGAAGTAGTCGTACGTCATGACGTTGAACCAGTCCTGGAACGGCGCCGCGCCACCGTAGTCAGCAGCGTCGATCTTGCCGCCGTTGGAGCCGTCAGCGGTGATCGCCGAGGTGACGAGGTAGTTCGGGCCGAACCGCTCGCGCAGCTTCTGCATCATGTTCTTGTATGCCGCGAAGCCACTGGTGTCGCACGACAGACCACACGCGTTCGGGTACTCCCAGTCGATGTCGATGCCATCGAACAGGCTCGCCCAGCGCGGGTCCTCGAGCAGGCTGTAGCAGGAGTCGACGAACGTCTGCAGGTTCCTCGACGCCTCCCCGAAACCACCGGACCAGGTCCAGCCACCGAACGAGTAGAGCACCTTGAGGTGCGGGTACTTCTTCTTGAGCTTCATCAGCTGGTTGAAGTTGCCGCGCACCGGCGCGTCCCAGGTGTCAGCGACGCCGTCGACGCTCTCCGCCGCCGTCATCGACTTCTCGATGGCGGGGTAGGCCTCACCGATGGTGCACTTGCCGCCGGTCACGTTGCCGAACGCGTAGTTGATGTGCGTGAGCTTCGACGCCGAACCCGAGGTGTCGATGTTCTTCACCTGGTAGTTGCGCGCCGGGTACACACCCCACTCCGCGAAGTAGCCCAGGTTGATCTTCCCGGGAGGCGGCGGCGGACCGGTCGTGGTCGTCGTCGTGGTGGTGGTCGTAGTCGTGGTGCTGGTCGTCGTGGTCGTCGTCGGGTTGGTCCCGCCGGCCTCACACGAGCCACCGTTGAGCTTGCAGTTGGTCGGCGCACCGAACGTGCCGGAGTAGGAGCCGTTGAAGCCGAAGCTCGCCGACCCACCGACAGCGATGCTGCCGTTCCAGGTGTTCTTGACCGTGACGGTCTGACCGCTCGTCGTGTACGAGCCGTCCCACAGCGAGGTGACCTTGTGGTTGGCGGGGAGCGTGAACTCGACGGTCCACGAGGTCAGGGCCGCCGCGCTGTTGTTCTTGATCGTGTACTTGCCCTCGAAGCCCGTTCCCCAGTCAGAACCCTTGGAGAACGTGGCGGAAACGCCACCGGCGCCGCTAGCAGCGGGCACGACGACGATTCCGAGGACCATCGCGGCGACAGCCGCGAAGAGAGCAGCTAGATGCCATCGGGACTTGGACATCGGTCTCCTCAGTCGCAGGGGGTACCGGAACGATGTGGTTTAGACCACTCGAAGGTCAAGGTCTAGACCTCTGCCGTCACTCGAATGGAGTAGTTCGAAAACGGTTTAGTAAGGTCGGGTTGTCCTGTTTCGGTCTGGTTGGTTAACCATTGGAGGGGTTCCGAGACGAACTCCCTTCGGGTCGAGTTTCGGCCGGTGAGTGCACAAAGAGGACGGTCGGGCCTAACTTCGTTCCATGCCAAAGCGTTTCTCCACGGCGCGCGGGCGCGAGTTCGGCGACGCGGTACGAGCCGCGCTGTCCGCCACGGGCATGACCGCGCGCGAGATCTGCGAGAAGATCGACTGGGACCCGGGCAAGCTCTCGGACCTCATGAACGGCAAGGGTGGTTGCTCAGAGGTGGACCTGGCCGTGTTGCTGGGCTTCTGCCGTACGCCGCCGGAAGAGCGTGAACACATACTGGAGGTCTTCCGTCAGACGGATGAGAAGGACTGGTGGCAGCGCCACGGCACAACGCAGCCGATCCTCCCGCGGACCTTCCTTGAGCACCTGTTCAAAGCCAAGGAATTCGTGAGCTGGTGCCCGCTGGTTGTTCCTGGACTGGTTCAGCTCCCTGACTACATGCGGGCGGTGTGTCTCGCCTCGGCCAGCTTTCCGCAGGACGCGATCGATCAAGCTGTCGTTGCACGGACTGCGATGCAGGAAGTCTTCAGGCAGAGGCTTGCGTGCACCTTCTTGATCCATGAGGCGGTGCTTCTCGCGCCGGTGGGCGGTGCCGACACCATGCGCGCACAGCTTCACCACCTGCTGCAGATGTCTGTAAGGCCGTACATCGACATCCGGATGGTGCCGCTCTCCGTAGGGGCTCATCCAGGCGCTGCGGGGACGTTCGAGCTCATGCGGTTCGACAGGATCGAACCGGTGGTCTTCCTGGACACCGAGAAGGCCAACCTCATCGTCGAGCGGAAGGACTCGGTCAAGGGCTACGAGAAGGTGGTGGAAGCGCTCGACCGGCTTGCGCTCGATGCGGAAGAATCCCGGAGGAGGATTTCCGAGCTCGCGATCTGAGGAGCCGTCTGGCATGTGGCGGAAGAGCAGCTATAGCGCGAACACCAGCAACTGCGTTGAGGTCGGCCGCAACACCGGCATCCGGGACAGCAAGGCACCCGCCACCCACATCGCGGTCGCGCCCGGCACGTGGTCCGCGTTCCTGCTCTCCGTGAAGGCCGGCGAGTTCGCACCATCGGGTCAAACCGCCTAGCCCGTCGAGCAGACTGTGGTTGGTCGTCTACACGCTCAGCCGATAGCGCGCTCCGCACCCCAGGCCGCGATGTCCTCCCGGCTCCGCAGCCCCAGCTTGTCCCGCAGCCGCTGCAGCCGGGAGGCCACGGTCCGCACGGACACGTTGAGCCGGTTCGCGATCTGCTGGTTCGTGAGCCCGCTCGCCAGCAACGCGATCACCCGCCGCTCGTGGTCGTCGAGCGAGTCGAACGCCGCCTCGGTGCGGTCCAGCCACACCTCGTCCTGGATGAACGCCTCGGTGTCGGCGGCGGTCAACGGGGTGGCCGCGGCCTCTGCGCGCGCGACGGGCAGCATCAGCCGTGCGGTTCGCATGGCCCCCGCGACCTTTTCCGCCCAGAACGGGTTCGGCACCACACCGACAGACCGGCGCATGGCCCGTCCGGTCGCTTCGAGTCGTAGCGCGCGCTCGGCCTGACCGCGCGTCAAGGCGACCACGGCTAGACCTTCCAGGGCGTCGGGAGCGGTCATCGGGTTGAGGCCGTCCATCCGCAGCGCCTCCTGGAAGGCGTGCGTGGCCTCGTCCAGGTCGCCCTGCACCAACGCGACGGCGCCGCGTGTGTTGAGAGCGGAGGCGATGCGCGCGGGAACGCCCGACGCGCGCGAGATGGGCAACGCGGACATGACGTTCTTCTCGGCGCGTTCGTGCTTGCCCAGCGACAACGCCGTGCGTGCCAGATCGACCAATGCCGTCGCACGGGCGAGGGGTTCGCCCAGCAACTCCGCGACGCGCAGGCATTCGGTGTTGTTCTCGACCGACGCCTCCCACTCGCCGGACGACTGCTGGACGGCCGCCAGCGTGCTGCGGCTGCTCATCACGAGCGCGGGCTGTCCGATGTCCCTGACCAGCCGCGACGCCTCGGCGGAGAGTTCGGCGGCCTCGTCGTGATCGCCCTGCTCGGCCGCGAACCTGGCGGCGTGGTTCAGCGCCACGCAACGGTAGTCGTCCCGGGTGGATGGTCGCCGCAGCGCGTCCCGCAGCATCACCCGCGCCTGGCCGAGCAGTCCGCGCCGAGCGGTGCAGTCCGCCAGGGCAGCGGTGAGCAGCAGCAACCGTTCGTCGGCGCGATCGGCCGCCCACTCGACGGTGCCGAGCAGGCTGTCGACGTGGTTGTCGAGCTTGTGCTGCACGTCCGCGGGCATCGACAGGGGTGCGGTGATCAGCACGTCCGACAGGTCCGTGAACCAGCGGGCCAGTGCCTCGTAGGCGACGTCCAGCTCGCCGGCCGCCAGCAGCTTCTCCTTGGCGTGCAAGCGAATCGTTTCCAGTTGACGAAACCGCGTCGTGCCGGGGATGGCCGCCAGCAACGACTTCGCCTGCAGCCGCGACAGCACGTCCAGCACGGGTTCCGCGGAGCGTTCCGACGAGCAGACCTCGTTGGCCGCGGCCAGGTCGAACCCGCCGTCGAAGACGGAAAGCCGCCGCAGCGCGAACTGCTCGTCCGGCCGCAGCAGCTGGTAGCTCCAGTCGATGGCCTCGCGCAGCGAACTCTGGCGCGACGGCGACTTGCGGCAGCCCAGCGTCAGCAGTTCCAGCGGCTCGTCCATGCGGTCGCAGATGGCCGTGACCGGCAACAACTGCACCCAGCGCGCCGCCAGTTCGATCGCGAGCGGCATGCCTTCCAGCCGTGCGCACAACAGGGCGACCGCGGCGGTGTCGTCGAGGGTCAGCCGGAAGTCGGGCTTGCGCTCACGGGCCCTGTCCACGAACAGCTTCACGGCCTCCGAGCGCGGCGCCGCCGTCGTGACCAGGTCCCGATCCGTTGAGGGAACAGGCAGACCCTCGACGTGGAAGCTGACCTCACCGGTGATCCAGAGGGCTTCGCGTGACGTCGCGAGCACCCGGACGCCGGGGCAGCGGTTGAGCAGCATGTCGGTGAGTTCGGCGCACGTGTCGAGGAGGTGCTCGCAGTTGTCGAGGACCACGAGCACTTTCATGTTCACGAGCGTCTCGACCACGGTGTCGCGCAACGGTTCGTCGGACTGAACGGTGACCCCGAGCGCGTCAGCGAGGGCTGGCATGACGTCTCGGGAAGCGGTGATCTCGCCCAGCGCGACGAGGAGGACCCGGTCGGTTCTCCCGCGTCGCAGTCTTCCGGCGGCCTCCAGTGCGAGCCTCGTCTTGCCCGCACCCGCACTGCCGACGAGCGTAACGAGACGATGCCTGCGCAGGAGCTGGTCGAGTTTCGAGAGCTCCTGCTGGCGGCCGACGAACGTGTCGCGCGCGGCGGGCAGGTTCGAGAGCACCCGCATGTTCTGCCTGGTGACGGGCGTTGCCGTGGACACGGTGACGCGGCGGCGATACGCCCGTTGGCGGCATGCGTTGGAGCAGTAGGACCTGCGTTGCTCGGAGGTGGCGGGAGGCATCGTGCCGTCGCACAGCGCGCAACGCCCGTTGCTGGTCATGAGTCCCTCTCCTCAAGCCGTAACGGCAGGTTGTTCCTGTCTCGGTCCGGCGTTCTCGCAGGTCGTGTGTGGTGACCCGTTATGTGCAACCCGTTACGCCTGCGTGTGCGTGAGACGGTTCGCAACCTCTTCGTTATGCCTGCCTTCCCGTAGTCCTCGTTCGGGAACAAACTGGTGACTGGTCCGGTCTGACAGGGAGTGCGCATGACGTTGACGACGAGCACCTCGTGGGCGAGCGCAGGTCTGCAACTGGTGGACAAACCGCGCACGATCACCGTCGGCATCGCCGACGACGAGGTTCTGATCCGCACTGGAGTACGCGGTGTGCTGGAGCGCGCCGGCAACGTCGTGGTGGTCGGCGAGGCCGGTGACGGCGGCGGAGCGCTCGAACTCGCGCGGCGCCAGCGTCCGCAGGTACTGCTGATGGACGCCTCCATGCCGGGCATGGAAGGCCTCGCGGCGGTGCGGCTGGTGCGCAGGCACGTGCCGGGCACGCAGGTGATCATGCTGTGCACCCCGCCGACCGAGGAGATGCTCTTCCCCGCGCTGCGCGCCGGCGCGGCGGGATTCCTCTTCAAGAGCGGTGAACCCGACGCGCTGGTGAACGCCGTGCGCGCCGTCGCCGCCGGAGAGGCGATCCTCTCGCCGTCCGCGACGCGTGCGTTGATCGACCACTTCACCGGCGCCGACTCGGAACGCCGTGACGCCGCGCGCAGCCGCATCGGCCTGCTCACCCGACGTGAGCAGGAAGTGTTGGTGTACCTGGCGCAGGGCATGGCGAATGCACGGATCGCACGGCTCATGTACCTCTCAGAAGGGGCTATCAAGGCCCACGTCAGCCGACTGCTGACGAAACTTCGGTGCGACAACCGCGTCCAGGCCGCTCTCATCGCACGCGACGCCGCCCTTCCATGCTGAAACCGACAACTCTTGCCACGGCGCGACGGTCAGCCTAGCCACGGATTTTCGCGCCGCGAAGCAGGTCACCCGGTTGGCCCCGTCCGGAATGATGTCGCTTTCCCGCCAGCGTCCCGATTGGAATGGCGCCATGCTGGCGGGTATGCCGCCGGCCACGTTCTCAGAACAGTTGCACTTTCAAGCACCATTGTGTCCTGACAACCTGTTCGGCCACCTCATCGCCACCGCCGTGCCCGGTGTGGAGGAGTGGCGGAACGGTGTCTACCGGCGCAGCTTGCGGCTTCCTTGCGGTTTCGGCATCGCGTCTTTGCGGCCGTTCCCGGATCACGTCGAGTGCACGCTGCAACTGTCGGATTCTCGCGATTCGGCTAGTGCTCTAGACCTTTGCCGGTTTCTGCTGGACCTCGACGCTGATCCATTGGCGATCGATGCGGCGTTGTCCGCGGATCCTCTTTTGGCGCCGCTGGTTTCGGTTGCTCCGGGGCGTCGTGTGCCGCGCACGGTCGACGGCGCGGAGTTCGCCATTCGCGCCGTGCTGGGTCAACAGGTGTCGACGAAAGCCGCGCGCACGCACGCCGCACGCCTCGTGGCGGCTTTCGGTACGCCGGTGGGGGACCTGTACCTGTTCCCGCTGTCGTTCGATCCCGCGGCGCTGGCGATGCCCGAGTCCCGCCGCCGCACGATGGCCGCGTTGCTGGACGCCCTCGAGTCCGGTTTGGACCTGTCTCCCGGCGCGGACCGAGCCGTTGCGCGCGAATGGCTTTCGTCGCTGCCGGGCTTCGGCCCGTGGACGGTCGAGTCGATCCTGATGCGCTCTTTGGGCGATCCCGACGCGTTCCTGCCGACCGATCTCGGGATTCGGCTGGCCGCGGAGGCTCTCGGACTGCCGTCGACGCCCGCGGCGCTGGTCAGGCGTTCGGAGGCGTGGCGGCCGTGGCGTGCGTACGCGGTGCAGCACCTGTGGGCGACCGGTGATCACGAGGTGAACCGAATCCCGGCCTGACCTGCACGCTCGAGTACATCGCCGTCGAGCCGTCCCGCACGAAACCGGGCAACGCCGGCGGATCCTGCGCAAACCCTTGCAGGTCCTCGAAAACCTCCAGCGCCGTCGCCGGCCGCCCGTCGGGTTCCTTGGCCAGCAACCGTTGCACCAACGGGTCGAGCGCGCCCTCGACCGCGCGGGGCACCTCTTTGACGTGCTTGTCGAACACCGCGTAGGCCGTCGGCCCGGTGAAGAGTTGTTCGCCCGTCAGCATCTCGTGCAGCACGCATCCCAGCGCGTACAGGTCGCTGCGCGGCTCTGCGGTGCCACGCTGGATCTGTTCCGGCGCCATGTACGAGGGTGTGCCGAGGATCTGACCGGCTCGGCTGAACGGCGCGACGTCACTCTCCCGCAGCAGCGCGAGGCCGAAGTCCAGCACCTTCACCGCCCCGTCCGGGCACAGCATCAGGTTGGTGGGCTTGAGATCGCGGTGGCAGATGCCGCGTTCGTGCGCCGCGGCCAGCACCGCGGCGGTCTGCGCGGCGATGTTCGCGGCCCAGGCCTGCGGCAGCGGGCCGAACTCGCCGACCAGGTCCGCGACCGTGACGCCGTCGACGAACTGCATGACCTGGAAGAGGCGCTGCTCGAACGTCCCGAAGTCGTACAGGACGGGCACTCCGGGGTGTTCCAGCCTGGCGACGATCCGCGCTTCACGCGCGAAGCGCTGCGCCACCTCGTCGTCGCTGCCGGGCAGCCGCAGCAGCTTGACCGCGACGCGCCGATCCAGCCGCAGGTCCCGGCCCTTGTGCACGGCCCCCATGCCACCCCGCCCCAGCGGCAGGTCGTCGATCTCATAGCGGTCGGCGATCAGCACCCCGGGAGCCTAACTGCCGTCACCTGTTCGCCCACCCCGCGCTTCCTCGTACGCGAGGCGACGGTAACAGCGTTTCAGGACATCCCGATCGGGTGAATCTGCCGCCATCACGCCGGCCCGACCTGTCCGCTCAGGAGTCCACTGTAGCCCAGACGGACCAGCGTGGCGGCCTCGTCCAGGCCTGTTTCCAGCGCTTTGAGCTGCGCGAACGCCCGGCCGTACCGCTGTTGTCCCGCCAGCGGCAGCGACGGGACCTGCGTCCGGCGCACATCGAGCCGGGTCGAGCCGGTCGGCGTCCTGGCGAACGCGGCGCGCAGCACGCCTTCGAGAAAGTCCGGGTCGAGCTTGCGTGGGTCGATCTCGTACGTCGCGCCGGTGGGGGACGTGACGACGTGCCGGCCGGGGGCCGCGCGGACCAGCTCGCCGATCGTGGTCATCGGGGGATCGTCCTGCTGCCGCAGCTCGGGCAACGGCGGCAGGCCGAACGTCGGCTGTGCCGCGAGGTAGGCGGACGCGTCGGTGCCGCTGCGGCGCGACGGACTGAGGTCGACGTCGTCGTCCAGCAGGTCGATGACCCGCGTGTTCGGGTCGAGCGGGCCCGGTGTCTCCAGGAGCGCGATGTACTCGAGTGCGCGGCCGATCGGGTTGCGCAGCAGCCACAGATCACGCCCCGGCTGCACGGTCATCACCGCGCGCAACGCCCCGGCGCGCAGCAGGTTGCCGCGGATCCGCTTGCCCGGCCTCCTCGACGCCGCCGCCGACGGCAGCAGCACCGCCACCAGCCCGCCGGGCTTCGCCAGCGACAGGCAGTGCTGCAACCAGGCCAGCTCCGGTTCGCCGCGAGGCGGCAGGCCGTAGGTCCACCGGGCGTCGCCGACCAGTTCCTCGTGCCCCCACGCCCGGTCGTGCCACGGCGGATCGCACACCACCGCGTCTGCCTTCACCTGCACCCCGTTGTGCCGCAACGAGTCGCCGGTGAAGATCTGCGCGGCCGGCATCCGGCGCCGCGCGATGACGGCCGACACGGGATCGAGCTCCTGCCCGATCTTGTTCCGCGCCCTGGAGGCCTTCAGCAGACTCCCCGTGCCGCACGCCGGATCGATCACCGTGTCGCCGTCCGTCGTGGCCAGGACGACCTCGACGACCTCGGGCGGAGTGGGGTTCAGCAGCCGCGAGTGGGCCTCCAGGTACCGCTCGTGCAGGTACTCGAACGTCTCCGCGTCGGCCTCGACCGCGGCCAGTGCCTGGCCGAGCTTCAGATCGTCCGCGGTCCGCAACCGCGTCCACAGCCGCTCGGCCGGGGAGACCCGGAACGGCTTCCCGTTGCGCCGAAGCCATAACTCCACGTCGCGCAACAGGTACAACGGACTGGAGGCCGTCCCACCGACCGGCGACGGAAAGTCCTCGAACCGCCGCCGCCAGTTCGACACGGCCGCCCGCCCCACATCGGCGAGGCGCGCTATGTCACCGGCATTGACAGTCTCATCCATGTTCACAACCGTATTGCTTGTGAACTCACTTCACAACTGATCTACTGGAGAACATGACACACGAGCTGCGCATCGCCGTGGCGACCGATCCTGGGCTCGTCCGTGAGCACAACGAGGATTCGGTCTACGTCCGCGCGGATCTGCAGGCCGTGGCGGACGGCATGGGCGGCCACGAGCACGGCGAAGTGGCCAGCGCACTCGCGGTCAACGTCCTCGCGGGCTGGGAGGGCGACCTGGGGCCCGCCGTGGCCGAGATCGCGCGCAGACTCGACGCCGAGACGCCCCAGGGCGCCGGCACCACGCTGACCGCCATCCGGTGGGAGGGCCTCGCCTTCCAACTGGCGCACATCGGCGACTCCCGCGCGTACGTGCTCAGGGAAGGCGAACTCCGCCAGATCTCCCACGACCACACCATGGTCCAGGCGTTGGTGGACGCCGGTCGCATGACACCGGAAGAAGCCCTGGTGCACCCGCGCCGCGCCTACGTGCTGCGCGCCCTGCAGTCCGGCAACTCGCACGACCCCGATCTCTCGTGGCACCAGGCCAAGATCGAGGACCGTTACCTGCTCTGCAGCGACGGCCTGACCGACTACACCGACCTCGGTGACGTCCACGAGATCCTGCTGTCCACGGAGGACGGAACAGAGGCGGCCTGGCAGCTGATCGCACTGGCGAACGGCAACGGCGGCCCGGACAACATCACCTGCGTCGTCATCGACGTGGTCCGCAAGAAATGGTGGCAGCGCTAGGGAAAGCTGCTCGGCGGGACGGGAAGCGAGAGCGACCGCCCGCAGATGGAAACGGTCCCCGGCACAGCGTGCCGGGGACCGTTGCTCTGCAAGGGTGTTACAGGTTGGCCGGCATGCCCGACTCGTCGGCAGCCGCCGTCGAGGAACCGCTCAGCAGGTCCTTGACGATCTTGTTGGCTTCCTTCACCGCGGGCGTGATCATCTTGATCTTGACCTTGCCGTTGGTGAGCTTGCCGCCGACCTCGAACGTCTTGTCCTCACCGGGCAGCGGAAGCGCCTGGCAGCCCGTGAACTGCTTGCGCGGGGTGGCACCGGTCTGGAAGAAGAAGACGATCGGGTCGTCGACGCAGTCCGTGTTGTACGGGAACAGGCCGTGCGAGCCCTCGTTGTCGACGCTGATCAGCTTGGCCTTCGGCAGCGCCTTCGCCGTGGCGAGGCCACCCTCGTAGGCGGTGGCGGCGTCGAGCTCGGACTGCGCGACCAGCAGACGCGGGAACGTCTTCTTGTCCGGCTTCGGCATCGCGTTCTTCGTCGGCCAGTACGCGCACAGCGGGGTGCCCATGAACGGCGCGATGAACGGCGCGTTCACGGTCAGGTCGGCGAGCCAGTAGTTCCAGTAGTGCAGGTTCTGGTTCCACTGACCGTCCTGGCAGCGGATCGCCTCGAACGTCGCGTCCCAGGTCTCGACCTCGGCGGCGGCGGTCGTGGTCTTCACCGCGACGCGCTCCTTCTTGGCGATGGCGGCGAGCGCGTTGGACTTGGCCTTCGCGATGAACGCCTTGTTCTCGTCGCTGAGGCCCTTGGTGGCCAGCATCTTCGAGACGAGCTGCTCGACCTTCTCCGCGTCCGTGCCGGCGGCCGGGGTGCCGATCACCGCGGACACCGCAGCGGCCGCGGTCGGGTACTGGGACGTGTCGTACATGGCCGGGATCACGAACCACGCGACGAACAGCTGACCCAGGAACTCACGCGTGCCGCCGGCCTTCTCCCAGTTGCGGCGGATCTCCATCGGGTCGGTGCCCTGGCCGTACTCGGCGTCGTTGCGCGCCATGTACGGCAGCAGCGCCTCCTGGAACTGGCGGTCGCGGGTGCGCGGCTGCAGGTCCCAGGTGTTCTCGAGGGTCGTCTGCGAGGCGTCGACGGCCGAGTCGAGCAGGAAGCGGTGCGCCTTGCCCGGGAACGTAGCGGCGTACCAGGTGCCGAGCCACGTGCCGTAGGAGTAGCCGATGTAGCTCATCTTCTTCTCGCCGAGCACGACGCGGATGAAGTCCATGTCGTATGCGGTCTGCTCGGTGGTGATGAACTTGGTCAGCGGGTTCTCGAGGCAGCCGTCGACCTTCGCCTTGTTCAGCACGTTGATGTCGGTGCTGTTCGGGACGGTGTAGCTGCACTTGAGCGGCGTGGAGAGGCCGACACCGCGCGGGTCGAAGCCGATGAAGTCGTACTGGCCGGCGAGGACCGGGGTGCGCAGGGCCATCGCCGCGCCCCACGGCAGGCCGGAGCCGCCGGGGCCACCGGGGTTGACCAGCGCGATGCCCTGACGGCTGGTGCCCTTGTACGCGGTCTCGGTCTTGGAGACGCGGATGCCGATCGTGTTGCCGTCGGCCGGGTTGTGCCAGTCGCGCGGGACCTGGATGGTCGCGCAGGCGAGACCCTTGACGGTCTTGAACCTCTTGACGGTCTCCTCGGCCACGCCGGGGAAGGTGCACTCCTCCCAGGTCACCTGTTGCGTGGCGAGGGCACCCGCGAGTGCCTGGGTGTCCGGGTCCTGCTTGGCGGCCGCGCTCGCCGTCGGCGTGAGCACGATGCTCGTCGCGATCAGCGCCCCTGTGACCGCGGCGATGCCGCCTCTGAAGTACTGCCTCACGGTAGATCCCTTCCTGCCCCCGCACGGCCTGGGTAAGACCGCGCTTGCAACAGAGGAGAAAGGAAAAAACCGCGTTTAACACTCGTGGGTGATGGCAGAAAGTCGCCATGTCTGGAAACCGTCACCGATCGTGTTCACAGAGTGATGAAGATCGTCAGCTCTGTGACATCGGGTGACTAAAGCCAACCCCGCCGTGATGCCTGGACGCCGAGCTGGAACCGGGTCTGCGCCCCCAGCAACTGCTGCAGCCGGCTCACCCGGCGGTGCACCGTGCGTTCGCTGACGCCGAGCTCGCGCGCGATCGACTCGTCCGTCAGACCGGCGCTGAGCAGCGCCATCAGCCTCCGGGTAGCCGTGGTCGGCTCCTGCTGGGTGTCCTCCTGGCCGCCGGGGGTGATCGACACCGCCATCCGCCAGAACGCCTCGAACAACTCGATCAACGCGCTCAGTAGCACGGACGGGTGAATGAGAAGCGCGACCACGTTCCCGCCCGTGACGGTCGGCACCGCGATCAACGCCCGGTCCGAGTCGGCGATCACGAGTTTCAGCGGCACGCCGGGGAACGTCCGCGCCTGCTCGCCCACCGCGATGCTCTCCTGCACGGACGCGAATCCGCGTTCGGTCTGCAGCAACGCCGACTCGTACACGACCCGGTAGGCGACACCGCGGGCCAGCGCCGGAGGCTGCGCGGGACTCGCCTCCGGCTGAGGGCTCAGGTACGAACCGGGATCGAGCGCCCGGATCTCCGACTTGGCCTGGCTCTGCATCTCCTCGAACGCGCTGATCACCTCGTCCGCCTCCGTGAGGACCTCGACGAAGTCGACCTCCTTCGCACCGCGCTCGGCATAGGCGGCGGCCAGGACCTCAGCGGTCTCCCTGGCCCGCGCTGCCGCGACCTCGTGCCCCGAGGCGACCGCGGCCAGCGCGGAACGCGGCGGGCGCACGTCGTTGTTCCGGATCAGCCCGAGCCGTTCGAGCTCCTCATGTGCCGGGCCGGGCTCGGTGACGTCTCCGCGCAGCATCGCCAGGTAGAGCTTCTCGGCCTCCGGCGACAGCCCCTCGTGCACACGACTCCCCTCGGTGGTTCTGAACCGAAGGTACCTGGCCGGACAGTAGGAACCCGCCTTAGGCGAACCGGCGCATCGCCCCGACGAACAGGGCGTCGAACGCCCGGTCGGACAGCACCCTGCGCGAACAGGATCGGCCGCGCCCCGAGCCGTCAACCAACCGGTTGGTTGTCCCGACCAACCGGTTGGTTGGAATGATCTCCTGGACATGGTCGTGCACATGTCGATCCTGGCGTTCACCACCCCGAACGCGACCCCTGCACTCGTCGAACGCTCGGTCAGCCGCCTGATCGCCGAGTAGGGCGTTTCCTCGTCAGCTACGGCGCAGCAGGTAGGTGTCCATGATCCAGCCCTTGCGCGCACGGGCCTCGTCACGCACCTCGCGGATCCGCGCCGCCACGTCCCCGACCCGCCCCGACACCAGGATCTCGTCCGGCATCCCGAGGTAGGCGCCCCAGTAGATCCACGTGTCCGGGTCGACGCCCTCGAACGAGTACGTCGCGTCCAGCATCACGGCCACGTCGTCCACATCGGACGGCCACCCGGCGGCCAGCCGGCGGCCGGTCGTGATCTGCACCGGCTTGCCGACCTGGTTCAGCGACACGCGGTGGCCCGCGGTCAACGCGGCCACCGACGTCACGCCCGGGATGACCTCCACCTCGAACGACTCGCCGCGGGCCAGCAGGTCGTCGAGGATCGCCAGCGTCGAGTCGTACAGGGACGGGTCGCCCCACACCAGGAACGCCCCGACCTCGTCCTCGCCCAGTTCCGAGAGCAGCCCCCGGACGACGTCCGCGCGGTCGCGGCGCCAGGCGTCGATCGTCGCCCTGTAGTCGGTGGGGTTGCGGTCGCGTTCCGGATCCCGGCCCTCGACCCAGCGGTACGGGCGCGTCACGTGCTCCGCCAGGATCGACGCGCGCAGGTCGACGAGCTCCTGCTTCGCGGAACCCTTGTCCAGCACGAAGTACACGTCGACCGTCTGCAACGCCTTGACGGCCTGCACCGTCAGGTGGTCGGGATTGCCCGCGCCGATACCGATGACCAGGATCTTTCGCACCGGCACACACTAACTACACGGGGCGCTCGTCGAGGAGCCGCAGGGTCTTGCCTGTGCGGGGATTCACCTCCAGCGTGGCCACCCACTCCACCGCGAGCGGTGCCACGACGCCCCGGCCGGCCTGCAGTGCGAACCGCGGGCTGATCCGGTGCACCTCGTCCTGGACGGCGGAGACGTCCTGCGCCGCACCGGCGATGCGCAGCACCAGCTGGTCTCGTGCGTCGATCCGGCGGATGACGACCTGCACGCCGTTGTGCGTGATCCCGGCGCGGTCGACGGCGGCCCGCAGGTGGTCGAGGTGCAACGTCACGGGGCCGACCCGCGCGCCCTCGTCGGCGCGGCCGAGCAGGCGGAAGATCCCGTCCTCCACGTCGACCCATTCGGCCAGGTCGCCGACCGGGTAACGGATCATCGGCTGCAGCCGCCGGGTGAGGTCGGTCTGCAGCAACCGGCCCGGCCGGCCCGGCGAGGTGATCGGCCTGCCGGTGCCGGCGTCGACGATCTCCAGCACCGAGCTGTCCACAAAGGAACGGAACACCCTCGGGTCGTCCGAGCCGAGCACCGCCGTGCCGATGATCCCGCCGTCCACGCTGCCGTAGACGAACGACCGGAACTCGGCGCCGGGAAACGCTTCGAGCAGGAGTGCGCGCTGGTCGTCGTACAGGGCCTCGCCGCTGAACAGGACCAGCCGCACCGACGGCAGTGAGCCGGCCTCGGAACGAACGTGCGCGGCCAGCCGGCACAGCGTCGTCGGGAAGCCCGCGACGACGGTGGCGTCGAAGTCCAGCATCGTGGTCAGCGTGAACTCGACCGGCGCGCTGCCGGTGATCGGCAGCTGCACCAGGTCGATCGGGGAGTGTTGCAACGCGTTCAGGGCGAAGACGAAGCTGGAGTAGAGCTCGCCGGCGGCGAAGAGGTTCGCGATGCGGTCGCCGTGCCGCAGTCCGGCCGCGGGCAGCGTTTCCGCGTACGTGCGGCACATCGCGTCCCATTCCCCGTTGGTGTAGAAGGAGACGCGAGGGGCCTTGGTGGTGCCGCCGGTCTTGAAGATCAGGCCGTCGGTGTGCGCGCTGGTCAGCACCTGGTTGTCGCGGACGGTGTTCGCGGCCCAGAACGCGGCCTGGTCGACCACGGGCAGGTCGGCCAACGGCGTCGAGGAGTCGTAGCCGTCGTACAGGTCCCGGTAGAACGGGGAGTGCGTGCGGGCGTAGCAGACGAGGTCGAGCACGGACATCGTTCACACACTCCTGCTGCTGCGCCGGTCGACGACCGCGATCAACTTGCCGCTGCTCTTCGTCCGCTGGAAGTCCGCGAGTGGCACGTTCTCGACGCGCACGGTCAGCAGCCCGTCCTGCTCGACGGCCTCGGACACCTCCGGATAGAGCGACAGCAGCGTGCGATGGGTGACCGCGGGCTCCGGCGCGCGGCCGTTTTCCAGTCGTACGACCAGCTCTTCGCCCCGAGCGTCCTCGTTCAGCTCGACCTGGAACGCGCCGGAGTAGCTGTGCTCGTCCTCCAGGATCGTGAGGAACCGCCGGTAGTTCAACGTCTGCGCGGCGGCCCGGAACACGTCTCCGGTGCGTCCCAGCAGCTCGAACCGGGGCGTCTGACGGCCGCACGGGCAGGCGCCGGGGACCCAGCGGCCCAGGTCGCCGATCTCGTAGCGCTCCAGCCGCTGGCCCCGCCGCGTGTGCGTGGTGAAGACGAGCCTGCCGGGTTCGCCCGACGAGACGAGACGGTCCGTCTCGCGATCAAGGATCTCCAGCGTGTGCAGACCGGTGAACAGGTGGTGCACCTTGCCGGTCGAAGCCTGGCACTGATAGCCGACGGGCCCCGCGTCGACCGTCGCGTAGGCGGCCGAGCGGATGGTCTCGACGCCGAACTCGTCCCGCAACCGCGCGATGGCCTGCGCGCCGAAGTGCTCGCCCGCGTAGAAGATCTTGCGGATGCCGCCGTACTCCTTCAGCATCGAGCCGTGCTCGGCGAAGAGCCGTTGCACGAACGACGGCGCGGTCAGCAGCGTGTCGACGCGGTTGTCCACAATGGCCTGGGCGATCGCGTCGAGCTGGCCCCACTCGCCGCCCATCGGGAACTGCACGGCGTTCATCCGCTCCAGCGCGGAGAAGAAGCTCACGAAGCTCGCGTACATGTGGCCGTTGAAGAACAGGTTCATGACGCGGTCGTGGCGCGGGTCGAGCCCGGTGGCGAGCAACGCCTCGGCGCCGACCCACATCTGCTCGTCCCAGTCGGCCCAGGTGTACGCGGACAGCTTGGGCGCGCCGGAGCTGCCACCGCTGCGGAAGTACACGTCCGCCGGACGGTCCTGCAGCGTCTCGAAGTCCGCCTTCGGGGTCACCGGGACCGGGGGAACCGGAAGCTGGCGCGACTCGGCCAGGTCGTCCAGCGAGGCGTCCGCGGCGAACCTGTCGTCGAGCCGCACGGACACCCGGTTGCTGTAGCGCTGCAACGCGTAGACGCCGTCGTGCGGCTCGCCGCTGTAGCCGCCGAGCATCGAACCCGGCGTGGTGATCCGCTGCACGCCGACCGAGACGAACGAACGCGCGAGCGCGGCGGTGTCGGGCCGGTCCGCTGCGAGGCCGACGGTCTGCAGGTAACGGCGCATGGGCCGCAGCACGGAGGTGATCTGCTTGCGCGGCAAGGGCTTGACCCACACCGTCCGGTACAGCGGCGAGGTGCGCGGCGCGAACCGCACGTCGGCCAGCACGCGCCAGTTCTCGCCGGCGTGCACCTTCGTGAACCCGAGGTGTTCTTCCAGTTGCGTGACGAGGACGGTGTTCGTGATCTCCGCCCATTCGGCCTGCGACGGCTCGCGGGTCGGTGGTCCCGCCTGCTCCAGCACGGTGGCGAAGCGCTCGGCGAAGGCGAAGACCTGGGACGAGTCCTCGGTGTCGAGGTAGATCACCTGTGGACTGGAGCAGGCCTGCTGCTCCAGCCGGCACACGTCCGCGGCCAGCGCGCGCAGGGTGTCCACATCGGACCATGAGTCGCGGGTCAGGTAGGCGAACGACAGCTTCGGTCCCCAGTCGATCACCCGTGCGCCGGGCTTGGCCAGCTCGGTGACGCCGGTGATCGCCTCCTCGCCGCCCCACACCGCGACGGCGTCGGCGGCGCCGAGCATGCGCGACATCCAGTCGGTGCGCGAAGAGGAGAAGTGCAGCACGACGAGCCGCGCGGCGATCTGACCGGTCCGGTCGTGCGAGGCCAGTTCGGCGAGCACCTCGGCGGTGAACCCCGAGTCGTCCGACGCGACCTTGATGACGTTGAGGTTGCCCGAGAGCAGGCCCTCGACGGCGCTCAGGACGCCGGCGGCGGGTGCGTTGCCCGCCGTCACGTGAGCGAGCAGGCCAAGCGGCACCCAGGCCTCGTAGGTGGGCGTACGGAAGTCGAAGCGGACCATGCGGGCCGGGTCGAGGTTGCCGAGCTCGCGCTTCAGCTTGCGTTCCAGCGAACCGCGGCTCAACGCGTGCCGCAGCGCGTCCAGCGTCTCGTCGACCTCCACCTCGTCGAGGCCCCACGAGACCAGCGACGCGCGGTGCTGGTCCAGGTCCAGCTTCTCGGCGGCGGCCAGTACGACGAGCGGGTTCAGGCGCGGTCCGGTGATGACCTGCTGGGTGCGGTCGTCCAGCGTGTCGAGCCGCAGCGCCACAGCCTCGTCGCCGACCCACTCGCCCTGCCAGAAGTGCCTCATGCCTTGCCTTTCAGGAGCTCTGCTGCAGCGATGGCGCAGGAACGGTTGCGGGAGACGCCGGCGCGGCCGAGGATCTCGAACCACGGGGTCTCGTTGCCGCAACCGCACTCCTCAGGTGCGTGCAGTGCGGCCAGGTCACCCATCAGCACGCTCTGGGCGGGCGCCGAGGTGATGTACGGGGACACGAACTGGATGTAGCCGGACTCGCCGTACGGCAACGGTTCCAGCGTCCGGACGTCCCGGACGATCGCACGTGACCACGTCGGCACGTGCAGGTTGTGGTGCGCGCATTCGACGTAGGGCACCGAGTGCTCGACCGAGCCGTAGCTGTCGCGGATCCGCACGTCCGGGATACCGAGCATGCCGGTCACCTTCGCGCGCAGATCGGACTTGGAAATCTGCTTGTCCGCGTTGCCCTTCCAGCCACCGCCGAACCACACCATCGAGCGATCGTTGAGCCGCAAAGGTTCTACGCCCATCGCGCGCATGCGGTCGATGGTGAAACTCAGGAACGCCGGGAACCCGAAGATCCGCACCGGCCGGCCGCTGTCCGCGAACCGTTGCAGCGCACGGATGCTGCCGAACGCGTCGAACTCGTGCCCGCTGCCGGTGTGCGCGAGGCCGTAGTCGACGGACTCCACGGGCGCGAAGTCCGTCATGAACTGGCCGGTGAACGAGCTGCCGAGCTTCACGTCGGGTGCCGGCTGGTTCAGGTTGATCAGGTAGTGCGCCGGCTCGCGGGAGATGAACCCGTTGTGGTCGTAGATCCGCGCGACCATCCGCTGGCCGGCCCGCAGAGTCCAGGCGTCCCAGAACATCTGCGACTTCTGCCCGGTCGTGCCGGAGGAGGTGGCGTGCACGACGACCTCGGCGCGCGGCACCGACAGCACCTCGTGCATCTTGAAGAAGTTGGCGTGCACGAACGGCTGGTCCGTGATGTCCTTGAGCGGCTTGCCGTTCCACAGGCTGCGGAAGAACTCGTTGCGCTGCGCGTGCCAGCGGTTCGACTCGTTCATCGCTTCCAGGAACAGGTCCTCGTCGCTGTGGTCGTACGGCGCCGCGATGTCGCACAGCGCCTGGACGGCGCGCAGCGATGGGTCCGGCACCGTTGCTGGACCTAAGTGCGGGTTCGTGCCCATGGAGGAGTTCATGACCAGTAGACTCCGTTGGTGTTGAGGAACTTCTGCGTCCAGAGCTCGATGTACTGCTCGGTGAAGGGCCGGAACGCCTCGTCGATCGCGAGTCCGCGGAAGTCCGGCGGCTGCGGTGTGTGCACCATGACCACGTAGTCGTGGTAGACCTCGCCGTCCTTGCGCATCGCCGGGTACAGCGCGACGGGCAGGAAACCGAAGGCCAGCAACGCACTCAGCTCGTCGAACGCGTGCAGCGGCACGAGCGTCTCGACGTGCGGCGCGCCCAGCCCGGCCAGCGTGTCGATCACGCCGCCGAGGTGCGGGAGCAGTGCCTGAGGACTCGGCGTTGCACCGAAGATCGTGCAGTAGCCGTCGTGCCGGTTGAGGTGCCCGTAGATCTGGTACTCGCCGCGTTCGTCGGCCAGCAGCACGTTCGGCCTGTGCAACGGATAGAACCGCCGTGCCGGGTCGTTGATCGTGTGCTCGAAGTGCCGCTGCACGAACTGTGGCGCCTCGATGACCTCCAGCCGCGACACCTCGGCGGCGGTGAAGGTGGTGTCCTCGACGAACTCGGGCAGCGTCGGCATCTTCGCGTGCGTGGCTCTGACGAGCTTTTCCAGGCTTTTGGGCACCTTGTACACCTCTGCCCGCTGCTCCAGTACGCCGTCGCGGTGCTTGGCCAGCAACGTCATCGTCTCGCGCTTGGCGTGCTTGAACAGGTTCGGCACGAGCCCGAGCGGGTGGAACCCGTTGCGCAGGCACACCCGTTGCGGCGCGAGGTGGATCGTCCGCGCGGTGCCGTAGACCGAGTCGACCTCGCCGCTCGCGAGCATGCGGCCGGTGATCTGCCCGACGGCGTGGTGCGCGATGCCGCCGCCCTGCGCGTCCGGGTCCACGACCAGCCCGGCGATCTTGCCGAGGCGGTCCGCGCTCTCGACGTGCCCGGTGATCGAGGCGACGACCCGGCCGCCACCGCGCCACACCAGCCACGTGGTGCGCGCGGCCGCGATCTCGGCGGCCATGACGTCGGGGTCGGTGCCCATCGCGATGGGGTAGTTCGCGCCGTGCGCCCGCCGATAGAGCCTGAGCAGATTGTCGACGTCGTCGAGTCGAGCCGGCTCGAACTCGGGTGTCACCTGTGTGCCTCCTTTGACCGAAATGAGGCTACTGGCTGGTACAGCCGCCATTCAGGTGGTGGAAGCGCAGGAGCTGCGGAATTGATTCCTGGGGGCGAGCGGGATCACAACGAGTATCAATTCCTCCTTAATGCACGATGGTGCGAATGGCTCAATATGCGCAGGTAGGACGTGTGACGGAGATCGCGTACCGGAATTTCGCCCAAACTGGTTGAAATGCAAAGTAGTCGCCGTTTCAGCAAAACGGCGACTACTCGGAAAATGAGCAACTAGGCGAGCACGTGCAGAATCCGCACCGGCTTCTTCGGCGCGCCGTCGAGCAGGCCGTCCGGCTGCGGCACGATCCCGGCCTGCACGATCCGGTCCAGCGTGTCCATGCCGTAGGTGACGTGGCCCATCACGGTGTAGAGCGGCTTGATGTTGGCGAACGAATGCACGATGAAGAACTCGCTGCCGTTCGTGCCCGGCCCCTGGTTCCCGTACGCGATGGTGCCGCGCGGGTAGGTCTCCTTGCCGGTCACCTCGTCGGCGAACCGGTAACCGGGCCCACCCTCCTCGGCGCGGTAGATGTCACCGCACTGCAGCACGCCCAGGCGTGAGGTGTCGGTCAGGCGCCAGCACTGCGACATCGTGTAGAACCAGCTCCGCGCCAGGTGGGCGAAGTTCTCCACGCCGCACGGGGCGTTGGCGCGGTCGAGGTGCGCGACGACCACCCCGTAGTTCGTCACGATGGTGACCTTCACGATGCCGCGAGCCGGCACGACGGCCTTGGGCGGCTGGACCGGGCGGGCAGCCGGGTTCTCCGGCGTCGGGATGAACTCACAGCGCGCCGTGGGCGTGGCCGGTGCGGCGGACGCGACCGGGGCGAGGACGACCATCATCAGGACAGCGAGCAGTAGCCTCATGAGTGCCGACCGTAGTCGCCGCATAACCCCTTGTCAGCTCACGCTGATCGCCTCCCGCTGCTCGACTGCGGCACGCCGGCGAGGCTTGCGCTCCAGCCACCACTGCGAAAGCAGCAACGGGATGGTCCACCCGGTCCAGGTCGCGATCCCGGCGATCGTGTGCGGCAGCTCCGCCTCCGGCACGCGGTCCGCCAGTAGCAGGAACGCGACGGCGCCCCAGATCCGGTTCGTGATGATCGAGACCGTCAGCACGAAGCTGCGGATCATCCACTTGCGGTGGTCGCGGAACTGGCGCCGCCGGGCCGCGCGCCACGCCAGCCCCGTGAACGCCAGCCACAGCACGGCCAACAGCACGTTGCTCACCTGGGCGACCGGTCCGAACGGCGTCATCCAGCCGATCACCAGCCCGGACAGCCCGGCCGGCAGCACACCGGCGAACACGTACACACGGCCGATGCGGCGGTGCCACACGGGGAAACGGCCACGGAACCACGGCCAGATCTGCACCACGCACGTGATGATGGCGATCGACGCGCAGACCACGTGCACGACGAGCAGGGGGAAATGCGGTCCCCAGTCCGACTGCACGCGTGCCTGCAGACGATCACCGGTCAGGTACGGCGGCAGCGAGAACGCCACGAACGCCACCACCACGAACGCCAACGGGCCCACCCAGGGCTTGCGCAACCACGTCATGGCGACACCATGGCCACCCGCGCTGACCGATCGCGCACCGCTCGCTGACGTGGCCTTCTGACACCTCGCTGACACCGGACGGGGTGTAGCTGTCAGGTCGCTGTGAGCGCCGGTCGGCAGTGTCAGCGCCATGAAGTCGACAGCCCTGATCGCCGCGGCCGCGTTCACGCTCCTCATGGCGCCGGACGCACAGGCCGCGTCCTGCAGCGGACGCGGGTGCAACGACAAGGACCCGGTGGCCGCTGGGTGCAGTAGTGGTTCGACGACCGCGGACACCGCGCCCATGTACACGGGCGGTACGGCGGAGCTGCGGTGGTCGCCCGGTTGCAGGACGAACTGGGTGCGGGTCTCGAACTACGCGGGCGGCGACTCGGCTCTGCGCATCACCGTGTGGTCGAGCAGCGACCGCGTCGGCTTCGTCGCGGCGGGAACGCCCGGCAACCACTGGGGAAACATGGTCTACGCGCCCGGCTGCGCCCGCGGCGAGGTGCTCTACGTCGACAGGAACGGCGTGCACCGCACTGCCCGCCTCGCGTCGAGCGCTTGCTGAGGGGGCGCGCCGTGACCGGCTACATCACCGACTGACCAATCTCTGCGGCACCATCGCAAAACCATTGAGGGAGAAGCATGTTCAGCAAGATCGCCAGTACGCTCGGGGCAGCCGTGATCGTCGGTGGCGCGATGCTCGGGCTCACCTCGCCCGCGCAGGCCGAGTCGGCGCCGGGCTGTGGCCCGGTGACGCAGATCGGTTCCACCGCCTACATCAAGAGCGGCGGCACCAGCATCGGTTCGGTCAAGCAGTTCAAGGGCTGCAACAAGAACTGGGCCTACGTCTACGTGTGGGAGGGCTTCCGCTCCTCGCACTCCAACTGGGAGGTCTGCGTCTCGGTCGCGACCGGTTCCAGCGCCCCGTACCTGCTCGAAGGCCTGAAGTGCATCAGCAACAAGGCTGACAACTGGTCGTCGGGCACGAACACGCTGAGCGTGTGCACCCACGCCGTCGGCAACATCAAGTGGAGCGGCAACACGCCGACCGCCCGGACCAGCATCCGCTGCTGACATGAGGACGACCGTCCTCGCGGCGGTCACAGCCCTGGCCGTGCCGGTGCCTCTCACGAGCGCCGGCACGGCCCAGGCCGAGGTCCGCGACGGGTGGAGCGTCCGGATCTGCGAGCTCAACAGCCATGGCACGCCGTACTCCAAGGTCCGCCGGACCTTCGGGTGAACGAGGGGAAGTCATGAACGTCAAGAGAATCGTGTCCGCCGTCGCGGGCCTCGCCGTCGGGATCGGGGTGCTCGTGGCCATCGCGCCGCAGGCCTCGGCCGCCACCAACTGGCAGATGCCGTTCCCGTGCGGGCAGACGTGGACGGGCCAGACCCGCGGCCCGAACGACGCGAACCCGCACAAACCGCTGGCGGCCATCGACTTCAGCCGCGCCAACGCCCAGGGCGACGTCGTCGTCGCGTCGGCGGCGGGCAAGGTCAGCAAGGTCCGCAACGAGGGCAACACCAGCTACGGCCGCTGGATCGAGATCGACCACGGCAGCGGCTGGACCACCCGGTACGCCCACCTGTCCGTGCAGAGCGTCTCGGTCGGCCAGAGCGTCACGCAGGGCCAGAAGATCGGCAACGTCGGCAGCACCGGCGGCTCGACCGGCCCGCACCTGCACTTCGAGCAGCTGAAGAACGGCACCCCGCAGCGCGTCGTGATGAACGGCTCGCAGGCCCTGTACTACGGCTCGAAGAGCTACAAGAGCAACAACTGCGGCGGCGGTGGCGCCACCAACCCCTACACGCCCGAGGAGGCCTGTGGCGCCGGCTACAAGGTCATCGACGGTGCGAACGTGACCGGTGCGCGGGTCTCCCTGCTGTACAACGCCTCCAACGGCTACAACTGCGTGGTCGCGATCAAGACCACCAAGATCGGCACGGCGTCCGACGTCGGCGCGTTCCTCGAGGTGCAGGGCGCCGCACGCACGACCGACCGTGACGAGTACGGCTACTACGCCGGCCCGGTGAAGAAGAAGGCGCCCGGCAAGTGCGTCAAGTGGGGCGGCATGGTCGGTTCCTCCAGCTACACCAGCGGTTTCGAGCACTGCGCCTGATCAGCCGATCAGGCTGTCCAGGAGGTTGTCCCTGCGCAGACCGGGTGTGCCGAGCAGTTCGGCCGCCCGGTCCGCGTGCTTTTCCCGGCCCGTCCTGGCGAGCACGAGGTGGGCGACGCCCTCGCCGTACCGGTCACCACGAGCGGCGGTGATCTCCAGGCAGCGTTCGGCGTCCACTGTGGCCTGTTCGGGCTTTCCCGCGGCCAGCAGCACTTCCGCACGGCACAGCAAGGCCTGCCACTCGTCGTTGTGCTCGCCCGTGACCCGGCACAGCTCGATGCACTCACTCAGCGAGGCCTCGGCCTCCGCCGGCCTGCCGAGCCTGAACAACGCCTGTCCCTGCGAGGCCAGCGCGTACGCCGTGCCGGCCTCGTCCTCGTGCTCGCGGGCGAGCTTCAGGCTCAGCACGGCGGCGTCGAGCGCCTGTTCGTACCGTCCGGCGACCTGGTGCACCTGGGCCAGTGCGGACAACGGAACCCGTTGCGCGCCGGCGGGTCCGTGCTCCGCCGTGAGCTCGATCGCCCGCGCCAAGGTCGACTCTGCCTGCTCCAGCTCACCCAGTTCGCGCTGGATCGTGCCGATGCCGGACAGGGCACGACCCTGCCCGAACGGGTCGTCGGCGCGCGCCTCCAGCACTTCTTCCAGCTGGGCGAGGGCGATCTCGAACGCGCCGATCCTGCGGTTCGCGGCCGACCGCACCAGAAGTGCCGTCTGCAACGCGGCCGAGGTGCCGATGGTGCGAGCGGCCTGGTCCGCGATCTGGCCCAGCTCGACCAGGTCCGCGACCCTGTCCTGTTTGAACAGGTGCGGGTAGAGCATGTGCGCGATGGCCAGCCCGTGCTCGGCCAGCGCGGCGGACGCCACGGTGGAACGTGCCGCGGCCAGCAGGTTCTCGGCCTCGTCGGTCAGCCACCGCAACGGTTCGTCGATGTCCTGTTTGGTCGCGGAGTACGTGAGCGCGCCGTATGCGTGTGGCCGCAGCTTCTTCAGGGCAGCGGCGAGCGTGGAGCGGTAGTGCGTGAGCGCACGGGCGAGCGCGTCCTGCTTCTCGTCGTTCACGTGCTCGGCGCCGAACAACCGCAGCAGGTCGTGCACCCGGTACCGCTCCGGCCCGCACGGCTCCACGAGTCTGGCGTCCACCAACGGGTCCAGCGCGCGGTCCACGTCGGCCTGCCCGAGCAACGCCCGGAGCACCGGCTCGCCGACGGTCGGCACGTTGAGGCAGCACAACAGGATGAACGCCCTGGTCGAGACGGCGTTCAGGCCCTCGAAGCCCAGCTGGAAGCTCGACCGCACACCGAGGTCGTCGAAGTCGAGCTCGTCCAGCCGATGACGCTGGTCCGCGAGCCGTCTCGCCAGCGTCCCGGTCGTCCAGTCCGGCCGTGACCGCAGCCGCGCGGCCGCGATCGTGAGTGCCAGCGGCAGGTGGTCGCAGGCCCGGGCGACCTGCTTCGCCGCCTCGCTGTCGTCGCCCAGCAACCGCAGCGCGTCGGCCTCCGGCAACGGGTCGAGCCGGACGTGCCGGGCGCTCAGCGTCGCCAGCATCCGGCGGCTGGTGATCAGCACGGTGGAACCCGGTTCGCCGGGCAGCAGCGGGCCGACCTGCGCCGCGTCCACCGCGTTGTCGAGCAGCACCAGGACTTTCCGCCTGGCCAGCGTCGACCGGTAGAGCGCGGCGGCCTCGGAGACGTCCGTCGGGACGGCCAGCGGTGGCGTGCCGAGGGCGCGCAGGAACCGCCTGATCACCTCGGCGGGCGACAGCGGCGACCGGCCCGGCGTGGCGCCGTGCAGGTCGGCGTACAACTGTCCGTCCGGGAAACGTTCGGCCATCGCGTGCGCGGCGGTGGTGGCAAGCGCGCTCTTGCCCTGTCCTCCCGGCCCGTGCACGGCGATCACGGGCTCGGCCGAGCCCGTGATCAACTCGATCTCCGCGCGGCGGCCCACGAACGGGTCGGGTCTGGCCGGCAGTTCGCGCGGCACGGCGGGGATGTCGCCCTGCAGGATCGCGGCGTGCAGGTCCTGGAGCTCCTGGCCGGGGTCGAGCCCGAGCTCCTCGGCGAGCCGGCGACGGCCCTCGTCGTACGTCCTGAGCGCGTCTGCCTGCCGGCCGCTCCGGTGCAGGGCGACCATCAGCGCGCCACGCAGCCGTTCCCTGGTCGGGTGCCGCGTGACGTACCCGGTCAGCTCGCCGATGATCTCGTGGTGCCGGCCGTCCCTGATCGCTTTGTCGGCACGGCGCTCGACGGCCGCGAGCCGTTCCTCCTCCAGCTGGTTCGCGAGCTGGGTGTTCGTGGTCAGCTCGGCCAGCGCGGGTCCGCGCCAGTACCCCAGCGCCTCGTCCGGGTCCTGCGCGTCGCGGAAGAGCCGCAGGTCGAGCGACCGCTCGGGGATGTCGAGCCGGTAGCCCTGCCGCGACCACTCCAGGGACACCCCGGGGAGGTCCTTCAGGGCCCTCCTGAGCTGCGAGACGTGCACCTGCACGGCTTTGCGCGCGCTGGCGGGCGGATCGCCGTCCCAGAGGATCGACATGAGGTGGTCGACGCTGACGGTCTGACCGGTGTGCAGGAGCAGCAGCACCAGGACCTGCTGCGGCTGACCTGCGGGAATGCGGACGTCCCGCCCCTCGTGCGTGACGAGCAGCGGCCCAAGCACCCCGAACCGAACGCCGTCCACCGGCTCACGATAGTCCGTTGATCGTCGCTCTCCGCCCGCACGAGCAACTGTCAACGACGAAGGTCTGCTGAACCCGCTTACCGACCGAAAGGTCGGAAATATCGGTGGCACAAGGTGCACGAATCACCGTCAGGCAGCGAAAAGTCGTGCGAAAATCGTCGGGTACCACCCACAGGCAGGGATCGGCGACCGGTGAGATCTACGCAGTCGCAGTGGTGGAAAACAGAACAGGGATTCGCGGTGGCGTCCGTAATGGTGGGTCACCTCATTGGAGTAACGACGGTGCCGCGATCATCCCAAGTCGGGCATCATCACCTGGCTCGACCAATGTCGTAGAACGAGGGGTCTCGTGTGACCATCTTCCGTACCGGCCACATCGGGGCGTGGTGGATGTACCTGGTGGCGGGTCACCTGCTGCTGGGCGTCTACTACCTCATTCCGGTGAGTCCCGCGGGGACAGCGGGGCAAACGGTACGGGTGGTGCTCTACTGCACGATCAGCGCTTCGGCAGCTGTCGCGACATTCGCGGGTGTCAAGCGCAACCGCCCCCAATGGCGGCGGCCATGGGTGTTCCTCGCACTCAGCCAGGTCGTTTACGCGATCGCCGACCTGACGTTCTACGCATCGCACTACATCTTCGAGAACACGCTTTACCCCTCGTACGCGGACATCTTCTACCTGGGTCATTACCCGTTGATGGTCGCGGGTGTGATCCTGCTGATCCGCCGCCGCACGCCGGGCCTCGACCTGCCGAGCCTGCTCGACGCCGCGGTGCTCGCGGTCGTCGCGGGCATGGCGTCCTGGCTCTACGTGATCGGCCCGCAGGCCCGCCTCACCTCACCGGTCCTGGTGAAGATCGCGTCGCTCGGCTACCCGATGATGGACCTGGCGCTGTTCGTGGTGGCGTTGCGGCTGATCTTCGGGGCGGGCCCCAGGCCGCGCGCGTTCATCCTGCTGACGTGCAACCTGCTGGGCATCCTGACCGCGGACACGATCTACGTGCTGCAGCGCCTCGACGGCAGCTACCACGCGGGCAACTTCCTCGACGCCATCTGGCTGTCGGCGAACCTGTGCATCGGCGCGGCGGCGTTGCACCCGACGATGGCGCGGCTCGTGGACCGCGCACACGTCAAGGACGTCGGGCTGAGCCGCGGCCGGATCATCGCGCTGTGCTCGGCCGCTCTCGCCGCCCCGATCCTGATGCTGGTGCACGACGTGGGCCAGTCGTCGCAGGACGTCCTGGTGATCGCCGCCGGCAGCGGGCTGCTGTCGCTGCTGATCATCGCCCGTCTCGCGGGGCTGGTCGCGGACCAGCGCAAGCTCGCGATCACCGACAGCCTCACCGGGTTGCACACCCGCAGGTTCTTCGAGGCCCAGCTACCGCTGGAGATCTCCCGCGCCCGGCGGGGCGACGGGTCGGTCGCGGTGTTCATCATCGACGTCGACCGCTTCAAGTCGATCAACGACAACTACGGCCACCCCGCCGGCGACGACGTGCTGATCGAGGTCGCGGCACGGCTGCGCGCGGCGTCCAGGGCCGGTGAGGTGCTCGCTCGGTACGGTGGCGAGGAGTTCGCGCTGCTGGTGCCGGACGCCGGTCCCGGCCGGTTGTCCGTGATCGCGAACCGGCTGCGCGAACGCGTTGCGGAGAAACCGATTCCGGTCAACGCGGGCAACGACGACATCCCGTTGTTCGTCACGGTGTCGGTCGGCTCGGCGAGCTTCCCGACGCACGGCGACGGTCCCGACGACATCGTGGTGATCGCGGACCGGGCCCTGTACGCGGCGAAAGCGGCGGGACGCAACAGGATCGCGGTCGGTCCGGAGCCGCTGCCAGCGGTCGACCCGGACACCGACGGCGCGATGGCGGAGTTCCTCTGCCAGGTCGCCGACCGGGTGGACGGCTGGCTGCACCGCTACGACCACAGCCGGTCGGTGTCGCGCTGGGCCGGCGTGGCCGCGGGGGAGTTCGGGCTCGACGCGCCCACGATCAGGGTCACCCAGCTCGCCGGGCGCCTGCACGACATCGGCAAGGTCATCATCCCCGAGGTGGTGCTCACCAAGCCCGGCGCACTGTCCGAAGAGGAATGGCGGCTGCTGCGCCAGCACCCCGACTTCGGCTACCGGCTCGCGCGGATGGTGCCGGGGTTCGCGGGGGTGGCGTACGTGATCAGGCAGCAGCACGAACGCTACGACGGCGCCGGTTATCCGGACGGCCTGCGCGGCGCCGACATCCGTGCGGAAGCAAGGATCCTGTCCGTGTGCGTGGCGTGGGCCGCGATGAGGTCGAACCGTCCACATCAGACCGCGCTGGACGAGAACCGCGCGCGGCGCGAACTCTGGTCGGGTCGCGGGCAGCAGTTCGATCCGGATGTGGTGGACCTTTTCCTCGACCTGCACACGCAGGGCAGCATCGGCACGCTGCGTCCGTCCGGACTGTCTGTTCAGGAGGCTGGTTTTCCGGCCGAGTTCCGGCCGTGACCAGCTGACGGTGGCATGCTCTGTGCCATGAGCACGGAGTTCGCCATCCCCGCCGAGGTTCCGAGCCCGGACCGTCCGGCGCCTCCCGGCGGACCGCTGGGCAGGTGGTTGCTCGCGGACCGCGTGGCGCCTTCGGGTCCCGAAAGCCACGAGTCGCACGCCAGGCCGCACCCGTGGTGGAAGGTCATGACGCTCACCGGCGTCGACTACTTCTCCACCCTGTCGTACCTGCCCGGCATCGCGGCTTTGGCCGCCGGCGCCCTGTCCCCGCTGGCGACGTTGCTCATCGTGGCGCTGACGCTGCTCGGCATGCTGCCGATGTACCGGCGGGTGGCGCGGGAGAGCCCCCACGGCCAGGGCTCCGTGGCGATGCTGGAGGACCTGCTGCCGTTCTGGCGGGGCAAGATCTTCGTGCTGGTGCTGCTCGGTTTCGTGGCGACGTCGTGGATCATCACGATCACACTGTCCGCCGCCGACGCCTCCGTGCACGCGCTGGAGAACCCGTACGTGCCGGAGTCGTTGCACGACGCCGAGCTCTGGCTGACGATCGTGCTGCTGCTGATCCTCGGCGGCGTGTTCCTGATGGGCTTCAGCGAGGCCGTGGGCATCGCGATCCCGCTGGTGGCGGTGTTCCTCGCGCTGAACGCCGTCGTGGTCGTGGTGGGGTTCGTGGACGTCTTCGCGACGCCGGACGCGCTTGACCGCTGGGTGTCGGCGCTGGGCGCGCACGGCGACGGGTTCTTCGGCGTCATCGGCCCGGCGATTCTGGCGTTTCCGTTGCTGGTGCTCGGTTTGTCCGGCTTCGAGACCGGCGTGAGCATGATGCCGCTCGTCGCGGCGTCCGGTGACACGCCGGAGAAACGCCTCGACAACCGCGTGCGCAACACGCGCAAGCTGCTGACGACCGCCGCGCTGATCATGTCGGTGTACCTGGTCGCGACGTCGTTCATCACCACCGTGCTGGTGCCGCAGGACAAGTTCGCGCCTGGCGGCCCCGCGAACGGCCGTGCCCTGGCGTATCTCGCACACGAACTGCTCGGCGAGGTGTTCGGCACGGTCTACGACATCAGCAGCATCCTGATCCTGTGGTTCGCCGGCGCCTCGGCGATGGCCGGCCTCATCAACATCGTGCCGCGCTACCTGCCTTCCTACGGCATGGCACCGGAATGGGGCCGCGCCGTCCGTCCCGTCGTGATCGTCTACACGATCATCTGCATCATCATCACGATCATCTTCAACGCCGACGTGAACGCGCAGGCCGGCGCCTACGCCACCGGAATCCTGGCGATGATGGTGTCGGGTTCGTTCGCGGTGACGGTCTCCGCGTGGCGCAAGAGGCAGCGCCGCGCGGGAATCGGGTTCACCGTGCTGACGCTGGTGCTGCTGTACGCGTTGGTGGAGAACGTGATCGAGAAGCCGGACGGCATCACGATCTCGTTCGGCTTCATCATCGGCATCGTGGTGATCTCCCTGGTGTCGCGCATCTCGCGCACGACCGAACTACGCGTCGACAGCATCAAGTTCGACGAGCAGGCCCGCCGGTTCGTCACCGCCACCATCGAGAACGATGGCCTGATCACGTTGATCGCGAACCGCCGCCAGGCCGGCGACAAGGCGGAGTACGACGAGAAGGAGGCCGAGCAGCGCGGCATGAACCCGGTGCCGGGATCCGCGGACGTGCTCTTCCTGGAGATCGACATCGTCGACCCGTCGGCGTTCAGCAACGTCCTGTGCGTGTCCGGCGTGGAGGTGGACGGCCACCGCATCCTGCGCGCCTCCGCTCCCGCCTCGCCGAACGCGATCGCGGCGATCTTGCTGGCGTTGCGCGACTCGACCGGCGTGATCCCGCACGCGCACTTCGAGTGGTCGGAGGGGAATCCGCTGGCGCACCTCTTCCGCTACCTGATCCTCGGGCGTGGCGATACGCCTCCGGTGGTACGCGAGATCATTCGCTCGGCTGAGTCGGATCCGGCTCGGCGGCCACGCGTGCACGTCGGTTAGCCGGAAAACTCCCTCTGTACGTCCGATTGCAGGGCGGTCGCCTTGCGCGGGTGGGGCGGTACCAACCCGGCGATCAGGGCTTTACCTTGAGCCTCTGGCGCGATGCTTAAGGGGTTGTCCCGCAATCCCACGAGGCAAAGGGTCATGCTGTGTCGGGCTCGGTGCCGATGGCACCGGCCGAGCGAAGCGAACGCCCGAGGTCTCCGGGGAGGATGCAGGGGTGTCGCCGCCACCACCACAGGGCGGGGTCGGGCAGCCGGTGGAACTGACCGAGTGCTTGGCCGTCATCGTCGATGGTCGCGGCCTTGTACCGGTCGTCCAGTGCTTTGATCCGCGGAGTCCAGAGCTGGACGACGTGTTCGTCCAGTAGGAGCCAAGCCTCGTGCAGCCAGTTTCGGCAGTAGAGATCGTTGGTGTACTCATGGATGTCGTCGCCGTAGCCATGCTCGATGATGCCCACCAGGGCAGCCCACCCGTTGACCCTTTCCGCGACCGTGAATGCCGTTCGCCAGCCGCGCTGGTGCAACAGCTCTCCTACCTCGGTTTCAGTAGCCACGGGCGTGAGGTTTTCATGCCGAATCCGTCCAGGCCACTGAGATGTGTCTGGCCAGGGACGGCGGGACTCACCGCGTGATCAAGGTGAGACGATCTCGCCATGGCTGGTGTGCTCTCGGCGTCGGAGCGGGCCACCCAGACACCGAGCATGCTCGGAGATTTTACGGAGCCCTTGGACGGCCGGAAAAGGCCGGGCTGAAAGCGCCCGGCCGTGACTGGCGTGCGGGTCCCGTTGTGGCGTCAGGACTTCTGCTTGGCGCTGATCTGGTCCAGCACCTCGGTCTGCGACACGATGATCTTCCCGGCCAGGGCCTTGGAGCCGATGTGCTCGCCCTTGGCCTGCGCGTCCTTCGCCATGTCCACGCCACTGCGGAGGTGGCGGGAGAGGGTGGCGAGGAAGAGGTCGTCGTACTGCTTGCCGGTGGCGGACTTCAGCGCCTCGACGTCCTTGACGGTCATCATGCCCGCCATCTTGTGCGTGGCGTTGGCGTCGTCGCCGGGCACCTGGATGTTCCAGCTGCGCAGGTAGGTGGCCATCTGCTCGATCTCGCCCGCCTCGGCGGTGGCGATCTTGTCGGCCACGTTGACGACGAACTCGTCCTTGGACTTCTGCATGGCGACCTTGGCGATCTCGATCGTCTGGCGGTGGTGGGGGATCATCCGCAACGAGAACGTCGCGTCCGCCTCGTTGGCCGCCGGTTCGCCCGGACTGCTGCCGCCGACAGATGAACAGCCCGTCAGCGCAAGCAGGCCCAGCACGATGATGAGCAGACGCGCTCGCATGAAGCCTCCCGTCTCGTGTTCCCTGCCGAGGGATACGGGTGGCCGAAGTGTCCGGTTCAGCGAAAGTTCCGGACCCTAAGTGGTTCGGTGGGGTTCGAGTGCCGCGAGCACGCCCTGGACGACGTCGGGGTGGCCGAGGGGGAGCGGTACCGGGGTGGTGTTGGCGTGGGGGATGACCTGGGCGAACGGGGCGTCCACCTGGATTTCGGGGTCCACCAGCAGGACTGAGCGCACGAGGTCGCGGTGAGCTGCCACGAGGTCGAGGACGTCGGCCGCGAGCGGTCCGCTCGTGACGATGTCGAGCACGGTCGGCGTGTCGTCGCGGTGCCTGGTCAGCACGGTGTCCACTGTGGACTTCCAGGTCGGTGCGGCGGGGACTCGCAGCCACACGATCCGCAGGTGTTCGGTCAGCGGCCGCCAGGTCGCGGGGATCTCGTGGTGGACCGATTCTCCCGCTGGATCGATCACGAGGACAGTCGGGGCACCTGCGGGCCCGTCGATGACAACGCCGGGGCCGGCTGCCCTGCTGGGCTCGTCGAATTCGCGCATGGCACGGGGATACCCACTCGGCGGAGTTCGTACCAATGAGCCGAGTGGTCTGATCCGGTAACCCGAATGGCTGAGTGCAGAGCACTCTCTGGTGTGGACTTGTTGGCAGGCGGCGGTTTTTCGTTCGTGTCCGGTGATTGCTTGACCGTTTTCCGAATCCCGGTTTATGGTCTAGACCACAGACCGAAACTGGATCGGCGAGCGATCTAGAGCGCTCCCGGTTCCCTCCCCCTGCCTACGGGTCAACCCGTTCGGGAACGATCCAAGGAGTTCGGACGAATGAAACTCATGCGTAAAACGGCGCTCGTCATGGCCGCTGTCCCTGCCATCGTCTTCATCACGCCGGTCGGTTCGGCGAGCGCGCACGGTTACGTGTCGTCGCCGGCCAGTCGTTCGGCGCAGTGTGCCAGGGGAGACGTCTCCGTCGACCTCTGCGGCCAGGCGAAGTACGAGCCGCAGAGTGCCGAAGGCCCCAAGGGCCTGAAGAACTGCAGCGGTGCGAACGGCGCCTTCGCGCCTCTCGACAACGACGGGCTGCCCTGGAAGGTCACCAACACCGGTCAGACCCTGTCGCTGACCTGGACCTTCACCGCGCGCCACGCCACTCGCGACTACGAGTACTTCATCGGCGGCACGCGCGTCGGTTACGTCGCCGGCAACAACCAGCAGCCGACCAACCCGACCACCCACACGATCAACCTCGGCGGGTTCTCCGGCCGCCAGAAGCTGTACGCGATCTGGAACATCGGCGACACGGTCAACGCGTTCTACTCGTGCATCGACCTCAACATCGGCGGTGGTGGAGGCACGACCCCGCCGCCCACCACCACGACCACCCCTCCTCCCACCACCACGACGTCCAGCACCACGACGCCACCGCCCGCCGGTGGCACGTGGGCCGCGAACACCTCCTACGCGACCGGATCGACCGTCACCTACGGCGGTTCGACCTACCGCTGCCGCCAGGCGCACACGTCGCTGACCGGCTGGGAACCGCCGAACGCGGCGGCGCTGTGGGAGAAGGTCTGACCTGATGAGGCGCCTGGTGATCGCGGCCGCGGTCCTGGCGCTGGCGGGGTGCGGCGGAGAGGCGGTCGTGCCGGAGGGCCAAGGAGCCCACGGGCACGGCGCTAGCTCCGCCGCACCACCCGTTCCTGCCGCCAGTGCGAGGTTCAACGACGCGGACGTGATGTTCGTGCAGATGATGGTGGACCACCTGCAACTCGGCATCAGCCTCTCGCAGGTCGGCCTCGCCAAGGCGACCACACAGGAGGCGAAGGACCTCGCGGGCGCGATCGACGTGACCCAGCGCGAGGAACTCACGATGCTCAAGTCTTGGCTGAAGCTCTGGGGCAAGCCGGAGGGTGATGGTGCCAACCTGCACGCCGCCCACGGTGGCCAGCCGCTGCTCGACGACAAGGTCATCAACGAGACCAAGGACAAGAGCGGAACCGAGTTCGACCAGCTCTTCCTCAACCTGATGACGGGGCATCAGGGTGCCGGGGTGGAGATGGCGCTCACGGAGAAGAAGGACGGCATGAACCCCGAGACGACGGCCTACGCGGAACGGGTCGTCAACACCCGGCAGGGCCAGATCTCGCAGATGCTGAAGATCATCGGCGGGGCGTAGGTCAGCGTTTCGGCAGGGTTTGGTCAGCGGCCCGGCGTTGCATCCCGAGCATGGACGTACTGATCTCGGGAGCGGGAATCGCCGGGCCCGCTCTGGCGCACTGGCTGACGCGTTTCGGCTTCTCCCCGGTGGTGGTCGAGCGGGCGCCGTCGCTGCGTGACGGTGGCCAGGCCGTGGACTTCCGCGGCGAGGCGCACCTGTCCGTGCTCAGGCGGATGGGTGTGCTCGACGCGGTGTTCGCCGCGCAGACCACGCCGCGCGACATGGTGTTCCGCGGCGTCGACGGACGTGAGCGGGCACGGCTGCCCGCCGCGTTCACGGCCGGGGACGTGGAGATCCGCCGCGGTGATCTGTCGCGCCTGCTGTACGAGCTGACCGCCTCCGACGTGGAGTACGTGTTCGGCGACTGGATCACGGCGCTGCACGACGACGGCGCCGGCGTGGACGTCACGTTCGCACACGGGAGATCACGGCGGTTCGACTTCGTGATCGGCGCGGACGGGATGCGGTCCGGGGTGCGGCGGCTGGTCTTCCCGCAGTACCGGCCGAAGTTCCAGGGCTACTACTTCGCGATCTGGGACGCGGAGGGCGACGACCGGGACCTGACCTGCTCACCGGGGGTGCTGACCTCACCGGGCTGGCTGCTGTACAAGTCGCCGATCCCTCCCGAACTGATGCCGGACGAGGTGGTGGCGCAGGGCGTCTACTTCGACTCGATCAGCCAGGTGCGTATGCCTACGGTGAGTTCCGGGCGGGTCACGCTGATCGGCGACGCCGGGTACGGATCCACGCTGGGCGGCATGGGAACCGGGCTCGCGGTCGTCTCGGCCTACGTCCTGGCGGGGGAGCTGGCGGCGGGAGGCGACGCCTTCGCCCGGTACGAGGCACTGATCGGGCCGTACGCCCGCGGCAGCCAGGGCAACCCGGGGCCGTTCCTCGCACCCGGCAGCAGGCTCGGGATGTGGGTGCGGGACCGGATGTTCGGGCTGCTCCCGAAGATGCCGATGTTCGCGCGGATGGATCTGCGGGCCGCTACCGCGATCACACTTCCCGAGTACGCCACAGTTCACTGAGCGCCTCGTCCACCTGCTGCTTGGCCGCTGTGTGCATCCACCCGAACCCGAGTTCCTGCTGAGCGGCCCGCAGGAGCTCCTCGGCCCGTGCCGGATCTCCCCGGCGCTGGGCGATCCTGGCCAGTCCGGCGTTGGCGAGCGCCCGAGTGGCGGCCAGGCCCGCCTGTGCCGCCATCTCCAGCGCCTGGCGGTAGTCACGCTCTGCCTGGTCCTGGTCGATGTCGAGCAACCGGTCCGCGCGCCGGCCCCGCAGTTCGGCCAGCTCCTCCACCGCGCCCAGTTCGGCGACGGCCCGCAGTGCCTGGTCCGTCAGCGCGAGAGCTTCGGCCGGATCCTCGGTCAGGGTGGCCAGCACGTCCAGGACCTGGGCCGATCCCCAGCGTTCGCCCAGGTCCTGGAACCGCCGCAGGGCTTCGCGGGACTGCTCGATCGCGCGGGCGCGGTCACCGCTGGCAGCCCAGGTGGTGTAGGCGTTGCTGAAGCCGATCAGGCCCTGGATCCACGGGTCCTCGCTGTTCTCGACCTCGTCCTGCAGCGCGGTGCGCGGCGCGGACGGGTCGGGCGGGCCGCTGAGCATGGCCCAGGCGATGAGCACGAACGGTTGCTTGATCGGGCCGCGCAACGCCAGGAGCTTCTCCTCGACGTGTTCGGGCTCGGCCAGGGCGAGCAGCACCGTGTATTCCTCTGTGGACTGTTCGGGCACCCGGTCCAGCAGTCGGCGGGCAGCGCCGCGGACCTCCGTGCGGCTGCCCTTCAGGTACCAGTACCAGGCCAGATCACTGACGAGCCGCAACGCCTGCTCGGGCGCGCACGAGGTCGTCCATTCCAGGGCCTGCATCAGGTTCGCGTGTTCGGCGGCCAGCCGGGTGAACCACCGCACCTGGTCCCGCCGGCGCAGCTCGGGATCCGCGCGGCGAGCCAGTTCCTGGAAGTACGTTGCGTGCTCGGCGTCGACGCGCTTGTGCTCCGAGCAGAACTCGCGGATGGTCTCCAGCATCCGGTAGCGGCCGTCGGCGGCTTCCACCAAGGACTTGTCCACCAACGCTTCCAGCGTCCCGATGTCGTGCCGGCAGACCTCCTCGACGGCCTCCAGACTCGCCCCGCCGCTGAACGTCGCGAGGCACGCGGCCAGGTCGCGTTCGTCCTCCGTCAGCAGGTCCCAGCTCCACTCCACGACGGCCCGCAGTGTCTGGTGGCGCGGCGCGGCGGCACGGTTTCCCTTGGTGAGCAGGCGGAAGCGGTCGTTCAGGCGGGCGGCGATCTCCTCGGTCGTCAACGTGCGGGTGCGCGCCGCGGCCAGTTCGATCGCCAGCGGCAGGCCGTCCAGCTCCCGGCAGATGTCGATCGTGTGCCGGTCGCGCACGAACGCGGGGTTGACCAGCCGGGCGCGGTCGGCGAACAGCGCCACGCTCTGCTCGGGATCGAGCGGCGGCACCGGGCACAGCGTCTCGCC
The DNA here is from genome assembly GCF_900100275.1 of Lentzea albidocapillata subsp. violacea. Lineage (GTDB taxonomy): Bacteria > Actinomycetota > Actinomycetes > Mycobacteriales > Pseudonocardiaceae > Lentzea > Lentzea violacea. Next base: position 471,107 of record NZ_FNET01000003.1, read on the forward strand.
GGTGATGCCGAGCGCCTCCCGGCTCGTGGCGAGGATGCGCACCGACGGGCACGTGCTGAGCAGGTGCTGGGCCAGCTGCGCGGCCTGGGCGATCAGGTGTTCGCAGTTGTCCAGGACCAGCAACGTGTCGCGTTCGCGCAAGGCCAGCGTCAGCCGGTCCTCCGGCTCCAGCACGGTCTCCTTGAGCCCCAACGCCTGCAGCGTTGCCGCCGCGACGTCCTTGGCCGGTGCCAGGTCCACGAAGATCGCGCCGGGACCGGCGGCCTGCAGCGCGAGCCTGGTCTTGCCCGCGCCGCCGGGGCCGGTGAGGGTGATGAGCCGGGCGGAAAGTGAGGCGATCCGCGAGAGTTCTTCTTGCCTGCCAACGAAACTGGTGAGCTGGGCCGGAAGTTCGCGATGCGTCTGCCCCCGCAGGACCTGCAGGTGCACGGCACGCAGTTCGGGCGACGGGTCGGTGCCCAGTTCGTCGGCCAGCAGGGCGCGCGCGTCCTCGAACGCCTGCAGTGCCTCGGCTTGGCGGCCCTGCTGGTTCAGCGCCTGCATCAGGTAGCCGCGGAGGCGTTCGTCCAACGGGTGCTGCCGCACCAGGTCCCCGATCTCGGCCACGTCGGCCTTGCCGAGCCGGATCCGTGCCGCGACCAGCGAACCCGCGGCGGCAGAGCGTTGCTGTTCCAGGCGGGTCGTGTGGTCCGCCAGGGCGACGTCGGCGAGCGCGGGGCCGCGCCAGAGCTGAAGTGCTTCGGACAAAAGGGATTCCGCCGCCTGCGGATCGCCCTGCTCCAACGCCTGCCGGCCGTCCGCGGCCAGCGCGGCGAACCGGTGCGCGTCGACCTGCGAGGCGGGCAGCGCCAGGAGGTAGCCGGCCGGGTGGAACTCGATCAGCGACGCGTCTCCGAGTGCCCGGCGCAGGCGCGAGACCTGGCCCTGCAGGGCGTTCGCGGCGTCCGCCGGCGGCTCGGCGCCGTAGAGCTCGTCGACCAGGCGGCCGAGCGGGACGATTTCGCCCGCCCGGATCGCGAGCAACGCCAGCAGAGTGCGCGGCCGTGGGCCACCTACCGCGATCTTGCCGTCGGGGGAGTGCGCTTCAACTGGCCCGAGGATGCCGATGTGCACGGTGTCAGCGTACGAAGCGCCCGGGACTCGTACCCAGGACACGGCGAAAGTGACGCGTCAGGTGCGACTGGTCGTGGAACCCGGCCAGCACCGCCGCCTCCGCCGCCGACCGTCCCCCGACCAGGTGGCCGCGGGCGAGATCCACCCGGCGGCCGGTCAGGTACTTGTGCGGCGGCAACCCGAACCGCCGGCTGAACGCCCGCACCAGGTGCGTCGGGCTGGTCTGCAACTCCCGCGCGGCCGCGTTCAGGGTCATCCCGTCGGGAAGGGAGGCGTCCAGCAGCTGCCGCAACCGGTCGGCGAGCGTCGGGTCCGTGTGCACGGCGGGCGCGGTGCCGGCGAAGTGGTGCGTGAGACGTTCGGTGATCAACGCCAGCCTGCTCGCCGCCTCGAACGGCTCGTCCAGCGTCAGGTGCAGCTGATGGACCCTTTGCCGCAGCAGCGGGTCGGGCAGCATCGGCGTGTCGACGGCCTTGCCGATCAGATCGGCCGGCAGCACCGCGTCGTCCAGGTACAGCACACGCTTGTGGAACCCGGCCGGGTGCGCGGAGCGGCCGTCGTGCGGCACGTGCGGCGGCAACAGCGTGACGCCATCCACGAGCGCGCCGTGCTCGTGACGGTCCAGTTCGTACCGCACGGCGCCCGTGTCGAGCACCATCAACGTCCATGCGTCGTGCGTGTGCGCTGGGTAGACGTGCGTGGTGAAGGAGGCGTGGAAGACCTCCTTGATGCCTTCCACGCCCGGCTTCCAGGCCGCGACGCTCACGTCAGAAACGTACAAGACGCGCGACAGGCGTGACCGCGATCGTTGAGTCCATGTTCGACACCAAGATCGCTGTGCTGCTGCGGGACGACCTGGCCGGCTGGCAGGCGCTGAACGTCACCGCCTTCCTCGTCAGCGGGCTGCCCGAGACGCTGCGCGGCGAGCCCTACATCGACGCCGGCGACGTGCACTACCTGTCGATGTTCGGCCAGCCCGTCGTGGTCCTGCAGGGCGACCAGGACCTGCTCAAGAAGGCCCACGAACGCGCCCTCAGCCGCAAGCAGCCGATGAGTATCTTCACCGCCGACCTTTTCGCCACCGGCAACGACGACGACAACCGCGCGGCCGTCCGCAAGGTGCACACGCAGGACCTCGACCTGGTAGGCCTCGCGATTCACGGCCAGAAGAACGCCGTCGACAAGATCTTCAAGGGCGCCCGGATGCACCCCTGACGAAACCGGGTTCTAATGCGTCAGTGATCAAACTGCTCCGGATGGCCGTGTTCCTGCTGGTACTTTCGGCGGAGATCTACCTGGTCGTGCTGCTGGGCGAGAACTTCCGCGCCTTCAACCACTTCAGCTACTTCACCGTGCTGTCGAACGTCTTCGCGGCGTGCGTGGCGTTGCTGGGCGTGTTCAGCCCGGTGTCCGCGCAGCTCAGGGGCGCGGCCGTGCTCTACATGGGCACGACGGGAGTCGTCTACTGGCTGCTGCTGCGAGGCATCGACGTGCAGACACCCTCCTACGCGAACTGGGTGCTGCACACGATCGTGCCGATCCTCGTCGTCGTGGAGTGGTTGCTCGCGCCGGAGAAGACCAGGCGAGCGTGGATCTGGCTGTCGTTCCCACTCGCCTACCTCACGTACACGCTGGTCAGGGGCCCGATCGTGGGCTGGTACCCGTACCCGTTCATGGATCCGCGTTCCAACGGCTACGGCGAGGTGCTCCTGGCCTGCGTGTTCGTCGCGGTGGTCTTCGGCGTGCTGGCCTACGCGGTGTCGTGGGCGGGCAACAAACTGGTCCAGAACCGCAGCCTGTCCCTGTCTCGGAACTAGGGCCACCGTCATGCTCGGCTCTGGGCCCGCGAGAAGAACTCCACCAGCTCCGGCGCCATGACCGACGGCTTGTACATGTGCGTCTGACCAGGCAGCGTCCGGTACTCCGCGTCCGCCCCGAGCACTTCCGAGACGTTCTTCATGGCGTTGCGGAGGTACTCGGGGCTCTTGCCGCCGTCCATCGCGAGCGTCGGCACCTTGACGGTCCAGCGGTCGGCCGGGAGCTTCGAGCCGCGGCCGTCGTCGCCGAGGATCGTCAGGTCCCACGGCAGCGTGTGCGCGACCAGCTTGAGCTTCTTCCACACCGGCGTCAGCTTCATGATCGCGACGCCGAAGCCGGGCGCGCCGACCATCTTCATGAACGTCGAGAGCATGCCGGAGCGGTCGTCCCGGGCGAGCATGTCGTTCATCTGCCGCACGATGTCCGCGGGACGCGGCTGGTACGTGTCGTCCACGACGAACGGCGCCTCGTAGATCGCGAGCCGTGAGATGCCGGGCAGGCGTGAGGCCGCTTCGAGAGCGAGCACCGCGCCCGAGGACACGCCGAAGACGAACGCGCTGCCGCCGGCTTCCTTGATCACGGCGTCGATGTCCTCGACCTCGCGCTCCAGGGACCACGGCGTCGCGCCGTCACCGGTCTCGCCGCGGCCGCGCCGGTCGTAGGTGTAGACGGTGAAGTTCTTGTCCAGCACCGAGGCCAGTTCGGTGGTCGGGCCGAACATGCGGTGGCACATCGCGCCGTCCACGATGATCAGCGCGGGGCCGGAGCCGGTGATCGAGTAGGCGACCTCGGTGCCGTCTGCGGAAGTCGTGAAGCGCGTCATTTCTGCTCTCCCAGGGTGGTGTCGAGGAACTCCTGCCAGTCCTGCTCGGTCTCGTCGCCCTCGAAGACGTGATGGGCGGCGATGACCGGCCCGAAGAACCCGCGCATGAACCGGTACATGCCGTTCTCGGTGCGCAGGCCGAGCGTGTGTTCGTTGCGGTGGAACTCGACGGCGTCCGGCAGCTTGGCCGCGATCGCCACGTCGAGCTTCTTCCAGGCCTCGTCCCAGTCGCCGATCATCGGCCCGAAGACCGTGAGCGGACGGGCCGTGCGGCCGGGGAAGTACGTCAGGTACTCGAGCAGCGTGCGCCGGAACAGCGCGCCGCCCAGCGTCATCGCCTCGAACTCGTCGGCCCAGTCGTCGCCGGGCAGGAAGCCGCTCGTGACCATGCGGAGCACGGTGCTGCTGTGCTCGCGGCCCTCGACGAGGAACTCGTAGGCGATGAACCGGCCGTCGGGCGCCTTGCCGCTGTCGTACGCGAAGTGGCGCCCCGGCTCCGACGCGGTGATCTCGCTCGTCGGCTGGTACCCGCCGAACGCCATCTTGACCTGGCCGTTCGCCACCTCGTTGCGGCCCATGAACCACGAGTCGATGCCCGGCCCCGTCGCGATGGCCGTCCAGACGTCCTCGACGGACGCCGGCACCTCGATCTCGTCGGTGCTCTTGAACTCGTGGCCCATCGGTTCTCCCCTGTCCTGGTTCGTGGATGGTCCCATCCTGCCGCCGACGATTCTCTTCGTCAAGACAGTGGCGCTAGTCTTGACAAAAAAAGTTGTCGGTGGTTCCGTTCTCCTCACACCGAACACCTGGAGGAACTCATGTCCCGCATCGCTTGCGGCGTCGTCGCCGGTCCGCTCTACCTCGTCGTCGGATTCGCCCAGGCGTTCACCCGCGAGGGCTTCGACCTCTCGCGGCACCCGTTCAGCATGCTCAGCCTCGGGTCGCTGGGCTGGATCCAGATCGCGAACTTCATCGTCAGCGGCGCATTGTTCCTGGTCGCGGCGACGGGCATGGCCAGGCACACGAGGTGGGGAGCGCGGCTGATCGGCCTGATGGGGGCCGGGATGATCCTCGGCGGGGTGTTCGTGGCCGATCCGGCCCTGGGCTTCCCGGCCGGAGCACCCGACGGCCCACCCGCCGCGCTGTCCTGGCACGGCGCTCTGCACGCCGCCGCGTTCGGGCTCGTGATGATCGGCTGGATCGGGGCGTGCTTCGTGTTCGCGCGTAGGCTCGGGGGATGGCTGGCGGTGATGAGCGGCCTGACGGGCGTGCTCCTGATGGTTCCGATGGCGTTCCTGGGCAGCCCCGGAGGCACGGTGCTGCTCTACGTGGTCGCGACGATCGGCTGGGCGTGGACCTCGGTCGTGTCCCTGAAGCTGAGCCGGCCTGCCTTCTCGAGCTGATCTGCCCGGAGTGCGGGCGCGTCACCACCGACGAGTACGCGCCTGGGTGTTCTGCCTGTCAGACGAGCTGATGCGCGTGCATCCTGCTGATGTCGTACGAGACGCCGCAGAACGTGCACTGCAGCCCGTACGTGCTGCGGATGGTGAACAGCGGGATGAAGAAGATGGTCGGCTTCGTGTAGCGCCGGAACAGGTTGTGCGCCGACTGGTGGTGGCAGTGCCCGCACACCAGCGTCAGCATCCGCAGCTGCTCGATCGTCGTCCGCCAGCCGAAAATGACCATCTGCTCTCCTTGTGCCGGATGTCCTTCTGACGTCTGAGTACCCCTCTGAGTTGCAGCCGGCCCGTGGAATTCGAAAGGTGGACACCCTGCTGCGGCCCTGGCGCCCCGAGGCGTGCCGCGAGGTCAGCGACACGGAGACCCACGCGCGACTCGCCACCGACTGAGGTTCACGCCCCTGATCGGCGGGTAGCCCGGAGTGCATGAGCGGACTGCAGGACAAGCTGCTGCGGACGTTGGTCAAGGTTGCCAACGCTCTACGCGGCGCGGAGATCCCCTTCGCGCTGACCGGCGGCTGTGCGGGCTACGCGCGTGGAGGGCCGGCGACTGAGCACGACGTCGATCTTCTCGTGCGCCCGGAGGACGCCACGGAGGCCGTGCGCGTGCTGGTGAAGCGCGGGCTTCGCGCCGCCGAACCGCCGGAGGACTGGCTGCTCAAGGTCTACGACGGGGACTCGCTGGTGGATCTGCTGTTCCGGCCGAACGAGCGCATCGTCACCGACGAGACCCTCGCGATGGCCGAGGAGATGCCGGTCGGTTCGGTGATGCTGCCGGTGATGCCGGCGACGTTCGTGCTGACCAGCAAGCTGCTCGTGCTGGACGGCCACCGGTGCGACTTCAGCGAGCTGCTGCCGTTCGCCAGAGCGCTGCGCGAACAGATCGACTGGGAGCAGGTGCGCGAGGAGACCAAGGAGTCGCCTTACGCCGAAGCGTTCCTGATGCTCATCGAACGCCTGGACATCATCGGGAGAGGCCATGAGTTCCGAGCAGTACCTGGCGGCAAATCTGCGTAGGGCGGTCGCCGAGGACCCGCGGACCGCCGAACTCGGCGTGCGCGTCACCGTGCGCGGCGACCACGTGATGCTCTCCGGAGACGTCGCCTGCGCCGAACGCCGGGCCGCACTGGAGGAGGTCCTGCACGAGGCCGCCCCCGAGCTGACGATCTTCAACGACGTGCGCGTGACACCTGCGGGCGAACCGGAGGGTGAGGAGGACCTGCGATGATCCGAGTCGCAGCGGTCGGGGACATCCACCTCGGCGAGGACATGCGCGGGCACCTCCGGCCGGCGTTGGAGAAGGTCGGCGAGCACGCGGACATCCTGCTGCTGGCCGGTGACCTGACCCGGCACGGCACGGTCGTCGAGGCTGAGGTGGTCGCGGACGAGTTCGCGGACCTGCCGGTGCCCGTGGTCGCCGTGCTGGGCAACCACGACCATCACGACGACAAGCCGCTCGAAGTCACCAAGACGTTGCAGGACAAGGGCATCCACGTGCTGGAGGGCACGACGTTCACCCATCGGGTCAACGGCTGCTCAATTGGCATCGCGGGTGTGAAGGGGTTCGGCGGCGGGTTCGCGGGCAAGTGCGGGAGCGCGTTCGGCGAGCGCGAGATGAAGGCGTTCATCCAGCACACCTGCGACATCGCGGAGAACCTCGAACAGGCCCTGTCCGAACTGGACACCGACATCAAGGTCGCGCTGACGCACTACGCGCCCGTGCCGGACACGTTGCGCGGCGAACCGCCGGAGATCTACCCGTTCCTCGGCTCGTACCTGCTCGGCGAAGCCATCGACGCGACGGGCACGCATCTCGCCGTGCACGGTCACGCGCACTTCGGTACCGAGCAGGGCATCACGCCGGGCGGTGTGCGGGTCCGCAACGTCGCGCAGCCGATCATCCGCTCCGCCTACACGGTCTACGTACTGGAAGGGAACGCCTCATGACCGTCGGGGACTTCGTCGTCCAACGCCTGCGCGACTGGGGTGTGCAGCAGGTGTTCGCGTATCCCGGCGACGGCATCAACGGGATCGTGGCGGCGTTCGGCAAGGCGGACAACGACCCCAGGTTCATCCAGACCCGCCACGAGGAGATGGCCGCGTTCGCCGCGGTCGGCTTCGCGAAGTTCAGCGGCGAAGTCGGCGTGTGCCTGGCCACCAGCGGTCCCGGCGCGATCCACCTGCTCAACGGGTTGTACGACGCGAAGCTCGACCACGTGCCGGTCGTCGCGATCGTCGGCCAGACCGCCCGCACCGCTCAGGGCGGCAGCTACCAGCAGGAAGTCGACCTGCACTCGTTGTTCCGCGACGTGGCCTCGTACCTGGTCGACGTGACGGTGCCCGAGCAACTGCCGAACGCGCTGGACCGGGCGATGCGCACCGCCGCCGCCGACCGCGCACCGGCCGTGCTGATCATCCCGAACGACGTGCAGGAGCAGGAGTACGCCGCGCCCAAGCACGAGTTCAAGTACATCCCGTCGAGCCCGCCGTCCCGTCCGGTGTCGTACGTCGTGCCGGCCCTCGACGACATCCGGCGCGCGGCCGAGGTGCTGAACAGCGGCGAGAAGGTCGCGATCCTGATCGGGCAGGGCGCCCGCGACGCCGCCGAGGAGGTGCGCGCGGCCGCCGACCTGCTCGGTGCCGGCGTCGCGAAGGCGTTGCTGGGCAAGGACGTGCTGCCGGACGACCTGCCTTACGTCACGGGGTCGATCGGACTGCTCGGCACCAGGCCGTCCTACGAGCTGATGCGGGACTGCGACCGGTTGCTGATCGTCGGATCGAACTTCCCGTACTCGCAGTTCCTGCCGCAGTACGGCAAAGCGCGCGGAGTGCAGATCGACCTCGACGGCCGCGCGATCGGCATGCGCTACCCGACGGAGGTCAACCTCGTCGGCGACGCGCGGGAGACGTTGCGGGCGCTGACCCCGTTGCTGGACAACAAGACCGACCGCTCCTGGCGGGAGACTGTCGAGGCGAACGTCGAGCGCTGGTGGGACGTCGTCGAACGGCAGGCGCAGGTACCGGCCGATCCCGTCAACCCGATGCGGATCGTCTCCGAGCTCTCGAAACGCCTGCCCCACAACGCGATCGTCACGGCGGACTCCGGTTCCGCGACGAACTGGTACGCGCGGCTGCTCAAGATCCGCGGGAACGTGCGGTCCTCGCTGTCCGGCACGCTCGCCACCATGGGTTGCGCCGTCCCGTACGCGCTGGGTGCCGCTTTCGCGCAACCGAACAGGCCGTTGATCGCGTTGGTCGGCGACGGCGCGATGCAGATGAATGGCATGGCGGAGTTGCTGACACTGCGGCGATACGGCATCCGTTGCGTCGTGTGCGTGTTCCACAACAACGACCTCAACCAGGTCACGTGGGAGCTGCGCGCGATGGGCGGCGCGCCGAAGTTCGAGGAGTCGCAGACGCTTCCGGACATCTCGTACGCAGCCTTCGCCCGGTCGATCGGCCTGCACGGCATCGAGATCAACGACCCCGCGCAGCTCGGCACGGCGTGGGAGACGGCGCTCGCGTTCGACGGCACGACCGTCCTCGACGTGCACTGCGATCCGAACGTGCCGCCGATCCCGCCCCACGCGACGTTCGAACAGATCAAGGACATGACCGAGGCGGTGCTGCGTGGCGACCCGGACGCCTGGCAGTTCATGACGCGTGGCCTCAAGACCAAGATCCAGGAGTTGCTGCCGTGAAACTGGGCTATTTCCTCTCTTCAGAAGAACACGGACCGCGCGAGCTGGTCAGGAACGCGAAGATGGCCGAGGAGCACGGCTTCGAGTCGCTGTGGATCTCGGACCACTACCACCCGTGGAACGACGAGCAGGGCCAGTCACCGTTCGTCTGGGGCACGATCGGCGCGCTGTCCGAGACCGTGTCGCTGCCCATCACCACGGCCGTGACCTGCCCGACCGTCCGCATCCACCCGGCCGTCATCGCACAGGCCGCCGCCACCGCGGCCGTCCAGACCGAAGGTCGGTTCGTGCTCGGCGTCGGCAGCGGCGAGGCCCTGAACGAACACGTGCTGGGCGACCGCTGGCCGTCCGCCGACGTGCGGCTCGAGATGCTGGAGGAGGCCATCGGCCTCATCCGCACGCTGCACCAGGGCGACGAGGTCACCCACCACGGCAAGCACTACACAGTCGAGAACGCCCGCGTCTACACCGTGCCCGAACGCCCGGTGCCGATCTACGTCTCCGCGTTCGGCCCGAAGGCGGTCCGGCTCGCGGCCCGCTGCGGCGACGGCTACGTCAGCGTCGGCCCGGCCGGTGACCTGGTGGAGAAGTACCGCGCCGAGGGCGGCCGCGGCCCGGCGCAGAGCGGGCTGAAGGTCTGTTACGCGGCGTCCGAGGAGGACGCGGTGGCGACCGCTCACCGGGTGTGGCCCAACGACGGCCTGCCCGGCGAGCTGGCCCAGGTGCTGCCGACGCCCAAGCACTTCGAACAGGCGTCGGAGCTGGTCACGCCCGAGATGATCGCGAAGTCGATCCCGTGCGGCCCGGATCCGGAGAAGTACGCGGAGAAGGTCAAGGAGTTCGCCGAGGCCGGGTTCGACGAGCTCCACGTGCAGCAGATCGGGCCGCAGCAGCAGGAGTTCTTCGAGTTCTGGGCCAAGGAAGTCGTGCCGTTGATCGATGTTTAGACCCAGGTGCGCCGGGCACCCGGTCCTATGAGGAGATTCCTGCGCGAGCACAGCCTGACGCTCGTTTTCAGCGGGCTCTTCCTCGCCGCGCTGGTCGGACAGCTCTTCGCCGGCCATGCCGACTACAACGAGCGTCAGGCCGCGTTGGGGCAGCCGTTGCTGACCCTGGGGACGTACCTGTTCTCCGCCGACTTCCTGGTCGACGTCGTGGAGAACTGGCAGTCCGAGTACCTGCAGTTCTTCCTGTACGTCACGGCGACCGTCTGGCTGATCCAGAAGGGATCGCCCGAGTCCAAGCCGGCCGGCAAGGTCGGCAAGGGGACCGACAAGGACCAGCAGGTCGGCCGGTACGCCGACGAGTCGTCGCCGAAGTGGGCTCGCGCCGGTGGCTGGCGCACCGCGGTGTTCTCGAAGTCGCTCGGCCTCGCGATGCTGGTCCTGTTCCTGTTCTCCTGGACCCTGCAGTGGGTCGCCGGCTGGTACGCCAGCAACTCCGACCCGCTGGCCGAGAAGATGGGGCTGTTCGCCTACTTCCTCTCCGCCGACTTCTGGAACCGGTCGCTGCAGAACTGGCAGTCCGAGTTCCTCGCGATCGCGTCGATGGCGATCCTCAGCGTCTACCTGCGGCAGCGCGGGTCGCCCGAGTCGAAGCCGGTCGGCACCGCGCACTCCGTGAGCGACGAGACGGGCTAGCTGGCCTTACGAAAGCGCGGCAGGACAAGGCTGTCCTGCCGCGCTCTCCAAGGCAGCGCGACCACCTTCGCGGGTCGTCGCCGCCGCCCTAGGCGAGGATCTCGCCGACCGTGCCGGCACCCACGGTCTTGCCGCCCTCGCGGATCGCGAAGCCCAGTCCGGTGTCCATCGCCACCGCCTTGCCCAGCTCCACCGTGACCTCGACGGTGTCACCTGGCAGGGCCAGCGTCCTGTCGAGCTCCACCACGCCGACGACGTCGCCGGTGCGGAAGTGGAACTGCGGGCGGTAGTTCGACGCGATACCCGTGTGCCTGCCGCCCTCGGCATGCGAGAGCAGGTACACGGACGCGCGGAACCGGGTGTGCGGCGCGACGCTGCCGGGCAGGGCCAGGACCTGGCCGCGCCGGACGTCACCGCGCTTCACCCCGCGCAGCAGGATCGCGGCGTTGTCACCCGCCTGGGCCTGCTGCATGGGCTTGCCGAACGTCTCGATGCCGGTGGCCACGGACGACACGGAGTCGCCCAGGCCGAGCACCTCGACCTGGTCGCCGAGGCCGAGCACGCCACGCTCGACCGCGCCGGTCACGACGGTGCCTCGGCCGGTGATGGTCAGGACGTTCTCGATCGGCATCAGGAACGCGCCACTCAGGTCCCGCTCGGGCACCGGCACGTGCGAGTCCACGGCGTCGAGCAACGACACCACCGACCGCATCCACTCCGGGTCGCCCTGCAGCGCGCGCAGGCCGGAGACCCGCACGACCGGGGTGGCGTCGCCGTCGAAGCCGTACTGCGAGAGCAGGTCACGGATCTCCAGCTCCACCAGGTCGAGCAGCTCCGGGTCGCTCACCGCGTCGGCCTTGTTCAGCGCCACCACCACGTACGGCACGCCCACGCGGTGCGCCAGCACCACGTGTTCGCGCGTCTGCGGCATCGTGCCGTCCTCCGCGGACACCACGAGGATCGCGCCGTCCAGCTGCGCCGCCCCCGTGATCATGTTCTTCACGTAGTCGGCGTGGCCGGGCATGTCGACGTGCGCGTAGTGACGCGTCGGCGTCTCGTACTCGACGTGCGCGATGTTGATCGTGATGCCGCGGGCCAGCTCCTCGGGCGCCCGGTCGATCCGGTCGAACGCCGTGAAGGTGGTGCCCGAAGGGTCCATTTCGGACAGAACCTTGGTGATGGCCGCGGTCAGCGTGGTCTTGCCGTGGTCGACGTGCCCCATGGTGCCGATGTTGAGGTGCGGCTTGGCACGCACGAACTCTTGCTTCATTGCCCTATGTCCCTCAGGAGTCACAGCTGGAGGTTCAGAACCGATGGACCGCTGCCACCCTCCTCCAGTGGTCCTGAAGGATGGACTGGAGAAGGGTCAGAGTCGGGCGCCGGCCAGCTGAGCCGAGGCGACGGCGAGCGCGCCCGCAGGAACACCTGCGAACGTGTTGTGCTCAGCCGTCAGGAACATGCGGTGATCGTGACAGCGCGGCTGGAGCGTTGTCACCTGGTTTTCCGCGGGCGGGTAGGTTGTGGTGGGGAAGCAACGGCCGTAACGTCGGGGATGTAGCCGGGTTCAGCAGCGTGCTCGGAGTCAGAGTCCCATGCGCTGCGGCCACCGGGGAGTGCTGGTGAACGAGGAACAGTTCAAGGAATCATCGCTGCTCACAGTGCGTACCGCCGAGGTGGCCGGGCTGATGGTCGTCGCAGTCGAAGGTGAGATCGACGTCGACACCGCCGACGACGTGTTGACCGCCGTTCGTCTCGGGTTCGCCGCCGACGGGCCCGCTCTGATCGCCGATCTCACGCTGGTCAGCTTCTTCGGCTCCACCGGCATCTCGACGTTGATCTCGGCCCACGAACTGGCCGAGGAGCACGGCAAGAAGCTTCACATCGTCGCCCCGCAGCGCGCCGTCCGCAGACCGCTGCAGGTCACGGGAGTGGCCGACGTCCTCTCGCTGTACGACTCCGTCGAGGAGGCGGTCTCGGCGTTGAAACCGGTGCCCAGCGAGTAGGGCCTAAGCACCGGCCAGGCCGACCAGCTTCGGCACTACCTCGTCCGGGGACGGCATGGCGGCGATCTCCGCTGCGATACCGGCGTTCGCGGCTCGAACATCGTTGTCCCGCAACAACTTCCGTGCGACCTCCTGCACCGCGTCCGCCGTGAAGTCCGCACCGACGAGCCGGCAGCCCAGCCCGGTGTCCGTGACGATCTCGGCGTTGCGGAACTGGTCGGCACCCTGCGGCAGCACGAGCTGAGGCAGACCACGCGTCATCGCGGCGACCGTGGTGCCGGCGCCACCGTGGTGCACGACGAGATCTGCGTGCGCGAGCAGATCCGCCTGGGGCACCCACGGGAGCACGTGCACGTTGCCCGGTACGCCGGTCAGCACGGACGGGTCGACCTGCGGTCCGGTCGCGACCAGCACCTCGGCGTCGACGCCGGACAGCCCGGCGATCGCGGTGCGCAGCACGTCCGGGTTCGAGAACGCGGTGCCGAACGTCAGGTAGACCAGCGGCCTCTCGTGTGCCACGACCCAATCGGGCAAATCGCCCGGTTCGGCGAACGGAACCGGCCGCATCGGAATTCGATCCACGTCCGCCAGAAAGTCCAGATCCTGCAAAGACGGCGGGAAGACGTCCAGATACGTCGATCCGAGTCCGTAATGGTGCCCATTGGGCAGCGTGATACCGAGTTCGGCGACGTACTCCAGAAGGAGGTCGCTCATTGCCTCCGGAACGAGGGTTTCGTCCATCTTGCCGAATCCGTGGCAGACCGCCGGAATCCCGGCGCGCATCGCGGCGAGACCCGCGCCGGGGTTGATGAGCTCGAAGACGACGACGTCGGGCTTGTCCCGTTCGAGCACCGGTTCCAGATCGTTCACGAAGGCCCTGGGCAGCAACGACCCGAAGGCGTCCACGGCGGTCTGCCGCAGCATGTCCCGGCGGAACCCGGCCGTGCCGTGCAGCGCGTTCGCCTGGCGGAACGCGTCCCAGATGCCGATGCCCGCGTCGACCACCGTGAACCCGAGCTTTCCCACGGTCGGGTGGAATCCCGGGTCGACGGCGTAGAGAACGTCGTGTCCTTGCGCTCGCGCGGCGATCGCGAGCGGAAGTATCGGATAAACGTGTCCGTGCGAGCCTAAGCTCGAGAAGAGAATGCGCACCCGGCCAGATTAGGTGCTGTTCTATTGAATCGGGAGACTTTCCCAGCGTTCGACCACCTCGCCGGGTGACGGCATCGCCGCCATCTCGGCGCGCACCTCGCCGGCGGCCCGCTGCAGCTTCGAGTCCTCGATCAGCCGGGTGAGCAGCGCCGCCGTGACCTCACGCGGCTCGGCCCGCAACCCTGCTCCACGCCCGGTGATCGCCGTCGCATGCACGGTCCGGTCGCCGGGTCCTGGCTCGACCAGCTGAGGCACCCCGGCCGCGAGCGGCCGAGCACCGTGCCCGCCCCACCGTGGTGCACGATCCCGTCGCAGAACGGCAGCACCTGCGGAATCGGCACCCACCCGACCGTGCGGACGTTGCCCGGCAGTCCCTCGGTCCGGTCCGGGCGGACCAGCACGAACTCGGCGTCCACCTGACCGGCCGCCCTGACCACGGCCGCCATCATCCGCCCGGCGCCGGGACCGGGCGCGGTGCTGCGGCTGACCAGGATGCGCGGCGTGCCGGACGGTTCCGCGAGCCACCGCGGCACTTCGCCGTAGCCGCTGTACGGCACGAACCGCATCCGCTCACCGCCGGGGAACTCCGCGAGCGACGGCGGCGCGGTGCGCAGAACCGTTGCGGGAGAACGCACTTCGGCCTTCATGCGCGCGCCGACCGCAGCCGTCAGCACCAGCCCGTCGAACAGCGACACGTCGTGGACGATCGACGGCACCCCCAGCGCCGACCCGGCGGCGGCGAGCGGTTCGTGCACCACGACGTCCGGGCGCCACCCGCCGGCGAACGTCCGCAGCGGCTCGGTCATCGCGTCGCCGACCGTGCCGAACAACCGCGACACGAAGTCGAGCCGGCCGCTGCCCCGCAGCTCCCTCTTGGCCACCAGCGGATGCGCGAGCATGATGCGCAGCGCGATCGGTCCGAATCGGACGCGGGACGGCACCACGTCCTCGACCCGCAGGCCGGAGTCGCGGACCCGCAGCGCCTCGCCGCCCGTCGCGACCACGACCTCGTGACCCGCCTCGCGCAACGCCAGGGCCAGCGGCATCAACGGGAACACATGACCCAGGAGGGGAGCGGCGACCACGAGAACACGCATGAATCCAGGCTAACCGCATGCGCTGGGTGCCTCGATGCGTTCCCGATCGCGGCTGTGCATGGAACCAGGCTATGGCGAAGGGGCCGCACCCTTGAAGAGTGCGGCCCCGGTCTTGCGGAAGAACTACTTGGCCATGTCGAACCAGTTGAAGCCCTCGACCATCTGACGGGTGGTGTCGCTGACGTAGCGCGGACCGGTGAGCTCCCAGCGCGTCACCGTGCGGTAGGTGCCCGGCTCCAGCGACTCGTCCGCGCGGGTGTTCTCGTCGTCCTTGACCGGGATGTACTCCTTGATGGACTTCTTGGCCAGGGTGACGTCGAGCGACTCGTACGCGGACTGCGTGTAGAGGTAGTTGCCCTCACCGCTGTCGAGCGCACGGCCCGGGTCGGCCAGCTTCAGCTTGATCGTGCTGCCGTTGAACGAACCGGTCGCGGACACGACGGTGACGATGTGGCCACCGCTGCGCTGCAACGAACCCGTGGTGGGACCGGCCTTGTAGCGGCCGTACACGAGCTGCAGCGGGCCCTCGTTGAGCTTCTTCGCGAGCTCACCGGCGAAGTCGGCGTTGTTGTGGGTGCTCGTGACACCCGTGGAGGTGGTCCAGCCGGCGTTGCGGGCGGGCTGGGTGGCGATGTCCCACGCCTTGCGCAGGTTGGTGAGGTTGGTGCCACCGTCGTACTGGGCGTGGTTGCCGATCAGCCCGATCGAGTTGGTGATGACGCTGAAGTCGGCCGGGTCCTTCGGGTTGAGGTTGCCGACCTTGGTGGTAAACCAGCCGACCGGGGCGTCCTTCTCGTGACCCCAGTAGTGCAGGACGTTGTAGAGCGACGCGGGGCCGCAGTAGGCGCCGCCGTTGTTCTCCAGGCCGGCGCGGTGCTGATCCACGTCGCTGACGCCGCACTTCTTGACGTTGAAGTCCGCGCCCGCCAGGTCGGAGGCGCCGACGCACGGCGGCGGCGTGCCGATGATCGGGTCGGCCACCGCGGTGGCGGGAGCGACGACGGCGGTGAGAGCGGCGGCGGCGATCAGAGCGTTGCGGATCATTTCGGTGTCCCCTTCTTGTGTTTCCCTGTGGTGACACAAGATTCGCCGAGGTGGACCCCCAAGCGCATGAGGGGAGATCCCTCAACCCTCCAACCGGAAAGATGGGTGTATCAGGGACACCCCCACGTCGCTCTGCCTTAGGCAAGGACGCGTGCGAGATCCCTGCGACCTGCGATTCCGAGCTTCGTGTAGATCCGGCCGAGGTGGTTCTCGACGGTCTTGGGCGTCACGAACAGCTCCTGCGCGATCTCCCTGTTCGCCCGGCCCACCGCCGCCAGGTCGGCCACCCGCCGTTCGGACGCCGTCAGCGCCTCCGACCCCAGCACCACCTGCCGTCGTGGCCGGTCGCCGAGGGCTTCCAACGCCTCCACCGCGCGGGTCTGCAGCACCGCCGAACCGCAGTCGCCCGCCAGTTCGATCGCCCTGTGCAACGGCTCCCGCGCATCGGTCCGCCGCCGCGCCACCCTGAGGGCCTCGCCCAGGTCGACCAGCGAGCGGGCGAGTTCCAGGCGCGACGGCGAGGCCTCCAGCACGGTCACGGACTCGGTCAGCAGCGCCAGCCGTGAGTCCGCGTCGGCGTTCGAGAGCAACCGCAGAGCCGCGCCGACCTCGGTGGCCGCGCCCCACTTGCGGGCCACCTCCAGTTGCTCGGTGGCCAGTTCCAGCGCGAGTTCCTGCTGGTTGAGCAGCAACGCCGCGCGCGCGGCCGGCCCGCGCCACGGGATCGTGGGCGGATCGACGTGCACCTGGTGCATCGCGTCGCGCTGGCGGTAAGCCTCGGACATCGCGCGCCGTGCGTCGCCCTCGGCCAGTGCGATCAACGCGCGCACCTCGTGCAACCAGATCATCGGCATGGTCAGCCGGGCATCGGCGTGTGCACCCTCGAACGCGCCGATGAACGCGGACGCCGCCGCGACGTCACCTCGTTCGAGCGCCGCGTAGACCGCGAAGTGCGTCGAGGTCGCGCGCAGGCTGATCACCTCGGACACCGGGTCCTCGAGCGCGACGGCGGCCAGCGCGCCCTCGGCCTCCGCCTCGACGGCCTGCATGTTGCCGCAGCGCCAGTTCAGGAACAGCGACGCGTTCGCCACCATCGCGAACTCGATCGGCGACCCGTGGGCCCGCACCTTCAGCCTGGCCCGTTCGATCTCGTGCCGTGCGGTGCCCACGCCGTCCGCCGCCATCAGCGCGAGCAGCGCCACGAGCCACGCGACCATCGCATCCGTGCTGCCCGTCGCGTCGTCGAGGTACGCACCGTTCGCGAGCGCGCGCGTCGCGGTCGCGGCGACTTCGTCGTGCGGCCAGACCTCGTAGCGGCCCATCTGGGCGAGCAGACCGAGCAGCGTGCGTTCGTCCGGGGTGCTGCCCGCGAGGCCGGAGTAGCCGCTGAGGTGCGCGGACGCGATCTGGCGCTGGTCGGGGAGGAACGAGCGGAACACCGCCAGCCGTGCCTCCAGGTGCAGGCGCGACTCGCCGTCCGGACGGGCTTCGATGGCCTCGGTGAGTTCCGCGATCGCGGCGGCAGGGCCTTCGAGAGCTGCCGTCGCCGAGGCCGCGGCCGCCACCAGTTCCGCGTCCGGAAGTCCCTGCGCCGCGGCCTTCAGGTGCCGGTGGGCGTTGACCGCGTCGCCGAGCCGCAGCAACGCGCGCCCGAGTTCCGCACGCAGTCCGGCGTCGGTGGGCCGCTCGTCCACCGCTCGTGCCAGATGCCCTGCGGCAGTGCGCGGATCGCCGGCCGAGAGCAACGTCGCCGCGGCTTTCCTCAGCACGTCCGCGGCGTTCGGCAACGTCCCTTTGGGAGCGTGGACGAGGTGTGCGGCCACGCGATCAGCCGGTGCGTGCGCCTCCTGCAACGACTTCGCGGCGCGTGCGTGCAACGAGGCGCGCGCGATCGGCCCGAGACCGGTCAGCACCGCCTCGCGCACAACGGGATGCACGAACTCCAGGTACTCGCCGGTGGTCAGCACGTTCGCCGCCGTCAACGCCTCCGCCGCGGCCGGGAGATCGGTGACCTCCGCCAGTTCCGCGGCCTGCCACGGATCGGCGTGCGTGCCGAGCACGGCGACCGCGCCGGCGAGCTTGACCGCCGGTGCCGGCAGGCGCCCGAGCGTGGCGCGGAAGACGGTGCTGGGGCCGAGCGTGCCGACCTTTCCTGCCGTCGCGGCGTCGTCCAGCGGCAGCCCGAGCGCCGCGAGCTCGTCGACCAGGACGCCGGACAGGAACGGGTTCCCGCCGCTGGCCGCGTGCAGGGCGGTGATCACCTCGGGGTGCCCGCCGACGAGCGCGCTGAGCGCGTCCGTGGTGAGCGGACGCGGCAGCAGGCGGTCGGCGGACACGCTGAGCTGCGCGAGCGGCCCGAAGTTGTCCATCGGCGGCCTGGTCGCGACGACCAGCGCGATCGGCAGGTCCGCGATCCGGCGCGACAGGTAGACGAGGAACTGCAGCGACGAGTGGTCCGCCCAGTGCGCGTCGTCTACCGTGATCAGCAGCGGCCGGGTGGACGAGAGGTCCACCGCGACCCACCACAACGAGTGCAGCGTGCGGGCGAGCTCGGCCTGGCTCGGGTCGAGCGCGGCGTCGTCCAGTGCCTTCAGCGCCGCCCCGGACGGCCCGGCGAGGATCTTCTCGCGCAGCTCGCCGGAGTACCGCGACACCGACCGTTCGACCATCTGCCGGACGACGCCCCACGCCATCGCGCTCTCCATGGCGTCGCCGACAGCCTGCAACCGCCCGAATCCGCGCTCCTTGGCCAGCTCGCGGCACTCGTGCACGAGCCTGGTCTTGCCTATGCCCGCACGGCCCTCGATGACGACGACGCGACCCTCACCACGGGTGGCTGCGTCCAGAGCTTCACGAATGTGCGCGATCTCGGAGTCACGTTCAAGTGGTTCGCGCACGAATTGATCGTAGCGGCCGTCCCGCGCGCTACATGCAGATCATCGGCTGCGCAGAAGGGCGACTTGATGCTCCATTGGAGTGATCGTCAGTCCACGCAACCCAGGGGGCCCTTGTTCGACTCAGGGGCGCCGGACTCGGGAGCCTGCCCGCTCGGGTTCGCGGCGGTGCTCTCGAACGTCTTCGTCCGGATCTTGACCGGTCCCTGGAACCTCTGGGCGAACTCCAGCACGTCCCAGCCGGCGTCGACCTGGACCGACCTGCTCACCTCACGGGCCAGCGCGACCGCGTTGTCCTTGGTGAGCTTCGCGGCGATCCCGGCGAGGAACGCCTGGTGGCGCGCGATCCGGTCCAGGTCACCGCGGGGCAGGTTGAGGCGCTGACGCAGGAACGCGAGCGCCTGGTCGCCCGTCAGGGTGTGCTTGCCGGCGAGGAAGTTCGCGCCGCTGTACGGGTCGTTCGCCGCCGATTTCAGGCAGACCTCGACGCCGCCGACGGCCTGCGAGATCTTGCCGAAGTCGGCCATCTTGATCACGGCGTGGTGATCGGCCCTGGTCCCGGTCAGCTTCTCGACGGCCTCGACGACCTTCGCCGGGGACTCCAGCTGGCTGAGCCTGGTCGACTGGTACGTGAGCTCCCGGGACAGCGAGAGGGCGTCGACCGAGCCGTCTTCGCCGAAGCGCGCGAGGACGATCGCGTCGGCGCGGTTGTGGTCGTCGGTGCCGAGCAGCAGCACGCTCTGCGCGGGCGTCGTCTGCGCCGCCATCGGCGCCGCCTCGGTCTTCTTGATCGTCGCCGGGATGATCACGGCGGCGGCCGCGGCGGCAGCCGTCAGCGTCGCGACGCCGACGATCAGCCCGAGCGGCTTGCGCTTCCTGGCCTTGTGCAGGTTGGCCATGACGGTCCGGGAGTCGACGCGCTCCTCGGCCTCAGCGGCGATGGCCTGACGGATCAGTTCGTTCATGAGTGCACCCCCAGGGTGGCGGATCGGGCGAGTTCGTGAGTGCGCAGCGTCTGCAGCGCGCGGGAGAGTTGGCTGCGCACGGTCGATTCCGTGCACGCGAGCACCTGTGCGATCTCCGCGTCGCTGCAGTCCTCGTAGAACCGCAGCACCAACGCCGCACGTTGCTTGCGCGGCAGGATGGCGATCCGTGCGCGCATGGCCTCGCGTTCGGCGTGCGCGTCAGCCGGATCGGCCATCGACGGCACGTGCCTTGCGAGCTCACCGCGTTCCACGGCGATCTCCCGCGCGGCCCTGCGGTGCCGCCACGACAGGTAGTCGTTGGTCACCATGCGCTTCACGTAGAGATAGGGCGCGTCCATCGCCCCGATGCGTTCCCACTTGCCCTGCGCGCGCATGAGCACGTTCTGCACGATGTCCTGCGCCAGGTGTTTGTCGCAGGTGATGGCTGTGGCGTACCCCAACAGCCGGTCCAGGCGATCAGCCACGAACTGGTCGAACCCCACGCCGCCCCCTTCTCGTCCTTGGTCGTTTGCGGTGTGGGAAACCCCCTTCACCCCTCGATCCGCTGCATCGGCTTTTGTGGCCCGGCTCACAGATGTCTCGGTTTGGACGGATTTCGAAGTGAAGTCTTTTCATGTTCACGTCCATGGTCGAGCCTTCACCTCATGCGCATCATCCCTGTGCTCGCGCTGTTGTCGCTGCTGCTCGTCCCCGTGGACGCGGCCGCCGCTCCCAACGGCAACTACTACCTGCAAAGCGCCGTGACCGGCCAGAACGCCGCCGTCTCCGGCTCGTCCGTGGTCCAGCACCGCCCCAAGGGCAACGAGGACCGCCAGCAGTTCTCCTGGAACGGCAGCACTTTGGCAGAGGGCGGTCTGTGCCTCGGCCGATCCGGTGACGCTGCCCAGATGGTCAGTTGCTCCAGCGCCGAGGCCAAGTGGGTCGGCCTCCTCGACGACCAGGACAGATACCGCTTCAAGGACCCCGGCGCCGACCGCTACCTGATCGCGTCCGGCACCGACCAGATCCGCGTCGGCACCGGCAACGACAGGTGGTTCCTCACCCCGGTCAACCCGGTCCGCGTCCAGCCCCCGGCCGATCCACGCCTGGACGAGATGACGTTCCTGACCTCCCACAACGCCTACGCGAACGGCGTCGACGGCGGCTTCATGTTCGCCAACATCGCCCCGAACCAGTCCCGCGGCATCGTGCAGCAGCTCAACGACGGCGTCCGCGGCTTCATGCTCGACATCCACCAGACCCCCGACGGCGCGATCCTCTGCCACAACAGCTGCACGGCCGTCAGCAGGCCAGTGGCGTTGAACGTCGACATCCAGCGCATCGTCGACTTCCTCAAGGCCCGCCCCACCGAGATCGTCACGGTGTTCCTCGAGGACTACGTCTCCGCCGACGTCCTGCGCAACGAACTCGCCCGCGTCCAGGGCCTGGGCGACGTCCTGTTCCGCGCCGAGGGCGTCCGGGAGAACGGCTGGCCGACGTTGTCGCAGATGAGGGCCTCCGGCAAGCGTTTGCTCATCTTCACCGACCACAGCCGCGACGGCCGCGAGAACTCCGGCGTCCTCTACCAGAGGGACTGGACCGTCGAGAACTACTGGTCGATGGGCTCCGGAACCGGCACCTCAGACTGGTCCTGCTACTCCCGCTGGGGCGAGAAGCCACTCACCGCAACCGAAACCGGCTTCCGCCCGCTGTTCGTGATGAACCACTTCCGCGACGTCCCGATGCAGGGCACCGTCGCCACCGACAACTCCAAGCTCGTCAACAGGGCCCAGCGCTTCTGCGAACCCGCCGCCCGCAAGACCCCGAACTACCTGGCCGTCGACTTCTACCACCTCAACACGCCGTCACTCCCGGCAGAACGCCACCCGTCCGGCGCCGGATCCGTCGCGCTGTCGGCCACCCCGACCCTCTGCCTGGACAACGACAAGGGCGGCACCGCCAACGGCAACCCAGTCCAGATCTGGGGCTGCAACAACACCTACGCGCAGAAGTGGCGCGTCGTCGCCGACGGCACCATCGCCATCGCCGGCAAGTGTCTCGACGTCGACAACGGCGGCACCACCAACGGCACGAGCGTTCAGCTGTGGGAGTGCAACGGCACGGGCGCGCAGCAGTGGCGCGTGCGGTCGGACGGCTCCGCGCAGAACCCGCAGTCGGGGCTGTGCCTGGACAACCCCGGTGCGTCGACCACTCCCGGTACGCGCCTGAACATCTGGAGTTGCAACGGTTCCGCGGCCCAGGCCTGGAAGTTCCGCTAGACCTTGAGGTGTGCAACTCGATCCCTCCGACTTCGTTTGGGGTTACTCTCAATTCCAAACGGAGTCAGAGGGGGCTTGGGCGCGAAATGGTGAAAGCGGAGAAACGCTTCTCCTCGCTGGACGTCTGCGCAGGAGCCGGGGGGCTTGCGCTGGGGTTGGAGCAGGCCGGGTTCGACCCGGTGCTGTTGATCGACAACCGGGACGTTGCCTGCGAAACGCTCCGTGTGAACCGTCCGCACTGGCACGTGCTCGAGATGGACCTGATGGAGTTCGTGCCGGATGACTATCCGCAGGTCTATGACGTGGATCTGCTGTCAGCAGGCCTGCCCAGGGTGCAGGCGTCGGCAACGGCCACCCGCAGGCACGGCAGCGAGGCCGAACTCGAACTGCTCAAAGCGACGATCATGCTCGTTCCCGGGGTGCAGCCACGTGCCCTGGTGGTGGAGAACGTTCCCGACCTCGCGGTCAAACCCGGGTATGAGTCCATCAGGGACTTTGTGGCGGAAGAACTCGGGCATCTCGGTTATCGCCATCGCTGGTTCGTTCTGAACGCTGCCGACCACGGCGTGGCGCAGAGTCGCGAACAGGGAATCCTCGTGGCGTTCAAAGGCGACGCGATGGATTTCTTCGAAGAGCCCGCTCCGTCGTTGGAGCCGTTTGTGACCGTCGGCGATGCGTTGCGCGAGTCGATGAGCGCCCGTGGATGGCAGCAGGCGGAGGAATGGGCGAAGCAGGCCGACAAGCTGGCGCCGACCTTGGTGGGAGGGTCGTGGAAGCGCGGTGGACCAGACCTCGGGCCGACGGGTTCGAAGAGGGCTTGGGCGAAGATGGGCGTGGACGGCGGAACCCTGGCCGACGACGTACCTGGACCTGACTTCGATTGGAACCCCGGGGCGGGGAGGGCCGGCATGGTCAAGCTCACCGTCGAACAAGCCGCCACTTTGCAGGGATTCCCGGCGCAATGGCAGATCGCCGGCAGGAAAACGGTCAGGTACCGACAGATCGGACACGCATCGCCGCCACCGGTGGGGCAAGCG
Organism: Lentzea albidocapillata subsp. violacea; assembly: GCF_900100275.1. Classification (GTDB taxonomy): domain Bacteria; phylum Actinomycetota; class Actinomycetes; order Mycobacteriales; family Pseudonocardiaceae; genus Lentzea; species Lentzea violacea. The sequence continues at coordinate 494,133 of NZ_FNET01000003.1, forward strand.
CTGGGACAGTCGATTCGGGCAGCTCTGGCACGAAGCAGTGCCTGATTCCGGTCGCAGCCGCTGCGCGATAAACTCCGACCCCATGAACTCTGTGCGGCCATCGCTGTTCTCGTCTGCGCAGATGGTCGACCTGTTCGCCGGCCCCGGCGGACTCGATGTCGCCGCGCACTGGCTCGGCCTGAAGGTCGCGGGCGTCGAGTGGGACCGAGACGCCTGCACGACTCGGAACGCGGCTCATCTCGTCACGGAGTTCGCGGACGTCCGTGAGTTCGCACCGACGAGCTTTCCCGACGCGACTGTGCTCACCGGCGGACCGCCGTGCCAGACCTACACGGTCGCGGGTGGCGGTGCCGGGAGGCGCGCCTTGGACCAGGTGCTTGAGTTCCTGCAGCGCATGGTCAACGGCGAGGACGTCATGGACAAGCTGGCCAACATGCACGGTGATGCGGATCCGCGTACGGGGCTGGTGCTCGAACCATTGCGCTGGGTGCTGGCCGCCCACCGCGGCGGAAAGCCTTACGAGGCCATCGTGTTGGAGCAGGTGCCTGCCGTCCTTCCGGTGTGGGAGGAGTACGAGAAGGCGTTGCGCAACCTCGGGTACGACGTGGACACCGGCATCCTGCACACCGAGGAGTTCGGCGTTCCGCAGACCCGGCGGCGGGCGATCCTCATCGCTCGCCTGAACGGCGAAGCCAAGCTGCCGACTCCCACGCACCGTCGCTATCGCAAGGGCAAGTCGAAGGACGAGGGTGACCAGAAGCTCTTGCCCTGGGTGTCCATGGCGGAAGCACTGAGCAGGAAAGACAAGTTCGTCGTCGTCTCCAACTACGGCACCGGCGGTGTGCCCGAGGCGCGAGGCAGAAGACGGTCCGACGAACCGTCCGCGACTGTCACGGGCAAGATCGACCGGAACAAGCTGTACCCCGACGACACTCTCACGGCAACGCCGACGAGGTTCGAGAAGGACGAGTACGGCAGGCTGCAGACCTTCCCCAAGAACTACCCCTGGTCGGGAAGGCACATCCCGCAGCAAGTGGGCAACGCCATCCCGCCCAGGCTCGCGACTCACATCCTCGCTGCCGCACTCGGACTGAAGTTCGAAGCCGACGACCTCGATCGTGCTGTTCGGTCGAACTGGGATCCTTACCCGGCCAAGCCTCTGGTGCCCACGACCAAGGCCTGACTGACGTCCCACAAGGTCACTCTTCCTCGTCTGTGGAGGAGTGCTTGCCGCGCTTGCGAAGCGGTGCTTCTTCCAGCAACTGGGTGAACAGCGGCAGCAACGCGCTGATGGCACGCTCGCTGACTTTGCCGTCGTCCGGAGCTTCGGGAAGTCGGTCCCACGGCACGGGAGGCATGCTTGCTGACTCGTCCACCCAGTCCTGTACGGCGTCGTGGTCCGGTGCCTCGTCCGGAGCGAAGACGTCGTACAACAGCGTGCTGCCGGCGGCGTTCACCGCAGATGACAGGGCATTCACGCGGACGCCCAGGTCCGGAGTGTTCGCGTTCCGCAGCTCCTCCAGCAGGCGGAGGATGGTGTGCGCGGTCGGGCGGTGATCGATCACGTCGAGCCGCATGGTGGTGTTGAGAACGTCCTGGAAGCCGCAGGCGAACTCGGCCGGTCGGTAGTCGTAGCCGTCGCGGAACAGTTCGGCGGCCCACCACAGCCGGGAGAAGGCCTGCGTGTAGTGCGGTCCGCTGAATCGGGCGGCAGGCACGATCTCACCGCCTTTGTGTCGCCACACGACGTAGTCCGGTGCCGTGATCATCGCCAGGAAGTTCCACCGACGACTGTCAGCGGCCTCGGTGCGCGTCATGCGCAGCGTCGCGTGTAGACGAGGAGCGAGCCAAGCGTCCGCACGGGACGGTCGGCCGGTGAACCTGTTCATCGCCTCGTCAAGCAGCTCGCGCACCGGCTCGACGTTCCATCGCGCTTCTGCCGGTTCGGGCTGCACCGCGGCTTTGCGGAGCGCGACCAGCGGTGGGCTTTCCTGTCCTGTCTGCATTCCTCTTGTGAGGAACTTGGCGATCGCGGCGTCGGGGAGAAGCCCGATCGTGTTCACCGCGGTGTCCGGACTGTTCACTGACTCCCGCCCCTCGCGACGCTGTTCACCGACCGTGTTGCCACGGCCAGCTTCTTGGTCATCTGACTGCGTCTGCCTGCGGCGTACTGCACGCTCGTCTGCAACTCGGACCAACCGAAACCCTTGGTGCGACGCTCGTTGATGTCGAACAGCGCGTCGGTGAGCTGCCGTCCCGGCAGGACGTCGGGCAGCATCATCTGCAGGACCGGTTCGCGCCAGCCGCCCGGCATCTGGGGTGTGCCGTCCTCATCCAGGTCCAGATCGCTGATCGCCGTGTGGAACATCGCCGTCCAGGCATCCTGAGCGATCTGACTCGACGTCATCTCGCGGAGCAGCTTCTCCTCTGCACTGCCTCCCTTGCCGTGCAAGACCTCGACCAGACCTTCGACGGCGCTGGTGTTCAGGTACACGGTCGGAATCTCACCGGTGGTCTCCACGATCCACGGTGCCTCCTTGAAGGGCCGCAACCACTCCAGGTCGCCTTCCCGGAAGTCGATCTCGACGATCTCGATCTCGCGCTGGCGCACCGGCGTCGTCACCTTCAGGTCGACGAACCAGTCCCGTTCAGCGGTACCGATGACGCGGCCCGGCAGGTTGTCGAGCGTGGCCGCCACGGTCAAGCTGAGCGATGCGCGATTGAGATGGTTGTTGCGCACCAACTCGATCCGCCCCTGCCAGCTGCCGTCCTGTACACGCGTCAGACGGCCACTCGTCCTGGCGTTCGTGGCCTTCTCGGTGAGTACCGCGAGGCAGACCGCGTCAGTCCACGGACCGTCGGCGAGCTCCTGTTCGGGCAGTGCAGCCCTGATGTGCAGTACGGCGACATCCCACTTGTCGCGGCCGGTCTGGTGCAACGCGACCGTCTGCTCGGCTTTCGACACGTGCGTGTACGGCAGTGGCGAGCCGTCCACCGTCACGGCGGTCACCTCGAAGCTCACGTCACCGAACAGCGTCGGGTACGGAAACGCCGCCTTCACCTGGCACCTCCCCGTGCCTTCTGGACGTCGACGAGCAGACGGGACAGCTTGCCGCGTACGGGATGGCTGGCCGGGTCGGTGACGCCGGCGAACGAAGCCGAGCGCGTACCGGCGGGGATCACCAGATTGCCGTTCTCGACCTGACAGTTGTCGGCTGCGGTGAGCAGACTCCACTCGACGGCCGGTCTGCCGCCGGATCGCACGTCGAACTTCGCCACCGGCGTCAGCAACCAGGAGTCCTCCGCTTCCGGCAGCTTCAGGTCGACATCGACGTGCCAGGCTCCGGTGTCGTCGAGACGGGCGTTGATGCTGCGGACCGTCGGCACGCCCTGGGCACGCCGCGTGCCGGTGGACACACCACCCGAGTTCAGGCGCAGCAGTTCCTGCAACACCGCCGGGCCGCCGCGAGTGACGGTTTCCCGACGCCCCACCAGTTCTCGGACCGCCCGGTCGATCTCCTCCTTGAAGTCGTCGATGCGACTCAACGCACCGCGGCGGTACAGGGACGTGAGCTCTTCCGTGCGGTCCCACTTGTTGTGCTCGGGAGGTTCGGACGCCCGGAGGAAGTCCTCGGCGAGCTGGACGTCGTCACCGTCGTTCTCGGTCGCGTGGCCGGCGAGCAGCACCGCCTGGAACGAGTCGGTGCCCAGCGGAAGCTCGCGCGGGCGACGCTCCATGATTGTCATCCGGTTGCCCCGCATGCACACGACACGGTTCTTCCGCTCTTCATCGTCGGTCGCCGTCAGCAACAGGACCGCGCGGTGTTCGGTGCCTTTGCCCTCGACGCGCGGCGCGTTCAGCAGCGGCGTCACGAACAGCGGCACGTCGGTCTGCGCGACCTGGTCGCCGGACGTCCGTTCGGGGACTGTGTCGTTGTCCAGGTATGCCTTCAGCGCCCGGCTGAGCGCCGGATGCCTGCTGTAGGGGTCGACCCGCTGTTCGGGCACCAGGACCTGGCCGTTGCGCATCGTCGTGACCCGCGCGTCGAGCAACGCGCCTGCGCGTTGTCCGCCGACCATGGCCGCCCAGAAGCCGTCGGCGAGCGAACGGACGAGCTTCTCGTGCATGTCCTGCAGGGACGCCGCGTCACCGGAGGCGTCGTACGCGCCGACGATCAGGAACGACGTACCGGCGTCGGAATGGGGACGTTCCAAGTGCAGATCGCGAACGGTCTCCTCGTCGGCCCACCAGGACCTCGACACCTTGGGATGCTCCAGGGAGGTGTCGGGTTCTCCGAACCAGGCCGGGCCCGCGTACGCCTCGTCGTCCACCGTCCGCCACGGCAGGTCGAGCCTGCCGATGACCCGGCGCTCGGTGCGGCCCTCGTGCGGTTCGGAGAGCGTCGAGTTCATCATGACCAGACCGAACTTGCTGGTCGCCCAGAGCGTGACCTTGCCCAGTCCGTACGAGCCACCCGCGCGCCTGCTCGACTCCTTGTGACTGTCCAGCTGCCTGCGCACCACCGCGGCGAAGCGTCCGTCGCTGTACTCGGGGCCGGTCAGGCCGGCGGCGTTGTAGTCGTCGACCCGCAGCAGCAGAGTGGTCCTCGTACGGTCGAGCTCCTCCAGGGCCGCTTTCAGACTGCGCGAAACCTTCTGGTTCTTGCCGGCGGCGGCGTCGTAGTGCTCGCGGAGTTCGTTCCACCGCAGAGTGTCGAGGAACTTGTCGAGATGCGGGCCACTGATCTCGTGCAACGTGTAGTGGACCTGCACGGGCCTGGTCAGGTCGTGACGTTCGTCCAGCGAGTTCTGGGTGGCCTCGCGGGCGAGCACGGACAGGTCCGCGTTGAAGGCGAAAGCGGCGGCGTTTCCGTACTCGCGTCCCCCGTCCGCGTGGGCAGGCCGGTGGTGCCAGGTGAGAGGGAGGTTGGTCGAGACGTCCGACGTGCGGTTGGTGACGGCTTCCGGATCGATGCCGAGGATCTCGGCGATCATCCGCTTGTGCTCGTCGCGCGGCTCCGCCCGTCCGACGATCCACGCGGACACCGCCGCGCGCGTGATTCCGAGGCGCTTGGCGAGCTCCGCCTGAGAGATCGTGGCTCGGCGGAGCTGCCGCCCGAGCCAGGGGCCGAACGCCTCGCCCTGCTCAACGCTCATCAGCCGTCGTTGCCTTCCGTCGTTGCTGGTACTGCCCCTATGTGAGGGGGCACCGCCCACTGTAGCAGTGTCAATTGACACTCGCCCGGATGTCAACTTATGCTTAAGCCTGCCACCGGGTGATCCAGCCTATGGCCTGAGTGCGACCGTGCGCTCCTGACTCTCTACACGCACCGCGGGGCCGCCCGCGCACTGGAGGAGACCCGGCCAGCAAGCCGATCCAACTTAACGAGTAACGCTCCTGGTCTGACTCACGACGTTGAGTCGACTCGATTTTTCGTACCCGAACGGTGCATCTGCACGCCCGGGAACGACTGTCGAGTCGCAGGTCGGGGCGGCTGATCTTCGCAGCACAGGGACGGCTGACCTTCGGGACAAGGCCGTGGCTACAGGGGGAGAAGCAGTGATCGAACGTGCGAAAAGCGCGGTGCTCGGCCTGATCAGGGAGCTGAGCTCCGTCGCGTTGCAGACCTACGTCCTCAACCGGGACCGCATAGAAGAGGACGCGAATGCGGAGCGCCGCATCTACCAGGGCGGGTACGGGGACCGGCAGATCTACGAGCTGGTGCAGAACGGCGCCGACGAGATGCGCGCGCCTGAGCACGAGGGCGGCACGATCCGCGTGGTGCTCACGTCGGACAGCCTGTACGTGGCAAACGACGGCGAGCCCATCACGGTGGAGGGGGCTCGGACGATCCTGCGCATGGGCGTGTCACGGAAGCGCGGCGGTCAGATCGGGCGGTTCGGCGTCGGCATCAAATCGGTGCTGTCGGCGACCCTGACGCCGCAGTTCTTCAGTTCCACGGGATCGTTCGGGTTCGATGCGGACTGGGCGGCCGAGCAGATCCTCGGGTCCGTCAACGCCGACCGGGAGTTGCGGGGAGAGCTCCCGGTCGAGTCGGTGGGCGACACGCCGGTTCTGCGGATGGCCCGCGAGCTGGACGAGGTCGCCGAACGAGCGCAGGACCCCGTACTGGACGAGCTGCTCGGGTCCGGTGCGGCCACCGTCGTGCGCCTTCGGCTTCTGTCCGGAGCGGCTGACCGACTCGGCGTGGACCTCGAGAAGTTCCCGAAGCTCTTCCAGTTGTTCTCCCATCAGGTCAGGGTGCTGGCTCTGGAGGACAGGAGGACTCTGCCGGTCGCCCGCCGCGAGATCACCGTGGACTACGACGGGATCCTGCACACGATTCGCGAGGCCTGCGCCGGCCAGAAGGCCCACTCCGAGCGGCATCGAGTCTTCACCCGCCTGCACGAGGTGAGCGAGGCCTCGCGCGATGGAGCGGGCGAACTGCACCAGCGGTCGGAGATCGAGATCGCGTGGGCGGTGCCTGACTACACGGTGACCAAGTCCGACGACGGTCGACGATTGCTGTCGGTGCCTCACGAACGCGGGAGGTTCTGGGCGTTCTTCCCGACGACGTACCCGACGACCCTCAGCGGGGCGCTCAACGCGGCGTGGAAGACGAACGAGGACCGACAGAACCTCCTGGACGGCAGCCCTCTCAACGACGAGCTGCTGGACGAGGCCGCTGACTTGGTCGTGTCGTCATTGCCCGCCCTCGTGGAACCTGCAGACCCGGCTGCCTACTTGCAGTTGCTGCCCGGCCGCACCAAGGAGTCTCCGAACTGGGCCGACGAGTTCCTGGTCGACGCGATCTGGCGCCTTGCCGCGGTACGCCCCTCGTTGCCGGATCAGGACGGCGTGCTCAGGGCCCCCGCGGAACTCCGGGTGCACCCGGAGAAGGTGGACCGCGTCGCTCTGGAAATGTGGGCGGAGTACGCGGGCAGGGCGAAGAACTGGCTGCACCGGTCCGCGGAGGCGAACACCCTGCGGCGAGGCAAGGTCAACCACATCCTTGCGGGGACCGACGTCGAGCCGGAAACCGCGGACGCCTGGCTGGAAGCACTCGTCGAAGACGGCAGCGCGGCTGGGTCCGCCGCTGCCATCCAGGTTGCCGCCTACCTCGACGAGATCGGCGCCGGCGATCGCGCCCTGCGGATGGTCGCCGCAGAGGCGCGGCAGGCGAAGATCGTGCTGACCGACAGCGGTGAGTTCGTCGCTCCGGCAGACGGCGGCCTGTTCCGCCGCACCGATGACGACGGCCTCGCTGACGACCTCGTCTACGTCGCCCGGTCCATCTCCGACGACCCCGACATGGCCGACGCACTGGACCGCCTGGGCATCCGGCCGGCCGACGCGCGGGGTCGGTTCCAGAGCGTCCTCGACCAGGGGTTCCGCGACTACGACGCCGACGCATGGACGAGGTTCTGGGAACTGCTCCGCAGCGCGGGTGGTGTCGAGCTGGTCGACGTCATCCGGGCGAAACTGGCCACGACGGGTGCCCGGCTCCGGGTACTGACGAAGTCCGGTGCCCTCAAGCCGGTGGAAGACTGCCTCCTGCCGGGGCCGGTGGTGCCGGCGGACGGGTCGCGCGACGCGGCCTACGTCGTGGACCTCGACTTCCACGGCGACGATCTCGCCGTGCTGCGCGAGCTGGGCATGACGGACGTGCCGGTGATGGGGCTTCACCCGAAGGAGCAGCACTGGTTCCACGAGTACCACGTGGAGCGGCACGCCGAGTACTGCGCCAGCCTGGACAGCACGGCCAGCCGGGTGCAGCTCACCACGGTCGGGTTGACGGGGCAACCGACAGTGCACCACTTGCACGTCTTTCTCGGCCTGTCCGCCGACGGCAAGGCCGCGTTTCTCGCCGAGATGCCGGACGAGGGGCTCGTCGAGCACTGGAGCCGGCAGATCGGTGTCAACGTGCGGACCCGCACGCGAGTCGAGTCGCCGGTGCGCTGGCTGCTGCGTCAGCACGGGTTCGTGAGCACGTCGATGGGCGTGGTGAGGCTCGTCGACGCGGTCGCACCGGAACTGGCCGCGTTGGCGTCGGTGCTTCCAGTGGCCGACCTCAGCACGGAGAAGGCCCGCCGACTCGGGCTGAGCGCGTCAGCGGAGAACGTCGAGCCCGCACGATGGGTGGAGCTGTTCCAGCGGGTGGGGGAGAGCGTCGAGGACGAGTTCGTCGGCAACTCCTACGCACTGTTGTCGGAGGTCGCATCGGACCTGTTGGAGCAGGCCGAAATGCTGCGGTGTCGGGTCGGTGGTTCCTGGGATCTCCGCCCGCACGGGGAGATCGCCGTCGCCGCGGGCCGCGCCGAGTACGACGAGCTCGTCCGGGAGAAACACCCGGCGATCCTGGTCGACGACGCCGAACGGACAAGCCAGGTCGAGGTTCTGGTGCGAGAACTGGGACTGCGTGCGGTCGGTGACGTCATCCTGAAGCAGCTTCGTGCGGTGCACAGCGGTCCGCCGGTGGGACTCGGAGACGAGTACACGTCGTTGAAGCTGAGGCTGGGCGTGAAGCGGGTGCAGGGGCTGAAGATCCAGCGCTGTTCCGAGCTCGAAGAAGTGATCCGGACGCCTCACGGCACTCGCACCGTCGAACTCCGCAGCGCTCGTCAGGACGACATGGTGTTGGTACCGGAGGACGTGTCGTTCGAGGAAGCACTGGTCCTGGCTGACGAAGAACTCTGCCTGGGGCTTGGCGCTGCCGAGTGCAGGCGGGTCGTGCAGGCCCACCACGACCAGTTGAGGAACAGCGAGGTGCAGCAGAGGCTGAGCGAGATCCGCGGCACCGACGACCTCGACCGGAAGATCGTGCTCCTGATCGGCGCGGAAAACCTCCGGCAGGGGCTGCCCGAGGGCTTGGTGGCGCGGGAGATCGCTGCGACAGGCCAGGAACCGGATGACCTCCGTCTCGCACGCATGGCGTACAACGCTCACGCGACGAGTGTGCTGCGCGTGCACACCAAGGACATCAACGAGCGGTTCGGAACGGCGCCGGCCCAGTTCGACGGCAGTCACGCGGCACTTCGCTTCGTTACCGACCTCGGGCTCCCGGACATCTTCGCCGGCGTCCGCGTGCCGTCACCGCCGGCGCGGGTCGAGGTCTTCGGCCCCACCGCTTTCCCTCCGCTGCACGGCTATCAGGAGACGATCGCCGGGTCGTTGGAGGACCTGCTGACGACCTCGTCGCCGCAGCGCGCCATGCTCAGCCTGCCCACCGCCGCCGGCAAGACCAGGGTGGCAGCGGAAGCGACCATCCGACGCATCACGACGTCGGGTCCGTTCGACGGGCCCGTTCTGTGGATCGCGCAGACCGCGGAGTTGTGTGAGCAGGCCGTTCAGACCTGGAGGTACGTCTGGGAACGGATCGGACCCGACGAACCGCTCGTCATCGACCGGCTGTGGTCGGGCAACTCGGCAACGCCGGTGACCGGTCGCTCGCAACTCGTCGTCGCGACCGACGCGAAGCTGTCGTTGGTCCTCGGCACGGACGAGTACGCCTGGTTGCGTAACGCCGCGACGGTGTTCGTCGACGAGGCGCACGTGGCGATCTCGCCGGAGTACACCGGGATCCTCGAACACCTCGGACTGACGCACCGTGCGACGGCCCGGCATCTCGTGGGCCTCACCGCGACACCGTTCCGCAGCAACACCGAGCTCACGCGCCGACTCGTCCAGCGGTTCGGCAACCAGCGGCTCGACGACGGTGTCTTCGCCGGAGAACCGATCCTGGAACTGCAGGACCTCGGCGTGCTCGCGCGCGTGGAACACCGGGAGTTGGTGGGCGCGGAGATCGAGCTCGACAGTCAGGAACTGACCGGCGTCAAGGGGTTCCTGCCGCGCCGCGCCGAACAGCGCCTGGCGGAGAACGAGACGCGCAACAAGCTGATCATCGAGGAGATCGCCGCGCTTCCCGAGGACTGGCCGGTTCTCGTGTTCGCTACCTCCGTGAGCCATGCGAAGTTCCTGGCGGCGATGTTGTGCGACCGTGGCGTCCGCTCGGCCGCGATCGATTCGGCTACGCCGCCGCCGGAACGCAGGCAGCGCGTGGAGTCCTTCCGCAGAGGCGAACTTCGAGTACTCACGAACTACGGCGTCCTGACGCAGGGGTTCGATGCACCGGCTACTAGGGCGGTCGTCATCGCCCGTCCCGTCTACAGCCCGAACGACTACCAGCAGATGATCGGCCGTGGGCTGCGTGGAAACCTCAACGGCGGCAAGGACACCTGCCTCATTCTGGACGTGCGGGACAACATCACCAACTACGACGGTGATCTCGCGTTCCGGAGCTTCGAGTACCTGTGGCAGAAGGGATAGCGGTGATCACCACCGAGGACGTGGGTTTCGAGCTCACGTCTCACCAGCTGACGGTCGTGACCAGTGCCTGGGATACCAAGCAGCTGGTCACGGCCCCGGCGGGCGGGGGCAAGACCACGACGTTGTGCCTGCGCATCGGTCACCTGATCGCGCAGGAGGGCCTCAGGCCCGCGGAGATCGTTGTGCTGACGTTTTCCCGCGCCGCCGTGCGAAGGCTGCGGATGTTGTTGTCGAGGACGGTTCCGGCCGGGCGTCGCGTGCGGGTGCAGACCTTCGACAGCTGGGCCACCTCCCTGCTGATCGACCTGGGCTACGAACAGGACGAGTTGGCGGGCCTGGGTTTCGACGTGCGGATCGAGCGCGCCGCCACCGTGGTCGAGGACGTGCAGTTCGAGGATCTGGGACGGGTGGTGCCGCGGCACGTCGTCATCGACGAGGTGCAGGATCTGATCGGTATCCGGCGGGACATGGTCGAGTCACTGCTCGACAGGGTGACGGAAGCGGGCTTCACCGTTGTCGGAGACCCCGCGCAGTCGATCTACGGCTTCCAGGTGCCCGAGTCGAAGCAGCGGGCGGAGGAGGTCGGCAGGTTCTTCGAGTGGGTGCGCGCCACGTACGGTGACGATCTCACCGAGCGCAAGCTTTCCGGCAACTTCCGCGCGGTCACGGATGAAGCCCGCGTAGCGCTGAAGTACGGACCCCGTCTGCGTGAGCTGACGGAGAACCCAGCGGTCGATCCAGCGCCGCTGCTCCGTGAGCTGCGCACGGCTCTGCTCAACGAGGTGCTCCCGGTAGACGGCTTGGACACCGAGTTCGTCCAGCAGTCTCTGCGGTCGTTCGACGGCACCGTCGCGGTTCTCGCAAGGGACAACGCGGAAGTGTTGTCGCTCTCCGAACAGCTCGGTCGTCACGGAATCGCGCACGGCGTCCAGCAGGCATCGAGGGCCGTGGGGGCCGCGCCAACGTGGATCGTGGACCTGTTGCACTCGACCGGCGCGGGTGTGCTCGACAGAGCGGGCTTCGACGCGGTGCGTCCTGACGTCGCGGCGCCGGGAAGTCTCGACGAGACAGAGGTGTGGGAGTTGTTGCGTGGGGTCGCGGGAGCCCCACGCAACCGGCTCGACCTCGGCGCACTCCGGCGCGTCGTGTCCGATGGCAGGCTGCCGGACGAGCTCACCGCACGCGGCCGTCCCAAGATCGTGGTGTCCACTGTGCACCGTGCCAAGGGTCTTGAGTTCGATCGCGTGCTGATCTCCGGCCTGACGGAGAGCTCCGTGCGGGTGCGCGAACCTGATCCGGCCGATGAGGCGCGGCTGCTGTACGTCGCGATGACGCGGGCGCGTGAGGACATGTACCGGCTTCCGGCCCCTGACACAAGGCACCTGCGCAAGGGGCGAACCCTCTTCAGGCCGGTCGGGCGCTGGTTCGTCGGCGGCTTCCAGCACTTCGTCCGCGTCGGCATCGAGGGCCTCGACCAGGACGTGTGTCATCAGGCGCCTGTCGGGGCCACGTCGCCCGACGTCGATGCGGTCGGGGTGCAGAGGTACCTGCTCGATGTCGTCAGCCCTGGAGACGAGGTCATCCTGCAGCGGTTGCACGACCTGCCGATCGGAAACGAGGAGACGCCGCCGTACGGCATTTTCCACAACGGAACGCTCATCGGTGAGGCCTCGCAGGTATTCCGTCACGACCTGTGGCGCCTTCTCAAGCTGTCGTCCACCTACCAGGTCAGCAGGTGGCCGTGCCTCGTCACCGGCCTCCACGTCGACTGCGTGGAAGCCGTCGTCGGCTCGCCCGCGATCACCGAACGGAACGGTCTCGGTGATCACGGTGTCTGGGTCGCTCCCCGAATCTTCGGCCTCGGCCGCTTCGACTGGACCCATGCCGAGCAGGTCCCGGAAGGACATGATCACTTGTGACCCGATCCCGTCACACCGCTCACTACGAGCTGAGGACAGATCTTCGGACCGCCTTGCGGGATGATCTTCTCGGGCCGCTGGGCGGTCCGGAAGAAGTCCTCGCGACCGACGCACCTGTGACCGCCTATCCGGTCGGGGTGCTCTTCCCCCAGACCGAGGTCGGGGAGCCGCTGGTCGAGCAGGGGGTCGATGCAGCTCCTGACGTCGTTCGAGGAGACGACCCGGAACAGGGCGGATCCGAGCTCGGCGTGGCGTTGGCGAACCGACGCAAGCCGTCCTCCATGGGCCTCACCTTCGGGGTCGATCCCGCTGTCGCGGACACCGTCGACGTGCGGGTGCGAGTGGGCACTTACCTTCCTGAGGACGAGAAGGGCGCTCCTGTCGAGCCGAACCGCACGGAGGCCCGCAGTACGGAACAGCAGCGGGAACGTTGGCGTCGTGTCCCATCCGAGCTGATGTCCGTGCCGCTGAACGTCGCGCGACCAGGCACGCAGAAGCATGAGCTTCAGACCGGGCTCGAACTGCGGACGTTGGTGCGCAAGAAAGATCAGGACGGCACCGTCACGGTCACGGTCACGTTGGTCAACACCCACCGCACCGGCACCTTCGACCTCCAGGACGCTTACTGTTTTTTCCAGCCCGAACTGTCGGTGGCAGGGCCTGCGGGCACCCGTCCGTTCGTGGCCAGGAAGGCCGCGCTCGGCGCGGTCGACGCGGAGCACGCGCTGAGCAGGTTGCTTTACCGGCACGCTCCCTACTTCGCCACCGGTCACGGATGTTCCGCCGCGTGGGACTGGACCGCGCCGTCGATCAGGGTGGAGGTGGACGTGCGCCCGGCGGTGCCGGAAGTCAGGACGGAGTTCGTGCCGAGCCACGAGGTGCTGCTCACCGACTCGAATCCCGAGATCGACGACGCGGCGCTCGGCATGTACGGCCTGGGCACCGGCACGCCGGCGGACGTCGTCGCGGCGTTGACCGCGCTGCTCGACGGTTACGAGCACTGGATCGCCGATCGCAAGCGGGACGCAGAGGTGTTGGAGGGAACCGAGCACAACGCCGTGGCCGCGGATCAGGTCCGGCTGTGCCGTGACGCCCTGGCGCGGATGCGTCGTGGCGTCGCGCTTCTCGCTGATCAGGACAACCTGTTGCCGTTCAAGGCGTTCCAGTATGCCAACCTGGCCATGTCCCGGCAGCGGGCGCGGGCTGAGTGGATCGAGAACGGACGAGTCGGGGTGCCGGATCCGGAGGCGGGACGTTGGCGACCGTTCCAGATCGCGTTCATGCTGCTCTGCCTGGAGGGCATCGTCGACCCGGAGCACGATGACCGGAAGATCGCCGACCTGCTGTGGTTCCCGACCGGTGGTGGCAAGACCGAGGCCTACCTCGGACTGGTGGCGTTCACGGTGTTCCACCGCAGGCTTCGGGACGGTGAGGACGGCGTCGGAGTGACGGTCCTAATGCGGTACACCCTGCGTCTGCTGACGTTGCAGCAGTTCGAGCGCGGTGCCGCGCTGATCTGCGCGATGGACGTGGTGCGCGGCGAGCACCAGGACGACCTCGGCAGGACTCGTGTGTCGATCGGGATGTGGGTGGGCATGTCGGCCACGCCCAACAAACTCGACAGGGCGCTGCGCAGGCTGGAGGAGGTACAGGCGAACCCGGACAAGCCGTTGCAGAAGGAGAACCCCGTTCAGCTGCACGCCTGTCCGTGGTGCGGTGAGAAGTTGGACGCGAACGACTACGAGGTGCGTGTCGACCTGCGGCGGATGCTCATCCGCTGCCCCGGCCAAGGATGCCACTTCGGTGGCCAGGACGGGCTGCCGGTGCATCTGGTCGACGAGGCCGTGTACGACGCACATCCGACTCTGATCATCAGCACGGTCGACAAGTTCGCCGCGATGCCGTGGCGACCCGAGACCGGACAACTGTTCAACCGGGACCTCGGTGCCGATGTCCGGCGTCCCGAGCTGATCGTCCAGGACGAGTTGCACCTGATCTCCGGTCCCTTGGGGACGCTCACCGGACTGTACGAAACGGCCGTGGACCATCTCGCCGACCGTCCCAAGGTCGTCGCGTCGACCGCGACGATCCGCCGCGCCTCGGACCAGATCGGCGCCCTGTTCAACCGGAAGCTGACCCAGTTCCCTCCCGCCGGCCTGGACGCGCGGGACTCCTGGTTCTCCGTCGAGACGCCGCGCGAGACCAAGGCATCCAGGCGGTACGTCGGGTTGTTGACGCCGGCCACCAGTCAGGCGACGTTGCTGGTCAGGACGTATGCGGTGTTGATCCACGCCGTGTCGCGCGCACAGGCGGACCCCGAGGTGCGGGATCCGTACTGGACGTTGGTGGGATACTTCAACAGCCTGCGGCTCCTGTCGGCCGCGGAGCTCCAGGTCCTCGACGACGTGCAGGACCGCCTTGAGCTGTTGGCGAAGCGCGACGGTATCGGGGCTCGGTCGACTTCGGCGCTCATCGAGCTGAGCAGCCGGGCGGACTCCAGCGCGATCCCGACCCGGCTGAAGCAGCTCAAGGTCGGTCTGCCGGATCCGAAGACCCTCGACGTGCTGCTGGCGACGAACATGATCTCGGTGGGGGTCGACATCGACCGGCTCGGTCTGATGACCGTCATGGGCCAGCCGCAGACCACCGCCGAGTACATCCAGGCCACGAGTCGGGTGGGACGTCGCCACCCCGGGCTGGTCGCGGTGATGCTGAACTCGGCGCGGTCGAGGGACCGCTCGCACTACGAGAACTTCGCGGGTTTCCACTCGGCGCTGTACCGCGAGGTCGAGTCCACCAGCGTCACGCCGTTCTCCGCGCGAGCCAGAGACAGGGGACTTCATGCGGTGATCGTGGCGTTGACCCGGCTCACCATTCCCCGGGCCGCTTCCAATGGCGCGGCGGCGGACATCGAGGACTTCCTGCCGGAGATCACGTCGACCGTGCGCGACGTGATCCTCGACCGCGTGAGTTCCGTTGAGTCGGACGAACTCGACGTCGTCGCCGACCACTTCGACCACTTCGTCGAAACGTGGCGTATGGAGGCTGACGAAAACCCTGGTCTGGTGTACGAGGCCAAGCACAGCAACCAGGTCGCGTTGTTGAAGGGCTTCGACAGCACTGATGACGACACCGCCGGCTACGACACCCTGTGGAGCCTGCGGGACGTCGATGCCGAATCCTCGCTTTTCCTTGAGAACCGGTAGGGCTGCGAACATGCCATCTCCCCGCTCGTCACGACGAAACGCCACAGGTTTCCGCCCTCGGGCGCGCAAACTGGGCGCGGTCCGCCGCTCCCAGCTCGTCACCACCTACGGCGTCGGCGCGATGATCGCGATCGAGAACGAGTCGTACATCGTGGCCGGCCTGGACTCGTGGAACGTCGACGAGGCCCCCGAGATCCTCGAACGTCGGCTCGCACGCGCGCTCGGCGTCAGCTCGTTCCGGCTGCCACCGACGCCGGATCCGGAACGCGGTGTCGACGGTGTCCGCGTTCGTCGGTTTCCCGAGCTCTACTCGTGTCCGAGGTGCGGTCTCCTGCAACGCTTCTCGGACTTCGGTGTACAGCAGGGCAGGGCGCGGTGTCCGAAATGCGTCGAGGACCTCGTGCCGTCCCGCTTCGTGCTCGCCTGCGATGACGGGCACATCGAAGACTTCCCTTACTGGAAATGGCTGCACAGGGGACAGGACCGCCCGGCAGGCACGTGCAACGGTGAGCTGTACCTACGGGTTGACGGTAGTTCTGCGTCGTTGAGATCGGTGGTCGTCGGCTGTTCCTGCAAGGTGCCCGAGGTTTCGATGGAAGGCGCGTTCCGGGTCAGGGCGCTCATCGAGCTCGGTATCCGGTGCAACGGCAAGAGGCCGTGGTTGCGGGGCGCGAAGCCTGAGCATTGCACCCGCAATCCTCGGACCATGCAACGAGGATCGTCATCGGCCTGGCACCCGGTCATGCGCAGTGCTTTGTCGATTCCGCCCTGGGGCGAAGGGTTGACCGCGCTGATCGAGAAGGAGCGGTTGTTCGCTGCAACAGAGGAGATCGTCCGGTACCACTTCGACCAACGCCCGAACCTGCTGCGGCGGCTGGACGCCACGGTCGACGACGTGCTCGCGCAGCTGCAGATGTTGCGAGACGCGAACGATGCACCGGTTGCCTCGGCGCCCGAAGCCTACGCGGAGCTGCGCAAGGAGGAGTACGACCGGCTGTGTCGGGGCAACCCGGAGCGCCACGCTGCCGACCAGCAGCCGTTCGTGTGCGAGAAGCCGGACGGTGACCTGCGCCCTCTTCGCGAGTTCGGACTGGCGGGCTCGATGCTCGTGAAGAGGCTGCGGGAGGTTCGCGCGCTGGAGGGTTTCACGCGCGGCGTTCCGCCACTGGAGGCAGCACCTGATCAGCGCCTCGCCGCGCTCCACCAGTCCGCGGAAATCGACTGGCGGCCCGCGATCGAGGTCAACGGTGAGGGCGTCTTCCTCAGGCTGGACGAAGAACGCCTGCGGGAGTGGGAGTCGAAGTCGAAGGTCGTCGACAGGCTGGAGACCATGCGTGCCAACCACCTCGCTCTGCTGAGGGAAAGGGTGCCGGAGGGCAGCGGTCGGGTTGCCGCATCGCCGGTTTCACCGCGGTTCGTGCTTCTCCACACGTTGGCGCACGTGCTGATCAACGAGTGGAGCCTGGACGGCGGGTATCCCGCGTCGGCATTGCGCGAACGGCTCTACGCGACCGACCGGATGGCCGGGATCCTGATCTACACGGCGACGAGCGACTCCGCAGGAAGCCTGGGTGGAATCGTCGCTCAGGGAGACCCGGAGCGGTTGGTGGCGACGATGGAGTCGGCGCTCGGTCGGACGTCATGGTGCTCAAATGACCCGCTGTGCATGGAGTCCGAGGCGAGTGGTGTGGACAGCGTCAACATGGCCGCCTGCCACGCATGTGTGCTGTTGCCGGAGACCAGTTGCGAGCTGAACAACAGCTTCATGGACCGCGCGATGCTCGTCGGCTCGCAGTCGGGAGACGTGCCTGGCTTCTTCCGGTCGTTCTGACGGTCAGCCCGGCCGCCTGCTCAGCACGATCTCGTGCACGCGGGCGGCCGCGGCGGCAGCTGTCTCGTGTTCCCATACCCGTACGGCGAGCCAGCCGACATCGGCGAGCTTCTGATCCGTGTCGAGGTCGCGCCGGCGGTTGGTTTCGATCTTCGTCCGCCAGAACTCGGCATTGTTCTTGGGCCACGTCGCGTGTTCAGGGCAGCCGTGCCAGAAACAACCATCGACGAACACCGCGACCTTGGCCGCGGCGAAGACGATGTCCGCCTCTCGCCGAACGCCCTTCACAGGCCTGCGGTGCACCCTGTAGCGCAGGCCGGCGGCGAACAGCGCCCTGCGCAGATCGACCTCGATCTGCGTGTCCCGGGACTTCTGCTTGCTCATCCGGGCTCGCACGCCCGGCGCGGTCTCGAGGGGCTCCACGAAGGACATTGTCCCGGATGAAGTTCCGCTGGACCTCGTTAGTTCTTGCGGCCGATGCCCACGTAGACGTCCTCCGGGCCGCCTTCTCCGGCCGGGCCGAGTTCCGGGTGCCAGTTCGGCGCCGGGACGACGCCCGGCTGGAGGACCTCCAGGCCGGCGAACATCGGCTCGAACTCCGTGAAGGAGCGGAAGTACATCGGGTCGCGGCTGTGCTGCATGGCCTCGACGACGGCGCCCATCTCGTCCGGCTTGAAGTCGGCGGTGAGGTGCGACAGCGCGATGAGGCTGCCCTCGGGCACGGCGTCGCGGTAGCGGGCGACGATCTCGGCCGGGCCCTTCGCGTCCGAGACGAAGTGCAGCACGGCGATCATCAGCAGGCCGACGGGCTTCGAGAAGTCGATCAGGTCCTTCACGACCGGGTCGGACAGGACGTCGTCCGGGCGGCACATGTCGGCCTGCACCACGCCCGCGTTGTCGTTGCCCTCCAGGATGAGCTGGCTGTGGGAGACCGCCACCTCGTCGTAGTCCACGTACACGACTCGTGCGTCGGGGTTTGCCTGTTGCACGATCTCGTGGACGTTGCCGACCGTGGGAATGCCTGAGCCGAGGTCGAGGAACTGCGTGATGCCCTGTTCCATCATCAGCAGGACGGCGCGGCGCATGAACGAGCGGTTCGACGCGGCGATCGCACGGCCGTCTCGCAGGATCTGCAGCACCTTGTCGCCGACCATGCGGTCCGACGCGAAGTTGTGGCCACCTCCCAGCAGGAAGTCGTAGACACGCGCCGCGCTGGGCACGTCCGTGTTGATTCCGGCGGGCACCCAGGAGAAAGGCTCGGACATGCCGCAGAACTTACTACCGTGCGCGCACGCGTGTATCGGCCCGGATCGGGTGAAAGCGTCATCCGGAACGCGCGAAACGAGCCGAGATCTGCTCTGCCAGCAGGAATGCGCCGGCTGCACGCGCTTCCTGGTCGAGCCAGCGCAGGTGGTCCTCCGCTCGTGCCGAACGGAGATTTCTGGCCGACTCCACCGCTTCTTCCGCGAACTCGGTCGCCGCGGGGAGATCGCCCAGAGCGAGATGATTGCGAGCCAGCGCCGTCAACGTCAGGGTGCGTGCCCGGCCTTCGTCATATGTGCCGACCTTTGTGGCCAGAGCGGCGACGGCCTGCGCGGGATCGTTCAACGCGCGCCGGTCGGCCCAGGCGTTGTGCGCCGCCACGAAACCGAGCTGGAACGCCTTCAGCGCGTCGTCGGGGGCGTTGTGGTGCAGGAACATCCGGCCCGCGCGGGTCAGCACGGAGGCGATGAGTGCCTCGTTCTCCGCCTGTCGCGCCAACGTCAGTGCCTTCGCGAAGTGCGGCAGGGCCGTGCCGGGCTGGCCGCTGTCGAACGCCGTCCAGCCCGCCAGTTCGTGGACCTCGGCGACGGCGGTCCACGAGGTGTCGTCCACGACGATCATCGGTTCGACGGCGGCGAGATGCTCCAGAACCGAGCTGTGGCAGGCGATGCCGCCGTAACGCCGGTCCAACGTCCGCAACGCCTGGGTGCGCGCCGCGATCGCTTCGGGGGAGATACGGCGAGACGGCATCGCGGGAGGCAGCCAGTCGAAAGTGGGCGCGCCGACCGTGATCCGGGCGGCGTGCTCCAGGAACCGTTGCCGCGCCTGCGAGTTCTCCCTGACCAGCTCCTCGGCCTCGGGGAACCCGTCCGCCATGGCGGCTGTGCACCACTGCGTGGCCTCGGTTTCCTCGCCGAGCGCGAACAGGACGTGTGCCAGCCGCACGGCGGCGTCACCAAGGCTTTGGTCGGCGGCGACCCGGAAGTGCACGGCCGCCTCGCGCAGGCGACCGGCCCGTTCCGCGGCCTCTCCCAGGCGGTACTGCCGCTCGACGGCGTCGTCGAGCTCGAACTGGGCCAGCAGCTCACTCATCACTGCCTCCGAGGATTCGCCGCAGCTCGGCGCGGCCGCGGGTGAGGTGCGTGCGCACGGTCGACTCGCCGACCACCAGCACCGCGGCGATCTCGCTGACCGAGTAGCCGAGCAGGTGGTGCAGCGCCACGGTCTCGCGGTGCCTGGGGGAGAGCTCGCGCAACGCCGCGTGCAGCGCTTCCACGTCGTGCGGCGGCTGAACGACCTCGGGCACCTCGGCCAGCGGCGTTTCGCGTGCGTACCGCTGCTGCCAGCGCTTCATGAGCCGGATGGCGACCTTGAGCACCCACGCCTCGGGCTTGTCGTACGCGTGGATGTCACTCCATCGGTGCTGTGCGATCAGCATGGCGTCCTGCGCGATGTCGTCTACCGCGCGAGTGTCGCTGCTCAGAGCCGTCAGCGTCCTGGTGACCACGGGCAGGCACTCGCGGAAGAACTCCGCGAAGCCCAGATCCGGTGCGCTCAACGGCCTTCCCTTCAGCGTCCGCTCATGTCGTTAACCGCCGTGGGGCGACCTTCACTGGTTACAGGCGGTGAAACCAGCGAAGGCTGACAGACGGAAGGGAATTCACCCGTTCGGGTTCCTTAGGGGAGCAGGTGGCGGAAGGCGGCGACCAGCAGCATGCGTTGTTGGTCGACGTCCACGCCCTCGTCCAGCTCCTCGTCCTGGCGGTACTCCCGGTTGCCGGCGGAGCCCCGCCCACCGAACGACTCGACGCGCACGGTGATGTCCACGACGTCCGACGCCAGTTCCACAATGGACTCGTCGTCCGGGATCGGTTCGTTCTGCTGGTACAGCTCGTAGGAGAACCGCATCCCGATCGTGCCGTCGAAGGTGATCTGCTCGGTCGGCAGCCGCATCGCGTCGAACACCGCCCGGTACAACGAGGCGCCGGTGAGGTGCAGCGGGATCATCACGACGTGTGTGGTGCCCAGGTCGTGGCTGCGCACCGAGATCGCGACGGTCGGGCCGTCCGGCTTCGGCGGGACCGGTTGCGGGAACACGGGAAGCTCCGACTTGCGGTCGGAGCGCCAGGTGGCGACGAGACGGTCGGCGGCGTCCACGAGGTCGATGTGCTTGCGGGGCGCCAGAAGGGGAGGCAGCGGCTCCTCGTCCAGCCGCACGATGAACAGGAAGGCGCGGCGGCGCGTCATCTCCAGGGTGAACGCCGCCGTCCACTCCGCAGCCGGCTCGCGTCGCGGGGTGTTCGCCGACCACAGCAGGACGTGGTAGTCGGAGGTGGCCAGTGTCTCGTCGACGGCGGTGGCGGCGTTGTCACCGGGCCCGATCTCGTCCTCGGCCAGATAGGCGTTGACGTTGCGGGACTCCAGTTCGGCACGGAGTTGCTCGGCGTGCGCACGGTCCTTTCCGGCGAACGACAGGAACACCTTGGGACGGGTTTCGAGCGGCACGGGGTCTCCGTTCTTCCTGAGTCTTCTGCGCAGCGGGCCCGCTGAGGTCTGGAAGCCCGCGTCGCCGTGCAGGGACCAGCACGCCCAGTCCGCCGGATGCCGATCGGCGACTTCGACCAGTGCGTGCTGCAGAGCGCGATCTCGGGGGAGCTTCGCCAGGTGACGGTCGAACGTGTCGAGCACCTGCCGCGCGGCCGTTTCCTCCGCCTGCCAGCGCGCGGCGACGACCGCTCCGGCCCCCGCGGACGTGACCGCGTGGACGACGCCGGACTCGCAGGCGCCGAGCACGACCGTGCCGCACGTGCTGAAGTCCATCTTTCCCAGTGCTTCCACGGACACCCGTTCGTCGGCGAACTGCAGCCACGACTGATCGGGGCTCATGTGGTCGTGTGCGGCCTGGGCGTCGATGCGGATGCGTTGGGAGCGGCCTTCTTCGAGAGTTCGCCGCAGCTGCGAGGCTTTCTCACAGGTCTCCGCCTCGTCGCCCCTTTGCGCGCGGGCGGCGCGTTGCCGGGGGCGCAGCGCGGACAGGCACGGCAGGGTGGACAGCGCGTGGGTCATGCCGAGGAAGAGGTTCGTGTCGGGGACGGGCAGGCCCGCCAGCGGGACGTCCGCGAGGACGTCGCCCGCCACGACGACGATCCTGGTGGCCTGGGGCGGGAGGGCCGCGACGACGTCCCGCAGCCCGATCAGGCCGGCCAGCTCGGCGAGCAGCGCGCCGAGGATCGCCTTGTCGTACTTGGGTTTCCAGGTCTTGAGCCGGCGGATCGTGTCGGTGAGGTCGCCGATGTGGACGGAGGTCGTCACGTGCGTGATCTTGCGGCGGCCGACGAGCACGTGATGGAGCTGGTCCGGCGTCGCGTGCATCATCCACACGACCTGGTCCTTCGGCAGGTGCCTCGTCGTCCCGGCCAGCCAGCGCCTGGCCGCCCGCAGGTCGGCGAAACCGGGGAGCGGCCGTGGTTCGGTGGGGACCGGTCCGGCCCGGGCCGCCTCGACGGCGACCACCAGGCCCGCCAGTGCTTTGCGGCCGTCGCGCCTGGCTCGGCGAGCCGCGGCGCGCACCCGGCCGTCCCGCACGTCGGGGGCCACGCGCAGCATCCGGAGCTTGATGCTGGGGCTGTCCCGGTGGTCCGCGAGGTCCTCCTCGACGCGGTGCGACTCGGCCCAGTGCCCGGCGGCGATGTCCTCGTGGCCCGCGTCGGCGAACGTGTCGCCGAGTTTGCGCAGCGCCAGCGCGGTGAGCTCGGCGTGGCCCGCCCGGCTCGCGATCTCGAAGTGCTGCGCGGCCTGTTCGAGCCGGCCCTGCGCGTAGGCGAGTTCGGCGGCGGTCAGGTGCCACAGCGGCGAGTTCCCCTCGCCCAGCATGCCTTCGGCCTTGAGCAGCTCGTCTTTGGCGATCAGGCGGCGCACGTGGGTGAGCCGGCGTTCCGGCCGGAGCGTGTGGGTGGCGTCGGGGAGTTGCGAGATCACCTCCGGACCGGCCGCGGCGGCCAGCAGCGGGAAGAGCCTGCGGGCCGTGCCCGCCTGCCGCGTCATGACGAGCAGCACGGTCAGCTCGTACAGGACGGCGAACCTCAGCGCGGGTTCGATCTGGTAGCTGGTGACGCACCTCGTCATCAACGCCAGCGCTTCCTCGTACCGGACCTCGCGCCGCAGCGCGGCGGCGCGTTGCAGGAACTCGGCCGGCGTGCGGGGAGTCCGGTCGCGGAGCTTCGAGACGCGGGCGCCCCTGCGCACGTCCAGCAGGAGCCGGTCCCTGCCGATGTGCTCCAGGTGCTCGGGACGGCCGGCGCGGCTGAAGTGGCGTTCGGCGGCGTCGAGCTCACTTTCCGCGGTGGGGTAGTCGTAGCGGTCGGCGGCGGCCAGCGCGGCGACTCGCGCGAGCCTCGCCTGCTCCAGCTCGGTGAGTTTCAGCTTGCGCAGCTCGCGCACGTCCCGTTCGGCCGCGACGTGATCCGTTGCGGCACTGCGGATCTGGGCCCGGAGGATCCTCAGGGTGGTGTCGTTGCCCGCGCCCAGGTACTCGTCGCAGCGCCGCGCGGCCTTCGCGATGGCGCCGAGGTTGAGCAGGGTCGCGCAGTGGTCGTGGGCGACGGCCGGGCTGATCTTCGCGGCCTTCGCGTAGGCGAGGTCGACGCCGAGGACGTTGCCGCGCAGTGCGGCGGACCTGGCGGCCTTGACCGCGTCCGAGAGTGGGGTGCCGGGTTCGAAGTGCATCAGTTCCCGCAGCTCCGAACGCCTGCACTGTCCTTTGTGGTCGGTCGACCGCTGCCCGCGGCCGCGACGAGCACAGCCACGGCCAACGCGATGAGAAGCGTTCGTTGGCGCATGCACGATCCTCCGTGCGTCGCAGATTAACGATCCAGACGGCCCACAGATCGTTTGTCCACTTTCTGTCAACGAACTGCTCAAACGATCTTGTCGGTGCTCCTCGGCACACTGGATCCACCACCGATCCGAGGAGACCGTCATGTGCTGGAACTGCGACCACCCCGCCGGCCGCATGGAAGAACACCTGGCGACCCTGCGCCGCTGCATCGACGTGCGGGGCTGGGCCGTGCAGGCGATCGAACGGGACCGAGCCCATCCACCCTGGGCCTACACCGTCGGCCTGACCCCGCGCGGCCTCCCGGAACTCGTCGTGACGGGCATGGCCGTCCTGGAAGCGGGCCGCCTGCTCGACGACATGGCCGAACACCTGGTCCATAGCTGCCTGCCCGCACCCGGCCACCGCTTCACCGTGCCCGGCGGCTCGCTGCTGGAGGTCGTCCGCGTGGCGCGCCCCTGGGCCCACCTGCTGGTGTCCGCGCGGCTGTACGGGGAGGGCATCGAGGCCTTGCAACTCGTGCACGCCGACGAGTCAGGGCGCTGGCCCTGGGACCGGTCCTACGAGGGGGTGGTGGGAGGTCAGCCGGTGCTGGGGGTGAGAGCGGGGCCGCCGGACGGGTGAGCCGCGCCGCCGGTGGCGCGAGAGGCGTCGTGGCGTGGCGCCGTAGGCCCGCTGCCCTTCGCATGGCCGGGGGCGCGGCGCGCCGGCGCTGGGGTTCAGTCCACTGTCCGGCGCCGCGGTTTCCGACCACGCGGCCCACCAACGCAGAGGGTTCAGTCCACCGCCCGGCTGATCCGCTCACCCAGCCCCCGCAGGTGCTCCACCAGCTCGCCGGGTCCGTGCACCACGAAGTCGCACCCCAGCAGGGTCAGGCGGAACGCGAGGTAGTCGATCGTGTCCTCGACGCTGTGCCAGGAGCACGACCCGTCGTCGACGGCGGTCAGGTCGCCGGCGAAGTCCGCCAGCCGGGCCCGTGCCAGTTCCACGGGCAGGCGGAGGGTCGCGCGGGCACGGAAGGTCGGGGCGGAGTCGTACATCTTCCGCGTCACGAACTCCGTCGCGTCCCCGCCGGGCGGCACGCGGGGTGTGCAGCGAGCCCCGGTGGCCAGCGCGGCTGAGACGCGGTCCAGCCGGAAGATCCGCCAGTCGTCACGGTCCACGTCGAAAGCGAGGAGGTACCAGCGCCGGCCGAGCGCTACCAACTGAATGGGCTCCACGTGCCGTTTCGACACCACGTTCTCGTGGGCGACGTAGGCGAACCGCACCCGTTCGCGGGCGGCGACTGCGCCGGCGATCACGGTCAGCTGGCCGGGGTCGACCAGTGCGGCGTACGAGGCCGGGGTGGGTGCGGTGGCCGCCGTGAGCGACGAGACGCGCCGCGCCAGCCGTGGCGGCAGCACCTGCTGCAGCTTCGCCAGGGCGCGCAATGACGCCTCGGCGATGCCCGCCACCGGTTGCCGGGCGGCGGTGCGCAGGCCGACCGCGATGGCCACGGCCTCGTCGTCATCGAGCAGCAACGGTGGCATCGCCGCGCCTGCGCCGAGCCGGTACCCGCCGAGCACGCCCATCGACGCCTCGACGGGATAGCCGAGGTCGCGCAGCCGGTCGATGTCGCGCCGCACCGTTCGCGGCGTGACCTCCAGCCGTGCCGCGAGTTCGCTGCCTGGCCACTCGCGTGGTGTCTGCAGCAACGACAGCAGGCGCAACAACCGGGCCGCATCACTCATGCTGCGAATCTAGCCAGAAACTAGGTCCGATCTCGTCCTACATGGCTCATACGGTCGTCCCGACGAGCAAAGGGGAGACCGCATGAACATCGTGCCCGAGGGCTACCACACCGTGACGCCGTGGCTGATCAGCCGAGGCAGGACGGCCGAGCTGATCGACTTCATCACCGAGGTGTTCGACGCCACCGAACTCGGCCGCGTCGGCGAGGCACCGGAGATCGGCCACGCCGAGGTCCGCATCGGCGACTCGGTCGTGATGCTGTTCGACCAGCCGAACTGGCCGCCCACGCCCGCGTTCCTGCGTCTGTACGTCGCCGACGACGCGGCCACGCTCAAGCGCGCCGTGGAACTCGGCAGCAGGGTCGTCACCGAGCCCACCGAGCTGTTCTGGGGAGACCGGGTCAGCCGGTTCGCCGACCCGTTCGGCAACCTGTGGTGGCTGCACCAGCGGGTCGCGGAGCCCTCGGGGGACGAGCTGGCCGCCAGGATGGCGGACCCGAAGTTCGTCGAGGCCATGAACTACGTGCAGAGCGCGGAGTTCAGCCCGCGGACCTGACCGAGCCACCGGAGCACAACGTCAGCCGGTGACCCGATCCCGTTCGTCCGCGGTCAGCGTGGGCTCCGGTGCCGCCGACCGGGGCCCACGCATCGTCGCCCAGATCATCTTGGGGCTGACCAGGTTCGCCATCGGCGCGGACAACGTGAACGCGTCCAGGAACGCCCGCGTCACCGCCGCCTCCGTGGTCGCCGTGCGCACGAGCCGGTCCACATAACGCTGCAGTACCCGGCCGGCCAGCGGCAACGGCTTCCCGACCGCACCGGGGTACAGGATGTCCTGGTTGGTCGCCATCGCCCAGGCCTCGTCGACCACCTTGCCGATGCCGCGCTGGACCTGCTGCGCCGAGTGCCCGGCCGCCAGACCGGTGTCCAGTGCCTGCGCGCTCTGCGCCGCGATCGACATGCCGTGCCCGTAGACGGGGTTGTAGGTGGCCACCGAGTCGCCCAGCGCCAGCAGGCCGCGCGGCCACGACTTCAGGCGCTCGAAGAACATCCGCCGGTTCGCGGTGCTGTGCGACCCGTACACCGGCGACAGCGGCTCGGCCTCGGCGATCAGCTCACCCACGACCGGGTTGCGCACCGAGCGGGCGAACGACACGAACTCCGACTCGTCGGTCGAGGGCTCACCGCCGCGCGTCCCGGACAGCGTGACCAGCCACTTGCCGTCCTCGATGGGCAGCAGGGTCGCGGTGCGGCCGGGGAACGGGTCACGCGGGTTCGCCTGCACGTTGACGATCGGGAAACCGGAGGCGGCCGTCGGCGGCGCCTGGAAGATCCGCGTGGCGTAGGCAAGTCCGGAGTCGACGCTCTCGGAGTGCACGGCGGGCAGCCCGAAGTCCACCAGCCAGGCGGGCAACCGGGAGCCGCGCCCGGTCGCGTCCACGACCAGGTCGGCCTCCAGCGAGATCTGCTCGCGGGAGATCCTGTCCTCGACCAGCACCCCGGTCACCGCGTGCCGGTCACCGAGCAACGACACCGGTTCGGTACCGGTCAGCACCGAGATCTTGTTGTCCCGCAACGCCTGGCTGCGCACCACCCAGTCCAGCAGCCCGCGGCTGCACGAGACGATGAACTGCATCTCGGGGAACCGCGGCACCCAGCCCTGGGCGCTCAGCGACACCAGGTCGTTCGGCACCCCGATCCGGTGTGCCCCGGCGGCGAACAACGCGTCCAGCGTGCCCGGCAGCAACGACTCGATCGCCCGCGCGCCACCGGACATCAGCAGGTGCGCGTGGCGGGCCTGGGGCACGCCGGAACGCGGCGAGGGGCCGTCCGGCAGCTTGTCGCGCTCCACCACGGTGACCTCGTCGAAGCGCCGGACGAGGACGGACGCCGCGAGCATGCCCGCGAGTCCACCGCCGAGGACTACGGCGTGTGTGGGTGCCATCTAATCCATTCCCCCTGCTGCTTCGACGCGTGCCGCGCCGGCGACGGCGGCGTCGACGATCGGCGAGTGCTGGTACGCACGCGAGATCCGGACCCACCGGTCGTGCTCGGCGGCGAGGTCGGTGCCGTCGACGATCACCGAGGCGGGACGGCGTTCGGGTGCCCGCGCGCGGCCGTCGGACGAGCCCGCGGCGCGCAGCTGGGCGGCCTCCACGACGGCGGCCAGTTCGTCCGTGGGCAGCGAGGCCTTGCGCGCCAGGCACGTCGCGGCCTCGCCGACGCTCAGGTCGAAGTACGGCGTGAGCGCCCAGCGCCAGTCGTTGAGCTCGATGATCTGCCGGCGCACGCGGTGGTGCGGGTTGAGGAACTTGCCCGGCGCCACCAGCACGATGCCGGGGTTCACGTGCACTAGCGCGCGATGCAACGGCCGCAGCGCGAAGTACGTGCGCCAGCGCCGCACCCACAGCGAGGGCGACGGGCGGCGCGGCCCGAAGACCGGCAGCGCCATCGCGATCACCAGCGGGAACATGCTCAGGGATGCCATCAGCGGCGCCGCCGTGCTCAGCACGTCGAAGCTGCGCTCGCCGGCCCAGTCCATCAGCAGCACGAACAGCTTGATGACCGCGAACGCCATGGGGAACAACGCCGCCGCGCAGTACCAGCGCAGCCCGAGGCGAAGCCACCGCCGCGCGGAGATCGCCTCGTCCCGCGAACCCTGCCAGCAGTGGTAGGCCTGACCGCCGCAGCCGACCATGGTCGCGACGAAGTAGATGAACAGGAAGACCGCGATCGTCGGCTGCGTCGCGTAGTAGGTGTCGAAGTCGACCTGGCGTTCCTCGCCGACCTCGGACTTGAAGAACAGCACGACCATCGCCGCGACGATCGTGCTGTAGCTGACGATGATCAGCCGGACCCGTTGCCACGCCTGGGCCGCCGGGTAGCGCCAGTAGATCACCAGCGCGAACGCCGCTCCGGCGAAGCAGACCACGAGGCTGTAGACGAGCAGGGCGGCGAAGTTCGGCACGCCGCTCGTCCAGTTGATCCAGGTGATGTTCGCGGGAGCCGCGAAGAGTACGGCGAACGCCGAGAAGAAGACGGTGGAGATCAGCGCGACGACACGGGGACTGCCCCAGCTCGACCGCAGCGCGCGGATCTTGTACGCGAGAAGGAGCAGGCCGACGATGCCGCAGGAGAGGTAGATCAGGTTAAAGATCGCCACGACGCACCCAGCGAGATCTTCCCTCGAGTGACTCGGCCACCCGGCGTACGTGCGCGGGCTCCTCGGTGGTGGCCGTGTCGGCCCACACCCGGTGTTCCGTCAGCCTTTCCAGCAGGTGGTCGGCGAGGTTCTCGGCCTCGCGCTCCTCGTCCTCGGTCAGCGTCGTCCGCCCGGCGATGATCTTCGCCATCCGCGGCAGCAGATGCGGCGCGAGCCTGCGCATGCCCTCGTCACGGGTCAGCGCGACGGGCTGGTGCTTCAGCAGCACGTGCGCGAACTCGTGCAGCAGCACGTGCAGGCGGTGGTACCAGGACGGGGAGTCCGCGCAGATGACGAGATACGTGCCGTTCTCGAGCAACGCGGTCGCGCCGCTCAGGCAGACCGCGTTCGTGATGGCGGCGAAGCGGACGTCGACAGCACGCCCGAGCCGTTCGCTCATCAGCTCGCAGACCCGGCGGCTCGCCTCCTGGTGCGTGGCGTCGGGCGGCAGGTCGAGGTCCCGGGCGACCTCGTCGACCAGCTTGCGCAGTTTCCTGCGGTTCACCCGTCGCCTCCTCTCGATGTCGTCTGCAGCGGTCCAGGCCGAGATCTTCACGCGGGCGTCGTCATCAAGTGTGGTCCGCGGACGTACGGCGGCTGTTCAGTGGGAACGACCACCCCTCGCCGACTTCGAGCGCCTGCCGGAACCCTTCTACCGCAGCGGCCCTGGCCTGTGGGGACAGATCGCCGGTACGTTCGGCCAGACGGGTGACGAACTCGACGACGCCGAGTTCGCGCAGGGCGAGGAAGTCCGTCAGTTCCGAGTCGACCCGTGCCGCCAGGTCGTCGTCGAAGAAGTACGCCGGATCGGCGCCGAAGTGGTCGGCCAGGCCGAGGATGTGCTTGAGGCGCGGGTTGTCGCTGGTGTTGCTCAGGAGCTCGCGGATGTAGCTGGCGGAGATGCTGCCGAACTGGCCGGACGAGCTGATCGCGGCCGCGACCTCCTCCGGTGACCAGGGCCCGCGGTCCGGCGGGTGCACTGCCTCGAAGAGTGTGCTCAACGCCGTTGGGCGCCAACCGGGCTGTTCTGCCGTGTGCAGGTCACGGCGCCCGTTCAGGAACGCCGCCGGGTGCACGCCGAGCGCGTCGGCGAGGTCGACGATCGCCTGGCACGTCGGGTTGTCCTTCACGCCGAGCCGCAGCTGCGAGATGTAGCCGTGCCCGATGTCCCCACCCCGCGACTTCACGGCGGCGGCAAGCGCTACGTTGGTGACCTTGCCTCGGCCGTCGGGCGGGTTGTTGCACAGCTCGTTGAGGACCTCGGCGAACGGCCTCACGCCACACCTCCGCTGGAGCGACCAAGGGCCCGGGGGATCTTTCCACTGCTGTGGAACCCGAAGAGCATATGGCATCACAAGGGTTGAATCCACCTGTCCGTAGCCCTATGATCACACTCCGCCGCTTGCACTGATGTGTCGCGTTTGATCCGAACGACGTCACCTCAGTTGAAAGGGGCAGATCGGGCCAGTCAGAGCTGAAGTCTGGGGGGACTCATGGCGACTGTGCGGATGGGGCTACCGGTGGACCACGGTTCTCTGCGCCTGCACGACGAGAGCGCTCCCTCGCGCTGCGGTTCGTGCGCACAACCCGTTGGCGCGTGGGCAACTGACCGCTTGACGGGCCTCCTCGGCCGTTGGGGCTGGGACGACCAGGCGCCCGCGACGTACCGCCGGGCCCAGCGCCGGTGGGAACAGGTCGCGCTGCTCATGATCGACCTCGACCGGTTCAAGAAGATCAACGACGAGTACGGCCACCCCGCCGGCGACGTGGTGCTGAGCGACGTCGCCGCCGTGCTGACCGCCCACACGCGCCCGGCGGACCTCGTGTGCCGCCATGGCGGCGACGAGTTCCTCGTGCTGCTGCCCCGCACCACGGGCGGAGAAGCGGCCATGGTGGCCGAACGCATCCTGTGCGGCATCCGCGCACTACAGACCGAGATCACCACGAACGACGGCTACCACGTCACCCTGCACGGCCAGACGGCGTCCATCGGCGTCGCTTCGCACGTGCCCACCGCCGACGACACGCTGATCGACCTGGTCCGCGACACCGACGCGGCCCTGCAGCGAGCCAAACGAGGCGGCCGGGCCCGCGTCCAGGTCCACGACCCGAGCACGTTCGCCGCCGAGCGCAAGGCGGACTCCGCGGCCCTGCACCACCTGCTCGCATTGCAGGATCTGATGAGCAGCGACCAGTTGCCGCAGGTCCTCGTCGCGCTGTCCGACGGCGCCAAGAACGCGGAAGAGCTGCTCTCGATCCTCGGCCCGAAGGTGATCCTCACCCTGGAACGCCTGCAGGACAACGGCTTCGTGCTACGCCGCGCGGCCCGTTACGAACTCACGGCTGCCGCCCGCGAGTGGATCACGGACGTGCTGCCGGCCGTCGCCGCGTGGACGAACCGCCACCACGGCCTCGTTCATTAGGCCGTCGAGCCCACGCCCTTGATCCGCCCGTCCCGGAACGCGTCCACGAACAGCCGGTGGTCCTCCCGGGTCTGCCGCGCGTAGCCGAGAGCGAACGCCACGACGGACTCGGCGAACTCGGCGTCCCGGCCCCCGATCGCCGAAGCGATCGCCTCCTCGCACTGGAAGTCGACGAGGGTCTGCGCCGAGTCCGAGTCGGCCACGCAGTGCATCTTCGCGGTGGCGCGGCCCAGGTAGCCGAGCACGGGCAGCATGTCGGCGGGCTCGGTGAGGTCGGACCAGTCCAGGTCTGCCTCGTACGGGGAGAGCTCGGAGACGACGTAGCCGACGCCGCCGATCTCGGTGTGGCCGAGCCACGGGTCGGCGTGGGCCTGCAGGGCCCTCTGCGAGACGGCGGTGCGGTGGCCGTGGTCGGTGAAGTACTCGCGGATCCTGGCGTCGGGGACGATGCGGCTGGGGGCGGCGACGTTGGCCTGCTTCATGGACAGCACTACGTCGTTCTCCAGCGCCTGGGAACGGCCCTCCACCAGGATGTTGTAGGCGTGCAGGCCGGCTGAGCCGATGCCGAAACCGCTGCGGCCCACCACGTCCTTCACGGCATAGGTGCGGCTCGACGCCCGTTTGCCGGTCGGGATGGTGTCCAGGTAGGACTCGTAGGCGCGCAGGACGGCTGCCAGCACGTCGGACGGCAGTTCGTGGGTGCCTTCGCGGTCGCGGCGGAAGCGGCGTTCGTAGCCGACGATCGTGGTCTTCTCGTCCAGCAGGCCGATTCGGGTGGCGAGGCGGGCGCGTTGCAGCACGCGGTGCAGGGCGCCTTCGGTGCTGTCGAGGCGGAGGCTGAAGAGCTCGTCGTCCGGGCGCTCGGCGAACGAACGGACCTGCGCGACGTAGGAATCGACGTAGGTGCGGATCAGGTCGGCGATCGCGCTGTCGGGCAGGGCCTTGCGCCAGCCGAGCAACGCCATCGAGGCGGCGAAGCGGCGGAGGTCCCAGGTGAACGAGCCGAGGTAGGCCTCGTCGAAGTCGTTCACGTCGAACACCAGCGTGCCCTCGGAGTCCATGTAGGTCCCGAAGTTCTGCGCGTGCAGATCGCCCTGGATCCAGATGCGGCCGGTGCGTTCGTCGGCCCACTCGTCGGGCAGGTCGGCCATGTCGGCGTAGAACAGGCACGCGCTGCCTCGGTAGAACGTGAACGGTTCGGCCGCCATCTTGCGGAACTTGTGCCGGAACGCGGCGGGGTCGGCGGCCATCAGGCCCGCGAAGGCCGTTTCCAGCACGCTCACGATGCGGTCGCCGCGATCTGTCATGGTGCATAACAGCACGCCGATGTCCGCGAGAGAAGCCCGGGCGCGCAAAGAGCGAGCAGGAATCGAGAAGCACTCACGAGGACGACGCGCCTAACGTCGCAAACATGTGCTTCATGTTCGGTGCGAGTGAGGAGCAGGTGCGTCGCGTGCTCGAAGAGGCGCGGCAGGCCGACGAACGGACCTGTGTCGCGCCGCAGCAGTCTCGGCGCCGGTGTGGCGGGCTCAGCGGCGGTCACGCGCGGCACTCCAGCAGTTGCGCGGACCCGCCACCGTAGGCGCTCGGGTCCACTGTGGAGCAGTGGGCGGCGATCCATTCCTGGCGGCCGTTGTCACCACGGCCGCCAGGACCGCGGCCACCCATTTCACCGCCGAGCACGAACTTGAGCCTGCCCTCGGTGAGCCACGCCTGCAACTGGCCGACCGACGGCGCGTTGTCCGAGCCGGAGAACCCGCCCATGCCGATCACCACCTCGTCGGAGCCCATGATGAACGGCGACGCCATCTGTGCCGGACCGGCCACCGCCAGCGTGATCTCCGCGCCACCACTGTTCTCCTTGGCGTAGCTGAGGATCCGCTTCTGTTCGTCGGTGAGCTCACCTCGGCCACCACCGGGAGGGCCACCCTGCATCGGCTGCCGGCCACCGCGAACGCCGGCCGGCGGCTGTCCGTTCGCGAAGATCTCGAAGCCACCGCCGGGTTCGCTCGGGCCGGCAGCGGGCATCACACCGCCCGAACCGTCCGTCGCGGCGGTCGCCGCCGACCACACGGCAGGAGTCAGCAGCACCGCTACCAGCGCGGCCACGACTCCGGTCCGGCGCAGACCCGCCAGCAGCACCGCGATCGCCACCGCGGCGACACCGAGCACCGCCCACCTGGTCCAGCCGTGGAAGGACGTGTCGCGGGAGACGACGACGATCGCCCAGGCCGCGGTGATCGCCACCGACAGCGGCAGCAGGAAACGCACGAAGCTCCTGGCACGCCAGAACATCGCCAGCCCGGCAGCACTGATCGCGGCGACGGGCGGCGCGAGCATCGTCGTGTAGTACGGGTGGAAGATGCCCTGCGCGAAGCTGAAGACGGCGGCCGTGACCAGCAACCAGCTGCCCCACATGAACCAGCCCGCGCGTTCGGCCGGGTCGCCGGGGATCCCGCGACGCCACCGCAGCACACCCGCCACCGCGACCGTGACCAGCACCAGCAGGCACAACGGGAGCAGCCACGAGATCTGACCGCCCACCGACGAGTCGAACATCCGGGTGATGCCGGGCTCCCCGCCGAACATCGCACCGCCCCGCGGACCGGCGAACTCCATCTCGGCCGGCTGACCGCCGCCCCCTCGGTTGCCGCTCCCGCCGAACACCCGGCCCAGACCGTTGTAGCCGATGATCAGGTCCCACGCGCCGCCGTCCGTGCTGCCACCGACGTACGGCTTGGAACCCGGCCACCACGCGTGCAGCGCCACCCACCAGAACGACGACACCACCAGCACCCCACCGGCGGCCAGCAGGTCGAGGATCCGGCGCTTGACGGGCGCGGAAGTTCCCACCAGGTAGGCCAGAGCGAAGCCCGGCACCACGATCCAGGCCTGCAGCATCTTGGTCAGGAACCCGCAGCCGATGAAGAAAGCACACCACAGCAACCACTTCGTCCGCGGCCGGCTCTCGGTGGCCTGGACCGACCGGGTGAAGGCGTAGGCAGCGGCGACGAGCAGCAACACCAGCAACGTGTCCGGGTTGTTGTCGCGGTTGATCGCCACGGTGATCGGCGTCAGCGCGAAGATCAACGCGGCGAGCAGCGCGACCTCCTCGTCCGCCCACAGCCGGACGGTGCGGTGCAGCAGGAACACCGCCGCGACGCCCTCGACCACCTGCGGCAGCAGCACCACCCACCCATGGAAGCCGAAGATCCACACGGCCACGGCCTGGGGCCACAGCGACATCGGCGGCTTGTCGACGGTCACCACCCCGGCCGGGTCGAACGAGCCGAACAGGAAGTCGGTGAACGACGTCGTCATCGACTTCGCCGCCGCCGCGTAGTAGGGGTTGCCGACCTGTCCCGCGCCGATCGCCCACACGTAGAGCGCACCGGCCGCCACGCAGATCGCCACGAGAGCCCAAGCGTGCCAACGGGAGGAACGCGCGGTGATCGGTTCGCCCGCACGGGCTTCGGTGGTGGCGGTCACGCCTGGTCCTCTCGGTCGGTGCGGCGGAACACCCAGCTCCGCAACAGGAAGAAACGTCCCACCGTGCCCAGGGCCGACGAGCCGAGGAGGACCACCAGCTCCAGCGCACGGGGCGGGTTGGCCGAGACCGCGTGCAGCACGAGCAACGCGGCCGACGTGAACGCGTAGTAGAGCCCGAACACCACGAAACCCTGCAGATGTGTCCTGCCGCGGGAGGCGTTGCGGGCCGTGAAGGTGAAGCGCCGGTTGGCCTCGGTGTTGAACAACGTGGTGATCACCAACGCGGCGAGGTTCGCCAGCAGCACCGGCCACCACAGCCGGAAGACGCCGTACAGGGCCAGGTTCGCGAGTGTGGAGATCACCCCGATCACCGCGAACGACAGCATCTGCCAGGAAAGCCCGCCCTCGCTGCGGCTCAGCACGGCGTCCGGGTGGATGGCACGGGGCTGCGGCCGTCGCGGCAGCCCGTTCACGCGCGCCGTGCCGTTGGCCTTGGCGCGAGCCACCCGGACCAGTCCCTTGATGTCGTCGATCGCGGTGCCGACCACGTCGACCCGGCTGTCCACGTCCTCGACCCAGTCGACCGGCACCTCGTGCACGCGCAAACCGTTGTGCTCGGCCAGGAGCAGCAGTTCGGTGTCGAAGAACCACGCCTCGTCGCGAGCCTGGCCGAGCAACGGCCGGACGACCTCGGTGCGCGCCGCCTTGAACCCGCACTGGGCATCGCTGAACCGGGCGCCGTGCGTCAGTCTGATCAACGCGTTGTAGGCCCGCGACACCAGCTCTCTTCGCGGCCCGCGCACCGTGCGGGAACCCGGTGCGAGCCGTGAGCCGATCGCCAGGTCCGAGTGCCTGTTGAGCAGCGGCGCGACCAACGGCAGCAAGCCGTCCAGTCCCGTCGACAGGTCCACGTCCATGTAGACGACGACCGCCGCCTCGCTGGCACCCCACGACTCCCTGAGCGCCAGCCCGCGGCCCTTGCGGTCGAGGTGGTGCACGCGCACCCGCTCGTACTTCGCGGCCAGCTCCTCCGCGACCGGGAGAGTGTTGTCGGTGCTCGCGTTGTCGACGACCACGATCGACCAGTCGAACGGGAACTGCTCGCTCAGGAACCCGTGCAGCACCTCGACGCAGCCGGGCAGCGCGCGTTCCTCGTTGTAGACAGGGATCATGATGTCCACCGTCCCGGTGGCCTGTGCGGTGCTCACCGCCATGTCATCTCCGTTCCACTGTGGACACAGCTGTGACCGTTGTGGGACCGAGCCTGCTGACGCTGTCGTGAGAACGTCCTTGGCTTCTGCTGAGAGAATCGTGAGAGCGCGGATGCACAGGTGGCTCACAGCGAACGGCTCTACCGTCCCCGGTATGAGACTGCTGGTGGTGGACGACGACCCGGACGTCCGCGACAGTCTGCGGCGCAGCCTCGAGTTCGAGGGCTACGAGGTCACCACGGCCGCGGACGGCGCCGAGGCGCTCCCGCTCGTGCACGGGGCGGACCTGGCCATCCTCGACCTGATGATGCCGACCCTGGACGGCTCCGAGGCCTGTCGCCGCCTGCGTGCGGCAGGGGAGCGCCTGCCCGTGCTGATGCTCACCGCCCGCGACGCACTGGGTGACCGGGTCACCGGCCTGGACGCCGGCGCCGACGACTACCTGGTCAAACCCTTCGCACTGGAGGAGCTCCTGGCCCGCGTCCGGGCCCTGCTCAAGCAGAACCGGCGCCGCGCGGCACCGCGGACGCTCCAGTTCGCCGACCTCAGGATGGACCCGCAGGCCCGCGAGGTCCTGCGCGGCGACGTCCGGCTCGGCCTGACCCCGACCGAGTACGACCTGCTCGCGGTCTTCCTGGGCGACCCGGACCGGTTGCTGACCAAGCAGCACCTCAAGCACGCCGTGTGGGGCAAGGACCAGGGCACCAACCTGCTCGACGTCTACATCGGCTACCTGCGCCGCAAGACCGAGGCCGGCGGCCGCCCCCGCCTGCTGCACACCGTGCGCGGCATGGGTTTCATCCTGCGCGAGTCGCCATGAGGCGTCCGGTCCTGTTGCGCGGCAAGCTCGCGCTGATCACCGCGTTCGTCGTGGCGGTCGCGATCGCCGGGATCAGCGTCGTCACCTGGCTCACCACCGAGCACAACCTGCGCACGCAGCTCGACAGGTCGCTGCTCGTCAGCGTGCCACCGCCCCGGATCCAGATCCGGTGCGACGAAGGCGTCCCCGCCGAGGGACTCAGGCAGGTCCTGCAGGGCATCCAGACCCTGAGCCTCGGCGGACGCACCTGCGCGCCGCCCGGAGTCGACCCCGTCGTCACCTCCACGGCCGACTTCGTGACGACGCCGGCGTTGCGCGACGGCGTGACCGAGTCCGGCGCGGAGGCACGTGTTCTCCTGCAACCGATGAGCACCGGTGAGGTTCTGATCCTCAGCCGCGGCACGGCGGAGATCGACACCACCCTGACCACGCTCGCCGGAGTCCTGGCCGCCGTGTCGATCTTCGGCGTGCTACTGGTCACCGGCACGGGCCTGTGGCTGACCCGTCGCGCCCTGGCCCCGATGGAACGCCTCACCGAGACCGCCGAGCACATCGCACGCACCGAGGACCTGACGACCCCGGTCACCGTCGACGGTCACGACGAGGTGGGCAGGCTGGGCCGCGCGTTCACGTCGATGACCGCGGCACTGGCCGAATCCCGCCGCCGCCAGCGGAATCTCGTCAACGACGCCGCGCACGAGCTGCGCACCCCGTTGACCAGCCTGCGCACCAACATCGACCTGCTGGTGCGCAGCGAACGCACCGGCCGCGCGCTACCGCAGCGCGCGGAGGTCCTCGACCGCCTGCAGGCCCAGAGCCAGGAGTTCAGCGACCTGGTCACCGAACTCGTCGTGCTCGCCCGCGACGACCGGGAACTGGCCGGCGAACCCGTCGACCTGGCCCAGGTGATCGACCGGGCGGTCGAGCGCGCCCGCAGCCGTGCCGACGACCACCTCTTCGACGTCGACCGCGCCGAATGGTCGACCGTCGGTGACGCGGCCGCGCTGGAACGCAGCGTGCTCAACCTGCTCGACAACGCCGTGAAGTTCTCGCCGGCGTGCTCCACGATCACCGTCCGCTCGAAGCCGGGCTGGCTGACCGTCAGCGACGAGGGGCCCGGAGTGCCGTTCGAGCAGAGGAACTCGGCGTTCGAGCGGTTCTGGCGCGCGCCCGAAGCCCGTGGCCTGCCCGGATCCGGCCTGGGGCTGGCGATCGTGGCGGACGTCGTCGCCGCGCACGGAGGCAGCGCGCGGTTCGTGCCGAGGCCGCGTGGTGCCTCCGTTCGCGTCGATCTGCCACACCACTAGCAGACGATCGACGGTGGTTGCCATGGCCTGCTCTGCACCACGGTGAGGGCATGGAACGCACACACCGGCGCCCTGCCTTGCTGATCACCGCGCTCCTCTCGATCGCGATGTTCAACGCCGGCAACTCGGCCGCAGCTCCTCCGGAAGAACCGTCGAACCACTGGCAGTACAACCACTGGCCGCAGCAACAGCCGTGGCAGCAGTCCAGGGACTCCGCCCGCGTGCTCGCGCAGTCCGGTTTCCCCGGTCCGATCGACCCGCAGAACTGGGTCAACCCCGACCACATGACGTGGGAACGGGACTACCGGAAGATTCCCGGTACGAACTGGGCCGACCCGTCGGTCAAGGGTTCGGTGCGCACCTTCAAGGGCGCGCTGGTCCTGCTGGACTACCCGAACCAGCCGTTCGTCGTCACGCAGGCGAAGAACTCCACGGTGTTCGGCAATCCCAGCGCCGAGGCGAGCAACGTGCCGCGCGCCCAGGTCGGGCAGTTCTACCAGGACTTCCTCAACAAGCCGAACGGCCTCAACCGCGGCCACACCGTGCACGAGTACTGGATGGAGACCTCGGGCGGGCGCTACGGCGTGGACCTGAAGGCGTTCGGCCCGTACCTGATGCCGGGCAAGGACCACGAGTACGCCATGGAGTTCCAGGGCGGAACCGGTTGCCCCGCGGGCGATTCCTGCAACCGCAACATCCGCACCGACGGCCGTGCCGCGTGGGTGGCCGACGTCGGCGCGGAAGTGCCCGCGGGCTACGACTTCGTCTACTACCTGTCGGCGGGTCAGGACGAGTCCGGCACCTGGCAGGAGTTCGGGATGATGAAGTTCCGGACCAAGGAGGACGTCACCGACGCCTTCGGCCCGCCGGACCCCGCGCTGCCGAACTGGTCGAAGACCCGTTACGTGGACTGGACGTCGTGGGCCGCGGGCTCGTCGATCTGGCCCAACGCGGGCGGCGGCTCGTCCACCCAGGCCGAGAGTTCCGGCCAGGGCGTGTACGCGCACGAACTGAGCCACCTCCTCGGCATCGGCGACAACTACAACAACCCCTACGGCAACCCGCCGCGCCGTGACTACAGCGGTCCGTGGGACATGCTGTCGCGCGGCTCGTTCAACGGCCCCGGCGGCCCGCACTCCCGCTGGACGATCCCGGCGACCGGCGGCGGATCGCTCGGTGCGCAGCAGACGCTGCGCAACAAGATCAAGCTCGGCATCGTGGACGAGAAGAACGTCCTGCGGTTGTCGCGCGAGGCCCTCGCCGGTTCCGGCACGGTCATCGCGAAGATCACCGCCCGCGAGATCGATCCCGGCGCCACCGGCCTGACCGGCATCAACCTCGCGCTGGGCACCGGCGACAAGTCCCCGTCCTGCAACGTTTCCACCAACCCGTTCTGCGACGGCGGCGGCTACCACAACTACACGCTCGAAGTCGTGGACCGGATGGGCGCCGACTCGTTCACCCCGGACTCCGGCGTGATGCTGGCCAAGACCAAGAACGTCGACGCCGCACCGTTCACGTGGGTGATCGACGCGAACCCGCAGGACATCGGCATGACCGACTACGTCCTGCCCGACGGCACCAAGGTCCCGATCACGATCGGCGACTACCGCCAGCTGTCCGACGCGCTGTTCCACGCGGGCACGAACTCCGGCAGCGAGTTCGAGTTCGTCGACACGGCCAACCGCCTGCATTTCTACGTGCTGGACCTGCAACGCGACGCCCGTGGCGTGCTGTCCTACACCGTGGCGATCCGGTCGCTCGACGGCGCCGGACCGCAGCGGCGCGGCGTGCGGGTCAACCCGACCGCGGCGCGTGCCGACTCGTCGGGTGTGGCGACGTGCCGCTTCCCGCTGACCAACACCGGCCGCACGGCACCTCCCGGTGCACAGCACCCGGAGCCCGTCGACCAGTACCTCGACGGTGACGTCTACCGCGTGACGGCGAAGGCCGCGGACGGCTGGACGGTCTCGGTGCCGAACGCGCTGGCCACGGCCAGGTTCGGCGGGCGGGTCGACGTTCCGGTGCACGCCCAGCGCAACGGCGGGCCGATCATGTCCAAGGTGACCCTGACGGCTGTGTCGGAGAGCAACCCCGGCAGGTCCGCGACCGCGACCTGCACGGTGACCGGCCGCTAGCGGTGACGGCTCCGGGCCGGCCTCCGCCGGTCCGGAGCGACCCGCTGCCGGGGAACCGGCCCGGAAGTCAGCATCACGAAGCACCCCGTCAGCAGCACGGTGCCGCACGTCAGCCACGTCAGCGTCCGGACCGTCGAGATCGGGGCGATCACGCCGATGCTGAACAGCAGCAACGGCATGCCAAGCGCGTAGCAGACGCCGGCCGCGAACGTCCGGCCCGAACCGTTGACCAGCAACGGGACCGCGGCTACCGCGGTCAGGACCGCGAACACGAGCCACGCGTACGTCAGCCCGGTGTGCAGCGCGATCGTGACGTCGAGCCCGTCGTCCGCGCGGATCGCGGACTCCAGTTCGGGCGCGTAGCTGAACCCGGCGGCGGCCCTTGTCCCCGCGGCGACGGCTGTGAGCAGCAACGACGCCCCCAGGATGGTGCGACCGCGCCGGACGGGATCGACTCGCTTCCTGGTGTCCACGCACCCAGTCTGTTGGCAGCCGCCGGTCGCGTGGTGCCGCACACGCCCAAGTGCACTCAGTGGTGGTACGGGATGGGGCGCGTCACTTCCCGGAGGCGGCGCTTTCGGCGTCCAGCACCGCCAATGCGTTGCGGATGCCCTGCTCCAGGAGATCGTCGGCGAGCTGCCGGTCGGTCAGCGCGCGGGACAGTTGCAACGTGCCGATCATCAGGGCGTAGACGCTGAGAACCGTGGTGCGCGCCGACTGCGGGTCCTCTGGTGCGAGGCGGGCGGCGAAGTCGTCCGTGATCGCGAGCATGCTGTCGGTGTAGACCTGCCTGGTCGGCTCTCCGCACCGGCCGATCTCGTCGAGCAGCGCCGCGGACGGGCAGCCCTCCTCCGGGTTGTCGCGGTGCTCGCGGGAGAGGTAGGCGCGGACGATCTGCTCCACTCCGGCGCGGCCGGGTGCGCCGGCCGCGAGTTGTTCGCGCTGGTCGCGCAGCTGGTCGGAGACCGCGGTGGCGACCAGGTCCTCTTTGGACTCGAAGTGCGCGTAGAAGGCGCCGTTGGTCAGCCCCGCGTCCGCCATGAGCGTGGCGACGCCGGAGCCGTCGATGCCGCTGCGCTTGAACCGGCGGCCCGCAGTCTCGATGATCCGCTGCCTCGTCGCCAGCTTGTGCTCTTTGCCGTACCGCGCCATGTGCTCCTCCGGCCTCGATGTTAGTACGATCATAATCTAAATCTGCCGAATCTCTTGCTCCGGACCCGTGTTCCATCTTATGGTCGTACGGTCATAATATAAAGGAGCTCGCGATGACAGCAACACCGCAGGTGGCGCTCGTGACGGGTGCGTCCTCAGGCATCGGCAAGGCCGCCACGCTCGCACTGGCAAAGGCCGGCTTCCGCGTGATCGGCACGAGCCGTGACACCTCGAGAATCGCCCCCGGCGACGGCGGAGTCGGAGCCAACGGCGCCGCGGAGGAGATCTCCGTGGCCCAGGCGCAGGCCAACCGGATGGTGGGCTGACGTGCGGGCGTTCATCGTCGACCGGTACGGGAAGAGCGGCAACACCCTCCGGGCGGGCGACATGCCCGAGCCGGAGGTGGGTGAGCACGACGTGCTGGTCCAGGTCCACGCGGCGGGCGTCAACGCCCTGGATCTCAAGATCAGGGACGGGGAGTTCAAGCTCGTCCTGCCCTACCGCCCGCCGTTCGTCCTGGGCAATGACGTCGCCGGTGTCGTGATCCGGGTCGGTGCCAGGGTGCGGAAGTTCAAGCCCGGTGACGAAATCTACGCGCGACCGGACAAGGACCGGATCGGCACCTTCGCAGAGCTCATCTCCATCAGCGAGGACGACCTGGCGCTGAAGCCGAGCCGGCTCACGATGGAGGAGGCGGCCGCCATCCCCCTGGTCGGCCTGACCGCCTGGCAGGCCCTCGTCGAGATCGCCGGCCTGCGGAAGGGCCAGAAGGTCTTCATCCACGCCGGTGCCGGCGGGGTCGGGACGTTCGCGATCCAGCTGGCGAAGCACCTGGGCGCCACCGTGGCCACGACGACCAGCGCCGCCAACGTCGACCTGGTCAAGCGGCTCGGCGCCGACGTCGTGATCGACTATCGCAAGGACGACTTCGAAACCGTCCTGCGCGACTACGACGTGGTGCTGAACAGCCTGGACAACAAGACCCTCGAGAAGTCACTGCGCGTGCTGAAGCCCGGCGGCAAACTCATCTCGATCTCCGGCCCGCCGGACCCCGCATTCGCCAGGCAGCTCGGCAAACCGTGGATCCTGCGACCGGTGACGCGCGCCCTGAGCCACCGCGTCCGGAAAGCGGCCCGGCGCCACCAGGTCAGCTACTCGTTCCTCTTCATGCGGGCGAACGGGAAACAACTGGGCGAGATCACCTCGCTCGTCGACGCCGCGAACATCGAACCGGTCGTCGACCGGATCTTTCCCTTCGAGGCGACCAACGATGCCCTGGCTTACGTCCAAACAGGACGCGCCAAGGGCAAGGTCGTCGTGAAGGTCAGGAACTCGTCCGAAGAGGAGTCGTCATGACCGTGATCACCGCTTACCAGAACACGCCGACCCAGACCGTCGACATCGGTGGGACGACGTTCGCCTACCGTCAACTCGGCCCGGACACCGGCACGCCGGTGATCTTCCTGAACCACCTGTCCGCGGTGCTGGACAACTGGGACCCCCGTGTCGTGGACGGCATCGCCGCCAGGCACCGGGTGATCACCTTCGACAACCGGGGAGTCGGCGCCTCACAAGGCATGACACCACGCTCGGTGGCCGCGATGGCACGTGACGCCGTCGCCTTCATCCGGGCGCTGGGCCACGACCGGGTCGACCTCCTCGGCTTCTCGCTGGGTGGCTTCGCCGCCCAGGTGATCGCGGCGGAAGAACCGCGGCTCGTGCGCAGGATGATCCTCGCGGGCACCGGCCCGGCAGGTGGCGAGGGCATCGACAGGGTCACCTCCGTCACGCTCCTCGACATCCTGAAGGCCACGCTCACCTTCAAGGACCCCAAGGAGTACCTGTTCTTCACCCGGACGGCCAACGGCAGGGCGACGGCCCGCCAGTTCGTGAACCGGTTGAAGGAACGCACAAACGACAGGGACAAGTCCATCTCCGTGACGGCGTTCCGCAACCAGCTCAAGGCGATCCACGAGTGGGGCGTTCAGCGGCCTTCCGACCTGTCGGTCATCCGGCAGCCGGTCCTCGTCGCGAACGGTGACCACGACAGGATGGTCCCGAGCGGCAACTCCGCCGACCTGGCCCGGCGCCTGCCCGATGCCCGGCTCACGCTGTACCCCGATGCCGGGCACGGCGGCATCTTCCAGTTCCACCACGAGTTCGTCGCCGAAGCTCTGGAGTTCCTCGAGTCGTGACCGCGAGTCGGCGAAGACCGCCGGCTTCGTTCGGACGTTACTGTGGCCGTTCTGATGATGTTGCTCAGGGGAGGCCAAGTGGGGAGCGTCGGTCCACGTCGTGCTCGTCCGTTTCTGAACCGTGTCGGGGCACGGACGGAAATGAGCAGGTTGCTGGACGAACGGCAGGCGGAGGGACGTCCCTGCCTGGTGTACCTGCACGGCCCGGACGGCATCGGGCGTACGAGTTTG
The DNA here is from genome assembly GCF_900100275.1 of Lentzea albidocapillata subsp. violacea. Classification (GTDB taxonomy): domain Bacteria; phylum Actinomycetota; class Actinomycetes; order Mycobacteriales; family Pseudonocardiaceae; genus Lentzea; species Lentzea violacea. The sequence continues at coordinate 537,411 of NZ_FNET01000003.1, forward strand.
GCCAGCGAGTTCTTCCACGAGCACCGGTCGGCGTTCGATGACGCCTACATCGAGGTCGCTGCTCGTCAGCCTGACGGCAAGCTGGTGCAGCAGGGGGAGATGCTCGGACAGGCGCTGCGAGGTCTGGGCGTGGCCGACGCGGACCTGGCCAGTTCGGACGCCGCCCGTGCGGAGGCGTTCCAGCGGCTGTCCGCGGGCAAGCGGTTCCTGATGCTGATCACGGACGTGGCGAGTGCGGAGCAGGTCACGAGGCTGATCCCCAACTCGTCACCGGAGGCCGCGGTGGTGGTGACGGCTCGGGTGATGTTGCGCGAGTTGTTCCAGCACGACTTCGCGGACGTGCCGTTGACCAGGTTGCCGCGTGCGGAGTCGAGGGAACTGCTCCTGGCCGGCATCGGTCCGGGCGGGGCCGAGTTGCCTGCGGAGGTCATCGACGAGCTGACCGAGATCTGCGACGGCTTCCCGTTGCTGATCCGGATCCTCGGTGCGCAGCTCACGCGGCGGCCTCAGCGCGCCGTGGAACGGTACCTGCGGGAACTGCGAGCCTCCGATGAAGCGCTGCTGGCCATGGACCATTCGCAGCGCGTGACGAGGTTCCTGAATGCCACCTTCAGCCTGGTGCGCGACCTGCAACTCGCCCTGCGCCGCCTGGCGTTGCTACCCGGCCCGAGGTTCGGGGTCGACGCTGCCGCGGTGGCGCTGGACGTCGACCGCGATCGGGCCGAACAGGTGCTCGACGAGCTCTCCGATCTCAACCTGCTGGTCTACGACGGGGATCGGGACAGGTATTCGTTCTACCGGGTCGTGCGTGCGCACGCTCTGCGTCTCGCGCAGGAGGTCGACGGTCCCGAGGTTGTGAAGTCGGCGGTCGAGAGGATCACGACGTGGTATCTCCGCGAGGCGATCCTACGGGATGCGGCACTGGCGAACCGGTGGCGAGTCGGTCCCGAGTTCGACAGGTATGCCGCGGCCAAGCCGGTTCCGATGTCGCGGGAAGCCGCCACGGCCTGGTTCGACGTCGAATGGCCCTCGGTCGTTGCGTGCGTGCGCGCCGCACACGAACAGAGTCTGTATGACGTCGCATGGCAGCTCTGTGTCGCGGTTTTCAAGTACCTGCACCTGCACGGGCACGTCGACGTGTGGCTCGACAGCCATCAGCTCGGAGTCCGTTCCGCGGAGGCGAGCGGAACTGTGGCGGGTCTGATGCAGGTCACGTCCCAGCGGGGCGCCGCACATCTCGCCGTCGGGAACACGACGCTCGCGCGGCAGGACTTCGAGGCCTCGCTGCGTGCTGCCATCGAGGCCGGACACCGGCACGGCGAGCAGAGCGCGTGGGAGTGGCTCGGCAAGACCGCCGCCGCGGAGCGCGACCTGGAGACGGCGTTCCGCCGCTTCGACGAGTCCGAGGCGGTCGTCGACCGATCCGGGCAGGCGATCGGAGAACAGCAACGGATCCGGATGCGGGCGCTGCTGGCACTGCACCGCGCGAGGGCATGGGTGAAGCTGCGGGCCTGGGACCGCGCGGCGAGCGTGGCGGCCGCGGTGATCGAGCACTTCGAGTCGGCCCGCGAGACCGACAACCACGCCAAGTGCCTGCTCGTACTCGGGGATGCCGCCCTCGGCACCGGTGACCCTGCCGAAGCCGCGGGGCACTACCGCCAGGCTGCCAGGCTGTTCTCGCACGACCAGACCGTTCGTGCCGAGGCCGGCGCCCTGCGGCAACTCGGCGCTGCCTTGCGGGCCGGGCGCGACTTCCGGGGCGCTGCCGAAGCTCTCCGGTCGGCCATGGAGCTGTACATCATGCTGGGGGACGCCGAGACGGATGCGGTGGACGCACTTCTGAAGCAGGTCGAGGAGGAAGGTTCGGACGGCTGAGCGTCACCTCGATCTGGCGGCTGCCGATCCGCAGCATTGCCCTGCCGGGTAGTGCCTCCCACGTGCGGCCGGCGGAGAGCCAGGCATAGATCGCGGACGCGCAGGCGACGGACTCGTCCACATCGGACAGACCCTCCGCGACAACGCCTTTGTCGCGGTGTACGACTTCTTTGCCCGTGACCACGAACCCGCACGTCGGCCGGCGAGCGAACGTCTCGCCGGCCTCGCCCAGATCCTCGATCATCACGATGGCCGCGTTGCCGTGCAGGTCTCGGCGGGGATGCGCCTGCTCCACCACCAGGTGCCGGTCGGTGGTGTTCGGGGGTTGTTCGTCACGGGCGTCGACGTCCGCCGGCCACCTCGTCACCTCGGCCTCGTGGTCGCCGCGCCACTGCGCGGCGACCCACCACGCGGCGACCGGCATCCGCTCGGGCAGCAGTGCGCCCGCGGCATATGGCGGGACCAACGGCGCTCGCGGCGGCTCGGGCAGCGCCAGGAGCTCGTAGAAGGCCTTCCTCAGTGCGGCTGCCGATGAGCCCGGTAGTGAGGTCGCGAGCTCGCGCACCTTGCTGAACTGGCCGGCGTCCGCGCGCGCGGCGTCGAACTGCGGGAGGAAGGCCGAGACTCGGTCGAGCCGCCTCGCTGTGCGTCCCAGCTCGCCCATCGCGGACCTCTCGGCGATCTGATCGTCAGGAAACGAAGCCAGCAGCGTCGCCCGCCCGGCACAGGCCGCGTATCCGGTGACCGCGCCGAAATCCCCGACCACCACGTCGGCAGCCAGCACTGCCTGCTGCCAGCCTTCGGCGGGAGGAACCAGCCGCAGACCCGCGCGCAGGCAGTCGCCGAGCCACAACCTGATCTGCGCGGGTCCGTGCGCGAACCAAGCGTTCGGGTGGAGCACGGCGGCCACGACATGCCGGTCGCTCGGCAGCTCCGCCAGCAACTGCGCGATGAGATCCGGGTTTCGCCCCAACAGGGAGTCCGGGCCCCAGGTCGACGACACCACGACGACCGTCATGTCGTCGTCCGCGCCCAGCGCTCTTCGGTATTCACGGCGCCGCGGTTCGCTCACCGACATCCGGTCGAAGCACGGATCGCCTGCCACTATCGCGGCGTCCAGCGCCTCGGGAACCGAATCGGCCAGGCGGGCGTACTGCTCGTCGTGCGACAGGACGAGGGCGCGGGGGACTACCGCGCCGTTACGCACTAACCCGTCGCGCGACAGGCCGTAGACGGAGCGGTTTCCGGTTTCCGGTTTCCGGTTTCCGGTTTCCGGTTTCCGGTTTCCGGTTTCCGGGTGAATATTTAGTGTAGCCGATTCCGTGCGAAAGAATCACGAGCGGAGCGCTGATGTCGTGCAGGTTCCCACTATTGTGTACCGAAAGTGCGAGGTCGAACTCGGTTACGGTCGCCTGTTCCCAAGGCATGACCAGCGCACCCATCGCGGCGAGGTGTTCCTCCACGCCGTTGGTCACCGCGGACGCTTGCGGACACGTGTAGATGATCTGGACCCGCTGGTCGCTGTCGAACACGGGAAGGATGTCGGCCAGGCGGTTGAGGGCCGTCACGGTATGGGCGACAGCCAGCACCGACCGTTCGGCGGCCACCGTCCGCCACCGGGGACCGTGAGGTCCGAGCGGCACCTTCAGCCACCGGCTTGACGACACAATCCACTCCCGCAGACGCTCAACTCCCGCTCACCGTACCTGGCATCCCACGACGTGATCACGAAATCGGTACGGTGCTCACGTGACTCCGATCTGGGTGACGATGCTCGTGGCCGTGCTGAGTGTCTTCGGCGCGCTCGGCGCCCAGTGGCTCAACACGATGCGCGCCTTCCGTCTCGCCGAAATCGAACGACGCGCCAAGCGCGAGGAACGCCACCAGCAGAACCGTGAAGACACCTATGCGAAGTTCCTGGTCGCGGCCCGAGCCCTGCGTCCTGCCCTGCGTTCCGGCACCGGCGAAGCCGCTTTGGCCGCGCTCCGCGACGCCGCGGCCTACATCGAGCTGAACGCTCCCGAACTCGCCGACAGGGCACTCGCGGCGGTGCTCGACTCGGGGGAACGGTGGGCTGAGCTCGTGCTGACCAGTCCGCCGACCGCTCCGGTGATCAAAGAGGCCGACGAGGAGTTCCACCAGGCTGTCCGCGCCATGCGCGATCTCATGCGCAACGACCTCGCCAGCGAATGATCACAACGCGTGCCGCCGTCGTCACGCGACCGATAGGCTGACCGGATCGATCTTTGCCGGAGCGTGGGAGGCGCGGCATGGCGGGCGAGCCCGACGTGACGAACATGGTGGAACGATCGACGTTGCCTCGACCGCGTCAGTTGCCTGGAGCGATCACGAAGCTGGTCAACCAGAAGCGGACACTCCGTGCGCTCGACGAGGCATTGGCCGCGGTCAGCGCCGAGGGCCCGGTGATCAGGGTGCTGCGCGGCCAGCGCGGTAGCGGCAAGACGACAGTCGCCGTGCGTTGGCTGCACGACCGCGCGGATCGTTTCCCCGACGGGCAGCTCTACGCGAACCTTGGTGCGTGGACCGATCAGGTGAGCGCGCCGAGCGAGGTGCTGGCCGGATTCCTGGGCGCGCTCGGCGTCGACCGGGCGCAGATCCCCGCGGATCTCGAGGCGCGGCACAACATGTTCCGGACATTGACCTACGGCAAGCGCTTCCAGGTGATGCTCGACGACGCCGTGACGCCCGCGCAGGTGCGTGCGCTGCTGCCGGGCGAGGGCGCCTCACTGGTCGTGGTCACCGGTCACGGGGCGTTCGGCACCCTGTTGCAGAACAACGCCGCTTTCGTGGACGTCGAGCCGCTCGAAGCCGAGATGGCCGTAGAACTGCTGCGCGTCTTCGCGGGGGATCGCGTCGATGGTGAAGTCTCCGCTCGTGATGCCCTGGTCGCCATGTGCGCGGGTTTGCCTGCCGCGTTGTGCGTCGTCGGCGTGCTGCTTGCGGAGTCACCGGACATGCCGCTGGCGGAACTGCTGGACGAACTGAAGGACCCGGCGACGGGAATCACGCGCGTGACCGTGGGCGGCGAGCCGTCGCTGGGCACCGTGTTCGACGCCGGATACCGCAGGCTCAGCCGCCTCGGCCAGCGCTGCTACCGGGCGATCGGCCTTCATCCGTACGTCGATGACCTGTCCGTGGCGGTGCCGGCGGCCGCGTTGGGGATCTCCCCGGCGGAGTTGCGTCCGGTGATCCGCGAACTTCGGGACATGCGAACGATCGACCAGCCTCGCACCGGCAGGCTGACCGTCCACAAGCTGGTGCACGAGCACGCGCGTCTGGTGGCCGACACCGTCGACGACGCAGCGCACCGTCTTGCCGCCACCCGCTCGATGGTCGGGTGGTACGTGACAGGAGCGGTCACCGCGGCCACCGGGTTGTTGCCACCGCGGTCGTGGCGTGCCGGGTTCCTTCCCGAGTCCATTGTGGACGGAGCACATCCCGCCTCGGCCGATCCTGGCGCGTGGCTGCGGGCCGAGCGGGTGAACCTGCGGGCGGCGGTGTCGGTCGCGTTCGAGCTCGGTGAGCTCGAATCCGTTCTGCGGTTGTGTGTCTCGCAGTGGTGGTTGTTCCTGGCGGATAAGTACGCCGATGACCTGGTGGCCACCCACGCGCTCGGCCTTCGCGCAGCAGACCACCTGCGCGCCGATCGGAAGAAGGCACTTCTGCTGGTGCAACAGGGTTTCGCGTATCGCAGCCTCGGCCGGTTCCGCGACGCGGCCGACTCGTGCACCGCGGCGATCCAGCTCGCGGAGGCGGCCGGCGACGTGGAACTGACTGCCACGGCGCTGGAAGGTGCCGGCTTGGCCGCGTTCGACGGCGGCGATCTCACCACGTCGGCGTCGTGGTTGAGGCGCAACCTGGAGCTGGCGGAAACGACCCGCGACCCGCGACGTATTGCCCTGGCGTGCCTGCACGGAGCCAAGCCTGAACCGTCCGAGCAGGCGTTGGTGCTGCTGGAACGAGCCTACGAGGGGTTCCGCTCGCTACCTGTGCCTGAGCCGCAGAACTTGGCGAAAGTGTTGCTGTGGCAAGGCCGCAAGCTCGGCGCCGAAGGTGGTCCGCGGCTGCGGGAAGCACTTGCCCTGGCGACCGAACACAAGCACCAGGCCGATCGGGCGGAGATCCTGGAAGCACTGGCGCGGCTCGAGACCGACCGCGACGTCGCCGTCGAGCTGTACCGCGAAGCGTTGACGATCTACGAGGAGCGCGGGCTGCTCCATTCCGCGCTGGCGACCCGGCACAGGCTTGCCGAGCTGGCCTGACCTGCTTGCAGGCGAACGAGAGCGGGGAAGTCGGCGACCCGCCGGCCTTCCCGCAACCAGGCCAGCACGACGACCGCCCAGACCCTGCCGTCACCACCCGCCGACGTGAACTCCACGAACCCGGCGTCCCGCGTACCCACCACCCAGGTGGTCCCGTTGACGGGCATGGTGGCGAGCACAGCACCCGGAAACGCGTCGAGTGTGTCCGCGATCCAGCCATGCGCGTCGCCCGGCTGGTCGTGGACCACGATGTCGGCCAGTTCCAACTGAGCCGAGCAGGGTTCGTCGGTGCTGACCATCAATCCCGCGCCCGCCGGCAACGGCGCCACGTCAGCGGTGTATCGCACCAGGGCAGCGGACAGCTGATCCTCGGCAATCCGCAGGTCCGCCCGCACGATCTCGACGGCCGGAGGTCGCGGCGACAGTTCGGGCAGCGGAACGACACGGGTGAGAGCCGGCGCTTCGGGCTCTGGCAGGTGGAGCAGGCGGTAGAACTCCGCGCGAAGCAACCGCGCCGCCGCACCAGGCGCCGACGTCGTGAACCTGGTGATCTCCTCGTGGGTCCGGCCGCGCTCGATCGCGGCGCGCGCCTGCTCGCCCAACGGTCGGCGAGGGGTGAGCCGGTCCGCCGCGGCGATGAACATGCCGACCGGGGAAGCAGGATCGACCGCATGCTCAGGCCACGTCGCCAGCAACGTCGGCTTGCCCAGCGCGGCTCCGTAGAACGTCACTGAGCCGTGATCGCCGACCACCAGATCGGATGCGATCAATCCCGCACGCCAGCCCTCCTCCGGCGGAACGAGCACGACCCCGCGACGACGGCAGTCGTCGAGCCACATCTCGACCTGCCAGGGGGAGTGGTGAGCCCAGATGTTGGGGTGCAAGGCAACCGCGACCGCGAACTCGTCCAGCGGCAGTTCATCGCGCAGTTCGCGCACCAGCTTCGGTGCGGTGCCGTACAACGACTCTGGACCCCAGGTGGACGAGACGAACACCAGTTGTTGCCCCGGTTGCAGACCGAAGGCGTCGCGATACGTGCGGCGTAGCGGCACACTCGCGAGCATCCGGTCGAAACACGGATCACCCGCGACAACGGCCACATCGAGCGCAGCCGGACAGGAGCGTCTCAGCCGCTCGACCTGCTCGTCGTGCGAGAACACCAGTGATGAGGCGATCGGTACGCCCTCCGACAGCAACCACTCAGGTGCCAGACCGAACACCGGATTTCTGGACTTCCGGGTGTCCGCATTCAAGTATTTGTTGTACCCCATTCCGTGGGGCAGAATGACAACAGGGCTGTTCAGTTCGTGCACGGGGCCGCCGTGACTTGTCGATATCGTGAGATCGAGCCGGCGCTCCGCGAGCTCTGACCACCCGACCTGGCGCACTCGATTCCTGTCGAGGTGCGGATCGACATCCATCCCGAACGGGGACGAGCCCGTGCAGGCGAAGATCACCTCGACCCGATGGTCCGTCGCCAGCAAGGGCAGTACGTCGAAGAGCCTGGTCGCGGAGGTGACGTTGTGCACCACGCCGAGCACCGTTCGTTCGGGTCGGCGCGTGGTCCACACGGGATCGACGGCGGCATCAGGAACGGCCGTCGGCCGTGCGGTGAACACGATCGACGATCATAACTACCGCTCGTCCAGCGGGCGGAGGTAACGCAGGTGGCCGTGTCAGGTGAACACCCGACATACGAGGTTGGCTGGGCGGCTTAATGTCATCCTCGTAAACGGACTGGCGGTTCCAGGACTAGAGGGGTCTGATCGTAGCTACCCAGGTGGTCACGATCAGTGGATTTGTGCGCGATTCGCGCCTTTTCCTTGGGGTCACTGTCCACCGGTTACTAAAGTGGGGTAAAGCATGTTCAGAATCGGGCGAATTCTCGCCTCGTCCCTGGCGGCCACCGTCGTGGCAGGAACGGCAATGGCCGGCCTGCTCGTCGCGCCCGCCCAAGCTGCGGAGACGGACCCGACGAGTGAGGTCGGCACCGCTTCCTCCGGTGGCGGCGGCTGCACGAAGAAGGCGGTCGGAAACGCGAGGAACAAGGGGGATATCTTCCACTCCAACGCCGCGTTCAACCACGTCGGCATCTACTACACGACGAAGACGATCGTGGAAGCACCTGGCACGGGCGCGAAGAGCAAGTCCGTCACGGCATCCACGCTGAAAAAGTGTGGCCCGATCTACAAGATGTACGTCGACACCAAGCAGGCCAACCGCGACAAGGCCGCCAACCACGCCTACAACAAGTTCCGCGACCTGCCGTACGACAAGAACTTCTTCGACAACAAGGACAACAGCAACGGGAAGCTGAACTGCTCCGAGCTGGTCTGGAAGGCGTACAAGCACGGCGCCGGCATCGACCTGGACAGCAACGGCGGGGAAGGCGTCTACCCCGACAACATCAAGGATCACAAAAAGACCGTGGTCTACGCGACCATCAAGTAACGACCTTCGATGAGCGGTGCGGCCTGCCGGGTGCGGGCCGCACCGCCCACCGTCTGAGAGGATTCGGCCCGGTGCGCCTTCCCCGACTCGTCGCGTTCGCTGCCTGCGCAATCCTGGCCGTGACGGCCTGCACCTCGCCGGGTGGTGCAGAGGTGAACATCGCCGATCCCGATGTGGTGAAGCTCGGCGAAACCGTCGTCGCGTTCTACCTCAGCCCGGACACCTCCGTCGACAAACCGAAGGAAAAGCGGCCCGCCTACCTGGTCCTGGTGCAGGCGGACGGCAGCACCCGCCTGATCGAGACCAGCGGCATGGCCGAGCCGCATATCGCCTGGTCGGACGCCGGGCTGTTCTTCAGCGACGACACCCGCGACTACATCCTCGGCAAGGACGGTCTGGCTCGCTTCGAGAACAAGAAGGCAGGGCATCAGCAGTCGGCTTTCGCACTGCCCGGCAACAAGGGTTTTGTCGCGGTCTACAACGAAGGCTTCTCCGAATCCGGCTACACCAACCAGGTAGCCGTCACCACCTCGACCGGTTCCCTGCTCTACAAGGTCGAGGGAAACTACTTCATGAACGCGCTGTGCGACGGTGTCCTCAATGGAATCGCCACCGACAGCGGCGCTCATCTCGCGGACTCCGCCAAGATTCCCGGCATGCGCTCGAAGGTTGAGCCCGGTGCCCAGCCGGAGCTGCTTTCCCAGCTGTATCCGGCAACCGCAGGAAAGGAAAAGGCCCTCGCCTGGCGAGGAGTCTTCGATGCGGGAGACCACAACCGTCACGTGCCATGCCACGACGGTGTCATCCCGTTCCTCTCCGATTATGCCGACGCCGACGGCAAGCCCCACCTGACCATCGTGTCGTGGAACACCGGCAATGGCGAGTACACGGAACAGCCTCTTGTCGACGTCCAGGGACGACCCATCGCCGAGAAACTGATCGACCCCGAGACGTTCTCCCAGAAGTCCTACGACGAATCGGCGGTCCTCGATGGCCGCCTCGAGTGGCTCGCCGCCGATGGCCGGATCATGAGCACCGAAATCGCCTCCGGAATCACCAGGCCGCGGTTCGACACCAGGTTCGTCTCGGGCAGCGATTCGTCCAGTCAGGCGATCTTCACGGACCGGTCGATACACCTGATCCAGGAGACGTTCGACGGCGAGACGCCCGTCAGGATCAAGAAGTTCGACCGCGCCACCGGAAACCTGGTCACCGAGATCGCCGTGCCAGGGCTGGCGAAACAGCTCGGCATCGAGTTCAACGTGCGGGGCGCGGCGGTTCCGCCCACCGCCTGACCCACCTCACGGCGCGGTCTCGTTCAGCTCGGCCAGCGTGATGACGCCGTCGTCCAGCGCTCGGGTGATCAGCTCGCTCTTGGTGCTCGCGGCACGTCCGACGCTCGCGTACTTCACCCGGACCCTGGCGATGTAGGTGTCGACGGTCTTCGCGGTGATGTGGAGCTTCGCGGCGACGAGTTCCTTGGAGGAAGAGGCGAACCACGCTCGCAGCACCTCGGTCTCGCGCGGCGACAGACGCGGCCGGTCCGGGGTGTCGTCCGCGGCGAGCGCGCCGGACAGCGACGGCGCGGTGTAGCCCCGGCCCTCGGCGGCGGCCCTGACCGCGGGGACGAGGTGCTCGGGGCCTTCGCGCTTGGTCAGATACGCCAACGCACCGAGGTCGATGCATTTGATCGCCGTGACGTTGTCGGCGTGCTGCGAGTACACGACCACACGCCGTCCGCTGTCGACGAGCCGGCGCAGCTCACCGAAGTCCGGTTTGCCCGGCACCAGTTCCAGGTCGAAGATCACCACGTCGGCGTCGGCGCCCTCGCCGGTCCACACCCCGGCGAGGCGGTCGCCCGCGTCGATCAGACCGATCGGCGGATCGGCCTGATCGCACCAGTAACGCACGCCCGCAGCGATCGCCGCGTGGTCGTCCACGATCACGGCTGTGATCAACTCGGCTGCCACTGGGCCTCCATCCACACCGTTCCCTCATTGCCGAAGATCTCGATCCGCACGTCCGGCGTCGCCGGCGACGGCACCGTGTACTCGGCGCAGTCCGCGACCACGTTGACCGACACCGAATCGGCGCTGCCGACCACGGTGACCCGCGCCCACGAGCCCGCCGTCGCGAGCGCGGTGAGCGCGGCGTCGGTCAGGTCTCGCCGGACGGCCACCGGCGGCGTCGGCCACTGGCCGCGCGCATCCAGTTCGACCTCGACCCCTTTGTGGTCCGCGATCTCCGCGCAGTGGCGCAACTCGTGCAGCAGCGGGTTGCCGACCGTGTCCGTCTCGGCGAACAGCCGGCGCATCCGGGCCGCCTCGGTGGCGCAACTGCGCTGCACCACCGGATCCGACGGCTCGAGCGACCCGTCGGCGAGGCCGGCCAGCAGCGGCACGGCCGTGCCGCTCAACTCGGCGAACCGCTGGGCGCGGCGTCGATGCGCGGCCGACGCGGCAGCCTCCGCGGTCCGTGCCAGTTCGAGCTCACGGGCGGCCCTGGCCGCCTCGGCGGCGATCCCGCCCAGCACGGCCGCCACCACGGCCATGAGCAGCGGCAACCCGAACACCGTCACCGACCCCGTGGTGAACCGCACCAGCGCCGCCCGGTTCACCTCGTGGAACACCAGCAGGTTTGCCAGCGCGAGCAGTTCGTGAGTCACCAGGAACGCCAGAAAAATCCTAAAAGGACGGTCGAGCAGAACCACGGCCCCAGCCCAGTTCGCTGCTCCGAACAGCCAGTCCACCGTGGTCGACGTCATGCCGTCCGGCAAGGTCAGGTAGGACAGCGCGGACGCGCCGAGCACCACGGCGATGGCGATCCGGCGCCCGTTACGCCAAGGTCGCCGCCGCACGACGAGCACCGCCTCGGTGGCGAGCACCGCGGTCAGTGCCGCGTAGGCGGCGAACTGGGCCGCCGGATAGTCGTGGAACTCCAGGCCGTGTACCAGGTGGATCAGGCCGAGCACGTTCACCGTCAGCACGGCGAGGATCAGGGTGGCGATCCGCAGACCACGCTGCAGCTGTGCCCTCGTCTCGTCGTCACTCATCGGACCGCCACTCCAGCCACACCACCGTGCCCGCCCCCTCAGCCGAGATGATCGTGGCCTTGCCACCGACCCGTTCCATCCGGCCGTGCACGGACTCACGAAGCCCGCGCCGGGCAGCCGACGCACCCTCGGTGACCGCGAACCCCTTGCCGTCGTCGGAGATCTCGACACGCAGCGCGCTCGGGTCACCGTGCAGCCGCACCTGCGCCCGATCCGTCCCAGCGTGCCGCCGCACGTTGTTGAGAGCCTCTCCGACCGCACCGGTGATCGCGCCCGCCACGTCGAACGGCAACGGCAACGTCCGCGGCGCGTCGAGCTCGACGGTCAGATGCCCGGCGTCGAGACCGGCGCGCAACAGGTCGACGAGATCGGCCTGTTCCGGCCTGCGCCCACCGCCGGAGGAACGCAGCCGGGCCAGGTCACGACGGGCCTGGGGCGCCAGCCAACCGGCGCCAGCCGGCACCTGCCCGGTACCGACCATCAGCAACGTGGTGGCCGCCGTGTCGTGCAGGGAGTTCGCGAGCTCACGCTCCTCGGCACGAACCGCCGCCACCACCGCAGCCTCGCGACGTGCCCGTTCGGCCTCAGCACCCATACGGTCGGCGCGTTCAGCCGCGCGAACGACGACCGTCCAGGCCGCCCTGGACATGCCCGCCATCACCAGCACCCACACCAGCGACGACGTCGGGTTCTGCCCTGCCACGGCAAAGACGACAAGCATCGAGCCGCCGGTAACCAGCGCCGCGACGATGCCGGGCAACGGCGCGGTGTACCACTGCCACGTCACGCACGCGAACGTGACCAGCAGCCGCAGCCACGCGGTGTTGCCATCCTCCACCGCGCCGGTCCAGAAGGAGCTGACGCACAAACCCAGCAACACAGCCACATCCAGTGCGACCGGCACCGTGGTAGTCCGCCCCAGCCACCCCTGCGCACACGTCCAGATCACCGCGACGGCAACCGCCAGCGCCGTGGCCGTGAACTTGCCGCCCGAGGCCTGCAGCAGGGCGACCGCCCCGATAGGCGGCAGGGTCGCGACGCGGACAGCGACGGCGTAACGGCGGCCGAACCCGTCCAGCAACCGCACAGCTTCGCCAGCCATCCGTCCCCACCGATCCCAACCGGGCATACGCCGCGCCGAGAACGTTACCGGTCAAGACGCGGCTGGCGCTGGCAGTTGGCACAACCGAACCGGGACAAGAACTCTTCGACATCCCTGACCCGCTCCATGTTGTAGTAGTCGGGTAGCGCCCGCCTGAGGTGGAATCGGGAGTTGTGTTCATGCTGCGATCTGAGCATCAGCATGTCTCAGCGCTTCGCGGTCGGCCTGGTCCATGCCGCCCCACACGCCGTAGCTCTCATCAGTGGTGAGTGCCGCGATGGCACAGGTGAGGCGGACTGGGCATAGGCGGCAGATCGCTTTGCAGTCCGCCGCAGCCTTGCTTCCTGGCTCGGCCGTCAGTCCAATCGACTTCTCGGTCTGTGTTTCGGCACGCTGCCGACTCAGCCTTCACCCGCGGACGGGCGGGGTGGTGGATCACGGCGGATTTGCAGACGTCTTTGACGATCTGACCGCCACCGCTCCGCTGACCCGAAACATCACGCGGGTGCCCGGTCGAGCATCCCTTCACGGCGGTAGTACTCGAAGTCTCCGTTGATCGCCGCCTTCCCGCCACCGACGGGCTGGAAGTTCAGCGCGGTGTTGACACCCGCCGCGGGCAACAGCACCCGGTGGTGCGAGGTGACGGTCTCCTTGCGGGCAAAGGAGAACTTGTAGATACCCCGTCGTTCGTGCCCTTGGTGCCGAGTGCGGCGCCGATCCCGGCGGTGTCCAGGTCGACCGGCGGCGGGGTGGCGGTGACGTCGAGTGCGGCCTTGATCCCGCGGGCGATCGCGACCGGATCGCGGCCCTCGGCGTGGATGTGGCTCCACCACACCTGAGGCTCGTGCGCCAGCAATGACGGTGCTCGCCGTGGAGAGCAGTTGCGTTACGCGGCGTCGTGTCACCGCGATCATCCGCGGTGTGTGCTGGGGGTACGGTTCGGGTGGCACATAAGCTTCACCGTCAACCGCGATCAGAGGAGGCGCTGGTGATCGAGCAGGGCGATCTGATCGCGGGCCGTTACCGGCTCCAACGGCAGATCGGCTCCGGTGGCATGGGAGTGGTGTGGCAGGCGTTCGACGAACGCCTCGACCGCGTCGTGGCACTCAAGCACCTCGTGCTCCAGCCCGGACTGTCCACAGAGGAAGCCGAGCGGTCCCGGCAGCGAGCGGTACGTGAAGCCCGGATCGCGGCCAGCTTGCAGCATCCCGGAGCGGTCACCGTGCACGACGTCACCGAGGACGACGACGGTCCGGTCCTGGTCATGGAGTACGTGCCGGCACGCAGCCTCGCCGAGCTCATCGCCGCCCGCGGACCTCTGCCCGCTTCGCAGGCCGCTCGGATAGGTGGCCAGGTCGCCGCCGCGCTCGCGGCGGCACATGAGGCGGGCATCGTGCACCGCGACATCAAGCCCGCCAACATCCTGATCACCGACACCGGCACCGCGAAGATCACCGACTTCGGCATCGCCCGCGTCCACGGAGACACCACCGTCACCGCCACCGGCCTGCTGGTCGGGACGCCGGCCTTTCTGGCACCAGAGGTCGCGCAAGGACACGAACCCAACCGCACCAGCGACGTGTTCTCCCTCGGTGCCACTCTCTACACAGCGGTAGAAGGGCGCGCACCGTTCGGCGACGGCGACAACGCCATCGCGTTGCTGCACGCCGTCGCCGCCGGACAGATGATTCCGCCCGCACACCACGGTCCCATCACCGACGTCGTGCTGCACATGATGCGAACCGATCCCGCGGCGCGTCCCACGATGGCTCAGGCGGCCGAGAGCCTGCACGCGGCCGCGACCGGTCGCCCAGCGCCGGCCCCGACCCGCGTGGACCTGCAGCCGGTCGCGGGCCCCTCGGCCGCGGCATCTCGCCGCCTTCGCACCGCGCTGCCGATCGCGGCGGCCGCGGTCGCAGCCGTCGTGCTCATCGCGCTGCTGTATCCGCAACTGACGTCCTCCGACCGTGCCGTGAACCAGCCACCCGCGCCAACGACCAGCACCGTCGCCGCGGCTCAGCTGCAACAGGCCGTGGCCGACTACTACGCCCTGCTTCCCGACCGCACCGACGAAGCGTGGACACGGCTGAGTCCAGCCATGCAGGCACAGGGAAGAGAGCAGTACGAGAAGGCGTGGAAGGACGTCAAGGACCTCGTCGTCACTTCCGCACCCCAAGCCACCAACACCGACACCGTGACCATCGGCCTCGAGTACGTCATCGAGAGCCGTGGCCGGCTTCGGGAGACACGTCAACTGCGCCTGATCACCGGCGGTGGCAGAGTGCTCATCGACTCAGAGCAAGTCCTGACGTCCGAGCGCGTCAACGGCAAGAGTGAGGACGGCGACAAGAAGGACCGCGACGGTGAGAAGGACGACAAGAAGCGCGGCGAGGAACGAAAAGGCGGCAACTAGAGCGTCTGCGGGCGGGTCAGGACGCGCAGCAGGACAGTTTGGACACGTCGCGGGTGAAGGTCTGCGCGGCTAGTTTGATGCCCTCTGCCATCGTCAGGTACGGGCACCACAGGTCGGCCATCTGCTGCACGGTCATGTCGTTGGCCAGGGCGTAGACGGCGGTCGCGATCACCTCCCCGGCGCCCTCGGCGACCACGTGTGCTCCCAACAGGCGCCCGGTGTCGCGGTCGGCGACGAGTTTGATCAGGCCGACGGTGTCGCGGTTGACCAGCGCGCGTGGCACGTACTCCAGGGGCAGGACCCTGCATTCGCAGACGTGGCCCTGCTCGACGGCCTGCGCGTCGGTCAGCCCCGCGGAGGCGATGGCGGGGCTGGTGAAGGTCACCCTCGGCAGGTGGTGGTAGTCCAGTGTGCGAGCCGCGTGGTCGAAGGCGTTGTCGGCCACCAGGGTGCCGTGGGCTCCGGCGACGTAGACGAACTGCGGGTGGCCGGTGACGTCTCCGGCGGCCCAGATGCGGGGGTTGTCGGTGCGCAGGTGCTCGTCGACGACGACCTCGTCGCGCTGCCCGGTTCTGACCCCGACCGCGTCGAGGTTCAGCCCGGCGGTGACCGGGAGGCGGCCGGTCGCGACGAGCAGTTGCCCGGCCCGCAGTTCAGCGGGTTGGCCGTCGGTGCCGGTGAGCGTCACGCGGTAGCCGGTGTCATCGCGGTCGACGCGGGTGACGGTGGCATCGTCGACTACGCCGATACCTTCGCGAGTGAATACCTCTGCGATCGTCGCGGAGACTTCGGGCTCCTCGAACGGCGCGAGCCGGTCCAGTGCCTCCACCACGGTGACCTGGACGCCGAGCCGGCTCCACAACTGCGCCTGCTCCAGGCCGATCGCGTTGCCTCCGACCACGATCATCGAGGCCGGTAGTGCGTCGAGTTCCATCGCCGTGGCCGAGGTCAGGTACCCGGCTTCGGCGAGCCCGTCGATCGGCGGCGCCCACGGGCTGGACCCGGTGGCGATCAGATAGTGCTCGGCCACCACGGTGTGCGCGTCTCCGGCCGCGAGATCAACCCGCAGTACCGGGTCGGAGTTCTCGTCGATGGCGAAGGCGGCGGTGCCCTCGATGATGTCCCAGCCGTACTCGGCGGCCAGATCGGTGTACTTCTCCGCCCGCAGCGAGTCGACCAGGTCCCGCTTCGCGTCGATCAGGCGTGGCAGGTCGACGCCGAACGGGCTCACGCTGATGCCGTCGAACCGGCCGTCCAGGCTGACGTGGCGCGCCTCGGCGGCGGCCAGCAGCGCCTTCGACGGCACGCACCCGGTGTTCACACAGGTGCCGCCGACGGTGGTGCGTTCGATCATCACCACCGTGCGGCCCTTGTTTCGGGCTGCGATCGCCGCCGCGAACGCGCCTCCGCCCGAACCGATCACCGCCAGGTCGTACCGCATCCCGCGTCCCCACTTCACTCGTTGTTCGATGGTCCACCGCGGGACGTATCCGCCCTGGCGGATACGACGATGCTAACCTGATATCCGTTCATCCGCATACGTCGTATAACTGATGTGAGGACGACGAACACATGACTGGCGCACCCGAACCGGCGGCGGCACTGTTGCCTACCGAGCCCAACGGGGTGGAGATGGTGGCCAAGTTCTTCCGCGCCCTGGGCGACCCGGCACGCCTGCGACTGCTGGAGTTCCTGCTGCACGACGAGCACACCGTCACCGAGTGCGTAGCTCATGTCGGCCTGTCGCAAGGGCGGGTGTCCACCCACCTGGCCTGCCTCGCGGACTGCGGATACGTGCAGGTCCGGCGGCAGGGTCGGTTCGCGCACTACACGGTGACCGATCCACGAGTGGCGGACCTGGTGCTGCTGGCCCGATCCCTGGCCGCGGACAACGCCGCCGCCCTTGCGGCCTGCATGCGCATCATTCCCACCAGCTGAGCGGCAGGAAAGGACACGGTTCCCATGTCCACCAAGCCAGATCACGAGGGCCGGCGCAGGGCACTGGCTCGACGAGAGGACACAGCGTGACTCGACGCTATGACCTGGCCATCGTTGGCGGAGGAACTGCCGGCATCATCGCCGCCAAGACCGCTGGACGGCTCGGCGCGCGGGTGGTGCTGGTCGAGCGCGACCGCACTGGCGGTGACTGTCTGTGGACCGGGTGCGTGCCGAGCAAGTCGCTGATCGCGGCCGCCCACGCCGCTCAGACCATGCGCACGGCGGGACGGTTCGGGATCACCCCGGTCGAGCCGCAGGTCGACTTCGCCGCGGTGATGGCGCACGTGTACAGGGCGATCAAACGGATCGAGCCGGTCGACTCGCCAGCGGCGCTGTCCGAAGCCGGTGCCGAGGTCATCGAGGGCACAGCGGTGTTCACCGGTCCGGACGAACTCAAGGTCGATGGCCGGTCGCTGCGGTTCAGGCACGCTCTGATCGCCACCGGCTCCGTCCCCGCGCTCCCGCCGGTGCCCGGCCTGGCCGAGGTGGAACCGCTGACCAGCGACACGGTGTGGGACCTGACCGAGCTGCCCGCACGACTGGCCGTACTGGGCGGCGGCCCGATCGGCTGCGAGCTCGGCCAGGCGTTCGCCCGGCTGGGCGCCGAGGTGACCATCATCGAGGCCACCGAGCGCCTGGTCCCCAGGGAAGAACCCCGAGCAGGTATCACGCTGTCGGCGGCCCTGTCCGCTGACGGAGTGCGCGTGCTGACCTCGGCCACCGTGATCAAAGCAGCTCGGCATGCCAAGGGAGTGCGCCTCGACATCGACGGCCACGACGGCACCAGCGTGATCGACGTCGACCAGGTGCTCGTCGCGACCGGTCGTCGGCCGTGCACCGCCGGGCTGGGGCTGGACACCGCAGGAGTGCGCCTGGACGAACGCGGTTATGTCGTCGTGGA
>NZ_FNET01000006.1 GCF_900100275.1 Lentzea albidocapillata subsp. violacea
CGACCAGGGCCTGCACTACCAGCACCCCACCTGGCGCGCCATCCTCGACAAAGCCCGTCTGCCCCAGTCGATGTCCCGCCGAGGCAACTGCCTGGACAACGCCATGGCCGAGAACTTCTTCGGCCACCTCAAAGCAGAACTGTTCCACCACACCAAGTTCGACACCGTCACCGAGCTCACCACCGAACTCGACAACTACATCGACTGGTACAACACCACCCGCATCTCCACCACACTCGGCGGCCTGAACCCGGCCCAATACCGAGCCCAGAACCAACCCGCCTAACCTCCACTTAGCCAGTCCAACTTCCGGGGACCAGTTCAGGGCAGCGCCCCCAGGGGAAGCACGCAACCGCAAGGTCGCCGCCCGCAACCCAACCACCCACAAGAGTCGCGCCCCGTCAGACCTAAGCCGAAGCAGTCTTCCGAGCCTTGACCTCGAAAAAGTCGCCACCCTTCCGCCGAACGTCATCCGTCCCCCACTCCCGGATCCGATCCACAGGAACCATCCGGGGAATGTGCTTGCGACAGTGGATGTAGGCCTCCTCAACAGACACCACCACCCACCGCTCAACCTTCCGATCCTCATCAGCGGCGAACTCAGCGAACTCCTCCAGGGCAGCGATCCGCGCCCCTCCATTCACATGCAGCCCGATCAAATCCTCGGCAAAGTCCACCATCAACATCCCGACGTGCGGGTTCTCCATGATGTTCCCCAACGAAGCCATCACCCCGTTCCCCCGATACTCGGGGTAGACGAGCGTCCGCGAGTCGACCACCCGCAAAAACCCGGCAGGACCGGCCCGCAGCGAGGAGTCGCATGCTCCGTCCGCATCAGCGGTCGAGATGAAGGCCATCTCCATCCGGCCGACGAACGCGGCCATGACGGGGTTGAGGTGGTCCAGCACTTGGTCCGAGTAGAAGCGTGTGGCGCGGTCGGACGTCTCCAGGGCACATTGGAGGAAGTGCTCGCCGCGTGAGCCGGGGAGCTCGACACGGTCGGGTGAGGTGGTTTCAGTCAGCTCAGGCAGGGACACGCGCCCCACCCAAGCACGCAAGCGCGCAACCCGGTACGGACGGACCCTCACATTCACACTGTTGCGGTAACAACTACTCACCTAGAGTGACCATACTTCGCTCGAAGGTGGCATCAAGGAGTCAAACGGCCCGATCAGGGGTTACTGTCCACCCTGTCGGGGGACGGATGCTTGACGACGTACGGCGCCTTGCCGGTACCACTGAGAACTTGCCGGCGCCACTGAGAACGACGATGAAGAACGTGGAGACTGCGCGCGGACCATGACTGCGAACGCTGTGCTGAGCCCCATCCCTACCCCGCCCCACCGAGAACCCCCGCCTGGTGTCACCGCGATGGTGCGGATGATCCGGGAGAGCTTCGCGGTGGTGGAGCCGTATTCCGAAGAAGTGGCGAAGTTCTTCTACGGAATGCTCTTCTCGCTCTCGCCTGCCACACGCGAGATGTTCCCCGCGAACATGGAGGTGCAGCGCAGCCGTCTGCTGCGGGCCCTCGTGCACGTGGTGCAGATGGTCGACCGCCCGGACGACCTCATCCCCTTCCTGCGTCAGCTGGGTCGTGACCACCGGAAGTTCGGTGTCATCAACGTCCACTACGAGGCGGTCGGGACGGCACTGCTGTCCGCGGTGAAGAAGTTCTCCGGCGCCGCCTGGACGCCCAAGGTCGAGATGGCGTGGGCCGAGGCCTACACCCTCATGGCCAGGGCGATGCAGGAGGCGGCCGACGCCGACAACGGGCCCGCCTACTGGCACGCGACGGTGCTGGAGCACCAGCGCGTCTCGTGGGACCTGGCCGTCGTGCGCCTGCAGCCGGACCACCCGGTGAGCTACAAGGCCGGTCAGTACGTCAGCGTGGAGACGCCGCAGCGCAAGCGCCTGTGGCGGTACTACTCGCCGGCGAACGCACCGCGCGAGGACGGCGTCATCGAGTTCCACATCCGGTCCGTCGACGGCGGCTGGGTGTCCCGCTCGGTGGTCGGCCACACGCAGGCCGGTGACACGTGGCGGATCGGACCGCCCATGGGACGTCTGTCGGTCGACCGCACGGCCGGGACGGACATCCTGATGGTGGCCGG
Organism: Lentzea albidocapillata subsp. violacea; assembly: GCF_900100275.1. Classification (GTDB taxonomy): domain Bacteria; phylum Actinomycetota; class Actinomycetes; order Mycobacteriales; family Pseudonocardiaceae; genus Lentzea; species Lentzea violacea. Next base: position 2,112 of record NZ_FNET01000006.1, read on the forward strand.
TGGCACGGGTGTCGCGCCGATGCACGCCATGATCGACGAGATGGCGCAGTACGGCGAGAACCCGCGCGTGCACCTGTTCTACGGCGGCCGCACCCGTGAGGACCTCTACGACTTGGACAACCTGCAGCGCATCGCGACCACGAACCCGTGGCTCACGGTCGTGCCGGTGCTGGAGTCCGACCCCGGCGTCCGGGGTGTCGAGCAGGGCAGCCTCGCCGACGTGGTCACCCGCTACGGCGCGTGGGAAGAGCGCGACGTCCTGGTCTGCGGCAGCCCCGCCATGATCAGATCGACGGTGTCCCGCATGCTGGTCGCCGGAACGCCGCTCGACCGCATCAAGTACGACCCGTTCACGCTGGACTAAACTCGGCACGTCGAAAGCGACTGGCGTGCCGAGGGTGGAAGTGACCACCGGGAAGCGACGGCCGAGCGCACCGAACGCCTGGGTGCCCGGCACGGAGTGATGCCGTGCTGCGCGAAGTCGATCCCGAGATCGCCACCCTGATCCAGGCCGAGGAACACCGCCAGGCCCGCAAGCTGCGCATGATCGCGTCCGAGAACGACGTGTCGGCGGCCGTGCTCGAGGCAACGGGCTCGGTGCTGACGAACAAGTACTCCGAGGGCTACCCCGGCAAGCGGTACTACGAGGGCCAGCAGGTCATCGACCAGGTCGAGCTGCTGGCGCAGGACCGCGCGAAGGCGCTCTTCGGCGTCGACCACGCGAACGTCCAGCCGTACTCGGGTTCCCCGGCGAACCTCGCCGTGTACCTGGCGTTCCTGCAGCCGGGCGACACCGTGATGGGCATGTCCCTGCCGATGGGCGGCCACCTCACGCACGGCTGGAGCGTCTCGGCCACCGGCAGGTGGTTCCGCAGCGCCCAGTACGAGGTCCGCAAGGACACCGGCCGTGTCGACATGGACGAGGTCCGCGCGCTCGCACTCGCCGAACGCCCGAAGGTGATCTTCTGCGGTGGCACGGCGATCCCGCGCACCATCGACTTCCCCGCATTCGCGGACATCGCCAGGGAGGTCGACGCGCTGCTGGTCGCCGACATCGCGCACATCGCGGGGCTCGTCGCCGGCGGCGCGCACCCGTCGCCGGTCGGGCACGCGCCGGTGATCACCACGACCACGCACAAAACGCTGAGGGGCCCGCGTGGCGCCATGATCCTCACCGACGCCGCGCACGCGAAGGCGATCGACCGTGCGATCTTCCCGGGCCTGCAGGGCGGCCCGCACAACCACACGACGGCCGCCATCGCCGTGGCGCTCAAGGAGGCCTCGCAGCCGGAGTTCCGCGACTACGCGCACATGATCGTGAAGAACGCGCAGGCGCTCGCGGAGGCGTTGCTGGAACGCGGCTTCGACCTCGTGTCCGGCGGCACGGACAACCACCTGGTGCTGATCGACCTGACGTCCAAGCTGATCGGCGGCAAGCCGGCCGCGCAGGCGCTCGACCGCGCGGGCATCGAGCTGAACTACAACGCCGTCCCGTTCGACACCCGCAAGCCGTTCGACCCGTCCGGCATCCGGCTCGGCACGCCGGGCGTCACGACGCGCGGCCTCCGGCCCGAGCACATGCCGTTGATCGCGGACTGGATGGACCGCGCGATCGCCGCGCACGACAACGACCAGGCGCTGGACCGCATCGCCGCCGAGGTCGAGGAACTACTCGGCTCGCTCTAGAGAACCGACGGCCGCACGCACGTCGCCGAACGTCCGGCGGGCGACTTCCGCGAAGTCCCCGCCGGTCTCCAGCCAGCGCTCATAGCCGTGGTTGAAGGCCAGCACGCCCAGCTCAGCGGCCACGGCGGCCTCGAGCTCCGGCACCCCGCGCTGCTTCAACGCGTCGGTCATCGCGACGGCGAACCCGACCATCTTCAACGCGGCCCGCTCGCGCAGTTCGTCGTTGCCCGCGATCACCACGAGCCGCTGCGGTCCGTGCGCCCGCCGCTCGTCGGTGAACGTCACGGCCGTCGCCACCAGCGCCGCCTCGACCGCCTCCAGCGGCCCCGCCTCCGCGGGCGCACCGGAGATGGCACCGGTCATCAGCTCGGCCAGCACGTCCTGGCCGCCGAAGAGCACCTCGCGCTTGTCCCGGAAGTGCCGGAAGAACGTGCTCTTCGTGAGGCCCGCGCGCTCGGCGATCTGCGCGACCGCGGTGTTCTCGTACCCCTGCTCGCTGAACAGGTCGAGTGCGGCGCGCACCAACCGCTCCCGCGCGTCCGGCTCCCATCGACCCATGACCTACATCCTAAGTGATGCGACTCAGTCCCATCACTCTGCTACGGTGATGAGACCAAGTCCCATCACTTGAAGGAAGTGCCATGAAGGTCTTCGTCACGGGCGCCAGCGGCCACGTCGGCTCGGCGCTGGTTCCAGAACTGCTGAACGCGGGTCACCAGGTCGTCGGACTGGCCCGGTCCGACGCCTCCGCCGCCAAGCTCGACACCCAGGGCGCCGCGGTCCGGCTCGGCGATCTGGACGACCTGGACGGGTTGCGCAAGGGCGCGGCCGAGGCGGACGCCGTGATCCATCTGGCGTTCAAGCACGACGAGATGTACGCGGGCGACTACCAGGGCGCCTCCGACGCCGATCTCGCCGTCGTCCGTGCCTTCCTGGACGAGCTCTCCGGCACCGGCAAGGCGCTGGTCGGCACCGCCGGCACGCTGGCGTACTCCGGTCTGGGCCGCACCGCCACCGAGGAGGAGCGGGTGTCGAGCGAGGGACCGCGCGGCGCCGCACGCAACCTGATCATCGACGCCGCGGACGTCCGGGGCTCGGTCGTCGTGTTGCCCCCGACCGTCCACAGTGCACTGGACACGGCGGGTTTCATCCCGATCCTGGTCAGGACCGCCCGCGCCACAGGCATTTCCGGCTATCCGGGCGACGGCGCGAACCGCTGGTCCGCCACGCACACGCTGGACGCGGCGAGGCTCTACCGGCTGGCCGCGGAGAAGGCCCCCGCGGGCTCGGTGCTGCACGCGGTCGCCGAGGAGGCCGTGACGATGAGGGAGATCGCCGAGGTCATCGGCCGGAAGCTGAACGTGCCCGTCGAGAGCATTCCGGCGGAACGTGCCCAGGAGCACTTCGGCCCGCTCGCGTTCATGGTCTCGCGGGACGCACCCACGTCCGGTGCGCGCACGAAGGCGTTGCTGGGCTGGGAAACGAAAGAACCCAGCATCCTGGAGGACCTGGAGGCCGGGTTCTACTTCGAGCAGCGGTGAGTCAACGGGCTTCTCGCCCGGCGACCCACTTCGCGAGGTGTTCGCCGGGAGCGTTGTCGCCCGTGCACTCCTCGACGAGGGCGGCGAAAGCGCGTGGCGTGGCGTCGTAGTACTCCTCGATCGCCTGCCGTTCACGCGCATCGCCCTTCTCGTGCGCCGTGTTCGCGATGCGCAGCCAGTAGAAGTCCGCGTCGAGCTCGCCGGCCGCGATCAGGTCCAGCACGCGCGGGAGCAGGTAGCGCGCGAAGTTCTCGTCGCCGATCGTCCCGGAACGCAGCCAGTACGTCTCGACCTGGTCAGCCGTCAGGTCGCGCAGCGCAACGTTCGTGAACGGCGCCACGTCCTCCGGCTTGACGCAGTGGTCGCAGTAGTCGACCACGCGCGGGCGCGGCGCCTCGAAGACCTCGTAAACACGCTCGATCATTTGCGGGGCCTCGGTTTCCAGACGACGAGGGCGGTCTCCTGCCGGATCGGCACGAGGTCGCGCCGATAGGACGCGTGCACGGCGGCGGCCGTGGAGTCGGCTGCCGCCATGGCCTGCGCGAGCTCCTGCTGGAGTTCGGCGACCCGCGACCGCAGCGCGTCGACCTGGTTCTCCAGGTCGATGATCCGCTTGATGCCGGCGAGGTTCACGCCCTCGTCCTGCGAGAGGCGCTGGACTTCGCGCAGCAGCACGATGTCGCGCATCGAGTAGCGGCGGCCGCCACCGGACGTGCGGCCCGGCGAGACCAGGCCCATCCGGTCGTAGGACCGCAGGGTCTGGGCGTGCAGGCCCGACAGCTGGGCTGCCACCGAGATCACGAAGAACGGCGTGTCCTCATCGGTTCCCGGCGGGAACGGAAAACCCACCGAACTCACCGCCCTTCAAGGAGTGCGTTCAGATCGCCGCGCGGGTCATGGTCCTGGGTCACGTCCGCGTACGCCTCGAGTGCCTTGCGGGCCTCGGACGACAGGTTGTTCGGCACCGCGACCTCCAGGGTGATCAGGAGATCGCCCGCGGTCCCGTCCCGCTTCGTGATCCCCTTGCCCCGCGCCCGCAGCACCCGCCCGGAGGCGGTACCGGCAGGCACCTTCAGGGAGACCTTGCCGTCCAGCGTGGGCACGGTCAACGTGGTTCCGAGCGCGAGCTCGGCGAACGTCATCGGCGCCGTCAGCGTCAGGTCGTTGCCCTGACGGCCGAAGATGCCGTGCGGGTTGACGTGTACGCGCACGAACAGATCGCCGTTCGGGCCGCCGTTGCGGCCTGGTTCGCCTTGCCCGGCAAGGCGAATCCGCTGGCCGTCGGAGACTCCCGACGGGATCCGGACCGTCAGCGTGCGGGTGCGGGTACTGACGCCGTCGCCACCGCACTCGAGACACGGGTCGTCGATGATCCGGCCGGTGCCACGGCAGTCGCGGCACGGCTCGCTGAACGCGAACGCGCCCTGCGACCGCGTGACGAGGCCGGAACCAGAGCACGTCGCGCAGGTGTGCGGGGTGGTGCCGGGCTTGGCGCCGGAACCGTTGCACGTCGTGCAGGCGGCGGGGGACGACAGGCGCAGCGGCACCGTCGCTCCCTTCACCGCCTCGGTGAAGTCGATGCGGACGTCGGTCTCGACGTCCTCACCACGACGCGGCCGCGTGGGCGAACCCGCCGCCGCGCCGCCGCGCCGGTTGAACAGCCCGCCGAGCAGGTCGCCCAGGCCGCCGCCACCGGTGCCCTGCGCGGCACGGCCGAACAGGTCGTTGACGTCGAACCCGCCGGAGCCGAAGCCGCCGGAACCCGGGAACCCGCCGCCGCCCGCGAACAGGCGGCGGGCCTCGTCGTACTGCTTGCGCTTGGCCGGGTCCGACAGCACGCCGTAGGCCTCGGAGACCGCCTTGAAGCGGGCCTCCGCCTTGGCGTCACCGGGGTTCGCGTCGGGGTGCAGCTCGCGCGCGAGCTTGCGGTACGACTTCTTGATCTCGTCCGCGGTCGCCTCGGAGGAGACGCCCAGCTCGCGGTAGAAGTCCTTCTCGATCCAGTCCCTCTGACTCACCGGACGGCTCCTCCTCCCTAGGCTTCTTCGGACGGTGCGGCTGCGGCGGGCTCGTGGTCGGTCACCGCGACGAGCGCGGGCCGGACGAGCTTGTCGCCGAACTTGTAGCCACGACGCAGAACGGCCGTGACGGTCGGGCCCTCGACGTCCGGGGACGTGCTGTGCTGCACGGCCTCGTGCACCGACGGGTCGAACGCCTCGCCGTCGTGCGCGAACGGCTCCAGACCGGTCTTGGCCAGCGTGGACACGAGCTTGTCCGCCACCGCCTTGAAGGCACCGGTCAGGTCGCCGTGCGCGGCGGCCCGCTCGATGTCGTCCAGCACCGAGAGCAGTTCGGAGGCGACGGACGCCTTCGCGTTGTTGATCACCGCTTCCCGGTCGCGTTCCACCCGCTTGCGGTAGTTCGCGTACTCGGCGGTGAGCCGCTGCAGGTCGGCGGTGCGCTCGTCGAGCTGGGTCTTCAGCTCGGCGGCCACCTCGTCCACGACCTCGGCGACCAGGGGCTCTTCTACCGGAGCACTGTCCTCGGCAGCGTGGGCCGGCGGCCGGACGTCACCCGTTTCGGGGTCGATCCGGCGCCGGTCGTTCACGACTACCTGAGGCTGCTCCTCATCAGGGGCGGCATGCCTCGGTTCGGTCACTTCTTCTCGTCCTCGTCCACGATCTCGGCGTCGACGACGTCGTCCTGGCCGGCCTTGGCACCGGCGCCCGCACCAGCGGCACCCGGCGCGTCGGCACCGGGAGCCTCGGCACCGGGGGCACCCGGCGCGTTGGCGTAGATCGCCTGGCCGATGGCCTGGGACTCGGTCGCGAGCTTCTCGACCGCCGTCTTGATGGCGTTGATGTCGGTGCCCTTGAGCGCCTCGGTCGCCTCGGCGATCGCCGCGTTGACCTTGTCCTTGATCTCGGCCGGGAGCTTGTCGTCGTTCTCCTTGACGACCTTCTCCGTCTGGTAGACGAGCGTCTCGGCCTGGTTGCGGACCTCGGCCTCCTCGCGGCGGCGCTTGTCCTCCTCCGCGTGGGCCTCGGCGTCCTTCACCATGCGGTCGATGTCGTCCTTCGGCAGCGCGGAGCCACCGGTGATCGTCATCGACTGCTCCTTGCCGGTGCCCAGGTCCTTCGCCGACACGTGGACGATGCCGTTCGCGTCGATGTCGAAGGTGACCTCGATCTGCGGCACGCCACGCGGGGCGGGCGGCAGGCCGGTCAGCTCGAACATGCCGAGCTTCTTGTTGTGCGCCGCGATCTCGCGCTCGCCCTGGAAGACCTGGATCTGCACGGACGGCTGGCTGTCGTCGGCCGTCGTGAAGGTCTCGGAGCGCTTCGTCGGGATCGTGGTGTTGCGCTCGATCAGCTTGGTCATGATGCCGCCCTTGGTCTCGATGCCGAGGGACAGCGGGGTGACGTCGAGCAGCAGGACGTCCTTGACCTCACCCTTGAGGACACCGGCCTGCAGGGCGGCGCCGACGGCGACGACCTCGTCCGGGTTCACGCCCTTGTTGGGCTCGCGACCGCCGGTCAGCTCCTTGACGAGCTCCGCGACGGCGGGCATGCGGGTCGAGCCACCGACGAGCACGACGTGGTCGATGTCGCCGACGGAGACGCCCGCGTCCTTGATCACGTTGTTGAACGGCGCGCGGGTGCGCTCGAGCAGGTCGTTCGTGATCCGCTGGAACTCGGCACGGGACAGCGTCTCGTCGAGGAACAGCGGGTTCTTGTCGCCGTCGACCGTGATGTACGGCAGGTTGATCGAGGCGTTGTTGGAGCTCGACAGCTCGATCTTGGCCTTCTCGGCAGCCTCACGGATGCGCTGGAGGGCCATCTTGTCCTTGGTCAGGTCGATGCCGTTGGCCTGCTTGAAGCGCTCGACCAGCCAGTCGACGACGCGCTGGTCCCAGTCGTCGCCACCGAGGTGGTTGTCACCGGAGGTCGCCCGGACCTCGACCACGCCGTCGCCGAGCTCGAGCAGCGAGACGTCGAACGTGCCGCCACCGAGGTCGAAGACCAGGATGGTCTGCTCCTTCTCGCCCTTGTCGAGGCCGTAGGCCAGAGCGGCCGACGTCGGCTCGTTGACGATCCGGAGCACGTTGAGGCCCGCGATCTGGCCGGCCTCCTTGGTGGCCTGGCGCTGCGCGTCCTCGAAGTAGGCCGGGACGGTGATGACCGCGTCGGTGATCTCTTCGCCCAGGTACGCCTCGGCGTCGCGCTTGAGCTTCATCAGCACGCGCGCGCTGATCTCCTGCGAGGTGTACTTCTTGCCGTCGATCTCGTCGGTCTGCCAGTTGGTGCCGACGTGACGCTTGACCGACCGGATGGTGCGGTCGACGTTGGTGACGGCCTGGTTCTTCGCGGGCTGGCCCACGAGGACCTCGCCGTTCTTGGCGAACGCGACGATGGACGGAGTCGTCCTGGAGCCCTCCGAGTTGGCGATGACCGTCGGCTCACCGCCTTCGAGGACTGCGACGACCGAGTTGGTCGTCCCGAGGTCGATGCCGACTGCACGCGCCATTGGAGTTCCTTCCGCTAGTACTTGTTGAGCGTTGCTGACTCAAGTTTGCCATCCGCTCAACCTTGAGCCTACCCGACTCAAGCTTCCTGCCTGTCCCAACGGCCGGCAAAGTCCGCTTGTTCCCTCACAACGCACTGAGGACCACCCTTGTGGAGTGGTCCTCAGCACATCCCCCTGGTCGAACTCAGGCCGCGAGCACTTGGACGTCCCCCGAGCCCGCGTTGAGGTTGAGCTCGATCGACGCGTTCGGATCGGTCGGGACGTGGATCGAGCGCTCACCGCTGCCCGACGAGCCGGTGATCTTGAACGGACCCCCTGGCACCCGGACGGTGACGCCGCCGGACCCGGTGTTGGCCCGCACCGACTTCGCCGCCGACAACGTCAGGGCGATGTCCCCGGAGTCGGCTTTGGCGATCACCTCGTTGTCCATCGAGGTGCCCTCGATGTCTCCGGAACCGGTGTCGAGCAGTGCCTTGCCCTTGATCGCGTCCAGGACGATCCGGCCGGATCCCACGTCAGCCGTGACGGCGCCACCGATCCTGGTGCCGTCGAAGCGACCGGACCCGGTCTTCACCTTGGCGTCCCCCGCGATGTCGCGGATGGTGATCCTGCCGGAGCCAGTCTTGAACTCGACGGAGGCCAGCCCCTCGATGATCACGTCCCCCGAACCGATGTCGCCGACCACCGTCGTGTCCGCGGACGGCACCACGACCTCGTAGTTGATCTCGCAGTCCCTGCCGCAGCCGTCCAGCACCAGCGTGTTGCCCTCGACGCGGTGTGCGACGCCCGACGGCTTGGTGTCCTTCGAGTGCTCGACCCTGCGGTGGATCTTCGCCTCGGTCAGGCCCTGCTGGTACCGGATCGTCACGTCCCCGGAATCCTGGTCGCTGCGGACCTTCACCGAGGTGAACTTCTCCGCGACGACGTGGTCGTCGGAGAACTCGTACTTCATGATGCGGATGCCACAGCCGGTCGACACTGTGAGCACCGCCCCCGCCACCAACGCCACCAGCGCCGTCCTCATCATGAGCACAAAACTAGAGGTGCTGTCGCTCAGCTACACGGCTGCAAGCCCCCGAAGGCGGGGTGGGGTTCTCCCTACCTAGGTCAGACCAGGTCTTCGAGCACCGCGCGCAACGCGGGAGCAGTGCGCGCCGGGTCGTTGAGGAACCTCGTCGACGCCAGCACGTGCGCGGGCGCGATCCGTTCCCACAGCAGGCCGTCGACCGGCACCTCGGCGATGTGCAGCTCGACGCTCTGCGCCCACCGGCCGATGCGCGACTCGATGCCGCGCAGCACGTCGCCCATCGGCAACGCGGCGGGGCTCTGCACCTGGTGCAGTCGCTCGATACCCGGCTTCAGCGCGAGCACCACGGCACGGCTGGACGGGCGGGTCAGCAACGCCTCGGCGTCCTCGGGGGTCTGGGGTTCGGCGTTGCGCCTGCACGCGTCCAGCGCGTCGGCCCACCAGCCCGGCCATTCGGCGGTCACGGCGGCGCGGTCGGTGCCCGGCGGCACCTGCACCGGTAACGACGGGTCCAGGCCCGGCACGTGCGGCTCGACGTCGACCGACAACGCCAGCGAGTCGCGCACGTAGAGCGCGGCGAGCAGCCCCAGGCTCACCCCGTGGCTGATGCCGGACACCTCTCGCGCGAACTTCATGACCTCATTGTTCCCGCGGTGCGGCCGTGAGATCGTCGCAGCCGCGGATCAAGAAGGACACAATTGGCTCCAGCTCGTCCTCGTTCGGAGCAACGTCGGCGATCAGGCCCTGCATCAGCAGCCCGTCGATGGCCGCGAGGAACGCCCGGAACGCGACGGGATCCGCCGGCCGCGCCACCTCCACGGCCCGGTCCAGCCACCGGCGCGCGGCGGGCCTCAGCTCGGGACGCCGGCCGGCCAGCAGGTACAGCTCGTACTCGGCGAGCGTGCGGCTCCGGTTCTCGTTGACCGCCTTCGCCAGGCTCCGCGCGATCTCGCGGGCGCAGCCGCCGCTCGCGACGATCTTCAGCATGTCGTCGCACAGCTCTTCCGCCGACCACAGCAGCGTGGCGATCAGCAGGTCGTCGAGTGTCGCGAAGTAGTAGGTGGGTGCCGTCGTCGGCACGCCCGCCTCACGGGCGACGCTGCGATGCGTCACGCCCGCGACGCCGTCGCGTTCGATCACGCGCAGGGTGGCCTCGACGATGGCACGCCGCTTCTTCTCACCACGCGCCTTGCGGCCGTCGACCTTCTGCAACTCCACTGTCGCGGTCAGTGCGTCCTCCCGAGTTCGAGCGTCACCACGCCTCCGATGATCAGAACCAGTCCGATGACCATCGTGGGGTTGAGGGTTTCGCCGAGGAACTTCCAGCCGATGATCGCGACTGATGCAACGCCGACAGCGGACCATACGGCGTAGGCGACGCCCACGGGCATACCCAACTTCAACGCGCGCGAAAGCACGGTGAAGGCGATGGCGTAACCGAGGACGACGACCACGGACGGCCAGAGTCTGGTGAAGCCCTCGGACAGCTTCAACGAGACGGTGGCGGCGATCTCCGCCACGATCGCCGCGGCGAGATACAGGTACAACACGGCGGCCTCCGGCTGCTCAGGACAACTACCTGAACAAGTGTTCCACAAGTTTTTGATCAATTTCCGGATTCTTGACCGGTACGTGAGGAGACACCGGCCACGTCCAAGTGGTTACTCATGAGTAACGTGGCCTAGAATCCCGCCATGACCCTCCAGCTGGTTCTCGGACTCGTCGCCGTGGCGGTGAGCGTCGTCGCCTGGGGCGTGTTCGTCGCCGCCGTGCTGAAGCAGATCAGGATCATCCGGCTCGGCCAGCCGGACGGCACCCGCATGGGCCCGTTCGTGCCGCGCATGAAGACGATGATCGTCGAGTTCGTCGCGCACACCAGAATGGCGAAGTTCCGTTCGGTCGCCCCGTGGCACTGGATGGTGATGTGGGGCTTCCTCATCGGCTCCGCGGTGCTGTTCGAGGCGTACGGCGAGGTGTTCGACCCGCACTTCCACTGGCCGATCATCGGCACGTGGTCGGTCTGGCTGCTGCTGATCGAACTGCTGGGCCTCGGCACGGTCGTCGGTGGTGTGGCCCTGGCGGTGATCCGCCAGCGCAACCACCCGCGCCGCGCCGACAGGGTGTCCCGGTTCCAGGGCTCCGACTTCAAGTCCGCGTACTTCGTCGAGGCCGTCGTGATCATCGAGGGCGTCGGCATCCTGATGGTCAAGGCGTTCAAGCAGTCGAGCGGCCTGGAGGTCGCCCCGCTGTGGACGTCGTTCGTGACGCAGCCGCTCGCGCAGATCCTGCCCGCCGCGCCCATCTGGGTGTCGGTGATGGCGCTGGTCAAGCTGCTGAGCGGCATGATCTGGCTGATCGTGGTCGGCCGGAACCTCACGATGGGCGTCGCCTGGCACCGGTTCTCGGCGTTCTTCAACATCTACTTCAAGCGCGAGGACGACGGTGGCGTCGCTCTGGGCGCGCTGAAGCCGATGATGTCCGGCGGCAAGGTCCTGGACCTGGAGGAGGCCGACCCGGACAAGGACGTGTTCGGCGTCGGCAAGGTCGAGGACTTCAGCTGGAAGGGCTGGCTCGACTTCTCCACCTGCACCGAGTGCGGCCGCTGCCAGTCGCAGTGTCCCGCCTGGAACACCGCCAAGCCGTTGTCCCCCAAGCTGCTCATCACGCAGCTGCGCGACCACGCCTACGCCAAGGCGCCGTACCTGCTGGCGGGCGGCTCGCGCGACATGGCCGGCGACGAGGTCGGCCTGACCGAGGACAAGTACGAGGACTACAAGAAGCGCCTCGAGTCCATCGACGTGCTGGCGATGGCCGAGGCCGACCGCCCGCTGGTCGGCGGCCCGGACGAGCTGGGTGTCATCGACCCCGAGGTGCTGTGGTCCTGCACGACCTGCGGCGCGTGCGTCGAGCAGTGCCCCGTGGACATCGAGCACGTCGACCACATCGTCGACATGCGCCGCTACCAGGTGCTGATCGAGTCGAACTTCCCGTCCGAGCTCGGCGGCATGTTCAAGAACCTGGAGAACAAGGGCAACCCGTGGGGCCAGAACTCCAAGGACCGCCTGGCGTGGACCGAGGGCCTCGAGTTCGAGGTGCCGGTGTTCGACGGCGACCTCGGCGACGCGGAGTACCTGTTCTGGGTCGGCTGCGCCGGCGCGTTCGAGGACCGCGCGAAGAAGACCACCCGCGCCGTCGCCGAGCTCCTGCACACCGCGGACGTCAAGTACACGGTGCTCGGCCCGGAGGAGACCTGCACCGGTGACCCGGCCCGCCGCGCCGGCAACGAGTTCCTCTTCCAGATGCTCGCGCAGCAGAACGTGGAAGTGCTGAACTCCGTGTTCGAGGACCGGCCCGCCGGCCAGCGCAAGATCGTCGTGACGTGCGCGCACTGCTTCAACACGCTGGCGAACGAGTACCCGCAGGTCGGTGGCACGTACGAGGTCGTGCACCACACGCAGCTGCTGAACAAGCTGGTGCGCGAACGCCGCCTGGTGCCGGTCGCACCGGTCACCGAGGACGTCACCTACCACGACCCGTGCTACCTGGGCCGCCACAACAAGATCTACGAGGCACCGCGTGAGCTGATCGGGGCGTCGGGCGCGAAGCTGCGCGAGATGCCGCGGCACGAGGAACGGTCCATGTGCTGCGGTGCCGGTGGCGCCCGCATGTGGATGGAGGAGCGGATCGGCAAGCGCATCAACGTCGACCGCGTGGACGAGGCCCTCTCGACCGCGCCGTCGAAGATCGCGACGGGCTGCCCGTTCTGCCGCGTGATGCTGACCGACGGCGTGACCGCGCGTCAGGCCGACGGCCTGGCAGGGGCACACGTCGAGGTCGTGGACGTGGCTCAGATGCTGCTCGAGTCCGTGAAGCGCGGTACCGAGAAGCAGGACACGCCGACCGACGAGGTCCCGACCGGCACGCCGTTGCCGGACCAGGACAAGGCGAAGGCCTAGCCAAGGCAAGGGAATGGCCCTCGGTCCGTTGTGGACCGAGGGCCATTTTCGTTGTGATGTCAGTCTTTGTCGGTGACCTTGTCGTAGACCACGTTCAGTACCCAGCCCGCCAGGGCGACGATGATCGCGCCCCAGAACGCGGGCCAGAAGCCGTCGACGCGGAACGGCAGGTCGAACTGCTCTGCCAGCCACCCGGTGAGCATGAACAGCAGCGCGTTCACCACGAGCCCGATGAGACCGAGCGTCAGCAGGTAGAACAGGCAGCCGAAGAACTTCACCAGCGGCTTCACGATCGCGTTCACCAGGCCGAAGATCACCGCGACGCCGATCAGCGTGAGGATCCTCGACCCGGTGGAACCCTCGCCCAGGTCGATGCCGGGAAGGGCGGTCGACACCCACACCGCCACGGCGGTCAGCAGCACTTGCACCAAGATGCCCATGCGGCAGACTAACCGTGACGGGTCCTATGTGGTCAGGAGCGGCGACGGCGCGCGAGGAAGAACGCGCTCGTGCCCGCCGCGAGCAACAGGGCGCCGGGACCCAGGAAGCCCAGCGGTGACGCGCCGGTCGACGCGAGACCGGCGAAGTTGCCCGCCTGGGCCACAGCCGGAGTGGTGGTGGTCGTGGCCGGCGCGGTGGTGGTCGGGGCGGTGGTCTCCGCACCCTTCTCGACGACCTTCGCGGCGATCTGCAGGATGTTGTCGCTGGGGTCGACGTCCTTCAGCCCGCGCATCGGGTCGAACACGACCAGCTGCAGGCCGGTGAAGATGGTGCCGGTGGGTGTGAACGTCAGCTCGATCTCGGCCGTCTCGCCGGGAACGATCTTGCGCTTGAGCTCGAACTGGGTGCCGGTGTGAGCTGCGAGGCTGTCGCTGTACCGGATCAGCTTCGCGTGGAACCGGCCCAGCCCGATCGTCGGCATGGCCGGCGCGTTGCCGGTGTTGATCAGCTGCACCTTCGCGGTGATCTCCTCGCCGACCAGGTAGGTGTCCTTGACCGGCGAGAGCGACCCCTTGACGGTGATGTTCGCCGCCGCGGTGATGTGGTGCTGGTGTAGTTCGTGACGCCGAGGTTCTCGACCAGGTACGTCGACTTGGGAATCTTGCCGGCCCGATATCGGCCGTCCGCTCCTAGGACCACGGTGAAGGTGCGTCCGCCGACCTGGTCGGTGACCCGAACGCCGGTGCCCCAGGTCTGGACGCCGTCGCCGACGTCGTAGGCGTTGTTCCCGTTGCGGTCGAGGTAGACGCGGCCGACGATGTCGATCTTCTCGTCCCGAGCGAGGGCGGGAACGCCCGTCGCGAGCAGCACGATCTCGCGGCCGGGATCAACGTGCCGTTCGCGAGTTGCTTGCGCGTGAGCCGGTGCGGTGGCCCGATCCAGAAGAGCCGGGCGAGGACCTCGTGGTCCGCGCGGTTCAGCCCGTGCGGCGCGGCGAGGAAACGGTTGCCCACCCCGCAATGCCAGTTGCGCCCACATGCAGAACGGCCCGCGTCTCTCCCGGACGCGGGCCGTTCCGTCTTACCCCCTGGTGATCAGCGTCCCCCCGGTGCGGATCCCGCCTGTAAGACACCTCAGCCGCCCTCGATGTTGCCCCCGCCGCCGAATGTCACTCGAATGCAGTAGTGGACGGGTGCCCTGCGCCCTGCCACCTAGGCTGATCGACATGAGCGAGAAGCCGCAGGGCTCGGGCGAAAGCACGCTGACCGTCGTCCTCGCACTGCTGGTCAACCTGGCCATCGCGGTCATGAAGGCCATCGCGGGCGTTTTGACCGGATCGGCCGCAATCCTCTCGGAAGCCGCGCACTCGGTGGCCGACACGTTCACCGAGGCACTCCTGCTGACCGCTCTCCGCCGTTCGGGCCGGCCGGCCGACCGCCGCCACCCGTTCGGCTACGGCAAGGACCGCTACTTCTGGTCGTTGCTCGCGGCGGTCTCGATCTTCGCCTCGGGCGCGATGTTCGCGTTCTACGAGGGCTTCCGCACGGTCTTCGGCGAGCCGGAAGAGCAGAGCCGGCCGTTGGTCGGCTACGTCGTGCTGGGCCTGGCGTTCGTCCTGGAGTCCGTCTCGTGGACGCAGGCGTTCCGGCAGGTTCGTTCCGAGTCCGCCGCGCACGGCCGCGGGTTCTGGGACTTCCTGCGCGTCTCCGACGACCCGACCGTGAAGACCGTGTTCCTGGAGGACTCGGCCGCTTTGATCGGCCTGGTACTGGCGTTCGCGGGCCTCGGCCTGCACCAGCTGACCGGCTCGTCGCTGTGGGACGGCCTCGCGTCGCTGGCGATCGGCCTGCTGCTCGCGCTGGTCGCTTACGTCCTGGCGCGCACGAACCGCGGCCTGCTGATCGGACAGCAGGCAGACCCGGTGATGGTGAGGTCGATCTGGCGCCGGCTGTCCGAGGCGTCCGAGGTGGACGCCGTCGTGGACGTCCTGACGATGTCGA
This sequence comes from Lentzea albidocapillata subsp. violacea, assembly GCF_900100275.1. GTDB lineage: Bacteria > Actinomycetota > Actinomycetes > Mycobacteriales > Pseudonocardiaceae > Lentzea > Lentzea violacea. The sequence goes on from NZ_FNET01000006.1 coordinate 17,290, forward strand.
TCGGCACCGACCGCGTGTTGCTGTGCGCGCGGCTCGACTTCGACGACGCGCTGACGGCACATCAGCTGGAAGGCGCGTGCGTGCGCATCTCCGCGGAGTTGCGCACGCAGTTCCCGGACCTGGACGAGATCTTCCTCGAGCCCGTCCCGCGCACCGATCCCGAACTGCGCCGGCGGGTGCTGGAGCGGTACGGCGACCTGAGTTAGCGCCGCGTGTCGGTCTGGTGGAAGTTCAGGTAGGCGCGGCTCGGCGTCGGCCCGCGCTGGCCCTGGTACCGGCTGCCGGCCTGCGTCGAGCCGTACGGGTACTCCGCCGGGCTCGACAGCTTGAACAGGCACAGCTGCCCGATCTTCATGCCGGGGTGCAGCGTGATGGGCAGGTTCGCGACGTTCGACAGCTCCAGCGTGATGTGGCCGGAGAAGCCGGGGTCGATGAAGCCCGCGGTGGAGTGCGTGAGCAGACCGAGCCTGCCGAGGCTGGACTTGCCTTCGAGCCGCCCGGCCAGGTCGTCCGGCAGCGTCACCATCTCGTAGGTCGACCCGAGCACGAACTCTCCGGGGTGCAGCACGAACCGCTCGCCCTCCGGCGTCTCGACCAGGCTCGTCAGCTCGTCCTGCTGCTGCGAGGGGTCGATGTGGGTGTACTTGGTGTTGTTGAAGACCCGGAAGAACCGGTCCAGCCGCACGTCGAAGCTCGACGGCTGGAGCATCTCGGCGTCGAAGGGGTCGAGGACGAGACGGCCTGACTCGACCTCTTTGCGCAGATCCTGGTCACTCAGCAGCACCCGGACAGGTTAACCGAAGCGGGCGCACCAGAGGTTCCCGCGCTGTGTATGATCGGCCACGAGCTTGCTCACGCGGGTGTAGTTCATTGGTAGAACGACAGCTTCCCAAGCTGTAGAGGCGGGTTCGATTCCCGTCACCCGCTCGAAACCGGCCCCGGTGTGTGCCTGCGTAATGCGCAGGCCGCACCGGCTTCGGTGTTTCTGGGGCCGAGCCCCCAGACCCCAACCGGGCGGGCTCAGCCCCTAACCCTGACGTCGTAGCCGGCACCCCTTTCCAGCAGGTTCATTTATCGGCAATGAAACGCTGGCCGTCTCAATTGGAATGCTTCACTCGATCAGGTGACGCTTGACTTGGGTTGGCACTGTCGGAAGGTAAGAAGTAGCCCTGGCGGCCGCTCTTTCGATTCGAGTACCGGAGTCGCCGGCACGTTGCGCACTGTGGGCGGATTTCGAAATCTCCCTGAGGTCTTCGGAGGTGTGGTGTTTGTCCTGAGCGGTTCTACATTTCCGATTCTGAAGGGAGTGAATTGGACTACGACGCTCTGAGCGCCGAACTGCGAAAGCTTCGAGAAAACGTCTCCGGAGTGACCGACACGGTCATCGCCGCGTCCGACGGCATTCCCATCGTCGCCGACGTGACGAAGGACATCGACCCCGCCCATATCTCCGCGCTGGCCGCCGCCGATCTCGGAATCGCACGTGAGGCGGCGGAGGTGATCGGTCTGGGCACGCTCAGTCATACCGTCGTGTTCGGCAGCGAGGGCTACCTGGCCGTGTACGCCATCGGCAGGTTGTCGCTGGTGGTCGTCCTCGGGGACAAGGGCCTGAACCTCGGCCGTCTGCTGCACGAGACCCGGCCCGTGATCGAGCGGGTCGGCGTGATCCTCTCCTCGTAGACGCACCAGTGCGAAAAATGGTCGTAGCCCATGTCCACGCTTGGTTCACGGCTCTCGTCAATGATGTCTTCTTTCTGGAGACATTTCCGCACGCGACCGCCTCGGTCACCAGACACAGGGAAGTGGAGTTTGATGAACATCGATACCGCGTTGAAGGAAGCCATGTCCATCTCCGGCGCTGTCGGTGTCGCGCTGGTCGACTACGACAGCGGGATGTCGCTCGGCACCAGCGGCGGAGGTGACTGGCTGAACCTGGAGATCGCGGCGGCCGGGAACACCGAGGTCATTCGTTCGAAACTCCGGGTGATGCAGTCGCTCGGCCTCAGCGACAGCATCGAGGACATCCTGATCACGCTGCACCGGCAGTACCACCTGATCCGGTTGATGGGCGGCGTGAAGAACAGGGGTTCGCTCTTCCTGTACCTGGTGCTGGAACGGGACAACGCGAACCTCGCGCTGGCCCGGCACCAACTCAGACGCATCGAAAGCGACCTGATCGTCTAGATCGGGTCGACACCGCGGAAATGCCGAAATCCCTCCGCGCGGAAAGGCTTTCGGCATTTCCGGAACAATCGTCCGGGAGCGTTAGTCGACCGGTAGGCCCCACGGCCGGCGGTCGAGCTCCACCCAGCCGCCACCGCGTGCGAGTGCCGCGCGCACACCGGCCACGTGGTCAGCGAACGACGCAAGGTCCCCGTGCAGCAGTTCGGCTCGCTCGACGTCCAACGGGTGTGTGTCGTCGTGCCACAGGTCGACCGCGAACGAAGCGACGAACGACATCGACTGCAGGAGCTGAACCAGCGCCACGGAAGGCCGCGGAGTCTCCGTCAGATAGGAGAGGCGGATCTCCTCGCACACGGCCAGCAGCGATCGCACCTGACGGATGGCGTCGGCCGGCGTGCCGTCCCACGACGGGTCCGGCCACACGCGGTCGCTCAGCTCCAGCCAAAGCCGCCAGCCCGTGGCGAGTTCCGCGTCGTCTGCAGGAGACCACTTACCCATGCATCCACTGTGCATGCGTGGGCAGGAAGAGTCTCGTGACGATGACGCACGCCACGGCAACCGATGCGCCACACACGCGTCTTGTATGCCCTACGTCTGGCTCGCGGCGGCGACCCTGTTCGGGTGCGCCGCCGCGAGGACCATGAGGAACGACCGGCCTAGGCCTTCACCCGCTCCGGTTCGGGCTCGTCGGAGTTGAGCGAGTCGAGCAGGACGTCGCGCTCGGTGGAGGGCTCCTTCTTCAGGAAGCCGATCGACAGGTAGAGCACCAGCGAGAGCAGCAGCGGCCACGACACGAGTACGCCCTTGGTGACCCAGGCGGCCTTGTTCAGCTGCTCGATGTACAGGAACGCCCACATGCCCAGGCCGCCGACGACCGAGGCGATCGCCGCCGTCGAGCCGACCTTGCGGAACCACGGCAGCAGGCCGAGCATCAGCGGGATCGCGATCGGGCCCATCGTGGCGGCGACCAGGTCGACGACCACCTTGAGCACGAAGCCCTGGCCTCCGGACGCGATAGCGATGATCATGCTTATGCCGATGAAGGAGAAGGTCGTGATGCGGGCCAGCTTCAGCTGGTTGTCCGCGGAGAACGTCTTCACCTTCTTCCAGAGGTGCGGCAGCATGTCGCGGTTGATGACCGCGGCGATGACGTTCGCGTCCGACGACACCATGGCCATGGTGTGCGAGAAGAAGCCCGCCAGGACCAGGCCGATCATGCCCGCGGGCAGCATCTGCTTGCCCATCTCGATGTACGCGTTCTCCGCCTGCGCTCCTTCGAGGCCCGGCACGATCAGCGGCGCTGCCCACATCGGGAGGAACAGCACGAGCGGCCACACGAGCCACAGCGCGGACGAGAGCAGCGCGGACCGCTTGGCCGCGAAGCCGGACGGCGCGGCCATGTAGCGCTGCGCCAGGTTCCACATGCCGCCGTTGTACTCGAGCGTCTTGATCAGGAAGAGCGCCATCAGGAACGTCGACGTGTACGGGCCCGCCAGCGGGTCGCTGTGGCTCTCCGGGAGCTTGTCCCAGATCGTCACGGGGAAGTCCCAGCCGAGGGTGGTGGCGACCGCGAACAGCATCGCGAAGCCGGCGGCAGCCTGGATGATGAACTGGCCGAAGTCGGTGAGCGCGTCGGCCCAGAGGCCGCCGAGCACGGAGTAGATCATCGTGACCACGCCGATGATGACGATGCCCCAGGTGATCGGGACACCCGCGAAGCCGCGGAGCAGGATCGAGACGGCCGCCCACTTGGCGGCGATGTCGACGACCTTGAGCAACGCACCCGCGTAGGCCATGACCTGCTGGGTGGGCACGTTGTAGCGCTTCGCCAGGTACTCGAGCGGCGACTTGACGTCGTGCTTCGCGCGCAGGCGGTTCCACCGCGGCGCGAACAGGAACGCACCGATGCCGACGCCGATGCCGATCGTCAGTGACCACCACACGTAGACGGTGAGTCCGAGCCGGTACGCCTCGGAGGCGAACGCCACGAACATGACCGCGCTGTAGCCCGACATGTGGTGCGAGATGCCGGACAACCACCACGGCATCTTGCCGCCTGCCGTGAAGAAGTCGGCGATGTTGTGAACTCGCCCGCGCGACCAGAGTCCGATCCCGACCATCACGAAGAAATAGCCGACAACCACGATCCAATCGAGGGTGCCCATGTGACCTCCTTGCGTGCACACACGTGTGCCCGCGAGAGCACCAGGCCTCATGGCGGCGGAACCTGGCACATCCGCACGGGATATGTGACGTAGGTCTTACGAGACTGTTGCGGTGGGGCGGAAGACCTTCGGCCGTCTTGAATCACATTCGTGATCCTTGTTCACCCACGTGAACTTATGATTCCGCGTCACGCGTCCGAGTGAACGACGTCTCTCCTCCAGAAGCACGAACGGAGGTGCTGATGCTCCCGCCCGGCCGGCCCACTCCCGGCGTCGCACTGATCGATCCCGTACCGCTCTACCGCGAAGGTCTGTCCGCACTGGTCAGACGAACTCCCGGCCTGCGCTGGCTCGGTTCGACCGGTGACCTGCACGCCGCCGTTCGCCTGCACGGACGGCTGCGTCCCGACGTGCTGCTCATCGACTCCGTGCTCGACCCGGTGGGCCATCTGGCCCGGCTGCTGGTCGAACGCGATCCAGCCCTGCTCGTCATCGGACTCGTCCGCGACGCGCACTCGCACGCGAACTACGTGACGACCGCGTTGGAGGCAGGAGTCCGTGGCGTCGTGCCGCGCAGCGCCCAGCCCGAACAGATGCTGCGGGTGATCGCCGAGACGATCCGCTCGCGCGGCTACGTGCACCCCGACCTGCGGCCGAAGGACCGGCCGACGCTGTCCAAGCGCGAGTACGAGGTGCTCACGCTCATCGCGGACGGCCTGGAGAACCAGCAGGTCGCGAACGAGCTGATCGTGTCCGTCGAGACCGTGCGAACCCACGTCAAGGGCATCCTGCGCAAGCTCAGCGCACGCGATCGGACGCACGCGGTGTCCCTCGCCTACCGGTCAGGACTGCTGATCGGCCGCCCAGCCATGCTCGAGTGACCGGCGCTCCACTTCCCGAGATGGTCTCCGAACGCCCAGCGGGCGTCTGACCGGCCCTCATGCCTGATTCAGGCCACTCGGAGGACTGTCTACTTCGCCACCAGTGGGTGGTCGGCCTTGCCGGGGTTACTGTCGAGTAATACTCTGTTGTTACCGGTCAGTAGGCGACCCCGCCGCGACCCTGAGGAGTGAGCTGACGAGATGGGCCACTACAAGAGCAACGTCCGGGATCTCGAGTTCAACCTGTTCGAGGTCTTCAACGTGCAGGACCACCTCGGCAAGGGGCCGTTCGAGCAGTCCGACGAGGACACTGCGCGCAGCGTGCTGGCCGAGGTGAAGAACCTCGCCGAGGGTGTCCTCGGGGACTCCTTCGTCGACGCCGACCGCAACCCGCCGGTGTTCGACCCGGCGACGCACTCGGCCACCCTGCCGGAGTCGCTGAAGAAGTCGTACCAGGCGGTGTGGGACGGCGAGTGGTACCGCCTGTTCCTGCCGAACGAGCTGGGCGGCTTCGGCACCCCGCCGTCGGTCACGTGGGCCGCGTCCGAGCTGCTGCTCGGTGCGAACCCGGCCGTCTACATGTACCTGGCGGGTCCGAGCTTCGCGACGGTCGTCTACAACAACGGCACTGAGCGCGACAAGCAGTGGGCTCAGCTGATGATCGACCGCGGCTGGGGCGCCACGATGGTGCTGACCGAGCCGGACGCCGGTTCCGACGTCGGCGCCGGCCGCACCAAGGCCTTCAGGCAGGACGACGGCAGCTGGCACATCGAGGGCGTGAAGCGCTTCATCACGTCCGCCGACCAGGATCTGACCGAGAACATCATGCACATGGTCCTCGCGCGTCCCGAGGGCGAAGGCATCGAGGCGAAGCCCGGCACCAAGGGCCTGTCGCTGTTCCTGGTGCCGAAGTTCCACTTCGACCCGGAGTCCGGTGAGCTGGGCGAGCGCAACGGCGCCTTCGTCACCAACGTCGAGCACAAGATGGGCCTCAAGGCGTCCACGACGTGCGAGCTGACGTTCGGCCAGCACGGCGTGCCTGCCAAGGGCTGGCTGCTCGGCGAGGTGCACGACGGCATCGCGCAGATGTTCGACGTCATCGAGTACGCCCGCATGATGGTCGGCACCAAGGCCATCGCGACGCTGTCGACCGGCTACCTGAACGCGCTGTCCTACGCCAAGGAGCGCGTGCAGAGCGCCGACCTGACGCGGATGACGGACAAGACCGCGCCGCGCGTCACCATCACCAACCACCCGGACGTCCGCCGCAGCCTGATGCTGCAGAAGGCGTACGCCGAGGGTCTGCGCGCCGTGTACCTGTACACCGCGACGCAGCAGGACAAGGTGATGTTCGGCGGCGACGACGCGAAGCTGGCGGCCAAGGTCAACGACCTGCTGCTGCCGATCGTCAAGGGCGTCGGCTCGGAGCGCGCGTACGAGCAGCTGGCGCAGTCGCTGCAGACGCTGGGCGGCTCGGGCTTCCTGCAGGAGTACCCGATCGAGCAGTACATCCGCGACGCGAAGATCGACTCGCTGTACGAGGGCACCACGGCCATCCAGTCGCTGGACTTCTTCTTCCGGAAGATCATCCGCGACAAGGGCGAGGCGCTCACGTTCATCAACGGCGAGATCCAGAAGTTCCTCGACAACGAGGGCGGCAACGGCCGTCTGAAGGAGGAGCGGGCGCTGCTCAAGCAGGGTCTCGAAGACCTGCAGGGCATGCTCGGCGCGCTGGTCGGCTTCCTGACCACCTCGCAGGAGGACGTCCGCAACCTCTACAAGGTCGGCCAGAACTCGGTCCGCCTGCTGATGACCGCCGGTGACGTCCTCGTCGGCTGGCTGCTGCTGCGCCAGGCCGAGGTCGCGCTGGAGAAGCTCGGTGGCACGCCGTCCGCCAAGGACAAGGCGTTCTACGAGGGCAAGGTCGCGGTGGCGTCGTTCTTCGCGAAGAGCGTGCTGCCGGAGCTCACCGCTCGCCGCAAGATCGCCGAGTCCACGGACAACGCGCTGATGGACATCGACGAGAGCGTTTTCTAAGCGCCCCTCGACGGACTACGGGTCCTCGCACCTCCTGCCCGGGGTGCGAGGACCCGTTTTTCATTGCGCCACGAAGAGGAGCGGGCCGGCCACGGCGCCGATGTTGAGCGCGGTGGTCGCGTAGGAGCCGGCCATCGTCGGCGCACCTGCGGCGTGGTGCAGCACCCTCGCGATCAACGTGCTGCCCACCGCGAACGACACCACACCGAGCGCGAACACCAACGGCAGCAACACGATCGGCTCACGGCCGAGCACGTCGAGGCTGAACCATCCCGAGAGCACCAGCACTCCGCCGATCGCGACGACCGGACGTGCCGCAGAGCCGGACAGGCGTCCACCTGTGGTGACCCCCGCGAACGAGCCGACGCCGAAGAGCACCAGCACGACGGACACCCACCAGTCACCCAGCCCGGCGACGTCGGTGACGACCGGGGCCAGGAACGTGAAGTGGCCGAAGGTCACCGCGTTCACCAGGACCGCGAGCGCGATCACCAGCACCAGCCGCGGTTTTCGCAGCTCCGCCAACTCGGGTCGCAACGCGACGGCTGTGTGCTGCTGCCGGGACGGAATCCCTTTGAGGACACCGGCTGCGGCCGGCACACAGAGCACCGCGACGGCCAGGAACGTGGCACGCCAGCCGAGCGCGGTGCCGAGCAGCGATCCTCCCGGCACACCGGCGATCATGGCCACCGTCGTGCCGGACAGCAGCACGGCGAGCGCCCGTCCACGTTGCCGTGGCGGCACTGATGCCGTGGCGGTCGTCAGCGCCACGGCGAGGAAACCGGCGTTCGCGAGCGCGGCCACCACCCTGGTCACGAGCAACACGGCGAAGCTCTCGGTGACGGCCCCGATCAGGTGTGCGGCGAGGAAGACAGCGAGGAACGCGAACAGGCTGAACCTCGGTGGCCAGTTGCGGGCCAGCGCGGCCATCAGCGGTGCGCCGACGACCATCCCTGCCGCGAAGGCCGAGGTGAGCGTACCGGCGGTGCCCACGGACACGTGGAAGTCGGCGGCGACGGCGGGCAACAGCCCGGAGAGCATGAACTCAGAGGTGCCCATGGCGAACAGGGCCAGGGCGAGCAGGTACAGCGAAAGAGGCACGGAGGAGCTCCGAGGACGAGGGGTTTACCGGGGCTGACGGCTAGACCGCAGACCCGACCCTGGATGCCTCAGGACTCGACATGATCGGCACGATAGCGCGATCACCTCACACGATGCAGCTTGATTTCGTTGTCAGTTGACAGCCGCTCGTTCGGAATCAAAAATTGGCCGGTGTTCCTGTACCTGCTGATGCTGTGCGCGATCGTCGGCATCCTGGCGCTCGCGACGATCGTCCTGCGACGCCTCAAGAACCGGCAGGTGCGCCAGGACGAACTGTGGTCCGGGTACCAGCAGCACATGAACGCGCTGCGCGAGGCGTCGCCGGAAGCGGAGCTGGCGAGGGTCGCGCAGGTGTACCAACGTGCGAAGAGCGGCACCAAGGCCGTGATCGCGTGGGAGCGCACGGGAGTCGAGCAGGACTCGTGGTTCGAGGGGATGGACCCGAGCCCCGGCGACGTCCTGCTGCTGCGCCGCGGTCCCGGCTGGGGGCCGGACTCCGCCAGCCCCAACGTCTTCTACGTGGCGCCGGGACAGGTCCTGTCGTCGATGACGGTGGAGGCGCAGGCGGCCGCGGCCCGGCATGAGCGTCGGCTCGCGGCCACCGGCGTCACTCCTTGAGCGCTCGCGCGGCGGCGAAGCAGTAGACGCCGAACGCGGCGATGCCGATCGCCACGGCGGACAGCAGGAACATGCCGTAAGGCTGTGCCGCCAACGTTTTCAGGGCCTTGTCCATGCCGCCGGACTGCTGGGGGTCCGCGTTGATCGCGGCGAGTCCGACGAGGACACCGATGACGCCGTACGCGGAGCCCTTGCCGATCCAGCCGATCCTGCCGACCGGCTCGATCCACGACGGCGCACGGCTCATGTCGAGATCCTTCTCGAAGGACTTCTTGATGCCCTTGTAGATGATCACGCCGGCGATGACGAGGATGCCGATCGCCACGGCACCGACGATGAGCTGGCCGCCGGACAGGGCGAGCAGCTGCGCCGTGAGTTCCTGCTGCTGCCGGCTCTGGTCACCGGAACCGCCCGAGCCCGTCGCGTACTTGAAGGCACCCAGCGCGATACCGGTCGCGGTGATGGCGCGGGCCGCGGACCCGATGCGCTTGGAGATCCGCTTCCGCTTCTTGCCGATGTAGGTGTACCCGACGAAGGCGAGCAGCAGCTGCCACAGCGCGAAGCACACGAGCCCGATCGCGAGCGTCCACAGCAACCACGCGCCGCCCTGCGCGATGTCACTCACCGCGCCTTTCGAGTCGGCCTGTTCGGAGTCACCGAACGCGACCTGGATCGCGAGCCACGCCACCAGGACGTGCACGACCCCGTAGAACACCATCCCCACCCGCCCGAACGCCTGGACGACGGGGTGTCTTCGCGCCTCTTGCGCAACAGTGGCCACGAACGGGTGACTACCCGCGCGTGGCCACGGTCAACCTGAAAGAAGCTCAGCCGCCGGGTGGTGGCTCACAGACGATCTTGAACTGCGGGTCGTAGCGGACCGTGCGCGACTCGCTGCGGGACTGGCCCGTGCGGCGGTCCGTGATCGTGCGGGTGTCCGTCACCGAGAAGCCAGGAGCGCCGTTGCTCGCGGAGCACGGGGTCTTGTTGACCTTCTTCTCCTGCGGCTGGGTGGGGTTGAAGTCCCCGCTGGTCGAGCCGGTGACGTCGTAGTTCTTGGTGCCCCACAGCACGATCTTGATGGACCCCGGGGTCCAGATCGTCTGGATGGCGACGCCCGTGTCGTCCGGGTTCGTGAAGGAGATGTCGATCAGGCTGTTGCCCGCGTTGTCCATGAACACGGTGGCCTCGCGGCCCTTCGGGTACCGCGTGATCCAGTAGCTGTGCTCCTTGTGGCCCGCGTCCTTCATGCCCGCGTAGTAGTACGCGTTGTAGAGCGTGGTCGCGAACTGCGAGATGCCGCCACCGACCGCCATGCCGGGGATGCCGTTCTCGATGATGCCCGCCTCGACGTAGCCCTGCGCGGTACCGCGGGGGCCGGTGTGCTTGTTGAGGCTGAACGTCTCCTTGGGCTTCACGATCGCGCCGTTGACCTTCTCGGCCACGACCCGGATGTTGACGCCCGAGGCAGGGGCGAAGCCACCGGTCTGGAACTCGCCGATGACCTCCTTGATGCCCATCTTGTTCGCCTGCTCGGTGGTGACCTTCGCGGGCGTGTGCTTGTACTCGAACTTGACCTCGCGCGCGTCCGTCTTCTTCAGCGTGTCGAAGTAGGGCTGGAGGTTCTTGTCCCAGTCGAGGTCGAGGCCGTCCACCGACGGCTTGACGGTCGGCCTGCCGCCCTCGAAGACGATCTCGGCGTCCTTGCCCTGCTTGACCGTGTCCTTGAGCTGCGGCGTGGTCACCTCGGCGAGCTTGTCCTTGTTCGGCGTGACGTTCAGCGCGCCACCCTCACCGGGAGCGAAGGCCAGCGTGGTCCCGATCTGCTCCGGGGTGAGCGTCGCGTCCTTGCCCTCGCCCTTGATGACGACGGGACCGGACACCGCCGTCTTCACGACCTCGTTGAGCGCCTTCTCGACGCCCTCCTTGGTCGTCTTGACCGGGGTGAAGTCCATCGGGACCTCGACCGGGTTGCCGGACGCCCAGTTCGCGACGACCGCGCCCGCGGCCTCCTCGGCCTTGAGCTTCTGGCCTTCGTGCGGCTCGACGGCGACGGGATTCGCGCCCTCGAACCTGATGGTGCCCTCGATCGGCTCGTGGTCGAGCTTGGGGCGCAGGGCCTCCAGCGCGCCGGTGACCTTCGCGTCGTCGGCCTTCGTCGCGACACCGACCTCACGGCTGGTGAAGAACGACGTGACGCGCGTGAACGGGCTGAGCGGCTGGCTGCCGGCACGCTCGATCGTGCTGTTCCAGTCGAGCTCGAGACCCGCGGCCTTGGGGTCGAGCTCGGACGTGACGTCGCCGGCCTTGAGCGCGACGGGCTTGTCCAGGCGCGGGCCGATCTCGTCGCGCAGCTTCTTCTCGGCCTCGTCGTGGCTCATGCCGCCGACGTCGACGCCCGCCACCGTCACACCGCGCGGCACGTTGCCGCTGGAGACGAGCATGTCGAGGCCGTAGAGCAGACCGAAGGCGCCGACCACGGCCGCGGCCACGATCAACGCCTTCTTCTTCGTGTTCTTCGGCTGGCCCTCGTCCGCGCCCGGTTCGATCATCACGGGCCCGTAGACGCCGGAGTCCTCCGGCTGCGGCTCGGGTGGCGCCACCGGCTTCATGTACTCCGTGGCGGCCTCGGCGGCCGGGAACCCGACACCGGGCACAGCCGCGGTGACGGTCGGCTCGTTCGCGTCCGGCTCCTCAGACGGCCACGCCTCGGTCGAGGCGTCCACCTGGACCGGAGCGATCTTGGTCGTCTGCTCCGAGGACGTGCCGCCGGGACCCACCGGTGGCATCGCTCTCGTCTTGTCAGCGTCGTACGGCACAGCTCTCCCCGTTGCCCTGTCTCTCCTGAGGTGGCATATGTGTGCAGCTATCAGGCGTCGATCACGAACCGGCGGCTCATAGGTACAGACCAGTACCGTGCTCGGTGAGCTCCGTCGCAACCGCGTGCAGATCGCGTTCCCTCATCACGAGATACGTGGTGCCGTGCACCTCGACCTCAAGCTGATCTTCCGGGTTGAACATCACCCGGTCCCCGACCTTCACGTGCCGCACGCTGGTACCGACTCCGAACACATCACCCCACGCCAACCGCTTCGCCATCTGGGCCGTAGCGGGGATCACGATGCCTCCGCTGGAACGCCGCTCGCCGTCCTCGGGCGAGATGCGGACCATCACACGGTCGTACAGCATCTGGATCTCGAGCTTGACATCAGGCACCAGCAGAGTCTACGTGCCCTGCGGACCCTCCTCGTCCATGCCGCCCATCAGCAGCGGCAGCCGGGTAGGTGCATCGGCAACAACTCGAACCGGAACCCCCCAGTCCTGCCTGGTCAGACGGCACACCGGGTGTTCGTCGGCAGGATCGTCACTGCAACTGGCGGCCTGCGCTACGACATGCAGAACGCCGTTCGTGACCTGATCGTTGATCCGCAACGCCCGTACCAGTCCGGTACTGACGCCGGCCCCCTCGATGATCAGCTCCGGAGGCGAGCTGGTGATCTCCAGACGGGTGGAGGGCCCGTACCTTTCGTCCAGTTTCGTCCCGGTCGGCGGGGTGAAGACGACCGCGAGCTCGAACGCTCCCGGCGCGATGTCGGTGGACGGCCGCTTCACCTCGTGGGCCGCGCCGTCGATCTTCGTGGCGGCCGCCGTGAACCGTTCGAGCCGATGAGCCGCACTCGCGACCACGACGAGTTCGTTCTGGATGAGGAGCGCGTCGGACGGCTCGGCGATGTCCGTGGCGATGGTGGTCAGGGTGTTCGTCTCAGGGTCGAAACGCCTGATCGCGTTGTTGTAGGTGTCGCTGATGACGACCGAGTGGTCACCGAGGACCGTGACGCCCAGAGGGTGCTGCAGCAGGGCCTCGTCCGCGTCACCGTCCTTGTGCCCGAACGCGAACAGCCCCTTGCCGACGACCGTGCGGACCTCACCGTTCTCGAGGTAGCGCAACGCACTCGTCTCGGAGTCGACCATCCACAGCCGGTCGCCGTCCGCCGCGAGCCCGGACGTCTGCGCGAAGAAGGCACCTTCGGCCGGGCCGTCGTTGATGCCCTCGACGGTGGTGCCGGCCAGCCTCCTGACGGTGTTCGTGGCGGGGTCGAAGAAGCTCAGCGTGTGGTTGCCGGCCATCGCGATCGCGACACCGCCGTTCCACCAGGCAACGTCCCACGGACTCGTCAGCTCGATCTTGCCGGCCGGCCCGTCGGTCTCCCCGTCACGCCACTGCTCGCCGGTGCCCGCGAGCGTCGTGACCTCGCCCGTTTCGAGGTCGAGGCCGCGCAGGAGGTGGTTGACCGTGTCGGCGACGACGACGTCGCTGGTACCGGGAACCAGCGCGAGACCCGCCGGCTCGGAGAAGGTGGGGTGCAGGCCGTCCCGCCGGCCGCGCTCACCGGTGCCGATGCGGCGGATGACGGTCTCACCGTCCGCTTCGAGCTCCACGATGCTGTGGTGGGCCGAGTCGCTGACGAGGATCGTCCCGCTCGGCGTCACGATGGCCTTGGCGGGGAAGCGAAGCGTGGTGTTCTCCGGTTCCGGCGCCTGGTACGGACCTCGGCCGCGGTGCAGCGTGCCCTTCTCGTCGTGCTCCTCGACCAGTTCCCGGATGACGGTCCTGAGCGCCTCGACATGGCCCTCACCAGCGGCGACGTGCACGACGTAGCCCTCGGGGTCGACCACGGTCAGCGTCGGCCACGCCTTCACGGCGTAGTTCTGCCACGTCGTGAGCTCCGGGTCGTCGAGGACCGGGTGATGCACCCCGTACCGCTCGACGGCGGCCTTGAGCGCCTCGGGGTCGGCCTCGTGCACGAACTTCGGCGAGTGCACGCCGATCGTGACGAGGACGTCCTCGAACTCCTCCTCCAGCGGGCGCAGCTCGTCGAGGACGTGCAGGCAGTTGATGCAGCAGAATGTCCAGAAGTCGAGGAGCACGATCTTGCCGCGCAGGTCCTTCAGGCTGACCTGTTCGCCGCCGGTGTTCAGCCAGCCGCGTCCTACCAGCTCAGGGGCACGGACACGGGCACGGCGCTTCGCAGTCGTCACGTCCCGATCCAACACTGTGGACGGTCGTGCTGTTCCGGCGTCCATCACGTGAGAAGAACGGCCTTGGGGTCTGGCCCGGCTCCTTGTGTCCCGGCCTGCGGAAAGGTTGACCCGAACCCGCCGGTAGCCCTCATCATGGAACGAGGACCGCCCGCCTGAACCTTTTCGCCGTGATCGGCGTAGAGGACGCCGGGAGGTGCGTGATGGTGGAGTACCTGGTGATCGGTGCGGGTCCGGCGGGCTTGCAGATGGGGCGCTTTCTACACCGTGCAGGCCGCGACTACCTGATCGTCGAGCGGGAACCCGGGCCGGCGAGCTTCTTCCGGACGTTCCCGCGGCACCGCGTGCTCTCGACGGACGACAACTCGCTGTTCGAGGGTGCGCCGTTCGCGCGCTACAGCAAGAGGTCCTTTCCCGACGCGGATGATCTGGTGCGTTATCTGGAGGACTTCGCGCGGCGGTTGAACATCCGCTACAACACGCCGGTCAGCGATCTTGGCCGGTACGAGGCGCGGCACGTCATCGTCGCGACCGGCAAGAAACCCCGCCTGCCGGACGTTCCCGGCGTCGAGCACGCCGAGACGTACGCGAGTGCGAGCACTGATCCGACCGAGTACGCGGGCAAGCGCGTGCTGATCGTCGGGCGCGGGCCCAGTGCGTTCGAGACTGCCGACAACATCGCGTCCACGGCACGGCTCACGCATACCGTCGGGCGGTCCGTGCAGCGGATCGTCAAGGAGGGCAACGAGTTCGTCGCGACGATCGACGGCACCGGCGAACTGCGGTACGACAAGGTCGTGGTGTGTACCGGGTTCCGCAGGGACACCGCGCTGGACGGGCCCGGCGTGCATGTGCTCGGCGGCGACTCGATCAAGGCGATTCGGCACTCGGCCAGGGCGCTGCACCGGTCGTTGGAGGCCGAGCACCACGGGGTGCCGTGGCCGCATCGCCGGTTGCGCAGCCGGCCGGACGCGCTGGCGGCCACGATCGCCACGCGGGCGCGTGAGATCCCGGACGGGCTGGCGGATGTCGTTGTGACGCAAGGGCAGCACGCGCTGCTCTACGACGAGATGCCCACCACCGAACGGAACGGGTTCGTCGTCACGAGCACGCAGGTGAGGCACTACCGGCGCAACGAGCTGATCGCGGTCGAGCGCCGGTTGCACCGCAAGCCGCTGGAGAGGTTCTTCTCGCAGCAGCTCGCGGTGCCGTGCATTTCCTAGACCGGCAGTGTGCGCGCGAGGAACTTCACGGAGACGTCCCACGCGCTGTCGGCGGCGTCCTTGTCGTACCAGGGGCCGAGGTGGTTGAGGAACGCGTGGCCCGCGGGCTCCAGGTGGATCTCGGCGCCCTCGTGCGACGGCACCGCGTCCGCGACCTTCTGGTAGCCGGTGATGAACGGGTCCTCGGTACCGAAGACGAACTGGATCGGGCACGACACCTGGTCGAGCGTGTCGATCTGGTCCGGCACGCCCGAGCCGTAGAACGAGACGGCGGCGTCCGGGTCGGCGGCGGTGGCCGCGGCGTAGGCCAGGGTGCCGCCGAGGCAGAAGCCGAGTACGCCGACGCCGCCGGTCACCTCGGGCAGGTCGCGCAGGTACTGCACGGACTTGACGACGTCCTGCACGGCGAGCGGGAAGTCGAGGTTGCCGACGACCTCCATCGACTTCGCGATGCCCGCCTCGTCGTGCTCACCGACCCAGCCCGGCTGGAAGCGGTGGAAGAGCTCGGGCACGGCCACGACGTAGCCGAGCGCGGCGAGCTTCTCCGCGATGCCGCGCAGGTAGCCGTCCAGGCCGAAGATCTCCTGGATCAGCACGATGCCGGGGCCGGAGCCGGACTCCGGGAGCCAGACCGGCAACGGCATGTCGTCAACTCGATGGGTCATGGATCGATCTTGCCCGAGCACGTCCGATCACCGGCCCACGACCTCCACCGAGGTGCCGGTGAGACGTTCGGCCTCGGTCCACAGGCGGGCGGCCAGCGCCTTGTCCCGTGCGGACCGGGGCATCGAGGCGGGCCTGGTCGGACCGACGAGCGCCCAGCGCGGCCCGTAGTAGCCACCGGCGACCGCTGCGGGGTCGGCCGCCGCGTGCAGGAGGGGTTCGGTGCCCTGCTCGACGCCCTGTGAGGGCACGAACCGGTATCCGACCGACTCGATGAGACCGGGCTTGCCACCGTTCAGGCGCGGGCCCGAGGTCGTCAGGTTGGTGCGGGTGTAACCGGGGTGCGCGCCGACCGAGAGCAGCGGCCAGTCATTCTCGGCCGCGAGGTCCGCCAGGCGCACCATCATCAGCAGGTCGGCCAGCTTGGAGAGCGAGTAGGCCGGCATGGGGCTGTACCGGCGGCGGGACTGCAGGTCGTCGAAGTCGATCCGCCCGAGGTACGCGGCACCGCTGCTCATCATCACGACCCTCGGCGCGGGCGCGGCCAGCAGCAACGGCAGCAGGCGGACGGTCAGGGCGAACGGGCCGAGGAAGTTGCTGGCGAGCTGGAGCTCGAAGCCGTCGACGGTCTCGGTCCGCACGGGCACGTTCATCACGCCGGCGTTGTTGACCAGGACGTCCAGCGGCTCGCCCTCGGCGATCAGCTCCTCGGCGAACGTCCGCACCGACGCCTGGTCGGCCAGGTCGAGCCGCCGGACCTCCACCCTGGCTCCGGGATGCGCGGCGAGGATCTCCGCCTCGGCCTGCCGGCCCTTGGTCTCGGTGCGCACCGCGAGGACGACGTGGGCCCCGGCTCCCGCCAGTCGCTTGGCCGCCTCCTTGCCGGTGCCGCTGTTCGCGCCGGTGACGACGATGCGCTTGCCGTGCTGGTCAGGAACCTGGTACATCGCAACCCCTCATTAAGTACTTCCGGTCTCTTATGTCTCCAACATAACGGACCGTCGGTATCTTAGTAAAGTACCGCTGGTCTGTAACATGCGCGACATGAGTTTCCAGCGGGCGCGCACCGACGAGCAGCGCAACGAACGGCGGCGGCAGATCCTCGCCACCGCGGCCGCGATGCTCACCGAGATGCCGGTCGCCGAGCTGACCCTCACCGCGCTCAGCCGCCGGGTCTGCCTGGCCAAAGCCAACGTCCTGCGTTACTTCGAGTCGCGGGAGGCGGTGCTGCTGGCACTGCTGGAGGCGGAGATCGCGGACTGGATCACGGAACTGGAGTCCGCGGCGTTCCCCGGCGGTGCCACCGCCCGGGAGCGCGGAGACCGGCTGGCGGAACTGCTGGCCACCTCGCTGGCACGTCGCCCTGTGCTGTGCGACCTGATCAGTGCCCAGGCGACCGTGCTGGAGCGCAACATCTCCGCCGAAACCGCGCTGCGGCACAAACGCGCCGTCCACGAGTGCCTGAAGACGCTCGTCCAGTTCACCGGACGGCACCTTCCCGAACTGGGCGACGAGAACGCCGGCGCCCTGATGCGGACCGTCATGCTGATCACGGTCGCCGCCTGGCCGAGCAGCCGTCCCCCGCAGGCGGTTCTCGACGCCTACGCCGCCGATCCGGATCTGGCCGCGCTGTGCATCGACTTCGCCGACGTCGTGCGCCGCACCGCCGAGGTGACGGCTTCCGGGCTTCTCGCCCGCAGCCGGTAGTTCCTGCCCGATAATCAGCCGATGATCAGGTTGATCGCGACCGACCTCGACGGCACGCTGCTGCAACCGGGTGGCGTGCTGAGCGATCGCACCCGCGCCACGCTCCACGCCGTCGACGCGGACGTCGTGGTCGTCACGGCGCGCCCGCCGCGGTTCGTGCAGAACCTGGAGCTGACCGGCACGGCGATCTGCTCCAACGGTGCGATGATCTACGACCTGACGAACCGCGAGGTCACGCACGCGCAGACGGTGCCGTTCGACGTCGTGCGGAAGGTGTCCGAGGCGTTGGCCGAGGTGATCCCGAACGTCGGCATCGCGGTCGAGACCGGGCTGGAAGTGTTGTCGGAGCCCGGTTTCCAGGGCTTCGGGCCGAAGAATCCACACAGGACACTGGAGTTGCTCGACCACGTCCTCGAGGAGGCGCACCAGGTCGTGCAGATGCTCGCGTGGGCGCCGGACGCCGAGGTCGACCACATGATGGAGATCGCGCGTGAGGCCGTCGGGCAGCACGTCTCGGTCACGCACTCGGGCGGGCTCGGCCTGCTGGAGATCAGCCCGCCCGGCGTCTCGAAGGCCGCCACGCTCGAATCCCTGTGCGACACCAGGGGAATCGGCAGGGACGAGGTCATCGCGTTCGGTGACATGCCGAACGACCTGTCGGTGCTCGGGTGGGCCGGCACGGCGTACGCGATGGGCAACGCGCACCCGCTCGTGAAGCAGGCCTGCACCAACCACGCGCCGCCGAACACCGAGGACGGCGTGGCGCAGATCCTCGAAAGCCTCTTCAGGCTCTAACGACGCGGCACCGAGGTGGGTCCTGCCACCTCGGCACCCAGCGCCGTCACCCGCTGCCGCAACTCGCGGTCGGCGGTCACCACCGTCACCGAACGCCCCAGGCCCTCGGTCCGCACGACCTCGACGATCGTGTCGTCGCCATCGCCGGGAGCGGCGACCACGCGGACGTCGTCGACGGAGGAAACGTTGCGCGCCTTGCCTTCCACGACCAGGACGACCTCCTCGTCACGGCCGCGCAGGGCGTCGCGGAGGCGTTCGGCCGCGCCCGCCCGGTCGCGCCACCACCCGTCCGGGACCGATCCCACGACGTTGGCTGCGTCGACCACGAGCAACGGCTTCACGCCTCCAGCGTGCCTCAGCCCCGGCGCGCCCGCAGCGCGTCCAGCGAGTCCGGGCCCTCGTCCACGGCAAGTGCCGCAACAGGAGTGGACGGAACGCCGGCCCAGCGCAGGACGGCGGCCGTCGCGGCGGCGCGTTCCTTTTCGGGCAGCTTCGCGATGTTCGCGCCGTGGTTGCCACCGGGCACCGTGAGCGACAGCGAGTCGCGCGTGCCCCGGCCGAGGCGGAACGGTTCCGCACTCCACGGGTCGTTCTGCCCGTTCACGAACAGCAGCCGCGAACCCCGGTGGCGCACCCATGAATCCACGTCACGCATCGCCGACCGGTCGAACCGCGGGAACCTGATGTCCGGCGAGACCATCGAGCGCGGCACCGAGGAACCGGGGTGGCGCAGCAGGTCGCGCACGGCGGACTCGTCCGCCTCCGGCCAGCCGAGCTGCGTGCCCGCCTGGTAGTAGTACGCCGTGTAGGGCGCGACGCCGGCGTCGGTGTAGAAGTCCCAGCCCACGGTCGTGTCGATGAACTTCCAGAGGTCGTCGACGGAGGCACCGGCACCGGGGACCAGCGCGCACTGCGCCTGCGTGCCGTACTGCCAGAACGTGAACGGCGTGTCGAGCACGAGGATCTCCAGCGCCTTGTGCGCGCTGCCGAACTGCTTGTAGGTGTAGCCCTTGGCCTCCAGCCGCGAGACGAACTCGTCGCGGTGCTGCAGGATCTGCCGCTGGACGCCTTCCAGGCGGCGGTTGCACGCCGGGTCGTCGCCGACCTCGCGGATGAACTCGCCGTAGACGTCGCGGTCGTTCACCACGTCGTTCGGCGCCACGTACGCGATGGTCGCGTCGACGTCGCGCGGGAAGAACCGGCGGTGGTAGATCGACGTCATGCCGCCCTTGCTGGCACCCGTCGACAGCCACTTCGCGCCGTAGATCTTCTTGAACGCGCCGACGATCCGGTGGTGGTCACTGGCCGCCTGCCAGATGTTCAGGTCGTCCCAGTCGGCCGGAGCGGGCCGCGACGGCGTGAAGAACCGTTGTTCGACGCTGATCTGGTTGCCGTCGACGAGCCGGGCGGGCTCGGACGGGCTGATCGTGCCGGACAGGTTGTAGCCGCTGGTGTGCAGCACCATCGGCTTCGATTCCGCCTTGTGCAGCAACGAGAAGCGCTGCTCGAACCTCAGGCCGCGCGGTCTGCGGTGGTCCGCGGGCTGCTGGATGCCGAGGACGAACGTCCGCGCGGTGCCGGAGGTCCCCTCGCTGATGATCCGCACGCCGGGGATGGCGGCGATGCGGTCCTTGATGTCGGGAGCGGCGGACACGACTGCGGCGGTGGCCACGACCTGTGCCGATGCCAGGCCGAACGCCAGCAGGGAGCGTGCGAGTCTGTTCACCAGGCCAAGCTATTGAGCCCGCACGCCCCGCCGGACCGGCCGATCGTCGGGCTTATTCGTGACTCGCGTAGTAAGACGCGGCCATGTCCTCGCCGCCGTGCCCCTTGGTGACAGCGCGGTTCAGCCGCGCGCTCGACGCCTGCGCCACGTCGAGCCGCACGTTGGCGCGCACCGCGGCCTCGTTCACCAGCAACGCGTCCTTCAGCGCGTTCTGCACGGTGAACGCGGGCGGGAAGGACCGCTCGATGATCGCGTTGCCCTTCGTCTGCAGGTACGCGCAGTCCACCGCGCCACCGGACACGGCTTCGAGGAACAGCTTCGGGTCGATCCCGGACGCCTCCGCGAGCGACACGGCCTCGCCGACGGCGGCGGTCAGCGCGAGCACCCAGCTGTTCGCGACCAGCTTCAACTTCGACGACGCCCCGGCCTCGCCGACCCACATCGTGCGGGCGCCGATCACGTCGAACACGGGCTGCACGCGCTCGCGCAGTTCATCGGCACCGGAGGCGAGCACGACGAGCTTGCCCTCGGCCGCGGGCTTCGTGCTGCCGAGCACGGGCGCGTCGACGAACTCCAGGCCGAGCGACCGCGCCAGGTCGATGTGGTCCTCGGTGGACGCGACGCCGACCGTGGACGCCTGGATCCACACGACGTCGTGCGACAGGGAGGGTGCGGCGTCCTGCATGACGGCGGTGACCGTGGCGCCGTCGTTCAGGACCGTCAGCACGATCTCGGTGCCTTCGACGGCCTCAGCGGGGCTGTCGGTGACGGTGGCGCCCTGCGCGGCGAGCGGTTCGGCCTTGGCGCGCGTGCGGTTCCAGACGCGGACGGTGTGTCCGGCTGCGGCGAGGTTGGCTGCGATGGGGGCACCCATGAGGCCGGTGCCGAGCACGGCGATCTTCATGTCCCCCAGCAAACAAGAAACCTCGCGGTGCTGCCAGGTCGGGGGTCCGACAGCACCGCGAGGTCAACAGTGACATCGGCGGACCGACGTGCGCTGTTACAACGCCATCATACTGTGGCGTGGATCACGTTTAACAGAATGAAACCCCTGGAGCGCGGGAGGTGCTCCAGGGGTTCCGGTAAGGGAGGCACTCGCGCCGGGGCGCCGTGCGAGTGCCGGGTCTTGGTCAGCGGAGGGTGGTGACCTGAGCCTGGGCGATGGCCATGAGCTCGTGACGCATGGACGGGGTGGTCGCCATGTCGATCGCGCGAGCCACGGCCTTCCGGTTGCGCGCCTCGGCACGGCGGGCGCGGAGCTTCGCTGCGAAGTTCATCTCGGTCTGCACTTCCCTCTGTGAGGTCTGTTTGGCTGGTAACCCAAGTATGCACCTACGCGCGCACGAAAGCACGCGATTATCCGGTGAGTTGGGGCACACGCCGATGAATCATCGGCTGACAACGTGAACAGCCGGACAACGGCGGGGTGCCCCGGGTCACTCCTCGCGGCCGAGCAGGAACCGTCCGAAGTGCGGCACGGTGAAGGCGATCTGACCCCGTTCCGCGCTGTAGACCAGGCCTTTCTTGATGAGCGAGTCCCGCGCGGGCGACAGCGACGAGGGCTTGCGCTTCAGGTGGTCGGCCACCTGGGCGGTGTTGACGCCCGCATCCTTTCCGTCGGTCAACTCGGCCATCGACCGGAGATACTCGCGTTCAGCGGGCGTCGCACGCTCGTATCGGGAGCCGAAGAAGCCCACCGCGAGCTCCGTGTCCGCCTCCGGAGCGGCCACGGAGACGTCCATCGCGGTGATCGGATCAGCCGGCGCGGCGTCCCAGGCGGCCTTGCCGTAGGCCTGGATGAAGTACGGGTAGCCCCCGGACGCGTCGAACAACGCGTCGAGCGCCTCGTCGGTGATGCCCGCGTCCTCGCGTTCGACGGGAGCGAGCACGGCGCGGTCGGCGTCCTCACGGCTGAGCCGGTCGATGCGGACGTAGCGGAAGAGGCGTTCCGAGTAGGACTTGCTCGCGCTCAGCACCGCCGGCAGGTGCGGCAGGCCGGCGCCGACGACCACCAGCGGCGCGCCGATCTGCGACAGCTCGTGGCACGCCGCGCACAACGCGCTGATGTCGTCCGGCTTGAGGTCCTGCATCTCGTCGATGAGCAGCGCGACGCCCGTGCCGACGTCCTGCGCAAGCTCGGCTACATCGGTGAACAGCTCGACCAGGTCGATCTCGATGTCGCCGGAGTCGGCCCGCCCGGACGCCGCGGGCACGTCGATGCCGGGCTGCCAGCGATCGCGCAGCTTGGCGCCGTCGGGAGCGGCCCTGAGCGCGAACGCCTTCAGGATGCCGAGGATCGCCTCGACCCGGTCCGGCGCGCGGTGCCGGACCGCGAGATCCCGGATCGCCCGGTGCAGCGCGGCCGACAGGGGCCTTCTGAGATCGGCGTCGGGCCTGGCCTCGACCTTGCCCGCGCCCCAGCCGCGTTTGACGGCCATCGACCGCAACTCGCCGAGCAGCACGGTCTTGCCGACGCCCCGCAGCCCCCTCAGCACGAGGCTGCGCTCGGGACGGCCGCGGGCCACGCGTTCGAGCACGACCTCGAACGCGCCGACCTCTTTGTCCCGGCCGGCGAGCTCAGGAGGCCGCTGGCCTGCACCGGGAGCGAACGGATTGCGCACCGGGTCCATGGCTCGCACCGTATCCGCGTTTCTAGTGCTCGCCGTAGAGACGCGCAGACCAAGCTCGAAGTGCGGCCGGATGCCGCTTTATTGGTTTATCTAGTGATTGAGCAATAGAGGCTAATAGTTGCGGATGAACCCCTGTGCCGGTTGGCTGGCGCACGTGGCTGAAGTCGTGACGAAGGGGACGGGCGAGGTCGAGCGCACTGCCGACCGCGCCCAGGTGGACGTGACGTTCGAGGCTCTCGGCGCCGAGCGCTCCGAGGCGGTGAGCATGCTCAACCAGCGCATTTCCGCCGTCGAGCCGCTGCTCGAGGAGTTCGAGGTGCGGTCGCGGCAACTGTCCGCGCACGACAACTGGGACAACAACCAGCGCGTCGGCAGCCGCGCGTCCCAGCAGTACGTGATCTGGGTGAAGAACCTGGACCGCCTCGACGCGCTGCTGGCCGAACTCGTGCAGGCGGAGCCGTCCTGGATCAACGGCCCTTCGTGGACGCTCGTCGACGACACCGAGGCGATCCGTGAGGCGCAACGGGAGGCCGTGGCAGACGCGCTGCGACGTGCCGAGGGGTACGCAACGGCGTTGGGGCGGCGGCTCGGGCCGTTGCTGCGCATCGGCGACACCGAGGGAGGCGCGCACTACCAGCCGCGCATGATGAGCGGCGCCGCGTCGTTCGAGATGGCCGGGCCCGCCGGAATGGTCGACCAGCTGAACCTCAAGGCGCAGCAGATCACCGTGTCGGCGTCGTGCACAGCCACCTGGTCGCTGCTCGACTAGTTCTCGCCAAGCGACTCCATCGCGTGGTGCACGGCGGTGGCGTCGGCGTCGTCCGGACGTGCGGTGAGCCAGTTCCTGAGCCACTCGACGCGGCGCCTGGCTGCCGCCGCCAGCGTCAACGTGATGTAGGCGCGGCGCTCCCACTCGTGTGCGGACCGCATCGCGTCGGCGGCCGGGCGCCACTCGTCGCGGAGGGTGCCGACGAGTGCGCGCGCCAGCACCGGGTCTTTCTCTGGATCAACCTGCGGATCCTGCATCCCACCCCCAGTGTCGCTGCGACGCGACACTGTGAGTGTGCATGAGGGACTGTCGAGTTCGGCAGGCCTAAGTGCGTCACCGTTCCAGAATCGCCGTGATCCCTTGACCTCCGGCGGCGCAAATGGACACGAACCCGCGTCCACTTCCCCGCTGGTGCAACAGCTTCGCCAGCGTCGCCACGATCCGGGCGCCGGTGGCGGCGAACGGGTGGCCTGCCGCCAGCGACGAGCCGTTGACGTTCAGCTTGGACCTGTCGATCTCGCCGAGTTCCTTCTCCCAGGCCTTGAGCGTGGCGAGCACCTGTGATGCGAACGCCTCGTGCACCTCGTAGAAGTCGAAGTCCTGCAGCGTGAGGCCGGCTTTGTCGAGCATGCGCGGTGCGGCGTGCACGGGTGCCATGAGCAGGCCCTCGTCGCCGTGCACGTAGTCGACGGCGGCGGTCTCGGCGAACGTCAGGTAGGCGAGGACCGGGAGCTTGCGCGCGCGGGCCCACTCCTCGGTGGCGAGCAGGACCGCGGAGGCGCCGTCGGAGAGCGGGGTCGAGTTGCCGGCGGTCATCGTGTCGCCGAAGACGGGCTTGAGCTTCGCGAGCTTCTCGGCGCTGCTGTCCGGGCGGAGGTTCTGGTCGCGGGTCAGGCCGAGGTACGGGGTGACGAGGTCGTCGAAGAAGCCCTCGTCGTAGGCGCGGGCGAGGTTCTGATGGCTGCGCGCGGTCAGTTCGTCCTGGTCCTCGCGCGTGATCTCGTACCGCGCGGCGGTGACGGCCGCGTGCTCGCCCATCGACATGCCGGTGCGCGGTTCGCCGTTGCGCGGCAGATGTGGCACGACATGGCTGGGACGCAGGCGGGTGAGCAGGCTGATCTTGCGGGTGCGGTTGAACTCCAGCAGGAGCTTGCGGAAGTTCTCGTTCACGCCGATCGGGGCGTCGCTGGTGGTGTCGACGCCGCCCGCGATGCCCGCCTCGATCTGGCCGAGCGCGATCTTGTTGGCCACGGCGATGATCGCCTGCAGGCCGGTGCCGCACGCCTGCTGGAGGTCGTACGCCGGGGTTTCCGGGCTGAGCCTGCTGCCCAGCACCGACTCGCGCACGAGGTTGAAGTCGCGCGAGTGCTTGAGCACCGCTCCCGCGACCACCTCGCCGAGCCGCTCGCCCTGCAGGCCGAAGCGGCTGACCAGGCCGTCCAGCACCGTCGTGAACATGTCCTGGTTCGACGCGGTGGCGTACGGGCCGTTCGAGCGGGCGAACGGGATGCGGTTGCCGCCGATGATCGCTACTCGCATACCGCCATACTACCTACTAGCGGGTAGACTTACTAGCGAGTAGGTTATGTGACGTGGACAGGTACCAGAAGTTCGCAACGTCGGGGCTGGGGCGCCAGCTCGTGCGCAGGCTCGGCCTGCCGAACCCGTATCCACTTCGCCGCGACGCCGCACTGGCCACACCCGTGCTGGTCGGTGGTGCTTCCCGGCTGCCCTTTCTGAAGCAGCTGGAAACAGGCAGCGCCCCGTACGGCGCGCTGGTGTTCGACGCGTCCGAGATCGCGTCCGTCGCGGACCTGCGGCAGCTGCACGACTTCTTCCACCCGGCGATCACGCAGCTCGGGCCGTGCGGGCGGGTGATCGTCATCGGACGGTCGCCGGACTCCGTGGCGCAGCGGGCCCTCGAAGGGTTCGTGCGGTCGGTCGGCAAGGAGCTGCGGCGGGGCGGCACGGCCAACCTCGTCTACGTGGCGGACGGCGCCGAGGATGGAGTCGAGTCGACGCTGCGGTTCCTGCTGTCCGGGCGGTCCGCGTACGTGTCCGGGCAGGTCGTCCACGTGTCCGGGAACTCGCCTGCAGGCACGCTGGACGGCAAGGTCGCGCTGGTCACGGGTGCCTCGCGGGGCATCGGTGCGGCGATCGTGGCCACTCTCGCCCGTGACGGCGCGCACGTGGTGTGCCTCGACGTCCCCGCCGCCGGGGACGAGCTGTCGAAGGTCGCGAACTCCGCCGGCGGGTCGGCGTTGCAGCTCGACATCACCGGCGATCCCGCTCGACTCACCTCGTACCTGATGGAACGGCACGGCGGCGTCGACGTCGTCGTGCACAACGCGGGCATCACGCGCGACAAGACGTTGGCGCGCATGGACTCCTCGCAGTGGGACGCGGTGCTGGAGGTCAACCTCGCCTGCCAGGAGCGGGTGAACGACGCGCTGCTGGACGGCGATGTGCTGCGCACCGGCGGGCGGATCGTCGGGGTGTCGTCGATCGCCGGCATCGCGGGCAACGTCGGCCAGACCAACTACGCCACCTCGAAGGCCGGCGTGATCGGGATGGTGCGGACACTCGCGCCCGTACTCGCTGCTCGGGGGGCCACGATCAACGCCGTGGCGCCCGGTTTCATCGAGACGAAGATGACCGCGGCGGTGCCGTTCGCGACGCGTGAGGTCGGGCGGCGGATGAACAGCCTGTCGCAGGGCGGGTTGCCCGCCGACGTCGCGGAGACCGTGGCGTGGTTCGCGGCGCCGGGATCCGGTGGCGTGAACGGGAACGTCGTGCGGGTGTGCGGCCAGATGCTCCTGGGGGCCTGATGTCGCCCAAAATGATCTTGCTCAGTGCCGCCCTGACGTCGTTCCGGCGCGGGGAAACGCTTGCCGCCCAACCGGTTTCGGCCACGGTCGACGTGTCGCTGAAGCACCTGGCGGCGTACAACGCGGTGTGCGGGTTCGGGTTGCGCGACGCGTTGCCGCTGACCTATCCGCACGTGCTGGGCTTTCCGTTGCAGATGAAGCTGATGTCCGGCGCCGGGTTCCCCTTTCCGTTGCCGGGCCTCGTGCACGTCGCGAACCGGATCACGCAGTCGCGTCTGCTGACGTTGGACGAGCCGTTGGAGATCACGGTGTCCGCGCGCGATCTGCGGCCTCATCCGCAGGGCACGCAGGTCGACGTGGTGACGTCGGTTTCCGGTGTCTGGGAAGGGGTTTCGACGTACCTGCGGCGCACCGGCGGGGCGTCCGGCACCAGCGAGGAACTGGAGCGGCCGGTCGGGTCGGCCGTGTGGCGGGTGCCCGCGGACATCGGACGGCGCTACGGCTCGGCGTCCGGCGACCGCAACCCGATCCACCTGCACCCGTTGAGCGCCAGGCTGTTCGGCTTCAAGCGCGCGATCGCGCACGGGATGTGGACGAAGGCTCGTTGTGTGGCCGCGCTGGAGGGGCGACTTCCCGAGGCCGTGACGGTCGCCGTCCGGTTCAAGAAGCCGCTGTTCATCCCCGGTCGCGTCGAGTTCTCGGCCACCGAGGGTGCTGATGGCTGGGAGTTCGCCGTGTGGGGCAGGGGGCCCCACCTGGTCGGCTCAGCGACGTGACGGTGGATGCCAGACGTTGCCGTCGACCAGGTCGCCGAAGCCCATCCAGACGAGGTTCATGAGGCGGGCCGCGACGACGCCGGCCGGTTCCTCGGGGTGGTCGAGCCACCAGTCCGCGAGCGACTCGCCGGCCCCGACCAGCGCGGCGGCCAGCGACTCGGCCTCCAGCTTGGTCGCGGGCGCCTTCGTGGACTGGGTGAGCAGCGCCGCGACCAGTGACACCGCCCGGCCGCGCATGTCCGTGAGCTCGATCGCGAACGGCCCGCCCTGCGTGGACGCCTGCCGGTGCAGCACCATCCAGCTCGCCCGGTTCTCGCCGACGAACCCGAAGAACGCCCGCAGGCCGCTCCACAGCTGCACGTCCGGTTCCTGGTCGGGCTCGACGCCCGTCGCGATGGCCTCCATCATGCGGGTGGCCTCGCGCCGGATGCACGTCGCGAACAGCTCCTCCTTCGAGCCCAGGTAGGCGTAGAGCATCGGCTTGGAGATGCCCGCGACCTCGGAGATCTCGTCCATGGAGGCCGAGTAGAAGCCGAGCCGCGAGAACACGTCGACGGCGGCATCCATGATCTGCCGCTCACGCACGGCGCGTGGCAAGCGCTTGGCTCGACCTTCTGTGCGCATCATTACCCCTCGGTTCGGAGCGGCAAGATTATCCGATCGGCTTGCCGCCCTATCTACTCACCAGTAGTCTTACTCGCGAGTAGGTACCAGGAGGTGTTGTCCATGACGCTCGACCTCACCACCGAGGCGATCGCGAAGCTCAGCCCGGCCGAGCTGATCAGCACGTTGCAGCAGATCTCGCCGGACGACCCGGCGCTGGCCGAGGTGAACATCGACGTCGTCGCCCGCGGCATCGACCCGAAGAAGCTCGGCAGGGACGACTTCGCGGCGTTGCTGAACGCCCTGGGCGCGCTGGCCGACGGCGGCGCCGACCTCGACCTGGCGAAGATGGACCCGTCCAACTTCGCCCGCATCATCTCGCGCGCCTCGAAGGACCAGATCGAGGCCGTCGTCGCCGATCCTTCTTTGCGCGTACGCGTGCTGGACGAGGTGTTCCGCCGGATGGAGGTCCACTTCCGTTCGGACCGGGCCGGAGCGACTCGCGCGGTCGTGCACTTCCACGTGCTGGAAGACGTCTACGAGGCCATCATCGAGAACGCCGAGTGCACCATCAACAAGGGCGTGACGCGCGAGGCCCGTGCCATCGTGACGCTGACACCCGCCGACTTCCTGAAGCTCGCGACCGGCAACGCCTCCGCACCCGTGCTGTTCATGACGGGCAAGCTGAAGGTGAAGGGCGACCTGGGGTTCGCGGCCGGGTTCATGAGCCTGTTCAACATCCCGAAGGCTTAGGAGACTTCCTGTGGGTGGCTTCTCGCTCGAACTGAACGAAGACCAGACCGACCTGCGCGACTGGGTGCACGGCTTCGCTCGTGACGTGATCAGGCCGGCGGCCTCCGAGTGGGACGAGCGCGAGGAGACGCCGTGGCCGGTGATCCAGGAGGCGGCGAAGATCGGCCTCTACGGCTTCGAGGCCCTCGCGACCTGGTTCGCCGACCCGATCGGCCTGTCGCTGCCGATCGCGACCGAGGAACTCTTCTGGGGCGATGCCGGAATCGCATTGGCCCTGATGGGCACCGGCCTCGCCGTGGCGGGCATCTTCGCGTCCGGTGAGCCCGAGCAGCTGGCCGAGTGGGTACCGGAGTGCTTCGGCGACGAGAGCGACCCGAAACTGGCCGCGTTCTGCGCCTCAGAACCCCAGGCGGGCTCCGACGTGGCCGGTTATCGAACTCGCGCGCGCTACGACGAGGCCACCGACGAGTGGGTGATCAACGGCCAGAAGGCCTGGGCCACCAACGGCGGCATCGCGAACGTGCACGTCGTGACCGCCGTGCTGGACCCGTCACTGGGGTCGCGCGGCCAGGCGGGGTTCATCATCCCGCCCGGCACCCCCGGCCTGTCGTCCCCCGGCAAGATCAAGAAGCACGGCATGCGCGCCTCCCACACGGCCGACGTGTTCCTCGACGACGTGCGCGTGCCCGGCCGGTGCGTGCTCGGCGGCCGCGAACGAGTCGAAGCACGCCTGGCCCGTGCCCGCGAAGGCCAGAAGTCCGGCGGCCAGGCAGCGATGGCGACGTTCGAGACCACGCGCCCGACCGTCGGCGCGATGGCAGTCGGCGTCGCCCGCGCCGCCTACGAGTACTCCCTCGACTACGCGAAGGACCGCGAGGCGTTCGGGCGCAAGATCATCGAGAACCAGTCGATCGCGTTCGACCTAGCGAACATGCGGATGGAGATCGACGCCGCGCGGCTGCTCGTGTGGCGGGCGGCCTGGATGGGCCGCAACAACGTGCCGTTCACCGCGGGTGAGGGGTCGATGTCGAAGCTCAAGGCGTCCGAGGTGTCGGTGTGGGCGACCGAGCGGGCGATCCACATCCTCGGTGGGGCCGGGTACACGCGGGAGCACCCGGTGGAGCGGATGCACCGGGACTCGAAGATCTTCACCATCTTCGAGGGGACGTCGGAGATCCAGCGGCTCGTCGTGTCGCGGGCGATCTCGGGCATGCAGATCAGGTAGGACCGGTCAACGCCGGAGAAGTGGCCCGCCGTTCCCCTGAGCCGGCGGGCCACGTACGACACCGTCTCGGCTTGTGGTTATGGCGCGGTAAATGTCCAGGGTCGCGTCGAGCGCGTTACGAATCCGGGAGAACCGCTAGAGCGGTAGCTGCAGGACGGCGCCCACTCGCGTGAGTTCGCGGCGGTGCACGGCGAGCAGCACCACGTCCTTGGGCCGGCGGAAGTGCAGCACCACGAAGTTCGGGTGCGGCGGGTCGTGGTCGATGATCTGCTCGACGCGACCCTCCTCGTTGCTGAAGACGATCCGCTCGTCCCAGATGATCTTGGTGGGGCCGAAGAACAGCTCGCCCTCGTGCCACTCGCCGTCCAGGAAGACGTCACCGTCCCCGCGCGAGTGGTCTTCGCCGGACGGACCGAACGCCTCGGCGAGCACGCCCCCGAGAATGTCGAACAGAGCAGACATGACGATCCCCCTTCGTTGCCACGGAAACGAGCTGGGCGCCCAGCTGGTTCCCGTCACAAGGGCGATCTAGCCGAACGGCTGGCCGGCTTCGCGCAGCCAGGCGCGCTCGCGCAAGTGGTCCGGCATGGCGGGCCAGCCGTTGATCCTCGCGATCAGGACCCAGTACCGCTCGGCACGCGGGTCTGCGAAGTCGGAAAGCTCGCGCAGCCGTTCGACGAGGCTGTCGTCGTTCGGCAGGCCCAGCGCCTCCGCCCAGTTGGCGTTCACGCGGTCCACGACCTCGCGGGCTTCGGCGGACTCCGGCGCGATGCCCGCGTCGAGAGCCTCACGCGCCTGGGCGATCGCGAAGTTGAACGCCTCCATCTGGCCGTCCCCTGGCGGGCCCATGTCCGCCCCTGCGCGACGCTTTTCCTCGTGCTGCTGGGACATCCGCTTGACCGCCGCGCGGAAGTCCGGGTCCTGCACGAGCTTCGCGAGCTCGACCCACGCTTCCAACTGCTCGGTCGACGGGTCGTCCGGCAGCTCGATCCGCACGGATCGCATGTGCTGCTCGAACTGCGGATCCAGCTCGTAGGGCCCGAACACCTCCTCGAAGAAGTCGTCGAGGATCCGCTGGCGCTCCTCGTCCGACATGCGTGCCAACTCGTTCATCAGTTCCATCTCCCCTCCCTTGGCGACGGCGCGCAGGACGGCGCGGCGCAGCCGCAACGTCTTCATTTGCGCGTCGATCGCTTCCGCGTGTGCACGCGCCACGTCCGTCACCGACACCTCACGCGCGAGGACGCGGCCGGCGGTCGGCAGGTCCACGCCCAGATCTCGCAGGGTGCGGACGAGCTTCAGCCTGGCCAGCGCCTCGGCGTCGTAGGTGCGGTACCCACCCGCGGTTCTGTCCGTGGGCGGGATGAGGCCCGAGTCGGAGTAGAACCTGATGGTGCGGACGGTGAGTCCGGTCATCCTGGCCAGCTCACCGATCTGGTAGCGCGTCAC
The DNA here is from genome assembly GCF_900100275.1 of Lentzea albidocapillata subsp. violacea. Classification (GTDB taxonomy): domain Bacteria; phylum Actinomycetota; class Actinomycetes; order Mycobacteriales; family Pseudonocardiaceae; genus Lentzea; species Lentzea violacea. The sequence goes on from NZ_FNET01000006.1 coordinate 48,463, forward strand.
GGGGACAACTCTGCAGTCTCCAGTAGCTGGAGAGTCAAACCGGATTAACCGATCGTGGCCCAGAACGAACAGTTGTGCGTCGTCAGCGCGTTGGTCTGACCCACGCGGTCGAGCGAGTACGACTGGACGTTGCCGGAGCGGTACCGGGACCAGCCGGGGTTGCCAGTGCGGGCGAACGTCGTCCAGTCGCGGATCATCCTCGACGCGAGCCGCTGTTGGTCCGGGTTGAGGTCGAACGTCACGATGTCGAACAGGTACGCGAGCTCGGACCCGTGCGACGCGCCGGGCGGGAAGCCCTCGGGGAAGAGGTCCTTGAAGTAGCCGAGCGGTGCCGTGCGGTCAGCGAACTCGAAGCCGTACGTCGGCGTGTGCCGTGAGAGCAGTTTGTCGTCAGCGAGCTGTGTGCAGGCCCACACGCTGTCGGTGAGAACGGCGCCGTACGCCACACGTGCAGACTCGTAGGCGCTCGGCGGATACTCGGCGGCGATCTTGGCGGCCTTCCCGGCACCGAACGCCTGTTCCAGCAGACCCAGGTAGTCGAACGGTTCCGGCACGGTCGCCGCCGTCAGCCTGCCCTCGTCACGGGTGTTGCCCCAGATCACCGGCACGCGGTTGAACCGGCCCGACCGCAGCGCGTCGACGGGGTGCACGGGCAGCACCCGGTTGCCGATCACGACGGGCGTCGGACCACGGTCGATCGCGGTGAAAGCCGTGGCGGGCAACGATCGCAGGCACGCGACGTCGGAACAGCCGAGCTGCGTCGCCACCGCTACGGCGTCGGACTGCGCTGCGGACTTCGTGATCCACGGGCCGCTGGCCGGCAGGCCGTGAATGGTTCCGTTGGCGGGCCACGTGGTGGAGCAGCCGCCGCTCTGTGCGATGGCCCGCTGGAACAGACCGCGCGACAGAGGTGAGGTCAGGTGCGCGCACACGTCGAACGCGCCGCCCGACTCACCGAAGATCGTGATGTTGCGCGGGTCTCCGCCGAACGCGGAGGCGTTGCGCTGCACCCACCGCAGGGCCGCCTGCTGGTCCTCGATGCCGTAGGCACCCGAGTCGGGCAGGTCCGGGTGGCCGTAGAAACCGAAGAAGCCCAACCGGAAGTTGATGGTCACGACCACGACGTCGCCCTGCGCGGCCAGGCGGCGCGCACCGAAACCCTCGGCGGACATGTAGCTGTTGCCGCCGCCGTGGATCCACACCATGACCGGCTTGCGGCCGTGCCGCGAAGGCGTGGTCACGTTGAGGTACAGGCAGTCCTCGGTGCTGCTCGGAGAACCGGCGCCGGGCGACTGCGCGCAGGCCGGGCCGGGCTTGGTCGCGTCACGCGGCGTCGTCCACGGCGTGACCGGCCGCGGCGAACGCCATCGCAGCTCGCCCACCGGCGCTGCCGCGTACGGAATCCCCTGGTAGAGCTGGTGATCTGCGGCAACGGTGCCGCGCACCGGACCGGCATCGGTGCGCACCAGGCTGTTCTCACCGGCCTGGGCCACCCCGGCCGGGCCCGCGAGCAGGCTCGCGGCGATCAGCAAAGACAGTCGCTTGCGCATAGCTGTGTGTCCCCTCAGTTCGAGCGTTGACACACATAGGTCGAACGAAAGGGCCCGCGGATCGACGATCCGCGGGCCCTCACATACCGAGTTCTCTCAGTAGGTCATCGCGATGCCCGGCTCGGCCAGCAGCGCGCCGACGTCGGCCAGGAACTGCGAGCCCTGCTGACCGTCGACCACGCGGTGGTCGAAGGAGAGCGCGAGCTGGCAGATCTTGCGGATCTTGATCTCGCCGTCGACCACCCACGGCATGTCGCGGATCGCGCCCAGCGCGAGGATCGCGGACTCACCGGGGTTGAGGATCGGCGTACCGGTGTCGACGCCGAAGACGCCGACGTTGGTGATCGTGATGGTGCCGTTCATCATGTCGGCCGGCGACGTCTTGCCCTCACGGGCGACCGTGGCGAGCTCGTCGAGCGCGATCGCCAGTCCCTTCAACGACATCCGGTCGGCGTCGCGGACCTTCGGCACGACCAGGCCGCGCGGCGTTGCGGCCGCGATGCCCAGGTGGACGTAGTCCTTGTAGACGATCTCGTTCGCCGCCGCGTCCCACGTCGCGTTGACGTCCGGCGTGCGACGGGCCGCGAGGATGATCGCCTTCGCACAGAACGCGAGGGGCGTCAGCTTCACGCCGCGGAACTCCGGCGCGTTCTTCAGGCGTGCGCGCAGTTCCATCATCGGTGTGACGTCGACCGTCAGGAACTCGGTGACGTGCGGTGCGGTGAACGCGCTGTCCACCATCGCCTGCGCGGTCGCCTTGCGGACGCCCTTGATGGGCACCCGGCGTTCGCGCGAGCCGTTGTCCACAACGGACTGCGCAGGAGCGGCAGCCGGTGCTGCGACAGCGGTTTCGACGTCCTCCCGCGTGATCACGCCGTTCGGGCCGGAGCCCGTGAGCGCGTGCAGGTCGACGCCGAGGTCCTTGGCCAGCTTGCGCACCGGCGGCTTGGCCAGCGGCACGTATCCGCCCGGCGTCTGCACCGGAGCGGCGACCACGACGGGAGCCGGGGGTGCCACGACCGGAGCAGGAGCGGGCGGGGCCGCGACGGCTGCGGCCGGTGCGGCGGCGGGCGTGTCCTTGCGGGCGCGACGCTTGGCCGTACCGGACTTCGGGCCGTAGCCGACGAGCGTCGCGATGCGCCCGCCCGGCATCTCCTCGCCGATCTTGCCGGACGAGGTGCCGTTCGCCTCCGCCGCGACGGGGGCCGGCGCGGGTGCGGCCGCGCCACCGGGGTCGGTGTCGATCGTGATGATCGGGACGCCGACCTCGACGGTCTGGCCGGGCTCCGCGAGGAGCTCGGTCACGACGCCCGCCCACGGGCACGGCAGCTCGACGGCGGCCTTGGCCGTCTCGATCTCGACGATGATCTGGTTGACCTTGACGGTGTCACCCGGCTTCACGTGCCAGGTGAGAATGTCGGCCTCGGTCAGTCCCTCTGCCGTGTCCGGCAGGGGGAATTGCTTGTACTGCGGCATTTCCGGTTGTCCCCTTACCAGGCGAGAGAGCGGTCGACGGCGTGCAGCACCCGGTCGAGGTCGGGGAGGAACTCCTCCTCGAGCTTCGACGGCGGGTACGGGGTGTCGAAACCGGTCACCCGCAGCACCGGTGCCTGCAAGGAGTAGAAGCACTCCTGCTGGACCTTGGCCGCAATCTCGCTGGCGATCGAGGACTCGGACGGCGCCTCGGACACGACGACCAGCCGGCCGGTGCGGCGTACCGAGTCGTAGACCGGTGCGAGGTCCAGCGGCGACAGCGTGCGCAGGTCGATGACCTCCAGCGAGGTGCCGTCCTCTGCGGCCGCGTTCGCGGCGTCGAGAGAGGTGCGGACCATCGGGCCGTAGGCCACCAGCGTCGCGTCCGTGCCGGGCCGCAGCACGCGCGACTCGAACAGCTTGCCGGGCTGGGCCGTGGTGTCGACCTCGCCCTTCTCGTAGTAACGGCGCTTGGGCTCGAAGAACAGCACCGGGTCGTCGCTGTCGATCGCCTGCTGGATCATCCAGTACGCGTCGGCCGGGTTCGAGCACGAGACGACCTTGAGGCCGGCGGTGTGCGCGAAGTACGACTCCGGGGACTCCGAGTGGTGCTCGACCGCACCGATGCCGCCACCGAACGGCACGCGGATCACGATGGGCAGCTTGATCTTGCCCTGGGTGCGGTAGTGCAGCTTCGCGACCTGCGACACGATCTGGTCGAAGCCGGGGAAGATGAAGCCGTCGAACTGGATCTCGCACACCGGGCGGTAGCCGCGGATCGCGAGGCCGACGGCGGTGCCGATGATGCCGGACTCCGCGAGCGGCGTGTCGAGCACGCGCTGCTCACCGAAGTCCTTCTGCAGACCGTCGGTAATTCGGAAGACACCGCCGAGCTTGCCGATGTCCTCGCCCATCATGATGACCTTGGGGTTGGCCTCCATGGCCGCCCGCAAGCCCATGTTGAGCGCCTTGGAGATCGTGAGCGTCTGCACCGGGGAAGCCGGGGCAGCAGCCGTGGAACGGTCCATGGTCGGAGCAGCCATCAGTGCTCACCTCCAGCAAAACCCGAGACGTAGCCGAGGAATTCGTCGCGCTGCGCTTCGAGGTTGGGGTTCCCCTCCGCGTAGACGTTGCTGAAGATCCGTTCAGCGGGCGGATCGGGCATGTTCGTACAGAACTCCCGCAGCTCCTCGCCCAGCTTGTCGGCGTCAGCCTCGACGCTCTCGAAGAACTCGCTGTCGGCCCACTGCTGCTTGACCAGGTAGACCTTCACGCGCTCGATCGGGTCCTTGAGCTTCCACATCTCCAGCTCGTCCGACAGCCGGTAGCGCGTCGGGTCGTCGGAGGTGGTGTGCGCGTCCATCCGGTAGGTGAACGCCTCGATCAGGATCGGGCCGTTGCCGTGGCGGCACTCGTCCAGCGCCCACCTCGTGACGGCGAGCGTCGCGAGGACGTCGTTGCCGTCGACGCGGATGCCGGGGAAGCCGTAGCCGCGGGCGCGCTGGTACAGCGGCAGGCGCGACTGGCGCTCGGTGGGCTCGGAGATGGCCCACTGGTTGTTCTGGCAGAAGAAGACCAGCGGCGCGTCGTAGACCGCCGCCCACACGAAGCCCTCGTGCACGTCACCCTGGCTGGTGGCGCCGTCGCCGAAGAAGCACATCGTGGCTTCGCCGTCGTCGTCGCCGACCTTGCCGTCGAACTTCTGGCCCATCGCGTACCCGGCCGCGTTGAGGACCTGGTTGCCGATGACGATCGTGTACGGGTGGAAGCGCTTCTCGACCGGGTCCCACGTGCCCTGGTCGGTGCCGCGGAAGATGCCGAGCAGCTCCGTCGGGTTGATCCCGCGCGTCCACGCGATGCCGTGCTCGCGGTAGCTCGGGAACGCCATGTCGGTCGGACGCATCGCGCGGCCGGAACCGATCTGCGCTGCCTCCTGACCGAGCAGCGGCACCCAGATGCCGAGCTGGCCCTTGCGCTGCAGCGCGTTCGCCTCGCGGTCGACGCGGCGGATCAGGACCATGTCGCGGTACAGGCCGCGCAGCTCCTCCGCCGAGATGTCGATGTCGAAGTCGGGGTGCGTGACCCGCTCGCCCTCAGGGGTGAGGAGCTGCACCAGGTCGGCGCCGCCCTCGTCAGTCGCACGCAAGCCTGCGATCACCTGTTCCGCTGTCGGTTTTGCGGCAGTGGCGGCCGGCGCTGCGTCCGGCTCAGGGTGCGTCCATTGCTCAGGGGACGACATGCGCCTTCTCCTCTGTCTTCTCCGACCGCCTGATCGCTCGTGACGATCTCGTGCGGCGACGCCGGCGGTCGCCGCTGACCCTGTGGGGCCGGAGGCAGCCGTCGACGGTGACGGTGGCTTACGACCACATCCTGACACGGCCTCACCCGAGTTGGTGAGACCCGTCCCACTTCGTAACACACAAGTCAACGTTCTGATCAGCGACAACAGTCGGAGGTTCGACCTTTTGTCCTCCGACTAGGCCGTCCGATTACCGGACGACGGTGTCCCGGTTACCGATCGTTAACTTAGCGGCGGGTCTCTGCGTAAGAGGCTACGGGCGCGAGCGGAGGCGGAGTCGTGACAGGATCGAGAGGTGGACCGCTCACTTGTGACCAGCACTGTCAGGGCGCTCTGGGACGACGACATCGTCCCGAGCCTGTCTCAGCTCGTCGCCGTGCCGGCGATCTCGCCCGCGTTCGATCCCGCCTGGGAAGAACACGGCGAACTGGCCGCCGCGATCGAGCACGTACGCCTCTGGATCGAGTCACGTGCGCTTCCCGGAGCAGTGCTGGAGGTCGTCCAACTGGCGGGACGTACGCCGCTTCTGATGGTCGACGTGCCCGCATCCGGTAACGCGTCCGACGACACGGTGTTGCTCTACGGACACCTCGACAAGCAGCCGCCGGTGGGCGGTTGGAGCGAAGGCCTCGGTCCGTGGACCCCGGTTCTGCGTGACGGACGTCTCTACGGCCGTGGCGCGGCCGATGACGGTTACTCCGGATATGCCGCAATCGCCGCCATCGAGGCCGTGCGTGCCGCCGGCGGTTCGCACGCCCGTTGCGTCGTGCTGCTGGAGACCGGCGAGGAGTCGGGTTCGCCCGACCTGCCCGCGTACCTGGAGCACCTGTCTGCACGGTTGGGCCAGGTGTCGTTGGTGGTCTGCCTGGACTCGGGCGGTTCCGACTACGACCGCATGTGGCTGACGACGTCGCTGCGCGGGATGGTGCAGGTCACGATGACCGTCCGCGTGCTGGACGGCGGCCTGCACTCCGGTATGGCGTCCGGCATCGTGCCGTCGTCGTTCCGGATCGCGCGGGTGCTGCTGGACCGGCTGGAGAACTCGGAGACCGGCGAGATCCTCGTGCCGGAGATGCACGTCGAGATCCCGGCGGGCCGGCTGGCCGAGGTCCGCGAGGCCGTCGAGGCCGCGCCGGGCGCCCTGTGGGGTGCGGTGCCGCGCGTCGGCGACCTGCAGCCGATGTCCGACGACGAGGTGGAGCTGGCGCTCAACTCCGGGTGGCGGCCGACCCTGTCCTTCACCGGCGCCGAGGGCCTGCCGCTGCCGGACGACGCGGGCAACGTGCTGCGCCCGTTCACGACCCTGGTGCTGTCGTTCCGGCTGCCGCCAACGGTTTCGTCCGCCACCGCACTGGAGGCGGTGCGCGAGAAGCTGACCACCGACGTGCCCTACAACGCGACCGTGGAGCTCTCCCGCGTCGAGTCGGCCGACGGCTGGAACGCGCCCGAGCTGGCACCCTGGCTGTCCTCCGTCCTGGACGAGGCGAGCAAGGAGGTCTTCGGCGCGCCGTGGCGGACCGTGTCGCTGGGCGGCTCGATCCCGTTCATGGGGCTGCTGCACGAGGCCTACCCGGACGCCCAGTTCGTGGTGACCGGGGTGATCGGACCGGACTCCAACTGCCACGTGCCCGACGAGTGGCTGCACCTGGCGCACGCGGCTCGGGTCACCGAGGCCGTGGCGCTCGTCCTCGACTCGCACTCGAAGCAGTCCTGACCCGGCTTTTAGTGAGGTACGACTCAGCCGAGGCCTGGGCCCCACCAGCCGTCCGACCCCATATCCCACACTGGGCCGATGGGCGAACATGCGGAACGGGCGCGTCTCGCGAAGTCGGACACACCGACTTCGCCGTGGCGGCTGTGGGGGCCGTACCTCTCGGGTCGCCAGTGGGGCACGGTCCGCGAGGACTACTCGCCCGAGGGTGACGCGTGGGCGTCGTTCCCGTTCGACCACGCCCGTTCGCGTGCCTACCGGTGGGGCGAGGACGGCATCGCCGGCATCTGCGACGTGCACGGGTTCATGAACTTCGCCGTCGCCCTGTGGAACGGCAGGGATCCGATCCTCAAGGAGCGGTACTTCGGCCTCACCAACGACGAGGGCAACCACGGTGAGGACGTCAAGGAGCACTGGTGGGTGACCGACGGGACGCCCACCCACTCCTGGATGCAGGTCGTCTACCGGTATCCGCAGCGCGAGTTCCCCTACGAGCAGCTGCGCGAGATGGCGCGCAACGCCGGGCGGGAGAACCGCGAGCCCGAGCTCTCGGATACCGGCGTGCTCGACGAGAACCGGTTCTTCGACGTCCAGGTCACCTACGCGAAGGCCGAGACGGACGACATCTGCATCGAGATCAGTGCGACGAACCACGGGCCCGAGGACGCGCCGTTGCACCTTCTGCCGCAGCTGTGGTTCCGCAACACGTGGGCGTGGGGCCGGGACCAACGGCCGTGTCAGCTCGTTGCGAGCACCACGGCCGGACGCAAGGTCACGGCTGACCACGGCAACCTCGGCCGGTACACGCTGCATCTGGACGACTCGCCGTCGATGCTCATGACGGACAACGAGACCAACGAGGTGTCGCTCTTCGGCGCCGAGCGCAACCCGTCGCCGTGGACCAAGGACGGCATCTGCGACTACGTGGTGCGTGGCAGCACGAGCAGTTGTCAGGTGGTGGGGCCGGACGACGCCGGGGTGGCGGGCACCAAGTTCGCGGCCTGGTACTCGTTCGACCCAGTGGAGCCGGGCGAGACGGTGACGGTCCGGCTGCGGCTCGTCGGCGGCGACGGGCACCTGGACCCGTTCGGGCCGAGCTTCGAAGAGACCATGGCGCGGCGGAAGATCGAGGCCGACGAGTTCCACGACGCCATCGCGCCGCAGACCAGGCCCGAGGAGAGGCACGTGCTGCGGCGCGCGCTCGCGGGTCTCATGTGGACGAAGCAGCACTACCGGTTCCGCACGCGCGACTGGCTCGACGGCGACCCGACGAAGCCCGAGGCGCCCAGTTCCAGACGTACGCCCGAGGCGCGCAACGTGCACTGGCGGCATCTCGACGTCGCCGACGTGATCTCGATGCCGGACGAGTGGGAGTACCCGTGGTTCGCGGCGTGGGACCTCGCGTTCCACACCGTCCCGTTCACGCTGGTCGACCCGGCGTTCGCGAAGGAGCAGCTGCTGCTGTTCTGCCGTGAGTGGATGATGCATCCGAACGGCCAGATTCCCGCCTACGAGTGGGAGTTCGGCGACGTCAACCCGCCGGTGCACGCGTGGGCGGCGTTGCAGGTCTACCGCGCGGACGGCAGCAGGGACCGCGGGTTCCTCGCCAAGATCTTCCACAAGCTGCTGCTCAACTTCTCCTGGTGGGTCAACCGCAAGGACGCCGGCGGCAGTTACCTGTTCGAGGGCGGGTTCCTCGGCATGGACAACATCGGGCCGGTCAACCGGTCCGAGCCGATGCTGGGCGAGTGGCGGCTGGAGCAGTCCGACGCGACGTCGTGGATGGCCGCGTACAGCCTGCATCTCATGCAGATCGCGCTGGAGCTGGCGCGCGACGACGAGTCCTATGAGGACGTTGCCACGAAGTTCGTCGAGCACTTCCTGTCGATCGCGGAGGCGTTCACGCACTTCGGGTCGCACGGCGGCGGCATCTGGCACGACGAGGACGGCTTCTGCTACGACCGCGTCTCGCGGCGCCGTCCCGACGGCGAGGTCGAGTCCGAGCCGGTGCGCGTGCGGTCGATGGTCGGCCTCATCCCGTTGCTGGCCGGCGCTGTTCTCGAACCGTGGGTGCTCGAAGAGCTGCAGGGGTTCACGAGCCGGCTGGAGCACCTGCTCAAACGGCGGCCCGAACTGCGGCAGTTCATCACGTTCCACTACGAGCGCGGCGCGTTCGTGTCGTTGCTCGACGAGGGCAAGCTCAAGCGCGTGCTGCACCGGATGCTCGACGAGCAGGAGTTCCTGTCGCCGCACGGGATCCGCTCGCTCAGTGCCGCACACCGCGAGGGCCTGGAGGTCAGCGTCGCGGGCCAGGACCACCGCATGGGCTACGAGCCGGGCGAGTCGCACACGCCGATGTTCGGCGGCAACTCGAACTGGCGCGGCCCGGTCTGGTTGCCCACGAACGCGCTGCTGGTGGAGGCGCTCCGCACGGTCTGCGCGTTCCACGACGGCATGTTCCAGGTCGAGATGCCGACGCACTCCGGACGCTGGGTCACTGCGGGCCAGGTCGCGGACGAGCTGAGCGACCGGCTCGTCGGGCTCTTCCTGCCCGACCACGACGGGCGCCGGCCGTCGGACGGCAAGCGGATCGAGGCCTCCGAGTCACCTCTTTGGCGCAGGCACGTCACCTTCAGCGAGTACTTCGACGGGGACACGGGTGAGGGCCTCGGCGCCACCCACCAGACCGGCTGGACCGCTCTGGTGGCGGGCCTGCTGGCCGAGAGAACACGCTGACCAGCGCTGTCGTGATCAAATCCTGATCAAGGACACGCTCGCGGATGGTTATCATTCGTGCGCAATACGTGAAGACGTTGTGTGATCTGGCCTAAATCACGCAAGATTCTGTGCCTGAAAGACTGATTTGACGCAAAATCATTGCAAGGCAGTGGCCTGTAACACCCACGTGCTGTCCTCCGCGTCAACCGAGTGGCAGGATCCCGTTCACTCGTCCGCGACAGTTACGAGGAGTGACGCAGTGGCTCGTCGACCCAGGCACGTGCTCGCCCTACTGCCCGCAGCGGCCCTTGCGCTGACCGCGCTCGCCGGATGCGCGACGAGCACCAACAGCGGCGGTGGCACCACCGACGGTGGGATCAAGCTTGTCAAGGAAGGCAAGCTCGTCACCTGTACCCACCTGTCCTACAAGCCGTTCCAGTACACCGATGGTGACAAGACCGTCGGTTTCGACGTCGATCTGGTCGATCTGATCGCCGAGGAACTGAAGGTCAAGCAGGAGATCTTCGACACCCAGTTCGAGACGATCACGTCTGGCGCGAGCTTCAACGCGAACCAGTGTGACCTCGCCGCGGCGGGTATGACGATCAAGGAAGAACGCAAGCAGGGGATGGACTTCTCCGACCCCTACTTCGAGGCCTCGCAGGCGCTGCTGGTCAAGAAGGACTCGCCGATCAAGTCGCTGGCGGACCTCAAGGGCAAGAAGATCGGTGTCCAGCAGGACACCACCGGTGAGATCTACGCCAACGACAACAAGGCCGCCAACGGCTACGAGGTCATCCAGTTCGAGGACCTCCCGCTGATGGAGACCGCCGTGCGCACCGGCGCCGTCGATGCCGCGATCAACGACAACGGCGTGCTCCTCGACTACGTCAAGGAGTTCCCGGACACCGCCGTCTCCGCCGAGTTCGACACGAACGAGCAGTACGGCATCGGCGTGAAGAAGGGCAACACCGCGCTGCTGGCCAAGATCAACGAGGTCCTGAAGAAGGCCAAGGACAGCGGCAAGTACGACGAGATCTACGAGAAGTGGTTCGGCAAGAAGCCGGAGAAGAAGTAGCGATCTGAGCTGACGGGGCGGCGGACGACGCCGCCCCGTTCGCGTCCGAACCACATCCGCTAGGAGTCGTACCATGGCGCTGTCCAAGCGCAAGCGGGCCGAATACTTCCGGTACTCGCAGTACACGCTGCTCGTCGTCGCCGCCCTGGTGATCGCGTTCTTCGCCGACTGGGAGCAGATCCGCACCGCGTTCTTCAACTTCAAGACGATGGGGGACATGTTCCCCAACGTCATCACCATCGCGTTGAAGAACACCCTCATCTACACCGCACTCGGCTTCGCGTTCGGCCTCGCGCTCGGGCTCGTCCTCGCGTTGATGAAGCTCTCGTCGATCGCGCCGTACCGGTGGATCGCGACCATCTACATCGAGTTCTTCCGCGGCATCCCGGCACTGCTGGTGTTCATCGGCCTGGCGTTCGGTGTGCCGCTCGCGTTCCAGCTCCAGTTCGACATCTACTCCACGGTCATGCTGGCGCTCGGCATCGTCGGTGCCGCCTACATGGCCGAGACCATCCGCGCCGGCATCCAGGCCGTGCCGAAGGGGCAGGTCGAAGCCGCGCGCTCGCTGGGCATGTCGCAGGGCCGCGCGATGATCACCATCGTGATCCCGCAGGCCTTCCGGATCATCCTGCCGCCGCTGACCAACGAGCTGATCCTGCTGACCAAGGACTCCTCGCTGATCTACATCATCGGGCTCGCCCGTGACCAGTACGAGCTGACGAAGTTCGGGCGGGAGACGCTGAGCCGCAGCCCGTCGCTCACCCCGATCCTCGTCGTCGGTCTGTGCTACCTGATCATCACGTTGCCTCTCGGGTACCTGTCGAGGTACCTGGAGCGCCGCTCCGGCGGAAAGAAGGTGTCCGTCCTGTGAGCGAGATTTCCGTTGAGATCACCGGGCTGAAGAAGTCGTTCGGCTCGCTGGACGTCCTCAAGGGCCTCGACGTCACGGTCAACCGCGGTGACGTGGTCTGCATCATCGGCCCCTCCGGTTCGGGCAAGTCGACGCTGCTGCGCTGCGTGAACCTGCTGGAGGAGCCGAACGACGGCAAGATCGTCGTCAACGGCGTCGAGCTGACCGACCAGGACGTCGACATCGACCTGGCGCGCACGAAGATCGGCATGGTCTTCCAGTCGTTCAACCTGTTCTCGCACCTGAACGTCCTCGCGAACCTCACCGTCGCGCAGCGCAAGGTGCTCAAGCGCGGCGAGAAGGAGGCGCAGGAGATCGCCCTGCGCAACCTGGAGCGGGTCGGCCTGCTGGAGAAGGCCAACTCGATGCCCGCGCAGCTCTCCGGTGGCCAGCAGCAACGCGTGGCGATCGCCCGCGCGCTGTCGATGGACCCCGACGTGATGCTGTTCGACGAGCCCACCTCGGCGCTCGACCCCGAGCTCGTCGGTGACGTGCTGGGCGTGATGCGCCAGCTCGCCGACGAGGGCATGACGATGCTGGTCGTGACGCACGAGATGCAGTTCGCCCGCGAGGTCGCCGACAAGGTGATCTTCATGGACGGCGGCTACATCGTCGAGGAGGGTCCGGCGGCCGAGGTGATCGGCAACCCGCAGGAGCCGCGCACGCAGGAGTTCCTGGCGCGCGTGCTCGACCCGACGCACCACGGTCCGAGCGACCCGGTCTAGCTGCATGGCGAGGGGGAAGGTCGCCGCGGCGGACGTGCTGCGGGGGCTGTTGGGGGAGAACGACAACTCTGGTGGTGGCGGGTGGAGGTTGCCTCGGCGCAAGCCGAGCACCCCGCCCGTCATCCGCGTGGTGGACCGGGTGGTCACCGACGTACTCGACCTGCGTGCGGTCGAGGTGCCCTACGTGCTGGAGTTCGAGCGCTGCCAGTTCGAGGCGGCGCCGGACCTGCGGCAGGCGAACCTGGCGGGCATCTCGTTCACCGACTGCGACCTGCCCGGTCTCGAGGCGCGCAACCTCAGCAGTGGCAACGACGTGTCGCTGCTCGACTGCCGCGTCTCGGGCCTGACGGACTTCACCGACGCCGAGATCGCGGGCTCGGTCCTGTTGCGGGACACCAGGTTCAGCGTGCCGGGCGGGCTGTGCGTGCACGGCGACCGGCTGACGGTCGCGGGCGCGTTGCTCGGGTTCGGCATCGTCACCGAGGGCGAGGTGCGGCTCGCGGGCGCGCGCATCGGCGGCAACGTCAACCTCGGCAGCGCGGTGCTGGAGAACGCCGACGGCTTCACGTTGAACGGCAACGGCATGCAGGTCGGCGGCAACTTCCTCGGCGCGTTCACCTCGCACGGGGTGGTGTTCCTGGCGAACGCGCGGATCAGTTCGACGCTGTCTTTAAGTGGCGCGACGCTCTCGCGCGGGCCGGACTTCACGGCCTCCAGCGACCCGCACGCCGACCCGTCCGCCACGCTCTTCCTCGACCGGGTGGACGTGTCCGGTGACCTGCAGCTCGACCGCGGCTTCACCAGCCAGGGCACGATCCGCGCGGTGAACGCGAAGATCGGCGGCACGTTCTCGCTGGCAGAAGCCGTGCTGGACGCCGTGTCGCCGCCGTCGGCCGGCACCGACCCGACCGGCTCTGGCCGCGCGTTGCACGTCGACGGCGCGGAGATCGGCGGCGACGTCGTCGGCCGTGGCGTGCGGATCAAGGGCCAGCTACGCATGGTCGACACGCACGTGCGCGGCAGCATCACCATCGAACGGGCCACTGTGGACAATCCGGCCGCGGATGCCGTGCTGGCCAACCGTTCCCAGATCGGCAGCAACTTCGTGGTGCGCGAGTCGGACGTCGCCGGCGGGCTGGAGCTGCGCGGCATCACCGTCGGCGCGAACCTCGACCTGCGCGGCAGCCGGTTGATCAAGCCGGGCAAGTACCGGCACCAGCCGCGGGAGAAGCCGTCGCTCGACATCGGTGGCGCCACCATCGGCCGTGACCTCATCTGCGCGCGCGGCGACAAGGAGTTCGTCGCGCATGGCGGCGTGCGGTGCCGTCGCGCGGTGATCGGCCGGATGGCGAACTTCAACGGCGCGGTGCTCGGCTACAAACTCGACAGCCACGCGTTGAACGCCATGGGCATGCAGGTGCAGGAGCTGATGCTCAACGTCGTGTCGCCGCCCAAGGGCCTCGTGACGCTGCGCCAGGCGCGCTGCACGTCGTTGAACGACAACGAGAACTTCTGGAACGCCACGGGTTTCATCGACCTCGACGACTTCCGCTACGACTCGCTCGCCTATCCGATCGACCTGCGCGACGACGACCAGGTGCAGCAGCGGCTGCGCTGGCTGCGGCAGGCGATGCGGCGCAGCTACCACCCGCGCCCGTACGACCAGTTCGCGGAGATGCTGACCGCGGCCGGCAACGAGGAGCACGCGTCGACCGTGCTGATCGAGAAGCAACGCCTGCGGTACCGCGCGGTCGCCGAGGGCATGCGGTTCTTCGGTCCGCTGGTGCTGGTGTGGAGCTTCCTGCAACGGTCGATGGTCGGCTACGGCTACCGGCCGGCGCGGGCGCTGGGATGGCTGATCGCGGCGTGGGTCGTCGGCAGCATCTGGTTCCAGGTCCAGGGACCGTTGACCGAGATCAACGACGACGACCACCTGCCGTGGAACGCCTGGCTCTACACGATCGACCTGGTGGTGCCGATCGTCGACTTCGGCAACAAGAACCGCTGGCAGACGCCGGGCGCGTCGCAGTGGATCGCGTCCGGGCTGATCGTGACGGGCTGGATCCTGGCGACGACCGTGGCGGCCGGCCTGACCCGGATGCTGAAGAGGTAGAACGCCACCATCGGGGTATTTCGCCGCCTGGTGAACAGTGGTGCGATCGTCCGGTGATCGCCGCCGAGTCCACCGAGCTGTTCGTCGGACCTCGGACCGCCCTGCTGCAGGTGGTGCGGCTGACCTCGCCGACAGTGGCCGGACCGGTGCATGCGCACGTGTCCGGGCCCGGCCTGCACTCGCCGCGGCACGGCGGCTCGCTGGTGCCGGGGCCGTTCGGCTACGAGCTCGCCATCGACGTGTCCGAGCACCCGCCCGGTGCCGTGGTGCCCGCGCAGGCCGTCGTGCGGTCGGCCGCCGGCGAGGAGTCGTGCACGTTCTCGCTGGTCGTGGGCTCGCCGGGATGGACGGTGCACCTCGTCGGGCACGTCGCGGGCGACGCGCCGTTCCCCGCCGTGCGCGCCCATCTGGACCTGGCGCTGACCGATCCCGCCTACCGGTTCGCGGTGACGTCGGTCGAGTTGCTGCAGCCGTACTGGGACACGTTTCCGCAGCACCGCTCGTTGCTGCTGCGGCTGATCTCCGAGGGCCGGGTCGAGGTCGTCGGGTCCGAGTCCAATGTGGTCGGTGTGGCGCCGTTGCTGTCCTCGCTGCCGTCCGGGCCGTCGCTGGCGGCCTCGTCGCTGGCCGAGGCCGAGCGGTTGGTCTACGCCTCGTTCCTGGAGTCGCGGTCGGGGGTTGTCGCGCCGCACGTGATGTTGCCGATCGGTTCCGATCGTGAGGGTCCGAACCCGTGGGTGACCGCGATCCACCACGACTGGAGCGCGCGCTACACGTGGCCGCGGGTGACCTGCTCGTTGCCGCGTGACTACTACGTGCGCGGGTCTGTGCCCGTGCCGCCCGCACCTGTGGACGACTCGCCTGCTGCAGTGTTCGCTTCGCACGCGGCTCGGCTGACCGGGGCTGCATATCCTGCCGCCGCGCTCTCACGCGCTGCGGTGGCGCACCCGCGGGAGGCCTTCGACCTGCAGTCCGACGTCATCTCGCGGTCGCTCGCGGCCTTGACGTCCACTGTGGACTCTTCGGTGGTCGTGTGGAACCCGTCGTCCTCGGCGTGCACCGACGTCGTGTCGGTGCACCTGCCGTTCGAGCGCAACGTGCACGTGGAGTCCGACGGCGTTGTGCTGCCGACGTTGGTGGACGGCGTGACCGTGACGTTCTTGGCGCGTGACGTGCCCGCGCGCGGATGGCGCACCTACTCGTTGGTCGAGGACGACATCGATCACGGCTGGAAGCGCGGCTACGGCACCGAGATCGCGTCCACTCACTACGTCCTGTCGTACGACCCGATCGCTTCTCTTGTCGCCGTTGACGGTCCTGCGCTGGAAGCGCCTCGGCTGGTCGGGCCGGTGAGCGTGTGGCACAGCGAGGTCGGCGAGAGGATGGTCGGCTCCACGGCCTTCACGCTGTGGAACGAGGTCGGGCACCTGGGGCCTTCGTCTTTGTACGCCGTGCTCGGCTCACGCAGCCCTTCCAGCGGCACCTTGCCGTCCGTGGCGCCGCGACTGGCGTTGGCCGGACCGCCGCTGGGACCCGTCGCACCTGCCGTGACCCCGGTGTTCGCGCGCTACTGGCTGCACGAGCCCGCCCCGTTGGGCGGCCTGCCCGCGAACGTCCACCTGGAGGTGCTCGGCCCGACCCGGCTGCGCGTGGTGGCCGTGTCGGACGGCCCGGCGTTCTCCGGCGTCGTCCGGCTCACGCTGCCCGACGGCTGGTCGGCGTCGTGGGACTCGTTACCGGTGTCGCTGCCGGCCGGTGGTCACGTGTCGGCCGAGGTGCGCCTGGTGCCGCCGCGGATCCCTGGCTGCCATCCGGTGCGCGCCACGTTGGAGGGGCTGCCCTTCGACGTCTACGACGTGGCGCTGCTGACCGTGCCGGAGTGGGACGGCGACGAGCCCGTCGAGGTGCTGTGGGTGGCCTCGTCGCCGGCCGTGGTGTCGGTCAAGCCGGGGGAATCGGCGTCGGTGCGCGTCGTGCTGGCCTCCGGCGCTCACGGTGACCTGCCGGTTCAGGCCCGGTTGCTGTCGCCGCGCTCCTCGTGGGAGTTCGCCGGGCCGTTCTGCGTCAGCGGGTTATTGCCGGGCCAGGGCCGGCTGTCGCTCGACTTCACGCTCTCGGCGCCCGCGTGGGCCACGCCGGACACGTGGGCGGCCGTCGTGCGCGTGGCCGCGGGCGACCTGGTCCGCACCACTGCACCCATCCGCCTCGAAGTGGCTGGTTAAGCTGCCTCACCGTGACTGATCTGGTGCTGGCACTGGACTTCGGCGGCACCAAGATCGCCGCCGCCCTGGTGGACCCGTTCGGCTCGGTGGTGCGGTCCTCGCGCGTGCCGACGCCGTCCGAAAACCCTTGGGACGCGGTCGTCGCGGTGATCTCCGAGGTGGTCCAGGACTCGGCCGTAGCGGGCGTGGGCATCGCTTCCGCGGGCCCGGTCGACACCACCGCAGGCACCGTCTCGCCGATCAACGTGCCGACCTGGCAGCAGTTCCCGCTGCGGTCGTCGGTGGCGTCGCTGTTCCCCGGCGTCCCGGTAGAACTCGCGGGCGACGGCGTGTGCATGGCGCTGGGCGAACACTGGCGCGGCGCCGGCCAGGGCAGCACGTTCATGGTCGGCCTCGTCGTGTCGACCGGTGTAGGCGGCGGCCTGGTGCTGGACGGACGGCCGTTCGACGGCCGCACCGGCAACGCGGGCCACATCGGCCACATCGTCGTGGAACCCGACGGCGAACCCTGCACGTGCGGCGGCAGGGGATGTGTGGAGACCATCGCGGGCGGCCCGCGCATGGTGGCCTGGGCACGCCGCGCCGGCTGGCAGGCACCAGACCACGCCGACGCCGCCCTGCTCGCCGCCGCCGCTCTGTCCGGCGAGGAGATTCCGCTGGAGGCCTTCGACCGTGCGGGTCAAGCCGTCGGGATGGCTGTTGCCGGGGCTGCCGCGGTGTGCGACCTGGAGCTCGCCGTCATCGGGGGTGGGGTGGCGCAGGCCGGGGAGTTGCTGTTCGAGCCGGTGCGGCGGGCGTTGAAGACTCATGCCGGGCTGTCCTATTTGAATGGGCTGGAGGTGCGGGCGGCTGAGCTTGGTGGGGAGGCTGGGCTGGTGGGGGCGGCTGCGCTGGTTCGGCAGTCGGTTTGATCGGCGGGGTCGGCGGTAGGCCGGTCGGCTGGGCCGGCTGGGCGGGCTGACGGCCTGGACAGGCTGACGGGTCGGCGGGCTGCCGGGCTGCCGGGCTCGAGGTGCGCGCGGCTGGGCGGGGAGGCCGGGCGGGAAGGCCGGGCTGGTAGGGGCGGCAGGGCTGGTAGGGGCGGCAGGGCTGGTGGGGGAGGCCGGGCTGGGTCGGCAGTCCGTTTGATCGGCGGGGTCGGCGGCAGGCCGGCCGCTGGGCCGGCTGACGGGCTGGCTGGACTGGCGGCTCGGCGGCACGGCAGGCAGGCGGCACGGCAGAACTGGGGCGGCTCGGCAGACAGCTGGGCGGCTCGTTGGGCAGGCGGCTGCGCTGGTTCGCCAGTCCGCTTGATCGGCCGGTTGCGGGCCGGCTGGCCGAGCTGACTGGCTGGGTGGCCTCGGCGGGCAGGCGGGGCGGCGGGCAGGCGGGGCGGCCGCATCCGACGGACGCGGTGGCGCTGGGCGGGCGGGCCCAAGAGGTCCCGGTGATCGGCCGGTGCGTTGCGGCAGCGTCAGACTGCCTGGCGGGTGTGCCGCAGGGGTGACTCGACCCTGGCCACGGCGATTCCTGCCGCCTCCAGGGCCGAGCGGACCGCGCGGGCGATTTCCACCGCGCCTGGGGTGTCGCCGTGCACGCAGATGGAGTCGGCCTGGACTCGTACCGGGCGGCCGGAGACGCTGCGGATCCAGCCCTCGGTTGCCAGTTGTACGCAGCGGGCCGCGATCTCGGCCGGGTCGCGTAGGAGGGCTCCCGGTTCGCCGCGCGGGACCAGGGTTCCGGATGGTGTGTACGCCCTGTCGGCGAAGGCCTCGTGCCATACGCGCAGGCCGGCTACCGAGGCTCGTTTCAGCCATACCGCGCCTGGTGGGCCCAGTACTGCGAGCGTTGGGTCGAAGAGGCGGACGGCGTCTACTACGGCGTCGGCCTGGGCTTCGTGTCTGACCAGGGTGTTGTAGAGGGCGCCGTGTGGCTTCACGTAGGAGATCCTGGTGCCGGCGGCTCGTGCGAACGCCGACAAGGCTCCTAGTTGGGCCAGGACCTCGTTGGTGAGCGTGTCCTGGGGTACGTCGATGAACCTGCGGCCGAAGCCTGCCAGGTCCTGGTAGCCGACGTGTGCGCCTACGGCTGTTCCTGCGGCGGCGGCGAGGGTGCAGGTTTCTCGCATTGTGTCGGCGTCGCCGGCGTGGTGGCCGCAGGCGATGTTTGCGCTGGTCACGACTCCTAGCAGGGCCTTGTCGTCGCCTAGGGTCCAGTGGCCGTAGCCCTCGCCCAGGTCCGCGTTCAGGTCCATGGCCGTCCTTCCCGTGCGCGATTGGTTGTTGGATTGTGGGATTGTTGAACGATTCTACGATAGGGCAATCGAACGATCCTGCAAATAGACTGCCGGGGTGACCGAGACGTGGGTGTCGACGCTGGCTCAGAACAAGGCGGATCTGGAGCGCGCGAGCACCGCGCAGAAGGTCGCCGACATGCTGCGCGAGCGGGTGCTCCTCGGTGAGCTGGAACCGGGCCTGCGCCTGAGCGAGGAAGCGATCGGCGGAGCGCTGGGCGTCAGTCGCAACACGCTCAGGGAAGCGTTCCGGCTGCTCACGCGCGACCGGATCCTGGTGCACGAACACAGCCGCGGCGTCTTCGTCCGCCGCCCGACCGGCGAGGACGTGCGCGACCTCTACGCCGCGCGCAGGGTGATCGAGTGCGGCGCGCTGAGGCTCTGGAACGACGTCAGCGACGCGCAGCGGGAAGCTGTGCGGGCGCCGGTCCGTCAAGCCGTGGCACGCGCCGAGAAGAACGACTTCAGCAGGACCGGCAGCGCGAACATCCAGTTCCACCGCGGCATCGTCGGCCTCGCGGGCAGCGCCCGCCTGAGCGACGAGTCCGACCGGCTCTTCGCCGAGCTCATGCTCGCCTTCCGCGTCGCGCACGAGGTCGAGGCCTTCCACCAGACCTACCTGCCGTGGAACCGCAAGATCGTAGAATTGTTGAACAATGGGACTGTTGAACAGGCGGTCCAGCAACTCGACGAGTACTTCGACGCCGCCGAGCAGGACCTCGTCAGCCGACTGGTGGCGGATTAGTCCAAAGAGAACGTTAAGACGAAGGCAACGATTGCGATCACGAGGCTGACGGCACCCTTCATCAGGCCTAACATCCGCGCAACACCGCGTACACGGAGGCCACCATGCCGTCGGAGCACAAGACCGGCTTGCGCTGGAGCAACTGGAACCTGCTGCTGATACTTCCGCTGTTCATGCTCATCACGCCGTGGTTCAACCAGGACGAGCCTCGCCTGTTCGGGCTGCCGTTCTTCTACTGGTACCAGTTCGTGTTCGTCCCGCTCGGGGTGCTCTGCGTCGGTCTGGTCTACGTCAAGACAAAGGACCAGCCCGTGGTCACCGGCAAACCGGACAAGCTCGGCGTTGACGACCTGGACGAGGGAGCGAACTGATGCAGTGGACCGAGCTGATCGTTTTCAGCGCTCTCTTCCTGTTCGTCACGGTTTTGGGCTTCGTCGCCGCGAAGTGGCAGAAGGGCGAGACCCTCGAACACCTCGACGAGTGGGGCCTCGGCGGACGAAAGTTCGGCAGCTGGATCACGTGGTTCCTGGTCGGTGGTGACCTCTACACCGCCTACACCTTCGTCGCGGTGCCCGCGCTGATGTTCGGCGCCGGCGCGATGGGGTTCTTCGCGCTGCCGTACACGGTGATCCTCTACCCGATCGTCTTCCTGCCGCTGGTGCGGATGTGGTCGGTCAGCCGCGTGCACGGTTACGTCACGCCCGCCGACTTCGTGAAGGGCCGCTACGGCTCGCACTGGCTGGCGCTGCTGATCGCGATCACCGGCATCTTCGCGACCATGCCGTACATCGCGTTGCAGCTGGTCGGACTCGAAGCCGTGCTGCGCAGCATGGGGCTCAACGGCAGCGGCATCCTCGGCCACCTGCCGTTGTTCATCGCGTTCGTGATCCTCGCGGTCTACACGTACCAGTCCGGACTGCGGGCGCCTGCGCTGATCGCGTTCGTCAAGGACATCCTGATCTACATCGTCATCCTGGTCGCGATCGTCTACCTGCCCGCCAAGTTCGGCGGCTGGGGCGAGATCTTCAACGACGCGGACGCCAAGTTCAAGGCCACACCCGCGCCGGGTGACGGCATCCTGCTCAACGCCAACAACCAGCTGCAGTACGCGACGCTGGCGCTCGGGTCGGCACTCGCTCTCTTCATCTACCCGCACTCGCTGACCGGCATCCTGGCCAGCCGCGGGCGCAACGTGATCAAGCGCAACATGGTCGCGCTGCCGGCGTACTCGCTGGTGCTGGGCCTGCTGGCGCTGCTCGGCTACGTCGCGATCAGCGCGGGCACCAAGCCGATCGTCAACCAGGCGACCGGCCGTCCCGACACCAACACGATCGTGCCGGAACTGTTCGGTGCGAACTTCCCGTCGTGGTTCGCGGGTATCGCGTTCGCAGCCATCGGCATCGGGGCACTCGTGCCCGCGGCGATCATGTCCATCGCGGCGGCGAACCTGTGGACGCGCAACGTCTACAAGGAGTACCTGAAGAAGAACGCCTCGCCCGCGGAGGAGGCCAAGCAGGCCAAGCTCGCGTCGCTGGTGGTGAAGTTCGGCGCGGTCGCGTTCATCGTGTTCATCGACCCGCAGTTCTCGATCGACCTGCAGCTCATCGGCGGCGTGATCATTCTGCAGACGCTGCCCGCCGTCGCCATCGCGCTCTACACCCGCTGGTTCCACATCTGGGGACTCATCTCAGGTTGGTTCGCGGGCATGGCCTACGGGATGTACCTGCTGTACCTCATCCCCAGTGCCGACAAGTCCCGCCTGCACTTCGGCGGTTCGGCACTACCGCTGAACCAGCTGTCGATCTTCGGCTGGCACCCGTTCGGCGGGTCGGCCATGACGATCTACGTCGGCATCATCGCGCTGGCGGTCAACCTGATCGTCGCCGTCATCGTCACGCTGATCGCCAAGAAGGCCAAGGTCTTCAACGGCACGGACCAGACCGATCCGTCCGACTACCACGTCGACGAGGACAACCCGAGGGTCAAGCCCATCGCTGCCCACTGAGACGCAGTCGTCGACACTATGGGCCACCCGTCGGTTACGACGGGTGGCCCTTTGCGTTGAGGATCGAGTACGTGAAAACCATCGCCGGACTGGTCGGCCTGACCGCGATCACCCTCACCCTGAGTCCTGCCGTCGCTCACGCGCAGGACGCGAACTGCTACGACACCACCGCGCCGCTCACCGTCGAGGAACAGCGCCTCGACGACACGCTCGTCACGGGCGGCCCCGCCGTCGGACCTTCCCTCGTGAAACTGGCCGGGTTCGACGGCCGCGTCACGGACTTCACCTCCAGACTCTGCCGCCAGATCGTGCCGAAGCAGGCGCAGCAGTTCGTGGAACGCGAAGGCAACGCGCTGTGGAAGGCCGCTGTCGCCCGCGCGCAAAGCACAACACCCGTGACACACGACGCCTACGACGACCGCCCGCTCTACTGGGCCCGGTTGCAGCTCAGTTCCGCGCTGCGCCAGTGGAAACCGAAGTTCGCCATGGCACCCGACGACCGCGCGAAGCTCATCCAGCGGTTCGACTGGGCCTCACGGGGTTTGAGCGACTCGGCGTTCCCGAGCAGGCCCGGCGTGCGCAGGATCGCCGTCACGGGCTTCGACCCGTTCCAGCTCACCGGCGTGAACGTGCGGCGCGCCAACCCGGCCGGCGCGGCGGCGTTGCAGCTCGACGGCCGGGAGATCTCGACGCCGGACGGCAAGGTCGTCCTGCAGGCGGCGGTGCTTCCGGTGCTGTGGGGCGGGTTCGACGAGGGAGTCGTCGAGCAGTTCTACGGTTCGGCGCTGCGGCAGAAGCCCGACGCGTTCGTGACAATCAGCCAGGGCAGGCCCGGCCGGTTCGACGTCGAGCGGTGGGCGGCGCGCTGGCGCGGCGGGTTCGCGGACAACAACAACGTCGGTTCGTTCGGCAGCGTCCCGAACGCCGCCGGCTGGCCGCAGCCCGGCCACGAGTTCATCGAGACGAGCCTGCCGTTCCAGAAGATGATCGACGCGGGCACCGGCCCGTTCGCGGTCAACTACAACCGCGCCTTCTGCGAGTGGGTCGTCGTCGGTTCCCAGCAGTCGTGCCGCACGGACAACCCCACTCCCGGCCGGGTCGCGGCGTCCGGTGGCGGCGGTGACTACCTCTCCAACGAGAGCATGTATCGGGCCAACCGGCTGCGAATCGGTTACGGCGCAACCAACGTCCTCGGTGGACACCTGCACACGCCGGTGCTCGGGCAGCCGGCCGACCCGGCCGCGTTGACCGATCCCGCCTTCGAAAAGCAGCGTCGGGACATCGCCGATCAGGTGAAGGCCCTAGTCTCTGTGGTGTGACTCGTGTGCGGCCGGCGGTGGCAATTGTCCTGAGTGCGCTGACCCTGTCCGCGTGCGCCATTCAGGTGGGAGGGCAGGCGGTCCCCGGACCACTGCCTTCGACCGCCTCCGCCTCCGCGCCCGCACTGCCCAAGGCCGGGCAGTGCATGAACGCCTACGAGCTGAAGGTGCTGCAGTGCACCGAATCGCACGAGGCCGAGGTCATGAGCGTCGGTGAGCTCACCGGCCTGCCGACGACCTACCCGGACACGCAGGCGCTGCGCAAGGCCGCGCTGCCGCCGTGCCGTCAGACTCTCAACGAGTACCTGGGCACCGGTGACGCGGACTCGACGCGCCTGCGGGTCTGGGCGTTCTGGCCGAACGAGCAGGGCTGGAAGGACGGCCAGCGCTGGCGGCTGTGCACCGTCGTGGAGATCAGCCCGGACGAGAAGCCGCTGGCGCGCAAGGGTTCCGTGAAGGGCGTGCTGAAGGGCAACGGCTTCGGCACCTTCCAGACCTGCACCCAGGGTTCGCCGTCGAAGGACCAGGAGATCAAGGTCGTCGCCTGCACCACCGCGCACATGGCCGAGGCCGTGCCCGCCGGCGTCGTCTCGCTCGGCAAGTCGACCGATCCCGCTCCGTCCAAGGAGCAGATGAACTCGATCGCGAACGAGAAGTGCACCAAGGCCGTGCACGACTACCTGGGCTCGACCAAGCGCTCGGACGTGTTCCCCGCGTGGCGGAACCCCGGTTCCCAGGCCTGGTCAGAGGGTTGGACGAACGCCGTCTGCTACGCGGAGGCCACCAGGGCCTTCAACGGCACCCTCCTCGGCATCCGCGACAACCCGCTCCCGAACTGATCCGGCGACCACGACCATCAGCACGGCGGCCAGGGACAGCACCAGCATCGCGATTCCTGCGATTCCCACGGCACACCTCCCCTTCCGTCTCCGGTGACGATCTTTGTGACCGCCATCACATACCTAGGACGTTTCCGGGCGGGGCCAGGTTCATTCCTGGAGCAAGACCATTCCCAAGCTTGTCCACAGCTATCCACAACATGTGCACAAATCCGTCCACACCTGTGGACAACTTCGTCTGTTGTGGACGATGAGCTGCGGTGACTCAGAGAAAATTACTGCACAGGATCACGCCGGCGACCACGCCGATGGCTAAACCGAGGCCGAACACGAGCGCGTAACGCCACCGCGACGGGCGGGCAGGCGGGGCCGCGGGCACCGGGTAGTAGCGCACGATGCCCGTCGACGGGCCGACCTCCACATCGCGCTTCGAACCGTCGAAGTTCAGTCCGCCGAGCAAGTCGTCCTGCGTCACACCACCAGTAGTACCTCATAGAGAAGCCCCAGCGGTCGCCGTTGACCGCTGGGGCTTCGAAACACCTCGGGCCTGCTAGCCCAGGCGCTGCTTCAGGTTCGCCAGCTCGTCGCGGAGCGTGGTCGGGACCTTCTCGCCGATCTTCGCGAACCACTCCTCGACCAGCGGGATCTCGGCGCGCCACTCGTCGGCGTCGAACTCCAGCGAGGCCTCGATGTCCTCACGCGACGCCTCCAGACCCTCGAGGTCCAGGTCGTCGGCGGTCGGCACGTAGCCGATGGGGGTCTCGACAGCGGCGGACTTGCCCTCGAGGCGCTCGATGGCCCACTTCAGCACGCGCGAGTTCTCGCCGAACCCGGGCCACAGGAAGCGCTTGTCATCGCCACGGCGGAACCAGTTGACGTAGAAGATCTTCGGCAGCTTGTCGGCGTCGGCGCGCTTGCCGAGGTCGACCCAGTGCTGGAAGTAGTCACCGGCGTTGTAGCCGATGAACGGCAGCATCGCCATCGGGTCGCGGCGCACGACGCCGGTCTTGCCGACCGCGGCGGCCGTGGTCTCGGACGAGAGCGTGGCGCCCATGAAGGTGCCGTGCTGCCAGTCGCGCGACTCGGTGACCAGCGGGATCGTCGTGGCGCGGCGGCCACCGAAGAAGATCGCCGAGATCGGGACGCCGTTCGGGTCCTCCCACTCCGGCGCCTTGATGTCGCACTGCTCGATCGGCGTGCAGTAGCGCGAGTTCGGGTGCGACGACAGCTCCTCGCTGTCGGGCGTCCAGTCCTGGTGCTTCCACGAGGTGAGGTGGGCCGGGGGCTCGCCCATGCCCTCCCACCAGACGTCGCCGTCGTCGGTCAGCGCGACGTTCGTGAACAGCGAGTTGCCCTTGGCGATGGTGCGCATCGCGTTCGGGTTGGTGTGGTAGTCGGTGCCGGGCGCGACGCCGAAGAAGCCGTTCTCCGGGTTCACCGCGTACAGGCGGCCGTCCTCACCGAAACGCATCCAGGCGATGTCGTCGCCGAGCGTCTCGACCTTCCAGCCGGGGATGGTCGGCTCCAGCATGGCGAGGTTCGTCTTGCCACAGGCCGACGGGAACGCGGCGGCGATGTAGTACGCCTTGTTCTCCGGCGAGGTGAGCTTGAGGATCAGCATGTGCTCGGCGAGCCAGCCCTCGTCGCGCGCCATCGCCGAGGCGATGCGCAGCGAGTAGCACTTCTTGCCGAGCAGGGCGTTGCCGCCGTAGCCGGAGCCGAAGCTCCAGATCTCGCGGGTCTCCGGGAAGTGGGAGATGTACTTGGTCGTGTTGCACGGCCACTGCACGTCTTCCTGGCCGGACTCCAGCGGGGCGCCGAGCGAGTGCAGCGCGGGGACGAACGGAGCGTCCTCACCGAACAGCGCGAGAG
Organism: Lentzea albidocapillata subsp. violacea; assembly: GCF_900100275.1. Lineage (GTDB taxonomy): Bacteria > Actinomycetota > Actinomycetes > Mycobacteriales > Pseudonocardiaceae > Lentzea > Lentzea violacea. Next base: position 74,314 of record NZ_FNET01000006.1, read on the forward strand.
CCTTGTTGCCCATGCGGGTCATGATGTGCATGGAGACGACGACGTACTCCGAGTCGGTGATCTCGACACCGAGCATCGGCTTCTCCGCGTCCAGCGGGCCCATGCAGAACGGGATGACGTACATCGTGCGGCCACGCATGCAGCCCCGGTAGAGCTCGGTCATGATGGCCTTCATCTCCGAAGGGTCCATCCAGTTGTTCGTCGGGCCCGAGTCCTCCTCGCGCACGGAGCAGATGTAGGTCCGCTCTTCCACGCGCGCGACGTCCGTCGGGTCCGAGGCCGCCCAGAACGAGTTCGGCTTCTTCTTGAGCGGCACGAACGTGCCGGCGTCGACGAGCTTCTTCGTGAGACGGTCCCATTCGCCCTGAGACCCGTCAGCCCAAACAACCTCGTCGGGGCAGGTCAGCTCAGCGACTTCCTGAACCCATGCGAGCAGACGCGCGTGGTTGGTAGGTGCGTGTTCGAGACCGGGAATGGTCACTGCCGTCATCTCGTCTCGTCTCCTGACTGAACGCCTCGGCAACCCGAGCACGTGGTGGTCCGGTGCAGGACTTCGTCGTCCTCGGGAATAGCTCCACACGCCCGGTGGGGCCGGGCGTGTGTGAAGGGGATGGATCGAGGTTAGCCCGGTGAATGGCAGGTAAAGCACCCCCAGCCTGTCGCTTCCCTCACAAAACCGATTCTGGAATCGATTCAGCACTCGGACGGCGTTAAGGCCGGCTTGAGGTGGGAAAAACACAAGAGGCCCCGGTGCGGTTCTCACCACACCGGGGCCTGTGACCTGCGTTTCAGTCAGGGGGTCAGTTCGGACTGATCCACTGGCCCGTTGTGGAATCGATTCGGACGACTCCGTCGAACCGTTCTTCCTCGAGCCAGTCGTCCGAGTCGTCCAGAATGCCGCTCTTCGAGTCGGTCACGTACCGGCCGTCGGACTCGATGTGCCCGTGCTCGACGTCGACCCAGTCGTCACCGCGGTGTTCCGACATCGTGACCTCGCCGGATCGCGTGATCTCGGTCGCCACGTCGGCCTTGCCGTCGCCGTCCTTGTCCGTGAACAACCACGTGTCGCCGGCGTCGTCCCGGACGACGGCGGTGTCCGCCTTGCCGTCCCCGTCGGTGTCCTCGGTAGCCTGCCCGACGTTTCGCTCACCGTCGTCGGTGTCCACGACAATCGCCTGTGTGGGAGACGAATTCGTCTTTTCCCGCTGGGAGTCGCTCGGGTCGACGGCGACCCACTCACCGGAATTCTCCTCGAACCGCGCCTGGCTCAGGAGATTGCCGTCCTTGTCGAACGTGGTCATCAGATCGGCGTCACCGTCGCCGTTCGTGTCGGTGAACGCGAGGTGTCCACCGTCGTCCGTCTCGACGACGGCGGAGTCGTTCACGCCGTCGTGGTCGAGGTCGAAGGTGACGTCGGCGGTGTACTCCTCATCCTCGACGGTGACCTTCAGCTCGGCGTCGGCCGCACCGTTCTCGTCGATGTACACCGGGACACACCTCCTACTTGCTCATGTACCGGTATGACCCACGTTATGCCGGTTTGGTTCCGTCGCCAAGCTCAACACCGGCATCCCATCCGGCGTCTGGGTGGTGACGACGAGCGAGGGGGACGGTGTGGACAGAGGGCTGGTACCGGCGGTGAGTGCCCGAAGACGGGCTCGTGCCGTACTGATCGGCGCGCTCGGGACGTGCATCGCGTTTTCGGTGCTCGGGGGTTACCTCATGAGCCCCGCAGTGGGCACCGGCCTGGGCTTCCCGCTGGTCGCCGCGGCCGGGGTGATCATGTTCATGCTGCCGTTCGTGGCCCAGGGCACGGACACCGAAGTGCACGCCCAGCGCTATGTGACGGCGCGCACGATGAGCGGATGGCGCACGGTGGACCTGCACCGGCTGGCGAGGATCAGCCGTTTCCGCCTAGACCAGCTGCCGACCATCGACCTGCTGATGCTCGTCGACGCCGACGGGGTCCGGCTGATGCTCAACCAGGACCCGGAGGTCGACGAGGCGACGATGCAGGCGGTGGTGGCGAATCCCGCCAACGCTCCGCGCATCTCCTGGGACGCCGCTGACCGCCTGGGACTGTCCGAGCCACCCCTGAAGCAGAGGCTGTGGGGGCACGCGGTCCGTTTCTTCGGCGTGTTCCTGATCCTGCCGGCGGCCTTCGGGCCGCCGCTGCTCGTGGCCTGGGCGGCCTTCGAGATCTCCAAGGCCTGGAGCTAGACGCGGTCGCGCACGGACCTGATCCGGCCCAGTAGCTCCTCGGCCTTCGAGCGGCCCTGCTCCACCTCCGCAAGCTGCCGGGTCACGGCCTGCAGCTCGCGGCCGCGTTCACCGGCCTCCATCCGCAACGCGCGGTCGACCTCGCGCAGTTCGGCCTCGATGGCCTCGATGCGCTTGGCCAGTGCCTCGTCCAATGCGAGCGACAGAGCCTGTTCGGCCTCGATCAGCTGCTCGGCGGCCAGTTGGTCCACTGTGGAGCGCGCGTCGGCGATGGCGTCGGAGAGCCACTGCTTGACGTGCTGCTTCTCGGCCGTGTGGGTGCGGGTGCGGGCCATCCACCAGCCCGCGCCGAGGCCCAGGGCGATGGTGACGGGCAGGACGATCGGGTTCAGCACGGCGATGCCGAGGCCGGCGAGCGGCATGACGGCGAGCTTGCCCGCGCCCAGGCCCCCGGAGACGCCCATGAACACCAGGAGTTTGTCCTCGGCTGTCGGCGGGCGCTTTTCCTTGGGGCGCAACACGACCGGCGGTTGCTCGCCGCGGGCGAACTGGCCGCGGATCAGGGTCAGTTCCTCCGCGCTGAACAGCGTGGCCAGCACGGCGTCGGTGACCTGCGAGAGACGCACGGACAGAGCCGTGGAGATGCGGCCGGAGACGACCTGCAGTGCGGTGTCCACCTGCTGCGGCAACGCGCTCAGGGCGGTGCGGTCGGCGGAGTCGATGGCCTGGCGGTACCAGGTCTGCAGGTCACGCATCTGGCGGGAGATCTCGTGGGAGTTCTCGATGCGGGCTCGCTGGACCTCACCGCGCAACCGGACCTGCCAGCCCCGGGTCGAGGACCGGCGTTCGGTCTGCAGTTCTTCGCGGCGGGCACGAAGTAGAACAGCCTCGTCCTCGCCCACGGACAGAGCGCGCTTCTCGTGTTCGAGGCGGATTTCCAGCTCCGCCAGCACGGTCGACAACGCGCGCAGGGCGTTGGCCTCGGCGAGCATGCCGGCGCGGCCCGTGACGAGTTCCTGCAGGGCGGTCTGCAGCGCGGAGATGCCGGAGCGTTCGCGGAGCATCGAGGCCGCGTCCGGGTTCGGGGCCTGGGCGGCCATGCCGAACATGCGCGACGACACCGGATAGAAGGTCGCGTCGGCGAAACGCGGGGCGTGCTCGGCGAGCAACGCCTTGTCGGCGTCGAGGACCTGGCGCCAGCCCCGGTACTGGTCGGTCTTGGTCAGCGCGAAGACGACGGTCTCGACGCGGTCGCCGACGCGCTTGAGGAAGTCCAGCTCGCCGCGGGTGAACGGCGACGAGGCGTCCACGACGAAGATCAGGGCGGTGGCCGACGTGACGGCCTCCAGCGCCAGTTCGCCGTGCACCGACTCCAGGCCGCCGACGCCGGGAGTGTCCACAACGGACATTCGTTCCAGCAACGGGATCGGGGCGTCGACCTCTACGTAGCGCGGGGGCAGCTCGCCGTCGGGCAGGTCGTGGGCGGCGGAGACCCAGTTGATCAGCGCGGGCAGCGGGAAGCTGACGGGCGCGAGCAGGCCGGGGTAGCAGGCACGGGCCGCCCAGGACGGGCCGTGCTGGAAGACGAGGTAGGTGGAGGTGGCCACGTCCGCGTCGACCGGCGAGAGACCCGGTGCCGACAACAGGGCGTTGACCAGCGACGACTTGCCGCGGTTCGTCTCGCCGACGATCACGACCGACGACACCTCCGGCGCCGCGCGACGAGTCACCCAGTCGGCCATCGACGGGTCGAGTTCGCGCACGAGAGAGGTGAGGCGTTCGCGGGTCTGCCGGACTGTCTGCGAAAGGTTGCTCATCGGGACGTGTAGACCGTCACGATCGGAGCCCGCAGGAGGCGGCCTCGGTCGCAGAAGCCGGGCACCTCGGTCTCGGCGACCAGGCCCTGCAACGACAGGTCGTCGGTCGGCACGGCGCCACCGGCCTCGTGCTGCGACGGGTCGAACCGCTCACCGTCCACCCGCAACGCCACGACGCCTATGGACGACAGGCCTTCCTCGATGCGTGCGACCACGCCCGCACTGGCGCGGTCCAGTGCGTACAGGCACAGCTGGACCAGCGCACGGCGCTCGGCCAGCGCCTGGTCGAGCAGCTCGTCGGCAATGGTCTCCACACCGTCGTCCGACGCCAGATCGGCGGGTTCGGTTCCGTTCGTGCTCATCGGTGCCCCCCAGCACGTAGTTGCTGCCAGATGAGGAAATACGCCCTGTGGACGACATGCGCCACCCGAGCCTGTGCCGGAGTCGCGCCGAAGGAGGCGAACGAACGCCACCAACCGGCCCGTTCCAGCGCGTACGCGACCAGTTCCGCGCCCGGTCTGCCCGGCATGCCCAGCTGAGCGGCGACGTCCGGGGTGCTCCCGACCCGCAGCACCTCCTCCGTCAGGTCCGGGGCCAGCTCGACCGCGCCGGACGAGACGAGCGTCAACGCCTCCAGCAACCGCAGCTGGTGTGCCTCGGGACGGGCCAGCAGGACCTCGATCGCGTCGTGCACGCGCTGCCGTTCGCCGGGATCGCCCGAGGCCAGTGACGTGACCGAGGCCAGCGCGGCCGCGGCCTTGATGCCGTCGGCCCGCGCCCGGAAGACCGCGTCCAGCCGGCCTCGGACCGCGGCGAACCCGGACGCGTCGAACAGCACCCGCCGCAACGCCCCGGCGGGCAGCGCGGGCTCGGCGTCCAGCGCCAGGAGCGCCTGGCCGATGCCATAGAGGTCGAGCTTCTCCAGCAACCGGGAGCGCACACCGGCCGCGACGTCGCACTCCCACGACGTGAAGAGGTCGCCGGACATCAGCATCATCGTGCGGGTGTCCGCGTCGAGGGCCGCCAACGCCCGCAACGCCTCCGCGTCGGCCGACGTGAACTCCCCGGTCTCCGCGGACTCGGCGAGCAGGCTGATCACCGGCAGCACGTCGGCGACGCGCGGCCTGAGCAGTTCGGCCTGCTTCGCCGCGAGGATCTGCGCGGCGCGCCAGACATCACCTTCCGAGCCCTCGACGGTTTCCGGCGCGACGGCGTCGACCTTGTTCAGCGCGGCGATGGCGTTGACCGGGCCTGCCTCGCGGGAGGCGGTCGCGGCCGTGAACGCGGCCAGCGTCGAGTGGTCATCCGCCCGCACGCCCTGTGTCACGACGTAGAGCACGGCCTCTGCACCGGCGACCGCGTTGCGCGACACGGGATCCAGCAGTTCCTCGGTGCGCGCGACCGACGCCGCGTCCAGCGAACCGAGCCCTGGCGTGTCGATGACGGTGATGTCGCGCAGCACGGCGTTCGTCAGGTACGCCTCGATGTGCGAAACGCCTTCCAGGCCGAGAGAGACGGGGATCATGCCGTTCGCGTCGAACGGCAGCACCTGCCGTCTGCCGTCTCGCAACACGACTTCGATGCGGTCGACCGTGCCGTACTGATAGCGCGTGACGAGCCGGGTGCACTCGCCGATGTCGGTGGGCGCGACCCGGCGTCCGATCAACGCGTTCACCAGGGTCGACTTGCCGGACTTGATCCGGCCGGCCACGGCAACCTGCAACGGCGCGTGCAACCGGCGCAGCACTTCCTGGAACCCGGCGGCGGTCCGCGGGGACACCTGCGGTTGGAGGGCAGCGCACAGGTTGGCCACCGCCGCGCACAGCGGACCGGCCAGTTGTTGTCCCTGCAACGCCGTCACGGGCACTGATCGTGCCACGGTTTGCATGCGTGCGTGCGCGGGTAGCCACAGCGCATGGGTGACAGCTACGTGACGTTCCTAGTGCTGGGGATCGTCCTGGTCGTGGTCGACGGCCAGCTGATCTACCGCGGTGGCAAGGGGTACCTGAAGCGCGCCGCGTACGACGAAGAGCAGGCCGACAGCATGATGAAGCTGACGGCCGTGCTGTTCCACCTCGTCGTGCTGGGCCTGCTGGCGTTGGTCTCGATCATCGAGGTCGACACCGGCGATGCGGTGAAGAACGTGGTCATGAAGCTGGGCATCGTGCTGTTGCTACTGGCACTGGCCCACGGCGCCACGATGGCGATCCTGGCCAGGATTCGGGACCGCCAGGTGCAGCAGCAACTCGCTGACCAGATGGCCGAGGAACACCGCATCTACGAGGAACGGCAAGAGGAACGGCAGTCCCACATCAACGAACCGCGACCCGCACCCAAGATCGAGTCGCCCTACTCACCCAGGTAATGGGCTCGCACGGCGTTCAGCGCCTCCCCCTCGCTGGCGCCGAGTGACCGAGCTACGGCGACGAACTCCGCCGCGGCGGCGGAGAGCGGGTCCGGTGCATGCGAAGGCAGGGCAGCCACCACGGTGCCCTGCCTTCGTCCTGTCGTGAGCACGCCGCTGGTCTCCAGCTCCCGGTAGGCCCGCGCGACCGTGCCGGCGGCGAGGCCGAGGTCCGCGGCGAGCTGCCGGATCGTCGGCAGCCGGGACCCGACCGGCAGCACCCCACCGTTGATCAACCGGACGAGCTGGTCCCGGACCTGCCGCCACGGCGGGACACCGTTCTCGACGTCGACGACTATGCGTGGTGCAGTCACCACACGATTTTCTTCGACACGACGTTCGTGTTGGCCATCAGCACCCACGCGACGACGCCGGCCAACAGGAACGGGCCGCCGACGAGTGCGCCGACCAGTGCCGCGCCGATTCCCGCCGACACGTGCACGCTGCGAGTGCGCAGCGCCCGGTCGACCTCCTCGTCGCCGTCCGCAGGGCGCGCGACCGCCGCCCACATGACCACCGCGACCGCGGCGACGGACACGACGAACACGGGCAGTTGCGCGATCTCGAGCCGCACGAGCAGCCAGGCCAGCCCGAACAGCACGATCGCCGCGTACGCGATCAGCACGTACTGCGACCCGATGTCGAACAGGCCGCGCGGCGTGAGCGTGGCCACCCGCTGCCGGCCTTCGCGGGGCAGCGCCAACGGGATCAGCTCCGCGAGCAGCGTGCCTCCGAGCACGACCGCCGCGAGGGACCCGAGACCGCGACCGCTGGCGAACGGCACGAACGTCAACCCGACGAAGAGCCACGGGTAGAGCAACCGCCGCCGCTTCAGGTAGCGGATGGCGTCGTCGATCTGCGCGGGCGTCGGGTCGGACACCTTCCAGCTCTTGAGCAAGCGCTTGCCCGTCGACTGCGTCGGCCACAGAGCGACCAGCAGGAACAACCCAACGCCAGCGGCCCACAGGATGTCGTACATGGCGAACCCCCGAACTTTGTATCAATCCCTCGACACAATAACTCACACTGAAGTCGTACGCGGCGTCAACCCGTGGCGCGACGCGCGAAAGTTCGGTCCGCACCTAACCTTGTCCAGTGCGGCGGTTCAGTCTGTGGATGAAGGCTCATCCGGCGTTCGGGGACTCCCTGATCGCCGGAGTTCTGCTGCTCTTCGACATGGGCATCGCGGTCACGGTGGTCGACCAAGGGGTGTCGTTCTCCGCTTATATCGCGGTGACGCTGCTGATGCTCGGACCGATGCCGTTTCGCCGGTACCACCCGCTCGGCACCAGCTACCTGATCCTCGCGGGCGGGTTCCTGCAGCTCTTCTCGCACGGCGGCATCAACGGCATCCCGGTCCGGATGTCCGACTTCGCGCTGGCCATAGCGCTCTACACGCTCGTCGCGTACACGAACCGCAAGACGGCGTTGATCTACGTGGGCTGGCTGGTCGCCGGCACGCTGCTCTGGGCGATCTTCCAGATCGGCGAGCTCCAGGCCGTGTTCCTCGTGTTCCTGGTCTTCGTGATCTTCGGGTTCAGCTGGGCGATGGGCGAGTTCATCGGTGCGCGCCGTGCCTACCAGCGGGAGATGGAGCAACGCCTGGTGCTGCTCGAGACCGAACGCGACCAGCAGGCCAAGATCGCCGTGGGTGAGGAGCGTTCCCGGATCGCCCGCGAACTGCACGACATCGTCGCCCACGCGGTGAGCGTCATGATCGTCCACGCCGACGGCGCCGCGTACACGATCAGGTCCCAGCCGGAGGTCGCCGAGAACGCGGTCCGCACGATCGCCGACACCGGCCGCCTCGCGCTGACCGAGATGCGCCGCCTGCTCGGTGTTCTGCGCAGCGAGGAGGCCGAGACGCAGTGGGCCCCGCAGCCCGACGCGCGGGGTGTGGTCGAACTCGCCGAGAACACCCGAGCCGCCGGCGTGCCGGTGCGCCTGGAGATCAACGGCGACGTGGACGACCTGCCCGTGGGCGTCGGCCTGAGCGTCTACCGGATCGTGCAGGAAGCACTGACGAACACCATCAAGCACGCCGGAGCTGGGACCACCGCCTTGGTCCGCCTGGCGCGCACGCCCGAGGAACTGCGACTGGAAGTGACCGACAACGGGTTCGGCACGCCCCACGACGTGGTCAAGGTCTCCGGCGGCAACGGACTGATCGGCATGAGGGAAAGGGCAGCGGTGCTGGGCGGGGAGTTCGAGGCGGGTCCCAACCCCGGTGGGGGCTGGCGCGTGCGCGCGACATTCCCGCTAGCCGCATAGGGTGATCGAGTGATTCGGGTGCTGCTCGTAGACGACCAGGAACTCATGCGGATGGGCTTTCGCATGGTGCTGGGCGCACAGGAAGACATCGACGTGATCGGCGAGGCGGCCGACGGGCTCGACGCCGTGCAGATGGCGGCGAAGCTGCGGCCCGACGTCGTCCTGATGGACGTCCGCATGCCCGTGATGGACGGTGTGGAGGCGACCAAGCGCATCACCGAGGCCGACTCCGCGAAGGTGCTGGTCATGACCACCTTCGACATGGACGAGTACGCGCTGTCGGCGTTGCGCAACGGCGCCAGCGGGTTCCTGCTGAAGGACACGCCGCCGTCCGACCTCGTGTCGGCCCTGCGCGCGGTGGCCTCCGGCGACGCGGTGGTCTCGCCGTCGGTGACCAAACGGCTGCTGGGCCGGTTCCTCGGCGACGGCGGCGGTGAGCTCCGGGACGCCTCCGTGCTCGACGTGCTGACCGAGCGCGAACGCGAGGTGCTCGTGCTGATCGCGAAGGGTCTGTCGAACACCGAGCTCGCCCGCAAGCTGTTCCTGTCCGAGGCGACGGTGAAGACGCACGTCGGCAGGATCCTGGCGAAGCTGGAGCTGCGAGACCGGGTGCAGGCCGTCGTGCTGGCCTACGAGACCGGTCTCGTCCGCCCTGGTGACGCCTAGCGGTATTTCTCCGGATCGGCGTCCACGGTCGCGCCCGCCATCCGCGGCATCACGACGTCGTCCCACCAGTGGCCCCAGTCGGGCTGCGAGCCGTCGAGGTCGGTGAACCCGTACTCGCGCTTGAGCTTCCACGACGAGAGGCACTGCCCGGCGAACCTCCTGCGGTCCTTGTCGGCCGCGAGGTGCGCGAGGCCGCGGCCGAGGTAGTGCGGCGTCTCGGACAACGCGTAGTCCGGCACCTTCTCGATCGCGTCACGCCAGTTCGCCTCGGTGACGCCGAAACCCTCCAGCATCTGCTCGGACCGCAGGAACCCCGGCGTGGCCGCGACCGCCGTCACGTTCGGGTGGTCCTTCAGGTCCTTCGCCAGCACCTCACCGAACCGGCGCACCGAGCTCTTCACCGCGTCGTACGGGAGGTTCACGAAGTACGCCTCGCCGTCCTCGCCGTCGGTCACCTCGACCACGAGCCCGTCGTCGGACCTGATCAGGATCGGCATGAGCTTGTGCAACGCCACGAGGTGCGTTTCGACGCCGTTGCGCCACATGTGCAGCTGCTTGTCGAGGTCGTGTTCCCAGAACTTGCCCCACTCGACGAGGTTCTCGCCGCCCCAGGCGTTGTCGATGAAGATGTCGAGCCTGTCGATCCTCGCGGCGAGAGCGTCCACATCGGACGGATCGGTGAGGTCGCAGCGGACCGCGATCCCCTTGCCACCGGCGGCGTCCACGAGTTCGGCGGTCTCCTCGATCGTCTCCGACCGCCCGATCTCGGACTGCTGCGTCCGCGTGGTGCGGCCGGCGACGAACACCGTCGCCCCCGCCGCCCCCAGCTCCACGGCGATCGCCCTTCCCGCACCGCGCGTGGCGCCGGTGACGACCGCGACCTTCCCGCTCAGATCGGGATTACTTCTTGCCGACACGGCGAGTTCCCCTTCCCTCGTGCCAGGAGAGGACGACCATCTCGTCGCCCTCGACGGTGAGCTGCACGACCTCGGTGACGTCGAACCGGAACAGGTCGATCTCCTCCGGCTTCGGCTGCCACCCCGTGCGGTCGAACAGGTCTTTCAGATAGGCGCCCTTGTCCGTCCGGAACTCGGCGGTGCCACTGATCTTCGCGTCACCCGCCTCCGTCATCGACGCGGTCGTGGTCATGCAGTGCAGCGCGAACCTCGGGTCGCGCCGCAGGTCCTTCGACTTCAACGAGTCCGGCATCATGCCCGCCCACAGCTCGCCGCGGGCGAAGTCCGGTTCCACACCGCTGATCCGCGGCGAGCCGTCCTTGCGCAGCGTCGCGATCAACGCGTGCCGGTCCGCGGCGAACCGGCCCTGCACGAACGCGGCCATGTCGGGCTGTTCGGCCGCGAACTCCGCCCAGGTAGCCATCAGCGCATCCCTTTCAGCACCAGATCGATGTCCTCGCTCGTACGTGCCAGCAGGTCGCCGCGCGGGCGCACCGACCAGTCCATCGCGATCCCGAACACGAGCGCGGCGAGGACACGGGCCGCGTTCGACGGCAGCCTCTCGGCCGCACACAGGACCTCCAGTTCCCCTTCCAGCACCGCGTAGTGCCGGGCCAGCAGCGCGCGCAGTTCCGGGTCGATCAGGTCGACCCCGAGCTGCGCCAGGTTGTTCGTCGCGACCACCGGGTCGGCGAGCCGGTCGAACCAGGTCAGCAGCGCTTCGCGGACGGTGCCGGCCTCGCGCATCCTGCGGGCGACCTCCTCGGTGCCCGCCTTCGTGAGTGCCTGCAGCAGCCCGCTCTTGGACCCGAACCGCTTCGCCACCGCGCCGACCGACACCCCGGCCTGCGCCGCCACGTCCGCGACGGTGAACTCCGGTCCACGCCGGTCGATGACGGCCGCGACGGCGTTCAGGATCCGTTCGTCGGTGATGGTGCGAGGTCGTGCCACGCCATTAGTGAACCACAATTCACTAACCTTCGCATAGGGTGGCATCAGTGAGCTGGAGACCGCGCCTGGTGGCGCTGGACATTGACGGAACCCTGACCGCTGTCGGCTCGAACGACATCTCGCCCGCCGTGAAAGCAGCCATCACGCGCGCCACCGAACACGGTGCCGTCGTCGTGCTCTGCACCGGCCGCAGCCTCGTCGGCATCAGTGCGGTGGCACCACAACTGCCTGCCTCGTATGCCATCTGCTCGAACGGCGCGGTGTGGTGGGATGCGGCGCTGGACGAAGTGACCAGGCGCGTGACGTTCGACCCCGGACCGACCATCAAGACGTTGCAGGCGCTGCTGCCCGGCACCGTGTTCGCGGTCGAGCAGACCGGCGTCGGCAACCTGTCGCTGGGCGAGTTCCTGCCCGGTGACCTGTGGGGTGCGACGACCCAGGCGACGTTGGAGGAGATGGCGGTGCCGACCTCGCGACTGGTCATGCGCTGGCTGGACCACACACCGGCCGAGCTGGCGTTCGCCGTGCGCGAGCTGGAACTGCCCGGCATCGAGTGGCACGTCGACCACACCGAGGCGTGGCTGACCGCGGTGCCTCCGGACGTCTCGAAGGGCTCGGCGCTCGACGAGCTCTGTGCGCAGCTGGACATCAGGGTCTCGGACGCGCTCGCGATCGGCGACGGGTCCAACGACGTCGAGATGTTGAAGTGGGCGGGGCTCGGGGTCGCGATGGGCCAGGCGCCGGCTCATGTGCAGGCGGTGGCGGACGAGGTGGCGCCGACCGTGCTGGAGGACGGCGCCGCCCGGGTGCTCGACCGCTTCTTCCCCTAGTCCGACACGTTCCGCACGGCGACGACCTTGTCGACCTTCACCCGCACGACCATCTCGCCGGGCACGCCGTTGCGGTCGGCGTACTCGTCGGCGCGGTCGTCGCCCATGTAGCGCGCGGCGGTGCGGCCCGCCCAGTACTTGAGCTGGTCCGGGTCCTCGTCGATCACGGCCTGGCCGGTGATGGTGACGAAGTTGAACGGCGGCGTCTCGTCGTCGAGGCACAGGGCCACTCGGCCGTCGCGCAGGATCGACTTGCCCTTGACCGTCTCGCGGGCGGTCAGGAAGACGACGTCCGGACCGTCGAGGTCGACCCAGACCGGGGCGACGTGCGGGGAACCGTCCTTGCGGGTGACCGCGAGCTTGGCGGTGCGGGCGGGTTTGGCCAGGACGAACTCGCGCCACCAGCCGTCCGGGGCTTCCGTGTATCCCATGTGGCTCATTCAACTACGACTGAGGTAGCGCCACCGGACGACGGAAGTTGACGCACGCGCAGACCGCAGGCCGATGTGGCAGGACCCCTCGGAACGTCAAAGTAGTCCCATCACCGAGAGGGGACAGCCAATGATCGAGGCAATCGGCCTCACCAAGAGATACGGCAGGACGGTCGCGGTCGACGACCTGTCGTTCACCGTCCACCCTGGACGGGTGACCGGATTCCTCGGTCCGAACGGCGCCGGCAAGTCGACCACCATGCGCATGATCCTGGGGCTCGACCGTCCGACGGCAGGCCGCGTGCTGATCGACGGGAAGCCCTACACCGAGCTGCACCGTCCACTGCAGACGGTCGGTGCGCTGCTCGACGCCAAGTGGGTGCACCCGAACCGCTCCGCCCGCGCTCACCTGCGCTGGCTCGCCAAGTCCAACAACCTGCCGGACAGCCGCGTGGACGCGGTGCTGGAGGCCGTCGGTCTCACGCAGGTGGCGGGCAAGAACGCCGGCGGGTTCTCGCTCGGCATGTCGCAGCGGCTGGGGATCGCCGCGGCACTGCTCGGCGACCCGAAGGTGTTGCTGTTCGACGAGCCGGTCAACGGTCTCGACCCGGAGGGCATCCTCTGGATCCGCACGTTCATGCAGAACCTCGCCGCCGAGGGCCGCACGGTCCTGGTGTCGAGCCACCTGCTGTCGGAGATGGCCCTGACGGCCGGCGAGCTCATCGTGATCGGCCGGGGGAAGCTGATCACGCAGAGCACCACGCAGGAGTTCATCGACAGCGCAACGGGTAACACCGTCCTCGTGCGCAGCCCTCAGCTCTTCAAGCTCGGCCCGTTGCTCGTCGACAAGGGCTTCACCGTTCGTGACGGTGCGGACGGCGCGCTGTCCGTATCGGGTGCAACCAGTGACCAGATCGGTGACATCGCCGGTGCCAACGGTGTCGTCCTGCACGAGCTGAGCCCCCAGCGTGGTTCGCTCGAAGAGGCGTTCATGCAGCTGACGGGTGATGCTGTCGAGTACCACGCAGAGATCGGGAAGTGAGTCTGATGACCCTGTTGGCAGTTGAGAGAATCAAGCTCTTCTCGACCCGCTCGCCGTACTGGTGCAGCGCGCTCGCCATCGTGCTGGGCGTGGGACTCACCGCGATCATCGCGGCGGCCAGCGAAGAGCAGGTGTCACTCGGCCTGACCCAGATCGGCAGCGCCCAGCTCGCCATCGCGGTCGTGCTGGTGATGGCGGCGATCGCGGTCACCACCGAGTACCGCTTCAACACGATCCGCTCCACGTTCCTGGCCGTGCCGGGGCGTACGTCCGCGCTGGTCGCCAAGGCCACCGTGGTCGCGCTGATCGCCGGTGTGCTCGGCGAGATCATCGCGTTCGGTTCGGTGGGCATCGCCAAGGTGATCTCGCCCAGCTCGGACCTCGCGATCAACTCGGCCGCCGAGTGGCGGCACGTGGCGGGCGTCGGCCTCGTCTACGCCATCGGCGCGGTCATGGCCGTGGCCGTCGGCATCCTGGTCCGTCAGACGGCGGGCGCCGTCGCGATCCTGCTCGTCTGGCAGATGATCGCCGAGGGCCTGATCGGGATCATCCCGAAGGCCGGCATCAAGATCCAGGCCTGGCTGCCGTTCACGAACGCCACCCACTTCCTCACCATGGGCGCGGACAGCCCGGAGCAGGGCGGGGCGGGCATCGACTTCAAGCTGAGCCAGTGGGGATCACTGGCCTACTTCGCCGGCATCGCCATCGCGATGCTGGTGGTCGCACTGATCGTCGCGAAGCGGCGGGACGCGTGACCTGTTCCGAATAAGGGGGAGAGGGGCCTGGGTCATCCGTCGGGGGGTGACCCAGGTCCCTGTCAGTTCTGTCGAGCGAACCGGGAGAGGTCATGATCGAAGCAGTGCGGTTGCAGAAGCACTACGGCAGGACGAAGGCCGTCGACGACCTGTCGTTCACCGTCCAGCCCGGCCGCGTCACGGGCTTCCTCGGCCCGAACGGCGCCGGCAAGTCCACGACGATGCGGATGATCCTCGGCCTCGACACCCCCACCGGCGGCGACGTCAGGATCGACGGGCAGCACTACGCCCAGCTCAAGCAGCCGTTGCGCAAGGTCGGCGCGCTGCTCGACGCGAAGTGGGTGCACCCCAACCGTTCCGCGCGAGCGCACCTCAAGTGGCTCGCCGTCTCGAACAGGATCCCCGTCAGCCGGGTGCAGGAGGTGCTGGAGGTCGTCGGCCTCACCGAGGTGGCGCACAAGAACGCCGGCGGCTTCTCGCTCGGCATGTCTCAGCGGCTCGGCATCGCGGGCGCGTTGCTCGGCGACCCCGAGGTGCTGCTGTTCGACGAGCCGGTCAACGGCCTCGACCCCGAGGGCATCCTCTGGATCCGGCAGTTCATGCACCGGCTCGCGGACGAGGGCCGCACGGTGTTCGTGTCGAGCCACCTGCTGTCCGAGATGGCGCAGACCGCCCAGGACCTCATCGTCATCGGCAAGGGTCAGCTGATCGCGCAGACCTCCACCGAGCAGTTCATCAACGACGCCACCCAGGACACCGTCCGGGTGCGGTCACCGCACGCCGCGAAGCTGCGCGAGATCCTCGCGGCGCACGCCACGGTGACCGACGACTCGGCGAGCGGAAGCCTGGTGGTGCACGGGATTCCGGCGCAGCAGATCGGTGAGCTCGCGGCGGAGAACCAGATCGTGCTGCACGAGCTCAGCCCTCAGCGCGGTTCGCTGGAGGAGGCCTTCATGCAGCTCACCAAGGAGTCGGTGGAGTATCACGCGCACTGACGGGCTTGGGGCGCCGTGACCTGATGGCGGGCAACACGATCAGCAGCCCGGTCATCACGGCGGTGCCGCCCGCGACGGCGGCGACGAATGGCAGCCGGTCCTCCACGTCGACCGGCTGCTGGGGACGCTGGGCCGCGAGTGTCGGAGCCGGCTGCGTGGTCGAGGGTGGCGGCGGCAGCAGCGGATTGCGTTCCACCGGCGGGAGTTGCGCGGTGAGCGCGCCCATCGGGTTGACCATGCCGAACCCGGTCGCCGCGTCCCGGCCGGGGTCCGCCAGGTCCGTCGCGGTCCTGACCAGCGCGTTGACGACGTCCTTCGCCGCCATGTCCGGGTGCTTCGCGCGGACCAGCGCGGCGACGCCGGACACGATCGCCGACGCCGCGCTCGTGCCGTCCATCTCGGCATAACCGCTGGCATAGACGCTGTGCGGCGCGATCGTCACGATGCCGGCCGCCGGAGCCGCGAGCACCGTGTCCGCGCCGACGTTGGACGACGCCCAGGGCTTGCCTTCCTTGTTCGTGCCCGCGACCGCGATCACGCCGTTGATGTTGGCGGGCGCGGAGACCTCCCTGCCGTCGTTGCCGGTGGCGGCGACGAGGACGACGTCCTTCTCGATCGCGTAGTTCACGGCCTTGACCAGCGTCGGCGTCATCGAACTGGAGAAGCCCAGCGACAGGTTGACGACCTTGGCGCCGTGGTCGGCGGCCCACCTGATGCTCTCGGCGACGGCGTCGAGCCCGAACTGCTCCTTCTCGTCGGCGCTGGCGATCGGCAGGATCTTGGCGCCGGGCGCGATGCCGAGCGCCCCGCCGTTCCGGCCGGTCGCGGCGATGATCCCGGCCATCCCGGTGCCGTGGCCGTCGGCGTCGGTCGTGCCGTCGGTGCCCTCGGAACGGCCGAAGCCCGTTCCGGGCAGTACCTGCCCGGCGAGGTCGGGGTGCTGGGCGTCGACGCCGGAGTCGATCACCGCGACGATCACGCCGTCCCCGCGGGCCTGGGCCTGCGCCGAGTAGACGTCGAGCGCGTCGAGGTGCCACTCCTGCTCCTCGATCGTCTGCGCGGCGAGCAGCAACGGCAGCGCGACGGCGAGCGCGGAGACCAGGTGCACGTCAGCTACATCGTGTTTCCACGTCACACCGCAACGTGCCTGGCGTCACACGTTGCGTAAGGGTGCTGTTAACAAGCCGTGAAAAGCCGCAATCTGGACATCACCGGCGTTTGAGTTCACGTTCAATGGGGATATCCCCGCTGCGGAGGTGGCCAGTGGTCCGTGTGGAAGCAATGCTCGGCCTCGAGTGGTCCAGTGCGCTCGAAGCTCCCAACCCTGCCGAAATCGCCCTCACCCCTGCAGACGCGCGCCGTTCCTGGGTGAACCGCGCATCCGAGAGCGAAGTCCTGGCGATGTACCGCTCGGTGCGGAACGCCGAGGACGCACCCGCGCCGTGGTGGCTGCGCGCGCTGGACCGGGGGCGGCTGCGTTCCCGTGCCGAAGGTCATGCCGTCGAGGACGCGGTGAGCGAACTGCTCTCCTCACGTCCCGGCTGGGTGTTCGTGCCCTGGGTCGACCTCGGCGAGGTCGGGTACTGGGAGTACGTGCCGTCCGAGAGCGGTGTCTACGGGCCCGCCACCCCGACAACCGTGCAGTTCACCGACTCGCACCGCGGGTTCGTGCACCTGGTCCCCGCCCATCGCGGGGCCGGTCGGCCCCAGCCCATCGACTTCACCGTGGCTGACCTGCGAGCTCAGATCGAAGACATCGAACTCATTGCCTAGAATGTCCCGTCGTGACCAGGCCTGAGTTCCCTCGTTCCATCGTCAGCTTCGTCCAGCGCGGCGAGCGCATGACCGTGGGACAGGAACGTGCCTGGGACACGTACTGGGAGAAGATGGGCAACGACGTCAAGTCGTTGCCCGAGGGGCCCCTGGACTTCGACTCGTGGTTCGGCCGCTCCGCGCCCGTGCTGCTGGAGATCGGTTCCGGCATGGGCGAGACCACCTCCCAGCTCGTGGCCGCCGCGCCCGAGCTCAACTACGTCGCCGCCGAGGTCTACAAGCCAGGGCTCGCCCAGTTGCTGCTGCGCGCCGAGCACCTCGGCGGGCTCGACAACCTGCGCGTGCTGCGCGGTGACGCCGTCGACCTGCTGACCTCGCATGTCGCGCCGGGGTCGCTGCACGGCGTGCGGATCTTCTTCCCGGACCCGTGGCCGAAGAACAAGCACCACAAGCGCCGGCTCGTGCAGCCGGAGTTCGTGGCGCTGGTGGCGTCCCGGCTGGAGCCCGGTGGCGTGCTGCACCTCGCGACGGACTGGGAGCACTACGCCGAGCAGATGCTGGAGGTCTGTTCCGGCGAGCGGCTGCTGACCAACGTGTACGACGGCTGGGCGCCGCGGCCGGACTGGCGGCCCGTCACGAAGTTCGAACAGCGTGCGGTGAACGAGGGCCGTGTCTCGCACGACCTGATGTTCCGGCGGAACGACCTCACCTGATCGAGGTCTCAAGCCGATCGAGTGAACACCCTGGGTCTCGCATTCACTCGTTGGAGTGGCTGGTGTTGATCACCCGAAATGCCCCGAGTGGCAGTGACGCGTGAGCCTGTTCCGGGCCTAGCGTCTCGCTCCGTGACCCCCGACGTCCTCCCCGTCGCGGAGGAGTTCGTCCGCATGTTCCACGCGGCGCACTCCGACGCAGGCTCGCTGTCCGCCCGCATCGCCCAGGTGCGCGCCGAGATCACCGAGACCGGAACCTACCGCCACACCACCAACGAACTCGCCTACGGCGCGCGGATCGCGTTGCGAGACTCCGGCTGGTGCACCTCCGGTGTGCCTTGGCGCCGCCTGAAAGTCCGCGATCTGCGCGGCTACCGCAACGCCGCCGCAGTCGCCGGCGAATGCGTCGAACACCTGCGACTGGCGACCAACGGTGGTGAAATCCGGCCGCTGGTAACGGTTTTCGCGCCGGACGCGCCCGGTTCGCCCGGGCCGGTGATCTGGAACGAGCAGCTGATCCGGTACGCCGGGTACGCCGACGGGATGGGGGACCGCCGGTACACCCAGTTCACCGAGACCATGCAGGGCAT
The DNA here is from genome assembly GCF_900100275.1 of Lentzea albidocapillata subsp. violacea. Lineage (GTDB taxonomy): Bacteria > Actinomycetota > Actinomycetes > Mycobacteriales > Pseudonocardiaceae > Lentzea > Lentzea violacea. The sequence continues at coordinate 92,728 of NZ_FNET01000006.1, forward strand.
GGGCTGGCGTCCGCCGGTGCGGCGTTCACGCTTCGACCTGCTGCCGTTGGTGGTGGAGACCCAGCACGAGGGGCCGCGGCTGTTCACGCTGCCGTCCGAGATCGTGCACGAAGTTCCTTTGGAGCACCCGACTCTGCCGTGGTTCGGCGAGATGGGCCTGCGCTGGCACGCGGTTCCGGTCATCTCGAACATGAGGCTGTCGATCGGTGGCGTGCACTACCCCGCCGCGCCGTTCAACTCGTGGTTCGTCGGCGCCGAGATCGGCACGCGGTCACTGGCCGAGGAAGGTGCTTACGGTGTGGCGCGTGAGGTCGCCGATGCGCTGGGTCTGGACACCTCGTCCGAACGCACGCTGTGGCGGGACTTCGCGACCGTTCACCTGAACGCCGCAGTGCTGCACTCGTTCGACAAGGCGGCCGTCACCATCACCGACCACCACGCGGAAGCGTTGCACCGCCTCGCCTGGCTGCGTTCCCGCCAACGGCCTTCCGCCGCGCGGCCCGCGTTCCGGCTCGACAGCGCAGCCGCGGCACGCGCACGGAACGGTTCTCCGGCACGCTTCACGGCCGCGTTGGACGAGACCCGTCCCCAGCCGACGAGCAGGCTGGCGGAGCTGCTCCGCCAGCAACACTCCCTGACCAGCGTCTGACTTCCCCATCACACGCTGGTGGGGACCTAGTGCTTCGAGTCGATCATCACGCCTGACAGAGCCATCAGAGCAAGGACCAACAGGCCGACCACCGCGGCGGCCCAAGTGAACACAACTGACAACATGGCGTCCTCCGTATCCCCGACTATCGCTGTTCCAGAGTCCGTGACCGGGGCGTAATCCGGCATCCGCCGTGAGGGTGTTTCCGCAGGTCGTTGCATCAGCCTTCTGGCTGATGCCCCGGTAGCCCCCGGTCGGACGCGGGGTCACACTTTCGGCCCTACTGTTGCTCGGGTGGAGAGCACGGAACTGAACTGGCGGTTGCTCGCCAAACGTCAGTGGCCGCTGGCGGTCTCGCTGACCATCATCGCCCTGCTGGAGACCGGTTCGATCTCGACAGGTCTCGGCTGGTGGCAGGTGCCGGGTGTCGCGGTGGTCTGCGTGATCGCCGTGCTCGCACCCCGCAGGCCGTTCGACGCCACACTCGCGCTGGCGTTCGCCGTCGCCTGCGTCGCCCTCTACCTGCGGCTGCTCGGAGTGTCGATCGAGCCGCACCTCTTCTGGAGCGGCGCGGGCATCTCGATGACCGCGGCCGCGATGGCCACCATCGCGACGCTCGTGCGGGACGCGACGCGCGTCAAGGCAGTGGCGGGAACCCTGGTCGTGCTCGCGGGCATGGCGTTCGCGGAGGTGCTGGGATGGCCGATCGTGGCGGCGCGCGAGTATCGCGAGTGGAGCCCGGACACGTGGAACTTCCTGATCGCGGCGGGTGTTCTGCTCGTCCTGTCGGTGGGCACCGGGATGTACTTCCGGGCACGTGACGACGAACGCGCGTCTCAGCTGGCTGCTTCCGTTGCGGCGGCCCAAAACGCCGAGCGGATGGCGTTGGCGCGCGAACTGCACGACGTGGTCGCGCACTACGTGACGGCGATCGTCGTGCACGCGCAGGCAGGTCAGCTCGACCGCGAGGTCGACGTGCTGCCGTCGATCGCCTCGTCCGGTACCGAGGCGCTGACGGCGATGCGACGGCTCGTGGGAACCATGCGGGACGGGAGTTCCGACGGTCCGGCCGCTTCTTCGTCGTTGATGGACGACGTGCGGGCGCTGGCCGCCGAGTCCGGGCTGCCGGTGCGGCTCTCGTTCGACCTGCGGGACGCGGTGCCGCAGGAACTGGCCCGCTCGGTGCTGCGCCTGGTGCAGGAATCGCTGACGAACACCCGGAAACACGCTTCCGCTGTGTCCTCAGTGGACGTTTCGCTGTCCTCAGGCGACGGTGTGCTGCACCTGGCGGTGCTCGACGACGGTATCGCGTCCGGTGTGCCCGTGGGCGGATCGGGAGGCTACGGGCTCGTCGGCATGCGCGAGCGCGCGGAACTGCTGGGCGGCACCTTCTCCGCAGGCCGACGCGAACCGACTGGGTGGACGGTCCGCGCCGATCTGCCGATCAGCTAGCTCACATGTCGTCGCGGATGACTTCGAACTCCTGGGTCATCTCGACATCGCTTTGCTGGTCGTCGTTCTGAGGGTCGAAGTCGGCCACTGAATGCCTCCGCATGATCACGCCCGGTCGTGGAGTGTGATCATGCCAACTCAGCGCCGGGTCGGCGGCTTGGGGGTGGCGGGCTTCCGCGCGATACACAAAGGGCCCGTCGCATCACGCGTGACGAGCCCTTTGGTCGGGGAGAAGTTTAGGCCGGGGCGGACCCTGGGGGTCGGCCCGCGCCCGACACAGCGAGGATGCCCACCGCGTCCGGATGCATGCATGCTTGTGACTGGCATCACAATGGCAGGATTCCTCGCATGTCACTGCGTCTGCACGCCCCGGTGGTCCTGCCCTGCGACCCGTCCTGCGCCGTGTTGCGCGACGCGGCCGTGGACGTCGTCGACGGGCGGATCACCTACGTGGGTGCCATCTCCGATGCCCCCGCCTTCGACGGCGAGGTCCGTTCGCTGTCGGGGATCCTGATGCCCGGCCTCGTGAACACCCACGCGCACAGCCCGATGACGGTGCTGCGCGGCCTGGGCTCCGACCTGCCGTTGCTGCGGTGGCTGCAGGAGCAGATGTGGCCCAACGAGGCGCGGATGACGCCCGCCGACATCGGCACCGGCATGCTGCTCGGCGCCGTCGAGATGCTGCGGCACGGCGTCACCACCTCCGCCGAGATGTACTTCCACGGCCGCGAGCTGACGGCCGCCGTCCTGGCCGCCGGGTCACGGGTGGTGTTCGGCGGGGCGATCCTCGACGTGCCGGGCATGGACTGGAAGTCGCTGACCGACGAGATCTCCGCGTGGATCGACGCCGACGGACTGCGGTTCGGGCCTGGTGAGCGGGTCGAGCTGGCGTACGGGCCGCACTCCGCCTACACGCTCTCTGCGCCTCAGCTCACGTCGATCGCTCTTGAGGCTCGGGCCCGCGGGGCGCTGTTCATGGTGCATGTGGCCGAGTCGCCGTTCGAGGACGAGGCCGCCCGCGCCGAGTTCGGGTCCGTGCCGGCCCTGATGAAGGCTTCGGACGTGCTCGGCGGGCGGGTGCTGTCGGCGCACTCCGTGCACCTGTCCGACGACGACATCGCCCTGTACGCGGCGTACGGCGTCGGCGTCGCACACTGCCCCGGCTCCAACACGAAGCTCGCTTCGGGCATCGCGCGGGTGCCCGAACTGCTGGCCGCGGGCGTGGCGGTCGGGCTGGGCACCGACGGGCCCGCGTCCAACGACGACCTGGACCTGCTGGAGGAAGCACGGCTGGCCGGCCTGCTCGCGCGTGTCTCCACAATGGACGCGACCGTGCTCGGGGCCGCGCAGGCATTGCTGATGGCCACTCGGGGCGGGGCCGACGCGCTGGGCCGCGACGACATCGGCGCGCTGGAGGCCGGTCGCTGGGGCGATGTCGTGCACGTCGCCGCCGACGACCCCGCCTTCGCCACCGGGCTGGACGCTCCGGACTCGCAGCTGCTGGCGAACCTCGTCTGGGGGTCCGGGTCGCGCCGGGTCACCGACGTGTGGGTCGCCGGTGACCACGTCGTCGCAGGTGGGGAGTCGACTCGGGTGGATCGGCACGAGGCGCAGGCCGGAGTCGCCGCGGTGGCACGGCGACTGCGCAGCGCCTAGTGCGGCCGCGACCGCACGTTGATCTCGGTGATGTGGGCGTCGGGCGTCGCCAGCACGGCCGACGCCACCGCCCGCCCGATCGAGTCCGGGTCGATGTACTTCGACGGGTCGTACTCGCCGCCCTCCTGGCGCCGCACGTCCTGCTGCATCGGCGTGGCGGTGCGGCCGGGGTAGACCGTGGTCACCCGCAACGACGGCTCGTCGCCGCGCAGGGCGTCGGCGTAGGCGCGCAGGGCGAACTTCGAGGCCGCGTAGACGCCCCAGCCGGGGTTCGCGGCCAGGCCGGCGCCGGAGTTGATGAGCACGACGTGGCCGGAGGCGGCGCGCAGCTGCGGCAGGACGAGGTTGGTCAGTTCGGCCACCGCGAAGACGTTCACGTCGAACGTGCGGCGCCAGTCGTCCTGGGAGGCCTCGCCCAGCGGGCCGAGCAGCGCGATGCCGGCGCTGTGGACGATCACGTCGAGCCGCGAGACGGCGGCCAGGTCGGCACTGGCGACGTTCGTCAGGTCGAACGGCCACGCCTGCGCGCCGGGGAGTTCGGCGGCCAGCACCGACAGCGACGTCTCGTCGCGGCCGCCTAGCAGCAGGTCGTGGGTCGAGGCCAGGCCTCTGGCGATGGCCGAGCCGATTCCACTGGATGCCCCGGTGACGAGGGCGACCGGACGATCACTCATGGGGCGACCATAGTGTGGCCGTGCAGCCACCCGTCACACGGACGGGCGGCTGCACCGGATTACCAGATCAGTCGCAGATCTTGCGACGGTCCTTGCGCCACACCACCGTGACGGACGGACGCGGCTGCGAGGTGCCACCGTCCGGCCAGTGCGACACCGGGTTGTTGGCCGAGGCGCCGTCGATCTCGCCGGGGTGCTGCACGGACACCAGCACGAAGTCGTCCTCGATGACCGGGCCGCAGGCTTCGCCACCGATCGGCACGGTGAGGAACTGCTTCACGAAACCGCGGCGCCTGCCCTCGACCGGCACCGCGAAGATGCCGTCGTTGGACTTCAGGGCGTTGCCGTCGGTGGAGATCCACAGGTTGCCCCGCGAGTCGAACGCGACGTTGTCCGGGCAGGAGATCGGGCTGACCTGCCCCTTGTCGTACCCGCCGAAGTAGGTGCCGGGGTCGTTGGGGTCACCGCACACCAGCAGCAGCTTCCACGAGAACGTGGTCGCCGTGTTGTCACTGTGGCGCTCCTCGAGCTCCAACACGTGACCGTGCTTGTTGCCGACCCGCGGGCTGACCTCGGTGGCGCCTTCCTTGCCGGCCTTGCCGCGGTCGGTGTTGTTGGTGAGCGCCGCGTAGACGCGGCGGTTCTTCAACGACGGCTCGACGTCCTCCGGCCGGTCCATCTTCGTGGGGCTGACCTTGTCGGCGGCGAGGCGCGTGAAGATGTAGACCTCTTCGGCGGTGAAGCCGGGCACGAACGACTTGTCGTTGTGCGCCAGTGGAATCCACTGACCCGAGCCGTCGAACTCGCCGTCCGACGGCAGCTTGCCGGTCCCGTCGATCTCGGAGGCCGGGCTGTCACCGGTGAACTTCGCGACGTAGAGCGTGCCCGAGTCGAGCAGGCGCTTGTTGTGCTCCCGTGCGCGCTTCGAGCTACCCCGCATGTAGCGCTCGTCGGAGACGAACTTGTACATGTAGTCGAAGCGCTCGTCGTCACCCATGTACGCGACAACGCGACCGTTGCGGGCGACGATGACGTTCGCACCCTCGTGCTTGAAGCGACCGAGCGCGGTGTGCTTGACCGGCGTCGACGTCGGGTCGAGTGGGTCGATCTCGACGACCCAGCCGAAGCGGTTGGCCTCGTTGGGCTCCTGCGCGAGGTCGAAGCGCTTGTCGAACCGCTCCCACTTGCGCGTCGATGCCGTGCCCCTGATGCCGTAACGCGCGTTGCGCGCCTTGGCGGTCGCGTCGGTCACCAGGTCGCCGTTCGCGAAGTACTGGTTGAAGTTCTCCTCGCCGGACAGGATCGTGCCCCACGGCGTGACGCCGCCCGCGCAGTTGTTCTGCGTGCCCAGCACGACCTTGCCGCTCGGGTCGGCCGACGTCTTGAGGTACTTCGAGTCGGCGGCCGGACCACGCATCTCGAACGGCGTGGTGAGCGTGATACGGCGGTTGTAGCGGCGCTTGTCCTTCGACACCACCAGCTTGCCGCTGCGGTGGTCGCGCTCGACCTGCACGACCGAAAGGCCGTGCGCGGCCCACGCGATCTTGACCTGCTCCTCGGTCGGGTTGTTCACGTCCCAGTTCTTGAACATGAACTCTTCGGACGAGTACTCGTGGTTGCTCACCATGAGCCAGCGGTTCCAGCCGGGCAGCGGAACGAGACCGCAGAAGTCGTTGTTGTAACCGAACTGCTTCGCCTGGGCGGCGGCGGTCTGGTTGTCGAAGTCGAACTCCGGCGCGTCCGACAGCACCGCGTCGCCCCAGCGGATGACGACGTCCTGCTGGTAGCCCTTCGGCACGACGACCGCGTCGAGGGTGTTGGGCTGCACCGGCTCGAAGTCGAGTCCGTCACGGTCGCGGCCGAACTTGAGGTCCAGGTCGAGATCAACGGCGGCCGGAGCGGCGGCGGCCGTACCGGAGAACGCGAGCGCTCCGGCGCCCGCGGCCGCGACGACGGCGCCTGCCTTCAGCATGCCGCGGCGGCTCACGACCTCCTTGACGACGTCGCCGAAGTACGCGTTGGCCGAGGTGTTGGGCGCCTCGTGCGAACACGCGTTGCCGCAGCGGTACTGGCAGGTGACGGCCTGACGCCCGAGCGGGTGGTTGGCCGTGAGCAGGGGCAGCAGGCGACGGCCCGGATCGGTGGGTGAGGACACGCAGGCCTCCGAGATCGGTCAGTGTGGGAACTGGCCGAACCTAAGAGCCGAACGAGTTCGCCAGCCGTCCACAAGGTGAACGGCGGGCGAACTCGTACTACACCGCAACGATCACAGCACGCAGGGTGATCAACCGATTTCACCCAGCTGACGACGGCCCTTGCGCCACACCGCGACGACCGACGCACGAGGTTGCGACCTACCTCCGTCCGGCCAGTTCGAGACCGGGTTGTCGGCACTCGCGCCGTCCACCTCGCCGGGGTGCTGCACGCACACGGTGATCACTCGCTCGCCGATCACCGGACCACACGTCTCACCACCGCGCGGCACCGTGAGGAACAGCTTCAGGTGCCCGCGCTCGCGCCCGTCCAGTGGAACGCCGTACAGGCCGTCGTTCAGCCCGTTGAGCGCACCGCCCGAGTCCGTGGAGATCCACAGGTTGCCGTGGCGGTCGAACGCCACGTTGTCCGGGCTGGAGATAGGGCTGACCTTGGACTTGTCGTAGCCGCCGAAGTAGGTGTTCGGGTCCGCCGGGTCGCCACAGACGAGGAACAGGTTCCAGTTGAACGTGAGCGCGAGCGCGTCGCCGCGCCGTTCGGTCAGCTCCAGCACCTGGCCGTGCCGGTTCTTCACCCGCGGGTTCGGCTCGGTCGCGCCTTCCTTGCCGGTGTTGCCGCGCTCGCTGTTGTTGCTCAGCGCGCAGTAGACGGTGCCGGTGCGCGGGTGCGTCTCGATGTCCTCGGGACGGTCCATCTTGGTCGCGCCGACCTTGTCCGCCGCGAGGCGCGTGAAGACGTACACCTCTTCCGCGGTCATCCCAGGTACGAAGGACTTCGTGCCCGCCGCCAGCGGGATCCACTCGCCGGAGCCGTCGAACTTCCCGTCACTGGGCAGCTTTCCGGTGCCGTCGATCTCGGACGCCGGGCTGTCGCCCTTGAACCGCGCGACGTAGAGCGTGCCGTCGTCGAGCAGCGTCATGTTGTGGCGGCGTGCCGCCTTGCTGTTGCCGCGCTTGACCTTGCCGTTCGAGATGTACTTGTAGATGTACTCGAACCGTTCGTCGTCACCGGAGTACGCGACCACCCGGCCGTCGCCGGCGACGCGCACGTTCGCGGTCTCGTGCTTGAACCGGCCGAGGTGCGTGTGCTTGACCGGCGTCGAGTCCGGGTCGTTGGGGTCGAGCTCGATCACCCAGCCGAACCTGTTGACCTCGTTGGGTTCCTGGGCGAGATCCCAGCGCTTGTCGAAGCGCTCCCACTTGCGCGTGGTCGCCGTGCCCTTGACGCCGTACCTCGTGAGCCTCGGGTCGTTGCGGCCGGCGGCGTTCGCGAAGTACTGGTTGAAGTTCTCCTCGCCGGACAGGATCGTGCCCCACGGCGTGACGCCACCGGCGCAGTTGTTGATCGTGCCCAGGACCCTGCGGCCGGTGGGGTCCACGGAGGTCTTCAGCAGGTCGCTGCCCGCTGCCGGTCCGCGCACCTCGAACGGCGTGTCCAGGGTGATGCGGCGGTTGTACCTGCTGAACTTCGCCTTGTAGTGGCCGGAGAACAGCGATCGCTTGATCATGAACACCGACAGGCCGTGCGCGGCCCAGGCGATCTTCACCTGTTCCTCGGTGGGGTTCGCGGGGTCGTAGCCGCGGAACATGAACGACTCGCTCGTGTACTCGTGGTTCGTGACCATGATCCCGGTCAGTTCCAACGGGTCCAGCGGCAGGATCGCGGCGAAGTCGCAGTTGTAGCCGAACTGCTTGGCCTGCTTGGCCGCGGTCTGGTTGTCGAAGTCGAACGCGGGGACACCGGGGAAGAGCGGGTCGCCCCAGCGGATCACGATCCCCTGCTCGTACCCCTCGGGGACGACGACCTCGTCCCTGGTGTTGACCGCGACGGGCTTGAAGTCGAGTCCCCTGGGTGGGCGGCCCTGGGAGTGCTCGGGTTCGGCTGCCGCTGTCGCCGGCGTGGCGATGGTGGCGGCCGCCGCGACGACCGCACCCGCCTTGAGCGCGGTGCGGCGGCTGACCAGATCGCCGAAGTAGGGGTTGTCCGAGGTGTTCGGGACCTCGTGGAAGCACGCGTCCCCGCAGCGGTACTCGCATGTCACCGCCGCTCTGCCGACGCGGTGGTTGACGAGTGGCAGAGGGATCATGGTGGTGGCCTCCTACGGTCGGTGCGGGAACCAGCACCGACCGTAGGCTTCCGTTCATGCTTTGTTAACCCACAAGTTGTTCACCCGCGAGCACAGCTTCGGACGGAACGTCCCTTGTGTCCGTCCGGTTGAGCGTCGGCAGTCCGGCGGCGACGACGAACGGCGCAGGCGAGAACTGTGAAGAACGCGGCCGTTTAGAGCGCCGCTCCGATCGACGTGCGGAGCGGGAACGGGATTCCGGAGGGTCTTCAGCGGGTCGAGCAGGCTGCTGCTCGGACGTTCCAGGTGAGAATCCATCGCCAGGAACGTTGCACAAAGGATCAAGGCAGCCGCACACACACGGTCCACGGGCCCGATCCCCATGAAAGGTACCGTTCACCACGTGGATGCGGTGATCTTCGACCTCGACGGCGTGCTGATCGACTCAGAGCAGGTGTGGGACGAGGTGCGCCAGTCCTTCGCCGCCGCTCACGGCGGGGTGTGGACCGCCGAGGCGACCCGCGCCATGCAGGGGATGTCGACGCCGGAGTGGGCCGAGTACCTCGTGTCGGCCGTCGGCGTCCGGCTCTCGCCCGCCGAGGCGTCCGCCGGCGTGATCGCCGAGATGCAGAATGCCTACGCCGCGCACCTGCCGCTGATCCCGGGCGCCACCGAGACGCTGCGTCTCGTCTCGTCGCGCTACCCGGTGGCGATCGCGTCGTCGGCGCCCGCGGTGCTGATCAAGGTGTTCCTGGAGGTGACCGGCCTGCCGGTGCCTGTCGCGGTGTCGTCGGAAGAGTGCGCCGCGGGCAAGCCGTCACCGGACGTGTACCTGCTGGCGGCTTCGCGACTCGGGTTCGCAGCGTCTTCCTGTTACGCCGTCGAGGATTCGACCAACGGTCTGAAGGCGGCCCTGGCAGCGGGCATGACCGTGCTCGCCGTGCCGAACCCGCACTTCCCGCCCGCCGAGGACGTGCTGGCTCAGGTGCGGGTGCTGTCCTCGATCACGGACCTGCCGGACGCGCTGGCGTAGCTGATCGCGGCCATGCCGATCGCGATGCAGGCGCAGGCGACGACGCCCTTCGGCCAGTAGATGTGGCTGCTGAGGAACAGGTAGCTCCCCAGCAGCAGGAACACAGCGCCCGGGATCGCCTTGAGGCGATGCTTGACCAGCGCGCACACCACGATCGCGGCGCTGGCCGCGAAAAAGCACCACGCACCAACGGTTCCGAGTTGGTTGCCGATCTTGAACAGCGGCTCGTCGGCACCGGTGCGACCGCCGTTGGCCAGCGTCATCGCCCCGCCGCCGATACCCGCCAGCGCGTCCAGCGCGCCGTAGAAGACGACGTAGCCGAAGGTCGCGGCGCGGGCCGGGTAGCGGACGTACCCAGGGGCGTCGGCCAGCAGAACCCACTGCGCGGCACCGAGCAGCGGGAAGATCACCGCCAGGATGATGTGCATGTCCCGCCACCGCTGCGCGGTCGACGCGTCCAGGTGGTGCGGGTGGGTCAGGCCGATGCCGGCCAGCACCAGGCCGGGGAGGGCGACGAGCAGCGTGCGCACCGCACTGAAGTTAGCGGAAGCAGGGCTGTCGCTGAGACTCCGAACACACGAACGTGTCTGTGCCTGAACGGCCACCGCTGCCTAGCGTGACGGCATGACGCAACGAGTTGCCGTGGTCACGGGCACGGCGCAGGGCATGGGGCTGCGGATCGCCGACGTGCTGCGCGAGGACGGGTTCGCCGTCGTCGGCTTCGACCTGCAGGAGAGCAAGGACGGGATCGTCGGCAACGTGGCGAGCGCCGCGGACGTCCAGCGCCTGACCGAGCACGTCCGAGCCACCTACGGCCGGGTGGACGTGTTGGTCAACAACGCGGGGATCGCCGGCATCGTGCCGTTCGAGGACACGAGCCTGGAGCAGTGGGAACGGATCATGGCGGTCAACCTGACCGGGCCGTTCCTGCTGACGCAGGCGCTGGGCAGGATCATGCTCGACCAGGGCAGCGGCAGCGTCGTCAACATCGCGTCCGTCGCCGGGCTGCAGGGGGTGGCGGACCGGGCCGCGTACAACACGACGAAGCATGGGCTGATCGGGCTGACCCGCACGCTTGCCGTGGAGTGGGGCGGGCGGGGGATCAGGGTCAACGCCGTGTGTCCCGGGTGGGTCAAGACGGAGATGGACGTCGAGTCGCAGGCCGGTGGGTACTACGTCGACTCGGACATCACGGACCACGTGCCGATGAACCGGTTCGCGGCGCCCGATGACATCGCGCAGGCCGTGCGGTTCCTGGCGAGCGACAACTCCAGGTACATCAACGGCGTCGCGCTGCCCGTCGACGGCGGGTGGACCGCGGACGGCAGCTGGCAGAAGCTGCGGCTCTCGAAGCGGTGACGGGAAGGGCCGCTCTCACGAGGAGAGCGGCCCTTCACCGCATCAGATCTCGCCGCGAATGAACTTCTCGACGGACTCGTGCGCCTCGGAGTCCGAGTACTGCACGGGCGGGGACTTCATGAAGTACGACGACGCCGAGAGGATCGGGCCGCCGATGCCCCGGTCGAGGGCGATCTTCGCCGCGCGTACCGCGTCGATGATGATGCCCGCGGAGTTCGGGGAGTCCCAGACCTCCAGCTTGTACTCGAGGTTCAGCGGCACGTCGCCGAAGGCGCGGCCTTCCAGGCGCACGTAGGCCCACTTGCGGTCGTCGAGCCACGCCACGTAGTCCGACGGTCCGATGTGGACGTTGCGCTTGCCCATCTCGCGGTCCACCTGGGACGTGACGGCCTGGGTCTTGGAGACCTTCTTGGACTCCAGGCGCTCCAGTTCCTTCATGTTCAGGAAGTCCATGTTGCCGCCCACGTTCAGCTGCATGGTGCGGTCGAGCTGGACGCCGCGGTCCTCGAACAGCTTCGCCAGCACGCGGTGCGTGATGGTGGCGCCGACCTGGGACTTGATGTCGTCACCGACGATCGGGACGCCGGCCGCGCGGAACTTCTCCGCCCACTCCGGGTCCGACGCGATGAAGACGGGCAGGGCGTTGACGAACGCCACACCGGCGTCGATGGCGCACTGGGCGTAGAAGCGGTCCGCGTCCTCGGAGCCCACGGGCAGGTACGAGACCAGCACGTCGACCTCGGCCTCGCGCAGCGTCGCGACCACGTCGACCGGCTCGAAGTCGGACTCCTCGATCGTCTCCCGGTAGAACTTCCCGAGACCGTCGTAGGTGTGCCCGCGCTGCACGACGACGCCGAGCGGCGGCACGTCCGCGATCTTGATCGTGTTGTTCTCGCTGGCCCCGATGGCTTCGGCGAGGTCGACGCCGACCTTCTTCGCGTCCACGTCGAACGCGGCGACGAACTCGACATCGCACACGTGGTAGTCACCGAACTGCACGTGCATGAGACCGGGCACGCGGGTGCTCGGGTCGGCGTCCCGGTAGTAGTGGACGCCCTGCACCAGCGACGCCGCGCAGTTGCCAACCCCGACGATGGCCACTCGAACGGTGCGGCGGTTTTCGCCCATTGCCGAGTCCTCCTTGATCAACAGTGAATCGCTACTCGTCCTGCTCGGACTTCTCGTGCGCGATGAGCTCGTTGAGCCACCGCACCTCGCGCTCCGTGCTTTCCAGGCCTTGGCTGTGCAGCTCACGGGTGTAGCGGTCGATCTGCTCACCCGTGCGCGTGAGCCGCTCGCGAAGCCCTTCCCTGCGTTCTTCGACACACCGCCGGCGGCCCTCCAGGATGCGCATCCTGACGTCGGCCGGCGTGCGCGAGAAGAACGCCAGGTGGACTCCGAACGAGTCGTCGTCCCAGGTCTGCGGACCCGCGTTGGCCAGGAGATCGGCGAACCGCTCCTTGCCCTCCGGCGTCAGCTTGTAGACCTTGCGCGCCCGACGTCCCCAGGAAAGAGCCGATTCCTCCGGCCCCTCCTCCACGATCAGGCCCGCACGTTGGAGTCGCCGCAATGTTGGGTACAGCGATCCGTAGGAGAACGCGCGAAACGCTCCGAGCAGGTCATGCAAGCGCTTGCGCAGCTCGTAGCCGTGCATGGGCGCCTCGTGCAGCAGGCCGAGCAGCGCGAACTCGAACACGAGTCACCTCCTCGCACCTGCACCGATAGGTGAGGTGAGTATATCGGCTCGATACATCGATGGCTCCTCGTAACTGTGGGATGTGGCACACCGTGATACCGCGTCAGGGCCCGCTGCCCTGAACGGCCCATCATCGAAAAGCGCCCGGCACGTACTCTGGTCACGTGTTGACCCAACGGCAGGTGGTGGACTACTCGCTGCAGCGGCGTGCGCTGCTGGCGGAGGTCTATGCCGGTCGCACGGGCACCATGGAGGTCTGCGACGCGAACCCGTACCTGCTGCGAGCTGCGAAGTTCCACGGGACGGCGACCGACGTGCCCTGCCCTGTGTGCCGCAAGGAACCGCTCACGCACGTGTCGTGGGTCTACGGTGACGAGCTCAAGCACGCGGCCGGCTCGGCGCGGACGCCTGAAGAACTGGTGAAGATGGCGAACCTCTTCGACGAGTTCTCCGTGTACCTGGTTGAAGTTTGTCGCACGTGCAGTTGGAACCACCTGGTGCAGTCATACGTCCTGGGGAAGCGTGGGCTGGAAAAGCCACGCAGGAGGACTGCGGCTGAATGATCCACAGGTGACACTGCTCCGAATGAAGTACGACCACCGAACCGTGTGCTGTTGCACGCCGGTCTGGGAGGCCTTTTCACGTGAACGACCAGCATGATGACCGGCAGCGCGGAGGCGAGCCGCAGTGGCCGACCGGGGACGACCCGGACGGCGGCGGCGCGAGGCGCGATGTCCCGAATCAGCCACGTCCGGGTACCCCGCCCGGTGGTTTCGCGCGCCCTCCTCAGGGTGGCACGCCACCTGGTGGTTTCCCACAGCAGCAGCCCCCACGCCGCCCGAACGGACCAGGCGGTCCGCAGGGTGGGCCTGGCGGACCGCAGGGTGGGCCAGGACGTCCGCTGGGCCCCATGGGCGGCCCCGGTGGACCCCAGGGCGGTCCCGGCGGTCCGGGCAACCGTCCTCCGACGCCTCCCGGCGGCATGCCCATCGCCCCGCCTCCCGGCGTCCGTCGCCCCGGCGGACCGACCGGCCCCGGTGGCCCGCAGGGCGGTCCCGGCGGCCCCGGTCGTCCCGGCGTGCCCCCGCGCAGCCCCGGTGAAGAGCGCACCACGCAGATGCCGCCGGTCAACCGGCCCACGCAGCGCGAGCCCGAGCTCATCACCCACCGCGAGTTCGACGACGAGTTCCTCATGGCCGGTGTCGGCGACGATGACGACGACTACGAGTACGACGACGAGCCGGAGCTCACCGAAGAGGAGGAGCGTCGTCTGCGTAAGAAGAAGATCTGGAAGCGCGTCCGGATCGCCGCGTTCGTCTCGATCGGCCTGATGCTCCTGGGCCCGGTGATCGCCATCGCGGTCGCGTACCCGCTCGTCGACTGGCCCCGGCCGAGCGACATCGCGGCCGATCAGGACAAGACGATCACCCTGCTCTACTCGGACGGCTCCGAGATGGGCAAGATCACCTCACCCGGTCAGAACCGCACGCTGCTCACGTACGAGGAGCTCCCGGACACCGTCAAGAACGCGGTCATGGCGGCGGAGGACGCGGACTTCTTCGACAACCCCGGCTTCGACGTCAAGGCCATCGCCCGCGCCGTCTGGATCCAGGCGACCGGCGGCAGCTCCGGTGGTTCCGGCCTGACGCAGCAGTACATCAAGAAGGCGACCGGCAACGAGGAAGCGACGCTGACTCGTAAGTTCACCGAGCTCGTCAAGGCCTACAAGATGAGCAACGAGTCGGACCACCCGACGATCCTCACCGCGTACATGAACACGGTGTACTTCGGTCGCGGCGCGAACGGCATGAAGGCCGCGGCGCAGGTCTACTACGACAAGGAGATGAAGGACCTCACTCCTTCCGAGGCCGCCTTCATCGCAGGCATGATCCAGATCCCCTCCTGGTCCGAGGACGAGGCGCACGCGAAGAAGCGCTGGGAGTTCGTGATGAAGCAGATGCTTCAGAAGGGATGGATCAGCCAGGCCGACTACGACGCCCGCCAGTACCCGACGCCGCTGCCGTTCGAGCAGACGCAGCCCGCCAGCCTCGACGGCCCGCTCGCCCGCGTGAGCCAGCAGGTCCAGAACGAGATCGACAGCGAGCTCGTCGGCCTCACGATGGAGAAGGCGCAGAAGGTCGGCGTCACCGTCACCACGACGATCGACCCGAAGATGCAGCAGGCCGCGCTCGACGCCGTGAACTCGGTGATGGCAGGCCAGGACCCGGAGCTGCGCACCTCGCTCAGCGCGATCGAGCCGCAGTCCGGCGCCGTCAGGGCCTACTACCCTGGCAAGGACGGCCTCAAGGGCATCGACTACGCCAAGGGCACGATCCAGGAGGCCGGCTCGTCGTTCAAGCCGTTCGACCTGGTGGCCGCCCTGAAGATGGGCAAGGGCATCGGCGACACCTACGACGCCACCCCGCGCAAGATCGCCGGCGTCGAGATCCGCAACGCGAGCAACACCCAGTGCGGCAAGCAGTGCACGATCAAGCAGGCCATGAAGGAGTCCCTCAACACCGTGTTCTACGACATGGTGGCGGGCCCGGAGGGCACGGGCACGAAGGCCGTGGCGGACGCGGCGCACGCGGCCGGCATCCCGAAGGTCGTCCGGGTGGGCGGCCAGGACAAGCAGACCCTGGTCGGCGAGGGCGGCAACCCGCCCACCGCCGGTATCTCCATCGGTGCCGACAGCGCCCAGGTGCGGCCGTTCGACATGGCCTCGGCCTTCGCGACGTTCGCGGCCCGCGGCGTGTACCGGGCTCCGTTCTTCGTCACGAAGATCGTGGGCCCCACCGGTGACGTCCTCTACCAGCACGTCGACCAGCCGGTGCCGGCGTTCGACCCGGTCGAGACGAAGAGCCGCGACATCGCGGACAACGTCACCGAGACGTTGAAGGACATCCCGTCAGGGTCGATCGCGTGCGCCGGCGGCCGCCCGTGCGCCGGCAAGACCGGTACGCACGAGCTCCCCGGCAGCCTCGACCAGAACTCGAAGGCCTGGATGGTCGGCTACACGCCGCAGCTGTCCGCCTCCGTGTGGGTCGGCAAGGACCAGGGCAACGTGGCCATCAAGGACAAGAGCGGCAAGGCCGTCTTCGGCTCCGGCCTGCCCGGCCTGATGTGGAAGAAGTTCATGGACGGGGCACTCGCGGGCGCGCAGAAGGAAGCGTTCCCGAAGCCGGTCCCGCTGGGCAACTTCAACCCGCCGCGCAAGTCCGAGCCGCCGTCGACCCCGGCCAGCAGCAACAACCCGCCGAGCAACAACAACCCGCCGTCGCAGACCTCGGCATCGACCAAGCCGTCGCAGACGAAGCCCCCGAACCCCGGTTGCATCCCGGGCCTCAACTGCCCCGATCCGTCCGATGATCCCGATCCGTCGACCAGCGGCCGTCCCAGGAACGGCAGTCCAGGAGACGGCTGACTCGTGCAGGAGCCCGGTGCACACGCACCGGGCTCCTTCGCTTTGTGCGGTACCTGGGATGTCGACCACGGCGAAACGGTCTTGGCCGTAACATCCGCCCCGTGCCCAGCAGCCCTGCCGAGCGTCCCGCCGAGGCCTCCGAGACGGACCTCGCCGAGGAAACCGACTCGCTCACCCGTGAAGAACGCGTCGCACCCACGTGGACCGAGTCCCTCGCCCGCGGCCTGAGCAGACCGTTCGGCGGTCCGCTCGGCGAGCACGCGCAGGTCGGCCGGAACTACTTCTGGACGGCGCTGCGAGTGGTGCTGATGCTCGCCGTGGTCACGTTGCTGCTGGGATGGGTGCAGAAGTCGCCGTGTATCCAGCAGTACACGGACGACAAGGGCGTCGTGCAGCTCGACTGGCGGGGCAGCAAGCAGTTCACCGCGCTCTGCTACTCCGACACGGTGCCGCTCTACACCGCGGAACGGCTCGACCAGCGCGGTTCCTTCCCGTACATCACGTCGTGGAAGGACGACGAGGGCAAGCCGACCGAGCAGGTCCGGTACATGGAGTACCCGGTGGTCACCGGTGTGTTCATGTGGCTCAACGCGCGTGTGGCGCAGGGGCTGGTGGCGCTCGTGCCGGGGCTGCCGATGACGGTGATCGTGTTCTTCAACGTCACGGCGTTCTGGCTGGCCGTGGCGTGGCTGGTGACGGTGTTCTCGGTCGCCCGGATCGCGCGGCGCAGGACGTGGGACGCGGCGATCGTGGCGGTGTCGCCGCTGGTCATCGTGCATGCGTTCACCAACTTCGACACGATCGCGACGGCGTTCGCGACGGCGGGTCTGCTGGCGTGGGCGCGGAAGAAGCCTGTGCTCGCCGGGGTGTTGCTGGGGCTCGGTGGCGCGGCGAAGCTCTATCCGTTGTTCCTGCTCGGGCCGTTGCTGTTGTTGTGCTGGCGGTCCAAGAGGATCAAGGTCGGCCTCACCACCACGGCCGCGGCCATAGGCGCGTGGGCGCTCGTCAACGCACCGATCGCGTTGAACCCGGCGTCGCAGACGGGGTGGCGTGAGTTCTTCCGCCTCAACACCGAACGCAACGCGGACCCGGACACGCTCTACAACGTGCTCGTGCAGTGGACGGGATGGCAGGGCTTCGATCCCGGGCTGACGCAGGGACAACCACCGACTGTCCTCAACACGGTCAGCATGGTGCTGTTCCTCGCCTGTTGCGCCGGCATCGCCTACGTGGCCCTCTCGGCACCGACGAGGCCACGGCTCGCGCAGCTCGGGTTCCTGGTCGTGGCGGCGTTCCTCATTACGAACAAGGTGTGGAGCCCGCAGTACTCGCTGTGGCTGGTGCCGCTGGCCGTGCTGGCGTTGCCGCGCTGGAAGCTGCTGCTGGCGTGGATGACGGTCGACGCGCTGGTGTGGGTGCCGCGCATGTACTTCTACCTCGGCACGGACAACAAGGGCCTGCCGATCGACTGGTTCCTCGGCGCCGTGCTGTTGCGTGACGCCGCCGTCGTCGGGCTGTGCGTGATGATCCTCAAGGAGATCTACCACCCGGAGCGAGATCTCGTGCGGCAGGCGGGCGACGACCCGCTGGCAGGCGTGCTGGCCGACGCGCCGGACCGGCCGCTCGTCAGACCCGCACGAGGCGCGCCATCACACCGAATGCGTTCCCGTTCGGATGCAGGTGATCACCGGAGTCGAACTCCGGACGCAGTCTGAGCGGATCGGCGGGGTCGCGCACGGCCTCGTCGAAGTCGATGGCGTCGCGGAAGGTGGCGCGGATCCACGCGTTCACCTTCTGGCGCTGCTGTTCCTTCTCCTCGGTCCAGCTGTACCAGCCGCGCCACGGCGTGATGGTGCCGACGTGGAACTCCACGCCCTCGTTGCCGCATCGCAGCCGAACGGTGCGGATGCCCGCGATGACCTCCTCGGCACTTGCGCCGCTCTGGATGTCGTTGATGCCGCCCAGCAGCACGACCTTGCGGACCTCGTTGCTGAACAGGACGTCCCGGTGCACGCGCGTGATCATCGGTGCGTTGCCCAGCACCACGCCGTTGCCGTTGATGCCCGCGTTCAGGACCGCGTAGTCGCTCTGCACCAACGACGGCCAGGTGTTCTCGTAGAACCCCTCGGTGATCGAGTCGCCGAACATCACGACCGCACCCGGCGCGGTGAAGCCCGCGACCTCGACGGCCGAGACGAGGCAGATCTGGTCACGCGTGGACGTGATCGTGCGATGCGCGCGGGCCTGGCACGGCGTGCCGGCCGGGGCGTACGTGCTGATCTCCAGCGTCCTGGTGACGTCGAGCCGCACGGCGTCGCTGTAGACCTCGTCGCGCGCCCTGATCGTGACGCCTTCGGACCTGCCGAACGTGAGTTGCCGCGTCTCGCCGTTCGCGGTGACGGTGACCTGCTCGACGCGGACCGGCCTGATGCCCATCAGGTTCGACAGGCGCACCCGGACCGAGGTGCCGCCCGCCGCGAGGTCGACCGTGGTGCGCACGCTCTGGTCCGGCACCGAACCCGACAGCGTCGGCACGGCCTGCCACACGGGCAGCCAGCGGATCACCTCCGAGCGCACCGGCACGCCGGAGGCACCGCAGGCCAGCAGCAACGCCAGCACGATGATCACCCTCACCGGTGAAGTCTGCGGCGGATCAGGCCTTTGTTGCTAGTGCCTGTATCGAAGTCTGGTCCGATGAGAGTCGCGCTTGAGGTGGTTCCTGGTGGTGCGGCCGGACGGCCCGCATACCGGTGTTGTATGTGGGTCGTCCGGCCGTGCCGCCAGGGGCCGCCTCAAGCCCGGCTATCGCGGGCCAGACTTCGATACAGGCACTACCGCCCCGCGGATGAACTTGAGGTCGTCGTGATCATCCTCGGTGACGTCCCTGGCCTTGAGGAACACGACGAACAGCGCCACGAGCAACGCGGCCCGGCCCCACACGCCGATCATCACGGCCTGCGCGGAGAAGCTGTCGTAGATCCCGGCCGGCTGACCGAACTCGATCGCCCAGAACCAGCGGAAGATGCCGATGCCCATGGCCAGGTCGACCACGAAGTAGGCGAAGGCCCACACCAGCCGCACGCGCAGCAGCACGAGGAACGGCACCAGCCACAGCGTGTACTGCGGCGAGTGGACCTTGTGCAGCAGCATGAAGCCGCACAGCATCGCGCCGGACACGGCGATCCACGGGTAACTGCCTTCGCGCCGGAACCGCATCCAGCCGTAGCCGGCCGCGATGCCGAACGAGAGCAGGATCGTGATCGGCGAGATGACACCGACCAGCGACTGCATCGCGTCGTCGCCGATGAACGGCCGCAGGCCCCAGTACCAGATCGAGTTCGTGGTGATGTCGACCCGGCGCAGCTGCTGGAACTCGAACGACGCCGCCCAGCCGTCGTAGCCCGCGATCGCGAACGGCAGGTTGACCAGCACGACCGTGACGATCGACGCGAGCCCTACCTTGACCGCGCCCGCCACGTCGGTCTTCTTGCCGGCCGGCATCTCCTGGCCGCGCCAGCCGCCGGTGGCGACGAAGAGCATCAGCGGCAGCACGAAGGCCGCCGGATAGACCTTGAACGCGAACCCGAGCCCGAGCAGCACGGACGCGACCGTGGCTCTCTCGACCAGCGGCCGGTTCCAGCGGTGCACCACGAAGACCGCGGCGACCGAGCACAGGACGACGGGCAGGTCCCAGTTGTGGAAGGCGTAGAGGACCAGCGGTGGCCCGATCGCCCACAGCAACGCGCGCCAGCGGGCCAGCTTGCCCAGCAGGTAGCCCGTGAGCAGGCCGAACGGTGCCATCAGCAGCGACGAGTAGAGCAGGTACTCCGCGTCGTTGTGCGCGAAGATCGCACCCGCCCAGATGAGCAGGCCGGAGAGCACCGGGTACTCGACCGAGCCCCCGATGAGGACGCCCTTGTCGTTGATGTTGCCGTCGACGTACGGGAAGACGTGCCGGTCGATGTCGCGCCCGATCCAGAGGTGCTGGATGTCGGAGTAGCAGACGTCCTGCTTGTTGCGCTCGTCGTAGTCGGGCTGCGTGCGGCCCCACTGGTCGAACGCGGGACCGGTGCAGCGGTCCTTGTTGACGAAGCCCAGCAGCAGCGTGAGCCCGCACAACAACACGAGCACGGCGGCGGCAGCGCTGCCGAAGCGGTTCACGAAACGCCCGGCGTCGCCTCGCTCGGGCGTCACGCTCACCACCTCGTGCACGGTGTTCACCGGCCGGCGCGGTCGCGCAGGAAGGCGATGTCGTCGGCCTGGCCCTCGTCGGGAGTCTCCACCACGACGGGGCATCCGGCGGTGGCGACCACGGCTGCCAGCTGGTCGGCGTCGATGGTGCCAGTCCTGATGTTGTCGTGCCGATCGCGCGAGGAACCGAACTCGTCGCGCGAGCTGTTGAGGTGCACGAGGTCGATCCGGCCGGTGATCGCTTTCACCCGGTCGACGATGCCGACCAGGTCCTCACCGGCGGCGAACGCGTGGCAGGTGTCGAGGCAGAAGCCCGCGCCGAACTCGCCGACCGCGTCCCAGAGCAGTTTGAGGGAGTCGAACGTGCGGGCCATGGCGCCGTCGCCGCCCGCGGTGTTCTCGATCAGGACCGGGACCGCGAAGCCGCCGTCGGCGACCTGGCGCTCGAAGAACTTGCGCCAGTTCGCGAACCCCTCCGCCGGGTCCTCGCCCTTGGTGACGTGGCCGCCGTGCACGATCAGGCCCTGCGCGCCCACGGTCGCGGCTGCCTCCGCGTGCTGGATCACGTTCTTCCTGGACGGAATCCGGATCCTGTTGTTCAGTGACGCGACGTTGATCATGTACGGCGCGTGGATGAACACTTCCAGGTCGGAGGCGAGCAGGGCCTCCGTCTGCGGGTGGGGCTTGGGCTTCTTCCACCCCTGGGGATCCGCCAGGAAGAACTGGACGACCTCGGCCCCGCGTTCGGCCGCGGCGCCGACCGGGTCGTCGTCGCGTACATGGGCCCCGATGCGCATACGCACGAGGGTAGTCGGCGTCCATAACGCCATCGCAGCCGCCGCCGATAGGAGTAATTGGAAAAACTGGGGATGGTCTACGTCACCACCAGGACCTACGGTCGTTACTTGAGAGTAGGAAAGGGGTTCGCATGAGGCTGTTGAGCGCTGCCGCCACGGCGCTGCTGGCCCTGGCGTCCGCTTCGGTGGGCGGGGTCGCGCACGCGGCAGATCCCATCGTGGCCGGCAGTTGTGCCACCACCGTGCAGGGCGCGCCCGGCACCCCCGTCTCTCTGAGTCCAGCCGCCGTGACGCAGCCGATCACGGATCTAGTGCGCGCCGTCCCGTTGCTCGGGCCGCCGCTCGCCGAACCGTTCAGGCAGGCGTTCGCGCAGGTCAAGCCCATGCCGATCGGCGCGGTGCAGGTCGGCACGACGACCATCAGTGGCGGCACGATCGCCAACGCCGTGATGGCCGAGGTCAACAAGATCCCGCTGCTCGGGCCGATCCTCGGCACGCTCGACAAGACCGTGCGCACGACGCTGACGCAGGGCTGCCAGGTGACGGTGGTCGGCGTCAACAAGGTCGTCGCACCCGTCCAGGACGGCGCCAAGGCCGTCGCGGACGCCTCACAGCAGGCCGTCGGCGCGATTCCCGGTGCACCGAAACCGCCTGGTCAGCAGCCCCAGCCGCAGCCCGGGACCAACCCCGGCACGCAGCCGGGCACCCAGCCTGGCGTTCCCGGCGTGGGCGCCGGTGCCCCCAGCAACCGCGACTTCTCGCTCTATCCGATCGGCTCGAACTTCGGCCGCGTGCCGCTGTTCAGCTACGGCTCGCTGCCGTTCGCGATGCCCGGCCTCTACTCGCCGTCGCCCGGTGTGCGGTACGGCTCGCAGGTGCCCCGCGCGTCCAGCGGCACCGGCGTCGAGGGCGACTCGGTGCAGGCCGCCGGTCGCGCCACGGCGTTGCCCAGGCTGAGCGGTCCCGGCGGGGTCGGCGCTCCGGTGCTGGTCGCGGTGTTGATGCTCGCCCTGGTCACGGGTGCGCTGGTGCGGACCTGGGCCCTGCGCCGCACCCCTGCGTAGTCGCCGGACGCGCTCTGTTAACCTTTGTCAGTTGCTGACGCGACGACCCTCCTGCCACGGAAAGCCCGTGGCCGCGAGTCCACAGGAGGTGAGTGGTCCTCATGCGTCATTACGAAGTGATGGTCATCCTTGACCCCAGTCTCGACGAGCGCACTGTCGCACCGTCGCTCGACACGTTCCTCAACGTCATCCGCACCACGGGCGGAAACGTCGAGAAGGTCGAGGTGTGGGGCAAGCGCCGGTTGAGCTTCGAGATCAACAAGAGCAGCGAGGGCATCTACGCGGTGCTCGACCTGACCTCGACGCCCGACGCGGTGAAGGAACTGGACCGCCAGCTCGGTCTGCAGGAGACGGTGCTCCGGACGAAGGTCCTGCGCCGCGAGCCCGCCAAGGCTGCCAAGTTGGCCGCCAAGGCCGCGGCCAAGTCGGACGCCAAGTCGGCCAAGTCGGCGGCCAGGGCCGCTGCCAGGGCCTGACGAACCTCGACTAGGGGAGCTCCCAAGACATGGCTGGTGAGACGACGATCACGGTAGTCGGAAACCTGACTGCCGACCCCGAACTGCGCTTTACCCAGTCCGGTGCGGCGGTGGCCAGCTTCACGGTCGCCTCCACACCCCGCACGTTCGACAAGAATTCGGGCGAGTGGAAGGACGGCGAAGCGCTGTTCCTGCGGTGCAACGTGTGGCGGCAGGTCGCCGAGAACGTGGCCGAGTCGCTCACCCGCGGTTCGCGAGTGCTCGTCTCCGGACGGCTGCGCCAGCGTTCCTTCGACACGAAGGAAGGCGAGAAGCGCACTGTCGTGGAGCTGGAGGTCGACGAGATCGGCCCCTCGCTGCGCTACGCGACCGCGAAGGTCAACAAGGTCAGCCGTGGAGACGGCGGCGGTGGCGGCGGCTTCGGCGGCGGCGGCGGTCAGCAGTCTCGCGGCGGTGGCGGCGGCGCGCCCGCGGACGACCCGTGGGGTTCTGCCCCGCAGGCCGGTTCCAGCGGTGGTTTCGCCGACGAGCCCCCCTTCTAGACCGACAGCACCGGTCATCCAGTACTTCACTCATCGCGTATTCAGGAGTTAGAGACACATGGCCAAGCCGCCTGTGCGCAAGCCCAAGAAGAAGGTCTGCGCCTTCTGCAAGGACAAGAGCGCGTCGCTGATCGACTACAAGGACACGACGCTGCTCCGCAAGTTCATCTCCGACCGCGGCAAGATCCGTGCCCGCCGCGTCACCGGCAACTGCTCGCAGCACCAGCGCGACGTCGCTGTTGCCGTGAAGAACGCCCGTGAGATGGCCCTGCTGCCCTACACCTCGACCGCTCGCTAAGAGAAGGAGACACTGCGATGAAGCTCATCCTCACCGCTGACGTTTCCGGCCTTGGCGCTCCCGGCGACATCGTCGAGGTCAAGGACGGCTACGGCCGCAACTACCTGCTCCCGCGTGGTCTCGCGATCGTCGCGACCCGTGGCGCGCAGAAGCAGATCCAGGTCATCACCCGCGCGCAGGACACCCGCCGCGTGCGCGACCTGGACCACGCCAAGGAGATCAAGACCGCGCTCGAGGGTCTCTCCGTGACGCTCAAGGCCAAGGCCGCCGCCGGCAGCAGCAAGCTGTTCGGCTCGGTCACCGCGTCGGACGTGGCGGCTGCCGTCAAGTCCGCCGGTGGTCCGGTCCTGGACAAGCGCGCCATCGAGCTGCCGGGTCACATCAAGACGACCGGCAAGCACTCGGTCACGGTTCGCCTCCACCCCGAGGTCACCGTGGCCCTGCCGGTCGAGGTGACCGGCTCCGCCCAGTAGCCAGCCCTACTCGCCGCTGCGCGGCTTCGCAGGGCTCGTCTCCGCGTGTCTGTTGCGGGGGCGACCCCGCAGACCCCGCAGGGATCTCGTCAGGCGAGCCCAGCACTCTTTGGTGGGGTTCGCCTACGGTTCGGTTTGCTGAAGCGCTGCCTACCCGGAATGCTCCGGGTGGGTGGCGCTTTCGCTCGTTCGGACCAGTGTCGCCCTGTCCACTTCCTGTGGATAAACGACGCGTTCAGCGCGGCGGCGACACGCCGAGGAAGGTGTTTTTTGCGACACGCCGAGGGTGTGGCGCACAACTTCTTCCACAACTTGTACACAGCCCTTGAGCTGCAGTTATTTCTGTCACTCCACTGGTTGTCAACAGGTTGTCCCCAGCGCCGTGACCCCTGCGAGCAACCATCCACAGGTTGTCCCCCAGTTGTCCACAGGGCGATCCACACGCTGGTTTGCTTGCTCCGGACGGGTCCCTCTAGCGTCGCTGCCAGGGCAAGGCCATCGCACAGCGTGGCCGCCCGAAATTGTCGGTGCCGCGCGGTACAACTAGGTGATTCAGGCACCGGCTCTCGACTTCTCGCAGGGGTGATTCGGCAGTGGCGCTCGTGGACGACCGGGGCATGGCGGAGCCCGCATTCGAGCGTCAGCCGCCCCAGGACCTCGCGGCGGAGCAGTCCGTTCTCGGCGGCATGCTGCTGTCCAAGGACGCGATCGCGGACGTCATCGAGGCACTCGCGCCGAACGACTTCTACCGCCCGGCACACCAGGCGATCTACGACTGCATCCTCGACCTGTACGGCCGCGGCGAGCCCGCCGACCCGATCACCATCTCGGCCGAGCTCGAACGCCGCGGCGAACTGCTGCGCGTGGGTGGCGCGCCGTACCTGCACACGTTGATCGCGACGGTCCCCACGGCCGCGAACGCCGGCTACTACGCCGAGATCGTGGCCGAGAAGGCGGTGCTGCGCCGTCTGGTCGAGGCCGGCACGCGCATCGTGCAGCTGGGTTACAACGGTGCCGAGGGCGCGGACGTCGACGAGGTGGTCGACCGGGCGCAGGCCGCGATCTACGAGGTCACCGACCGCCGCACCACCGAGGACTACGTCGCCCTCGAGGACCTGCTCCAGCCGACGATGGACGAGATCGACGCGATCGCGTCCCGCGGCGGCATGTCGCAGGGCATCCCGACGGGCTTCGCCGACCTCGACGCCCTGACCAACGGCCTGCACGGCGGCCAGATGATCATCGTCGCGGCCCGCCCCGGCGTCGGCAAGGCGCTCGCCCTGGACACGCCGCTGCCCACCCCGTCCGGCTGGACGACGATGGGCGCCGTGTCGGTGGGCTCGTTCCTGATCGGCGCCGACGGCCGCCCGACCCGCGTGGTCGCCGCGACCGAGGTGATGACGGGCCGCCCGTGCTTCGAGGTCGAGTTCTCCGACGGCACCGTGATCGTGGCCGACGCCGAACACCAGTGGCTGACGGAGTCGTGCAGCGAGACCGGCGGCTTCTGGGCGATCCGCACCACCGCGCAGCTGTTCGAGCGAGTCGGCCTGTGCCGCATGTTCGTCCGCATGTCCGCAGCTTGGGAGCTGCCCACCGCGTCGTTGCCGCTGTCCCCGCGCGCGCTCGGCCTGTTCCTGTCCGGCCTGGGCGACCTGGAACTGACCGACGACGAACTGCGCGTCGCCAAGGAACTCGACCTGGCCGACGATCCGCACATCCCCGCCGCGTACCTGCGCGCGTCCCACAAGCAGCGCGCGGAGCTGCTGGCCGCGTTGCAGATCGACGGCCGCTTCGCCCGCCTGCGCCGCGACGCCGACGAACTGCTCGCAGGCCTCGGCAAGCACGACCAGGTGGAGGTCGTCGCGGTCCGCCCGGTCGCCTCCGTCCCGGTGAGGTGCGTGGAGGTCGACAACCACGACCACCTGTACCTCGCGGGCGAGACGATGATCCCGACGCACAACTCGACGCTGGGCCTCGACTTCGCCAGGTCGTGCTCGGTCAAGCACGGCATGACCAGCGCCATCTTCAGCCTGGAGATGAGCCGCACCGAGATCGTCATGCGCATGCTCTCCGCCGAGGCGCGCATCCGCCTCAGCGACATGCGAGGCGGCACGATGAGCGACGACGACTGGACCCGCCTGGCCCGCCGCATGAGCGAGATCAGCGAGGCGCCGCTCTTCGTGGACGACAGCCCGAACCTCACGATGATGGAGATCAGGGCCAAGGCCCGCCGCCTCAAGCAACGCCACGACCTCAGGCTCGTGGTCGTCGACTACCTCCAGCTGATGTCATCGGGCAAGAAGACGGAGTCGCGCCAGCAGGAAGTCTCGGAGTTCTCCCGAAACCTCAAGCTGATCGCCAAGGAACTCCACGTCCCGGTCATCGCGATCTCCCAGCTGAACCGTGGCCCGGAACAGCGAACCGACAAGCGCCCGATGCTCTCCGACCTCCGTGAGTCGGGCTCCCTCGAGCAGGACGCCGACATGGTCATCCTGGTCAACCGCCCGGACGCCTGGGAACGCGACGACCCGCGCGCCGGTGAGGCCGACCTGATCATCGCCAAGCACCGCGCGGGGCCGACCGCGACCATCGTCGTGGCACACCAGCTGCACTACAGCCGCTTCACCGACCTGGCCCAGACGTAAGCCACGTTGGACTCAACGGCCTCGCAACGGCACGGCGGCGGGCGGAGAAGGCAGTGCCGCGCCCTGATCAGCTACGGGCGGCGAGCGCGCTGCTCGGATGACTCACCCATGCGGGTCGCGGTGCTGGTCAACGGGCCTGGGCTCGACTAGAACCGGAGGGTGCTGCACGACCCGCTGACGGGGCTGCCCGGACACGCGCTGCTGCTCGACCGCCTGGAGCAGTCGCTCATCCGCGCCCGCACCCGCGGCACGCTCGTGACGCTGGTGCTGATCACCGGACCGGACGATGTGCTGGACGCGGCGCGAACCCTGCGGCGGAACCTCCGGCCCGATTTCACGGTCGCGCGGTATGGCGATGCGGTGCTGGCGGTGCTGGCGGAGCACGACTTCGGGGACGGGTCGCCGATCGCCGAGCTGATCAGGGGGCTGGTCGGGGAGCGTCCGCAGGTCCACTGGGTGACGAGTGACGGCGATGCCGCGCCGCAGGAAATGCTCGCCACAGCACGAATTCCCCCCGGACGGCACTGAGCCCCAGCGACACTGTCGTGTCGCTGGGGCTCAGCTTCTTACCGGAGGGAGGGTGTTACGTGGTGCGGGGTGTTACAGCGAGCCGGTCACCGTCTGGAACAGGTTGGCCGGGTCGATCATGGCGAGCGCCGGGGCGTCGAACGGCAGCTGCGGCAGCGCGCGCTCGTCGGCCTTCGGGGCCAGGCCCTGGGTCGGGTTCAGGCTGAGACCCGAGAGGGAGGCCGGGCCGTCGACGGGCAGTGCGGGCAGCGAACGCTCGGTGGGCAGCGCGGGCAGCTGCACGGGCAGCGGCAGGGCCGGAGCGGTCACCGGGAGGGACGGCAGCGAACGCCCGGTGGCGCCGGCCGGAACCAGGCCCTTCGTGACGTCGAGCAGCTGGCCCAGGGGCAGGCCCTGGACGTTCGGCGTGATGCTGCCGGTGCCGCCGTTCAGCGGCAGGGAGGAGCGCTCCTGCGCCACACCGGGCAGAGCCGGGGTGGGCAGCTGGCCGGTGAGGGACGCCAGGTCAGCCGGGTTCGGCAGCTGGTTGATCGGCAGCTTGCTGTCGAGACCGTGGAACGCCGGAACCTCGTTGGCCTTCATCAGGCTGTCGACGCCCTTGGGGAGCTCCAGGCCCTTGAGCTGCGTGGCGCGCAGCGTGCCGTCGGTGTCCTCGCCGGTGAGCTGCGTGTCGTCGCTCGTGCCCAGCGTGGTCGCCTGGCCGACGACCTCGACGGGGATGCGCGCGAGCTTGGCAGCCGCCTCGACCGGAACGTGCATGTCGCGGGCGGTCAGCGGGCCGCTGCCCTCGGTGAGGGTCTCGCCGCCGGCCTGGGTGTACGAGGCCTTGTCGGTGACCGTCGTCGCGTTGCCGGCCGCGGCCACTGCGTTCGCGTACACGCCGGCGAAGGCGTTGGCGGGAACGTTGATCAGGTTGCCGGACACCGAGGCGTCCTCGGCCGAGGAGTAGCTGTCGTCACCGGACACGACGTTGGTGGCGGACACCACGTCGGAGTTGGTGATGCCGGCCGCGGCGACCGTGTTGCCCGGAACCGCCGGGAGCACTGCCGGCTGCGCGCCGATCAGGTTGCCCGCGACCGCGCCACGGTCACCGTTGCTGTTGACGTCGCCGCCGGCGACCGAGCTGAGGTCGTTGGTGGCGGTGGAGTTGACGTTGCTGCCGCCGCCGACCG
The DNA here is from genome assembly GCF_900100275.1 of Lentzea albidocapillata subsp. violacea. Lineage (GTDB taxonomy): Bacteria > Actinomycetota > Actinomycetes > Mycobacteriales > Pseudonocardiaceae > Lentzea > Lentzea violacea. The sequence continues at coordinate 121,136 of NZ_FNET01000006.1, forward strand.
ACCAGCCGAGCACCTGGGTGCCGGTCGCGACCGGAGCCGAGACGACGTTGCCCGCGATGGAGCCGGCCTCGCCGGTGGTGATGGCGTCGCCGCCGGCCGTCATGTCGGTGGCGTTGACACCCGTGGTGTCGTTGTTGCCCACCAGCGTGACGCCGTCAGCGAAGACCTGGGCCGGCGTCGAGGTCGGGACCTGGACGATGTTGCCGGACGCCGAGCTCTTCTTGCCGGTCGCGTGGGGCGCGTCGCCCGCGGTGACCGTGGTGTCGTTCGCCGAGTCCGACGTGGTGTTGCCCACGAGGCCGGCGGTGACGGCGAAGACCTGCGGGGCCACCGCGGTCGGCGCGGTCACGATGTTGCTGGAGACCGTGCCGCGGTCGTCCTCGGTGTTCGGGGTGCCACCGGACTGGACCAGCTTGACCTCGTCGGCCGAGCCTGCGGCCTGGCCACCGAGAGCGGCGGCGAGACCGTAGACCTCGGCGGGCGCGGCGAGCGGGGTCGAGGCGATGTTGCCCGAGCCGACCGAGTCGTTGCCCGTCGTGCCCTGGTAGCCCGAGGTGACCGACTTGACGTCGTTCTCGCAGGTACCAGTGGCCTGACCGGCGAGCGTGGCACCGTTGCCGCACGCGTCCACGGCCGTGGCCGGGGGAACGTCCGCGATGTTGCCGGAGAGCACGGACTTGTCGCCGACGGTGAAGACGTTGCCACCGGCGGTGGAGTTCGCCTCGTTCGAGTGGTCGGTCAGCGCGTTGCCGACCAGGGACGCACCGTTGCCACCCACCGCTGCGGGCAGCGAGATGGGTGCGCCGGCGACGTTGCCGGACGCCGTCGAGCCGTGGCCGGTGGTGTGCTTCGAGTCTCCGGCGCGCGAGTCGTTGACCGTGTCGCTGACCGCGGCGGCGTTGCCACCGACGGCGGCGGCGTTGTCGTCGACCGTGACCGGGCCGGCGAGAGCGGGCTCCACGATGTTGCCGGCGAGCGTGGCCGGGTCACCGTTGGTGAAGACCTCGCCACCGGTGTACGCGGCACCGGTCTGGGTCGAGTCGGTGGCGGAGTTGCCCGCACCGGCGGCCGAGTTGCCGTTGACCTCGAACAGCGGGGACAGCGGGATCGGCACGGCGTTGCCGGAGATCGAGCTGTTCTTGCCGCTGGTGACGATGTCGCCCTCGGAGGAGGCGAACGTGTCAGCGGTGGAGTTGGCGTTGGCGATACCCGCCGCGCCCACACCGTTGCCGGTGATCTGAACCGGGGTCGCACCCTGCTCGGAGACGACGTTGCCGGAGATGGAGCCCTTGTCACCACTGGTGGTGATGGGGCCACCGGTCGTGGAGACCTGCTCGGCGGAGGTGTTGGTCTCGGCGTTGCCGCCGGCCGCGATCGCGTTGCCCGTGATCTGGACCGGGAGGATGTGGTTGACGGCGACGACGTTGCCGGCGAGAGCCTGGCCCTCGCCATCCGTGACGATCGTGCCGTCGCGGTGGGTGTGCTGCACGCAGTCGCCGGACGCCTCGGTGTTCGCGAGGACGGCGATCGCGTTGCCGCAGATGTTGATCGGGACGTCGAGGTGTCCCTGGATCGTGTTACCGCGCACCACGTTCTGGAGCGGGGTGCCCTGCAGGCGCTCGCCGGTCTGACGGACCAGCGGGTTCGCGACGGGCGCTGCCGTGCGGGTCGGCACCACGCTGGTGACGCGGTCCGTGCTGATGGTCCGGTCGACCTTGGGGACCGTGACTTCCCGGAGCGGCGTGGCCAGCTTGTTCTGGTCGGCCTTGATCGGAACCGAGGCCGCAACGTCGACAGCCGGAGGCGCAGCGTCCGGGTCGACGTTCTCCTGGGCAGAAGCGATGCCCGTACCGAGCATCAGCAAACCACCAGTGACAAACGCGGTCTGAAGTCCGCGCTTTGCCCAGGTCTGCATTGGATCTCCTTCATCGGGTTCCCGTCGAGAAAGCGACGGGGGCTCAAGGGGGTGGGGCCGAACGCGCAGGGGAAGGCGCGTCATCACCGGGGGAGTCGCACGCGGTGATCGACCTGTGTGAGCGCAAGAAAAAAGCGCGACGGTCGACTTCCGGACAGCCAGGGGAGTGGGCTGCCGCGGACCGCGCGCTGGAATCAGTCGGGGTTGATACCGGGCTGCTTGCCCGGCGTCACGGTGACCTCGTCGGTGGACGGCGCGAGAGCGCGCGTCGACGAGATGCCGTGAGCGTCACCGGGTGCAGCGAGAGCAGCCATCATGCTGCCCTTGGCAGAACCAGAACCGTCGTTGCACGAAGCGCACTGCACCGGCGCGGGGGCCGGGACGGGCAGCTTCGGGAGCGGGGTGCTGGGCAGGGACGGATGCTGCTCGGAAGGCACGACGAAGTCGTTGTGCTCCAACAGATCCGTCCAGCTGCCACCGGACGGGCCGGTGAACTGCGAGACCACCGGTGCCGGCGACTGTCCGGCATCGGTGGTGGGTGCCGGGATCTCCGGGAACGTCACGTCCATCGCCCGCTCACTGGCGGGGCTGCTGGACTGACCGATCCTGGTGGCCTGCGGCAGGAATCGAGCGGAGATCTGCTCGACCGCCTGGGAGACCTGCACGTCCGGCAGAGCGGCGCGAGCCTTCTCCTGCTCGGCGCGCAAGGTCTCGTCGATCTTGTGCACTGCCTTGGCAGCGGGAACGACGACCGGCAGCTTCTCGTCCGTGTTGGAGACGAGCTTGCTGATGGCGTCGAACTGGTGCGCGTCGGCAGCGGGCACGGTGTCGGCCGCGTTGGCCGACGTCGTGGCGAGTGCCCAGGCAACGGCCGTTCCCGCGATCGCTCCACCGACGGCGAGCAGCGCTCGGGTGGCGAACCGGCGGATGCCGTTCGCTCCCGTCTTCGCTCGCAGCTCAGTGGAGAACAACGCAGGAAACCTCGCTACTCGGTGGCACTCAAGGGAATCGCCGACGATCAACGTGATCAAGTCGACGTCGGCGACTCTGCCAGTCCATCCACCCCAAATGCACGCTCTGAGCACTCGGTTAACTACATCGTGTGAACGGCTTCCCTTGGCTCACACCCGTTTCAGCACGCGGGCCGCACCCGCGGCCGCGGTCGACGCGAGCACCCAGCCCACCGCCACGAGCAGCGAAGATATCCATTGCGACGCACCGGTGAACTGCCACTTGCCGTCGTGGCCGAAGTCGATGATCGGGATCAGGAGGTCGAGGGCGAGCAGCGCGGCGTTCCACACCGGGTCCTCGTCGGAGTTGAGCTTGACCATCGGGTGCCAGTTGAACCACAGCGCGCCGAACAGCCAGAACACGGCGAGCCAGCAGATCGCGAGCCACGGCCGGTAGCCGTAGCCGACCGTCCACCGCTGCACGACGCCCCAGACCCGGCCGGCGCGGCCGAGTTCGGAGTAGCGGCGGCGTTGCTTCTCCAGCTGGACCTTCTGCGCGAGTTCCTCCTCGCCGCCCTGCTGGTAGACGGCGGCGAGCTGTTCGTACGGTCCGGGCGCGAAGTCCGGCTGCACCTTGAGCAACCACTTCAGCCGTGTCTGCACCGGCACGTCCGGATCGGCGGTGATGCCGGCGAACTCGAAGTCGTCCACGGCGACGCCGCCCTCGGCGTCCCACAGCCCCGGCCCGTCGGTCACCGACACCGCTTTCAGGCGGCTCAGCACTATTTTCCCCTTGGGCTGCTGGCCCTCGGGAATGTGCAGGCGGAACTGGTGGACGGTGAGGCCGTAGGCGTTGAGCGCGATGTCCGCGGCGGTCGAACCGAGGTGCGAGTCGCTGAACGTCGCCATCTTGCCGACCTCGCCCAGCCGGATCCGCACGCCGCCGACCGCGGTGAACCCGCGGCTGCACAGGAGGTCCTTGCCGATCGTGATGGCGCGGGCGTCCAGTGACGGCTTCTGGGTGCCGTTCCCGCGGAGCCTCGGGAGGGTGAGCTCGGCGCCGGAGAGGTCGAGTGTGGAGCCGATGTTCGCGTTCTGCAGGCGAACCGAGCCCCTGGCCTTCAGCTCGCGCAGGAAGAGCGTGCCGCCGACCTGGAGGCGGTCGGCGAACAGGACGTCGATGCCCGGCCCGTGCAGCGAGACGCCGGACATGCTGGCGCTGCCGTGGATGGTCGCGTTGGACAGCCGGACCTGGCCGTAGGTGTGCAGTGCCTTCGACCGGACGCCCGCGCCGTTGACGGCACTGCGCGCCTCGACGTCGCCGCGGACCTGCATGCCGTCGGCGTGCAAGGCGACCGGGATGCGGTTCGTGACGTCCCCGGCGAGCTCCTCGGCGATCTCCCGCGGCCCGATCACCGCGCCGGACAGCCGGAGGTAGCCGCCGATGCTCGCGTTCGGCAGCCGGACCGTGCCCTCGCTGATGAAGCCGTCGTCGAGTTCGACGTTGCCCTCGACCCGGATGCGGTCGGCCACGAGCGTCGCGGCCTCGTCGGCCGATCCGTGCGGCAGCACCAGCACCTGGTTGTCGACGCGGTGGGCGGAGTTGAGGCGGGCGCCGGTGAACTCGACGTTCCCGTGGACGCGCGCACCGTCGAACAGCACACGGCCGTCGGCGGTGAAGCGGCCGCCCTCGGCGTTGCAGAAGACGTTGCCCGCGACGACGATCCCGGACGCGTCGAGCGCGTCCTTGCCGGTGTTGAGCAGCCGCGCGCCGCCGAGGTGGACGCTGCCGCCGATCGTCGCGCCGCGGAGCCGCACCTCGCCGTTCGCGCGCATCGCGATGGCCTGGATCGAGCCGCTGACCCTGAGCCGGGCGCCGAGCAGTGCGTGGTCGGTGTTCGAACGCAGCACCGCGCCGGCGAGGCGGAGCGTTCCGTCCACCGCGGCGTCGGTGAGGTCGACGGTGCCGGTGCAGGTGAAGCCGGCTTCGAGGACCAGGTCGCTGAAGATCCTCAGGTTGCGGCCCTGGAGGCCGGGAAGGCGGGTGCCGCGCAACCGCAGGCCGATGAGGCGGGCCATGCGGAGGTCGACCGACTCCTCGAACGTGCAGTGGGTGAGGTCGATGACCCGCGTGACGCGGGTGCCCTCCAGTGCGAACCTGCCGGTGATCCGCGCGTTGCGCAGGCGCAGAGCGGGTAGTCCCTTGCGCGGCACCCGGTACAGGCCGGTCAGCAGACCGGTGAGCACCTCGCCGCGCACGCTCTGCCCGGTCAGGTCGATCTCGGTGCCACCCGCGTAGGCCCCGGCGACCTGGCGTTCGAGCTCGGTCAAGTCTTCGGGCTTGATCACGTTCGTCCTCCCCTGACGAATCGGATCATCCCTGCTGAGGTTGCACCTTGGCGAGGGAATGAACAGTTAACGTGAGGCCATGAGCACGCCGGAGTCGGAGATCAGCGGCCGCGTTCCGACGCTGCTGCGCGTGAGTGCCGCGCTGAGCTGGCGGTTCGTGGTCGTGGTGGCCGCGTTGTACGTGGTGGCCTACGTGTTCGGCTTCCTCGCGTCGATAGTGATCCCCGTCGCTATCGCGCTGCTGCTCGCCGCACTGCTGTCGCCCGGCGTCTCGAAGCTCGTCGAGTGGCGGGTGCCGCGGGGCGTGGCGGTGACCGTGATGATGATCATCGGCGTCGGGGTCCTCGGCGGCGTGCTGACGTTCGTGATCAGTGAGTTCTCCCGGGGCCTGCCCGAGCTGCAGACGCAGGTGGCGGCGTCGCTCGACACGATCCAGAAGTGGCTGAAGGACGGGCCAGCGCACCTGTCGGACCAGCAACTGCAGACCTACCTCGACGAGATCGTGAAGACGATCAAGGAGAACCAGGCGGAGATCACGTCCGGTGCCCTGACGACCGCCGCGACCCTCGGCGAGTTGCTCACCGGGCTGCTGCTGGCGCTGTTCACGCTGATCTTCTTCCTGCACGACGGTGACGGCATCTGGCGTTTCGTGACTCGCGCGGTGCCTCGGGACGTGCGTCAGCGCGTCGACGTGGCGGGACGGCGCGGGTTCAGCTCTCTCGTTTCCTATGTGCGCGCTACGGCCGTGGTCGCGATCGTGGACGCCGTTGGCGTTGGTGTCGGTCTGGCGATCATCGGTGTGCCGCTCGTGGTGCCGCTGTCCGCGTTGGTGTTCCTCGGCGCGTTCATTCCCATCATCGGTGCGGTGTTCACCGGTGCCGTGGCGGTGTTGGTCGCGCTGGTCACCAACGGGCCTATCGCTGCTTTGATCGTGCTGGCCGTGCTCATCGGTGTGATGCAGCTGGAGTCGCACGTTCTGCAGCCGTTGCTGCTGGGCCGTGCGGTCAAGTTGCACCCGTTGGCCGTGGTGCTCGCGATCGCCGGCGGGTTGGTGACCGGCGGCATCGCCGGAGCGTTGCTGGCGGTGCCGCTGCTGGCGGTGCTGAACTCGGGGATCCGGTCGCTGGTGTCCGATTCGGACGCTGCGCAGAAGCCGGAGAAGGTGGACGTGCTGAATCCTCAGGACACGGCGCCGAAGGACGACACGAGCGAACGGGTCAAAGAGCTCTAGGCCATCGACACGAGGTTTCGGCCATAAGCCTTGGCCGCCAGCAACGCCGCGTCGGCCGCCACCAAGAGGTCCGGCAGCTCGTACCCGAACCGAGTCGTCGTCGACACCCCTATGGACACAGTCAGCCCGTGCAGCTCGTGCGGCTTGCCGTCCGTGGCCATCGTGGGCACGCGAAGTGCCTCCACGGCCTTGCGCACGCGTTCGGCGACGTACTCGGCCTCGTCGGACGTCGCCTCGGGCAGCAGCACCACGAACTCCTCGCCGCCGAACCGGCCGACCAGGTCTCCTCGGCGGACGGTGCCGCGCAGCAGCAACGAGATCGCGGCCAGGGCGGCGTCGCCCGCGAGGTGGCCGACCTCGTCGTTGACCCTCTTGAAGTGGTCCAGGTCGAGGAGCATGACGGCCATCGGGCGGGTGCGGCTCGCGCCCTTGTTCAGTTCGTAGCGGGCTCGGGCGTCCCAGTGCACCGCGTTGGCCAGGCCGGTTTTGGCGTCACGCTGGGCTGAGCGGCGCCATTGGGGGAGTTGGGCCGCTCGTTCCAGCAGGGCCAGGGACGGGCCGGCGATGAGGACGTGGACGGCGTTCGACTCCGCCACGCAGCCCATGAGGCCGCCGATCGACACGGCGACTATGCCGAGGATGGCGTCGATGGGTTCGCCGACGTTCTCCTCGAAGGTGGCGGACGGACGGCGCAGCTTCAGGCCCAGCGCGATCAGGCCCGCTCGCAGGACCAGCAGCAGCGCTGCGGCCAGGGTGAGGATCACGAGGTTGGTGTGCGGGTCGGCCCAGCCGAGGACGTAGCGGGTGGCGAAGACGGCCAGTGTGGTGGCGCTCAGCGTGAAGAGCCAGCGGTGGGTCTCCGGGCGCTGGGCCAGCAGGCAGTGCAGGGCCGGGCCGAAGAGGAGCAGCACCATGAGGTTCGGCGGGAGGGCGAGGATGCCTGCCGTCAGGTAGCAGAGGTGGGCGGCCCACGGGTTGCGTTCCGTCTCGCCGAGGCGGTGGCTGTAGATGGTCGTACCGATGATCACCGCACCCGCTGTGCCCGCGATCGCGGCGAATCTGGCGATTTCGGAGGGTGATGGTGTTTCGGAGGAAACGATCGCGTAGGTGACGGTGGCGAGGGCTGCCATGTCGATGAACAACCAGTAGTAGAGCGCAGGCCGCCGCAAAGTCCACACCGGCCAGTCCCGCACCTGCATCGCCCTCCCCCGAACCCGGAGAGCGTCGCACATTCCTCCGTTCGGCAGAAGACGGCCACCTGGGGGTTAGCCAGCACACGTTCACGCGGCAGGATGGTGTCCGAAAGGAGCACAGCGTGCCCAAAGAGCCTGCCGAACGTGTGACAAAGGTGATCGACGACCCGGCCACGCCCCTGTGGCGCGGGACGATTGCGCTACGCATAGTCACATTCCTCTTCGCGGCGGCCAACGTCATCGCGAACCAATCCGGTTACGTACGGCCGTGGCTTGCGTGGACCACGCTCGGGGTGATGGCGCTGTGGTCCGTCTTCACGAGCCGCGCCTACAGCACGACGTGGGGCAGGCGGTGGCCGCTCGTCTTGGTCGACCTGGCCCTGACCTGCGGTCTCATGTCGCTGTCACCGTTGATCATGTCCGACCACCAGTTGCTGGTCCTGCACGTCCCGCTGATCACGACGATCTGGGCGTGCGTGCCGGCGGTCGCGCTGGGCGCGCTCGGCGGGGCGGCCGCGGGCTTCGGCGGCGGGCTGACCGTTGGCCTGTTCACCTATCTGTCCCACCGTTCGCCGAGCCTCGACCTGCTACGCGACGTCGTGCTGCTGTCCGGTGCGGGCATGGTCGTCGGCATGGCGTCGGCCACGGCACGGCGTTCGGCGGTGCTGCTCGCCCAGGCCCTGAGAGCCGAGGCGGCCACGGCGGAACGCGAACGTCTGGCCCGTTCGATTCACGACAGCGTGCTGCAGGTCCTCGCCCGCGTGCGCAAGCGCGGCCTGGAGGTCGGTGGCGAGGCCGCCGAGCTGGCCAGGATGGCGGGCGAGCAGGAGGTGGCGCTGCGGAACCTGGTGGCCGCCGCGCCGACGGACTCCACTGTGGATGGAGACATCGACCTTCGTCCCGGCCTGCAGATGCTCGCCACGCCGAGGATCCAGGTGTCGACACCCGCGACCCAGGTGATGTTCGAGGCCCCGGCGGCGGGCGAGCTCACGTCGTTGGTGCGTGAGGCGCTGTCCAACGTGGACAAACACTGCGGCGAGGACGCGCGGGCCTGGGTGTTGCTGGAAGATCTCGGGGAGGAGATCGTGCTGAGCGTCAGGGACGATGGGCCTGGCATCCCAGAAGGCCGGATCGCGTCGGCCGCCGCGGAAGGCAGGATGGGGATCGAGAAGTCGATCAAAGGCCGGGTGGAGTCGCTCGGCGGAACGCTGGAGCTCCAGACCGGGCCGGGGGAGGGCACGGAATGGGAGGTTCGGGTGTTCAGGAAGGGGGCGGCAGGATGACGGTCTCGGTGATGGTCGTGGACGACCACCCGATGTGGCGCGAAGGCGTGGCGCGCGATCTCCAGGAACGCGGCTTCGAGGTCGTGGCGACCGCGGGTGACGCGCCCTCGGCCGTGCGGATCGCGAAGGCCGTGCGGCCCAACGTGGTCCTGATGGACCTCAACCTCGGCGAACTCTCCGGGGTCGACGCCACCGCGATGATCACCAGTGAGCTGCCGGACACGCGCGTGCTCGTGCTGTCCGCGTCCGGTGAGCACGACGACGTGCTGCAGGCCGTGAAGGCGGGCGCGTCCGGCTACCTGGTGAAGTCCGCGTCCTCCGAGGAACTGGTCGAGGCCGTGTCCCGGACGGCCGCGGGCGACGCCGTGTTCACGGCCGGGCTCGCGGGCCTGGTGCTGGGCGAGTACCGGCGGATGGCCGCCGCGCCCGACGGCTCGGAGGAGAAGCCCCAGCTCACCGATCGGGAGACCGAGGTGCTGCGGCTCGTTGCCAAGGGCCTGACCGCACGACAGATCGCGAACCGCCTGGTGATCTCCCACCGCACGGTCGAAAACCACGTTCAATCGACATTGCGCAAACTCCAACTGCACAACCGGGTGGAGTTGGCGCGTTATGCCATCGAGCACGGTCTCGACGCCGAACCGGAGGCAGAGAAATGACAGACCCCAGAGAGTTACGCGTGTCCGATGCGGAACGTGAGCACGTCGTCACCCTGCTGAACAAGGCGGTGGGCCGCGGCATGATCACGCTCGACGAGTTCACCGTGCGCACGGACACCGCACTCGGCGCGAAGACCAGGGCCGATCTGAACGTGGTGCTGCTCGACCTGCCCGGCATGGTCAACAACGAACTGGCCCGCGAACGGACCGAGCTGAAGAACACGATGAGCACCACGACCCGCAAGGGTCACTGGGTCGTGCCGAACGAGCTCGTCATCCGCAACACCCTCGGCACCACGAACCTCGACTTCACCGCCGCCGAGGTGCCGCCGGTCGTCAACGTCGACCTGGACGTGTCGCTGGGCACGGTGAAGCTCCTGCTGCCGGCGGGGTCGTCGGTCAACGCCGACGCCGTCGAGATCACCGCGGGCGAACTGAAGGACAAGGTCCAGAACACCACCATGGGCAACCCGCACTTCCAGCTCAAGGGCTCGGTGCGCGGCGGGACCGTGGTGATCAAGCGAAGCAAGCGCTGACCTGGTCAGACGCGCGGGTTCCTGAGGGCAGCGTCAAGTTCGGCGAACAGCGCGGTCGGAGCGCTTAGCCCGTAGCGGGTGGCGATCACGGGCCACAGCCGGCGACCCAGCTCCAAGGCGGCACGCAGTGCCTCCTGCGGCGACGCGGCGGACGTAGCTGCCCTCAGCTCCGCCGCCGTCTCCGCGGACAACTCGCGCTCGGCACCTCGCGACGGAGTCAACCAGTGCGCGGTGGACTCCTCGGCGAGGCGTGCCATCCACAGGAGATGCCGCTGGGCGTGCCCGAGCGCGTCCCACGCACGCAGATCCTCGCCGCGCGCCGCCAGATGGTGCGCCAGCACCAGCCAGTTGACGAACGGGTCGCAGTACTTGGTGATGACCTCGGGGCTGTCGACCGGCGGCACGTACCGCTGGGGCAGGCCGCGCAGCATCGGAGCCAACGCTCCACGGCGATCCACCATCAGCATCCGCTCGACCTCGGCGCCGCGCGCCGGCCACTCCGCCACCGTGGCGATCTCGTCCACGGTCGCGAAATGGAACTCGCCACGCACGAGGCCGGGGAAGAACGCCACATAGGTGCCGAACTCGTTGAGCAGGCCGTAGCTGGTCGGCGCGATGCCGGCGCACCAGGACCGCGGCTCGATCTCGGCGCGTCTCCGCGTGGTGAAGAACAGCCAGAACTCGATGTCGCTGTGCTCGTCCGCCTCCCCTGCGGCGAAGGAGCCGTACATCAGCGCGGCGTCCAGCCCGTCGTCGGCTGCGCACACTTCGCGAACACGCTCGATCAGCTCTTCCTGATACAGCACACGCACAGCCAAGCACCTGTTCGGCGGTCGCCGGCGCGAAGCCGCAGGATCAAGGCATGCGGTGTCTCGTGACCGGCGCGACCGGGTACCTCGGCGGACGACTCGTGCCCAGGCTGCTGGCCGAAGGGCACGAGGTCCGCTGCCTGGTGCGTTCGCCGGAGAAGTTGCGCGACGTTCCGTGGGCCGCTGACGTCGAGATCGTGCGCGGAGACGTGCTCGGTGATCTCGACGAGGCGATGCGGGACGTCGAGGTCGTCCACTACCTCGTGCACTCGCTGCACTCGAAGGACTTCGCCGACGCCGACCGCAAGGCCGCGGAGAACACGGCGAGTGCCGCCGAACAGGCCGGTGTGCGGAGGATCGTCTACCTGGGCGGGCTGCACCCGGCCGGTGTCGAGCTGTCGCCGCACCTGGCTTCGCGCAGGGAGGTCGGCGAGGTCTTCCTGCGCTCGAACGTCCAGGCCGTGGTGCTGCAGGCCGCCGTGATCATCGGCTCCGGGTCGGCGAGCTTCGAGATGCTGCGCTACCTGACCGAACGGCTGCCGGTCATGATCACACCGCGCTGGGTGCACAACCGGATCCAGCCGATCGCCGTGCGGGACGTGCTGCGCTACCTGGTCGAGGCCACGACGCTCGAGAACGAGAACCGGACGTTCGACATCGGCGGGCCGGACGTGCTGACGTACCTGCGGATGATGCTCCGGTACGCCGAGGTCGCCGGGCTGCCCAAACGCCGCGTGCTGCCCGTGCCGCTGCTGACGCCGGGCCTGTCCTCGCACTGGGTCAACGCCGTCACGCCGGTGCCGCGGTCGATCGCGAAGCCGCTGATCGAGTCGCTGGTGCACGAGGTGGTGTGCCGCGAGAACGACATCCGCGAGGTGCTGCCGGGCGAGAACACCGGCTACGACAAGGCCGTCGAACTGGCGCTGACCAAGGTCCGCGACGCCGACGTGGAGACCCGGTGGTCGGGGGCGACGCTGCCGGGCTCGCCGAGCGAGCCGCTGCCGACCGACCCCGGCTGGTCCGGCGGTTCGGTCTACACCGACGAACGCGAGCGACGCACAACCGCCACGCCCGAACGGTTGTGGGAGGTCGTCGAAGGCATCGGCGGCGAACGCGGCTGGTACTCGTTCCCGCTGGCCTGGGCGATCAGGGGCTGGCTGGACCGGCTGGTGGGCGGCGTCGGGCTGCGGCGCGGGCGGCGTGATCCGCAGCGGCTGTACGCGGGCGAGGCGCTCGACTTCTGGCGGGTCGAGGAGATCGAACGCGGGCAGTTGCTGAGGCTGCGAGCCGAGATGAAGGTGCCGGGGAAGGCGTGGCTGGAGCTTCGAGTGGCGGGCAACGAGGGACACGGGTCCACTTACCGCCAACGCGCCGTGTTCGTGCCCAAAGGGCTCGCCGGGCACCTCTACTGGGGGATCGTCTGGCCGTTTCACGGCATCGTGTTCGGCGGCATGGTGCGCAACATCGCCAATGAAGCTGAGCTGCACAAGAACTTCAGAAAGTCCTGATGGACTACACAAGCAGCAAGGGTGAAACTTCCCGCATGAAGGCTCTCGTCAAGGTCGCCGCAGGGCCTGGCCTCGAACTGACCGACGTCCCGGACCCCACCCCCGGACCGACGGACGTGCTGGTCAGAGTGTTGCGCACCGGCATCTGCGGCACCGATCTGCACATCGACTCGTGGGACGACTGGGCCGCGCAGAACATCAAGGCGCCGCTCGTCCTCGGCCACGAGTTCGTCGGCGAGGTCGTCGAGATCGGCGGCAGCGTCACCGGCGTCAAGGTCGGCGACCTGGTCAGCGGCGAGGGCCACCTCGTCTGCGGAACCTGCCGCAACTGCAAGGCCGGCCGCCGCCACCTCTGCGCCAACACGCGCGGTCTCGGCGTGCACTCCAACGGCGCGTTCGCGCAGTACGTCGTACTGCCCGAGCAGAACGCGTGGGTGCACCGCACGGCCGTCGACCTGGACGTGGCCGCGATCTTCGACCCGTTCGGCAATGCCGTGCACACCGCGCTGAGCTTCCCCGTCATCGGCGAGGACGTGATCATCACCGGTGCCGGCCCGATCGGCATCATGGCCGCCGCCGTCGCCAAGCACGCGGGCGCGCGCAACGTCGTGATCACCGACATCTCCGAGCACCGCCTCGACCTCGCCCGCAAGGTCGGCGTCGACCTCGCGGTGAACGTCGCCGAGAAGACGATCGCGGACGCCCAGGCCGAACTCGGCATGGCCGAGGGCTTCGACGTCGGCATGGAGATGTCCGGCAAGCCGATGGCGATGCGGGACATGATCGCGAACATGGCGCACGGCGGTCGCATCGCGATGCTGGGGCTGCCCGCGGACGAGTTCTCCGTCGACTGGAGCAGCGTCGTGCTGAAGATGCTGCACATCAAGGGGATCTACGGCCGCGAGATGTTCGAGACCTGGTACTCGATGACCGTGCTGCTGCAGCGCGGCCTCGACCTCACGCCGGTCATCACGCACCGGTACGACCACACGCAGCACGCGGAGGCGTTCGCCACCGCGCGCGAAGGCAAGTGCGGCAAGGTCATCCTCGACTGGACGGGAGCCTGATGTACGGCGAACTGAAGAACGACCTCCTCAAGACGATCGAGGAGATCAGGGAGGCCGGTCTCTACAAGTCCGAACGCGTGATCGGCACCCCGCAGAACGCAACCGTGCGCGTGGGTTCCGGTGACGAGGTCCTGAACTTCTGCGCCAACAACTACCTCGGTCTCGCCGACCACCCGCAGCTGATCGAGGCCGCGAAGAAGGCGCTGGACGACTGGGGCTTCGGCATGGCCTCGGTGCGGTTCATCTGCGGCACCCAGGAGCCGCACAAGGAACTGGAGCGCAAGCTCAGCGAGTTCCTCGGCACCGAGGACACGATCCTCTACAGCTCGTGCTTCGACGCGAACGGCGGCCTGTTCGAGACGCTGCTCGGCGCCGAGGACGCGATCATCTCCGACGAGCTGAACCACGCGTCGATCATCGACGGCGTCCGCCTGTCGAAGGCGCGTCGCTTCCGCTACAAGAACCGCGACATGGACGACCTCGAGCGCCAGCTCAAGGACGCGGCCGACGCCCGCTACCGGCTGATCGCGACCGACGGCGTGTTCTCGATGGACGGCTACCTCGCGCCGCTGGACGAGATCTGCGACCTGGCCGAGCGCTACAACGCGCTGGTCATGGTCGACGACTCGCACGCCGTCGGCTTCACCGGTCCGACCGGCCGCGGCACCCCGGAACTGTTCGGCGTGCAGGACCGCGTCGACATCGTCACGGGAACGCTCGGCAAGGCGCTGGGCGGCGCGTCCGGCGGCTACACGTCGGGCCGCAAGGAGATCGTCGAACTGCTGCGCCAGCGCTCGCGCCCGTACCTGTTCTCGAACTCCCTCGCGCCGTCGATCACCGCCGCCGCGATCGCCACGCTGGAGATGCTTTCCAGTTCCACGGAGCTGCTCTCCCAGCTGAGGTCGAACACCGAGCTCTTCCGCCGGCGGATGACCGAGGCGGGCTTCGACCTGCTGCCCGGCGAGCACCCGATCATCCCGGTGATGATCGGCGACGCCGCCGAGGCGGGCAGGCTGGCGGACCTGCTGCTGGAGCAGGGCGTCTACGTCATCGGCTTCTCGTACCCGGTCGTGCCGCACGGCAAGGCGCGCATCCGTACGCAGATGTCTGCTTCACACACCACCGAGGACGTTAACCGCGCCGTGGACGCGTTTATCGCCGCACGCGCAAAGATGTAAAGGTAGGACTTGTACCGGCTCCATAAAACTACTTCTTTCGAGGAAAAACTGGAGCCGGTACGAACATTTCTTCTAGCTTGTCGGCATGCCTAGAAGAAAGTCCACCCTGTTGGGGCGCGAGTTCGGCAAGCGCGTCCGCGCCATCATCGATCAGATGAACATGCCCCACAGCAAGCTCGCTGAAAAAGTGGGCTGGGACCAATCCAAAATGTCCGACATGGTTCGTGGCAAGGGCGGCGTGACCGAGCTCGAAGTTGTGCAACTGCTCGCCTACTGCCGCGTCACGCCCGCCGAGTTCAGCAGCATGATCGAGTTGTACCGCGAGACACGCATGAACGGCTACCTGCAGATCCCCGACGACGGGATCCCTGACCAGGTGCGGATCTTGATCGAGCAGGAAGTCCTCGCCAACGCCATCACGGTCTGGGCCTCGCTCCTCATCCCGGGCCACCTCCAAACCGTTGACTACATGCGAGCGCTCGTCGAAGGGGGTACGACGAACGACGCAGTCGACTACGAGGAAGTCATCAAGGCGAGAATCGAGCGCCGCCGACTCTTTCACCACAGCCGCAAGTTCGTCTTCTACATCGCTGAATCAGCACTGCGCCTGCCAGTGGGCGGTCCGGCAGTCATGAAGGACCAGCTCATCCACCTCCTGGGGGTGGCGGATCGTTCGTACGTCACTGTGCGGATCATTCCAAGCGCCCTCGGTGCACATGCCGGCGCCTCCGGGTCATTCCTCCAGCTACGCTACGAGAAGTTCGAGCCGGTGATCTTCATCGAGAGCAAGACCTGTTGCCTCTTCCTCGAAGACAAGTCCTCTCTGGACATCTACTCCAGCGTGCTGAAGCTGCTCGACGCCCAGGCGCTGGATGAGCAAGAATCGAAGGAGCTGATCAAAAGCATCCTGACCTGAGGAGATGTTCCGCATGCCGGTCTGGCGCAAGAGCTCCTACAGCCCCGATGCGAGCGACTGCGTCGAGATCGGCCGCGGCATCGGCATCCGCGACAGTAAGGCGCCGACCACGCACCTGCCGGTGTCAGGCGAAGCGTGGTCCGCGTTCCTCCGTGATGTGACCCGCGTCACCCCGCAGTAAGAATCGACCAGGTCAGCGCACTACCTCACGTGGAGGAATTCTCGGTCGTCTACCGCGAGTGCTACCCGCGAGTGCTCGCCTATGCGGCGAGCCACGCGGGCAGCCGGCTCGCCGAGGACATCACCAGCGAGACCTTCACGATCGCCTGGCGCAAGTCCGGCCAGATGCCGTCGAACGCGCTGCCGTGGCTGCTCGGCATCGCGCGCAACCTCGTGCGCGCCGCCCACCGCCAGACGACGACCTACGAGCTCACCGACTTCCCGGCCGACGACGACTTCGCGGTGATCGAGCTGCGGGCGGCGTTGTCGAGTCTGTCCGAGGCCGACCAGGAAGTTCTCACGCTGATCGCGTGGCACGGGCTGGCCGCGGCCGAGGCCGCGCAGGTGCTGGGGTGCACGACGGCGACGTTCTTCGTGCGGCTGCATCGGGCTCGACGTCGTTTGCAGGCTGCTCTCTGGACGCCGAAATTCGACAGTGCGAGGGAGTCATGGAAGACCTCATGAAGGACCTGGCGCAGGCCAGGCCGCCCGTGCCCGAGGTCGACCGCGACCGGATGGAACGCGATCTCGCGCGCATCGTCACGTTGCCGCAGGAGAGGCCGGTCCGGAAGCAGCTCGTCCGGCGGTTCGCTCCCTTGCTGGTCATCGGCGCGGTGATCGTGCTTGCGGTCGTGCTGCTGCCCGCGCCTCCTCAGTCCGTGCAGCCCGCCGCGCCTCCGAAGTGGTGGCATGAGCTGACGCGGCAGACGTCGTTGATGATCGTCGGCGACCCGGCGGACCCGTACGCCGTGTACCTCGACTCCAAGACGGACCGGTGGCTGGCCGCGAACCAGCAGGTCACGGTCGTCCAGAAGGACGGCGACGTGACGCCCTTCTCCCTCCAGCGCGGCGGCAACGAGTGGGAGGCCGCGGGCAAGCCGGAGACGGTGCCCCAGGTCGGCGGGAACCACCTGGTGCGCATCGGTCCGATGAAGCCGGCCGTGCAGAAGACCGCGGTGTCCGGTTTCCAGATGTCCCTCCACAGCCAGGCGCGTCTCGACTCGCTCGAGTCGCTGCCCGCCGAGCCGCAGGAGTTGAGGAAGGCGCTGGAGACCATCGTGGGGAACGACGCCTACCGGATCGGGTCACTTGCGATGGAGCTGATCAGCTCGAACGTGCGGGACGACCAGCGGCGGGCGGCGTTCGAACTGATCAAGACGCTCGACGGGGCCCGGTTCCTCGGTGAGCTGACCGTGCTCAGCGAGCGGCGGGGGATCGGTGTGGCGATGGCCGCGCCGCCGACGTTCCAGTTCACCGACGTCGAGACGCAGCTGGTGATCAACCCGGAGACCGGCCTGCCGATCATCAAGCGGGACGTGATCACCACGCCTCAGCACGGCCTGGCCGCGAAGACGGCCATCTCGCAGGTGGAGTACCTCCTGCTGGAGCAGGTGGCAATCGAGCCGATCGTGCCTCAGGACGTCCCCGTGAACGGCGAAGTGGAATCCCCCATCATTGAGCGGTGATCGACCCACGACGGCTCCGCGTGCTGCGCGCACTCGCTGACCACGGCACCGTGACGGCCGCAGCCGCCGCATTGCACCTCACGCCGTCGGCGGTGTCGCAGCAGCTCGCGGCGCTGGAGTCCGAGGCAGGACATCCGTTGCTGCTGCGCAAAGGACGACGGGTGTCGCTGACACCGGCGGGCGACCTGCTCGTCACGCACGCCCACGTCGTCGCCGCCGAACTGGAACGCGCACAGGCCACTTTGGACGCTCTGGCCTCCGGCTCGGCCGGTCGGGTGGGGGTGGCGGCGTTCGCTTCGGCGATCACGCAGGTGGTGGCGCCCGCGCTGGCCGCGTTGAAGGAACGGTCGATCGAACTGTCGGTGCGCGACGCCGAGGGGCACGAAAGCGTGCGGCTGTTGCTGGACGGCGAGATCGACGTGGCGATCACCGAGGAACACCGCACGACGGACCGTTTCACGCGGTTTCCGCTCTACACCGAGCCTTTCGACGTGGTGCTGCCGCCGGGGCATCCGGCCACCGGGCCGGTGGACCTGGCGGCGCTCGCGGACGAGGACTGGGTGGTGACGCTGCCCGGCAACCCGTTGCGTGACGTCGTGGAGATGGCGTGCGCGCAGGCCGGGTTCACGCCGCGTATCAGGCACACGTCTGATGACTTCCGCGCGATCCAAGCCCTGGTCGCGGCTGGCGGAGGGGTGGCGCTGGCGCCGCGCAACGCCGTGCGCGGGGTGCCGGTGGCCGGGGTGGCGCCGTTGCGGCGAGTGGTGGCGGCGGTGCGCCGTGGGTCCGAGGACCACCCACTGATTCAGGCAGTGCTCGACGAACTGCGGGACCCGTCGAGCCCTTGACCGTAGTAGGAACCGGGTTGACGAGCCGGAAGGCGCAACCGATCGCCTCGGCTCCGCCGGCCCTCTCGACGATCTTCTCGGCCCGGACTCGGCCGATGTGGTGATCGACTACGTCGGCGGACAGGACAAGTGGGACGCGGCCCGAAACGTGCTCAAGCCACACGGCAGATTCGTCACCATCGCCCGTGACGAGGACGACCGAATCACGGTCGCATCCGGGTTGAGGATGGCCGTGACGATTCTGACGCGTCAGACCAGGTCACGCTTCGGCCGCAGGATCGCCTACGTCCCGGTGTTCCTGGACGCATCCCACGCCATCCTCGACAGGGTCGACCGCATGGTGGCAGCAGGACAGGTCCAGGTCCACATCGACCGCTCGTTCGCCTTCGATGTCGATCGTCATCGCTGCCCTGGATTACAGCAAGAACGGCAGGACGGGGGGCAAACTCGTGGTCGAGCGCGATTGACGGGCGAGACCCTAGTGCGGGGCGCGCGCCGCCAGCTTGGCCGAGGCCGGGTCGCCCGCGGCCAGTGCGCCACGGGCCGCGAGCTGGCAGATGTCCATGCTGGACGTCGCGAGCTTCGCGCCGACGCCGGCGAGCGCCGTGTGGTTCATCGACAGCGACGTCACGCCGAGGCCGATCAGCACGCACGCGAGCAGCGGGTCGGCCGCCGCCTCGCCGCAGACGCCGACGGGCTTGCCGGTCGCGGTCGCCGCCTCGCCGACCAGGGCGATCAGGCGCAGCAGCGCGGGCTGCCACGGGTCGTTCAGCGCTGCCACGCCGCCGAGTTGGCGGTCGGCGGCGAAGACGTACTGGGCCAGGTCGTTGGTGCCGATGGAGATGAAGTCGACGACCTGCAGGATCTCGCGGGCCGACAGTGCCGCGGACGGGACCTCGACCATCACGCCGGCGCGGGCGATGCCGGCCTTGCGGGCGCGTTCGACGAACCAGGCGGCTTCGGCGGCGGTGGCGACCATCGGGGCCATGACCGAGACCTCGGCGCCGGACGACGCCGCGGCCAGAGCGATGGCTTCGAGCTGGCGGTCGAGGATCTCGGGACGGTCGAAGGCGACGCGCAGGCCGCGGACGCCCATGGCCGGGTTGGGCTCGGGGTCCGGGTTCAGAAACGCCAGCGGCTTGTCCGCGCCCGCGTCGAGGGTGCGCACCACAACCGGTTTGCCCTTGAACGGCGCCAGCACAGCCTCATAAGCAGCAGTCTGCTCAGCAATGGTCGGTTCCTCTGCTGCGTCCAGGAAGCAGAACTCCGTGCGGAAGAGTCCCACGCCCTCCGCGCCGGCCTGAGCAGCGGCCAGGGCGTCGGCGGGTGAGCCGACGTTGCCCAGGACCTTCACGCGGAGGCCGTCCTTGAGCACACCGACGCCGTTCCACTCGGCCTTCTTGCCCGTGCCGGCCGCACGGACCTTGCCGTCCGACTCGCGGACCTGGCCCGTGTCACCGTCGACGTCGAGAGAGGTGCCCTCGAACGCCAGGATGCCGCGGCACGCGACTACTGCCGGGATGCCCAGCGAACGGGCGAGGATCGCCGTGTGGGAGGTCGGGCCGCCCTCTTCCGTGACCAGGGCGAGGACCTTCGCCGGGTCGAGGCCCGCGGTGTCGGCGGGCGCGAGGTCGCGCGCCACCAGCACGGACGGCGAGGCCAGGTCGGGGACTCCGGGCGCGGGCAGGCCGAGGAGTTCGGCCACCACCCGGTCGCGGACGTCCTGGACGTCGCGGGCCCGTTCGGCCATGTAGCCACCGGCGGCCTGCAGTGCGGAGATGAACTTCTGGGCGGCCTCGTGCACGGCACGGGCGGCGGTCAGCGACTGGTCGACGACGAGGTTCTCGGCGGCCTTGATCAGGGACGGGTCGCCGGCCATCGCCGCCGTCGTCTCCAGCACGGCGCGGGCGTCGCCCTCGACCGTCTTCGCGCGCTCCATCAGGCGTTGCGCCACGACCTCCGTCGCGGGACGGATGAGGGAGGCTTCCATCTTCGTATCCGCTGTTCGCTGGCCCGCAGGAGGTTCCGGCAGGGCCTCGGCGATCCTTACCACGGGGCCGGTTGCCCGACCGCTGCTGACACCGACACCGCTCAGCCGCGCGCTCGACATGGTCTAGACCATACCCTCCGACCGGAAACCCAGGACAGCTCAGTGTGACCAATCAAGCGGCGGAACGCGCAGCGATGCACAGTTCGTCATCATGGCTTAACACGCACAGCCGACCGCGATGTGACCCTAGGCCATTCGGCCCAGTACGGTGCCAGCCGTGCGCCTTCCGTGCGGTTTCGCCGCAGTCCTCCTGGTCGCCGGGTGCTCGTCGGCGCAACCGGGCCTCGGCCCCGAGATCAACGTTCCCGCGCAGCTGAGCACCATCCAGGGCGCCGTCGACATGGCGCAGGAGGGTGCGACCATCGTCGTGTCGCCGGGCGTCTACGAGGAGTCGGTGCAGGTCAGGACCAAGGGCCTCACGATCAGGGGAGCCAAGCGCGGCAGCGTGATCATCGACGGCGAGGCCGAGCGCGCCAACGGGATCGTGGTCGCCGCACCGGACGTGTCCGTGCAGAACCTGACGGTCCGCAACCACACCTCAGACGGTGTGCTGATCTCCGAGCAGCGCGGCTTCCGCGTCTCCTACGTGACCGCCAGCAACAACGCGCGGTTCGGCGTCCACGCCGCCAACGCCCAGAACGGCGTGATCGAGCAGAGCTACGCGAGCGGCAGCGCGGACGCCGGGTTCTCCGTCGGCCGGTGCAAGCCGTGCGATGTCGTCGTGCGCGGCAACGTCGCCGAACGCAACGCCGTCGGCTACCAGGGCGTGAACGCGTCCGGCCGGATGTTCGTGCTGGGCAACAGGTTCAGCGGCAACCGGGTCGGCATGACCTCGGCCGCCGAACGCCAGGAGGACGTCGTGCTCGTCGGCAACCTCGTCTCCGGCAACGACGAGGCCCTCTCGCCCGCGCACGCCGACGGCGCGTTCGGCCTCGGCATGAGCCTCCTGGCCAGCACGAAGAACCTGGTGTCCCGCAACCTGATCACCGGCAACCCCGGTACCGGGCTGGCGCTGAGCCGCAGCCAGGACCCGGTGGACCTGGGGAGCAACGTGATCGTCGGCAACGGCCAGGACGTGCGGTACGACGCCGACACGCCGCGCAAGAAGGTCAGGGCGCCGCGCGGAATCCCGTTCAACCAGGTCGCCGCCCCGCCGCTGCAACCGGAGATGCCTGCGGATCCGTTGCCGGACAGGGCACCGGACGTCGACAGGTACGCGCTGCCGAGCGAGGACCTGTTCGACGACCGTGCGGCGGTGCGGGCCTAGCCGACCTCGGCGGCGGTCGGGTAGGACGGCTGTGCGCCCGCCTTCGTGACGGACAGCGCGGCGACCTTCGCGGCGTAGCGGGCGGCCTGCACCAGGTCGTCGCCCTCGGCCAGCCGCGCGGACAGCGCGCCGGCGAACGCGTCACCGGCGCCGGTCGTGTCGACCACCTCGTCGACCTCGATCGCCGGCACCTCGACGACGCCGGACTCCTGCACCACGGCGGCTCCGCGCGAGCCCAGCGTCACGATGGCCGAGCTCGGGCCGAGTTCGAGCAGGGAACGCCAGTCCGAGGCGAGCTGCGCGGCCTCGTGCTCGTTCACGATCAGCACGGTGAGCTGCCGCAACGTCTCCGCGGGCAGTTGCGCGACCGGCGACAGGTTGAGCACGGTCCGGACGCCGGCACGGGAAGCGGCGCCGATCGCGTGGACCACCGTCTCCAGCGGCACTTCCAGCGAGCACGTCAGCACCTGAACGCCGCCGAACGACAAAGCGTCCACATCGGACAGTGACACGTCGGCATTGGCGCCGGGTGACACCACGATGGAGTTCTCGCCGTCCGGCGTCACGGTGATGTACGCGATCCCGGTGGGACGGGAGGAAGTCTTCACCAGCGCGGTGTCGACGCCGGACGACTCCAGCGACTCGCGCAGCAGCGAGCCGTACCCGTCGCCACCGACGGCACCGACCAACGCGACGGAGGCACCGACGCGTGCGGCGGCAACGGCGGTGTTCGCACCTTTGCCGCCGGGCAGCACGACGGTGTCACCGCCCAGCACGGTCTCACCGCCGGCGGGCCGCCTGCCGACCTCGACCACGAGGTCGGCGTTGGCGGACCCGAGAACGAGCAAAGTCTGCGTCACTTGACGAACTCTGCCACGTTCTTCGCCGTGATGACCTTGACCTCGACGTCCACGACCTGCTGAACGGGCTCGCCCTTCGCGGCGTGCACGGCCTGCTCGACGGCCTTGGAGCCCAGGAGCTTCGGCTGCTGCGCGATGGTCGCGGCGAGCGTGCCGTCCTGGATCGCCTTCAGGCCGTCCGGCGTGCCGTCGAAGCCGACGACCTGCACGTCCTTGCCCGCGCGGGCGCCGAGGGCCTTGATCGCGCCGAGCGCCATCTCGTCGTTCTCGGCGAAGAGGCCCTTGAGACCGGGGTGGCCCTGCAGCAGGTTCGTGGTCTCGTTGAGGCCCTTGGCGCGGTCGAAGTCGGCGACGGCCGAGGCGACGACCTTGATGTTGCCGCTGTTCAGACCCTGTTCGAAGCCCTGGCCGCGGTCGCGCGACGCCGAGGCGCCCGGGATGCCCTTGAGGTGCGCGACCTCGCCGGAGGTGGCGCGGCCGAGCTCGATGGCCGCGAGGCTGCCGCCCGAGACGTTGTTCGACGCGACCTCGGCGGCGACCTTGCCCTCGACGGCGCGGTCGACCGAGATCAGCGGGATGTTCGCGGTCTCGGCGGCCTTCGCGGCGGGCGCGGACTGCTTGGAGTCGACCGGGTTGAGGATGATCGCCTTGACGCCCTGCGTCACCAGCGTCTGCACCTGGTTGACCTGGTTCGTCGCGTCGTTCTGCGCGTCGACCACGGTCAGCTTGGCGCCGAGCCGGTCCGCCATCTCCTGTGCACCCTGCTGCAGTTCCACGAAGAACGGGTTGTTCAAAGTGGACACCGCGAGGCCGATGGTGAGCTGGCCCCCGGACGCCCCTGTACCACTGCATCCGGTCGCCAGCAGAGCAGCGGCGCCGAGCGTCAGCGCGATCCGTCGGGTCACCTTCATTGGTGTCTTCCTTACCTGTTGCGGGTTTTCTCAGCGACGGCGAAGTGAGTCGAGCAGTGCGGCGAGAGCGATCACCGCGCCGATGACGACCTGCTGCCAGAACGGCGGCACCTGCAGCAGGTTGAGGCCGTTGCGCAGGACGGCGAGCACAAGTGCGCCGACCAGCGTTCCGGTGGCACGGCCGACGCCACCGGACAGCGACGCACCGCCGATGACGACCGCGGCGATGGCGTCGAGCTCGTAACCGACCGCTGCCTGCGGACCGGCGGAGCCGAGCCGTCCCGCGAGCACGAGGCCCGCGGCGGCGGCGAAGAGGCCGCTCAGCGCGTAGATCCAGAGCTTCTGCCTCCGGACGTCGATGCCGCTGAGCTTGGCTGCTTCCTCGTTGCCGCCGATCGCGTACATGCGGCGGCCGAGGTTGGTGCGCGTGAGGATCAGGCCGGTGATGCCGAAGAACGCCAGCATCAGCAGCAGCGGCAACGGAACCATCGGCGCGAGGTTCGAGCCGAGGAACGTGACCAGCGCGTCGGTCTCGTGCGGCTGGCCCTCGGAGAACACCAGCGTCAGACCACGGGCGACGCTGAGCATGGCCAGCGTCGCGATGAACGGCGGCAGCTTGCCGTAGCTGACCAGCGCGCCGTTCACGAGACCGCACAGGGCGCCGACCAGAAGCCCGATCGGTCCGGCGGTGAGTGCGCCGACCATCGCTGCCAGCGCGGCGATGCTGCCCACCGACAGGTCGATGCCGCCCGCGACCACCACGAACGTCATGCCGAACGCCATGATCGCGATGACCGCGGCCTGCACGCCGACGTTGAGCAGGTTCTGCGCGTTGAGGAACGCGGGCTGCATGATCGCGATGACCAGGGCGAGGACGAGAAGCCCTGCGAGAGCCCCGTTTTCTGCCAAATACTTCTTGGGTGCGTACTTCCGAATGCTGATCGTGCTCACGCTGAGATCTCCTGCACGGCGAGTGCCATCACCTGGTCTTGGGTCGCGCCCCCAGGCAGCTCACCGGCCACCCGGCCGTGTGCCATCACGACGACGCGGTCGCTCATCCCGATCACCTCGGGCAGGTCGCTGGACACGAGCAGCACGGCCCGGCCCTGCGCGGTCATGCGGTTGATGAGCTCGTAGATCTCGACCTTGGCGCCGACGTCGACGCCCCTGGTCGGTTCGTCGAGGATCAGCACCTTCGGGTCCGCCAGCAGCCATTTGCCGATGACGACCTTCTGCTGGTTGCCGCCGGAGAGTTCCTTCACCGGCTGCTCGACGCGGCCCTTGATCCGGAGCTTGCCCGCGATGTCGTGCAGGCGCTTCTGGTCGCGGTCGCCGAGCGTGACGAGTTCGAGGTTCTGGCCGACGGTCGCGGTGAGGACGAGGCCCTGGCCCTTGCGGTCCTCGGGCACCAGGCCGAGACCTGCCTTGATGGCGGCCTGCACGTCGTTGCGGCGCAACGGCTTCCCGTCGACCTTGACCGTGCCGTGGTCGTAGCCGTCGACGCCGAACGCGGCCCGCGCGACCTCCGTCCGGCCGGCGCCGACCAGGCCGGCGATACCGACGACCTCGCCCGCGTGGACCTCGATGGTGATGTCCTCGAAGGCACCCCGCCTGGTCAGGCCCTCGATGCTGAGCAGCGGCTGGCCAGGACGTTGTTGCGCGCGTGGGTACTGCTCGTCGATCGGGCGGCCGACCATCAGCTCGATCATGTGCTGGGTGGTGGCGCGCGGTCCGAGGACGCCGACGCTCCGGCCGTCGCGCAGGATCGTGATGCGGTCGGCGATGCGCTGGATCTCGTCGAGGTGGTGGGTGATGAAGACGAGGCCGACGCCGTTCTGGCGCAGCTGAGCCATGATCTGCAGCAACCGGTCGGTCTCGGTCTCGGTGAGGACCGCGGTCGGTTCGTCGAGGATCAGCACGCCGGCGTTCTTGTCGAGCGCACGGGCGATCTCGATCATCTGCTGCTGGGCGATGCCGAGGTCCTTGACCTTGGCGTGCGGGTCGACGTCCAGGCCGACGCGCTGCAGGAGTTCCGGTGCCCTGCGGCGCATCTCGGCCCGGTCGACGAAGCCGAACCTGCGCGGGAGGCGGTTGAGGAACAGGTTCTCGGCGACGCTGAGCTCGGGGACCAGCGCCAGTTCCTGGTGGATGACGGCGAGGCTGGCGTGGCCCTCGATCGTGCCGGCGTCCTGGCCGTGGATGCCCGCGAGGACCTTGACCAGCGTGGACTTGCCGGCACCGTTCTCGCCGAGCAGGACGTGGACCTCGCCCGCGTTGATGTCGAGGTCGACGCCGTCCAACGCCTTGGTGGCACCGAAGTGCTTGGTGATGCCACGGGCGGTGATGAGGGTCTTCACAGCTCGGCCTCCCCGAGCGAACCGCGCAGCACGAGCTTCGCGGTGAGGCGGACGTCGTCGGGCTGCCGGCCGTCGATCAGGGCGAGCAGGCTGCGAGCGGCGGCCTTGCCCATCTCGACGGTCGGCTGCGCGATGACCGTGATCGGCGGGTCGAGCAGCGGGAACCACGGCTGGTCGTCGAACACCGCGAACGCGATGTCGTGCGGGATCTGCAGGCCGCGCGCCCTGACCTCGCCCAGCGCGCCAAGGCCCATCAGGTTGTCCATCGCCACGAGCGCCGTGGCGCCGTCGTCGATGAGCCTCGCGGCGGCCTGACTGCCGCTCTCCTGGCGGAAGTCACCGTGCACGACCTGCGCGAGGCCGCCGAGCGCCCCGGTGAGCACGTCGGTTCGTTCTCTTCCAGTGGAGGTGTTCGGCGGACCCGCGATCACTCCGATGCGGGTGTGGCCGGCGCCGACGAGCCGCCGGGCGAGCGCGGTCAACGCCTCACTGCCGTCAGCGCGGACGACGGGGCATGTGGCGCCCCTGACCGTCCGATCGAGCAGGACCAGCGGTACGCCGCCTGCACTCACTTCGCGAACCAGACTCGGGTCGTCGGTCGCGGGGCACAGCAGGAGGCCGTCCACCCGGCGGTCGAGCAGGGTGCGCACGTAGGTCGCTTCCTGCTCGGCACTCTCGTCGGCGTTCCCGATCACGACGCAGTAGCCGTGTGACCGGGCTTCGTCCTCGACCGCTCGGGCGATCTCGGCGAAGAACGGGTTCAGCAGATCGCTGATGACCAGACCGAGGGTCTGGGTGCTGGTGGTCCTGAGGGATCGCGCCAGGGCGTTGGGCCGGTAGCCGAGTTCCTCGATCGCGGCGAGCACGCGCTCACGGGTCTCCGGGGTCGGTGCGGCATGCCCGTTGAGCACGCGCGACACGGTGGCCGTGGAGACGCCGGCGTGCTGCGCGACGTCCTTCATGGTCGTCACGGAGCAGTAGTTAATCGATTACACATGTATCTAGTCAAGCGGATGAGTAGGTGTACGGATGTAACTGGGCGTGCTCTGCCTCACCCTGATCACATGGACGGACAGGATCGCCTCGGAGACGAGCAGCGCCTCGCGCTGGAGCTCGCTGCCATCGGGCAGCGGCTGACGACGATCAGCACGGAGATGCGCGAGCGCTCCGCCTCGACCGCGACGGCGGTGATCGAGGCACCCGAGGTGGCGCGGCCCGGCGAGGTGCCGCAGCCGCCGGCCACGACTGTCCCGCAGCCGCCGGCCGGAGTGCCGCAGCAGCCCAGCGGCGTGCCGTCACCGCCCGTCGGCGTGCCGCAGCAGCAGAACCCGTGGTCGCAGCAGGCCTCGACCCAGCCGCCGCCTCCCGGCCCGCAGTTCCCCGGTCAGCAGCCTCCGCCGCCCGGCCACCACTTCCCGCCGCCTCCCCAGGCGCAGTGGCCCCACCCCCAGCAACAGCAGTGGCCCGCGCCGCAGCCGCGCGAGACCCTGTTCGAGAAGCTCGGCAAGGACGGCGCCGGCGCGAAGCTGCTGGCCTGGGTCGGTGGCGCGATCACCGTGCTCGGCTTCGTGCTGCTGCTGGTCCTCGCCGTCCAGCGCGGCTGGCTCGGCCCGATGCCGCGCGTCATCGGTGGCGCGGTGTTCAGCGGCGCGCTTGTCGGCATCGGCATGTGGCTGTACCGCAACCCCGCCGGCCGCACCGGGGCGATGGCGCTGGCCTTCACCGGTTTCGCCGGGCTCTACCTCGACGTTCTCGCCGCCACGAGCCTGTACCGGTACCTGCCGGAGAGCGTGGGTCTCGTCGTCGGGCTGGCCGTCGCCGCGGCCGGTGTCGTGCTCGCGCTGAAGTGGGAGTCGCAAGCGCTCGCGGTCACCGTCGTCGCAGCCTGTGCGCTGTGCTCGCCGATCATCACCGAGGGCTTCACGGTCCTGCTCGTCGGCTTCCTGCTGGTGCTCAAGATGGCCAGCACGCCGGTCCAGATCAAGCGGAACTGGCCGGGCCTCGCCATCGCCGGTGGCTTCCCGCCGATCCTCGCCTCGCTGCTCGCCACCGCGAACGCCATCCCACGCTCCTACGAGTGGACCGTGGTCGGCGTCGCGGCCGCCACGACCGTCGTCGGCATCGCGGTCGCGTTCCTGACGATCCGCAAGCGGCCCGACGACATCGTCGCCGTCGCGTTGATCGCGGGTTCGGCGCTGCCCGCCCTGTTCGCGACGACGCTGCTGGAGGACCCGGCCAACTCGATCCTCGCCGGTGTGGTCGCCGCCGTGCTGCTGGCGATCTGGATGGTCCCCGACCTGCCGCGCGGGTTCGCCGCGGCGGCCGGTGCGACGGGCATGCTCGCGTTGTTCCAGACCACGGTGATCGCGCTCGACGGCAACGTCCGCACGGCAATCGTGCTGGCCGAGGCGGTGCTGCTGGCGTTCCTCGCGGCACGACTGAACAAGAAGAGCGCGCTGGCCGGGTCGGTGGCGTTCGGCGTGCTCGGGTTCTTCATGACGATCGGGCAGGCCGTGCCGATCACGTGGCTGGTCGAGGAGCCGCGCTTCTTCAACAACGTCGAGCCCGCTGACTACGCGGCCGGCCTGGTGACGGCGGTCGTGCTGGGCGTGTTCGCCGCGATCCTGCCGTGGGCCGCGCTGAAGATGCAGGTGCTGCGCGAGCCGGCCAGGCACCCGTTCCCGTGGATCGTCTCCGGCATCGTGCTGCTCTACGGCGCGGCGGGGGCGGTGCTGTGCGCGGCGCTGCTGGTGTCGCCGGACGAGACCGGGTTCCTCTTCGGGCACTCGATGGTCACGGTGTCGTGGACGGTCGCCGCGTTGTTCCTGCTGGTCAGGGGGATCAACAACAAGGCGCTGCGGATCTCCGGCCTGATCCTGGTCGGTGCCGCGGTCGTGAAGCTGGTGCTGTTCGACCTTTCCGCGCTCGACGGCGTCGCCCGCGTGCTGGCGTTCCTCGGTGCCGGTCTGGTCCTGCTCACCGCGGGCACTCGTTACGCCAAACTGGTGACATCGGCCAGGAATCCCGAGTCATATGAATCCAAACCGGTGGCTCCGTCCTCTTACTGACGGGACGGCTGTCGTCCGCACCGCCGTCGCGGACGACAGCCGTACTACCTCCAGGCAAAGATTTCACTCGGCGGAGTGACTGAAGTGGATCGAAAGCACCCGGAAGTGTTCCCATCGGGCGTATGGCAAAGCCACGCCTCGTGGCCGCGGTTCTAGCGCTCTCAGCGGCCTTCGCGGCGACGGGTGTTCACCAAGGGCACGAGTACACAACCACTTCTTCCGCATCAGCGGCACCGCTTGCGTACGTGGTGGGCAAGACCGGTCTCGTCCAGGTCGTGGACACCCGCAACGGTGCCGTTCTCGTGCGGGCCGACACCGGGGGCCGGGCGACGGGCGTCGCGGTGTCGCCGGACGGGCGGCGGCTCTACGTGGTCAACGGGTGGACCGGCGCGATCACCGTGGTCGACCCGAGCACCGGCGCGATCCTCGACCGGCTCTTCACCCAGGTCCAGCTGTCGCACGCGGTGATGCGCCCGGACGGCCGGCGGCTCTACGTCTCGGCCAGCGGCGGCGTCGCGGTGGTGAACCCGGAGACCTTCCAGATGGTCGCGGTGATCAAGGCCGGTGGGCAGCCGCAGGGCCTCGCCGTCCACCCGGACAACAAGATCCTCTACGTCGCCAACTCCCAGGACGGCACGGTCGGGCTGGTCGACACGGCGACGGCGTTCCAGACGGCGACGGTGCAGGTCGGCGGACTGCCGCAGCACCTGGCGATCTCACCGGACGGCAAGCGCCTCTACGTGAGCAGCATGCGCCTCGGGAGCTCCACGCCCGGCACGTTGTCGGTGATCGACACGACCACGAACCAGGTCGCCGGCACGGTCGACGTCGGCAGGGGAGCGGGCAGCATCGCCGTCACCCCGGACGGCGCCACGGTCTATCTGACGTTGCCGAAGGAACGGTCGGTCCTGGTCGTCGACGCGGCGACGATGACGGTGCGCGAACGTTTGCGCATCGACTCGCCGAACGTCGCCATCGCGCCGGGTGACACGAGGGTCTTCCTCGCCACCGGCGCGACGACGACGGTCCTGGACAGCACGAACGCGGTGCTCACCACGTTCGGGATGAAGGTGGGCGAACTGGAGGCGAGGCCGCGCCTCTTCGACGCGGCCATGATCGCCTTCCCGCCCGGCGGTCAAGCAACCCCGACCGGCCGGCGGACCTCGTCCTCCAGGTCGTCCACCGGCTCGTCGTGAAGCGCGAGGCGTTCCTGGATCTTCTTGAGCGGACCGGGTGACCACCACGCGGCGTTGCCGAGCAGCTTGAGCACGGCCGGCACGAGCAGCATGCGGACCACGGTGGCATCGAGCGCCAGCGCGAGGATCATGCCGACACCGACGAACCTCATCATCGCGACCTGCGAGAACGCGAACGCACCGGTCACCACGATCAGCAGCAGCGCGGCCGAGGTGATCACCCGGCCGGTCTTGGCCAGACCGGTGGTCACCGCCTCCTCCGTCGTCGCGCCCTGGCCGCGGGCCTCGACCATGCGGGAGAGCAGGAAGACCTCGTAGTCCGTCGACAGGCCGAACACGATGGCCGCCATCAGCACGACGATGCCGGACTCCAGCGGGCCTGGCGTGACGCCCAGCAGGCCGGCGCCGTGGCCGTCCTGGAAGATCCACACCAGCACGCCGAACGTCGCGGACAGCGACAGCGCGCTCATGACCACGGCCTTGATCGGCAGCACGACCGAACCGAACGCCAGGAACATCAGGATCAGCGTCGCGCCGACCAGCAGCGTGACCATCAACGGCAGGCCGTCCGCGATGGCGTCGAGCGAGTCGCCGACCACCGCGGTGTTGCCGCCGACGAGCACCTCGGCGCCTGCCGGGGGCTGCAACGCACGGACGTCCTTGAGCGCCTGCTTCGACTCCTCGCTCAGCGCGTCGTTCTCAAGTCCGGCCATCGCGGCCGTGACGCCCTTGGCCGCACCCGTCGGCTGGACCTCGCCGACACCGGGGACGTCCTCGACCTTGCCCAGGTAGGCCTGGACCGCGGCCTCGTCACCGCCCTTGACGACGATCTTGAAGCCGGTGTCGGAGAGCGCCGAGAAGTTCTGGTTGATGTTCTCGGTGGCCACGCGCACGGCGTTGCCCTCGGGCAGGACCTTCTCGGTGACCTGGCCGAACTGCACGCCGAGGAACGGGGAGCCGAGAGCCAGCAGCACGCCGACGATCGGCACGGCGATCAGCACGGGTCGCTTCATGACCTTGCCGCTGAGCTTGCGCCAGCCGCGTTCGCTGGGCTCCTTCCGGCGCCACGGCATCGCGAGCTTGTCGACCCGGTGGCCGAGCACGCCGAGCAACGCGGGCAGCAGCGTGACCGAGACCAGCGCCGCGATCGCGACCGACGACACACCGCCGTACGCGAGGGATTTCAGGAAGCCGTGCGGGAAGAGCAGCAATCCGGCCAGCGCGATGACCAGCAGCGTCGCGCTGAATACGACGGTCCGGCCCGCGGACGCGACGGTGCGTGCGACGGCTTGTTCGACCGTTCGTCCTTGCGCGAGCTCCTCGCGGAACCGGCCGACCATGAACAGGCCGTAGTCGATCGCCATGCCCAGGCCGAGCAGCGAGGCGACGTTGACCGCGAAGGAGTTGACGTCGGTGAAGAGCGCGACGCCGTGCAGCACGCCGAGCGAGCCCATGATCGCGAGACCGCCGACCACGACCGGCAGGGACGCCGCGACGAGGCCACCGAAGATGATCACGAGCAGCAGCAGGACCAGCGGCAGCGAGAACATCTCCGCGCGCGTCAGGTCCTCCTGGGACATGTCGTTGATGGCCTTCTGGGTGGGCACGAGCCCACCGACCTGCTCGGTGAAGCCGTCGATCTTCAACTGCGGCTGGACGTCCTGAAATTGCTTGATCTGCTCGTTCGAGTCGCCGCTGCTCAGCGTGATCGCGACGAGAGCTTGCTTCTTGTCGTCCGACGGAACCGGCCCGACGGCCTTGAGCACGTCGTCCTTGGGGAAGCCGCTGATGTGGTCGGCGACCTTCTTCAGCTCGAGCGGGTTCGCGAAATCGCCGCGATAAATGACGATCACGTCACCGTTCTGCCGCCCGAACGCCTCCTCGGCTACTTTGTCGGCCCGCGCCGCCTCACTGGAGGGAGCCTCGTAACCACCCTGGCTGAGCTTGTCGAACACGCCGATGCCCCACACACCGCCGACGACCGCGAGCAGTACGGTCGCGATCAACACCCCCCACCGGCGGCGATAAGCGATGGATCCCCACTTCGCGAACATCGACGACGGCCTCCTGGGTTACCGTGCTGTGAATACCGTGAACTCTTGTAAACACCGTTCACTGAAACCGTACGGGGCCATGGACGGGGTCTACAACCCGATGGAGTGACATATGACCGAGGCCACTCGCCGAGAACGACTCCGCGCCGAGACCGAGCGTGAGATTCGGCAGGCGGCCCGCGCCCTCTTGGTGGAAAACGGCCGCGACGCGGTTACCCTGCGTGCTATTGCACGTAAACTCGGCATCACCGCGCCGGCCCTCTACCGCTACTACGACTCGCACGACGCGCTCCTGCGCCAGCTCTGCGACGACATCTGCGCGGACATGGCGGCAGCGCTCTACGCGGACCTCGCCGCGGACACGTCGGGCGAGGTGGGATGCCAGGTCAGAGCGGTGTGCCACGCCTTCCGCCGCTGGGCCCTGGCCCACCCGCAGGAGTTCGCGCTGGTCTTCGCCTCGCCGCGCGACCCGATCGGCGCCGACCAGTTCGGGTCGGTGTTCCTGCAGCTCGCCGGGCAGCTGATCGCGTCGAACCTGGTCGCCACGCACGCGGACGACGACGTGCCCGAGGTGCTGCACGAGGACCTGGTGAGGTTCCAGCAGGTGCTGGTGGACGCGGTGTCGGAGCACGGCGTGACGATCGGCGACGACGTCCTGAACCTGGGCAAGATCTACCACGTCGTCCAGTCGTGGGTGCGGCTGTACGGGCACGTGGCGCTGGAGGTGTTCGGGCGGTTCCCGTTCGCGGTGAGCAACCCGGAGCCGATGTTCGACAGCATGCTCGACCAGATGCTGACGGACATCGGGTTCGCCGAAAACGAATGAGGGGTGCCGCACCTTCAGGCGCGGCACCCCTCACGTTCAAGCGATGACTACAGCACGATGTTCACCAGACGGCCGGGCACGACGATCACCTTGCGCGGTTCGCCACCGGCGACCAGCTCGGCGATCTTCTCCTCGGCCAGCGCGGCGGCCTTGATCTCCTCCTGCGCCGCGGACGCGGAGACCACGACGCGCGAGCGGACCTTGCCGTTGACCTGGATCGGGTACTCGACCGTGTCCTCGACCAGGTACTGCTCGTCGGCCTTCGGGAACGGGCCGTGCGCCAGCGAGCCCTCGTTGCCCAGCTTCGCCCACAGCTCCTCGGCCACGTGCGGCGCCTGCGGGGCCAGCATCAGCACCAGGGCCTCGGCCAGCGGGCGGGGAGTACCGGACGAGTAGTGCTTGGTGACGTAGTTGTTCAGCTCGATCAGCTTCGCGCCCGCCGTGTTGTAGCGCAGGTTCGCGTAGTCGTCGTGGACGCCGGCGATCGTCTTGTGCAGCAGGCGCAACGCCTCGACGGACGGCTCTTCGTCCGTGACGCGCAGCGAGCCGTCGGTCTCGTCGACCAGGTTGCGCCACAGACGCTGCATGAACCGTTGCGCACCCACGACGTCCTTGGTCGCCCACGGCCGTGACACGTCCATCGGGCCCATGGACATCTCGTAGAACCGGAAGGTGTCGGCGCCGTACCGTTCGCACATCTCGTCCGGCGTGACGACGTTCTTCAGGCTCTTGCCCATCTTCCCGTACTCACGAGTGACTTCCTCGCCGTTGTACAGGTACTTGCCGTCGGCCTCGACGACCTCGTCCGCGGGCACGTGCACGCCACGCGGGTCGCGGTAGGCGTACGCCTGGATGTAGCCCTGGTTGAACAGGCGGCGGTACGGCTCGTCGCCGGACAGGTGGCCCAGGTCGAACAGGACCTTCTGCCAGAAGCGCGAGTACAGCAGGTGCAGCACCGCGTGCTCGACGCCGCCGATGTACAGGTCGACGCCACCGGGGTCGGTCGGGCCGTGCTCGGCCGTGCGCGGGCCCAGCCAGTACTGCTCGTTCTCCGGGTTGACGAACCGCTCGGTCTCGACCGGGTCGACGTAGCGCAGCTGGTACCAGCACGAACCCGCCCAGTTCGGCATGGTGTTCGTGTCGCGGCGGTACGTCTTCAGGCCGTCGCCCAGGTCCAGCTCGACCGTCGTCCACTCGGTCGCGCGCGACAGCGGCGGCGACGGCTCGGTGTCCGCGTCCTCCGGCTCGAAGGTGCGCGGCGAGTAGTCGTCGACCTCGGGCAGCTCGATCGGCAGCATCGACTCGGGCAGCGCGATGGCGGTGCCGGCCTCGTCGTAGACGACCGGGAACGGCTCGCCCCAGTAGCGCTGGCGGCTGAACAGCCAGTCGCGCAGCTTGAACTGGACGGTGCCGTGACCGTGGCCGTTCTCCTCCAGCCAGCCGATCATCGTCTTCTTGGCGTCGTCGATCGCCATGCCGTCCAGGAAGCCCGAGTTCACCGCCGGACCGTCGCCGGTGAAGGCCTCTCCCTCGAAGCCCTCCGACGGCTGGACCGTGCGGATGATCGGCAGCTCGAACTTCTTCGCGAAGTCCCAGTCACGCTGGTCCTGGCCGGGCACGGCCATGATCGCGCCGGTGCCGTAGCCCATCAGCACGTAGTCGGCGATGTAGACGGGGATGTCCTTGCCGTTCACCGGGTTCGTGGCGTACGCCCCGATGAAGACGCCGGTCTTCTCCTTGTTCTCCTGACGGTCCAGTTCGGACTTCAGGGACGCGGCGCGCCGGTACGCGGCGATGTCTGCCACGCGATCGGGCGTCGCAATCTGGTCCACCAGCTCGTGTTCCGGTGCCAGGACCATGTAGGTCGCGCCGAACAACGTGTCCGGACGGGTCGTGAAGACCTCAATGCACTCGTCTCCCACCGCGAATCGGACTCGGGCGCCATGCGAGCGCCCGATCCAGTTGCGCTGCATGGCCTTGACCTTGTCCGGCCAGTCCAGCCGGTCCAAGTCGTCGATCAGCCGGTCCGAGTACGCGGTGATGCGCATCATCCACTGGCGCAGGCTTTTCCTGAACACGGGGAAGTTGCCACGCTCACTGCGACCGTCCGCGGTGACCTCTTCGTTCGCCAGCACAGTACCCAGTCCGGGACACCAGTTGACGGGCGCCTCCGACATGTAGGCCAGGCGGAATTCGCCCAAGATCCTTTGCTGGTCGGCAAAAGACAGCTCAGACCACGTGCGGCCACCCTCGACGTCGCGCTCGCCAGACTCGAACTGCGAGATCAACTCGGCGATCGGACGAGCCTTGCGGGCGTCCGGGTCGTACCAGGAGTTGAAGATCTGCAGGAAGATCCACTGAGTCCACTTGTAGTACTCGGGATCGATAGTCGAGATGCGGCGACGCTCGTCGTGGCCCAGCCCCAGCCTGCGGATCTGACGCAGGTAGGTGTTGATGTTGTCCTCGGTGGTCTTGCGGGGGTGCTGACCCGTCTGCACCGCGTACTGCTCCGCGGGCAGGCCGAACGCGTCGAACCCCATGGTGTGCAGCACGTTGCGGCCGTTCATGCGGTGGTACCGCGCGAAGACGTCCGTGCCGATGAAGCCCAGCGGGTGACCGACATGCAGCCCGGCGCCGCTCGGGTACGGGAACATGTCCTGCACGAACAGCTTGTCGGCGGGCACGTCACCCTTGAGCGCGCCAACGGGGTTGGGCGCGTGGTAGGTGCCGTGGTTCTCCCAGTACCGCTGCCACCGCTCCTCGATCTGGTTCGCCAGCTCGGCGGTGTAGCGGTAGGCGGGAATCTCCGCCGCGTCCGTGCTCATTTCAAGGTCCCTCTCACGTCTGTTCCTGCCCCTGACATGACGAAACCCCCCAGCCCAGACGGGCATGGAGGGTGGCCGCGCCGACCGTCTCTCGAACAGGTCGTCGCGGCTAGATAAGGAGCAGGCGGGCCGTGCTCATGTCCTCAACGGTATCAGCGCAGCGCAAGCACGATGAACCGGGCGGTGGCGCCGAGCACATCTGGCCGGGGTGACTGCGAGGTCAACGGCGGTCCCGTCTTACCCTCATGAGGTGAACATCGTGCTGTCGGTCGTCCTGGGTGTGCTCGGCGTCGCTCTCGGCGCGGTCGGTCTGCTCGGTCTGCAGGGCAGGCTGCGCCGCAACCGCTTCGTCGGCGTGCGCACGGCCGCCGCCCTGCGCGACGAGGAGACGTTCGCGCTGGCCAACCGGGTCGCGGGCGTGCCGAACGTCGCGGCCGGTGTCGTCGCCGTCGTGTCCGGCGCGATGGCGTTCGTGATGGCCGACCTGGCGGTGACCGCTGGGATCATCGGACTGATCGGTGCGCTGACGATCGCGCTCGCCGGTGGTGTGATGGGCAGCCGGGCGGCGGCGCTGGTGCCGGAGCCGGTCAAGCCCAAGGGCTGTGGTGGCTGCGCCTGCGGTGGTGGCGGTTGCTCTCCGCTTGCGGGGCTGTAACCCGACGTTTCACGTGAATCAGTTGTCGCGGACGTCCTTCGGGTAGGTCGACAGCAACGCCAGCGGCATGCCCTGCCGGCGCAGCACCCTGCCCCACAGGTCGACCTTCGCGCCGGCCAGCACGTCGTCGGCCAGTCCGGTCACGACGATCCAGTCGCCGCGGTCGATCTCGCTCTGCAACTGGCTCTCGCCCCAGCCCGCGTAGCCCGCGAACACCCGCAGGCCGCGCACGAGCGGCATCAGGTCGTCCGGTTCGGCGTCGAGGTCGACCAGTGCGACCGGGCCCTGCACGCTGACCAGGCCCTCCACGGCATCGGGGTCGGTGCCCGCCTTCAACGCCGCCAGGCACAGCGCCGTCTTCTGCTCGACCGGGCCGCCTATGTAGATGCACTGCGGCTTCGTGACCTGTGAACCCCACGGTGGCAGTACGTCGTGCACCGCCACGTCGGAGGGGCGGTTCAGCACGACGCCGAGGGTCCCCTCTGGACGTTGGTCGATGATGTAGACGACGGTGCGTATGAAGTTCGGGTCGTTCAGGCTCGGAGCGGCAACCAACAGGGAGCCTGGCTCGACTTCGACTTCGTCATCGGGACGCACGTCACCATGAAATCACCCGTGATCGCCGGAACAACTCAGGCCCGCACCCCGTTAGACTGGGGTGTCGGATGTCTTTGTGTCCCCCGGGCTCAACAGACAACCGCCTTCGCGGAATACCGTTCGGCTGGAGCCGCGTAGTGCGCCGCGCCGTGAGGCGACCTGGCATCCGGCACCAGGGGAGCCGGACCGCGAGGTCCGGCTTTCGTGGTTTTCACCACGACGCGCCTAGAGTGCAATGGTGACAACGCTTGCGGTGGAGAAACACCACTGGGGATCACGCCGGTTCCTCGGCATCCCCGCCTACCGCAGACTTCTCGCCACCCGCCTCGCCTCCCAGTGGGGTGACGGGCTCTTCCAGGCCGGGCTCGCCGGTGCCGTGTTGTTCAACCCCGAGCGCCAGGCCGATCCCGCGGCGATCGCGGCGGGGTTCGCGGTGTTGCTGCTGCCGTACTCGCTGATCGGACCGTTCACGGGTGCGTTGCTCGACCGGTGGGACCGCAAGAAGGTCATCCTCGTCGCGAACGTCACGCGGGCCGCGTTCGTCCTGCTCACGGCACTGGCCGTGGGTGCGGGGCTGAGCGGGCTGCCTCTCTACGTCTCCGCGCTCATCGTGATGGGCATCGGCCGGTTCGTCGGGTCCGGCCTGAGCGCGTCACTGCCGCACGTCGTCGACGAAGATCACCTGGTCGAGGCGAACGCGCTGGCCACGACGGCCGGCGCGGTCATGGCCGTGATCGGCGCGGCCAGTGCGATCGGGTTCCGCACGCTGCTCGGCGCCGGGGACGGCGGCTCGGCGTGGACCACCAGCATCGCCGTGGTCGGACTGCTGCTCAGCGCGTTCATCGCCAGCCGGTTCAAGGCGGGTGTGCTCGGACCGGACGAGGTCGACGAGCCGCACAACGCCATGACGGCCGTCGCCCGCGGTCTGCTGGACGGAGCGAAGGCCACCTGGCGCACGCCGAGCGTCACGGCCGGGCTGGCCGCGTTGCTCGCGCACCGGGCCGCGTTCGGCATGAGCCTGATGATCACGCTGCTGCTGATGCGGTACAGCCTGGAGGACGTCGGCATCCTCAAGGCGGGCATCGGCGGGCTCGGCGAGGTCGCGGTCGCCGGCGGCGCGGGTGTGCTGCTCGCCGGGATTCTGACGGACCGCATCGTCGACAGGTTCGGGGTCAAGCGCACGATCTGCGGCGCGTTGCTGCTCACGGCCGCGGCCCAGGTCGGGCTCGGGCTGCCGATGACGCTGCCGTCCATCCTGCTGGCCAGCTTCGTGATCATCTTCGCTGGTCAGATCGTCAAGCTCTGCGTGGACACCGCGGTGCAGCACGACGTCGGCGACGAGGTGCGCGGGCGCGTGTTCGCCCTCTACGACACCCTCTTCAACATCGCGCAGGTCACCGCGGTGTCGATCACGGCGATGGTGGTCCCCCTGGACGGGCGTTCGCCCGGCCTCCTCCTGGTCGCCGCGAGCCTCTACCTGGTCGGGCTCGGCGCCTACCTGATCCTGTCAGCGCGGAAACGGCAGGTGCAGCATCCCGGCCTCGTGCGCGAAGACGACAGCCGCCACTCGATCGGTTAGATCCAGGCGCCGCAGGATCTCGGTCACCTCGTCGGCCACCCGCTGTTGCCCGATGCCGAGCACGCGCGCGATCTCGTGGTCGGCGTGGCCACGCGCGAGACACCTCAGCACAGCCCGTTGGTCGTCGGTCAGAACGTCGAGGTCCCGTACGGCAGGACCTGCGGAAAGCCCCCAAGCGAACATCTGCACCACCCCCATGCGCCCCCCTGGCGCATCACCATGGTGCCTCCCCGCGCTGACGCTTCGCTAACGCGGGGATTGCATTCGCTCACAATGTGTCACGGGGCGGGTGGCGTGATCCCCTGTTCGCGCGCCCAGTCGAGCAACGCCGCCTCGGCTTCGTCGCGGTCCAGCGGCCCGCGGTCGAGCCTGAGCTCCTTGAGGAACTTCCACGCGGCGCCGACCTCGCGGCCCGGCGGCAGGCCGAGGAGCTTCATGATCTCGTTGCCGTCGAGGTCTGGACGCACGCGCGCAAGGTCTTCCTCGGCCGCGATGCGCGCGATGCGTTCCTCAAGAGAGTCGTAGGTCTTGCGCAGCAGGTTCGCCTTGCGCCTGTTACGGGTCGTGCAGTCGGCACGGACGAGCTTGTGCAACCGCGTCAGCAGATCACCGGCGTCCGTCACATACCGGCGCACGGCCGAGTCGGTCCACTCGCCGTCGCCGTACCCGTGGAAGCGGAGGTGCAGGTAGACGAGCTTCGCGACGTCCTCGGTGATCTCCTTCGAGTACCGCAACGCCCGCAAGCGCTTGCGGACCATCTTCGCGCCCACGACCTCGTGGTGGTGGAACGAGACACCGCCGCCGGACTCGAACTTCCGCGTCGCCGGTTTGCCGATGTCGTGCAGGAGCGCGGCGATCCTCAGCACCAGATCGGGTGATTGATCAACTTCTTCAAGATCGATTGCCTGCTCCAGCACAACCAGCGAGTGGTCGAAGACGTCCTTGTGCTGATGATGTTCGTCGATCTCCAGCTTCATGGCCGTGAGCTCGGGCAGCACGATGTCGGCCAGCCCGGTCTCCACCATGAGCTCGATGCCGCGGCGCGGGTGCGCGCCACACAGGAGCTTCGAGAGCTCCACCTGCACGCGCTCCGGCGTGATGCGGGTGAGTTGGCCTGCCATCGACCGCATCGCCTCGATCACCCGCGGCGCGGCCGTGAAGCCGAGCTGGGAGACGAACCGGGCGGCACGCAGCATGCGCAGCGGGTCGTCGCCGAACGACTCCTGCGGGGTCGCCGGGGTGTCCAGCACGCCGTCGCGCGCCGCCTGCAGGCCGCCGGTCGGGTCGACGAACTCGCCGGCGGCGATGTCGAACGCCATCGCGTTGACCGTGAAGTCACGCCGGACCAGGTCGCCGTCGATGGAGTCGCCGAAGGTCACCTCGGGGTTGCGGGTCACGCCGTCGTAGACGTCCGCGCGGAAGGTCGTGATCTCGATGATCTCGCCCTGCTTCGACGCGCCGACCGTCCCGAAGGCGATGCCGGTGTCCCACTGCGCGTCGGACCAGCCGCTCAGCAGCTTCTGGATCTCCGCAGGTCGCGCGTCCGTGGTGAAGTCGAAGTCGTTCGTCGGGCGCCCCAGCACGGCGTCGCGCACACTTCCACCGACGAGGTAGAGGCGTTTGCCGCCGGCTGCGAACC
Organism: Lentzea albidocapillata subsp. violacea; assembly: GCF_900100275.1. Lineage (GTDB taxonomy): Bacteria > Actinomycetota > Actinomycetes > Mycobacteriales > Pseudonocardiaceae > Lentzea > Lentzea violacea. The sequence goes on from NZ_FNET01000006.1 coordinate 161,147, forward strand.
GAGCGGCGAGTTCGGCGACGACAGGTGTGATGGCGGGTGGTTCCACCACCGCATTCTGCTGGAGCGATCGAGACACGGGAAACCAGCGTACTCAAGGTTCATAAGTACGATCGGCCGTATGCCCCCGTCAGCCGCGCGTTCCGGGAGTCCCAAGCCGGGGCGCCGGAAGCGGCGCCGGGGCCGGAGGCTCGAGACCGTCGACGAGACGTCGGCCGGTGGCCTGGTGCTCGACGGAGAACAGCGGGCCGCGGTGATCGGCAGACTTGACCGGCGAGGCCGGTTGCTGTGGTCTTTGCCCAAGGGTCACATCGAGGCAGGCGAGACCGCGGAGCAGACCGCGGTGCGCGAGGTCGCCGAGGAGACCGGTATTCATAGCAGGGTGCTGCGCCCGTTGGGGTCGATCGACTACTGGTTCGTCGCTGACGACCGCCGGGTACACAAGACGGTTCACCACTTCCTCCTCGAAGCGACGGGGGGAGAGCTTTCCGACGAAGACGTGGAGGTCACCGAGGTGGCGTGGGTGCCACTCGGCGAACTGGACGAGCGACTCGCGTATGCCGACGAGCGCCGCCTGGTCCGCCGAGCAGCCGAACTGCTCTCCGGCCGCTGCCGCAACGGGGCGGAGTCGGCGTGAGCCTGAAGAAGCTCGTCTGCACAGCCGCTGTCGCCGCGTTCGTGGTGATCACAGCGCCGGCCGCCGGCGCCCAGCAGGCGCAGCCGGACGAGATCGACGCGTTGCCGTTCATGCCCGCTCCCGCCACCCAGGTGTGGGCGACCAGATCGCTCTCCGCCCAGCCGGGCCAGGCGCAGCCGCAGTTCCTGCGACTCGACATCGACCAGCTCACCCCCCGGTTCGTCACGAGCGACTCCCCGGCGACCGTCAGGATCACCGGCAAGATCGTCAACATCGGCGACCGCAAGGTGTCCGACATCGTGCTGCGCCTGGAGCGCGGCGAGCCGCTCGACTCCGAGGACGACCTGGGCAAGGCGTTGCGGGAGCCGGCGGCGGCCGAGGCCGTGCAGCCCAAGTTCACCCCTGTCACCGGCGAGCTCGAAGCCGGCCAGCAGAAGGACTTCACGCTGGAGGTGCCGCTGCGCGGTACCGAGCCGACCTCGCTGCAGGTCGACCGGCCGGGCATCTACCCGATCCTCGCGAACGTCAACGGCAGGCCGGACTACGGCGGCCAGGCCCGTCTCGCGGCGCTGTCGACGCTGCTGCCCGTGCTGGGCGTGCCCGGTGGCGAGACCAAGGGCAAGCCGGGCGCGGGCTCGAAGCTGACGGTGCTGTGGCCGATCGCGGACCGCCCGAAGCTGGTCCGGCTCGGCGGCGAGGGCCAGTCGGAGCTGATCGACGACGAGCTCGCGGCGTCGCTCTCGGTCAACGGCCGGCTGTACGGCCTGCTGCAGGCCTATGAGGAGGCGGTTCCGTCGATGAGCACGGCCATGTGCCTGGCCATCGACCCGGACCTGCTGCGCACCGTGCAGGCCATGAGCACCGGCTACCGGCTGCGTGGCGGCGCCGAGGGCAAGGGCAGGATCGAGGCGAAGCTGTGGCTCGACCGCCTCAAGCTCGCCGTCACGGGCCGTTGCGTCGTCGCGCTGCCGTACGCCGACGCCGACCTCGTGGCGCTGAACAGGGCGAAGCTCGCGACCATGCGCACGCTCGCGGTGACGGACGGCCCCAAGCTCATCCAGGACGTCCTGTCCGTGCAGCCGCTGCCCGACCTGGTGTGGCCGGAGGACGGCGTGCTCGACCAGTCGACGTTCGACGAGCTGGTCACCCCGCAGCCGGACAGGGGCTACCCCGGGGTGAAGTCGCTGCTGCTCGACCCGGCGGGCCTCGCCGACGCGCCGGGCACCGCGCCCGTCGTCATCGGCGGCAAGAACCCGGTGACCGCGGTGAAGATCGACTCGATGGTCTCGGACGCGCTGCAGGGCAGTGAGTCGCGGCCGCGCACGTTGTCCGGTGTGACCACGCCGGTCGAGAGCCAGCCGGTGTCCGTGCAGAACGCGCTGGCGGTGCTGGTGTTCCGCGCCGGCTGGCAGGGCGAGGGCCGCAACGTGCTGGTCGCGCCGCCACGTCGCTGGCACGCGCCGCTCTCGGAGATGACCGAGTTCCTCGCCACCGCGCAGAAGCTGGTGATCGGCGGCTACGCGACCCAGACCGGGCTCGCCGAGCTCACCGGCGCCACGCCCGCGGTGACGAACGCCAAGGTCTCCTACCCGCCGGAGGCCGGTGCACGGGAGATCTCGGCGATCATCTCGGACTCCGTGACGAGCCAGAGCGTCGAGCTCAACGGCCTCGTCGCGGCCATGCAGCAGGAAGACAGCGCACACGCGGCACCCGCCGACCTGGCCGACCCGCTGTGGCTCGGGCTGCTGCGGGCGATGTCCGGCGCGTGGCGGGGCAACGAGCAGGGCGCCCGGTCCGCGGCCGAGGTCAGCCAGAGCGAGCTGGACGCGCTGACCGGCATGGTCGGCGTGACGCAGCCGAACAGCCCGATCCTGCTCGGCTCCGGCGACAGCCCGATCCCGGTCACGATCACGAACAAGCTCGACGTCCGCGTGACGGTCCGGATCAACCTCGCCGACACCCCCGGCATCCGCAAGCTCGACCTCGCCGACCAGGTGCTTCCCGCCCGCGGCGAGCGCGTCGTGCGGGTGCCCGTCGAGGTGCTGCGGTCCGGCCGGTTCCCGGTCAACGTCCGGCTGACCACTCCCGAGGGCGTCCCGCTCGGTGACACTGTCAAGCTGGAGGTGTCGTCGTCCGCCTACGGCACCATCACGGTGATCATCACCGTGATCGCCGGCATCGCGCTCGTCCTGCTTTCCGGGCGCCGGATCTACAAACGGGTCCGCGCCCGCAACGGTGAGAACGGCGGCGCACCGTCCATCGAGAACGTCACACCGGAGAAGTCGAGCGCGTGAGCGAGACAGCCACGACCACCCAGCCAGGCCAGTCCATGCAGGAGCCGTCGGTAGCCAGGGCCAGCGGCTCGATGGCGATCGCGACGATCGTCAGCCGCGTCACCGGCCTGCTGTCGAAGGTGTTGCTGGTCGCCGTACTCGGAGCCGGCTGGCTCAGCGACTCCTACCAGGCGGCCTCGACGCTGCCGACGATGATCAACGAGCTGCTTCTCGGCGGCATTCTGACCAGCGTGGCGATCCCGCTGCTGGTCCGCGCCGAGAAGGAGGACGGTGACGGCGGCGAGTCGTACGCCCAGTGGCTGATCAGCATGGGCACGGCGATCCTGGGCGTCGGCACGATCATCGCGGTGGCGTGCGCGCCGCTGCTGACGGACCTGTTCATCGCCGACGGCGGCGACGCGAAGCCCGAGGTCGTCACCGCGTTCGCGTACCTGATCCTGCCCGGCATCGTGTTCTACGGCCTGACCGCGCTGATCAGCGCGGTGCTGAACGCGCGGCACGTGTTCGGCCTGCCCACCTGGGCACCGGTGCTGAACAACGTCGTCGTCATCGGCGTGCTCGTCATCTACGCGCTTCTGCCCGGCGACCTCACGATCAACCCCGTGCGGATGACCGACACGCACCTGCTGATCCTCGGCCTCGGCACGGCGCTCGGCGTGGCCGTGCAGGCGTCCGTGCTGATCCCGGCGTTGCGCAAGACCGGTTTCCGGTTCAAGTGGCGGTTCGGCTGGGACTCGCGGCTGTCCGAGTTCGGCGGTCTCGCGTTCTGGGTGCTGCTCTACGTCGCGCTCGGTTTCGCCAGCATGACCGTGCTGACGAACGCCGCGACCGAGGCCGGTGGAGCGCTCACCGCGTTCAACTTCCAGTGGCTCATCGCCCAGGTTCCCTACGGCGTACTCGGCGTTTCGCTGCTCACCGCGCTGATGCCGAGGATGAGCCGGGCGGCCGCGCACGGCGACAACGAACAGATCGTCCGTGACCTGCTGTTCGGCAACCGGATGTCGACGATCCTGCTGATGCCGTTCAGCGCCCTGATGACCGTTTCAGGCGTCGCGATCGGTCTCGCCGCCTTCGGGTTCGGCAGGTCGGGTGTCGATGGCGGCACCGGCATCGGAATCGCGCTCGCCATGTCGGCGTTCGGCCTCGTCCCGTACGCGATCACGCTGCTTCAGCTACGCGTCTTCTACGCGATGAAGGACGCTCGTACGCCGACCTTGATCCAGGCGCTGATCGTGGCGGTACGGATCGGGTTGATCTACTTCTTCGTCGCCGTGGCCGAGCCGGAGCAGCTCGGTGTCGGCGTGTCGATCGCCATGTCGCTGAGCTTCGTCTTCGGCGCTGTCGTCGGTCAGGTGTGGCTGCGGATCCGGCTCGGCCGTCTGCGCACCGGCTTCACCGTCTGGACCGTCTGCCTCACGGTGGTGGCGTCCTCGCTGGCATTCGCGGTGGCCAAGGGCGCGAACTCGCTGGTCCTGGGCGCGATCGGGTTCTCGAACCCGGTCGTAGCCGCTTGGGCCGAGGTCATTCTGGTGACGGCGATCGGCCTGCCGCTCGCGTTCGGCCTTTTGGCGGCATTCCGGGTACCCGAGATGAAGCCGGCGATCGCCAAGATCAACCGTTTGGTGCGGCGAAGGTGACTCCAGTCCGTAAGCGCCGTCCCGTACCCTCGTGTCCGTGAGTAGCGGAGTTCACGCCGCCCTGAATCCCGGGGGCGTCATCGGCAACGGCCGCTACCGGCTGCTCGCGAGGTCCGGAGCGGACGCGCGGTCCAATGCGGAACTGTGGCGCGCGCGAGACGGGCAGCTCAACCGGGACGTGGCGCTGACGGTGCTGCTGGGCGATCTCGCGGACAACGACGCAGCCGCCCGTGCCCGCCGAACGGTCGAACGGGCGATGCACGCGGCGTCGTTCACGCACCCCGGTGTGTCCAGGGTGATCGACGTGCTCACGCCCGGCACCGGCATCCGCCCCGACGAGGGCATCCTCGGCATCGTCATCGCCGAGTGGACCCAGGGCACCGACCTGATGGACCTCATCGCGGAGGGCCCGCTGCCCGCGGGCGCCGCGACCCGCCTGCTCGAACCGCTGGGCGCCGCCATCGAGGGCGCGCACCACGCCGGTCTCGTGCTGGGCGCCGACCACCCGCAGCGCATCCGCGTCACCTCGGACGGCCGCCTGCGCCTCGCGTTCCCCGGCCCGCGGCCGGACGCGATCGCGCGCGACGACGTCAAGGGCCTCGGCGCGATCCTGTACCTGCTGCTCACCGGCCGTTGGGCGTTGCCTGGCGGTCCTCAGGGCGTGCCGGTCGCACCGACCGGGCCGGACGGGTCCGTGGTCGCCCCGAGCGCGTTGCACCCGTACCTGCCGCACGACCTGTCGTCCGTCGCGGTGCGGTCACTCGAAGACACCTCGGTGGGCGGCATCCGCACGTCCGCGGCGATCCTGCAGGTCCTCGACCAGATCGCGGCCGAGGAAGCCCAGACCTCGCTCATCCCGGCCGTGGCGGCGTCACGCGATGACGACGACCAGGTCGTGTGGACGACCCAGCGCCCACGGCAGGACAAGCAGCAGAAGAAGAAGCTGTGGATCAGCGTCGGGGTGCTCGCCGTGGCCACGCTGACCGTGATCGTGTGGCTGAGCGTGCAGATCGTCGGGTTCTTCAGCGACGAGCCGACCAAGGGCGGCGGCCCGACCGTGGTGATCAACCAGCCGGGGTCGAACGGCCAGAGCGCGCCTCCGCCCGCCCCCGCCGGACCGGTGCAGCCGGCGGCCATCGGCGTCTACGACGTGACGAACCAGCCCGACAACCCCAACCAGGCGAGCCGGGCGGCCGACAACAACGCGGGCACGTTCTGGCGGACCGACAACTACTTCCAGCCGTTCCCGACACTGAAGCCGGGCATCGGGTTGATGGCCTCGTTCGCGGAGCCGGTGAAGCTGGCCTCGGTCACCATCACCTCGCCCAGCAAGGGCACGCACGTCGAGATCAGGTCCGCGTCGGCGCTCGACGCGCCACTCGAGGAGACCAAGGTCATCGGGGTCGCCGACCTGTCCGACGGGCAGACGCAGATCCAGTTGAACGAGCACGAGCCGACCGGTCACGTCCTGATCTGGATCACGCAGCTCACGAGCTCCGGCGGCGGCAAGAACCAGTCCGAAGTCCGCGAGATCCTCTACACCCGCGCGCAGTAGAACCCCAGGTAGAAGGGCCGCCGCACTCTGGGTAGCCCTGTCCGGGTGTCGCGAGGTCGTGTCGGTCGTCCGGTCAACCGCTCGTGCCGAAATCGGCGAAGCCCATTTCGGTGCGAGCGATTCGGCCGGACGGCCGACTTCTCGACGACCTCGCCGCCGTCTCCGGAGGAGCGGCCGAAGACACTGTGATCACCCTCGCTATCCTCGGCCCGTGACCGCCGCAGCCAGCTCGGACGCCGATCTCATCTCGGCCCACGCCGCAGGTGACCCCTACGCGTTCTCGGAGCTGGTCAAACGGCACCGCGACCGGATGTGGGCGGTGGCGTTGCGCACGCTGCGTGACCCGGAAGAGGCCGCGGACGCGCTGCAGGAGGCGTTCATCTCGGCATTCCGGGCGGCGTCGTCGTTCCGCGCGGAGTCACAGGTCACCACCTGGCTTCACCGGATCGTGGTGAACGCGTGTCTCGACCGGATGAGACGCCGACAAACAAGACCGACAGTACCGTTGCCCGAGGCCGGTCCGGGCGAGCCCGTCGCTCCCCGTGACGCGATGAGCGACCGCGAGACCAGCCTGATGGTGCAGCAGGCGTTGATGGAGCTGCCGGAGGAGCAGCGGGCGCCCATCGTGCTCGTCGACATCGAGGGGTATTCGGTCGCCGAAACGGCGCAGCTCCTGGGCATCGCGGAGGGCACGGTCAAGAGCCGGTGTGCGCGGGGTCGCGCCAAGCTGGCCAAAGTTCTCGGGCACCTCAGGAACCGAATCGCAGATGCGAACGTCCCAGCTGACGGTGTGAATGTGCAAGAGCAACGTCAGTGGGAGGGCCGATGACCGGCATGGAGCGCGTGCCGATGGGTCCGCCGTGGTCTGTTGACCTCATCGCGGACCTGCACGCGGGCGTGCTGCCCCCTGAGGTCGCCGCACAGCTGCGTCCGAGGGTCGAGGCGGACGCTGAGGCCAGCGAGGTCCTGCGGGCGCTCGACGCCACGCTGGAGGACCTGCACTCGCTGCCGCCCGTCCCGATGCCCGACCACGTGGCCGCGCGGATCGACGCCGCACTGGCCGCGGAGGCCCGTCCCGGAATAGCGCCGGTCGTGTCGCTGAGCGACGCCCGCAGGCGCCGCAACCGCCGGCTCGGCATGGGTGGCGGCGTGCTGGTCGCCGCCGCGGCCGCGTTCGGCATCGTGCTGGCCGTGTCACCGGGTGCGCAGCAGCCGCCCGCGAACGACGCCGCGCCCGCGCCGACCAGCAAGCAGAGTGAGGCGCCTCCGCTCGCGCTCAAGCGCGACGAACTGGGCTCCGCGGTCGGTGAGGTGCTTGGAGCGCAGAACTATGGCCCGCTGGAGACCCCCGACCGGTTGACCGGCTGTCTGAAGGGCGGCGGCATCACCAGCTCGGGCACCCCGCTCGGCATCAGCCCGATCGACCTGGAGGGCAGGTCCGCGGTGATGGCGATCCTGCCCGCCGGACTGGGCAAGTACCGGCTGGTCGTGCTGGACCCGGCGACCTGCGGGCCGGACAGGCAAGAGGGCGTTCTCGCGGACACGACCGTGGGCCAGAGGTAGTCGCTCAAGTCACGGAATTAGCTGCACCTACGATCCGTTGAGCCAGTCAGACGACGAGATCGAGGAGTTGCTGGGGCCGTGAGCGTACGCAACGTGATCATCATCGGGTCGGGGCCCGCGGGCTACACCGCGGCGGTCTATGCCGCCCGTGCTCAGCTGGAACCCCTGGTCTTCGAGGGTTCGCAGTACGGCGGCGCCCTGATGACGACCACCGAGGTGGAGAACTATCCCGGCTTCCGCGACGGCATCATGGGCCCCGAGCTCATGGAGCAGATGCGCGAGCAGGCCACCCGCTTCGGTGCCGAGCTGCGCGCCGAGGACGTCGAGTCGGTCGAGCTGACCGGGGAGATCAAGAAGGTCGTCGCGAACGGCGTCGAGTACCAGGCCAAGGCCGTCATCCTCGCGATGGGTGCCGCGGCCCGTTACCTGAACATCCCCGGTGAGCAGGAGCTGCTCGGCCGCGGTGTGTCCGCCTGTGCGACGTGCGACGGATTCTTCTTCCGCGACCACGACATCGCGGTGGTCGGCGGCGGCGACACGGCGATGGAGGAGGCGACGTTCCTCACCCGCTTCGCCAAGTCCGTGACGGTCATCCACCGCCGCGAGGAGTTCCGTGCCTCGAAGGTCATGTTGGAGCGCGCCCGCGCCAACGAAAAGATCAGGTGGCAGCTGAACACGCAGGTCACCGACGTGCTGGGTGACGGCACCGTGTCGTCGATCAAGGTGAAGGACACCAGGACCGGCGCCGAGTCCGAGCTGCCCGTCACCGGTTTCTTCCTCGCGATCGGCCACGACCCGCGCTCGGCGCTGGTCAAGGGCCAGGTCGACCTCGACGCGGAGGGCTACGTCCTGACCAAGGGCAGCTCCACGTACACGAACCTGGACGGCGTGTTCGCCGCCGGTGACCTGGTCGACCACGAATACCGTCAGGCGATCACCGCCGCCGGCTCCGGGTGCAGCGCCGCGATCGACGCGGAGCGGTGGCTCGCCGAGCACGGCACCGAGCAGGCCGAGATGGCCGCCGAGGCCGTCGGTGGCGGCTACGGCAAGAGCAACTGAAGTTCCTTCTGCGAGTCTTTTTAGGGAGATCAACATGGCAGGCGCCACCGTCACGGTGACCGACAAGTCGTTCGCGGACGACGTGCTGACCAGCGAGAAGCCCGTACTGGTCGACTTCTGGGCGACCTGGTGCGGCCCGTGCAAGATGGTTGCGCCGGTGCTGGAGGAGATCGCGGCCGAGCACGGCGAGAAGATCACCATCGCCAAGGTGGACATCGACGCCAACCCGTCGATCGCCCGCGACTACCAGATCATGTCCGTCCCGACGCTGATCCTGTTCCAGGGCGGCCGTCCGGTGAAGCAGATCGTCGGCGCGAAGCCGAAGGCCGCGCTGCTGAAGGACCTGCAGGACGTCCTGGCCTGAGCCAGAAAGTTGCTCAGGACGAGAAGTCCTTTGCAACGCGCAACGTGACCCACCCGTCTATCGATAAGACGGGTGGGTCACGTTCGTTTTGTTGCCGGGAACGTGATCTCGGTACGACTGTGAGTAGCCCTGCATCGATCACTGAGCGCAGCAGGGCACAATGAGGACTTCCCAACTGACGCGCCGACCAGGTTCGGCGCCCTAGTCGAGCGAGGGTGCATGCAGCTGCTCCGCCGCGGGGACGTCGGAAGTGATGTTGCCGAGATCCGGTCGACCCTGACCAGGCTCGGACTGCTTCCGCCGGCCGACCCACAGGCGCCGCCGATGTTCGACCAGCAGGTCGAACACGCAGTGCGCGCGTTCCAGCAGCAGCGGGGGCTGATCATCGATGGCATCGTGGGCCCGGCGACCTACCGTTCGCTGCGTGACGCGACGTTCCGGTTGGGGGACCGGCCGCTCGCGTTCCTGATGTCGCAGCCGACGACCGGTGACGACGTGCTGGCTCTGCAGGAACGCATGCTGGAGCTCGGTTACGACGCCGGTCGCGCCAACGGCGTGTTCGGCCAGCAGACCGAGCAGGCGCTGAAGAACTTCCAGCGCGACTACGGACTGATCGTGGACGGCATGTGCGGTCCGGACACCGTGCGCGCGTTGCGTCAGCTTCAGCCGAAGGTCCGCGGCGGCCGTCCGCAGCTGCTGCGCGAGCAGGAACAGCTTCGCGGCGCCGGTTCACGCCTGTCCGGCAAGCGCATCGTCATCGACCCCGGCCACGGTGGCGAGGACCGCGGTGTGGTCGTGGACGGTCTGTCCGAGGCCGACCTGATGCTGGACCTGGCCCGTCGCCTCGAAGGCAAGATGGCGGCCACCGGCATGGAGGCGCTGCTCACGCGAGGGCCGGACAACTGCCCGGACGAGAACGAGCGCGCCCGGTTCGCGAACGAGGCCGGCGCCGACCTGATCCTGTCCCTGCACAGCGACGGCAACTCGTCGCCGAACGCGCAGGGCGTGGCGACGTTCCACTACGGCACCGGCAACGGCGCGTCGTCGACCGTCGGTGAGGCGCTGGCCGGGTTCATCCAGCGCGAGGTCACCGCCCGCACGACGATGTCGAACTGCGGTTCGCACCCGAAGACGTGGGAACTGCTGCGGCTCACCCGCTGCACGGCCGTCCGCGTCGAGGTGGGCTACCTGACGAACGCGGAAGACCGCGCACGGCTGTCGACCCCAGGGTTCCGCGACATCGTGGCCGAGGGCATCCTCGTGGCCGTGAAGCGTCTGTACCTGCTCGGCAAGGACGACCAGCCGACGGGCACGTTCACGTTCAACGACCTGCTGCGCTACGAGATGGCCAAGGGCTGACGCTCTGACGAAAAGACCCCCTCCGCTTCGGCGAAGGGGGTCTTTCGCTGTCTCAGACCGGGCGGAAACTGGGTTCCGCGGTGGAGACGGTGACGCTGTTGAGGAGCCGTTCGAGAGCGGCCTCCACGTCTTCCTTCCAGGTGATGGAGCTGCGCAGCTCCATCCGCAACCGGGGCCAGCGCGGGTGCGGCCGCACGGTCTTGAAGCCGACGCTGGTGAGGAAGTCGGCCGGCGTGACGCAACTGGCCTCTTCGTCGTCCGGGCGCATGTCGCCGAACGCCTCGATGGCCTTCACGCCACGACGCGTCAGATCCTTCGCCACGGCCTGCACGAGGACTCGCGCGAGTCCGCCCCCTCGGAACTCGGGGAGGACGTCCAGCGACGTCATGAGGACCGCGTCCGGGCTCACCGGAGACGTCGGGAAGGCGGAGCTGCGCGGAACGGCGGCCGGCGGTGCGTAGAAGACCGAACCGGCGGGGATGCCGTCGCAATAGATGATGCGGCCGCACGAACCCCACTCGAGCAGGACGCTGGAGACCCAGGCTTCCTTCTCGAATTCGGTGTCGCCGTATTCCTCAGCCTGTTCTCGCAGGTGAGGGGCCAGTTCCCAGAAAACGCACGTCCTGCTGTGCTTGGAGAGATGCTCCAGGTTGTCCAGCGTGACGCCTACGACGCGACGGGACACCCCGACCTCCACCCGTTAACACACACAGCGAACCCATACGAGGGTAGGCGAATGTGACGGAAGCCGGAAGGCGCGTGCCCTGAACGGGACGACGGTTACACTCGCTCGGGACATTTCCTATACAGGAGTCCCACATGACTGTGCCCGGACAGCCCGCCAAGCAGGGCCCCAGAAGCCTCGACCCCCACCTCCGCCGCTACGCAGCGCGCACGGCAGGGATGACGGCATCGGAGATCCGGGCACTTTTCGCAGTCGCGTCCCGTCCCGAGGTCGTATCGCTGGCCGGCGGCATGCCGCACCTGGCCGCCCTGCCTCTGGAGTCGCTGTCCGCGGAGATCGGTCAGCTGGTGGCGTCCGAGGGCCTGGTGGCCCTGCAGTACGGCTCGGCGCACGGTGTTCCGACGCTGCGCGAGCAGATCTGCGACGTGATGGCGCTGGAAGGCATCAACGGGCACCCGGACGACGTGGTGGTGACCGTGGGCTCGCAGATGGGCCTCGACATGGTCACCCGGATCTTCTGCGACCCCGGTGACGTCGTCATCGCCGAGGGGCCCTCCTACGTGGGCGCCCTCGGGTCGTTTACTGCGTACCAGGCGCAGGTCGTGCACGTCGCGATGGACGCCGACGGGCTCGTGCCGTCGTTGCTGCGAGAGGCCCTGGAGGCCTGCAAGCGCAACGGTCAGCGGGTCAAGTTCCTCTACACGATCCCGAACTTCCACAACCCGGCCGGCGTGACGCTGGCGGTGTCGCGGCGGGCCGAGATCCTGGAGATCTGCCGGACCTACGGCGTGCTCGTCGTGGAGGACAACCCGTACGGGCTGCTCGGGTTCGACGGGCAGACCTACCCGGCGTTGCGGTCGATGGACCCCGACAACGTCGTGTACCTCGGGTCGTTCTCGAAGACGTTCGCCGCCGGTCTGCGGGTCGGCTGGGTGCTGGCGCCGCACGCGGTGCGCGAGAAGCTGGTGCTGGCCGCCGAGTCGGCCACGCTGTGCCCGCCGACGCTGAACCAGATGATCGTGTCCCGGTACCTGTCGACGCAGGACTGGAAGGGTCAGATCAAGACCTACCGCGAGGCGTACCGGGAACGCCGGGACGCGGCGATCTCCGCTCTGGAACAGCACATGCCGCAAGGTTCCACGTGGAACATTCCGGATGGCGGCTTCTACGTCTGGGTGACGGTGCCGGAGGGCATCGACACGAAGGCGATGCTGCCCCGCGCCGTGACCGCCCGGGTGGCGTACGCGTCCGGCACCGGCTTCTACGCGGACGGCTTCGGCTCCCGCCAGTTGCGGATCTCGTACTGCTACCCGACGCCGGAACGCATCCGCGAGGGCGTCCGCCGCCTGGCGAACGTCATGGAGGAAGAGATGCAGCTGGCCGCGACCTTCGGGGCGACGCCGGGCCGTCAGCTGTCCGGCCCGCAGACCCCGTCGCCCGACACCGCCTGATCCTTGGAGTTCTGCTGTGGCTGACCGCATGGTCGCTGTGCTGTCCGGTGGGCTTTCCCACGAACGTGAAGTCTCGATCCGCTCCGGCCGCCGGCTGTCGGCCGCCCTGCGGTCCGTGGGCGTGACGGTGGAGGAGTGGGACGCCGACTCGTCGTTGCTGACGCGGTTGCAGGAGGGCCGCCCGGACGCCGTCGTCGTCGCGCTGCACGGTGGCGAGGGCGAGAACGGGTCGGTGCAGGCGATCCTCGAGATGTTCGGCGTGCCGTACGTGGGCACGGACTCGCGGGCGTGCCGCCGTGCGTGGGACAAGCCGACCGCGAAGGCCGAGCTCGCCCGTGCCGGGCTGGCGACGCCGGAGTGGGTGGTCCTGCCGCACGCGACGTTCCGGGAGCTGGGTGCCAAGCCGGTGCTCGACGCGATGGTCTCGACGCTGGGGCTGCCGTTGATGCTGAAGCCGGACCAGGGTGGCTCGGCGCTGGGCGCCCAGGTCGTCCGTGACGCCGCGGAGCTGCCGCCGGCGATGGTCGGCTGCCTGGCGTACGGCGACACCGTGCTGGCCGAGCAGTTCATCTCCGGGGTGGAGGTGGCGGTGGCCGTCGTCGACGGCCCGGAGGGTCCCTACGCGCTACCGGCCGTCGAGATCGTTCCGGAGAGCGGGGTCTACGACTACACCGCTCGGTACACCGCAGGGCTCACCGACTTCCACGCGCCGGCTCGGTTGGACACTGCTTCCGCCAAGGCGGTCGGGGAGCTCGCGGTGGCGGCGCACCGGCTGCTCGGGCTGCGGGACGTGTCGCGGACCGACGCCATCGTGGCGGAGGACGGGACCGTCTACTTCCTTGAAGTGAACGTGTCGCCGGGGCTGACCGAGACGTCGCTCCTGCCGATGGCCGTCGAGGCGGCGGGGCAGTCGTTGGGCGATATCTACGCCGGTTTGATCGAGCGCGCTGTCGCTCGTTGATCTCTCTTCGTAGGTGACACCCCGTATCCGATTGGATGCGGGGCGTCATCGTCACCGTGACATAAGGCCCGTGGGTGATCCTATGGGCCTACTCCGATGTCCGAATTGTCGTTTCTGGGCTCATCATGCCGATGATCCTTTGAAGATCGTCAACTGACCCGAATTCGACCACGATCCGGCCTTTTCGCTGACCGAGTTCGACCTTCACTCGGGTGTCGAAGTTGTCGGAGAGGCGCTCGGCGAGCTCCTGCAGACCGGGCGCGTGCAGCTGCTTGCGCGGGGCGGCCTTCTCCTTCTTGGGCTTCTCGTTCTTGGCGACAGTCACCGCTTCTTCGGTCGCGCGGACCGACATGCCCTCGGCGATGATCCGTGCCGCGAGGTCCTCCTGCGCTCCCGCGTCGTCCAGACCGAGAAGCGCCCGCGCGTGCCCGGCGCTCAGCACGCCCGCCGCGACCCGCCGCTGAACGGGGAGGGGGAGCTTCAGCAGCCGGATGGTGTTCGTGACGACGGGGCGGCTGCGACCGATGCGGTCCGCGAGTTCCTCGTGCGTGACGCCGAACTCCTCCAGCAACTGCTGGTAGGCCGACGCCTCTTCAAGCGGGTTGAGCTGGACGCGGTGGATGTTCTCCAGCAGCGCGTCGCGCAGCATGACGTCGTCGGCGGTCTGCCGGACGATGGCCGGGATCGTCCTGAGCCCGGCCTGCTGCGTCGCCCGCCACCGGCGCTCGCCCATGACGAGCTCGAAGGTGTCCGCGGTCAGCTCGCGGACCACGATCGGCTGCATGAGCCCGAACTCCTTGATGGAGAACGAGAGCTCGTCGATCGCATCCTGGTCGAACACCTGGCGCGGCTGCTTGGCGTTGGTCCTGATCGCCGTAACCGCGATCTCGCGGTAGATGGCGCCCGCGACCTCACCGGCAGGCTGCTGAGCCAGGGTCTTGGTGGACCCGTTGCCGGCCACCGCGGACCGGATCGTGCTCGGCGCACCGGCCGGCGGACCCTGGGGGATGAGTGCGGCCAGACCGCGCCCGAGTCCGCCCTTGCGCTGTTCCGTCATGCGCCCTCCTCCTTGGCCCCGCGGATCGCGATCTCCTTGGCGGCGTCGAGGTAACTCATCGACCCGCGCGAGCCCGGGTCGTACGTCAACACCGTCTGCCCGAATCCTGGTGCCTCGGAGACCTTCACGCTGCGCGGAATCACCGTCCGGAGGGCGACGTCGCCGAAGTGGCCGCGGACCTCACTGGTCACCTGGTCCGCGAGCTTCGTGCGTCCGTCGTACATCGTGAGGAGGATCGTGGAGATCGCGAGGTCGGGGTTGAGGTGCTGCTGCACGAGCTCGATGTTGCGGATCAGCTGACTCAGCCCCTCCAGCGCGTAGTACTCGCACTGAATGGGGATCAGCACCTCCTGCGCCGCGACCATCGCGTTGACGGTCAGCAGACCGAGGCTCGGCGGGCAGTCGATGAAGACGTAGTCCGGCTGCAGCTGGTCGAGCGCCTCGGCGGAGAGCGCCTCCTTGAGCCGCGACTCGCGCGCCACCATGGAGACGAGCTCGATCTCGGCACCCGCGAGGTCGATCGTCGCGGGCACGCAGAAGAGGTTCGGCGACGTCGGGCTGACCTGAGCCGCCTCGGCGATGGAGATCTCGCCGAGCAGCACCTCGTAGACGGACGGCGTGCCGCTGCGGTGCTCGACGGAGAGCGCCGTACTGGCGTTGCCCTGAGGGTCGAGGTCGATCACGAGCGTCTTGAGCCCGTGAATGGCGAGCGCGGCAGCGAGGTTCACCGTGCTCGTCGTCTTGCCGACGCCACCCTTCTGGTTGGCGACGGTCATCACCCGGCGATGTGTCGGGCGGGGGAGCAGTGACTCGTCGGGGTGCAGCACGCTTGCCGCACGAGCCGCCTCTTCTGCAATCGGGGTCCACACCACGGCGCTGTCATCTCCGTTGTTGGTCGGCTTGGCTTTGGGTTGGGAGGGCGTTTCACGTGGAACATCGGCCGCGTGAAACTCCGGGTACACGCTCAACGATCCCTCCGCTGCTGGCGCTCCACGATGAGCACCGTCGTCGGCACCTCAAGTACATCCGCTCCCACGACGACGACATGTGCGTTGGCGCCCCCAGCTTTGAGCACCGCCTCGCCGTCGCGTTCGAGCTCCTCCTGCGCACGCTCGCCCTTGAGCGCAACCATCCGCCCACCGCCCCGGAGAAGCGGAAGGCACCACCTCGTCAGCTTCTCCAGCGGAGCCACCGCCCGCGCCGTCGCGGCGTCGCAGTTCAACAACTGCTTGCGGATGGGCCCTTCCTCCGCACGTCCCCGGAGGACCGTCACGTTGTCGAGCTGGAGCCGTTCCTTCACTTCCTCGAGCCACGCGATGCGGCGCGCCATGGGCTCGAGAAGCGTGATCCTCAGGTCCGGCCGCGCGATGGCGAGCGGCACCCCCGGCAGTCCGGCGCCAGAGCCCACGTCGACGACACGTTCGTTGGGCTGGAACAGCTCCTCGATCACGGCCGAGTTCAGCACGTGCCGATCCCAAATCTTCTCGACTTCACGAGGACCGATAAGTCCGCGCTCCACGCCGTGCTCCTCCAGGAGCCTGACGAACTCGGCGGCACGCTCAACGTGCTCACCGAAGACGAGCTTCGCGCTGTCGGGCAACTCCCCGGCCATGTTCTCCGTCCGCGTTTCACGTGAAACCACGCGGCGCGGTGTTCCAGCAGCCGGTGGAAGAGCTGGCGAATGCCAGGGCACCATCATGACGGATCGACCGTGTGCGGCGCCAAATCCTGAGCGCCGTTTCACGTGAAACTTGGGGGAAAGTTGCGTCCTTTGCTCTACACCGTTGCTCGGCGCGGTCCCGGCACCGTTTCGACGATGAGTCATCCGGCCGGTGGCATGTATCTGGAAGGCAAGGTTCGGGGGCTGCGACGGGTTGGGGTTGATGTGCTCGTGTCGGCTCAGACCGACAGCGAACGGGTCGAGTGCGATCTCGATGATGAGGAGGTGGTGGTCGCCGCCGGCCTGCGGTACGCGTGCTTCCCGATCGAGGATCGCGGGGTGCCGGACGTGGAGTCGGCGGTCGCTGCGGTTCAGCCGCTCCATGCGCTGTACCGGCGTGGGGCGCATGTGGTGTTTCACTGCTGGGCCGGGGTCGGGCGGTCGTCGTTGTTGGCTGGGTTGTTGGGGATGGATGGGGTTTCGCCTAGGGAGGCTTGGGGGTGGATTTCGGCGGCTCGGGGGGTGGTGGCGCCGGACACGGCTGAGCAGGGGGAGTGGTTGGCTGCTTGGTGGGATGGGCGCGAGTCTCGCTGATCGCGGGTCGGGGTGGGTGCGCTCAGCCTGTCTGCGTGGTGGGTGTTTCACGTGGAACACGTAGAGGGTGCTGGGCGGGTGGGGTCGGCTTGCGTTGGCGTGTCACCTGCCGTGCGGGCGGTCGCCTTGTGTGGGCGGGCGGGTTGGGACCGTGCGGGTCGGCTTGCGTTGGGGTGTCGCGTTCCAGCGGGGTGGTCGCCTGCCGTGCGAGTAGTCGCCTTGCGTGGGTGGCTGGGCGGGCAGTACCGGGTCGGTGCCGGTCATCGCCGCTGCGCGTCGATAGCGATTGGGGCTTGACCTTGAGCCTCTGGCGGGATGCTTGACGGCCGGAAAAGGCCGGGCTGAAAAGCGCCCGGCCGTGCCCATGAGGGGAGCATCCCGCCCACTCAAGGTCAAGCCCCAATCGCCGGGGTTGGTTGCGTCATTACCGCTTGACCGGCAGGGAGAGGTCCACACGCCTCGGCTCCGCCATCGCCTTGGGTGGTTAGGGGTGGCTCGGCTCCGCCGTTGCCCTTCGCGTGCGGAGGGACGCCTCGGCTTCGCCGTTGCGTTGGGCGGCAGGGAGGCTTGGCTCCGCCATCGCCTCGTGTCGACATGTCGTCACCGGATGCGGCGCCCAACTTCGCGCTTCCGTTGTGACGGACGGACCCTCGATCGTTTGCGTGGTGGACGCTGGGTGGGACTGTTCGTGCCCGGTCGGGACGGAGCTCTTCTTGGCTTCTCGCTTCGGTGCGGTGCTCGTACCTGGCTGGGACAGCGAACGGCCCCTGGTTCCAGGTGGAACCAAGGGCCGCTGGGGAAGCTGGAGCTGCTAGGGCTTCGGGAAGATGATGACCCGGCGCTGCGGCTCTTCGCCTTCGCTCTCGCTGTGTACGCCTGCGACTGTGGCGACGGCGTCGTGGACCACCTTGCGTTCGAACGGGGTCATGGGGTGCAGGCGGGCGCGTTCGCCTGAGGCGGCCACCTTTTCTGCGGTGGTTTTGCCCATCTCCGCCAGTTCTGCTCGGCGGCCTGCTCGCCACTGGGCGATGTCCAGCATCAGGCGGGAGCGGACTCCCGTTTCCTGCTGGACTGCGAGGCGGGTGAGTTCCTGGAGTGATTCGAGGACGTTGCCTCTGGGGCCCACCAGCTTGGCGAGGTCTTCGCCGCCGTCGATGCTGACGATGGCCCTGCCGCTTTCCACGTCCAGGTCGATGTCGCCGTCGTAGTCCAGCAGGTCCAGCAGGCGCTCGAGGTAGTCGCCTGCGATGTCGCCTTCCTGGACGAGCAGGTCTTCGGTCTTGGTCTGCGACTGCGGCTCGGCCGTGGTCTCGGACTCGGCTGCGGCCTCCGACGACGCCTCCACGTCGTCGGTCGCCTGCAAGGTCTCCGACACGATGTCTCCTCTCCGGGGCAACGCCCGAAATCAGCGGCGCTTCTTGCTGCCCGGCTTCTTGCTGGTGGATCGGCCTGGGGTCAGGCCGGGGATCTCGGTGTTCGCGTTGCCGTTGGTGGCGTCCGTCGAAGCCTTCGGCGCTCCGCTCGGGCCTGCGGTCGGCATGCGCTTGGCGCCGTTGGCCGGCTTGGCTCCGGGGGCGGGCTTCTTCGGGTTGACCGGCTTCGCGCCCGGCTTCGGAGCGAGGGCCTGACGGGTTTCGACGACCGTGGCCTTCTTCTCCTCTTCCTCGGAGTCGATGCGCTTGTAGACGAAGTGCTGCTGGCCGAGGGTCCACGCGTTGTTGGACAGCCAGTACAGCAGGATCGCTACGGGGAAGAAGAAACCACCGGCCAGGACGCCCAGCGGGAAGATCCACAGCGTCAGCTTGTTCATGATGGCCGTCTGCGGGTTGTCCAGCGCGGCCTGGTTCTGACGGGCGACGGAGTGGCGGGCCGTGAAGTGGGTCGCGATGGACGCCACGATCATCAGCGGCACCGACAGCAGGATGACGTTCAGGCGTTCGGTGCCGTACTGGGCCAGCTGGTCACCGGGCATCGTGATGAACGTCGAGAGGTTCGTGCCGAAGAGCTTGGCGTTGACGAACGAGTCGACGCCCTGCTTGTCGAAGAAGTAGACCTCGCCCCAGCCAGGCTTGAACGAGCGCAGCACGTGGAACAGACCGATGAACACCGGGATCTGCACCAGCATCGGCAGGCAGCCGCCGAGCGGGTTGACGCCGTGCTCGGACTGCAGCTTCTGCATCTCCTGCGCCTGGCGCTGCTTGTCGTTCGGGAACTTCTTCTTGATCTTCTGCATCTCCGGCGCGAACTCCTGCATCTTTCGCATGGAGCGCACCTGGCCGACGAACGGCTTGAAGAGGATGGCGCGGAGGGTGAAGACCAGGAAGATGACGGCCAGTGCCCAGGCGAATCCGCTCGACTCACCGAAGACCTTGCCGAACACCCAGTGCCAACACCACAAGATGAAGGACACCGGGTAGTAGATGAAGTTGAGCACGGGAGCTACTCCTCGGTGGATACGTCGGGGACCTGCCGCCTCGGCGGAACGGGGTCCAGGCCTCCAGGGTGCCAGGGTCCGCAGCGCAGCAACCGGCGGATCGTCAGCCAGGTTCCTCGAAGTGCGCCGTGGACTGTCAGGGCTTCCACCGCGTACGCGCTGCAACTCGGGTAGAAGCGGCAGGTCGGCGGCAGCAGCGGCGAGATGAACTTCCGGTAGAAGTGCACCGGCAGCAGCGCGACCTTCGCGGGCAACGTGGTCATCGCAGCACCTTGCGCAGGGCAGAAGAGAAATCGGCGGCGAGTTCGGAACTCGACGCCTCGGCTGCTGGAGCCAACGCCCGGACCACGACAAGAGTTCCCGGCGGCATCTCTGCCAGCGCGGGACGCACCACGTGACGCAGGCGCCGGTACACCCGGTGGCGAACCACCGAGTTGCCCACCGCCTTGCTCACGACGAAGCCCACCTTGGACGAATCCAAGGTGGGCACGTCAGGCTTCAAGACGTGGACGACCAACCGGGGTCGTCCGGCGCGGCGGCCTCGGCGGACCACCAGGCCGAAGTCCTGGCTGCGGGTGAGCCGGGCGGCCGGTGGGAGCACGACGACGCTGCGCTTACCAGCCGCGGTCAGGCGGACAGAGTGGCACGGCCCTTGCTGCGGCGCGCGGCCAGAATGGCGCGGCCGGCGCGGGTCCGCATGCGCAGCCGGAAGCCGTGCGTCTTCGCGCGGCGGCGGTTGTTGGGCTGGAAGGTGCGCTTACCCTTGCTCACGGTCGGTCTCCCGGTGCTTCACTGCTGACAAAAGCCTTGTGGTTGTCCCCGACGGCAGTGGACGTAGGCGCGCGAAAGGCGCCCGTCGCAAACGGGAGACTCGTACGAGGGTACGCATGCCCGGGTGCCGCGACCAAATCGGGGTGGGCCACGCCACGTCTTGTGAGGTGTGCCGGGCCTTGTTACCGTTCGTCCTTCGCGCATGCCGGGTTGGCGTGGGAGCCGCCACCGACCGGCAACACAACGCACCTTTTAGTGCACAGTTGTGGATAACTCTGTGGATACCTCTATTCTCCGTGTCCACGGTGGAGTCTTCGGCTCCGGTGGAGGGGAGGGGAGCGCGGAGGTGTCGAACCAGCAGGTCGATCTTGGTCTCGTGTGGGCCGAGGTGGTGCAGGAACTGGCGACCAGCCACCTGTCCCCCCAGCAACGTGCGTGGATGAGGGTCACCCGTCCTATCGGTCTGCTGGATGGAACGGCACTGCTCGCTGCTCCCAGTGACTTCGCGAAAGAGGCGATCGAACGCGCACTGCGTGACCCGATCACCGCCGCGCTGTCCCGCCGGCTCGGCCGTACCGTCTCCCTGGCGGTGAAGGTCGACTCGCCGGAGCCGGTGAGTCCCGTGAGCCCGCCGACCACGCCGCTCCCGATCCAGCCCGTGACGGCGGTCCAGATCCCGGCCGTTCCCAACGGCGACACGCCCGGCTCCGTGATCACGGAGGACGTGGTCGCCGCCGACGGTGCCGAAGAAGAGGTGGACGAGGCAGGCGACGCGCTCGCCGCCGTCACCGAGATCTGGCCGACCTTCAACACCGCCAACGCGGCGGGCGGCGCGGCGCCGAACGCGAACCTCCCGTACACGAGGCCCGCGAACCCGTCGCCGTCGCAGACCCGGCTGAACGAGAAGTACAACTTCGACACGTTCGTCATCGGCGCCTCGAACCGGTTCGCGCACGCCGCGGCCGTCGCGGTGGCCGAGGCTCCGGCCAGGGCGTACAACCCGCTCTTCATCTGGGGCGAGAGCGGCCTCGGCAAGACGCACCTGCTGCACGCCGTCGGGCACTACGCCCAGCGCCTGTTCCCCGGCATGCGCGTGCGGTACGTGTCGACCGAGGAGTTCACCAACGACTTCATCAACTCGCTGCGTGACGACCGCAAGGTCGCCTTCCAGCGCCGCTACCGGGACATCGACGTTCTCCTCGTCGACGACATCCAGTTCCTGGAGGGCAAGGAAGGTACGCAGGAGGAGTTCTTCCACACGTTCAACACGCTCCACAACACGAACAAGCAGATCGTGGTGTCGAGCGACCGGCCGCCCAAGCGGCTGGAGACGCTGGAAGACCGCCTGCGCACGCGGTTCGAGTGGGGCCTGATCACGGACATCCAGCCGCCAGAGCTGGAGACCCGGATCGCGATCCTCCGCAAGAAGGCGGCCCAGGACCGGCTCGCGGCCCCGGCCGACGTGCTGGAGTTCATCGCCTCTCGCATCGAGCGGAACATCCGCGAGCTCGAAGGCGCGCTCATCCGCGTCACGGCGTTCGCGTCGCTCAACCGCCAGCCCGTCGACATCCAGCTCGCCGAGATCGTGCTGCGCGACCTGATCCCGGACTCGCACGCACCGGAGATCACCGCACCGATGATCATGGCGGTCACCGCCGAGTTCTTCGGGGTCTCGATCGACGACCTGTGCGGCCCCGGCAAGACGAAGGCGCTCGCGCAGGCACGGCAGATCTCCATGTACCTGTGCCGCGAACTGACGGACCTGTCGCTGCCGAAGATCGGCCAGACGTTCGGCGGCCGCGACCACACCACGGTCATGCACGCGGACAAGAAGATCCGCAAGGAGATGGCCGAGCGCCGGCGGATCTACGACCAGGTGCAGGAGCTGACGTCGCGCATCAAGCAGCGCGCCCGCCACACTCCCTGACCCGCCCGGGTGGCAGCCAAGGGGTCCTCCATCGCGGAGGGCCCCTTTTTCGTGCGCGCGAACCGGAGCGGGCAACTGGGGCCCGGCGCCCGGGGACGCGACCAGTGGGGCGCGAGACGAGCACCCAGGGACGACTTCAGCGCAACGATGGGACTGCATCAGTCCGTGCGGCTCCAACCACCACCACGCGCCACACACGTACCCAGGTAGCCGGGGCACGGTCCGCCGCGCGGCGAGGCTTTCGGTTCGCCCCCTGCACTCGAAGGGGTGGGGACAACTGGAAAAGTCTGAGACCCAGGCCACGATCTGGCCACGGAAGCCTGTGCATCACCCGGGTACAACTGGCCCGCACCCGGGGACGCACCCGGGGACAACTGTGGACGATCTGTGGATCGAGACCTGTGCACAACTGGTTGTCCCCGGGTGCGCCGATCTGTCCCCGGGTGCTGTCCCCCCTTAGTCCACATGGTGGGTCACACCTTGACCTGCAGGTTTAAGGGCTGTCCCCACAATCCACAACCCCTACTGTTACTGCTGTTTGATCTCTTCTAGAAAGAACTCAAAAGCAAAACAGCGTGGACAGCTCCCGGGGATCGGTGGCCGAACCCCGAAGTGACGGGAAGGGCCAGGACGCTCTAACGTGGTTGCTCCGCACCTCGGTCAGCCGGGGTCGAGGCTCCCTAACCCCCACTGGCACGTTGTCGTGGTTGGGCTTGTCGACTGTCGAGGAAAGGACGCCTCATGAAGATCCGCGTCGAACGCGACGGCCTGGCCGACGCTGTCGCCTGGGTCGCTCGCAGCCTTCCGTCCCGTCCGCCGGTCCCCGTGCTGGGCGGCGTGCTGCTCGACGCGGAGTCTGACGATTCGCTGACGGTGTCCGGGTTCGACTACGAGGTCTCCGCCCAGGTCGGTGTCCCGGCGACGATCGCCGACGGTGGCCGCGCTCTGGTCTCCGGGCGTCTTCTCGCCGACATCACCAAGGCGCTGCCGAACCACCCCGTCGAGATCGCGGTCGACGGCGCGCGCATGATGATCAGCTGTGGCAGCGCCAGGTTCAGCCTCCCGACGATGCCGGTCGAGGACTACCCGGCCCTGCCGTCGATGCCGCAGTTGATCGGTGAGCTCCCCGGCGAGGTCTTCGGTGAGGCCGTCAGCCAGGTCGCCGTCGCGGCCGGCAAGGACGACACGCTCCCGATGCTGACCGGCGTCCGCGTCGAGATCGGCGAGGGCAAGCTGACCCTCGTCGCCACCGACCGGTTCCGGCTCGCCATGCGGGAGTTCCCGTGGGAGCCGGACGCCACCCTCGGCGAGGTCGCCGTCCTCGTCCCGGCCCGCACTCTCGGCGACGCGGCCAAGACGCTCGGCTCGTCCGGCAGCAAGGTCGAGATGTCGCTCGCGGCCAACGACGGACTGCTCGGTCTGTCCGGCTCCGGCAAGCGGACCACCACCCGCCTGCTCGACGCGGACTTCCCGAAGTACCGCCAGTTGCTGCCCTCCGAGCACAGCGCCGCGGCGATCATCGACATCGACGCGCTGCAGCAGGCGATCAAGCGCGTGTCGCTCGTCGCCGAGCGCGGCACGCAGGTGCGCCTCGAGTTCGTCGACGGTGGTCTGCGGCTGTCCGCCGGTGGTGACGACGAGGGGTCGGCCGAGGAAGAGCTTCCGGTCGAGTACACCGGCGACGCCGTCACCATCGCGTTCAACCCGGGCTACCTGCTCGACGGACTCGGTGCGGTCCGCACGCAGAAAGTCCACCTGTCCTTCACCACACCCAGCCGACCGGCGCTGCTGAAGCCGGTGGACGAGGATGGGAACGTGGCGCCGGGCTACCTGTACCTGCTCATGCCCGTTCGCCTTCCCGGCTGAGAAAACCCTTACCGGGTACCAGAAGAACTTAGGGGAGAACACCGTGCAGCTCGGACTCGTCGGCCTCGGCAAGATGGGTTTCAACATGCGCGAGCGGGTGCGCCGTGCCGGCCACGAGGTGGTCGGCTACGACCGCAACCCCGAGGTCAGCGACTCGGAGTCGTTGGCGGACATGGTGTCCAAGCTCGAAGCGCCACGCGTGGTGTGGGTCATGGTGCCCGCCGGCGACATCACCCGTGACACGGTGAAGGAGCTGTCCGGGCTCCTGTCGCCGGGCGACCTGGTCGTCGACGGCGGCAACTCCAAGTTCACCGACGACCGGGTCCACGCGGACCTGTTGGCGGAGAAGGAGATCGGCTACCTCGACTGCGGCGTGTCCGGCGGTGTGTGGGGCCTCGAGAACGGCTATGCCCTGATGGTCGGCGGCGACGCCGCGCACGTCGAGCAGGCGATGCCGATCTTCGACGCGCTGCGCCCGGAGGGTCCGCGCGAGGAAGGCTTCGCGCACGCGGGCAAGGTCGGCGCCGGCCACTACTCGAAGATGGTCCACAACGGCATCGAGTACGGCCTGATGCAGGCGTACGCCGAGGGCTTCGAGCTGCTCGACAAGACCGACGTCGTGGACAACGTGCCCGCGGTGATCTCGGCCTGGCAGCGCGGAACCGTCGTGCGGTCGTGGCTGCTCGACCTGCTGGTGCGCGCGCTGGAGTCCGACCCGGAGCTCGACGACCTGCGCGGGTACGTCGAGGACTCGGGTGAGGGCCGGTGGACCGTCGAGGAGGGCATCAACAACGCGGTGCCGCTCCCGGTGATCTCCGCCGCGCTCTTCGCACGGTTCCAGTCGCGGCAGGAGGACTCGCCCGCGATGCGTGCCGTCGCCGCGCTGCGCAACCAGTTCGGCGGTCACTCGGTGCACCTCGCCGGACCGTCGTCCGGCGCCGGCAGCACCCAGGGCTAGCGAGAGTGCACGTCAGACACCTCCAGGTCAGCGACTTCCGGTCGTGGGAGCTCGCCGACCTGGAGCTCGAGCGCGGCGCGTCGGTGCTCGTCGGGCGCAACGGCCAGGGCAAGACGAACCTGGTCGAGGCGATCGGGTACGTGGCCACGCTGGGTTCACACCGCGTCTCCAGCGACGCGCCGCTGATCCGGCACGGCGCCCAGCGTGCCGTCGTGCGGACGGCCGTGGTCAACGACGACCGCGAGCTGCTCGTGGAACTGGAGATCACGGCCGGCAAGTCGAACCGGGCACGGATCAACCGGGGTCCGGTGCCGCGTCCGCGTGACGTGCTCGGGATCCTGCGCACCGTGTTGTTCGCACCGGAGGATCTCTCTCTTGTGCGGGGCGATCCGAGCGACCGGCGGCGGTTCCTCGACGAGATGCTCGTGCTGCGCACACCGCGTTATGCCGGTGTCCGCAGTGACTACGACCGTGTGCTGAAGCAGCGCAGCGCGTTGCTGAAGACGGTGAAGCACTCACGGTCGGCGGACCTCTCGACGCTCGACGTCTGGGACGGGCATCTCGCCAAGCACGGCGCGGAGCTGCTGGCGGCGCGGTTGAAGCTGATCCGCGACATGGCGGACCACGTGACCTCGGCGTACGCGGAGGTCGCTCCGGAGTCGCGGCCGGCGCTCATCGCGTACCGGTCGAGCGTCGGCGACCTGCCGGAGGACCGGGAGAGCATCGAGGACCTGCTGCTGGCCGAGCTCGACCGGGTGCGGCGGCAGGAGATCGAACGGGGCGTGTGCCTCGTCGGTCCGCATCGGGACGACCTGGACCTGACACTCGGCGAGCTGCCGGCGAAGGGCTACGCCAGTCACGGAGAGTCATGGTCCTTCGCGCTCGCCCTGCGGCTCGGCGGCTACGAGCTGATGCGTGTCGACGGCATCGAACCGGTGCTCGTGCTGGACGATGTGTTCGCGGAACTCGATCGCGGCCGGCGTCGGCAACTGGCGAAGGTGGCGGCCGCCGCCGAGCAGGTGCTGATCACTGCGGCGGTGGCGGAGGACGTTCCGGACGAGCTGGTCGGTGCCCGGTTCGAGGTCCACGGCGGGGAGGTGCGGCGTGTCTGACTCAGAGGCTGACTCTCGGGGTTCGAAGCCCCCACATGTAGCTCGATCGGGTGTGTCCGCCCACACATCTGGGGACAAGTCTGTGGATGGTGTGGATAACTCGGTCACAAATCCGGACTTGTCCACAGGTTCATTCACACCTGAGGGTGAGCAGCTGAAGGGTTCGGACCTCGCCCGAGCTGCTCTGGAGGCGGCGAAAGCGGCCGCGAAGGCCCGTGGGCGGGTGCCGGGGAGCAAGGCGAAGGGCCGTCCGGTCAACCGTCGCCGGCGTCGCTGGTCGGGTGCGGGCCCGGACGACCGCGACCCCCAGCCGCTCGGGCGGATCGCCTCCAGGATCGCGGCGGACCGCGGCTGGGTCGAGCAGCTCCAGGGTGGCCAGGTCTTCGGTCGGTGGGCCAAACTGGTAGGTGAGGACGTTGCCGAGCACGCGACTCCAATCGCTCTCAGTGACGGGGAACTGACGGTCCAGGCGTCGTCGACGGCGTGGGCCACTCAGCTGCGCCTCCTGCAGCGCGAGCTGATC
Source organism: Lentzea albidocapillata subsp. violacea (assembly GCF_900100275.1). GTDB lineage: Bacteria > Actinomycetota > Actinomycetes > Mycobacteriales > Pseudonocardiaceae > Lentzea > Lentzea violacea. The sequence goes on from NZ_FNET01000006.1 coordinate 187,611, forward strand.
AAACGGATCGCCGCGGGCGTGGGCAACGGCGTCGTCAAACGGCTCAAGATCAAGGGACCGGACGCTCCCAGCTGGCGACACGGCCCCAGGCACGCGCCTGGGCGTGGTCCGCGTGACACCTACGGGTGAGGTCCTGTCAAGGGCTCAGCGGCGATTCTGTGGCTCAATGAGGGTTCACCAGCGGATTTGAACCCCCTTTTCAGCGGTCCTGACCCGTCTGATGGCGCTTGAGGCGCTCTGTGACCGAATCAAAGGTGTCCTTGGCCCCGTTCTGTCGGGGTGCACCGGTAGAATCACAGAAGCGTCACCCATCACCGTGCGGGTTCTGCCCGCATCAGCGAGGAGACTCCAGGCCCGTGTCAGCTAAGAAGAATGAGTACGGCGCGTCCTCGATCACCGTCCTCGAAGGCCTCGAGGCAGTGCGCAAGAGGCCGGGCATGTACATCGGCTCGACCGGCGAGCGCGGTCTGCACCACCTGGTCCAGGAGGTTGTGGACAACTCAGTCGACGAGGCGATGGCCGGTTACGCCACGAAGGTCGACGTCACCCTGCTGGCCAACGGCGGCGTCCGGGTGATCGACGACGGTCGTGGCATCCCGATCGACATGCACCCGATCGAGAACGTGCCGACCGTCGAGGTCGTCATGACCAAGCTGCACGCGGGCGGCAAGTTCGACAGCGACTCCTACGCGGTGTCCGGCGGTCTGCACGGCGTCGGCATCTCCGTGGTGAACGCGCTGTCCACCGCCGTCGACCTCGAGATCAGGCGCCAGGGTCACGTCTGGACCCAGCGCTACGAGGCCACCAAACCCGCGCACGAGCTGCGCCAGGGCGAGGCGACCGACGAGACCGGCACCACGACCACGTTCTGGGCCGACCCGGAGATCTTCGAGACCACGACGTACAACGTCGAGACGATCGCACGCCGCCTGCAGGAGATGGCGTTCCTCAACAAGGGGATCACCATCATCCTGCGCGACGAGCGGATCTCGGAGGCGGACGAGGAAGCCGACGCCGAGGGCCACCAGGCCGCGGTGAAGGAGCGCGTCTACCACTACCCCGGTGGACTCGAGGACTTCGTCCGCCACATCAACCACACGCGCGATGCGGTGCACCAGAAGGTCATCGCGTTCGAGGCGAAGGGTGAGGACCTCGAGGTCGAGGTCGCGATGCAGTGGAACACCGGCTACACGGCCTCGGTCTACACGTTCGCGAACACGATCAACACGCACGAGGGCGGCACGCACGAAGAGGGCTTCCGCGCCGCGCTGACGCGAGTCGTCAACGAGTACGCGCGCGAGAAGAAGCTGCTCAAGGAGAAGGACACCAACCTCACCGGCGACGACATCCGCGAGGGTCTCGCCGCGATCATCTCGGTGAAGTTGAAGGAGCCCCAGTTCGAGGGCCAGACGAAGACCAAGCTGGGCAACAGCGAGGCGAAGTCGTTCGTGCAGAAGTCGACGAACGAGCATCTGGCCGACTGGTTCGAGCGGCACCCCAACGAGGCGAAGACGATCGTCAGCAAGGCGGTCTCGTCGGCGCAGGCCCGCATGGCCGCGCGCAAGGCCCGTGAACTGGTCCGCCGCAAGGGCGCGCTGGACATCGGCGGCCTGCCCGGCAAGCTGAAGGACTGCCGCTCCACCAACCCGGAGGAGTGCGAGCTCTACGTCGTAGAGGGCGACTCCGCCGGCGGCTCGGCCAAGGAGGGCCGGGACTCGATGTACCAGGCCATCCTGCCGATCCGCGGCAAGATCATCAACGTGGAGAAGGCGCGCATCGACCGCGTGCTGAAGAACAACGAGGTCCAGAGCATGATCACCGCTCTGGGCACCAGCATCCACGACGAGTTCGACCTGTCGAAGCTGCGCTATCACAAGATCATCCTGATGGCGGACGCCGACGTCGACGGCCAGCACATCCGCACGCTGCTGCTCACCCTGCTGTTCCGCTTCATGCAGCCGCTGCTCGAACACGGCCACGTCTACCTCGCCCAGCCGCCGCTCTACAAGATCAAGTGGCAGCGGATCGAGCCGGAGTACGCGTACTCCGACCGCGAGCGCGACGGCCTGATCAAGGAAGGCCTCGCCGCCGGCAAGAAGCTCGGCAAGGACGACAACATCCAGCGCTACAAGGGTCTCGGCGAGATGAACGCCGCCGAGCTGTGGGAGACCACGATGGACCCGGCGAACCGGGTGCTCCTCCAGGTCACCATGGACGACGCCGCCACCGCCGACGAGCTGTTCAGCGTGCTCATGGGTGAGGACGTCGAGGCACGCCGCTCGTTCATCACGCGTAATGCCAAGGACGTGAAGTTCCTGGACGTCTGAGTCCGGTCCCTTCCAGAAATCCACGGCTGGCGAAGAGGAAAGAAGAACCGTGACTGAGACGACCCTTCCGCCGGAGCACGACCGCACCGAGCCGGTCGACATCCAGCAGGAGATGCAGAACTCCTACATCGCGTACGCGATGAGCGTCATCGTCGGCCGGGCACTGCCGGACGTGCGTGACGGACTCAAGCCCGTCCACATCCGCGTGCTCTACTCGATGTTCGACTCGGGGTTCCGGCCGGACCGCGGCTACAACAAGTGCGCCCGCGTCGTCGGCGACGTGATGGGCAACTACCACCCGCACGGCGACTCGTCGATCTACGACGCGCTCGTGCGGCTCGCCCAGCCGTGGGCCATGCGATACCCGCTGATCGACGGTCAGGGCAACTTCGGCTCGCCGGGCAACGACCCGGCTGCCGCGATGCGCTACTGTGTTTCGGCCCAAACGAGAATCAAGCTGGCTGACGGCTCGTCCGTGCGGATCGGCGACATCGTGCCGGGCGCGCAGCCGAACAGCGACAACCCGATCGACCTCAAGGTGCTCGACCGCAACGGTGACCCGGTGCGGGCCGACATGCTGTTCCACTCGGGTGAGCACCCGACGTTGAAGCTGCGCACCAGGAACGGGTTCGAGCTCACCGGCACGCACAACCACCCGGTGCTCTGCCTGGTGAATGTGGGCGGCGTCCCGACGCTGCTGTGGAAGCTGCTGGACGAGATCCAGCCTGGCGACCGCGTGGTCATGCAGCGGACCCAGCAGGAGCTTGGCACGACCATGGTCGTCAAGGAGTACGCCGCAGGAATCCTCGCGGGTGGGTTGATCTCCGAGGGCTACTTGTCCGACGACTATGTCCAGTTTGCCAACACGGACACCGACTACTTCGACTTCGTGTTGAACTCGTACACGTTGGTTGTCGGAGACAAGCTCTCGCGCTACCGCGAGACGACGTGCACGGGCAAGACGTTGCACAAGTTCAGTGCGAGGACGACGGCTATCCGTAAGAGCCTACTAGCTGAATCCCTCGGTGTACTGAGCTATGGCAAGCGAGTACCGGAGTTCATCTGGCAGAGCGGGCACACAGTCAAGCGCGCGTTCCTCAGCTCGTTGTTCACCGGTGACGGCTCTGCGTCGGCACTGCCGCGCAACACGGTTCAGATCTCGTACTCGACCCGCAGCGCGCAACTGGCGCGTGAGGTCCAGCAGTTGTTGCTGGAGTTCGGTGTCGTCAGTACGCAGGTGAACTACGACAACGGCGAGATCAAGGTCGTCATCACCAACCGCCGGGACGCTCGCCTGTTCTCGACGCGAGTCGGGTTCCTCGGCGCCAAGCAGGACAAGCTGGCCGCGATACTCGACGCCATTCCGGTCGAGAGCCGTGCGATGAGCAGCGACCACGTGCCGTTCGTCGGCGACTACATCCGGGCGAACGGTGCGAACCGCTGGACCGAGCGGGACTGGTTGCGGCGGCACAACGTCGACCGGATCGAGCGGTGGGACAACAGCCGCGACGAGATCGCCGAGCGGATCACGAACCGCGAGGTTCTCGACGTGGTCGAGCCGTTGGTGGACGGCCGGTTCTACTACGCCGAGGTCGCTTCGGTAACTGACGCCGGCGTGCAGCCTGTGTTCAGTCTGCGGGTCGACACGGATGACCACGCGTTCATCACGGACGGGTTCGTCAGCCACAACACGGAATGCCGCCTGACCCCGCTGGCCATGCAGATGCTCGCGGACATCGAGGAAGAGACCGTCGACTTCCGCGACAACTACGACGGCCGCATCCAGGAGCCGACGGTCCTGCCGTCCCGCATCCCCAACCTGCTGATCAACGGCAGCTCGGGCATCGCGGTCGGCATGGCGACGAACATCCCGCCGCACAACCTGCGCGAGGTCGCGTCGGGCGTGGTGTGGGCGCTGGACAACTGGGAGGCCTCCGACGAGGAGACCCTCGAAGCCGTGATCGAGCGGATCAAGGGCCCGGACTTCCCGACGTACGGCCAGATCCTCGGCAACTCGGGCATCCAGGACGCGTACCGCACCGGCCGCGGTTCGGTGAAGATGCGCGCGGTCATCGAGGTCGACGAGGACGCCAAGGGCCGCACGATCCTGGTCGTCACCGAGCTGCCGTACCAGGTCAACCCGGACAACCTCGTCGAGAACATCGCCGCGCTCGTGCGTGACGCGAAGCTCACGGGCATCTCGAACATCGCGGACGAGTCGAACAGCCGCCGCGGCATGCGCATCGTGGTCACGCTCAAGCGCGACGCGGTGGCGAAGGTCGTGCTGAACAACCTCTACAAGCACACCCAGCTGCAGTACTCGTTCGGTGTCAACATGCTGTCGCTGGTCGACGGTGTGCCGCGCACGCTGCGGCTCGACCAGATGATCCGTCACTACGTGAAGCACCAGATCGAGGTCATCGTCCGGCGGACGAAGTTCCGCCTGCGCAAGGCGGAAGAGCGCGCGCACATCTGGCGTGGTCTGGTGAAGGCGCTCGACCAGCTCGACGAGGTCATCGCGTTGATCCGCCGGTCGCAGACGCCGGACATCGCGCGCACGGGCCTGATGGAGCTGCTCGACGTCGACGAGATCCAGGCGAACGCGATCCTGGAGATGCAGCTGCGCCGCCTGGCCGCACTGGAACGTCAGAAGATCGTCGACCAGCTGGCCGAGATCGAGGTCGAGATCGCGGACCTCCAGGACATCCTCGCGAAGCCGGAGCGGCAGCGCGCCATCGTGCGCGACGAGCTCATGGCCATCGTGGACAAGTACGGCGACGACCGGCGCACGGAGATCATCCCGTTCGACGGCGACGTGTCCATGGAGGACCTGATCGCGGTCGAGGACGTGGTCGTCACGATCACGCGCACCGGCTACGCGAAGCGCACCAAGACCGACCTCTACCGGGCGCAGAAGCGCGGCGGCAAGGGCGTGCAGGGTGCTCAGCTCAAGCAGGACGACATCGTCGCGCACTTCTTCGTGTGCTCGACGCACGACTGGATCCTGTTCTTCACGAACAAGGGCCGTGTCTACCGCACGAAGGCGTACGAGCTGCCCGAGGCGAACCGCAACGCCCGCGGCCAGCACGTCGCGAACCTCCTCGCGTTCCAGCCGGACGAGGAGATCGCGCAGGTCATCCAGATCAAGAACTACGGGGTGTCGCCGTACCTCGTGCTCGCCACTCGCAAGGGTCTGGTGAAGAAGTCGAAGCTCACCGACTTCGATTCCAACCGATCGGGTGGTCTTATCGGCATCAACCTGCGCGAGGACGACGAGCTGGTCGGAGCGGTGCTCTGCTCGGCCGACGACGACCTGCTCATGGTGTCCGCCGACGGTCAGTCGATCCGCTTCCACGCCACCGACGACGTGCTGCGCCCGATGGGTCGTGCCACGTCAGGCGTGCAGGGCATGCGGTTCAACGCCGATGACGAGCTGCTTTCCGTCGGTGTCGTCCAAGAGGGTCTGTTCGTTTTGGTCGCGACGGACGGTGGGTACTCGAAGCGAACGCCCATCGAGGACTACCCGGTCCAGGGGCGTGGCGGCAAGGGTGTGCTGACCATTCAGCACGACCGCCGTCGTGGCAGGCTGGTGGGCGCGCTCATCGTCGACGTCGACGACGAGCTCTACGCCATCACCTCGAGCGGCGGGGTCATCAGGACCCGGGCCGAGCAGGTGCGCAAGGCTGGACGGCAGACGAAGGGGGTGCGGCTGATGAACCTCGGCGAGAGCACCACTTTGATCGCTGTCGCACGCAACGCGGACGAGCCCAGCGACGTCATCATCAGTGAGGCGTCTGCCGCGGAGGACTCTGCCGCTGACCAGGCAGCCACCCCCACCGACTCGGCTGAGTAGTCGGAATCGCTAGCGAGAGGTCAAGGACAAGCTCGTGACTCCACCCGAGAACCGCGAAGGTCGGGACGCGGACAAAACCGCGGTGATCACCAAACCGACTCCGCAGAACTCCGCGCAGAATCCGGCGGAGAAGAAGGCGGACTCGGCTGCGGCCTCCGGTTCCTCGGGTGGAACCGCGCAGGACAAGACCAAGCCCGTGTCGGCGGACAAGGCGGCCGAGGCCGCCGCACCCGCCCAGGAGAAGCCGGCGGCTCCGGCCACTCCGGCGCCGACCGCCACGCCGACCCCCACTCCTGCTCCGGCGGCCACCCCGGCCGCTCCGGCGGAGGAGAAGACGGTCTCGCTCGGCAGCGCCACTCCGGCGCCCGCGCCCGTCGCCGACGAGCCGGTCATCGTGTCGGCACCGCCGCCCTGGCAGCGGGTGACGAACGACACGGAGGCGGCCCAGAGCGACGCGACCGCGACGTACGTGGCTCCGGGCGCACCGCCCGTGCCGTCCGCCGCCGAACCGCCCCCGGCCTTCCCGCAGACCGACCCGGACACCGTCAAGGTGCAGAAGCCGGTGGTCACGGGCTCGGCCGTGCCGGTCGGCCTGGGCAGCAGCCGCACGTCGGTGAACATGGGCAACAGCGGGGCCCGCCCCGCCGCGTCCACCCCGTCGGCCCGCCGCCCCGGCCGTGGCCCGCGCCGCGCCTCGCTCCAGGTGAAGCGCGTCGACCCGTGGTCGGTCCTCAAGCTCGCCCTGGTGCTGGGCGTCGCACTGTTCTTCGTCTGGCTCGTGGCGGTCGGCGTGCTCTACGGCGTCCTGCACGGCATGGGCGTCTGGGACAAGATCAACAGCACCGCGAACGACCTGCTCCAGGCCAACGAGCCGGGCGAACCGTTGATCAGTGCCGGTCGCGTCTTCGGCGTCTCGGCGATCATCGGCGCCGTCAACATCGTGCTGTTCACGGCCCTCGCAACCGTTGGCGCGTTCGTCTACAACGTGTCCGCGGATCTGGCTGGTGGCCTGGAACTCACGTTGTCGGAACGAGAGTGACCCCCTGATTTGGGAGCAACGAGGACGATCCTGTAAGGTCTTCCTCGTTGCCCCGAGGGGTGATGATCGAGGGCCTATAGCTCAGGCGGTTAGAGCGCTTCACTGATAATGAAGAGGTCGGAGGTTCAAGTCCTCCTAGGCCCACTCGATTCGGGGGCTATCCATGTCGGCGGAATGCGCCGACCGTTACCCGAATCATCGTTCCTTTTCTGGGGGCCAAGCCCCCAGACCCCCGGCCGGGGGCAAGCCCCCGGAGCCCCCATCACTTGAATGCTCGGCTGCTGCTGTTGCCTTGCTGTAACGTGGTGGGGTCGTTGAGTTTTTGGTCTTGGGAGGGATTGAAGTGGCTAAGAAGATCATCGCACTCGTCGTGGTCGCCGGTGCGGTTCTGTTCTTCGTGAAGCGCAGCCGTTCGGCCAAGGCCGACGCGGACCTGTGGCGCGAGGCCACCGCTCCCACCGACTGATCTTTGCTCTGACGGGCGGCCCGCCGCCCCCAGGCTTGGGGACGTAGCTCAATTGGCAGAGCACCGCCTTTGCAAGGCGGGGGTTAGGGGTTCGATTCCCCTCGTCTCCATCCGCTTTCACTGAAGCCCTGTTCGCGCCGTTGCGAACAGGGCTTCAGTGCATTCCGCACATCACGTCACGCCGAGGTGAGTGACTTCTTCGGCGCCTTGCGAAGGGCGTCGATGCTCCACGCGCCGGCACCGGTGAACGCCAGCAGCAGGAACGCCCACGAGTAGATCGCCGCGAGCTCGCCGCCGTTCTCGATCGGGAGCAGGGCCCTCGGCTGGTGCACCACGAAGTAGGCGTAGGCCATGGCGCCGGAACTGAGCAGCGCGGCCCAGCGCGTCCAGAGCCCGATGAGGATGAGGCCGCCGCCGATCAACTCGATGATGGCCGCGGGGCCGGACGGCCACGAGAGAATCTCGACTCCCTTGGACAGCTTCTGCACCCCGTGGAACACGAAGAGCAGACCGATGATGATGCGGAACAGCGCCAGGGCGTGCTCTCGTCGTTGCTCCAGGAACTCCATGATCGGGTCCTTCCAGGGCGGGTACAGGGGCAAAGGCACAAAAGGTATGGACCAATTTAGAGTGTCCCGCTAGAGGCGCTTTTGGTATCTGGTTGACTGTTGCCCCTATGAAACGAGCACTGCTGCTGCCCCTGCTCGGCGTCCTCGCCGCCTGCGGCACTCCCGTCGCCCAGGACGTGCCGGTTCCCACGACCCCGCCCCAGCAGGCCACGACCACTACCAGCGCGGCTCCGACAGTGCCGCCCGCGCCCCAGCCCGCGAACGACGGCGCGTGCCCGTACCTGGCGACCGGTTTCGTCGCGGAAGCCAACGGACAGCGCGTACCCAAAGTGAAACTGTCAACGGACGAACCTCACCCAGCATGCTTCTTCTACGCCACGGCAACTGAGATCCAGTTGACCGTGCAGGTCTACGTGGGGGATGAGAGCGTCGCGAAGCTCATCGTCAACAAGGCGGCGCCGGACGGTTCACAGCCCGCGAACTCGCCCACCGGCTGGAGCGGAGGGTACGTGAGCAACGAGACCGGCGTCGTCTACGCCGTGTCGAAGAGCGACGCCGCTGTGGTCGTCACCAGCAACCAGAAGCAGTCGATCAAGGCGCGCCGCATCGCCGAAGAGGCGATCAAGGGCCTGAAGATCTAAGTGAGCACGACACCGCCCCCGCGCGAACGTGCACGGGGGCGGCGAACGTCAGCGGTCGCCGTTACTTGACCGGCTCCTTCGGCGAGGGCACCTGCCCGTTGAGGACGGGCTCCGCGTGCGGGACCTGCTCCTCGTCCTGCAGGTGGACCTCCTGCGGCCGGCGCGTCATCGCGACGTAGCCGACTGCCGCGGCCGCGATCAGGAGACCGAGCACCCACGGCCAGCGGCGGCGCTTCGGCGCGTCGGCACCGAGCTGGGCCGCGGCCTTGCGGATCTCCTTGGCGCGCACCTTGGCGTCCTTGCGCGCGCTCTTCGCCGCCTTCTTCACTTCCTTGCGCACGACCTCGGCCTTGCCCAAGAGGTCGGCGCGCGTCTTCGCGCTCTTCTTGGCGAGGCGCTTGCGAGAGCGACGCGTCTGCTTCTCCCAGTCCTCGGCCTTGCCCATGAGGGTGTCAGCCCGCTCGACGAGTGCGCCGCGAACCTGGTCCGCCGTGATGCCGCGCTCGGCAAGCCTGACCTCAGCGGCGTGACCAGCGCGAACGACGCCCTGACGCGCGGCCTTCAGACCGGTGCCGACAGCCTTGCCAACGTTCTCGCCGGCTCGGGTCATGACGTCCACCTCGTCCATCTCTGCTCCACACGTTGTCGTCTGGTGATGTCCTAGAGGTACCCATCGTGCCCCTTCCTGAACATCGGCGCCCGTGGATGGCACGATGGGGTGGTGGCTGACAGCAACGAATCCTTCGTCGGGACCAAGGTGACGGCGACCCTGCACACCACGCAGGGCGACATCCGCATCAACCTGTTCCCCGACCACGCCCCCAAGACGGTGGCGAACTTCGTCGGGCTCGCCGAGGGCACGAAGACCTACACCGAGGCGAACGCGAGTGGCACGAAGACGGGTCCGTTCTACGACGGCACCCTGTTCCACCGCGTCATCGCCGGCTTCATGCTCCAGACCGGCGACCCGACCGGTACCGGTCGCGGTGGCCCCGGCTACCGCTTCGCGGACGAGTTCAACTCCGAACTGCAGTTCAACAAGCCCTACCTGCTCGCGATGGCGAACGCCGGCCCCAACACCAACGGCTCGCAGTTCTTCGTCACCGTGGCACCGACGACGTGGCTGAACTTCAAGCACACGATCTTCGGTGAGGTCGCCGACCAGGAGTCGCGCGACGTCGTCGACGCGATCGGCGGCACCACGACCGGTGCGGGCGACCGTCCGGTCAACGACATCAAGATCGAGCGGATCACGATCGAACGCGCGTGAGCAACGCCCCCGTGCCACCGGACGGGCCGATCGGAGCGCAGCCGGACATCCCGGTCTGCGCACGTCATTCCGATCGGCCTACCCGGCTGCGCTGCAGCAGGTGCGACCGTCCGGCGTGCCCGGACTGTCTGCGCGACGCCTCGGTCGGCATGCAGTGCGTCGACTGCGTGAACGAGGGCGCCCGCACGGTCCGCCGAGCCCGCACGTCCGCGGGCGCGGTGGTCTCCGACGGCCGCCCGATCATCACGCAGGTGATGATCGCGCTCAACGTGCTCGCGTACGTCGTCACGGTCGCCCAGTCCGGCAGCCCGATGAACAACTCGCGGGCCGGCCTGTTCACCGCGACGTCGATGATCCCGGAGCTCACCGCCAACGGTGAGTGGTGGCGGATCCTCACGTCGGGGTTCATGCACTTCGGCCTGATCCACCTCGTGCTCAACATGGCCGCGCTCTTCGTGGTGGGCCCTGTGATCGAGCAGGAGCTGGGCAAGCTGCGGTACAGCGCCGTCTACTTCCTGTCGCTGCTCGGCGGCAGTGCGGCGGCGTTCTTCTTCGGCACCGTCTGCCAGCAGCTCGCCGGCGCGTCCGGCGCGGTGTTCGGCCTGATGGGCGCGCTGCTGATCGTGTTCAAGCGGCAGAAGCGGGACATCTCGACGATCCTCGTGATCGTCGGCATCAACCTGGTGTCGAACCTCTTCACCAACGCCTCGCTGCTCGGGCACCTCGGCGGGTTCGTGATCGGCGGCCTGCTGACGCTCGCCATGGTCAAGGCGCCCGCGAAGAACCGCAACGCCTACCAGATCGGCGCTGTGGCGGTGGCCGCGTTGTTGCTCGGAGTCATGTTCATGTTGCGTGCCTCCGAACTCGACACGGCGGCCGAAGTGATCCTGGAGTACGCCAGGACCTGTCGCTAGAACTGATTCACGGCCGCAGTGCGTGGAGCACTCCGGCGACTTCTTCGGGATCGGCGCCGAGGTCCAGTCTCGTGAGCACCACGAGATGGTCATCGGCGTCGAGTTCCAATGTCTGCTGTTCCCTGCCGAGCCGGCGGGTGGTCTGCAGCTTGACCTTCACCTCGTGCCACGGCAGCAGCGTCGTGCCCGTGAACCCGCGCACGGCCAGGCCGTCGACGTCCGCGGTGAGCCTCGGGCGTGCGATCGTCGCGAACGCCGCGAGGCAGGTGACCAGCAGCGATGCCAGTCCGATGAGGAGACGACCCGCGTTGTCGTCGGCGATGAACGCCGCGACGGCGAGGGCGAGGGCGGCCACCCAAGCGGTGACGACCAGCGGGACGGGCGTGGACCAGGTTCGAGTCACACTGTCGAGTGTCCCGCATGAAATGTGGACAACTGAACGGGTCCGCATGAGGGAAAACCGTCGCTTGTGCATTTTGGTGCAAAGTTGTCCACAGGACTTGTCCCCAATGGGGATGACTTACAACCGTGTGCTTCGGTGACGCTCGGATGAACCAGGTGAACCCGAGGCGAACAAAGGTCGGCCCGGACGTGTGACGTCCGGGCCGACCTCTACGAACGGTGACTTGCCGAGCGCTCAGCGCCAGCGCATCGTCATCAGCAGACCGATGATCATCAGCGCGAAGCCGATGGCGAAGTTCCACGCGCCCAGCTCGAGCATGAACGGGATCTTCTCGGCCGCGATGTAGTTGACGACCAGCCACGCGAGGCCCAGCAGCATGAAGCCGAGCATGACAACGACGTAGACCGGGTGAGACGGCCCCGCTGCCTTGACCTTGACCGGCGTGCGGCGGTCAGTGGGTGCGGTGTAGACCGCCTTCTTCCGGACCTTCGACTTGGGCATGCTGTCCTCGCCTGACGTGGATATCCGTGAGTGACGCGAGTTTACGTGCACTACTCAGTAGACACGTTAACGTAGCGGCGGTGGTCAGCGAACCATCCTTGTAGACGCAGTTGTTTTCAGTTCACAGTCCGCGCGGAGGTTCTCAGGTGAACTCGGGACCCCAGCAGCCGCCGCCACGGCGTCCTGTACCTCGTCGTGATGACCTGCAGCACGTGCGGGCCACACCGGCTCCCCACCCCGTACCGCCGCCCGAGGCGACTCAGTTCACCAGTGCTTTCTCCGGAAGCCTGCCTCCGAACGCCCAGCAGCGACCGCCCTTCCCCGGCCCACCGCCAGGCGGAGTGCCACGCAGGCCGATGCCGCCGCGTCCCCGCCCGGTCGATCCGCCCACCGAGGTGATCCCGCGCGTCGAGGACGACTACGACGACGAGTACTACGACGATGACGAGTACTACGACGACGAGCCCGCGGCGAAGGACGCCCCGCCACCGGACAGCGTCGCGCGCAAGGCCGTACGCGGCGTAGGCGAAGCCCTCATCACGATGGGCCTGGTCGTACTGCTGTTCGTCGTCTACGAGGTCTACGTGACCGACCTGCTCTCCGCGGAGAAACAGCAGGACGCAACCGCCGCGCTCGACTCCGAATGGAGCTCGAACGTCGTCACGCCACCCCCGGCGGACCCCAACCGTCAGTCGAAGCTGAACCTCATCGAGGGCAAGGCCTTCGCGAAGATGTACATCCCGGTCTTCGGCAACGACTGGAAGTTCTCCGTCGTCGAGGGCACCACGGACAAACACCTCGAAATCGGCCCCGGCCACTACAAGGACACCGCCCAGCCCGGCGAGGCCGGCAACTTCTCCATCGCCGGCCACCGCGTCGGCAAGGGCGCGCCGTTCAACGACCTCGACCTGCTCCAGTCCTGCAACTCGATCGTCGTGCAGACCCAGACCCAGTGGTACGTCTACCGGGTGCTGCCGATGAGGAACGAGGTGGCCGGCTGGGCCTCGAACCCGAAGTCGAAGGAAGCCGCCTGCACCGGCGTCGCCCCGCTGTCGACAACGCTCGGCGACGCGTACGCGAAGACCGTCGGCCAGGAGATCGTCGTGCCGACCCAGGGCGAGGTCATCGCCCCCATCCCGCACCAGGTGGGCACGACCGTGCCCGCCGACAAGCAGGCCCGGCTGCTCACGCTGACGACCTGCCACCCGCGCTTCTCCGACAAGCAGCGCCTGATCGTGCACGCCATCGAGACCAAGAGCTACCCGGTGGCCGACGGCTTCGTGCCGCCCGAGATGACGGAGGGCTGATGTACGGCTGGATCTGGCGGCACCTGCCGGGCCCGCTGTTCCTGCGGGTCATCGAGGCCGTCGTGCTGGTCGTCGGCATCGTCGCGCTGCTGATGTTCGTGGTGTTCCCGTGGGCTGAGCCGAAACTGCCGTTCAACAACGTCACGACCCAGTGAGCTGCTCCTCGGCGAGCCGCAGTTCGGGTCTCAGCTTGACCGGTGTCCGCGCGGACGCGACCGGAACAGGTGAAGCCGCCACCGCGCGAACACGCGATGGCGGCTTCATCGGGGAACGGCGCTCACGCCGTTCAGGTCCAGCCGCCCAAGCCCAGCCGCCCAGGTTCTCAGCCGTTCGAAACCGCGGTCATCTCCTCCCGAGACACGACCTTCACGCGCTCACGGCCGTGCGCCGCGCCCAGCGCGATCTCGTGCGCGTCGAGCCGGCCCCAGCCCTCGTTGGTCACGAACGGCACGCCGCGCTGCTCCAGGAACTCGACCACTGCCGAAGGCTCCGGTGACGTGGCGAGGGGGAGTGCGGCGGCGTCTTCGAGGAGGCTGGTGATGGTCTCCAGGGCGTCGCCCTTGGTGTGGCCGATGAGGCCGATCGGGCCGCGCTTGATCCAGCCGGTCGTGTAGACGCCGGGGATGGGTACCTCGTCGAGGTCCAGCACGCGGCCGGCGAGGTGGGGGATCGTGCCCGAGACGTGGTCGAACGGGATGTCGGCCAGGTGTGTCGAGAGGTAGCCGACGGCGCGGTAGACGGCCTGGACGTCCCAGTCGGTGTAGACGCCGGTGCCGCGGGCGTTGCCGTCGCCGGTCAGCTCCTGGGTTTCGGTGCGCAGGCCGGTGACGCGGTCGGAGCCGAGTACCTCGACCGGTGCCTCCAGGAAGTGCAGGTGCAGGCGGCGCGGGCGGGTGCCTACGTCGCGGATCGCCCATTCCTGGAGGGTCTTCACGATCATCTCGACCTGCTTGTTGGTCCTGATCGCGTGCATCGACGCCTCGTCGAACTCGATGCCCTCGGCGTGGACGATCACCTCGACGTTCGGCGAGTGGTCGAGTTCGCGCAGTTCCAGCGGCGTGAACTTGGCCTGGGCCGGGCCGCGGCGGCCGAAGACGTGCACGTCCGTGACCGGGGACGACGACAGGCCCTCGTAGACGTTCTCGGGGATCTCGGTCACCAGTAGTTCATCGGCGGTCTTGGCCAGGATGCGGGCCACGTCCAGGGCGACGTTGCCGACGCCCAGCACCGCGACGGACCGCGCTTCCAGCGGCCAGGTACGGGGGACGTCGGGGTGGCCGTCGTACCAGGACACGAAGTCCGCGGCGCCGTAGCTGCCGGGCAGGTCGATGCCGGGGAGGTCGAGGGCGCGGTCGGCCGAGGCGCCGGTGGAGAAGATGACGGCGTCGTAGAACTGGCGCAGGTCGTCGAGCTTGATGTCGACGCCGTACTCGACGTTGCCGAAGAAGCGGACCGACGGCCGGTCGAGCACCTTCTGCAGGGCCGTGACGATGCCCTTGATGCGCGGGTGGTCGGGTGCGACGCCGTAGCGGACGAGGCCATAGGGCGCCGGCAGCTTCTCGAAGAGGTCGATCTGCGCGTCGACGTCGGACTTGGTCAGGATGTCGGCGGCGTACACGCCCGCCGGTCCAGCGCCGACGACCGCGACGCGCAAGGAGCGACTCATGACACCTATTTTAGGGTAGCCTTACCTCAGTGGAGACGAGAGCTAACTCACTCGACTCGACCGACTAGGCTCTCTTCATGCGCGTGCTCGTGGTCGACAACTACGACAGCTTCGTCTACAACCTGGTCCAGTACCTGGCTCAGCTGGGTGCGGAGTGCGTCGTGCGGCGCAACGACGAGGTGGACCTCGACGAGATCGGCAAGGTCGACGGTGTCCTCGTCAGCCCCGGCCCCGGTACACCGGAGCGCGCGGGCTCGAGCATCGACGTCATCAAGAAGTGTGCCGACACCGGCAAACCCGTCTTCGGCGTGTGCCTCGGCCACCAGGCCATCGGTGTCGTCTGGGGTGGCACGGTCGACCGCGCGCCCGAGTTGTTGCACGGCAAGACGAGCATCGTCTTCCACGAGGGCAAGGGTGTTCTCGCCGGCGTGCCGCAGCCGTTCATCGCGACGCGCTACCACTCGCTGACGGTGCTGCCCGAGACTATCCCCGCGGAGTTCGAGGTCACCGGCAAGACCGAGACCGGCATCGTGATGGGCATGCGCCACAAGGAACTCCCGGTCGAGGGTGTGCAGTTCCACCCCGAGTCGGTGCTGACCGACGGCGGCCACCGGATGCTCGCGAACTGGCTCAAGGTCTGCGGCTTCGAGGTTCCCGAGGCCACGGTCGCGACGCTCGAGAACGGCATGCGCACGCTCGCCGCGGCCGCGCGCCTCTGACGAAAGGCGAAAGACGAAAGGGGCGGCTTCCCAACGGAAGCCGCCCCTTTCACGTTCCGCGGATCAGCTGCCGCCGATCCCGAGCTGGGCCACGGTGACGTTCACCGCGGTGCCCCGCGTGATCGCGGTGCCCTTGGCGATCTGCTGCGTGAGCACCTTGTCGCGCTTCGACGGGTCGCTGTTCGAGACCTTCTCGACGTTGAAGGAACCGTTCCAGCCCAACGCCCTGAGCTTCTGCTCGGCTTGCTCCTGGGTCAGCCCCACCAGGTCCGGCATCTCGATCTGGTTGCCCTTCGAGACCGTCAGCGTGACCGTCGAGCCCTTGTCGACCTTGCTGTTGGCCTGCGGGTTCTGCGTGAGGACGGTGCCCTCGGGCTTGGCACTGTCGACCGGGGTGATGACGACCTTGAAGCCGGAACCCTCCAGGGTCTGGCGAGCGTCGGCCTCGTCGTCGCCCAGCACGGACGGCACGTTCACCCGGTCCGGCGCCTTGCCGAGCTGGATGGTGATCGTGCTGCCCTTCTTCTGCTTCACGCCGACGTCGGGGGTCTGCGCCGCGACCTTGTTGGCCTTGGACGCGTCGTCGACCTCGATCGACTCGCCCTGCGCCAGCTTGAAGCCGTTGGGGTCCTTGTCCAGGATCTGCTGGGCCTCCGCCGCGGTCCTGCCCTTCAGATCGGGCACGACGCCCTCACCGGGAAGCGCGCCGACGGAGATGGTGACCTTGGTGCCCTTGGTCAGCGAGGTGCCCTCGGCCGGGTCGGTCCCGATCACCTTGTTGATCTGGTCTGCCGTGCACTTCGGCGCGGCGCCGGCCGGACCCGGTTCGCAGGGAACGCTTTCCTGGGCCGGCACGAGACCCGCCTTGGTGATCTTCTCCTTGGCTTCGAGCGCGCTCAGACCGATGACCGACGGAACGGACGCCTTCTCCGTCGCCGCGCTGCCCTGGTCCATCACGTTCTTGGTGATCCACGCGGCGAGACCGAGGACGGCCACGCACAGGATCACCACCAACGTGACCATGATGGCCTTCTTGCGCCTCGCGCGACGCTCTTCTTCCTCGTCGGCGATCGGGTCGTAGTCGTCGTCCGGCTCCGACCTCAACGCCGCCGGGCGGTGCCTTCCGCCGGACACGACCTGCGTGCGTGCGGGACGCGCTGCCGCCTGCTCGTTCATCACGGCGGTGCGGTCCTCGGCCGTCATCACGGCGGGCGCGGACGGACGCTGACCCGACAGCACGCGCACCAGGTCGCCGCGCATCTCCGCAGCCGACTGGTAGCGGTTCGCCGGGCCCTTCGACATCGCCTTCAGCACGATCGCGTCGAGCTGCGGCGACACCTTCGGGTTCAGCTGGGAAGGGGCCTTCGGGTCTTCCCGCACGTGCTGGTACGCGACCGCGACGGGCGAGTCGCCGGTGAACGGGGGCTCGCCGGTGAGCAGTTCGAACAGCACACAACCGGCCGCGTAGACGTCGGAACGGGCGTCGACGGACTCGCCGCGCGCCTGCTCCGGCGACAGGTACTGGGCCGTGCCGATGACGGCGGCGGTCTGGGTGACCGCGGCCTGGCCGTCGTGCAGCGCGCGGGCGATGCCGAAGTCCATCACCTTCACGGCGCCGGACTTCGTGATCATCACGTTCGCCGGCTTCACGTCGCGGTGGACGATGCCGTGCCGGTGGCTGAAGTCGAGCGCGGCCGAGACGTCGGCCATGACCTCCATCGCGCGCTTGCCCGACAGCGGACCCTGCGTCTTCACGATGTCGCGCAGCGTCCGTCCGTCGACGAACTCCATCACGATGTACGGCAACGGGCCGTACTCGGTCTGCGTCTCACCTGTGTCGTAGACGGCGACGATCGCCGGGTGGTTCAGGGCGGCGGAGTTCTGCGCCTCACGCCGGAATCGTTCCTGGAACTGGGAGTCACGGGCGAGGTCGGCCCGCAGCACCTTGATCGCCACGTCTCTGCCGAGGCGGACATCCCGCCCCTTGTGGACCTCGGACATGCCGCCGTACCCGAGAGTCTCACCCAGTTCGTAGCGGTTTGAGAGCAGTCGCGGAGTGCTCATCGGTGCTTCGTCCCGCTCCTCGTCGACGGTGTTCCGAACTCGGTTCTGGTCTTGCTCATGGCGCGCACGTCACCTTCACCTGCGAGCCGACCGGCACCTCGCCTGTCGGCGCGATGGCGGTGACCCGGCATTTCTTCAAGTCGCCCGGTGGCGTGCCCTGCGCGCTCTGCACCCGGGGTTCCAGGCCTTGGTCGATCAGCTCGATGCTGACCTCGTCGCCGGAACGGCCGATGTAGTCGTCCTCGTCGATCCGCTTCGGCGAACTGCCCGGAATCCGGTCGGCGGAGTCGGGCTTCGCCTGACCGTTCGCCGGGGGATTCGAGTTCGCCGGGCTGGACGTCGTCGGCCGGCCACCTTGCCCGGTGCTGTCGTTCTGCTTGACGGTGAACTTCCACAGGAGGAACACGCCAAGAATCACCAGCACTGCCACCAGGACAGCGACCATAACCCAGACGACGGTCCGGTTTCTCCCCGGTGGCGTCGGCATGGGAGTGAACGTTCCGGTTCGGTGCGCCGGCTGCATTCCGGTCTGGTGCGCCGGTTGCATGGCCGGATGGGTACCGGGACGTCCCGGCCCTCCCTGGTGGTGCGCCATCTGCGGCGGAATCTGCAGTGGCTGGGAAGCCTGTGGTGGTGGGGGTGGTGCCTGCACCACCTGCTGCGGGATCACCGGAGGCATCGAGAACCCGGACGGCGTCGGCAGCGGCTGACCCACCCGCACCGCGCTGACCGCCGCGGCGAACTCACCGCCGGTCCGATAGCGCTGCCTCGGGTCCTTCACCAGCGTGGCCTCGATCAACGCCCGCGCACCAGGCGGGACGTCCGGCGGCAACGGCGGCGCGATGTCGCGGATGTGCATCATCGCGACCGTCACCGCGTTGTCCGAGAGGAACGGCCGATGACCGGCCATGCACTCGTAACCACACACTGCCAACGAGTAAACGTCGCTCGCCGGTTCGGCCTCGCCGCCAAGAGCCTGCTCGGGGGCGATGTAGTGCGCGGTGCCCATCACCATGCCCGACCGCGTCACGGGTGCCGCGTCCACGGCCTTCGCGATGCCGAAGTCGGTGATCTTCACCTTCCCCGACGGCGTGACCATGATGTTGCCGGGCTTCACGTCGCGGTGCACGAGACCGCGTTCGTGGGCCGCCTGCAACGCGTTCCCGGTCTGCTCCAGCAGGTCGAGCGTCACGTCGGCGGTCAGCCGGCCCCGGGAGATGATCGTCGCGAGCGGTTCGCCCTCGACGAGTTCCATCACCAGGTACGCGGTGTCCTCCGGTCCGTCCGCGATCGACGCGGTCTCGCCGTAGTCGTGCACCGACGCGATGCCGGGGTGGTTGAGCGACGCGGTCATCCGCGCCTCGACCCGGAACCGGTGCAGGAACTCGGGATCTCCGGAGAGCTCCGCCTTGAGCACCTTCACCGCGACGCGGCGGTCGAGCCTGTCGTCCGCCGCCTCCCAGACCTCTCCCATGCCACCGACCGCTATCCGCCTGCTCAGGCGGTAGCGGTCGGCGAGGAGCTGGCCCTTGGTCAGCATCAGCGGCCTGCCAGGTACGCGTTCATCACGGCGCGCCCGATCGGTGCGGCGACCTTGCCGCCGGTGGCGCCCAGACCGCGGTCGCCACCGTCCTCCACGATGACCGCGATCGCGATCTCCGGCTTCTGGGCCGGCGCGAACGCGATGTACCAGGCGTGCGGCTTGTTCTCCGCCACGTTCTCGCCGTGCTCGGCGGTACCGGTCTTCGACGCCACCTGGACGTTCGACAGCCGGCCCTCGCCACCGGTGTTGATCTCCGACTGGACCATCATGTCGCGCAGCACGTTCGCGTTCGCCGTGCTCATGGCGGTCTCGATCTGGTCGGGCTCGGTCTCGTCGATCGGCTTCAGGTCCGGGCCGAGGATCTTCGACACCAGGTACGGGTGCATGCGCTTGCCGTTGTTGGCGATCGTCGCCGCGACCATCGCGTTCTGCAGCGGCGTCACGCGCACGTCGCGCTGGCCGATGCCGCTCTGGTAGAGCGCGGCCTCGTCCTGGATCGCGCCCAGGGTCGACGTCTCGACCGCCAGCGGTACCTCGAGGTCGTTGTCGTTGAAGCCGAACTTGTTCGACTGCGCCGTCAGCTTGGACTTGCCGACCTGTGCCGCCATCTCACCGAACGCCGTGTTGCACGACTTGGCGAGCGCGGTCTCCATCGACGCCGTCTCGCCGGGGCCGCAGGGCTGGCCGTTGAAGTTCGGGAACGGCGCGTTCGACGTGCCGGGCAGGTTGATCGTGCCCTTGGCGGTGTACTGGGAGTCCTTGTTCTTGCCGTCCGCGAGCGCCGCGGCCGCCACGACGACCTTGTACGTCGAGCCGGGCGGGTAGAGACCCTGGGTCGCGCGGTTGATCAGCGGGTTGCCGTTGGCCTTGGCGGTGAGCTGCTTCCACGCCGCCTGCTGCTCCGCCGCGTCGTGGCTCGCGAGCAGGTTCGGGTCGTAGGACGGCGTGCTCGCCATCGCGAGGATCTCGCCGGTGTCCGGCTTGATCGCGACGACCGAGCCGGTGAAGCCCTTCGCCACCAGCTGGTCGTACGCGGTCTGCTGCACCTTGGCGTTCAGGGTGAGCTGCACGTTGCCGCCGACCGGGTCACGACCGGTGATCAACGCGGAGACACGGCGGGTGAACAGCCTGTCGTCCGAGCCGTTGAGGAGGTCGTTCTCGGTGCGCTCGATGCCGGAGGTGCCGTAGGTGACCGACAGGTAGCCGGTGACGGCCGCGTAGGCCGGGCCGTTGTTGTAGGTGCGCAGGTACCGGAGACGATCGGTCGTCTCCTTGACGTCCGCGATCACGGTGCCGTCGGCGACCGTGATCAGACCGCGCTTGCGGGCGTACTCGTCGAGCAGCACCCGGCGGTTGTAGGGGTTCTTGCGCCACTCGTCGGCGTTGATCACCTGGACCCACGTGGCGTTGCCCAGCAGGAGGACGATCATCACCATCATGGCCATGCCGACGCGGCGGAGCGGTGTGTTCATTTGGGACGCTCCACCATCACAGTGTGCTGGTCGGCGATAGCCGGTTGTTGCGGTTTCGGCTTCGCGATCCGTTGCGGGGCCCGCGCCGCCGCAGAAATTCGCAGTAGCAACGCGACCAGGATGTAGTTGGCGAGAAGTGACGAACCGCCGTAGGACAGGAACGGCGCGGTGATACCCGTCATCGGGATCAGCTTGGTGACACCGCCGACGACGATGAACACCTGGAAGCACACCGCGAACGCGAGACCGCCGCCCAGGAGCTTGCCGAAGCTGTCGCGCACCGAGATGGCGCCACGCAGGCCGCGCAACGCGAAGACCATGTAGACCAGCAGCAGGGCCGCGAAGCCGACGAACCCGAGCTCCTCGCCGATCACGGCGGTGATGAAGTCGGTGTTCGCCTCGGGGATCATCTCCGGCCGGCCCGCGCCGAGACCGGCACCGCCGATGCCGCCGGTCGCGAGACCGAACAGCGACTGCGAGATCTGGTACCCGCCACCGATCACGTCGTAGCGGGCGATCGGGTCCTGCCAGTTCGCCACGCGCTGCTGCACGTGCGTGAAGAGCTTCCACGCGATGACGGCGCCGCCGGCGAACAGGCCGAGACCGAGCACGACCCACGCCGCTCGTTCGGTGGCGATGTAGAGCAGCACGAGCACGATGCCGAAGAACAGCAGTGAGGAACCCAGGTCCTTCTGCAGCACCATGACCGCGACCGTGACGCCCCAGGCCGCGAACAGCGGGCCCAGGTCACGGGCGCGGGGCAGGTCCATGCCGAGGAACCGGCGGCCCGCCACCGTGAAGAGGTCCCGCTTCGACACGAGGAACGCGGCGAAGAAGACCATCAGGAGGATCTTGGCGAACTCACCGGGCTGGAGCGACAGCGGTCCGATGCGCAGCCAGATCTTCGCGCCGTTGATCGTCGGCGCGATGAAGCCCGGCAGCACACCGGGAAGCAGCAGCGCGACCAGTCCGACGAGGCCGAACGTGTAGCCGAAGCGCGCGAGCATCCGGTGGTCCGGGAGGAACTTCAACGTGGCCGCGAACATCAGCAACCCGATGCCGGTCCAGATGACCTGCTTGAACGCCACCGGGTCCCACGTGGAGCCGTCCAGGAAGACGGTGCCCTCCAGGGCCAGGTCGATCCGGTGGATGACCACCAGTCCGAGCCCGTTGAGCAGCGCGACGCACGGCAGGATCGCCGGGTCCGCGTAGGGCGCCCACCTGCGCACGGCGAGGTGGGCACAGGCGAAGAGTCCGAGGTACGCGAGACCGAGGTAGAGGATCCTCAGGCTCAGCGAGCGTTCCTGGTTCAGTTCGACCAGGATCAGCGCCAGCGTCACGAGACCGGCGGCGAACGACAGCATCACCAGTTCGGTGCCGCGTCGCGTCGGCGCCTTCAGCCCCGGCGACGTGTTGGTCGCCACCGACGCGCCTGGTGAACCTTCCCCGGCGGGGACGGGCGAGCCCATCAACTACGGACCCTCCCGGCATTCCACACCCGGCTTTTGCTGGGAGGGGGTGAGCGAAGGCTCGGTGGAACCGGTCTCCGGGGTCGAAGAGCCGTTGGCGGGCGGCGTGCTGGACGGCGTCGTCGGCGTCGTGCTGGTCGACGACGTGTCCTTGCACAGCGGCAGCATGTGCTCGGTGCGCAGCAACCGGACCGCGGCGCGGGCGCCGTCGAGGCCGTTGTCGCTGCGGATACCGGCGGTGATGGTCTTCCGGCCGGCTTCCTGCAGGTCGTTCAGCGTGATCGGGGTGCAGCCCGTGGACCCGGGCGGGCACGAGTCCTCGACCTTGGACGACAGCTTGAAGCCGAGCACCGAGCCGTTCAGGCCGCGGAAGATCGCGACCTGGCCGTCCTCGGTGGCACCGACGTAGAACTGGGTGTTGAGCCACAGCTTGCCGCCGACCGCCACGACACCGGTCAGCAGGAGCAGCACGAAGATGATCGCGAACGCCTTGATGGCGTTGCGCTTCTTGCGCTTCGGGTCCTGCGGAGGTGGTGGCGGTGCGTCCATCCGCTGCGGCATCGGCGGGCGCTGCTGCGTGAGCGCGCTCGCCCGCGAGGCCGCGGAGTCGGGCGGGGTGTTGTGGTCCTCGCTGCCGTCGCCGGCCGCGCCACCGAGGATCGGGTAGTCGTCGCCGAAGTCGACGTCCTGGACGTCCGCCACGATCACCGTGACGTTGTCGGGGCCGCCGCCCTTGAGCGCGAGCTCGATCATCCGGTCCGCGCAGGCCTGCGGGTCGGGGATGCGGATCGCCTCGTCGAGCGTCTCCAGGCTCACGACGCCGGACAGTCCGTCCGAGCAGAGCAGGAACCGGTCGCCGACGCGCGCTTCGCGCACCGTGAGGCTGGGCTCGAAGTCGTGCCCGGTGAGGGCGCGCAGCAGCAACGAGCGTTGCGGGTGCGTGGCGGCCTCGTCCGGGGTGATCCGGCCCTCGTCGATCAACGACTGGACGAACGTGTCGTCGTGCGTGATCTGCGCGAAGGAGCCCTCCCTCAGGAGGTACGCGCGCGAGTCGCCGATGTGCACGAGCCCGAGGCGGTTGCCCGCGAACAGGATGGCCGTGAGCGTGGTGCCCATGCCCTCCAGGTCCGGGTCGCTCGTCACGAGCTCGGAGATGGCGCCGTTGCCACTGGCGACCGCGTCGCGCAGCTTGCCGAGGAGGTCGTCGCCGGGCTCGTCGTCGTCGACGTGGGCCAGCGAGGCGATGACTACCTTGCTCGCGACCTCACCGGCGGCGTGGCCACCCATGCCGTCGGCTACTGCGAGCAGGCGGGGGCCCGCGTACACGGAGTCCTGGTTGTTGGCACGAACCAGGCCCCTGTCGCTTCGGGCCGCGTATCGAAGAACCAAGGTCATGAGCGCAGCTCGATCACCGTTTTGCCAATGCGGATCGGGGTGCCGAGAGGTACACGCAGGGGTGCGGTGACCTTGGCTCGGTCTAGGTAGGTGCCGTTCGTGGAACCGAGGTCCTCCACGTACCAGTCGGTACCGCGCATGGACAGCCGCGCGTGCCTGGTCGACGCGAAGTCGTCGTCCAGCACGAGGGTGGAGTCGTCAGCGCGGCCGATCAGGATCGGCCTGCCGTCGAGCGAGATGCGGGTGCCTGTGAGCGCCCCGTGGGTGACCACGAGTTGCCGGGGCGCCTTGCTTCCCCTCGCCGACTTCTCGGACCTCCGGAATCCGGGCAGTCCTGATGCCCGGAGCCCTGAGGCTGCGTAAAGATCAGAGCGGACCACACGTAGGGCGGCCAGCACAAAGAGCCAGAGGAGCACGAGAAAGCCCGCTCTGGTCAGCTGCATCACCAGCTCTGGCACCGGTTGTAACCGCTCCTGCCTTGAGTTGCCTACCGACGCCCGTATCGACCTCTAGCCCGCGGTGCGGAAAACCAGTGACGAGTGGCCGATGCGGACGACGTCGCCCTCCGCGAGCTGCCAAGTCTGCACTGGCGTGCCGTTGACCGTGGTGCCGTTTGTCGAACCGAGATCAGCGAGCATCGCATTCTGCCCGTCCCAGGAGATTTCCAGGTGGCGCCTGGAGACTCCGGTGTCCGGGAGGCGGAAGTCGGCTTCCTGCCCACGACCTACGACGTTTCCACCCTGCTTCAGGTTGTACGTCCGGTTGGATCCGTCGTCGAGGTGCAGCGTCGCGTTGAGCTGACGGTTCGCGCCCTGGGTGGCCGGCGGGGCGTATCCGCCCTGGTTGTAGCCCTGGTCGTAGCCGCCCTGCTGGCCGTAGCCCTGCTGCTGGCCGTAACCCTGGTCGTAACCGCCGGCCGGCTGCTGGCCGTAGCCCTGGTCGTAGCCGCCGCCCTGTTGCTGGCCGCCGGCGTAACCCTGGTCGTAACCCTGCTGCTGGCCGTAGCCCTGCTGCTGGCCATAACCCTGGTCCTGGCCGTAGCCCTGCTGCTGGCCGCCGCCGTAGCCCTGGTCGTAGCCCTGCTGCTGGCCGTAGCCCTGGTCGTAGCCGCCGCCCTGTTGCTGGCCGCCGGCGTAACCCTGGTCGTAACCCTGTTGCTGGCCGTAGCCCTGCTGGCCGTAGGCCGGGTCCTGTCCTTGCTGGCCATAACCCTGCTGCTGACCATAACCCTGCTGGTCATAGCCCTGCTGCTGGTCGTAGCCCTGCTGGCCGTAGCCGCCCTGACCATAAGGGTCCTGGCCGGGCTGGCCCTGTCCTTGTCCGTAGCCGGGTGGCTGGCTCATGGATCGGTCTCCTGCGGTGCGAGGTGGTGCTGACCGTCGGCTGGCCGCTTTCACGTCGGGGTCGACGGACGAGCTGGTTCGGAACTGTCCGGTGTGCAGCGCCTCGGAGCGCTCCAGGGAGACTACGACGTCACCATAGGTATCCCACCCGGACTCGGCCAGGTGCTCCCGCAGGCCCTCTGCGAGAAGCTGTGTGATGCGTAGTTCATCCTGCTCGTCGCCCGCAAGACGTTCGTGGTCCTGAGGCCCGAGCAGCACCTTGTAATGGTTGGGGGCTAGCAGTCTGCCACCCGCGAGCTCGCGGATGTTGCTGTCACCCTCCCGATGCAGTGCCTGTGCCACCTCTTGGGGCACGACGCTGCCGCCGAACACGCGCGCGAAGGTGTTGCCGACCAGGCCTTCGAGCTTGCGTTCGAAGCGTTGCAGGCCCATGTCGACTCCTTCCGTTCGTGCCGATCGGCCGGGCTCCTGTACCGATCGTATCCGGGTACGACCAGCCCTACAGGGGGCGATTAGGAACCTGGTTTGGACGCGTGCTAGTGTTTCCAACGTCTCCAGGGGCAAGTGGCGGAATGGCAGACGCGCACGGTTCAGGTCCGTGTGTCCGAAAGGACGTGGGGGTTCAACTCCCCCCTTGCCCATACGAAAGTGGGAGAGCCCTGTTCGCGGAATGCGCGAACAGGGCTTTCTTTATGGTGTCTTCTGGGGGCCGAGCCCCCAGACCCCCAGCCGGAGGGCTCCGCCCCCGGACCCCCGTATCGCGTTCGGCAATTGAGATCGTATCGGTGATGTCTGTCACTCGTTTGGGGGGTGCCATGTGGGCGATTGCGGCTGCCGGCTTCGGTGCGGAACTGGAGCTTGTCGAGGTTGCCCGGCCTGCGCCAGGCCCAGGTCAGCTGCTGGTTCGGTTGTTCGCTGCCGGGGTGAACCCGTTTGACCGGAAAGTAGTCGGCGGGATGCTTCGTGGTTCTGCTCCTCACGTGTTTCCGTTGGTTCCTGGAACTGATGGGGCTGGTGAGGTTGTCGGTTCTGGGGAGAGGGTTTTCGGGACGTTCTTCCGCCGTCCTGTTGGGGGCGGAACATACGCCGAGTACGTCACAGTTCCCGTTGAGAACGCGTTGGCGCCGTTGCCCGAAGGTCTTGATCCTGCGGTTGCGGCCGCGTTGCCTACTGCCGGCATGACCGCTTTGCAGTTGGTCGAGTCGTTGGGTGTTGCGGAATCCGTGCTGATCGTCGGTGCCTCGGGTGGCGTCGGGTCGTTCGCCGTCCAGCTCGCGCGTGCGGCGGGCAAGCGGGTCATCCCCATCGGCCGCGGCGACTCCCTCGTGGAGGCCGACGCGCTCATCGACCTCGTGAGCGCCGACCGTTCGTCGTTCGAGGCGAACGCGCGCTATGCGCCGCTGGCCTTCAACACCAACTACGTTTCCGCTGATCCCGCGCAGAACTTCGGTCTGAAGGGGTCGCGGGAAATGCTGGTGCGACTGGCATCCATGGTGCAGTCGGGTGACCTGGAAGTGCCGATCGGCCGACGCGTGCCGTTGCGTGACGCGGCCGACGTTTTCGCAGGTCACGGGCCCGGCAAGACCGTGATCATCATGTAGGTGGTCGTTCTGGCGCGGTGAACGGTCGGCGGACGGTGACCGGTGCCGCTGACCGGTTTTTTGCCCTCACGCCTGGCGCACCTACTTTGAGCAGCTCTTTTCGTGCGTCCATCCGGATTAACGTCACCCAGACGGCAGCACAGCAGGACCGAACTCCCCTCGCCACTCCTCGACCGGTCACCGACCGGTCGGCGCCGTCGATCGCAGGGGGTCCTGTGACCTGGGGGCGGGCCGCGCGCTTCCTGCTAATTCTTATGCCAGAGCACGAGTCGAAACGCGGCGGATCTCCCGCCGCGGGTGACGAGGAGGCACTGGCGTGAGCAGCACCCCAGCAAGGACCGCGGCGCTCGACAGCTCGAACGGTCTGTCGACCACCCCGGTCCCGGTTCCGGAACTGCCCGCGTCCGTCGAGGAGCTGGCTGCCGCTGCGGCGATCCGCCTCGGCTGGCACGGCGTGGTTCTCCCCGAAATGGTCCTGATGGGCCGCAAGGTCGTCGTCGTGGCCGAACTCCTGGCCGACGCCCACGCCGAGCGCGTGTGTGTGGGTGCGGGCCCCGAGGCCGACAAGACCACCGTCTCCACGTGGGTGTGGCCGGAGATGGAAGGCCGCGTTCCCCCCGCCGCGGTGCGGATCGTCGGCGTCCTGGCCGTCGCCCGTCACTGGAGGACGGCGCTGGCTTCCGCCGTCCCCTTCGCCCGCTACGGCAACGCCGCGGTCGTCCTGCCCGAGTCGGTCGCCTTCTCGCACGACTACCTCGCGAACTGCCTGCCGCGCGTGCGCCGCTACGGCGTCTCGGTGCTGCTGGCCGACGACGAGAAGGACCTCTCGGTCGACGTGTCCGGCCGCCAGGAGAACGCTCCCTCCGAGGACACCGCCATCACCCGCTGGGTCAACGAACTGGTCTACGAGCAGGTGCTCGCCACCGCTTCCTGATCTACGGTCGGGCCATGCGAGTAGTCATAGCCGGCGGACACGGGCAGATCGCGCTGCTTCTCGAGCAGCTGCTGGCCACCCGTGGAGACGCCGCCACAGCACTGGTCCGCAACCCCGATCATTTTGGCGATGTGCAGGAAGCCGGAGCCGTTCCGGTGTTGTGCGACCTGGAGTCCGCTGATCTGGACTCGGTCGCCGCGTATTTGAACGGTGCTGACGCGGCCGTGTTCGCCGCTGGTGCCGGCGCCGGATCCGGTGCCGCCCGCAAGGACACCGTGGACTACGGGGCCGCTGCGCTCTTCGCTTCTGCCTGCGTCGAGGCCGGGGTGCGGCGGTTCCTGCAGGTGTCCACCGTCGGGATCGAGTCCGCTGACTCGCCGTCGGTGGACCCCGAGTTCGCGGTGTACCTGAAGGCCAAGAAGCTGGCAGAGGACGACCTGAAGCCGCGTGATCTCGACTGGACGATCCTGCGGCCAGGGCCGCTGGTGAACGACGCACCGACCGGGCTGGTCACGTTGGCCGAGCCCCGGTTGCCGCGGTCGTCCGTCACCCGCGCGGACGTCGCCGCCGTGCTGGCCGAACTGCTCAACGCTCCCAACACGATCGGCAAGACGCTGGAGCTGGTGAACGGCGAGACGCCGGTCGCCGACGCCGTTCGCCTGATCCTCTAGCCGAGCACGCGGTCCAGGTAGGGGTTCGTGAACGTCCTGCCTGGATCGACCTCGTCCCGCACCCGCAGGAAGTCGTCGAAGTGCGGGTACAGCGGCCGGAGCTCCGTCGCGGTCAGGTCGTGCATCTTGCCCCAGTGCGGGCGGCCGCCGACCGACGCCGCGATGCTCGCGTACGCGTCGAAGAAAGCCTTGTACTGCATACCGAGTGCCTGGTGCATCGAGATGTACGCGGTGTCGCGGCCGTTCGCCGTGGAGAGCCAGATGTCGTCGGCCTGGGCCACGCGCACCTCGCACGGGACGATCAGGTGGTCGCGCTCTCCCAGCTTGGCGGCGACGGCCTGGAGTTCGCGGATCACGTCCATCAGGGATTCGCGGGGGATCGAGAACTCGGTCTCCACGAACCTCACGCGCCTGGGCGTCACGAAGACGTTGTGCGAGTAGTCCGAATAGGACCGTTCGGAGATCAGCGAGCCGCAGAGTTCGTTGAGGCGCCTGGTGTAGCGGGGGAAGGTCCTGGCGACCTTCGTGACGGCGCCGAACGCGGCGTTCTCCATGACCTCGTACTCCCAGGCCTGGCGGAGCTTCGAGAGCGGGCGCGCGGCCTCGGTGATCCTGTTGTTGCGCTTGAGGATCACGCGGTCGGAGTGGGTGAACCAGTGGAACTCGACGTGGTCCTCCACGGCGCAGAGGTCGTCGAACTGCTCCAGCACGGCGTCGAGGCGGCCGGGGGATTCCTGGGCCTGCAACACGAAGGACGGGACGCAGCGCAGGGTCAGGGTGCTGATGACACCCAGCGCGCCCAGGCCCACGCGGGCGGCGTTGAAGAGGTCCGGGCGTTCGGTCCGGGAGCAGGTGACCACGGAGCCGTCGGCGAGGACCAGTTCCAGCGCTTCGATGGCGGTGGCGAGGACGCCCAGTTTTCCGCCGGTGCCGTGGGTCGAGGTGGAGACCGCGCCGGCGACGGTCTGGGCGTCGATGTCGCCCAGGTTCGGCATCGCCAGGCCCAGGCGGTGGAGGTCGGCGTTGAAGACGCGCAGGGGAGTGCCGGAGCGGACGGTGACCAGTCCCGTTTCCGCGTCCGCGCGTACGATCCCGGTCCACCGGTCCAGGTCGAGCGCGGTGTCCGGGGCGACGGCGATGTCGTTGAACGAGTGGCCGCTGCCTCGCGCGCGGACGCGGCCGCCGGAGAGGACGGCTGCGGCGATCTCGTCCGTGCTGGACGGGTGGACGACGCGCGCAGGCGTGCACGAAGCCGTTCTAGCCCAGTTCGTCCACACGCGAACCTCCACGAGAGAGTGTGACCTGCGAGTAACGTAAGTGAAAGCTCTTCACGTTTCAAGGGTTCAGCACGTACCGTCAGGGCATGCGCAGAACTCGACTCGACGCCGCGACGAAGGACCTGGATCCTCCGTTCGCGATCGTCGACCTGGATGCCTTCGACCACAACGCGGCGGACCTCGTCCGGCGCGCTGCCGGTCATCCGATCCGGGTCGCGAGCAAGTCGATCCGCGTGCGCGAACTCGTGAGCCGGGCGCTCGAACGGCCCGGTTACGCCGGCGTCATGTGCTACTCGCTGGCCGAGGCGTTGTGGTTGTCCGAGCAGAACGTGACCGAGGACCTGCTCGTCGCCTACCCGACCGCCGACCGCGCGTCGCTGCAGAAGCTCGCGGCCAACGAGACCGCACGTCAGCGCGTCACGATCATGGTCGACTCCACCGAGCACCTCGACTTCGTGGACGCGGCGATCGGGCCGCACGCCGACATCCGGGTCTGCCTGGAGCTCGACGTCTCGTGGCGGCCGTTGCCCGGCGTGCACATCGGACCGCGCCGTTCGTCGATCCACACGCCGCAGCAGGCCAAGGCGCTCGCCGCCAGGATCGTGCGGCGGTACGGCTTCAAGCTGGTCGGCGTCATGGCCTACGAGGGCCAGATCGCCGGCCTGGGGGACAACCCTCCTGGCCAGCCGCTTCGTGCGATCGGGATCCGGCTCATCCAGGGCAGGTCCGGCCCTGAGCTGGTCCAGCGTCGCACCGCCGTGGTCACCGCCGTCCGGCAGGTCGCCGACCTGGAGTTCGTCAACGGTGGCGGCACCGGCAGCCTGGAGCTCACCGGCTCGGACCCGTCGGTCACCGAGCTCGCGGCAGGGTCCGGTCTCTTCGGGCCGACGCTGTTCGACGGCTACCAGGCGTTCAAGCCGGAACCGGCGGCGCTGTTCGCGTTGTCCGTGGTGCGCAAGCCGACCAGGCGGGTGGCCACGCTGTTCGCCGGCGGCTACATCGCGTCCGGCACGCCGACACCCGACCGCCAGCCGTCGCCGTACCTGCCGGAGGGTCTGAAGACGCTCGGTCTCGAAGGCGCGGGCGAGGTGCAGACGCCGGTCACCGGCAAGGCGGCGGAACAGCTGCGCATCGGCGACCGCGTCTGGATGCGGCACGCCAAGGCGGGCGAGCTGTTCGAGCGGTTCGACGAGGTGCACCTGGTGCACGGTGACCGCATCGAGCGCACCGTGCCCACGTACCGCGGCGAGCGCCGCAACTTCGGTTAGACCGGCAGGCGTGACGACAGGTAACCCCTGACCAGGGCCCTGGCTTCGGTCAGGATCGCCTGGTCGCCACTCGGGTTCTTGCGGAACGCCATCTTCATCACGGCGTCGGCGGCCTCGACGGCGATCGCGATCGGCAGACCGACCTCGCCCATCGGAATGGCGAACTTGACCGAGATCAGCTCCGAGATCTTGTCGGAGATGACGGCGTTGTTGTCGCGGCGGTCGTCGAGCAGGCGCATGTCCACGACGTCACCGAAGTGCAGCTTCCCGAACGCGGGGATCTCGCGGTGCATCGTCACGTAGACGTCGAACACCGTGTCCACGGCGTCCCACCAGTGCTCGAGTGTCGCCTGCTCGAGCCGTTCGGTGATGCCCTGGGAGAACTTGTCGACGTTGCGCAGCGTCAGCGCCTGCACGACGGCTCTCTTGTCGGGGAAGAACTGGTAGAGCGAACCGACCGCCACGCCCGCTCTCTCCGCGATCAACGTCGTGGTGACGCCGTCGTAGCCCACCTCGTCGATCAGGGTGGCGCAGGCTTCGAGCATGCGCTCGACTCTCTTGGCGCTGCGCTGCTGGACGGGCTGGCGGCGAAGCGGGGTGGTGCTCGTCACGGCGACTCCCAGTAGTTCGGGTACTTCCATCTTGCCTGTTGTACGGCTCTTTCACTTCCCTGAACCTGTCAACACGCCTACGATCCGAACAAGTTTCACATTTGGAGGATCGATGAGCGACTTCCTTTGGGGAGTGTCGACGTCCGCGTTCCAGATCGAGGGCGCTTTCGAGGCCGGCGGCCGAGGCCCCTCCGTGTGGGACGAGTTCTCTCCTGTACACGAGAACCAGAACGCTTCCGTTGCGTGCGACCACTACCACCGGTGGCGCGAGGACGTTGCGCTCATGACGCAGCTCGGCGTGAACGCGTACCGGTTCTCGATCGCGTGGCCGCGCATCCAGCCGTCCGGCAAAGGACCCGTCAACGCCGAGGGACTCGACTTCTACGACCGCCTGGTCGACGCGCTCGTCGACGTCGGTATCGCCCCCGTGGCGACGTTGTACCACTGGGATACGCCGCTGGAACTCGAAGCCGAGGGCGGCTGGCTGGGCCGGGACATCGCCGACCGGTTCGCCGACTACACGGCGCTGGTCGCGGACCGGCTCGCCGACCGCGTGAAGCTGTGGATCCCGATCAACGAACCCGCGATGGTGACGTTGCAGGGCTATGCGATCGGTGAGCACGCTCCCGGCAAGACGTTGCTCATCGACGCGTTGCCGACCGCCCACCACCTGAACCTCGCTCACGGCCGGGCGGTCGAAGTGCTCCGGTCGTTCAACGCGCAGGCCGTCGGCACGGCGAACAACCACACCCCCGCGTGGCCGGTCGGACCGGACGACGTAGCAGCCGCCGAGGCCTACAGCGAAATCCACAACTGGATCTACGCGGATCCCATGCTGTCGGGCCGATATCCCGACGCGGTCGCCGAGCTTCTGCCTATCGCCGATGGTGACCTGGCCACGATCCACCAGCCGCTCGACTTCTACGGCGTGAACTACTACAACCCGACGCGGCTCAGGGCGCCGTCCGAGGGCAACCCGCTGCCGTTCGAACTGGTGGAGATCGACGAGTACGAGCGCACCGGGTTCGGCTGGCCGATCGTGCCGGCCGGGCTGACCGAGATGATCACGACGTTGCGCGAGCGGCACCCGGACCTGCCGCCGGTGTACGTCACCGAGAGCGGCTGCAGCTTCCCCGACGAGATCAACGACGCCGAGCGGATTTCCTACCTCGACGGACACCTCAAGGCCGCGCAGGCAGCGGATGTCGCCGGGTACTTCGTGTGGTCGCTGCTCGACAACTTCGAGTGGGAAGCCGGGTACTCGCAGCGGTTCGGCCTGGTCCAGGTCGACTACGAGACGCAGGCGCGCACTCCGCGCGACTCGTTCCACTGGTACAGAAGGGTGATCAGCGGTGAGTGAAGCCCTCGCCGAGCCGGTGGTGCGGGTTCGCCGCGGCTGGATGGCCTGGCTGTTCTGCGCGAACCTCGGGTTGTGGCTGGCGGTCTACGCGCCGATCCAGGTGCTGTTGCCGCAGCAGGCCGAGATGCTGGACAAGGCCGACAAGGAGCTGGTGTTCGGCATCGTCACCGGCTTCGGCGGCCTGGTGTCACTGCTGGTCGTGCCGTTGATCGGGTTCCTGTCCGACCGCACGACCTCGCGGTTCGGCCGCCGCCACCCGTGGACGCTGGCCGGCGCCGTCATCGGTGCCGCCGGTCTCGCCGTACTGGCCAACGCGCCGTCGGTCGTAGTGATGACCATCGGCTGGTGCCTGGTGCAGGCCGGCATCGGCGGCATGCTCGCCGCGCTGACCTCGGCCGTGCCGGACCGGGTGCCGGTCGAGCAACGCGCCCAGGTCGGCGGACTCATCGGGATCAGCCAGATGCTCGGCACGGTGCTGGGCGCGGTCGTGGTGACCTTGCTGGTCAGCGGACTTCAGGCCGGCTACCTGGCGTGCGCGGTCATCGTGCTGGCCGGTGCCATCTTCTTCGTTCTGCGCACGCCGGACACGCAGCTCATCGTGAAGCCGGTCAAGCCGACGTTCTGGATCTCGCCCAGGCAGCACCCCGACTTCGCGTGGGCGTGGGGCGGTCACCTGATGATCAACCTCGGCAACGCGTTCGGCACGCTCTACCTCCTTTACTTCCTCGGCGACGTGGTCCACCACGAGTCGCCGGAGGACGGGCTGCTGGTGCTCATGGCGCTCTACGGGGTGGCGCTCGCCGCAGGAGCGGTGCTGTTCGGCGCACGAAGTGATCGTTCCGGTCGCCGCAAGCCGTATGTCTACGGCGCCGCGGCCGTGATGGCGCTGGCGGCGTTGATCCTGGTGGTCTGGCCGACCTGGATCGGCGTCCTGATCGCCTCCCCGCTGCTCGGCGTCGGCTTCGGCACGTACTGGGCCGTCGCGATCGCACTGCTCACGCAGGTGCTGCCGGCCGCGTCCGATCGGGCCAAGGATCTGGGCGTGCTCAACGTGGCCAACGCGTTGCCGCAGGTCATCGCTCCCTTGCTGACCGCGCTGATTCTGGCCAACCTTGGCGGTTACCGCGGTCTGTTCGCGGTCTCCGCGCTGGCGACGACGCTGGCGGCGGTGTTGATGAGTCGAGTGCGATCGGTGGTCTGATGCAGGTCGAGGGCAAGAGGGTTCTGGTCACGGGAGCGTCCCAGGGGATCGGAGCGGAGGCGGCGTTCCGGTTCGCCGCCCATGGCGCACACGTCCACCTTGTGGCCCGGAGCGCCGAACTGCTCGATCTGCAGGTCGAACGGATCAAGGAGTTCGGCGGCTCGGCGACCGCTCATCCGGCGGATCTCGCGGACGCCGCGCAGATCCGCACACTCGCCGAGGACGTTCCCGCCCCCGACGTGCTGGTCAACAACGCGGGCGTCGGGCGCTGGCTGTTCCTCGACGACACGTCGTCCGACGAGCTGGTCACCATGACCGCCGTGCCGTACCTGGCCGCGTTGCTGCTGACCAGGGAGTACCTGGGCGCCATGCGGTCGCGCGGTTCCGGCTGGATCGTCAACGTGAACTCGCCGGTGTCCAGGCTGCCGATTCCGGGGGCGGTGGGCTACCAGTCGGCGCGCTGGGCGTTGCGTGGCCTGACCGCGTCACTTCGGCTCGACCTGCGCGGAACCGGCGTCGGGATCAGCGAAGTGGTGCCCGGCAAGGTTTCCAGCGAGTACTTCACCAACAACCCCGGCGCGGAGGAACGGATCCCGGCCATCGCCCGGCTGATCCCCACGGTCACGCCGCAGCAGTGCGCGAAGGCGATCGTGGACGCGGTGGAGAAGGAACGCGCCGAGCACCTGTTCCCGTGGCAGCTCAAGGCGTTCGAGATCTCCGGCCGGCTGTTTCCGGGCCTGACCTCGTACCTGACCTGGAGGACCGGCACGCACCGCTGATCTTGTCGGTGCTGCTGAGTACGTTGAAACGCAGGGGTTCCCAGCTCGGGGGGACCCCTGCGTGAGCGTGAAAACGGCCCTCGTCTGCGCGGGAGGTGCAGACAAGGGCCGTGGTTGGTGACCGCGGACCGACGACGGTCGGGGAGGGAAGGTGCACGTCACCGGCCCGCGGGAATCTGTGGAGTTGGGAAAGCTGACCGGGGCCCGCGATGTAGCGGTCGGGGGTTCGCACATCGCGGACCACCGGTCAGTAGGCGGTTTGCAGACCTGGTCGTGTCGGGGGGACGCCAGGTCAGTCGCAAACGCCCGTTAGTGGGCTCGAGCCACCGCGCGGCGGGACCGGGTGACAGGAGGAGTCACCGGGGCCTCGCGCAGATGGCGAGCCGGGCGCGGGGCGAGTCCGCCCGCGACCAGGTGTTCGTACGCGGCGCGCCACACCGAGCAAGGTGACTTCTGCTGGCGCCAGCGGCCGGAACATTCGGGGCAGTTGCCCTTCTCGTCCGGCTCGTGCGCCGCCAGCAGAGCACGCCATCCCTCGGTCAGCCGAGGGAGCTCGGATCGAGCCACCGACAGGAGGGACGGGGCGTCCGCGCGGCTCGCCAGCTCAGTGAGCAGGTCGAGGCGTTCCCACACAGCGTTGCGAAGAACCTGTCCGAGGATCGCGTCCATTGAACGTCACCGTCACCTTTCCGCCTGGTCGGCGGCTTCGCGTAGCGCGGCCCTGAGCTGTACGAGCTGGTCGTGGGACAAGACTGCCGTCTCACCGGGAGGGCCTACCAGGACCACTTGGCCCTGAACGACCTTCACGGTGAGCTGGCGGTCCCGGTCGACGACGTCGCCGCAGCTGATCTGCCACATCCGACGTTGCCCGGTCATGCCGCGCCATGTGGATTCGGTGTCACCCGTCTCCACAATGGAGGTGGAGCCTGGGGAGGAGCTGTCCACTATCAGGTCGTTCCTCTCCGTGCTCACTCGCTTACCGGAATCCAGATTGCGATGATTCATGCCGGAACGGGACGTCACAGCGCCCACCGGTGGAAGTCTTACGGTGAGCGGTAAGCGGTGTTCGGTAGAGCCGATCAGCTCCGCCGAAGAGGACTTCTCGGGCTCGGGGACCTGCCCCTAGTCTGCCGATGACGCCCAACGGACTGTGAGGGTGCGCGATGAACACCATGAGTTCCCAGGGCTCTCCGATCCCCGCCGACGTGTGGGACCAACAGGAGATGCGGGACGCACTGGCCCGACGAGAGATCAGCTCGGTCTACCGGCTGCTCCGAAGGCACGGCGTGTCCCAGCGCCAGATCGCGGCGCTCACTGGGCAGTCGCAGTCCGAGGTCTCGGAGATCCTCAAGGGACGCCAGGTGATGGCGTACGACGTCCTGACGAGGATCGCCATCGGCCTGGGTGTCCCACGTGGATACATGGGTCTCGCCTATGACGAGACAACGGCAGTACGGGTGGCCGCGACCGCGGACTCACCCCATCCTGAGGAGGACGAGTCGGTGAAGCGTCGGAAGTTCCTCGCGCACGCCGCCGCCGTGACAGTCGGCGCGGCCGTGTTCGGAGCGGACTCCGGGTCGTGGGTTTCACACCCCACACAGACTCCGGCTCCGGGACGCATCGGCATGACCGATGTGCGCCAGGTCGAAGCGGCGACGCGGGCTCTGCGTGCCCTGGACTACCAGTACGGCGGCGGTTCCTGCCGCGACGCGGTGGTCGCCCAGCTGTCCTGGGGACAGCAGATGCTCGGTGCGAGCTCTACGGACATCGTTCGCCAGCGACTCTTCGTCGCACTGGCGGACCTGCACAACCTGGCCGGCTGGACGTCGTTCGACACGGGTCTGATGGACTCGGCCCGCAACCACTTCGGTCAGGCGCTCGACCTCGCCAAGCAGGGCGAGAACGAGGCGCTGATGGCGAACATCCTGTACCGCATGGGCCGCGTCTACCTGCACCAGAACGCCCCTGACGACGCGCTGAAGGTGTTCCAGCTGGGCCAGCTGGCCGCGCAGAACTCCGGTTCCGAACTGGCCGTGGGCATCCTGTGCGCCAACGAGGCCTGGGCCTACGCGAAGATGGGTTCCGACGAGCAGGCGCTCAAGCTGCTCGGCCGCGCCCGTGACGAGTTCTCCCGTTCGAACATCGCCGAAGCGCCCGCGTGGGCCCGGTTCTTCAACGAGATCGACCTCTCGTCCATGATCGGCACGGTGCACACGGAGCTGGCTCAGACGGTGGACGCCAAGTACACGAGGACCGCGATCCCCGCGCTGTCCAAGGCGATCAACAACTTCGGCGACGAGTACGCGCGCAGCCGTTCGTTCAACCTGACCTCGATGGCGATCAACCACCTGCTCGAAGGCGACATCGACCACGGCGCCAAGATCGGCCGCCAGGCCGTCGACCTGTCGGAAAGCCTCAAGTCGGTGCGCACCAAGCAGCGCATGGAGCCGCTCCGCCAGGAAGCCGACAAGCGCCGCAACAACCCCGAGGCCCGCGAGCTCGCGGACCGCGTCGCCCGGTTCACCGGCACCGAGTCGGCCGCCTAGTTCCAATCTCGTTTGGGTCCTATAGCACCACTTTTGGATGGCGTGGGACACGAACCGGTAACGCCAGGGCCTTCGCACACGAATGCAGCATCGACGGGCGAGAAATCCACGCCTAAGGTGCGGCAGGTCGGGGCGAAGGACGAGGTGCGGCGCGTGAGCCTTACTCGGAGGTGGCGTTCCAGGAGAGCGCTGCGGTCCGCGCAGTTGCTCGACGAGGTGGTGGACACCCAGCTACCGCTGCTGGCGGGCTTCGACGAGGATCGCCGACGACGATCCGCCGATTACCTAGCCGAGCTCGTGGCGCTGGCTCAGGACTACCGCTACTACGCCAACGGCTGGATCGACAGCCGTGAGCTGGACCGCCGCGGTCAGCGGACGATGAACCGGCTGGCGCGGATGCGCGAAGAATCTTCGGCCCGACTGATCACCGACTAGTCCATTCGTGCGCAGCTCGTCGCGCCGATCGGACCACTCGCCGAGTCCGTTCGACTCGGTTGATGTTTCACGTTGAACATTTGGCCCGTTCTCACCAGGGCACGGTCCCTGCGTGGTCGAACAGACCGCCGGTCGGACCGTCGTCGGGCAACGTGGCCAGCCTGACCGCAATCCTCGCGCCGTCCTGCGGCGTCTCGCGTCCCTGGAAATCGTTGAACTCGGTGGCGACGTAGCCGGGACAGGCACCGTTGACCTTGATGCCCGTGAGCTCCTTGGCGTACTGGACGGTGAGGGAGTTCAGGAAGGTCTTCGACGGCGTGTAGACCCCGTCGGCGTCGCCCAGCTCCATGCCCGGTGTGGTCTGCAGGGTCATCGACGAGAGATGGCTCGACTGGTTGACGATGCGCGGCCGCACCGACCGTCCCAGCAGCGGCAGCATCGCGTTGGTGACCCTGACGACGCCGATCACGTTGGTGTCCATCACCTCCCGCAGGCTCTCCGCGGTCGCGGTCGAGGGCGCCATGGGCCACGGCCCCGCAATGCCCGCGTTGTTCACCAGCACGTCGAGGCGGCCGAACCGCTCGTCAAGCAGTGACACGGCGGAAGCCACGCTCTCGTCGTCGGTCACGTCCAACGGCACGGCGAACGCATCGACGCCGTTCGCACGTAGTTTCGCCACCGCTTCCTCGCCGCGTTCGCGGTCCCGCGACCCGACTCCGACGCTGACCCCCAGTGCGCCGAGGCCTGCCGCGATCTCGTACCCGATGCCCTTGTTCGCGCCGGTGACCAGCGCAATCGTCTGTTCGCTCATGCATTTGATCGTGGTCGGGAATGCCGTCAGGACCAACACCACTTCGGTGCGGCAGCGATACCCGGCCGGTATGGATACCGTGGTGGGATGGAGACCCGAGAGCTCCGATACTTCGTCGCGGTCGCCGAGGAACTGAACTTCGGCCGCGCCGCCGAACGTCTCGGCATCGCCCAGCCACCGCTCTCCCGGGCGATCGCCCAGCTCGAACACCGGCTCGGCGTCGCGTTGCTGATCCGCACCAGCCGCAAGGTCTCGCTCACCGACGCCGGCGAGGTGCTGCTGGCGGAGGGCAGGGCGATCCTCGGTGCGGTCGCGGCGGCCGAACGGCGAACCCGTGCCACTGCGGCCGACCGGCCGTCGCTGGTGCTGGCCGCCAAGGCCGGCAGTTCCGGGGAGGTGCTGGCGAAGCTGCTCGACGCGTACGCAGGCGAGCCCGCGGCCGTGCCCGTCGAGCTTCTGCTGTGCGAGTCGAACACCCACGTCCCGCTGCTCGACGGACGGGCCGACGTGGCGTTGCTGCATGAGCCGTACGACCCGACGACAGGCCTCGACGTGGAGGTCCTGACCATCGAGGGCCAGGTCGCGGTCATGCAGGCCGCGCACCCGCTCGCCGACAGGTCCCGGCTGCGCATGGCCGACGTCAGCGACCTGCCGGACCTCGCGCGCTGGCCCCGCAGGGACGGCACCTACCCGGACGGCTCCGGGGCCGAGGTGCGCAACCTGACCCAGCTGTTCCAGCTGATCGAGCTCGGCCGAGCCGTCGCCGTCCTGCCGGAAGTCGTCAGCACCGGGCTGGCCGAGGGTCTGGTCGCGATCCCGGTCGTCGACGCACCCCAGGTCACGACGGTGATCGCGTGGCCACCGCACAGCCGGTCACGCGCACTCGCCGACCTGGTCAGGGTCGCGACGGGCTTCAGCTGACCGGAGCGCGGCTCAGCACGACGGCGAGCCCGAAGGCGACGCCCATGATCATCACTTCCAGGATCGCCCACTGCACGATCGCGGTGACCTTGTGCTGGGAGATCTTCGGCAGCAGCCGCCACCGGATGTGCGCACCGAGCACCGCGATCAGCCCGGCGCAGACGGTCTTGCCCAGGAACAGCAACCCGTAGCCGGTGGTGAACAGCGACTGCGGGAACGGCACGACCGGGTTGAGGACCAGCTCCAGCAGGCCGTTGAACAGGCCCGTGACCGCGACGACGACCAGGCTGACGGTCGCGATCTTCGAGAACCTCGGCAGCGCGATCGCCAGCAGCCCCTTGCGGTAGGCGACCAGCGCCATCAACGCGCCGAGCCCGCCGGTCCACGCCGCGGCACCCAGCACGTGCAGCTCCATGGAGACCATCGAGTAGTCGTGGTACTTCCAGTTGGAGGCGTGCCCGGTCACCGGGATCGGCAGCAGCCCGAACATCGAGACGAGAATTCGCAGCTCAGCGGGTACGGACTCGCCGCTGCGCACCGCCATCACGCCGATGAACAGGTAGACGAACGCGCAGGACGCGCTGAACAGCAGGCCCTTGCCGGCGCCGATGTTCGCGATGTAGTCGATCGCGTTGCCGACGCTGACGTCACTGCCCGGCCGCAGTTCCGCGGCCTGCAGGATGATCGCAGTCAGGGCCGTGACCACCCAGACGGCGGCGGCGATGACCGCGGCCGGCCGGGCGATGCGCATGACGGGTTCGGTGTGCGTGGGCCGGTCGAAGCCGAGCAGCTTCGGCAGGATCGACAGCCCGACGACGATCGTCGCCGAGACGTCGAGCAGCACCCGTGTGACAGGAAGGCCGTACCGGACCGCCGCCCCCGCGTCGACGACCCCGGCGACCACGACGGGTGGTGCCAGGACGAGGCCGAGCGCGATGCCTCCGAGTGCGCCGAACACGAGTCCGGCGAGCACGCGGTAGTGGGTGGGGGCGGTGGTCCGGACGTTGCTCATGCCTTCGCGCCTCCGCCTCGCAGGGCGAAGAACACGCCGCCGCCGAGCAGGACCACGGCGCCGGCGATCCAGACCCAGATGGGCAGGCCGTCGCTCGAACCCGAGTCGCCGGACGCGGCGTCGTTCGTCGGCGCGGTGGGCGTGCCCGTGCCGTCCTTGGTGAGCGTGAAGGTCAGCTCACCCGAGACGGGATGCCCGTCCGCGGACAGGATGCGGTAGCCGATCTTGTACTCCCCGGCCTTGCCCAGGGCGTTGACCTTCGCGGAGACCGCGGTGTCCTTGATCGTCGGGTCGCCCGCGACCTCGTAGTGGCCGCCGTTCGAGTCGACCACCGAGATCGTGTTGATGCCCTGGCCGCCCTGCACGTCCTGGTCGAACGTCAGCGTGACCGTCGAGGGACCGACCTCCAGCGACGACTTGTCCTTCGGGTCGCTGCCGATCAGTGCGTTGTGCGCCGCCGCGGGGGCGGCCGTGACGAGCACGGCCGCACCAGCGAACAGGAACGCGATCAGAGCGCGTTTCATGCCTTGCGCCTCGAACGCAGGATCGCGCCGACACCGAAGCCCAGGCCGAGCGCACCGACGGCCAGACCGGCGCCACCGAGGTAGCGGGCGGTCTTGTCGGAACCGGCGGACGCCTCGTGCGTGTCGGTGCCGTTGGCGGCCGGGGTCGTGCCGTGGCCACCGTGGCCGTCGTCGCCGGCCTTCTTCGCGGCGAGCTTCAGCGCGGGCGCCGGGTGCTCCGGCTCCTTGCCGTCGGCACCGGCGGCCTGGCTCCAGTCCACGACCTCGCCGTTCTCGTAGGTCTGCTTGGTCGGCAGGAGCAGGGTGTCCTTCTCCGGCAGGGTGCCGAGGGCGACGTAGAACTCCTGGTACTCGTTGACGCCGATCTTCGTGCCGGGCTCGGCGGTCCAGGTGATCGAGGTGAACGCCTCGGTGATCTCCTTGCCGGCGATCGTCACCGGCTTGTCGAGCTTGCCCTTGACCGCCTCGGCCTTCCAGCCGGTCAGCGGCTTGGTGCGCACCGAGGTCAGCGGCGTGTCCTGCGGCAGCGTCACCTCGATCTTGGTGGTGCCGGCGTTGTCGCGCTCGTTCGGGACGCGGAACGCGAAGGTCGCGCGGCCACCCTGGGTGAACTCCGCGGGCTGGGCGCTGACGTGGGCCGACGCGATGGTCGGGGTGCCGAGGACGGCGATTCCGGCAACGGCGAGAACGGCGAGCGTGCGCACGCCAAATCGATTTGTCGACATGAAGTTGTGGCTCCTGATGCAAAGGGGGTCTGCAGGGGGATACGGATGATCAGGAGTCACAGGGCGGGCCACGCCGCCCGTTTGCCCGCGACAGTTCCAGGTGGTGCGCGTTCTGGAGGTACGGCGTGCTGGTGAACGTCCGCACCGGCGTCGAGACCGGCGGCGGCGCGAGCCTGCGGGGGATCAGGCGGGTGACGGCGGCGACCAGTCTGAACAGGGCGTTCTCGGCGTGGAACAGCAGGATGCCGGTCAGCGTCGCGGCGACGAGGTGCGCCACGAGCATCTGGCCGGTGAGCGTGTTCGTGTGCTCGTGGCTGACCCAGGTCAGCAGCAGGTGCTGCGCGAGCTGGGCCGTGCCGAGCCCGGCGATGATCGAGAGCTTCCCGGTGCGCTTGTCGGCCAGTGACGCCGCCGCGAACGCGATCAGCGCCACCAGCGGCAGCGCGTGGATGAACTCGGAGATCTCGCCGCCGCCCAGGCCGTGGGCGGTGATCGTGAGAGCGGCAGACGTCAGCGCGAGAGCGGCACCGCGAAGGGTGCGCAACTCGCTCGTCCGGGTGCTCACGAGACCTGAGGGTAATCGGGTGAGTTTGGCCAGGTCTACGAGTGGGTACCAAGGGCCTCATGACCGTTCAATGCGACAGGCCGGGCCGTACCGACCGGGTTGTGTTCGGCGTTGCCGCAGGTCTCACGCTCGCATTCGTGACCTGGGGAATCGTAGGAACAGACTCGCTGGCCGCCGCCTCGAAGGCCGCGCTCGGCTGGATCATCCAGAATCTGGGCTGGGCTTTTGTGATCTCGGCCTCCGGGTTCGTGGTCTTCGCCCTGTGGCTCGCGTTCAGCCGGTACGGGAAGATCCCGCTCGGCCAGGACGACGAGAAACCCGAGTTCAAGACCGTGTCCTGGGTAGCGATGATGTTCAGCGCCGGCATGGGCATCGGCCTCATGTTCTACGGCGTCAACGAGCCGCTGACCCACTTCGTCAAACCGCCGCCCGGCACCGAGGGCGATCCGCTCGAGACCGCGATGGCCACCACGCTGTTCCACTGGACACTGCACCCGTGGGCGATCTACGCCATCGTCGGCATCGCCATCGCGTACAGCTGCTTCCGCCGCGGCAGGTCCTCGCTGATCAGCGCGGCGTTCACGCCGCTCCTGGGCCGTCGTGCCTCGTCGGGCTGGGGGCGCGCCATCGACGTGATGGCCATCTTCGCGACCCTCTTCGGCTCGGCCGCGTCCCTCGGTCTCGGCGCCCTGCAGATCGGCAGCGGGCTGGAGGCGGCCGGTTGGGCCGGTGACGTCGGCAAGGGCCTGCTGGTCGCGATCATCGCGATCCTGACCGTGGCCTTCGTCGCGTCCGCGGTCTCGGGTGTCGCCAAGGGCATCCAGTGGCTGTCGAACATCAACATGGTGCTGGCCCTCGTGCTGGCGCTGTTCCTGTTCGTGGTCGGCCCGACGATCTTCATCCTGAACCTGCTGCCGACCGCGCTGGGCGACTACTTCCGCGAGCTCGCGAACATGGCCGGCCGGACCGCCGCCTCGGGTGGCGACGCGACCCAGACGTGGCTGTCCGGGTGGACGATCTTCTACTGGGCGTGGTGGATCTCGTGGACGCCGTTCGTCGGCATGTTCATCGCGCGGATCTCGCGTGGCCGCACGATCAAGCAGTTCGTGGCCGGTGTGATCCTGGTGCCGTCCACGGTGTCGCTGGTGTGGTTCGCGATCCTGGGTGGCACGGCGATCTACGAGCAGCGCAGCGGAGTGGACCTCGCCGGTCAGTCGACGCCCGAGTCACAGCTGTTCGCACTGCTCGGCCAGTTCCCGCTGGCGGGAGTCGCCGGAGTGATCGTCATGCTCCTGGTGGCGATCTTCTTCGTGTCGGGCGCCGACGCCGCGTCGATCGTGATGGGAACGCTCTCGCAGGAGGGCACCATCCGGCCCAGGAGGCCGATGGTGATCTTCTGGGGTGTGCTGACCGGTGCCGTCGCCGCGGTCATGCTGCTGGTCGGCGGGTCGAACGCGCTGACAGGGCTGCAGAACCTGACGATCATCGCGGCGCTGCCGTTCATGGTCGTCATGGTCGGGCTGTGCGTCTCGCTGGCCAAGGACCTGCGTTCCGACCCGATGATCAGGCGTGAGGAGCGTGTCGCCGAGGTGATGGAGGAGGTCACCGCGCACCTCGACCCCGGTCAGGTGGTCGAGGAGGCGGCGGTCAAGGCCGTGGCCGAGGTGACCGGCAGGACGCCGGACGTCAGCGCACGTTCAGACGCCTGAGCAACTCCTGCTCCAGCATCTCCAGATCAGTCCCGACGGCCCGGTGCGCTGCTTTGCGCCGGGCCGTCGGCATGCGTTCGGAGGCGCGAACAGCGGTGAGCAACTGCGCCAGCCGGGCCTCGGTCTTCGAAACCCAATCGGAATCTGTTGCCCGCAATGTCTCCAGCGACTCCGAAAAGCCGACAATTCGCGCGTGCAGCCGGGCGCCGTATCCGGAGTACCTACCGATGTCCGCGACGTCGATGCCGAGCCTGCGTGCCCGGTAGCGGTCGTACTGCTCGCTCAAAACCCCAGCTCCGCGGGCGATCACCGGGGCCAGCACCGGAATGAGCGCGGGCGCCACCACCTTCGCGACACCGACCAGGTTCTTCGCTCGGCCGGGCGTGAAGCCGGCCTTCGCTTTGCGCGCCATTCGGGTACACCTCCTCCGTCAGATGAAACTTACTGCCCAGGTTGCCGACACATCTCCCCGACGCGCGACATACCCTGCATCCTGTGACTTCCCAGGTGCAGCTAGACGCCGGCGTGGTCACTCGTTGTCGGCGGCGGGTGCACCTCGAAAACGATCCGGAAATGCGCGACGCTCCCAAGGCGGCGCCCGATCCGGCATCGGAACAACGGAAAGCGGACGCGACGAGCCACCGTCGCGCGGTGGCGGACGCGCTCGGCCGGATCGTCGGCTCGAACCTCTTCGAGGTGCCGAGCGGACCCGACGTGCGCAGCGCGGACCGCGAACGTGTGACGCTCGCCGCGATGGA
The DNA here is from genome assembly GCF_900100275.1 of Lentzea albidocapillata subsp. violacea. GTDB lineage: Bacteria > Actinomycetota > Actinomycetes > Mycobacteriales > Pseudonocardiaceae > Lentzea > Lentzea violacea. Next base: position 232,280 of record NZ_FNET01000006.1, read on the forward strand.
GATGGGCGCGCAGTACATCTGGGGCGCCGCGCTGCCCCGTGATCCGCGCGGTGGCCGTCGAGGCGGAATCGACCTGCTGGTCAAGGATTCCACCGGCTACGTGCCGGTGCTGGTGGTCCGCCACAAGATCACCGACCCCGGCCAGGGTGCCCGCACGAGCCCGCTGACGATGCCGTTGCCCGACGGCAGCCGCACGGACCCGCACCGCAAGGTCCGCCCCCAGCCCCGTGACCAACTGCGGCTGGCCCACGCGCAACGGCAACTGCAGGCGGCCGGCTACGCGCGCAACGGACGCGCCACCGGTGGCGTGATCGGCATGGACGCGGACGTCGTGCTGTGGCACGACCTCGAGGCGCCGACGTGGCCCGGCGGCCGCAACGCGCTGGCCGAGTACGACGCCCGCTTCAGCGACCGGCTGGCCGTGGCGCTGGCGGCCGCGAACGAGAAGGAACCGCTGGCCCGTCCGTCGCGGATCGTCGACTGCAAGACGTGCCCGTGGTGGCCGACGTGCGACCGCGACCTGAAGCAGGGCAGGGACGTCAGCCTCGTCGTGCGCGGCGAGGACGCGGCGGCGTTGCGCAAGATCGGTTTGTCCACTGTGGACCAGCTGGCCGAGCTCGACCCGTCGGCGGAAGGCCCGGTACAGCTCGTCGGCATGCCGTTCGGCGACGCCGTGGTGCTGGCGCGGGCCTGGCTGCGCGACCTGACGCTGGTGCGCCGGGTGCCCGAGATGAAGGTGCCGCGCGCGGACGTCGAGGTCGACGTCGACATGGAGAGCTTCGGCGATCTCGGCGCGTACATGTGGGGCTGCCTGCTGTCCGGAAAGGACATCGACGAGGAGCACGGCTACCGCGCGTTCGTGACGTGGGACGCGCTGCCGTGCGACGACGAGGCGCGTTCGTTCGCCGAGTTCTGGACCTGGCTGACCGGCATCCGGTTGCGGGCCAAGGCACGCGGGCTGTCGTTCCGCGCCTACTGCTACAACGAGCTCGCCGAGAACCGCTGGCTGCTGGCGTCGGCGGAACGGTTCGCGGGCAAGCCGGGGATCCCGACGATCGCGCAGGTCAAGGAGTTCATCGGGTCGGACTCGTGGGTGGACCTGTTCGGGATCGTCCGCGAGCAGTTCCTGTGCGCGCACGGCAAGGGCCTGAAGGTCATCGCGCCGGCCGCCGGGTTCTCGTGGCGTGATCCCGAGGCCGGCGGCGAGAACTCCATGCGCTGGTACCGGTCCGCGGTCGGGATGAACGGCGACGAGCTCGACGTCGATCAGCGGCAGCGGTTGCTCTGGTACAACGAGGACGACGTCCGGGCCACCCACCGCCTGCGCGAGTGGATGACCTCGGACGCGATGTCTCGCTTGCCCTTCGCCGGAGACCTCTAGCGAGGTGCCATGCGCAGAGCGCCGTCCATGCGGATGACCTCTGCGTTCAGGTAGTCGTGCTCGATGATCGAGAGCGCGAGCTGCGCGTACTCCGACGGCTGGGCCAGGCGCTTCGGGAACGGGATGCCGGCGGCGAGGCCCGCGCGGAACTCGTCGGAGACCGTGGCGAGCATCGGGGTGTCGACGATGCCGGGTGCGATGGTCAGCACGCGGATGCCGACGTTGCTCAGGTCGCGGGCGGCCGGGAGGGTCATGCCGACGACGCCGCCCTTGGACGAGGCGTAGGCGACCTGGCCGATCTGACCGTCGAACGCGGCGATCGACGCGGTGTTGATGATGACGCCGCGGGCGCCGTGCTCGAGCTCCTCGGTCTTGCCCATGGCCGCGGCGGCCAGGCGCAGGACGTTGAACGTGCCGATCAGGTTGACCTCGATGATCTTGCGGTAGAGGTCGAGGTCGTGCGGGCCGGTCTTGCCGACGGTGCGGGACGACGGGCCGATGCCCGCGCAGTTCACCGTGATGCGCAGCGGGGCGCCGGAGCCGGCAGCGGTGTCGACGGCGGCCTGGACCTCTTCGCCCGAGGTCACGTCGGCGGCCAGGTAGGTGACGTTCTCGATCGCGTCGGCGTTCGCGATGGCGCTGGGCAGGTCGAGAGCGAACACCTGCGCTCCACGCGCCGCCAGCGCACGTGCCGTCGCGCCGCCGAGGCCGGACGCGCCACCGGTGACGATGGCCGCGGTACCCGAGATCTCCATGCCTTCATCCTCCTCGAAGCGAACTGCTCGCGAGGAGGTTAACGCTCGTTACCTCGAACTCAACGGTCGGTCCAGTGGAGCAGGGCCACCAACGGCACCGCAGCCACGAGCGCGAGGCCGATGAAGATCGTCGCGACACCCAGAATTCCCATGTCTGAAACTGTGCCGTTCGACGGTGTTCGAAACATCGTCCGCGTCGGTAGACCTCTGGTAGGAGATCTGTCACGGTCCGCTACGACCAAAGTCGTACCGATATCAGGGGCTGCTCCGTTCGGGTCTGGGGTGTAGGTCACTTGGAGTCATGAAATATAGTTAGCCTCGCGTACCTTTGTGGGTGTGTTCACCACGCGTCCCGAACTCGTCGGCACCTTCGGCATGGTCGCTTCGACCCACTGGCTGGCCTCCGCGTCGGCCATGGCGGTGCTGGAGGACGGCGGCAACGCCTTCGACGCCGCCGTGACCGCGGGATTCGTCCTGCAGGTGGTGGAACCGCACCTCAACGGCCCCGGCGGCGAGGTGCCGATCATCTTCTCGGCCGTCGGCGCGGCCCCTCAGGTGCTTTGCGGGCAGGGCGTGGCGCCGGCCGGAGCGTCGATCGAGCACTACACCGATCTGGGGCTTTCGCTGATCCCCGGCAGTGGGCTGCTGGCCGCGACGGTGCCGGGCGCGTGGGACGGATGGCTCACCCTGCTGCGTGACCACGGCACCAAGACTCTGCGTGAGGTGCTGGACCGGGCGATCGGCTACGCCCGTGACGGCTTCCCCCTCGTCGAACGTGCCGCCCACACGATCGGCATGGTCTCGGACCTGTTCCGCGACCACTGGCCGACCTCCGCCGCGCAGTGGATGCCAGACGGCGTCCTGCCGGCTCCCGGCGGCCGGTTCCGCAACCCCAAGCTCGCCGACACCTGGGAGTGGCTGCTGGCCGCCGCCGAGGCCGCCGGCGCCGATCGCGAGGCGCAGATCGAGGCCGCGCGCCGGGCGTGGTCGCAGGGGTTCGTCGCCGCGCAGATCGACGAGTTCTGCCGTTCGGAGTTCCGCGACGACTCCGGACGTGACCACGCGGGCGTGCTCACCGGTGCCGACATGGCGTCGTGGGAGGCGTCCTACGAGGATGCGCTCGTCGCGGACTTCGGCGAGTGGTCGCTGGTGAAGGCCGGCGCTTGGACGCAGGGACCCGTGCTGGCGCAGCAGCTCCGGTTGCTGGAGGGCTACGACCTGTCCTATGTGGACGGCAAGCCCACCGCGGAGACCGTCCACCTCGCCGTCGAGGCCGCAAAACTGGCGTTCGCCGACCGGGAAGCCTGGTACGGCGACGATCCGGACGTTCCGCTGGAGACACTGCTCTCGCGCTCGTATGCCTCCGAACGCCGTGCGCTGATCTCGTCCACGGCCTCGTTCGAGCTCCGCCCCGGCTCACCCGACGGCCGGGAACCGTTGCTGCCCAACCACATCATCAGCGGGCCGTCGACCCTGCTGTCCGACCCGACGGGCGCGATCGGCGAACCGACCGTGGAACGCTCCGGCGTGACGCGCGGCGACACCGTGCACGTGGACGTCGTCGACCGCTGGGGCAACATGGTCTCCGCGACCCCGTCCGGCGGCTGGCTGCAGTCGTCGCCGACGATCCCGTCACTCGGCTTCTGCCTGGGCAGCCGCGCCCAGATGTTCTGGCTGGACAAGGGTTTGCCGAACTCGCTGGCCCCCGGCAAGCGCCCGCGCATCACCCTGTCGCCGTCGATGGCGCTGCACGACGGCCGCCCAGCACTCGCGTTCGGCACTCCCGGCGGCGACCAGCAGGACCAGTGGCAGCTCGGCTTCTGGCTGGCACACCAGGCGGGCCTGAACCTGCAGGAGGCGATCGACTCGCCGATGTGGCACTCGAACGCGTTCCCGAGCTCGTTCTACCCGCGAGCCTGGACGCCGGGCGAACTCGTCATCGAGTCCCGCGTCGGCACGAACGTCCTGGACGAGCTGCGCCAGCGAGGCCATCGGGTGGTGGACGCCGGCGAGTGGACGCTGGGCCGGATGTCCGCCGTGGCAAGGGATGCCGCGAACGGACTCCTACGCGCCGGCGCGAACCCACGCGGCGCGCAGGGCTACGCGGCAGGCCGCTAGCTCTAGCCGCCGATGACCTTGGTGCCGTTGTGGTTCATGTCGACGTTGCCACTGAAGTCGTGCAGCGTGCTGACACCAGCGCTGTCACCGAGCTCGCTGATCTGGCCGATCGGGTCGACGTCCGGCAGCTGCGGCGCAGCACTCGCGGTACCGGCCATCGCGGCGATCGCACCAGCGGCGATACCGACAGAAGCAACGATCTTCTTGATACCCAAGGCGTTCAGCTCCAGGAAGGTGGAACGGCGCCCGATTCGAGGGGGAGGGAATCGGGCGCCGCCCCGGCCAGGAAGGTCTGGTCGGATCAGATGTCGACGGACGCGGCACCGGTCGGCACACCGTGCGGCTCGTTCAGGCCGAGCAGCGTGGAGGCCGGCAGACCGGTGGCACCGGCGTCGACGTTCTCGACCAGCGCGGCGGCGTCGAGGTCCTGCGCGTTGATGGCCTGGATCTTGCCCGTTGCGTCGGCGGTGTTCACGGACGCGAGGTCGCTGACGCTGGCGACGTCGCCCAGCTGGCCACCGAGGTCGGGCGAGGTGTGAACGGCGGCGGACCCGGTGTCCGCGTTGGCGATACCACCCAGGCCGAGCATGACGGTAGCGCTGCCGAGGGCAACAGCGGCCCCCGCGACGGTCTTCCTGAGGTTCATAGGCGCGAACGTGTCGTGTCAGGACCCTCTACATCAAGCTGCGTAACTCAGGCGAGGGAAGTTCTTCATCCTTTAGGGGGCGCCAGCGCGCAGTGGCGCACAAACCCGCCCAGGTCCGAGGACGGCGGCGGGAGTGGCTGTCCGATGACGATCCGCTCAAGTTCCACTCGGCGAGCTTCCGAACGTCACAGCACAGGTCATCGAGGACACGCCGTCGTCTCAGCCTCGACCGCCTCCTTCGAACAGGTGGCGGGGTTGGCGCTCATCCCAGACGAATCGGCGGAGTGGATCCGAAAGCTCGCGGCTGAAAGGTAGGCGAACACCGCGTTGCTACCGAACGTCACGATTCTGGTCGTATTGAACACAGCAGGCCCACGCGAGAAACGTGAGTTCCGGTAGTCGCCGCACCCCAACGTTCATCGGCGCCGTAAAGCGCGGCGACCTCGAAAAGAACTAACAGCCCGAACTAGGCGATGGCCCCCGGCGGCAGCTTCAGCTTGAACGGCAGCGTCGTCACGACAGCCAAGTCCGAGGCCGTCGCCTTCATCAGCATGGGAGCGTTGCGCGCGCCGGGTTCAGGCAGGTCCAACAGCCTGTCCACAGCCTCGATCAGCGGGCCCTCGTAGATCCACACGGCCTGTGCCGGGCGAGCCGAGTCGCGGACCGCGGGAAGTCGTCCCGCGCGCGCCTCTGTCTCCGACCAGAACAGGATCGAGTCGATGAAGCCTCTGCGCTGCTTGAACGCCATGATGCGGTCGAGCTGCCCGGCGTCGTCCCTCAGGTGGAGGAACTGAAAGCCACTCTCGCGCAGCTCGATGACCTTGTTCAGTGCGTGGTCCATGGCGCACCTACCCCTGTGAGGTCCCCTTCGGGTGACTGATCAGTCATACGACCCGAAAGGATCGTACGGTAAGTCGACGTTCCACCGTAAGACGTACTCCGAACGAGTATCTCAATTGGTGGACGTTTGTGGCGCAGGGTAATCGTTGGCCTTCTTGCTGGAGGAAACGGCCAGGACGGCCGCTACAGTTCGCACCAGGAACACCAAACTTGCCAATGTGACTAATATCACCAGAGGTGCCATCGGGTCCTCCCGGCTCTCTCAGCTGCTGATGGTAAAGACGCGGCGGCTCGACCGGGGGTTGCCGCTCCGGGGCGCCAGATATTGTTTGCGGCGTGATCTCGTACGCGCAGAACGCGGAGGATGTCCTCCTCGCCCGGCTCTTCCATGGCAGGGTGACCGGGCGTTACGTGGACGTCGGTGCGTCGGATCCCGTCGAGGACTCCGTCACCAAGCACTTCTACGACTTCGGCTGGCGCGGCATCAACGTCGAGCCGATCCCGGCTCAGGTGGAGGCGCTCCGCAAGGCGCGGCCCGGTGACGTGACGCTGGCGATCGCGCTCGGCGCGAAGCCCGGTTCGGCGGTGCTGCACCACGTCGTCAACCGGTCCGGATGGTCGACGCTCGACAGCGCGCTCGCGAGCACCTACCAGGCCGAGTCGACGCTGGAGATCGTTCCGGTCGAGGTGGAGGTCCGCACGCTCGCCGACGTGCTCGACGAGCATCCCGGTGTCGTCGACTTCCTCAAGATCGACGTCGAGGGGGAGGAACTCGCCGTCATCGAGGGCGCGGACTGGGACCGGCACCGGCCGCGCGTCGTGGTCGTCGAGGCGACGGAGCCCGGCTCGACCAAGCCCGCGCACCAGGCCTGGGACCCGTTGATGACCGCCGCCGGGTACCGGTGCGCCTTGTTCGACGGCCTCAACCGGTTCTATGCGCAGGCGGACGACGCCGAGGCGCTGGAACTGCTCGCTGTGCCTGCGAATGTGTTCGACAAGTACATCCGTGCCGACGCCGCCGAACAGCGGGCTGCGCGGATGGCCGAGATCGCGTATATCCGCCGGCTCGAAGAGGCCGTGCGGGAGGCGGAGCAGGCCAAGGAGCACGAGCTGGTCGAGTTCGACGCGCTGCGGGTGGCCGCGCAGCACGCCGAACAGGAGACGGTCCGGGCGCGGCAGCGGATCGCCGCGCTGGAGGCACGGCTCATCGAGCTGGAGAACGCTCCTCGTAAATAGCCTCGACGCGGTCGCGGATGATCTTGCCGACCGCCTCGTAGCTGCACCGCTCCCAGATCGCCTGCCGGGCCGCCGCGCCCATGCGGGCCCGCAGCGACGGGCTGTCCGCGAGGCGCCGCAGCCAGCCGGCGGCCTGGGGGACGTTGGGCTCCGCCCACAGCAGCCCTGGGCGGTACCAGTCGGCGAACCGCTCGTCGTAGCGGTGGTCGGCCATGGTGATCGGGCGGATGTCGTACCCGACTACCCCGGCTGATCCGGGCGGCATGAAGTCGGTGTTGCCGCTGTAGCCGGTGGCGACGACCGGCTTGCCGATCGACATCGCCTCGGCCATGCCCATGCCGAAGCCCTCGGAACGGTGCAGCGACGCGTACACGTCACAGCTCGCGAGCAGCGAGTCCATCTCGGCACGGGTCAGGTCGCCTGTGATCAGCACGCCGTTGACGCTTGCGACCGCGTCCTGCAGCGCCGCGGCCATCAGCGGGAAGATGTCGAGGTCGACCACCTTGATCACGAGCTGCGCGGTGGTGCCGCGCTCGTGCGGTGCAAAGGCCCGCCGGAACGCCTCGATCACGCCCCAGGGGTTCTTCCGCGCGTCGCTCGACGAGGCGCTGAAGGTGAACAGCACCACGAACGCGTCCTCGTTCAGGCCGAAGCGCGCACGGTCCGGCGACGGTGAGATCTCGGTGACCACGTTCGGCACGACCGTGATCGGCACGTCGGTGACGGTCCGGAACGTCTCGGCCACGTAGGACGACACGACCCACAACTCGTTCACGCGCGGCAGCTGCTGGAGCGTGTAGTCCAGGATTTCCGGCATCTCCCACGCCCACAGCGCGATCGTGTACCGGTCGAGCGCCGTCTCCGGGATGAGTTGGAACTCGTTGAGGTTCACCATCCATAGGTCGAGCGGGTGATCCTTGCCCCCACGCAGCTCCAGCATCTCGCGCGGTACCGGCACCGTGCGGACCGGTGCGCGTGAGTTGAACTCGGTGTACGTCATCGGCAGGCCGGCCCGGCGCATCGCCGAGCCGGCGCGCCGGAACGACTCCGACAGACCGGTTGTCGCACGCAGGTCGGCGAAGAGGTTCACACCGGCCGGAACGGTGTCGTCGGGCTTCTCACCCGCGGCGACGCTGTCCAGCGCACGTCGGTAACCGTCGGCCGCAACCGGCCACGAGGCGTGTTCGGCGACCCAGTCGCGCGCCAGTTTGCCCGCCGCACGTGCCTCGGTCGGGTTCTCGACCACGTTCTCCAGCAGTGCCGCCAGCTTCTCCGCCTCACGCGCCGGCTCGGTCGGGACGCGCGGGCAGAACGCGCTGTCGAGGTGGCGGTGCTGAGGCAGGTCGCTCGTGATCACCATCCGGCCGGCGCCGAACGCTCGCATCATCACACCGCTGGTCTCACCCATCGTCGGCCAGCGAAGGTTGATCACGACGTCGGTGGCGGTGATCAGGTCCTCGAACGCGTCCTTCGCCGGGCTGAGCTCCAGGTGGACCGAATCCCCGAGGCCGAACTGCTCGATCGCGCTGACGACGTCGGCGTGCACGTCCGGGTAGTCGACGTGACCCGCGATCAGCATCCGGGCGTTCGGCCAGCGCCTGCGCACCTCGGCGAACGCCAGCACCGTCACGAGGATGCGCTTGATCCGGTTGAAGCCGCCGAAGACTCCGAACACCACGTGCTCGTCGGTCCACCCGAACCGCGAACGGATGTCCTCGCGGTCGGTGTCGTCGCGCACCGGTGCGCCGTGCGGCACTACGAACACCGGCTTGCCGGGGAAGCGTTCACGCAGCAGCGCTGCCGAGTGCGGGTCGTGCACGATCACGCCGCGGCTCGCCGTCACGACGCGGCTCTCCAACGTCATGGTGCGACTGTCGAGCATCTGCACGCCGTCGACCTCGACCGCGGGAAGGCCGTGCAGCAGGGCCGGGTCGTGCGGATCTCCCCAGATGGGGCCGTGCGCGTCCTTCAGTTCCTTGTAGAACTGCGGGGTGAGCCCCTGGCAGTAGCCAAGGTTGAAGTCCAGCAACGACATCTCGTGCAGGACGACCACGCCCGGCACCGCGAGCGCCTGCTCGTAGATCCACGAGTGCACGCCGGCGTGGTTGCCCATCTGGTAGCACGCCACGCCTGTGGACCGTGCCCGTGGACTGGTGCGGGCGACGGGTTCGACGCCGTCGCCCAGGTGGGAGAGAAGCTCGTGGGTGTAGTCGGCGATACCGCTGCGGTCGGGCGGCAGCGGGCTCCACATGCTGTTGGGCACGGTCACATCCGGGCGGTCAGCGTGAAGCGCGCACCGAGCGGGTGTTCGCGGTGCTCGGTCGTCACCTCGGCGAAGCCCGCCGTCTCGGCGAGGAAGCGCAGATAGGTGGGGTGCACCGGACGCAGCGCGAACGGGTCGAGGTGGAACTCGGGGCCGGCTGCCAGGCTCTCCACCAGCAGTACGCCTCCCGGCCGCAACGACTCCGCGGCCAGCGACACGAACTGCCCCAATGCGTCCGGCGACAGCCGCTCGACGAAGCGGAAGGCGGTGACGGCACCGAGCGAACGCTTGTCGACTGCGGCGAGCGCGTCCAGCGGGTCCGCCTCGTCGAGGCGGAAGCCGAGTTCCGCGTTGTGCTTGACGACCGAGGGGTTTGCTGACGCGCCGTGGGCGGAGATGCCCGCCTCCCGCAGCACCTCGAACCACTCACCTCGCCACGGCGCGGCGTCGAACACGGTGCCCCTGCCGTCGACGGCGGGCAGGTGCGCCGCCCTCGCCGCACGCACGTGTTCGACCGGCCCGTCCAGCAGTTCGGCGATCGCCAGCTCCACGCCGTTCGCCCTGGCCGGGACCGTGACGGTGGACGCGTCGAACCCGGCGTCGGCGCTGCGGCGGAACCGGTCGAGCACGAGGTCGACCTGGGCGTTGCGCAGGCGGGCGTCCCGGGAGGCCGCGACAAGCTCGGCGAGCTGCGACTCGATCGCGTCGAGGCGCTGGTCCGCCTTCTCCTCGTGCAGGCCGGCGTCCACGAGCTGCAGACGCAGGTCGCTGAGCTCCGTGCGAACGCTTCCGATCGCCGCGTAGAGGCGCTGGTTCAGCCCGGCCATGATGTTCTGGTCGGCGCGTTGCAGTTGCTGCACCTCGTGGGCGAGCTCGCCCCGCGGCACCTGCTGCTGGTCGTGCAGCATCTCGCTCAGCGCGTTGACGGCGTCGCGGGTGGCGATGTTGTTCTCGATCTGCCACTTCACCTGGCGACGCCAGAGCAGTCGCATCACGAACCTGCCGAGCAGGTCGCGGGACCGCAGCGGAAGCCGCAGCTCCTTGTTCTGATCAAGGCGTACGAGAGCGTCCGCCAGCCGTGCTTCCGACATCAGCCGTCCAGGGAGTGCAGAGAAGGTGTCCGGGAATTCTAGTGCAGGTCAAGCGAGTGAATCAGGTGATCGGACGGTTCTGATGATCCGTCTGGCGACCCTTCTCGCGAGTGACGGGGGAACCGGTACCGGGACCGGCTCGTGCCGGGCCCGCCACTCCTCGTGGGCCGCTGTCAGGCGTTCGGCCACCCAGCTCGCTGCGGCGTCGACCTGACGGGTGCGGAGGAGATGGGCGCGTCCGGCGACACCACGCCGCCGTGCCTCCTTCGGGTCGTCGGCCACCTCTCGCATCGCGCGTGCGGCGGAGTCCAGGTCGGGATCGGCCCAGCGGGCGCCGGCCGGATAGGGGGCCCAGCCCGGACCGACCTCCGTCGTGGAGTACGGGATCGGCCAGCCGGTCTCCGGCGTGACGAACTCCGCCGTGCCCGAGTAGTCGGTCGAGATCACGGGGATCGCGCGGATCATCGCCTCCGCGACGGTGAGCCCGAAACCTTCGCCGCGGTGCAGTGAAACGTAGGCGTGACTGGTGGCATACAGGTCGGCGAGCTCGCCGACGGTGAGGTAGCGCTCGAGCAGGGTGATCCGCTCGTCGCCGGCGACCAGAAGACGGAGTCGTTCCGCGGACGCAACGTTCGAGTGCGAGTTCGTCGACTTGATCACCAGCTCGACGTCGTCACGTTCCTCGAAAGCCGCTTGAAACGCGGTGACCAGGCCATAGGGGTTCTTCCGCCCGGCTGTGCTGTTGTAGTCGAACGCGAAGAGGAAGCGCGTGCGGCCGCTCGGCTCGCGGCGCGGCTCACCGGGGTCGGGAACCGGAACCGGAATCGTGTGCACGGGTACCGGTGAATGCGCGGAGATGGCACGGCGGGAGAACTCGCTCACCGTCCAGATCTCATCGACGTGGGCGTAGCCGTGGTGCATCGACGCTGGGAAGTCCTCGAGCTCCCATGCCCACAGCCCGATCCGGTAGCGGTCGTGGCCCACCTCGGGGTTCGCTTCCAGCAGAGGCGCGGTGAAGTCACCGTTGACGGTGATCAGGCTGACCGGAAACCTCGGCGCGCCAATGGATGTCGGTGCTTCGAGCGCTGTCCGCACGGTCGTGGTGATCGAGTGCTCCTCGACCACGGACACGTGCGGGACCTCCGCGGCCTCCAGCACCCGCAGCATGACGCGGCCCATTTCGCCGACGCCCAGCTCGGCAGTGTGGTAACCGGCGACGTTGACGCCGAACTGGTCGATGGGCGCGGCGGGTTCGAGCGGCTCACCGGGGAGCGCCCACTCGGGAAGGCCTTCGTGCGTGCCGTGCAACCGGCACCATTGCCGGAAACCTGGACCGAACGGGTGCGGGAAAGCCACCTGCAAATCGACGCGTGACCGCCAGACGGCCAGCACGAGCCGGTTGAAGCCGTTGACGCGTTCGATCGGTGTCGCGGGGAGCCGGAGCCACTCCCGGAAGTGGTCGCCGTCGAAGGCGTGCGGAGGCTTCTCCCCGGTGGGGTTGAGCAAGTTCGTATGCGTACGCGTCTCGTCGAAGAGCGTGCGCATCGGAGCGGTGATCGGCGTTCCATCCGCGAGGAAGCCGAAGCGGTATGGCGCGTCGTGCGGCTCGACGAGACTGGCGTACTCGTCGTAGATCCGCTTCAGCTCGGGTCGCTCGGAGAACAGCACCTGCGGGCTGCCGGGCGCGATCACCCACGGCGTGCTCAGGTCGTAGTCGTCGAACCTGATCAGATTCGCGCCCTCGAGCGGCCGCTCGTGCAAGTTCCAGTGCGCGAGCGCCGAGTCCGACAGATCGACGAATCCGGGCGAGCCGAAGAAAGCGAGAGGTGCCAGCACGAGGGCGCGCGGCGGAAGCTTTACGACGACGTCGTACTTCTCGAGAAGCCCTCGCACCACCTGTGGCGTTATGACTTCGGCCAGTTCACCGACGTCGTAGGCGGTCGCGAGCTCGAAGTACTCGTCCTCGGAGATCCCCAGCCAATCCGGTGGGTCTTCCAGGTCGACGACGACGAAGTCGTGTTCGGGGTGTTGCCTCAGGTAGGACGTGCCCAGCGCCCGCGTGGCGGAGAGCTGGGCACGTGTCGCCACCGTGCAGGCGACCACCCTATGGTCGCCCGTCGAGGTCACGAGCCGGACGGCAGGAACTCGAGCTGCGCAGCGAGGACCGAGTCGAAGTCCTTGCTGATCGCGGCCTGGTCCTTGCCCGCGACCTGGAGGCGCACGAGTGTGCTCTTGTGCACGTAGTGCGCGCGGGCCGAGCCCTTCTTGTCGCCCTCGACGTCGATCTGGTGGGCTGAGACGTCCTCAGGGATGGTGCCGCCCGTGTAGGTCTTCATGTTGAACTTGGTCTGCAACGCGGCCAGGGCTTCGCGGGCGGTGGTCGCCGCGGTCGCGTCGGTCAGCTGCACGGTGATGACCTGGATCACGTCACCGTTCGGCAGCTTCGACACCGCGACACGGGCCTTGGTCGCGCCGCCCGTGGCGTACACGGCGTTCTCCTCCTCGGTGAGGAGTTTCTGCGCCACGATGTCTTCGAACGTCTTGATCCCGCTCTGGTCTTCCTGGCTGCCGGGAAGGGCGACGATGTCAAGGTCGTCCTTCGGCTTCGGCTTGGTCGACGTCGTCTGAGTGGTGGTCTGCGCCGTGGTCTCGCCTCCGTTGCCGCCACCACCGGACTGAGTCGTGAACCACCAGATGCCGCCACCGATCAGCGCCAGCACCAGGACCACGCCGACGATCGCGAAGATGCGGCCCTTGCCGCTGCTCTTGCCCGCGTCGTCGAACGTCTCAGGCCCCTGGGCGATCCAGCCGGGGGTGGAGCCGCCCATCGGTCCGAACCCGCCGTCGCCGCCCACCCAGGGCGGCGGTGCCGAGGGACCGGACTGCCAGCCGCCCTGCTGCGGCTCAGGCCCGCTGACCGGCCGGACGAACTGGGTGCGCTCGGAGTCACCTGCCTTTTGCGTGTTGACCACCTGGGTCGCGTCGGGGTTCGGCGCTGCCTGCCCCGTGCTCACGACCTGGGTCGCGTCGGGGTTGGGTGCCTGCTGCTGAGGAGGCATGGCCTGCCAGCGGAACGGCGCGGCGAAGGGGGCTTGCTGCTGGGGCTGGGGCGGAGCTGACGTGGAACCAGCCAGCACCTCGTCCCTGCGTTGGCGGTAGTCGTCCGCAGAGATTCGACCTGAGGCCAGCTCAAGGTCGAGCTTCTGCAGCTCTTCTTGCCAGGTCACGCCTGGCACCCCCTTCCAGATAACCGTCAGACTGCGACATTGTGCCGAATCCGACAGATCGATATCGCGCCGACCTGGCAAGTCGTGACTTCCTTGTGTCACACGCCACCCTGGATCGAAGCAATGGCGTCGTCCGGTCGCGCAAAGACGAAAGGTGATTGCTCCGCACGGCGCGCTGCCGGGGCGTTCGACGTGACAGACGGTACCGCCGTTCCCCACCGTGTTCGCAGACCGCCCCATCAGCACCGCCCGGATGTGACGAACCCCTGCGGCCACCGCGGTTCTGGTGGCACGTGCGTGTCCTGTCCGACAGGTCGAACACCGGCGAAGCATGACCGACCCTTCACCCGTACGCAGTACAGTCACCCTGAAGTGCCCAGTTGGGCGTTCGGGGATGCCCGGCTGGGCGGCACGGGAGGTCGGTTCGTGGGGGCGATTTCGGAATCGGGCACCGTTTCCGAACAGGGGGAGCAGCGACGCCGGCAGGTCGTGCGCAGGGCCGGGCAGTTGCTGAGGTCCGAGGGTGCGGTGGCCTTCTACTTCGGCCTGTTGATCTCGATGGTCTTCAACTTCCGGATCGTGCTGAATCCTCGGTCGTTGATCACCGGTGGTCTGGGCGACCCGCTGCTGCAGACGTGGGAGCTGGCCTGGCTGCACCGCTTCCTGACCGAGGGCGGTGACCTGTGGACCGCGAACCAGTTCTACCCGGCGGAGGACAACTTCGCGTTCACCGACTCCTTGCTCGGCTACCTCCCGCTGAGCCTGTTCGGTGATGGTCAGTACGCGGCCGTGTTCCGCTACAACGCCGCGTTCGTGCTGGCTTTCGCGCTGGCGTTCACCGGCTGCTACCTGCTGGCCAAGCAACTCGGCAGCAGCTGGCAAGCAGCCGCACTGGCCGGTGTGGTGTTCGCGTGGGCGCCGTGGCGGCTCGCCCACCTGCATCACCTCAACGTCGTGTCGACCGGTGGCATCGCTCTGGCGCTGTGGGCGCTGGCCCGCGGTCACGGGTACTCGTTCCGGGAACGAACCGAGCCCCGGCCCTGGTGGATCTTCTCCGGGTGGCTGATCGCCACCTGGCAGGTGTCGATCGGGTTCGCCATCGGCCTCCCGTTCGTCTATCTCATGGGACTGGTCGGGCTGGTGGTCGCGGTCTCCGCCTGGCGCAGGCGGTCCCGGCCGATCGTGATCGCGAACGCCTACGGTGCCGCAGTGTTCCTCGTGGTCACCTGGTTCCTGGTGACGCCGTACCTGCGGGTGCTGGAGACCTACGGCTTCGCGCGGACCTGGCGCGAGATCGAGGTGTTCTCACCGCCGGTGAACGGGTTGTGGACGGCTCCGTACGAGACTTGGTTGTGGGTCGAGACGATCTTCAACGACCACAGCACGATCCCGGAGCCGGGCATCGGCGAGAAGCTGCTGTTTCCCGGACTCGTCGTGGTGCTGCTGGCCGTGATCGGCCTTTTCGTCAGCGCATGGCGGGTCCGCGTGCGTGTGCTGCTCGGATCGGCCGTCGTGCTCTCCGTCGTCCTGTCGCTCGGAGTGAACTTCCTCGACGGAGCTCTGTACCGCTTCCTGTGGGACTTCCTTCCGGGCTGGGACGCCATGCGCACACCAGGACGGCTGGTGCTCTGGGCGATCCTGCCGCTGGCGCTGCTCGCGGCGGGAGCGGTGACGGAGTTCGGCAGGCTGCTGGTCGACCGCACACAGGTGGCCCTGCAGCTCATCGCGATCTATCTGCTCGTCCCGGCGCTCGCGGCGTTGCTGGAAGGCATTCCGCGGTGGCCACACGTGCAAACCCCCGGCATCCCGCCGGATGTCGCGCGCGTGTTCGAGCAGACGCAGGAGCCGATCCTGATGCTGCCGATCGACGACACGAGCGACTTCACCTACCTGCTCTGGTCGATCGAGGGCTTCCCGAAACTCGCGAACGGCAACTCCGGCAACTTTCCCCCGCAGTACCAGGAGATCTCCGAGGTGACCAGGACGTTCCCGGACCAGCGCAGCATCGACGTCCTCAAGCACCACGGCATCCGGAAGGTCGTCGTCGTCAAGTCGCGTCCGTACGGCGTCGACTTCGCGGCACGGCCGGTCGCCGGGCTGCCGGTCGAGCGCGTCGAAGAAGGCGACATCGTGAAGTTCACGATCACGGGCTGACCGCGTCATTGCGGTGGCCCAACCGGTTTCACCGCAGGGCAGGAAGATCCTGCTACGCCCAGCGCGGACGTGACCGAACCGGAAGCATCGGGCGAACCGTCCACTCCTGACGAGGTGACCGCGCCCAGGTCGTCGGCGCCGGGCCGTTCTCGCGGGCAGACCTGATCCATACAATGCAGGTCATGGCGCTGTTCGGTCGAGACGAAGCCCGCCAGGCGACTGCCGCCGACACGTTGCCAGGCCGCCCGGACCCGATCACCGTGCCCGACTTTCACGCGGTGTTCCCGGATCGTCGGGTTACGCCACCGTTCCCCTCCGGCACCGCACCGCGGTCTTCGGCCTGGGCTGCTTCTCGGGCGCCGAACGCCTCTTCTGGCGTACACCCGGCGTCTGGTCGACCGCCGTCGGCTACGCGGGCGGCGTCACCCCGAACCCGACCTACGAAGAGGTCTGCTCTGGCCGCACCGGCCACGCCGAGGTCGTCCTCGTCGTCTTCGACCCGGCCGCGCTGCCGTTCCAGGACCTGCTGCGGGTGTTCTGGGAGGGCCACGACCCGCCCCAGGGCATGCGGCAGGGCGCCGACATCGGTACGCAGTACCGGTCGATGGTCCTGTACGCCGACGAAGGACAGCGGGTCACCGCCGAGGCTTCGGCGGCCGTGTACCAACGGGCGTTGAGCGAGGCGGGGCGCGGGGCGATCACCACGGAGCTGGCGTCGCTGGGGGAGTTCTACTACGCGGAGGACTACCACCAGCAGTACCTGTCCGATGCCAAGAATCCCTACGGGTACTGCGGATTGGGCGGCACCGGTGTGTCGTGCCCGGTCGGCCTGAAGCTCGCGGAGCAGTGAGCCGCGAAGTCGATCGTGAGCTGAAAGTTACTTGTTATCCCAGGTCGGTGCCCCTACCGTGCTCGCTGAAACCACGTTCACCGCACGGCGGGGGGTTTCGCGCGGTACGTCGGGGGTCGTGTCGCTTCGTCGCGGTGGCCTATGTCTGGGGAGTTCCACCTTGTCTGGATCACGCGCGCGTGGCGTCGCGCGCAGATCGGCCGTGTTCGCGGCTGTTCTGGCGTTGAGCGCCACCACCTGTTTCACCGCATACGCGCAGGAAGACCCTGTTACCCCGAGCACGGACGTCACGGCGCCGAGCACCTCGACCCAGCCGGAAGCACCGGCTGAGACGACGCCGACCGAGACGACGACGCCGACCGAGCCGTCCACTCCGGGCGAGTCGACCGCGCCGCCAGTCAGCGAGACGCCGGCCGACAAGCCGGAGGAGAAGCCCGCCGACCAGGTTGAGCAGCCGGCTGCCGATCCCGCCCGCTCGGACGTGCAGGCCACGTCCGAGGTCGTCGGCGCCGGGCCGTTCCTCGTCGGTCAGGCCGTGACGGTCAAGCTCACCATCACGAACAGCGGCACCGTCGAAGCCACCGGCGTGGCGGCGTGGTCCGAGAACATCTCCGGGTCGTACTTCAACATCGACGACTGGGACGGCCTGCGAGCGCCGTGGGGCGGGGCGCCCGACACGAAGCTCGCGGCGGGAGAGTCGCGGACCTTCACCCTCAAGGGCCGTACCTACAGCTACGCGGGCAACGCGAAGTTCAAGATCCGCGTCAACGCCACCAACGACCGGGACTCGATGGACGGCAGCCCGACCGTCGAGGTTCCGTTCCGGGAGCCCGTCAAGACGGGCACCATCGGCGGCATCCTCTGGGGTGACGCGAACGGCAACGGCGTGCAGGACGCCGGCGAGGGTCTGGCCGGCGCCCAGGCGTACCTGTACGGCGGCGGCGACCCGAACGTGACTCCGCGCACGCGCACCGACGCCAACGGTCGTTTCACCTTCACCGGCCTCGAGCTCCGGACGTGGGGGCTGAACTTCCAGGAACTGCCTGGCGGCTGGGTTCTGCAGTACAGCAACGAGCAGATCCCGGTCGACGGCAGCGACTCCACCTCGGAGCTGCGCTACAAGGCGGTCCGGCCGCTGAACGACCAGCTGTCGGCGTCGCTGCGCTTCACCTCCACCGACCACGTCGCCGGTGGCTTCGCGACCGTGGAGTTCACGCTGACCAACAAGGGCGGCTCGGACATCTCCGGGATCGTCGCGGGCTGCAACCGCTCCGGCGAGGGACCGCACATGGCGTTCCCGGACGGACTCGGTGACCTCGACTGGGACAAGGGCGCGACGATCCTCGCGGGTCAGAGCCGCGTGTTCACGGTGCTCGCGGGAATCCCGCTCTCCGCCGACCGCTACGGCCACGCCTACGTGGCGTGTGACTTCGGCACGAGCGACGGCATCATCGACGGCTACCCCGGCGTCTTCGACTACGTCAAGGTCGGCGACAAGCGCACGGACACCAACGGTTCGCTCTACGTGGACCGCGACGGCAACGGCTGGATGAACGGTGACGAGCACCTGACTGGCGTCTCGTTCAGCCTGGTCGACCCGAAGACCGGTGTCGTGGCCGGGACCGCCAGTGGCACCGGCGAGTATGGCCAGGCCTACTTCACCGACATCCCTGCCGGCCTCTACGAGGTCGTCGTCAACGGGCCGTGGAAGGTGAAGCATCCGGAGTGGCTGATCAGCGCTCAGGACTGCACCGAGTGGTGCAACAACGGCTGGGCCGTCGAGGTCGTGCCGAGCGACGAGCCCGGTGGCACGCCGGGTGGCACGCCGGGTGGCGGCCAGCCCGAGCAGCCCGTGCAGAAGGTCCTGCCGGTCAAGTACACGGCGACGGCGGGTGCGCTTGCGGACACCGGGGCCAGCGTCTCGGGTCTAGGTCTGGTCGGTGCGCTGACGTTGCTCGTCGGCGGCGCGTCGGTCTTCCTCGCGCGACGCAGGACCGCGTAGCAACTAACAGAAGATGATTCCGCACGGCCTCGTGGTCGTGGTCGTCGTAGTTGTCGTCGGCCGCGGTCGCGAGGTCGTTGTGGTTACTGGCGGCGGAGCCTGAGTAGTCGTCGTGGTTGTGGTCGTTGTCGTGGATGTCGTGGTCGTTGTGCTGGTGGAAGAAGGTGCTGCGGACGATGAACTCGACACCACGCTCTGTGACGGAGGTTGGGACTCCGTGGGGATCAACGAAGGCGTGTTGATCAGCGAGACACGGGCCGGTCTGTCGCCGTCAGGCCCTGCCGGATCGCCCGACGCGAGCGATCCGACATGCGGCGCGAGCACGTAAAACGCGGCGACGACCGCACCTAGGAGAGCCCCGGTTGCGAGCCGACCGGGCCCACTCATCGCCGCCAACACCCGGATTGCCTATCTCGTTCACTCGATTGGGTCAAGCGAAGCTGGTCATTTCTACTCGATCACACCTTTGTGACCGTGACGCCCACTACGCCCTGTGACAGCGGGGCGATCGTCTTGAAGGCCCTGGGGGTCAGGTCTACGCAGCGGCCGGTGATGAACGGGCCTCGGTCGTTGATCCGCACGGTCACCGTCTTGCCATTGGAGCGGTTCTTCACCTTCACGCGAGTGCCGAACGGGAGTGTCTTGTGTGCGGCCGTCAGCTTGTTGGGGTCGAAGCGCTCGCCGCTGGCCGTCGTGCCGCCGCCCGAGTAGTAGGAAGCCTTACAGGTCTCGGCGGAAGCCACGGGGGAGAGGAACACAGCGGTGGCGGCGAGGGAGGCCAGCGTGAGGCCGGTTGCCGCGAGAGTCTTTGCCATGGTGCAAGCAACTCACCCGCCGGCAAAGAGCCGCCTAACGCGCGCCTAACCGGGAAACTGCTCGGCCGCGGACACCAGCAGGTGCCAGTCGCCGTCCGGCAGGGTGCGCAGTCGATCAAGCAGGGCGGACATCCTGGACAGTAACGCTGGGTGATCGGTCCAGAACGAGTGATCTACTCTCAGTAGAGCGGCGAGCAGGTCGCCGGGGTACAGGGCGACCGATCGCAACGGGTCGCACTCGACGTGTTCCAGGGCCAGCAGCGCGGTCACGTCCAGGCCCACCTGGTGTGTCACGAGCAGGTGCAACGACGTCGGCGTCAGCTGTCCCACCGGCAGATCGCGCAGCGCACACAGGTCACGGTAGAGCTGGGTCGACGACGAGTCGGGCCTGCCCCAGTCGTCCTTGCTGAGGTGCGCCAGCGTTCTGTCCCGGTCCACGCACCCATAGTCCCCGCAAAGGCAGTCGCCAGTGGGCCGGCCGAGGCAACGGTTCGGCGAAGGCCGCTCACATGGAACCTGCGTCACGACTGCGCGGCCGCGACCACTGAGGGCACGGTCATCGCCGCACCGCGCGAGAAGTGCTCTTCGTACTGTTCAGGCCCTAACGCCTGCCGGCACAACGCCACGCATTGGTTGTGCGACGCCGCGAGGTTCGCAGACCCGAAGAGCGGCAACCCGATCGACTGCCGCACGCGGTCCGCGCCGCCCAGCAGCAACGCGGCGTTCGACGCGGAACCGGTGACCACCGAGATCAGCGCCAGCAACTCGACCGACACCGCGATGCCCAGCAGGTCGTTGAACTTCTCCTTGATGCGCAACGACGACGTGGCCAGCTCGCGGGCCTCGACGATGTCGCCGCGTCCCATGGCCACGTGGCGATGACACGGAGGTTCGGCGCCGCTCGCAGCAGCGTGTCCACCAGCACCGCGCAGTGGTCCATGACGTGCTCGCTCGCGGAACGGGTGCCGCTCGACCAGCGCGTTGACCAGTGGGGCTCGCCGAGCGCGAGGGATACCTCCATCAGTTCCTCGACCGCGCAGGCGCGCGAGCAGGCTGTGCAGGGTCTTCGTGGCGGAAGCGGGCACTTCGTCCGACCAGAGCGCGTCCACGAGCGCACTCCTCGGCACCGTCTCGCCCGGGTTCAGCGCCAGCCGGGTCACGAGGGTTCTGTCCCGCACTGCTGAGCTGAACTGCTCCGTTCGGGCCGGTGAGTTCGAGCGGCCCGAGCAGGCGGATGATCACGTTGTTGGTCCTGTCGTCAGCCCCGACAAAGGCCATGACCGCGCAAAGATAGCGCAATGGAATTCGACCCGAGAATCAACGCCAGGCGCGTCACCGCATACGCCGACCTGCGGGCCGTACTGGCTGATCCGGTGACGTTCTCCTCCCGGAACATGACAGGTCCGCAGGTCGCGACCCTCGCGGCACGGATGCAGCCGGAGCAGCGGCGATTACTCGAATTGATGTCCTCACTCAATGCGGCGGACGGCACCAGACACGCCCGAATTCGTGCGGCGGCGAATCAGAAATTCACCCCAACGGCCGTGCGCCAAATGGCTGACTCAATTAGGGAACGCGCGAGGACCCTGCTCGACGAACTGCCGGAAGAAGCGGAGTTCGTCGGCGAGTTCGCCGCGCCGTTCGCGCTCGGAGTTGTCGGTGACGTGCTCGGCGTGCCCGAAGCGGACTTCCCGCTGTTCCGCGAGTTCGTGGCACCGGTGCTGGAACTGACCAGCGGCGAGGAGGTCAGCGAGCGCGCCCTCGGGTCGTACTTCGCCGGCATGAACGAGTTCTGCGCCTACTTCGCGCGCTCGAACGCGTTCCGGGGCGGGCAGCTGTCCGAGCAGGAACGGCTGTCGCTGTGCCTCGCGGTCGTCGTGGCCGGCGCCGACTCGACGACGAACATGCTGGCCAGCATGTTCCTGCGACTCGACGGCAAGGAACGTCGGCTGGGCGGCGTGGTGGAGGAGGTGGTGCGGCTCGACACGCCGTTCGCCGGGTTCTTCCGGACGGCGACGTGCCCGGTGACCGTGGACGGGGTGCGGATCGAGGAGGGCGAGCACTTGTTCCTCGACTACGCGGCCGGCAACCGTGACCCGAAGGTGTTCAGCGAGGACTTTGACCCCGGCCGGCCGGCCGTGCCGGGGCATCTCGGCTTCGGGCACGGGCCGCACTACTGCCTGGGCGCCCAGCTGGCCCGGCTGGAGGGCCGGATCGTCGCCGAAGAGCTGCTCGACCGCTCGTCCGAGGTGGCCGAGCAGCCCGGCGACGTGCGCTACCGCAGGCACCTGATCAGTCACGGGCCCGCGGAGCTGCGGTTCAGACCAGGGCAGCGTCGAGCGTGATGTTCTCGACGGCCGCGAGCGCCTTGGAGACCGGGCAGTTCGCCTTGGCGCCCTCGGCGGCCGTGACGAAGTCCTCCTGGGACAGGCCCGGCACGTTGGCGCGGACGGTCAGGTGGATGCCGGTGATGCCGACGCCCGCCTGGAACGAGACCTCGGCCTTGGTGTCGATCGAGGTGGGCGGCGTGCCCGCGCCGGTCAGGCCGTGCGAGAGCGCCATCGAGTAGCAGGAGGAGTGCGCGGCGGCGATGAGCTCCTCGGGGCTGGTCTTGCCGCCCGCCTCCTCGGCGCGCGCCTTCCAGTCGATGTCGAAGCTGCCGCTGTTGGAGGTGGCGAGGCTGACGTTTCCCTTGCCCTCGACGAGGGAGCCTTCCCAGTGAGCGTTTGCCGTCTGCTTGATGGCCATGATCTCCAGGTCCTTGTCGAACGGGCTCGATCAGGTTGATGCGAGCGGTCTGGGACCACCTTTTCACGGGTCGCCCCTGAGATCACCTCGAGAACCGCGTGAACACCCAATAAACGAAAGAAGCCCGGCGTCCACAGGACACCGGGCTTCTTCGAGAGCGGATGACGAGACTCGAACTCGCGACCCTCACCTTGGCAAGGTGATGCGCTACCAACTGCGCTACATCCGCACTGCCTTACGGGAGACAACTATACAACAGCCTCTAGACGGCATCTTGCGAGGGGGGTTCCAAACCGGCCAGCAGTTGATCTACCTCGTCCAACTGCTCCTTCGGCCAGCGCCACTCCCACAGCGCCCGCACCTTGGGCAGCACGTCGACCGGCAGCCACGCGGCCACCTCCTCGCGGAGGTCCCAGTCGTCGAACACGTGCTCGTAGAAGCTGATCAGTGCCGCGTTCTCCAGGAACTGTTCCGGCTGGTGGAAGCACCAGTGCGCGAAGCCGTACGCGCGCCGCAGCACCTCGTCGTCCTGCGCGCGGTGCGCTTCCTGCGCCAGCTGGGACAGCTCGGAGAAGAAGACGTGGCAGGACCACTCCTCGGTCTCGGCGACAGCCCGGAGTTCCGGCACCAGGGCCGAAGCACGTTCTCGCCAGTCCACCACGTGCGTGACGATAGTCGCTGGATCTTGTCGCGCCGACCGTCCGACGCCCACCTGTGACCGTCCTGTCACCGATCGCGTTGCGCTGATCAGCCCACGCCGAACGGATGGTCTTGTATATCGACCTGTTCTCATCGAGGAGCAGTTCTGGCCCCTTGTGGCATGTTGAGGCCTGTGATGGTCGACGAGAACGAGGTCGACCGGGACCTGCTCGCCAGAGTGCGCGAGGGAGACGACTCGGCCTACGGCGAACTGTTCTCCCGGCATGCGGACGCGATCCGCCGTTTTTCTCTCAGGCACGTCCGGGAGGCGGCCGAGGCCGACGACCTCACCGCTGAATCGTTCTTCCGCATGCTCCAGGCGATCCGCCGCGGCAGCGGGCCCACCGACCATGTCCGCACCTACCTGCTCACCGTCGCGCGCCGCGTCGCGTGGGAGTGGAGCGGACGGCGCCGCGACGTGCCGGTGGAGGACGAGGAGCTGGGCCGTCGTGTCGAGCCGGTGAGTGACAACGCGAACAGCAGGGCCGAGCACAACCTCATCACCAGGGCTTTCTCCAGCCTGCCCGAACGCTGGCGGGTCGTGCTGTGGCGGGTCGAGGTCGAGGGTGAACGCCCCGCCACCGTGGCACCGCACTTCGGACTCTCGCCGAACGCCATGTCGGCGTTGGCCCGCCGTGCGCGCGAAGGACTGCGTGCGGCGTACCTGCAGGCCCACCTCGCGGCCGACGACGGGCGTTCGTCGTGCGCGGCGATCCGGTCGAAGCTCGGCACCTACACCGCGGGCGGGGTCCAGGGCGTCGAGGAACGCCGGATCCGCGGCCACCTCGACACCTGTTCCGGCTGCACACAGCTCTACACGGAGCTGAACGAGGTCTGCGCGACGTTGCGCGCCAGCGCGGCGTACCTGATCGTGCCGTCGGCGCTGGGGCTCGCGTTCGCCGGGAAGGTGTTCCTGACCAAGGCGAAGCTGGCGTTCGTGGCGGCGAGCGTGGCGACCGTCGGCCTGTTCGGGACGATGGCCGCGGTGTTCAACGGTGCCGCCGGTGTCGCCGTGCTGCAGCCGGACCAGAAGCCGGTGATCGCCATGGAGACGTCCGGGTCGTCGAGCTCCGAGCACAGCCAGGAGCTCGTGGTGGCCCAGCCGCCCGCTCCCGAACAGCGGCTCAAGCCGCAGGAGAACGTGGTCAACCCCGGCGGGCAGCGCCAGGAGACCGTGCGCAGGACCGCCGCGTCCGTGCCGCCGCCGACCAGCGAGCCGCGCCAGGACCCGCCGGCCGAGCGGGCCGAGACGATCGTCGAGTCGTCGGGCCAGTCCGACGTGGTCAGCACGACGTCCACGACGAGGGAAATCAGATCGCTCGACGTGCAGTCGTCGTCGTCCGGACCGCCGACGCCGTCCTCCGTACCGTGCTCGTCGCCGCGGACCACGGTCACGACGGCCACGCTCTACCCGACAGAGCCGCGCCAGAACTGACGGTGACGATCAAGGTCCGGCGAGTTCACCCACAAGGCTCTGCCCGCGCCAGGTACGGTTTGGCCAAGACCGACCGAGCGTGGGAGACGGGTACATGACGCGGCTGGTGCGCGGTGCTGACGGGCGGATGTGGACGGTCCACAGCCGCATCGAGTGGCGCAACCCGGTGGAGTCCGACGACTTCGAACACGACGTCAGCGGCGGTGCTCTGCCCGGCATCATGATGGGTGGCATGCTCGTCGTGATGGTGGTCGTGCTGATCGCCTGGACGCCGGAGCAGGTCGTCGTTCCGGCGTGGCTGATCCTCGCGCTGATCTTTCTGTTCGCCTTCTTCCCGGTCCGCTGGGCGCTGCGCCGCCCGCACACGCTGGTCGCGGAGAGCAAGGCCACGGCCGACGAGCTGCCACCCGAGCGGTGGATCGGGTCCGTTCGCGGCCCGATGGCGGTGCGCCAGGAGGCCTCCAGGGTCGCCCGGACGATCGAGATGCACTCGCTGCCGGATGTCGAAGGTCCGTTGCAACCCGTCGACTGATGCGACACTGGACCGGTGCCCGAACTACCCGAGGTAGAAGCACTGGTTCACCACCTGCGTGAGAACGCGGTGGGCCGTGTGGTGCATCGCGTCGACGTGGCTTCGCTGCAGGTGTTGAAGACGTTCGACCCGCCGTGGACGGCGCTGCACGGCCAGGAGGTCGTGGCCGCGCACCGGCACGGCAAGCACCTCGACCTGGAGGTCGCGGACGGCCTGCACCTGGTCGTGCACCTTGCCCGGGCCGGCTGGCTGCGCTGGGCCGACACCATGTCGGCGCCACCGCCCAAGCAGGGCCGCGGGCCGCTGGCGTTGCGTGTCCACCTGGGTCCGCCCGGCCAGGGGCCGGGGTTCGACCTGACGGAAGCGGGCACCAAGAAGGGACTCGCGGCGTGGATCGTGCGTGACCCGAAGACCATCGCGAGTGTCGCCAGGCTGGGCCCGGACGCGTTGGGGATCACCCGCACGCAGCTGGAAGACCTGTTCGACAAGCGGACCGAGCGCCTCAAGACGTCACTCACGGACCAGAGCCTGATCGCGGGCATCGGCAACGCCTACTCCGACGAGATCATGCACATGGCGCGGCTTTCGCCGTACGCGACGACGGGCAAGCTGAACTCGGAGCAGCTCGACCACCTGCACGAAGCGCTGCTCACGACCCTGACCGACGCGGTCGCACGGTCCGTTGGGCAGGACGCCGCGCGGTTGAAGGGTGAGAAGCGGTCGGGGCTGCGGGTGCACGCGCGCACGGGGCTGCCGTGTCCGGTGTGCGGTGACACGGTTCGTGAGGTGTCGTTCGCGGACAAGGCGTTCCAGTACTGCGCGACGTGTCAGACCGGCGGCAAGCCGCTGGCGGACCGCCGGCTGTCCCGCCTGCTCAAATAACCGGCGCTTAACCGGCCTGGCTCAGCCTCGTACGCATGACACGTCTGAGGAAAGCCGTCGCCGTCGTGGTGGCCGCCGCCGCGGCCCTCATCGTCGCGCCGATGAACGCGCACGCCGCCGAGTACGGGTGCACGGGTTCGCTGATCGACACCTACAAGGTGTACTCGAAGGTGCCGAACCACCTGAGCACGATCCGGCTGTACTACAACTCCAGCACGGGCTACAACTGCGCGGCGAACGTGAAGACCGCCTACTACTCGCAGTTCAAGCACTTCGCCAGCATCAGCATGTACAACCAGGACTTCCGCGAGGACGACAACAACCGTCCCGGCTACAACAACGACTACGACGCCGGCAACTTCCAGTACTACGCCGGTCCGGTCAAGGTGTACGCCAAGGGCAAGTGCGTGACGATTCGCGCCATCACCAAGTACTACGACGAGATGGCCATCAAGGACGCCGTCGGAGTCCACTGCGGTTAGACCCTAAACGATCAACACCTCCAGGGTGCGAGGGCCGTGGACGCCCTCCACCCGGTTGAGCTCGATGTCGCTCGTCGCGGACGGCCCGCTGATGAACGTCAACGGCCGCGTGGGTTCCAGTCGCTGCAAGGCTTCGGGCACCGACGCGGCGATCTGGTCCACCCGCACCACGCACAGGTGGTAGTCGGGCAGCAGGGTGAGCGCGCGGCGGCCCTGAGCCTCGCCGCCGTCCAGCACGATCGTGCCGGTGTCCGCGATCGCGACAGCGCACCCGGTCAGCACGCCGTCGGCCCGGTCGAGCTCCTCGATCGACAACGGCTCGCGCAACCACGTGACGCCGTCGATCAGCCACTCATGCGGAACGCCTTGTGGCGCAACGATTCGCTTGCCGGCCAGTGCCTTCAGCGCGTCGGGCACGCTGGTGACCGTGTGCACGATCGCGCGGTAGTCGGCGACCCGTTCGGCGAACAACTCGACGCCGCCGGGTCCGGTCCGGTCGTAGCCGCGGACGACCGGACGGGCCGGCGGCACCTTCGCGTCCCGGATGCGCTGAAGGATCTCTTCTCGGGCGCTAGCCACGGTTCTTCCTCCACCAGGCGCGGAACGACTCGGCCGGCGGTGCGGGCACGTCGCGGGAGGACGTCCACTTCGACCCCGGCCACGGCAGTGACGTGATCTTGCCGTCCCTGGCCAGGAATCGGGCCAGGGAACCGGCTTTCTGCGCCTTCTCGTAACGCGAGGCCTCCCGGAACATCCACGCGGCGGCCGCCATCGCGACGGACTCGGCCGTGCGTCCCTTGGCCTCCACGACCTCGGCGCGCAGGTGCGTGAGGACGGACGGGATGTCGATCCGCACCGGACAGACCTCGAAACAGGCGCCGCAAAGCGAAGAGGCGAAAGGAAGTGACGCCGCCTGCGGGTCGTGCAGGTCGCCGACCAGCTGCGGCGTCAGGATCGCGCCGATCGGGCCGGGGTAGACCGAGCCGTACGACTTGCCGCCGGTGCGTTCGTAGACCGGGCAGACGTTGAGGCACGCCGAACAGCGGATGCATCGGAGTGCCTGGCGCCCGACGGAGTCCGTCAACGTCGCGGTGCGGCCGTTGTCGATCAGCACGAGGTGGAACCGCTGCGGACCGTCGCCGGGTGTCACGCCGGTCCACACGCTCGTGTACGGGTTCATCCGTTCCGCCGTGGACGAGCGGGGCAGCAGCTGCAGGAAGACCTCGAGGTCCTGCCACGTCGGCACGAGCTTCTCGATGCCCATCACGGTGATCAGCGTTTCCGGCAGCGTCAGGCACATCCGGCCGTTGCCCTCGGACTCCAGCACCACGATCGACCCGGTGTCGGCGACGGCGAAGTTCGCTCCAGAGATGGCGACCCTGGTGGTCAGGAACTTCTCCCGCAGGTACACCCGCGCCGCCTCGGCGAGGTCCGCCGGTTCGTCGGAGACCTCGACGCCCATGCGGCGCTGGAAGATCTCGCGGATCTCCGAGCGGTTGCGGTGGATCGCGGGCACCAGGATGTGCGACGGCCGGTCGTCGCCGAGCTGCACGATCAGCTCGGCGAGGTCGGTCTCGATCGCGTGCACGCCACCGGCTTCGAGGGCCTCGTTGAGCCCGATCTCGGCCGTGGCCATGGACTTGACCTTGACGACCTCGTCCGCCTGCTCGGCGCGGCAGAGGTCGAGCACGATCCGGTTCGCCTCCTCGGCGTCCCGCGCCCAGTGGACGACGCCGCCGCGTGCCGTGACCGACTCCTCGAGCTGGACCAGGAGCGTGTCGAGGCGTGCCAGGACGTCGTCCTTGATCTGTTCGCCGGCGACCCGCAGCTGTTCCCAGTCGGTCATCTCGGCGACGGCGGCCTCCCGGCGTCCCCGGATGGTGCCGGTGGCCTTGCGCAGGTTCTGCCGCAGCTGGGTGTCCTGCAAGGCCTCCTTCGCGGCCTTCGGGAACGTCGGGCTGCCCAGCCACGTCACCGGGTTGCGAGCCACGGGTCCTCCTCCGTCGAAGCCAGGATCTCCGCCAGGTGCACCGGCCGCACGCCCGTGCGCAGCCGCGAGAGCCCGCCTCCGATGTGCATGAGGCAGGAGTTGTCGCCCGCACTCACGACCTCGGCGCCGGTGGAGAGCACACTGGTCATCTTGTCCGCGAGCATCGCCGTGGACGTCTCGGCGTTCTTCACCGCGAACGTGCCACCGAAGCCGCAGCAGTGCGTCGAGTCCGGCAGTTCCACCAGATCGAGTGCCTTCACGGCCCTGAGCAGCGCCAACGGCTTGTCGCCGACCCCCAGCATGCGCAACGAGTGACAGGTGGGGTGGTAGGTGACCCGGTGGGGGAACCAGGCGCCGACGTCGATCACACCGAGCACGTCGACCAGGAACTCCGCGAGCTCGAACGTGCGTGGCGGGGACTCACCCAGAGTGGGGTGGACCTCCCGGA
Organism: Lentzea albidocapillata subsp. violacea; assembly: GCF_900100275.1. Classification (GTDB taxonomy): domain Bacteria; phylum Actinomycetota; class Actinomycetes; order Mycobacteriales; family Pseudonocardiaceae; genus Lentzea; species Lentzea violacea. Next base: position 260,874 of record NZ_FNET01000006.1, read on the forward strand.
CCATGCCGGCACATGACCCGGATGGCGCAACCACGTAGTCGTAGCTTCCGAAGACGTCGGTGTACTTGCGGGCCAGCGGCTTCGAAAGCTCCCGGTAACCGGTGTTGAAGTGCATCTGGCCGCAGCACGTCTGATCGAGCGGGAACTCGACCGAACAGCCGAGCCGCTCCAGCAGACGCACCACGGCGCGGGCCGTCTCCGGGAAGAACGTGTCCGTCAGGCAGGTCGCGAACAGTGCCACTTTCACCCGCACACCCTCTCCCCAAATTCATCGGATGTCTACCCGGACCGGTGGACCGTACGGGGGTACGCCGGGCGCGCCTCTTGCTATAGGGGCACCCCACGGCACAGCATGTGCCCTGTGGGCGACCTGTTGACCGAGCGCGCCGTGCTCGGTGTCATCGCGACCCTGGCCGTTCTGGGCCTCTTCGTGATGCTGTGCCGCGCTCGACGAGTCAGTACCTCTGTCGAGGATGCTGTGATGGACATGCTCGACCGGATGTCCAAGGCGTCGAGCGACCTCCGCGCGGGCTTGACCCAGGAGGCCGCCGACAAGGCCACGCCCCACCTGCGGGAAATGCTGCGGTGCGTCGCGGTCGCCATCACCGACGAAGAGGGCACTGTCCTGTCGTGGGACGGCGGTGCGAACGACCACTACGAGTACCTCCGCGACACGGTGGCCCGTGCCATCAACAACTGCCACAAGGAACACGTCGACCATCGCAAACTCGGCTGCGAGCTGCAGGGTCCGTGCTCACTGCACAGCGTCGTCGTGGTGCCCCTGGTCGTCGAGGGAGACGTCGCCGGCACGTTGATCGTGGTCTCCGGCGTCGCCTCGAAGCGCCAGATCCGGATGGCCGAGGAGACCGCCCGCTTCGTCTCGACCCAGCTCGAACTGGAAGTCGTCCAGAAGCAGCGCCAGGCGCTGGCCCAGGCCGAGGTGAAGGCCCTGCGGGCCCAGATCTCGCCGCACTTCGTCTACAACGCGCTGAACACGATCTCCTCGCTGATCCGCACCGACCCGTCGCACGCCCGTGAGCTGCTGCAGGAGTTCGCGGAGTTCACGCGCTACTCGTTCCGCACCGACGGCTTGTTCACGACCCTCGCCGATGAATTGACCAACATCCATCGTTACCTGACCATCGAACAGGCCCGCTACGGCGCGCGGCTGAGCGTCAGGCTGCGCATCGCCCCCGAGGTCCTGCAGGTCGTCCTGCCGTTCCTGGTCCTGCAGCCCCTGGTCGAGAACGCGGTGCGGCACGGCCTCGCCAAGAAGCCCGGCGGCGGCATGCTCACCATCACCGCCGAGGACAACGGCAACGAGGCCCTGATCAGCGTCGAGGACGACGGCGTCGGCATGGACCCCGACCGCCTCGACGACATCAAGGACGCCCACCAGACCGGCGCGCACGTCGGCATCGGCAACATCAACGACCGCATGCGCACGGTGTTCGGCGCCGAGTACGCGCTGGTCGTGGAGACGGCGCCGAACGCGGGCACCAAGGTCATCCTGAAGGTGCCGAAGTTCGCCCGCAACGTGCTGCCGAACCTGAACATCGGGTCTCAGATGACCGACGAGCCGATGACGGCGGAGCAGCCCGCGGTCCGTGCCTGACCTGCGCCGATGGCCCGTCAGGAAGTTGTAAGGTCAATCATGCTCAACCCGGACGCACATCGTGCCGATTGTGGTGTTGACCAATGAACAGCCGGCCGTTTGAGCAACCAGGGGCCGGCCGCGAGTAAAGGCCACATCCAGTGCACGAACAACAAGCACCCGAGCGCGTCCGCGTCTGCATCAAGTGCACCGCCAAGGGGTTCAACAGCTGCAAGTGCTGACGAGCGCCCGGCTCAGCGAGCTGCCACCGCCAAGGTCGTGATCAGCACGACGGCGCACACGCTCCAGCTCACCCACATCCAGTAGATGTGCATCGGCGTCGGCCCGGCGGCGTTCTGCCTGCCCCGGTCGTCCCACCACTCGACATACCGTTCGAGCCAGCGGATCGGGTTGAACGTCACAGCCCGAACCTAGCATCTTGTGTTCCAGGTCACGCGGGAGCAACCGACAGCGCAGTTGGGCTCCCGCGTGTCCGCGAAACGCACGTACTGTCGAGTACATGAGCGTCACGGACAAGATCGCGGCCCGGCTCCCGAGGGTCATGGACCGGGGTGAGCGGCCGCCGGTGGTCGCGGCGGTGCGGTTGCACGGGGTCATCACCCCGCAGTCCTCGCCGGTCGCGCGCAACACGATCAACCTCCAGAACGTCGAGTCGGCCATCAACCGCGCGTTCGACAACGAGCGCCTGATCGCCGTGGCCCTGCTCATCAACTCTCCGGGTGGCGCGCCCACCCAGAGCGCACTGATCGCCGAGCGCATCCGGGAGCTCGCCACCAAGAAGCACGTGCCGGTGCTCGCGTTCTGCGAGGACGTGGCCGCGTCCGGTGGCTACTGGCTGGCCTGCGCCGGCGACGAGATCTACGCGCACGGCACCTCTCTCGTGGGTTCCATCGGTGTCGTGAGCGCCGGGTTCGGGCTCAACGGCCTGCTGGACAAGGCCGGTGTCGAGCGCCGCGTCTACACGGCCGGCGAGAACAAGGTCCGGCTCGACCCGTTCCAGGCGGAGAAGCCCGAGGACGTCGAGTGGCTCAAGGGTCTGCACGCCGATCTGCACGAGCAGTTCAGGGCGTGGGTCACCGAGCGCCGCGGCGCCAAGCTCAAGACCGAGGAAGACCTCTTCAGCGGCGAGATCTGGACCGGCACCAGGGCCCAGCAGCTCGGCCTGATCGACGGCATCGGCACCATCCGGACCGTCATCGCCAAGCGCTTCCCGGACGCCGAGCTCACGATCGCGGAGCCGCGCAAGCCCTTGCTGGCCAAGCTGGGGCTGACCGGGGCGTCCACCCGATCGGGCGATCTCGTGACGCAGGTGCTCGCGAGTGTCGAGGAACGTGCTCGCTGGTCCCGATTCGGGCTGTGAGCATCAGTTCGGTTTCACAGGGCGTGTCGAGGCCTACCCCGGCGTAGACATGACCGCACATTGATGGGCAAGATGCCCGACACAGTGAGTACCCATGACAACACCGGTCTCCTCGTCCTCGCAGTCGATGACGAGGCTCCCGGCCTGAGCGAGATCAAGTTCCTGCTCGAGAGCAGTCCTCACATCAGGCGCGTCCTCACGGCCTTCGACGCCGCCGAGGCCCTGCGCATCCTGAGGGGTGACTACGAGCAGGAGGTCATGGCGCGGACCAAGGCCGGCCTGCCGCCGGTCGACGCGGTGTTCGCGGACATCAACATGCCCGGACTGTCCGGAATGGACCTCGCGCGGGTGCTCAGTGCGTTCCGGTATCCGCCCGCGCTGGTCTTCGTGACGGGTGTCGAGGAACGCGACGCGCTCGTCACGGCGTTCGACGTCGGCGCGCTCGACTTCATCAACAAGCCGATCAACGAGGAGCGCGTCCTCAAGGCGATCTCGCGGGTCGCCGACCGGGTGGGCCGCACTGCGGCGCCGGCGAACCCGGCGGGCCCGGCCGCGCAGAACCCCGCCGAACCGACCGACGACGAGGTCATCCCCGTCGAGCTCGGCGGCACCATCAAGCTCGTGCCGCGCGCGTCCGTGCGGTACGTCGAGGCGCAGGGCGACTACGCCCGCCTCCACACGCAGGACGGCAGCCACCTCGTCCGCATCCCGCTCGCCCAGCTCGAAGAACGCTGGGCGAACGCGGGTTTCGTGCGCATCCACCGCTCCTACCTGGTGGCGTTGCCGCTGGTGAGCGAGCTGCGGATGACGGCGAACGGCTACGCGGTCGTCATCGGCACCGGTGACGGTGCCAAGGAGCTCCCGGTGAGCCGCCGGCACACCAAGGAGCTCAAGGAACGGATCGTGCGACCGCCGAAGAGCGGCTGGTGAGCAGGCACGACGCGGGAAAGCCCGAGCCACCCGCCCGGGAGGCCTGGCTCGGCGAACAGGGCGGCAGGCCCCGTCGCCGCAGGGTCGTGCTCGCGGACTCCACGAAGAAGAGCGGCAAGGCGTTACGAACGATCATCGAGCTGGAGGAGCAGACCAGCGTCGGTGAGAAGCTGGTTCGCGACCTCATCCGGCAGCAGCTCAAGTCCGCGTTCGGGCTCGCGTTCGCCGTCCTGATCGGGATGTGCCTGCTCCCGATCACCTTCTACCTGGTCCCCTCGATCGGGGACCTGACCATCCTCGGCATTCCCATCCCGTGGCTCGTGCTCGGTCTCGCGCCCTTCCCGATCCTCTACGGCGTCGGGTGGGTCTTTCGCAGGCAGGCCGAACGGCACGAGCGCGACTTCGTGAACATGGTCGACCGCTGACGTGAACGCCACCATCTGGAGCCTCAGCGCCATCGTCGCCGTTGCGGCCGTGACGTTCCTGCTCGGCTACGTCGGGTCGCGCAAGGCGAACACCACGCCCGACTTCCTGGTGGCGCGCCGTGCGATCCCGGCCACCCGCAACGCCGCCGCGATCTCCGGCGAGTACCTGTCCGCGGCGTCGTTCCTCGGTGTCGCCGGGCTCGTGCTCAAGGACGGCGTCGACGCGCTCTGGTACCCGATCGGCTTCACCGCCGGGTACCTCGCGCTGCTGCTGTTCGTCGCCGCGCCGCTGCGCCGCTCCGGTGCGTACACGTTGCCGGACTTCGCCGAGGCCCGGCTGGGATCGGCGAACCTGCGGCACTTCTGCACCTTCTTCGTGGTCTGCATCGGCGTGCTGTACCTGGTGCCGCAGCTGCAGTCCGCCGGACTGACGCTGACCACGATCACCGGCCTGCCCGCGTGGTTCGGCGGCCTGGTCGTCACGGTCATCGTGGTGGTCAACGTGCTGGGCGGCGGCATGCGCGCGATCACGCTCGTGCAGGCGTTCCAGTACTGGGGCAAGCTCTTCGCGATCGCCGCGCCCACGTTCGTGCTCTTCGTGGTGTTCCTGGCCTCTCCCGACCGCGGCACGCAGCCGCTCGGCGACGACGGCGTGATCAGGTTCCCGGAGGCCGAGAAGATCACCGTGGCCGAGCAGGTCGTGAAGGTCCGCGTCGACGAGCCGCTCAGGTTGAAGGTGAGCGGCCAGATCGACGGCAGGAACGCGGACGGGTCGGTGTACTGGAGCCGCGGCGTCTACGAGCTGAGTCCCGGCACGACGCTGGAGTTCACCGCGGGCAGCCCGGTGCCGGTGGTCGAGGGCTCGCCGACGACGAACCGCGACTGGTCGCGCCCGCAGACCGGCGGCATCTCCGAGCTGATCAGGACGTACTCGCTGATCTTCGCGACGTTCCTCGGCACGATGGGCCTGCCGCACGTCCTGGTGCGCTTCTACACCAACCCGGACGGCAAGGCGGCCCGGCGCACGGCGTTGCACGTGCTCTACCTGCTGGGCCTGTTCTACATCTTCCCGACGGTGCTGGGCGTGCTGTCGAAGCTGTACCTGCCGCAGTTGCTGGTGAACGGGAAGACCGACGCGGCGGTGCTGATGCTGCCCGAGACGATGCTGCCGAACCTGGGCGGTCAGATCGTCGGCGCGATCGTCGCGGCGGGCGCGTTCGCGGCGTTCCTGTCGACCTCCTCGGGACTCGTCGTGTCGGTCGCCGGGGTGGTGTCGACGGACATCATGCCGGGCAAGGTTCGTGACTTCCGGTGGGCGACCGTGTTCACCGGACTCGTCGCGATCGGTCTCGCCCTGCTGTTGCCGCGCTCCGACGCGTCACTGACCGTGGCCATGTCCTTCGCCCTGGCGGCGTCGACGTTCTGCCCGCTCCTGGTTCTCGGCATCTGGTGGCGAGGACTCACCTGGGTGGGCGCCGTCTGCGGCCTCGTGGTCGGCGGCGGCCTGGTCATCTCCGCTCAGGCCGTCAGCGTCGTGAGCTCCTACACCGGCCGCTGGGCGCCCGCGTTCATCACCCAGCCTGCGCTGATCACGGTGCCGGTCGCGTTCATCGTCATGATCGTGGTCAGCAAGGCGACGCGCAGACGGGTGCCGGCGGACGTCAGCCAGATCCTGCTCCGGCTGCACGCGCCGGACCCGCTCGGCTTCATCCAGGACCGCTCCATCGCCCGCTTCGGCACCGCCGAGGAGAAGGCCCGGCTGGCGGACGACAAGCGCAGGGGAGCTGGTCGAACACGCTGAGTAGCCATCGTTTCAAATGGGTGAAAATTGGTCACTCGAATCGGTGAACGGTAAACAAGATCACGCAGGGTGCTGTTCGTCTACGCATACTGACCGCTCGTCGCATCACCCGACTGCTGGGCGCAACGGCACGAACGGGGTCTTACCTGAGTGACTCAAGTCTCCTTACGGTCTCGACCAAGAACAGACCGCACCTGGAGGCATTACGTGCACGTCACGTTGCTGACACCTACGACGAGTACCGCGAGGAGGGGCCTGTGAGCACCGCCGATCACACCCCGTCTGAGTCGGCCCCAGACGCGCAGAAGTGGGCCGACGTCCAAGCGAGCGATGACTTCAAAGAGCTGAAGCAACGCCTGCGAAAGTTCGTATTCCCCGTCTCCGGCCTGTTCCTCGCGTGGTACCTGCTGTACGTACTGCTCGCGGACTACGCGCACGGCTTCATGTCAACCAAGGTGTTCGGCAACATCAACGTCGGGCTCATCTTCGGCCTGCTGCAGTTCGTGTCGACGTTCGTCATCACGACGCTGTACGTGCGGCATGCGAACAAGAACCTCGACCCGCTGGCGGAGAAGCTCCGCAACGAGATCGAGGGAGACGGCAAGTGAACGAGTCCAGCCCGATCCTCAACATCAGCATCTTCGGTGTCTTCGTCCTGATCACGCTGTTCGTGGTCATCCGGGCGAGCCGGAACAACAAGACCGCCGCCGACTACCTGGCCGCCGGTCGTGCGTTCACGGGTCCCCAGAACGGCATCGCGATCGCGGGTGACTACCTCTCGGCCGCGTCGTTCCTCGGCATCGCGGGCGCCATCGCGCTCAACGGCTACGACGGCTTCCTGTACTCGATCGGCTTCCTGGTGGCGTGGCTCATCGCGCTGCTGCTGGTCGCCGAACTGCTGCGCAACACCGGCAAGTACACGATGGGCGACGTGCTGAGCTTCCGGATGCGTCAGCGTCCGGTCCGCGCCGCCGCCGCCACGTCGACGATGGCCGTCTCGTTCTTCTACCTGCTGGCCCAGATGGCCGGTGCCGGTGGTCTCGTCGCCCTGCTGCTCGGCATCACGGGCGCCGGCGGCCAGGCGATCGTCATCGCCGTGGTCGGCGCCCTCATGATCGCCTACGTCCTCATCGGCGGCATGAAGGGCACCACCTGGGTGCAGATCATCAAGGCGGTCCTGCTGATCGCCGGTGCCGGCATCATGACCGTCTGGGTGCTCGGCAAGTACGGCTTCAACCTCTCGACCCTGCTCGGTGCCGCTGTCGACGCCGCGCCGAAGGCGGGAGAGAAGATCCTCGGCCCGGGCCTGCAGTACGGCGCGACCGGCACCAGCAAGCTGGACTTCCTGTCGCTGGCCCTCGCGCTGGTCCTCGGCACCGCGGGTCTGCCGCACATCCTGATGCGCTTCTACACCGTGCCGACGGCGAAGGAAGCCCGTCGCTCGGTCGTGTGGGCCATCTGGCTGATCGGCATCTTCTACCTGTTCACCCTGGTCCTGGGCTACGGCGCCGGCGCGCTCGTCGGTCCGGACGCGATCAACGCGGCACCCGGCAAGGCCAACTCGGCCGCCCCGCTACTCGCGCTGGAACTGGGTGGCCCGATCCTGCTCGGCCTGATCGCGGCCGTCGCCTTCGCGACGATCCTCGCGGTCGTGGCGGGCTTGACGATCACGGCGTCGGCGTCGTTCGCACACGACATCTACGCCAACATCATCAAGAAGGGCCGGGAGGAGAACGGCAACGGCGGCGGTGACGACGACAAGACCGACGAGGTGAAGGTCGCCCGCATCACCGCGATCGTCATCGGTCTCGTCTCCATCGGTGGCGGCATCGTGGCCAACGGCCAGAACATCGCGTTCCTCGTGGCACTGGCCTTCGCGGTCGCCGCCTCGGCGAACCTGCCGACGATCCTCTACTCGCTGTTCTGGAAGAGGTTCAACACCTCGGGCGCGCTGTGGAGCATCTACGGCGGTCTGATCGTGACGATCACGCTGATCATCCTGTCGCCCGCCGTCTCCGGCAAGCCGACCTCGATGTTCAAGAACGCCGACTTCGCGCTCTTCCCGCTGTCGAACCCCGGCATCGTGTCGATCCCGGTCGCGTTCCTGCTCGGTTACGTCGGCACGATCCTGTCGAAGGACAAGGCCGACCCGGCCAAGCAGGCCGAGATGGAGGTCCGCTCCCTCACCGGCGCGGGCGCCGAGAAGGCCATCGCGCACTAGTTCGTAGTTCGACGAGAACGGGCCGTCCTTCACGGGGCGGCCCGTTTTTCGTGTGTGCAACCCTGCGCGGGCTGTCCGCGTACTGACTGCGAACGCGGCACAAGCTTGGGGGACCGGAGTGCGACGAGACGAGGAGTTCTCGGAGTTCTTCACGAGCAGATTCGACTGGGCCCGGCGCACGGCGTACGCGTTGTGCGGCGACTGGTCGGAGGCGGAAGAACTCGCGCAGAACGCCTTCGTGAAGGCGTATGCGAAATGGCCGGGCATCCGGCGTGAAACGGCGGAGGGGTACGTCCGCACCATCGTGACGCGTCTGTTCCTCGACAGCAGGCGCCGTGGCCGAGGTCGCGAACACCCTGTGGCCGACCTGCCCGAACACGGTGTCGGTGGTGGTTTCTCCGATCCCGACGCCCGGCTGAACGCGGCACTGCAACAGGTGGCGCCGAAACAGCGGGCCGCGCTCGTGCTGCGTTTCGTGCACGACCTGTCCATCGAACAGACGGCCGCCGAGCTCGGTTGTTCGGCGGGCAACGTCAAGAGTCAGACAGCCAGGGGTTTGGCGACGCTCCGCGAGGCGTACGGCGAACCGGTCAACTCGGAGAGTGCCTGATGAACATCGAAGACGAGCTGCGCGGAGCTCTCGACGTCTCCGCACCGCCTCCCACGACGACGCTGGACGTGGTCATGAAGCGCGGCCGCCGCCGGGTGTTCGCCCACCGCGCCGGCGCGATGCTGGGCGTGGCCGTGGTGGTCGTCGGAATCGGGATCGGCGCCGCCACGCTGAACCAGGCCGCACCGCCACCCCGGCAGGCCGACCGGCCGGACGCGGGTCCCGCGACCGTGCAGCACGCGTTGACCTGGCCGCGGGTCGACACCCCACCGCAGAAGCCGTACGGGACGTGGTCGCCCGCGTCCACCGCGCCGCCTCCCGCCGGACGCCCGGTCCTCCCGATGCCGCGGTGCAGCATCGGGCAGCCGAAATGGGCGATGAAGGTGTACCTCGGCTCCGTGCAACTGGACGACGGCTTCGTCCAGAAGTGGATCGGCACGGTGCGCGAGCAGCTGCCCGAGGTGCGGGTCAGCGAGCTGTCGCCCAGGTCCGACAAGTCGGCGTTCCTGGAATACGCGGTCGACCTGACCGACTCCGGCGGCACCGGCAGCGTCCGGCTCGTCGCGGGCAGGTTCGCGGGCACGCCGCTGGAGTACGCCGACGACAACCTCTGGACGAGCGGTGACTGCGACCCGCCGTACCGGACGACGTTGCCGGACGGCACGATCGTCCAGCTCCACAGCGTGCGTGCGGCGGAGCCGTTCCAGACGCTCCTGCAGGTCATGGAGGTGTTCCGGCCGGACGGCCTCATGCTGCGGCTGGAACTGGCCAACTACGGCAGCAAGGACCTGCGTCCCGCGGCGCAGGAGGGCTACTGGGAGCGCATCGGCCCCGGCCGGGTGAACCTGCCGTTGACCGAGGAGCAGTTCTCGAGGCTCGGGCCCGCCATCGCGGGGGTGGCCTGAGGGTGTCCCGTGCCGGAGGTTCACGTGAGTGCAACCTCCGGCATGGGAACATCTGAGGCGTGACTGTTCCAAGCGTGGAGATCGCCGACGTGCCGGCGCAGCTGCCCGAGGGCGCCGTTCTGCTGGACGTGCGCGAGCAGGACGAGTGGGACGCCGGCCATGCACCCGGCGCGCTGCACGTCCCCATGAGCGAGATCGGTGCCCGGCTCGCCGAGGTGCCGAACGACGTGCAGCTCTACGTCGTGTGCCGTGCCGGTGGCCGTTCCGCCCGCGTGACCCAGTACCTCAACGAGAACGGCTGGGAGGCCGTCAACGTCGAGGGTGGCATGCAGCACTGGGAAGCCGCCGGTCGTCCGCTCGAGGGCGGCGCCGACGGCATGGCACCCGAGGTCATCTGATCGTGCAGCCGCTGCAGCCGATGCGCGTGGACTGGGTGGCGACTCCGCCACCCGGTGCGTACCCGCAGCCGTCGCACCGGTCGCAGCGGCCGTCCTACGCCGGTCCGCCGAACTACCCGGTCACGCCGCGCTGGGGCTTCCCGCTGCTCGCGTGGCGCTGGCCCACGGCCGTGCCCGGCACGGTCGAGCAGCCCGACTCGGTCGACGCCGTGCGCCGGCTGGGCCGGACCGCGCAGAACTCGCTGTGGCTGCTCGCCGCCGTCGCAGTGTGGGGCGCGGGCTCCGAGATCTGGCGCTACGTGCTGGTCGCGCTGAGCCGGTTCGGAGCCTTGTCCTCCGGTGTCGTGAGCACGTCGGACGCCATGGTGGTGTCCTCGTCGGCGATCATGATCACCGGCTGCTTCCTGTCACTGATCCTCACCATGCTGTGGGTGCGGCGGGCGCGGAACGTGGCCGCGACCCTCGTCGGTTACGGGCCCTCGCGCCCGGACCGGGACGTGCTGATCGGGTTGATCGTGCCCGGCGTGAACCTCGTGGTGCCCGGCTCGGTGCTCGCCGAACTCGAACACGCCGTGGCCCGCAGGCCGGCCGGCGAACGTCCGACCCCGTCGAAGCTCCTGCGCTGGTGGTGGGGACTCTGGGCCGGCTCGGGGCTGATGGTCGTGATCGTGGTCCTGTGGTCGTTCCGCTCCAGCACCCAGGCCCTCGCGGACGGCGTGCTGCTGCACGCGTTCGCCGATCTGCTGCTCGCCGCTGTCGCGGTGACGTCGGCACTGGTCGTCCGCCGGATCACCACCCTGCTGCTGCCGGTGGACTCCGCGTCCGTCCGGCTGATGCGCGTGGTGGAGGTCAAGGACGCCCCCGAACCGCCACTGCGCTCGTTCCGCGCGTCGGGCTCGCCCCGCTGATCTGTTCAGGCGACGTTCGCCCTGGTGGACCTTCCGGCGTTCCCCGGTGAGTGCCAGGTTGGAGGAATGCGGACACTCATCGGGGCTCTGGTGATCGCGCTGCTCACACCAGGCGTCGCCCAGGCACACCACCGTGACTTCGACCTCCAGGCACACCGCGGCGGTATCGGCCTGACCGTCGAGAGCACGCTCAAGGCGTTCGGCAAGGCGCTCGAACTCGGCGTGACGACCCTGGAACTGGACCTGCAGATCACCAGGGACGGCCGCGAGGTCATCACCCACGACCGCAGGACGAACCCGGCCAAGTGCCTCGACACCGCGCCCGCGTTCCCCGGCGATCCCGAGTTCCCCTACGCCGGCAAGTACGTGAAGGACCTGACGTTCGCCCAGGTGCGGACGCTCGACTGCGGCAGCACGAGGTGGTCGCAGTACCCGGAGCAGGAACTCTCGCCGGGCGCCCGCATGCCCACCCTGGCCGAGCTCTTCGACCTCGCGCGCAGGCACCGCGCGTGGGGCATCCGCTTCAACATCGAGACCAAGGTCGAGGCCGCGGCCCCGCACGAGACCGCACCACGAGAGCAGTTCGTGCAACGCGCCGTCCGCGAGATCCGCCGCTCGGGCTTCATGCACAACATCACCGTCCAGTCCTTCGACTGGGGCACCCTGATGCGGTTGCGCGAGGTCGAGCCACGCATCCCGCTGGTGGCGCTGACGCAGCCGGAGATGCTGCGGCCGGGCTCGCCGTGGACGGGCGGCCTCGAACTCGCCGACTTCGGTGGCAGCGTGGCGCGCGCAGTGAAGTCCTTCGGCGCCAAGGCTTTGTCGCCCGTGCACGGCAACCCGCAGAACGGCAAGGTAGGCGACCCCGGCTACGTGCCGTTCACGACCCGCGGGCTCGTGCGGGACGCGCATCGCCACGGCCTCAAGGTGATCCCGTGGACGACCAACGATCCGGCCACCATGCACAAGCTGATCGACGACGGGGTCGACGGCATCATCACCGACTACCCGGACCGGCTCCGGAAGGTGTTGAAGGAGCGCGGGTTCAAGCTCCCGCGCAGATATCACCAGTTCGGCTGATTGCTGTAACTCTCGGCCGTTCCAGTCCGAAGTTCCTGGCATGGCGCAGGACATGGGGCACGCGAACGATCTGCTGAAGGCGATCCAGGAGTTCGCCGAGCGCTACCTGCCGGCCTGGCTGGTCGCCCCGCTCATCGCCGCCGGACTGTTGTTGTTGCTGTTCAAGTACTTCGGTGCGGGACAGGCCATCGGGCGAGGCTGGCGCTGGTTGTCGACTCGCACGGACAAGCGGCGAGCCTCGAAGCGGGCCCGGTTCGCCGACCACGTCGAAAGCCAGATGCGGCGCCTCGGTGAGAAGGAGGAGTGGCGCGACACCAGGTACGCCGAACTCGAGGCGGAGCTGGAGATCACCGGCAGACGTCGGCGGTTCCGCCGCACCTCACTGAACTCCTTGAGTCGAGTGTCGTCGCTCTCAAAGGCACTGGAAGAGTGCAAGGACCGCATCGTGCTGCTGGAAGGCGAGCCTGGTGCGGGCAAAAGCGTGGCGATGCGGCACCTCGCACAGCGCATGGCGACCAGGGCGATGCGCAAGCCCAGCGAGACCTCGGTCATTCCGATCTACGTGAACCTGAAGACGTTCCGGTGTGACACCAGACCAACCTCGGCGGACGTTCGCGACTTCGTGATGTCCTCGGTCAACGCCGTGCGCGACCGCGATGTCGAGCGGTTCCTGGACGACGAGTTCGACCGCGGTTTGAGTGAGGGGACGTGGCTCTTCCTCTTCGACTCCTTCGACGAGATCCCGGACATCCTCAGCGCCACCGAGGCGAACGAAGTGATCGTGGACTACGCCGATGCCGTGCACGCCTTCCTGCACGGCATGAACAAGTGCCGCGGGATCGTGGCGAGCCGGGAGTTCCGCGGTCCCGGCCGCGCGGAGTGGCCCACGTTTCGCGTCGTTCCGTTGTCGGAGAAGCGCAAGAAGCTCCTGGTCGAGAAGTCCGAGTTGCCGCCCGACGTCGAAGATCAACTGCTCGGTGAGCTGCCCACCGCCGAAAGTGGTGTACAGCAGATGTCCGGGAATCCTTTGTTTCTGGGTTTGTTGTGCGAGCACATGCGGATGGGCAACGGTTTCCCGACCAACGTTCACGCGGTGCTGGAGACCTACTTCGACCACCGGCTCAATCGCGACGCCGAGCGACTGCAGGGCCACTTCGGCGTCACTGGGGCGGCTGTCCGCACGGTGGCGGAGGAGTTCGCCTTCCTGATCGCGGCCCAGCACTCGCTGGGACTGGAAGTGCCGAAGGCGCAGGCGGTGCGCATGCTCGCCGCCACGACCGGCCGGTCCGCGGACGAGCTCACCCGTGCGCTGGATGCGTTGGTGTACACGAAGATCGCTCGGGGTGGTGACGACGACAGCGTTACGTTCTCGCATCGGCGGTTGCAGGAGTACTTCGCCACCTGCGTGGTGATACGAGAACCGGACCGCGTGCCCGTGCTGACTCTGCTCACCAGCGGCCAGTGGCGGGAGACCGCCGTGACGATCCTCCAGACACAGCAGCCGGAACAGGTGGAGCGGTTGCTGGAGGCGGCGCTGTCACTGCTGCCCGACGAGGTCCCGGGCACCACTGATCTGGGTTTCGCCTGGCCGCCCGGGCTGCTGTACCTGCTCAACATCCTCGCGGAAGGCAGTTCGCCCGCATTGCTGAAGACGCATCCGGAGATCCCGTCGCGAGTGGGCGCCCTGTTGGCCGAAGTGTGGGAGAAGGGACGGCATTTCGACCGGAAGTGGGTGCTGGAGGTTTGTTCCGTAGCCACGACGGAGGAGTGCCGGAAGTTGCTTGCCGACGGCTTCGCGAGCCCGAGCGAATGGTTGCGTCAGGAGTCGTTCGCACAACTGCGGCGAGTGCCGGAACTGGCGGAGGCACTGCACTTCCAGCTTCGCCGGATGTTGCTGGACCTGAGCGTCGGTGGACGACTGCGCCGTGAGCGGTTGTCGGTGCGCGCGCAGCTGAAGCGCATTCCGGACCCGGTCGTCTTCGAACGCGTTGTGCGGCTGCTGGTGGCAGGACCGCTTCTGTACGCGGCGGCCGTGGTGCCTGCCATCTGGGTTCTCATCTGGCTCACCGGAGCCGAGTGGGCCGTGGGTGCTCTTTTTTCCGTTCTAGCCGTCGCGTACTTCTTTGTGGCCAGGCTGTTCTACGTGCACGAGTCCACGAGTGCCGCCCGCATGCGGGTACTCCTGCCGAGGATCAATTTCGGCGACGGCCCTTCGGTATTCGCCGCGCTGTTCGTGATCGGATCCCTGCCGCCGTTTTCTGCTTTTCTCAAATCCTGGTTCTCCGGGATCGGCTCGTTCTTCGGGGGGTTGTTCGTCGCTCTCGTGGTTCTCTCTGGTCCTGGTATTCTGTTGTCTTTGGCCCGAGGGCGCCGTGAAAAGAGAAACCACTCGACACAAGGTTTGAGCCTGGACACCTCCGAGATCTTCGCCGGCTTGTGGTCCACGCGGCGCGTGCCTATCTACTTGCTTATTGCCGGTCTACTTTTCGGGTTCGTCGTGGTCTGGATTCTGAGCGATGTGCAGCAAGGGCTGAAGGTCGCTGGTATCGCGCTCGCGATCATGGTTGTGATCGTGATAATCGTTGTCTACGCGAAGGTGGCGATGGGACTGATGCGGCAATGGGAGTTGCTGAGGGAACTTTCGCGAACGGTTCGCAAGGAGTTGCCGTCGTTGGCACAGCTGCGAGACGGATTGACCAAGGCGTACGACGCCAACGTTGCGTACGCGCTCTTCGTCGCGATGCACCAGAAGGACGAGACTTGGCCAGATGACGTGGTCGCCTATCTGCACCGGGTGGCCGCTGCGATGGAGAAGCGCGACTTCACCTCGCCGGACCTGCCTGATCGAGCCGCGCGCCGGGCGTGGGTGCACAGTCCGGACGTGCTCGACCAGCTCAGCATCTTCCTTGCGGGTCAGCGAACGAAGGCTGCTCTCATTCAGCGCTGAGGGGCAGCGAGTGCAGGCCGCGGATCACGAACTCCGCGCGCCGGTTGGGTTCCTCGGCCAGCACCGCGCCGGGAAGCTTGCGGTGCAACGAGGACAGCGCCGCCTCCACCTCGATGCGGGCCAGCGGCGCGCCCAGGCAGTAGTGGATGCCCATGCCGAAGCCGAGGTGCTGGTTCTTCTCGCGGCCGATGTCGAGGACGTCCGGGTTCTCGAAGACCAGCGGGTCGCGGGCGGCGGCCCCGAGCAGAGCGGCGATCTTCTCGCCCGGTTCGACGACGTGGCCGGCGATCTCCACGCGTTCGGTGGCGGTGCGTTCGAAGAGTTGCAGCGGCGAGTCGAAGCGGATGAGTTCCTCTACGGCCGTGGGCATCAGCTCGGGAGAGAGGCGTTCCCACTGCGAACGGTGCCGCATCAGGGCGTAGACGCCGTTGCCGATGACGTTGACCGTGGCTTCGTGGCCCGCCATCAGCAGAAGCACCGCGGTGGCGACGAGTTCGTCCTCGGTGAGTCTCGCGCCGTCGGTGTCGGTGACGGCGACCAGGTCGGACACGAGGTCGTTGCCGGGGGAGACGCGGCGCAACGCGATCAGTTCGCGCAGGTAGGCGACGAACTCGGTGGACGCGCGTTCGGCCAGGGCCTGCTGGTCCGCGGGCAGGCCGTACTCGTACATCTTCACGATGGCGTTCGACCACGGCTGGAGCAGGTAGCGGTCCTGCTGGGGTACGCCGAGCAGTTCGGCGATCACCTCGACCGGCAGCGGCGCGGCGACGTGGGCGAGCAGGTCGCCCTGGCCCTGGTCCTTGATCTTGGCGACGAGTTCGTCGACGAGCTTGTCGGCCAGGTCGGCGACCCACGGGCGCAGGCGCTCCACGTGGCCGCGGCCGAACGCGGCGGCGACCAGGCGGCGCAGGCGGGTGTGCGTGGGCGGCTCGTTCTCCAGCAGCGAGTTGCGGTGCAGCAGGTTGAAGGCCATGAACTGCTCGACCGGCTTCACGTCCGACCAGATCCGGCCGACCGAGCGGTGCCGCAGGACCGCCGAACAGGCGGCGTGCGAGACGGCGACGGCGATGCCCATCTGCTCGTGGTGATGCACCTCACCGGCTTCGCGCAGGGCTGCGAAGGCCGGGTACGGGTCGGCGATGAACGCGGGATCACGCTGGTCGAACGTCACAAGGCGGGACGGTAGGTCGCGATCCGCGTTTCGTCCACGCCGATTTGATTGATGACTCAAATTGTTGCCAAGGAACTATCGTTCGGGTGTGCAGCAGCCTGCGATCGTCGCGCACCGCGGCGCGTCCACAGACCGTCCCGAGCACACCATCGGCGCCTACGAGCTCGCGCTCAAAGAGGGTGCCGACGGCCTTGAGTGCGACATCCGGCTGTCGAAGGACGGCGAACTCGTGTGTGTGCACGACCGCACGCTCGCCCGCACGTCGAACGGGCGTGGCACGGTCAGCGCGCTCACGCTCGAGGAGCTGAAGACGTTCGACTACGGCAGCTGGCACCGCCACGGCCAGCCGGCCGGGCTGCTGGTGCTCGACGAGCTGCTGGAGCTGGTCCACGGCACGAACGTGCAGCTCTTCGTCGAGACCAAGCACCCGGTCCGGTACCGCAACGAGATCGAACGCAAGCTCGCCGAGGCGCTGAAGAGGCATGGCCTCACCAGCCAGATCGTCATGATGTCGTTCTCGCCGACGGCGGTGAAGGCGTTCCGCGACCAGGCGCCGGACATCCGCACGGTGCTGCTCCTGGACCGCCTGGGCCGGTACCGCAGCGGTGCGCTGCCGTCGTTCGCCGACTACACCGGGCCGGGCGTGCACCTGCTGCGCAACGATCCCGGTTACGTCGATCGGGCGCGGCGCGCGGGCCACGAGACC
Source organism: Lentzea albidocapillata subsp. violacea (assembly GCF_900100275.1). GTDB lineage: Bacteria > Actinomycetota > Actinomycetes > Mycobacteriales > Pseudonocardiaceae > Lentzea > Lentzea violacea. Next base: position 277,951 of record NZ_FNET01000006.1, read on the forward strand.
TACGTGTGGACGGTGGACGGAGCCGAGGACGTCGCGCTGTGCCGTGACCTGGGAGTCCGCTACCTCGCGACCAATGCCCCGGCGAACACCCGCCGCCTGCTGACGGCTAATTTGGCCACCTAGACACGCCTGAGCACGAGGAGGGCCAAGGTGGCCAAGCGGACCGCGGTCAAGGACGCACCGAAGGACGGCATCAACCCGAAGCAGCCCTGCCCGTGCGGCTCCGGCAAGCGCTACAAGGCCTGCCACGGCGCGCCCGGCGGCGCGACGGACGTGATCGTGTCCCGGCCGTTCGAGGGCCTGGCCGCCGAGTGCGAGCTGATCGCCCTGCGCGAGTTCGTGCCGTCCGCGATCGTCAAGCTGCCGGTCAAGGACGGGCGTGAGGTCACGCTCGCCACCGTGCTGCCGATGGCCGCCGCCGGTCTGATCCGCGGCGACGACGTGCCGTTCGTGGGTCTGCAGGTGCAGACGCGGTCCGGCGACATCAGCCGCGACCTGGCGCGGGCGCTGCAGTGGGCGCAGCAGGCCAAGACCGGTGACGTACTGCCGGTCGTGGGCCCGGACGCCGGCGAGAACCCCGCCCGGCTGCAGGACCTGCTCGACACCGACGCAGACATCACCCCCGTGCTGCACACCGACTTCGTGTGGTGGATGCCCGAGGGCACCGAGCCGACCGGCGAGGTGGCGCTGTCCCTGGAGCGCGCGAACGCCGCGATCCTGCCGACCGAGCGCCTCGACGCCCCCGGCGTGAAGGCCGCCTACTGGGTCGACGCGGGCGACAAGGCGCACCTGCGCTGGGTCCGTCCGGAGCCCGAGGAGAAGCTGCTGCCCGCGATGGCCAGGCTGGCCGCCCGCGGTGAGCTCGACCTCGGCGAGGGCTCGCGCTACGCCGGTTCGTTCCGCGCGCACGGCCTGCTCGTGCCGGTCTGGGACCTCGACCGCGAGATGCACGCCCGCGAGTGGGCCGAGCCCGCCGAGGCACTGGGCAAGCGCCTGCTGGAGGCGCTCGCCTCCGACGAGCCGCTGTCCGACGCCGAACGCCGCGCCCGCGACGGCCTGCGCGGTCGTCAGATCACGCTTCGATGACCCTGTCCACAGGGTTGTCCACAAGGAGCTGTGGATAAGTGCTGCTGCACATCATCTCGACGGCCGACTGGGCAGCCGCCCGGTCGGCCGGCTCGATCGCGCCCGCCGGCGAGGACTTCGTGCACTGCTCCGATCGGGGAGTCGTGCACGTGACGGCCGGCAGGTTCTTCCACGGGCAGAGCGGGCTGTTGTTGCTCGTCATCGACCCGAAGCTGCTCGACGTGCCGGTGCGGTGGGAGGCCGTGGCGGACTCGCCGCTGTGGTTCCCGCACGTGTACGGCCGGATCCCGGTCGCGGCGGTGGCCGAGGTGCACGAGTTCCCCTGCGAACGGGACGGTTCGTTCGTTCTCCCGGAAGCCGTTGCCGTTCTGTGATTTAGTGGGGCAACCGTTTGGCGCGCCCGGGCGTGGACTCCTCGAAGCCAGTCTGCTGCTTCGGGAGGGGGCGTGCCGTGACGGCGGTGCTGCAGCTGGAGTCAGCCGCCGAAAGCGGCGGAGGAAGAGCGGAAGCCGTGGGGGACTTCGCGGAGTTCGTGCGCGTGTCGATGCCCGGACTTCTGCGTTATGGGCACGCGCTCACCGGAAACCCGCACGACGCGGCCGACCTGGTGCAGTCCGTGCTGGAGAAGGTCGGGTCACGCTGGGCCGCCGTACAGAGCAAGGGCGACGACCCGCTCGCGTACGTCCGCCGGGCGATGGCCAACACGCACATCAGCATCTGGCGCCGGCGTCGGCGGGAAAACCTCGTGGCCGACATCCCGGACAGCGGAGCCGTGGCTCCCGAGCTGAGCAGGCTCGAAAACGAGCCGCTCTGGCAGGCACTGCGCTCGTTGCCGCCACGGCAGCGAGCGGTGGTCGTGCTGCGCTACTACGAGAACCTCTCCGAGGCCGAGATCGCAGACGCGCTCGGAATCTCGTGCGGCACGGTGAAGAGTCAGAGCAGCAAGGCGATGGCGAGTCTTCGGACCCGCCTGGGAAAGGACTGACCGGTGGGCGATCTGGACGATGATCTGCGCAGGCTCTTCAGCGACGATCGGCTGGACGTGCACTCCGTGGCGGTCTCCACCGAAGCCGTGCTCCGCGGTGCGAACCGGCGCCGACGGCGGCGAAACGCCGTGGCCGGGACCTTCGCCCTCGTGACACTGGTCGGTGCCGGGATCGGCGTGAGCCGGCTCGGTGCGTCGTCACCGGACGGCACGGCCGGCGCCCTCCTGACGACGTCCACCTCGGCCCCCACGACGTCCGCGTCGCCACCACCGGTCAGCACGAGCAGCCGGACCGAGGCCGTGACGACGGGACAACCACCGAACTCCACCGGCGGCAACACCGGCAAACCCGACGCCGGCGGCACGAGCAGGTCGAGCCCGAAATCGTCGTCCTCACCGCCGACACCGGAGTCGCAGCCGGGCAGGTACGGAACGCTCGCGCTGGGGATGTCCGAGGCCGACGCGCTGGCGACGGGATCACTGGTCGAACCCGCCAGCCCTGCCGATCCGGACAACAGGTGCAAGGCCTACGCGACGAAGTCGGTGCCCGACACCGACGCCGTGATCGTCTCGCCGGTCAAGGGACTCGTGCGGATCACCGTGCCGAACTACGCCAAGACACCCAAGAACGTCGGCGTGGGTTCGCGGGTGGCCGACGTGAAAGCCGCCTACCAGAACGCCGTGCAAAGCGGTTCCAGTGTGCTTGCGCCGATGTCGGCGACGCCTCCGTGGACGTACGTGTTCGAGACCGACGGCACTGTGGTGACGGCCGTGTTCATGCGACTGAACGCCAACGACTGCACCTCCGTCTGATTACTCCGCTGGAAGTTCGGCGGCGATGTCGAGATCCGCGTTTCGGCTTCGTCTCCCCCGTGAAAGCGGCCAGGATGGTCGCGAGCGAACCGAGGGAGACGATCCGAGATGGCCAAGTACCTGCTGCTCAAGCACTACCGCGGCGCCCCTGCCCCGGCGAACGACGTGCCGATGGACCAGTGGACGCCGGAGGAGATCTCCGCACACATCCAGTACATGAGCGACTTCGCGGACGAGCTCAGGGCCGGCGGTGAGTACGTCGACGGCCAGGCGCTCGCGCCGGAGGGGACGTGGGTCCGCTACGACGGTGAGGGACGGCCGCCGGTCACCGACGGTCCGTTCGCGGAGACGAAGGACCTCATCGCCGGGTGGATGGTGATCGACGTCGACAGCTACGAGCGCGCGCTCGAACTGGCGGGGAAGCTGTCGGCGGCGCCGGGCAAGGACGGCAAGCCGATCCACGAGTGGCTCGAGCTCCGTCCGTTCTACGGCACCGCGCCGACGATCACGGAGTGACGTTGGACGAGGCGCTGCTCAGGAGCCTCACGCCGGCCGTGCTCGGCATCCTCGTCCGCCGCGGAGCCGATTTCGCGGCGGCCGAGGACGCCGTGCAGGACGCGCTGGTCGAGGCTGTCCGCGTGTGGCCGGAGGACCCGCCGCGCGATCCGAAGGGCTGGCTGGTCACGGTGGCCTGGCGCAGGTTCCTCGACGCCACGCGGGCGGAGACGGCGCGGCGCCGGCGTGAGGATCTCGTCGACGCCGAACCCGAGCAGGGGCTCGCGCCGGACACCGACGACACGTTGCAGCTGTACTTCCTGTGCGCGCATCCATCGCTCACGCCGTCGTCGGCCGTCGCGCTCACCCTCAGGGCCGTCGGCGGGCTGACCACCCGTCAGATCGCGCAGGCCTACCTGGTGCCGGAGGCCACGATGGCCCAGCGCATCAGCCGGGCCAAGAAGACGGTCGGCGACGTGCGGTTCGACCGGCCCGGCGACGTCGCCACCGTGCTGCGCGTGCTCTACCTGGTCTTCAACGAGGGCTACTCCGGTGACGTCGACCTGGCCGCCGAGGCCATCCGGCTCACCCGGCAGCTCGCGGCCGCGATCGACCACCCGGAGGTCGCGGGCCTGCTCGCGCTCATGCTCCTGCACCACGCCCGCCGTGCCTCGCGGACCACGGCGGGCGGCAGGCTGGTGCCGCTCGCCGAGCAGGACCGCGGCAGGTGGGACACGGCGCTGATCGCCGAGGGTGTCGCGATCCTGCAGGCGGCGCTCGCGCAGGACCGGCTGGGGGAGTTCCAGGCGCAGGCGGCCATCGCGGCACTGCACGCGGACGCGCCGGTGGCCGAGGAGACCGACTGGGTGCAGATCGTCGAGTGGTACGACGAACTGCTCGCGCTCACCGACAGTCCCGTCGTCCGGCTGAACCGGGCGGTGGCCGTGGGCGAGGCGGACGGACCACGCGCCGGGCTGAAAGCGTTGGCGGAACTGGACGAAACGCTGCCCCGCTACTCGGCCGTGGCGGCTTATCTCCACGAACGCGCCGGCGACCGGCGAACGGCCGCGAAACTCTACGCCGAGGCCGCCGGAAAAGCGGCGAACCTCGCCGAACGGGAATATCTCACCCGTCAGGCCGCCCGGCTCAACAACTGAAAGGACCGCCTGTCCCCGAAACGGGTCAGGCGGTCCTTTTGTGATCAGGCACTCAAGCGTGCGAAGAAAAACTCAGATCGTGCCGCCGGCGGCGGTGGGAGCGCCCGAGTCGGAACCCTCGTCGCCGACGCTTTCGCGGGTCAGGAACGTCTCCACGTAGAACATGTTGCCGTCCGCGCGGTCCATGATCGTGAGCAGCGTCTTCATCGAGGAGACCTCCTCGACCTGCTCCTTCAGGAACCACTGCATGAACTGCTCGCCGATGTAGTCGCTCTCCTCGCGGGCGGCCTTCGCGAGCGCGATGATCTGGGCGGTGACCTGCTGCTCCTGGCTCAGGGCCAGGGCGACGAGCTCACGCGGGGACTTGAACTCGTTGATCGGCGTCTCGACGCCGGGAACCGCGACCGGGATGTCGTTGTCCATCAGGAACTGCACGATCATCATGGCGTGGTTGCGCTCTTCGAGAGCCTGCTTGTAGAAGTGCGACGCGAGGCGCGGCAGGTCCTCGTTGTCGAACCACACGGCGAGCGCGATGTACTGCTGCGAAGCGGAGAACTCGTTGCCGACCTGGGTCCGCAGCAGCTCGCGGAAGTTCGACTTTCCGGACAGGATCTTCTTCACGTTCGAGGCCATGAGGAGTACGTTAACCCAAAATGGGGTCACCCGCATTCCAGGAAAAGCTAACCTTTGTTTGGAAAGGTAATCCAAACAAAGGTTAGGCATTCCTAAGATTTACACCAATGGTGCGCGGTCGATCGGGCACGACATGCAGCGGGGCCCGCCGCGGCCGGAGCCCAGTTCCGAACCGGCGATCCGCAGCACCTCCACGCCCGCGTCCTCCAGGCGCGCGTTCGTCTCGACGTTGCGCTCGTACGCCACGACGAGACCGGGAGCCACGGCGAGGGTGTTGTTGCCGTCGTCCCACTGCTCGCGCTCGGCGGTGACGACGTCGAGGCCGGTGTCGATCACCCGCAGCCGTTCGATGCCCATCGCCTCGGCCGCCGCCTCCAGGAACGGCACCGGGCCGTCCACCCGCACGCCGCCGTCGCCGTCGGACCGCAGCGGGTAGGCGGTGAGCGCGTCGCTGATCGCCGGGTACATCACCACGGCGTCGCGGTCGACCATCGTGCAGACGGTGTCGAGGTGCATCGTGGCCCGTTCCTGCGCGATCGGCACCGCCAGCACCGTGTGCGCGAGGCCGTCCGCGAGAGCGGAGCGGGCGAACGACTCCGCGCCCGCCGGGGTGGTCCGCTCGCCGACGCCGATGGCGATCACGCCGGGGGCGAGCAGTAGCACGTCGCCGCCCTCCAGCGGTGCCGAGTGCGCGCCGTACGCACGGCCCGTGCGGCGGAACCGCGGGTGGTAGGCGTAGATCAGGTCGGTCAGCGTCGTCTCACGGTCACGGGCGGGCAGCGCGAGCGACGTGATGGCCACGCGGTCGCCGACCCACACCGACGAGTCGCGGGTGAAGAGCAGGTTCGGCAGCGGGTCGACGGCGAAGTCGATCGGCAGGTGCATCTTGCGCACCAGCGACGCGCCCTCGGCGGCCGGCAGTTCCTCGAACGTCATGCCGGTCATCAGCACGTGCGCGAGCTGCGGTGCGTCGAGCGACGTGAGGTGGCTGCGCAGCGCGTCGGCCAGGTCGATGCCCAGGCGGCGTTCGTTGACGGCGCTGTGGATGCCCGCGATGCGCGCGCGGTTGTCCTCCAGCGCCTGCACCAGCACGTCGCCCAGCAGCAGGACCTCGACCCCCTTGGAGGTCAGCGTCGCGGCGAACGCGTCATGCTCCTCCTGGGCCCTGCCGACCCACGGCACGCCGTCGAACAGCAGCTGGTCGTTGTTGCGCGGGGTGAGCCTCTTGAGCTCGTTGCCCGGCCGGTGCAGCAGCACCGTCCGCAACGGACCCACCTCGCTGTCCACCCGGGGTGCGGCGTCCGGAAGTGCTTCGGTCTCAGCGATCGTGTGCGCGGTCACCGATCGAGCGTAACCCTGAACAGCACAAATCGCCGCTTGTGAGCCCGAAAACGCAACGAATGGGGTGTGAATTTAGTTTCCTGCGTCGAATCATTAGGGCAACCAGCTCACTTTGCCACGCAACATTGTGTAGCCCACGAACGCCACCACGTCGAGGATCGTGTGGGCGATCACCAACGGCCACAACCGCTTCGTCCGCTGCCAGTAGAGACCGAAGACCAGACCCATGACCAGGTTGCCGACGAACCCGCCGAAGCCCTGGTAGAGGTGGTACGAGCCGCGCAGCACGGCCGCGGCGAACAACGCCGTGTACTGCCGCCAGCCCAGCTGTTCCAGGCGCGTGATCAGGTACCCGACGACGAGCACCTCCTCCGCCCACGCGTTGCCGGCGGCGGCGAGGATCAGCGCCAGGCTCATCCACCACTGGTTGTCCAGAGTGGACGGCTGCACGGCGAGGTTCAGCCCGAGCGCCCAGGCGGCGAAGTAGAACGCCAGCCCGGGAATGCCGATGATCGCGGCCAGTCCCAGCGCGCCCAGCGAGTCCGCGCGCTTGCGGGTGCCGTCGAGCCCGATGACGCGCAGCTTGATCCCCGTGCGCCACAACAGGTACAGCCCGATGCCACCCCACGCGGCGAGCTGCAGCACGCCCAGCAGCTGTGCCACGAGGTCCAGCAGGTCGGCGCGCGCCTGCGGGACGTTGATCGCGACGGACTGCTGGTTGAGCGGCGTCGGCTGCAGCAGGCTGTCGATCAGCCGCACGAGGCTGCGCAGGCCGGACAGCCCGAGCGTCATGCTGAAGACGATCAGCAGTTCGAGCTGGTAACCGCGCTTCTCTTCGGCGGGGATCAAGGTCACCAGCCAGACGCTACCGGCAGTGTTGAATCACCTCTGGGACAAGAAGGGGCAGCCCATCAACCGGCGAAGCTCCGCGGCGAGTTCCTGGGCCGTGCTGACCGGCCTGGAGAACGCGATCCGCACGTCGTGGTCGTCGCACTCCGCCTCGACCCGCAGCCGCAACCCGAAGCGGTCCAGCCCGAGCGGCCGCACGTTGCCGCTCCGCAGTTCCTCCGGCAGGTGGCGGGCGAGCTGGCCGACGACGTCACGGTGCGCGGCCTCCAGGTGCCGCAGCCAGTTGTCCTCGTTGCGGCAGAACGGGTCCGGCCTCGCGCTCGCGAACTGCTCCGGCCTGATCGACGAGGTGCCCTCGGCGTCCGCGATCACCATCGACGCGGGTGTGAGCCTGAGCACCGAGGCGCCGTGGCCCGCGTCGAGCAGCCGGTGGTCCGGGCGCACGTCGGCGACGGCGAGGATCTCCTGGCGCGCCTCCTCGCCGTCGAGCGCGGCGACCCAGCCGGTCAGCCACAGCAGGCCGCGCACGGGCTCGCGCAGCTGCACGGGAGCCTGGTCGGCGATCTCCAGCATCGCCGTCACCTCGGCCCGTGGGGTCTGCCACAGCTGCGCGACCAGCGGGTGTTCGTCGGCCAGCAGCAGGATCGTGGTTCCGCACGGGTGCACGTGGTGGAACAACGGGCTGGTGCGGGATCCGGACTGAGGAAGCAGTGCGGCGGAACCGTGGCGAGCGGCGATCGTGCGAGCGCGCTCTGCGGCGTGCGGCGCCGGCGGGCGCTTGAGCTGGGTGTCGGTCACCGCTGCACCTCCTCGAAAGTAAGGCAAGCCTAACTTAGCTTCGCTCATCAAGGGAAGCACCACCTGTACCTTGGACGGGTGGTCGTGCCCAACAAGCCGTCCACCGAGGTGACGGCGCTCGACGATCGGTGGACCCGGCACTGCGTGGACCGGGCGAGCCGCCGTGCCCTGGTGTGGACGGTGCTCGCGGGCGCGGCCTTCGCGCTCCAGTTCGTACTGGTACTGATGTGGTCGTGGTCCTCACCGGTGGCGCTGGTGCTGCTCTTCTTCGCCGCGGCCGTGCTCTGGTGGGTGACACGGAAGCGTCCGGTGCGTTTACCGGAAGGCGAACCGTGGCATTTCGCCCATGTGCAGTGGGAAGGAGGGCGTCTGGTCGTGTTGTCGTCACCGCCTCTGTTGCTGACCTTGAGCGTCGGTCCTCTCCTGCGCGGACGGATCGCGCGTCACCGGCGTGTGTGGTTCGTGCCACCGGATCCGGCCGGAAACACCTTCGTCACGTTCCGAGGAGTACCGCGGTTGATCCCGGCGCGTGCGCAGAGATGATCATCGAGAACTGGAGCGACACCTGCCTTGCGCGGGCGGACCGGCGGGCGGTCGGGCACATCCTCTTCGCGCTCGCGGTGCTCGGCGTCGTGTTCTTCATCGGCTGGCTCTGGCTCATCGTGCTGTCCGTCCCCGTGGTGCTGGAACTCGCCGCGCCGGGGTTGCGGCACTTCCTGACTCGCCGCGGCACCCTCGAGCTGATCGAGCGGTTCCCGTGGCGTCCGGTGTCGGTGAGCTTCGTGGCGGGCCGGCGCATCGGGCGGCAGGCGTACCTGCGGGTCGAGGACTCGGAGAAGCACCTGCGGCTGCCCGAACTCCCCGAACGGGCGCGGGTTCTCGTGCGGCACACCAGGCGGATGTGGATCGCCGGTCCGGACGAACGGGGGCGTGTCGTCGCGATGACGCGCGGGCTCGCGTTCCTCACCCGCGGCCGGGTCATCGACCGGTAGCGATGCCTTCGGCCTCGGCCCACTGCGTGAGGTCGTCCTTGCGCAGCGCGGCCGCCAGCAGTTCGGGGAACTTGTCCGGCGTGCAGGCGAACGCGGGCGCGCCCAGCGCGTGCAGCTTCGCGGCCAGTTCGTGGTCGTAGGCGGGTGTGCCGGAGTCGCTGAGGGCCAACAGGTTCACGACCGTGACGCCGCTCGCGACCAGCTCGCGGACGCGGCGTTGCAGCTCGGTCTCCGAACCGCCCTCGTAGAGGTCGCTGATGATCACGACGACCGTGTCGACGGGCCTGCGGACCTGGGTCTGCGCATAGGCGACCGCGCGGTTGATGTCCGTGCCGCCGCCGAGCTGGGCGCTGAACAGCAGGTCCACCGGGTCGCTGAGCTGGTCGGTGAGGTCCGCGACCTCGGTGTCGAACACGACGAGCTTCGTCGAGATCGACCGGATGCTCGCGAGCGCCGAACCCAGCACCGCCGCGTGCACCAGGGACTCCGCCATCGAGCCCGACTGGTCGACCAGCAGGATCACGTCCCGCATCGCCGCCGTCCGGCTGCGCCTGCGGTGCCCGATCAGGTCCTCGACGATGACGGTCTTGTGCTGTGGCTGGTAGTTCTTGAGGTTCGCCTTGATCGTGGTCGCCCAGTCGACGTCCTGCAGCTGGGGGCGGCGGGTGCGCCTGGACCTGTCGACCGCGCCCCGGACGGCCTCCACGAGCCGGTCCGTCAGGCGCTTCTCGATGTCCTCGACCACCTTCCGCACCACGGCTTTCGCGGTGTCGCGGGTGCGGGCGGGGATGGCGCGCGAGAGTTGCAGCAGGGTGCTGACGAGGTTCACGTCCGGCTCGACCGACTGCAGCAGTTCGGGTTCGAGCAGCAGCTGCTTGAGGCCCAGCTTCTCGACCGCGTCCCGTTGCATCACCTGCACGACGGAGGTGGGGAAGTACTTGCGGACGTCGCCGAGCCAGCGGTGCAGCTGCGGGGAGCTGGCACCGAGGCCGGCACCGCGATCACCGCCACCGCCGTACAGACCCGTGAGCGCGCCATCACGCCGTTGGTCGTCCTCGCCGAGCTCGGACACGTCTTCCGCGCTCGGACCCAGGAGCAACCGCCAGCGCCGTAGCCGCTCTTCGGTCATTTGAGCGCGGCCGCCACTTCTTCGGCCGCACGCACGACGTGAGGGCCGATGACGTCCGGGTCGAGCTTCTCCAGCGCCACGACCCCGACGGACGCCCTGAGGCCGGGCACGCCGCGCACCGGTGCCGCGACGCCGTACGCGTTCGGCTGCAGCTCACCCGCCGAGACGACCCAGGGCTCGCCCGGATGCGAGATCGCCTTGCCGGCCGCCCCGCGGTGCACCGGGTGGCGGGAACCCACCCGGTACGCCACGTGGAAAGCGGTCCACGACGGTTCGACGACGGCGACGGCCTGGGCCTCGGTGCCGTCCGCGACCGTGAGGTGTGCGGTGGCGCCGACCTTCTCGGCGAGCTCTCGCAGCGCCGGGTTGGCCGCCATGCGCAGCTGGGGGAGGACGTTGGAGGCGAGACGCAGCACGCCCAGGCCGAGCCTGACCTTCGAGCCCTCCCGGCGCACGAGACCGCGCGCCTGCAGGGGCACGAGAAGCCGGTACACGGCCGCTCTGGACGCGCCGATGGCCACGGCGAGCTCCGAGATCGACGGTGCCTCGGACTCCGCCTCAGCGACCGCCTGGAGCAGCGCCAGACCCCTTTCCAGGGTCAGCGAGCTCTCCTTCGTCGCTCCGACCATCACGCACTCCGAACTGTTCCCACCACCTCGGCGAGACCGACCACGGAGCCGCCCTCACCGGGAGCGGTGGCGGTCAGCCTGACCGTGTCGCCGTCCTCCAGGAAGGACCTCGTGGAGCCGTCGTCGAGCTTGAACGGTTCCTTGCCACCCCAGCTGAGTTCGAGGAACGAGCCACGCTCGTCCTTCTCCGGTCCCGAGACCGTGCCGGAGGCGAACAGATCACCTGGGCGCACCGTAGCCCCGTTCACCGTCATGTGTGCCAGCTGTTGCACAAATGACCACGACATCTCGCGGAACGGAGGCCGCGCGACGATCGTGTCGTTCAGCTCCACGGTGATCGTGATGTCCAGGCCCCAGGGCTGGTCGCACGTCAGGTAGTCGTGCAGCTTGTTCGGCAGCGGCGGCGTCGGGACGCGTGCAACTGAGAACGCCTCCAGCGGCGTGATCCACGCGCCGATCGACGTGGCGAACGACTTGGCCAGGAACGGGCCGAGCGGCTGGTACTCCCACGCCTGGATGTCGCGCGCCGACCAGTCGTTGACCAGCGTGACGCCGAAGACGTGCTCGGCGGCCCTGCTGGTGGACACGTTGGCCGCCTTCGGGCCGCCGCAGACGAAGCCGACCTCGGCCTCGATGTCGAGGCGTTCCGACGGCCCGAACTTCGGGCCCTCGCTGCCGCGCTTCTGGCCGTTCGGGCGGACGATCTCCGTGCCGGAGACGTACACCGTGCCCGCGCGGCCGTGGTAGCCGATCGGGAGGTGCGTCCAGTTCGGCGTGAGCGCGTCGCCGTCGGGGCGGAACATCTTTCCGACGTTCTCCGCGTGGTGCCTGCTCGAGTAGAAGTCCACATAGTCGCCGACCGTGAACGGCAGCTTCGCGGTCTCGATCCCGACGAGCTCCGCGCCCTTGGGGGCGGAACTCGACTGGACGATCTCCTTGAGCTTGGCGCGCAGCACGCTCCAGATCGGACGCCCGGCCTTCAGCAGCGGGTCCAGCGAGTCCTCCTGGACGTACTCGCTGCACTTGCCCAGCGCGAGGCTCCGCAGGAGCAACGCGCGGTCGCCGACGCGGACGGCCACGCCCCCGTCGACGACGCCGTAGGGGAGGGTCTGCGGTCCGAACGGCCGGTCCTCGGTGAAGTTCGGGTCACTGATCCAGCTCACAGCAGGCCCAGCCCCTCGAGGTCGGTGACGGGTTCGGAGAGCGAGCACGAGCCGTAGCTCGCGAACACGCCTCGCACGGCGTGCGCGGCCTGGTCGCTGAGCGCCTTGGCCTCGGCGGTGAGAGCCTCGGCGTCGGTGCTCGCGAGCGCCTCGCGGACGTCACGGCCACTGAGGGACCGCGCGGTGGCCACGAGGAGGTTCAGGAAGCCGTGGTGGGTGAAGCCCTGCTCGTCGGTGTGGCGGACGGCCCTGTGCAGGCCCGCCGTCGCCTTGAACGCGACGCCGCCGCCGCTGACGACGGTGAGGAAGTCACCGACCTCCTCGACGCTCGGGAAGTTCTCCTGGGAGAGCCCTCCGCAGCGCAGCTTGGGCCAGCTGCCGTGCTCGATGACCCGGCGGACGCCGTCGAGCCACTCGGCACCGCCGCGGCGGGGTTCGACGACGCGGATGACGTCCTCGGGGACGAACTCCGACACGCGCTCGAGCCACACCTCGTCCACATCGGACGGTGCGGGCATCTCGACCATGCGCAGAGCCAGGAGCTCGCTTCTGCTCTCGACGATCGACACGGCCTTCGGCACGCCGCCGAGGCCGGTGTCGATCACGAGGCTCAGTGCTATCGGTTTGGCCGGCTTGACCTTGATCAGTTCGGTGATCAGCTCGGCGAGACGGGAGGCAGGACAGAGGAAGAGGCCCATGACGCCGGAGAAGTCGCCGACTCGTCCGTCGAGGTGACCGCGCACCGCGTCGGGCATCGACGCGTTCCCCGGAGGGAACAGCGCGGCATCATCCACAAGCCTCGCGAGCAGGGGCGGAGTACCGCGCGGACCGGGCGCACGGAGTTCGACAGCGCTTGACACGGCTGACACGCTAGCCGTGTACCGCCAACTGAACAAAGATGTCCGATAATCGAACGTCTTGGAAGGACCCGGAGAGCACTCATGGCTTACTACCGCCAGGTGGGAGAGATCCCCCGAAAGCGCCACACCCAGTTCCGCAAACCGGACGGTGGCCTCTACGCGGAAGAACTCATGGGAGTCGAGGGGTTCTCGGCGGATTCGGCCCTGCTCTACCACCGGTACCTGCCCACCGCGATCGTCAACGCGGAGACGGTGAAGGACGAGCGCGGGACCGCTTCCCCGAACCTGCCGCTGAAGCCGCGGCACTTCAAGACTGGTGCGCTGACCTGGGCTTCTGACGAGGTCGACGCGGTGACCGGGCGGCGCAAGCTGTTCTCGAACCCGGACGTGACCATCGGTTTCGTGGTGGCCAACGCGCCGTCTCCGTTGTACCGCAACGCTTTCGGTGACGAGCTGCTGTACGTGCAGGCCGGTTCGGGCGTCATCGAGACGATCTACGGGGCGTTGACGGTCGGCGACGGCGACTACGTCGTGATCCCGACCTCGTGCACCTACCGGGTCGTGCCGTCCTCGCCGATGTCGTTGCTCGTGCTGGAGGCGACCGGGCACGTCGGGCCGCCCAAGCGCTACCTGTCCAAGGCCGGCCAGTTCCTGGAGCACTCGCCGTACTGCGAGCGGGACATCCGGGGGCCGGAGGAGCCGTTGCTCGTCGAGGGCACCGATGTCGACGTGCTCGTGCGGCACCGTGCGGGGCTCACGCGTTTCACCTATGCGAACCACCCGTTCGACGTCGTCGGCTGGGACGGGCACCTGTACCCGTGGGCGTTCAACATCCGCGACTTCGAGCCGATCACCGGCCGCGTGCACCAGCCACCGCCCGTGCACCAGACGTTCGAGGGCCCGAACTTCGTCGTGTGTTCGTTCGTGCCGCGCAAGGTCGACTACCACCCGCTGTCCGTGCCGGTGCCGTACAACCACGCGAACGTCGACTCGGACGAGCTGATGTTCTACGTCGGCGGCAACTACGAGGCGCGCAAGGGGTCGGGCATCGGCATCGGCTCGCTGTCGCTGCACCCGTCCGGCTGCACGCACGGCCCGCAGCCCGGTGCGGTGGAGGCGTCCCTGGGCGTCGACTACTTCGACGAGACCGCGGTCATGGTGGACACCTTCCGCCCGCTGGAGTTGGGCGAGGCGGCGGAGGCCTCCGAGGACCCGGCATACGCGTGGACGTGGGCCCGTCGCGGTCCGGCCTGATTTTCTGTCGGGGGTCCTCGCTAGTTTGGTCTCGTGAGGACAAGAGCCGTTCCGATGCGCTGGCAGGGCCTGGGCAAGGCCCTGCCGGTGCTGTGGGGCCTCTACACGGGCTCCGGCTCGATGCCGTACCGCGTGTGCGTCGACCTGGCCGCGGGCTCGGCCAAGTGCACCTGCCCGTCCCGCAAGTTCCCCTGCAAGCACGCCGTGAGCCTGCAGGAACTCGACATCCCGGACGCCCTCCCGCCCGACTGGGTGGAGGAGTGGACCACCCGCCGTGCCGCCCGCGAGCTCGACTCCTCACCCGAGGCCGCCGCCCGCCGGGTGCGTGCCCGCGAGAAGACGGCGGCGAACCGAGCCGCCGCCATGTCCGCGGGCATCGACGGCCTGCGCGACTGGCTCCTGGACGTCGCCTCCGCCGGCATCGCCTCCCTGCCGGGCCGCCCCGCCTCGTGGTGGCAGGCGTTCACCGCCCGCATGATCGACGCCCAGGTCCCCGGCGTGGCCGGCGCGGTGGCCGAGATCCAGGAGATCGTGGCGCGCTCGGGCCCCCGCTGGACCGCCGACGTGGCCGACCGCCTCGGCGGCCTGCACCTGCTGTGCTTCGTGCAGCCACGCACCCGCCTGGGCGTCACGGTCCCCGAGGAGACGGTGAAGGCCACGCCGGGCATCTCCGACCGCTGGGTGGCCCTGCTGCGCCTGGAGACCGACGACGGCCGAGTCCGCACCGTCCGCCAGTGGTGCTGGGGCCGCCGGACGTCCCGCTGGGTGGTGGCGATCCGCCACTCCGCCGTGGGAGCCCCCGTTCCGCTGCTCCCACACGGCCTGGAGTCCTCGGCCCTGGTCCACCCCTACCCGGCCTCGGACCGGGTGGCCCTGGGCGAACTGGAAGGCTCCCGCACCCCGGACCCGGTCCCCGCCCCGCAGTCGTGGCGAGCGTCCCTGGCCTCCCTCGAACCGATGCTGACCGCCGACCCGTGGCAGCGCCTCTTCCCGCTCGGCTGCGCCTCGGTCCGGCTGCACGGCTCCGCCCTGGTCGACTCCTCCGGCCACGGCCTGCCCGTCCGCGACGACACGGGCCTCGACATGGCCCTGGCGCTGACCGGTGGCCTCCCGTTCGACGCCTGGGGCCTGTGGGACGGCCACGCACTCCGGCTGGGAGCGGTGTCGCTGGACGGCACCCTGGAGGTGGTTGCGTGACCACCACGCCCGACGTCCCGCGCCGCCGCACCGCACCGACCTGCTCCGAGGGCGCGCGGCCGCATCCACTCGCCCGTCAGGCCGTTCGCCCACCTGCCGACGCTGTGCCACCGCACTCCGCTCACCGCTGGGCTTGCCGCCCACCGGCCGAGGCCGCCGCCCCCTTCCACACCATGGTCGTGCCCGCTCGCCCTCACCACACCCCGGCCGCGCCACCGGCCCGCTTCCTCCCCGCACCACCAGCCCGCCCCCGCCCCCACCCCACCGCCGCCACGCCACCCGCCCACCCCCGCGACACCAGGGAGGCGGCGTGAAGGCCGAGTGGTCCAAGACCGTCCAGGACCTCCTCATCGGCACCACGAGAGGCGGCGGCGACCCGACGGCCCTGCTGTCCGACTGCGCCGCCCTCGGCGTGGCCGCGTTCGGCGCCACCCTCCCGCAGGAGGCCACCGCCGAGCCGTTGCCGCTCGCCCCGCCCGAGTCCGCCGCCCTCCCCAGGCCGGCCGCCAGAGCGGTCCTGGAAGCGATCATGAGCCTCGACGACGAGGTCCTGCTCACGGAGTGGTGTGCCCTCGCCAAGGCCAACGGCGTCGTGGCCGAGCACCGCATGCTCCCCGCCCTGCTCGCCCTCGGCACGGCCCGCCCCGGTCTGCGGGCCGCGGTGGTCGAGGTCCTCGGCACGAGGGGCCGCTGGCTCGCGAACACCCGCCCCGGCTGGTCCTGGGCGAGTGGCACCGCCCCGCTGGTGGACGAGGTCCCGCTCGAAGAGATCCTCGACCTGCCCAGCGCTCAACGGGTCCGCGCCCTGCGCCGCAAGCGCAAGGCGGACCCGGTGCAGGTCGGCGCGTTCATCGCGCGGGAGTTCGTGGAGTCCCGTCGCTCGGCCGACCGCCAGGTGCTGATCAGCGCACTCGAGACCGGCCTGGGCCCGCAGGACGAGCGGCTCCTGGAAGCCGCGCTCGACGACAAGGCGGCGGCCGTCCACGACGAGGCGCTGCGCCTCCTGCGCAACCTGGGGCGCACGCGCCTCGCCGCCCGCGCGGCACACCGCCTGCGCCACGGTCTCCGGCTGACCGCGGACGGGCTCGACGTCCGGCCCGACGAGCTCTGGACCGGGCAGGCCGACGAGGCCGAGCTGCGCGACCTCATGCGCGACGGTTCCGAGAAGGGTGTGGCCGGTCGCATCCGGGCCGCCGCCGCGAGTGTTCCGCCGTCGTACTGGACCGCGACGCTCAAGGCCGACGACGCCAAGGCCGCCGGCATCCTGCGGAGGGGGCCGTGGGCCGGCGCGCTGCTCAGGGGGGTCGCCGACCAGCTCGCCGCGGCGAAGGACCCGCGTCCGTGGGCTGTCGCGGCCGCCGAGACGCTGACCGGCATGGAACAGCTGGAGATGCTGGCCGCGTTGCCCGCCGAGGTCGCCGAGCAGGCGGTCGTGGCGGTGTCGAAGGGCTGGCACTACGACCTGCTCGACCATGCCTGCGCCCAGCTGCCGGCACCGTGGTCGCCGGAGACGACCCGAGCGCTCCTGCACCGGTACGCGGCGCTGCCCGATCCACGCTGGCGGTCGGGGCGTCCGCCGGCGGTGTTGCTCGCGCGGGGTGACGCGGACCTGCTCGGCGCGAGCTGGGAGGCTCTGACCCGTCGCTGGCCGGAGAACTCCCTGGAACTGGAGATCCTCCGGCTCCGCATCCGCCTGCGCGAATCGTTCGCTCCCGCACCGCCCCAGGAGGCCCAGTGACCGCCGTGCTCAGGCCGACGGCCGAACAGCAGTACGCCGCCGAGCTCGAGGCCGTCGCGGCCCAGGACGACCGGCAGCGGCCGCCCAACTGGCTGCTGTCCCCGCGGGCCGTGGTCACCTACGTCCTGGGCGGCACGCTCGGCGACGGCACCGTGATCTCGCCGAAGTACGTGGGCTCGCGCAGGCTCGTCGAGGTCGCGGTGGGCACGCTCGTCACGGACCGGGCGCTGCTGCTCGTCGGCGTGCCGGGCACGGCCAAGTCGTGGCTGTCCGAGCACCTCGCGGCGGCGATCAGCGGCAACTCGACGCTGGTGGTCCAGGGGACGGCCGGCACGAGCGAGGACCAGGTCCGCTACGGCTGGAACTACGCCCGCCTCATCGCCGAAGGTCCCAGCGAGAACGCCCTCGTGCCGAGCCCGGTCATGAAGGGCATGCAACAGGGGTCGGTCGTTCGGGTCGAAGAGCTCACCCGCATGCCGTCCGAGGTGCAGGACTCGTTCATCACCGTCCTCAGCGAGAAGTCGCTGCCGGTGCCGGAGCTGAACTCGCAGGTCCAGGCCGTTCCCGGCTTCACGGTCATCGCGACGGCCAACGACCGAGACCGCGGCGTCAACCAGATGTCGTCGGCGCTCGCCCGGCGCTTCAACACCGTCGTGCTGCCGCCGCCCGCGACCGAGGACGCCGAGGTCGAGATCGTCCTCACCAGGTCCCAGCAGCTCGGCAAGGCGCTCCAGCTGCCCGCCGAACCACCCGCGCTCGACGAGGTGCGCCGCGTCGTGCGGATCTTCCGCGAGCTGCGCAACGGTTCCACTGTGGACGGTCGCACGCAGCTGAAGAAGCCGAGCGGCAGCCTGTCCACCGCCGAGGCGATCTCGGTCATCGCGAACGGCATGGCGCTCGCCGGCCACTTCGGCGACGGCACGCTGGGCGCGGACGAGCTCGCGAGCGGCCTCATCGGGTCCGTGATCAAGGACCGGGTGTCGGACGCGACGGTCTGGCAGGAGTACCTGGAGACGGTGCTGAAGGAGCGCGCCGAGTGGCGTGACCTCTACCGGGCCTGCCTGGACGCCAGCGGTGACTGAGCCGGTCCTCCTCGGCATCCGGCACCACGGCCCCGGCTCGGCCCGGATGGTCAAACGAGCGCTGGAGCAGACGAGCCCGGCGCTCATCCTGATCGAGGGGCCACCGGAGGCCGACGCGCTCCTCGAGCACGTCCACGCCCTGACGCCGCCGGTCGCGATCCTGCTGCACGACGAGGCCGAACCCGAGAGCGCGGCGTTCTGGCCGTTCGCGGAGTTCTCGCCGGAGTGGCAGGCGCTCAGGTACGCCAGCGAAAACGGCACCACAGCACGGTTCTTCGACCTGCCGGCCGCGGCGTCCATCGGCGACGACGGCCCGAGCGGCAACGTCGACCCCATCGGCCTGCTCGCCGAGGCCGCGGGCTTCGACGACCCGGAACGCTGGTGGGAGGACGTGGTCGAGCACAGCGCGTCGGACCCGCTCGACCTCGCGGGCGCCATCGCCGAGGCCATGGTCGCCGTGCGCGCGGAGTTCGAAGCCGAAGTAGGCGTACGCACGCTGCGGCGAGAGGCGTTCATGCGCCAGACGATCCGCAAGGCGCGCAAGGAGACCGATGGCCCGATAGTCGTGGTCTGCGGCGCCTGGCACGTCCCCGCACTGCTCGCCACACCGACCGTCGCCGCCGACACCGCGCTGCTCAAAGGCCTGCGCCGCCGCAAGATCTCCGGCACCTGGGTCCCGTGGAGCCACGGTCAGCTGGCCGCCGAATCGGGTTACGGCGCCGGCATCGACTCCCCAGGCTGGTACGCGCACCTCTGGCAGCACCAGGCCGACGTCGTCCCACGCTGGTTCGCCAAAGCCGCCGCCGTGCTCCGGGAAGAAGATCTGCCGGCGTCGACGGCGAGCGCGGTGGAAGCCGTCCGGCTCGCGGAAACCCTTGCCGCACTGAGGGAACGCCCGAGCGCGGGCCTCAGCGAGGTCAACGAGGCAGCACTCGCCGTGCTCTGCGGCGGCGAGGAGATCCACCTCCGGCTGGTCCACCGCAAACTCGTCGTCGGCGAACGCCTGGGCGAGGTGGGCGACGCCGTCCCGCGCTCACCGCTGGCAGCCGATCTCCTGCGCCTGCAACGCAAACTCCGCCTGCCCACGGACGTCCAGCCCAAGCAGCTCAAGCTGGACCTCCGCAAGGACACCGACCGCGAACGCTCGAAACTCCTGCAGCGCCTGGAAGTTCTGGGCGTGCCGTGGGGCAAGCCGGACCGTTCCAACTCCCTCGGCACCTTCGCCGAGGTCTGGCAACTCCGCTGGGACCCGATCTTCGCGGTGTCCGTGGCCGTGGCCGCGCGCCACGGCACCACCGTCCACACGGCAGCCGAGACCGTCCTCGTCCAGGCCGCCAAGGACGCCACGCGAGTGGCCGACGCCGCCGCGGCCCTCACCAAGTCCGTGGGCTGCGAACTCCCCGCGGCCGTCACCGAGGCCCGCGACGCCCTGGACCGGTGCGCCGCGATGGCCACCGACGCCCTCGAACTGCTGGCCGCCCTCCCCGACCTGGCCAGGACGGTCCGCTACGGCTCGGTCCGGGGCACGGATCCGGAACTCCTGCGGGTGGCCCTGCACGGCCTGCTCACCCGAGGAGCCGTGGGCCTCCCGATCGCCTGCCGCAACGTCGACGACGAAACGGCGGAACACGCCCTGCAGGTGGTGGACGGCGCCCACGAGGCCACCCGCCTGGCAGCCGACGACGACCACCAGACGACGTGGTGGCGAGCCCTGCACGCCCTCGTCAAGGCCGAAGCCCACGGCCTCCCGACGGGCAGGGCCACCCGCCTGCTCTGGGAAGCCGGTGAACTGACCAGCGACGCCGTGGCCGCCCGCCTGCACCGCTCGGTCGCCACGGCGTTCGTGGCCGGCTTCCTGCGCGGCTCGGCCACCCTCCTGGCGGCGGACCCACGCCTCTTCGGCCTCATCGACGAATGGCTCAGCGGCCTGCGCGGCGAGTCGTTCGACGACGCCCTGCCCCTGCTCCGGCGAGCCATCACCGACTTCACGCCGGCCGAGCGCCGCCTGCTCGGCGAACGCGTCGTCGCGGGCGAGACCCCGCAACCGGCCGCCGACGACGAGTGGGACCTGGAGATCGCCGAACGCCTCGCGGCCCACGTCCGCGGGCTGATGGCCGGAGTTTCACGACCGCCGGATCCGCCGACCCCAGAGACGTGACCGCACCGGAAGAAGACCGCCTCGCAGCTTCGGACGAGGACCGCCCTGCCGCGTCGGGCGAAAGCCTCCTCGCCACCCTGCCGGACGAAGGCCGCCTCGACGAGACCCAGCACCTCATCGACGAGGCCAAGAAGATCGCCCACGACCTGCGCGAAGAGGTCCCGGACACCGGTTCCGAGCCTCCCCGCGACGAAGGCTCCCCGGCGAACTAGCGCCGGTATCGAAGTCTGACCGCCAGACTTCGATACCGGCCCTAGACCGACCAGGGAGGCGTGATCGTCCGCCCGTCAGCCAGCGTGCCCTGAATCCCCACGGACGTGGCCACCAGCACCCGCGCCGGCCCGCCGGTCAGCGACAACTCGGTGTCCGGCGGCACCACGATCGCGTCACCGGCTCCAGCGGTCTGCCCCTGGATCGTCACCGACCCGGACAGCACGTAGAACACCTCCTCCTTCGACGCGCGGTGCGGCGTCCCATCGCCTCCTTCCGGCACGTCGACGGTCCACAGCGCGATCTCCGCACTGCCGCGCGACGGCACGGCCAGCGGTCTGAACTCGAAGCCGCCGAACTCGAACAGCTCCGCAGAATCCCCCGTCACCAGCAAGACAACCTCCAAAGTAGTCAACCAAGTTGTCTAAGCCTAGAATAAGGTCAACCAAGTTGTCTACTCGAAGAGGATAGATGGAACCGGTGCCGATGCTGCTGGCGATGACGTACCGCGCCATGGGCGACCAGTTCCACGACCGGCTCAGGCAGATCGGCCTCGAACCGCTCAGGCCCGCGCACGGCTACGTCTTCCGGTTCCTCAAGGAGAAACGCGCGACCACCGTCGACATCGGACAGCACCTCGGCGTCACGAAGCAGGCGGCCGCGAAGATCGTCAACGAGCTCGACGACTGGGGCTACGTCCTGCGGGAGCCGCACCCGACGGACAAGCGCGCCCAGTACGTCACGCTGACCACGAAGGGCCGCGACTACCTGAAACTCGCGGACAACCTGTGGTCGGACCTCGAGAACGAGATGGCCGAGGCGATCGGCGAGGACACGCTCGCCACCATCAGGCAGGGCCTCGCCGCGTACCTGCGGCACGTCCACGGCGAGGACCAGCCAGGCCTCCGACCGGTTTGGTAACCCCTTAGAACACCTGCGTCAGAGCGATCACGGCGAACACCGCGAAGACCACTCCGGCCACCCGCTGGATCCAGTGCGTCGGCAACCGCCCGGCGAGCTTGCGGCCCACCAGGACCGCCAGCCCTGCCACGGCGACCAGCGCGAGCCAGGCGCCGAGGCCGACGGCCAGCGGTTCGCCGTACCTGGCGGTGATGCCGGCGGTCGCGAGCTGCGAGGCGTCACCCCACTCGGCCGCGAACAGCACGCCGAACGACGTCAGCGCCGCACGCCAGAACGGCACGGTGGCGCTTGTCCCCGCCTCGTCGGCGGAGTCCTCGTCACCCGAGAAGCCCTCCTTGAGCAGCATGAACGCACCCACGCCGAACAGCAGGGCGACCACTCCGGCGACCACTCGGTCGGGGAGCAGGGTGATGGCGGAGCCGAACGCGGCGGCTACCACGCTCTGCACGGCGAACGCGGCGACGACGCCGACGAACACCGGCCAGGCGCGGTAGCGCGTGGTCAGCACCAAAGTGGCGACCATGGTCTTGTCCGGGAGCTCGACGAGGAACACCACCGCGAAGGCGGTGATGAACGCGAGCAATGAAGTGGCCACGAGGTCCTCCACGTCCGAATACGAACCCGGACGGAGGCGCGACAGACCCCGACCAGGCATGCTGCAACCTGGCCGGAGGTCTCGTTCGCCCGACATGAACATCGGGTGTGGGACCGGATCCACTCGAAGGCGGATCAGTATGTCGATCTCCACGCCACCGGCTGCGAACTCCGGTGGGAACTACTCCCCTCTGGCGCACACATCGTAACCGACGCATGTCACCCACAAGGCGTGACCTCGCGCACGGGACCTTGGTCCCGATCGTGGACGGGACCGTCGTACCTGATGGTGGCCATGATCCAGACCTACGCTCGAAGACGTGGAAGTACTCGAACTCGCGCGGTGGCAGTTCGGCATCACCACCGTCTACCACTTTCTGATGGTGCCGCTGACGATCGGCCTTTCCCTGCTCGTCGCGGGGATGCAGACCGCGTGGGTGCGCACGGGCAACGAGCGCTACTACAAGATGACGAAGTTCTGGGGGAAGCTCCTCCTGATCAACTTCGCCATGGGCGTCGTGACGGGCATCGTGCAGGAGTTCCAGTTCGGCATGGCCTGGAGCGCCTACTCGCGGTTCGTCGGTGACGTGTTCGGCGCTCCGCTCGCGATGGAGGGGATCGTCGCCTTCTTCGTCGAGTCGACGTTCCTCGGCCTGTGGATCTTCGGCTGGGACAAGCTGCCGAAGAAGGTCCACCTCGCCTGCGCCTGGGCGTTCAGCCTCGCGACGATGGCCAGCGCGTACTTCATCCTCGCCGCCAACTCGTGGATGCAGCACCCGGTCGGCATCGAGATGCACGAGGGCCGTCCGCGCCTCACCTCGATCTGGGCCGTTCTCACCAACAACACGACGCTCGCGGCGTTCCCGCACACCATCGCGGGCGCGTTCGCGGTCTCCGCCGCGTTCCTCGTGGGCATCGCCGCCTGGCACCTGCACCGGAAGTCGGAGGAGGAACGCGTCTGGCGCAGCTCGCTCAAGCTCGGCACCTGGGTCGGCGTGGTGGCGTTCAGCGCACTCGCGATCAGCGGTGACCTGCAGGGCAAGCTCATGTTCGAGCAGCAGCCGATGAAGATGGCCGCCGCGGAAGCGTTGTGCCACACCGAACAGCCCGCGAGCTTCAGCATCTTCGCGATCGGCGACGTCACCAGGCCCGACTGTGAGAACGTCAAGAGCATCACGGTGCCCGCGCTGCTGAGCTTCTTGGCGCACAACGACTTCACCAGCGAGGTCAAGGGCATCCAGGACCTTGTCCCGATGTACCAGGAGAAGTACGGCGAGTTCTACCCGGTCGACGAACGGCTGGGTGAGCTCAGCGGCCAGCCGATCGACTACGTGCCCGCGCTTCCCGTGACGTACTGGGGTTTCCGGTTGATGATCGGGTTCGGTGGCATCTCGGCCGGCCTCGGTGTCCTCATGCTCTGGCTGACCCGCAAGAACCGGACGCCCACCGGATGGTGGTTCCCGGCTCTCGGCCTCGCCGGCATCGCGACGCCCTTCCTGGCCAACAGCGCGGGCTGGATCTTCACGGAGATGGGGCGGCAGCCGTTCGTGGTCGTGCCGAACCCGACGGGGATCGACGGGGTCTGGATGTTCACCGCGCAGGCGGTCTCGAACAGCACCCCCGGCGAGATCCTGACCTCGCTCATCGCGCTCACCACGGTCTACAGCGTGCTGGCGGTCGTGGAGATCTACCTGATCCGCAAGTACGTCAGAGGCGGGATACCGGGCGTACTGCCCCAGAAGACCGACGACGGCGCCCTGGCGTTCGCGTACTAGGGGAGAGGCGACGTGGAAACGCTCTGGTTCGTGCTGATCGCCGTGCTGTGGCTCGGCTATCTGTTCCTCGAAGGTTTCGACTTCGGTGTCGGCATGCTGCTGCCCGTCCTGGGCCGCGACAACGCCGAACGCCGGGTCATGATCAACACCATCGGGCCGGTCTGGGACGGCAACGAGGTGTGGCTCATCGTCGCGATCGGTGCCACGTTCGCGGCCTTCCCCGGCTGGTATGCGGCGCTTCTGAGCGCCGTGTACCTGCCGCTAACTTTGTTCCTGATCGCGCTGATCGGCCGTGGCGTGGCGTTCGACTACCGCGGCAAGGTCGACAACCCGCGCTGGCGAAAGGCTTGGGACTTCACGATCGTCGCGGGCTCGTGGATCGCCACGCTCTGCGTCGGCCTGCTGATCTCGACGACGGTGCTGGGCCTGCCGATCGACGCGAACGGTGACCGCGTGGGCTCGCCCTTCGCGGCCATCAGGCTCGACACGATCGTTGGCGCGTTTGCCTTCGCGGGTTACGCACTGGTGCACGGCGCGGTCTTCACGGCGTTGAAGACCGAGGGCGAGATCCGCGAACGGGCCCGCCGCGTCGCGATCACGCTGGCACCGGTGGCCCTGCTGCCGCTCATCGCGCTGCTCGCCATCGTCGCCGGGCTCTGGGCGGGCGTGGTAGCGCTGATCCTCGCCGCCGCGATGTGGCGACTGCTCGCGAACCGCGACGGCCAGTCGTTCGCGTTGATGGGCCTGGCGATCGCGGCGAGCGTCGCGATCCTGTTCGGCTCGCTCTACCCGAACGTCCTGCCGTCGACGCTGAACGACGCGTGGACGCTCACGATCGCCAACACGGCGTCGAGCCCGTACACGCTGCAGGTGATCACGTGGGTCGCCGGCTTCGGCACGCCCGCCGTGCTCGTCTACCAGGGCTGGACCTACTGGGTGTTCCGCAAGCGCATCGGCGTCAAGCACATCCCCGCGGCGCACTGAGATGAGAAGAGGCCCGCTGGGAGCTCTGCCCCAGCTCTCCAGGAACGCCAGGCGCGCCCTCGTCGGGGTGGGCGCGCTGGCGTTCCTCAACGCCCTGGCGCTCGTCGCCCAGGCCGTCGCGCTGGCGTCGGTGATCACGACCCGCGAAGGCCTTCCGCTGCTGGCCGTGGCGATCCTGGCGCGCGCGGGTCTGTCGTGGGCGACGGAGTCCGCTGCCGCCCGTGCCGCCGCCGGCGCGAAGGAGGAGCTGCGGACCCAGCTGCTGGCCAAGTCGTTCGAACGCGGTCCCGGCTGGATCGCCGACCGCGGCACGGCCGAGCTGTCGGTGCTCGCCACCAAGAGCCTCGACGCGCTCGACGCCTACTTCACCCGCTACCTGCCCGCGCTGGTCACGGCCGTGATCGTGCCGCCGCTGGCCGGTGCGTGGATTCTCTTCACCGACTGGCCGTCGGCCGTGCTGATCGCGGTCACGGTGCCGCTGATCCCGGTCTTCGCCGCGTTGATCGGCTGGTACACCGAGAAGCGCGTCCGCAAGGCCGCCGACGTCACGGAACTGCTGAGCGCCCAGCTCCTCGAACTGCTCCGCGCCCTCCCGGTCCTGACCGTCTTCGGCCGCGCCAAGCAGCAGGCCGGTGCGGTGAAGCAGATCGGTGAGCAGCACCGCAAGGCCACGATGGGCACGCTCCGGATCGCGTTCCTGTCCGCGCTGGTGCTGGAGATCGCCGCGTCGCTGTCGGTCGCGCTGATCGCGGTCGGCGTCGGCATCCGGCTCGTGCACGGCGACATGACGCTGATGACCGCGCTGGTGGTGCTGATCCTGGCGCCCGAGTGCTACCTGCCGTTGCGCGCGGCCGGTGCCGCCCACCACGCCAGCGAGGACGGCCTCGAAGCGGTCCGGCGGGTCGCCGAGGTGGTCGAGCACGAGGACAAGGCCCGGCCGCGGCTGCCAGGCGGTTCGGTCCATGTCGACAACCTGCGCGTCCTGCGCCGAGGCGGTTTCGCACCGGATGGCATCAGCTTCGATGTGCGGCCAGGGGAGATCTATCGACTTGAAGGCGCGAGTGGTGCCGGTAAGTCGACGACGTTCCAGGTGCTGCTGGGCTTCGTGGAGCCGACGGACGGCACCGCGTTCGTGGCCGGCGACATCGCGTACGTGCCGCAGAAGCCCGCCTTCGCCGCCGCCACGCCACGCGCCGAGCTGGAGCTCACGGTTCCCGGCGCCGAGGACATCGAGCAGGTCGCGGACGAGGTCGTGGCCGTGCATCTACTCGATCGTCAGATCACCGACCTCTCGACCGGTGAACGCCAACGTGTCGCAGTCGCGCGCGCCCTGCTGAGGGTTCGGCACGGCGCGACGGTGCTGCTTCTCGACGAACCGACCGCGCACCTCGACCCGGTGACAAGTCGCAAAGTCGACAAAGCGATCAAGAGAGCCAGCGACACGGCGGCCGTTGTCCTCGCCTCGCACCGCGACAAGGAGACGACTGAGGACGAGACGGTCAACAGGGTCGTCACCGAGGAGACACAGGCCGAACGCCCGAAGCGCCTGCCGATCCCGTGGAAGGGCGCCGGGCTGGGCATCCTCGCGGCCGTCGCGGGCATCGCGTTGACCGCCCTGGCCGCCCACCTGATCGCCCGCGCCGCCGAGATGCCGCCGATCCTGACGCTGTCCGTGCTGGTGGTGGGCGTGCGGACGTTCGCACTCAGCAAGGGTGTGCTGCGGTACGTCGAGCGTCTGGTCACTCACGACGAGACGTTCCGCCTCGCGAACGGCCTGCGCGCCGAGCTGTGGTTGCGGCTCGTGCGGACCCAACGGCGCGACGGGCTGCAACGGCTCGTGGAGGACACCGACACGGTTCGCGACCTCGTGCCGCGTGTGCTGCTGCCGCCGGTGGTGGCCATCGGCGCGGGTATCGCGACCACGATCCTGTTCGCGTTCATCGATCCGGCCGCCGCGCTGACGCTGGGCGGTCTGCTGCTCGCGGCCGGCCTGGCGGCACCTGCCGTCGCCGTGTGGATGGAACGGCGAGCCAGCACGAAGCTCGCCAGGGGCCGCCGCAAGGTCGCCCGCGACACGATCAACGCCCTCGTCGCCGCACCGGACCTCATCGCGCACGACGCCCACCACCGCCTGCTGGCCCAGCTGCACGCCGAGGACGTCGAGCTCGCGGGCCAGACCCGCCGGCAAGCGTTTGGCACGGGCGCGGCCACGGCGATCGTCCTGCTCGCGACCGGTGCGGCGGCCCTGCTCTGCGCCACGACCGGCAACCCGGTGCTGGGTCTGGTGCCGCTCGCGCTCGCCGAACCGCTGGCCGCGTTGCCGCTCGCCGCCCAGCAGCGCAGGGCGTTGCGGGAAGCGAGCGCCCGGCTGCAGTTCGACGCGCCGGAACGTCCAGAACAGCAGCGCGGCAAGCGGATCCGGCTGGAGAACGTCGACGTCCGCTGGCCCGGCGCGACCGAGCCGACGCTGCGAGACCTTCACCTGAACATCGAACCCGGCACGCACGTCGCGATCGTGGGACCGTCGGGCAGCGGCAAGTCGACGCTGTTCGCGCTGCTCCTGGGCTTCCTGCAGCCGGAGCGGGGGATCGTCGAACTGCCGCGCGCCACCTGGTGCCCGCAGGAGCCGATGCTGGTCAGCACGACCGTGAGGGAGAACCTGCGGATGTCGGGTCAGCACGACGACGAGGCGCTGCGCGACGCCCTGCGCAAGGCGTGCCTGCCGGAGTGGGCAGACCGGCTCGACACGGTGATCAGGCCGGACCAGGTGTCTGGCGGCGAGGCGCAACGGCTGGCGCTGGCACGGGCGTTGCTGCACGACGCCGACGTGGTGCTGCTCGACGAGCCCACCGCGCACCTGGACGAGCCGACCGCACGCCGGCTCCTGGAGCAGCTCAGGCAGGACGGCAGGACGGTCCTGCACATCACGCACCGCCCGGACGAGGCGGCGAGGGCGGATCTGGTGCTGGACCTCGGCACACCCGCATACCGTTGAGAACCATGGACCCCTCTCTGGCGCGGCGCGTGCTCGTCGCGTCCACCGAGATCACGTCGGCGGCGCTGGAAGACCCGGAGAACGTGCTGCGGCTCGTGGTGGAGGCGGCCGCGGAGATCGCGGACGCCGACCTCGGCCTCGCCATGCTCGCCACCGAGGACGACGACGGCACGCTGACGGTGGAGGCCTCCAGCGGCGAGCCGATCGTCGCGACGCTGAGCCCGCGCAGTGCCGCCGCGAAGGCCGCGCGCACGGGCGTGCCGGTGATGGCCGACGACGTCACGAACGACCCGCGCACGGCTCCGTACGTGCCACCGCCGTTGCGCGTCTACGGACCGTTCGCGGTGGCGCCGTTCGGCACCTCGGACCGCAAGATCGGCGCTCTGGCGGTCTACCGCCGCAGGGACAAACCGCCGTTCACGCAGGAGACCGTGGACGTGCTGACGGCGTTCGCGGCCCAGGCGGGCCTCGCCGTCGTGCTGTCCGAGGGCTTCACGGCACGGCAGCGCGTCGCGGTCTACGAGGAGCGCGAACGCATCGCCCGCGACCTGCACGACGTGATCATCCAACGGCTCTACGGCGCCGGCGTGCAGATCAACCTGCTGCAACGGCGGCTGGGCAAGAAGCTCGACGCGGGTCAGCGCGCCCGGATCGAGGAGGCCGTCGACCTGGTCGACGAGACGATCGCCGAGGTCCGCGCGACCGTCCGCAAGCTGCGCAACACCGACCCGGCCGACTCCGCCGACCTGCACGACTCGATCAAGGCCGAGGTCCGCACGGCCGGCGAACTGCTCGGCTTCGCGCCACGCCTGCACGTGGCAGGCGACCTGGCGAACGTGCCACGCAAGCACGCCGACGACGCGCGGGCGGCGTTGCGTGAGGCGTTGTCGAACGTCGTGCGGCACTCAGGCGCGACGAACGTCCAGATCGACGTACGGCGCGATGAGAAGCACCTGCTGCTGCGCGTCGCCGACAACGGGTGCGGCATCCCGTCCGGCGTGACTCAGCGCGGGCTGCGGCACCTCGCCGAACGGGCGAAGTCCGCGAGCGGCGACTTCCGCGTGGTGAGCTCGCCGAACGGGACGACGCTCACCTGGTCCGTCCCCGTTTAGCCACCCAGGCGGCGGCCTGCGTCCGCCGTTCCATACCGAGTTTGGAGAGCACGGACGTCACGTAGTTCTTGACGGTTTTCTCCGCAAGGAAGAGCCGTTCACCGATTTGGCGGTTGGTGAGGCCCTCACCGATGAGTTCGAGCACGCGCTGTTCCTGGTCGGTGAGGCCGACCGGGGCCGGATTGCGCATCCGTTCGAGTACTCGGCTTGTGGTCGCGGGATCCAGAAGGGACCGTCCAGCTGCGACCTCGCGCACGGCCGTGACGACGTCCTGACCCCGAACCTGCTTGAGCAGATACCCCGACGCCCCGGCCATGATCGCGCCGACGAGCGCTTCTTCGTCGTCGAATGCGGTCAGCACGAGGCAACGAATGCCAAGGTCCCGCAACGACCGGCACAGGTCGACCCCGCTGCCGTCCGGCAACTGGACGTCGACCACCGCCACGTCGGGCGGGGTCTTCCGAGCCCGTGTCACCGCCTCGTCGACGGAACCGGCCTCGGCGACGACCGAGATGTCCACCTCGTCGTCGAGCATCTCGCGCAGTCCTCTGCGCACAACTTCGTGATCATCAACCAACAGAACGCGCACTGGCACGAATCCACCGTACGTCGAATGGCTGTTCCTGAGTGTGACTCGAATTGGCACAGTTCTTGTCATGGCAGAAGGCTCGGTACGACCGGTCGAGGAAGCAGATCGCATAGTTGTCGCCCGACTGGTTCTCGAGCTATGGGGAGCGCACACCTCCGTCGCGCACGGCGAGGTGTTCTTCCCGGCGAGTCTGCCGGGCTTCCTCGTGGAGAAGCAGGGCCAGGTGCTGGGCCTGCTGACCTACGCGGTGGCGAACAACCAGCTGGAGATCGTCACGATCGACGCACTTCGGCGAGGCCGTGGCGTCGGCACCGCGCTGGTCGACGCCACGGTCCGTCAAGCGCGCACGCTCGGATGCAACCGGGTGCGCCTGACGACCACCAACGACAACCTCGACGCGGTCCGCTTCTACCAGCGCCGCGGGTTCAAGCTGGTGGCGCTCAGACCGGACGCCGTCCGTGAAGCACGCAAGCTCAAGCCCGAGATCCCGGCGGTCGGTGAGTTCGGTATCCCCATCACGGACGAGCTGGACCTGGAACGATGGGTTGCGCCCCGGCAGTAGTCCACAGGCATCCACAGCCTTGTCCACAGGTTGTGCACATGGGTCTCAGACATGCAGCGGGTTGAACGCCTCGTCCCACGCGGCGGCGACCTGATGGGCGCACGTGGACGGTGCGACGCCTCCCACCCCGGTGCCGAGTCCCGGCATCGCGATGGTGTGGACGGTGTCGCGCACGAGCGTGCCGTCCTCAAGACGACCGCTGAGCCAGAGCATCAGCACGGCCCGTGCGGCGAGATAGGGATGGACGGTGTCGACCGGCAGCCGTTCGCCGGGCCGGCGCATCGTCGGAGCGCTGATGAGCCACGCCGGCTCGGTCTCGCCGGTCGCCACGATCTGCGCCTCGCCCACCGGGAGCTCACCGCCGTGCAGCGCGAGGACGGCGCTGCGGACGTTGTTCTCTACCTGGGGGAAGGCCGTGGCGTAGACGGCGTCGATGCCACCGCGCATCCAGCCCTGCGAGTTCGCCGGGCTGACGATGGCCTGCGCGTGGATGTCCAGAACGGACCCGCGGTGCACCCGCACCCCGGCGCGGCCGTCCGCGACGGCGAGCCAGGCGTTCGCCATCGGTTCGTCGACCGCGCACAACACGAGTTCAGGCGCTAGAGCGGGCACGCCCCAAGCATTCCAGTTCGAACGGTCCCGGCGGAACCCAGGATTGGCCACCGACACAGGCGTGATTCGCGCCTCGTCGGCCGCACTACGCTGACTCGGTGCCTCGCATTGCGTACTTCGGACCACAGGGGACCTTCACCGAGCAGGCCGCCATGCGGTTCGAGGGTGAACTCGTTCCGTTCGAGACGATCCCGCTCGCCGTCGCCGCCGTGCGCGACGGCTCGGCCGACTTCGCGTGCGTGCCGATCGAGAACTCCGTCGAGGGCGCCGTGCCCGTGACGCTCGACGTCCTCGTGCGCGACGAGCCGGTCGTCGCCGTGGCCGAGACGGTGCTGGACGTCAGGTTCAGCGTCCTGGTCCGGCCGGGGACCACCGAGATCCGCACCGTCGCCTCGCACCCGCACGCGCTGGCCCAGGTCCGCGAGTGGATCGCCGCCTCACTGCCCGGCGCGACCTCGATCGCCACGTCCTCGACCGCGGCCGCCGCCGCCGCCGTCGAGCGCGGGGAGTTCGACGCGGCGGTTTCCGCCCCCGTCGCCATCAACCACTACCAGCTCGCCGAGTACGCCACCGACGTCCTGGACGTGCCCGACGCACGCACGAGGTTCCTGCTGCTGCGCCGTCCGGGTCAGCTGCCTGAGCCGACCGGCGCAGACCGCACGAGCGTCGTCGTGACCACCCCGAACCGCGTCGGCGTGCTGTCCGAACTGCTCACCGAACTGGCGTTGCGTGGCATCAATCTCACCGGCCTCGAATCGCGCCCCCAGAAGGGCAAACTGGGGACGTACCGCTTCTACATCGACGTCGAGGGGCACATCGCAGAGCCGAGGATCGGTGACGCGCTGGCCGCGCTGCACCGACACTCGCGCGAGATCCGGTTCCTCGGGTCCTTCCCGAAGGCCGACCGCGAGCCCGCAGAGGCTCACAACGCCGAGTTCGCCGCAGCCGCCTCCTGGGTCGATGCTGTCAGAAAGGGCGAGCGCGGGTGAGATTGCTGCTGGTCAGGCACGGTGAGACGGCGTCGAACATCGAACGCAAGCTGGACACGGCGATGCCGGGCCCCCCGCTCACCGAACTGGGCCTCAAGCAGGCCCGCGAACTGGCCGACACCCTCGCGGGCGAGAACATCACCGCCGTCTACGCGAGCATCGGCCTGCGCGCCCAGCAGACCGCCGCCCCGACCGCCGAACGCTTCGGCCTGCCCGTCCAGGTCCTGGACGGCATCGAGGAGATCCAGGTCGGTTCGCTCGAAGGCCGCAACGACACCGAGGCCTACAGGACCTACCTCGACACCGTGATCCAGTGGGCCGAGGGCGCGCTGGACGTACCGTTCCCCGGCGGCGGCGAGACCGGGCAGCAGGTGCTGGACCGGTTCCTCGGCGCCATCTCGACCATCCAGGCCGACGGCACCGTCATGGTCGTGACGCACGGCGGCGCCGGGCGGATGGGCGCGCTGGCCCTCGCGTCGAACGTGCCGGTGGAGCTGGCCGAGAACCTGCTGCCGAACACCGGGGTCGTGGTGCTGGAGTCCGAGGGCGCCGGCTGGGTGTGCCGGTCCTGGGCGGGCGTCGAGATCTGACCTCTACCACCACACGCCCTCGGTCCGTTCGTTGATCAGGACGTCCTGCACGTAGGTGCGGTCGTGTGTGGTGTCGTGCAGCCTGGTCCCGCGCAGGTCGGCGCCTTGCAGTGTGGCTTCGGACAGGTTCGCGCGGCCCAGGTACGAGTCCGACAGGTTCGAGAACCAGAGCTGGGCATCTTCGAAGTCGGTCTTCTCCAGGAGCGCCGAGTTGAGCGCGACCCTGCTCATGACGGCCGAGGTGAATCGTGCGTTGTCCGCCCGGATGCCGGACAGATCGGCTCCGTCGAGCCGCGCGCGGCTGAAGTTCGCGCGGATCAGCACCGCCCTGGACAGCACGGAACCGCGCAGGTCGGCCTCCTCGAGGTTGGCCTCCGTGAGGTTCACGCCGACCAGGCAAACGCCGCTGAGGTCGATGCGGAGGTCCCGGTCGTCGCGGGGATCGCGGCGCCCCATCACGGTCACCGCCGCCTGAACGTCCGCCGTGGTCGAGGTGCTGGGGCACCTTCCCCTGTCAGGGCCGGAGCCGTCCTGCGTCGTTGGAGCCGTGGTGCGGACGAACGCGGACAGCACTTCGAGGACGGTCGGCTGGTCACGCGGCGAGTCACGGCCGAGGCGCTCCAGCGCGTAGACGGCGCCGAGGCGGCTTTGCAGGTTCTCGGCTCCGGCCTTGCCGAGTTGTTCGACGGCCTTGGTGTACCTGTCGGTGACCTGGCCCTGTTCGGTCAGCTCGTGCTGCTTCAGCGCGACGGTGACCTGGTCGCGGGTGGCTTCGAGAGACAGCCCGGTGAACACGAGTGCGCCGGCCGCGGTGACGGCCGTGACGACGGAGGTGACCGTCTGCCAGTTCCGCGGCTTGCGACGGCGGCTGGTGGGCGCGCGCAGGCCGAGACGGCGTGCGGTCGACGGGCGGCAGTTCGTTGGCACCCGTACAAGATGCCAGAGGTCTAACCCCAGCCCAGTTCGTGCAGCCTCGCGTCGTCCACCCCGAAGTGGTGCGCGATCTCGTGCACCACGGTGATGATGACCTCCTCCACCACGTCCTCCTCGGTGTGGCAGATGTCGAGGATCGCCTCGCGGTAGATGAAGATGTGGTCGGGCAGCGCGCCCCCGTAGTCGGAGTTGCGCTCCGTCAGCGCGATGCCCTGGTAGAGCCCGAGCAGTGACGGCTCCTCGGGGTTGCGGTCCTCGACCAGCACCACGACGTTGTTCATCGCGTGCATGAAGTCGGGCGGGACCAGGTCCAGGGCCTCTTCGACCAGCTCGTCGAAACGAGCCCTGGTCATCTCGACGGTCATCGGTTCTCGGTGCTCGACGGAGGCGGGCTGGAGGAGGGCTTGTCGGAGTCCGAGGGCTTGCCGGACTCCGACGGCGGCTTGCCCGACTCGGAGTGCAGCGGGGCGCCGGTGGGCTCGTCCTGGGGCCTGACCGAGGTCGTCTGCGGCGGGTTCGCGGTGGTCAGCGGCGCGCCGTTGGGGTTGCGGACGCTGCCCTCCCACGCCACCAGGTTGGTGCCCTGCGGGACCGCGCCGATCTTGCAGTTGGCCTTGCGGGAGCCGACGGCCCAGCTCTCCTCGGCGCGCGTGTCCCACGTGACCAGCAGGTTCTTGGCCTTCAGGTCCGCGCCACCGGTGTACTCGGCGGCGATGGCCGCGCACTTCTCGGACATCGCGGCGTCCTGCGCCTCGATCGCCACGAACGGGCCCTCGGGGTGCTGCACGACGCCGACGATCTCGAACGCGTGCGGCTTGGCGCACTCGATCGGGTCACCCACCGTGTTGTTCTCGGCCAGCGCCACGCAGACGCCGGGGTCGTAGACGGAGGACTGGTCCTGGGCCTTCGCGCTGCCGAACGACGGCAGGGGAGCGCCGGACGGGGCGGTGACCTGCAGACCGCACCTGAGCTGGCGATAGCCGCTCGACCAGCGGCCCTCGTCCGGGTTCAGGGTGCTGACGCCGTACTTGCCCTTGGGGTCGAGCTTGCCGCCCATGTAGGTGGTCGACGCCTGGGCGCAGTTGTCCTGCGCGATCTTCTCCCAGGCCTCGGCGTTCGGGAACGGCGCTTCCTTCGGGTACGCGGCGGTGATGTCCGCCGTGCCGGTGACCTCGAACTTGTGCGCGGCCGAGCAGTCGACCTTCTGCGCGTCCGACAGGTCGGCCTTCTCCCAGTTCAGGCACTCGCCCACGGCGGCCTGGTACGCGGCGTTGACGAGCTCGCGTTTGGTGCTGAGCGGGCCTCCTGCCAGCACGGACGTGAACGTGGACAACATCAGCAAGCCGAAAGCGCCCACGAAAGCACCGGCCATCACAAGCCGCGTGTCGCGGATGTGACCGGATCGACTCAACCAACCGGCGCTCGGAGACATCTCATCCATGATGCCCGTGCCGTGTGAGACGGCTGTGCGCCGGGTTGGGTCGAGTGTTGCTATTAGGACACTCGTCACTCAATTGGCCCTGATTCAGCCGTCTCGCTAGGTACCTTGCCCGCGGGAGTGGTGATGACTGACAACAACCTGCCAGGACCTGGCCAGCCGACGCCCCAGCCTGGGTCGCCGTCGGGACAGCCCGGCCAGCCGCAACAGCCCGGCCAGCCACAGCAGCTGCCGCCGTACCGGCCTGCGCCGCAGCAGGCCGGCCCGAACCAGCCGTCCGCCAAGGGCAAGGTGCGCCAGCAGCAGGCCGGCGTGACCAAGCCGCGCCAGGCCACGGTCGCCGAGCAACGCGCTCGTGCCGCCGCGCTGAAGGCGCAGCAGGAGCGGTTCGCTGCCGAGTCCGCCGCGTTCGAGAAGAAGCGCAAAACGCGCAAACGCCTGCTCATCGGCGGTGGTGTCACCGTCGGCGTGGTCGCGCTGGTCGCGATCTGGTACGCGGCCGCCAGCCCGAAGAACGTCACCGCGCAGTGCACCGACTCGAACAACGTGATCGTCGACGACGACTACTGCGACGAGTCGTACTACCGCAGTCACGGCGGGTACAGCAGCGGTGGCTTCATCTACATCGGTGGCACCTCGTACCGCTACAACTACGGCGGCACGGGCTCCGTCGGCCAGAAGGCCGTGGGCGGCAGCTACACGCTTCCGAAGGGCGCGAACGTCACGACGAAGTCGGGCACGTCCGTCCAGCGCGGCGGGTTCGGCATCAGCAGCGGCTCCTCCGGCAGCGGAGGCTGAGCACAGTTGCGTCGTGAAACCTCACAGCCGCGGCCGAACTGGCAGCGGACGGTCTCGGACCAGGGGTTGGTGTTCGGCTCACCGGCGAAGTACGCGAACGGCGCCGACCGTCCGTACTGGGACGAGTCGGTGCACTACGTGTTCGAGATGAGCGAGGTCCTCTCGCTCGAAGCCGACGTCGAACTGCTCCACTCCATGTGCCTCGACGCGGTCGACAACGTGGTGCTCACCGAGCGGTACCGCGACTTCGGCATCCCCGAGTGGGTGTGGCCGCACATCGCCGAGTCGTGGCGCCGCCGTGACCCGCACGTCTACGGGCGCTTCGACCTGCGCTACGACGGCTCGGGCCCCGCGAAGCTGCTCGAGTACAACGCCGACACCCCCACGTCGCTGCTGGAAGCCGCCTACGTCCAGTGGTACTGGAAGGAAGACGTCTTCCCGGACGGCGACCAGTGGAACTCGCTGCACGAGCGCCTGGTCGAGCAGTGGACGGAGATCGGTGCAAAGCTGCCCTCCAGCGAACTGCACTTCACCTGGTCGGGCGCAGACCCGTCCGGCGAGGACCACCTCACGATCGCCTGCCTGCAGGAGACCGCCGCCGAAGCAGGCCTGAACACCGTGGGCCTCGCGATCGAGGAGGTCGGCTGGGACACGTTGCTCAACCGCTTCGTCGACCTCGAAGAGTCCCCGATGGGCACGGTCTTCAAGCTCTACCCGTGGGAGTGGGTGGTCGAGGAACAGTTCGGCCGCCACGCCGTCGAGTCGCTGCCCGGCACGCTGTGGGTCGAGCCGCTGTGGAAGATGCTGCTCTCCAACAAGGCGCTGCTCGCGATCCTGTGGGAGATGTACCCGGGCCACCCGAACCTGCTGCCCGCCTACCTGAACGACCCCGGCATGCTCACCGAGTACGTGCGCAAGCCGCTGCTCGGCCGCGAGGGGTCGAACATCCAGATCGTCGCGCCGGGCTACGAGACGCAGACCGGTGGCGTGTACGGCAAGGAAGGCTTCGTGTACCAGCTGTTCGATCCGCTTCCGGAGTTCGACGGCTACCGCCCCGCGTTGGGTGCCTGGGTCGTCGGCGACACGTCGGCAGGCCTCGGCATCCGGGAAACGGTCGGTCTGGTGACCGACGATGGCGCGGCGTTCGTGCCGCATCGAATTGTTGAGTAAGACTCCGAAAGGGAACAGGTAATGGACTACACGACGCTCGCGTTGGACCCCGGCTTCGGCTCGGCCATCGGCCGGGGCATCGGCGCGATCGCGCTGTACGCCGTCGTCGGTCTGGTCCTCATGGTGTTCGGCTTCTACGCGATCGACTGGACGACGCCGGGCAAGCTGTCGATCCTGGTCCGCAACGGCGCACCGAACGCCGTGATCGTCACCGCCTCCGGCCTCGTGTCGATGGCGTTCATCGTCGTCGTCGCCATCCTGAGCGCGGTCGGCAAGCTCGACGAGGGCCTGCTCACGTCGCTGATCTACGGCATCGTCGGCATCATCGTGCAGGTCGCGGCCGTGCGGCTGCTGGAGTGGGTGACCCGCCTCGACATCGGCTCGATCATCGAGTCGGACAGGTTCGCACCGGCGTCCGTCGTCGTTGCGGCGGCACACGTCGCCCTCGGCCTCGTGGTGGCGTTCGCGATCTACTAGCCACACGCTCGCGCATCAGAGCGGCAGTCCCCGCCCGTACCACGTTCCGGATATCCGGATGAGACGTGGAACGGGTGGGGACTACCCTTTTCAGGGTGATTGACCTCAAGGTGTTGCGCGAGAACCCGGAGACAGTGCGCGCGTCGCAGCGCGCTCGTGGCGAGGACGAGGGCGTCGTCGACAGCCTGCTGTCCGCCGACGAGCGCCGGCGGTCGGCCATCTCCCGCGCGGACACCTTGCGCGCCGAGCAGAAGGTGCTCGGCAAGGAGGTCGGCAAGGCCAAGGGCGACGAGCGTGCCGCCCTGCTCGTCAAGGCGAAGGACCTGGCCGCCGAGGTCAAGGCCGCCGAGGCCGAGCAGCACGCCACCAACGACCAGGTCCAGGAGCTCCTCGCCAAGATCCCGAACCTGGTGCACCCGGACGCGCCGGTCGGCGGCGAGGACGACTTCCGCGTCGTCAAGACGGTCGGCGAGCCGCGCGTGTTCGACTTCGAACCGGTCGACCACCTCGACCTGGGCACCAAGCTCGGCGCGATCGACATGGAACGCGGCGCCAAGGTCGGTGGCTCGCGGTTCTACTTCCTCAAGGGCGTCGGCGCGCAGCTCGAGATCGCGCTGCTCAACATGGCGGCGGCGCAGGCCACGGCCAACGGCTTCGAGCTCATGATCACGCCCACGCTGGTGCGGCCGGAGATCATGGCGGGCACCGGCTTCCTCGGCGCGCACTCGAGCGAGATCTACCACCTGCCCGCCGACGACCTGTACCTCGTCGGCACGTCGGAGGTGCCGCTCGCCGGCTACCACGCCGACGAGATCCTCGACGGCGAACGCCGCTACGCGGGCTGGTCGTCGTGCTACCGCCGCGAGGCCGGCTCGTACGGCAAGGACACCCGCGGCATCATCCGCGTGCACCAGTTCAACAAGGTCGAGATGTTCTCCTACGTCAAGCCCGAGGACGCCGAGGCGGAGCACGCCCGGCTGCTCGGCTGGGAGGAGGAGATGCTGGCCAAGATCGAGGTGCCCTACCGCGTCATCGACACGGCGACGGGCGACCTCGGCACGTCGGCGCACCGCAAGTTCGACTGCGAGGCCTGGGTGCCGACGCAGCGGAAGTACCGCGAGCTGACGTCGACGTCGAACTGCACGACGTTCCAGGCACGCCGCCTGAACATCCGCTACCGCGACGAGAACGGCAAGTCGCAGATCGCCGCCACGCTCAACGGCACGCTGGCGACCACCCGCTGGATCGTCGCCATCCTGGAGAACCACCAGCAGGCCGACGGCTCCGTGGTGGTTCCCCAGGCGATGCGTCCGTTCATGGGCGGCCTGGAAGTGCTCAAGCCGAAGTAGTCGCCTTGCGAGACCGAACCTGTCCTCCGGCTGCCGGTCGTTGTCGTCGCCGACGCCTCAGCCGTGCCAACCAGGCGGTCCGGTAGACTCGCTTTCCGGCCCCGTCCGGCGAATCCGCAGGTGGCGTGGGTTACACCAGCACCCGACGGGCAGGAACGGACCAGGTGGCGAACCGCATTCACGAGACCGCGATCATCGGCGCGGAAGTCGAGTTCGGCGACGACAACGTCGTCGGGCCGTACACGGTGATCGCCGGACCGTGTCGCATCGGCGACGGCAACTTCATCGGGCCGCACGTCAGCATCGGCGGGCCCGCCGAGTACCTGAGCGCGCCGCACGTCGCCGGCTGGGACGGCGAGGTCGAGGGTCCCGGGGTCGTGATCGGGGACCGAAACCGGATCCGCGAGTTCGTCACGATCAACCAGGGCGTTTCGGACGCCACCAGGATCGGCAGCGACAACTACGTGATGGGCCGCGCGCACATCGCGCACGACTGCGTGGTCGACAACAGCGCGGTCATCACCAGTGCCGTGCAGATCGCGGGCCACTGCCGCGTCTGGTCCGGCGCGAACATCGGGCTCGGCACCGTGGTGCACCAGGGCGTGCAGATCGGCCCCGGCGCGATGGTCGGGCTCGGCTCCGCCATCCGCAAGGAGGTCGGTGCGTTCACGATCACGCTGGGCAACCCGGCCCGCACGACCGGCGTCAACGTCATCGGCCTGCAGCGTCGCGGCTGCACCGAGGAATTGATCGCGGCGCTCACGGGTTTCCTCACGGGAAAGGAGGCCGAGGTTCCGGCCGGCCTGCCCGAGGAGCTCGCCACGCTGCTCAAGGCGTGGAACCAGCGCGCAGACCAGCACTGATCCCGGCCCAGCACCGATCCGAGAGAGAGAACATGTCGCTGAACGACCGTCTTCGCGGTGTCTTCGTGGACGCCCTGCAGCTCGACGCCGACGTGGATGTCGAGAACCTCAAGTACCGCGACATCGACGAGTGGGACTCGGTCGGTCACATGGCGCTGGTCGCGGCCATCGAGGACGAGTTCGACGTGCAGTTCGAGACCGAGCAGGTCATCGACATGAGCAGCTTCAAGGTCGCCCTCGACATGGTCAAGGGCTTCGGCATCAGTGAGTGACTTCACCGGCAAGGTCGCCGTCGTCACGGGTGGCACCCGCGGTATCGGCTTCGCCACGGCTCGCGCCCTGAGCGAGGCCGGCGCCACGGTCGTGCTGACCGGCAGGGACGCCGAGACCGCCGCTGTGCGCGCCAAGGAGATCGGTGCGCACGGGGTGGCGCTCGACGTCACCGACTCGGCCGCGGTGAAGGACGTCTTCAAGACGATCGCCAGGGAACACGGCCGCATCGACGTGCTCGTCGCCAGCGCCGGGGTGCTGGAGGGCGGTCTCATCGGCATGCTCACCGACGACCACATCGCCACGACCCTCAGCACGAATGTCGCCGGGACCATCGTCTCCGTGCAGGCCGCCGCGCGCGCCATGATGCGCAAGCGCAGTGGGTCGATCGTGCTGCTCGGCTCGATCGTGGGCGAGGAGGGCAACGCCGGCCAGGCCGTCTACGCCGCGTCGAAGGCCGCGCTCAGCGCGTTCGCGAAGTCCGCCGCCAAGGAACTCGGGCGCAGCGGCATCCGGGTCAACGCGGTGGCGCCCGGCGTGATCCAGACCGACCTCATCGCCGAGCAGTCCGACGAGGTCTTGGAGCGCGTCAAGGAGACCACCGCCCTGCGCAGGATCGGCACCGCGGACGAGGTCGCGAAGGTGATCACTTTCCTGGCGGGTGACGACGCGTCGTTCGTGACCGGGCAGGTGCTCGGGATCGACGGAGGACTGGTGCTGTGATGCTGCTGCACGCGGGAGCCCGGTTGCACGACGCCGCGACCGGCGAGGTCATCGCCGGTGCCGACCTGGGGCAACGGGTGCAAGAGCAGGCCAAGGCGTTCGCCGACCTGCCGCCCGGCGTGCTGTTCGCGCGCATCTCGCCCGACGTCGCGGGTGTGCTCGGCTACCTCGCCGCGCTGGAGGCAGGCAGGGCGGTTGCGCTGCTCGACCCCGCCCAGGACAGGGATGTGCTTGACGGGCTGATCGCCCGGTTCCGCCCGGCCGCCGTGCTCGGCGCCGGTGAGGGCGATCCTCCGCCCGGCTACCGCGAGAACTGGGTGCGCGCGGACGCCGAGGGCGTCGTGCCGCACGAGGACCTGGCTGTGCTGCTGCCCACCAGCGGCTCCACCGGCAACCCCAAGTTCGTCCGGCTCTCCCGGCAGGCCATCGCGGCCAACGCCGAGGCGATCGCCGAGGTGCTCGGCATCGACGAGAACGAGGT
This sequence comes from Lentzea albidocapillata subsp. violacea, assembly GCF_900100275.1. Classification (GTDB taxonomy): domain Bacteria; phylum Actinomycetota; class Actinomycetes; order Mycobacteriales; family Pseudonocardiaceae; genus Lentzea; species Lentzea violacea. Next base: position 318,745 of record NZ_FNET01000006.1, read on the forward strand.
CGCGCCGACGAGCCTGCCCCTGCACTACAGCTACGGCATGTCGGTGCTGAACAGCCACCTGGTCCGCGGCGCGACGGTCGTGCTGGAGAACTCCGGCGTGGTCGGCCGCGGTTTCTGGGACGCGGTGACGCGGTACGGCGTCACGTCGCTGGCCGGCGTGCCGTACCACTACGAGATGCTGCGGCGGATGCGGTTCGACCCGGCCAAGTACCCGACGCTGCGCACGCTGACGCAGGCGGGCGGCAGGCTGCGCCCGGAGCTGATCACCGAGTTCCACACGAAGATGACCGAGGCCGGTGGCCGGATGTTCGTGATGTACGGGCAGACCGAGGCCGGGCCGCGCATGTCGACGCTGCCGAGCGAGCGGCTCGACGAGAAGCTCGGGTCGGTCGGACCGGCGCTCCCAGGCGGGATGTTCTCGATTCGAGCCGAGGACGGCACCGAGATCACCGAGCCCGGCGTCACCGGTGAGGTCGTCTACCGGGGTCCGAACGTGATGATGGGCTACGCCGAGTCCGAGGCGGAGCTGTCGCTGGGCGACGTCACCGGCGGTGAGCTCGTCACCGGCGACCTGGGCCACCTCGACGCCGACGGGTACCTCTTCGTCACGGGCCGCATCAAGCGCATCGGCAAGGTCTTCGGCAACCGGGTCAGCCTCGACGACCTGGAGCAGATCGTGAAGGCGCACGGAGCCGCCGCCGCGGTGCCTGCCGGCGACAAGGTCGTCATCTGGCTCGACGGCGCCGACAAGGACACCTGCAAGGCCGCCGCGAAGCTGCTGGCCGAGACCCTGCACCTGCACGTCACGGGCTTCGACGTGCGCGGCAGCGACGGGTTCCCGCTGCTGCCCAGCGGAAAGATCGACTACCGGTCCCTGGAGGCACGGGCATGAGCGAGAGCGTCTTCGGTCGCAGCCAGGTCGAACGGGAGGCCGCGCTGCTGACCGAACTGACCGAGCTGACCGAGCACCACCGCGCGAACTCGGTGCAGTACGACCGGATCCTGTCGTCGCTCGGCATCGAGCAGGGGCAGCGGTTCGACTCGCTGGCCGAACTGCCGTGGCTGCCGGTGCGGATGTTCAAGACCCACGAGCTGAAGAGCATTCCGGACGACGAGGTCTTCAAGGTCCTCACCTCGTCCGGCACGACGGGCGACCCGTCGCGCATCTACCTCGACAAGGACGCCGCCGCGGTCCAGCCGCGCATGCTCGGCGCGACGCTACGCGAGGTGCTCGGCGGCAAGCGGCTGCCGATGCTGATGGTCGACACGATCAGCATCATCAAGAACCGCCGCTCGTTCTCCGCCCGTGGCGCGGGTGTGCTCGGCATGGCGAACTTCGGCCGTGCGCACGTCTACGCGCTCGACGAGAACGACCAGCCGGACGTCGAGGCCGTGAAGGGCTTTCTGGAGAAGCACGGCAACGAGCCGTTCCTGATCTTCGGCTTCACGTTCATGGTGTGGCAGTACCTCTACGAGGTCGCCAAGGAGCACAAGCTCGACCTGTCGAACGGCATCCTGATCCACTCGGGCGGCTGGAAGAAGCTGATCGACATCGCCGTCGACAACGGTGAGTTCCGCCGCCGCTTCGCGCAGGACACCGGCCTCACGAGGATCCACAACTACTACGGGATGATCGAGCAGATCGGCACGGTCTTCCTGGAGGGTGAGTCTGGGAACTCGTTGTACTGCCCAGAGTTCGCGGACGTCATCATCCGCAACCCGGACACCTGGGAAGAGCAGCCCGTCGGCGAGCCGGGTGTCATCGAGGTCATCAGCACGCTGCCGCGCAGCTACCCCGGCCACGTCCTGCTGACCGAGGACCTCGGTGTCGTGCACGGGATCGACGACGGCGACTGGCCCGGCAAGCGGTTCTCCGTACTGGGCAGGCTGCCGCGCGCCGAGGCCCGCGGCTGCTCGGACACCTTCTCTGGAGCTGTTGCGTCATGAAGCGCCGTTTCCCGGCAGGCCCGGACACCGACGTCGACTCGCTGCTCGCCGATCTCGGACGCGAGCCGGAAGGCGGCAGGCTGAAGGTCGGCGACGAGCGCGTCGTCGACTTCCTCCGCGTGCTCGCCCGCAAGCTGCTCGCCCCCGCGATGGCGCGCCGCTACCCCGAACTCGCCTCGCTGGGCTTCTTCCTGCGGCGCGGTGAGATCGCGAAGGTGCTGCGCGCGGTCGAGACGCCGCCGGGCGTGCTGAGGTTCCCGCGCGGCCTGGTGTTCCACGTGCCGCCCGCGAACGTCGACACGATCTTCGTGTACTCCTGGGCGTTGTCCGCGCTCGCCGGGAACCGGAACGTCGTGCGGATCTCGCCGCGCTCGGCCGGTGCCGCCGAGGCCGTGGTCGAAGCCCTGAACGCCGCGCTGGCGGAAGCGCACCCGGTGGTGGCGCAGACGCAGGTCATGGTCACCTACGACCGCGACGACAAGATCACCGCCGCTCTGTCCGCCGCCTGCGACCTGCGGGTCATCTGGGGTGGTGACCGCGCGGTGACCGAGGTGCGCACGATGCCGCTGGCGCCGCACGCCCGCGACGTCACGTTCCCTGACCGTGCCTCGTTCGCGGCGATCTCCGTGGCGGGCTGGGAGAAGGCGACGCCGGAGCAACGCAGGGACGTCGCCGTCGGCTTCTACAACGACTCGTACTGGTTCGACCAGGCCGCCTGCTCCTCGCCGCGCGCGCTGTTCTGGGTCGGCGACGCCGCCGGCGCGCAGGCCGGCCGGGAGGAGTTCCGCGGTCTGCTCGCGGACGTCATCGCGGCGAAGGAACTGGTCGTCGAACCGGCGATGGCGGTGCAGAAGCGGGTGTCGGCGTACGGCGTGGCCGCGGACGGGCACGCGACGTCGATCCGCTTCGACGGCAACGCGGTCGCCACGCTTGAACTGACCGCGCCGCAGGACGTGCCGCGCGAGTGGCTGGGCGTGGGCACGTTCCCACTCGCCACCCTGTCCTCGCTCTCCGAGCTCGTGGACATGGTGCAGCGCAAGGACCAGACGCTGTCGGCGTTCGGGTTCTCCCGCGACGAGCTGGAACAGCTGGCCCACGACCTGGCCGGGCGCGGCATCGACCGCATCGTGCCGTTCGGGTCGGCGCTCGCGTTCTCCGAGCACTGGGACGGTTACGACCTGCTGGCGGAGTTCAGCAGGCTCGTCACGGTCCAGGTGTAAGTCTTCAGGGACAACGAAAAGGGGACTCGCCGCGGCGAGTCCCCTTTTCGTTCGCTCAGATCAGCAGAAACCCATCTGCGACAGCGTGTCCACCACGATCTTGCTCGGGTGGAAGTCGTTCATCTTGGACGGACGACGGTACGACTCGTAGTTCTCCAGGAAGCCCTGCAGCTTGCCGCCGTCCATACCAGTCAGCAGCAGCGTGGTGTTGCCGCCGTGGTTGTCCTCGGTCCGCTCCCGGTGGATCGCGCACGGCACACCGAGGTAGTTGCACTCGGCCTGCAGGCCGCCGGAGTCGGTGACCACGAACTTCGCGCGCGCCATGATCGGCAGGAACGCGAGGTAGCGCAGCTTCGGCTTGATGATCAGGCGTTCACCGTCGAAGAGGTGGCCGAGGCCGTACTGCCGGATGCGCTCCTGCTCCGGCGGGCCCGCCAGGTACAGGATCGGCATTTTCTCCGATGCCTTCTTCAGCAGCTCGAGTGCCTCGGTGTACTTGTCCTTGCGGGACACCAGCTCGAAGCGGTGCAGCGTCGCGAGGCCGAACTCCTCCGGCAGGTCGAACGTCGGTTCGGCGTCGATGGCGAGGCGCATCGCGTCGATCGCCGTGTTCGCGCCAGTGCCGATGACCGCGCCACGGGCGTTGCGGAGGTTGCCTACCTCCTTGGCCGTGGGGGCGAAGTGCAGGTCGACGATCTTGGCCGCCAGCTTGCGGTTCAGCTCCTCCGGCAACGGCGAGAGCAGGCTGCCCGACCGGGCTCCAGCCTCGATGTGGCCGACGCGAGCCCGCAGGATCCGCTTGCCGATGAACGCGCCGTAGGGCGTGGTGAACGTGTCACCGTGCACCAGCACGAGCGGCGGGCGGCCGTCGTCCTTCAGGATCGCCTTGAGCTCGTGGCGGCGGGACCACGCGTTCTTCATGACGGTCGCCGCCCAGCCGGGCACCTGGGCCGGCCGCTCGATGTGCTGGGCCTGTTCCTTCGGCACCAGCCAGACGCTGGGCTCGGGCAGCTGCAGGTCGGCCAGCGTCTCGGCGACGTGGTCGACGTGCTGCGCGGTGAACCAGATCTGCGGCTTCGTCCCGCGCTCGGTGATCGCGTGGAACACGGGCGCGATCTTGATCAGCTCCGCGGTGGTGCCGAGGATGAAGGAAATCACCCGGCCGAGAATACCGGTGGCGCTATTCGATCACTGACCGCGTCAGGTTCGCCAAGTGCTTCGCGATCTCCAGCGAACCGGTCGCGGCAGGTGACGGCGCATTCAGCACGTGGACCTGCCGGGGAGCGCTCTCGACCAGGAAGTCGTCAACGAGCGAGCCGTCCGGAAGCATCGCCTGCGCGCGCACGCCGGCCTCCGCGCGAACGATGTCCGCCTCGGTCACCTCGGGCACGAGCCGCGCCAGCGAGGCCGCGAACCGCTTGCGCGACAACGACCTCAGTACCTCGTCGACGCCGGTCCTCGCGTACCTGCGGGCGAGCTTCCACGTGCCGGGGAACCGCGCGACGTCCGCCACGTCGCCGAACGAGAAGTCCCGCCACCGGTACCCCTCACGCCGCAACGCCAGCACGGCGTTCGGTCCCGCGTGGACGCTCCCGTCGAGCATCCGGGTCAGGTGCACGCCGAGGAACGGCAGCGTCGGGTCCGGTACCGGATAGATGAGCCCACGCACGAGCTCGGTGCGCGTCAGCTCGTAGTACTCGCCGCGGAACGGCACGATGATCGCCTTGGGGGAGAGCCCGGCCAGCCGCGCCACCCGGTCGCTCTGCAGGCCGGCGCAGTTCACCAGCGCGTCCGCCCGCACCACGCCCTGCGGCGTGAGCACCTCGACGCCGCCCGCCACGGACCGGATCGCGGTCACCGGGGACCGCAGCCGCAGGTCGTGCCCGTCCAGCTCGCGTACCAGCGCCTCGCACACGGCCTTGAAGTCGATGATCCCGGTCGACTCGACCCGCAACGCCGCCACGCACGACACGTGCGGCTCGTACTCCAGCGCCTCGGTGGCGGAGACGAGCTTCGCGGGCACGCCGTTCGCCTCGGCCCGTGCCGCCAGGTCGTGCAGGCGGGGTAGTTCGTCAGTGGAGGTCGCCACGACGAGCTTGCCGCACACCTCGACGGGAACGCCGTGCTCCCGTGCGAACGCGATCATCGACGCGTTGCCGGCGACCGACATCCTGGCCTTGAGCGAGCCGGGCTTGTAGTAGAGGCCGGCGTGTACGACGTTGCTGTTGTGCCCGGTCTGGTGCGCGCCCCAGTGCCGTTCCTTCTCGAGCACCGTCACCCCGTCGCCGCGTGCCGCGAGCTCCCTCGCCACCGCGAGTCCGACGATTCCGCCACCAACCACCACGACCTGCGCCACGGCTGCGGAATCTACCGGCAGGAGGCCCCCTCAGTGGCCCAGCGTGGGTAGCACGTCCGCCGCGATCTCCTCGACCACCGACTCGCTGCCCGCGTAGACGCCATCGTGCCGGGGCCAGTGCGCGACCACGTCGGTGAAGCCCAGCTCGGCGGCCCTGCCCACGGCGTCGGTGAAGTAGGCGGCGCTGGACAGCGAGTACACCGGTGCCGAGTCCAGGTTCAGGTGCCTGCTCATCCGGGAGGAACGGCCGTGCGTGACGAACGTCTCGGTGAACTGCGCGGACAGCTCGGCGACACCGCGCCACCAAGCCTCCTGGTCGTCGGTCGGCGGTCCGGTGGTGACCCAGCCCTGACCGAACCGCGCGGCGATCCGCATCGCCTTCGGGCCGTTCGCCGCTACCACGAACGGCACCCGCGGCCGTTGCACGCAGCCCGGCGCGCTGCGGGCCTCCTCCGCCGAGTAGAACTCGCCCTGCCACGACGTGCGGTCCTTGCCCAGCAGCTGGTCGAGCAGCTCGACGAACTCGCCGAACCGGGCCGTCCTGTCCCGCGGCAACGGCGCCTCGCCGCCCATCACCGTGGTGTCGTACCCCGCCCCACCTGCGCCGACGCCGAGTGTGAACCGGCCGTCGGACACGTCGTCGAGGGTCAGCAGCTCCCGTGCGAACGGCACCGGGTGACGGAAGTTCGGGTTCGCCACGAACGTCCCGAGTCTGATGCGCGAGGTCACCATCGCGGCGGCGGTGAGCGTCGGCACGGCGCCGAACCAGGGACCGTCGACGAGTGACCGCCAGCCGAGGTGGTCATAGGTCCACGCGTGGTGGAACCCGTACTCGTCGGCGGCGCGCCACTTCGGTTCGGCGATCCACCAGCGGTGTTCCGGGAGAATGACGATTCCTACGCGCACGCCAGTACGGTAACGAGCTGTTCAGCTTCCGACGAACCTGGACCAGGCACCATGTCAGCTGTGGAACAACCGCGCCTGGTGGCATCTGACGTCGACGGAACCCTGCTGACCACTGCCGAGCAGGTGAGTGACCGCACCCGCGCGGTGATCGGGCGCGTGCTCGCCGCCGGAGTGCCGTTCGTGCTCGCGACCGGTCGTCCGCCGCGCTGGGTGCCGAGGATCGCGCGGGAAGCGGGTGTGGACGGCCTGGCGGTCTGCGCGAACGGCGCGGTGCTCTACGACATCGGCCGCGCCGAGGTCGTCTGGGCTCGCACGTTCGACCCGATGCTGCTGCACGACGTGGCCGGGGCGATCGACGGCGCGGTGCCTGGCTGCACCTACGCGGTGGAACGGGTCGGCGGCGGCACCGACGACACGACGTTCGTCGCGGAGCTCAGCTACACCCACCCGTGGCCCGAGGGCCCGAACGTCGGACTGAGCCGAGCGGAGACGCTGGGCAAGCCCGCCATGAAGCTGCTCGTCCGCAACCCGTCCATGACCAGCGAGGAGATGGCCGATTCGATCGGCCTGCTGCTCGACGGCCAGGTCGACCTCACGTACTCGACGAACAACGGGCTGGTCGAGCTCGCCGTGCCGGGCGTGACGAAGGCGAGCGGGCTGGCCGACGTCGCCGGCAGGTTCGGGGTGGACGCGGCCGACGTGATCGCGTTCGGTGACATGCGCAACGACGTCGACATGCTCACCTGGGCGGGCCACGGGGTCGCGATGGCCAACGCCCACCGGTCAGCGCTGGACGTCGCCGACGAGGTCACCGCACCGAACAGCGAGGACGGCGTCGCCCTCGTGCTGGAGCGGTGGTTCTAGTGGCGTGGCCCGGCTCGCGCCACCAGAGCCGATCCGACCAGTTCGGGCAACCCGCGGGCGCCCTGATGCGTCTTCTACTGGCACGTGCCTCGCGTCCAACCACCCAGGTAGAGCCCGGATCAGCTGTCAACACCCGTACGGGTAGCGTGATGAACCGCGACGCAGGCTTACGCGCACTGCTCCGGGTCCGCCGGTGTGGTTCCCCGAAGGCGAGAGACGCTGAATGATCCCGATTACTGTCGTTGACGTGGCTGCGGCCGAGGAACTCGTGCTGCAGGTGCTCCGCTCCGGCGCGATCGCGCAGGGCCCGATGGTGAAGCGCTTCGAGGACGCCTTCGCGGGCGTCGCCGGCGTGCCGCACGCGGTCGCCGTGAACAACGGCACCACCGCGCTGGTGGCGTCGTTGCAGGTGCTCGACCTCCAGCCTGGAGACGAGGTCATCACCTCACCGTTCACGTTCGTCGCGACGCTCAACGCGATCCTCGAGGCCGGCGCCACCGCCCGGTTCGCGGACATCCGCGACGACGACTTCAACATCGACGCGGACAAGGTCGGCGCCGCGGTCACCCCGAACACCAAGGTGCTCATGCCCGTGCACCTCTACGGGCAAACCGCGGACATGGGCAAACTCGTGCCGCTCGCGCAGGAGCACGGCCTCGCGCTGGTCGAGGACTCGGCGCAGGCCGTCGGCGCCACCTTCGAGGGCCGCCCGGCCGGCAGCTTCGGCATCGGCTGCTTCTCGCTCTACGCGACCAAGAACATCACCACCGCCGAGGGCGGCGTGATCACGACGTCGGACGACACGATCGCCGACCGCCTGCGCGTGCTGCGCAACCAGGGCATGCGGCAGCGCTACCAGTACGAGGTCGCCGGTCACAACTACCGGATGACCGACATCCACGCGGCGATCGGCATCCCGCAGCTGGAGGGCCTGGACGAGATCACCAAGGCCCGTCAGGCCAACGCCGACGCGCTGAGCAAGGGCCTCGCGGGCATCAAGGGCCTGCAGTTGCCGCAGGTGCTGCCCGGCCGCACCCACGTGTGGCACCAGTACACGGTGCTGATCACCGACGACGCCCCCGTGAGCCGCGACGAGTTCGCCGCGAAGCTCACCGAGAAGGGCATCGGCAACGGGATCTACTACCCGAAGACGGTCTTCGACTACGACTGCTACCGCGACAACGACAAGGTGGTCATCTCCGACGTCCCGGTCGCCGAGCGGGTCGCCCGCCAGGCCCTGTCGCTGCCGGTGCACCCGAAGCTGACCGACGCGCAGCTCGACACGATCATCACGACCGTGCGCGAGGTGCTGGGCGCATGAGCACCGTGCCGAAGATCGCGCTCATCGGCGTCGGCAACATGGGGTCGCTTCACGCCCGTGTGCTGAACCAGTCCGACCGCTGCGAGCTTGCCCGCATCATCGACCCGCGCGAGGACGTCGGCCGCAAGGTCGCCGCCGGGTTCGAAACCGCGTGGTCGCCCGAGATCGGCGATCTGTCCGACGTGGACGCCGTCGTGCTCGCGTCGGCCACCGAGTCCCATTACGGCCTCGCGCTCGACGTGCTGAACCAGGGCAAGCCGCTGCTCGTCGAGAAGCCGGTGTGCGCCGACCTCGCCGAGACCGAGGAGGTGCTGTCGCTCTCGAAGGAGCGCGGCATCCCGATCATGTGCGGCCTGCTGGAGCGCTACAACCCGGCCGTGATGACGGCGCTCGAACTGGTCTCCGAGCCCGTCTACGTCTCCGCGGTCCGGCACTCGCCGTACGCGCCGCGCATCCGCACCGGCGTGGCCTGGGACCTGCTCGTGCACGACGTGGACCTGGCGATCCGCTGCATGTCGGGTGTCGAGCCGGCGAACGTGTCCGCCGGTGTCGGCCAGTTCCACCCGTCGTCGGTCATCGGCGCGGAGGATGTGGTCAACACGCTGCTGCACTTCCCGACCGGGGCCATGGCGTCGGTGTCGGCGTCGCGCATCGGCCAGCGCAAGATCCGCACGCTCTCCATCACCGAGCTCGGCCGCCTGATCGAGGTGGACCTGCTCACCAGGAACGTGACGATCTACCACCACGTCTCGCAGGACGCGGCCACGCCGGACGGCCGCGGCTACCGGCAGCAGGCGATCATCGAGATCCCGGAGCTCGTGACGGCGCGTGAGCCGCTCGCGACCCAGCTCGACAGGTTCCTGGACCTGATCGACGGCAAGGTCGACGCCGACCGCGAGCGCGACTCGATCCTGCCGTCGCACCGCGCCGTGGCCCAGGTCAAGGCGAAGTCCGCCGCGCTGGCTGGCTGAACCGGAGAACTGACTTCTCATGGGTGCATTGGTGATCCTGGCGTTCTGGCTGCCAGGGCTTGTGGTGGGCTTCGCGCTCAGACTGCGGGGGTGGCTGCTCGCAGGCGCCGCCCCGGTGCTGACGTTCGGCACGGTGGCGGTGGGCGCACTGGTGCTCGGCAAGCTCGGTGTCGAGTGGACGATGCTCTCGGTGGTGCTGTGGACGCTGGTCCTCGCCTTCGTCACCGGCGCCATCACGTGGCTGGTGCACCGCCGGGTCGCCGACAGTCCGGACGAGACCCCCAAGCGCACGCTGGGTGAGCACCTGCTCATCGTCGGCGGTGTGGTGCTGGGCATGGCCGTCGGTGCCGTGACGTACTGGCGGGGCATCGGCCAGCGGCTCGACACGATCAACCAGGACTGGGACGCGCCGTTCCACGGCAACGCGATCCGGTGGATCTCCGAGCACCACAACTCGCTGCCGTCCTCGCTCGCCCCGACGGCGAACCTGCCGGGCAAGCTGGACTACTTCTACCCCAACACCTACCACGCCTTCCTGGCGCCGATGCTCGACAACTTCGCGGCGATGCCGCAGTTGTTGAACCTCGCGGTATTCGGCGTGCTGCTCGCATGGCCGATCGGCATCGCGGCGTTCGCGCTCTCCTGGCGCCTGCCTCCGCTCGCGGTCGCCGCCGCCGCTGCTGTGTCGACGTGGTTCACCGCGTTCCCGTACGACTCGCTGTGGCGCGGCCCGCTGTGGCCGTTCGTCGCCGCCGTCGCACTTCTGCCGGCCGCGCTGGCGTTGGTGCGCAAGCTCTTCACCGACCGGGGCCTCACCGGGCCGATCGCCGTGTCCATCGCGCTGGCCGGGATGGTCGGCCTGCACACGAGCCTCGCGTTCATCATCCTGGTGTACGCGGTCACGTTGTTGCTGGCCATGGTTTTCAAGTTCGAGCCGATCGACTGGAAGGCACAGGCCCTGCCACTGCTCACGGTCGTGGTGATCGCGATCGTGGCCGTGGTGCCGGTCGCGCTGCCCGCGCTCGCGCCCGTCGCGGGCGTCACCGGCGCCCAGTGGCCAGAGTTCGCCTCACCGGTCGAGGGCTTCGGCCAGATCCTGCTGTTCTCCCCGGTGAACGAGTACCCGCAGTGGTTCCTGGGATTCGCGGCGTTCGCGGGCATCGTTCTGATGGTGCGCAACAGGATCCTGCCGTGGCTCGTCGCGTCCTACGCGATCTTGGGCATGGCCTATGCGGCGACGGCGTCGTTGAACAACGACTTCGTGAACATGATCTCCGGTCCGTTCTACAACGACGCGTGGCGCATCGCGACGCTGCTCTCGCTCGCCGGTTCGGTCGCGATCGGCTACCTCGTGTGGACGCTCGGCGAGAAGCTCCCCGCGCGGGTGCGGGAGAAGGTCGGTCCCAAGCGGGCCGCGTACGTCACCCCGCTCACCATCGCCCTCGTGTTTCTCGCGGTGCTGGGCGTGGTCGGCAAGGCTGCCTACATCGGCCGTAACTCGTACCGCCTGGCGCTCAACAACCGCGAGGACGAGACCGTCCGCCGTGGTGAGCGGGAGGCTTACCAGTGGCTTGCCCAGAACGCCAAGGGAACGGTCGTCATGAACGACCGCCTCGACGGTTCGGTGTGGATGTATGCACTGGCCGGCGTGCGGCCCGCCGAGTGGCAGTTCTACGGCGCTCCCGACAACTCCGCAGCGCACGAGTTGACCTTGCACCTCAACGAGTTGGCGACGAACGCGAAGGTGCGCAAGGCCGTCGACACCCTCGGCATCAGGTACGTCCTCTACGGCAAGGGCTTGGTGCGCAAGGACTGGCCGCGCTCACCCGGTATCGACGACCTCGGCAACTACCCGGAGATCGCGCGCAAGGTGTACGAGAACCCGGACGCCACGGTCTACGAACTGATCAAGCCCGGCGACGGAAACCAGCGCTGGCCCTAGATCCAGGCGCGGGCAAAACGGTATCGGTCCCCTTACCAGATCTGGGTAAGAGGGCCGATACCGTTCACGTCGAGCATTCCTGAAGGGGACCCCTGAGCCGGGGATCGCGGAGCGCCTGGATACTGTCCGGTGTGACGAGCCGGAGCAACTCCCTCGACAACGTCCCCAGCCTGAGCATCGTGATTCCGGTCTACAACGAACCGGACTGGATCGGACGTTCGGTCGGCGCGCTGAAGACCGCCATCGCCAACGCGAACTGGCCCGCCGAGATCATCGTCGTCGACGACGGCAGCACGGACGACACGTCCAAGCGCCTCGCCGAACTCGACGTCACCGTCATCTCCCAGGAGAACAAGGGCCGTTTCGCCGCCCGTCTCGCCGGGATCGAGGCCTCCTCCGCGGACCTCGTGCTGCTCATCGACAGCCGGGTCGTCATCGACCCGCAGTCCCTCGTCTTCCTGCGCGACCAGCTCGTCGCGCACCCCGAGCGCACGGTGTGGAACGGGCACATCGACGTCGACACCAAGGGCAACCCGTACGCGGGTTTCATGGCGGGACTCGTCGCGGTCGGGTGGCGGCGTTACGTCGCCGAGCCGCGGCTGGTGTCGTTCACCGCCGAGGAGTTCGACGCGTTCCCCAAGGGCACCACGCTGTTCGTCGCCCCGAAGAACGTGCTGAAGGAAGCGGCGGTGTCGTTCTCCTCGCTGTACGACGACGTGCGGATGGCGAGCGACGACACCCGTATGCTCCGCTCCATCTCCGAGCGCGGCCGGATCTGGATCGCGCCGAGCTTCGCGGCGCAGTACAACAGCCGCGACTCGCTGCAGAAGTTCGTGAAGCACGCGTACTTCCGCGGCACGACGTTCGTCGACGGCTACCTCGACTCGCCCGGCCCGGTGCGCAACGCGATGTTCGCCGCTGGTGGCGTCGGGGTGTTCGGGCTCTTCGTGCTCGTGAAGCGGCCGCTCCTCGCCTTGGTGCTGGCCGTGCTGGGGTCCGGTGCGGCCGGTGCGGTCGCCCGCAAGAGCGGCGCCAGCAAGGACCAGGCGGTCTCGGTCGCGAAGCTGCTGCCGGTCTTCGCCGCCTGTTTCGGTGCCGGAGCGGTGCGTGGCCTGACGATGGCGATTCGGAAGCGCCTGGGCAGGTGAGAACGCTCGGCCGGTCGCTGGGCACGGTCAGCGTCGCGCTCCTCATCGGGACGGCGCTGGGAACGTTGCTGCAGATCGGTTCCGGCCGCCTGTTGTCCACCAGTGACTTCGCGGTCTTCAACGGCTACTGGGGCGTCCTCTTCGCGTTCGGCGCGGCCGTCGGCCCCATCGAGCAGGAGGTGTCGCGGCTCTCCGCGCACGCCGCGCTGCGCGGAGAACGCACCGGGTTCCAGGCGGTGCAGACCGCGCTGGTCGGCGGTCTGATCGTGGCGGCGGCCGCGCTGCTGACACTGGTTCCGCCGATCAGCGACAGGCTGTTCAGCGGGCACGGTGTGCTGGGGATCGTGGCGCTGGTTGGTGGGCTGGGATTCGCGGTGCAGGTGACGGTGCGCGGCCTCCTCATCGGACACGACCACGTGCGTGCCTACGGCGGGATCGTGGTCGTCGAGGCGGCCGCCCGCGTGCTCGTGGTGAGCGGGCTGCTCGCCGCCGGACTCACCGACCTGGTGCCTATCTCGGTCGCCGTGGCTTTGGGCTCGTTCGCGTGGTTGTTCTTCCTCTTCTCCGCCAAGAAGACGGTGAACCCGCGTGCGGGCGGAGAACCGTGGAGGCCGCTGGTACGGCGTGTGGTGGTGCTGATGTTCGGCGCCGCCCTCACCGCGTCCGTGCTGACCGGCTATCCGGCGATGGTGAACCTGCTGACCGGTGACGGCGCGAACCCGGCCCTGGGTGCCCTGTTCGCGACGGTCATCGTGGCGAGGGCGCCGCTGTTGTTGCTGCAGCCGGTGCAGGCGATGGCCGTGCCGATGGTCGTTCGGCTCTCCCAGGACGAGAGCGGTGCGAACCGCCTGCGGGCGCTGCTGGTGAAGGGCACGGCCGGCGCCGTGGTGCTGGGCGGGCTGGGAGCAGTGGTCGGCGGGCTGATCGGGCCCTGGCTGGTGCGCGTCGTTTACGGGCCGAGCTACGTCGTGACCGGATGGGCTGTCGCAGGCCTCGCCTGGTCGTCGGTGCTGCTCGGCGCGACCCTCCTGCTCGCCGCCGTGCTGGTCGCGCGCAACCAGGCGAACCTCGTGCTCGTGGTGTGGGCTGTGGTCGCCGGGGCCAGTGCCGTGACGCTGCTCTTCTGGCCGGGTGACACGGTCACACGCGCCGTGCTCGGTCTCGCGATCGCCCCGACGATCGGGACAGCCTGCGCTTGCGCGTTCGTTCTGCACCGCGGCGCGAGCGCCTCGGACCGGTCCGGTTAGGCTGCACACCGTGTCTGACTCGGTCGACTACCGGCGAGTGCTCATCGTTCTGCCAGCTCTCAACGAAGAGCACAACATCGAAAAGATCATCGCAGAGGTGAAGGCGGCGTTGCCCGACGTCGGCGTGCTCGTCATCGACGACGGGTCCACCGACAACACGTCACTGCGCGCCCGTGAGAGCGGCGCGCACGTGGCGCGCCTCGCGGTGAACCTCGGCGTCGGCGGCGCGATGCGCACCGGCTTCCGCTACGCCCTGCGCAACGGCTTCGACGTCGTCGTCCAGGTCGACGCCGACGGCCAGCACAACCCCGCGGACGTGCCAGAACTGCTGCGCGAGCTCGATCGCGCCGATCTGGTCATCGGCGCGAGGTTCGCCGGCAAGGGCGACTACAAGGCCCGCGGCCCGCGCCGCTGGGCGATGAAGGTCTTCTCGGTCGTGCTCTCGGGGCTTTCCGGCACCAAGCTCACCGACGTCACCTCGGGCTTCAAGGCAGCAGGCCCGCGTGCGGTGCGTCTGTTCGCCGCGCACTACCCGGCGGAGTACCTCGGTGACACGCTGGAGTCGCTCGTGATGGCGGTACGCGCCGGTCTGAAGATCACGCAGGTGCCGGTCGCCATGCGCATGCGCGCCGGCGGAACACCGAGCACCTCACCCGTGAAGTCCGCCGTCTACTTGCTCCGGGCCACGCTTGCGCTGGTCCTCGCGATCGTGCGCAGGAAGCCCAAGACGGGCTCCCTCGAAGCCGCATAGGGAGGCTCCTGTGTCCGAGTTCCGATTGATGGCCGTCATCGCGGCGGCACTCGTTCTCGTCGTCGTGATCGAGATGATGCGACGCCGCAAGCTGCGCGAGAAGTACGCAGGCATGTGGCTCCTGCTGGCGCTCGGCGTCGTCGTACTGGGTGCCATCCCCGGGCTGCCCTCGGTGCTGTCCGACCTCACCGGCGTCCAGCTCGCGGCCAACTTCGTGCTGGCAGGGGCGGCCTTCGTGCTGTTCTTCGTCGTGCTGCAGTTGTCGAGTGAGGTGGGACACCTCGAAGAAGAGGTGCGCACGACGGTGGAAGAGATCGCCCTGCTGCGGTGCGAGCTGGAAGACGTACGTGCTGAGCTGGACAAGCGCGTCATGATGACCGAAGAACAACTTCTCCGTGCCCAGCCCTGAATTCGGGGTCGTCGGGGCATGCAGGTAACCTCGCTTGCCGTGAGCTTCGCAGGTTATGACCTGATCGTCGTCGGTTCCGGATTCTTCGGTCTCACGGTCGCCGAGCGCACCGCGTCCCAGCTGAACAAGCGGGTGCTGGTGCTGGAGCGGCGTGACCACATCGGAGGAAACGCCTACTCGGAGGCAGAGCCCGAGACAGGCATCGAGGTGCACCGCTACGGCGCGCACCTGTTCCACACGTCCAACAAGCGCGTGTGGGAGTACGTGAACGAGTTCACCTCGTTCACGAGCTACCAGCACCGCGTGTTCGCGATGCACAACGGTCAGGCGTACCAGTTCCCGATGGGTCTCGGGCTGCTGTCGCAGTTCGTCGGTCGGTACATGTCTCCGGAGGACGCGAAGGCGTACATCGCCGAGCAAGCCGCGGAGATCGACACCAAGGATGCGCAGAACCTCGAGGAGAAGGCGATCTCGCTGGTCGGCCGTCCCCTCTACGAGGCGTTCATCAAGGCCTACACGGCCAAGCAGTGGCAGACGGACCCGAAGGAGCTGCCCGCGGCGGTCATCAGCCGTCTGCCGGTGCGCTACAACTTCGACAACCGCTACTTCAACGACACCTACGAGGGCCTGCCGGTCGACGGCTACACCGCGTGGCTCGAGAAGATGGCGGACCACCCGAACATCGACGTCAAGCTGTCCACGGACTACTTCGACGTCAAGGACGAGATCCCCGCCGGCACGCCGGTCGTCTACACCGGCCCGGTGGACCGCTACTTCGACTACTCCGAGGGCTGGCTCGGCTGGCGTACGCTCGACTTCGAGCAGGAAGTGCTGCCCATCGGCGACTTCCAGGGCACGCCGGTCATGAACTACAACGATGCGGACGTGCCGTACACGCGCATCCACGAGTTCCGCCACTTCCACCCGGAGCGCGAGTACCCCGGCGACAAGACGGTTATCGTTCGGGAGTTCTCCCGCGCGGCGGAGAAGGACGACGAGCCGTACTACCCGATCAACACGGCTGAGGACCGCGCCAAGCTGGAGCGTTACCGCGAGCTGGCCAAGAAGGAAGCCGCGGAGCGCAACGTGATCTTCGGTGGGCGCCTCGGCACGTACAAGTACCTGGACATGCACATGGCGATCGGGTCAGCGCTGAGCGTGTTCGACAACAAGATCGCTCCGCACCTGGCGTCCGGTCAGGCGCTGGACGGGTCGCTGGAGGACTGAATCGCAATGCCGGGCAAGTCCAACCTCGTGGAGCACGAGGCGCCGGAGAAGCTGCTGACGCAGCGCGGCCTGTTCGCAGGGCCCTCCCAGATCGTCTCGGAGGACCTGTACGCCGAGGTGAAGCGGGGGATCGCGGAGCGGGAACGTCACCGCATGGTGGTCCACCCGAACGCCACGGTCTCGATGAACACCTACTTCGGGCGTTTCCCCGCGTCGTACTGGCAGCGGTGGTGCGTGAGCCCCGAGGTGGAGCTCGAGCTCGAGGTGACCGGCTCCGGCCAGGTCGCTCTCGTCGCCTCGGACTCCGAGGGTGAGACACGCACGGTCGTCGCGGAGAAGGTCGCCGGCGCGAAGGCGCAGAAGGTGCGCCTGACCGCGAAGATCGACAAGTTCACCGACGGCGGCGGCCTCTGGTTCGACGTGATCACCGCGGACGACTCGCTCGCGGTGGAGAAGGTTCGCTGGACGGTCGCGCCGCCGAAGACGGTGCGACCGACCGCCGTGGTCATCTGCACGTTCAACCGCGTCGACGACTGCCTCAACACGATGGCCGCCCTCGCGTCGGACCCGGAGCCGTTGAAGCTCGTCGATACGGTCTACGTCGTCGACCAGGGCACGGACGCCGTCGAGTCGCGTGAGCGGTTCGCCGAGGTCTCGGCCGCGCTCGGGCCCAAGCTGCGCTACATCCGCCAGCCGAACCTCGGTGGTGCCGGCGGCTTCACGCGCGGCCTCTACGAGGTCACCGAGATCGACCACGCGGAGCACGCCAACGTCTTGTTCATGGACGACGACGTGCTGTGCGAGCCCGAGATCGTCATCAGGCTCACCGCGTTCGCGAACCGCACGACGCAGCCGACGATCGTCGGCGGTCAGATGCTCTACCTGCTGCACCCGAACTTCCTGCACGTCGGCGCCGAGTTCGCGAACCTCGACACTCTCGCGCCGGGCCAGGTCGTGGAAGGCGCGCTGTTCAACGCCGACCTCACCGGGTACGACGAGGAGACGGGCAAGCGCAACGTCCAGGACAAGCGCGTCGACGCCGGCTACAACGGCTGGTGGTCGTGCCTCATCCCATCGGAGATCGTGAAGGCGGTCGGCTACCCGCTGCCGCTGTTCTTCCAGTGGGACGACATCGAGTACGGCTACCGCGCGCGTGCACACGGTTTCGCCACCGTGTCGCTACCGGGTGCCGGTGTCTGGCACGCGGACTTCCACTGGAAGGACTGGGACGACTGGCACAGGTACTTCAACCTGCGCAACGCCCTGATCACCTCCGCGCTGCACAGCCGCTTCGACCCGAAGATGATCGTGCGTGGCATGGCCAAGCAGTTCGCCACGTACATCCTGGGCATGCAGTACGGCCTCGCCGCCACCCAGCTCAAGGCGATCGAGGACTTCCTGAAGGGCCCGGACTTCCTGGCGGACGGCGGTGTGCAGGCGGCGGCGGACATTCGCAAGCTGCGCGCCGAGTTCCCGGAGACGGTGCGGCACCCGGCGTCGGAGATCCCCGGTTTCAAGCCGGGCAGCCTGCCGATGATCACTTCCGCACCGACGCCGAAGCTGATCGCGCCGGTGTTCGTCAAGCGCCTCGTGAACCAGCTGCTCGGCAAGTCCGTGCACGAGGCGGGTGCTGTTTCGGCCGGCGACTCGGCGTGGTGGCACGTCTCACTGTTCAACACGGCGGTCGTGACCGACGCGTCGCAGGAGGGCGTGCGGGTGCGCAAGCGGGACAAGGAACTCGCGGTGCGCCTGTCCAAGCAGGGTGCCAAGGTCTTCCGCGAGCTGTACCGCAGGGCTCCGGAGATGCAGCGCGCCTACCTGGACGCGATGGGGAAGCTCACCAGCCGCGACACCTGGTCGCGGTTGTACGACCTCTGATTCACACAACGCTTTGCACGGGCGGGTCCGGATCTTCCGGGCCGCCCGCTCTAGTGCCGCGACCGGCAGCCTTCGCCGCGTCTGCCGACGCTCAGCAGGGCGCCTCGCGGCACCGGCCCAACGCCCGAAGCCAACCAGGATTAGGACGCGGGGCCGGCACCACGATGCACCCGTCTGACCGAAATACGGGGCAAAGGCCGCCGGTCGCGGCACTAGTGAGGGGAAAGTCCGTGGACCAGAACTGCGTGCTGCAGCGGGTGATCCTGCCCAGGGACGAAGACCCGCTCGACGTCAGGCCGCTCTACCTGGACGAGGTCGACTCGGTGCACTGCCACGTCGCCTCCCGCCGCAGCACCACGGTTCCCCCGTCGGCGAAGGTCTCCTTCTCCACGTATTTCAACGCTTTCCCGGCCTCCTACTGGAAACGCTGGACGACCGTCGACGAGGTCGTGCTGCGCATGGCGGTCCGCGGCACGGGTCGCGTGGACGTGTACCGCTCACGACCGTCCGGCGACATCATCCACATCGAGGGCCACTACGTCCGTGACGCGGCTGAGTGGACCGACGTCGAGTTCACCGTGTCGCTCAAGCCGTTCGAGGACGGTGGCTGGATCTGGTTCGACGTCTTCACCGACGACGCGCCGCTCGAGATCCGCGAGGCGGCGTGGACCGTGCGTGAGCCGTTGCCCGTGCAGACGGTCGCCATCGGCATGACGACCATGCGTCCGGTCGACGCCGTGATCGCGTTGCGCGCGCTCGGCGAGGACAGGGCCGTGCTCGACGTGCTCTGCAAGGTGTTCGTCGCCGACCAGGGTGCCGTGAAGGTCCGTGACACCGAGGGTTTCGCGGAGGCCGCGGCACTGCTCGGCGACAAGCTCCAGGTCATCGAGCAGGACAACCTGGGTGGCTCCGGTGGCTTCACCCGCGGCATGTTCGAGGCGATCGAGAACACCGACGCCGACCAGATCATGTTGATGGACGACGACATCCGGCTCGAACCGGACGCGGTGCTGCGCTCCAACGCGTTCGCCCGTGCCGCCGCCCAGCCGGTGATCGTCGGCAGCCACATGCTGAACCTGTACTCGCGGGCCCGCCTGCACAGCTTCGCGGAGATCGTCGACCTCAACACTTGTTTCTGGCGTGCGGCGCCAGGCGCGGTCACCGACCACAACTTCGCCACCGACTCGTTGCGGGACACCAAGGAACTGCACCCGCGCGTCAACGCCACCTACAACGGCTGGTGGATGTGCCTGTTCCCGCGCGAGGTCGTGCGCCGCAGCGGCTACCCGCTGCCGCTCTTCATCAAGTGGGACGACGCCGAGTACTCGCTGCGGGCGCTGGAGCACGGCTTCCCGACGGTGTCGCTGCCCGGTTCCGCGGTCTGGCACATGCCGTGGACCGACAAGAACGACTCGACGGACTGGCAGGCGTACTTCCACACGCGCAACCGCCTGATCCTCGCCGCGCTGCACAGCCCGTACGACGTGAAGAACGGCATCGTGAAGCACGGCCTGAAGCTGACGCTGCGCCACCTGCTGTCGATGGAGTACTCGACCGTCATGTTGCAGCAGAAGGCGATCGAGGACTTCCTCGTCGGCCCGTCGCTGCTCTTCGACTCGTTGCGCACCGCGCTGCCCGAGGTGCGCAAGCTGCGCGCCGAGTACTCGGACGCGCAGACCCTGCCGTCGGCAAGGGAGTTCCCGCCGCCCACCTTCGACCAGGTGCGGGCCGAGGCGATGTTGCAGCCATCGCAGTCGAAGATCACCACGGCCAAGCGCGCCGCGAAGTCGTTGCTGCACAACCTCCGCAGCCCGGAGCCCGAGGCGGCAGGCCGTCCGCAGATGAACGTGCCGGCGCTCAGCGCGCGGTGGTTCCTGCTCGGCAACCTCGACAGCGCGACGGTCTCGACCGCCGACGGCACCGCGGTGGCGTTCTACAAGCGCGACCCGCAGGAGTTCCGCGCGCTGGCCGTGCGAGCGGCCCGCAACTACCGCCGGCTCGGGCAGGAGTGGGACCAGCTCAAGCGCGTGTACCGCGCCGCGTTGCCGGAGCTGACTTCGACGGAGTCGTGGCGAAAGGTGTTCGAGGGCTGATCAGCCCTTGATTCCGGTCTCCGTCACCCCCTTCACCAGGTACCGCTGCATCGCCACGAACACGATGACCAGCGGGGTGACGGAGACCGCCGCCGCCAGGAACAGCTCGTGCACGTTGATCGACTGAGCCGTAAGGAACGTCGACAACGCCACCTGAACAGTCCACGAATCCTGGTCCTGCGCGATTACCAACGGCCACAGGAACTGGTTCCACGACGTCACGAACGCGATCACACCGAGCGCCGCGAAGAACCCGCGTGAGTTCGGCACGACAACGCGCCAGAACGTGCGCCAATGCCCGAGCCCGTCGATTCGCGCGGCCTCCTCCAGCTCCCGTGGAAAGTTCAGGAAGTACTGCCGGAACAGGAATGCCGTGAAACCGCTGAACAGGCCGGGAATCACGAGTCCGCGCAGGTCCGAGACCCATCCGAGCGTCGATACGACAACGAACGAGGGTACGAACGTCACCGCTGCCGGAATCATCAGCGTGGCGACGACGAAGTAGAAGACGACATTCGCGTACCGATACGGAATCCGCGCGAGCCCGTAACCCGCCATCGAGCACAAAAGCAGCTGTCCGGCGGTCTGCAATACCGCCACCACCAACGAGTTCAGCATGCTGCGCACCAACGGCACGGCGGGATCGCTGAACAGCTCGGCGAAGTTCTCCCAGCGCACCGACGACGGCAGGAACGTCCACGACGTCGCACTGATCTCCGACTCCGACACCAGCCCGTTGCGCACCACCAGGTAGAACGGCACAAGAAACAGCACGGCCGCCACGGACAAAGCCAGGTACCGCAGGGCTTTCACCGCCGCACCGCCCTTCCCTGCAGCAGCGTCACGCCGACGATCAGCAACGTCAGGATCACCGCGCCGGCGCTCCCGTGCCCGAAGTCCTGCCCGCCGCTGCCCAAAGCGGTGTAGTACAGATAGATCAGCGGAGGCCGCGCGAACGGCGGGTAGCCGCGGTCGGTGCCGAGCACGTTGTAGAACTCGTCGAACGCCTGATAAGCGCCGATCAAAAGCAGTAACAACACAGCGACCGACGTGGTGCGCAGCTGGGGAAGCGTCACGAACCGGAACGCCTGCCACGAGCGCGCGCCGTCGAGTGCCGCTGCCTCATACAGCACAACGGGAATCCGTTGCAGGCCCGCGATGAACAGGATCATGTAGAACCCGAGCTGCAACCACAGCCGCAGCGTCACGAGCACGAGCCAGTACCAGGGCGGCGACGTGGAGACTGTCCACGCCACCGGATCGGCACCGAACCAGCCCAGCACCGTGTTCGCGAGACCCGAGCGCAGTCCGTTGAAGATCGAGAGCTTCCACACCAGCGACGCCACGACGTACGAGCACGCCGTCGGCAGGAAGAACACCGATCGGAAGAACGCCTGCATGAAGCTGATCTGGTTGACCAACAACGCGAGCGCGAGGGCCAGCACGAACGTCAGCGGCACGACGAAGGCTGCGAACACACTGAACGTGCCGAGGCTGCTCAGGAACGGCCCGTCGGTCAGCATGTCAACGTAGTTGCGCAACCCGACGAACTCGGTCGGTGTCACCGTGTTGCGCGCGTCGAAGAACGACAGCACCAGGCTCCACCCGATCGGCACGTACACGAACACGAGCAGTCCGGCGGCGAACGGCCCCACGAACAGCCAGAACGCGCGTCCGTGCCTCATCCGTACAGGCGCTTCAGCTCGTCACGAGCCACATCCGCCGCAGCTCTCAGTTCGGCGTCCGCCGGAGCACCGTCACGGACCACACGCGACACGGCGTCGTTGAACGCCGTCCGCATCACCGAGGTCCAGTCCGGCGGGTTGGACGCCTTCGCGTTGTCCCGCACGAACTTCACCGCGTCGGCCGCCGCACCGGACGTCAGCTTCGAGGCCCTCTCCGAGATGCTCTTGCGGGGCGGGATGTGGAAGCCGTAGCCGAGGTTGAAGTCCTCCTGGTAGTCGGTCTTCTCGATCCATAGCCACCGTACGAAGTCTTTGGCCTCGTCGATCCGCTTCGACTTCGCGTTGACCATCGCGCCGAACGCCCCGACCGGCACGCTCGCTGAACCGC
This sequence comes from Lentzea albidocapillata subsp. violacea, assembly GCF_900100275.1. Lineage (GTDB taxonomy): Bacteria > Actinomycetota > Actinomycetes > Mycobacteriales > Pseudonocardiaceae > Lentzea > Lentzea violacea. Next base: position 341,098 of record NZ_FNET01000006.1, read on the forward strand.
CGGCACCCAACGAAGGGAACGGCAGCACACCGAAGTCGTCACCCAGCGCCTTGGCGACCGCCGGCACCGCCCACAAGCCGGTCCACTGCATCGCGACCAGGCCCTGCGTGAAGGCGTCCGGTTCCGCCCAGTCCTTGACAGCGCCCAGCAACAGGCTGCCGCTCGTGTAGAGCTCGCGGAGTTTGCCGATCGCTGTCGCCGCAAGGGGATCGTCGAACCCGACCTGGTGGTCCCGCACGTAGTCGAGGCCGGTCGACCACAGCGCGGGCCCGCCCAGCACGCCGCCACCGCCGTCGTTGCCGGCGAAGAGTCCCTTGACCGAACCCGCGGTGAGGCGCCTGGAGACGTCGATCAGTTCATCCACCGTGGACGGTGGCTGCACTCCGGCCTGGGAGAAGAAGCTCTTGCGGTAGAACAGCATCTGCATGTCCACGGCCTGCGGGACGCCGTAGATCTTCCCGTCGACGGTGTGCGTCGCGAGAATCGAGTCCGAGAAGTCGCTTCTGGCGTCGCCGAAGACATCGTCGAGCGGCACGAGCTGGCCCGCCCGGACCGAGCTGATCTGGGGGGTGGACTCGAAGACGTCCGGTCCGCCGTCGGACAGCAGGCTCGTCGCGAGCTTGGAGTCGTAGTCGCCGGGGTTCCACTGCACGGAAACCTGGGTCTTCGTGTACGCCTTGGCGTAGCGCTCCACGGCCTGCCGCACGCCGGGCTCGCCGTACGCGTGGTACCACTGTTTGAGGGCCTGGCCGTTGCCGCCCCTGCCGGTGTTCGAACCGCACGCCGCGAGCAACACGCTCGCGCAGGCCAGGGACAGCAGTCTGCGTCGGGAGATCACCCATCACGTCTTACTCCGATTACTCGAAGTACGCGAATGGTTACCCGAGGTGGGCAAGCATGATCGGCTGAGTGTGTCCGCGCGTTGAGGAACCCTGCGAAGGGCGGTTCCGCTCGTAGCGATCCCACCCTCCCGCAGACCGGCTCACTTGCGGAAGAAACGCTCCCGCTGACCGAGGCGCACGAGCTTCAGCCACTCGACGAACGCCTTCGGATCCCGCTTCACGGCGAGGAAGTACAGCCCGAACCGGAACACTTCAAGGGCGCCGAGCTTGCGCATACCCGGCTGCGACAGCAGGTACCCGCGGTTGCGGTACGTGTAGTAGCGCTTGATCGGGTTCTCCGGGTCCTGGGCGTGGAACCTGCCGCCCAGCATCGGCTTGAACTCGTCCGAGCCGTCCGGGTGCACGTACGCGACCCGCAGCGACGTGCCGAACGGCAGCCCCGACCGCACCATGCGCCGGTGGATCTCCACCTCGTCGCCGCGGAAGAACAGCCGGTAGTCCGGCACGCCGACGACGTCCAGCGTGGAGGCGCGGAACAGCGCCCCGTTGAACAGCGAGGCGATACCCGGCAGGAAGTCGGTGCCGAGTTCGGCGGCCGAGCGCTTCCACGTCAGGCCGCGGCGCAACGGGAACGCGAGCTTGTCCGGGCTGTCGATGTTGGTGACGACCGGGGAGATCTCCGCGAGACCCCTGCGCTCCGCCTCCTCCAGCAGCACCGCCAGCACGTTCTCGTCGGCCGGGCGGCCGTCGTCGTCGGCCAGCCACACCCAGTCCGCGCCCAGTGAGAGCGCGTGCAGGATGCCCAGCGCGAAGCCGCCGGCGCCACCGAGGTTGCGGTGCGACGGCAGGTAGGTCGTGGGGAGCGGACACTGCTCGACGAGGTCGCCGACGGGCTGGTCGGGACCGTTGTCGACGACGACCAGGTGGTCGGGCACGCGTGTCTGGGTAGCCAGGGCCTTCAGCGACTCGGCCAGCAGTTCCCTGCGGTGGCGGGTGACCACCACCGCGACGACGGAGCCCTTGGGCAGTGCCTCGAGGTTCATGCTCTACTCGCCACCGTTTCCGCTGAGAACGGGAGTCTCCTCGTGCGGGTGCATCCGCTCGAAGGGGTCGTAGCCCTTGTACGCGGTCAGCACCTCGCGCAGGCTTCCGAACATCTTGACGTGGCCCTCGTCCATCCAGATCGCCTTGTCGCAGAACTCCGCGAGGAACTCGTCGGAGTGGTTCGCGAACACCAGCAGACCGGAGCGGGCGACCAGGTCCTTGAGGCGGTCGCGGGCCTTTGCCATGAACGCCGCGTCGACCGCGCCGATGCCCTCGTCGAGCAGCAGGATCTCCGGGTTGATCGACGTGACGACGCCGAGGGCCAGCCGGACGCGCATGCCCGTCGAGTACGTGCGCAGCGGCATCTGCAGGTAGTCACCGAGCTCGGTGAAATGTGCGATGTCGTCGACGCGGGTTTCCATCTGCTTGCGGCTCATGCCGAGGAACAGGCCGCGGATCATGATGTTCTCGTACCCGGAGATCTCCGGGTCCATGCCGACGCCGAGGTCGAAGACCGGCGCGACCTTGCCGACGATGCGCGACTGACCGCGGGTGGGCTCGTAGATGCCCGCCAGCAGGCGCAGCAGCGTCGACTTGCCGGCGCCGTTGTGGCCGACCAGGCCGACGCGGTCGCCGTCCTTCAGCGACAGCGTGATGTCGTGCAGTGCTTCGATTATCGGGACGCGGCCCTCGGACTCGATCTTGCCGCCGACCTTGCCGAACGCGAGCTTCTTCAGCGACCTCGACTTGGCGTCGAAGATCGGGAAGTCGACCGATGCGTTCCAGACGTCGATGCTGACCATGGGTGTCGACCTCCTTCTAGACCCAGTAGGAAACGCGGGCGCGGTAGTTGCGCAGGATCACCAGCGCGGCGAACCAGCCGACGACGGTGAAGCCGCCGACGACGACCCAGTGGTGCCAGTCGACCGCGTGGCCGAGCAGCGGGGCCCGGACGATCTCGACGAAGTGGTAGACGGGGTTGAGCTCGGCGATGAGCATGCGCCAGTCGTTGCCGTCACCACCGGTGACCCGCTGCAGCACGCCCGCGTCCCAGACGATCGGCGTCATGAAGAAGACCAGGTTGATGAAGCTGGTCACGACCGGCGGGATGTCGCGGAAGCGGGTGCTGATGACACCGAACAGCAGGGCGACCCACACCGCGTTCACCGCGAGCAGCGCGAAGCCAGGGATGGCGAAGACGATGGTCCAGCTGAGACCGGGGTGCTCGATGCCGCCCTTGGTGATCGTGTACGGGTCGTCGAGCGCCGTGAAGAAGATGGCGAGGACCACCGCGTAGACCACGAGGTTGTGCGCCAGGAAGAGCACCTGGCGCCACACCATGCGCATCACGTGGACCGATATCGGCGCGGGGAGGTGCTTGATGAGCCCCTCGTTCGCGATGAACACGTCCGTGCCCTCGGTGATGCAACCGAGGATGAAGTTCCAGACGATGAAGCCGACCGTCACGTACGGCAGGAACGTGGGGACGTTCGTTTCGAACAGCACGGAGTACAGCAAGCCCAGAGCCAGTGCCGTGGTGCCCATCGAGATGGTGATCCACAAGGGCCCGATGACCGAACGCCGGTAGCGCTGCTTGATGTCCTGCCAGCCGAGGTGGCCCCACAGCTCACGGTGGTCCCACGCCTCCCGCACGTCCGCGAACGCGCGTTTGAAGGTGCGCGACTTGACGGGGGGAGGCGCCTCTGCTTGGCCGGGCGTACTGGTGGCTTGCACGAGGACTGAGCGTACCGGCGACCACCGACGGGCATGCTTACCGGTCGGTCACGGTGCGATCAGACCTTGATCACCTTGACGATGACCTGTTCGTGGTCGTAGGTGTACCCGAGGTAGTCGAACTCCACGCCGTGCGCCGCCACGTGCTCCAGCCAGGCCTTGTGCTCGTGTTCCTGCCACTGCGGGTAGTTGAAGTACTCGTCGAAGACGATGATGCTGCCGTCGACCAGACGGGGTCCGACCAGGTCGAGAACGGTCTTGGTGGACGAGTACAGGTCGCAGTCGACGTGCAGGAACGTGACGGGGCCCTCGTGGTCGGCGAGGAACTTCGGCAGCGTCTCGTCGAACCACCCGGCGACGAGCTCGGCACCGGGCACGTCCGGCAGGCCGTCCATCGTGAACGTGCCGGCGGGGAACCCGTTGCGCCAGTTCTCCGGCAGACCCTCGAAGGAGTCGAAGCCGTAGACGTCGGCGCCCTCCCGGGCGTTTGCGATGATCTTGAGCGTGCCACCGGTGTAGACGCCGAACTCCAGCGCCATGCCGCCCTCGGGCGTCTGGGACAGCGCGAACTCGAGCGTCTCGTGCGGCGAGCCGAAGTGCGGGACCCGCGGCATGTTCTCGTGCACGAACTGAGCGCTCTGCAGCGCCGCTTCCCTGTCCGCGGCGAACACGATGTCGCGACGGGCCCGCACCTCGTGCCCCACGGTGTGGTCGACGATCCGGTTCGCCTGCTGCGTGACCTCGTCGCGCAGCCCGTCCAGCTGGGCCTGGATGCGTTCGATCTGCTGTTGCTGCGGCTTCAGCGCGTCCTGGATGAGTTCGATCGCCTTGACACGAAGCTTGTGACGAAGCTGCTTGGCCTGCAGGCCATTGCGGACTCGGTCGAGCACGGTGGCTCCTCTCCAGAACGGTCAGCGCATCGTAGAGCCACCCCCGAGGGACTCAGCTAGAGGTACTGGCCCGTTCCTTTGCCTGTTGTTCCGCCTTCGTTACCTTCGCCGCCACTGCCGGCGGGAAGCGCACGGCCGCGCATCTGCTCCAGCTGGGCCCGCGCCGCCATCTGCTGGGCGAACAACGCGGTCTGGATGCCGTGGAAGAGGCCCTCCAGCCAGCCCACGAGCTGAGCCTGCGCGATCCGCAGCTCGGCGTCGGAGGGGGTGCCGTCCTCGGTGAACGGCAGCGACAGGCGCTCCAGCTCCTCGCGCAGCTCCGGCGCCAGGCCGTCCTCGAGCTCCTCGATGGACCGCTTGTGGATCTCCTTGAGGCGGTTTCGGCTGGCCTCGTCCAGAGGAGCCGCCCGCACCTCCTCCAGCAGCTGCTTGATCATCGTGCCGATCCGCATGACCTTCGCCGGCTGTTCGACGAGGTCGGCGAGGTCGCCGTCCTGGCCATTGACGATTACGACGGGCTGCTCCTGGTTCATGGTCTCCATCCTCGCGCGATTCACGTTTTCGAAACCAATCGGGGTGGGGCTGGTCGTTGCTGTGTTTGCTCGCATACGTACGGTGTGTGTCATGGCGTTCGACGTCGCACGGGTACGAGGGCTCTTCCCCGCGCTCGGCGACGGCTGGGTCCATCTCGACGCACCGGCCGGCATGCAGGTGCCCGAGCAGGTCGCCACCGCCGTCTCCACCGCGCTGCGCGCCCCGGTCTCCGGACCCGGTGGCATCTTTCCCGCGTCCCAGCGGGCCCAGGGCATCGTGGACGCCGCCCGCAGGTCCGTCGCGGACCTCGTCGGCGGCGATCCCGCCGGTGTCGTGCTCGGGCCCTCCTCCGCCGTGCTGCTGCAACGTCTCGCCGACGCGATGACCGACGACTGGTTCATGGGTGACGAGGTCCTGGTTTCCCGGCTGGACCACCCGGCGAACATCGCGCCGTGGCTGCGCGCCACCCAGCGCACCGGCAGCGCGGTCAAATGGGCAGAAATCGACATCGAGACCTGCGAGCTGCCGAGCTGGCAGTTCGACGAGCTGGTCACCGACCGCACGAAGCTGATCGCCATCACGGCGGCGTCCGGTGTGGTCGGCACCCGGCCGGACCTGGGCAAGATCTCCGCGGTGGCTCGCGCGCACGGTTCGCTGATGGTGGTGGACGCCTCTGCCGCGGCCCCTTTCGTGCCGTTGGACATCGTTGGCATGGGCGCCGACGTCGTGGCTCTTTCCGCTGGTCAGTGGGGTGGGCCGCCGGTCGGTGCACTGGTGTTCCGCGACCCGTCGGTGCTGGAGCGGCTGCCGTCGGTCTCGGTCGACCCGATGGCGCGCGGCCCGGAACGGCTGGAGCTCGGTCCGCACGCGTATCCGATGCTCGCCGGGCTCGTTGCGTCGGTGGAGTACCTGGCGGACCTCGACGACGCGGCTTCCGGCACGCGCCGCGAGCGGCTGCTCACGTCATTGGGATCGGTGAAGGCCTACCAGGCCGGGCTGCTCGCTAACCTCATCAACGAACTGCGTTCGCTGCGCCACGTGATGGTGATCGGTGACGCCATGCGGAGGGTGCCCGCGCTGGCGTTCTCGATCGCCGGGGTCAAGGCGGAGGACGGCGTCGAACACCTCGCGTCGCGGGGCGTCTGCGCGTTCGCCGACCCCGGTCAGCACGGCGTGTTCTCGGTGCTGGGCGTAGGCGAGATCGGCGGTGCCATCCGCATCGGGCTCGCGCACTACACGAACGCGGTCGAGATGGACGACCTGGTGCGGGCGGTGGCCGAACTCGGCTGAGGGATTTGGGAGATCATCTTTGGACGACTCGCTGGCTCGCGAGCTCGCCGATCTCTCGGCCCTGCAGCGCCTCGGCTCGTTGAACACCGAGTACCTGCCGCAGCTTTCCGGAGACCTCCGGCCGGCGGCGCTCGTCGCCGTGATGGACGAGATCGTGCTGGGTGCCCGGACCGTCCTGGTGCAACTCGGCTGCGGATCTTCTTCCGTCCTGCTGGCGCGTTTGTTGCAGCAGCGAGGGTTCGGGCACCTGTTGTCGATCGAGCACGACGAACGCACGGCTGCTTTCGTTGCGTCACAACTACGCCGTGAAGGTCTTGGCTCCGCGGCGCGCGTGGTGCACGCGCCGTTGTCGCGGCATCCGGCGGCGTTGTCGCGGCACGGCCAGTGGTACGCGCCGCAGCAGGTGCACGACGAAGTGCTCGGGTACGTCGAGCGGTTCGGCCTGGTGGACCTGCTCCTGGTGGACGGACCGGGGTTCGGCGACTCGCGCTACCCGGCGTTGCCGGTGCTCAGCGCCGTGCTGGCGCCGGGGGCGACGGTGCTGGCCGACGACGCCGACCGGCCGGACGAGCAGGCGGTGCTGACGCGGTGGTCCGAGGAGTTCGGGCTGGAGTTCCGCACGGCTCCCCGGACCTCGCTGGCCGCGGCTACCGGTCTCGCCTGAGCAGGACCTTGCCGAAGACGTCGCTCGCCTCCAGCAGCCGGTGCGCCTCGGCGGCGTCCGACATCGGCACGACCTGGCCGACGATCGGCTTGACCTCACCGCTCTCGATCAACGGCCACAGGTGTTCGCGGACCTGGGCCACGATCGCGCCCTTGCCGTCGACGCTCCGGCCGCGCAGGCCCGTCGCCATCACGGAGGCCCGTTTGCCCAGGAGCTTGCCGATCGGCAGTTCGCCCTTCACGCCGCCCTGCATGCCGATGATCATCAGCCGGCCGTCCGGGGCGAGGACGTCGATGTTGCGGGGCAGGTAGGAGGCGCCCATGTTGTCGAGGACGACGTCCGCCTGCTTCACCTCGGCGACGAAGTCCTGCGTCTTGTAGTTGACCGTGATGTCCGCGCCGAGCTCGGCGCACTTCCGCAGTCGTTCGTCCGATCCCGCGGTGACCGCGACGGTCGCGCCGAGTGCCTTGGCCACCTGGATCGCGTGCGTGCCGATGCCACCCGCACCGCCGTGCACGAGGAACGTCTCGCCGAGCTTGAGCCGGCCGTCCATCACGACGTTCGACCACACCGTGCACGCGACCTCGGGCAGCGCGGCCGCCGTGACGACGTCGACGTTCGCCGGGACGGGCAGGACCTGGACCGCGGGCACGACGACCTTCTCCGCGTAGCCACCGCCGGCCAGCAGCGCGCACACCTCATCGCCGACCTGCCAGCCCGTGACGCCCTCGCCGAGCTGGGAGATCGTGCCGGAGCACTCCAGTCCGATGACGTCCGACGCGCCGCGCGGCGGTGGGTACAAACCCTGCCGCTGCAACAGGTCCGCGCGGTTGACCGCACTCGCGGCGACGTCGATCAGCACCTCGCCCGCGCCGGGCACCGGGTCCGCGACCTCGGTCCACTCGAGCACGTCCGGGCCGCCGGGTTCGCGAACAGTGATGGCACGCATGCGGTCGACCGTAATACCGTTCGACAGGTGCGGCACCATCGGATCATGGACGCCTGGCCGCTACGACAGCTGGTTCTCCGCACCCCGCGCCTGGAGCTGCGCCCGGACGACGACGCCGGGCTGTTCGAGCTCGTCGAGGTCGCCAAGGCGGGCGTGCACGACCCGGCCGAGATGCCGTTCTACGTGCCGTGGACCGACAGCCTGGCGGACGACCACGGGTTCGGCATGGTCCAGTTCTTCTGGGGCGTGCGCGCCAAGCTGGCCGCCAAGGACTGGGCGATCTGCTTCCTCGTGCGGCACGAGGGCAAGGTCATCGGTGTGCAGGAGCTGGGCGCGCGAGACTTCGGCGTGCTGCGCGAGGTGAACACCGGCTCGTGGCTCGGCAGGGCGTTCCAGGGCAACGGTTTCGGCACGGAGATGCGGGTGGGCGTGCTGCAGTTCGCGTTCGACCACCTGGGCGCGCACATCGCTCGTTCGGCGGCTTGGCAGGGCAACCAGGCGTCCAACCGCGTCAGCGCCAAGCTCGGCTACGTGCACGACGGCACGATCGGTGCGGCACCGCGCGGAGAACGCCTTGAGCACGTGCGATTGCGTCTGGACGAGGCGAATTTCGTGCGCCCGGAATGGAACGTCGCTGTCGACGGACTAGCGGAGTGTGTTCACCTGATCACCAGCTGAACTCCCGCCGACCGACGGATTGTGGCGTGGGTCTCTTCTTGTGAGGGTTCAGCCATCTCGAACGAAGGGGAACGTTCATGTCCGGCAGAACCAAGCTGGCGGCTGTGCTTGCCATCTCGGCATTAGTCGCTGCCCCTACCGCCACGGCGTCCGCCGCCGCTGAACCGGCAGGCCCCGCACTCGCCAGGAAGCTCGCGAAGAAGGTGACCGTCGAGGGTGTCAACCGGCACCTCATCGCGTTCCAGCGCATCGCCGACCGCAACGGCGGCAACCGCGCGGCCCTGACACCCGGCTACGACGCCAGCGTCGAGTACGTCGCGGGCAAGCTCCGCGACGAGGGCTTCATCGTCACGACCCCGAACTTCAGCTTCGACGTTCCCATCACCGACGCCGAGACCGCCCGCGTCGACGGCGTGGACTACCAGGCGCTCATCCTGACCGCCTCGCCGCAGACCCCGGTCGGCGGCGTCACCGGCCCGCTGCGCGTCGTCCCCGAGGACGCCACCACCGGCTGCGAGGCGACCGACTTCGCCGGCCAGGACTTCACCGGCTCCGTCGCCCTCATCCGCCGCGGCGGATGCACGTTCGAGCAGAAGCACCTCAACGCGTTCGCCGCGGGCGCCATCGCCGTGCTGGTCTCGAACAACACGGCGGGCCCGCTGTCCAACGTGACGCTGACCAACCCCGGCAAGATCCCGACCGGCGGCATCTCCCAGGCCGACGGCACCACGCTCGCCGGCAAGGCAGGCGCCGCGGTCACCGTGGACATGCGCTACCACAACGAGACCCGCACCCAGCGCAACGTCATCGCCGAGACCCGCACCGGCCGCAAGAACAACGTCGTCATGGCCGGCGCACACCTCGACAGCGTCGAACTCGGTGCAGGCATCAACGACAACGGCACCGGCTCCGCCGCGCTCCTGGAGACGGCCCTCAAGCTCGGCTCCCGCCCGAAGGTCGACAACGCCATCCGCTTCGCCTGGTGGGGCGCGGAAGAGCGCGGCCTCATCGGCTCGGAGGAATGGGTCCGCTCGCTGACGTTCGAACAGCAGCTGGACATCGCCCTGTACCTGAACTTCGACATGGTCGGCTCCCCGAACGCCGCGTACTTCATCTACGACGGCGACAACTCCGACGCGGTAGGCGAAGGCGCAGGCCCGTACGGCTCGGCCCAGATCGAAAAGGCCTTCGCCGACTACTTCGCCGCCAAGGGCGTCCCCACCGAAGGCACCGACTTCTCGGGCCGCTCGGACTACGGCGAGTTCATCGCGCAGGGCATCCCGGCCGGCGGCCTCTTCACCGGCGCCGAGGGCGTCAAGACCCCCGCCCAGGCAGCCAAGTGGGGCGGCACGGCAGGCGTCGCCTACGACCCGTGCTACCACTCGGCGTGCGACAACCTCGGCAACGTCGATCGCGTGGCCCTCGGCCGCAACGCCGACGCCATCGCGTTCGTGACGGCTGCCTACGGCGTGTCCACTGAGGACGTCAACGGCGTGCCGCCGCGTTCGAAGCGGGCCGAGGCCCGTTCTGCCGCGGCTCTGCTGAAGTCCGCTGCGCACGACGACCACTCGCACGCGGCCGTCTCGTAACAGTCAGACCGAGAAGGCAGGGGTCCCCGGCTCGGGGCCCCTGCCTTTCGTCTTGCGGCAGTTCGGGTCTAGCGCTGCGAGTTCGTCAGCTGCCGAACGCAGGGGGTGACCCGGTACAACCGGAACTTGCCCCCCTGGTCGAGCAGTTCGAGCCCGGCCTTCGGGTCCGGGTAGTCGAACCCGTCGAAGTAGTTGCCCTTCACCCCGTCCGCGGCCAGCAGGTAGCGGAGGTTGATCCGATTCGCCATCTCGCAGACCTTCGGATCCGACAACGGCTCGTTGAGGTGGTCGGACAGGTAACTCTGTTCCTCGGTCATCTTGCTGAGATTGAGCTGCGGGAACAGGATCTGCCGCTGGCTGACCGCCATTGCCGCGGTGCTGCCGTTGAACGGCTCCTGGGCGATGATGGTGCCCGGTTCGGTCAGGCCGTTGATGCGGGCGAAGAGGGCCTGCTCCTCCTCGGTGAGCTTCGGGTTTACCACCGGGTAGGCGACCGCGACCCGCTCGCTGTTGCTCTGGATGTTCAGGCCGTTGGTGCTGAACACGAGCAGGATGGCGATGACGGGCACGACCGCGAGGGCCGAGAAGTTCGTCGCCGCGCGGAACTGCTGCAGTGACTCCTTACGCAGCAGCACGCGGATGAAGGTGGCGATCGCGATCGTGCCGAAGACGGTGATCGGGATGCCGGTGATCGGGATCATCGCGGCGATGCGGTGCGAGTCGGTGTACCAGAAGCCGGTGAACATCCGCCGGTTGACGCCGTCGACGCCCGCAGCCAGCACGTAGATGCCGCACGACACCACGTGGCTCGCCACGAGCCAGCGCCGGTTGCGCTGGCGGAAGCAGGAGAAGATGCCCACGATCAACAGCGTGGCGAGCAGCCAGTCGACCTTGCCGCCGTTCGTCGCGCCGGTCAGCGCCTCGCCGACGGCGTGGGCTGGCGGCTCGAACGGCTTCGAATCGGCCGCCATCACGCCGCTGAACACGGTCGACTTGGTGACGACGAGCCAGTACGCGGGTGCGGCGAAGACGATCATCGCGCCCAGCGTGTAGGCGAGCTTCTTGTTGCCCGCCCGGTAGTGCTTGGTGGCGCTCAGCGCGATGCTGAGGACGATCGCCGACACGGCCACGGCAAGCAGGCTGATGAACGCGTTCGGGTGCGAGATCGCGACGCACGCGAGGATCACGGGGGCGAGCAGCCACGCCCGGCCGCGCCCGATGACGTCCTCCTTGGCCAGGTTGATCATCGACATCAGGGCGGCCATCGCGGCGGGCACGAGCGCGAGTCCCAGCCCGTTCGGCCACAGGACGCCCCAGCCGAGCAGCTCCCACGGGAAGGATCCGAACGCGACGCTGAGCAGGCCCGCGACTCCCACCGCCATCGGTGACGGCCCGGCCAGCTGGCGCATCAGCAGCATGCAGCCCAGCGGCCAGATGATCAGTGCGACGGTGACGGAGAGGATGTTGGCCGCCGCCGGCACCGAGACACCGGAGACCATGACCAGCAGCGAGCCGAGGCCGTGCCACCCACCGGGGTAGAAGCCGCGCGCGCGGTCCGGCACGCCGAGCGTATCGATCATCAGTGTGGAGGCGTTGCCGCTGTTCAGGATGTTGACCAGCGCGTTGTAGTGGAACGGGGAGTCACTGCTGACGATGAGCTGGTCGGGGTCGATGATCGCGCGGATCACCGTGAGCATGCCGAACATGACCGCGGCAGTGATGCCCACGAGTGTCGCGACGGTGACCCTCCAGCCGTCCGCCGGCGCCGGATCTGGAAGCTTGTGGCGCAGGGGCAGCACGATGGCGGCGAGCAGCACTGTCAGGCCAGCGAAGACGACCAGCATGAGCATGGGCGACCAGCGGAAGCCGAACAGCGGCGAGATGATCGCCGTCAGCGCGACCACGCCCACCACGATCACCGGCGCCATGGCCACGGCCGCGAGCCGGCGTAGACCGATCAGGTACGTGATGAGCAAGCCCGGCACGACCAGCAGCACAGCGCACACCACCATGGTCGGCAGCGCAGCAAGCCATGTCATAACAACCCCCATGGATTGACCTTGCTCTCCAAAGAGACGCGTCGCGCGGGAGAAACGCTGCATGTGTCATTCGGACGAGCGCAGGCAGTGTATTCGACCCCGCCGCGAGGGCTTTTGTTGACCCGACAAGTGCATGAACACGCGAGCAAGGCGGCAATTTGATCACGCACCGCCCGGCTCGAGCTGTTTGTACTATGCGGAAGCGGAGGGATTTGAACCCCCGGACGGTTGCCCGTCTCCCGCTTTCAAGGCGGGTGCATTCGGCCGCTCTGCCACGCTTCCACGACGCCAGGAGCGTCGGCACAAAGCCTAGCCGTTCGACTCCCGCAGGTGTGTCATGACCCGGTCGAACACCTTGGCCAGCACCTCGCCCTCCTCGGGCGTGATCAGGTCGACGATGTGCTCACGCACGCCACGCAGGTGCGTCGGAGCGGCCGAGACGAGCTGCGTCATGCCCTTGGCGGTCAGCTCGGCCAGCACGCCGCGGCCGTCCTCTGTGCACTCGCGGCGGGAGACCAGGCCGGCCTTCTCCATGCGCGCGACCTGGTGTGAGACGCGTGACTTCGAGGAGGCGACGTCATCGGCGAGCTGGGTCATTCGCATGCGCTGGTTCGGTTGTTCCGACAGCCTGACCAAGATTTCGTAGTCCGCCAGTGACACTCCGTGGGTGTCCTGGAGCTCTCGGTGCAAGCGATCCATGAGCATGGAGGAACCGTTCACGTAGGTGCGCCATGCGCGCATCTCGCCCTCGTCGAGCCAGCGCGGCTCCTGCTCACTTGGTGTCACGCGAACAAGACTAAGCCTGACGATGACGATCCAGCTGTTCCCCTGGAAAACGTGGCGTTCGGAAGGCAGACTCCTCCGCCGTACACGCGCGTTAACCAAGCCTTGAAAGGCCCCACCCATGAGTTCGTTCAGACGGCTTTCCGTTCTGGCGATCACCGCCGCCGCGGCCACTGTCATCAGCGCTACCGGGCCTGCCCAGGCCGATGTCCAGTCACTGCGCGGTCGGGGCACGGTTGACGTGCGCCTGATCGGCATCAACGACCTGCACGGCAACCTCGAGCCGCCGACCGGGTCGTCCGGGCGCGTCATCCTGCCGGACGGCACGACCGTCGACGCCGGTGGCGCCGCGTTCAACGCGACGCACATCAGGAACCTCCAGAAGGAGGTCAGGAACTCCGTCATCGTCGGGCAGGGCGACCTGATCGGTGGGTCGCCGCTGGTGTCGGCGTTGTTCCACGACGAGCCGACGATCGAGGTGCTCAACAAGGTCGGCATGGACGCGACCGCGGCGGGCAACCACGAGTTCGATGAGGGCTACCAGGAGCTCCTGCGCATCCAGCGCGGTGGGTGCCATCCGGTGGACGGCTGCCAGTTCCGCGACGAGTACAAGGGCGCGAAGTTCCCGATTCTCGGCGCGAACGTGACGCATGCGAAGTCCGGACTGCCGGCTCTGCCGCCGTTCTGGGTGGAGATCCGCGACGGGATGCCGATCGGTTTCATCGGCATGCCGCTCAAGGACGTGCCGATCTTGGTCGACCCGAAAGGCGTCAAGGACATCAGGTTCGGCGACGAGGTCAAGGCGGCCAACAAGTACGCCAACTTCCTCGACGCGATCGGCGTGAAGTCGATCGTGCTGCTCGTGCACCAGGGTGACCAGGTCACGTCCATGGGTGGCGGTCCCAACGCGTGCAACGTCGCCCCGGAGAACCCCGGCAGCTACATCGCCACCAACGTCAGCCCGAAGATCGACGCGGTCTTCTCCGGCCACAGCCACCAGCACTACAACTGCGTCGTCAAGGACCCGGCCGGCAACCCGCGGCCGTTCATCGAGGGCCTGGCGTTCGGTCGCGAGCTCAGCGTCGTCGACCTGAAGATCGACCGCCGGACGCGCGACGTCATCCGCGGCGAGACGAAGGCCGACAACAAGATCGTCACGCGCACCGTCACCCCGGACCCGGCGATCCAGGCGGTGATCGACCTGGCCAAGACGAAGTCCGGCCCGATCGCGAACCGGCCGATCGGCTCGATCGGCGCGGACATCGTCCGGGCCGCGGCTCCCTCCGGTGACTCGCCGCTGGGCAACCTGATCGCCGACTCCCAGTTGGAGGCCACCAAGGCCAACGGCGCCGTCCTCGCGCTGATGAACCCCGGTGGCGTGCGCGCCGACCTCACCTACGCGCCTGAGGGCACCGAGGGCGCCGGTGTGGTGACCTACGACGAGGCATTCACCGTTCAGCCGTTCAGCAACATCCTGCAGACGGTCACGCTGACCGGCGCGCAGATCAAGAACGCACTGGAGCAGCAGTTCGTCGTGGGCAAGACCACGATCCTGCAGCCCTCGTCCGGCTTCACCTACAGCTGGTCGCTGTCCGCGCCGATCGGCTCGAAGATCACCGGCATCACGCTCAACGGAATCCCTGTCGATCCGAACGCGAACTACCGGGTGACGATCAACAGCTTCCTGCAGGGCGGTGGTGACGGTTTCGCCGAGTTCACCAAGGGCACCGAGATCACCGGTGGTGGCATCGACCTCGACGGGTTCGCCGCGTACCTCTCGACGCACCCGAACCAGCTGCCCCCGGCGACCGGCCGGATCACGCGGCTGCCGTAACCGCAGATCGCAGTTGAAGGCCATCTCGGCGACGGACGTCGCCGGGATGGCCTTTTTCGTGTGACGCGTTGCTCCATTTGATCTAGGGTGAGGGCCGATGTCCTGGTTGCGTCGGTTGCTGCTGCTCGCCGGTCTGGTGACCGGCGCCTGGCTGCTGGGCGGCGCAGGCGAGGCGAACGCCGACGTCCGGGTCGAGATCGACCAGCTCAGGGTCGAGGTCAAGCTCCCCGTCGCCGACATCGGCCTCACGATCGCGACCACGCCGCCGCAGCAGCCCGACGGGCCCATCCCGCCGAAGCCGGCACCGCGCATCGAGACTCCGGAACCCACTGCGCCTCAGCCACCGGCCCAAGTCGGCGAAGCGCCGGTGCAGGCCGAAGTGCCGCAGCAGCCAAAGCCGGAGCCCCCGACAACGCGGCCCGCGACCTCCGTGCCGGAGCCGCAGCAGCCGCAACCGCAGGCCGAGCAGCCGATCCCCGGCACGCTCCCGCAGAGCGGTGCGGGGGCGTCGGCAGGCAGCACCCAGATTCCGGCGGGCACGTTGCCGCACGTGATGCGGCCGCCCACCATCACAGCGTCTCTCGTCAGCACCGAACAGCAGGACGTGCCGCGCATCGTGCGCGCGGAGGAGCCGACGTTCTCCCCTGACTGATCCACAAGTGCCGCACACAGCACAGGGATCCGTCACTTTCCAGGGAGAACAGTCATGCGCAAGAACCTCAACCGCACCATGTCCGCGGCGCTCCTGACCGGCGGCCTGATGGTCGCGTCCGCCGGCTGGGCGCAGGCCGTCCCGGTGCCGCTCGACATCAACGAGGAGGTCCGCGCCGGCAACCTCGTCAGCGTCCCGGTGAAGGTCTGCGGCAACGCGATCAACGTCCTGGGCAACAGCGACGCCACGTGCGACGAGAAGCCCGCCGAGCGCACCCAGGCCGACAATGCCCTCGTCTCCGCGCCCGTCACGGTCTGCGGCAACTCGGTCGGCGTCGCCGGCGGCGGCAACGGCAGCTGCGGCCAGACGAAGCCCGAGGAGCCCAGCGGCACCATCGAGGCCCCCGTGACCGTCTGTGGCACGGCTGCGGGCGTGCTCGGCACCGCGAGCGGCGACTGCGGCAAGACCGAGGCCCCCGAGCAGCCGGGCGAGAACCCGGAACAGCCGGAACAGCCGGGCGAGAACCCGGAGCAGCCCGGCGAGAACCCCGGCGAGAACCCCGGTAGCGAGAACCCCGGCAACGGCAACCCCGGCGGCGGCGACAACGGCGACAACAACTCCGGCAGCGGCAACACGGGCGACGACTCCGGCGCGGGCACCCCGCAGACCGGCGACAAGGCCTCGCGGCACGCCGCGGCGGTCATCCCGAACCTGTCGAAGACCGGCGCCGACCCGCTCGAGTTCCTGCTGGCGGGCCTCGGCCTGATGACCGCGGGCGTCATGGCCCGTCGTGGAGCGCGCCGCACCACCAAGGCCTGATCAAATATCTGATCGTTTTTTCCCAATCGCCCGGCGAGAGATTCTCTCGCCGGGCGATTGCTGTCTGCACTGTCGATCTCCGCAGGTCACCCGTCTGACTTCACCAATTCAGGTTTGGTGTGAGGTGTTGAGAAATGCGGCGATCAAGCGCATAGTCGATAGCGAGCTGGCAACCGGCAGGTGAATGAACAAGACCACCCGGAGGCCACGCCCAGAAGGGGTAGGTGGTGCTGTGCAGGTATCTCCTCGCTGTGGCGAAACGCGGTCTGTCGCATCCCCGCGAGCGGATCGGACGTGAACGGTCCGAGCGCGACTGTGTAGCGACGGACACGAGGTTTCGGGTGCCCAGGCGCCATCAGGCGTCGCTCGGTGCACTTCGACGCTGTTGAGCTCGGCTTCGGTGTCGTCTCATGGCGTCACCGGCTGAGCGCCACGCCAACCTTCGTGGGCCGTAGTCGTCACTTCCAAATGGGAAAGCCCAGGTGCGGTGCCCCGACGTCGGGTCCCGCACCTGGGCGTCTTCTGTGCTTTATGGTGTGCCGCCTACGGGTCCTTGGCATGGAGGCACGCGGTGCAGTTCAACGAAGGCGCGGAACTCGACCTTTCGCAGGTTTCGGACCAACGCGGCGTCGGCGGCCGAGTCGCCGGTGTCGGTGGTGGCCTCGGCGTGGTCGGCCTCATCATCTATTTCCTGTTCCAGCAGTTCACCGGCATCCAGCTGCCGGCGGGCGGGCTGGAGGGCCTGGGCAACAACACCCAGGTCGAGTCGGGCCA
Organism: Lentzea albidocapillata subsp. violacea; assembly: GCF_900100275.1. Lineage (GTDB taxonomy): Bacteria > Actinomycetota > Actinomycetes > Mycobacteriales > Pseudonocardiaceae > Lentzea > Lentzea violacea. The sequence continues at coordinate 358,213 of NZ_FNET01000006.1, forward strand.
GCTGCTCGAGAAGTGCAAGACGGGCGCCGACGCGAACCGCGACAGCGACTGCCGGGTCGTGGCCACGATCAACTCGATCCAGGGCTTCTGGACCGACCAGTTCGCCCGCTCGGGCAACACCTACCAGGTCACCAAGACCAACTTCTTCCGCAACAGCGTGAACACCCGCTGCGGCAACGCCACCTCCGCGGTCGGCCCGTTCTACTGCCCCGCGGACTCCCAGGTGTACATCGACCTGGACTTCTTCAACGAGCTGCGCACCAAGTTCGGCGCGACCGGCGGCCCGTTCGTCGAGGCCTACGTGCTCGCCCACGAGTACGGCCACCACGTGCAGAACCTGCTCGGCACCTCGGACCGGGTCGGTCGCGAGACCGGCCCCACCTCGGGTTCGGTGCGGCTCGAACTGCAGGCCGACTGCTACGCGGGCGCCTGGGCCAAGGCCGCGACCACGGTTCCGTCGGCCAACGGCCAGCCGCTCATCTCGAACATCACCCAAGAGGACATCGACGCGGCACTGGACGCGGCGGCACGCATCGGTGACGACTTCATCCAGAGCGAGCTCGGCGGCGGGCGGGTCGACACGACGAAGTTCAGCCACGGCAGCTCGCAGCAGCGGCAGAAGTGGTTCACGACCGGGTTGCAGACGGGCGACCCCGCCCGCTGCAACACGTTTGACACGAACAACCTGGGCTAACGCAGAGCAGCCCGTTCCGCACGGGACGGGACGCCGTGCACGCCCTCGGTGGTGACGGCGTACGAGGCGATGACGTGGGCCGCGGCGGAAACGTTGCGGCCCAGCGCCTCCCGGTTGATGTTGCCGAGGTGGTCGTCGACGTTGTCGGAGATGATCACGGCCGCCGCGCCCGCGTTGGCGTACTTGGCGACGAACGTGCAGGTACCGCGCCGGATCAACGCGACGGAGCCCTTGAAGTCCTGCCCGGCGAAGTCACTCGCCTCGCAACCGGGCGCGCCGTCCTCCGGCACGACCCGCAACGGCGCGGTGAGGCCACCGTTCGGGGTGCCGCCGAACGGCACGAGCTCGTGCGAGGCCCCACCGATGGTCGCCCGGCCGGCGTCGTCGATCTTCCGCCTCGGGCCAAGTGAGATCAGCGCCGCCGCACGAGTGGAAGCGATCTACGACTGGGTGCGTGGCGTGGAGAAACGGATCATGTTGCCTGACGGGTCGCGGAACGCGCAGTCGCGCACGCCGTAGAACTGGTCGATCGGCTCCTGCAGCACCTCGGCCCCGGTCGCGCGCACCTGCTCGAACTTCGCGTCCACGTCGTCGAGCTCGAAGATCACGCCCTGCAGCGATCCCTTGGCCAGCAACGCCTCCAGCGCCTCGTGATCGGTCGGAGGCACGGGCGGGCCGATGCGGGACAGGCCGATCTCGACGTCGGGTTGCCCGGCGGGGCCGACGGTGAGCCAGCGGTAACCGTCCTCGATGGTGACGTCCGTGCGCACCTCGAGCCCGACGACGTCGCGGTAGAACTTCAGCGCGGCGTCCTGGTCGTGGACGAAGAGGAACGTGTGCGAAAGCTTCATGGGCGAAACCCTAGGCACGCGGTGAGCGCGTCGCTTCTCGAAATCTGCTCGGCCGCGTCAAACCCATCAAATGGCATCCCGGCACCCCGGCCAGCGCGTCATGAGCACGCGCCCGGTAGGCCGACGGCGTCTCCCCGACCAGCTCCGTGAACCGCGCGGAGAACGAGCCGAGCGAGGTACAGCCGACCTCGACGCACACCTCGGTCACGGACAGCGTTCCCAGGCGCAGCAACGCCTTGGCCCGCTCGATCCGCCGCGTCATCAGGTAGCCGTACGGCGTCTCGCCGTACGCCGCGCGAAACTGGCGGGCGAAATGCGACGGCGACATCAGCGCGGCACGGGCCATCGCGGGCACGTCCAGCGGCCGCGCGTACTCGCGGTCCATCAGGTCACGTGTCCGGCGCAGGTGCGCGAGGTCCTCGGGCGTCACGAAGACCAGCATGCCACCGCCGTGAACGCAGAGGTGTCCCCGCGATGCTCACGCTTTCGGCGCGCCCTTGGTTGCCCTTCGTCCGAAGAAATATTTGTCCCCTTTTCGCCCTCCTCCCGACCCTTTCGCAGTGCCTTTGAACTGCGGTACTTTCCGAACGTCCGGCGATGCGTGCGGGGGCTCCGACATCGGCGGACGTCATCAACACTGGGGACTCGGGGGGATCCGTTGCCCGGTAGAAATGCCACTCGGGTGGCGCGGGTGATCGGTGTGCTGGGCACCGTCGCCGCGTTGACGTTCAGCACGGCGAGTGTCGGTGCGTTCGCGCAGGACGACCCGTCGAGCACATCGCCCGCGCCCACGACCACCACGACCGCGCCACCGGTGTCCGCGCGGCCTCCGAGCAGCGAACCGCCTCCGCCGCCGGTCGTGGCACCCGTGGCGGCTACCGGCCACATCGCCGGTGTCGTCTACGTCGACAGGAACGGCAACAGGCAGCAGGACCGCGACGAGGCCGCTTCCGGCATCGATCTCATGATCTCCGGCAACGGAGCCGAGCACCGGACGACCACCGACGCCGACGGCAAGTTCGGCTTTCGGGACCTAGCGCCCGGTGCCTACAAGGCGACGTACTTCCTGGACGACGAGTGGACCGTGCACGTCGTCAACGTCGCCGGTGACCCGATCAAGGTCGAGTCGAACAAGACGGCCCAGGTCGTGGCGCGCGGCGAGCGGCCGTACGACGAGCAGTTCTCGGTGAGCGGGACGCTCGACCAGGACAGCTACCGCATGCCGGCGACCGCGACGGTCACGCTGGTCTTCACCAACAACACCACCAACAGGATCAGCAACATCCGGGCCCGGTGCGACCACGAGAGTTCCCCGAAGGCGCTCGGCCGAGGCAAGGCCTGGAACGCGCTGACGGCGAACGGTGTCTCGCTCGCACCCGGCGAGCGGCGCGCGATCACGGTGGACGAGGAGGTTCCCGAGGGCGCGGGCAGGGCGGGCGTCGTCACGCTCGACTGCAAGTTCGCGCCGAACCCGGACCTGAATCTCGGCCCGTGGGCGCGAACCACGGCGAAGGTCACCAGCAGCACCAACTACGCGATGGTCGTCGGCGAGGACAAGGACGCCGACGACCTGATCAGCCGGGACGAGGTGGTCAGCGGCGTCACCGTGGTGCTGCTGAACGAGCAGACCGGCTTCCAGGCGTCCGAGGGCACGAGTGGCGAGGACGGGCGGATCGAGTTCTTCAACGTCGTCCCCGGCGTCTACCGCGCCGTCGTCCTCGGCCCGTGGGGGTTCCGCGACTCAGGCCGGGAACGGGTGGTGGTCACCGACCAGGGTGGCTTTGGCCAGGGTTTCCTGAAGCAGGCGAGCCCGGCGGACGTGCGCGCCTCGATCAAGCTCGACAAGTCGCGGTACCAGGCGCACGAGACGGTCGGCGTGGAGCTGACGATCACGAACGTGGGCGGCCGCGCCGCCGAGCAGGTCGGGCTGACGACCATGCTCACGGAGCTCGACGTCCCCGACGAGCAGTGGGGCGACCTCGGGAGGTCCAACGGGGCCGGCATCCGGCTCGCCGCCGGGGAGTCCCGCACCGTCAACGTCTCGGGCCGGATCCAGGCCCTGCTGGATGGCAGGCTCGTCATCGTCGGTGGGGTGAGCTACCTCGGTCAGCCGGACAACGAGGACGGCGAGTTCCGCGCCGAGGCCGAGGTCGTGGAGACCCGCGGTGACATCGTCGGCGTGGTCTACACCGACAAGAACGGCAACGGCCGGCAGGACGAGGGCGAGGCAGCGCCCGGTGTCCTCGTGGAGGCCAGCGGCGGCACGACGCACGACTACTACAGCGCCACGACGGACGCCAATGGCGGCTTCACCTTCGAAGGTGTCTCGTCAGGTGGTTACTGGATCACCTACTTGCTGGCCGACGACTGGATCGTGCACGACGAGGTCAACCCCGCGCAGGTCTGGGTGGAGCCGACGGTACCGACCAGGCTGACCGTGCGCGCGGACCGCCCGTACCGCGAGCTGATCGAGGCGACGATGGCGTTCGGCAAGGACACCTACATGGTCGGCGAGACCGCCGAGGTGGTCATCACGTTGAAGAACGTCTCGGGCCGCCCGCTCAGCGGCGTCCAGGCGAGTTGCAACCCGCTCGGCCACCAGGATCAGCTCGGCGGCGGCTACCGCAGGAGCACGCCCGAGGGCTGGGGCGAACTCCGCCAGGAGGCCGCCGGCGTGACGCTCGGGCCGGGGGAGTCGAGGACGGTCACCGTCACCGAGGCGGTGCCCGCCTACGCGCGCTTCAAGCAGCAGGTGGCCGTGGGCTGTTCCTTCGCGCCGAACGCCAAGTACAACACCGACGGCCCGTGGGCACTCGACATCGCCTCCGTTCTCGTCGGCGTCGGCGCGGTGCAGGGGAAGGTCGCGCACGACCGCAACAAGAACGGGGTCGTCGACAGCGGCGAGGCCGTCACGGGAGTCCGGGTCCTGCTGCTGACCGAACGAGAGTACGGGCTGCAGGTCGCGGACTCGGTCTCGGGAACGGACGGAACCGTGCGCTTCGACCGGATGCCGACCGGTCAGTTCTGGACGGGGATCGACGGAGCGTGGAAGTTCGAAGGCGAGTCCGGCCGCGTGGAGGTGAAGCTCGACGAGGTCGCACAACGCGACTTCTTCGTCGTGCCGGACCCGAGCGCCCAGCCGCCGGGCACCGGCAGCACGGGCGGAGCGCTAGCCAAGACCGGAGCCAGCGTGCTCGGCCTCGGCGTGATCGCCGTGCTCCTCGTCGCGTTCGGCTTCGGCGCCCGCGTCGCCGGTCACCGCAAGAAGCCCTGAACCGGGCGTTACACGTCGAGGGAAGCCTCACATTCCCTCCACAGTGGAGCGTGGAAGGCGGGAAACCGCCTTCCACGGGGATCGTTGCGGTAGCTCGCCCGTGATCTGCGGCCGCGTGCGGGCCCACTGTCCGGTGTGGAGTGTTGATTTAAAAGCATCTTCCGCGAAATGCCCGTCATGGGGTAGTTTGCGCAGGTCTGCTGGCGCGTGCGGGGGCGTTGACGCTGGCAGGCCACTTCCTACGGGGTTCTTTGGGGGATTCCTAGTGTCCGAGAGATCGGTCAGCCGTGCCCTGCTCAGGTTCGGGGCCTTGACCACCGCCGTCGTCCTCGCGTTCGGCACCGCCACCACCGGTGCGCACGCGCAGGAGCCGGAAACATCTACGTCGTCCGTCGCACCGACGCAGACGACCGAACCGACCACGCCCGAGCAGCCGAGCACGCCACCGGCGGAGTCGTCCACGCCGCCGGCCGATCCGAGCACGCCGCCGGCCGACCCGAGCACGCCTCCTTCCACTCCGGACACCAAGCCGGAGGACACGAAGCCCGCGGACGAGAAGCCAGCGGACGAGAAGAAGGACGAGGCACCGGCCGCGCAGAAGCCGGACGAGAAGAAGGACGAGGCGCCGGCCGCCGCGGACGCGCAGCAGGCCGCTCCGGACCTCAAGGTCTCGGTGAAGTTCGACCGCGCCGAGTACTCGCTCGGCGAGCCGCTCGGCATCACGGTGACCGTGCGCAACGACGGTGACATCGCCGCGGAGCAGGTCCGGTTCGCCACCGAGCTCTACCAGATCAGCCTCACCACCGGCGTCGAGGACCTGGTCTCCCGGCCGCGGCTCGCGCCGGGCGAGGAGAAGGTGATCAAGCTCGGCGGCACGACCCTGTGGGGTTCCCACATGGTCGCCCTCACCGTGCGCACCTACGCCGAGGGCGCGACCGACAAGGCGCCGGGGGACAACGTCTCCCGCGGCGAGGCGACGATCGCCAGGAACAACGGCGAGATCCAGGGCGTGCTGTACGAGGACCGCGACGGCAACGGTGCCCCCAGCCCCGGCGAGGGCATCGACTACCAGCAGTTCAAGCTGGCCGGTGGTCCCGCATACCCGGGCACGCTCTCGACCTACAACGGCGGCCAGTTCTCCGCCCGCGACGTCCCGCCGGGCACCTACCAGGCGCTCTACCAGGGCTACACGCCCGCCGGCGACATGACCGTCAAGCCCGGTCAGTTCATCGTCGTGAAGAAGGGCGAGGTCACGCAGGTCGCACTGCAGGCCGTGCCCACGCTCTCGCGTTCGCTGCGGATCGTCGGCTCCTCGTTCGACAAGCCGAAGTACGCCAAGGGCGACCAGATCGCCGTGAGCGTCACGCTGCAGAACTACGGCAAGGCGCCGATCACCGGCCTCGTCACGGTCTGCGACCCGGAGAACGACCCCGCGACCCTCGACGGCACCGGTGCCGGCTGGGGTGACCTGCGGACCGACGGGCCCGGCGTCGCGCTCGCGGCGGGGGAGACGAAGACCTTCACCGTCACCGACACCGTCGCGGACGTCGAGTACCCGAACGGCAAGGTCTACTTCGCCTGCGTGTTCAGCGCCGACGGCCGCAACACCAACGGCACGAGCAACTACGGCAGCGCGAACCCCGGCCTCACCGTCGGCGCGGAGGTCGCCGGTGTCCGCGGTGCCCTGTCCGGCCGCGTGCTGGCCAGTGGCTCCGGTGTCGACTCGGCCAAGGTCGTCGCGGTCAACCCGGCCAACAACCGGATCGTGGGCAAGAGCTCGACCAGCTGGGACGGCTCCTGGCAGATCCAGAACCTGCCGCAGGGCCCGATCGCGCTGAGGATCGCCGGCGACTGGAAGCTCGCCGACGGCAGTGCGCAGAAGATCGCCAACGTCGTGGCGGAGCAGACCTCCACCGTCGACCTGGACGTTGTGTCCGGTCCCACCGTGCCCGACCCCACCGTCTACGCCCCGGACCTGAAGCTCTCGGTGTCCTTCGACCGGACGACCTACGACATCTCCGACCTGGTCCGCATGACGATCAAGGTCGAGAACGTCGGCACCGGTGACGGTCCCGCGCGCGGCAACTGGCAGGGCGGTCCGTACAACCCGGAGGAGCCGTGGTTCGAGTACTTGGAGATCCGCAAGTTCCTGGACGCTCCGATCGAACTGTGGCCCGGTGAGAGCAGGCAGGCCACCTTCACCGGCAGGCTGAAGGACGGCGGCGACGATCCCGAGAAGCTCCGCAAGGCGAGCTACGCGGCCCACGTCGGTTCCGTCAGCAGCGACCCGAACCCCGACAACAACAAGTCCGAGGCGCGCGCGAGCGTCACCTGGGGCACCGGTTCGGTGGCCGTCACCGTCTACGGCGACCGCAACCTGAACGGCAAGCTCGACGCCGGCGAGGAACTGGCGAACCGCAAGGTGCGCGCGGGCGGTGGCAAGCCGCACGTCAACAAGTACGGCACCACCGACGCGTCCGGCCGGGTCCGCTTCGCCGACGTGGCCGCGGGCGTCTACTACGCCTCCGACGAGTACGACCGCGAGTCCGGCTGGATCCCGGCCGGCAGCAACACCGACGCCGAGCAGACCGCCGTGGTCAACCCCGGTGACGAGGGCACGGCCGTGGTCCGGCTCGTCCGGCCGCTGTCGGACGTCCTGAAGGCGTCGATGACCTTCGACAAGCCGTCGTACGAGCCCGGCGCGAAGGTCGGCGTCGTGGGCAAGATCATCAACGAGGGCACCACGCCGGTGCGGCTCAAGGCCGACTGCGGCAACGGTGGGCACGGCCCGTACCTCGGCAACCGCGGGCCGGAGTGGGGCGCGCTGAGCAACCTCGCTGACGGCGTGGAGCTCCCCGCGGGCGCGAACTTCACGTTCCACGTCACGACCGGCATGCCCTCGGCGTCGGCGGACTACGGCTACGTCACGGTCAGCTGCTCGTTCGGACCGACGGGCAACTTCGGCAATCCCTGGCTGTCCGCCACGGCCAAGGTTCCCGGCGCGACGCAGACGTTCACCGGCTTCGTCGTCACCGGCGACTGGATGAGCGGGAAGTCGGAGCCGGTGCCGAACGCGAAGCTCGTGCTGCTCGACCCGGAAACCAAGAAGCCGGTCGTCAGCACGACCACGGACGCCAACGGCACCTGGACGTTCCCGGATCTGGCGGTCGGCGCGTACGAGCCGCTCGTGGTGGGCCCGTGGAAGGTCGTCGACTTCGGCGAGGGCGAGCCGTTCGGCAACGTTCGCGGCCGTGAGTGGCCGGCGTACGTCTGGCTCGAGCCGGGTCCTGACGTCGCCGACCCGACCGCTGCCACCGGGGGCCCCGGCGGCTCCGGTTCAAACGGTGGCACGGCCTCGGTGCAGGCGATCAAGAACACCGACGCGCTCGCGAACACGGGCGTGAGCGTGCTCGGCTTCGCTCTCTTCGGCGCGCTGCTCGTGATGGCGGGCGCCGCGATGAGGCGCAGGCCGGTCGCATAGTCGCAACTGGTTGACGGGCCCGGCGCTCACTCTGAGTGCCGGGCCTGTTGTCATGAGCGCCACACCTCGCTGGTCCGAACGGAGTGTTAGCGTCGCTAACCAGTGGGTACCTGGGGGTGGACGTGACGGTCTGGGAAGCAATCGCGGTGGTGATCGCGGGTGTGTTCGCAGGCGGGATCAACACCGTCGTGGGCAGCGGCACCCTCGTGACGTTCCCGGTGCTGCTCGCCGTCGGCTATCCGCCCGTGGTGGCGAACGTGTCCAACAGCCTCGGCCTCGTGCCCGGTTCGCTGTCCGGTGCGTGGGGCTACCGCGAGGAACTGAAGGGGCAGTCGGACCGCATCAAGCGCCTGCTGCCCGCGTCCATCCTGGGTGGCATCCTCGGCGCGATCCTGCTGGTCACGTTGCCGGACAAGGCGTTCACGGCGATCGTGCCGGTGCTGATCGTGATCGCGCTGGTCCTCGTGCTCATTCAGCCGTGGCTCAACCGCAAGCTCGCGCACCGGCGCAACGACAACGATGGCGGCTTGTTGCTGTGGTTCGGCGTCTTCGCCGCCGGTATCTACGGGGGCTACTTCGGTGCCGCGCAGGGTGTGCTGGTCATGGGCATCATGGGCGTGCTCGTCAGCGAGCACCTGCAGCGGATGAACGCGCTGAAGAACGTGCTCACCGCGTTCGTGAACCTCGTCGCCGGCGTCCTGTTCATCTTCATCGCCGACGTGGCGTGGCTGGTCGTGCTGCTGCTGGCCGCCGGGTCCGTGGTCGGCGGCCAGATCGGTGCCAAGATCGGCCGCAAACTCCCACCCGCCGTGTTGCGCGGTGTCATCGTGGTGGTGGGAGTCGCGGCGATCGTTCAGCTGCTCATGAAGTGAACGAGCGAGCCGCGGCCAGGAACGCGTCGTTCTCGTCCGGCTCGCCGATGGTCACCCGGGCACCCTCGCCGACGAACGCGCGCACGATGACCTTGTGCGCCAGGCAGTGCTCGTTGAACGCGCCCGTGCGCTCGCCCAGGGGCAGCCACACGAAGTTCGCCTGGGTCTCCGGCACGTCGAAGCCCATGGCCAGCAGTTCGGTGCGCACGCGGCCCCGTTCCGCCACGATCGCGCGGCAGCGGACCATCAGCTCGTCCTCGGCGTCCAGCGAGGCCATCGCGGCCACCTGTGCCAGCGCGTTCACCGAGAACGGCACGTACACCTTGCGCAGCACGTCGGCGACGACCGGTGGCGCGATCGCGTACCCGATCCGCAGGCCCGCGAGGCCGTACGCCTTCGAGAACGTCCGCAGCACGGCGACGTTGTTGTGGCCCGCGGCCCACTGCTGCTTCGCGAGCTCGACGCCGTCCGGGATGTGGGCGTCGTCGACGAACTCCTTGTAGGCCTCGTCGAGCACCACGAGCACGTCGCGCGGCACGCGAGCGATGAAGGCCTCGATCTCCTCGGTGCGCAGCGCGGTGCCGGTCGGGTTGTTCGGGTTGCAGACGAAGACCATCCGCGTGTTCGGCGTGATCGCCGCGAGCATCGCGTCGAGGTCGTGCATGTGCTCCGAGTTCAGCGGCACACGGATCTGCCGTGCGCCCGCCACGTGCGTGACGATCGGGTAGGCCTCGAACGACCTCCACGCGAACAGCACTTCGTCGTTCTCGGTGCAGGTGGCCTGGACGAGCTGCTGGCACAGGGTCACCGAGCCGCAGCCGAGCGCCAGGTGGTCGGCGGGCACGCCGAGTTTCTCGGCCAGCCGCCCGGTGAGTTCAACGGCGCCCGAATCGGGGTACCTGTTGATGCTGGTGGCCGCTTCGGCGATCGCTTTGACGACGCTGGGAAGCGGTCCGGCCGACACCTCGTTGCTCGCGAGCTTGATGGCGCCGGGGATGGTCCTGCCAGGCACGTAGGACGGCAGGGACGCCAGGTCAGCACGGGTTCGCACGGTCATGGACCCGATCCTCGCATTGCTCCGTCCGATTGGTCACGTTGACTGGAGTTCACCCCCTCGTGGAAGGGTGGGAATCATGACCACTACCCGCACCGAGACGCTTTCCCTCACCGACGGCCGTGAGCTGCGGGTGACGATCGCCGAACCCGACTCCGCCGTGCGGGGCGGCCTCGTGGTGCTGCACGAGGCCCGCGGTATCACCGCAGGTGTGCGCACGCTCGTCAGCAGCCTTGCCGACGAGGGCTGGCTCGCGATCGCGCCGCACCTCTACGACGCGGACCGGGTACACGGTGACGACATCAAGGACCAGGTCAGCAAGCTCAACGGCGACCGGCTGCTCGCGGACACCGACGTCGCGTTCGTGTGGCTGGGCCAGCAGGGCGTGGACGCCGACCGGATGGGCGTCGTCGGGTTCGACATCGGCGGCACCGTCGCCATGGTGGTCGCCGCCAGCCGCACGATCGGCGCCGCCGTCACCGTGCAGGCGCCCGGCATCCTGGAGCCGCTCTCGGACGGCCTTCCGGCGTTGGTGGACGTGGCGGGCGACCTCACGTGCCCGTGGCTCGGCATCTTCAGCGACGAGGAGTCGGAAGAAGTGAGCAAGCTTCGTGATGCTGTGATCAGCTCCGAAACCGCGTCCGATCTGGTTCGTTTCACTGTTTCGAGTGACGAAGCATGGGTTCGTGCGTTGAACTGGTTCGACGCTCACATGAGGTAAGGGTCTTTCCGGCGGATTGGAACCGAACCGTCCTCCAGGTACATCTAAGGAGTGCTTCGGACGGCTGACTGGGTGTAGCTGCGCGTAACACCCAGTACTGCGGTGACGAGTTAGCAGTGCAGGGGGTTACTAGGGATGGCTGAAGGCACTGGGACAGGTACCGGGACGACCGGCGCGGCGACGACGGGCACCGTGCCGCCGGCGCAACCGCCGGCGGTGACACCGGAGGTCACGACGTCGACCACCGTGCCGATCACGGCTGAGCAGCTGGCGGCGGTGAAGCCTGTTCTCCAGCAGCAGATGCTCGTGGACAAGGCGGAGGCGAGCCATGCCGCGGCCAAGCTCGACCAGGCGGCGGACGACGGGAAGCTGACGCTCGACGTCGACGCGGCGGACGCGTTGATCAAGGCCGTCGATGCGGCCCGGGACCAGGTGATGGACCTGTGGAAGCGTGCCACCGACCAGCTGGCCACACCGCTGCAGCTGGGGGAGAACCCGGTCGCCAAGGCGATCAGCGCGCGGTTCTCCGACCTGGCCGTCGGTGAGGACTCGGGTGCCGCCAAGGCGTTGCTGGACCTCTTCAAGGTCCTCGACGACATCGGCAACGCCCTGCGCCGCAACCGCGACACCATTCGCGACGCCGACGAAGAGGCCGAGAAGTCGATGAAGAACGCCGGGGGGTCCTGGTGAGCCACGGATCGCACGACAACAAGGGCAACGGAGACAAGGACGACAAGTCGTCGCACCACGGCGACGGCAAGTACGACCGCAGCGACCTGCACGAGCCGGTCGACTGGATGACGTACACCCACGAGCAGCTCTACAAGATGGTGCACACGGGCGTGAACCTCGACGGTGCCCAGGCCGCCGCCACGAACTGGCAGAAGATCGGCGAGGACATCGCCGGCGTGCGCACGAGCCTGCTCAAGGCCGTCGAGGACTCGTCGGTCGGCTGGGACAGCGAGTCGGCCCGGCTCGCCCGTGACGGTCTGACCGAGGTCACCAACTGGGTCGACGACACCGCGAACTACGCGACCAAGGTCTCGGCCGCGATCACGACCGAGACCAGCAACGTCGAAGCCGCGCGTGCCGCGATGCCGCCGCCTCCCAAGGCGCCGGAACCGCCGGTGCCCCCGGAGACGACGGTGCCCAGGCCGGCGCTGCAGGAGAGGTTGCGGACGGTCGACCAGGTCGACGGTTTCGCGAGCCTGCGGGAACCGCGCCTGATCGCGCAGCCGCAGACCGAGTTCGCCGGCTTCGCGACCATCGGCAGCAGCCCCGTCGACGCCCTCGCCGCCAACGACGCCTCGCACCGCCGCGCGGCGGACGTGATGGCGGCGTTCCAGCGCAACTCGGCCGCGGTCGACCAGACCGTGCCCGCGCAGTTCACGCCTCCCGTCAACCCGATCAACCCGGCGCCGGTCGGCGGCGATCTCACCGGCCGCACGCCGGCGACGCCCTCGGACGGCGCGGGCGGTGGCGCGGGTGCTCCCGTCACGACCGGCACGCAGAACCAGAACCGCGGCACCACGAACACGTCCTCGCGCTACGGCGGCGGAGGTGCCGGTGGCCGTGGCGGCGCCGGAGGGTTCGGTGGCTTCGGCGGCATGGCCCGTCCGTTCGGCTCCGGCAGCGGCAACCAGGGCGCTGCCGCCGCCAGTGGCGCCGGCGGTGGCGCGTCCGCCGGTGGCTCGGCCGGTGTGAGCGAGGGCTCGCGCGGTGGTGGCGCCGGCGGCGCGGCGGCCGCGGCCTCGGCCGCACCCGGCAACACGACCAAGGCGTTCCAGAACCCGCTCGCTATGGGCGGCGCGCCGATGGCCGGTGCCCCCATGGCCGGCGGCGGCCAGAACGACTCGAAGGAACACAAGACGGCGAGCTACCTGGAAGAGGACGACAACGTCTTCGGCCTGGATCGCAAGGCGGCCCCGCCGGTGATCGGTCAGTGACCGAACGCCAGTACACGGTGAGCTCGCAGGAGTTCTTCCTGCTGTGGCAGGCCGTGCACGGCGAGGACCGCGTCGTGCCGCTCGGTACGCCCCACGTCGGGGCCACCCGAGCGGCGCGGCAGCGTCTCGTCGACGAGAGCTCACGGACGTTGCAGGCCCGCCGGCTGGGCACGGTCCAGCGCCCGGATCCCGACCTGAGGGCGTTGATCAGCGGCCTCGGCGAGTTCGACCGGGCGTTGGAGATCGCGTACTTCAAGGGCACCGAACTGGCCCGCGGCATCGCGTGCGCCGGCTGGGGCGGTGCCTTCGCCGCCCGCGTGAACGGCGAGGTGCACCTGTACCCGTTCCATCCGACGTCGCTGGCCTCGGCCACGGTGTCGTCGTTGCCAGGTCTCGCACCGGGCACCGGCCGTGCCGTGAACGTGCGCTGGGACGACTACGTCCGCGCGGGCCAGGCGGGCGAGCAGGACGGCAAGCAGGCGTTCCTGGAGGTCCTGCGCGACGCGGGTATCCGCGAGCCGGAGGCGCACAACCTGATGCGGATCGTCACGTCCCGCATCGGCGGCGGCGAACTGGGCCTGACCGCCCGCAACCGCGACGGCGTGCCCCGACCGACCGGCCGATCGGTCTCGTGGCTCGACACCCGCGAGGGCCGCTACCTCCTGCGCAGGCAGGACGGCTGGCTCGTGCTGGCCCCGGCCGACGCCTCACGCCTGACCAGCGCCGTCGACGAGTTGATCGCGGCGGGATAGTTCCACATCGGTGGGCTGGCGCAAGTCCGCCAATCACACATGGACGTGCGGTTGTGCCTCGGTTAGACATGGGGCATGACCGACACCGACGTCGAACTGCTGTGGCGCCCGGACCCCACGAGGGACAACGGGATGACCGCCTTTCGGACCTGGCTCTCCGAGCAGGGCCGCGACCTCCCCGACTACGAGTCGCTGTGGGAGTGGTCCGTCTCAGACCTCGAGGGGTTCTGGGGCGCCATAGCTTCGTACTTCGACGTCAGGTTCCACACCGAACCGTCACGCGTGCTGGGTGCCACGGAGATGCCCGGCGCCGAGTGGTTCCCCGGTGCCACCCTGAACTACGCCGAGCACGCGCTGCGGCGCGGAGGCGACGACGACCTCGCCGTGATCTTCCATCGCGAAGACGGCGTCACCTCTTCTTTGACGTTCGGCACGCTGCGCTCTCGCGTTGCCGCTTTCCGGACCGCATTGGCCTCCCTGGGCGTCGCCAAGGGCGACCGGGTGGTGGCACTGGTCCCCAACGCCCCCGAGGCCCTCATCGCCTTCCTGGCGGCCGCCTCGCTGGGCGCCACGTGGTCGTCCTGCTCCCCGGACTTCGGCGCCCGCGCCGTGGCCGACCGCTTCACCCAGATCGAGCCCGTGGTGTTCGTGGCGGTCTCGGGCTACGTCTACAACGGACGGTCGTTCGACTGCCGCCCGGTCGTGGAGGAGATCCGCGCGCAGATCCCGTCGCTGCGCGCCACGGTCCTGATCGACTACCTGGACAACGGCTCGACCCTGCCGGACACGCTGTCGTTCACGGAACTGGTGGCCGCTCACCAGGGCGTCGCGCTGGAGTTCACCCCGGTGCCGTTCGACCACCCGCTGTGGGTGCTCTACTCGTCCGGCACCACCGGCCTGCCCAAGGGCATCGTCCAGGGCCACGGCGGCATCGTGCTGGAACACCTCAAGATGCTGGGCCTGCACAGCGACCTCGGCCCCGGCGACCGCTTCTTCTGGTTCACCACCACCGGCTGGATGATGTGGAACTACCTGGTGGGCGCCCTCATGGTCGGCACCACGATCGTCCTGTACGACGGCAGCCCGGCGTTCCCGTCGCTGAACGTGTTGTGGCACTTGGCCGAACAGCACCGCGTGACCTACTTCGGCACCTCGGCCCCGTACGTCCAGTCGTGCCTGAAGGAGGGCATCGACCCGTCCGCCCGCTACGACCTGACGGGCCTGCGCGTCGTCGGCTCGACCGGCGCACCCCTGACCCCTGAAGGCTTCCGCTGGATCGCCTCCGCCGTAGGCAAGGACGTCCAGATCGCCTCCGTCTCCGGCGGCACCGACCTCTGCACCGCCTTCGTGGCAGCCTCCCCGGACCGTCCCGTCTGGCTGGGCGAACTCTCCTGCCGAGCCCTCGGCGCCGCGGTCTTCGCGTACGACGAGTCCGGTACCGCGCTGGACAACGAGGTCGGCGAACTCGTCATCACCAAGCCGATGCCGTCCATGCCGGTCTACTTCTGGGGCGACGAGGACGGCTCACGCCTCCGCGACGCGTACTTCGACACATATCCCGGAATCTGGCGCCACGGCGACTGGATCCGCATCACCCCGCGAGGCTCGGCGGTGATCTACGGCCGCTCCGACTCGACCCTGAACCGCGGCGGCGTCCGCATGGGCACCTCGGAGTTCTACCGCGTGGTCGAGTCGATCGAGGGCGTCGTCGACTCCCTGGTGATCGACACCTCGGGCGTGACCGAGGGCGAACTCCTCTGCTTCGTCGTGCTGGACGGAGTAACGCTGCCCGACGTGGAACCGTTGCTACGCCGTGAATTGCGCGCATCGTTGTCCCCTCGCCACGTCCCGAACCGCTTCGTGGCGGTGGCCGAGATCCCCAGGACTCTCAACGGCAAGAAGTGCGAGGTCCCGGTCAAGAAGATCCTCGCCGGCATGGACCCGGACCGAGCCGTCAGCCGGGGCGCCCTCCGCAATCCCGAGTCCCTCCAACCGTTCCTGGAAATCGCCTCGGAATGATCTAGGTCACGCCGCGCGCGGCGACCAGGACTTTAACGCCCCTCTTCACCCCTCTGAACGTGCTCTGACCAGCAGGTTCTGGCGTAGGAGGGGGGCGTTTTGCAACTCGGTTGAGGACCTGTGTAACCTATGTCCCGTGGCCGAGGATGGTCCCGGGAGGCTTCGCCTAGTCTGGTCTATGGCGCCGCACTGCTAATGCGGTTTGGGGTAACCCCCCATCCCGGGTTCAAATCCCGGAGCCTCCGCAAGGCCGAGCCTCTTGAGGATCGGTTACAATTTAATACACGCGCTCGTAGCTCAACGGATAGAGCATCTGACTACGGATCAGAAGGTTGCAGGTTCGAATCCTGCCGAGCGCACTGACTCAGGGCCCCTGTGGAGAAGTTTTCCACAGGGGCCCTGATCTCATTTCCGGCCCTGCGAGTGCCGACCCAGATCGTGGACAACCCCGCTGAGCGGACACTACGTTGAGATTCGCCGGTGCTGGTCGACTTCGGTGTGGCCGACGAGTTCTCGCGGGCCTTCGATGAGCGGCCGCAAGCTCAACACGAAAGGCCGGGTTTGGTGAACACCACTGTCGAGCAACAGGTCCGCGAGTACTACGACCACGCAGGACCCGCCTACCACGCGCTCATGGGGCAGTTCTGGCACCACGGAGACCTGGCAGCCGAACGGGCGGGGTTGTCGCCCGAGGAGGCGGCGAAGGCGTTGGCGCGCAAGCAGATCGACGCGGCCGGGTTGCGGCCGGGCGGGACCGGGCTGGACTTCGGCAGCGGCGTCGGCGGGACGGCGGTGTACACCGCGAAGATCTCCGGAGCGAATGTCGTCGGCATCTCCAACAACGAGTGGTTGTCGGCGCAGGCGCGCGCGTATGCGGCCGAGCAGGGGATGAGTGAGCGGGCCGCGTTCCTGACGGTCGGCGACGAGGACTACAAGACCCTGGTCGCGTGGCCGGCCGGGTCGCTGGACATGGTCAGCTTCTACGAGTCGGTGTGTCATCTGCCGGAGAAGGCCGCCTTCTTCACCGCGGCGTTCCGGGTCCTCAAGCCCGGTGCCTGCCTGGTCGGGGTCGACTGGATCCGCCGGCCGTTCGGCGAGCACCTGACCGAGGAGCAGATCGCGCCGTTCATCGGGCCGGTGGAACAGGTCATCTCCATCCCGCGGCTCGGCACGCTGGACGAGTACCGCGAGATGATGTCGGCCGCCGGCTTCGTCGTCGAGGCCGCCGAGGACCTCTACCCGGACGTCGAGTGCTGGGGCAGCACGCCGCCGGACGACGGCCAGGGCTGGGGTGAGTACGCCGGCGAGCAGAACACCGTGATCCACGACGGCAAGCGCGTGCTCGACGCCGCTCGGGCCGCCGGTGTCTTCTCGGTCGCGCGGTGGGTCGCGCGCAAGCCCGGCTGAGCCGAGCGAACCCGGCCCCGTCCGCACGGGGCCGGGCCGCACATGACGGCATCATCGGAGGATGACGGTTCTGGCAGGCAAGGCCGTGGTGATCAACGACGTCGACGAGCCGCTCGCCGACCTGATCACGTCCAGGGGCGGCAAGGCCGTCGTCAGCGTCGGGCCGGTGCAGGATCCCGATCAGGCCGAGGCCATGGTCGGCACCTGCACGGTGGCGTTCGATCGTCAACCTCGGCTCGGTCGCGATGGTCGGGCAGCTGACCGCGCTCACCTACTCCGCATCCAAAGGGGCCGTCGCCAGCATCACGGCCGGTGCGGGCCGCCGCCGGAGACGATCGCGCCACTGGTCACGTACCTGCTGAGCGACCGCTCCGCGAAGATCACCGGGCAGCTCATCCGGTTCGCCAACCAGAAGCTGCACGTCATGGGGCAGACCTCGCCGAGGGAACCCGTTCTCGAACGCGAGGCGTGGGACGTCGACTCGATCGCCGAGGCCTTCGAGCGGCAGATCGTGCCGGAGGACCCCGCCAGGGTCCGATGGGGTGTCGGAAGGTGACGCACGCCTGATCTCCAGGCAGAGTGGCGGCGTGGAGCAGCGGGAGATCATGCAGCGGGCGCTCGGCGTCCTGACGCTCACCTACGACGGCGCCGGATCCAACGACTACCTGCGCATGGCCCTCAAGTCGTTGCAGGAGGGCGTGTTCAGTTACGAGGTCAAGGTCGACGGCGAGCTCAACGAGGCCGGGCAGCAGGCCCTCAAGCAGGCGATGGACCAGGTGCTGTCGCAGTTCGGCTGGTTCACGGCGGGGCTGCTCTACGCCTTCCACGGCGTCGCTCAGGCGTACGAGAACGACTACGAGGAAGCCGACGTGCAGGAGGTCCTGCGGCAGCTCGCGATCAGGCTCGCCGACTGACCAGCTCGGCGCGCACGCCGTCGGAGAACGGGGTCCACGCCTCGACCGCCCACGGTCCGAAACGCAGGTCGGTCAGGGCCACGCAGGCCGCGGAGATCTCCGGATCGACCCACAGGAACGTGCCGGACTGCCCGAAGTGGCCGAAGGTGCGCGGTGAGAAGGAAAGCCCCGTCCAGTGCGGTGACTTCGAGTCGCGGATCTCGAAGCCGAGGCCCCAGTCGTTCGGCTTCTGCATCCCGTAACCGGGCAGCACGCCGTTCAGGCCGGGGAACACGACGGACGTCGCCTCGGCCACCAGCTCGGCGGAGACCAGGCGTGGCGACAGCAGCTCGGCCGCGAACAACGCCAGGTCGGCGGCGCAGGACTCGGCACCGGCCCCCGCCGAACCGGCCAGCGCGGACGAATTCATCCCCAACGGCGCGAAGACAGCCTCGTGCAGATAAGTCGCGAACGGCATCTCGCACGCCTCGCCCACAAAGGACGCCAGCACGTCGAAGCCCGCGTTCGAGTAGATCCGGCGGGTACCGGGAGCGGCCTGCACCTCGGCCTTGTCGAACGCGTAACCGGCGGTGTGCGCGATCAGGTGCCGGACCGTCGAACCCTCGGGGCCGGCCGGCTGGTCCCACTCGACCGCGCCCTCCTCGACCGCCACCAGCACCGCGTACGACGTCAGCAGCTTCGTGACGGACGCGAGCGGGAACACGCGCTGCTGATCACCCAGCGAGCCGGCCACGCCGTCGGGGGTGACCACCGCCACCGCCACGTTCCCGACAGGCCAGGTCGACGCAACTTCCACGCTCCGCATGGGACAGACGTTAACGTCAGGGGGTGACAGTCCGGGAACTGATCGTCCTGGGAACGGCCAGCCAGGTCCCGACCCGCCAGCGCAACCACAACGGCTATCTGCTCAGGTGGGACGGCGAGGGCTTGCTGTTCGACCCTGGCGACGGCAGCCAGCGGCAACTCCTGCGATCAGGCGCCGCTGCGAGCGACATCACCCGGATCTGCATCACCCACTTCCACGGCGACCACTGCCTGGGCGTGCCCGGCATCGTCCAGCGGCTGTCCCTGGACCGCGTCCAGCACACCGTCCACGCGCACTACCCGCAGTCGGGCGCGCACTTCTTCGAACGCCTCCGCTACGCCAGCGCGTTCTACGACGCCGCGGACATCAAGGAGGTGCCGGTCGTCGAGGACGGCGAGATCGCCAACGGCAAGTTCGGCCGGCTCGAGGCGTACGCGCTCGACCACGGCATCGACAGCGTCGGCTACCGCCTGGTCGAACCTGACGGCCACCGCATGCTCCCCGAGAAGCTCAAGGAGCACGGCATCCAAGGGCCGGCGGTCCGCACCCTCCAGCAGCAGGGCGAGTTCAACGGCGTCAAGCTCGCGGATGTCAGCGAACCCCGCAAGGGCCAGCGGTTCGCGTTCGTCATGGACACCAGGCTCTGCGACAACGTCTTCGAGCTCGCCGACAACGCCGACATGCTCGTGATCGAGTCGACCTACCTCGCCCGTGACACGAAGCTCGCCGGTGACCACGGCCACCTCACCGCCCAGCAGGCCGCCCGCGTCGCGCGGGACTGCCGCGTCCGCAAGCTGGTGCTGACGCACTTCTCCCAGCGCTACGACGATCCGGCGGAGTTCCTCGCCGAGGCCGCCGCCGAGTTCGACGGCGAGATCGTCATCGCGAAGGACCTGGACCGGATTCCGGTGCCGAAGCGAGCCACTGGTCCCTGACGATCTCCGTCAGCGCCGACGAACGAGGCTCCCAGCCCAACGCTCGCAGCCGGGACGCGTCGGCCCGCAGTGAACGGATCTCCCCGGGGACCGCGGGCTTCCACGTCACGTCGACGGTCCGCCCGGTCACCTCGGCCACGGCGTCCAGCACGTCCCGGACGGAAGCAGCGGTCGCGCCGACGTTGTAGACCGACGACGTGCCCACGGAGCACGCCTCCAGAGCCACGACGAAGGCAGCGGCAACGTCGCGTACGTGCACGAAGTCGCGCACGGCCCCGCCGTCGCCGTAGACCTCCATGCCGGGCACCGTTCCGGCGGCGCACGCCACGGCCCGCGTAATCACCCGAGTGGTGTCCGTGTCACCTCCTCCAGCGACATTGAACAAACGGAGAGTGGTCGCCCCGATCTGCCCGGACCGCGCCGCCCACGCCACGAGGTCCTCCGCGGCGGCCTTGGAAGCGGCGTAGGGGGACGAGGGTTCCCGGACCGAGTCCTCGGTCAGAACCGCGTCGGAAGGCCGGTACACCGCGCCAGTCGACGCGAGCAGGAATCGTTGGCCCTTCAGGGCTTTGAGCAGATTCAGCGTCCCGCCCACGTTGGTCTCCCAGTACGGGAGTGGATCAAGAAAGGACTCCCGCACACGCGCCACGGCGGCCAGGTGGACGACGGCGTCCACGTCGTCCAGCTCGAACGACTCCGAGAGGCGTTGACGGAACAGAACAGGTTCATGACCATGAACCTGCAGCTCACGCACCACGGCGCGGCCGACGTACCCAGTGGCACCGGTCACCAGAACTCGCACGAGTTGACCCTAAAGGTCGACGGCGACTGCGCCGATAACACACGAGTGAGTTACCCCCATCGCGCTGTGCACACAAGCATCGCCGGACTCCTGCACGATCACGCCGTGCTCGAGTTCAAGCGGCAGGAGTTCCTGCGCAACGTGGCTGAGATCGTGGGAGCCGCACCCGCGCCCCAGTCCGCAGAGCTCACGGCGCCGCTGCCGTCGATCAACCCGAAGCGCAGCTTCCTCAACCGCGTTGACCAGGTCCTCCGGGACGCGGCACGCTCCCGGTGAGCTCCGGGGCCGACTGCTGATCCACTTGCTTCGAGGCCTGAGCCGACAGGCCCGTCGCAAGATTCATCCGGCCGTTGCCGGACCGTGCTTCGACACACATACCGGGTGGCTCTACGCTACGCGTCACCCGGCGATCGCCGGTCACGTCCTCCGCTTCTCTTAAGCGAGTTTTCGGCGATGAATCATGTCCTCTCAGCGCTCAACGAGCGCCTCGGAAGGTTGTTCGGTGACCGGCTGGTGGTTCTGGCCGGCGGTACGCGTCTGGCGAAGCGCGCGCATGAGCTCCATGCACTCGGTGCCCGCCATACGCTCGTGCTCGATACCGACGATCATGCCCCGCTTCATGATTCGGTGATCGCGCGCTGGGTGTCGCTGGGCATCAAGGGCAGTCTCGTCGCCGTCGAGCAGCGCCGGCTGGGCAAGCTGCTGACCAGGCCGGGCGCCGAGGTCAAGGCGATCCTGAGCGACTTCGACGCCCACGGTGAAGCCGTCGTGATCAGCACGCCCTACAACGAGATCAGCTCGTTCGAGGGCCGCCCGGTGCTCAACGCCCGGCAGCACGACTGGGTCGCGCTGGAGAACAAGACCACCATCGACGCGCTCTGGGACGAGCTGTCCGCCCGCCGCGCGCCCGCGATGGTGTTCGACCTCGACTTCGAACGCCTCTGGGGCGCCTCGGAGATCCTGGACCGCGGCGCCGGCGTCGTCTGGTCCGGTGACGGCCCGGCGATCAACGGCGGTGCCAACTTCGTGCGTCGCGTGCGGTCGTACGAGGAGGCCAAGGAAGCCTTCGACGTGCTCGCGCCGAAGTGCGACCAGGTCCGCGTCATGCCGTTCCTGGAAGGCATCCCGGTCAGCGTGCACGGCATCGTCTTCCCGGACGGCACCGCGGTGCTGCGTCCGATCGAGATGGTCGTGCCGCGCCGCCAGGGCCAGGCCAAGTTCCTCTACGCGGGCTGCGCGTCGTACTACGACCCGCCCGTGTGGATCCGCGACGAGATGCGCAACCTGGCCCGCCGCGTCGGCGAGCACCTGCGTGGCACCGTCGGCTACCGCGGCACGTTCACGCTGGACGGCATCGCGACCGAGGACGGCTTCCTGCCGACCGAGATCAACACCCGCTACGGCGGCGCGATGGTGTGCTTCGAGGACGCCGTCCCGACGCTGCCGCTCGCGCTGGTCCAGGTCGCCCTGGTCGCCGGCTGGGACCTGGACATCTCCTCGATGCAGTTCGAGGAGCTCGTGCTGCAGGCCGCGGACAACCACCGCGCCGGGGCCGTGGGCGCGAACGTGCGGGCGGTGCAGCCGACGACGGCCGACGAGCGCCGGGTGATCTTCACCGGCTGGGCGTGCCGGCTCGCGTACGCCGACGAGGCCGCGCACGCGACCCTGCGGCTGAGCCCGTCGCCGATCGGCGGCCGGCTCGACCTCGACCTGCACCGCGAGACCATGCCCGTGGGCGCTCCCGTGGCCGCGCTGACGGTCGCCGCGTTCGCGCTGGCGGACCAGGAGTGGGGGACGGGCCTCGGCGCCCTGGAACCCGCCATCGCGGTCGAGGACGAGGCTCGGGTCGAGCAGGCCATCGAAGAGGCCGTCACCGCGTAGGAACGCCTACCAGGCGCCCTCGTCGCCGTACGCGGAGATGAGGGCGAACCGGTAGCCCATCAGGGCGGCGGCGACCTCGCGGGGCTGGTGCACCGGACGCACCAGCCCTTCGCCCAGCACCTTCGGCAGGTCGACGCCCAGTAACTCGGGCGAGTCCTTCAGCAACGCCACGGCGATCTCGGCGGCGTCCGCGAGCATCTCCTCGCCCCGCAGTTCGACCATGTCGTTCATCAGGCCGCCGACGAACGGCGGCAGCTTCTCCGGCACCGCGCACGCCAGCGCGACCAGGCAGGCGACCCGTTCGGACGCCAGCGCCTCGAAGATCTTGGGCGCACCCTGGGCGACGGCGTGCCGGGTCTGCGTCAACCAGTCCGGAGCGGTTCTCGGAAGTTCCCGGCCGAGGGCGTTCCACCGGCGGTGCGTGCGCCGTCCGTCCTCGGTGAACCCCTTGCCCGCCAACGCCATGGCGGCCAGCAGGAAGATCACCCGGTCCCGCACGTCCCCGGCGACCTTGTACGAGGCTCCCAGCTCCACCAGGAACGGCACGGTGCAGAACGAGGCCTCGGACACCGTGTCGTCGGTGAGAATCCGCTCAGCGAGCTGTGAGAGCGCGCTCTGCCGCTCGGCCTCGCTGGGGTCCATCAGGGAGCGCAGCAGGCGGGGCACGCGACCGGCGCCACCCCGGCCGTCGTAGACCTCGCTCCAGGAAATCCTGTCGAGTCCGCGCAACGGGTCAGGCCGTTGCCAGGCGCGCGGCAGCTCCATAGGCGGGAAAGGTACGGGATGTCAGGGAAAGGTCCTCGGCGCCTCGCCCGTACGATCTCGCCGTGTCCTTCTCGGTGGCCGACATCTTCTCGGGTGCGGGCGGCATGAGCTTCGGCTTCCACGCCCACCGCGACTTCCGGGTCGTCGGTGCCGCCGACGCGCAGATCGGCAAGCCCAGCTCGAAGCTGGGTTCGTTGCGCTGCAACGACACCTACCGCGCGAACATCGGCGTCGACCCGCTGGAGGTCGACCTCGCGAAGGTCTCGCCCGCGGCGTTGCGCGAGGTGTGGGGCCTGCAGCGGGGGGAGCTGGACGTGCTGCTCGCGTGCCCGCCGTGCTCGGGCTTCAGCCGCATCACCTCCCAGAACCACCTGCGTGACGACCCGCGGAACTCCCTGGTCGGCCGGATCGCGGTGTACGCGCAGGAGCTGCGCCCGAAGGTCGTGCTGATGGAGAACGCCCGCGAGCTCGTCAAGGGCAAGCAGCGTCACCACTTCGACAGCCTCGCCGAGGAACTCACCCGAATCGGGTACTCCGTCTGGGGCGGCACGCACATGCTGTCCAGGTTCGGCCTGCCGCAACTGCGCGAGCGGACGTTGATGGTGGCGGTAGACGGCGGCCTGCCGCTGCTCACGCTCGACGACCTGTGGGCGGGCCGGGTCATCCGCCCGTCGGCCGTCACGGTCCGGCGCGCGATCGGCAAGCTGCCCGTCCTCGAGGCCGGCGTCGCGGACCTGGAAGACCCCATTCACGTCTCGCCGACCTTTTCCCAGGACCGCAGTCTAGAAAGAATGCGTGCAATTCCGGCGAACGGCGGATCGTGGGCCGACCTGCTCCGCTCACCGGAGACCGCGGAGTTGCTGAACCCCGCACAACGCAAGATCGTCGAGCAGCAGAACTGGGGTTCGCACCCCGATGTCTACGGCCGGTTGTGGTGGGACGAACCGGCCCGAACGATCAAGCGGGAATGCGGCCACGTCGGCAACGGGCGTTATGCCCACCCGGTCCAGCACCGCCTGTGCACGGTCCGCGAGATGGCTCTGCTGCAAGGGTTCCCGCGCCAGTTCAAGTTCGACGTCTCGATCCTCGGCAACGCGTACCGGCACGTGGGCGACGCCGTCCCGCCGCTGATCGCCTACCAGTTGGCCGGGCTGACGAGGTGGATTCTCACCGGCGACCGCCCGGAACCCAGGGAGATGTGCCTGCGCGGCACCTCACTGCGCCCCGGCGACATTCGACCGGCAGAAGTTACCGAAATGGTGGCCTAGGTCTTGAACCGACCGCGGCAGTCATCCGTAGCGAAACGTCGCGGTCGATAACTGTTCGGCAACGAATTTAACGTCACCTGACGGAATGAATGCATCGCGACCCTATCCACTGTGGACACCGTGAGTATGTTTTCGCTGCTCACTGCCTGTGTAGCATCCTCTCCTTACCTCACTCATACGTGTGTCACCCCATCGGATAACGTCCCGCTCGCTTCCTGTCGGTTCAGTGTCGATGACGACGTGCCGGCCGTCCCGACGGATGACGACTTCCCGCCGCGTTCGGGCTAACTTCAGTGAGCAAGAGGAGACCAATGGCTTCCCGGTTCAGGATCGGCACGGCGCTGCTCGGCGCCACCGCCGCCCTCGCGTTCTCGGCCCTTCCGGCCCACGCCGACGTCACGATCACGCCGGACCGCGGTGGCTCGGAGCAGGGGCACAGGGTGTGGCTCAAGGTCCTCGACAAGGACAACGTCGAGGTGCCGAAGGACGAGCCCACCTCGGTCATCAAGCTCCGCATCACGGACGACGAGAACCGCTCCAACGTCTTCGCCTACTGCGTCGAGCTGCCGACCCCGCTCCTCGACGACGACATCCTCAAGGAAGTCGACTGGGAGAAGCACCCCGGCAAGAACACCAAGTTCACGGGTGAGAACCCCGGCAAGGTGCTCTGGATCCTGAACCGCTCCTACCCGAACAAGTCGGTCAAGGAAGTCAAGGACGAGTTCCCGATCAAGGACCTGAACAAGGAAGACATCATCGCGGCCACGCAGGCCGCGCTCTGGCACTTCTCCGACGACGCCAAGCTCGACGTCAACAACAAGAAAAACGACCCTCAGGTCGTCGAGCTCTACAAGACGTTCCTCGCGAAGGCCACCCCGGAGGCCGCGCCGAAGCCGACGCTGACGATCACCCCGGAGTCCAAGGAAGGCGTGCCCGGCACGCCGATCGGCCCGTTCGAGGTCAAGACCACGGCTGACGAGGTCAAGCTGACCGGCAACCTGCCCGCGGGCGTCACCGTCGTCGGCAAGGACGGCAAGCCGCTCGACGTGCAGCAGAAGTCCGACGGGCTTTCGATCAAGGGCACCGAGAAGATCTCTGAGTTCTCCGTGATCGTGCCGACCGGCACGCCGGACGGCCAGGCCACCTTCAAGCTCTCGGCGCAGGCCGACATCGCGGTGGGTCGCCTTTTCGTCGCCCACAACAAGAGCTCGGACAACGTTGCTCAGTCGCTCGTCGTCGCGCAGCCGCAGAAGGCCAAGGTCGAGAAGGAAGCCAAGGCCACCTGGAAGGCCGGCACCGGCCCGACCCAGCCGACCACGACGACCACCACCGCCACGACCACCACGACGCCGGAGACCACCACTCCGACCACCTCCACCACCCCGGCCAACCCGGCTCCGGGTGGCGGCGAGGACGACCTCGCGTCGACCGGTGCGTCGATCCTGTGGCCGCTGCTCGGCGGTCTGGTCCTCGTCGGCGCCGGTGTCGGTGCGCTGTTCGTGGTCCGTCGCAACAAGGCCGGCGCCTGATCCAGGCCGCTAGCCCCTAGACGAACGCCCCCTGGTTCCGCGCCGGAGCAGGGGGCGTTTGCCTTTCCTCGGAACGACCTACCGGCGGCTGAAGCCCGCCACGTAGATGTCGCCGTCGGCGATCGCGACGTCCCGGTTGGACGACGCTCCCGAGAAGATCGCGCGGGCGGGATCGCGGAAGTTCTGCACGATCTCGACGCGCTGCACCGGCTTGGCCGTCGGGATGACGGTCTCCGGCGACCAGGAACGGCCCAGCCGCACCAGGTACGTGTTCACGTTCGGCTTGCCGTCCTCGGTGGCGTAGACACGCCACGTGAACGGATCCACCTTCTCGACCTCACGGGTGCGCAGGCCCCGGGCGACCTCCCTGGTCTCCCAGCTTCGACCGTTCCAAGTGGACAGGTAGTTGCGCAGTGGGCCACCGGCCTCGTCGCCCATGAACCACAACAGGAACGGCCGGCCCAGGATCGTGCCGACCTGCTGGATGTAGTCGGGCGACTTCACCTTGTTCGGCAGGGCCAACGGGGTCTCCGCGACCTTCAGGTGCCTCTCCTGGTCGGCGTCGTCGATCTGGGTGCCCAGGTCCTTGCCGGACGCCGAGTAGAAGTGCCGGTTCTGCGGGTCGAACCACGTGTAGTAGATGTTGCGGTGGTAGCGGTCGTGCTTGTTGCCCTCGGGCCCGCCGCCCGCGAGCGTGTAGACGATCCGCACGCGGCCGTTCTCCTCCTGGCGGAGCTGGCCGATGTAGATCTCGTTCATGTTGTCCGCGCGGGCGGTCGAGCCGATCGCGAAGCGGTCCCCGGTCAGGTCCGTGGAGGTCTTCCACGTCCTGCCGTTGTCCTTGGACACCACGTAAAGCATCGGACGCGTGTCCGTCGGCGTCGTGCCGTCGAGGTCACGCGTCGTCTCGCGGTAGAACACGTAGATCGTGCCGTCGCGGGTGACGAACGGCATCGGGTACGTGGCCGCGTTCTTCGAGATCAGCGTCTCTTCCCAGACGCCGTCGGCCGAGTGGGGCTCGGGCGAACGGGACATGCGCAACTCGACGTTGTGCATGCCGCGGAAGATGAGCAGGTGCCCGTCCTTGGCCTGGACCATGGTCGGGTAGTTGTGGGCGTCCGACGCACCGTCCGCGATCCGGTTCGGAGTGGACCAAGTGGACTTGCGGTGGTCGTACGACTGGACGTAGCTGTCCTCGTACTGACCGGCCCACGAGATGAACGTCCTGTTCGCCTTCTTGTCGTGGACACCGCCCGCGACCGGACGCCGGTCACTGCGGGCCGCGACGCTCGTGGCCGTGGTCGTCACCGTGAACTTCGCTTTCCCCTGAACATCGGCCGTGGCGTTGGCCGAGGAGACCGCGACGAGCGGCAACAGCAGTACTGCGGACATAACTCCACGCAGGAGCCGTGTCATGCAACTTCCTCCTGGTTCTGACCGCGACGGCGGCCGACCAGGCGGCGGTGACGACATCTTCGTTGTCGCCGAGCCGACTTGTCCAGGCACGGTTAACGTGATCGCGGCTATCAACACGCGGGGCCTACTCGGGTACCCTGCGTCAGGGACGAAGGAGCACCACATGAACTTCGACGAGATCAAGAACAAGGCCCTGGACCTGGCCGAGCAGAACCACGAGAAGGTCGACCAGGGCGTTGACGCCGCGGCGGACTTCGTCGCCGGCAAGTTCGGTCACGAAGACCAGGTCGACTCGGTCGCCGAGAAGATCAAGGACATCCTTCCAGGTGGATGAGTGAACTCCTTCAACACCACTGACGCGGGGCGGGTCACCTCCACCGGAGAGACCCGCTCTCCTTCTGCCCGCCGGCCCGAGATGATCACCTGGCAGGGCATCCACGAGCCGCGCCTCGAGCAGGTCCGCCTGCTCCTGTCGAGCGACCAGCGCCTCCGCGCGTCGGGCCGTCTCGTCGCCGCCGGCCCCAACGAGCAGTTCAACGCCTCCTTCGAGGTGTCCGTGGGCGAGAGCGGCCAGGTGAACCGGCTGCTGCTGCGCACGGCGACAGTGCTGGAAGAGCGCCAGTGCTCGCTTTCCCGCACCGAGGACGGCGCCTGGCTGGTCGACCACGGCCAGGGCAGCAAACGCGAGACGTTCAACGACGCGCTGGACGTCGACGTCCAGTTCGCCGTGCTGTTCAACGCCATCCCGATCCGGCGTCTGGGGTTGCACCGCGAACCGGGCGAGCACGCGCTGCCCGTCGTGCGGGTGTCGCTGCCGGACCTGTCGGTGAAGGCCGTCACCCAGACCTACCGGACCGTGTCCGTGGGCGACGAGGTCTCGGTGGTGCGGTTCAAGAGCGGCGGGTTCGAGCAGAACATCAAGGTCGACCCCAACGGCCTGGTCGTCGAGTACCCGCTGATCTCGAAGCGGATTTAGAACCGCTCCAAGAAGTACTTCCTTCGTGGCGAGTCGCATCCAAACGATGGAAGGCGGCGGTTCGACCTTCTAGCTTCCGACCATGCCGAAACGATTTTCGAGCGTGGTCGGTCGCTCGTTCGGTGATGCCATTCGTGACGTCATCCAGGCCACCGGTATGTCCCAGCGCAGGATCGCCGAGCTGCTCGACTTCGAGCAGGCCAAGGTCTCCGACCTGGTCAACGGCAAGGGCGGCGTCACGGAGGTCGAGCTCGCGATGCTCCTCGGCCTCTGCCAGACACCGCCTGACGAAGCCCGCCGCTTGCTCGCGCTCTACCGGGAGAGCCGAGAGAAGGGCTACCTGGAGTTCAACGAAGACGGCGTGCCGAACCAGTTGCACACGTTGATCGAACAGGAACGCTTGGCCAACAAGATCTTCGTGTGGGCGATGGATCTCATCCCCGGCCTGCTCCAGCTGCCGCAGTACTCGGCCGAGGTTGTGAGCGCGGTTCCGAAGATCAAGGCCGAGCAGGTGGCCGAGATCGTTGCAGTCAAGGTGGGGCGGAAAGCGATCTTCCACCCAAGCCGTGAGTTCATCTTCTGCATCCACGAGCAGGCCTTGCGGCTGCAGGTCGGTGGTGTCGAGTTGATGGTCGCGCAGCTGAACGAGCTGCTCCACCTGTCGATCCGGCCATACATCAGCGTGAGGATCGTGCCGCTCTCGATCGGCGTGCACGCCGGACTCGCGGGCTCGTTCACCAGGCTGGCCTACGAGAAGTTCGAGCCGGTGGTCTACCTGGAAAGCCACAACTCCCACCTGTTCCTGGAGGACAAGGGCTCGATCACCACCTACGACGAAGTGGTGAAGGCACTCGTCGCCCAGGCCTTGGATGAGGAACAATCAAGGGAGTTGATCAGCAGCTTGCTGACGTGAGGGGACTGGCACATGGCGGTCTGGCGGAAGAGCAGCTACAGCGGCACATCGAGCGACTGTGTCGAGGTTGGTCGTGGCGTCGGCATCCGCGACAGCAAGGCGCCGACCACGCACCTGCCCGTGTCGGACAAGGCGTGGTCGGCGTTCCTGACCGAGGTGAAGTCCGCTCGCTAGAGCATCTCTCCCAGCACCTCGGGGTCGATCACGATCGGCGCCGGCCGGTAGGCGGGCGGCTCGACCCCCATCAACGCCCGCACCAGGAAGTCCCAGGACCGCGTCCGCACGTAGGCGAGCCGGTCGAGGAGCAGGTGCTCGGCCCCCGGCACGATCAGCAGCTCGAAGTCCTTGCCGGCGGCGATCAGCGCGTCGGCCAGCCGCAGTGACTGGTCCGGGTGCACCGTGTCGTCCAGTTCGCCGTGGATGAGCAGCAGCTTTCCTTCGAGCCTGGCCGCGATCCCGACGTTCGACGCCCGCGTCCAGGCCTCGGGGTTGTCCGGGCCGTCGACGGTCTCCGCCCATCCCTGCATGAAGCACGTGGCGTCGTGCGAGCCGGACAACGAGACACCGGCCTTGAAGGTCTCCGGGAAGTCCAGCATCGCTCGTGCCGCGGCGAATCCTCCGCCGGAGTGGCCCATCACGCCCACCCGGGAGAGGTCCATCCACGGCCGTGACTCCGCCAGTTGGTGCAGTGCCGCGACGTGGTCCTCCAAACTGCCCGCGTCGGCCAACCGGCCGTACGAGGCGTCGAGGAAGGCCTTCGAACGGCCCGGTGTGCCGCGTCCGTCGAGTGCGACCACCACGAAACCGACCGCTGCCAAAGGTTCCCCGTCCAACCCCATGCCGCCGGGGTCGAAGCACGGCTCGACCCTCGTGGCCTGCGGGCCGGGATAAACGCTGTCCACCACGGCATAGGTCTGCGCCGGGTCGAAGTCGCGTGGCTTGTAGAGCACGCCGTAGATGTCCGTGGTGCCGTCGGCCGCCTTGACGCGGAAGCGCTCCGGTGCGGTCCAGCCCGTGGCGATCATCCGGCTGATGTCTGCCTCCTCCAACGAGACCAGCACTTCACCCGTCCAGGAACGCACGGTCGTCACCGGCGGCGTGTCCACAGTGGACGCCGAGTCGACGAAGTACTCGCCGTGCGGAGCGACCGTGACGACGTGGTCCAGCGAGTCGTCCGTGACGACCGTGAAGCCGGTGCCGTCCAGTCCGATCCGGCACACCGTGCGCCGGTACGGGTCGTCCGCGACCAGCCCGCTGGCCGTGAACGAGACGAGCCGGTTCGTCTCGTCGACGTGCAGGATCTCGCGGACCAGCCACTGGCCGGTGGTGACCTGGCCGAGCAGCTCGCCGGTGTGCAGGTCGTAGCGGTAGAGGTGGCCCCAGCCGTCGCGCTGCGAGAACCACAGCACCTCGTCGGCCAGCACCCGGACGAGCGGCATGCCATAGATCAGCTGGTTGGGGCCGACGCGGGTGGTGCCCGTCTCGCTGAGCACGACGGTGACCTCGCCCGTCGAGGCGTCCATCCGGTTCAGGGTCAGGGTGCGCTGGTCGCGGGGGCGGGTGAGGAAGTAGACGGTCGCGCTGTCCTCGGACCACCACGCCCAGCCGGCCGCGATCGGCGAGACCTCCGGCATGAGCAGTGGGTCGCACTGGGCGTGGACCGTCGTGCCCGCGGCGATGTCGAAGACGACGAGCTCGGCGAACGGCAGGTCGGCGTCGCCGGGGTAGGCGTAGCGCTGGGTGTGCGTCACCGGGGCGCCGCCGTCGGCCGGGCGCGACTCGACGAGGTGGGTCTGGCGGACTTTGCGCTGGTCGGTGCGGTGGGCGAGCACCTTCGCCGAGTCGGGCGACCAGGCCAGGGCCGGGGGCATGTGCGGCAGGCCGAACTTGCGCATCAGCATGCGGTAGCTCAGGACGTCCGGGCCGTAGCCGTACCCGTAGTCCTGTTCGCCGTCGGTCGTGAGCGCCCACTCGCGTTCACCGGAGCGGGCCCACAGGTCCTGGCCGCGCCGCGAGACCGCGACCTTGCCGTCGGGGGAGGAGCCCTCCAGGGGGTTGCCCGGCGCCGCGACGAACGGCATCGGGTCGAAGCCGGGGGTGCGGGTGCCCGCGGCCGGGTCGACGACGATGAACTGCCGGTCGTCGCCGTCGCGGACCTGGTACCAGAAGCGCCGGCCGTCTTCGATCCATTGTGGACGGACCTTGTCACCGACGACGAGTTCGCCGGGGCGGGCGATGCGGCGGAGGAGTTGTTCTGCGGCTTGGTAGTTGGCGGCGGTGCTCATGTTTTTCTCCCCAGAAGTGGTGTGTGGTCAGAGGCTGCGGGCGGTGATGTCGCCGTACGACGTGGTGGCGCGGATCGTGATGCCGGCCGTGCCGTCGTTGCGCAGCGAGTTGGTGATGCGGCCGTAGGAGGTGCCGGCGTCCAGGGAGGCCGAGAGTCCGGAAGCGACGGTGATGTTGCCCTTCTGGGTGCTGATCTCGGCGGAACCGTTGAGGCGGCCCACCGTGACGTCACCGGCCTGCGTCTGCACGTGGACGTTCGAGGCTTCGTCGATCTTGATGTCGCTCTGCGCGGCCTCGAAGGCGATGTCGCCGAGCCGGCCGACGCCGCGGAACTCGGCGCTGGCGGCCTTCGCCTCGACGCGGGAGCCGGCGGGCAACTGGACGGTGATCTCGACGGCGCCGGACGAACCGAGGATCTTGCTGCCGGCCTCGGCCCGGATGCGCAGGACGCCGTCGGCGAAGTCGACCGCGATCTTCTCGGCGGCCTTCACGTCGCGGCTCTGCGAGGCGTCGGCCGGCAGGACCTCGACGGCGGTGTCGGAGCGGTCGGCGGCGATGAACCGGACGCGGCCCGCGGGGATGTCGAGGAGGGCGGCGATGGGGGCGGGGGTGGCGAAGGTCTGCATCTCTGGCTCCTGTGGCTCGTTGTTTCTGATGAGCGAAAAGCTACGTTGCGTTTCCAGATCTCGCCAACAACTTCGTTGCGACGAGAACGCATAACTGCAGCTAAAAGCCACAAGATCGTTGCAACGGGTTGTAGATCTAATGCAACGAGCGTTGCAATGAAGTGTCGGTGAACGCTATGATCGGCGCATGCCAGGAGGTCGACTCACCCAGCAGGAACGTCGCCAGATCGCCCTCGGCCTGGCCGACGGCCTCGCCTACGCGGAGATCGCGAGGAGCCTCGACCGGCCGACCTCGACGATCACGCGCGAGGTGATGCGCAACGGAGGCCCGGCCGGCTACAAGGCCGACATCGCCCACCTCGCCACCGAACGCCGGGCGCAGCGCCGCAAGCAGTCTGCCCCCCGGCGGCAGGTGGTAGACCGCGCCGACGGACGCGACCCGGAGGCCGTGCGGGAGTTCGAGGAGGTGTTCTCGGGCATCTTCATGGGCCAGGGCCTGCCGAAGATGACGGCGAGGGCGCTCGCGAGCCTCTACGCTACCGACTCCGGCAGCCTGACCGCGTCAGAACTGGTGGGGCACCTAGGGGTCAGTCCGGCGTCGGTCTCGAAGGCCATGTCCTACCTGGAGAGTCAGGGCCTGATCGGGCGCGTGCGCGACGAACGCCGCCGCGAGCGTTACGTCGTCGACGACGGCGACATCTGGTACCAGTCGATGATCGCGAGCGCGGCCGGCACGACCACGCTGGCCGAGGCCGCGCGCCAGGGCGTCAGCAGCCTCGGCCCCGGCACGCCCGCGGCCGTCCGGCTGGAGAACATCGCACGGTTCCTGGACTTCGTCAGTGAGAGCATCGTCCGCGCGGCCGAACAGGCGCGTGACATCCTGCACTCGAAGGACTAGACGCGGACCGCGACCGCCACGCCCTGGCCGACACCGACGCACGCCGCCGCGATGCCGACGCCGCCACCACGAGCCCGCAGGTGGCGGCACAGGTCGATGATCACGCGCGGCATCGAGGCGCCGAGCGGGTGCCCGTAGGCGATCGCGCCGCCGTGGACGTTGACCTTCTCCTTGTCGATCTCGGGAAGGTGGTGCACCACCGACAACGCCATCGCCGCGAAGGCCTCGTTGATCTCCCACAGGTCGACCTGACCGGCCTCGATGTGCAGGCGCTTCAACAGTTTCCGGATCGCCGAGACGGGCGCGATCGTGAACCGGTGCGGCTCCTCGCCGGTCGCCGCCGACCCGAGCACCTCACCCAGCGGCTCGACACCCAGTTCGGACGCGATCGCTTCCGTACCAAGCAAAGCAGCGAGTGCGCCGTCGTTCAACGGCGACGCGTTGCCCGCCGTCACCGACCCGGTCTCCGAGAACGCGGGCTTCAGCTTCGCGAGCTTCTCGAGGCTGGTGTCCGCGCGGACGTTCTCGTCGCGCCGGATCGCCGTCCCGTCCGGCAGCTGCACGGGGAACGCGAACCCCTCGTGCACGCCCGCGTCCCAGGCGGCGGCGGCACGACGGTGCGAGCGGAGGGCGAAGCTGTCCATCTGGTCGCGCGTGATGCCGAGTTCGTGAGCCACGTTCTCGGCGGCCAGCCCCAGCGGCACGGTGTAGTGCTTGGGCATGCGCGGGTTCACGAGCCGCCAGCCCAGCGCCGTCGACACGGTCTCCAGCCGGTCCGGGAAGGCCTTGTCCGGACGTGCCGTCACGAACGGCGCCCGCGACATCCCCTCGACCCCGCCGGCGACGATCAGGTCGGCGTCCCCGGTGATCAGCGCCCGAGCGCCCTGGATGATCGACTCACCGCCCGAGGCGCACAGCCGGTTCAGCGTCGCGCCCGGCACGGAGACCGGCAGTCCCGCCAGCAACGAGGCCATCCGGGCGACGTTGCGGTTGTCCTCGCCGGCGCCGTTCGCGTCACCCAGCAGCACGTCGTCGATGCGCGCCAGGTCGAGCGACGGGTAGCGGCGCAGCAGGTCGACGATGGGCAGCGCCGCGAGGTCGTCCACCCGGATGCCGGAGAGACCTCCCCGGTACCTGCCGAACGGCGTGCGGGCGGCGTCGATGATCAGTGCGCGTGCCATGCCCCCATCTTGCGCCACTCACGGCTTGAGCAAAAAAGGAACGTAACCCGTTTCGGGGTGCACCTCTGAATCGGTGCTGAAGGCCTTCACCTCGATGGCGTGCGCTCCGGCGGGCAGCCCGCCCGTGTTGAGTGAAATCCGCCACCGGCCCGCTGCGGCAGGTCCGTCCGCCGTGGTCGGGATGGTCACGACGTGGTTGCCGTCGAGCCTGATCTCGAACCCGGCGAGCCCCGCCACGGACGCGTCGAGGGCGTTGACGCGCACCTCCAGGACCACGCGGCCGCGACTGAAGGCGGCTCCGTTCTCGATGGGCTGGCCACTGGCGTCCAGGATCTCGGGGACCGGGTCGGCGAGCGTCGGTTTCGCGTCCACCAGCGGTGCCTCGGACTCGCGCCGGGCACTGCTCCCGGGGCCGGTCAGCTCGACGTCGGTGTGGGTGATCTGGACTCGTTCCTCGGTGACGAGCTGGACGTTCAGGTTGTCCGTGAAGGCCTGCGCCGGCAGGTCGGCGACGGCCGGGTACTCCGCGCCCGGCTTCCACGGCGAGCCCTCGACGGCAGGCCTGAGCGGCACCTGGATGCCGTTGACCTTGACCGCGGTGATGGGCTCGCTCTCGCGTGACGGGATGATCGCGATGCGCAGCTGACCTGCGGTGACGTCCGCGAGGGGGCTGGTGCTGGTGCTGACCGGACCGTCCACGCGCACGTGCGGCGTCGGGCCGGTGAGCGGGACGTCGGCCTTGGCGGTGCGGTAGCCGATCAGGTCGACGCCGGCGCGGATCCGGTCGCCCGCCAGCGCCGCGACACCGATCAGAGCTGTGGCCTCGCGCCACTGCGGCACGAACGGCGAGGTGGCGAGGACGTCGCCGTCGCGCACGACCTGGACACCGGCGGGCGTCAGCACGAGCTCCCAGCGCACCGTCAGGCCCGGCACCGCGGCCGGGACGGGCTTGACCGTCGTGCCGTCCGGGACGAGCTCGACGATCGAGTTGCCGGAGTTGTCCGTGGAGACCGTGGCGCGCACGGTGTTCGGCGGCACCGGTTCGCCCTGCACGCTGACCGGGCCCGGTACGAGGTCGAGCAGCAGCTTGCCGCCGGTGCTCGGGGCGTCGGTCTCGATCACGAGACGGCTCTCGTCGTCGTTGCGGACGAACGGCGTGCGCGACCTCAGCGTCACCGCGCGGGTGCCGCAACTGCTGCTGATCACGAGCCGGTCGTCGTCGTCCCCGTCACCCGAGGTGGCGCGGGCGCAGTCGGTGCGCTTGGAGAGCCTCCACCGTTGCGGGTCGGGTCCGGTCCGGCTGTCGAAGCGGTCGACGAACGTGTACGGGGCGTTGTCGGCGCGTGGGGTCGCCCTGGTCGTGACGGGCTGAGAGCGCTGGCCGAACGCGTCGACCGCGCGGATGTCGATCTGCTGCTCGCGCTCGTTCTCCAGGCCGTTGAGCTGGGTGCCGGGCCGGGTGACGAGTTTGACCTGCTCGCCCCACCGCACCTCGTACGCGGGCGCGTCGCCGGTCCAGTTGAGCTGGATCTTGTGGTGACCGGCCCGTGCGACGACGCCGGCCGGGGTGGCCGGGCGGTTCTGCGGGCCCGGCACCAGGAACTTCTCCGCCGCGTACGCCTTGAGCCTCGTCGGCGGCGGAGGAGCCGTGGGCAGGTCGCCCCCGCCGGTGTCGCGCAGCACGATCACGCCCGCCACCAGCGCGAGTCCCGCGACGACGAGGACGACCCGCTTCATAGCGGTCACGCTAAGGCTTCACTCCAGCTCGAACACGGTTTCCGCGATAACGGGTTCGCCACCGTCCGCCGGAAGAACGCTGAGCTTGAGCCGAGCGTCGGACGCGGAGGCCAGTGTCGAGGTGTCGAGCCAGAACTCGTGCCGGCCGGGGACCCCGGGACCCTGCTCGTTGGTGGGCAGCGCGACGATCCGCCTGCCGTCCAGTTCGAGCTCGATGCCGCGGTGGCCGATGCCGTTGAGCTCGGCCGTGACGAGGACGCGTCCCCTGCCGGGCAACGGCTGCGGGGGCTTCGCGCCGTCCTCGTGCATGACGTGCAGCCGGGGACCGCCGGTCTTGATGCCGCCGGGCCGGTCCACGAGCCGGGGGAGCGCGCCGGGACGGCTCTCGGGCTTGCGGATGACCACGAGCCGCGCTTGTTCCTGGGCGGCGATCCTCCCGGCGTCGAGAGGCACGTCGGTGATCGTGACCTGGTCGTCCTGTCCGGCCTTGACGAGCTTCGCCGCGACGACGTCCCGCGGTACCTCGACGTCTCGGTCGAGCGGGACGACCTCGGTGGGCACGACGCGTTCCGGCACGCCCCCGACGCCGAACGCGTCCAGGAAGCCGCCGCCGTCGATACGGATCCGCGGGTGCACCACCCGTTCCGTGATCACGACGGGCTCGTAGGCGACCACGATGCCGTCCCGCAGCGCGACCACCGCGTCCGGCAGCACCCGCATCTCCCACCGGTGCCGCACGCCCGCGACGAGCCCGGTCATGGGCGCGTCGCCGAGGGTGACCTGCTTGCCGGTGCGGGGCAGCGCGGGGTCCGCGACGATCCGGGTGCCCTGTGTCGTGATGTCGAGGCTGACCGCGCCCCTGGGCTGCGCCTCGGTCTCCGGCAGGTACTGCCACGGGTCGGGCAGCAACGTCAGCCGCACGTGACTCGACTCGACGGCGCCCGCGACGCTGATGATCGCCCGGCCGGTCGCGCCGTCGTTCGCCGGCATGCCGAAGCGGATGGGCGTGTTCGACTGGAAGGCCGCCATCGGGCAGTCGACGTCGATGCGCCTGCCCGGCCCGAACGGCCGCAGGCCGAGGCAGTCCGGGTCCGCCTCGACCCGCCACTTGCGCGGGTCGAGCGCTTCCGGGCCGCCGAACCGGTGCGGCTGCCCGACGAGCTGGTCGTCCCACTTGCCGTCGTAGACGTCCTTGGGCTTCGCGGCGATCTTGAGCGGCTCGCTGCGCTTGCCGACGGCGCTGACCGCCCGGATCTCGACCTGGGTCTCCTGCTCGGGATCGAGCCCGGGCAGTTCGACCTCGGGGGTGGGCACCAGCTGCTGGTTGCCGTTCCAGCGCACCTCGTAGGCGGACGCCGAGCCGTTCCACGCGATCTGCAGCGCGTCGGCGTCGAGCGCCTGGGCCCTCGGGTTCGCGGGCTTCACCGGATCCTGGAGCGCGACGACCTCGACGCCGTCGGCGACTTCCTTCCGGAGGGTGTCCGGCGCGTCACCGCTGCGGAGCGCCACGACGGCGGCGACGACGAGAGCCAGACCACCGAGCCCGCCGGCGAGTGTCCGTCGATCCACCCGGCGACCCTACGATGTTTCCGCTTGGGCGGTGCTGCCGTTCAGACCAACCACACGTCCCCCACGAGACCCGAGGTTGCGCAGCGCGGCGAGTGCTCCGGGCTTGGTCAGGTCGATCGTGATCGGGGTGCGGTTCGGCTGGTCGACCAGCGCGTTCCGGCCCTCGTGACCGGCCTCGATCGTCTTGGCGAGGCCTCCGGTGGACGCCAGCGAACCCCTGGCCGCACCCAGCCTGCCCAGTGCGTCGTCGACCGCCGTCAGCAGCGCGTCCCGGTTCCCCTCGCACATCGCCCGGACGAGCTCGGGACGGCTGCCCGCGACCCTCGTGCCGTCCCCGAAACTGCCGGCCGCGAGCGCCATGGCGAGCGGTCCGCCGTCGGCCCCGACCGACGCGAGGATCGCCGCCATGATGTGCGGCAGGTGGCTGATCCGCGCCACGGCCTCGTCGTGCTCCTCGGGCGTCGTCGGCACCACGTGCGCCTTCAGGTCGAGCGCGAGCCGGATGACGTCGTTGAGGTGGTCGTCGGCCTCCTCGGGCGTGACGACCCAGGCGGCGTTGTCGAAGAGGCTCGCGCTGCCCGCGTCCCACCCGCTCCTGCTCGTGCCGGCCATCGGGTGCCCGCCGACGAAGCGCGCGTGCGGCGCGTACCGGTGCACGGCGTCGTGCACGGGCCCTTTGACGCTCGTGACGTCCGTGAGTCTCGTGCCCTCGGGAACCTTGCGCAGCAGGTCGGGCAACGCGGGCAGCGGCACGGCGAGGACGACGAGCGCCTCGGAGCTTCGGCTGAGGGCTTCGTCCACGCTCACGACGTCGAAGCCCTCAGCGCGTGCCTTGTCCGCGTCCTCTTTGCTCGCCGTCGCACCCCACACCGTGCGTCCGGCAGCCTTCGCGGCTCGCAGCACGGAGCCGCCGATCAGTCCCAGTCCGATCACGCACACGTCTCGCACGGCGTCCATCATTCCGTGTGAGGCGTACCTGCAACTACCTGAGGGCGTCCAGCGCGAACGCCGCATACATCGCGACCCCGTGCTCCATGGCGGCCTCGTCGAACAGCACCCGGTTCGAGTGGTTCGGCGCGGCCTGCTCCAGGTCGATCCCGCGAGGGCACGCCCCGAGGAACGCCAACGCGCCGGGAACGCGCTGCAGCACGTAGGAGAAGTCCTCCGCGCCCATCAGCGGGTCCTGCATCGGCTCACTCCACGAAGGACCCATCGCCGTCGCCGCCAGCTCCACCACGTGCTGCCCGACGACGTCGTCGTTCACCGTCACCGGATACCCCGGCACGATGCTGACCTCGGCGTGGCACCCGTACGCGGCGGCCGTGTGCTTGACGGCCTGCTTGAGCTCCTTGTGGACCAGTGCCCGCGTCTCCTCCGACAACGTCCGGATCGTCCCGTCGAGCGTCGCGACCTCGGGGATGATGTTCGTCGTCGTACCGGCGTTGATCTGCGCGACCGTCACCACCGCGGGCTGGTGAACGCTCACCCGCCGCCCGAGCATCGTCTGGATCGCCCCGACCATCGCCGCGGCCGCGGGCACAGGGTCCAGCGCGTTGTGCGGCATCGCGCCGTGCCCGCCACGCCCCTTCACGTGCACGTGGAACATGTCCGCGGACGCCATCATCGGCCCCGGCCGGCAGGTCACCACGCCCGACTTCATCGTCGAGGTGATGTGCAGCGCGAACGCCTTCTCCACGCCGTCGTCGAGCAGCCCCTCCTCGATCATGTACCGGGCGCCGTGGTGGCCTTCCTCGCCCGGCTGGAACATGAACAGAACTCGGCCCTTGAGCGCGTCCCGCCGGTCCGCCAGCAGCCGTGCGGAGGCAGCGAGCATCGCCACGTGCGTGTCGTGACCGCAGGCGTGCATGTTGCCGTCCACTTCGGACGCGAACGGCAGCCCCGTCGCCTCCTGGAGCGGCAGGCCGTCCATGTCGCCGCGCAGCAGCACCGTCGGCCCCGGCCGGTCGCCCTCGAGGACCGCCACGACCGAGGTCGTCGACTCGCCCTTCGTGACCTTGACGGGCAACTCCTCCAGCGCGTGCAGGATCGCGGCCTGCGTCCTGGGGAGGTGAAGTCCCTGTTCAGGGTGCCGGTGGATCTGACGACGCAGCGCCACCGTGCGGGGCTGCAGCGAGCGGGCCCCTTCGAGCAGTCCGGCGAGACGCGGGTCCGGCGTAGTTGTGCTCATCTCCCGATGGTGCCACCACCTCGGCTACCGGGAAGGTCGTCTGGGCCCTACGGTGTGCACATGACACAGCAGGAGCCGGTCAACGGCTTCGCGGTCGCGGTCGTCCGAGAGGACGGCCGCTGGCGGTGCAGCAGGATGGACAGCTCCGCGCTGTCGGAGCTGGACGCGGCTATCACGGAGCTGCGCCAACTGAGGTCGACAGGAGCCGTGTTCGGGCTCCTCGCCGTCGACGACGAGTTCTTCATCATCCTGCGCCCCGTGCCGGGTGGCGTCGCGCTGCTGCTGTCCGACGCGGCCGCCGCCCTCGACTACGACATCGCGGCCGACGTCCTCGACCTCCTGCGCGTCGACCCACCGGACGAGGAGGACAACGAGCTCTGGCCGGAAGGCGACCTGGGCGTCCTGACCGACCTCGGCATGCCCGCGCACGAGCTCCAGATCATCGTCGACGAGGTCGACCTCTACCCGGACGAGCAGCTCCAGATGATCGCCCAGCGCGTCGGCTTCATCGACGAGTTCACGAAGCTGCTCGACACCATCCAAGCGTGATCTCCTCAGAGGACATGGTCCGCGCCGCCCTCAACGCGGCCACGAACGCGGGCGCGGACGTCCCGATCGGCGCCGTCGTCTTCGCACCGGACGGCACCGTCCTGGCCGAAGCCTGCAACGCCCGCGAGACGCTGGGCGACCCGACCGCACACGCCGAGATCCTGGCGTTGCGCGCCGCTGCCGCGAAGTACGGCGACGGCTGGCGCCTCGACGGCTGCACCCTCGCGGTGACCTTGGAACCCTGCACGATGTGCGCCGGCGCGTTGGTCCTCGCACGCGTGTCG
This sequence comes from Lentzea albidocapillata subsp. violacea, assembly GCF_900100275.1. GTDB lineage: Bacteria > Actinomycetota > Actinomycetes > Mycobacteriales > Pseudonocardiaceae > Lentzea > Lentzea violacea. The sequence goes on from NZ_FNET01000006.1 coordinate 398,806, forward strand.
CGGCTCGTCTTCGGCGCCTGGGAGCCCAAGACCGGCGCCGTGGCCTCGTTGTGGGACGTCGTGCGCGACCGCCGGCTCAACCACCGGCCCGAGGTGGAGGGCGGCGTGCTGGCACAGGAATGCGCTGATCTGCTCGAACGCTTCTTCCGGACCCAGCGTTAAGCCAGTCGCGCGGGCTGTGTATTGTTCTTACCGGTGGCGTGTCCGAGCGGCCGAAGGAGCACGCCTCGAAAGCGTGTGAGGTGAAAGCCTCCGTGGGTTCAAATCCCACCGCCACCGCTGCTCAGAGCCCCGGTTGCCGATCATGGCAACCGGGGCTCTGACGTTCGGTGGCATTCGTGGTGGCAGTTCCTCCTCTGAGCAGCGCGGCCAGCATCGGACTCCTGCTCGTGCATCATCCGCCGTGACGCGCGTTCACCCTCATACGACGACACGAGTTGCGCGCCGTTGCGCGAGAAGTCGATCTCCGGAAGTCTGTCGCGGAGCATCGAGTCGGCCCAGCGGTGCGCGTGGCGCAGCAGTTGGTCGAGGGTCCAGTCCGGGGTTGACGGGACCTGTATGCCCAGGTCAGCTTCGTTCAGGGAAGAGACCGGCAGTGCGGTCCGGTGATGATCTCGGCGCAGCGGCGCTCGTAGCTCGGAATCCCCACCCGGCTGAATGTAGGGACGCCGGCCGGTGCCTGGGAGGGGCCCACTGGCCGGCGTTCCGAAGTGGAGCATACACCATGATCGAACACTTGTTCGAGTGATATTTGATGGGCCAACCGGTTAACCGTTAGTAACAACGGCTACCAAAGCTCACCCGATCGGGGAAAGATGCGTCGATCCGCCGCATTCCCTGGAGGAAGTCTTGAGACCCACCCTGCCCGTCGTCGGGACAGCGGTGGCGGCACTCGTGCTCGCCGCCGTCCCCGCCGTCGCCGCACCCAGCACGGACGCGCTGATCTCCGAGGTCTACGGAGGCGGCGGCAACTCCGGCGCCACGCTGACGCAGGACTTCGTCGAGCTCGCCAACAAGGGCGCGAGCGCGGTCAGCCTGGACGGCTACAGCGTCCAGTACATCTCGGCCAGCCCCGGCGCGACCACGCGGTGGGGCGTCACCCCGCTGAGCGGCTCGATCGCGCCCGGCAAGACGTTCCTCGTCGCCGAGGCCAGGGGCACCGGCGGCACCGTCGAGCTGCCTGCCCCGGACGCCACCGGCACGATCGCCATGAGCGCCACCAACGGCACCATCGCACTGGTCTCCGGCACCACGGCGCTGACCTGCAAGACGGCCGCCGACTGCGCCGCGGACGCGCGGATCAAGGACCTCGTCGGCTACGGCACGGCGGTCGTGCGCGAGGGCAGCGCGTCGGGCGCCCTGAGCAACACGACCTCGGCGTCCCGCGCCACCGCGCTCGGCGACACCGACGACAACTCCGCCGACTTCACCGCCGGCAACCCCACCCCGACCAACTCCGCGGGCGAGACCCCGGGCGGCGGCGACCCGGATCCCGATCCCGACCCGGACCCCACCCCCGGCGATAAGCGCATCCACGACATCCAGGGCGTCACGCGCATCTCGCCGCTGAACGGCCAGAAGGTCACCAACGTCCCCGGCGTCGTCACCGGCACGCGCGCCTCGGGTGACCGCGGCTTCTGGATCCAGGACGTGACGGGCCCCGACACCGACCCGCGCACCAGCGAGGGCGTGTTCGTCTACACCGCGGGCACCGCGCCGACCGTCGCGGTCGGTGACAGCGTGCTGGTCAGCGGCACGATCGCGGAGTACCGGCCGGGCGGTGAGACGGGTGCCAACCAGACCCTCACCGAGATCACCGCGCCCACCACGATCACGGTCTCCAAGGGCAACCCCGTCCCGGCGCCGGTCGTCGTGAAGAACGTCCCGGCCGGCTACCTGCCCGCTCCGGGCGGCAGCATCGAGCAGCTCCCGCTGGAGCCCGCGAAGTACGGCCTCGACTACTTCGAGTCGCTCGAAGGCACGCTGGTCCAGGTCGACGACGCCCGCGTCGTGGGCCCGAGCAACAGGTTCGGCGAGGCCTGGGTGACGGTCAACCCCGACCAGAACCGCAACGAGCGCGGCGGCACCACCTACCCGAGCTACGACCAGCAGAACAGCGGCCGCCTGAAGATCAAGACCGCTGGCACGCTGCCCGCCGCCAACGTCGGTGACGTCTTCGCCGGCGCGACCGTGGGTGCCATCGAGTACACGAACTTCGGCGGCTACACGCTGGCCGCCCTGACGCTCGGCGCGCACACGCCGGCCAACCTGCAGCGCGAGATCACCGCGCAGCAGAAGGAAGCCGAGCTTTCGGTCGCGACCTACAACGTCGAGAACCTCGACCCGTCCGACCCGCAGGACAAGTTCGACCGGCTCGCCGAGGGCGTCACGACGAACCTGCGCAGCCCGGACGTCGTCGTGCTGGAGGAGATCCAGGACAACAACGGCGCGACCAACGACGGTGTCGTCGCGGCGGACCAGACGCTGCAGAAGCTCTCCGACGCGATCGTCGCCAAGGGCGGCCCGCGCTACCAGTGGCGTCAGATCGACCCGGAGAACCTCAAGGACGGTGGCCAGCCCGGCGGCAACATCCGGGTCGGCTTCTTCTTCAACCCGCAGCGGGTGTCCTTCGTGGACCGTCCGGGCGGCGACTTCAAGACGCCCGTCCAGGTCGTGAAGAAGAAGGGCCGCGCGGCACTTTCCGTGTCACCGGGCCGGATCGACCCGCTGAACCCGGCGTGGGAGGACAGCCGCAAGCCGCTCGCCGGTGAGTTCAAGTTCCGCGGGCGCACGGTGTTCGTGGTCGCGAACCACTTCGCCTCCAAGGGCGGCGACCAGGCCATCCACGGCCGTTACCAGCCGCCGAACCGCACCTCCGAGGTGCAGCGAGGCGAGCAGTCGAAGTCGCTGAAGGCGTTCACGGAACAGCTCCGCGCGATCGACAAGAGCGCCAACGTCATCCTCGCCGGCGACCTGAACGACTACCAGTTCTCGCCCGCGCTCAAGACGCTGACCGGTGACGGCAACCTCAAGGCGCTGATCGAGTCGCTGCCCGCGAACGAGCGGTACAGCTACGTCTTCGAGGGCAACTCGCAGACGCTCGACCACCTTGTGATGAGCAGGAACATCACGCGCTTCAGCTACGACGTCGTCCACATCAACGCCGAGTTCGCCGACCAGGCGAGTGACCACGACCCGCAGATCGTCCGCGCCCGCCCGTCCACGGGTGACGCGAACGTCGACCGGATCGTGTTCGCGCTCGAGGACCTCATCGACTGCCTGAAGAAGTAACCGCTCCGCCGCTGCCGCCGCCGTGTCATCCAGCCTGGGACGCGGCGGTGGCAGCGGCCGTCGCGGCCACCACGCCCGCCTGGATCGCCTCGAGGGCCCTGCGCACGGCGTCACCCGCCCAGTTGCCGGCCGCGATCTCCTTGGCCCGCTTGGTCATGTCGCGCTTGTCGCCGTCGAACACCTTGTGCACGGCCTTGACCGCGTGCAGCAACGTGATCAGCGCACCGGTGCGCGCATCCGCTCCCCGGTACCCGAGCGCGACCTCGCCGACCGCCTTGCGGACACCAGCGGCCGCGGTCTCGTCGGTGATCACGTAGCTCTTCGCCGGGAAGATCCCGAGCACCTTCCTCGGCTCCACCCGCACGACGCCACGGCCTTCGAGTTGCGCGGCCACGTTGTCGCGCACCTTCTTGCGCAGACGTTCCACCGCCCGTTGCGGCTTCATCGGCTTGTCGAACCGTGCCACCGACTCCTGCAGCAACGGGTCCTTCAACGGCGTCGGATCGACGACCTGGAGCTTCTTGCCGTTGGGATCGAACGCGACGCGCCCCGAGTTCACGAGCTCGATCAGCACGGCGCCCGCGAGCGCGTTCTCCACCGACGAGGAGTCGGTGCGCAGCTTGCCGTTCTGCTCATTGATGAACAACAGCATCAGGTCTTCAGGCAGCATGCCCTCACAATGCACCAAGGGCGCCGAACGTTGAACGTTCGGCGCCCTTGTCAGCGAGCGGAGGATACGGGATTTGAACCCGTGAGGGGGTGAACCCAACACGATTTCCAGTCGTGCGCACTAGGCCGCTATGCGAATCCTCCGTGGAGAACCTTACCGGACGGGTGTTCCGGGGCCCAAAACGGGGGTCGCCGGAAAAAGTTCCGAAGCCCGTGTCGATCTGGCGGCAGCCCGCTCGTCGTGATCCCGTAAGACCGGACCGAGGAGGGCAATCGTGAAGTACATGCTGTTGATCTACGCGGCCTCTGACCAGCAGGCCAGCTGCACGGTCGAGGACTGGATCGCCTACGAGAAGGAGATGAGGGACGCGGGCGTCCTGGTCTCCGGGCACTCGCTGGCCGACCTGGTCACCGCGACCACCGTCCAGGTCGGCCAGGACGGCAGGCGCACCGTCACCGACGGGCCGTTCGCCGAGACCCGGGAGGTGCTGGGCGGCTACGACATCATCGACGTGCCCGACCTCGACGCGGCGCTGGAGTGGGCGGCGAAGTGTCCCGGCTCGCGTGACGGCGGGGCGGTCGTCGTGCGGCCGATCGCCGAGTTCGACTTCTGAGCACATGAACGTCGAGCAGGTGTTCCGGGAGGAGCGCGGCAGGCTGCTCGCGACGCTGGTCAAGCGCTTCGGCGACCTCGACCTGGCCGAGGAGGTCACCTCCGACGCCATCGAGGCGGCGCTGAAGCACTGGCCGGTGGACGGGGTGCCGGACCGGCCCGGCGCGTGGTTGCTCACGACCGCGCGCCGCAAGGCCGTCGACCGGTTGCGACGTGATCAGGTCTACGCGGCCCGGCTGGCGTTGCTACAGGTGGAGGTCGACCGCGCGGATCCGCAGGTGAGGGACGGCCTGCCGGACGAGCGGCTGGAGTTGTTCTTCACGTGCGCGCACCCGGCGCTGGCCGAGGAGGATCGCGGCGCGCTGACGTTGCGCTGCCTGGCCGGCTTCACGACGCCCGAGGTCGCGCGGGCCTACCTGGTGCCGGTCACGACCATGCAGCAGCGGATCGTGCGCGCGAAGAAGAAGATCAAGGAGGCGCGCATCCCGTTCCGCGTGCCGGACCCGCACGAACTCCCGGAACGCCTGCCCGGCGTGCTGCAGGCCGTCTACTCGATCTTCACCGAGGGCTACGCGGCCCAGCGCGACGAACTGGCCGGCGAGGCCATCCGGCTCGCGCGGATCCTGCGGGGCCTGCTGCCCGACCGCGAGGTCACCGGGCTGCTGGCGTTGATGCTGCTGATCCACGCCCGCCGCGACGCCCGTGCCGAGCTGCTGGAGGACCAGGACCGCGCGCTCTGGGACCGCGACATGATCAACGAGGGCAGCGCGCTGGCCGAACGGGCGCTGACGGGCGGGCACGGTCCGTACGGCGTGCAGGCGGCGATCAACGCGTTGCACGACGAGGCGCCGGACTTCGACAGCACCGACTGGCCGCAGATCGTGGCGCTCTACGACGTGCTGACCAAGCTCACTCCGTCGCCCGTCGTCGCACTCAACAGGGCCGCCGCGATCGCCATGCGCGACGGCGCCGAGACCGGCCTCGCGTTGCTCGACGCGCTAGCCGGTGAACCCAGGTTGCGCGACTACCACCCGTACCGGGCGGCCCGCGCGGACCTGCTGCACCGCCTGGGCCGTGACGCCGAGGCGGCCCAGGCCTACCGCGAGGCCATCGCGCTCGCGGGCACCGAATCCGAACAGGACTTCCTGCGCCGCAGGCTGACCGCCATCGAGGGGCGAGAATGATCATGAAGTGGCTGGAGGCCGAACGCCTGAGCGTCGCCGACCTCCTCGAAGACCTCACCGACGACGAGTGGCGGCGCGACACCCTCTGCGCCGGCTGGACCATGCAGACGATGGCCGCCCACCTGACCACGTCCACCCGCACGGGCTGGCGCGACGTGCTCACCGGCGTCGTCAGGGCGCGCTTCGACTGGGAGCGCATGGGGGACGAGCAAGCCCGCGCGATCGCCGCACGGTTCACCCGGTCGGAGTTGATCGCGCAGATCCGCGAGACCGCCGCCTCGCCGAAGCGCGCGCCGATGGCCGCCCCGATCGACCCGCTGGTCGACTTCCTCGTCCACGGCCAGGACATCGCCCGCCCGCTGGGCCGCGTCCGCGAGATGCCGCTCGAACCGGCCCAGGCCGCCCTCGACCATGTGTTGAAGAGCCCGTTCTGGGGTGCTCGCAAGCGTTTCCGGGAGTCCGGAATCCCCGACCTTCCTGCCCCTGACCTGCTGATGATCGCCACCGGCCGGAAGTTGTCCACACCTGGGGACAACACTGTGGGCAACTCGAACACACGTTCGATCTAAGGGGTTCGCTACACTTGCGTCGGACCTCGTGCGGCACACATCTCGCGAACCTCCCCAGGGCCGGAAGGCAGCAAGGATAAGCGGGCTCTGGTGGGTGCACGGGGTCCCCTTTTTGTGTCGGGGTCCACCGGTACTGTCTGCGGCGTGGCGCTCGCTCTGTATCGCAAGTACCGTCCGGCCACGTTCTCCGAGGTCGTTGGCCAGGAGCACGTGACCGACCCGCTGCGCGTCGCCCTGTCGGCAGGCCGGGTGAACCACGCCTACCTGTTCTCGGGCCCACGCGGCTGCGGCAAGACGTCCTCGGCCCGAATCCTGGCCCGCTCGCTCAACTGCGTGCAGGGCCCGACGCCCGATCCGTGCGGCGAGTGCAACAGCTGCATAGGCCTCGCCCCGAACGGCTCCGGCACCGTCGACGTCGTCGAACTCGACGCGGCCTCGCACGGCGGTGTGGAAGACGCCCGCGACCTGCGTGACAAGGCCTTCTACGCCCCGGCCGAGTCCAAGTACCGCGTCTTCATCATCGACGAGGCGCACATGGTCACCACGCAGGGCTTCAACGCCCTGCTGAAGATCGTGGAAGAGCCGCCGGACCACCTGATCTTCATCTTCGCCACGACCGAGCCGGACAAGGTCCTCCCGACCATCCGCTCGCGCACGCACCACTACCCGTTCCGCCTGATCCCGCCCGGCGTCATGCGCTCCCTGCTCGAACGCAACTGCGCCGCCGAGGGCGTGGCGGTCGAACCCTCCGTCTTCCCGCTGGTGATCCGCGCGGGCGGCGGCTCGGCCCGAGACACCCAGTCAGTCATGGACCAGCTCCTCTCCGGCGCGGGCCCGGACGGCGTGAAGTACGAGCGAGCCCTCTCGCTCCTGGGCGTCACCGACTCGGCCCTGATCAACGACGTGGTAGACGGCCTCTCCGCAGGCGACGGCGCAGCGGTCTACGGCACCATCGACCGCCTGGTGGACGCCGGCCACGACCCCCGCCGCTTCGCCTCCGACCTGCTGGACCGCCTCCGCGACCTGGTCCTGCTCTGCGCGGTCCCGGACGCCGCCGACCGCAACCTGGTCAGCGCCCCGGACGACGAGGTGGCCACCATGTCGGCCCAGGCAGAACGAATCGGCCCGGCAGCCCTAACCCGCTACGCCGAGATCGTCCACCAGGGCCTGGTCGACATGCGAGGAGCCACCGCCCCCCGCCTGCTGCTGGAACTCCTGGTCTCCCGAATGCTCCTGCCGTCGGTGAGCCAGTCGGAAGCCGCCCTACTCCAACGCCTCGAACAGCTGGAACGCCGCCCACCAGCAGCCATCGCGGCCTCAGGCGACCCCGCCGCTCCCGCAGGCGCCCCGGTCTTCACCCGCAGGTCCCAGCAGCCGGCGGACCAGCCCCCAGCCCAACCAGAACCCCAGCGCGCAGCCCCGGCCGCGTCCCAGCCCGCACCTGCCGCCAGCCCGGCGCCGGTAGCAGCGCCCACTCCGGTTCCAGCACAGCCCGCGACTCCGGCGCCGGTGGCAGCGCCCACTCCGGTTCCCGAGCAGCCCGCGCCCCCAACCCCGGCAGCCGCACCAGTCGCGTCCGCCGCACCCCCGCAGCCCGCCGCCCCCGTCGCCGCTGCTTCCACTCCTGCTTCCGGCGCCATGGACGCGACAGCGGTCCGCCGAATCTGGTCCGACCTGCTCGCCGCGGTCCGCGCGACCAGCCGCAGCACCGAGGCGATGCTGACCAACGCCGTGGTCAGCGAGGTGGACGGCAACGTAGTCACGATCACCCACACCTCAGCCCCGCTGGCCCGCCGCCTGGCCGAATCCCGCAACACCGAGGCCATCGCCACGGCCCTGGCCTCGGTACTGGGCGGCACCTGGCAGGTCCGCTGCACCCACGGCACCCCAGGCGCCACCCCACAGCAGGCAACCCAGGCAAAGGCGGCCCGCCCGGCCCCCACCCGCCCAAGCCAGGCACAAAACCAGCAGACAAGCCCCCAGCCACAACCACAACAGGCGGCCCCACGCCCACCGGTCGACGACGTCCCACCCCCGCCGGAACCCCCGGAGCCGGACGACCCGCTCCCGCCGGAACCGGACGACGAAGAAGCAATGCTGGCCGAGGCCGCCCGCCCGGCAGACCCAGGCACGGTGAACGAGCTCCAGGCCAAGGACCCGGAGTCGGTAGTGCTCCAACTACTGGCAGACGAACTGGGCGCCCGCCCCCTGAAGAAGGCCTAGCCGCAGGCAAGCAGTCCGAGCGCACGCTCATGGGCACGCATCCCATCCGCGACGCCGGAGGCGAGCCGTCCTTACCGAACGTTCTGGGTGGGGTGGCTTCGTCACGAGTCGTGCCACAGCTCTTGCTGCATGGGTGAAGGGGTGTCAACTCGA
>NZ_FNET01000033.1 GCF_900100275.1 Lentzea albidocapillata subsp. violacea
GGACGGTCCAGCTCCGCCGCAAAGAAACTGGCCGCTGACTTCAAGATCTGGTTGGCCCGCCGCAGCTCACGGTTCTCCCGCTCCAGCTGCGCGAGCCGCTCCGCGTCACCGCTCGTGGTGCCCGGCCGGTCCCCGGCGTCGGTCTCCGCGCGCTTCACCCAGGTCCGCAGCGCCTCGGGATGGATCCCGAGTTGGTCGGCGATCCGCTTGATCGCACCAGTCGCGGCCGCTGGATCCCGGCGCGCCTCCACGGCCATCCGGGTCGCCCGCTCACGCAGTTCGTCTGGGTACTTCTTCGGTGGGGCCATCAGTCCTCATCATCCAGGCTTGAATGTCTCCATCAAACCCGGTACGGAACAAGGGGCTTGTAAGCGGAGTCAAGCTTCGGCGGCGGACGTTGGGCGACCGCGTGTGACGTCCGGCTGGACGCACACTGCGTCCAGGGTGATCCGTCCAGCACGGTGGGCCGACCGAACCATGAACGTCGTCGGTGCTCGGCGGGATCGGGGCCCACAGGTCGTCTATGTGCGCTTCTGCAGAGAGGCGACAGCTGGTCCGCGAGGTGCACCTTTGTCGCGTAGGCCATCGGCACAGTCGATCTCGTAGTTGACGACGCCCAGCCGGTCGCCCTCGACGCTGGAACGTCTCAGAGACCGACCTGAGGCATACCCCGGGGGGTAGTTGCAGATCCGCGATGGGCGAGCGTACGGTTGAGCTCAAATACCCCCTGGGGTATATGAGAGGAGAACGGTCATGCCGTTGAACGTCGAGGTCGTGGCGACCTCGTCATTGGGAGACCGCAGTTACCTGGCGCATGACGGGCAGGTGGCGGTGGTGGTGGATCCGCAGCGGGACATCGACCGGGTCATTCAGCTCGCGGGCCGGCGTGGAGTGACGATCACCCATGTCGTGGAGACGCATCTGCACAACGACTACGTGTCCGGTGGCCTGGCACTGGCCAAGCTGACCGGTGCCCACTATGCCGTGGCTGCGGCTGATGATGTCGCGTTCGAGCGGTTACCGGTGAGCGACGAAGACGAGATCGTCTTGTCGGACCGGATGCGGTTGACCGTGCTGGCGACGCCGGGACACACGTTCCACCACGTGTCGTACGTGCTGCACGGCCCGGATGGGCCTGAAGGCGTCTTCACCGGAGGCTCGCTGCTGTTCGGAACGACCGGGCGCACGGATCTGCTCGGCAAGCAGCACGCCGACACGCTCGCGCACCACCAGCATGCGTCTGTGCGCCGGTTGGCTGACTCGCTGCCGGATGGTGCAGAGGTGTGGCCGACGCACGGCTTCGGCAGTTTCTGCTCGGCCTCCCAGGCGGACGCGCCGTCGTCGACGATCGGCCGGGAGAAGACAACAAATTCCGCCTTGCGGGTGGAAGCGGACGACTTCGTTGCCCAGTTGCTCGCCGGACTGGATGCCTACCCCGCCTACTACGCGCACATGGGCGTCCGCAACGCGCAGGGCGCCGAGTTGATCGACCTGACGCCCGTGCGGATCGCTGATCCGGCCGAGTTGCGGAGCAGGATCGACGCGCAAGAGTGGGTAGTGGATCTGCGTTCACGCAAGGCGTTCGCGCATCAGCACCTGGTCGGCACGCTGAGCTTCGGTCTGGACGGGCCGATGTCGACCTGGCTGGGCTGGATGGCGCCGCGGGGCGCGCCGATCACGCTGCTCGGCGAGTCCGCGGAGCAGGTGGCGCAGGCGCAGCGCGAGCTCGCGAGGATCGGGATCGACCGTCCAGCGGCCGCCGCAACCGGCACGCCAGAGCAGTGGGCCGGCGATGCGAACCGGCTCGGCGAGTTGGCCGTGGCGACATTCTCGGACCTCGCGGCCGCGAGGTCCGGGCGAGTACCGCACGAACTCCCGCCCGCGGACGTGGTGCTGGACGTGCGGCTGACCGGTGAGTGGCAGCAGGGTCACCTTAGCGGTGCTGTGCACATCCCGTTGCCCGATTTGCCGCAACGGTTGGCGGAGGTGCCGGACGGGGCGGTGTGGGTGCACTGCCAGTCCGGTTACCGGGCATCCATCGCGGCGAGCGTGCTGGCTGCGGCAGGGCGTCGGGTCGTACACCTCGACGACGACTTCGGTACGGCCCGCGACGCCAGCCTCGCCATGGCGGGAGACCAGTCGTGAAGCTGGAGGTCGCACAGCTGCGGCAACAGGTACAGTCCGGCACCGGCCCGCGGCTGATCGACGTGCGCACGCCCGGCGAGTTCGAAACCGCGCACATCCCCGGTTCCTACAACGTGCCGCTGGACCTATTGCGCGAGCACCGCGACGAACTGCGCGCTCACTTGGACGAGCAGGTAGTGCTGATCTGCCGATCAGGCAGACGCGCGGTGGAGGCCGAGCAAGCGCTGGCCGCCGCCGGACTACCCAACCTCCGCTTGCTCGACGGCGGCATCGACGCGTGGCAGGCAGCCGGCGGGGAGGTACGGCACGGCGAACCGCGCTGGGACCTGGAGCGTCAGGTCCGGCTGGTGGCCGGTGCGATCGTGCTCACCGCCGTCCTCGTCGGCTTGCTGGTGCCGCCGGTCACCTGGCTCGCAGGGCTGGTCGGTGCCGGACTGGTGGTCGCGGCGCTCACCAACACCTGCGTCATGGGCACGCTGCTGGCCAAGCTGCCGTACAACCGCGGCCCGCGCGCGACCTTCGAGGCCGTCGTTGCGGCTCTGGCCAGCGAACGCGGGTGAGCATGATGCTCGTAGTCACGCTGCTCGCCGCCGTGCTGATCGGGCTCGCTCTGGGCGTGCTCGGCGGTGGCGGATCGATCCTCACTGTGCCGATCCTGGTCTACCTCGCTGATCTGGAGCCCAAGCAGGCGATCGCGATGTCGTTGTTCGTCGTCGGTGTCACCAGCGCCGTGGCTGCGGTGTCACATGCACGAGCCGGTCGAGTGCGCTGGCGTACGGGACTGGTGTTCGGCGCGGCAGGCATGGCTGGCGCGTACGGCGGCGGCAGGCTCGCCGAGCTCGTCCCCGGCACATGGTTGCTGGTGGGCTTCGCGTTGATGATGATCGCGACCGCAGTGGCGATGATCCGTGGTCGCCGCCACGGCGCCCCGACGAGGCCGCACGGAGAACTGCCGGTCGGCCGAGTCGTCGCCGAGGGGGTCGCAGTGGGTGCTGTCACCGGCTTGGTCGGCGCGGGCGGTGGCTTCCTGGTCGTACCCGCTCTGGCGTTGTTGGGCGGGCTCCCGATGGCGGTCGCGGTCGGCACGTCGCTGGTGGTGATCGCCATGAAGTCTTTCGCCGGGCTGGCCGGCTACTTGGCGACCGTCGACATCGACTGGACGCTCGCCGTGATGGTCACCGCTGCGGCGGTAATCGGCAGCCTCATGGGTGGCAAGCTGGCAGGACGGATCCCCGAGACACTACTGCGCAAGGCGTTCGGCTGGTTCGTGCTCGTGATGGGCGGCTTCGTCCTGGTCCAGCAGCTGCCTGTGGCGGCGGCCTGGGTCGTCGTCCCAGTCCTGCTCGTCGCCGGCGCGGGTAGCGCGTGGCTCGTGCGGCGCAAGCGCCGCGAGGTCACGGCAGGCGGCGTTCCCGAGTAAGGGCCGCCACCCGGACCTCACCGGTCCGGCCATTGACCAAAAGCCGCCAAGTGCTGCTGCGACGCAGTAAGCAGGTTGTCGCAGACGTGGGGGGACTCGGTGGTGGCTATACGACCACTCTGCGGAGCCGTACACCCACATCGATGGTGAGACCCTGCAATGAGTGGTGGCGTCCAGCTCAAAGCTCATTTTCGTACAGACCTGCCAGGTTCGATTGGGTGAGTACTTCCCATAGATGGGGCGACTGGGAGTAGGACCCACGTGAGGTGTTCGCGTTGATCGAACACCTCGCCTGGGTCGAGTCGCTGCAGGATGGGGCAGTCGCGTTCGGCGTGGGGCCGGTCACAGGTCGTCGTCAGCCCGGTCAGCCCGTCGTGCAGGGCCTGAAGATCAGCGATTCGCCGTTCGAGATCGGTGATTTTCCCGCTGGCCATGGCACGGGTTTGGTCGCAGCTGTCCGGGCCGCCGCCGGCCAGGTGCAGCAGTGTGTCCACTTCGGTCAGCGTGAAGCCCAGTTCCTGCGCGCGTTTGATGAACCGCACCCGCCGCACCGCGTCGTCCGGGTAGCGGCGGTACCCGGAGGCGGACCGTTGTGGCTTGGGCAGGAGCCCGAGGCGCACGTTCGCCTCGTTTCTCGGGGGATCGCACTGGCCCGCACTGCTCGCGCTGTGGGTTTTGCTAGGTGCCGGATGCTCCCTCGCGCTGACTCCCGGGTGCGCGGTTCTTGCGCCGATCCGCCAACTCGGGCGATCGTCATGCATTGTTCGCCGCAGACTTCGCGCTTTCTCACGCCTGCTGGCTGCTGTGCTATCCGGTGGCCGGATGGGCGGCCAGCGCTGCCAACATGACCACGCCTTCGTGATCCTCGGTGGGTATCACGGCAGTCGCCGCACTCATCGCGGCGAGGTTGTGGCCGAGGCAGGATCCAGCGGCTCGTACATCCGTCCTGCCCGCTGCCGTTCGCCTGCCTCGCCGGAGGGAAGGCCGCCGAGGCAGGCTGCTGCTGCCGACCAGGCCCGCCGCTTCGCGTGGCTCGCCGGAGCCGCCTGCCTGCTGTGCTGTCTCGTGCCGGTGCTGGGAGTCGCCGCAGTGGTGAGCATTGGAACGTGGTTGGTACTTCGGCATCGACGGCGGCACAGCTGCGTCGGTGACGGATGTGAATGTCAGACTTCCGGATCATGATGGTGCTGCGTTCGGTGGTGTTGTTCGTGCTCGCCGCGGTGGCGGAGATCGGCGGCGCCTGGCTGGTGTGGCAAGGACTGCGGGAAGACCGGGGTCTGCTGTGGATTGCCGGCGGCGTGCTGGCGCTCGCCGCGTACGGCTCGTCGCGACGTTCCAGCCCGATCCGAACTTCGGCCGGATCCTCGCCGCGTGCGGCGGAGTCCTCGTCGCCGGATCACTGGCCTGGGGGCAGGTGATGGACGGCGTCCGGCCGGATAGATGGGATTACACCGACGCCGTCATCTGCCTGCCTGGCGTCGCGGTGATCATGTAAGCACCCCGAGGCTGACCAGATTTGGCGTGCATTGACCCGCTGAGAGCGGGACAGTGGTGAGGTGAGCGCATCGCGCGGAGCACCGGTGCTGGTGGTCGGATTCGACGATCAAGCGGCCAGCCTGGCCGCGTTGCGCACGGCGGCGGATCTCGCGCTCCGGCTCGGCGCGGACCTGCATGTGGTGCACGGCATCGATGCACGCGACCAGCCCGTCGACCCCGACGCAGACGTCGACACCTGGGACAACTACAGGCACAAGGCGCTGGACCATCTGCGTGCGCAGGTCGAGCAGGCCTTGGCCGCACATCCTGGTGCCTGGACCTATCACGCCGCAGACGGAAACCCCGCCAAGTTGCTGGTCAGGATCGCCGATGAGCAAGAGGCTTTGATGATCGTGGTCGGCACGCACCGGCACCGCTCGCTCGCCAGGATGATGCGAGGCTCGGTGAGCCGCGGCGTGGCCAGAGCCGCCCATCACCCCGTCTTGCTCGTCGCCGACCCCACAGGGCGTTGACCAGCTTCAGCCGATCAGCGCCACGGTGGTCGTGAACGCGAGCAACACCGCGCCGAGTCCCGCGATGATGCTCACAGCGGCGTTCAGCACGGCATACAGGTAGGCGTTCTGCTCGACCAGGCGCAGGGTCTCGTAGCTGAAGGTGCTGTAGGTCGTCAGTGCCCCGCAGAATCCGGTGCCCACCAGCGTGAACACCTGACTCGGCAGGGCGGTGCCGGCTCCGGCGAGAGCCCCCAGGAGCAGGCACCCGGCGAGGTTGACGCTGAAGGTGCCCCACGGGAACAGGCTGTCGTGACGCGACTGCACGAACCGGTCGGTCAAGTACCGCAGTGGAGCGCCGACCATGGCGCCGACGAACACCAGCACTGCCGTCACGACTGCCTCCCCAACGTCGCGGTACGGGTGATCCACACTCCGGCGAGCACGGCGAGCATGGCGGCCAGGAACGTGCCGGCGAGATACACGAACGCCAGGGCGACGGCGCCGGGATGCAGCAGATCGCGGATCTCCAGGGCATAGGTCGAGAAGGTGGTGAACCCGCCCAGGACACCCACACCGAGGAACGGGCGAACCAGCCGGTGAGCGGTCCACACCTCCGTGATCAGCACCATCAAGACGCCGATCAGCAAGCAGCCGAGCGTGTTGATGACGAAAGTGCCCCACGGGAACTGGCCCGGTCGGGTCGGCAGAAGAAGCGTGAGCCCGTAGCGGGCCAACGCACCGAGACCACCGCCAAGCGCGACCGTGGCCAGTACAGGCCCGTGGTGGTACACGAGTTCACGACGGTGCGCCGGGACGTGGAGATCGATGTCGGGGTCGATCGGATCGGTGAGTTCGATCTCGTTGGCCACGGACACACTCCTACTCAGGTGCCGGGCACGTGTGGGTACCCGGTCGAGTAGGGACTGTTGGCAGCTCGGCGCTGCGGTTCTCCGGAACGGAGCGGCGAGCCCCACCGCCGCTGCCGCACACGCTACCGACACGAACAGCGACCCTGGAGAGCGATGTGGTCGGCTTCACGGCAGCAAGTCATCGCTGACCCGCTGCTGGTTGAGGCCGGTGCTGCTGATCGAGTGGGCCTGCCGCTGGCGGCTGAGCAGGACCAGCGTCACTCACCCCTGCGGTGCACACGGAGGGCAGGGGTGCGATACGCCATCAGCACCCCTCGAGTCGCAGGCGAGTAACTGCGGCGCCGGGCGGTCACGAACCTGCGGCCTTGCATCCCGTCAGCTGTCGCGCCGCCTGTGGCAGAAACATCGATCGTCAGTGGCTGCCGCTGAGTTCGCCGCTGAGCGCGCCGTGCATCTTGGCGCTGTGCTCGTTGAGTCCGATGATCTCGACGGTCTTGCCGCGTGCGGCGTACTTGGTCGTGATGGCGTCCAGTGCGGCCACCGAGGAGGCGTCCCAGACGTGTGCGGAGGCGAGGTCGATGATGACCTTGTCGGGGTCGTTGGCGTAGTCGAACTGGTAGACGAGGTCGTTGCTGGAGGCGAAGAACAGTTCGCCGTTGACGGTGTAGACGACCTGGTTGCCGTCGGGGTCAACCACTGGGGTGACGATGGCCAGGTGCGCGACGCGGCGGGCGAAGATCACCATGGCGGTGATGGTGCCGGCCACGACGCCGATGGCGAGGTTGTCGGTGGCCACGACGACCGCGACGGTGGCGATCATGACGGTGATCTCGCCGGTCGGCATGCGCTTGAGGGTCGCCGGGGCGACGGAGTGCCAGTCGAAGGTGCCGAACGAAACCAGGATCATCACGGCGACCAGTGCGGCCATCGGGATGTCGGACACGACCGGACCGAAGACGATGCAGAGGATCATCAGGAACACGCCGGCCAGGAACGTCGAGAGACGGGTCCGTGCACCATTCTTGACGTTGATCATGGTCTGGCCGATCATCGCGCAGCCACCCATGCCGCCGAAGAACCCGGTGACGACGTTGGCGATGCCCTGCCCGATGGACTCGCGGGTCTTGTTGGAATGCGTGTCGGTGAGGTCGTCGACGAGCTTCGCGGTCATCAACGATTCCATCAAGCCGACCAGCGCCAAGGCCAGCGCGTAGGGCGCGATGAGCTTGAGGGTGTCCACGGTGAACGGCACGTCGGGAAGGCCGGGGACCGGAAGGGATGAGGGCAGCGTGCCCTTGTCGCCCACAGTCGGTACGGCGATGCCCGCACCGATGGTCAGCGCGGTCAGCGCGATGATCGACACCAGTGGTGCGGGCACGGCCTTGGTGATCCGGGGGAAGAACACCATGAGCAGCAGGGCACCGACGACGAGCGGATAGACCATCCACGGGACGTCGACGAGTTCGGGCACCTGGGCCATGAAGATCAGGATGGCCAGGGCGTTGACGAAGCCGACCATGACGCTGCGCGGGACGAAGCGCATCAGCTTGGCCACGCCCAGTGCTCCGAGCGTGATTTGGAAAAGCCCGCCCAGGATGACTGCGGCGACGAGGTAGCTCAGCCCGTGTTCACGTGCCAGGGGCGCCACGACGAGCGCGATGGCGCCGGTGGCGGCGGAGATCATCGCGGGCCGCCCGCCCGCGACGGAGATGACCACGGCCATGGTGAAGGAGGCGAACAACCCGACGCTGGGATCGACTCCGGCGATGATGGAGAAGGAGATCGCCTCGGGGATCAGCGCGAGTGCGACGACGAGCCCGGCGAGTACTTCGGTGCGCAGGACCTTGGGGGTCATCCGGGCGGCACGAAGACGGGTCAGCAGTGCGGCGGGGGAAATCGGTGAGGTGGTCAAGAACGGCCTTGTCATGTTCGGGCGCGGCCGTGTCGTCGGAACGCGCAACGGACGGGCAGGGCACAGGGCCAACGGCGCTGGACGGCTGATCGATGTCCGCGGAAGGCACAGGCCAGGCATCAGGTCATGAAAGGGTGCACCGGCGGATGAGCCGGGGCGCGGGCCTCAGTCCGTAGCGACTACGGCGGGCAGAACGAGGAGAGGGGCAGCGACACGCGCATGCGGCTTCTCCTGTCTGTGAACTGATTCGGCAGCGGGAACATCATCGTTCCCGGCAAGTGCCGAGCGTTGCTCGAGTCTCAGAAGATCGGGTTGGCCACCTCGACCTTGAACGATCCGACTCTACCCCGAGGCCAGATCAGGGATCGACGTGAAGCAGGCGGGATGTGGCCGACAACACCGATGAGCGGTACGGCGACAGGGGCTGGCTATTCCGTCAGTCGTCGGTTCAGGTAGCCCAGGCCGTGAGGGCGACGGTCGGTGCGCAGCCGTTCCCGCACCGCGGAGTACGTCTCCGCTCGAAGCAGGTCTTTGGCTCTGGGTGGGTCCGGAATCCGGCGCAGCACCTCGTCGGGGTCGCATACCCACACCTGTACCCCGGCGAGTTCCAGCCGGCTGGCGCCCGGCCGCAGTTGCGCGTATGTCCCGGTGAGGGTCGGCGGGAGGTCGAGCATGCCCAGCCTGGTGACGAACAAGTGGTCCAGTTGCTGCTGCGTCGGAGGTTCCGGACGCCAGTCGCGACACTGTTGCAGCCCCAACCCGTCCGCCCAGTCCGGGAAGTGTGCGGGAACGGCGTTCAGGTCCTCCAGCAGCGCGGCGACCCGTCGCAGATTCGACGGTTCGGGCGCGGCCACCACGTCGAGGTCGTTCGGCGTCACCTGCGCTCCGTAGACCGCCATGACCATCGAACCGCTCAGTACCCAGTCGACATCATGATCACGCAGTGCCCGCAGCATCGCGGTCAACTGCAAAGGCGGCCTGGCCAGTGGATCCCCCATTCCATCCAGAATGGCACAGGTGGAGGCAGGGTCTTCCTCGGCGGGCCGGATGCTCTGGGCTGCTGGTGCCGGCCGTGGTCAACACCCCCGAGCGGTGCAGGACTCCGTTGATCGGCATCGCCTCGCGGACCCTTCTCGAATCCGCGCCCGGCCGGACTTGCGAAACAGATCGCCAATCACGAGGAAACACTACGTAGAACGGGATCACGCCGAGTACGGCGCTGACGTCGTCGCCGAGTTTAGGGATTTGTGACTCGGCAGGAAGCCGAACATGGCCGCGACGACGAGTGGCACGACGAGGAAGTTCACGACCAGAGCTGCGGCTAGGAACCACCCGGCGCGTAGTGATCGCACCAGTTGGCGCGCCGGGACTTGCAGGAAGGTCACGTAGAGCAGGACGCCGAGGATCGGGTTGATCGCGGTTTCGAGGCCTGGTCCGGCGCCTGGGGTGAGGACGCCGGCGAGGATGCCGGCCGCGATGGCGCCGACGTAGATCGGGACCTGGTGGCGCTCCATCTGCGAGACCAGGTCGCGTGTGCCCTGCATCAAGCTGCCCTTCGGCCATGTGTCACTTGCGGTAGGTCATCTTTCCCGAGTGCCTCCGTCGATGTACGGACGTGGCCACGTGATGGTCAGCACGAGCAGTTGCCCTGGGGGCAGGAGTGGTTGGACTTCTGGCGGTGGTGGAGGAGCCACAGCAGGCCGGCGAGTCCGAACAGGACAGTGGAGACGACGAGCAAGCCGGTCGTGGCCGCGGCGACGCCCGCGCCGCCGAGTAGGCCGAGCGGTACCAGCAAGGGCAATGCGCAGCACCCGACGCAGGCGATCGCGGCGAGGAACGCGACCACTTTGCTTCGTTTCGGCGGACCCGACTGTTCGTGCTGGGTGACGTGAACGGGCAGGACGACTGAGTCGGGGCCGGGTGTTGCCGGGGTGCTCATGTGAGGCCTTCCGTGACGGTGGTGAGCGCGATGAACGGGATGGGGCAGTCCGGGCAGGTGCAGTTGGTCAGGCTGTCGCAGCGGGCGTCGATGACTCGGGCGAGGCCTTCGCGGATCTTGTTGAGGTCTTCCATCCGCCGGTCGACCTCGTCGAGCTTGGCGCGTGCCCGGACCTGGAGGTCCGGAGACGGGTGGCGTTGCCGGCCCGTGTCGATGAGTTCGGCGACCTCGTCGAGGGTGAAGCCGAGCCGTTGGGCCGCCTTGACGACGCGCAGTAGGGCGACGGCGTCCTCGTCGTAGTCCCGGTGCCCGCCGAGTGAGCGGTCTGGTTCTGGCAGTAGGCCTCGCCGTTCGTAGTACCGCAGCGTCTGTACGTTCACTCCGGCCGCCGCGGCCAGTTCTCCAGACCTCATCGTTGTTCTCTCCTCATATCCGTGCGGCCAGTGCTGTCTCGGCTTGGGCGGCGATGCCGTCGAGCACGATTTCCTTGTCCGCGGGCACCTGTACGTCGATGAGCACCTCGTCGTCGGTGCGACTGATCGTGAAGCCGAAGAACGAGCAGCACTCGGTCTCTCGTGCGGTCAGGTCCCGTGCGGTGGCTTCAACCTCCGTGCCGCCGTGCAGACGCAGGCGGAGCAAGCCCGGCTGCTCGTGGCGTACTTCGCGCAGCGACGAGGTGAACAGCGCATCGAACTCGGCGAGTCGCGCCGGTTGATCAGCGGTCGGTAACGTGCAGGCTTCCGCGGGCACCCATCCGCTGATCAGGTCGGTTCCCGTTTTGGTGATCTTGCTGGAATCTGAGCCGCAGGTTGGTCCGCACCCGCATCCCGAGACGATCCCGCTACTGGTGGTATCGGCGGCGGACTCGAACAGGGCGCGCAAGATCGGTGTCGGCTGTGCGCCAACCGTGGACGCCACCTGCCGGCCACCTGCCATCGCGAACAACGTGGGGGTCGAGGTCACCGCGAACCGGGACACCAGCTCCGGGTTCTCGTCCGCGTTGACCTTCACCAGCTGTACGCGCGTCGTGAACTCGGCGGCCAGCTCGTCGAGAACCGGTGCGATCCTCCGGCAGTTTCCGCACCACGTCGCATAGAACTCCATCACCACCGGTTGCTGCGGCAGCCCGACCTCCTGCTCGAACGTCGCATCGGTGACTTCGAACGCCATGTCCCCTACCTCCGGAAGTCCGGCCAGGTCCAACAACACAACGCTAAGCCGATACCTAGGTACAGGATTCAATGAGACCTGTGTCACATGCCCGGGTGGCCTAGGGCGTTTCGATGCCTTCGCGTATCGGGGCCGTGAGGCGCACACTGGCAACGTGGACAAGCAGGCAGTTCACGAAGACCTCGACCGGGCATGCGATTCGTTTCGCCTGCTGCTCGACGGCACAGCGGCTGAGCAGTTGCGGCGCTGTTCGAACGGCACGAAGTGGAACAACTGCCAGCTGCTGTTCCACATGCTGCTCGGCTTCCTGATCATGCGCGCGTTGCTGGCGTTGGCCCGGATCATGGCGCGCCTGCCGCGGTGGGCCGGTTCTGTCTGGGCGAGACTGCTCAACGCGGGTACGAGGCCGTTCGACGTCGTCAGCTTCGCCGGCTCATGGCTTGGCGGCAGTGTCATGCCTCGCCGGGCGATGGTCGTCCTGTGCGACCGCACCATCGCGGCGCTGCATCGGCGCCTCGACCGGGAGAGTGAGAACAGCCTCGCGAAGGGCTTGCCGTACCCGACGCGGTGGGATCCGTTCTTCCTCGAGTTCATGACGGTGGCGGATCTGTACCGCTTCCCGGTGCAGCACTTCGACTTCCACTGCAACCAGCTCTCGCTCAGCTGATCTCGGTCCGCTTGAGCAGGCGGCGCACCACGTGGGCGGCGTCGCGGCCGACGCCTCGCAGGGTCGCCGACGAGAGACTGCGTTGCCATTCCAGTCCGACGAAGCCGAGGCCTGGATGGTGGCGGGACACGCCTCGGTCGTGCTCGGTGCCGAGTGCGCGAAGGTACGGCAGGTCGGGGCGGTATCCGGTGGCGAGGATGAGCGCGTCGACGTGTTCGCGCTGCTCATCTGGCCACATGACCTTGGAGTCCTCCAGGGCGGTGAACATCTGTCGCCGATCAGGACGGTGCTGGCCGATGGCTGCGCGGTAGACGCCGGTGTCCAGGACGGGGGTGGTGAAGCCGTTGGGCAGCCAGGGGCCGATCGGGAGGTAGTCGAGGCGCGTGCGGTCGAGCCAGAAGTGCAGGTCGCGGCCGAACGGGCGTTGGGCGGAGAACTTCACCGGCTTGCGCGTCGCGAGGGTGACGTGGGCGTGTTCGGCGAGTTCCGCGGCGATCTGGACGGCGGAGTTGCCGGCGCCGACCACGATCACGCGCTGGCCGTGGAACGGTTCAGGGGAGCGGTATCGCGCGGCGTGCAGGACGGTGCCGGGGAAGTCGTCGAGGCCGGGCACGGCTGGTCGGTGTGGGTTGCCGAAGCCGCCGGTGGCGGCGATGACGATCGGTGCGGTGAAGCTGGCGCCGTCCGTCGTCGTGACTCGGAAGCCGTTGTCACGTACCACCTCGGCGGCGCGTTGGCCGGTGCGGATGTCGGTGTTGAGGTGTGCGGCGTAGGTGCGGAGGTAGTTGACGACTTCGTCGCGGTGCGGGTAGCGGTCGGGATCGCCGGGGAACTTCAGGCCGGGAAGTGAGCTGTACCTAGCGGTGAGAACAAGGTCAGGCTGTCGTAGTAGAGCGGCCAGGAGCCGACGGGCTCGTCGCCGGCTTCGAGTACGAGCGGGCGTAGGCCTTGCGCGGCAAGGGCATGGGCTGCGGCGAGGCCGGACTGACCGGCGCCGATCACGATGGCGTCGTGGCTGTTCATGGGCACCTCGAAGTAGCCGTCGCCGAGCACGACGACGGATGAGTGGTCAGATGGGTGTTAGTTGGCTGTGCGGCGTTCGAGGAAGACGGTGTCGCGCCACACGCCGTGGTGCTGGGCGATGCGTTCGCGGACGCCGAGGGTGCGGAATCCCGCGGAGTGGTGCAGGGCGAGACTGGCGCGGTTCTCGGGGAAGATCGAGGTCTGCAACGTCCACAGGTCCGCGTCGTCGGCAGCGTTGACCTGGCTGTGCACCAAGGCTTTGCCGACTCCTCTGCCGCGGAAGTCCGCGCCCACGTACACGGACGTCTCGGCGACGCCGGAGTAGCAGTCCCGTGTGGACACCGCGGTGGCGGCGGCCCAGCCCGCGACCTGGCCGTCGACCTCGGCGACCCAGCGGTGGTCCGGGAGCCACTTGGCGTCGAGCGCCCTGCGCAGGGGCACTTCGGTTTCGAAGGTCGCGTCGCCGGTGGCGATGCCCTCGCCGTAGATGCGGCGCACTGCGTTCCAGTCCGCGATCTCCAGCGGGCGTACCAGGACGTCTGCCGGGAGGTTGTCCGGGCAGCACGGGCGTGGTGCGAGCACGCCCATGACGACGTCGGCGGCGTGGGGGAGGCCGGTGCAGCACGACGGGTTGACGCTGATGTGTGTGGCGGTGCCTTCTTTGTGTTGGAGCAGGAAGCCGACCTCGACCAGTTTGCGCACGTGGTGTGAACAGGTGGACTGGCTGATGCCGAGCAGTTCGGTGAGCTCGCCGACGGTCATCGAGCGTGCCGCGGTGGCGACGGCGTGCAGCAGGCGCACGCGGGTTGGTTCGGCGAGGCACGCGAACCAGTCCGCGTAGGTCGCGGCGTCGTCCGTAGGCAGCACGGCTGGGGCGGCCGCTGTGGTCGTCATGGCTGAAGTATCGACGCAAATCGATGGTTGCGTCAATCGATCTGGGTCGATAGAGTCCGCCGTGTTGATTTGAAGTCCGTCGATACAAGGGGTGCGTCGTGAGTGGGTTGCCAGTCGTCGTGGTGGGTGCCGGACCTGCGGGTTTGTCCGCGGCGGCGAACTTGGTCGAACGGGGCGAGCAGGTGCTTGTGCTGGAGGCGGGCGATCGTGCCGGTGCGGCCGTGTCGCAGTGGAACTACGTCCGGCTGTTCTCGCAGTGGAGCGAGCTCATCGACCCGGCGGCTGAGCGGTTGCTGAAGGAGACCGGCTGGGTGCGGCCGGACGGTGACGCCTACCCGAGTGGTGGGGAGTGGGCGGAGCAGTACCTGGCACCGCTGGCCGAGGTACTGGGGGAGCGGGTGCGGTTCGGTGCGCGCGTGGTGGGTGTGGCGCGGCGGGGGCGGGACCGGATCGTGGACGCCGGACGTGAGGACGAGCCGCTGACGGTGCACGTGCAGACCGCCGAAGGGGAGGAGCGGATCTCGGCTCGTGCGGTGATCGACGCTTCCGGCACTTACAGCTCGCCGAACCCGCTGGGCGGAGACGGCCTTCCAGCGGCGGGGGAGAAGGCGGCGGCCGAGAAGATCACCTACCGGGTGCCGGACCTGGTGGCCGAACGCGCTCGGTACGCGGGTAAGCGGATCGCGATCGCCGGCAGCGGGCACTCGGCGCTGACCGCGTTGGTCGTGCTGGCGGATCTCGCCGAGCAGGAGCCCGGCACGAAGATCGTGTGGCTGCTGCGCCGCGGTGCCGTTGGCAACGCGTTCGGCGGTGGCGAAGCCGACCAGCTGCCGGCGCGTGGTGCCTTGGGCCTGCGGGCCCAGAAGGCAGCTCAGGCTGGCCACATCGAGACCGTCACCGGGTTCCGCACGGCGGCAATCGAACGTGCGGCGGACGGCAGCCTCACACTGGAGTCGTTCGACGGTGACAAGGTCGAGGGCATCGACGAGGTCGTGGTGCTGACCGGGTTCCGGCCGGACCTGTCGTGGTTGTCGGAGGTCCGGCTCGACCTGGACCCGGTGCTGCAGGCGCCGACGAAGCTCGCACCGTTGATCGACCCGAACGTCCACTCGTGCGGCACCGTCTACCCGCACGGTGAGAACGAGCTGCGCCATCCCGAGCCGGGTGTCTACCTGGTGGGGATGAAGAGCTACGGCCGTGCGCCGACGTTCCTGTCGCTGACGGGCTACGAGCAGGCGCGCTCTGTCGTGGCCGCGATCTCCGGTGACCACGAGGCGGCCGGGCGCGTGGAGCTCGTGCTGCCCGAGACCGGGGTGTGCGGCGGCGCGGGCGTGTTCGACGCGCCCGAGGAGCAGAAGAGCGAGGGTGGCTGCTGCGGCTCGCCGGAGCACGGCGAGCTGACGATCGGGCTCACTGCCAGTGCACGCTGAAACAACGACGCGGCCCGGCGTTGACGGCGGGCTGCGTCGCGTGCTGATCGTGTTGTGCAGCACCGAGGTCATCAGCTGGGGGATCCTGTACTACGCGTTCCCGGTGCTGCTGCCGACGATCGGCGCGCGGACGGGATGGTCGTTGGCCGCGATTACCGCGGGCTTCTCGGCGAGTCAGATCGTGGCGGGGCTCGTCGGCGTTCCGGTGGGCAGGCTGCTCGACCGGCACGGTCCTCGCGCGATCATGGCCACCGGCTCGATCATCGCGGTCCCGGCGCTCGTCATGGTGGCGACCGCGCAGTCGTTGGCGTGGTTCACGGCAGCGTGGTTGCTGATCGGTGTCGCGATGGCCGGGGTGTTCTACGCCCCCGCGTTCGCGGCACTGACCCGCTGGTTCGGGGCGAGGCGGGTGTCGGCGCTGACCGCGCTCACGTTGGTGGCAGGGCTTGCCAGCACGGTGTTCGCGCCGCTGACCGCCGTGCTGAACACGCACCTGGACTGGCGCGGAACATACCTGGTGCTGGCCGGAATCCTGGCTGTCACCACGGTTCCGCTGCACCTGTTCGGCTTGCGCCTGCCGTGGCCGGAGATCGAGCACGAGGCGGAGTATCATCCGTCCGCGATCGCCCGCAGCAGACCGTTCCTCGTGCTGACGATCGCGATGAGCTTGGCGGCGTTCAGCGTTTACGCGGTGGTGGTCAACCTCGTGCCGCTGCTGACCGAACGCGGCATGTCCACGTCAATGGCCGCGGTGGCCCTGGGCCTCGGTGGGGTGGGCCAGGTCCTCGGGCGGCTGGGGTACGCGAGGTTGACCGCGAAGACGTCGGTGCGCACAAGAACAGCACTGATCTTGCTGGCGAGCGCCGTGGTGACCGCGTTGCTGGGTGTGGTGCCCGGCCCGGCATTGCTACTCATCGCGGGCTCGGTGCTCGCGGGTGTCGCACGCGGGATCTTCACGCTGGTGCAGGCGACGGCGATCACCGATCGCTGGGGTGCGGTCCACTACGGACAGTTGAGCGGGCTGCTCGCGGTGCCGGTGATGCTGACCGCCGCGATCGCGCCGTGGGCGGGCAGTGCCATGGCCTCGTGGCTCGGCGGCTACCCGGCGGTGTTCGTCGTGCTGGGGGCGATCGGGGTGCTGGCGGCCGCGTTGTCGACCGCCAGCGTTCCGCGTTAGTCCAGCAGCTCGGCGACCAGGCCGCGCACTCGGCGGTCGATGTCGTCGCGGATCGGACGGACGGAGTCGACGCCCTGGCCCGCCGGGTCCTCGAGCTCCCAGTCGAGGTAGCGCTTGCCAGGGAACACCGGGCAGGTGTCACCGCAGCCCATCGTGATCACCACGTCGGACGCCTCGACGTCCTCGGTCGTGAGCTTCGAGGGCACCTCGGCGGTGATGTCCAGGCCCCACTCGGCGAGCGCCTCGGCGGCGGCCGGGTTGACCTTCTCGGCCGGGGCCGAGCCGGCGGAGCGGACCGCGATCCTGCCCATGCCGTAGTGCTGCAGCAACGCGGCGGCCATCTGGGAGCGGCCGGCGTTGTGCACGCAGACGAACAGCACTTCGGGGGTCTTGGACACGTCGATCTCCTCCTGGCGGGCGTTTCCTTGGTTCGATAATGCCCGATCCAGGTGAACGGTTGGTGACACGATTCCTCACGTCACATACAGGTACAGACCGCCTACAACCAGTGCTCCGCACACGGTGAACCAGATGCAGGCGAAGGTCTTGCGGGCCTGAGAGAGGTTCGAGACGCCGAGCGCGAACGTCGCGACGATCCCGACCGTCCCGATCAGCGTGACCAGCAAGACCTGCAACATCAGTCGCCCAGAAGTTCGGACAGCAGGCTTCTGACCCGCCGGTCGATGTCGTCGCGCACCTCGCGAACGCGGTGCAGCGGAGCGCCGACCGGGTCGGCCACCTCCCAGTCCAGGTAGCGCTTGCCGGGATAGACCGGGCACGAGTCGCCGCAGCCCATCGTCACGACGACGTCCGCGGCACGCACGACCTCGTCGGTGAGCGGCTTCGGGAACGCCTGCGTGAGCGGGATGTTCAGCTCCGCCAGCACCTCGGTGATTTGCGACGGGATGGAGCCACTCGGCTGGCTGCCGGCGGAACGCACGGCGATCTTGCCGAACGCGTGGTGCTCCAGTAGCGCCGATGCCATCTGCGACCGGCCGACGTTGTGCACGCAGATGAACAACACCTGCGGCACCTCGACCTTGGTCAGGCCCTGGGCGCGGCCGTAGTCGTGCAGGCGCTGCTTGGCGAATCGGGCTGTCAGCGTCGCGAGGTGCGTCTTCACCGTGGCGTTCTCGTTGAGCAGGGCGTAGGTCTCGTCGACGAAGCGCTCGACAGTTTCCCGGCCGAACACGCCGTGGAACTTGTCAGCCAGCTCATCGGTGATGCGGAGAAGCTGGGCGGTGAGCTCGTGCTGGGGAAGTCCGCCTGCGCGGGTCATGAGGTCTCCTTGGACCGAGAATTACCGATGCAAAGCAGACCGTTTGCATCGACTTTTGTCAATCTAGGTCGTACCCTCGGGCCATGGTGGAGCGTCGGGATGAACTCCAGATGGACAGCGGCGGCCACAAGCGCTGCGTGCCACTCGGCCAGGGCATGGATCCCGCTGAAGCGCGCCGGATCGCCGAGATCTTCAAGGCGCTGTCCAGTCCCGTCCGCCTCGAACTCCTCCGCCTGCTTCAGCTCGCCCCGAGCGGTGAGTCGTGCGTCTGCGACCTCGTCGACAGTGTCGGCTTGAGTCAGGGAACCGTGAGTCATCACCTCCGCGTGCTCGCGGAAGCGGGCCTCGTTCGCGGCGAGCGCCGCGGCACCTGGGGCTGGTACGTCGCGATCCCGGAGCGCCTGGAAGAGGTCGGGCGGCTTCTCGGTCAGCCGATTGGCTCAATGTGAACACGGGTTGGATCGAGATTTTTCAACCATAGTTGTTCTGGTCACTCCACGTTCACCTTCTGTTTAGAACGGGATTCTTCGATGCAGGGGCCCTCGAACGAGGGTTCTCGTCGAAGATCCCGGTCCCGATCCGGGTCCCGAGCAGGAGGCACGTCAGTGACCATCCGCCAGGTGAAGCGTGCGCACGTGTTGTCCGTCGTGGCTGTCGCCGCGCTGACCCTGTCCGCCTGTGGTGGGCAGAACAACGGCAGTGGCTCCGAGAGCGGGGGTGAACAGCTCTCCGGCCCCGTCGTCATCGACGGCTCCAGCACCGTGGAACCGCTGTCGATCGCCGCGGCCGAGCTGTTCATGGAGAAGAACAGCGGCGTCCAGGTATCGGTGAGCGCCTCCGGTACCGGCGGTGGCTTCAAGAAGTTCTGCGTCGGTGAGACCGACATCTCCGGTGCCTCTCGCCCGATCAAGGCCGAGGAGGGCAAGGTCTGCACGGAGAAGGGTGTCAACTACACCGAGCTGCAGGTCGCCAACGACGCGCTGACCGTCGTGGTGCACAAGGAGAACACCTGGGCCGAGTGCCTCACGGTCGCGCAGCTGAAGAAGATCTGGGAGCCGGACTCGAAGGTCGCCAACTGGAAAGAGGTCGACCCGTCATTCCCGGACCAGAAACTCGACCTCTACGGCGCCGGCGCTGACTCCGGCACGTTCGACTACTTCACCGGCGCAATCAACGGCAAGGAAGGCGCCAGCCGCAAGGACTACAACCCGACCGAGAACGACAACATCACCGTCCAGGGTGTCAGCGGCTCCAAGGGCGGCCTGGGCTACTTCGGCTTCTCCTACTTCGAGGAGAACGCCGACAAGCTCAAGGCCGTGAAGATCGACGGCGGTAAGGGCAAGGGTTGCGTCGAGCCGTCGGTGAAGGCCGCGCAGGACGGTAGCTACAGCCCGCTCGCGCGCCCGCTGTTCATCTACCCCTCCGACGCCGGACTGAAGAAGGTCCAGGTCGAGAAGTTCGTCGAGTTCTACCTCACGAACAACGACGACATCGTCAAGGCCGCTCGGTTCGTGCCGCTGACCGAGGACCAGAAGAAGAAGGCCAAGGACGAGCTCGCAGCGCTGCAGGCGAAGGCCGCCGGTAAGTGAGTACCAAGACTCGTGACGGTGGTCGCCCGGAGTCGGGCGGCCACCCCGTCGCATGGGAAGGGCCACCGGTCGACCTGACCGCGCAGAGCCCGCGCATCGGCGAGAAGATCATCAAGGCCGTGCTGGTCGGCGCGGCCGCGTTGTCAGTTCTCGTCACGGTCGGCATCGTCGCGTCGCTATTCGCGCCGGTCGCCGAGTTCTTCACCCACGTCAGCGTGGGGGAGTTCCTGTTCGGCACCGAGTGGACGGCCCTGTTCGGCGACAAGTTCAACTGGGACGACAAGTCCTGGGGTGTCCTGCCGCTGGTCACCGCGACCTTGATGATCACACTGATCTCCCTGGTGGTCGCAGTCCCGTTCGGCCTCGGTGCCGCGATCTACCTCAGCGAGTACGCCTCGCAGCGCGTGCGGAAGATCTTCAAGCCGATCCTCGAAATCCTCGCCGGCGTGCCGACCGTGGTCTACGGCTTCCTCGCGCTCACCGTGATCACGCCGATCCTCAAGCCCTTGCTGGGCATCGAGGGCATCTACAGCATGATCTCGCCCGGCATCGTGATGGGCTTCATGATCGTGCCCACGGTCGCCTCCCTGAGCGAGGACGCGATGTCGGCCGTTCCGCTGGCGCTGCGGCAGGGCTCGTACGCGTTGGGCGCCAACAGGATGCAGACGACGGTGCGCGTCGTGTTCCCGGCCGCGTTGTCGGGCATCGTCGCCGCGGTCGTCCTCGGCATCTCGCGCGCGATCGGCGAGACGATGATCGTCGCGATCGCCGCGGGCAACATGCCGCTGTTCACCGCGGACCCGCTCAAGGGCGCGCAGACGATGACCGGGTTCATCGCGCAGGCCGCGAGCGGCGACACACCGCACGGCAGCCCGTCGTACTACGCGTTGTTCGCGATCGGCGCGCTGCTGTTCGTGATGACCCTCCTGATCAACATGATCAGCATCCGGCTGGTCCGCAAGTACAGGCAGGCCTACTGATGACCGCGACGACACTGGTCGTTGACCAGAGCCTGAAGTCCGGCCGCCGCAAAGGCGTGGGGCCGACCGTGTTCGCCGTGGCACTGTGGGCGTGCCTGGCGATCATCTGCGCGTTCCTCTTCTTCGTGCTCGCCGTGATCATTCAGAAAGGACTGGCGCGGTTCGACCTGAACCTCGTCACAGAGCACCCGTCGCGACTGCGGCCGGACACCTCGGGCGTGAAGTCCGCGCTGTTCGGCACGATCTGGATCATGGTGCTGACGGCGCTCATCGCGTTGCCACTGGGTATCGCGGCCGCGGTGTACCTGGAGGAGTACGCGGACAACACCCGCTGGTGGAACCGCCTGATCGAGCTCAACATCCAGAACCTCGCCGCGGTGCCGTCGGTGATCTACGGCATTCTCACGCTCGGGTTCGTTGTGCGTGGCCCGTTGTCCATCGGCGCTGTGCTCCTCGCGGGCGCGATCTCGCTGGCTTTGCTGATCCTGCCGGTCGTGATCATCACGTGCCGTGAGGCGTTGCGCGCGGTGCCGTCGGAGATCCGCTCCGGCTCGCTCGCGCTGGGCGCGACGCAGTGGCAGACCACGTGGCGGCAGGTGTTGCCCTCGGCGGTGCCGGGCATCGCGACCGGCTCCATCCTCGCGCTGTCCCGTGCGATCGGTGAGGCGGCACCGCTGCTGCTCGTCGGCGCGACGACGTTCCTCACGTTCAACCCGGACGGCGTGTTCTCCCGTTACACCGTTCTGCCGACTCAGATCTTCAGCCTGGTACCGCTCGACCGCGTCGAGTTCCGCGACCTGGCCTACTCCACGATCCTCCTGCTGATCATCGTGCTGCTCGTGATGAACGCGCTCGCGATCTGGTTGCGCAACCGCTATCAGCGCCGTTGGTGACACGCGAATGAAGGAGCGAGACCTCATGACCAGATCGGAGCAGCGAACCGTGTCCACCGAACAGCGCACGACCCAGGGCGACTCGACACCGGAGAAGCAGGTGACCATCGAGCGCTCGAACACCGTCGCGCCCGTGGAGGGAGCGCCGGACGGCGTGATCACCCTGAAGGACCTGGAAGTCTTCTACAGCGACTTCCGCGCCGTCACCGACGTCAACATGTCGTTCGGCAGCAGGGAGATCACCGCCCTGATCGGCCCGTCCGGTTGCGGCAAGTCCACCGTGCTGCGGTGCCTGAACCGGATGAACGACCTCGTGCCCGGCGCCCGCGTCGAAGGAGCTGTCGCCTACCACGGCGTCGACATCTACGGTGAGGACGTCGACGTCATCGAGGTGCGCCGGCGCATCGGAATGGTGTTCCAGAAGCCCAACCCGTTCCCGAAGTCCATCTACGACAACGTCGCCTACGGTCCGCGGGTCACCGGCATGAAGGTGTCCGACATGGACACCGTGGTGGAGCGGGCGTTGCGCGGTGCCGCGTTGTGGGACGAGGTGAAGGACAAGCTCAAGCAGAACGCGTTCGGCCTGTCCGGCGGTCAGCAGCAGCGACTGTGCATCGCCCGCGCCATCGCCACCTCGCCCGAGGTGATCCTGATGGACGAGCCGTGCTCGGCGCTGGACCCGATCGCCACCGCGAAGATCGAGGACCTCATGGTCGAGCTCGCCTCGACCTACACGATCATCATCGTCACCCACAACATGCAGCAGGCGGCCCGCGTCTCGCAGCGCACGGGCTTCTTCACCGCGGAGGCCGACGAGAAGGGTCAGCGCACCGGAAAGCTGGTCGAGTTCGACACCACCGAGCACATCTTCGGCAATCCCTCCGACGCCCGGACCGAGGCGTACATCACCGGACGATTCGGTTAAGCCATGACGGGCTCTGCGTTGGGGGCTTGGGAGTCCGACAGCTCACAGTTCCACACGCGGCGGCGAGCCTGCATGGCGAACAAGAGCCGGGTCCAGAACCGGCTCGCCGTCCTCGTGGTGGACCACGACGCCGACGTCGTGCACCAGCTCCTCGAAGGGTTCACCGGTCAGCCGGTGGAGCCGCGGGTCTGCCCTGACCCGGCGGAGGCCCTGCTGGTGCTCGGCCGGACGTGTCCGGACGCTGTGCTGCTCGGTCCCGCGGTGGGGAGGCTCGATCCGATCGACTTCCTCACGATCGTGCGCGCCGACGACCCGGACGTGCCGATCGTCGTCGGCGCAGGGCCAGGCTCGGGCGACTTCGCGGCGCGGGCCGCGGAGGTGGGCGTGACAGCGGTGGTGCCACGCCCCTACCGCACCCGTGAACTGCTCGCGTTCCTCGGATCGCTCGCACCGAAAACCGACACGGTGGAGATCCGGCCGATGGTCATCGACCTCGGCCGGCTTCGCGTCGACGGCGCGGTGCCGCAGTTCTGGCTCGACGGCGTGCTCGTCCCGCTGCCGCCGATGGAGTTCCTCATGCTGCGCTACTTCGCCGAAAGACCCGGCGCGGTGGTCAGCCGCAACGAGCTCGTCGCCGCGCTGTGGGCGGACCGGCCATTGGCGAAGAGCAACACGCTCAACGTCCACATCATGCGGCTACGCAAGCGGCTGGGTGACGACGACCACAATCCAACGTGGATTCGTGTCGTTCGTGGCCTCGGATACCAGTTCAGTGTGCCGCCGGTAGGGTCACGTTCACCGGACGTTCATTCTGTTTGATGAACATGTCACCATGGCGACAACGGACCTGGATGCGCGAAGGGAGGCGCTGGTGGCGGTGCCTGACGACCCGGCTTCCGCCGCACGTCTCTTCAAGGCTCTCGCGGATCCCATCAGGGTCCAGCTGGTTGTGCTCGTGAGGCAGGCGGCGAGCGGCGAGGCGTGCTTCTGCGACCTCGCCGACGAGTTCGAGATGCCGCAGTCCTCGCTGAGCCACCACCTGAAAATCCTGGTCAGCGCGGGTGTGCTGCAACGCGAGCGGCGCGGCACCTGGAGCTGGTACCGGGTGGACCACGAGGTGCTGGACACCATGGAGCAGTTCCTGCGCCCTGGTGGCCCGCTGCGTGACGAGCCGGCCTCCCGCTGCGACTGAGCTGCTGATTCGGGTCAGCGTCTCATCAGGCGGGGCTGATGTATCATTCCCGGCTGATGTCACTCGATGCTGATGTGTTGAAAGTTCTCGCCGACCCGCTGCGCGCCCAGATCCTGCAGCTGCTGGCCGGCGAGGCCCTGTGCACCTGTCACCTCGTCGAGGAGACCGGCGCGAAGCAGACCAACGTGTCGAACCACCTGAAGGTGCTGCGCGAGGCCGGGTTCGTCGACACCGAGCCGTGCGGGCGCTTCACGTACTACCGCCTGCGGCCCGACGCCTTGCGCCGGATCGCCGACAGTCTGAACGAGCTGGCCGACCGCGCCAACTCCGATGCCAGGAGGCCCTGTTGAGCACCACCAACCCGACGGCGGAGCAGGACGTCCTGCACCGGCTGTCCTTTCTGGACCGGTGGCTGCCGGCGTGGATCGGCCTCGCCATGGTTGCCGGGCTCGCGCTCGGCAGCTTCGTGCCCGGCCTGCAGAGCGTGCTCGAGGCGGTGAAGATCGACGGGGTGTCGCTGCCGATCGCCCTCGGTCTGCTGCTGATGATGTACCCGGTGCTCGCCAAGGTCCGCTACGACAAGCTCGACACCGTCACCCGCGACAAGCGCACGATGGTGTTGTCGCTGGTGCTGAACTGGGTGCTCGGCCCGGCGCTGATGTTCGCCCTGGCCTGGATCTTCCTGGCCGACCTGCCCGAGTACCGCACCGGCCTCATCATCGTCGGCCTGGCCCGGTGCATCGCCATGGTCATCATCTGGAACGACCTCGCCTGCGGCGACCGCGAAGCCGCCGCCGTACTGGTGGCATTGAACTCGGTGTTCCAGGTGATCATGTTCGGTGTGCTCGGCTGGTTCTACCTCGACCTCCTGCCCGGCTGGCTGGGCCTGGACACCGCGTCGGTGGACTTCTCGGCGTGGGAGATCGCCAAGTCCGTGCTGATCTTCCTCGGCATCCCGCTGCTGGCCGGCTACCTCAGCCGCAAGCTCGGTGAACGCTCGAAGGGCAGGGAGTGGTACGAGTCCAAGTACCTGCCGCGCGTGGGTCCGATCGCCCTGTACGGCCTGCTGTTCACCATCGTCATCCTGTTCGCGCTGCAGGGCGAGACCATCACCAACCGGCCGCTGGACGTCGTCCGGATCGCGCTGCCGCTGCTGGTCTACTTCGCCATCATGTGGGCCGGTTCGTACGCGCTCGGCAAGGCGTCCGGGCTCTCGTACGAGCGTACGACGACGCTGGCGTTCACGGCGGCGGGCAATAACTTCGAGCTCGCCATCGCGGTCGCGATCGGCGTGTTCGGCGTGACCTCCGGCCAGGCGCTGGCCGGTGTGGTTGGCCCGCTGATCGAGGTGCCTGTGCTGGTCGGGCTCGTGTACGTGAGCCTATGGCTGCGGCGTCGTTGGGTGGCCCGCGCTGAAGTCTGATGTCGTGGTGATCGGCGGCGGCCAGGCAGGCCTGGCCGCCGCCTACTACCTGCGGCGCGCGGGAATCGACTACGTGGTGCTCGATGCCCAAGCCGCACCGGGCGGGGCCTGGCCGCACGGGTGGAACTCGCTGCGGCTGTTCTCCGTCGCGCGCCACAGCTCGTTGCCGGGCTGGCCGATGCCGTCTTTTTCGGATGGTTATCCGACCGCTCAGCACGTGGTCGACTACCTGACGGCTTACGAGAAGCGCTACGACGTTCCTGTGCACCGGCCTGTCCAGGTGACGTCGGTGAGCCGTGCTGACGATGGGCTGTTGGTGCACACCGATGCCGGGACTTGGGCCGCGCGGCACGTGATCAGCGCTACCGGCACGTGGTGGCGGCCGTTCCGTCCGCTGATGGAACTGCCCGGCCGTCAGCTGCACACCGTCGACTACCACGACCCATTGGAGTTCGCGGGCCAGAAGGTCGTCGTGGTCGGTGGCGGCAACTCCGGCGCCCAGATCGCGGCCGACCTCGTGCCGCACGCGTCGCTGACGTGGATGACCCGCCGGCCGCCGCGCTACCTGCCCGACGAGATCGACGGCAAGGCACTCTTCGACATCGCCAGCCGCCGGGCGGGTGGCGTGGGGGAGTTGGGTGACATCGTGGCTGTCCCGCCGGTTCGGGAGGCTCGCGACAGCGGGTTGCTCGTGGCGACTCCGATGGACACCGACATGCTCGCTGAAGCCGACGTCGTGATCTGGTCCACCGGGTTCCGGCCCGCGCTCGGGCACCTCGCGCCACTGCAACTGCGCGATGAACGCGGCCGCGTCGCGGTGGACGGCACGACAGCGGCGGGGGAGCCGCGCCTGCACCTGCTCGGGTACGGCGGCTGGACCGGGGCTGCGTCCGCGACCCTGATCGGCGTCGGCCCCACCGCCAAGGCGACCGTCGCCCGGATTGCCGAGGATCAGTGGTGACGGGCGAGTTTCACCGCTGATACCAGCAAGACGACGGCGAGCGCGGGGATGAGCACCAGGTCGGAAATCGCTCCCAGGAGCAGCCCGCCGAGCAACGCGCCGACGATCGAGCCGGTGACCATGATGACGGCGAAGCGCACGTTGTCGCGCAGGACGCGGAAGTTGTTGTCGCGGCTGTAGCGGGCGAACGCGACGACCATCGTGGGCAGGGAGACCAGCAGCGACAGGCTGCCCGCCGTCTTGATGTCGACGCCGTACAACAGCACGATCGTGGGGATCAGCAGCTCTCCGCCCGCCACGCCCATGATGGCCGCGACCACCCCGATGCCGAACCCCGCGGCGATTCCGGCGACGGCCTGGGCCACCGGCGGCAGGTCGAGGGTCCCCACGCTGGTGACGTGCATGAGCACCAGCGCGGCCGCCATGAGGACCATCAGGGCGGCGAGGACTTTGTACAGGGTGGCGGTCCGCATCCGGATCGCCCAGCCCGCGCCCGCCCACGCCCCGATCAGGCTGCCGGCGAGCAGGTTGGCGGCGACCGCCCAGTGACTGCCGAGATCGGCGACCGTGACGGTGGCCAGCCTGGCGGGCAGCGCGGTGAGGACGACGACCAGGCTCATCGCCTTGTTGAGGATGACCGCGGACAGAGCGGCGAACCCGAACAGGCCGATCAGCAACGGCAGCCGGAACTCCGCGCCACCCAGCCCGATCATCCCGCCCAGCAGACCCACCGCCGCACCGGCGGCGAACACCACCGGCGCGGGGCGGCCGGCTCGCGTCGGAATCAGGTCTTCGTCGATCGTCACGCGCCCACAGTAATGGCCGCCACCGTTGACATCGGAGTAATGCTCAACCATCATTGACTCAATGAACGTTGAGTGGTCTTCCTTGGTGGTGGAGCGGGCACGGCTGCACGCGGTGCTCGGCGAACCCGCACGGCTGGCGATCGTCGACCGGCTGCTCCTCGGCGACTCCTCGCCCAGCGAGGTCGGCCGCGAGCTCGGCCTGCCCAGCAACCTGCTGGCACACCACGTGAAGCTGCTCGAACAGGCAGGAGTGCTGGAGCGCATCCGCTCGGAAGGGGACCAGCGCCGCAACTACCTGCGCCTGCGTGCGGACGCGCTGACCGGGCTCGGCCCGGCGGGAAACCGAACGGCGCCGCGCGTGGTGTTCGTCTGCACCTACAACTCGGCGCGCTCCCAGCTCGCCGCGGCGCTGTGGAAGAAGCGCAGCACCGTACCCACCGCCTCCGCCGGCACGAAGCCCGCCAATGGAGTGCACCCGCTTGCGGTCGCGACCGCCAAGGCGCACGGCCTGCCGCTCGCCCGCGCCCGCACCGCCCACGTCGAAGACATCCTGCGGCCGGACGACCTCGTGATCGCCGTCTGCGACAACGCCCACGAACAGCTCGACAGCCACCTCGACCGCCTGCACTGGTCGGTTCCCGATCCGGCTCGCACCGGCACCGAGGACGCCTTCGAACACGCCTTTCTCGATCTCGCCGACCGGGTCGACCGGCTGGCCCCCGTCGTTCACCAGTCTGGAGAAGACCGATGACCCTGAGCATCGACCAGCAACTCGCCCTCAAGACCGCCGCCAGCCGCCTGCAGTCGCAGTTCCACGGCATCTTCGGTACCGAGACCATCGAGCGGTTCCTGAACACCAGCTACGACCAGTTCGCCTCGAACAGCACCATCCCGAACTTCCTGCCGCTGCTGGCAGAACGGTTCGCCCGCCAGAGGCTGCACGCCCTGGCCAAGGTCGAAGGACACGTGACGGACAACAAGCCGATCGTGCTCTTCCTCTGCGTGCACAACGCCGGGCGCAGCCAGATGGCGCTCGGGTTCTTCGAAGACCTCGCCGAGGACCGCGCGGTGGCCTGGTCCGGCGGCTCCGAGCCCGGCAACCAGATCAACCCGGCCGCCGTCGAGGCCATGCTCGAGCGCGGCATCAACATCTCCCGCGAGTTCCCCAAGCCGTGGACCGACGAGATCGTCCGCGCCGCCGACGTGATCGTCTCGATGGGCTGCGGCGACGCGTGCCCGGTGTTCCCGGGCAAGCGCTACCTGGACTGGACGCTCGATGACCCGGCCGGCAAGGACGTCGCCGACGTCCGCCCCGTGCGCGACGAGATCGAGCGCAGGGTCCGCGCCCTCCTCGACGAGCTCGGCGTCGCGGCCCGCGTCTGACAACGGGAGCGGGGACCGTCCGAACCGGACGGTCCCCGCCTTGGTTAGTCGTTCCCACTAACCGATCCCGGCCATCGGTAGCCGAGTCCTAGTCGCCGATCCTGCCTCGATCGGATCGGCGCACCGCGACCACGGACGGTCGCGCGATCGTGCCCGGACCGCCGGGCCAGGTCGATCCCGGCTTCTCGACCGTCGCGCCGTCGAGCTCGCCGGGGTGCTGCACGGCGACGACGATCCGCCGTTCCTCGATGATCGGCCCGCACGTCTCCGCGCCGACGGGCACGGTGAGGAACTGCTTGACCTGACCGCGATAGCGACCGTCCACAGCAACGCCGAAGAGGCCGTCGTTGGAGCCGAGTGCGCTGCCGTCGGTCGCGATCCACAGGTTGCCGTGGCGGTCGAACGCGAGGTTGTCCGGGCAGGACACCGCCGACACCTTGTCCTTCGGGAACCCGGCGAAGTACGTGCTCGGGTCCGCCGGATCGCCGCACACCAGGAACAACCGCCACCGGAAGCTCGTCGCCGCGGCGTTGTTGCGCGACTCCATGACCTCCATGATCTGGCCGTGCCGGTTGCGGGTGCGCGGGTTGGCCTCGTCCGGTGCCGCCTTGCCCGCCGCGCCGCGGTCGGAGTTGTTGGTCAGTGCGATGTAGACGGTCCCGTTGTCCGGGTGCGGCTCGACGTCCTCGGGCCGGTCCATCTTCGTCGCGCCCACCTTGTCTGCGGCGAGACGCGTGAACACGTAGACCTCTTCGGCGGTCATGCCCGGCACGAACGACTTGTTCCCGCTCGCCAGCGCGACCCACTCACCGGTGCCGTCGAACGCGCCGTCCGCAGGGAGCGTGCCGGTGCCGTCGATTTCGGCGGCGGGGCTGTCACCGGTGAACTTGGCGACGTAGAGCGTGCCCTCGTCGAGCAGCGTGAGGTTGTGTCGGCGGGCCGACTCGCTGCGCCCGTGCTTCACGCGGTTCTTGGAGACGTACTTGTAGAAGTAGTCGAACCGCTCGTCGTCGCCCATGTACAGCACGACCCGGCCGTCAGAGGTGAGCCGCGGCTCCGCAGCCTCGTGCTTGAACCGGCCGAGAGCGGTCCGCTTGCGCGGCACGAAGTCCGGATCGAACGGGTCGATCTCCACGACCCAGCCGTGCCGGTTGGTCTCGTTGGGCTCCTGCGCCACGTCGAAGCGCTTGTCGAACCGCTCCCACTTGCGCTCGCTCGCCAAGCCGCGCAAGCCATAGCGGGCCAGCCGCGCCTTCGTGGCGGGGTCGGTGACCAGATCGGCGTTGCCGAAGTACTGGTTGAAGTTCTCCTCGCCGGACAGCACCGTGCCCCACGGCGTGACACCGCCACCGCAGTTGTTCAACGTGCCCAGCACCGTGCGCCCGGTCGGGTCTACGGAGGTCTTCAAGAACGCGCTACCCGCCGCAGGGCCGGTGAACTGCAGCTTGCTCGTGGCGGTGATCCGGCGGTTGAGGCGGTGCTTGATCGGCGACAGCTTGCAGCTGCGCCGCTGTTCCTCGAGCACGACGACGCTCAGGCCGTGCGCAGCCCAGGCGATCTCGACCTGCTCGCGCGTCGGGTTGGCGGAGCTGTACCCGGCGAACATCACCTGCTCGCTGGTGTACTCGTGGTTCGCGACGAGCACGAGCCGATCGTGGTCGAGTTCCAGCAGCGCGAGGTAGTCGACGTTGAAGCCGAACTGCTTGGCCTGCGCCGCCGCCGTCTGCTTGGTGTGGTCGAAAGCCGGCGCGCCAGGCAGAACCGGGTCACCCCACCGGATCACGACGTCCTGCTCATAGGCAGCCGGCGTGACCACAGCATCGAGCTTGTTGTGCGCCACCGGATCGAAGCGAAGTCCGCGAGCACCGCGGCTGCCACCGAGGCGGAGTTCGACGTCCAGCTCGACGTCCGCCGCAGCGGGTGAGGCAACGGCCGCCGTTCCCGCCGCTGCCAACGACAACACGGCGGTGGACCGCAGCAGCGAACGACGGGACAACACACCGGCGATCACGTCACCGAGGTAGGGGTTGTCGGAGGTGTTGGGCGCCTCGTGGAAGCAGGCGTCGCCGCAGCGGTAGCGGCAGGTCAGGGCAGAACGCCCGGCGTGGTTGGTCGACGCCAAGGGCAGCGGGATGATCCGCTGGTCCGTGGTGGGACGCGGCGGCACGGTACCTCCATGCGAGTCCATCGGGAACGACAAGCGCCGGTAGATCGGCTTATGTCGATCCAGGACGGTAGGCGGTCGTTCCGCTCGGCTGGCGACGTCCGCATGAACAGCAGGCGAACCCTGCTCGGCCTACACCGCGGCAGCGCGCTGTTCGCTGCTCACACTCGCCAGCAATGCGGCCAGCCGGTCGGTGGTCTCCGGGCGAACCCGGTAGTACACCCACGTTCCGCGACGATCGGAGTCGACCAGGCCTGCCTGTCGAAGGAGCTTCAGGTGGTGGGAGATCGTCGGCTGTGAGAGCTCGAACGCGGGCGTGAGCTCACAGACGCAGACCTCGCCGCTGGGGCGTGACGCGATCAGCGACAGCAGCCGCAGGCGCACCGGATCGCCGAGAGCCTTGAACATCGTCGCCAGCTCCGTCGCCTGCTCCTTGGCGAGCGGCTCCTCCGACAGCGGCTCGCAGCAGCCCTCACCTTGCTTCGACATTCTTCAATGTTGACTCGCCTCGGCCTCCAGTGCAAACATGACATAGATAAACTTCGATACAGCCTGGAGGTAGACCGCTCATGAGCGAGCAGACTGAGCTGCGTGAGACCGTCCGCGCCCGCTATGCCGCAGCCGCGACCGCTGTCGTCAACGGGGGAGGCGGGTGCTGCAATCCGGCGGCCGTGGAGGTCGACGAGACCTTCGGCGCCACGCTCTACCCGGCGGCTCAGCGCGATGAGCTGCCCGCCGAGGCGGTGGCAGCCTCACTCGGCTGCGGCAACCCCATCGCCGTCGCCGAACTCCGCGAAGGCGAGCGAGTGCTGGACCTGGGATCGGGCGGCGGCATCGACGTCCTGCTCTCCGCCCGCCGCGTCGGCCCCACCGGCAAGGCCTACGGCCTCGACATGACCGACGAGATGCTCGCGCTCGCACTGTCCAACGCCGACAAGGCAGGCGCCACCAACGTCGAGTTCCTCAAGGGCAACATCGAAGCCATCCCGCTGCCCGGCAACACCATCGACGTCGTGATCTCCAACTGCGTCATCAACCTCTCCGTCGACAAGCCCGCCGTGTTCGCCGAAACCTTCCGCGTCCTGCGCCCCGGCGGCCGCATCGGCATCTCCGACGTCGTCGCCGACGACCACCTCACGCCCGCCGAGCGAGCCGAGCGCGGCTCCTACGTCAGCTGCATCGCCGGAGCCCTCACCTTCACCGAATACCGCGAAGGCCTTAAGGCCGCCGGCTTCGCCGACGTCGAGATCACGCCGACCTTCGAGGCCGCGGACGGCATGCACTCCGCCATCGTCCGTGCCACCAAGCCGACTGAATCGGTGGATACACCGGTTGCGGCACAAGGTGAAGCGTCGTGTTGCGGCGTCAGCGCGTGCTGCACGCCGACCGAACAGGCGGTCGAGCCGGGCGTCACGGTCACTGAAGCCAAATCAGCTGCCGGATGCGGCTGTCAGTGACTTGCATCTGGTACCCAAGTACAGGCTTACCGTCGAAGCATGAGCACAAAAGCTGAGCCTTGGGCTCCGCAGGCCTGCACACCGCCCACCGCGGAACGGCCACTGCGGGTCGCTGAGTTCGACGCATTGTTCGCGCAGGCGCTACAGGACGTTCGACGTGTTGACGCCACGTCCGTTTCCTTGGATCTCCAGCCGCGGTCCGAGGTGGCCGCGCGGGCGGCTGACCTCGTGGTGCGGGAGGCCGGATGCTGTTCGTTCTTCACCTTCAGCTTGGTCGCGACCGGCGGCACACTGCACCTGGAGATCAAGGTTCCAGAGCAGCACGTCGACGTGCTCGAAGCGCTCGTGGCACGGGCGGAGGGCATGTCGACGTGAGCGGGTTGCGTGCTGGGGAGGTCGCCGAGGCCGCGGGCGTGAACCGGCAGACGCTGCGGTACTACGAGCGGGTCGGCCTCCTCACCGAGCCGGACCGGACGCTGGGCGGGCACCGGGTCTACCCGGCGGAGACGGTGACCGTCATCCGGGTCATCAAGGCCGCCCAGCGACTCGGTTTCACCCTCGAGGAGGTCGCCGAACTGCTCGACCTCGGGACGCACCGGCACGGCAAGCCGGGACTGCAGGCGCGAGCTACCGCCAAGCTGACCGAAGTCGAGACCAAGATCGCCGATCTGGAGATCATCCGGGACACGTTGAAGGCCGCGGTGGCGGCGGGCTGCGACGACCTCATCGCGTGCTCGCACATCTCGTCCTGCCCGCTGCCGTTCGCCGGCCTCGCCGAGGGGAAGGTCGCCGATGCCGGCTCCTGCTGCTGACAAGGTCCGTCGATTCGCGTGGCTCGCCGGAGCCGCCTGTCTGCTGTGCTGTCTCGTGCCGGTGTTGGGAATCGCCGCGGTGACAGGCTTCTTCTCGGCGATCGGCTTCCAGGACGTGCTGGTTGGTCTTGGCGTAGCCGCTGTGGTGGGCGTTGGCGCGTGGTTGGTGCTTCGGCGTCGGCGGCGGCACAGCTGCGTCGGTGACGGATGTGAATGTCAGACTTCCGGATCATGATGGTGCTGCGTTCGGTGGTGTTGTTCGTGCTCGCCGCGGTGGCGGAGATCGGAGGCGCTTGGCTGGTGTGGCAAGGACTGCGGGAGGACCGGGGTCTGCTGTGGATTGCCGGCGGTGTGCTGGCACTCGGCGCGTACGGCTTTGTCGCGACGTTCCAGCCCGATCCGAACTTCGGCCGGATTCTCGCTGCCTACGGCGGGGTCTTCGTCGCCGGATCACTGGCCTGGGGCATGGTGCTGGACGGATTCCGGCCGGACCGGTGGGACTACCTGGGTGCGGGCATCTGCCTGGTCGGTGTCGCCGTGATCATGTACGCACCGCGCTGACTCGGGCCAGCGGCTCGACAGTCTCCTGTGGACAATGTGATCAACGTGGCGGGACGAACCTGCAGAGGCAAGCGGTCCATGTTGGCGTAGGAGCGGCGCAACCCTTGTGTTGCAGCTACTTCGTGATGCTTCTGGTGAGTCTCACACTGTGCTAAGTGGAGCAAAACTGGAGCACAGCGTAGAGCGGAACGTCACGCAACGGCGCTTAACGGCACTGAACGGCAGCCAACGGCACCGGTTGACCATGGATTTCTCTGTTTCTGCAGTTCAGAGACGTGACCCGACCCGACTGGCAGTGTGAGGGTCAGGGGTTCGAGTCCCCTCAGCTCCACAATTTCATACAGCATACGAATCGCTCGCTGACCTGCGTAAACAGGTTCGGCGGGCGATCTTCGTTTCTGGTCCACTTTGGACAGTGGGGCGCCAGGCCGGAGAAATCCGGAGAATCGATGTTGATCACCACGAAACAGGGTCAGCGGATTCTCCAGGATCGGGTCGCCCAACCGGGTGGTTGTTCACCGCGATCTTCGAGCTCGCCGCTGACGCGTGCTTACCCTGTCCCCGGTTCGACTGGGCATCGACGCACGGTTTCGTTGGTGTGTGGCGGTTCTGGGCCGACGTGTGAACGGTACGGATCGTCTGCGGGCGGGGCTACCGCTGTGATCGCGGTGTCCTTCCCTCCTCCGGCGCGTCACCTGCCCAGCTAACGCAGGCACCTCGAGCGTCGACTACGTGATGAGCTGGCGAACCGCCCAGCGAGAAGCGCAAGTGGAGGCGACCGATGGCACGTCCTTCGGTGCGTGAGAAGGGTGGTAGCCAGCGTGCCCGAGACTCAGCCTGACTGGGCGGCGCTGTACCTCAAGCATCGAGACGCCATGCACAGAGTCGCCGCGAAGGTCCTGCGCGAGGCCGGGATCGCCGATCAGGCAGGCGACGCCGTTCAAGAGGCGATGATGTCGCTCATGGCCTCTCCGCCCGACGACGTCCGCGAGTGGGAGGCGGTCATGGTCGCGACGGCCAAGCGGAGAGCACTTGACCGGCTGCGTTCGGCCGCTGTCCGACACGCGGGGCCGGAACTCGGGGAAGAGCACGACCACGCCGACCTGGGCGACGTGGCCGAGGAGGTCGCGGAGGCTGCGGACCGTCAACGGGCAGCGGCCGAGGTGTGGGACCACCTTGCGGTGTTGGACGACCGACACCGCAAGGTGGCTTGGGAGTACGTCGCCCTCGAGCGTCCGCGGGCCGAGGTCGCGGAGGAACTGGGCGTGACGCCGGCCCGAGTGAGCCAGATGGCCAAGGCCGCGCTGGAACAATTGCGCGATGCGATGAGCCCGGAGGAGGTGGCACATGACTAAAGACGAGCGCGATGAGGCACTTGCAAGCCTTCTGGAGGCTCGCGCTGGCAACGTCAGAGACAAGCCCCAACCCTTGCTGAATGAAGGCGACCGTGCCGAAGTCGAGTCGCTGATCGAGGTCGCAGACCTGCTGTGGGAGGCGGGGCACGGCGCGCCGCCGTTGGAGTCTGATCCGGTAGCGGCCTTGCTGGGTCTCAACCCGGATCCGCACTGCGCGCTGGATGCCAAGGCTCTGGTTCGAGCGCGGAAGAACGCCAGGTTGAAGGGGAGTGAACTAGCCGAGCGTCTTGTCGCGCGTGGTTGGGAAGTTCAGGGGCGGGATGTCTTTCGATGGGAGAACCAGTCGGCAGCTGACGTCGCGCCCGCTCTGATCAAGGCCATCGCTGACGAGACTGGCGTCAGCGTCGAACAGCTCACAACGAACCTGCAGGCCGACGTGGAGAACGACGCTGTCGCTGAGGTTGCCCGTTCGTCCAAGTTCGAAGGGCTGGTGGAACGTTGGGCCCGGCTTCAGGGTTTGTCGCATGCGATGGCGGCTTCGGTGTTGGAGTCGCGGTTGCGTGCCACAGTTCACCGTGGAGATCGTCCGGATGCCGGTCAGTTGCTGCAGTCTCTTGATGCGCTTGTAGCCGCTGTGGAGAGCGGGACACGCCGAAATGAACCTTGATCAGTGTGTCGACCGAGCTCTTGGTTACTTGGACGAAGTCGTTCGTGGGCGGTTCGCGGCTAATCCTCTCGGGGTTCTCCGTGACGATCTCGGTCTGACGGTTACTGCTGTAGATCATCTGGCGAGTCGACGTGCTGACGGCGGCGCGTGCGACGGAGTTTCTTTTCTGCAGGATGGAGTCGTCCTTTACGCGCCGACGCCATACAGCCGACGTGAGAACTTCACGCTCGCACACGAGCTCGGGCACTGGCTCGTCGAGCAGGTCGAAGAGCTGTACGACTGGCTCGGCGACCAAGAAGATCCGCCGCGCATGCTGGAAACAATTTGTGACCGCATCGCTCAGCGTCTCCTTATTCCGGGGGCAGTTGTCGATTCAGTGATCGGTGGGCGTGTCCGGGCGACGCATGTGATGGACCTATACCGAGCCTGCCAAGCCAGCGTTCCGGCATGCTCCATCGCTGTCGCCGGCAGGCTGCCGCACCTTGGCGCGGTCGCGGTGATCGATCGTGACCAGGACGAAGTGCAGTATGCAAGCGTCAGGCCCGACGCCGCGGAGGGGTGGCCAACTGTTTTTCCCTGGCCGGGACAGAGCGTTCCCACAGGGCACCCCTTCAGGAGCATGC
Organism: Lentzea albidocapillata subsp. violacea; assembly: GCF_900100275.1. Classification (GTDB taxonomy): domain Bacteria; phylum Actinomycetota; class Actinomycetes; order Mycobacteriales; family Pseudonocardiaceae; genus Lentzea; species Lentzea violacea. The sequence continues at coordinate 35,708 of NZ_FNET01000033.1, forward strand.
CACTCGGTGAAGCGATGACCAGAAAGACCTTCTGGCGAACGCCCTGGGGAAAACAGGAAGACTATTACGTCGACGCTGTGAGCGAAGGTAGACGTATCATCGCAGTGTTCTCGGATATTGACATCTGGGATGCCGAGCGACTGCACATCGACGAGCCCCGGGACTTCGACACGCGCCCCTCCACCGAGATCCACTGTTGCGGGCGAACGCAAACCGTGCGCGGCTACCCTTGCCAAGACTGCGGGCAACCGTACTGCCCCGTATGCGGGAACTGCCGATGTGGACGGATCGCACAGAAGGAACAGATGTGCAGCGGCGGCTGCTTCCTGCGATACCAACCGCACCTCCTTGTCGGCGGCCTCTGTGAAGAATGTCGTAGCTAGCCTGCTGTATCGCTAACTCTCAGATGGCCTGTCTCGACTACCTGGTAAGAGCACGCTGTCGGGACGGTGATCAATTGGGTGCCGTCGAGACCAGCTGCTGTTTTCCCTAGGGAGGCAACCGATGACCAACAAGCGAGTCGTCCAACATCGCGAGGACGGAAACTGGGAGGTTCGAGCCCCAGGTGCCGATCGTGCCAGTGCAGTCGTTTCGACTCAATCAGATGGTATCGATCGTGCACGTGAGATCCTCGGAAACTCCGGCGGCGGCGAACTGCAGGTCCGCGGCCGTGATGGCACCATCCGCCAGCAGGACACGATCAAGCCGGGCAACGACCCCCGCTCTTCACGCGGCTGACCAGCCCTGGCGGGGCGTCCAGCTCTGATCACATGACCGCCATGGCGTTTCTGACGGGGCACCACCGCAGCGGCTCGGCGTGTTGTATGCCGGGCCGCTGCGGTGCACCTGTCCCGTGTTCCGTGAAAGTCACTCCACATCACTGGCAAGCTGAGCATGCGGAAGTAGGCGACTGTGGCCAAGACCGGCGAACCGCATACCGCGGCTGGTCGACTGGATGAACAGAGCGGTATGTCCGGCGTCTTCGCGAGTTCGTTCGATGCCGCCCTGCAACAGTTCGGAATTCCGCGGGACGTCCTGACCTTGGCTCTGCGCCATTGCGCCGAGACTGATCGCTATCCGCTGCTCGGCATAAGCTCGGTAGACCGGATCAAGATCTATCTCGACGTCAAGGACTGGGTGGCGTTGGCCAAGGCGCGGTTGGGCCGACCGGAGTCCCCGCAGGACGAAGCGGCGTACAAGGCTTTGCGTGCGGCAACCCGCGCCGGAGAAGCGATTGTGTTCCTCACCGCCGCGACCTACATGGAGGTCGCTCGGATCTCCTCACTCCGCCAGCGTACCGACCTTGCGAACGTCATCGCCGAGATCACGGGCTTTGCGGCCATCTCGGGTCGGTCAACCGTGGTGCAGCACCAGCTGCAGACAGCACTTGCGACACGCTTCGGTGGCCAACCGCCTGCGCCTATCGCGGTGCTCGGCATAGGGCAGCCCTTCGCAGTCGGTGTGCGGGGCGCGTTCGTGCTCCGGCAGAAGGGCGGTGGGACTCCTGACCTGCCAGCTGCGCAGGTGCGCGCGATCGAGACCATCGTCCGCGTGACGGGCGAGTACACAATGCTGCGTGGACCGGCGCCCGAGGAGCTGCCTGACTTGAGGGCGCGAGGGTACCGGCCGGAGAACGTTGCCGCGGTTGAGGAAGCTCGTTTGAAGCGCGAGAAGGAGCTTGCCGAGATGCTGAAGGACGGCACAGCAGATCGCGATCGGCTCGGAGATCTCGTGCACGCGCGTTACCTCTACTGGGAACTGGCACACCACCTTCCTACTGCGTTGCAGCCGTACAACATGGACATCAGCGACTTCTACGCCAAGGGCAAGGAGTCGTTGACCGAGCTGTTGGACGACATCCCCAGCGCGGCGATCAACATCACGCTTGCTGACAAGGGATTCCGTAACTCCTACAAGAGCTGGACAGGCAACGACATACGCGATGCCGATGCTGTCTCGGCCGCGATTCCCTACTGCGACATCGTCATGACGGACAAGTATGTCGCTGCTCAGCTCGCGAAGTCGCCTGCTGTTGCCCGCCACGGGACGCTCCTGCTCAGTCGCCTGGCAGATCTCAACAACGCACTTTCAACCCTGATTGCTGCCCGGTCCACCGGGACGCCTTGAGCTGTGGATGGTTGTGGTCGAACAGGGCCTGGCGGCTGGTGGCTCGCGCTTGCGGGTTTGATCGTGCGGTAGGGCTGTCGTGCCGATCGGTCAGTTGAACCGCGTCCAACGCTGCAGACCGCAGCGTGGACAACTGTTGCGAAGGCGCGGTGAAGACCGTTGTCACTCGGTCCCCTACGACCGGTCTGGGGAAGGCGACATCGAACAGATGGATCACGTGCTCCCAGCATCGTCAGTGACCTTGTGGGTGGGAAGCAGGTCGGTCGCCGATGAGGCGGGGAGGCTGGGTGAGGTGGACCGCGACGGTTCGCATCGTCGACTGGAAGCGCTCGGCGTTGCCTGCGACTGCGTTGATTCCCCGGTTCGACGGGTGCGGTCCGCGGAGGACGACGAGGTCGTTTCGGTGGATGTCGGCTCTGCGCCAGCCGTCTTCGGCTGCTCGGCCGAGCAGCGTCACCAGCTCGAGCCGGGGAAGCAGGTCGAGTAGTTCGAGGGTGTATCGCGCTGCGCGGGTTCGCTCCGACGTGCTGGACTGGTCTTTCGCCGTGGGGAACGGACAAACGTTCCAGTGCAGGCACAGTCCGCGGTCGATGTGGAAAGTGCGATAGGCGGTGTGGGCACGTGCCGCCGAGGGGTCGTCGTTGTCGATGCTGAGCAGTCCTGAGCCGCCGGTCTCCAGCTTTGCGCGTGGGCCGGGGCTGTCGAGCAGGAACAGGGCTCGCGCGTGGACACCGCCGAACTCTGGGTCGGGGTAGGGCACGGTTCCTGGAGGGAGTCCTTCTGCCGCCGCGATCCGGTTGGCGAGGTCGACCAGTGGCGCGACGTGTTGCTCGCGAAGCCGCATGTGTTTGGCGGCAACGACGGTGGGGTCTGCGTGTGCTTGTCTCACGAGGTCGCCTCTCGGTTGATCAGCTGACGGCCAGCCAACTACACGTTCGTGCGTTGCTCCACCACGAAGGTGATCGAGCTGCCTCTGAGCAGGTCATCCTTCGTGCTTGCTTGTCCGTTACTGCAGGCCGATGTTCCACCCAGTAACGACAGCATGGGTGTGGCGATGCATGCGGTATGCCGATGACCGACCTGGCAACGTTGGCGCTGCCCGCCTGGGCGGTCCCCGCACAGCCTCGCCGAGCGGCTATCGATGAACACGTCATCCACATCAAGGGAGAGTGGTGGCGCGACGCGGTCAGCTCACGGAGTTTGCCCGGTACGCCGCCAGCCGGGCCGACCATTACTCGCGCCGAAGTGTGGGCGGCTGAATCCCTAGATGTATTCACCCTGCTGTGGCGGACCCTAGCGTGGGGATCGGGCAGGTACTTGCGACAGAACGCACGTCGGCTGGACGCTATCGCCGCCGACGTGCCGCGAGTAGAGGATCTCCTCAGCAGAGCCGCAGTGGAGTCCAGGCGCGACCCTGCCGCCGCGTACGCCCTGCTTCGGCCTGAGCGACGCAACGAGATCCTGTGGCTGGGTCCGTCGTTCTTTACGAAGTTTCTGTATTTCGCCGGCGGCGGCGCACCAGGCCACCCGTCACTCATTCTCGACCGCGTCGTGGCGACCAGGCTGCGCGAGCGGTGCGGCTGGGCATCGTTGCACCACGCAGGTCCCTGGCCGGCGGAAACCTATGGGCGTTACTGCGACCTGCTCGCCCGTTGGGCCTACGACAACCGGTGCGCACCCGATGAGATCGAACGCACCCTCTTCGCTGGCGAACCGGAGGAACGATCGTGATCATCACCTGTCCGAAGTGCTTCAGCGCTGATGACGTGCTGCCGCCGCGCAGGCTTCCGGATCGCTTGCTGCAGTACCGCTGTACCAACCAGGAGCATGGCGACCACGAATGGTTCACGACCCGCGAAGCCGTCCAGTCACCGAGCGAGGTACAGGAGGGTGTGACCGACGAACTGCTCGAACCGCTCAACCGGTGTGTGGACGCCGGTGACCCCTTCGTCGAGTACGGCATCGTCGAGCACCGTCTGCGCACGCGATTCCCCGATCTGTTCGCCGCCCACGTTGCCGATCAAGGCCACTCCATGTTCGGCTCTCGTGCCTACACGGCGTCCAGTGTCCGTTTCGGTGTCGCGCTCGGCCGGCTGGAACGGATGGGCGAGCTGGTCAGCGAGTACGGACCAGCGACCGGCGCGTGGCGCTACAACGGCCAGGTGACCTACTGGGCCCGAGCGACGCCATCAGACCGGAGCCGCAAGACGTGGGCTGAACACTGTGCGGAAATCGGTCGGCCCTCGGAGTGGACGGACGACGACCGCCTCGGCCTGCGTACACCGTGAACCTCTCAACACCGGGGACGCACGAAGCCGAGTCCACGATGCGAGATTGGGAAGGTTTCGTGGTTCACACTGTTGAGCACGGCGGCTTTCTCTGGAAGCCCTTGCCGGATGCGACTTCGACGGCGGAGGAGTTCCAGCGGGCCCGGAGCCTCATGATCCAACTCCACGAGGCGTCCTCGTGGAATCCGTGGGTGATGGAAGACCAGGCGGATGACTACGTCAAAGCGACGGACATATTCCACCAATGGACTCGTGCGGAGCCTGGGCATCGCTACTTGACCGAGGCCGAGCTGGATGCGAAGTGGGCGAGATTGGACGCGGAGTCCAAGCAGCGTTCGGCAGAGCAGGAAGCACAACGACTCGCCAGGATCGCCGACTTCGATGGTTCCCGTGAAAACGCGCGTCTCGCTCTGTTGGAGTGTGAAGCGCAGCTGCGTGAGCGAGAAAACCGCATATGGCCAGTCGGCTCGCAGGAGGACAGCAACGCGCTTGAGGCAAGGGCCGAAAGGCTTCGGGGTGAGGTGGAAGACCCTGAGGCAGTGGTGGACAAGGCGGGGCTACTGCCCGCTGAACGTCGTGACATCCACCTCACCCTGTTCAAGATCTGGCGCGAGGGTGAAGTCAGACGCCTGAGGGGCTTGGTCAGTGAACAAGCTGCGGCGCTGTCGGCAGCGCCGCCCAAGAGTGCGGAGAGGTCCAAGATTCGAGGCGAGCTGGCCGCGTCGAAACGAGAGTTGGAGAAGCTGCTCGCGATCCCTCCGTTAGCAGCTCAGGACATGTGCTCTGAATGCGTCAGGCCCGCGAGTCAACACGGCTACGTCTGGCAGAGCGGCGTGCGCGAGACCGTGCCGTGCCCTGCATGGCCAGACTGGGCGGCGCGGCTCAAGGAAGCCCGAGACATCCTGATGCGGGCCGCTGATTCCCGCAAAGAGTCCCCTGCTCCCCCGAAACCGAAGCCACTCGCCGTCGTCCCGTCCGGGCTGCCGATCGCTGAGGTGATCACGAAACTCACCGATCTCCAGGGGCAATACCCAGACGCCGTCGTGCGCAGAGGGACAGCCAACAGGTGGGAACTTTGGCCACCCAAAACAGAAAAGTAATACTGTTGGGCTACCTGAGCACATCGGGGCCAGTGGCGTAGCCGGCCGTTGCGAGTCTGACCTTTGCTGGCGAGCCCTACAAGGCTCCACTCCTGACGAAACTACACTCGAAGCATGTCAGGTGGTGATCTACTGCCGGAAGCCGAGCAGGACCCAGTCATGACTGAAGCCTGGGAGTGGGCACGAGGTACGTCTGACGGGCAGGAGTTCCTGGAGGAGCTGCCTGCGCTTGCCCTCAAACTCCGGGCCGACTCGCGCTCCCTGTACGACTACTTCGGTCTCCGCCGCGAGTACGCGGTTGAGTTGATGGTCGCGCACGATGCCGGAGCGATTGAGCACGCCCTGCTGGACATAAGTCATGAGCTGCTGCTCTCAGACCGTGGCCGTCCAGCGGTCGTGGCCTGGCTGTCTGACTACTCCAAGCAGTTCGATGAGCTTGCGTGGCAACGACTTCGAGTCCCTGCCGGCGTGGCCGCGGGTGTGGTGACAGGTCGGCAGGCGGTTCGGGAGATAGCGGGCGGCGGTTGGCTGGAACCTTGGAAGGGCGGGTACGAGGCGGACTGGTTCGCCGTTGAGACGCTTCTCGATGAGGCTGAAGAACTGCACTGCGAGTTGTGGAGCCGCTTGACGGTTCAGGTCACGCTGAGCAGGACCTCGCGATGGCACCATGCACTGAGCCTGAACGAGTCGGCTGCTCGTCACCGGCTTGAGCAGCACGCGCAGCAGTGGCCCAAGGTATGGGCGGAGGCCATGCCGTGGCTCCTGGCTGCCTGCAAGAACTCGGGCGGCTATCTCGAGTCGTTGCTCGTGGCGAAGGTTGCTCTTGAAGACCGCCTGTTTCGAGATGCTGTGGAGTCTGCTGCGGAGCATCCGCATCTGGCCGTTCGAACGCCTGCACAAGGGGTTCTCGCCCGTGCTGGCGGTGTGGACCAGGCAGATCTGGCACAGCACTTGGTCGAAGTGGTTGCTGCGCTTCTCGACAACGACCGTAGCCGCATCGACGCGTTCCCATGGCCACTTGCAGAGCCGACGCACACCTGGCTGTCGCAACGCCGTCTTGAGGATTTGGTGCGAGATCGTGCCGCCATTGCGCTCAATCGTTTTCGTGAGGTCGTTCGTAATCAGGGCGCCGCAGAGGAGGACGCGCTTACCGGGCGGCTTCTCGACCGGCTCGAGAGCGAGTTCTCCAAGATCGACGCCGAGCTGACGCTCACCGAGTCCCATGGTGTTCGTAAGCCGGAGGTCTCGCTCGCGCAGCGACCGGTGCGCAAGGCTGATGAAAGGACGGTCGGCGCGGATGTCGGTCTGGTTGTCGCTGTTGACCTTCCTGGCCGGTTGAAGGTGCGCTTCGGTGAGTTGGTTCAGGTCAAGAAGTCGTCGCTGCTGCATGGCACTGGTGGCTCCGTCGACTCCTGGCGCATCGAGATCAGGCAGTTGCACGACCTGCTCGAGCACAGCCCTACCGCGGTGTACTGGCTGATCCAAGCCGCTGGAGATGTGCTGTGTGTGCCAGCCAAGTTGGTGCACGCCATCATCAAGGGGAGAGACAAGCCGAGTTCACTGTCACTCACCATTCGGTACAGCGAGATCCGGCACGCGGCCATCGGTCTCGGCCAGTATCTGCGGGATCTGTTGATGGGCATGTGGGTAGGCAACTGCGGCGAGCCAACGCTGAGCGTCGCGTCCGGTGTGGACGACCGCATCCGGCCGATGCACATCCTCGCCGTCGCTGTCCGCGTTCGCAGCGAGCGAGACTCTGGTGATCAACAGGACCGGTAACGCGCGTGTCAACGGGGCGCATGAGCGTGGAGTGTTCGGCCGACTCGACCGTTGCGGTTCCTTGTGGGTGACACTCACCGTGCGGTCTTCTGCGCGCGGGTGTTGAGTTGGTGTCGACTCGTACTCGGAGGTGCGTCGTGTCCTCCTCGCAAGCAGACAAGCCGCTCGACGAATCGAACGCCGTGGTCTCTCAGACGCCCGAAACTCCGCCTGACTGTGAGAGCGGTCAGCAAGAGACCAGCATCGACCAAGCTGTCTGGTCCTATCGGAACAAGCCGACACGAGGCAAGAACTACACCTTCACCGGTCATGTTCGGTACGTGGACGGTGCTGAGGCGGAGCGCCTGCGAGGCGAGCTGGCGGTCGTGATCAGAGACCTGCTCGTGTAGGCAGCGACCGAGCAGAGCGCCGCACTGCCTGATCACGAAGATCCGGATGGTCGCAGCAGCTGATCGGTGATGGCTTCGTCCGACTACTCGTCTCGCCACCTCGAGCGGTAGGCGCACTTGGCGAGTGCACCTACCGCTTCCTTGGCTCAGCGTCGGAAGCCGCGGTTCGGATCGCGCTGTTCTTCCAGCGAGTAGAACCGTTCGAAGAGGTACTCCAGCTCGCCTGGCGCGGCTGGATCGTGCTTCGAGGACAGGTAGCCGTCGTGGTCGGCGTCCTCGAACAGCACGTCGTAGAGGCTGCCGAAATCGTAGTCGTACGGGGTCTCGGGGAGGCCCTCAGCGAATTCCGCAGTCACGTCGGCGTCGCTGTGCATGGCTTCGGCATCACTGATGAGCAGGTCCAGAGCGATCTGTTCGACCATGTCGAGAGGACGCGGGTCGGTGCCGTCGCGAAGGTCACCGACCAGGTCGTCGAACGCGCGTGCCACGCGGCGGAGGAACTCGGCCGACTGCTTGCGCATGATCGAGAGGACGAACTGAAGGTCGCCGGCGGACGTGTTGCCGCGGCTGACAGCTTCGGCGTAGTCGAAGTACTGGTCCGCGAGCACGGCGCCGGCCGCGGCGAGCAGTCGAGCCGTGCGGGGAGTTAGGTCGGGCGGGATGCAGTCCTCACAACCGGCCTCCTCGCATAGTTCGCAGTTCTGGCAGTCGTTCGCGCAGTCCTTGCAGAGGGTGCATTCGCCCGGCGTGCATGAGGTGGTCGGGAACAGCAGGATGCCGTCGATGGGCTCGCTGTAGACCTCGCGAGCCAGCGGCGGTCGGCCCCACTTCGCGACCCGGACGGGATCGATCGGCAGCTGGCGGACAGCGGCGACGACGCTGTCGGGCATGCCTGCCAGTGCGGCGTCGAGGCGTTCGGTGTGGTTGCGGCGGCCGAGCAGGCGGGAGTTGAGGGCGTCGGCCAGTCGGCGTGCGGCGGTGGCGTCGGAAACGGTGGCCAGGGCGTGGAGTTGGGTGTGGCCGGGGTGGCGGGTGATGGCCATGACGCGGTGCTTGCTGGCCGTGTGGTGCGGCAGGAATGCCTCGTAGAACGGGTCGTCGAGCGACATGAGTTTCTCCGGTTAGCGCAGGTCGAGCAGACCTGCCGCCGGGCGCGCACCGACGACAGGTCTGTCAACGAAAGTCAGGGTCCGCGCTGGTGGTCCGGGTGCTTCCGCAGACCCCGTGGCGCAGAGACGACGCTAGCAGAGTTCATTCATGTCCACACCGACGAAGGCGGCGGTTCACGCGGCGGTGCGCCAGTCGCTGCTGGCCTCCTGTTCGCGAAGTTCGGTGATCGCGTCGATCCATCGCTTCTGCAGGGCGACCATCAGTCGTTGTTCGACTTCGGCGGCGACGTGCGAGTAGGTCTCCTGGATCTTGTCGGGGAGCTTGTGGCCCAATCGGCGGGACTGGGCGACCTCGGGGACGGCGTCGGCGATCATCCAGGTCTTGTGGCTGTGGCGCAGGCCTCGGAAGGTCAGGCCGGGTTTGATCGGGTAGGTGCTGAGGCTGGAGTTGCCGTCGGAAGCGGGGCGCATCGCACGGCGGGAGAAGTTGCTGCGCCGATGCAGGTCGCCGCCAGGAGTGACGAACACGTGTCGGTGCTTGTGGGTGTCGAGGTGCTGGCGCAGCAGCGGAACGAGGAACTTCGGCAGAGTGACCGTGCGTGCTGACTGCGGTGTCTTGGGCGGGCCGAGCCAGAGTTTGCCGGAGGCGGACTCGTGCAGGCTGCCGAAGTTGGGGTCGATGACGAAACAGGCGTCGTCGAGGTGCAGGTTGTGGCGCTGCAGGCCGACGAGTTCGCCCCAGCGGGCGCCGGTCCATCCGCCGGTGAGGATGAGCATGCCGCCAGCGGGGCCGTAGCAGGTGGCGGTCTGGTCGGCGACGCGGATGACCTCGCCTGGCATCGCCCAGATCTGTTCGGTGGCTTGACGGTGGCGGCGAGCTCGACCTCGTCGGCGGGGCCTGATCGGGTTGGCGGGGATGAGTTTCTCGTCATGGGCGTCGGACAGGATGAACGAGAGCAGTTTGAGAGTGTCGGACACCGTCACATCGGCGAGACCGTCCTGGCGCAGCGACTTGGCCCAGGCATGCGCGGCGGCGTTCTTGATGTCAGCCAACGGGGTCGTGCCCCAGCGGGGCAGGATGCGAGCGCGGAGCTTGCTGCGGTAGTTCTCCTCAGTGCGCAGGTCCACGTCGAGGGCATCAAGCCAAGTCTCGGCCCACTCGGCCAGGGTCGTGGTCTGACCGGGCTCCAGGTTGGTCTTCGAGGCGTCGCGTTGGTCTGATTCGAGGTCTTCCGCTGCGTTGTCGGCGGCGGTTTTCGTGGTGAAGCCGGTAAGGGAGCCGATGGTGCCGTCGTCGTTGAAGTAGCGCACCCGCCAGCTCTGCTTGCCTGACTTTTCTACCCAGGCCATCTCGTCCTCCGGTTGGTGGTGTGGGGGTCACGGATTTGACGGATGCATGGACGCTTCGATCTGCGAAGAGGGCAAGCGTTGCGGCACAAGAACCTTGGTTTGTCCGCAGTGGACTCCCACAAATGACACGTGCTCAGCGCCTTCGCGTGCGGCGACGTCCTGAGGTGGGCCGGGAACCGGCCGCGATGATCTGCTGGATGTCGGCGTCAGAGAACCGCAGGTGCTTGCCGAGGAAGGTGCACGGGATCCGTCGTTGCCCGGCTTGGCGTCGCAGCCACGACTCCCGGACCGTCAGGATGTCAGCGGCTTCAGCGGGGGTGTAGAGCCGCGACGGCGGGTCCTGCTGCGGCGCCGTTGTTCGATGTGAAGGAGCCGTCATGACACGTCCTCCGCGCTCGAGGCATGTCTGACGAACTCCTGGAGATCGGCCAGCAGGAGGGACACGGCGCGGGTGGCCTGTTGTGGCACGACTCCGTTACCGAGAACCTTCAGCTGCGCCGTGCGGCTGAGTGCGAGATCGGTGACCCAACCGCGTGGCAGGCCCATTATGTGTTCGACGAGTGGGGGCGCGAGGACTGGTCGTCCGTGGCGTCCGGGTTGGGTGGGGAATGGCGCCGGGCGGCCGAGTGTGGCTTCCCAGCGGGCGATCGCGGTGGCGTAGTCGCCCCAGTCGACTTCGGTGGCCGGCGGGTTCCACGTGTCGTTGTGCGTGGCTGTTGACGGTGCAGGCGAACCGCCGCTGAGGACAGCATCAACTCGCCCTTGGAACCCCGTTGTTGCGGGCAGCCTTTCGCGCCGTCGCTGGCACGCGGAGTCAACAACGTCTGCGCGCCCACCGGCGGCAGGGCCTCCTGGGACAGCGGTGGATGGGATCCAGCGCTGGCCGCGTGGTCGGGTGCTCCGGTGTTGGTCTGCGCCTGGCGTGCAGTCGCACGCCGGTCCAGTGCGGTTGGCGTCGGCAACAACCGCAACTGGTCCAGCAGCGACGGCCCACCCTGTCTGCTGGCGGCGCTCACACCGTTGGAGCTGCCATCGTGTGCTGTCGGCGTTGCGAACGTCCTGGTCTTCGAGACGGCGGGGCCACCCGAGCAAGAAAACTCTCTCGCGGCGGTGCGGCGCTCCGACGTCGGCGGCGCGGACGCTACGCCAGAGTGCGTCATACCCTGCGGCGGCCAGGTCCGCGAGTACGCGGTCGAGTCCGCCGTTGCGCCATCGCAATGCGGCCACGTTCTCCACGACAACGAGTTGTGGATGTAGTAGGCGAAGGGCGGCCACGATGCTGGTCCACAGTCCACTGCGTTGCCCCTTCTTGATACCGGCGCGGCGGCCGGCGGCGGAGATGTCCTGACACGGGAACCCGGCGGTGACGATGTCCACAGTGGGCACAGCGGACCAGTCGACGGTGCGGAGGTCTCCGAGGTTCGGCGCGCTTGGCATGCGGGCGTCGAGAAGTGTGGTGACGTGCGGGTCGTTGTCGGCGCACCAGGTGACCCTGCCGCCGCCGAATGCGGCCAAGACACCGAGATCGAGCCCGCCGTATCCGGTGCACATCGAGCCGATCGACGGTCCTGGCGTCGCCGCAACGTACAGCGGCGTCACGTTGTTTGCCCGTACGATGTCGAGCGTTCGTCCGAGTCCGTAGTGGACTGAACACGCTTCCGATCTGTTGATGCCGCAGGGTTCAATCCGACATCACTTGAGTTCGATCGGGCCTCAGGTCGTGGTCGGCTGCTGACCCAGTACTTCGTCGCTCGATCCGAGAGGATCGGCGTGTTGAAGTTGCTTCGGAATTTCTGAAGTGATGTCATCTTGGCTGAACTCTCTGCACGTTGTCCGAAGACAAGGGGCGTGGGTTGGCCGTCGCACCGGTTCGGGACTTGCGGGCACGCCGCGTGGTGGCGTCGCCCGAGGAGCTCGAGCGGTTCGAGGTCGATGTGATGGCCGGGCTGGTGCTCGCGCGGTCGTCGGCGGGTCTGGCGGACGGCACGGTTCGCGGCGATGTGAGCAACCTGGAGCAGATCCGGGACTGGTTCGGCCGGCCGTTGTGGGAGATGGAGCCGCAAGATGCGGACACTTACTTCGGCAAGGTGATGCGCGCAGCGCCGAGCGGAACCCGGCTGGCCCGCGCGGGAGCGCTGTCGGTCTACTTCGAGTTTCTCGAGCTGCGGCACAAGGTCGAGCTGCACGCGATGACCGGCCGGGTCGTGCAGTGCCCGCTCGACGAGATGAACCGGCCGCGCGGCAACAAAGACGCTCGGCTGCGGATCCCGCCGCTGGAAAGCGAGATCAACACGCTGTTCACTGGCTGGGCGCAGGACCTGGCGACCTGCCGGAAGTTCGCGCCCTCGGCGCGCAACTATGCGGCGGCACGACTGATGGCAGGCGTCGGCGTGCGGATCAACGAGGCCCGGCACCTCGACCTGGCCGACATCCGCTGGGAGCTGGGCCGGTTCGGCAAGCTGCACATCCGGATGGGCAAAGGCGCGCGAGGCTCCGGGCCGCGCGAGCGGATGGTGCCGTTGCTCAACGGTGCTGATCGCACTTTGTGTTGGTATGTCGAGGATGTGTGGGGCCAGTTCGGCGACGATCACACCCGGCACGGTGCGCCGTTGTTCCCTTCCGAGCGCACGAACCGTGACGGATCGCGTTGCCGGGTCGGCTATGACACGTTGCGCGCCGGGCTGGCCGAGGCGACCGTGACGCACCTGCCGCAGTGGGCGGGCCGGTTGTCGCCGCACGTGCTGAGGCACTACTGCGCCTCGCAGCTCTACCTCGGCGGTCTCGACCTGATCTCCATTCAGGAGATGTACGGCCATGCCTGGGTGGCCACCACGATGAAGTACGTCCACGTGCACCGCAGCCGCATCGAAGACGCCTGGATCGCTGGGCAGAAACGCGCCGCCACGCGGCTGGAAGGACTGATGTGAATGCGGTGGAACCTGCGTCTGGTCGCGGCGAACCGCGGCATCTGGCAAGCCTCCGAGTTGCAGCGGCGACTCGCCGAATACGGCTTGGTCATCTCGCTGGGCAAGATGTCCAACCTGTGGTCCGGCCAGCCCGCGTCGCTCAAGCTCGCAGATCTGGATGTGATCTGTACGGTGCTCGGCTGCCAGATCGGGGAACTGTTGATTCCCGAGCCGGACAAGGTTCGTGGCCCGAATGCCGACAGCGAGCAGTCCGCTGCCAACGGGCCGGCGAAGCCGCCGCGCGTGGTGCCGCGTCGGCGGGACGGCCGGTCCTTGCCGCCTACCTGATCGATGGTCGCGCGTGACGGTGTCGGGCCGAGGGTCGCTCGGTCGGTGACCAGCTGCGCGGACTGCCTGGCGTGGGGGCAGACCTACGCACAGGGTGTGTGCCTGGCTTGCTACAACTTCGCCGCTGCCCGTTTCGGCCAGCACGTCGGCGAGTGCGGTGCGTGCGGGCGTCGCGTGCGGCTCAAGAAGGGCTACTGCCGGTTGTGCTGGTGCCAGGCCCGCGAGGATCGCGCCGTCGCCGCCGAGGATGCGCGCGGGAAGGTCGTGCTCGCCCCGTTCGTGGCAGCGGTGCAGTGCCACCAGTTGTTCCTGGCCGACCTGTACCGCCCTCGTGCTCGCCCGCGCACGGCTGAGCGGCGCCGCGGAGCGAAAGGACGCCCCGCCAAACCGCCACCGCCGGTGGCGCGTGGTCCCCACCTGGACTGTGCGCAGCTCGTTCTGTTCGCCGACCTGCCCCGCACCTACCGCTATGGCCACGTCGACCTGAGATCCGGCTCCGCGCCGGACAATCCGTGGCTGGCGTGGGCGCTGCATCTCGCGCACACGATGGCCGAGACACGCGGATTCGATCCGATCGTGCGACGCACCCTCAACCGCAACCTCGTGATGCTGCTGGTCACTCACACCGACGGCGACACGGTGCGAGTCTCGGACTTCCAGCATGTGATCCGCAACCGGGGCGGCGGCCTGGTCCACGTCCTCGACGTGCTGGCCGCGATGGGCATCCTGCACGACGACAGGCCGTCGGTGTTCGACACCTGGCTTGAGTCCAAACTCGACAATCTCGCACCCGCGATCGCCCACCACGTGCGGCGCTGGGCGCACGTGGTGCGCGACGGCGGACCTCGCCGCCGACCACGTCGGCCCGAGACAGCCATGACCTACGTCAATGCCGCGCGACCCGCACTGCAGATGTGGTCGGGCACCTACGACCATTTGCGCGAAGTCACTCGCGACGATGTCATCGACTACCTCGACCTCTTGCGCGGCGAGCCGCGGGTGCACGCCTTGGTGGCGCTGCGCTCGCTGTTCACCTGGGCCAAACGTGAGGGAGCGATCTTCCGCAACCCGGTCGCCCGAATCCGAATCGGGAAGTACCCGCCGCCTGTCTGGCAACGTCTGTCCGATGAGGACATCGCCTGCGCGGTCCAAGCCGCGACCACACCTCAGGCCAAGTTGTGCCTGACACTGGCGCTCGTGCACGCGGCCCGCCCCGGTCAAATCCGTGCACTGCAACTCGGCGACGTCGACCTCGCCAACCACCGGCTCACCGTCGCCGGCCGGACACGCCCGCTTGACGAGCTGACCTACCGCGCGCTGGTCGAGTGGCTCGACCACCGACGCCGCCGATGGCCGCACACCGCCAACCCACATCTGTTGATCAGCAAGGAAAGCGCGCTTCGACTCGGCCCGGTCAGCGCCGCGTTCATCCTGAACCTGCGAGGACTCCCCGCGAACCTGGAACGTCTGCGGATCGACCGGCAACTCGAGGAAGCCATCGCCTGCGGCGCCGACCCGCTGCACCTGTCGGCTGTGTTTGGCATGGCCGCGCAGACCGCGATCCGCTACGCGACCAACGCACGCCAACTGATTGAGGACGTTCACGCCGCCACGTCCTCGGGTTCGTTGCGAACCCCAGTGTCCAACCCCGACAATGAGGCCGATGACCACTTGGGTTCCCGCTGAAGTTGCTTCAGTTTTCGTGAACTCAAGGAGTTCA
>NZ_FNET01000004.1 GCF_900100275.1 Lentzea albidocapillata subsp. violacea
ATCGGCGCGGAACCGGGCACCGGCACGGACGGGTACGCGCCCGCGTTCGTACCGCTGGTGATCGAGAAGTTCGTTGCTCCGTAGGGCGCGAAGTCCTCGTCGGTTCCGATGAAGTACTGGTTGTCGGCGGTGAACTCGCCCTGGTGCCCGTTGCCTTCGGCGGTGCGCGCTGCTCCGGTCGACTCCAGCAGCTGCGGATCGGGATGGCTGAAGTCCGTGTCGCCGATCAGCGCCGGGTTCGCCGGGTCGTCGACGTTGAGCTGAACGTAGCCACCGTCCCAGTAGGACAGCAGCAGGACCTGGTGCCCGCCGATGTTCTTGACGACCATGTCGTGCAGGAAGACCTCGGTGAGGCCGAGCTGGGTCTGGGTGAGGTTCGGGAACTCGGCGTCGACGTCGATCTCGCGGATCAGCCGGGGCCGCTTCGGGTTGGTGATGTCGAGGATGTCGACGTCCGGGCCGCCCGACTCGAAGTTGTCGGTCGTCACCACGTACGCCCTGTCGCCGGTGTCCCACGCGAACGCGCTGTGGGTGTCGTTGGCGTCGCCACGCGACAGGTTCGCGCGGTCGCCGAAGTGCTCGGACAGCTTGACCGGCTTGCTGGGATTGCTGACGTCGTACAGGGAGACTCCGCCGCGGCCGTTCTTGCCGCACTGCTCGTTGTTCATCACGAGCATGGTGCCGTTGAAGAACTTCGTGTCGACCTGCAGCGCCTGCATGCCCTCGCCGGGCCGGCTGTCCTGGGAGTGCGGGATGAACCCGATCTGCCTCGGGTTCGCCAGGTCGGTCATGTCGACGACGTAGGCGCCGGCGTCTGGATCGCCGTCCTCACGGTTGGCGTCACAGGTCGCTTTGCCCCAGTTCGCCAGGTAGGCGTACGTGGTGCGCGGGTCGACCGCCACGTCGGCGATCAGGTCATCGGTGTCGGTCAGGTCCGCTTTGCCCAACAGCTGCAGGTCGCCCCACGCACCCGGACCATGCAGGTGTCCTTCGGTGGGGCCGTGCTGGCCGGGGTGTGCCGCCACGGGTGCCGCCATCGCCGCGGTCAGCGACGCCACGGCGAGTGCGGTGAAGAGCCTTCTGGTTCTCATTGGTTCTGTCTCCTCGTTGGTCCCCCTCGAACTGGACCCGTCACCGACGGGGCCCAGCGATCTGGTGTCACGGCAGCGAGAACTCCTGCGTCTGCGGGTTGAGGTGACCGAGCCGGAGGGCGCCGCCGGTGGCGTCGCCGCTGAGCCGGTACACGTTGAGTCCTTCGGTGATGCTGGACTCGTAGATGAAGTTGTCGTACCAGTACGACGATCAGGTCCCGCCGAGGTCGGGCGGGCTGATCGCGGGTGGGTCGGACCAGCCGATCGTGACCGGGTGGGCGGGATCGGTGAATTCGGTGGCCCAGGCTCCTGCCTGGTAGTGCCCACCGACCACGATGTAGCGGCCACTCCCTTCGGGGGCAAGGGACAGCGTGGTGCCGCCCCATGTAAGGAGTAATCGACGCGAGCCCCAACAGTGTGACCTGAGTCACCCCAATGGCCTACTATCTTGCTTCGGACATTTTCGGGCGCACGACTGTTGTTCTTGTTATTCAGATCAACTGGTCGCGCGGTGGTGAAGCACGGCTACGTACAGGCACCGAGACAGGGTCACCCTGTGCGCGGATGTCCCGAAACGGAGTGGCCGGACGTACGTGCGCGACACACTCTTGACAGCGAAGGTGGTCTAGTCCATTTTGTGGTGACCCAGTTGCCCGGAGGTGGCGATGATCAGGATCATCGGCGTGGTGGCGGTAACTCTCGCAAGCCAGCTCCTGATCCCGCCAAGCGGCGCTGCGACAGGATCGATCGGAATCCCGGCGTCGCTGGTGAGTGCGGCATCGGGCCGGTGCCTGACCGTCGAGGGCGCGAGCACCACAGCCGGTGCCCGTGCCATCGTGTACAGCTGCAATGGCGGCGCCAACCAGCGGTGGACCGTCACGGCGGCCGAGGAACTGCGGGTCTACGACGGCACGTCGGTCCGTTGCCTGGACGCCAACCAGAACGGCACGACGCCGGGCACGCGGGTGCAGATCTGGTCGTGCAACGGCACCGCCGCCCAGAAGTGGGCGTGGAACGCCAACGGCACCTTCACCGGGCGTGGTTCGAACCTGTGCCTGGACGTCTCCGGCGGCGGGGCGAGCCCGAACGGCACGCCGATCGTGTTGTGGACCTGCAAGTTCGGCGCGGCCAACCAGTTCTGGATGCAGCGGGCGGGCGGCGGACTGCCCGCGGGCGTGGTCTTCCAGGACACCGGCACGCTCACCGGCTGGAACAACTACCCGCAGGACCCCCAGAAACAGGGCGTCCTGCGCACCGTGACCAGCCCGGCGTTCCGCGGCAGCGGCACGGCCATCGAGGCGCAGCAGACCTACATCAGCGAGACCGGCGGTTACCACTCGGAGACGGTCCAGCACCACACCCAGATCATCGGGCAGGACCTCTACTACGGCCAGGCGATCTACCTGCCGGCGAACTGGCAGTGGCACAACGAGAACGTCACGTTCCAGCAGTGGTCACCCGAGGCCCCCTCCGGGCCGTGGGAGCTGATGTTCGTGCAGAACGACGAGCTACGGCTCGGCGGGAGCGGCGGGCACAGCGGCACCATCGCCAAGATCACCGATCTACGCGGCACGTGGATCCGCATCGTCACCAGGATCAAGTTCGCCGGTGGCACCGACGGCGCCTTCGAGGTGTGGGTCAACGGCACCAAGCGGATGAGCCTGACCAACAGGTCTGTGCTGCCCAAGACAGCCGCGTCGGTCCGCTGGTCGTCCGGGATCTATTGCACCGGCTGGCGCAACGACGCCCCGCTCGGCCCGTGGCAGCTGTCGATCTTCCACGACCACGCGCGGGTCGCGGCCTCCTACTCGCTGGCTGAACCCAACAACTGGTGACGGACGCCATGGATCGATGACGGAGAGCTCGACCTGCCCGTCCGGCCACAACCGGAGTTCCGCCACGCGCTCGGGCTCACCCGACCCTCCGCGATTGCGCGAAGACCTGCGGGACGAGTTCGTGGCGATCAGCGCCGGAGAACCCGCGCACCACTGATGACAACCGTCAGCACAATGACCCAGCCGAACGTCGACAGCGCGTTGCTCACCCACATTCCCGCCCCCTGCAACCGCCACCGGCCGTGCTGCCCCAGATCGAAGATCGGGAGGATCTGGTCGAGGGTGAAGACAACCGGGTTCCACCCTAAGTTGTCGGACAGACGACGCTTGAGGCACCGCATCGCTTCCATACTTGTCTTGCCGGCAGCCGGTTTTCGTCTGTAGTAGGCCCGCCCCTCGGGGTCATGCCGCAGCTGCACGACAACCATGATGTGCAGCACCCGGTTGATTCTGCGATTGCCGGCTCGGGACAAGCGATGGTGGCGGTGCTCACCGGATGAGGCATCGAGCGGGGCGGTGCCGTTCCACGACACGAAAAGGCGTCACGACGTGGTGGTGTGGGGTGCGGGTCGCGGCGGCAGGAATCCGGTGCGGTAGGCGAGCGCCACTGCGTGCGCGCGGTCGCGGGCGCCGAGGCGGTGCCGGAGCTCCCTCGCGTGGGTTCGCACAGTCGCCACAGAGACGTCCAGGCTCTGCGCGATGTCGGGGTCGCTCAGTCCTTCGGCGACCAGCGCGAGGACCTGGCGCTGGCGTGGGGTGAGCACCTCGTGCTCGGAGCCGGCCGACCGGCGCCGCGGCGTGGCGTTGAATGCCAGCACCAGCCGCGGATCGATGTACCGGTGAGCCGGATGAGTCTGCAGGATCGCCTCGGTCATGAGCGAGGCGTCGGTGTCCCTGCTCAACAGGCATCGTGCACCGGCTGCCTGGGCGACGCGTACGGACGCGGGGGTGCGGTCGCGCTCGCGGAAGAGAACGGCGACGATCAAGCGGGGATTGGTTGCGACGAGTTCCTGGGTGAGAGTGCTGCGCGGGTCGATCGCGCTGTCCAGCACGACCACGTGCGGCCGCGTTGTCCGCACACCGTCGCGGATGACATCCGGGTGATCGGTGCCACCGGCCCATTCCAGGCCGATCGTCCGTTGAACGACCGTCCGCAGGCCTTCCCGGAACACCGGAGTCGCGTCCGCCGCCAAGACTCGGAACGATGCGGCCACGGGATGCAGTGGGGTCACAAGGACCCACCGAACTGATCCACCTCGTGTGTTTCGGGGCCGGGCGCCGCGGCCGGGACGGCCAGGCTCAATACCGGCGGTACCGCACTGGAGTTGTCATGCTGCTTTTTGTCGAGTGACTCCAAGCCTTCCCGATAGAGGGACGCAATGCGTTCTCTGGCTTGCTGGGCCGCGTCGTCCAGCCACGTCTGCCGTTCGCTCAACTCGGTCATGCTTCCGCCACTCAGGTGTTCCGATTAGGCCGTTCAGTCCAGTTAAAGCTACGCGAACGTAGCAGTAACTGTAGGAATCAAGCCAATCCACCCACTCTGAGTATTCTTCGACCCCTGACCTGCAGTTTCAGTCTGATCGACCGGTCAGCTCAGGGAGTGGGATGTCCGGATCGAGGCGTATGCCGATTTCACGCAGCGCGACGTCGAACGAACCCCAGATCCACCCAGCCAGATGGGTGATCAGCTCGTCCCGCCCGAACGAGGCGTGCGGTGTCGTCACCCATCGCACCGCCGCCGTCTCCGTCATCCCGACGAGTCCGAACGCGAGGGGATCGGCGATCCGCGGGTCCCCGCCGAACAACGCGACGTACTCCGCCACCAACTCCCGCAGAAGTTCACCGATCCGCTGCCGGACAGCGGTCGCCGGTCGCTGTTCGCCGGCCAGAGGTTCCATCGACCGGGAAAGCAGGTACCGGTACAGCCTCGTGTTCTCGGAGAACCACACCACATAGGTCCGCACAATGCGCGTGATGACCTCGCGTGCGCTACCCCGCGGGGTGGTCATGGTCGGGGCAAGCTCGGAGACCAGCAACTCCGCGATCCTGTGCGCGACCGTGTCATACAGGTCGTCAGCGTCGGTGAAATGCCGATACAGGGTGGGACGGGCGATGCCGGCGCGTTCGGCGATCCGCTCAGTAGACACCTGTGGCCCGTGCTCGGCGATGGCATCGAGCGCCGCCACAACGATCTCGGTGCGGCGCGTCTCACGCTGGCCCGCCCACCGGGCGGCTCGTCCATCCACGGATGCGCCCCCCGCATATCGTCATCGAATACGTCCAGACGCATTGACCCACAGACGGTAGAGGCCAACAACTGCAGTGAAGCTCTACTACGGCCATCAGGTGACAGCGCGCGGCAAGATCCTCCGGTAGCGCAGACTGCGGCAACCGACCGTGACGATGGCGACGATCTGACGGTCCTGCACCGACAGCTCGGCGGGTTGCGCCGACTACGGCTGCGCCACCTATTACTGCCCGGACGGAATTCCCAGACTGTCGATCCACCGGCTTACGGCTGACAAGAATGGTTGAAACAACAACAGCACAACAGATCGCATGGCTCCGTGTCGCCCCGAGCGACGCCGACGCGAAACTCGATCCGGACATTTCAGTCGCCCCTTTGCCGAAACGCGGTGAATAACCGCAGCTCAGCAACGCCATGCTACTCAGAGTGTTTCCTTTGATACTCTGCGGACTGTTGCTGATACTCTCGTGTAACCCTTACTTGAAGAATCGGCTGATCGGCTCAGTCGGTCCTGACCCGAGCGAGTTTCACGGCAGGCGTGAAGGAGCCGGGTTGCATTGAGAGGCGAGAGCGATGAGTGAGTCGCATGACTTCCTGAAATGGCTTGATGAGGCCGCGTACGAAGCCAGGGAGCGCATTGCGCGCCTTTACCAGGAAGGACTCGTGCTCATCTCCGCCAGTGGGGTCGACAGCCACAGCGGCTTGTTACCAGGGATGACAACGGGGGCGACCGACTCGCACGTGCCCGGCGGTACCCAGGCGCGCGACGTCACTCAGGAAGGCACGTCCGCGTGATCCGCACTTCTCTCGCGTCCGCTCCGTTGCGGGTCCTGGCCGCGGACGCGACGCCTGTGTTTCGGGAAGGTCTGCGGGCTGTCATCGATCGCACTGTCGGGCTGGAGTGGGCCGGCGGCACCGATCACGCGGATGCGATCCGCAGAGGGGTGCGCACCATCGGGCCGCGCGTGGTCGTGCTTGACAGCGCCGTCGACCCGACGTGCACGTTGATCAGGGACCTCGTCGAGATCAATCCCGAACTGATGGTCGCGGTACTGTTCCGCGACCACGACCGCTCCCCTGCCTCCGTCCGCGTCGCCCAGTCCTCCGGGGCGCGGTGCCTGCTCAGCCGGGACACCGAGGCTTCGGTCATGGTGAGGGCTTTGCTGCAGGCACATCAGACCGGGCGGTATGTCGATCCGCGGCTCACGATGGTGCTCAGCCGCCCCTGGCAGTCGGCGTCGGCGTGTGACGCCGGTGTGCTGCTCACGGCCCGGCAACGCCAGATCCTGGCGCTTGTGGCGCAAGGGATGAGCGAACCGGACATCGCGCGACACCTCGATCTCGGGGCCGCGACGGTCAGCTCGCACATGAAGGAAACGCGGCGCCGCCTCGGTGCCCGCGATCGCGCGCACGCGGTGGCGCTGGCCTACCACGTCGGTGTCCTTCCACTGCGTCCAGCGCTCGTCGCCCAGCGCGGCATCAGCCCGGTTCGGCCCGCGCACACCGACTGATGGCGACCGATGCCGAACTGATCGCGCGGGTACGCGCCGGAGCGACCGTCGCGTTCGAGGTGCTCTATGCGCGTCACATCGAGGCCGCCCGCGCACGTGCCCGGCAGCTCAGCTGGAGCTGCCAGGTCGACGCGGACGACCTGGTGTCCGAAGGATTTCACCACGTTCTGGAAATCCTGCTCACCGGCCGGGGCCCCACACACTCGTTCCGCGGCTACCTGCTGACCACGATCACCCGCGCTGCCTTTGCTCACGCGCGCAAAGACGCGCGCCGTGTCCTCACCGAGGATCCGCACGCGCACCAACTCGCCGCACGCCTCGCTGTTCAGGAACCCGACCAGAGCGCCACGGTCGAGAACCTGCTCGACCGCGCACTCGCCCTGCGCGCCTACCGCTCCTTGCCGGCCACAGCGCAACACGTTCTCTGGTACATCGAGATCTGTGGCATGAGCCCCGGCAAGGTCGCACCACTACTGCACATCTCGGCGAACGCCGTGTCCGCGAGAGCACACCGCGCACGAGAAGACCTGCGTACCGCCTACCTCGAGGCCCACCTGACAGGAGCTCGCATCGCTCCCGCCTGCGCGCCGTTCGCGCAGGACCTCGCCGCCTGGGTCCGCACCGCGCTACGGCCACGACGCCGCCGCAGAATGCAAACACACCTCAGGTACTGCCGGCACTGCCGCGACCTGGCCGACGATCTGGCCGCAGTCGACACCACACCGCCCGCAACCCCCTTCGCCACGTGAGCCACCCGCGTGCCGTCGGTTCGGTGTGCACCCGGCCTGCGCGCGGATCTGGCGCTACCCCCGCTGTCAAAGCAGTCCTGGGCGGCGACCAGTCGCTCAGCTGTCGGACTCAGGCAGTGCGGGAAGCGCGATGTCCGGGTCGAGCGTTACACCGATGTCGCGCAGAACGACGTCGATCGCCGCCCAAGCCCAGCCGGCCAGATGCGAGATCAGCTGGTCGCGGTCGAACTGGCGATCTACTGCGATCCACCTCGCGGTTGTCGACTCGACCATACCGGCCAGCCCGAACGCCAACGGATCGGCAATCCGGGGATCCCCTTCGAACAGCACGATGTAGTCCCCAAGCAGCCGGCGCAACAGCTCGGCGATCTGCTCACGCACGTCGGCCGCCAATTGCCGTTCACCACGCTGCGCGGCCTCCATCGACCGCGAAATCACGTACTGGTACAGGAACGGGTTACCCGAGGTCCACACCACAAAGGTGCTGACGATCCGGGTGATGATCTCGCGCGCACTTCCGGCAGGACGGATCAGGGCAGGCGCCATCGCGGAGATCAGCAACTCGCCGATGCGCAACGCCACCGTGTCGTACAGATCATCAGCGTCAGCGAAATGCCTGTAGAGCGCGGGGCGGGCGATCCCGGCACGTTCCGCGATCTGGTCCGTCGACACCCACGGTCCGTGGTCAGCGATCACATCCAAAGCGGCGGCCACGATCTCGGCCCGCCGCTTCGCGCGCTGCCCTACCCAACGGGCAGCTCGTCCATCCACCACAGACCCCGTCCACCACTGCGCCCCATGTCACCACTGTATACAGCCGCAATGCCCATTTCACCCTCACCCGGAACATCAGGTCCAGCTGCGCCGGCACGTCCAACGGCAACCTCGAGGCGGATGCCGACCTTCGCTGGAGCGCGGGAGGGGCGCGACGAGTACTCCGTCTCCTGACCAGTCCTTTGTAGACCGATTTCGGCTCCCGTGAGGACAGACGGGAGACCGGTGGACGCCGCCCACGACGTGCCGGCCGATGTTGCCGGTCGCGCGGGCACCCGGGACAGTCGTTCGTTGGGTTTCATCACCGATGCCCGGCGACCGGAACCGGCTTTCGGCTAACGTGGGCCCAGCCAGCGGACCTGCGCTTCTACTACTACAGGATGATTCACAAGCGCCTGAAGGATGAGGTGTCACGGACCGGAATTGGCCAGAGTAGAACCGTGCATCCCTATCTGTGTAAGGCCACCCGGTTGTGACCATTTCTCCCAGAGTGCTGGTGGGCAGGCGCTGGCTCGTGCTGGCGATCTTGTGTGCCAGTCTGCTGCTGGTGTCCGTGGACGCAACCGTGCTGCACATGGCCCTGCCCGCGCTGTCGGAGGACCTGCGGCCCACCGCCACCAGCCAACTGTGGATCATCGCGGTCTATTCGCTGGTCGCGGCGCCCCTGCTGCTCGCCTTCGGCACGTTGGGCGATCGTTACGGTCGGCGCCGGATTCTGGTGCTCGGATACGTGGTGTTCGGGCTGGCCTCACTCGCCTGCGCGTGGGCACCCAACGTTGCGGTGCTGATCGCCGCGCGGGCCGTGCTCGGTATCGGCGGCGCGATGATCATGCCGGCCACGCTGTCGCTGTTGCGCCAGGCGTTTCCCGACCGTGCCGAACGCCAGACGGCCATCGGCATCTGGAGTGGAGTGGCCGGTTCGGGGGCCGTGCTCGGGCCACTGCTCGGTGGCTTCCTGGTGGAGACGTTCTCCTGGAACGCCGCTTTCCTGATCAACGTGCCGGTGATGGTCGCGGCGATTCCGCTGACCTACTGGCTGATCCCGGAGTCCGCGGACCCACCGGACGGGCCCTGGGACGTACTCAGCGCGATGTTGGCCGCGCTGGGCATCATCGGGGTTGCCTTCGCGATCAAGCAGACCCCGCACGGCGGGACGATGTACGTGCTCGGCCCGGTTGCCGGGCTGCTCGGGTGCCTGTTGCTCGTGGCATTCGTCCGGCGGCAACGAAAACTGCCTGTTCCGCTGCTCGACGTGGCGCTGTTCCGCGACCGCGCGTTCAGCGTCGCGGTCAGCAGCGTCCTGCTGGTCCTGACCTCGCTGGTCGGCCTGGGCCTGCTGTTCGCCCAGTACCTCCAGCTCGTGCTTGCACTGCAGCCCATGCCCGCCGCGTTGCGACTGATGTTCGTCATGGCCTCGGCGGTCGTCGGCAGCCTCGTCGCCGGGCCGTTGTTGCGGCGGTTCGGAAATCGCCGGCTGACGGTCGCCGGGTTCGCGGTCAGCGCGGTGGCCCTGGCGGCCGCCGCGGCAGGCCTGACGGTGACCGAGAATCTGTGGCTGCTCGGGCCGGTGCTGGCGGCGACCGGATTCGGTGTCTCGATCTCGCTCACCGCCGCCTCCGACGCCTTGCTCGCCGCCGCACCAGCCGAGCAGGCGGGCGCGGCGGCCGCTGTCGAGGAGACCGCCTACGAACTCGGAGCCGGGCTCGGTGTCACGATTCTGGGCAGCATCGCCACCTTGATCTACTCGGCCGGCCTTCCCGGCGCGGCGGCACAGGCGCGCGACGGCCTTACCGAGGCGACGGCCGCTGCCGCCGGACTTTCGCCCGAAGCAGGCTCTCAGCTGCTCGAACTGGCCCGTGCCGCGTTCGTGACAGGCCTGCGAGCCGCACTGGTGGTCGGTGCCGTCCTGTTCGTGCTCGCCACGATCGCCGCAGCACGTGCGCTGCCCAAAACGAAGGAATCACTCAACGATGACCGAGCTTGATCTCAAGACGACGCATCCGGCCCAGCCGGGTGTCAGCGGCGGCTGGCGCACACCCGACCGCCTGTACCGGCTGATCAGCAGCCCGGTCCTGCGCATGATCCTCGGATGGGACCTGCCCCGCCACGACCTGCGCGTGATCAACCGCCGCCCCGGCACGGTCTGCCTGGAAGTCGGTAGCGGAGGCGGCTTCTACACCACGGCGCTCAAAACCCATCTCGGCAGCGAGAACACTTTGATCGCCCTCGACCCGTCACCGCCGGCCATGCGATCACTGCGGCACCGGCTGGACGGCGTGCCCGGTGCGCGAACGTCCTACGTGGCCGGTGATGGCTGCAAGCTTCCCCTGGCTGACGACCAGGCCGACACCCTGTTCTACGGCTACAGCCTCGAGGAGATGCCCGACCCTCTGGCAGCCATTCGCGAGGCACACCGGGTACTTCGACCAGGCGGAGAACTCGTCCTGTTCCTCTGGCGCCCTGTGTTCACCCGGTATCGCCGCCAGCCAGTCCTCGCCCTGCTGGACGAGCTCTTCGAACGCCGTCGCGCCTCGGCCGGCCCGCAGAACATCCGCCTGATCTACCGAAAGCTCGCTTAGTGACAGGCGCCCGGACGATCGCGGTGATCGGCCGGGCGCTGGAACAGGACGTAGAGGTAGACCAGCGCGGGCAACAGCACCAGCATTCCGGCCGAGAGCGCGGTGAGCAGCGCGACGAGGGTGGTGCGGCCGGTGGCGGCCTCGTCCACGGTCAGTTCCGGCAGCAGCACGTACGGGTACTGCCCCACCGCCCAGCCGGCCAGGATCGCCGTGACGGCGAGCGCGGAGGCGATCCGGGCGACGGTGTACCGGCGCACCAGCAGCAGGCCCAGCGCGGCCAGCCCGGCGGCGACCGAGAGCAGCACGACCGGCAGGCCGCGGCCGGTCAGCCCGTCGAACAGCACGGGTGCGTCGGCGCGCAGCACCGCGATACCGGCCAGCCCCACCGCACCCGTGACGGCCGCGGTCAGCAAGGCGCGCAGGCGGAACGCCTCGGCCAGGTCGTGCTCACCGTCGCGGCGGGCGTCGCCGCACAGGAACACCGCCGCCAGGTAGGCGCACACCAGCACGGCCAGTGTGCCGCCGAGCAGCGAGGTGGGATTGACCCAGCTGCGCACCACGTCACCCTCGGCGATGCCCGGCGGTACACGTCCGGAGGCGACGCCGCCCACAACGGCCCCCAGGAAGAACGGCGTGAGCAACGAGGACAACGCGAACGCGGCACCGAAGAAGCGCTGCATCCCCGGTGTGCCAACGCTTTTGCGGTAGGCGAACGCCGCGCCGCGGGCGATCATGCCGAGCGCGGCGAGGGTGAGCGGGATGTACAGGGTCGTGACGGCGGCGGCGAACGCGCGGGAGAACCCTGTCCACAGCACGACGAACACGAAGATCAGCCAGACGTGGTTGGCCTCCCACACCGGGCCGATCGAGCGCTCGATCCGGTCCCGCACAGCGCGTCCCCGTTCGGTGCCGCCGGCCAGCAGGTCCCACACGCCGCCGCCGAAGTCCGCGCCGCCGAACAGCGCGTACGCCACCAGACCTGTGAACGCGGCTCCCAGCACCACCTCGGCGAGCGTCACCGCTGTCCCTCCTGCGGTGCGAGCGTGGCGCGATCGCGGGCGAGTCTGCGCAGGACGACCACCGTGAACGTGGTCAGCACGGTGTAGACGCCCACGACGGCCACCAGGCCCCAGCCCAGTCCTGGCGCCGGGCTCACCGCGTCGGCGGTGCGCAGGATGCCGTAGACGATCCACGGCTGTCTGCCGACCTCGGTGGTGATCCACCCGGCCTCCATCGCGACCACCGCCGCGACACCGGAGACGGCGACGGCGCGCAGGAACCACGCGGTGTGCGGCAGTCGCCGCCGTCGCCACCACACCAGGCCGAACCAGGCGGCGAGCCCCAGCAGGGCCGTGCCGATGCCGACCATGGTGTTGTAGGCCAGGTGCACCACGTTGACCGGTGGCCTCTCCCCGGCCGGGAACTCCTCCAGTCCGAGGACCACGCCGTCCGGGTCGTGGTGGATCAGCAACGACAGCGCGTAGGGGATTTCCACGGCGTAGTGCAGTTCGTTGTCGCGGTAGACGCCGCCGATCGAGAGGCCTGCCCCGGCGGTCGTCTCGTACTGAGCCTCCATCGCGGCGAGCTTCGCCGGCTGGTTGTCGGCGACCACGTTGGCGATCCAGTCCCCCACACCGATCTGCACCGGCGTGATGATCGCGGCGACGGTCAGCGGGATCAGCAGCCCCGCCCGATGGTAATGGTCGCGGCGCCCGCGCAGCATGCCGACCGCGTACACCGAGGCGATCAGGAAGCCGGTGACCATGAACGCCGCCAGCCACATGTGCACGAACTGCGCCCACGTCGACGGGCCGAACATGGCCGCCCACGGGCGCGCGTCGACGACATTGCCCTGCTCGTCCAGCCGGAACCCGGTGGGGTTGTTCATCCACGCGTTGGCGGAGACCACGCAGAACGCACCCACGATGCCCGCCGCCACCATCGGCAGCGCGCTGAGCATGTGCGCCCGCGGCGACAGGCGGTTCCAGCCGAACAGGTACACGCCGACGAAGATCGCCTCCACGAAGAAGGCGAAACCCTCGAGCACGAACGGGAACCCGAACACCTCGCCGAACCGGCCCATCAACCCCGGCCACAGGATGCCCATCTCGAACGACAGCAACGTGCCCGACACGGCACCGGCGGCGAACAGCACTCCCATCGCCTTGGCCCACTTGTGCGCCAGCGCGGTCAGCACCGCGTCATCGCGCCGGTGCCCACGCCACTCGGTGAACACGACGATCGCCGGGAACGCGATACCGAAGCAGGCGAAGACGATGTGCCAGCCCAATGACAACGCCATCTGCATGCGCGCCGGGTAGAGGTTCTCCGCCGTACCAGCCAGGAACTCCAGCGCAAGCACACCGATCCCCTTCGCATCTCACGCCCCTTGGAGCGCCCGAAGTACCCGGTGTCCGCGCCACCAAACAAGCGATCGGAAATGCGAGCCGTTCGGGCCGGCCCTCCCCGGTGAGCTGAAGATTCCGCATTGATGTTTGGTTCCGGACATGGTGGGCACCAGCCGGTATGGGAACACCGCCTGTTCATTGGGACCGATCACTGCAGGCCCTCCTGGAGGGTTACGCCTGGCTGCCGGGCCAACGGCGTCGCGTCGGCGGCGACGTGGTGCACACGCGGGTGATGGGTCAGCGCGCCGTGGGCCTGTGCGGCCCTGAGGCCGCGCAGTTCTTCTACGACGAGAAGAACGTCCAGCGCCACACCGCGATCCCCGGTCCGGTGCTGAGCACCCTGTTCGGCCACGGCGCGGTGCACACGCTCGACGGCGCCGCGCACCGGTGGCGCAAGGCCGTCTTCCTGTCGCTGGTGACGCGTGAGTCGACCGCCTCGCTGGTCCAGTGCGTCGCGGCGGCCTGGGAGGACACCGTCGTCGGGTGGACCGCGGGCCGAGAGGTCGTGCTGTTCGACGAGGCCAGCCGGGCGTTGACCGCGGGCGTGCGCCGCTGGGCCGGTGTTCCGCTGGAGACCCACGAGGTCGCGGCACTGGCCGCCGACCTGGTCGCCATGGTCGACGGGTTCGCGACCGCGGGGCCTCGGCACTGGCGGGCGCGGCAGGCCCGCAAGCGGCGCGAGACGTGGCTGGGATCGATCGTCCAGGACGTGCGCGACGGCAGGACCGAAGCACCAGAGGGTTCCGCGCTCGACCTCATCGCCCGGCACCGGGACACGGACGGTGAACTGCTCGACCCGCACACGGCAGCGGTGGAGCTGCTCAACGTGATCCGGCCGACCGTCGCGGTGTGCTGGTTCGTCGCCTACGCCGGACACGCCCTGTACCGGTGGCCGAAGCACCGGGGACCTCTTCAGGCAGGTGGTGACTTCGCCGTCGCCTTCGCGCACGAGCTGCGCCGGTTCTATCCGTTCGCACCGTTCCTCGGTGGCCGCGCCGCGCGGGACCTCGAGCTGGGAGGAGAACACGTCCCGGCGGGCTCGCTCGTGCTGCTGGACCTGTGGGGCCAGAACCACGACAGCCGCTGGTGGCCGGACCCGTACCGCTTCGACCCGCACCGGTTCGTGGACCGTGAGATCGGCGCGTGGGAACTCGTGCCGCAAGGTGCCGGTGATCCGAGCGCCGGGCATCGCTGCCCGGGCGAGCCGTTCACCGTCGCGATCCTCGCCGAGCTCTGCACCCGCCTGGCACATCTCGACTACCAGGTGCCGGAGCAGGACCTGACCATTTCGCTGAGCCGGATCCCCGCGCGCCCCCGCAGCGGCCTGGTCCTCGTGCCGGCACCACGTGGAACGTGAAGCCGGCCGGTGAACGCCTTCGCACCGCGGGCGGTCCGCACCGCTGCCCTCCAGCCGCGGTTGAGCAACGCGTCCGCGGGAACTCCCCTGTTTCACGTTCATCATCGACGAGGTGGCTGTCCATGCCAGAAGACCAGTACGCGCAACAGGATCCGAGGGACCAGTACCCGCGTCCCGGACGCCAGGAAGGGCAGCAGCAGGCCCATCCCGGCACGGACCGCCACATGGACCCGGAGCCCGACCACGGCGAGGCGACCTATCGGGGCAGCGGGCGCCTGGCCGACCGCAAGGCCGTGATCACTGGCGGCGACTCCGGCATCGGCCGTGCCGTGGCGCTGGCGTTCGCCCGTGAAGGCGCGGACGTGCTGCTGTCCTACCTCGAGGAGGAGCAGGCCGACGCCGAGCGCACCGCGGAACTGGTGCAGGACGCCGGGAGGCAGGCGGTGCTGGTACCCGGCGACCTGCGCACCGAGGAAGCCTGCCGGCACGTGGCCGAGCGCGCGGAGCAGGAGTTCGGGCGGATCGACGTCCTGGTCAACAACGCGGCCTATCAGATGGCACAGGACGACGGTCTTCTCGGCATCACGACCGATCAGTTCGACCGCGTGCTCAAGACGAACGTGTACGCGATGTTCTGGCTGTGCAAGGCCGCCGTACCGCTGATGCGCCCCGGCGCCACCATCATCAACACCTCGTCGATCCAGGCGTTCCAGCCCTCCCCCGAACTCATGGACTACGCCACCACCAAGGCCGCCATCGTCAACTTCACCAAGGCGCTCTCGGCCGACCTCATCGGCAGGGGCATCAGGGTCAACTCGGTCGCGCCCGGTCCTGTGTGGACTCCGCTGATCCCCGCGACCATGCCCGCCGGGAAGGTCGGCGACTTCGGCGCGCAGACACCGATGGGACGCGCTGCGCAGCCCGCCGAGCTCGGACCCGCGTACGTCTTCTTCGCGTCCCAGGAGTCGAGCTACATCACCGGCGAGGTGCTCGGCGTCACCGGCGGACAGCTGCTGACCTGAGGGCACCACCCCGATCGCCGCACGACCCGACACCGAGGAGGCGCGAATGACGATCAGCACCGAGGACCTGCGCCGGTTGCTCGACTCCGACCTGCCGGACGCCACGCTCGTGCTCGTCGAGGGCAGGGCCGAGGTGGTGACCGCGCAGGACCTCGACACCGATGCGTTCCGCGGAGCGTTGCAGGTGATGACGCGTGAGGATCTCCGCGCCCGCCTCGACGGCCCGGACGTCACCGAGCCGGAGCTCAAGCGGATCGCCGCGACGCTCGGCTCGGCCGTGGACAACATCGGCGGCTGACATGAGCTTTTCCCCACCTGGCATGCCGACGGTGGCGGCGTCGAGCACCTGGCACGAGACCGACAACGGCGACCCACAGCGACGTCCACGCCTGGCGGCCCGGCACGAACCAGACGTTGTGCGGGCGCGGAACGCACCTGCACCGACGTGTTCACCAACAAAAACCCTGGCGTGTGGGCGATCTCCTGGATGGCCGACGGCCACGACACCGGGTTCCACGACCACGACCGATCCAGCGGCGGCGTACACGTCGGCCGCGGCTGCATCCGGCACGAACACCTGCGGATGGGTGAACGGCCCACCGGGGCGGCGATCGAGGCGGGCGCGACGTTCTGCTTCGACGACACCTTCATCCACCGCATGCGGCCCGAGCCCGGCGCCGGCCCGACCGTCACCATCCACGCCTACTCGCCACCACTGCGGCAGACCGGCCAGTACGGCGAGTGCGACGACGGCCTAATCCCCTGATCGACGCGCGCAGCGCGTGATCGCCGAGCCAGGAACCGGAACCCATTCCAGGGCCCCGTTCGATGACGTACCGCTGGCGGCCCGATCGCTTGCCGACTCGATGGCCCCCATCGGTCCAGGTACCCACTAACGCGGCTCCACCAGCACACTCACCGTCCGGTTGAGAGCCGGGTCCCCACCCGCGTGCGGTGCTTCCGCCTGGTCCGCCGACTGGGCGGCGAAGGCGGTGGCCGGCTGTTCGCCCACGTCGCCCAGCACCTCGATGGCGGCCGCCGCTCTGGCCAGTGCGGTCGCCGATCCGCCGGTCGTCGGGCCGCCTGGTACGACGACGCCGTGGCCGAACACGGTCACCTGGACTTCCTTGCCTCGCAACAGGCTGCCCCAGCGCTCCAGCTGCCCGCGTCCTTCCGGGCTGAGTTCGGTGCTGTCGGGCAGGAACATGCCCTGCTGGAAGACAACGTGAACTCCGTCGTCGTGCTGCTCCAGCCGGACGTGCGCGCCGGCCAGCTCGGTCATGAGCGAGCGGAGAGCTGCCTTCCGCGGGTCCGGCGTCACCGCGACGGGCTGCGTCGCCGGTGCAGGTGCGACAGCAGCCTGAGGTGGTGGCGCCGGTGTCTGCTGGGCTACCAGCACGCCGGCGAGTGCCGCCACCACGACCGCTGCCGAGCCGGCGGCGGCCAGCGGCAGTGGCCGGGCTCGGCGCTTGCCTTCGGTGATCGCGGTGACGAGCTTCGTGCCCGCCAGTGCGGACGGGTTCGCCGGTTCCTGGGCCAGGACTTCCGACCACGCCGTGGCCGCCGCGGCGAAGTCGCCGCGCTGGGCGTGGATCCTGGCCAGCAGGTCGAGGGTGTCCGGATCGCGGCCGAGGTCGTCCAGGATGCGCACGGCCGCGTCGTACTCGCCTGCGCGGGCCAGGTCGGCGGCGCGGGCCAGGTCGAACCCGCGCACCTGTGCGGCGATCATCGTTGCCGTCCGTTCTGGCTGCGGACGCCACCAGGCGAGCGTTCCGGTGCGCCGACGGGCCAGAGCTTGCGCAGCTCCTGGTTGATCTCGGGCAGCAGCCGCCAGTTCTGCTGGGCGATCGCCATGTTCCCCTCGGCGATCAGGGCTCGGGCCCGCATCGGCTGGGTCATCCTGCCCATGTTGTCCCGGAAGTGCTGGAAGAGCGCGATGTCGAACGTCTCGTCGCGCCTCATCACCGACGTCGACAGGTGGACCGCGCGTCCGATCAGCTCGTCGACGGTGGCGCTGTCGGGGTTGCCGCGCACGTCGGCGGCCCTGCGTTCGATGTCCGCGAGCTCGAGCAGGTCGTCGGCCGCTCCCTTGCGGTCCAGGAGGTCCCGGCACTGCTTGATCTCGTCGTCCAGCTCCGCCAGCAGGCCGTTCAGCTGGTCCTCCTCCTCTACCTCGTCCAGCACGGCCTGGATGTCCCGCAGCCGGTGGTCGGCCGCCGCCGCGCTGCCGGGATCGGTGGCCGCGGCACGGACCTCGTCGCGGGCGGTGTCCAGCACCTGCTCACCTTCCAGCCGGTCGAGCTTGCGGCGCGCCACGGCCGACACCCGCCGGTTCTCCCGCAACGCGGCCAGCCTGCCGTGCACCTCACGCAGCTCGCGTTCGAGGTCCGCGGCGACCGGCGGCCGCACGCGGGACAGGTCGATCTCGGCCTCGAACTGCTCGTCCACCAGCGGCACGTCGGCGACCACGGTCACCCGGCGCGACTCGTCCACCTCGATGGTGATCTCCACCTCGCTGTCGCCCGGCAGGTCGATGCGGACGTCCTTCGGCCTGATCTCGATCAGGCCGATGCGCAGGTTGCGGTCGGCCCTCGCCCGCTCGCCCTCGACGAGCGGAATACGGATGACGGCGTCGGAATCCGTGCGGTGCAGGGCGATCGTCGTGTAGAAGGTGCTGCGCGCGACGGCGGGCAACCTGGAACCCTTGTGCAGGATCGGGGTGAAGGTTCCGTCCGCTTCGGACAGTCCGAGCGAGTTGGTGAGCACCTGGCCGCCCAGCTCGTTGCGCACGTGCGTGATCGACGCGGTCGCCGGGTTCACCTTGCGCCGCGCTCCGGCGGGGTCGACCAGCAGCACGTCGAACGTCGACGTCGCCCGCTCGTCCACCAGCACCTCGGTGACGAACGTGCCCTGAGCGTCCAGGCTTACCTGCGGCGTACGGAACGGTGGCATGCCGTTGGCGTTGTCCAGCACGACGTGGAAGCGCGCCCAGTCCTGCTCGGTCGTGCTCTCGAACCGTCCCTGCACCGGCACCAGGGTCAGGCTCGTGTTGCGCGGGTACCTCAGGTCGACGCCGAACTCGCCCTCCACGGGTCGTGTCTTCGGCCGGTCCAGCGGCACCGTGCTCGCGAACACCGCCGCACCCCTCGCGACGACGGTGGTCGGGTCCTGGCTGTGGTCGAGCTCGATGCCCAGTCCCTCAACGGGATCTGCCAGGCGTTCACGCAACGCCGGCGCGAGAGTGGTGCCGCCGACCAGCAGCAGCTTGTCGACGTCGGCAGGGCCGAGCCCGGCTTTCGTCAGTGCCTCGCGGCACAGGTTGATCGCGCGCAGGTAGAACGGCTCGGCGACGCGATCGATGTCGTCGCGCCGCAGCGTGTGTTCGAACACGCGCTGGTCGCCGCCACCGACGTCGAGATCGATGAGCAGCTCGGTGTTGCCGGTGCGCGACAACTCGATCTTGGCGTCCTCCGCCGCGGCCTTGAGCACGGCGAAGTTGCGCTGCCACACCGGGTTGTCCCTGCGCAGGTCACGCAGTCCCAGCTCGGCCACCACCGCGGGGACGAGCAGGCGTTCCACGATCGCCCAGTCGATCAGCTTGCCGCCGAGGTGCGGGTCGCCCGCGTGGTCGAGCACCCGCAGTTCTCCCTCGTGCGTGCTGACCACCGCCGAGTCGAACGTGCCGCCACCGAAGTCGAACACCATCCAGCAGGCGTCGGTGCTCTCGTTCTGGAACCCGAAGGCGAACGCGGCCGCCGTCGGCTCCTGCACCAGCGGGCAGTTGCCGAACCCGGCGAGAGCGGCGGCCTCACCGGTCGCGTTGTTCTGGTGCAGGCGGAACGCGGCGGGCACGGTGATCACCGCCGCCTGTGGCGGCTCACCCAGCACGTGTGCGGCGTCGGCCCGCAACGACTTCAGCACCTCCGCCGAAAGCTGCTGCGGTGTCATGGGAACGCCCGCTTCGCGGAAGAACCTGGCCGCACCGTCGAGACCCATCTCCTGCTTGAACTCGGCGTGCGCGTTGGCCATGTCGGCCGCGAGGCGGTCCCGGGCACGACGACCGACGTACGTGACCCCCTGCTTGGGGATCCAGACGGCAGACGGCGTGTAGTCCCAGTTCTCGTTGTTCTTGATCACCGACGCGCTGCCGTCGCGCACCACCGCGATGGCGCTGTTCGTGGTGCCCAGGTCGATGCCGAAGTCGATGGTGTCACGCACCGGTTACCTCCATTGTGCTGTCGGGGCGGCCGACGATGACCTGTCCCATCTGAATGCGCCTGCCCGCCAGGTAGACGGACGGGCGGACGGTCTCCAGCACCGTGTCGTGCCGCAGCGCCGGGTCCTGTTGCAACGCCATCACCTCCAGCGACTGCTCCGGGTAGAACTCGGTGCCGTCGTGGTCCTGGATCATCAGGCCCGCCTCGTCCAGCGCCCGCCGGGTCGCCTGCAGGTACCTGCCGACCCGCTTGGCCTCGCGCGAGTCCTCCTCGCCGAGCCGCGTCAGCCTGCGTTGTGCGCGCCAGAGATTCGTCGCGGCGTCAGCGAGATCCTTCTCGTCCAACGCCGGCCTCGTGTCCGGTGTGTCCTTTGCGGACGGAGCCGGCAACTGCTCGACCAGTCCGGTCAACGAGACCGGGTCCGGCCACCGGGGTGCGGAGATCCGGAACTCCCTGTGGTGCCGCCGTTGTCCGCGCCACGCCGCCCACCTGGTCATCAGCGGTCCCGCCGATCGGCGAACACCAGGGTCAGTGCGTAGGCGAACGGCGACGCCACCGCGAATGCCAGGGCTGACCACCAGAACGGCTCCAGCACCTGCGCAGGAAATGTGGCGAGCGCCCACCAGCCGGCGACGAACGCGGCACCGCCGCTGAGGAAGGACGTCACGTCACCCATCAGCGCCTGGTACCAGTTCGCGCCGATCACGCCGAAGGGAACCCAGGAGAGCAAGATCGTCGCGAGGATCGACAGGACCGTCGTTCCACCGAGAACGCCGACCGCGCAGATCGTCACCGCGGCGACGAACACGACGAACAGCGCCACGTTCGCCGGCCAGCGCGACAGCCGCGGTGGCTGGCCGGCCAGCTCGTCGAGCATCGCGTCGACCTTGGCACGCTGCACGGGATCCGTGATCCGCAGCTGCAACCGACGGAGCGTCCGGACCGCCGCCGCCTTGTTGCCCTCGCGCACCAGCTGGATCACCTCGAACTGCCACGAGGACGTCGGCAGCGCCAGGTTGTCCTGGATGATCTCCCGGTCGCGCTGCTCGACGACGAACGACAGCGCCTGTTCGAGGAGGTCACGCGCTCTCAGCTCGTCGCTGTCCCGCAGCGCGAGCCCACAGTTGTTCAGCGTCACGGCGATCCTGTTGCGGTCCTTGGCCGACCACCGGTACCGCTCGTGCGGCGCCAGCGCCTCCAGCAGGTTCGCGAGCCTCGGCAGCTCCT
This sequence comes from Lentzea albidocapillata subsp. violacea, assembly GCF_900100275.1. Lineage (GTDB taxonomy): Bacteria > Actinomycetota > Actinomycetes > Mycobacteriales > Pseudonocardiaceae > Lentzea > Lentzea violacea. Next base: position 21,019 of record NZ_FNET01000004.1, read on the forward strand.
CGGCCCGCTGGGCGGCCGTACGCGTGGACCCGTCGTTCAGCAACGAGAGGACCTCACGCACCAGTGCGTCGATCCGCGCGGTCGTCGGCCCGGCAGCGGAACGGTGCGCGCCATCGAGGAGGACCGCGGGCACGTCCCACGTGTCCAGCAGGATCGCGAGCCTCGGCCTGGAGGGAGCTAGCGCGACCTGCGGCGCGAGCAGCGCCTTCGGCAGAGCGTCCCGCAGTCCCTCCACTGTGGACTCGCTCATTCTGCGGTCCGACAACGCCTTCATGCGGTGCCGCACGTGGTCGAAGAACCTCGGGTCTTCCAAAGCGTCCATCCACGCGTCCGCCGCGTCGATCCACAGGTCGTCGTCGGTCTTGTCGTCGAGTGCCTTCGCGTGTGCCTCGACGGCGATGTCGTGCACCTCGTGCACCTCCGGCGCACAGCCACAGGCGCCTGGTTCGCCCCACCACCAGAACAGCTCGTCCACCAGTCGGTGGTCAGGACGTTCCAGTGCGTCGAACGCCGCGCGCACATCCTGCGCGGAAGGCGGTGACGGCAACGGCAGGTGCCGGTCGCCGGGGATCGTGCCGCCGAGGTCGAGAGCGCCGAGCAGCAGATGGCGTTGCGCGCGCACCTGTGCGGGCTTGGCGTCGGTGGCCAGCCCCACGACGCGGAACGGGTTGCGCCGGTACAGGTCCGGTCCCGCGATCTCACGCAACCGGCCCGCTGCCACGCGGCCCTTGTCCTGGCTGGGCGCGGACATCACCCCGCCACCATCCTCAGCACGGCCATGCCTTCGCTCACCGCCGCGAGCTGCACGACGAACGCACCCGGCACGGCGGCGGGCGGCTTCGCCGGATCGCCGCAGGATCCCCCGGTCATGCCACCGGCGGACTCACCCAACCGAAAGACGTAAGCGTTACCGCAGGACGCCTTGGGCGAGGCACCGAGCTCGTATCCGCCGTAGGCGACGGCGAAAGTGATGCCGTCGGCGGTCACCTCGGTCACGGAGAAGGTGTGGCTCTGCACCGCTATGTCGACCGGGCCCGGGATGGTCACCTCGCAGGTGCCGTCCGCGCAGGCCGCGTAGTTCGCGCCGTCGGCTGCGGTCAACGTCGGCGCGGCAGAAGAAACGGTGGTCGTGGTGGTGGTCGTGGGTGCAGGCGCGCCACCCGTGGCCGTGGTACCGCATGCGGCCAAGGAGTAGGCGAGCAGGAGGCACCCGGCTCGTCGGGACGGTGCGGAGATCGGCATGAGATCACGCTATGGCCGCGACGAGCCCGAAGCGCCGCACTGACCTCTTCCTGCCAGAGCACACAACCGGGTTCGTCGTGGCAACCACGATCGCACCATGATGAAGAGGATCGGCGCGCTCGTCGTCGCGACGACCATGGCGTGCCCCCCAGCGGCGGCCGCGCCACCGGCGGGTGCCTGCCACAACCCGACACCGGCCAGGCAGTCGATCACCGAGCTGCCGTGGGCGCAGCGCACACTGATGCCGAAAACCGTGTGGCCGCACAGCAAGGGCGCCGGTGTGCTGGTCGCGGTGGTCGACTCCGGTGTGGACTCCGACCACCCGCAACTGCGCGCGCCGGGCAAGGTCCTGGCGGGACAGGACTTCTACCTGGCCGGTGACCTGCCGGGCAGCTTCGACTGTGTCTCACACGGCACCGCCGTCGCGAGCATCATCGCCGCGGATCCCGTCGACGGCACCGGTTTCGCCGGACTCGCGCCGGAAGCGAAGATCCTGCCGGTGCGTGTCACGGACCGCGATGTCACCGAACAGGGCGCGCCGTCGGCACTCGACCCGGTCGTACTGGCCCGCGGCATCTGGTACGCGGCCGACCACGGAGCCAAGGTGATCAACCTGTCGGTCGCGGGCAGCACGGACAACCAGTACGTGCGGGACGCGATCGCGTACGCGCAGTCGAAGGACGCGCTCGTGATCGCCGCCGCCGGCAACACCCAGGACGGCGAGAACCCGGCCCCCGCAACGTTTCCCGCCGGATACGACGGGGTGCTAGGCGTCGGCGCGGTCGATCCGGCCGGAACGAGGATGCCCGCGTCGCGGATCGGCGCGCAGGTCGACGTCGTCGCGCCGGGCGTCGGCGTGACCGCGGCGACCCGCGCTGGCGGCCACCACTACCAGAACGGCACCAGCTTCGCGGCCGCGTTCGTCTCCGCCACCGCGGCACTGGTGCGTTCCGCGTGGCCAGGGCTGAGCGCCGGCGAGGTGGCGAACCGGATCATGGCGACGGCGAGCCCGGCGCCCGGCGGGGAGGGCACCGCCTACGGCGCGGGACTGGTGAACCCGTACCGCGCGGTGACCGAGGGACTGTCCCCCGCGCCGCCCGCGACGCTGCCGGACGTGGCCGTCCCGCCGGAGGATCCCGAGCAGATCCGGGTGGCGGCCTGGTGGTCCCGCACGACCTGGCACACCCGCTTCACGGGCGCGACGGTGATCGGTGTGGTCGCGCTGGTACTACTGCTCGCGCTGGTGCTGCGCCGTGGCCGCCGGGAGGGCTGGCAGCCGCGGCGAGCGGATCCGGTTTCCGCTGAGCCGGCCAGGGACGAGCTGCCCGACGAGGACTCGCTGTTCACCCGCGGGTGAACGTGGCGGGGCGGCTGAGCCTGGTGTGCTCTGCGGCATCCGGCTTCCTCATGCACAGCTGAGCACGCCGCGCCAACCACGCCACCTTCACCACCCAGGCCAGCTCACACGGCTGAGCGCGCCAACCGCGCCACCCTGCACCCCTCACCCGCGGCTGAGCGCGGCGCGATGCCCGAGCCCGCTACCCTGCGGCAACCGAGCCACCAGAGCGGCGGGCACCCGCACCGGCCTCACCCCGCCATACCCGAGCCACTCCGCGACATCCGCGTTCTCCAGCGGATGCGCACGTCCCTGGTCGGTGACGATCACGAACGTCCCCGCCGGAGCGTCCGCGCCGGGCATGACCTCAACCAGCGCACCGAAGCCTGGTGCGACCCGCACGTGGTCGGCGAGCGGTGTGCCGCGCGTGGTTCGTCGCGCGGTCAGGGAAAGTGGGTCCTCGGCGGGCATCCGGGGGTCGATTCGCACGCGGGGCACGGCCACTCCTGGCTCGTAGGTCGCGCAGATCGCGGCCGTGTCCCGGCCGGACCCCGCGATGACCGGCCGGAGCGGTGGGGGCGCGCCGGGGTCCGCGTCCTGTGCCGGCAGCTGACGTGCCTCGGCCGCGTCCAGCAGGCTCAGCCGCACCGGGACCGGTTCGCCGCCACCGTAGGCGGCCGCGGTCGGCTTGAAGCCGAGCTGGACGTGGTACTGCAGTTCGGTGATCGGCCTCAGCACCTCGGTCTCGGCGAGGTAGTGCTGCACGCCCGCGGAGGTCTCGGCGACCAGCAGCTGGCCCGCGCGGATGTCCTTGCGTGCCGCGACCGCCGTGGAAGGCTCGCCCGCGCCGGCCACGGTGATGGGCGCGATCGTGTCCCCTGCGGGCAGTACGTCCAGCACCGCCATGCCGACCCGGGCGCGTGGTGCGGAGCGCAGCGCCAGGCCGACGGTCACGGTGTCCGGCTGGCGGATGCGGTGCCGGTAGCCACGCCAGATCAGGTGGTGGTCCCCGGAGTCCGGCGTCTGCACGAGCAGGGCCTCGTCACCGAGCACCTGACCGTCCGGTGGTTCCGCGCCGACCATCAGCACCGAGCGGTCCACGGTGGCGCCGGTGGAGTCGGAGGCGGAGCGTGAGCACAAGGACCACGCGCCACTCATCAGTCGACCGGGCGCGGGGAGTGCGTCCGGAGCGTCCTGGATGCCGATGCGCGGCCCGCGCGGCGCGCCGACCAGCGAGTTGCGGGACACCGAACGGGTATTGCCGTGCTTGCCGAGCGCGAGCAGGGCGGAGGTGTAGTTCAGCACCGGGTGCAGCCGCCCGTCGAGGTAGACGTACCTGGTGCCGGTCTCCTTCTCTACGATGACGGCGTCACCGGCGCGCCACGCCTTGTTGCCGCCGGGCACGACCATGCCGTACACCCAGAAGCCCGCGAGCACGAGCACGGCGATCGCGATGCTGCCGAACGCGGCCATCGACGGCGGGCGGAACGGTGGGTGCTCCGGATCGGTTTCCCTGCGTACCAACGCGGATGTGACGCGCTGGACCAGGAACTGGTGCGACTGCAGTTCGTCGCGTTTGGACGCCACGTCACCCTCCCAGCCCGCGCAGCAGCCCGTACAGGCCCAGCACCGCGCACACCACCGGCACTGTGGCCAGCACCAGCACCATCTCCAGGATCTCGGCGTAGCGCCCGAGGAACGCGGTGGGCGCCCGCTTGCTGAACACGAGGCCCGCCACCACGGCGAGCGTTCCCGCGACCAGCACGGCCGGCACCACCCACACCCCGATAGGCAGGCGGAACGCGACGCAGACGACCCCTGCCACGCCAGCCGCCAGCAACGGGGCGCGGTGCCGGATCGCCTTGTACAGCCGGGCGCGCAGCAGCAAGCCGAGGCTCACGACGCCCAGCAACACCAGCGCCCAGAGATCACCGTCGAACGCCAGCAGCAACTCGCAGGCGACGGCCGTTCCCGCGATGCCGCAGAGCAGCCCGGTCAGCAGTGAGTCCGCCCGCAGCACCGCCGCGTACACGACGGGACGCGGAGGCTGTGGGTCGTCGCGCACCAGATCCGCCGGAGTGCGCGGCAGCACCGGCATCGGCACGCGACTCAGCCTGACCGAGAGTCCGGTGCACAACGGCGAGAACACGAGCGCCACACCGGCGCCGATGGCCGCGACGCCGGTCGCGTCGAGTGCCTCCGTCGTCGTGAGCCAGGCTCCGGTCAGCCCCAGCAGGCCGGCGACGGCCGCGCCGGTGAACAGCGCTCCCCTGTCGACGACGCCCAGCTGCCCGAGAACGGCCGCGAGCAGGAGCGCGGCGCAGCCCGCCAGGATCTGCGGAGCGCCCATGCCACTCCACAGCACGACGCCGCCGGCCGCGGCACAGGGCAACGCCAGCGCGGCAACCGCCGAACCCGCTCCCGCATCACCCAACGCACGGGCGAGCGCCGTTCCCGCGGCGAGCAGCACAACGGCCAAGGCCAGCGGCAGCCACGGCGGGCCTGCCCGCACCGCCACCACGAGCGCGATCAGCACAGCGGCGGCACCCGCGGCGAGCCCGGCGCGTCGGGTGTGGCCGGGCCCCCACAGCGAACCCGTCCGCGAGGCACCCGCCGCGATCGCGTCGACCACGTCGTCGTACTCGAGCTCCGGCCAGTCCAGCCTGCGAGGCACGAGGTGCAGCACCTCACCGTCGCGAACCCGGTGTGCGCCGAGAGAGAGCGCGAGATCCAGCCGCGCGCCGTCGGTGCGGCGCAACATCCAGCCACCGTGCTCGACGCCCGCGTCGGCGAGTCCCTCGCCCGCGTGCGCGAGCAGGCCCGGCACGACCTCGGCCAGCGGCGACCGTTCCGGCAGCGCCATGTCGATGCGCCGGTCCGGTGCGGCGATGGTCACCCTGACCAGCCCCGTTGTCGTCATTGTTTCCTCAACCTTCGAGAGGCCACTTCCTGCCGTGAGGGCTTGACCGCCCATCCACCTACCTACGATCACCGGGTGACGACCAGCATGGAACCGGTTCGGCAGCTAGCGGCCACACGGGAGGACCTCTCTAGGATGGAGCCCGCGATGGGGACTGATCACGGTTTCGGCGACCTGGTGCCGCGCGGCACCGGGCCGATGGCGACGGTCTACGCGGGAATCCGCGTGGACACCGGGGAAGCCGTCGCGCTCAAGGTGTTCCGGGCCAAGCTGCCGCGTCGCACCCGTACCGAGGTCGAACGGGAACTCGCGAGCCTCGCGCCGCTGCGCGCCCACGCGTCCGTGCTCGTCCCCGACGGAGTGGAAGACCTCGGCGACCGCACCGCGCTGCGGATGGAGCTGTGCACGCAGTCGCTGACCGACGTGGTGGAGCAGGAAGGTCCGCTGCCGATCGCGGAAGCGATCACACTCGGCAGGACGCTCTCCGAGGCACTCGCGGCGGCGCACGAGGCCGGCATCGTCCACGGTGGCGTCACGCCGGGAAACGTCCTGTTCCGGCCGTCGGGTCAGCCCGTGCTCGCGGACTTCGGCGTCACGCTGCGCAGGGTGTTCCCGCACGAGGGCGGCGACGGGGTCGACTTCCTCGCACCGGAGACCCTGGAGCACGGCACCGCCGACGAACGCTCCGACCTCTACGGCCTCGGCGCCGTGCTGTACCTGGCGTTGTCGGGCCTGTCACCGCATCCCGCGCGGCTCGGTGAGCACCCGGACGACCGCAAGCTCCGCGTGCTCGGCTCGACCGTGCCCCGGCCGGACCGCCCCGACCTGCCCGACGAACTCGCCGAGCTGGTGAGGGCACTGCTCGCGAAGGACCCGGCGATCCGCCCCGGCAGCATGCGCCACGTGGCGACGTGGCTCGGCAGGCTCGCCACACCCGGCCGGTCCACCGCCGAGTTCGACGACTTCGCGGACTTCTCCGGCGCCCCGCCCCGCCCGCCGATGCCGCGTGGCACCCCCGTGCTGGTCTCCGCACCGGGCACGACCGGCGGGAAGCATCCCGCGTTGCCGGTGATCGGCGGCGCGGCCGGACTGCTCGTCGTGGTCGCGCTGGGTGTGTTCCTGATGCGCAGCGATCCCGCGGTGCGCGGCGACGCGCCCGCCTCCACGCAGTCGGTCCCACCCACACCGGCGAAGGCGATCGTGCTGCAGCTGGTCGACCCCGTGGACAACGTCAACTACGTCGACCTCTCCTGGCAGAGTCCGGAACAGCTGGAGTTCGCCGTGGTGGTCGCCGGGGAGGGCGAGCAGCCGAAGGTCATGCTCGCCAAGCAGAACCGCTCGCTGAAGGTCGACGTGGACCCGACGCGCAAGTACTGCTTCCTCCTGCAGGGCACCGACGGCACCCATGTCTACGAGAGCAAGCCGAAGGCGTTGCGCGGCGCCACCTGCAAGCTCTGACGTCTTCTTCTCACGACCTCAGCGTGCGCGGATCTACGGCGGCACGCAGCCGGGCCGCCAACCCACGGGTGCGCAACCCGCGCCGGATCGCGCGCACCGCGGCCCAGGCGTCGTCGCGGACCTGTGCGCCCGGTGTCGCGCCCGACCACATGGCGAAGTCCACTGTGGACGCGAGTGTGCGCATCCCGGCCGCGGTGGCCGGCAGGCCCGCGACGGCCGCGGCCGCTGCCACCTCCATCGGGGTCATGCCCACCGTGAGCGGCACTCGGTGCTCGCGCAACCGATCGCGTGCTTCCAGCCAAGCGCCGTGCACGGCGGCACTTCCCGGCCCGCGCCGTCGCCCGCGGGCTCTGACCCACTTGGCCGCCGGCACCCCGGCGAGCCAGCCGAACAGCAGCACCGCGACCGGGATCAGCGTCGCGCCGAAGGGGAACGGCGAGCGCTGCCCCTCCGGCGCGGCCTGCTGAGCCGGCCCCGGTGCCACCGGCGGGTCCTGCGGATCGACCGGCAGCTTCTCCCGCGCATCCTGCGTCGCCGCGGTCAGGCCGTTGTCCTTGCCGGCACCGCGCGTCGCCGCGCCGGCCGGGTCCAGCGGCACCCAGCCGACGCCGTTGACCGCCACCTCGGGCCACACCAGCGCATCGTCGTTGTAGACCACGTACTCACCGCCGGACTTCCGCTCCGGGGTGCGATATCCGACGACGAGACGGGCCGGGATGCCGAGCATCCGCGCCAGCACCACGTACGCGGCGGCGAACTGCTCGCTCGTACCTTCCTTGGTGTCCAGCAGGAACCGGCGTAGCTGCGGCCAGCTCTGCCCGCCCGCGCCGTCCACCCGCCGGTAGTGCTCCCGCAGGAACCGTTCGAGCTGCAACGCCGACGTGAAGCTCGAACGGACTCCCTTGACCGCCCCGGTGGCAAGCTCGGCGACACCGGGCGGCGGCGTGCCCACGCCGTTCAGGCCGCCCAGCGCGGGGTCGGTCGCGAATCCGTCGAGCGAACCATCGACCTCAGGCGCCCACCAGCTCAACCGGTAACCGACGTCCGTACTCAGTGGACTCGGTGCGAGCAGGCTGCCCTCGGTTTCCTCCACCAGCGGGTCGGCTCCGCTCACCGCGGCAGGCCACGGCTGGCTCGGCAGCCACCTCGTCCCCGTCTCCCGCAGGCTGATCACCGCGTCCCTGCGCGTCACCGGAACGTCGAGTGCGGGCGGTGGAAGCTCGGTGCCGAGCCTGCGGTACCGGCTGCCGGCCGCCCAGGTGACGCCGTCGTAGGTGTCCAGCACGACGATCGGCCACCGGTCGGGCACGCACTCGTCGCACGCCGGCCGCACGCTGAACACCGGAGCGTCCGGATGCGCGCGCCGGTAGGCGACGTCGTCGAGCGGACTGGTCATCCTGGCGGACACCGGCACGAGCTGGTCCTGCTTGAGCGAGTAGGCGGGACCGGGCATCGGCACGAGCAGGCCGATCACGACCACGACCGCGGTGACAACGAGCGGCGCGGGCAGGAACGCCTGCACGGACTGATGCTCGTCCGCCGGACGGCTCACCACGAACAACCCCGCGGCGACGGCGACGTACGAGAGCGCGGCCACAACGGCGGCAAGTCCGGTGAGCGCGCCGAACAACTGGCTCAGCACGACCACCAGCAGGCTGGGAACCAGTGCGAGCACCGGTTTCTTCAGGCGCAGCAGGACTTCCAGGCCGAACACGCACGCCGGCAACACGAGCAGCGGCACGAACAGCATGAGCTGCGCGTCGGGCCGCGCAGGCCAGGTCGACTGCAGGGTGAACTGCCACGAGTCGGTGACGCCCGCGGCGAGCTGGGCGAGCGTCGTGCCGCTGGGAAGCCCCGCGACGGTCGTCGGGAACAGCAGCACCTCCACGACGGCCAGCAGTCCGGCCAGCGTGACGACGAGCGGGCGCCACGCGACGATCGACCCGCACAGCAGTGCCGCGCCACCGGTCACCACGGCGACGACCGCGATGACCGGGAGCAGTGCGCCGACACCGAAAACGGGCGCGAAACACAGCCCGGCCACGGCAGCGGCGAGGACGACGAACGCGACGAGCAACCGGTCCTTCACGTGCGCACCCCGTTCCACAGACCCGCCACCGCGGCGGCGTGGACAACGAACGCGACGGGCAACCGCTCCTTCACGTGCGCACCTCGTTCCACAACCCCACCACCGCGGCGGCGTCAGCGGCGGCCAGTACTCGCGCACCCGGCACGGGAACGGCGCTCCCGTCCGGCGTGAGGGCGAGCAGGAAGATCGAGGAGTAGCGGGAGCGAAGCGCGGAAAGCTCCGACACGTCCGCGCCCCCGGCCGTCACCACGGCAAGGCAGCCACCCTGGTGCCGGACGGTCGACAACAGGGTCCCCGCCCCGTCGCTCTGCCGCGTCAGGCAGAGCTGGTCGAGCAACTGCCGTGCCGCCAGCGGCCCACCGGCTGTGGCGACGTCGGTGCCACCCGACGTCAGCAGTCTGGCGTGGTGCCCGGCGAGCGCCGCGGCACGCAGCAGTGAGGCGGCGACGTCCACCGCCTCCTCGAAAGCGAACTCCGGCATCGCGGACGCGCGGGTGTCCAGCACGACGGTGAGCCGGGGCTGGTCGGGGTCGGCGGATTCCTTGACCATCAACCGGCCGGTGCGCGCGGTGGCCTTCCAGTGGATGTCGCGCATCTCGTCGCCCGGCTGGTACTCCCGCAGTTCACGAAGGTCGAGCGAGCCGCGCAGGTGCTCGTTCGACCGGCCCTCGTGGTGGTGGCGCGGGAAGCCGCCGGTCCGTGCCAGCGCGGGATGTGAGCGCGGGTGCACCCACAGCGTCACCGTGTCGCCGACGGTCAGGCTGTTGTGCGCCAGACCGAACGGATCGGTGCGGTACAACCTCAGCGGGCCGACCGGCATCCTGCCCCGCACGGGCGTCGGCAGGTGGTAGTCGTACGGCCGCGAGGCGCCCGGTGCCAGGCCGTGCGCCTGGACCGTGCGGTGGAACCCACCGGCGGTGTCCCTGGCGAGGAACCCGCGCTGCCACTTCGCGGAGCTGTTGCGCACCTTCAGTTTTCCCAGCGCCTGCGAACCCCGCTCGACGCGGTCCGGGTACACGTCACGCGTCACCTCGACGTTCACCGGCCGGAACGTCACGAGCACCGCGGCCACCACCGCGACCAACCCCGCCAGCGCCAGCAGCAGGAACAACGGGTAGCGGCCCCAGAACCCGGCCGCGCCCAGTCCCAGCGACACCACCAGCACAGCGGTGCCCCGCACGGTCAGCCGCATGACCTAGCGACCCGCGGCGCTCATCGTCGGTGCCGGGGTGGTCGCGAGCACCTCCGCCACGACGTCCGCGGCGGACCGCTGCTTCAGCTCGGCCTCCGCGGTCAGCACGAGCCGGTGCGCGAGCGCGGGCACCGCGACGTACTTGATGTCGTCCACGGTGACGAACGAACGACCCACGGTGGCCGCCAGCGCCTGCCCTGCCCGCACCAGAGCGATGCTGCCGCGTGGGCTCGCACCGAACCGCACTGACGCGTGGATCCGCGTAGCCGCACAGATGCGGGCCGCGTACTCGCAGATCGCCCCGTCGATGAACAGCCCGCGGACCTCGTTGATCGCCTCGACCAGCGAGGCGATCTCGACGACCGGCTGCAGCCGGTCGACGGTCATGCCGGTGCAGTTGTTCATGATGATCGACACCTCGTCGGCGACGTCCGGGTACCCCACCGACAGCCGCAGCAGGAACCGGTCGAGCTGCGCCTCCGGCAGCCGGTAGGTGCCCTCCATCTCGATCGGGTTCTGCGTCGCCACCACCAGGAACGGCGCAGGCACCTCGTGCGCCACCCCATCGACGGTGACCTGGCGTTCCGACATCACCTCGAGCATCGCCGACTGGGTCTTCGGCGTGCCGCGGTTGATCTCGTCGGCCACGACGACGTTCGCGAAGACCGCGCCGGGGTGGAAGGTGAACTGCTCTTCCTTCTGGTGGTAGACGGTGACGCCGGTGATGTCGCCGGGCAGCAGGTCGGGGGTGAACTGGATGCGGCTCCAGCTTCCGCCGATGCTGCGCGCGAGGCACCGCGCGAGGGTCGTCTTGCCCACTCCCGGCACGTCCTCGACAAGCAGGTGTCCCTCGGCGAGCAGGGCGACGATCGCCAGCCGCACGACGTCCGGCTTGCCCCTGACCACCAGCTGGACGTTGTCGGAGATCGCCGAGAACACCGCGGCGGCACGCATCTGGTTCATTCCGTCCATTCCAGGCGGTTCGAGGACACCCCGTCGGCCGTGACCCACACGGTGTGGCCGGCGCCGTGGTAGTAGAAGGCGTCGAGCACTGCGGAGCCCTGCTCGTCGGTCGTGAGGCTGTGACCGGGATTCTTGTAATCGGAGTCCGTCGAGTGCGGGTCCACCTTGTACCGGGTCCGCGGCTCGAACCCGGTCATGACGACGTGCATCCAATAGCAGTTGGGCTCGGCGCATGGGGATGCGAGCGCGCCCTTGGTGAGGCTGATCTTCTTGACGCGCTGGGGCGGGACCTGGCGTGCCGTCGCGGGCGTTCCCCGGCCGGCGCTGTTCTGCGCGACCACGGTGACCGTGAACGGGTGGTCGGTGCCCTGCCAGATGCCGTTGATGACGTACGAGAGCGTGGTGCCGGGCACCGAGGCCGAGCCGGAGCGGCCGCCATCGCTCTGCCAGGAGACGTGGTACGCGGTCACCGGTGCGCCGTTGGCGGGCGCGGCACCCCACGTGACGGTCGCGTCGACCTGCTGGGTCGTGATGGCGATGGCGAGGTTCTGCGGCATGCCGGGCGGGGTCACCGGGATCGGTGGCGGTGTCTGCGGCGGCGGTGGCGTCCGCGGCGGGTCGGTACGCGCGGGCGGCGGCACCGGCCTGCCGGTGTTCGGTGGTGCCACCGGCCGGTCAGCCGGTTTGTCGGCGGGCTTGTCCGTGGTGGGCTCGGTGGGCGGCGGCACCGGCTGCCTCGGCGCGTCCGGCTTCGCGGCGATGACGGGGACCGGCTGCAGCGAACCGTCCTTGTCCACGACCACGACGTGCTTGCCCTCTCCGCCGTCGACGTACACCCGCGCGTCCTCGCCGCGAACGAGCTCGGGCCTGCCCTTCTCCTGGGGAATCGGCATGGAGTGCTTCGGACGCCCCTGGTTGTCGTAGGTGCGCACCGAGCTGTTCTTGTGGTCGAGCAGCACGACGGACTCACCGCTGACCGACGGACCGTCGTACTCACCAGGCGGGAGCTGCACGGTCGCCGCCGGCGGGCGCTGCTCGGCGAGCGCGCCCTTCTCGTCGACACGGGCTTCCACGAGGTGGATGCGGTTCGCGGAGGGGTCGAGCACCGCCACCTTGCCGGCGGCGTCGGCGGGAGCGATCCGGGCGTCCGGCGGCACGTCGGCACCGAGCTTGACGGCGGCACCGAGCCCTTTCGCCTCGACCACGCTCATCGTGTCGGCGGTGGTGTCCACGAACAGGACCCTGTCGCCGCTGACGGTGAGGCCACCGGAGTGGCCGGCGGGCGCCATGGGGCGGCAGTCGAGACTGGTCGCGCCGCGCGCCACCCTGCAGATCGTCCCGGAGTCCGTGCGGTGCACCCACACCGCGCCGTCGCTGGTGGCGACCGGCGATCCGACCGGGCCTCCCGCGGACATGACCTGCGGGTCCAGGCCCAGGCGCACGATCTGGCCGCTCTGCCGGAAGACCGAGTAGGCCCCGCCCGCGGTCTCGATCGACACGGACCGCTCGCCCTTGACGGGCACCGGCACCGTCGCCTCCACGGAGAGCGTCGACTTGCCGAAGATCGTCACGTCGTCCTCGCCGACGACGTAGCCGCGGGTCTCGTCCTGCACGACCTGGGTGCCGGGGGTGAGGCCGGGCACGGACACCTGCGCGTCGGACTTCTTGGTCGCACCGTCCACGTGGACGGCCAGCCCGAGGTCCAGGTTCGCGATCCAGTGCCCTGCCGGCATGAACTCGAGGCCGGGTACCTGTTTCGCGGCACCGGTCAGCGCCAGCGTCACGGTCGCGACGACGGCGATCACCAGGCCGAGCAGCGGCCAGCGGGAGTGCTTCCGTTCACTCACGGAACACAGAGTAACGACGTCGGTACACGAAACATTCGGGATCGGTACATTCACCGCGACCCGGTGGGCAACGCGATCTCGAAGATGGCCCCGCCGGTCTCCGACCGGTAGATCCCGAGCGTGCCGCCGTGCGCGTGCACGATCCGTTGCACGAGGTAGAGGCCCAGTCCCGTCGACCCGCCGCTGCTGCTGAACCGCTGGAGCGCTCGTTGCGCGGCCACCGGGTCGAGCCCTGGTCCCTCGTCGGCGACCACGACCCGGCCGTTGCCCACGCTCACGTGCACGACCGGGTCGGTGTGCGGCAGGTGGCCGTGCTGGATGGCGTTGCCGATCAGGTTCTCGACCGCGCGCCCGATCATGTCCGGGTCGGCGTCCACTCTCGTCGGCACGGCCGTGAAGGTGATGCGGGCGCCCTCCGCGGGAATGTCCTCGACGACGGCGGAGACGAGCTGGTCGAGCTGCACCGACTGGATGGCGAGCTGCTGCACGCCGGCCTCGAACTTGGCGTGCATCAGCTGCGTGCCCACGATTCCGCCCATCCGCTTGGACAGCCGCATGATGCGCGGCAGCACCTTGCCCATGCTCCCCGGATTGCGCATCGCCGTGTCCGCGAGCGCGCGCAGGCCGGTGACCGGCCTCCTCAGGTCGTGCGCGACGCCGTTGAGCATCTCCTCGTGCTGGTCCAGCGCGATGGCCGCAGGTCTGATCGCGAGTCCGGAGAGGACGTGACCGGTGCCGCCGAGTGCGCCGATGAGGATCACACAACCCAGCGCCACGAGCAGCACGCGCCGGTCACGCCGATCCTTCTCCAGCTGCGCGTCGGCGTGCGCGACGACGGCACCGACGTACGGCCCGTTCGCGCTGGTGAACGGCTGCGCGTAGACACGGACGAGTTTCCCGTCCACCGCACGCACATAGGCGCTCTGCGGCGCACGCGCGCGCACCGCGTCGGCGGCCAGTTCGCTCAGCACAGCCAGATCAACGTCCACACAGGACATACCGCTCAGATACGGTTCGAACTGCCCGCCGCCCGCGGGCAGCACCGCGAACTGCGGGCACGCGACCGTGATCGAGTCCCCGAAGAGCGCTCTCGTGTCGAGTTTGCCGTCGGTGAACTCGAGCTGTCGCACGACCAGCGGTGGCACCCTGCTCAGGCCGGCGTCGAGCGCCTGCTCCCCCTTCTGCTCGTCCAGGTCGAGCATGAGCCACGCGACCAGCAGCAACCCTGCCGCGTTCAACGCCGTGAACAGCCCGGTGAGCAGCCACCTCAGCCCGCGCAGCCGTGCCGCGGCCCCGGTGGTCACCGCTGGGCCTCCAGCCGGAAACCGACGCCGCGCACGGTGTGGATCAGCTCCGGTTCGAGCAGCTTCTGCCGCAGCCGTTTCACGACCTTGTCGACGACGTTGGACATCGGATCGGTGCTGGTGTCCCAGCAGTGCTCGATCAGCTCCGACCTCGTCACGGTCGTGCCCGCCCGCGAGATCAGGTGCTCGAGGACGGCGAACTCCTTGTGGCTGAGGATGAGCAGCACCCCGCCCCGGCGCGTCTCCCGGCGCGCGCAGTCGACCTCGAGGTCGGCGTGGCGCAGCACGGACGGGCGAGCGCGCCCCGCCCGGCGGCACATCGCCTGGACGCGGGCGGTCACCACGGCCATGTCGCACGGCTTGACCACATAGTCGTCGCCCCCGTGGTCGAAACCGGCCACCCGGTCGGTGACGCTGTCCAACTGGGTCAGGAACAGCACGGGGGTGGCCCAGCCCTCCCGGCGCCGGCGGTGCACGTACGTGATCGAGTCGCCGTCGGGCAGCAGCCTGTCGAACACGACGCAGTCGTAGTCGTTGCTGTTCAGCGCCCTGTCCGCGCCCGCGATGTCCTCCGCGTCGTCGACCTCGAAGCCCGCGGCCTCCAGCTCCACCACAAGGGCGATGCGCGTGTCCTCGTAGTCCTCGACGAGCAGCACTCGCGGAAGGACCACTCCCGCCGGTCGTGTCATCAAAACCTCATGTGGTCACGGACATGGTTGGCGCTGTGACACCGATCGCCGCGCCTTCGGGGGCATCAGCAAGGGGCGTAACTCGATGATCTTCCACGTACTCGGCCCACTCGAGGCGCACTCCTCCACCGGCGCGGTCGTCGATCTCGGCACCCGCAAGGCCGGGACGGTGCTCGGGGTGCTTCTGCTGCACCCTAATGCCTGGGTGCGGACCGACGAGCTGATCAGCGCGACGTGGCAGGAACATGCCGTCCCCGCGGCGGCGAAGGCCAACCTCAAGACGTACGTGTCGCAGCTGCGGCGCACACTGCCGCCGTTCGGCGAGGGGAACCGCATCGAGGCCCGCCCCGGCGCGTACCGGCTGCGGGTCGGCCGGGACGAGCTCGACTCCGACCGGGCCGCAGAGCTGGCGGCGAACGCGCGGGCCGCGATCGAGGCGGGTGACCACCTGGTGGCGGCCGGACTGCTGGAGGACGCGCTGGCGTTGTGGCGCGGCAGGCCGTTCGAGGGCTTGGCGCTGGACGAGGCGTGCACGGCCGCCGGCCGGCTCGACGACCTGCGCCACGACCTCGAGGAAAGCCTCGCCGGGGCGCGGCTCGCGTCGGGCAGGCCCGCGGAGGCGATCGCCACGTTGCGCGAGCTGACCAGGCACGACCCGTTGCGCGAGGGCGCGTGGGCGCTGCTGGTGCGGACGCTGAACGCGGCGGGCAGGCGTGGCGAGGCGGTCGCCGCCTACCGTGAGGCGCGGGCGGTGCTCGCCGACGAGCTCGGTGTCGAGCCCGGTCCCGAGCTGGCCGGCGCGCTCACCGACGGCGCGGCGCGTCCCCGCCGGGAGATGCCCCGCGATGTGCCGGCCTTCGTCGGCAGGGCGCGGGAACTCGCCCTCCTGCGGCGGTTTCCGGATGGTGCGCCCGTGGTGATCGACGGGATGAGCGGTGTCGGCAAGACCGCACTCGCGGTGCACGCGGCACACCGGCTGACCGATGACTTCCCCGACGGGCAACTGTTCGTGAACCTGCGCGCGGGTGCGGTCGCCGTGAGGGACGCGCTGGCCAGGATGTTGCGCGGTCTCGGGATCTCCGACGTGCCGGCGAACGTGGACGAACAGGCCGCGCTGTGGCGGTCGGAGCTCGCCGGGCGGCGGGTGCTGCTCGTGCTCGACGACGCGGGCGACGCGCGGCAGGTTCTGCCGCTGTTGCCCGGCGACGGGCAGACCGCGGTCCTGATCACCACGCGGCACCGTGGGTGGCGCCTGCCCGGCGAGACGCGGATCTCGTTGGAACCGTTGGGCCGCAATGAGTCCACCGCACTGCTGAGGCAAGCCGCCGGCCACCGGGTGGGAGCCGATCCCGCAGCTGTCGTGCGCGCCTGCGGCGGCCTGCCCAGCGCGCTGCTGGCCGCGGCGGCCCGGTTCCTCAGCCGCCCGTCGTGGACTGTCGCCGCGCTGGCGTCGTGGTGCGCCGAACCGGGACGGCTGCTGGACGGGCTGATGTCGTCCCATCCCCTGCTCGATGCCGGTGCCCAGCGGGCGTTCCGCTCGATCGGCGGCCTGCCGCTGGAGTTCGACTGTGCTCTGGCGGCGCACCACATCGGCGTCGGCCAGCAGGACGCCCGCGCACTGCTGGAGGAACTCGTCGACCACCACCTGCTGGACGCGCCGGCGATCGGCCGTTACCGCAGCCACCCGCTCGTGCGCGAACTGGCCAGGCGCGCGGTCCCCGCCGTCGTCCTGGCCGCTTGAGGAGTGCGTGATGGCGAATGAACTCCGCTTCGTCGGTTGCCAGATCGCGCTCGTCTGCGGCGCGCTGGCCGCCGGCTTGCCGTGGCCGGTCGCCACCGGGCTCGGCGCGGCGGCGGTCGTGCTGCTCGCGGTCAGCGTCGCCCGGCTGCGCGGCGAGTGGTTGTCCACGATGCTGGCCGCCCGGCTGGGACACCAGCTGCGCCGCCGGACCCACGACGTCGGCAGCCCGGAGCACGAGCCGGAGGCGTTGTTCGACCTGCTGGCCCCTGAGGGCCGTCTGCTGACCGCCGGGCTCGGTGACCGCTCGGCGGGCCTGCACAGCGGGCCTTCCGGGCTGGCCGTCGTGTTGCGCCCCGACCTGACCTCGGACCTGCTGTCGTTCGAGGCCGAGGGCATGACCGGACGACTCGTGCTGCACGCGGGCCCGGTCCGGGATCGCGCTCCCCGCGGGTGGCTGGCGATTCGCGCACAACGCGACTGCGCGGTGTTCGACGACGACGTGCTGCTCGCGATGCTGACGAACACGGTGCGCCGCAGGTTCAGGGGCGTGGACGTGCTGTCCGAAAAGGACGTTCGCTCGACCGTGGTGGCGCTGACCCACACCGGTTCCGGCCGGGGACTGCTGCACGAGAGCTGGGCGTTCTGGCGCGCGGGATCCGTGGTCCAGTCCGGTTTCCGGCTGGCCGGGTTCGGCCGGACGGGCGACGCCAGGTGGCCGTTGCTGCGCGAACTGCTCGACGCCGCGCCGGGCGTGGCGCTCACCGCGGCCGTGACGACCGGCCCCGACGGCGGTGCCGTGCTCCGGATCGCGACCACCACCCACACCGCGATCACCAGCGCGGCCACCGAACTCTCGCACGTCTGCGCGCGCCGCGGTGTGCGTCTGGAACGACTCGACGGACGGCACGCGAGCGCGGTCGCCGCCACCTTGCCCATTGGAGGGGGATCATTGTGAACACGCTGTCCTTGGTGCGCTCCGACTCGCCGGTTTCCGTTGGTGTGGAAGCGAAGCTGGCCTCGGCCACCAGCGAGGTGATGATCGCCAGGTCGCTGACCGGCCGTCCGGTCCTGTTCCACCAGGCCGACCACGACAACCTGCGCCGGGGCGTGCGCTACCGGGTCCTGGTACCCGACCACGCCCGCACCGCGCACGGCATCTCGGCCCGGCTGGGCGCGCTGGCGCTGGCCGGAGCGGACATCCGGACGATGCCGAAGGTCCCGCTGGACGCGCTGATCGTCGACCGCTCGCTGACCGTGCTGCCCGCCGGGCGCCGCGACTCGGTCGCCGCGTTCGAGCTGGCCAGCGTCGTCACGACCACAATCGAGCTCTTCGAGCGCATCTGGCAGACCGCGGTGCCGTTCACCGCCGCGGTGGCGTCCGCCGGGGACGTGACGGACCGGGAACGCGAGCTGCTCACGCTGCTGTTCGCGGGCTGCACCGACGAGGCGGCCGCGGCGCGGCTCAACATCTCCGTGCGCACCGTCCGCCGCACGGTCTCCCAGCTCATGGACCGGCTGGGCGCGCGCAGCCGGTTCCAGGCAGGCGCCAAGGCGGCCGACCGCGGCTGGTTGCTCGACCACGCCAGCTGATGTCCCGCGTCCGGGCGGGGCCGCCGTGAGGTGCCCCACTGGGCGCGAAACAGACCTGGCAGGGACTGCGGGCTTGCCACTAGCGTCGATCATTGTGCGCGTTCTGATGACCGAAGACGACGAGGACATCCGTTTCGCCGTGGAAACCTCACTGCGCGCCGCGGGTTTCGCCGTCGATGTCGCCACCGACCTGCCCGAGGCCGACGAAGCGCTGTTCGTGAACACCTACGACTGCGTGATCTTCGACCGGGTCCTGCCGTCCGGGGACGCGCTGCACTACGTGAAGCAACGCCGCCTGGACGGCTGGGCCGCCGCGGTGCTGTTCCTGACCGGGATCAAC
The DNA here is from genome assembly GCF_900100275.1 of Lentzea albidocapillata subsp. violacea. Taxonomy (GTDB): domain Bacteria; phylum Actinomycetota; class Actinomycetes; order Mycobacteriales; family Pseudonocardiaceae; genus Lentzea; species Lentzea violacea. Next base: position 39,730 of record NZ_FNET01000004.1, read on the forward strand.
AACCCGGTGGAAGGCCTGCCCTACGGCGACGACTACCTGGTCAAACCGTTCGCCATGCCGGAGCTGATCGCACGGGTGCGCAGTCTGTGCCGCCTGACCGTGGTCGCACCACGGCAGGTGCTGCGCCACGGCGACGTGGAGCTGGATCTCGCCAGGCGGACCGCCACCCGCGGAGGCCGGGCGCTGAGCCTGACGGTCAAGGAGTTCACGGTGCTGGAACGCCTGGTGGCCGCGGCCGGGCAACCGGTGCGCCGCGACGACCTGATCGCGGCCGCATGGGACGCCGAGGTGCGGCCGTCGTCGAACGTGCTGGATGTCGTGATCACAGCGCTGCGGCAGAAGATCGGCCCTCCTCCCCTGGTGCAGACCGTGCGCGGCATCGGTTACCGCTGCGCCTGACTTCTGGGCATGACCTTTTGGGCCTGACTTCCACTGTGGACTGATCGCCGCACTGCCGCGGTCCTCTGGCCGGAAGCGGTCATCGGGCCGGTTCTGCCTCACCACCCCAGCAAGCTGAGATCGACCGGTACTGGGTGCTTGCGGGAGGCAGCGTGGAAACACAACGGGTGCTATTGACGTACGAACCTGTGCGGTTCGACCAGCTGGCGACCGAGATTCGCGCCATCCAGCGCGAGCTCGCCGAGGTCGTGGAGGTCGCGGAGTCGGACGACGGCCTGATCGTCGCGACGGTCAACGCACGGGGCGATCTGCTGGACCTCGAACTGGACCCGCGGCTCTTCCGCCACCCGGACTCGAAGGCGTTGTCCGAGGCGATCACCGGTGTCTACCGGTCCGGCCGTGCCGCGGCCGACGCCCGCGCGTTCGGGTTGACGATGCGGCAGCTGGAGCTGACCAGGAAGGAGATCCGGAAATGACGAACCCGGGCGACGGCGCGGACATGGAGCCCGATGCCGTCATCGGCACGGCGGCCGGTGTGCGCAGCGCGGCGGACACGTTCCACAGTGGATTCAGATCCGCGACCGCGGCGGGCACCAGAGGTCTCGGGCAGGGGCCGATGGGAGCGGCGTTCCTCGCCGGCTTCAACCCCGGAGTCGAGAGCCTGAACGAGAAGGCCACCCAGTTCGTCCAGGGCGCCGGCGCCATCGCGGACGGCATGCACGTGTCCGCCCGGGAGTACGACGCGGCCGACACCAGGGCACGTGACGCGGTGCGGCAGGCAGGTGAGGCCGATGGCCGTCGCTGAGCCGGGCAACGAACTGTGGGCCGCCGTCAAGGCGATCGACAACACGATCTGGCCGCCGGACAACGAGGACGACGCCACCGCGATCGCCGAGGACTGGCGCAAGGCGGGCGAGACGGCCCACCTGGCGGGTACGGAGCTCGCCAATGCCCGCGAGGCCTCCCGGCAGGCCTGGCGCGACCAGGGTGGACAGACCACGGGTCAGCAGCTGGGCAACGGTGTGGTGACGCTGGAAAGCCAGAAGCGTGACTGCGAGCAGCAGGCCGCGGTGGCCGACCGGTACGCCACGGCGCTGACCAACGTGAAAACGGCCATCGTGCAGAACATCGAGATGAACCTGCCCGCCTATCTGCAGTACGCCAATCCCATGTACGGCGCGTCAGGTGTGGCACGGCAGCAGGAGTTCGCGCAGAAGGTCGCCCAGGACCTGAAAGCGTTGGTCGCAGGTCAGGCGCAGGGCCTGCAGGCACCGCCCGCGAAGGCGCCGGGCACCGACACGACGATGAAGACGGTGGGCGACATCGCGGGCATGGTGTCCGCCGTCGCGGGCGGGCTGGCGCTGATTCCGGTGCTGGCACCCGTCGCCGCTCCGGTCGCGTTGTTCGCGGGAGGAGTCGCGTTCGCGACGCACGCCGCCGACATGATCGCCAAGGGCAGCTACGGGGACGACTGGGTCGGGGTGGCCGGCGACGCCGCCGGCATCCTCCCCGGGGTGAAGACCGTGAGCACCGTCGTCAACGCCGCCGGTGACCTCACCCAGCTCGCGCCCAAGGGCAAGGACATCGTCCTCGGCGCCTTCGACCTCGCCATGCAGGCGCCGGCGGCGATGGAACTGGCCGGCCACGACCGGGAGACCGAGGCGGCGGTCGCCGGGTATGGCAGCGCCGTGAAGAACACCGAACAGACGGGCGAAGTCATCTACGAGTTCCTCAAGGCGCGGCGCGCCAGTCCATGACACCGCGCAAACACTTCGGCCCCAGTGCGGTTCCGCACTGGGGCCGAGGTGCTTTCAGAGGTGGTGCGGTTTGGTGTCGCCGACGTGCCACAGGTCCTCGTCGACCAGCTGGACGCTCTTGTCGTCCGAGTCACGGGTGACGGGACGGGCCGCCGGAAAGAGGAACGACTGCCTGCCGTCCAGCTTCCCCGCCCTGCCACGCAGTTCCGGCGGCACACCGGGAACTGCGCGGGGTGGCTTCGCCGTGCGCCGCACCGGCTTCTCCGCGTCGCCGGGCTTCGGCGCGGCACCGGTGCAGCTCGCTCCACCCGCCATCCCGTGCGCCATCGGGGGAACGGCGGCCATGCCGGGGCTCTGCCCGCCGGTGGCCCTCGGACCCGCGGCCGCCGGTAGCTGCGGAGGCGTGCCCACCGGGGGAACAGCCGCCGCCTGGGCCACGGTGCCCGCGGCCTTGGGGATCGCGACCTGACCGGGCACGGCCTTGACCGGGCTCGGCCCCGTGCCGACCGGCGACACACCACCGAGCCTGGGCGCGGCCGAGGCGATCGGTGCGATCGGCGGCAGCGGGCTCACCGGCTGAAGCGACGGCACGATCGGCTTGACCGGGGCCACGGGCGGCGCCGGGGCGGGCGCGGCGGCGCCTGCCAGCGACGGCGCCGGGCCGGTTCCCGCGCCGGCGGGAGCAGGAGCGGCTCCTGCGGGCGCACCGCTCCCAGCAGCCGCGGGAGCGGCACCGCTCGGAGACCCACCGGAGGGTGAAGCGCCGGAGGGTGAAGCGCCCGATGCGGTCGCGCTGGACGGAGCCGCACCGGACATCGCCGGGCTGCCTGCCGGTGACTGCCCCCTCGGCGTAACCGCCTGCTGCACGGCGTGTTCGGCCTTGTGGAACTCCGCGCCCATCCTGCGCAACGCGGCGGCCGCGTCCTGCAGTGCCTTCTCCATGCCGGGGACGTCGAGGATCTTCTCCGCGGCCTTGTAGGCGTCGTAGGCCGCCATGACGGCGTTGTACTCCCGCTCGATCACGCCCATCAGCGTGGAGAGCACGTTCTGCACGTTCGACCGGACGACCGCGTCCCGGCGCGCCGTGATGGCAGCCGAGCACTCCTTCGTCTTGGCGTCGAACAGTTCTCCGGCGCTGTCCGTCCACCCCGTACTGGTGTGCGTCGCCGCGTTCTGCAAGCTGGCATCGGCTTCGCTCAGCACGGTCAGGTACTTCTGCCAGGCTTCGACGCTCACCTGGAGCCGGTCGACGTGCTCTCGCTCGGCCTCGGCCATCGCTTTCATCTGCTCGATGTCCACGGCTGTCATCCCTTCCCGGAGATGTGGTCGCGGGCACGGGCGATCTGGTCGGCCCTCGCCACGTCGGTGTTCATGTAGTCGTTCCGGCACGCGGTCGCGACCTGTTTGAACGCCTCGAAGATCTGCGTCAGGTCGGCGAGGGACTTCGTCATCGCGTCACGCGCGGCGGTCTCGGTCGTGGTGAAGGCCGCACACTCCGGCACACCGCCGCCGCACGGCCTCGGCTGCCAGCCCGCGAGGGCGTCACCCTTCGGCGGGGTGAGCTGCGCGACGAAGTCGTCGGCCGCTCGCGGTTCGAGGTGGGCACCATCCATTGTGGACACTCCGATCATCCGGTTGGGGGCAGCCAGGCGAGCTGCACCAGCTGCGGCGCGTGCTTGCGGGTGACGAACCGGCCCCGGCCGGCGGGCAGCGGTTCGGGTTTGAGCCCGCCGAGCAGCGGTCCTTCGTCCTTGTCACCGGACAGCAGGAGGCCGGGGGAACCGACGTCACGCAGCCGGGACAGGAAGGGGGCGAACAGGGCGCGGCCCGCGCCACCGGTGCGGCGGGCCAGCACGACGTGCAACCCGATGTCACGGCCCTGCGGCAGGTACTCCATCAGCGGGGCGAACGGGTCGTCGTGCGGGGTGGCCACCATGTCGTGGTCGTCGACCAGCACGAACAGCTCCGGTCCGCGCCACCAGCTCCGTGCGCGCAGCTGCTCGGGTGTGACGTCCGTGCCCGGCAGGCGTTCGGCCATCCCGCGCGCGGCCTCGCCGATCAGCCGTTTCGTGCCGGCGAGGTCCGTGCCGTAGCCGATGAGGTGGTCCGAGTTCACCTCCCCGAGCAGGCCGCGGCGGTGGTCGATCATCAGGATGCGCGCCTCGCTGGGCGCGTAGCTGTCGACGATCCGCCGCGCCAGCATGCGCAGGAACGCCGTTTTACCGGATTCGGCGTCGCCCAGCAGCAGGAAGTGCGGATCGGCCGCGAAGTCGATGCGGACGGGTCGCAGGTCGTGCTCGGCGATGCCGATGGTGAGCTGGAGATCGTTGTCCTGCGCCGGCAGGTCCGGGTACGGCACGGCCGGCGGCAGCAGGCGCACGGACGGTGCCCGCTCCCCCCGCCAGGCCCGCGCGATGGCGGCCACGAGAGCGGCGGATGCCTGGGACAGGCCGGTGTCCGCCTCCACCCCGTCCGCACGGGGCAGCGCCATGAGCGACTGGTGCTTCGACGCCGTGACGCCACGCCCAGGAGAGTCCAGCGGCACGGTGAGCGCCGCCGCTTTGTCCACTGTGGTGTCGATCGGGTCACCGAGGCGCAGCTCCACCTTGCTGCCGAACAGATCCCTGATCGCCGGGCGCAGGTCGAACCAGCGCGAGCACGCCACGAACACGTGCACGCCGTAGGCCAGCCCGCGCGCGGCGATGTCGGACACCCTGTCCTCGAGGTCGTCGAACTCCTTGCGCAGCGTCGGCCAGCCGTCGATCACCAGGAACACGTCGCCGAACGGGTCATCGGCGAACTCCCCGCGTGCGCGGGCCTCGCGGTAGGCCGCGACGCCGTCGATCTCGTGGTCGGCGAACCTGCGTTCCCGCTCGGTCAGCACGGTCATCACCTCGGCCACCGTGCGCCGCACGGCCGCGGGGTGCTGCCGTCCGGCCACCCCGCCGACGTGCGGCAGGCCGCGCAGTGCGGCGAGGGAGCCACCACCGAAGTCGATGCAGTAGAACTGGGTCTCCCTCGGCGTGTGCGTCACCGCGAGGCTCATGATCACGGTCCGCAGCGCCGTGCTCCTGCCGCTGCGGGGCGCGCCCATCACGACGAAGTGGCCCGCGGCCGAGGAGAAGTCGAAGACCAGCGGGTCGCGCCGCTGGTCGAACGGCCGGTCGACGATGCCCGCCACCGCGCGCAGCTTTCCGTTGTGCTCAGGCGATGTCGCGCACAGGCCGCGCGCCGGGTCCTCACCGAGCGGACCCAGCAGGCCGTCGAGCGACGGCGGTGCGGACAGCGGAGGCAGCCACACCTGATGCGCGGGCGTCCCCCTGCCCTCCAGCCGGTCGACCAGGACGTCGAGCAGGCTTTCCCCGACGGCGTCGTCCTCGGCGGCCACCGGGTTCTCCTCTTCGACCGGGACCGGCGCGGCGACGTAGGAGGTCGAGTACTCATGGAAGTCCGGTGCGTGCGGCCGGACCGCTCCAGGAGTCGAGGCGGCCCGGCGGTACACACCCGAGACGTACGCGGAGCGAAAGCGCATCAACGGTTCGGTGCCGAACTTGAGGAACCCGTGTCCCGGCGCGCGCGGAAGCTCGTAGGCGTCGTTGACACCGAGGACGGTGCGGCTCTCCATCGCGGAGAACGTCTTCAGCGCGAGCCGGAACGACAGGTGCACGTCGAGACCGCGCAGCCTGCCTTCCTCCAGCCGCTGGCTGGCCAGCAGCAGATGCACGCCGAGGGCCCGGCCTACGCGTCCTATTTGGACGAACATGTCGATGAAGTCCGGCTTGGCGGTCAGCAGCTCGCTGAACTCGTCGCAGATGACCAGCAGCGTCGGGACCTCGGGTAGCGGCGCGCCGGCGGCACGCGCTTTCTCGTACTCGTGCAGGGACGAGAAGTTCCCACTCGCGCGCAGCAGTTCCTGCCGCCGGATGAGCTCACCGCTGATCGCGTCGGTCATCCGGTCGACCAGCGGCAGTTCGTCCTTGAGGTTCGTGATGACGGCGCTGGTGTGCGGAAGCTTGTCGAGGCGGTTGAACGTGGCACCGCCCTTGAAGTCGACCAGCGCGAAGTTGAGCGAGTTCGGCGGGTGGGTGAGCGCGAGCGTGAGGACCAGCGTCCGCAACAGCTCGCTCTTGCCCGACCCGGTCGCGCCGATGAGCAGGCCGTGCGGGCCCATGCCGTCCTGCGCGGACTCCTTGAGATCAAGCTCGATCGGCGAACCGTCCGGCTGCATGCCGAACATGACGCGGAGCCGGTCGCGGCCCGGCCGCCGGCCCCACCACCGCGCAGGGTCGAACGCGTAGGGATCGCCCAGGTCGAGCAGTTCGGCGAGGCCGAGCTCGTGCAGCGGCTGCTCGGCCCTGGTGGCCGTGGTGAGCCGCAACGGCGCGAGCTGACGGGCGAGACCTTCGACGGTCACCAGGTCGATCGTGTCGGCCCGGCCGAGCTCGGTCTCGCCCTCGATCGTCGTCGCGGTGAGACGTCCGCCGGCGGCGACGTCGAAGACCAGGGCGGCGCGGTCGAGTGCACGTGGCGGTGCGGTGGTGAGATCGATGATCGTCACGCCCTCGACACCCAGGCCGGCCATCAGGTGCGCCGAGCCCGTGATCCGGCCGCCGTCGAGCACCACCACCAGATGGGGGCGCGCACCGCGCGGCGCGGCCGGGTCGAACCGGGGACGCTGCGCGAGCAGGTCCTCCAGCATCGCCTCGATTCCCGCGACGGACGACGCCACGAGCCGCACCGGTCCCAGCGCATCGGTCCTGTGCGGATGCAGCGCGTGCGGCAACCACTTGACCCACTCCCAGTGCGCCCGCGCCTCCGCGTCCACGCACACCGCGACGCGCAGGTCGTCCGGGGCGTGCAGGGCGGCGAGCTGAGCGAGCATCGACCGCACGAGACCGGCCGTCCCCGACCGGTCTCCGCGGACGTGGATGTGACCGAAGCCGGTGACAGCGACAGCGAGCGGCAGGTCGGGGATCTCGCCGTAGGTGGTGATGAACCGGCGCAAGGCCAACGCGGACAAAGGTTCCAGCTGTTCGAGCGGCAGGGTGTCCGGTGCGACGAGCGTCGTGGCCGGGCTCTGCGGGCCGACCCCGACCCGCGTGACGGCGAAATCGCCGTCCTCGGGCCTGCGTTCCCACAACCGGGAGCCGGCGACCACCGACTGCAGCGCCTCCGGGTCGGGATGCAGGTAGTACAACGCGACCCGCTGCCTGCGGACTGTCCTGAGCAGACGGACCCGGTGCTGCGCCAGCCTGCGCAGGTACTGACGCCGTGCCTGCCCCATCTCCCGCTTGCCGGGCCCGGCACCGTTGACGAACGCCATCACGGCCATGCCGAGCATGGCCACGGCGAACAGCCCGAACACCGCGATGCGCAGACCACCGGCGATGCCGCCGGAGAACATGATCAGTATCGCCGCCATGACCGCGATCATCGGCAGCATGCTCATCAGGTGCGTCCACTGGCGCCCGGAGGGAGCCGGGATCTCCGGCGGCGCCTCGAGCACCACCTCACCCGACGGCATCTCCGGCGGCGGCCTGCGCGCCGGCCTCTTCACCATCACGGTCGCCAAGATCAGCCTCCTCGCTTACGACTGCGAGGGTGATCCTGACCGAGTGGACGTCCGCGGGACCGCCGATGGCAGGAAGGTGCCGCCGCGGCCCGGAAGGCGTTCCCCCACACCTAGGTTCGCCTTGTCCGTCCACGGAAAGGGGACCGCTCCAATGCAGGATCAGGCTCATCTCGATCCGGAGATCGTCGCGCGGGCAGCACAGATGGCCGACAGCACGGCGCAGCAGATCCAGGTCCACCAGCGACAGCTGGGGCACCCGGTGTCGGCGCTGGCAGGCCAGTGGGAGGGAAAGGCGTACCAGGCCTTCGTGCCCGTCTACGAACAGTGGGAACAGGGCGTCACCAGGCTCGTCAACGCGCTGACCGGCCTGGGCGAGAACACCACCGTCGCCGTCGCCACCTACGAAAGCGCCGACGACGCCAGTGCCACCGGCATCACCTCCGTCGCCGGGCACAGTCCCTTCGGCGGCGCACTGCAGGCCTGACCACCGTTCACCACAAGGAGATCATCATGGTGATCAAGGGAAGTTTCACCCAGCTCGGCGACATGACGCAGCAGATCCTCGACACGGCCGCGAAGGTGGCCGGGGAGATGGAGACCTGGCAGCGGGAAGCGGGCATCGCGGAGGCGAACTGGCTCGACACCGCGGGTGGTCAGTTCGGCGAGGTGAACGCCGCGTGGAAGCAGGTTTCCACGGCGCACAACGCGATGCTGCAGGCGCTGGGTGGTGGCGTCGGGCGGACGAACGACGAGTTCCAGACGATGGTGGCCTCGTCGCGCGGCCGCATCGGCTCCATCACCATCTGAGCCACCGTGACGAAGGGCGCAGCCGGCCCTGCCCGCGCCCTTCGTCAGACGGCGGCGTTCACTGTCGCGACGTTCACGTGGACAAGCCGGCGGCCCGCAGAGTGAGGTAGCGCTGTTCGGGCAGGCTCGCCGTCATTCTCGCCGCGCGCGAGTACGTTTCGCGGGCCGCCACGAGATCTCCTGCTTGTTCGAGGAGATGCGCCCGGACCGCTTCCAGCCGGTGACCGAGCATGATGCGGTCGTCTCCCGCGAGCGTGCCGAGCACGGCGAGTCCTGCCCGAGGGCCGTGCACGGCGGCGACAGCGACCGCGCGACTGAGCGTGACCACCGGGCCTGGCGCGACTTGGACGAGTACGTCGTACAGAGCCAGGATCTGCGGCCAGTCCGTGGCGTCGGCGGTGAGGGCCTCGTCGTGTACTGCCGCGATGGCCGCCTGCAGCTGGTACGGGCCGATCGGACCGGTGCCGAGCGTCCGCTCCACCAGCGCGACACCCTCGGCGATCATCACGGCGTCCCAGAGGTCCCGGCGTTGCCCGGCCAGCGGCACGATCGCCCCGGCGCTGTCCGTTCGTGCCGGGCGGCGTGCGTCGGTGAGCAACATCAACGCCAGCAAACCCGCGACCTCGCACTCGCCAGGCAACAGTTGTCTCAGCACGCGCGTCAGCCGGATCGCCTCAGCAGTGAGATCGGCACGGCTCAGCTCCGGTCCGCTGCTGGCGGTGTAGCCCTCGTTGAACATCAGGTAGAGCACGTGCAGCACGACGCCCAGGCGTTCCGGCCGCTCCGCTTCCGGCGGTAGTTCGAACCGCGCTCCGGCGGTCCGGATCCGTTGCTTGGCCCGGCTGATGCGCTGCGCCATCGTGGCTTCGGGGACCAGGAACGCGGTCGCGATCTCGGCGGTGGTCAGCCCGCCGGCCGCGCGCAGGGTCAACGCGAGCTGCGAGGGAGGCGACAGGGCGGGGTGGCAGCACAGGAAGAGCAGCAGGACGGTGTCGTCCTGGCCGGCCACTTCCGCGGACGTCTCGAGTGCCGCGACCATCACCTCACGGCGGCGCCGGGCGCTGTCGCTGCGCCACGCGTCCACAAGAGACCGGCCAGCCGCGGTGAGCAGCCAGGATCGCGGGTTGTCCGGTACGCCGTCGACCGGCCACTGCCGCACGGCGTCGGACAGGGCCTCCTGCACCGCGTCCTCGCACGCGTCGAACTGCCCGTGCCGGTGCACGAGCGCGGCGAGGACCTGCGGCGTGAGTTCGCGAAGCAGGTCCTCGAAGTCGTGTGCGGTCACAGGTGCATGACCTGCCGGACCTCCATCGGGAACTCGGTGTACTCGACCACCCGCGCCGCGACCTCGAGCGCGCGTTCCTCGGTGGCGTCGATGATCCAGTAACCGGCCAGCGACTCCTTGATCTCCGCGAACGGGCCGTCGGTCGGCACGGGCACACCGTTCTGGAAGCGCACGGTCTTCGCCTGGCTCGGATCGATGAGCTTGCTGCTGGCCACGAGTTCGCCGGAGTCCCTCAGCTCCTGGTCGAGCTTCATCATGTGGTCCTGCATGCCCGTGATCCAGTCGGGCGTCCGGTTCTCCAGCGTGGTACCGATCCCGCCGAACATCATGATCATGTACTTCATGTCGCTCCCTGCCGCGCTCTCTTCCGGGGCACCCGGTTCGGGTGCTCGCCTGTAGTCGGAGCGGTCACCCGGTTCTCGACATCCAAGCCCGAAATCGTCGGACGCGCCGTCTACCGTGGCCACGTCAGCGATCTGCTCGCCCGCAGGCCGCGCGGGCGACCCGATCGGCCGGGCGGGCGCACGACCCGGTGCACCCGCCCGCTGCGCCACGCCCGCCCGCTGCGCTACTTACGCACGCCGGTCACGCCGAACTCCTGCACGCCGACGCTTCCGTTCTGGTTGCTGTTGCGCGCGTAGAGCCGGATGGCAGTGGTGGCGACATAGGCCGGCGGCCGGTAGACGACCGGCGCCACCGTGTCGATCGCCTGGTAGGGCATGATGTCGATCCAGGCGTTCTGGCCGGCGCTCCACCGCTGCACCTTCCAGTGGGTGGTCATCCAGGTGCAGCAGTTGTCCTGCTGGATGGTGAAGGCGAACCGCTCGTAGTCGGCGCCGAGATCGAACTGCACCCAGGACTCGTTCGTGTCGGAGCTGGCCTCGCCGGTCTCGGTGACGCCGTCCCACAGCTTGCCGAGGCCGCTGTCCCAGGCACCGCGCTGCGACACGGTGGAGTAGCCGGCCAGGTTCTCCGCGGGCACCTTCCGCCGCAGCGCGGCGTACTCCGGTTCCAGGCCCGCCTGGTTCATGATGGTCCGCGCCTCGGCCGGCCACGCACCACCTGTCACCACGTGCGGTCGCCCGTCGCCGTCGTAGATGGCCCCGCTGAGCCAGTTGTCGGCGAAGTCGGTGTAGTTGTGCGACGCGTACACCGACAGGGGCCGGCGGTAACGCGGGGAGAAGTCGAACCGCCCGCCCAGCCCGACGTTGTAGTCCCAGCGGGTCTGGTGACTCTGGTTGTCGCTGTAGTAGTTCGCGGTCGACGTCGCGTGGTGCACGTAGTTGTGGCTGACCACGCTGCCCGGCCACGAACCGAACGAGTAGACGGCCCCCGAGTCGCGCACTCCCCAGGACACCTTGGACGTGGCGTTGTACACCTCGTTGTGACTGAACGTCGTCTTGCCGATCCCGTCCACACCGTCGAGGAGGCTGGTCTCCTCTGCCTTGCGCTGATGGAAGCCCATGAAAGCGGTGTCGTAGACGAGGTTGTGGGTGACCGCCACGTTGTAGGTGTTCATCAGGCTGATCCCGGTCGCCGGGAAGAAGTCGTCACCGGTGTCGGTCACGACGTTGTTGCTGATCGTCACGTTCCTGGTGCGCTGAGCGCCGTCGACGTGCACGTCCATCCACCGGCCGGCGATGATGCCGGCGGCGGTCAGGTTGTGGAAGAGGTTGCCGGTGACGGTGACGTCCTCGGCTCCGGTCAGCAACTGCAGTCCGCCGCTGCCCATCTTGCGCACGGTGTTGCCGGTGAAGGTGATGGCCCTGGTGTTGGTCAGCTTGATCTGCCCGGGCACCTCGCCGCCGTAGCCGTCGTGGTTCGGATCCCTGAAGGGGTCGTCCGCGTACTGCGCCTCCGCTTGCGTGCCGCCGATGAACCGGTCGCGAGGCAGCAGCCAGTTGCCGTGCTCGAACGTGATGCCGTCGAACGCGATCGCGCTCGCCTTCGCGGACGGGCTGGACCCGGCCACGTTCACCAGCGTCTCCACCACCGGCACGTACGCCCCGGCCTGGTTGACGTCCTCTCCAGCCCGCGGGTAGTAGTACACCTTGTTCGTCGCCCGGTTCAGGTACCACTCGCCGGGGGAGTCCAGCTCCTCGAACGCGTTGAGCACGTAGTAGGTGTCGTCGTAGTCCAGCGAGAAGCCGTCGTCGCGGTTCAGCCGCGCCTGGAAGTGCGGCTGCGCCAGGCGCACCCGCTGGTCGGCGCCGCTCGCGCTGATGTCCACGACGGGGAAGTAGTCGATCTTGAAGCCGATCGCGATGTGCAGCAGCCGAATGTCGCGGACGTTGGTGTACGCCGGAACGCCGGCCGCCGGGAACCGCACACCGTCGTAGGAGCGGGTTGGCCGCTCCGGGTTGGCCGGCGGGTTGGGGATCGCTGCCTCGTCGAAGAAGCCGCTGCCCACGATGCCCTTGCCCATCGCCAGCTGAGCCCGCTGGCCGCCGACGTAGAGCTGCCGGAAGTAGTCGGCGTAGCCCGCCGACTCCGGCACGTCGGCCACGAAGTACGGCCGGTCGGTTACCTGTTTCCAGCCCGTGACGGCCTTACCGCCGTCGATGATGGGCGTCTCACCCGGGTGCGCCTGGTAGACGACCTTGAACCCGTTGGAACCCGAGTCCTTCTCGGTCAGGGTGAAGGTGGCCGTCCGGGTATGCCGGCCCCCGCGCAGGCAGACGCCGAGGTCGGCCCGCATGTTCTTGTTGAGCCCGCGCTGCCGGATGTGGTCGCGGGCCCGTTCCAAGGTCGCCCACGGGCGATGCGGTGAGGTTCCGGCGTTACCGTCGCTGCCCGACGCGGAGACGTAGAAGGTGCACGCTGCTGCCGCTTGCGCCGTACCGGTGCCAACCAGCCCAGAGGCCAGCACAAGCGCCACCGCGCCGGCCACGGCCACCCTGTGTTTGCGCATCATCTTCACTTTCGACTTGGAGAGGGAGCATGCGAATGGCGTTCGCGCGGTGCTCCTGGGCGGGCGGCGGCCGCTCTTGAAGCACCGGCGTTGAACTCCCTCCAGGGCCGGCGACAGATGCCGGAACCCTAAAGTCGTCATATGAATTACGTCAACAGTCGTATGACGACTGCCCTCGGCAGACAACGATGTCACCGTCTGGATCTGGTTCCCGCGTTCCTCGCCAGTGCCGCCGGCCTCCTCGGCGAGCCGCGTTAAATGATCAAGGGCGAGCGCATGCCCTCCCGCGGACCCGTTTGGTCCGCGGGAGGGCACGCCGTCATCAGGGCTTGTCGGTCTTCAGCGTGTAGCTGCCCGAACCGCTGTAGGCGTGGACCTGCCAGCGGTAGTAGCCCGCGGTGCCCGCGTACTCGACGGTCTCATTGGCCGCCTCGGTGGCGCCGGACTTCACGGTTGCCCACGTCGACCCGTTCCACTTCTGCAGGTACAGGTCGTAGTCGCTGCCCGACGGACCCGTGAGGCAACCACGGTGGGTGCCCGAGGCCGCGCTGTAGTAGTAGCTGCCGTTGGGCTGGTACGCCGACGAACCGGAGCTCAGCGTGCCGGTGAAGGTCTCCCCCGAGCAGTTGCCGGGGCCGGGGCCGGGACCGGGGTCGCCGCCCAGGTCACCGGTGTGGCCCTCGATCCACGACAGGAACGCGGGAACCTTCATGTAGATCGACGGAGCGGTCGCGCACTCGGGGTTGTTGCGCCCCGCGCGGCTGGTGGCCCCGCCGAGCTCCCAGCGGTTGTTGGCCCGCACGACCAGCGGACCGCCGGAGTCGCCGTAGCAGGCGCCCGCACCCGACTCGTCACCGACGCACAGTTCGTGGGACGGCACGAAGTTCGCGGTGCAGCCGGTGACCAGGGACGTGTCCAGCTGCATGAGCTGGTTCGGCGCGCTGCCGCAGCCTCTGGTCGGACAGGTCTGGCCGTGACCCATGATCCGCACCGCCGTGCCGGTGTTCAGCGCGGTTTCGGTGATGGTGATCGGGGCCTGCGCGGACGGGCTGCCCAGCTTCAGCAGGGCGATGTCGTAGCCGCTCGGGCCACCGATCTGCTGAACGACGCTGCGGGTCTCGCCCGCGCCCAGCGTGGTCCCGCCGATGCGCACCGAGGTGACGCTGCCGATGCAGTGGTCGGCGGTGACGACCCACAGCGGCGCGATCAGCGAGCCACCGCAGCCGAACCGGCCGTTGCTCAGCAACTTGGTGTAGAACGAGTAGTTCTCCGTGGCGGGCTCTCCACCGATGATGAAGGGCTGGACGTCGTCCGCGGTCGAACTCGGGGGCGCCGCCAGGGCAGGACCGGCCAGCGCGATCAACCCGCTTGTGCAGGTCACCGCCGCGAGCACGGCAGCCGCGATCTTTCGAAGCCGCATGCCGGCTTCTCCTTCCATGCAGGGTCCGCCCAGCGCGCAGGGTGGCGCAGGGCGCAGGTCATTCTGCGATCACGCGGCACGGCTGGACCCATCACACTTGGCATAAGTTCGGCTGATCGCCACGGTGGCGCAGGGCTGTCGTGTCCGCACCAAACGCCGGAGATCCGACAGCGAGACGGGAAAAGTTCCCGACGATGGTCCTATTGCCGCGAAGGCTTTCCGCTAAGGACAATCAGTGCGCCGGTTGACGACGGCCGCGCAACCGAATCCCTGCACATCGCGTCCGGCCTCCCCTGCTGCTCCACCGGGGCCGGTCGCGGGAAGGAACTGTCGTGCACAACTCCAGAATGGGGCGTGTCATCGCCCTGGCCGCCGGCGTGGCGATGTCCTGCGCCGCCATGGCTGGTCAGGCTTTCGCGGCCCCGCCGCCGAGCCTGCCCGGTGACCCGACCCCCCAGGTGGTCGGCGGTGGCCCCGCCGCCAAGGGCGAGTTCCCCTGGATGGTCCGTTTGTCGATGGGCTGTGGTGGTGCGATGTACAGCGAGTCGCTGGTACTGACCGCCGCGCACTGCCTGGGTTCCACTGGCCCCAACACCTCCATCACCGTCACCTACGGTGTGGTGGATCTCCAGGACTCGACCGCCACCAGGCGCACGTCGAGCTACGTCTACAAGTACCCGGGCTACGGGACCTCCGAGGGCGGTGACTGGGCACTGGTCAAGCTCTCCAGCCCGATCACCGGCGCGGCCACCCTGCCCATCACGACCACCAAGTCCTTCGACACCGGCACGTTCACCATCGCCGGGTGGGGAGACACCTCGGAGGGCGGCAGTGCCTCGCGGTACCTGCTCAAGGCCCAGGTTCCGTTCGTGGACGACACCACCTGCCGGAACTCGGGCTCCTACTACCGGGATCTGATCTTCAACGCCGAGCTGTGCGCCGGGTACCCCGAGGGCGGGGTGGACACCTGCCAGGGCGACTCGGGCGGCCCCATGTTCCGCCGCGACAACAACAACGCCTGGATCCAGGTCGGCATCGTCAGCCACGGTGACGGGTGCGCCCGGCGCAACGCCCCCGGCGTCTACACCGAGGTCAGCACGTTCGCCTCGGCCATCGCGGCCAAGGCCGCCGAGCTCGGTGGCGGCCCCACGCCCCCGCCCACCGGCAAGGTCTTCGAGAACACCGGCAACGTCAGCATTCCCGACGCCGGTGCCGCGGTGACCAGCTCCATCGCGGTCACCGGTCTCACCGGCAAGGCCCCCGCAACCCTCAAGGTCGGCGTCGACATCAAGCACACCTACCGCGGTGACCTCGTCATCGACCTGGTGGCGCCGGACGGCACGACATACCGGATGAAGAACGCCTCCAACGACTCCTCCGACAACGTGATCACCACCTACACGGTCGACGCCTCGTCCGAGGTCGCCGGCGGCACGTGGAAGCTCAGGGTCCAGGACACGTACTCGGCCGACACCGGCTACATCGACTCCTGGAAGCTCACCTTCTGACCGAACCTGACCGAACCTGACCGACGCGGGCGCCCGCCGGAAGACCCACTTCCCGGCGGGCGCCCGCCCTGTTCCGGTTCCCGCACAAGAGGTCCTCAGGCGCATCGCCCGGAGATGGACGATGATTCACCGCGGAGGTGCCGCATGCCAGTCGACGTCCGGCCCGAAGTCCTCGTTCGCCGATCGCGCTCCGACGTCGCGGCGTTCATGTTCGACCCGGCCAACGATCTCAAGTGGACCGGCGGGATCACGTCCAGCCGGCCCGCACGGCCCGGGCCGCTCGTGGAGGGCGCGGCCGTGGAACGCACGGCCCGGTTCCTGGGACGTGAGTTCGTCTACGGCTATGTCGTGACCGCACACGATCCAGACCGGCTGGTCGAGCTGAAGGTCGACCGGCCGTTCCCGATGACGGTGCGCTACGAACTGGCGGACGCACCGGCAGGCACGCTTGTCGCGATACATGCCAGTGGTGCGCCGGGCAGGTTCTTCGGCTGGGCGACGCCTTTCATGGCGCGCCAGGTGCGCAAGAGCATCACCGCCGACCTTGAGCGGTTGCGTGCCTGTCTGGAGTCGTGAGGATCATGTCTCGCGGTTGTGGGCCTTGCGCCGGCGCACCAGGAGCGTGCCACCGGCGAGCAGTGCCACCAGCGCGATCAGCGGTGGCAGTGGCCCGATGGCGGTGAGCCAGGTGACCAGGGTGTTCTGCACTGTCCCGGCCGCGTCGACGACGGGGTCGGCGGGGTCCGCGCCGCCGAGGAACAGCCGAAGTTCGTAGACCCCGTAGTAGGTGACGTACAGACCGGCGAGAACCAGCAGCGCGCCACCGATCCGGGAGACGTGCGGGAGCAGGCTGCGGGCGCGGGTGATCACGGCGGTGCTGGCCAGTGCGGTGGCCAGCGCGAGAGCGGTCACGACAAGGCCCATCCCTGCGGCGTAGGCGACGAACGCGGCAACGCCTTCTCCGATGTCGCCGCCACGTAGCGAAGTGCCCGCCACGGCAAGAAAAGGACCGATGGTGCAGGACAGAGAAGCAATCGCGTACGCGATGCCGTAGCCGAACATCGATCCGAGTGTGTGGTTCGGTGCGCCTTTGCGCGGCTTGGGGACCAGCAGGGCGATCTCCCGGCCGGCCAGCAGCAGGGCGCCCAGCACGAGCAGGGCCACGCCGATCACGACGGTGACGAACGGCAGATAACGCTGCACCGAGGCGAACACGGGTGCGACCACGACGCCGAACAGTCCGAACACCGTCACGAAGCCCAGCGTCATCAGTGCGCTGGAACCGACCGCGCGAGCCAGCAGCTGCGCTCGCGTGCGGTCGGCCGAGCCGGTGACGACGAGGGTGAGGTAGGCCGGCAGCATGGCGAACCCGCACGGGTTGACCGTGGCCACCATGCCGGCGACCACGGCCACAAGCAGCGTCTCGGTCATGCGAGCTTGGTCAGCCGGTCACGGAGGTCCTGTTCGGACAGCTGACTGGTGACGACCTCGACCTTGCCTGCCTTGTCGATGAAGGCGTAGGCGGGCTGGGCGGTCACGCCGAACCGCTTCCACACCGCGGCGTCCGTGTCCGCGATGTGCTGGAAGGACTTGAGGTCGTACCTGTCCACGAAGCCCTGCATGGCGGGCACCTGGTCCAGCGCGGCCACGCCGACGAACGTCACGGAGGAGCCGAGTTCCTTGGCCGCCTTGGACATTCCGGGGGCCTCGCGCTGGCACTTGGGGCACCACGGTGCCCAGAACCACAGCACCACCGGCTTGCCTGCCAGGCTCTCGCCGGAGATCTCGGCACCGTCCACGGTCTTGGCGGTGAACCGCAGCTGCTCGGGCGCATCGGCGACCGGTCCGCTCGACGCGGTGGCCGGAGACGACGCGGAAGTGGACGTGGGCGCCGTGGTCGGGGCGGAGCCGGGTTGCGCACCACACCCCACCAGGAACGTCAGGGCGAACGCGGCGACGACCGCGCGCATGGAGAACATTCCGTAACCTTCCGTCGGCTGCTGCTGGTTGAGATACTGCCCCGCCGCGCCGGGCGAAAGATGTTACGAAGTGCTGACGGTGGGAGTCTCGCAGCGGAGCGACCGAGCCACCTCGAAGCGATCGGGACCTACACCGGGGCCGTGCACGACCGGTTCTCCATGTCCGTCGCACCCGCCATCGCCCACGCGGTCTTCCACGCCACCGGACGCCGCGTCCGCGACTTCCCCATCACCGCCGAAGCACTGCTCTGACCACAGCCGGCGCGGCCCGGTTGACCACGGCGTTCACGGTCCAGCACAGTGAGCGCGTGCAGAGGACGCTGAGCATTCTGACGGTCGTCGCGTGCGCGACGCTGCCGCTGGGCTCGTCGATGTTCGAGCAGCGGCTCGTGCCGACGATGCTGCTCGGACTGGCCTTCGCCGTGCTCGCCATCGCCGGGTTCCGGTTCGTCGAGGGCCGCGACAGAGCGTTCGCCGTGGTGTACGCCGGAATCCAGCTGGCGCTTGGTTTCGCGCTGTTCTGGGTGTCCGGCGCGGCGGTCGGGTCGGTCCTGCTGCTGGTGGTCCTGGTCGCGCAGAGCGTGCTGCTGCTGCCACTGCCCGCCGCCGTCGTGGTGGCCGCGGTGATTCCGTTGGTGCACCTGGGAATGGACTGGGTCGCCGGACTGCGTGAAGGTCTCGGCACCCTGGCTGTCACGATCTTCACCGTCGTGGTGACCGAACTGTTCGTGCGGGAGCAGCGCGCCAGGGCCGCACTGGCAGCGGTCAACGAACTGCTCCGCGGGTACGCGGCCCAGGCCGAGCAGCTCGCCGTCACTCAGGAACGCAACCGGGTCGCCCGCGACTTCCACGACGGGCTGGGACACCACCTGACCGTCGTGCAGATGCTCCTGCAGGCCGCGCGTGCCCAGATCCACACCGCCGGCGTCGAGCGGCTGGACGGGATGCTCGCCAAGGCGCAGGACCAGTCGAAACAAGCGCTGGCGGAAGTCCGCCGCTCGGTCGCGACGCTGCGCGAACCCCGGCCGGCTCCGCTGGTGGACGCCCTGCGGACGTTGGCCGGCGAGGTGTCCGACGCGGGTGTGCCGACCGAACTGAAGGTGCGCGGCGCGGCTCGCCCGGTCCGCGCCGAGGTCGAGGAGTCGCTGTTCCGGGCGGCGCAGGAAGGACTGACCAACGTCCGCAAGCACGCGGACGCGACTGCCGTCACCGTCGCCCTGGACTTCGGTCACGTCGACCTGGTCCGGTTGGAGGTGCGCGACGACGGCCGAGGGCTGCTGGAGAAACCGTTGCCGGACAGCGGGTTCGGCCTGGTCGGCCTGCGGGAGCGGATCGCGGGTCTCGGTGGGCGGGTGTCGGTCGACTCGGCGGCCGGGCAGGGCGTGACGCTGACCGTGGAGGTGCCGGGGTGACTCCGCCGGACTCCGCCGTGCGGATCCTGATCGTCGACGACCAGGCCCTGTTCCGGGAGGCTTTGGCCGCGCTGCTGGAGGTTCAGCCCGAGATCGAGGTGGTCGGTGAAGCCGGCGACGGCGAGCAGGCCGTCCGACTGGCCGCCGAGCTTCGTCCCGACGTGGTCCTGATGGACCTGCGGATGCCGGTGCTGGACGGCATCGCGGCGACCGCCAGGTTGCGCGCCGAGCAGCCGGAGGTGCGGGTGCTCGCGTTGACCACGTTCGATGATGACGCGGACGTGTTCGCGGCGCTTCGCGCCGGTGCGGTCGGTTACCTGCTCAAGGACGTGTCCTCGACCCGGCTGGTGGAGGCACTGGTCGCGGCCCGGCGTGGCGAGTCGGCGTTGCAGCCGTCGGTCGCGGCCAAGCTCGTGGCCAGGGTGGCCCGGTGGCCGCACGAGGAGGCCCCGCCGCCGGCCGTGCCGTTGTCGGAACGCGAACTCGACGTCGTCCGGCTGCTCTCCGCGGGACACAGCAACCGCGAGATCGCCGGGAAGCTGTTCCTGGCCGAGGGCACGGTGAAGAACCTCGTCACCAGCGTGCTGTCCAAGCTCCAGGTGCGCGACCGCACCCAGGCGGCGCTGCGGGCCAGGGAACTCCGCCTGTACTGACCGCGGGAGTCATGACCCCGGACATGACCTTCGGCACCTGACGGCGCTCTCCGCAGGACAGAGGATCAGGCCCCCAACACCTCGTCCAGAAGGAGCGCTCATGAGTGCGGAGCCGACCACCGGATCGCCACGACGGGCACGTCCGGTGCTGCGCTTCACTCTGCACTTCCTGGAGATGGTCGTCGCCATGCTGGTGGGAATGGTCGTGCTCGGGCCGGTCTGGTCGTTCGCCTGGCCGGGCCTGTCCGATGTCATGACCGCGCAGGTACTGGTGATGGCCACCAACATGTCGCTGGGAATGGCGCTGTGGATGAGGATCCGCCGCCACGGCTGGGCGAGCATCATCGAGATGTCCGCCGCGATGTACGTGCCGTTCCTGGTCCTGTTGCCGTTCTACTGGGCCGGCGTGCTGCCGGGGATGACGCTGATGGGCGCCGGGCACGTGCTGATGCTCCCGGCCATGCTGATCGCGATGCTGCGCCGGCGCCAGGAGTACAGCTGCTGACCAGCCCTCGACTG
Organism: Lentzea albidocapillata subsp. violacea; assembly: GCF_900100275.1. Lineage (GTDB taxonomy): Bacteria > Actinomycetota > Actinomycetes > Mycobacteriales > Pseudonocardiaceae > Lentzea > Lentzea violacea. Next base: position 59,952 of record NZ_FNET01000004.1, read on the forward strand.
CGCCTGCTCAGTCCGCCTGGGGCTGAGCGCGCCGGGCGTAGGCGCGGGCGGCTCGTGCACGGTCGCCGCAGCGGATGGAACACCACTGGCGGCGGCCGTGGCGGAGCAGATAACGGTTGCAGGGGCTGGACTGGCAGGCGGTGAGCCGTTCCGCGTCGGGGCCCGTGAGCAGGTCGGCCGCGTTGGCGGCGAGGGTCGCGAGCGCGTGGTCGACGATCTCGGTCGTGGGGTGGGGGGTCGCCCGGTAGGGGCCGGCCTTTTCGTCCCAGTGCAGCAGCGGCGCCGTGGGGACCCTGGTCAGCGCGTCGTTGACCGCGGACAGGGCGGAGGGAAGGGCGGGCAGCCCGCCGACGCGGGCGTCGAACAGGGCCCTGATCTGTTCTCTCAGCGAACGAAGCTGCGTGGCGCACATGTCCCGCATGCCGATGTCGACCGGTGCGAGGCCGTGTTCGGTCAGCCACTGGTTCGTCTGCGCGGGAGTGTCGAGGAGATCCAGAACGCGTCTGCCCGGCAGCGCGATGGCGCTGTTGGCCAGCGCTAGCGACGAGTACTGCTCCTCGCCCGGCACGGGCGGCCAGGCCGCCTCTGTCGTCACGCTCTCGTCCACGGACCTCATGGTACGGGTTGCTTCAGTCCGTGAGAATCACTACCGTGACCCTCACGGATATCGCACACCCAAACCGTGAGGAACCTTTCCCGTGACTTCTGCTCCCGCGTTCCCCGTCCGCGTCTTCGGCGGCCCGACCGCCCTCTTCGAGTACGGCGGCCTGCGGTTCCTGACCGATCCGACCTTCGACGGACCGGGCGACTACCCGGCAGGCGGGGGCGCGGTCCTGACCAAGACCGGGCACTCCCAGGTCGCGCCCACCGACCTGGGCCGTGTCGACGTGGTGCTGCTTTCCCACGACGAGCACGCCGACAACCTCGACAACGCCGGCCGGGCCCTGCTCGCCGACGTCCCGCTCACGCTCACCACTCCCGGTGCCGAGCAGCGCCTCGGGGACAGGACCAAGGGGCTGGCCGACTGGGAGTCCGTCCAGCTGGAGCGTCCCGGCGGCGGCACGGTCACCGTGACCGGTGTGCCCGCCATCCACGGTCCCGGCAGCCACGAGGACATCGAGCCGTTCACGGGCCAGGTCGTCGGTTTCGTCCTGACCGGAGAAGGCCTGCCGACCGTCTACGTCAGCGGCGACAACGCCTCGCTCGACGCCGTCGAGCGGATCGCCGGGCGATTCGGCCCGATCGACACCGCCGTGCTTTTCGCTGGTGCGCCGCGCTTCGCCGGTCTCTTCGACGGCCGGCCGCTCGTCCTGGACAGTGCCCAGGCCGCCGAGGCGACCAAGATCCTGCGCGCTCGCCGGGTGGTTCCGGTCCACTACGAGGGCTGGGCCCACTTCACCGAGGGCCGCGACGACCTCGAAGCCGCCTTCGCCGCCGCGGGGCTGTCCGACCGTCTACAGTGGAACTGAGCTGACGCCCTACGGGACGGGGGCGTCCCAGAAGGCGTCCTTCGGCGAACCGGCACTCTGGCTTCCGGTCATGCTGCGCTGATCGGGATACCGATTCTCACGTGACCGGAAGACATCAGGGAACTACGGCGGCCTCCATCCGACCAGTTGGACGGACACAGGTCGCAATCGGACGATGAACCAGAGGCAACTCGTATGTCGTGCTCGCGGTGGCTGTCATCGGCGGCATCCTCCTGTTCCAGCGCGGCAGCGAGAACAGCGGACAGACACTGGTGCCAGCAGGCGCCCGCACTCTGTCCACTTCGGACACAGCCAGGGTCACGTGCTCGCCTGCCGTGGCGGCTTCGGTCCACTTCGGACAGCGAAGCCCTCGCGGGCGACCACCCGCGCGGCGCCTCCATCCGCAGCCCTCTCGACGCGGTGACCGTGGTCGGCTTGGTGATCGACACCAGTGTCGTCTGGATGGCGCCGCCCATGGTGGCGGCGATGGACAGCACGTCGAAAGGCGCGATGGAGTCCAGCTCCTCCACACCCTCGTAGAGCAGGATCTGCACCCGCAACGGCGCCGCCGCCGAGACGGCAGGCACGCCCGCCGCCGTCAACCCGGCCGACAACGCGGACGCACGCAGGAAAGTACGGCGTTCCAAGGTATACCTCCAAATGAGAGCCCTCTCATGAGTGAGTCGGCTCGAACTCACCGGTAGTTCCCGGAGGAGTTGCGGAGGTTTTCAGCGCGGAACCGCAGGCGTGTACAACCAGGACTGAAGGTCCCCGAACGGTGTCACTCCAGACCGATGTCGGCCAGCCACTGGCTCGTGCTGCGGGGCACCAGGCCGAGCAGCTTCTGGGCGGAGCGTTCCGGGTCGATCGGGCGGCCGGGGAGCGCGGCCATCGCCCGGTAGCTCTCCGCCACGCCGGTGGCGGGGCCTTCCCCGATCAGGGGCGCGATGGAGGCGCCGAACTCCTCCGGGGTGATGGCCCGGTAGACCACGCCCCGTCCGAGCCGGGCACCGAAAGCCTCGGCCAGCTCCGGCCCGGTCACCGCCGGGTACTGCCCCACGGCGACCACACCACTGACGTCCGTGCGTTCCAGCAGCGCGACCGCGGCGTCGGCGATGTCCAGATGCGACGCCCACGAGACTTCGAACCCGGCGGGCAGCGGATAACCCAGCACTCCCTGCTCACGCGCCGGTCCGACGACAGGCGGAAGCAACAGGTTCTCGAGGAACAGCTCAGGCGCGATCACCGCGTGGGAGACACCGCTGTCCGCCAGCCCGCCGGCCAGCGTCGAGACCGAGTTCGCACCGTCGACCGGGGCGTCGACCGGGAAACCGCTGGTGGAGAACACCACACGGGCCGGCCGGGCCGCGCGGACCGCGTCGGCGATGTTGCGCGCATAGGCCAGGCGATCGTCCTCCGGCCCGATCGGGAGGTGGACGAACACACCCTCGGCGCCACGGTAGGCCTCGGTCAGCTCCGCGACGGCGGAGCAGTCGGTGGCCACCACCCGCGCACCGGGCACGACGACATCCGCCTTGCGGGTCAGGGCCACCACGGACTTGCCCGCGGCGATGAGTGCGGCGGCGACAGGGCCGCCCTGGGCGCCGGTGGCGCCGTGGATCACGTAGGTCATGGATCCATTAGTGCATGCGATGCACCAGTTACATCAACTGCACCAATGGCATATACTCAAAATGTGACGGACTCCTGCCTGCCGGAATGCGGCGTCGCCCGGTTTCTCGCTCTGCTCAACGGGCCGTGGGCGACCCTTGTCGTGCGCGAGCTCCTGAGCGGCACCCGCCGGTTCACCGAGCTGCGCGACGCCCTGCCCGGCATCAGTCCGCACACCCTGACCAACCGGCTGCGCCAGTTCGAGAAGTACGGCATCGTCGTCCGCACCGCCTATCCCGAGATCCCTCCGCGCGTCGAGTACCGGCTCACCCCGCTCGGCGAAGGACTCCGCGACGTCCTCGATGCGATGAACACCTGGGCACTGTCGATCCCGGAACCCGTTCCCGCGCAGTGACGCGGCTGTTCTCAGACCATGCCGGCCGACAGGGTTTCCACTGCCGGCCGGCATCTCCGCACAACTCAGGCAGCGCCCCAGAAGGCGTCCTCGGACTCCGGGTCGGAGGAGAACAGCCACACCTCGGCGATCCGGTCGCCCTCGACGCGCAGCAGGTCGACGCCGTCCTGGCCCATCGTCGCGTCCTCGCGCTTGCCGCTGAAGTGGATCGGCACCGCGACCATCGTGCCGTTGACCATCAGCGGACCGGTCAGCGAGAGCTCGAACGTCCCTTCGCTGGCGGTCATCATGCCGCCGAGCAGCTGACCGACCGCGGCGCCGCCGCGGTGCGTGCCGGAGAACTGGTTGGCACCCGGCTGGTGCCACACGACGTCCTCGGCGAACAAGCCGGCGACCGCGGGGAAGTCCTTGGCGGCCAACGCGTCGAAGTACTTGCCCACAATCGCCAGCGGTCCGGTCGACTCAGTCATCGGAGATCCTTTCGAGAGTTCGTTGCGATGGCCTAATAGTCACTATTGGTGCCCAGTTACCTCAACGTAACTGAAGGCCCTTTGTGACGCACGTCACAAACGTTCTGGTGGCCCATTAGTCCTTTGAGGACTGACAGGTCAACGGGCGGCATCGAACGCCTCGCGCGCCGCGAGGACCTCTTCGGCGTGCCGCTCCGCCCAGTCGCCCAGTTCTCGCATCGGCGCGTGCAGGCTGCACCCCAGCTCAGTCAGCTCGTACACGACCCTGGGCGGCACCTCGGCGTACGCATGGCGGGCGACGAGCCCGTCGCGTTCCAGGCCGCGCAACGTCTCGGTGAGCACCTTCGCGCTGACGCCCTCGACCAGCGTCCGCAGGTCGCCGAACCGCAGTCCGCTGCCACGGCCGAGGGCGATCACCACCAGCGCCGACCACTTGTTGTCCAGGCGCGCCAACGAGGTGCGAGTCGACCAGATCGCCGCGGACGCGGACCACCCGGAGTTCTGCGACATGGGCCACATCCGTTCATCGGTTACGTTGAGGTGACCAGCCCGCTGCGGCGAGTATGAGTACTCCTGCCCGTACCTTGCTGGAATTGGCTTCACGAACCTATAGTTCATTGCAGTAACCTGCTGTCTGAACGCAACCGAGAAGGGGGTGCGGCCGTGCCCCAGCACCCCGCGTTCAACGTGCTCACGGCGACCTGCCCGTCGCGAACCTCGCTGGCCCGCATCGCGAACAAGTGGACCGCGATGATCGTCTCCGCGCTGGGTGACGGCAGGCTCCGGTTCTCCGATCTTCGCTCCACTGTGGACGGAATCAGCGGCAAGGTGCTCACGGACACGCTGCGAGACCTGGAACGCGACGGACTCGTCAGCCGTCACGTGTACGCCGAGGTGCCGCCCAGGGTCGAGTACGAGCTGACCCCGCTGGGGCGCACCCTGCGCACTCCGCTGCGGGCACTGAACCGCTGGGCGGAGGAGCACATCGAACAGGTGCTCGCGGCACGTGAGGCCTACGACACTCGCAGCTGAACAACCTCGCGGCGCTCATGTCGAGAGACCGTCCGGTCGGGACGACGGGGCCATCACGAACTCCTTCGCTTCGCGGTCAGCCGACGCCGACGTGGTGCAGCGCCGCGGGCCGGTCCGGGCGTCCGGCTGTCGACCGAGTATAGTTTCCTCGGAATCAAGTTCTGCGGAAGGCTCATGGACCCGACGGAAGTGATGCTGATGGACGACGGCGATCAGCCTGAGGCGATCGAGGTGCGCGGTGCGCGGGTGCACAACCTGCGGAACGTCGATGTCACGGTGCCGCTGCGCAAGCTCGTCGCGCTGGCCGGGGTGTCGGGGTCCGGCAAGTCGTCGCTGGCGATGGGAGTCCTGTACGCGGAAGGGTCCCGCCGGTACATCGAGGCGCTGTCGACCTACACCCGCCGGCGGATGTCGCAGGCCCCGCGAGCAGCCGTCGACAGCGTCAGGCACGTCCCGGCCGCGCTGGCTCTGCGGCAGCGCCCTGGTGTTCCCGGCGTGCGCAGCACGTTCGGCACCTCGACCGAGCTGCTGAACGTCCTACGCTTGCTGTACTCCAGGCTTGGTTCGCACTGCTGCCCGAACGGTCACCGCCAGCAGCCGACGATCGACGTCGCCCTCAACCTCGACCTGACGTGCCCGGTGTGCGACGTCTCGTTCTACCCGCCGGGCGCGGAGTCGCTGGCCTTCAACTCCGATGGCGCGTGCCCGCACTGCACGGGTACCGGGGTCGTCCGTGAGATCGACGAGGAACGCCTCGTCCCCGACACCTCTCTCACCATCGCGCAAGGGGCGGTGGCTCCGTGGTCCATGTTCGGCCTGACGGTGATGCCACAGGTCATCGCGGAGTTCGGGGTACGCGCCGACGTGCCCTACGCGGATCTGACCGCCGAAGAGCGCGACATCGTCATGCACGGTCCGGCGGAGAAGCGGCACATCAGCGTCCCGTCCAAGAACGGCAAGCTCTTCGAGCTCAACTTCACCTACCGCAACGCCCGGCAGGCCGTCCAGGAAGCACTGGACAACGCCACCAGCGAGCGCGGGCTGAACCGGGTGAACAGGTTCATCAGCACCCAGGGGTGCCCCACCTGCCAAGGCACGCGATTGAGCGAACAGGCACGAGCGTCCCAGGTCGACGGGATCAGCCTCGCCGGCGCCACGGCCAAGACCCTCGACGAGCTCGTCTCGTGGGTGCCCGGGATCGAGAACACCCTGCCGCAGGACATGGTCCCGATGGCGAGGAGCATCGTCGCCCAGCTGCTGCGGACCGCGCGCCGCCTGGTCGACCTGGGTCTCGGCTACCTCAGCCTCGACCGGGCGTCCTCGACGTTGTCCACCGGTGAGCGGCAACGTGTCCAGCTCGCACGCGCGGTGCGCAACGAGACGACGGGTGTGCTCTACGTGCTGGACGAGCCCTCCATCGGCCTGCATCCGTCCAATGTGGATGGACTGCTCGGCGTCCTGCGTGACCTGCTGAAGGACGGGAACTCCGTGGTGCTCGTCGACCACGACGTCCAGGTCCTGCGCGAGGCCGACTGGCTCATCGAGATCGGCCCCGGCTCCGGCGCCGAAGGCGGGAGCGTCCTCGCCACCGGCGACGTGGCCACCCTCGCCGAGCACCCGCGGTCCCTGCTGGGCGGCTTCCTCGCCGGGCGTGAACCGGTCGTCGTGCGGCCGCAGCCTGACAGTGACGAGGTGTTCGACCGCGGCCGCATCCACCTCTCCACGCACCCTTTGCACACGGTGCACGCCCTGGATCTCGACCTCCCGCGAGGCCGTCTGACCGCGGTGACCGGTGTGTCCGGGTCGGGAAAGACCACGCTCATCCTCGAAAGCCTCGTCCCGGCGCTCGAAGCGACCGCCTCCGGCCGCCGGCTTCCCAGCTGGGTCAAGGCAATCGGTGCCGAGGGAATCGCCAGGGTCAACGTCGTCGACGCCACTCCCATCGGCGTGAACGTCCGCTCCACCGTCGCCACCTACAGCGGCGTCCTCGACGAGCTCCGGCGTGCCTACGCGGCCACCCCGGCGGCACAGGAGCGCGGGTTGACCGCGAGCGACTTCTCCTACAACACCGGATCGCTGCGGTGTCCCCGCTGCGAAGGCACCGGCCAGGTGTCGCTCGACGTGCAGTTCCTCCCCGACGTCGACATCGTCTGCCCGCAGTGCCAAGGCTCCCGCTACGCCCCGGCCGCGAGCGACTACCGGCGCGGTGCGGGCGCGGAGGGGATCTCCCTGCCCGCCCTGCTCGCCCTCACCGTCCGGCAGGCGGTCGAACAGGTCCGGGACATGCGCCGGGTCCGCACCCGGCTGGAGACGCTCGTCGACCTGGGGCTGGGCTATCTCACCCTCGGTGAAGCCACGACGACGCTCTCCGGCGGTGAAGCGCAGCGGCTCAAACTCGCGTCGGAACTCGACCGGAACCAGACCGATGCACTCTTCGTCCTCGACGAACCCAGCGTCGGTCTGCACCCACTCGACATCCGCACGCTCCTATCCGTGATCGGGCGCCTCACCGACAAGGGTGCCACCGTCATCGTCATCGAGCACGACCTCGACATGGTCGCCAACGCCGACTACGTCGTCGACATGGGCCCAGGCGGCGGGACGGCCGGGGGCACCATCGTCGCCACCGGAACGCCTCGGCTCCTCGCCCGCGAACCGGGCAGCCTCACCGCCCGGTACCTGCGCGACCACCTCGCCGCCGCGCAGGACCGCCGAGTGTCGCGGACGACTTCCGCGCCACGCTGAACACTCGAGGTCAAGCGCTCGCGCGGAAGGCGGCGCGAAGGTCGGCGAGGATCTTGGCCAGCTGCTTGAGCGACCGCTCCGGGAGCACCGAACCGACCCGGATCTCCAGCTCGTCGTCGAAGACCTTCGCGGCCTTGGCCACCACGCGCCGGCCGGAGGGCGTGAGCTCCACAATGGACGAACGCCGGTCGTCCGGGTTGGCACGGCGCCGGCAGTAGCCGGCGGCCTCGACCCGGTCGACGACCTTGCTGGTGCCACCGACCGTGATCCCGAACTCCTCCGCGAGGTCCTGCACCCGGCAACCGGCACGCTCGTCGAGCAGCCGCATGACCTCGAACCAGGTGAGCTGCAGGTCGCACTCCGCACGCAGGCGCGCCTCGACGGCACCCCACAGCTCGATCTGAAAACGAACCAGATCGCTGAACACCGCCCTCAGATCCGCCACAGCTTCCCCGCGCCTTCTTTCCGGTCTCGCGCGATAACGTCCACGGAAGCATATTCCCTCGAACGCGAAGAGCCCGCTGACCTGGAGTTCATCCAGGATCAGCGGGCCCACGGCGTGCTGCTTACGAGGCCTTCACCGAGAACGAGTCGAAGGTGGCCGTGCCCGAGATGGTCGCGGCGTGTGACGTCCAGATCATGCCCGCGTCCTGGGTGGCGGCGACACCTGGCACGGTGACCGGACTGCCGATCCGGTGCCACACCACGCCATCGCTCGACCAGGATCCGGTGTAGACGTTGCCGTCGCGGACCAGTCGCAGGTGTAGAGGTCCTGCCGCCGGGGCATTGGGATCGCTCATCCCCGACTCGAGATAGCCGTCGCCGTCGGCGTCCCACTGCAGTGTCGCCCGCGTCGCCGGCATGTTGACCAGTACCACGTAGCCGGCCGACCTACCCCATGCGGTGAGGTCGTTGCGGAACACCAGACCGGCTTTGGTGTAGATGCTCGGCTGGTCGTAGGCGGCCACCCGGACGGTGGCGGTGGTGTTCCGCCCGGCGCCCTGTTTCGCGTAGATCGTTCCGTACTGGTCGTCGCGCTGTGGTGGCCCGCCCCAGATGTCGCTGCTGGCGTTGGTGATCGTGAAGCTGCCGTCGAGCTCGCCGAAGCGGGTGGGCACGTTGCCGTATGTCGACAGTGACGTGACCGGGCTGAGCGGTGCGATACGGACCTTCCGCGTCGTCGTGAATCGCTTTCCCTGGCTGGTGTAGGCGACCGTGACGGTGAAGTCCTGTGGCTGCAGCGAGGAGAACGACGCCGGAGCGGTGACCGTCCACTTGGGTGTCGCCGTCGCACCGGGCAGCAGGATCCCGGGAGTCAGCGCGGCGGCAGCCGTCTTCCAGTCCTTCGGCCCGGTGATGGTGGCGCCCACGAAGGTCAGACCCCGCTGTGGATCGAAGTTCGACAGCGGCACACTGATCGTCGTGGACGCTTTCGCCGCCAGCTCGGGGTTCGCTGCCGAGGCGGCGACCCCCAGTGGTGGCCTCTCCGGATCTGCCGTGGACCGCAGCGGGCGTTCCAGACCTGACTGGTACATGATCCGCGAAGCCGCGGGCGGGAGGTCCGCGCCCAGGGCGATCACGTTGGTGGAGCTGCTGCGCGGGGCTTTGCCGAAGTCGCTGGAGGCGACGTCGGCCGAGATGTAGTTGGTGTCGTCGCGCAGGTCGCCGCTGGTGGAGGTCTTCGGAGCGTTGGTGTGCAGACCGGACCGGGTGCGGATCAGGACGTTGTCGGTGACCGTGATGAACCGTGAGCCTTCGTCCAGGTAGAACCCGAAGGAGTAAAGGGCGGCGGGGGCCATGCTGTCCCGGCAGAAGTTGCCGTCGATCGTCGAGCCGGGCATGGCCGACAGGGTGTAGATACAGGCCCCGTCGTTCATCAGGGTCATCACGTTGTACAGGTAGTTCTGGCTGATGCGCACGTCTTTCAACGTGGTGGGCGTCTGGTAGGGCGGGAAGTACCGGTAGGTGCCGCGGGCGGCGTACTCGGGGCTGCCACCGGGGTCCATCATGCCCCAGCCCCAGCCCACGTTGATGCCCGAGTACGGCTGGTTGTAGACCTCGTTGTGCGCGATGCTGAGACCGGTGACGTAGGTGGCGAAGATGCCGGCCTGTTCCTGGTAGTCGATCGCCGTGTCGTGGACGGAGTTGTTCGTCACGACGATGTTCTTGTTCGTCATCCGCGCGTCCGACGGGTGGTGAGCGTCCGCTCCGACCCCGCCGATGATGACGCCGCCGCCGGCGTTGTGGGCGAAGGTGTTGCCGGTGACCGTGATGTCCTGGGCGGCGAGCCCGACACCTGAGCCGTTGGACGCGGCGTCGTTGCCGATGCCCAGAGCGCTCGATCCCAGGTTGGTGAAGGTGTTGCCGCGCAGGGACAGGTTCGTGGCGGCCGAGATCTGCACGGCACCCGAGGTCAGCCGCGTGTGCTGGCGGGTGCCCTCGTACCCGGCGCAGCCCGCCGCGCACGTGGAGAACGCGTCCGCCGGCCGCGTCGGCTGTGCGCCGGGCAGGACGGCTCCGCTCTGGCCGACCGCGTATCCGTTGTCGCTGTTGGGATAGAGCCAGGACGTTCCGGTGAACGTCAGTCCGGCGAACTCGAGGTTGCGCACCGGCTTGTCCAGCGTGCCGGCCACCTGCAGCAGTGACTCCAGGTAGGGAAGCTGCACGTCCAGCCGGCGGATGTCCTCACCGGCAGCCGGCTTGTAGTGGAGCATGCCGGCGGCGCCGTCCAGGAACCACTCCCCCGCGCTCAGGAACCGGGGTGCGTTCTGCAACGAGAACCGTGCCGGACGGAAAGGGGACTGCACCGTGTCCCAGCCGAACGTGTTGTTGTCCCAGGCCGGCTGGGCCAGCGTCACCTGGTTGCCGTCGACACTCGCGACCGGCGTGTACCGGTCGGTGAAGGACAGCACGGCCCGGAAGTCCATTGCGGACGGATCCCGTACCTGACGGAGCTGCTCGGCCAGCGCCGGGTCGTTCACGACGAAACCCTGGGGGTTCAGCGTGATCGCCAATGACGCGACCGCGATCTGCGCGCGTGGAGCCAGTTTGCCGTTCACGTACAGCTGGCGACTGTCGAAGCCGGTGCCCACCTTGGCGGCGAAGACACCGTTCGCCGGGTCGCTGAGGGTCCACCCGCTCACCGGACGGGCACCGGTGAGGACAGGGCGCGCGCCGGGGGCGGCCTGCCACTTCACGGTCCTGCCGTCGGCGCCCGAGTCGCGTGCGTCGAAGATCAGCGGCGCCGTGAGCTGGTAGCGGCCTGCGCCTACCACCACGGTCACGTCCCGGGCCCTCGCCGCGGCACGGCGAGCGACGTCCTGCGCGGTACCGATCGAACACGGGGCGATGGCTTTGCACGCGGCGCCTTTGCCCCCAGGGGACACATGAATCGTGTCCGCCTTCCAGTCGGCGGACGCGGGCGGAGCCACCACGACGCTCAGTAACGCGGCCACCACACCCGTGGCCGCCGCAAGCCGTCGCCTTCTGCCTGATCCAGTATCCGGTGGTCGCATTCACGAACTCCTTTGTTGACGTGAACTGCTCGAAAGAGCCGCTGTCACAACAGTTCCCACAGCCGGTCGGGAATCCTGGCCGTCGCCCGGGCGGTCGTTTCCGCGACCTCCCGGGCCGTGCGCGGACCGGCGACCACAGAGACCACCGCGGGATGGCGAAGCGGGAACTGGAGCGCGGCGGACGGGAGTCGTACGCCGAACCGCTCGCACACGTCGGCGATCTCGCTGACTCGGGCCGAGGTGTCGGTGTCCGCCGGTGCGTAGTCGTACCAGGAACCGGGTTCTGGCCGGTCCCGCGCGAGGATTCCGCTGTTGTACGGCGCCGCGGCCACGACACTCACCCGGCGTTGAACGATTCCGCGAGCAGCCGGTCCGCGGAGCGGTCGAGCAGTGTCCATCGGCCCGCGATCATGATGACGTCGACCGCGGCTTCGCGGACGAGCCGCAACGCGACGGACACCCTGTTGACGCCGACGCCGATGGCGTCGGCCACTCCCTCGTCGCGCCACCGCGCGAGAGCGGGCAAAGCCTTCGTCACCACGGCCTCGACCGCTTCGGTGGTGTCCGGATCGTGCACGTACACGATCTCCACACGATCCATCCGCAGGCGGTCGAGACTCGACTCGAGGCTCCGGCGCACGCCGTCGGCGGTGAAGTCGAACCGGCGGCGGAGAGTGTCCGGAACGTCGAAGTCCGCGTCCCGGCCCGTGGGCGCCGGGTTCGGTTCGAGTAGCCGGCCGACCTTGGTGGAGACCACGAACTCGCTGCGAGGCCGGGTGGCGAGGGCCGCACCGAGGCGCCGCTCGGACAGGCCGAGACCGTAGTGTGGCGCGGTGTCGAAGTAGCGGATACCGGCATCCCAGGCACCTGCGACCGCGCCGGCAGCGGTGTCGTCGTCGATGGCATGGCCGAGGTTGCCGATGCTCGCCGCGCCGAACCCGATCTCGGTGACCGCGACACCGGTACGGCCTATCGGGCGCCGGATCATGTCCGTCATTCCTTCGAGGCGCCGGCGAGCATCCCGGAGACGAGCGCGCGCTGCGAGACGAGGAAGATCACCAGGATCGGCAGGATCGTCACCAGCGCGGCCAGTGCCAGCTCGGGCCGCCGGATGTCGATGATTCCCGAGGAGGTGTTGAAGACCGGGGACGCGGTCAGCATGTTCGTCAGGCCGACCTGTGCCGGGTAGAGGGTGTCGGAGGGCAGCATGACGAACGGAAGGAAGTAGTTGTTCCAGTTCGCGACGAAGCTGAAGAACAACACCAGCGCGACCACCGGCTTGGCCAGTGGCAGAGCGATGTGCCGGAACGCCTGCCACTCCGTGCAGCCGTCGATGCGCGCCGCGGCGAGCACGTCGGGCGGCAGGTTCGTCGAGTAGTAGATGTAGGTCAGGTACACCCCGAACGGGAAGAACGACAGCGGCAGGATCACCGACCAGATCGACCCGGCCAGGCCGACGGCGTTGAGCTCCAGGTAGAGCGGCAGCACCAGGGCGGCCGCGGGCATCAGCATGCTGATCAACGTGGTCACCAGCAGCAGCTTGCGGCCACGGAACCGCATGACCGCCAGGCCGTACCCCGCCGGGATCGCCGTGACGAGCGTGATGGCCAGCGCGCCGAAGGCGTAGACGGCCGAGTTCGTCAGCCAGGTCAGCAACGCGCCGTCCTGGTAGGCGAAGACGCGCTGCCACGCCGTGGCGAAGTTCTCCCACGAGCCGAACGACAGCCCGTCGCCGCGGATGATGTCGCTGTCGGTCCGGGTCGGGGCCAGGACAAGCCACACCACCGGCAGCATGAAGAAGGTCAGGAACAGGCCCAGCACCACCGTCCAGGCCACCCTGGCCGCGACACCCGACGGCCGGCGGCAGGCGTTGCGCCGGGCCGGCCCGCGGGAGACCGCCGGCGCGACGGCATCGCGCGAGCGTGTGTCCGTACTGACTGCACTCATGGTCCTAGTCCCTGTCGAAGAGTCCGGTGCGGAACACGACGACGACCGCACAGATCAGGCCGAGCAGCAGCAGATCCACCGAGATCGCGGCGGCGCCATGAAAGTCGTTGGCGGCGAACGCGTACTGGTAGGCGAGCTGGTTCGGTGACCAGCTGTCGGAGATCTGCCCGAAGCTCGCCGTCGAGACCAGTTGCGGTTCCATGAACAGCTGGGTGCCCGCGGCGACGGCGAGGATCAGCATGTACGCGACCCATTTGCCGATCATCGGCAGCTGGATCCGCCACGCCAGCTGCCAGACCGTCGCCCCATCGATCCGTGCCGCTTCCAGTACCTCGTGGGAGATGTTGTTCAGCGCGCCGTACATGACCACGATCCAGCCGCCCGCGCCGGTCCAGAACGCGATGATCATGAACAGCACCGGCAGGTTCCCCGGCGCGATGGTGGCCGACAGACTCTGGTAGCCCAGCAGCTTGAGCAGCGGTGCCACCGGACTCGCGTTCGGGTCGAGCAGGATCAGCCACACGACGATGCTCGCCACACCCGCCAGCGCACCCGGCAGGTAGAACAGGAACCGCAGAGTCGCGGTGGTGCGGCGCATCCGGCCGTGCAGCATGATCGCCAGCAGCACGACGAAGACGAGCAGCGCCGCCAGCCAGAACACCAGGTACAGACCGATGTTCGCGAAAGCGGGCAGGAACCGGGGGTCGGCGAACGTCCTGGTGAAGTTGCCCAGCCCGACCAGTTGCCCGCGCGAGTTGGTCAGTGCCAGCCAGATCGCGTACAGCGTGGGCAGCACGCCGAACGCCAGCAGGAGAACCGTGTAGCCGCCGACGAACAGATAGCCGGCGTTGACCCGGCGCGGCCGGTCAGTTGACCTGGTAGCCAAGGGATCGCGCCTTCTGCTCGATGGCTGTCTGCCAGTCCGGCAGCTTCGAGGTGAGGGTGTCGCCCGCTGTCAGCGCGGGCAGGATGGTCGAGGAGTAGATCGCTTCCTGGGAGTACTGCGTGGTCGCGGCCCAGTCCGGCCAGACCTGCCCGGCTGCCGCCTCGAAGACCGGCGCGACATCGGCGGCGAAGTAGTTCTCACTCGCCTGCTTCTCCAGCCACACCTTGGCGGCGCTCTTGTCCGCCGGATACGTTCCCGAGGTCTTGAGGAAGTCCTCGTTCGTCGTGACCCACTGCACGAAGTCCGCACCGGCCTTCAGGTTCTTGCTGTGCGACGACACCATCCAGATACCGCCACCCACGCTGCCGGTGAAGGTCTCCTGGTCACCGGCGAACTTCAGGGGCGGGGCCGCGGCGATCTGACCGGCCGGGGTCTTGAACGTCTCGTTGAACAGCACCTGCCCGTACCAGGACGGCCCCGGCATCAGCAGGACCTTGGAGGCGTTGTTCGCGATGAAGCCCGCGTCGAAGACCGTGGTCCTGGCCATGGACCCGGCCGTCATCAAGGTGTCCAGCAAGCTCGCCATGCGGGTGCACTTCGCGTCGCGCAGGTCGACTCGCACGGCCTTCTCACCGGTCAGCACGCTCGCCGGGCACTGGCTGGCCCAGAAGTAGATCTCCTCGGAGTACGCGTCGCCCGCGGTGCCGACGAGATAGCCGGGGTGCTCCCTGGCCACCTTCTCACCGAGGGCCTGGTACTCCTCCCAGGTGGTGGGCACGGTGTAGCCCCATTGATCCATGAGCGGCTTGTTGTACCAGAGCACCACCTGGGCGAGGTCGTTGCGCAGGCAGTACAGCTTTCCGTTGACCTGACAGCGCTCGAGCGCGCCGTCGGCGTACCCGTCGAGCGTCGACTGCGGCACGAGGCCGTCGAGCGGTGCGGCGAAAGGCTTCTCACCCGCCGTGGCCCAGGAGATGTCCTGCGTGTTCGGCCAGACCACGTCCGGCCAGCCCGATCCGGTGCGGTCGAACAGCTGCACCTTGGTCTGCAGTTCGTTCGAGCCGTTGGCGCCACCGCTGTAGGTGACCATCTTGATCTTCACGTCCGGGCGAGCCGCCTGATATGCCTTCACTGCGGGGACGCGCGTGGCGTCCACCCAGATCGTGATCTCGCTGCCTTCCTCCTGCGCGACCGGCTGGAACGGTGCCGCCGCGGAGCCGCCGCCCACGTTCGGATCGGCGCTGCCGCATCCGGCGAGGACGAATGCCAGTGCGGTCACGGCTGCCGGCCAGCGCCGGTTTCTGACGCGGGATACCGGAGATGTGGACATCGATGTCCTTTCTGGACGGTAGAGGCAGGGTCAGAGTGACATGGCGGCCGGCAGGTGCTGGTCCGCGACGTACTGACGCAGGACCGGAGGAAGATCCAGCGTCGGGGGCAGGCCGACACCGGGGCCGCGCGGGGCGTGGACGACTCCGCACGCGTCGATTCCGGGCTCGCGCCGGATCGGGTTGCCGAACACGAGGGACTCGTAGTAGGTCGTGTTGCTGATCGCCATGCACAGGTGCCGGTTGGGCAGTTCGGGTCCGTGCACCTCGGCGCGCAGCCGGAAGGCGTCGGCCAGGTGCGCGGTACGCATGGAGCCCGTGAACCCGCCGCGTAGTTGAGTGCTGGCGCGGACGCCGAACGTCGCCGCCCCCGCGCTGATGAAGTCGGCGGAGTTCATGTGGACCCCGTCGGATGTCTCGCCCACCAGCAGAGGTACGTCGACGGCGTTGGCGAGACGGGCGTACGCGGTGATGCTGAACTCGCGCATGGGCTCCTCGTACCAGAGGTATCCCGCGTCGCCGAGCGCTCTGCCGAGGTACACCGCGTCGGGCAGGTCGAACCCCGCGGAGCCGTCGAACATCAGGGGAACGTCCTCGCCGACGTGCTCCCGCAGGGCGACCGAGAGCTTCGCGTCGCGGCGCGCGTCACCCCATGCGTGCAACTTGATCGCCGGGTAGCCGAGTTCGAGAGCCTGATCGGCGACGTCGAGGTACTCCGCGATCGACCCGTACGTCACCGTGGACGCGTACGCCTGGATCGACGTGCGGAAACCACCGAGCAGCTGCCAGGTCGGCACTCCGGCGACGCGGCCGGCGAGGTCCCACAGCGCGACGTCGACCAGGCCGAGCAGGTAGAGCGGAAGTTCCTCGGTGCGGTCGATCTCCCACATGCGGTGCCACAACCACTCCCGCGCCATCGGATCCTGCCCGACGAGCTCGTTCCGCAGCACCCGGTCGATCAACGACCGAAGCTGCCCGCCGGTGCCACGACGATCAGCGAAGGCAACACCCTCCACGCCCTCGTCGGTGTGGATGCGCAGGACCGCCCCGTCACCGGCCGGCGGACTGCCACGCAGGCCGTCACGCCAGACGAACGCCGGTGTGGCGGCGGGAAGGTCGATCGGATGACACTCGATGTCGGTGATCAGCACGATTCCCTCTAAGGCCGGTCAACAAGTGCCGGAACCATAAGTCGTCATACGACTGACGTCAACAGTCGTATGACGACTGGTGTCTGCTCGGTTTCCGGGTAGAGTCCGTAAGCATGACCAGGGCACAAGGGAAGAACACCGGCCTGTCCGGTCAGCTGACCCCTTTTCCGCGGCGGCCGGCCAGGCTCGCCCTCCCGGTGATCGAAGCTCTCGCTGACCAGATCGTCTCCGGACAGCTACCGGCAGGGTCGCAACTGCCGTCCGAACTCAGCCTGTGCGAGATCTTCGGCGTCAGCCGGATCACCGTGCGCGAGGCCGTCAAAAGCCTGGAGGAGAAAGGGCTTGTCCTGGCCCGCCAGGGCTCCGGGACCACGGTCACCGAGGAGGACGGATGGACACTCCTCGACCCGATCGTGCTCGCGGCGGTCGTGCGGCACGACACCGAGTTGACGTTGCTCGATCAGCTGGTGGACGTCCGCGCCCGGCTCGAGGCACCCATGGCCGCGCGGGCAGCCCGCGACGCGACCCCCGCCGACATCGCCGAGGTGGCCGCGCTCCTCGCACTGCTCGACAGCCAGGTCGACCGGCAGGAACTCTTCGTCGAGACCGATGTCGCCTTCCACGACCGCATCATGCAAGCCTCCGGCGACCGGCTGTCGAGGTCGATCGTGCGCACCGTCCACGCCGAAGCGCGCAAGAGCTACCGCTACTCCGGTGATCCGACGTCGACCGAGTGCAAGGTCAGCAACGACGAACATCGCGCCGTCTTCGAACACATCAAGAACAGGGACGAGGCCGGAGCGGAACAGGCCATGTCACAACACATCCTGTCGGCTTGGAGCCGTCGCCGCCCGCTCCCCTGACTGAACGGCGACCGTCTCCGGCATCGTCCGCGCGATCGGCACCGGCAGCTACGACCTCGACAGGGACGGCGACGGCAGCGCGTTCGAGTAGGTCGGCCGCAGCATCGGCACGAACGCGTGCCGATGGACCCAGGCCAGGTAGATCTCGATCACCGCGAGCACCACGGCGATCACCGCACCGCTGGGCTCCAGCAGCACGTGGAACCCGAAGATCCCGACCACCAGCGGCGCCAGCAGCGCCAGCGCGAGCGGCACGAACCTGTTGGCCAGCAACATGATCCCGGCCACCAGCTCGACAACCTTGGTGACGGGCATGATGAACCCGCTTTCACCGAGTGCGGTGGCGAACGCCACCGCCTCGGCCGACATGCCTTCGGTGGACTGCGACCCGATCCCGAACAATCCGGTGAACCCGGAGAACGTGAACAGCGCACGAACAACACCCGCACGACAACGTTGATGTACTTGAATGCCTTCGTCATGCGGACAAGCATCGAACCTCCAGATTACTGGAGGTAAAGATCCGTTCGCTCAGGGCGGAACGCGCTGTTCTCCGCGGCCTTCCTGAGGTGACGGAGCCAGGCGGCGAGGGATTCACCGAGGGCGGCCCGCATGCCGTCGACGTCGGCGAGCACCGGGTCTCCGTCCCAGGACTCCTCGGTGCGGACGTGCACCGACGACCCGATCGCGTCGAACGTCCACAGGTGGATGCCGGTGATTCCGCTGACGGTTCCACCCCAGAGGATCCGGCGGGGCGCCCGTAGCTGGTACACAGTGGACTCGATGTCGAGACCGGCCGTGCTCCAGCAGAAGACGCTGCCCGTCCGAAGAGGACGGTCTGCGGCGGCGGCGGTGATGTCGGGTTGCCAGTCCGGCCACGAGGGCACGTCGGTGAGCAGCCGCCACACGCGCTGCAGCGGCGCGGCGACGACGGTGTCGCAGTGCACCACCACGGGTGCCTTCACGTCGATTCCGGTGATCATTCGCAGACCCTTTCGGGAACGGGAGCGGCAGCCTGTCCGCGACCATGGTCGTGCGAACTCGCCCCCGCTCGCGTCGGCAAGAGTCACCTAGTGCCGTCACCGGCAACCTTCGCCGCGTCTTCCGGCGCTCAGCAGGGCGCCTCGCGGCACTAGTCACCCGAGATCGGGCATGTCCCTGAGCTGTCTGCGTGAGGTGACACCGAGCTTGCGGAAGATGCTGCGCAGGTGGGCGTCCACCGTGCGCGGGCTGAGGAACAGGCGCCCGGCCACCTCCTTCGTCGTCGCGCCCGCCGCGACCTGGCGCGCGATGTGCATCTCCTGCATGGTCAGCCGGTCGTAGGTGTGCTCGGAACGGTTGCGGGCCACCTCCCCGGTCGCGCGCAGCTCGTCGGCGGCCCGGCGGGCGAACGCTTCCAGGCCGATCTCCGACAGCTGTTCGTGCGCGGTACGCAGGTGTTCGCGTGCGTCGCGACGGCGGCCGGTGCGGCGCAGCCACTCCCCGTACCGCAGGTGCGCCCGAGCGAGTTGCAGGACCAGTGGGCTACCCGCCAGGTGTTCGAGCGCCTCGCGGTGGTCGTCTTCCAGGTCGCTGACCAGCGCCCGCGTGCCTGCCGCGACACCCAGAGCGAAGCTGGTTCCCGCCGGCTCCGTGCGCTCCAGCAGGGACTCCAGCGCTGATTTCGCGACCGCGTTCTCGCCGCACCGGATCGCGGCCTCCACCAGTTCGGGCAGGGCGATGCCGGTGAGGAAGAGGTCGCCGCCCGCCACGGCGCGGGTGGCCGCGGCCAGGGCGGCCGGGTAGTCGGCCAGGCCGTTGTACAGCACGGCCGTCGCCCAGTGGGCGTTCGCGGTCAGCTGACCGGCAGGCCTGCTCATCACCTCGGCGAACAGGTCGAGCACCTCCTGGCGGCGCCCACGCATCGCCGCCAGGTGCACTCTCGGGTAGAGCTGCGGCAGGTCACCGACTGCGTCGGCGATCGCCTCCTCCTCCGCTATCGCGGCCATCGCCTGCCCGAAGTCGCCGGTGAACACGGCGGACAGCGCCGTCTGCGCCAGGCCGAGCCGGATCGTCATCGGTGATCCCGTGTCCCGCCCGGTCCGCACCAGCCAGTCGACGACCGTCGCGTGCAGGTCGATGTCCCACAGCTCGCCCGCGAGCACCGTGGCCAACGCCGGCGCCCGCATCCACCCGGCGGTCCCGTCGCCGGTGAGAACCCGCCGCAGCGCCGGTATCCCGGCATGGTGCCCCTCGGTGTTCAACAACACCAATGCGTCGAGGAGATTCGGCGGTCCCGATGCCGGCAGCGCCACCCTGGCCGCGTCGAGCACCCGGTCCATCACTCCCGCGGCCCGTCCGACGAGGAGCCCCATCTCCAGTGCCGCCACGAAGCACTCGCGCGAACGTTCCGGATCACTGGTGGCGAGCCGCTGTGCTGCCCGCAGGATAAGCTCCGGCCCCCGGATGGACCCGTCCGCGCCCTGGACGAAGGCGATCTGCCCGCGCAGCAGGTCGGTGGACGCGTGCTGGAGATCGTCCAGTGACTCGGTGTCGAGGCTGGTCAACAGTGCCGCCGCCGCGTCGGCCTGGCCGGCCGCGAGGGTGGCCCGCGCGGCCGCGAGCGTGCGCTCGGTCTGTTTGCCGGGGTCGAGTGACAGCTCCGCCGCACGTTCGAGGAACGCGGCCGCTGCCGCCACTCCCCCACGCGCCTGCGCGCGCGAGGCCGACGACTCCAACTGCGCCGCGACCTGTTCGTCCCGCCCGGTGGCGGCCTGCGCGCGGTGCCAGGCCTGCCGGTCCGGCGCGGCGACGGGGTCGGTGGCGTCGGCCAGTGCCCGATGCGCCACCTGACGCCGCTCCGGTTCGGCCGCGCGATAGGCGGCCGAGCGTGCCAGCGGGTGGCAGAACCGTGCGCGCGTGCCGAACCGCACGAGCCCGGACGTCTCGGCGATGGCGCTCGTCGCGGGCACGTCGAGGCCCAGCAGCCCTGCGGCCGTCCACAGCAGACTCAGGTCGCCGGTGGGATCGGCACTCGCGAGGGTCAGCAGCAGCCGCACGTCCGCAGGGAGTTCCGCCAGTCTGGTCCGGAAGCTCCGCTCGATCCGGCTCGCGACCGGTGACGGTGTCGGCAGCGCGAAGCCGCCCGCCTTCGGCAGCTCGATCAGGGCCAGCGGGTTTCCGCGTGCCTCGGCGAGCAGGCGGTCACGCACCCGCTCGTCGAGCGTCACCGTCTTCTCCTGAGCCAGCAACGCGCGCGCCTGCGCGTCGCTCAGGCCGCCGACGGTCAAGCCGGGCAGTTCGTCCAGGCCGGGGAGGACGCCGGAGTCGCGAGCCGCGAACACCATCGCGATCGGCTCGGCCGCGACGCGTCTCGCGAGGAACGTCAACGCCCCCACCGAAGCGGCGTCCATCCAGTGCGCGTCGTCGACGACGCACAGCAGCGGACGTTCCGTCGCGGCGGCCGCCAGTAGTTCGAGCGTGGCGAGGCCGACGCGGAACGGGTCCGGTGTGCCGTCGGCCAGCCCGAACGCGACCAGGAGGGAGTCGCGGTAGGGAGCCGCCAGCGAGTCGAGGTGCGTCAGGACCGGCACGCACAGCTGGTGCAGTGCCGCGAACGGCAGCTCCCCCTCGAACTCCGACCCGGACGCGCGGATCACCTGGAACCGCTCCGCTGCCGCGTGCTCGGCGTGGTCCATGAGAGCGCTCTTGCCGATGCCCGGCTCGCCACGCAGGACGAGCACTCCGCCCTCACCCTTCTCCGCGGCGCCGACGAGGGCGAGCAGGCGAGCGATCTCGTCGTGCCGGCCGACGAGCGAGCGGGAGGACGTCGTGGGCATGGTCCGAACCATAGGACACCGGCACAAGTAGGTGATTGTCACCGACGCGAGTGGCGCCGGTTCACGAAATGGTCATGGCATCCGCCAAGCGGAACCGGAAGCCCTCTGCAGAAGGACGAGACGATGAGCGACAAAACCGCAGCCACGACACGGATACCGCGCGGGGTGGCGATGGCCGGCCTGGCGAGCGCCATGTTCCTGGTCATTCTCGACGCCGCCATGGTGAACCTCGCGGGATCCACGATCCGCGAGGGCCTCGGGCTCACGGCCGCCGAGCTCACGGTCGTCGTGGACAGCTATCTGGTGGCGTTCGCCGGTCTGTTGCTGCTCGGCGGCCGTCTCGCCGACGTACTCGGTGGCCGCAAGGTGTTCCTGACCGGTATGACCGGCTACCTCGCGGCGACGGCGTTCTGTGCGCTGGCCACCTCCAGCGGGATGCTGGTCGCCGGACGGATCGCGCAGGGCATCGGGGCCGCGATCCTGATGCCTGCCGCGCTCTCTCTCGTGCTCGCCCTCTACTCGTCTCCCGCGGAACGCACTCGTGCGATGGGCATCTGGGGCGCGGTCGCCGGTACCGGCAGTCTCCTCGGCGTCTTTCTCGGTGGCACGCTGACCCAGCTGCTGGGCTGGCAGTCGGTGTTCCTCACGCCGGTGCCGTTCGGTGTGGCGGGAGCGATCCTCGTGTGGCGCTCGGTGCCCGCGGTCCCCGGTAGGCCCGGCAGGTTCGACGCGCTCGGCGCGATCACCATCACCGTCGGGATCTCCGGTCTCGCGCTGGGCATGGTCTCCGCCTCGGATGCCGGGTTCGGCGCGCCCAGCACGATCGTCGGCCTTGTGGTCGGCCTCGCCTCACTGGTGGCGTTCGTGGTCGTGGAGCGGCGTTCCACGCACCCACTGGTCCCGCTCGGCGTCTTCCGCCGCAGGCCGGTGATCACGGCGAACGTCGTGATGTTGCTGACCGGCGGCACGCTGACGAGCCTGTTCTTCTTCCTGCCGCAGTACCAGCAGGACGTGCTCGGGATGACCCCGTTGTCGGCGGGGATGACCCAGATCCCCATCGCCCTCATGATCATCGTCGGCAGTGTCGTCGCGCCACTGCTGGCCAGGCGCATCGGGCTGTCCCACGCGCTGCCGGTCGGCCTGGCCGTGCTGCTCGTCGGTTTTCTGTGGCTGGCGATGGATCCGACGACCAGTGGTTTCTCGGTGAGCCTGCTGGGCGCGTTCGTGCTGATCGGGCTCGGCCTCGGACTCGGGCTCGTCAACGCTACGGCGATGGGGGTGCGCGACAGCGAGGCCGGCGAGTCGGGCCTGCTCAGCGGGCTGGTCAACGCCGCGCAACAACTGGGCGGCGCGGTCGGGCTGGCCGCACTCGCCGGGATCGCCATCGGCGCCGCGGGCACGCACGGGGACATCTCGTTCACGACCGCGTTCTTCGGCGAGGCCGCGCTCGTCGTCATCGCCCTCGCGTTGTCGCTCTTCTCCGCCGCCGGGAAACGGCAGGCCCTGACCTCCTCCACCGAAAGGAACGCACCACGATGAACGCCCCCACCGTGCTCGTGACCGCCGCGACCGGAACCGTCGGTTCCGCGCTGGTTCCCGCGCTGTGCAGCCGCGGCGTCAGCGTCCGCGCCATGACCCGCGACCCCGGCCGCGTCGTCCCCGGTGCCGAGACCGTCGTCGCCGACCTGCGGGAGCCGGAATCGCTTGCCGCCGCACTGAAAGGCGTCGACGCGGTCTTCCTCAACAGCCCCTCGACGCTCGACGCCGCCGCGCTCCAGATCCGGTTCGCCGACCTCGCCCGCGACGCCGGCGTGCACCGGCTCGTCCTGCTCTCCCAGTACGGGGCGCGCGCCGACTCGCCGGTGCGGTTCCTGCGCTGGCACGCGGAAGTCGAGGCCCACGTGGAGAAGCTCGGGCTCGATCACACCGTGCTGCGTCCCAACCTCTATCTGCAGGCGCTCCTCGCCTTCGCCGGCCCGATCGCGCAGGGCTGGTTCGCCGCACCGATCGGCGACGCCGCCGTCAGCGCCATCGACACCAGGGACATCGCCGACGCTGCCGCCGCCGTGCTGACCGGCACGGGACACACCGGCCGCACGTACACGCTGACCGGGCCACGCGCCGTGACCCACCACGAGATCGCCGCGGCGCTCGCCGCCGCGACCGGGCGGGAGGTCGCCTTCCACGACACGTCCGCGGACCAGTTCGCCGCCGCGCTGACCGGAATGCTCCCGCCCTGGCAGCTCGACGGCCTCGTCGAGGACTACGCCCACTACGCCAGAGGTGAAGCCGCCGAGGTGCACACGTCCGTCGCCGACCTCACCGGACAGCCCGCACGCGACGTCACCGACTTCGCCCGCGACCACGCCACCGCGTTCGCAAGCTGAAAGGGAAGTCCGATGATCTACCACTGCATTCGTTTCACCCTCAAGCCCGGCGTCTCGGAGGAGGACAAGGTGGCCGGTCTCGCGCAGATGCGTGAGCACAGCAACGCCATCCCGTCCATCAAGGCGCGCGTCGTCGGCCCCGATTTCGGCGGCGAGTTCGAGTATGGCGCCGTATCCCTGATCGAGGACCTCCAGGGTTACGAGGAGTACATGAACCACCCGGCGCACCTGGCCATGGACCGCGCCGGGCTGCCGCTGGTCGACAGGTTCGTGTCGTTCGACATCACCGACGATCCGGACCCGGAGATCGGCGCGAAGATCGCCGAGGTCCACCGGCGCCGCTACGAGAACATGCCCGACATCGCCGGCCTGGTCTCCGATCTCGGCGAGTACTCCGGCAGTGCCGCACCCGGCAAGCACGCGCACTGACCGCGAAGGCGGGCGTGTTCCCTGGCATGGGAGCACGCCCGCTTTCGCGTTCCCGTGCGCGGTTAGGTGTTGTCGCCGACGCGAGCGCGGGTGGTTCGTCGCGAGCAGGGCTACGAGGGCGCCGGCCTGACCGGCCTGACCGACGCGATGGGCATCTCCGCCACCAGCATGTACGCGACCTTCGGCAACAAGGAGGAGCTGTTCCGCAAGGTCCTGGAGCGCTACACCGAAGGACCGAGTGACTACCTGGCCAGAGCCCTCGAAGAGCCGACCGCACTCGGCGTCGCGACCGCGATCCTGGCCGGCACCGTTCGCACGACCACACGTCCGGCAGGCCCCCACGGGTGCATGGGCGTCCAGGGCGCCCTGGCCACCGGCGAGTCCGGGCACGCGGTCCGCGACCTCCTCGCCGCCTGGCGCAACAACGGCTGCCGCCACGTCCGCGAGCGCTTCCAGCGGGCCGCCGACGACGGCGACCTGCCACCGGAGGCCGACCCGGCGCTGGTGGCCCGCTACGTCACCACCCTGGCGTTCGGTATCGCCGTACAGGCCGCCGGCGGTGCCGGCCGCGACGAGCTTCAGGAAATGGCCGACGCCGCCTTGCGCGCCTGGCCTCTCCACTGAGAACCACCGTGCCGGATAACGCCCGGGCATGAAGAACCGGCATTGGTACGACCGAACCGCGCGCGCACAGACTGAGGATCCCTGCCACTGCCCTGAAAGGTCCCCGATGGCTGTGCGGATTCGACGAAGGTACTCGTCGGCCACCCTGTTGCTCTGCGGTCTGCCGCTGTGCTGTGCACTCCTGAGCCCAGCCGTGGCACACGCCGGCGACACGATCGGCTCCGACGGTTACGTGCACGTCGCGCCCAACGGTGTTGTGCTCGGCGTCGACCCCTACTACCCCACCGACGGCAACGGTGGTTACGACGTCGGCGACTACACCGTCGACCTGTCCTACGACCCGGCCTCGCGTTTCCTCAACGCCAAGGCCGTCGTCACGGCCACCACCACGCAACGCCTCAGCCGGTTCAACTTGGACCTGCGCGGCCTCACCGTCACCGCGGTGAAGGTCAACGGCGTGCCCGCGTCGTTCGTCCGGGCGAAAGCCCACGAGCTGGTGATCACGCCCGCCACCGAACTGGCGGCGGACGCGTCGTTCACCGTGGAGGTCGTCTACTGCGGTCGCCCCCAGCCGGAGTACGTCCCTGGCCGGGGCGCCACCGGCTGGCGCACCACTCGGTCGGGGGGTGCGGTCGCGGCCGGTGCGCCCCATTCGGCGACCACGTGGTTCCCGGTGAACGACACCTCGGTGGACAAGGCGACCTTCCACCTCAACGCCACGGTTCCCGCCGGGTGGAGCGTGGTGTCGACCGGAGTGCGCAAGTCCGTCCACAATGGAACCCACAGCTGGGTGGAGGAGGTGCCGGCCACGCCTTCCGCCACGATGATCGCGATCGACCGGTTCACCGTCCGCGAGTCCACCCTGCACTCGGGCACGACGGTGCTGGATGCCTTCGGGCCGGGCGCCGACACCGCGCTTGCCAGGACTCTGCCCGCGGCGATGGAGTTCCTGACCGGCAAGCTGGGCGACTATCCCCTGCCTGCCACCGGTGGCGTCTACCTGCAGGACTGGCTCTACTACTCGCATCCCTCGCAGGGCCGTCCGGTGCACGGCGGCTTCGCGGGCGAGTCGGCGCTGGTGCAGGCCTTGGCATCGCAGTGGTGGGGCAACCACCTCGCCATCAAGATGTGGAAGGACCAGCCGCTGGTCGACTCGTTCGCCCGGTACACGGTGTGGATGTGGAACGAGGCGAAAGGCGGGACCACCGTCGAGCAGCACTACCAGGACGCGCTGCGCCGGGCGGGTTCGGACGCCCGGTTCTGGGGACGCCAGCTGGCTGATCCGGGAGTGGGACGGGAGTTCTCGGTCACCGACAAGGGCGTGCTGATGGTGCACGCGCTGCGCAAGCACATCGGTGACGAGGCGTTCTTCACCGTGCTGCGGGACTATCCCGCGATCTCGACGCTGCTCAACCAGGGCTGGTACGACTGGGAGCTCTATACGGCAGCGGTGGCTGACAAGGACCTCACCGCGTTCTATGAGGCCTGGGTTCACGGAACGACCCTGCCACCGGCAGAGCTTCGCTGACGGTTTGGGCTTGTTACGGGTGTCCCTCCGGTTCCGGTGGGACACACCGCTTCGTCAAGCCAGGTAACGGGAGTAGACCGGCGAGGCCTCGCACTCGATCCGGTAGGCCAGCGCGGCGTCCACGAGGACGGCGCGCGCCACTCGCGCGAACTCGCTCTCCCGGTGCCACACGAGCAGGAACCTGCGCGACAGCGCGTCGTCCGCGAGCAGCCGGGCGGCGACCTGCTGGTGCCCTTCGCACGCCGCCTGCGACAGCCCGACGGCACCGTTGCGCACGGCGGCCGCGGTCATCCCGAACGACTCCGAAACGTACTGCACCCGTGGAGTGAAACCCTTGCGGCGACAGGATCTGTGGAAGTACTCGTGGAAACGCGACGAGTCGGGCGGGGGCAGCACCCACGGTTCGTCGGCCAGCTGTTCCAGGCCGATCACCTTGTGCCGGGCCAGCGGATGGTCCTCGCGCAGCAGCACCAGCGTCCGGTCGTGCGCCACCACCGCGAAGTCCACCGACGCGGGCGCGACCGCCTCGAACCCGGGATAGTCCTTGACCACGCCCACTTCCAGCCGCCGCTGCGCCACCATCTCCACGACGAGGTCCCGGCATTCGCTGTCGAACAACGACGCGGCCGGCCCGTGCGGCCGGTGGCTGTCGACGATCGCGGGCAGGTGGCACAGGACCGGCGAGCACACTCCGCCCACCCGCACGAGCTCGGAGGGGCTGGTGCGGACCTCGATGTCCCGCGCCAGCCCTTCCATCATCGGCAGTACCGCGCTGATCCGATCGAGCAGCAGTTCCCCGGTGGGTGTCGGCATGACCGACGCGGTGCTGGAGCCGCGGTCGAACAGCCGTTGCCCCAACGCGTTCTCGAGGCGCTTGAGACTGCCGCTGACGGCGGGCTGGCTGATCCCGAGCCGCACCGCCGCTTCGGACAGGCTGCCGGTCTCGCCGATCGCCCGCACGAGCTTCAGGTGGTGGACGTCGAGCTCCATGCCGTCACTTCCCCCGTCAGCGGTGAGTGTCGACCCGGGATGGCGGCGCCGGCCGCATGATCCCGGCCGTTTTGCCGATCGCAGCGTACAACGCGAACGCGACCACGACGGAGTTGATCGTCGGAATGCCGAACGGCACCAGGAAACCGACCGCGGTTCCGGCCGCCCAGCACACCAGCGAAGCCGGTACCCAGTCCGGCGGAACGGCCGGCAGTGCCCCTCTCGCGCGCGAGGCGTCCAGCTCCGCGCGCCAGGTGCGCACGATGAAGTACTCGGCGATCATGATGCCCGCCACCGGCGGCGTGATCACCCCGATCCAGGTGAGGAACACGGTGAAATGGCTGAGGATGCCCAGAGCGGACAGCAGGGTTCCCAGAGCGCCCAGCCACAGCGTCGCGGTCGATCGGCTGATCCTCCTGCCCAGCAGCACGTCGACGGTGTTCACCAGGCCGAGGGACGCCGAGTAGAGGTTCCAGTCGTTGATCTTCAGGATCGCCGTGATCATGATCAGCGTCCCGATCACGCCCGAGTTGGACATGATGATGCCGACCACGTCGGCGCTGAGGGCGGCGTGCGCGAGCAGCACCCCGGTCAGGCCGATCAGGTACTCGCCGAGCGTGACGCTGATCAGCGTCTGCTTCACGACGTCGGAGGGACGCCGGTTGAACCTCGTCATGTCGGGGGTCATGACGGCGCCCATGATGAACGCGCCCGCGACCAGCGTGGTGCCCTGGGCGAGGCTCAGCGCCGGGCCGGGCGGGGCCATGCCGACCAGGTCCGAGAGGTCGTGCCGGTGCAGCTCGGAGACGATCGTCCAGCCGGTCAGCAGCAGGAACGCGGGCACGGTGAGATAGGCCGTCCACGCCATGGTGTGGAAGCCCGCCACGACGATCACGGTCACCACGATGCCGCCGAGGATCGCCCACACCCAGACCGGCGGACCGCCCATCAGCCGGTGCAGGCCGTGCGCGAACACGTCGTTCTGCACGCCGAACCAGCCGGCCAGGCTGAGCGTCACGAGCAGGCCGACCAACGCGGAACCGCGTGCCCCGAACCCGGCCCAGCGGGCCAGCACCGACGTCGACACGTTCTCCCGCACGCCCGCGATCCCCATCAGGATCGTGACGATCTCGAGCATCACCGACCCGAGCGTGATCGCGAGGACCGCGTCCCAGAACGTCATCCCGAGTCCGAGCGTGGCGCCGAGGAGGAACTGGTGGAACGCCGAAACCTGCCCGAACCGTTGCACGGCAACGGAGACCCACGACCGCCGGGCCTCGTCGGGGAGCCTGCTCAGCGAATAGTCGTCGTGTGCCACCGTCAGACCGCCTCTTCGTGAGGTGTCAGCACGACGAAACCCTGTGCGGGATTCGGCAGCCAGGCCAGTTCCCTGGCGTACAGGCGTTCCAGGAACGCCACCCTCTGGTGGTAGGCGAACACCGAGCTGTCGACGCCCGCGATCGCCGGGGTGTCGATGAACATGGGCAGCTCCGCGAGGAAGTACCGGACGGCGCACCGCAACTGTTCCTCCGTAGGCACCTGGCCGTCCGGCAGGCGGCGGTCGAGCACCCAGCGCGTGGCCTCCAGGCACTCCCCGGCGAAGGCGTCGTCGGTCATGAACCACGCACCCGCGTCGCGCAGCAACTCCCGGTACCTGTCGTTGCGGGCCAGGGCGGCGCCGTCGAGCAGGTGCTCCTCCGGCTCAGACACGCCGGCGTCGCGCAGGGCGCGGCAGATCTTGTTCACCACGTACTGGCCCTGCCGTCCGGCCTTGCGCTGCGCGCGGCCGGGTTCGTAGCCCAGTGCCTCCAGCGTGTACACGGACGCGTGGTCGGGCACGAAGAAATGGAAACGCTCGAATTCCCGCATCGCCCAGCGAGCGAGTGCGGTGATGCGTTCCACCGAAAAATAACTGTTGAACGGGCTCACACCGACGCACACATGCCTGCCGCTTCGCAAAGGGGTGGCACAGTGCTCGGTCAGCGGAGTTGTCAGCAACACCGTCGACTCCGAAAGTCATATTCACAGGGGCAGGGAAATCCGGATTCGACCACTATCGGCAGAAGCAGAACCGGCGGGTACTGCCGGAACGTCATGCCGTCGCCTTATGCGCCCAACGCCCGAATGTCCTGCTCCGTTCGGCGCCGAACTGCTGACAGAACGCGTTCGGGCGTGTCTGATGAGTGACATGGAGCTCCAGGTCCGCCATCTGCGGGTGCTCGTCGCCATCGCGCGAGCGGGCAGTCTCAACCGGGCTGCCGGCGAGCTGCGGCTGGCCCAGCCCGCCCTCAGCCACCAGCTGCGCCGCATCGAGCAGCTGGTGGGCGAACGGCTCTTCGACCGCGGCCCGCGCGGCGTGCGCGCGACCCGGATCGGAGAGCTGGTGCTCGCCCGCGCCGCGGCGATCATCCCGGCGTTCGACGAGCTGGACCGGGACTTCCGCCTGCAGCAGCCGTCCCCCGGCGGCCTGCGGATCGGCTGGAACGACAGCAGCCTCGTGCCCGGCCTGTTCGGCTGCGTCGAGCGGCTGCTGCCGGGCCATGAGCTCACCAGCCGCGCGGACCTGTCGCACAGCAGGCTGGTCACGCAGGTCGCCGGTGGGTGCGTCGACCTCGCGGTGGCGATGATCTGCGGTCCGCGGACGCTGGCCGTGCCGGACGGGGTGCGCGCCGAGCGGGTGGTCGTCGAGCCCTCGTTCGTGGCGCTGCCGGCGCGGCACCCGCTGGCGGCCTCGCCCGTCGTCGAACTGGGCGACCTGGCTCAGGAGCAGTGGATCGTGTCCAGCTGCGGCGACGGCTGCCGGGTCGTGTTCCGCGAGATGTGCCTGGCACACGGGTTCACCCCGCGCATCGCGCACGACGTCGACGCGCTGCGGCACCGCCTGGTGTCCGGCGAGCACGGGGTGTGCCTGGTGCAGCCGACCACGCCGGAACCTCCCGGCATGGTGATCCGGCCGCTGGCCGGTGATCCCATGAAGGTGCAGCACGTCCTGCTCTGGCGCGCGGACCATCCGCTCGGCGACCGGTTCGCGGCCGTGCATCTCGCCGCCGTGGCCGTCTACGAACAGCTCGTCGCGCAGAACGACCGCTATCGCGGATGGATGGATAACGGCGTGGCATAGCGCGCTGACAGTGGGCATGGATCCCCGGCCCGGCCACACTCGGAATCGGCGCGAAATACTGCGCGAACCGTGCCGGAAAGGGATCGCTTCGATGTTGCCGTTGATCTCCCGAGAGGAACTCCACAAAGGAATCGACGCGGGCACCCTGGTGGTGGTCGACACCATGCCCGCGGGCTACTACGAGAGAGAACACCTGCCCGGCGCGGTGAACATTCCCGGATTTCCCTACGAGCAGGCGGCCGAGTTCACCGACCGGCATGCACCCGACGTCCTGCCGGACAAGACCGCCGAGATCGTCGTCTACTGCGCCAACGTGCCTTGTCGCAACAGCGAGCTCGTAGGGGCCCGGTTGGTTCAGCTGGGGTACTCGAACGTGCGCAAGTACCGCGAGGGCATCGAGGACTGGGTCGGTGCCGGCCTCGCCACCAGCTCCGGTTGAGCACCTGCGGTTGCCCGGAATTTTCCCTGCCTATCAAGGAGTTCTCCATGTCCCTGCTCAAGAACTGGCTACGCGCGGGCGTCGCGGCCGTGGTCGTCATGGCCTCGGTGCTGCTGGCCGCGCCCGCCCAGGCCGCGCCGCCGACCGGCTCGAACGTCCAGATCAGCGCGGAGCACGTCATCAAGGTGACGTCCGCGAACCACGCCCAGGTGATGGAGCAGTCCAGGACCAAGCTGGTCATCCTGGACTTCGGCGCCACCTGGTGCCCGCCCTGCCGTCAGCTCAAGCCGGTGCTCGAGAAGCTGGCCGCGGAGTACAACGGCCGGATCCTGGTCGGCATGGTCGACGTGGACGTGAGCCGTGACCTCTCGTCCCAGTACCGCATCCGGTTCCTGCCCACCCTGGTGCCGGTGCGCAACGCGGCGGAGCTGCCGAACTCCCGCATGATCGGGTTCAAGGGCGAGGCCGCGCTGCGGTCGTGGATCAACGCCCAGCTCGCCAAGGGCTGATCCGGTCCGGCCTCCGCCCCGGCACGGGTGTCCTGCTCCCGTGCCGGGGCGGTTCCCACGCGAGAGGAATCCCTTGTCCCAGAACAGGCTGCCGTGGCGAGCGCTGCTCGCACTGACCCTGACGGTGCTGCTCGGCTGCCTTTGCGAGGTGCTGCCCGCGGGGTTGCTCCTGGGTATGTCCGCGGATCTCGGGGTCTCACCGTCCGCCGCCGGACAGCTGGTCACCGTCTACGCGGTCACCACCGCGGTCACCGCGATCCCGCTGACCGCGATGACCTCCCGGCTGCCGCGCAAGCGTGTGCTGGTGGCGCTGGTGCTCGGATTCGTCGTGACGAACCTCGTGATCGCGCTGTCCCCCGGCTATGGCGTCATTCTGGGCGCACGGGTGGTATCCGGCGCCATCACCGGCGTGATGTGGTCACTGGTGGCGGTGTACGCGATGCGGATCGCGCCGCCAGGACAGGCCGGACGCGCGCTGGCGATCGCGATGGCGGGCACACCGGTCGGATTCGCGGCGGGAGTGCCCGCCGGCACGGCGCTCGGTGAACTGGTCGGCTGGCGCTGGTCGTTCGCGGCCATGGCGGCGATCGCGGTGCCGTTGCTGTGCTGGATCCTGCTCGTGGTGCCGGCGGTCACGACCGAGCCCACCCGGCCGGCGCGACACGCCCTGCCAGTGCTGCGTCCGATTCTGGTAATGGTGTTCGTGTACTCGTTGGCACACAACATGCTCTACACGTACGTAGGCCCGGTCCTCGCTCGACTGGCACAGGAAGACCTGCTGACCACGGCGCTGCTCGTCTTCGGTATCGCCGCCGTGGGCGGAATTCTCGCGGTCGGGTCCACTTTGGACCGCAATCCGCGTGGAGTGCTGGGCTGGTGCCCGGTGCTGACCGCGGCCGGCATGGTTCTGCTGGCGATGTCCGACGACGTGGCCACCACCCTGATGGCCTGCGCGGTATGGGGCCTGGCGTTCGGCGGCGCACCCACGGCGTTCCAGGCAGTCACGGCTCTGATCGCGGGACGGGACGCGGATCGAGCCCAGTCGCTGACCATCGCGGCCTGGAACGGCGCGGTGGCAGGGGGTGCCGCGGTGGGAGGAGTGGTGCTGGACACCGCGGCACCCGCATTGATCTGGACGGCCGCGGCGCTGCTGGTGGTGCCGTTCTGGGCGGCGACCCGCCTTCCCGCCGCCGTGGGGCGCGGCGCGTCCACAGGCTCCTGATGGAGTGGTCGTCGAAGTGGGATCAGACCACGGCGACCGGGCAGCTCGCGGGTCGTGCGATCCAGTTATGACTTCCTCCATGGCCCAGGTCGTGGCCGTCTCGCGACGGTCCGAAGTGGATGGATGCGCGGATCAGCAGGTGGCGCGCTCGACGGTGGGTGGCACCGGGTCGACGTCGAGGATGCCGGGAGCAGGCGCCGGCCGGGGAACCTTCCGGCCGTTGTGCGCCGAGGGCGCGTTCGAGGTCTCCGGCGGTGTGGACCGCTCCAGGAAGCGGAGCAGTTCGACGGGGAACGGCAACACCAGCGTGGAGTTCTTCTCCGCGGCCACCTCGACCACGGTCTGCAGCAGCCGCAACTGCAGCGCGGCCGGGTGCTCGGCCATGGTCTCGGCGGCGCTGGCGAGCTTCGCCGAGGCCTGCAGCTCGCCGTCGGCGGTGATGACGCGGGCCCGCCGCTCGCGTTCGGCCTCCGCCTGGCGCGACATCGACCGCTTCATGGACTCCGGCAGGACGACGTCCTTGATCTCCACGCGGTCGATCTGCACGCCCCAGCCGAGAGCCGGGCTGTCGATCATCAGTTCCAGCCCCTGGTTGAGCCGTTCCCGGTTCGACAGCAGGTCGTCCAGATCGCTCTTGCCGATGATCGAGCGCAGCGACGTCTGGGCGACCTGGCCGACAGCCGCGTGGTAGTCCTCGACGTCCACGATCGCGCGGACCGGGTCGTCGACCTTGTAGAACACCACAGCGTCGACGCGCACGGTCACGTTGTCGCGGGTGATGCCGTCCTGCGCCGGGACCGGCATCGTGATGATCTGCATGCTGACCTTGCGCAGGCGGTCGGCGAGCGGCAGGAGCAACGCGAGTCCCGGGCCGCGAACCCCGGAGCGCACGCGGCCGAACCGGAAGATGACGCCTCGCTCGTACTGGGTGATGACCCGGACGCTCGACATCAGCCCGAACAGGCCGATACCGGCGAGGGTGAGCAGCAGCACGGAGATCGCGTTCATGTCGTCCTCCCGATGTCTCGCAGACTAGTATCGTATCACGATATGTCGGGAATGACCGATCCAGAAAACGCTGCCGCACAACGGATGTCCGCCTCGTGAGTGCTCCAACTCGTGACAGACACGCACAGCGGGTGTGTCGAGCTCCGCGCGGTACCGGCGGCGGGAACACGGGTCAGACGGGCGGCGTGAGCGCCGATCCCATCCGACGGAGTTCATCACGGTGCAGCGTGCTCAGCTGCGCGAGCACCTTCTCCCCCAGTTTGGTCAACAGCACCCGCACGGCCCGCGCGTCGGTCGGATGCGCCGCCCGTGTCACAAGGCCCTCCCCCTGCGCCCTGTTGACCAGCTCCACCACACTGTTGTGGCGCAGCTGCAGCCGGTCGGCGAGCTCGCGCACGCTGGCCCAGTCCCGATCCGGGAAACCCTTGAGCGCCAGCAGCAGCTGGTACTGCTGCGGGGTGAGCCCGTGGCCGCGCACGGTCTCCTCGCTGAACCGGAGGTAGCTGCGGATCCCGAACCGGAACCGCGCCAGCGCCTCGAAGTCCCGCTTGGTCAGCGGCTCACCCTCCGTCGTCATGAACCCATGACACCACGCCTTTCAGGTCCGCGGCTCTCCGACCCGCCCGACGACTTTGTATCGTGATACGATATGAGGGCGGGTCCTGCCGTGATCCGCGGGAGGTGCGCCGTGCTCAGTGATCGCGAACGCGAGGCGCTGTACGAGATCGAGCGCCGGTTCTGGGACGAGGATCCGATCCTCGCTCTTTCCCTCGATGCCGCCGGACGACGTCTGACGCGCGACCGTCGCCGGTACGTCTACGCGGCCACGGCCGCCGTGGCCGCTCCTCTCGGTTTGTTCATGCTGGCAGTAGGACTGCCGTCCGCCGCGCTGGTGTTCGCCGCGGTGGCCGGATGGGCGTGGGTGGCGCGGCGCCGCCGGATCGACCAAGGCCGCCGCCACCCATGACCGCGTTCGTGCCCGGCGTCCCCGCCGTCGATGCCGGGCACGAACGCACCGGCTTTCGTCCGAAGACCGGCGCTGGAGTGGGACGGCTGCTCAACCGTCCGCTCCAGCGCCGGATCGCCTAGCGGTGGAGCTGGCCGCGCACGGCGCCTGCCGGGTAGTCCGTGTTGTGCACGTTGACGTAGAAGCGCTCAGGATGGCGGGCGATCTCCTGCGCGAGCGTCCGGCCGACGTGCGAACAGCTGGAACTGGAACCATCAGCCGGTGCTTCGAGGTGCACCACCACAGGCCCGGCGGTGCCGGCCGCGCCGCGGTGGATGTGCGCGGCGGACGCGGCCTGGATGCGCTTGACCACGAGGGTCGCGCACACGTGGTCCCGCTTCACGCGGACGCTCGCGTGGCCGCGGCCGTCGGGATCACCCGGTCCGGGCACCTCGGCGGCGCCGGTGAGCCGGGCGCTGCGATGCACTGAGCCGAGTCCCAGATCGAGGTCGAGACCAAGTCCGATGCCGATGTTCACGCCTGAACCGTGCGAGCCGTGGTCATCGGCTTGCGCCGCGGGCGCGAACCCGGCGAACAAGAACGCAGACACGGCGACCGGGGCGATCAGATTTCGGATGTGACGCTTCACCTGAACCTCCACGCAGAGCGAATGGTCTGTCACTCTCCATTCGCGACGGGAAGCGATCCGGATTGCCCGTCTGATCCGCGCGGTGCTCAGACCGCGGCGTCGGACAGGCGGCGAACGTCTACCTGCCGCCGGGTCTGGATCAGGTCGCGCACGCCGCCGAGCCCTTCTTCCCAGCAGTTGACGTGCATTCCCGCCACCACCTCGCCGTCCGCGAGCCAGAAGGCGTGGAACGCCCTGCCGTCGATATCTCCCCTGGTGACGACCTGATCGTGACCACCGGGGTGGCCGGTGAACTCCATTCCGACGTCGTACTGGTCCGTGAAGAAATACGGCAGTTCGTCGTAGACGACCTCGTGTCCGAGCATCGCCCTCGCCGCGGCCTTGCCGCTCTCCACCGCGTTCGCCCAGTGCTCGACCCGCAGCCGCCCGCCGTACCTGGCGCTCGGGATGGCGGCGACGTCACCCGCCGCGTAGATGTCCGGATCGTCGGTGCGCAGGGACGCGTCGACCCGGATCCCGCCGGCCTCTGTGGCGAGGCCGGCCTGTTCGGCCAGCGAGATGTTCGGGTGGGCACCGATGCCGGCCACCACGAGGTCAGCGGGGATCTCCTGGCCGTCCGACGTGATCACCGCCGTGACCCGGTCGCTCCCCCGCAGTTCGGCGACCTGGGTGCCGAAGCGGAAGTCGACGCCGTTGCCGCGGTGCAGGTCGGCGAAGAACCCGCCGATCCGTGGACCCAGCGCGGCGTGCAGCGGTGTCGGCGCGGGCTCGACCACCGTGACCGGGCAACCACGGCTTCGAGCGGCCGCGGCGATCTCCAGGCCGATCCACCCCGCACCTGCGACGACCACCCGGCCACCGGCGTGCAGTGCCTCGCGCAGCCGGTCCGCCTCGCCGATCCGGCGAAGGTGGTGCACGCCGGCGAGATCGGCACCGGGCACGCGCAGGCGCCGTGGACGCGAGCCCGTGGCGAGCAGCAGTTTCGTGTAGCGAATCCGCTCGCCGCCGGCGATCTCGACTTCACGAGCCGCACGGTCCAGGCCTGTCACCGGGCTTCCGAGCCTCAGCTCGACCGAGTTGGCCTCATACCAATGCTCGTCGTGCAGGTACACCGCGGCGCGTTCCCGCGTTCCGAGCAGGTAGTCCTTCGACAGCGGCGGACGGTCGTAAGGCCGCTCATGTTCGTCACCGAGCAGCACGACCCGTCCGCCGAAGCCCTCCTCCCTCAGCGTCCGCACCGCGTTCGCCGCGGCCAGACCGGCGCCGACGACGACGAGTTCGGTCATGCGGCCCTCCCCTGCCGGGACCACACCGCGAGCCGAGCGAGCGCGAGCGCCGCCACGAGCAGGCCGAAGTCGCGCAGTGCGACGTCGAAGAGACCGGGGCCGGTCACGAGGTTGACGATGATCCCGGCCAGCCACGCGGCGACCAGCAGGCCACCGAACCGCGGCGCGACGGCGACCACCAGTCCCGCGACGATCTCGATCACTCCGACGGCGTACATCGCCTGCTGAGCCGTGCCCGGCACCACCCCGTCGATCCACGTCGCGAGGTACGGCGGCCAGTCGACGAGCAGGTTCGTGAACTTGTCCAGGCCGAACAACACCGGCGCGATGGTGAACACCGTCCGCAACAGCACGAACGCCTGATAGGCCGGGTCAGCGCGCAGAACACCGGACGCGGACCGACCGTGGGAGACCTCGGTAGCCATGACCATCCCTTCTAAAAACAAGTTGAGCTGACTTTAGAACCACTGCCGCGATTTGGTCAACTCAAGTTGGTTTTAGAAGCGCGACACGATTGCGACGCCACGCCGACCGCATCCCGACATGGCAGCAGCACCGTCGGCGCCATGACGGAACCCCTGTCCACCAGGACCACCACCGAACGCAGAACCCATCTGCCGGCCTTGGACGGGTTGCGCGGGGTCGCGATCGCCGGAGTGGTGTTGTTCCACGCCGGCGACCTCGTGCCAGGCGGGTTTCTCGGCGTGGATCTCTTCTTCGCGCTGTCCGGTTACCTCATCACGGACCTGCTGCTGCGGGAGATCGACAAGAGCGGCACCGTGTCGTTGGTGGCCTTCTGGGGCAGGCGGATCCGCCGCCTGCTGCCCGCTCTCGTGACGATGCTCGCCGTTGTCACCGTCGTGGTCTGGGCGATCGCGCCGGACGACGTGGTGCGCACGACGCTCCGGGACGGCCCGTGGGTGCAGCTGAACCTGGTCAACTGGCATCTGCTCGCCGAGTCGGCCGGCTACTGGGACCGGTTCGGCACCGGCCGGGTGTTCGAGCACCTGTGGAGCATCGCGGTCGAAGAGCAGTTCTACCTGGTGTGGCCGGTGGTCCTGGTGGTCCTGGTGGTCCTGGCGCGGTGGGGACGGCGGGTGGAGCACCGGGTCGCGATCAGCGCGGCTCTCGTGTCCGTGCTGTCACTGGGATTGATGGTCCTGCTGCTCGACACGGCGGACACCACCAGGGTGTACACCGGGACCGACACCAGGGCGTTCTCGCTGCTGCTCGGTGCCGCGGCCGCCACGCGGCCGGTGCGGGACGCGCTCGCCGGCGCCGTCGGCCGGTGGGCCGGTGCCGTGCTGGTGCTGCTGGCACTGGGAACCGGGACGGCGTGGGTGTTCGCGGCCGGTGCCGACTCGGTGTGGCTGTTCATGGGCGGGCTCTTCGCGCACTCGCTGGCCGCCGCGCTGCTGGTCGCGCTGTGCGCGCAGGCTCCGGGAGCACTGGTCGCGAAAGCCCTTGCCTGGCAACCGTTGCAGTGGCTCGGGCAGCTCTCCTACAGCCTGTACCTGTGGCACTGGCCGGTGTTCGTGCTGTTCCCGCCGGAGCGCGGCTGGTTCTGGACCGTGACGGCCTGCGCGGTGTCGATCGGGCTGGCCGCGATGTCGAAGTACCTGGTCGAGGACCCGATCCGGTTCCGCGCCAAATGGGCGCGGGGACGTCGCGGCGTGATCGCGTGCACGGCGGTGATGATCGCTCTCGCGATGTTGTGGCTGCTGATGCCCGTTCCGGCCGCACCCTCGATCGACGTCACCCGGATCACCTGATCAGCGGACAGGTTCGCTCCACATCGGACTCAGGGGTGGTCTGGGTGAAGCGGATCTGCACCTTCATGTCCCGCGCTCCCCCGCTCTGCACGTGGACTCCCAGCGTCGTGCACACGATCTGGCCGATTCCCCGCGGTGTCACCTCGTCGGCCGCCAACGGCACCAGCAACCGGATCACGTCCGGCGCGGTGGTCACCACCACCCGTGGCGTCGAGACAGGTGCGATCTCCGTACGCAGGTTCGAACCGCCAGGTCCGAGCAGTAGCAGGTTCAGGGCCTCGGAAACGGTGCCGAGCCGGCCCGTTTCACGTAGCTGCGGCTGCAGCTCGCCGCGCGCGTCGACGAAGTAGAGCGTGACTCCCGGTGCCACCCCGGTGGGTGCCTCGCCGCCATCGTCCACTCCGGACGGCTGCACTCCGCACCCCGCGACCAGCAGCGCCACCACGGGCCAGATTCGCTTCACCGGACCTCCGCGTCCCGCGGCAGCAGCAGGACGAACCGCGCCCCGCCACCATCGATGTTCTCCGCCGTGAGCGTGCCGCCGTGCAGACGGGCGTTCTCCAGCGCGATCGCCAGGCCGAGACCGCTGCCAGGGGTGCGGCTGCGGGCGGCGTCAGCCTTGTAGAAACGGTCGAACACGTGCGGCAGCACGTGTTCCGGCAGGCCCGGTCCGTTGTCCGTGACCGCGACCCGCACCTGCTCACCGGAGGCCGACACGTCCACGCGCACAGGTGGTGCGCCGTGTCGCAGGGCGTTGCCGACCAGATTCGCCACGATGACGTCCA
Source organism: Lentzea albidocapillata subsp. violacea (assembly GCF_900100275.1). GTDB lineage: Bacteria > Actinomycetota > Actinomycetes > Mycobacteriales > Pseudonocardiaceae > Lentzea > Lentzea violacea. The sequence goes on from NZ_FNET01000004.1 coordinate 98,897, forward strand.
GTCTGCGCCGGTCCAGCCGCGCGGACACCGCGCCGGGGGCCACCAGCCCGGCCACGCCCAGCCAGTCACGGGCGCGCAGGCAGTCGTGCACCGCACGGGTCACGTCGACCTCCTCCATGCGCGACTGGGCGGTGCCCGCGTCGAACCGCGAGACCTCCATCAGGTCCTCCACCAGCCGAACCAGCCTCCTGGTCTCGGTGATCGCCAGTTCCGCCGACTCCCTGGCATCGGGCTCCATGCCGTCCGCCGTCATCGCCAGCACCTCCACCACCGCTGTCAACGTGCTCAGCGGTGTGCGCAGCTCGTGCGACACGTCCGCGGCGAATCTCCTGGCGTCGGCCTGCATCCGCCGCATCGCGGCCATGGACGTCTGCACCGACCGGGCCATCTCGTTGATCGTGACGGTGAGGTCGGCGAGCTCGTCGGCACCCTGCGGCTGCGAGCGCGCGTCGAGGTCCCCCGCCGCCAGCCGGCGCGCGGTGTCGCGGAGATCCCGTACCGGGCGCAGCACGCTGCGCGCCGCGAGCAGCGCGAGCACCACCGCCAGCGGCAGCGCCAGCGCGGCGGTGAGGATCGCGGAGCCCGTCATGTCGTCGATCTCCTGCTCGACGGCGGTGAGGTCCCGCGCGGCGTACACCTCGATCCCGGACGGGGTCCGGGCACCGTCCAGCGCGGTGGTCATGACGGGGGTGCCGAGCAGCAGCCACGGCGTTCCCTCCGCCGTGATCCGTTGTGCCATCAACCGTTTCTGGTCGCGTACGGCGCTCCGCAGCGCGTCGGTGACCAGCGCGGAGACCGAACCGTCCGCGGATCGCAGGTCCTGGTAGACCACCAGCGTGTTCCTGCCGACCGCCGCTCGCAGCCGCTCCAGTGCGCTCTGATCGGGAGGACTGGCCAGTTCCGGCGCGACCGCCGCGATCTGGGCGGCGACCGTTTCGGTGAGCCTCTGCTGTGCCGACGTCACGAGGGCGGTGCTCGCCGATCCCGCCCCGGACCAGGCGACCGCCGCCGCGCCGAGCACGGTCACCAGCACGAACGCCACCAGCAACCGGGGCCGCAGCCCACGCGGGCTCATACCGGCCCGAACCGGTAGCCGAACCCGCGCACGGTCTGCACGTGCGCCGGGGTGCCGGGACTGGCCTCGATCTTCGCCCGCAACCGCTGCACGCAGTTGTCGACCAGCCGGGAGTCGCCGAGGTAGTCGTGCTCCCACACCTCCTGCAGCAACTGCTGCCTGCTGAACACCCTGCCCGGAGCGCCGGACAGGGTCAGCAACAACCTCAGCTCGCTCGGTGTCAGTGCCACCGGCGCACCGCGCACCTCGACGGTCAACGCCGCGGTGTCGATCCGCAGGTCACCGAGCACCCGGACGCCGTCGGCGACGCTCGTGCTACGTCGCAGCACCGCCCGGATCCGCGCGTCGAGAACCGTGGGCCGCACAGGCTTGACCACGTAGTCGTCCGCACCCGCCGCCAGCCCGCCGACCACGTCGAAGTCGTCGCCCCGCGCGGTCAGCATGATCACGGGCACCTCGCCCTGCGCCCGGATGCGACGGCACACCTCGAAGCCGTCGACGCCCGGCAGCATCAGATCGAGCACCACCAGGTCCGGAGTGGACGATCGGAACCCGCGCAGCCCTTCCTCCCCCGTGTCCGCGGTGCGCACCTCGTGGCCGTGTCTGCTCAGCGCGAGCTCGAGCCCCCGCCGGACCAGTGGATCATCCTCGATGAGCAGAATCGCCGCCACGCCGTCGAGTATGGACACCACCCGCCCCGGATGGCCGGTGACAGCGCTCGCCTGCGACACAAACGCGACAAAGCGGCGGATCTCCCGGGACACGCCGGTGGCACCGTCGAGTCCATGACCAAGTCACGACGCATCGCGTCCGGCCTGACCGGCCTGCTCCTGCTCACCACCGCCTGCACCGGTCAGTCGCCGGCAACCGACGCGCCCGCCGGGCAGGCACTGTCCAAAGTGCTCTTCGTCGGTGACTCCATCGCCGTCGGAGAGGCGTTGCCGCTGACCGCCGCGTTCAAGGCGAGCGGCGTCGACTTCCAGTCGGTCGCCGCCGAAGGCGGTGGCAACGTCGTCGGGCCGTTCTCCGACAAGAACTGGCAGAAGCTGCCCGGGCAGCTCGCCTCCGCCAAGTCCCCGGTGGTGATCTACCAGCTCACGACGTACGACTGGGGCAGCGACCAGGAACAGCGGGCAGGTTACGAGAAACTGCTCCAGACGGTGACCGGAACCGGCGCGAAGCTGGTGTTCGTCACCGCGCCGCCGATCCGGCCCGACGACTTCTACCAGCCGCACATGGCCGAGCTCGACCGCGCGCCCCAGGTCGCGCGAGAGGTCGCCGAAGCTTCCTCCGGCCAGGCGACGCTGCTCGACGCGGGCACGGTGTGGGGCAGCACCTACCGGCAGACCAGGGACGGCAAGCCGGACCGCAGCGCGGACGGCATCCACACCTGTCCGCAGGGTGCCGCACGCTTCACCGCCTGGCTGCTGACCGAACTGGCGAAGCTCCACCCCGGCTTCACCCCGGCCGACCCCCAGACCTGGGCGAACACCGGCTGGTCCGCTGATCAGCACTTCAAGGGCTGCTGACCGGCCCACCCTTCGGCGTGTCCACACAGGACGAACCGGAGCCGCTGGACACGCCGGCACCAGCGCCCCGTCCGAGCGCGACGCCCACCAGGGCGCAGTCCGCCACAGGACGATCTGATGTGGTTGGCTGCGTAGGTGAACTCCGCCGTCTCCGATGATCGCACGGGCGAGGACGACGTCACGCTCCGTCCGGACGACGAGCGCGGGCTTCGGCTTCTCATGGCTCTGCTCGGCCCTGTGCTCGACGACGCGCCGCTGGGGTTCGCGGTGCTCGACGACACGATGCGCTACCTGTACGTCAACAGCTACCTCGCCGCCCTGCACGGCCTGCCGGTGAGTCAGCTGCTCGGCAAGTCCATCGCCGAGGTGCACCCGGCCGACTACGTCGTGGCGGTCCAGGATCGTCTGCAACGCGTGTTCGACACCGGCGAGGTGGACCACGACGCCGACCTCGACCTGTCCACCTCGGGCGACGAGATCCAGCTGATGGTCAACCGGTTTCCACTGCGGGATCCGGCCGGAGCCGTCGTCGGTGTCGCCGTCACCGTCCAGGACGTCACGCAACAGCGGAAGATCGCCGCTCTGCTGGCGGAGCAGCAGTACCTGCGGGTGCAGGCCGACCTGGCTGACCAGCTCGAACAGGCACAACGCATCGGCGGGCTCGGGTCGTGGGAGATCGACCTGCGGTCGGGCGAGGTGCGCTGGTCGCGGCAGATGTGCCGGATCGCGGGGATGGATCACGTTCCCACCAGCCTGGGCGAGGCCCTCGCACTGGTGCACCCCGACGACCTCTCCATCGCCCGGCGGTACTACGAAGCGCTCTCGGCAGGCCGCGCCTCGCGTGCCGAATCCCGCATGATCCGCCCCGATGGCACCACCATCACCGTGCTGAGCGCGGGTGAACCGGTCAAGGACGACACAGGTGCCGTGGTGGCGTTGCGTGGCACCGCGGTCGACAAGACAGCGCAGCGAACAGCCGAGAACGCGGCACGGGTGGCTCGCGCCGACGCCGAAGCGGCGAAGTCCGCGCAACGCGTCGATCGCGACGCGCTCGTACGCCTCCAACGTGCCCTGTTGCCCGCGTCCATCCCGACGATCACGGGGCTGAACGTGGGCGTGGCGTACGAGCCGGCCAACAACCCCGCGGGCATCGGCGGCGACTTCTACGACTGCTTCGCGATCGGGGACGGGCTGTTCGGGTTCACCATCGGCGACGTGGCCGGCCACGACATCGGAGCGGCGACCACGATGGCCCAGGTCCGCGCCGCCGTCCGCGCCTATGCCGTGGAGGACCCCTCGCCCGGCTCGGTGCTGCGCAGGCTCAACCGGCTCATGCTGAACGAACCGGAACTCGTCATGACGACGATGCTGTTCGGCACGTACCGCACCGCGGACAGGGTGCTCACCTACAGCAACGCCGGACATCCGAAACCCGTGCTGTGCAGACAGGGCCACGCGTCCCGCCTGGACGATCGCCACGGACCGGCACTCAGCGCGATCGAACGCGCCGAGGACTACCCGGAGGCGTCGCTCCTGCTCGAGCCCGACGACGTGCTGGTCTGGTACACCGACGGCCTCGTCGAGCGGCGGAGCACCGACTTCGAGATCATGACCGGCCGGCTCTGCGGGATCCTGGCGGCCCGGATGCCGGCGTCCGCCGGTGAGCTGCCCGCCGACCTGGTGGCGCAGCTCGTCCGGGAGGAGCAGGACGACGACGTCTGCGTGCTGGCCATCATCTGCGGTTCAGAGGCCGGCTGACGCAGGTCGTTCCGCGTCGCCGCACGACGCGGCCGCGTCCGTGCCACAGCGGACCGACGCGAACACGGTCTTGCCACCGCCGGGCAGGGGGTGTGTGCCCCACTCACGTGAGAGGTTGTCGACCACCACGATCCCACGGCCTCGTGTGTCGCCCAGTCGCGATCGTCCGTGCATGGGTTGCGAATCCGAGGTGTCGTCCACCTCGACCGTGATCTCACACTTCGCGTTGGCGCGCAGGACGCGGAGCCTGCCGGTACCCGCCGTGTGGTCCAGGACGTTCGACACGAGCTCGGTCACCACGAGCAGGACGTCGTAGCGGTGGTCCTCGCCGAGATCACGCAGTCGCGAGGTGAGCTGTCCGCGCAACGCCGACATCACGATGCCGGGATCGATGAGCAGGTCCAGCACCATGGACCTGGAGTCTTCCTCGACGGTCGTCATGTGGGTGCCTCCGCATGGGCATGCACGGAATCCGCTGGGCACGGCTCGGCTGACGCTACCTGCGGCCTGGCCGTGCGGGATTCATTGCACCGGATAAACCTGTTCTGGGAGGAAGTTCCTCACAGTTGTCGTGGCCCGGTAGGGCTAGGGTGTTGCCACGTCAGTCACAGCTGGTGGTCTGGGAACGAGGATGGTCAGCATGGAACGACCGGCGTGGGCGGGTCCGGAAGTCGACGTGAGCAAGCCGAGTGCGGCCCGGATCTACGACGCACACCTCGGCGGGTTCCACAACTTCCAGGTCGACCGGGACGCCGCCGCGAAGATCGCGGCGTTCATGCCGGAGTTACCGGACATCATGCGCGCCAACCGATCGTTCCTGCGCCGTGCCGTCCGCCATCTCGCCGGCCAGGGCATCACGCAGTTCCTCGATCTCGGCTCCGGCATCCCCACGGTCGGCAACGTGCACGAGATCGCCTGGAAGGCGAACCCGGACTGCCGGATCATGTACGTCGACGTCGATCCGATCGCGGTCTCGCACAGCCGCATGATCCTCAGCGGCATCGACCAGGCCACCGCCATCCAGGGCGATCTCCGTGATCCGCACAAGATTCTCTCCGACCCGGAAACCCAGCGGCTGCTCGACTTCTCGCAGCCGGTCGCGGTGCTGATGTTCGCGGTGCTGCACTTCGTGCCGGACGCCGACGACCCGGCCGGGATCATCCGGGAGTACCTGGGCGCGACGGTGCCCGGCAGTTGTCTGGCGATCTCCCACGCGAGCCTGGAGGGCTCGGAGCCGGAGAAGGCGGAGGAGGCGACTCAGCAGTTCCGGCGCAGCGTCACCGATTTCTCGATGCGCACCCGCACCGAGATCACCAGCCTGTTCGACGGTCTGGAACTGGTCGATCCGGGCGTCGTCTACCTGCCTGAGTGGAAGCCGGACCACGGCGATGAGGTCAAGGACGCGAAGCGGACGTCCACGTTCGCCGGCGTGGCACGCAAGAACCGTTGAGCGACGCCTGACCTGAGCACCTCGACGCGGATGCAGGCACCCCGGTTGAGCGATATGGTCGTCTGCGTCCAGAGTCCGCAGAGCAGACAGGCGGAGCCATGACATCCAACCCGCTGTTCGTCGTCGACAGAGAAGCCGTGGACGGCAATCTGATCCTCAGGGCAGCCGGTGAGATCGATGGCGACACGATACGACTGCTCGACGATGCCGCGGCAAAAGCGATCGAGAGCGCCTCCGCACTGGTTGTCGTCGATCTGACCGACGTGACGTTCATCGGCTCCACCGGGTTGAACGAGCTGCTCGCCGTCACCGAGGAATGCCGCGCGCGTGAGCTGACGCTGGTGATCGCCGCGCCGCCGGGCTCGGTCGCGAGACGAATCGTCGAGATCAGCGGCTTGTGGGACCACCTGGCTGTCGCGGACAGTGTGTCCGAGGCCATCAGCCGCCGACGCTAACAACGGCCGTGAACAGGTTCACCTGATCGAAGGAATCCGCACGCGCTCACGGCGCCTGGGTCTCCGTCGGCTTCCCGGACAGGCTGCGAGCGGTGTTGACGAGCCCTACCAGGCTGAACGCCTGCGGGGTGTTGCCCAGATGCCGCCCGGTGACGACGTCGTACTCCTCGCTGAGCATGCCGACGTCGTTGCGCAGGTCGATCAGCCTGCGGAACAGTGCCTCCGCCTCCTCCGTGCGCCCGAGGCCCCACAGCGCGTCGGCGAGCCAGAAGCTGCACGCCAGGAACACGCCCTCGGAGCCGGGCAGACCGTCGACACGTCCCTCGGCTTCGACGCGGTACCGCAGGACCAGACCGTCCTCGCACAGTTGCTTCTGCACCGCGTCGACGGTGCCTCGGACGCGGGCGTCGTGCCATGGCAGGAACCCGACGCGGGGCAGGAGCAGCAGCGCCGCGTCGACCGCCTGCGAGCCGTAGAACTGGGTGAACGTGCCCTGTTCCGCGTCGTATCCGCGCTCGCACACCTCGCGGTGAATGGTGTCGCGCACGGTCCGCCAGCGGTCGACAGGTCCCTCCAGGCCGTGGTGTTCCACCGTGTGCACGGCTCGGTCGAGTCCCGCCCACGCCATGACCTTGGAGTGCACGAAATGGCGGCGCGGACCGCGGACCTCCCACAGGCTGTTGTCCGGTTCGGCCCAGTGTCCCTCCAGGTAGTCCAGCAGCGCTCGCTGCACGTCCCAGGCGGTGTCCGTGACCTGGATCCCCGCCTGCCTGGCGAGGTGCAGACCGTCCAGGACCTCACCCCACACGTCGAGCTGGAACTGGTCCGCGGCGGCGTTGCCGATCCGCACCGGCGCCGCGCTTTCGTAGCCTGACAACCAGGGCAGGACCTGTTCCGGCATCCGCCGGGCGCCATCGACGCCGTACATGATCTGCAGCTTGGCCGGGTCGCCGGCGACCGCTCGCACGAGCCATTCCCGCCACGCCCGGGCCTCGTCGACGAAGCCGGTGCCGAGCAGGGCCTGCAGCGTGAACGTCGCGTCGCGCAGCCAGCAGTAGCGGTAGTCCCAGTTGCGCGTGCCGCCGAGCTCTTCGGGCAGCGAGGTGGTGGCCGCGGCGACGATGCCTCCCGTCGGCGCGTAGGTCAGGGCCTTGAGCAGGATCAGCGCCCGGCGCACCTCCGCGGCCCATCGTCCGTCGTACCGGCAACCGCTGATCCAGCCGCGCCAGTACCGCTCGGTGTCCCGCAGTGCCTGTTCGGCGTCCACCGGTTTCGGCGTCGGGCAGTGCGAGGGTGCGTAGGTGAGCACGAACGGGATCCGCTGGCCCGCCCGGACGGTGAACTCCGCGCGCGTGCCCGTCTCGTCCAGCGAGACCGGCGAATGGAACCACACCGCGTCCGGCCCGGCGATCGCGGCGAGCTGGCCGTCGTGGGAGCGGACCCACGGCGCGACGTTGCCGTAGTCGAACCGAAGCAACAGGTCCAGGCGCATCGGCACCGCTCCGGAGACGCCCTCGACGATGCGCACCACGTCGGCGGCCTCACCTCGCGGTGGCATGAAGTCGATGACCCGTGCGGTCCCGTCGGCGGTCTCCCATTCGGTTTCGAGCACCAGCGTCTCGCCCCGGTAGCGGCGGCGGGTGCACGGCTCGCCGTTCGCCGGCGCGAGCAGCCACCGGCCCGCGTCCTCGTTGTGCAGCAACGCCGCGAAGCAGGCGGGCGAGTCGAACCGGGGCAGGCACAGCCAGTCGATGCTGCCCCGGCGGTCGACCAGTGCCGCCGTCTGCAGATCACCGAGCAGCGCGTAGTCCTCGATCCGTGCGGGTGTCACGAAGTTTCCCCGTCCAGTGTGATGACGACCTTGACGTCCTCAGGGGTGGGCTCGAACGCCTCGGCGTACCGCGGCAGCGGCACCCTGCGGGTGATCAGCGCGTCCAGCCACGACTCGTCGGCGGACACCAGCGCGTCGGCGGCCTGCCGGTAGTGACGCAGGTTGGCGTTGACCGACCCGAGCACGGCGTCGTTCTCGAGGACGAGGTCGCGGTTCAGCGCCGCGGCGTCCAGCCGCAACGGGCGTCCGCCGGACGAGACCCCGGTCAGGCACACGATTCCGTACGCCGCGGTGTTGGCGAGCACGTCGAAGACGACACCACCGGCGCCGGTCGCCTCGATCACCACGTCCGGCCGGAGTCGCGCGGCCACCGTCGCGGCGTCCTCGTGGTGGTAGGTCGCTCCCAGCCTGCGCACCAGATCGGGCTTGGGCCCCTCGGTCACGCGGTCGAGAACGTGCACCTCCAGTCCCTGCTGGATCCCGAGCAGCGCGGCGAGCAACCCGATCGGTCCCGCCCCGGTGATCAGCACCTTGTGCGGTTCGAACCAGGCCCGCTGCCCCACCCGGCGGATCTGCTCCCACGCCTTGGCCACCACGCTGGCAGGCTCCACGAGGACGCCGACCCGTTCCAGCGTGGGATCGATCGTCACCGCGTAGCCGGCCTCCACCGACCACAGTTCGCTCGCGTACCCGTCGATCTCCTTGATGCCGCGTTCGGTGTACTCGCCGTTGCGGCACATGTCGAACTCGTCATGAGCGCAGGCCCCACAGGGCACAGGGTCGGGACGACGGACGACGCCCACCACGAGATCACCCGCGGAGAACCCGGAGTCCGGTCCCGCCGAGTGCACTCGTCCGAGCGACTCGTGCCCGATGACGAGGCGCTCGCGTCCGGGCGGCGACCAGCCGTACTCGCCGCGGACGATCTCCTTGTCCGTCCCGCACACGCCGACGGCCAGACCCTGGACCAGCAGTTCGCCCTCGGCGGGCTCCGGGTCAGGGATCTCCGTCAGCTCCAGGGTGCCCGGTCGTTTCGGGATGACTGTGAGAGCACGCATCAGCGGAATTCACCTTTCACCGTCGAGGCCGGACAGCGTTGCGGGTGCCGGAGGCCGGTCGTGCCGGTCTCGACCTCGACCGGCACGTCGAGAGTGACGCTCCCGGCCCGCTCGAACTCGAACGTGACCGCGACGTCGTTGCCTGCCCACAGCTTGCGGGTGAGATCCACGAACTCGAAGTGGTAGGCGCCCATGGCGCCACTCAGCCGGGCGACCCCTCCGTCGGCCAGCAGCGGCAGCCGTTCCACCCGTTCCGCCTCACCGTCACACTGCTCGTCCCAGCGCATCACGATGTCCTTGGCCGCGTCGCTGCGCACATCGACCAGCGTGTCCGTCTCCCTGGCCTGGTTGAAGATCAGGAGCTGCACGACCGCGTCGTCGCCCGCCTCGTAGCCGTCTCCTCCCGGAGGCGTCATGTGGATGTTGCGCAGCAGCACCTGGCCTACCTCGCCGTTGGCGCCGACCGTGCCGCTCCGCAGCACGCGCTGCGGCTCTCCACAAGACGCGAGTCCGAACATCAGCGGGACGACGAGCGCGGTCAACAGCCTCATGCGGATACCTCCGTGTCAGCGGGTGCGGGCGGCGATCGTGGCCTTGAGTTCCTTCGTCTGTCCGTCGCGCACCACGGTGACCGTGACCTGCCGGCCCGGTTCGCTCCGGCGCAGGGCTCCGAGCAGGTCCTCGACCGCGCGGACCTCGGCGTCCTGGAACCTCGTGACGACGTCGCCCGGCTGGATTCCCGCTGCCGCGGCCGGTCCGTCCGGGTCGACGCCGAACACCAGCAGACCGTGGTCGGCCTGCACGCCGAACTGGTCCCGGACGCGCGGGGTCAGGCGGTCCACGGTCAGCCCGAGGTACGGATGGACCGCCGTGCCGTCCCGCAGAAGCTGCTCGGCGATGTCGGCCGCGGTCGCCGACGGGATGGCGAAGCCCAGCGCGACGGCCCCGGCCGACGGCGGGATGTAGGCCTCGTTGATGCCGATCACCCGGCCGGCGGTGTCGAACAGCGCGCCGCCGGAGTTGCCCGGTGAGATCGGCGCGCTGATCTGGATCAGGTCGACCATGGAACGGGTGCTCGTGGCCGACCCCGGGATCGCCCGGTGCAACCCGGAGACAATGCCGTCGGTGACCGAGTTCTCGAACCCGAGCGGGCTGCCGATCGCCAGTACCGGATCACCCGGACGTGGCAGCTCGCGACCGAACTCGGCCACGGGCAGGCCGGTCCGCTCGGTCCGCACGACCGCGAGATCGGTGATCGCGTCCGTCGCCAGCACCGTCCCACCGGAACGGCTGCCGTCGGCGTACTCGATCACGACCTGCTTCGTGTCCCCCACGACGTGCTCGTTGGTGAGCACGACGTCCGGCCGGAACACCACACCACTGCCGACGCCTCCGCCGGTCCGCACCGTCACGACGTGCGGCGACACGCGTTCGACCAGGTCGGCGTAGGAGACACCCACAGCGGCCGCGGGCGCCGGACGGTCCTCCGCCCCTCGGTTGGGTGAGCAGCCCGCCACCAGGGCGACGGCGATCGTGATCGCCGCCATCACCGCGATCAACGCGATCGCCGTCCGACGCACCTGCTCGTTCCGCATCCCCGCACCTCCGCCGCGCGTTCGAGCCACCCCACTCGGGAGTGGCTACCCGGCAGCACGCGGGAGCACGTCGAGCGGGACGCAACGATCGGATAAACCAATCCGGGAGGAGCCCGGCGCCGAATCACCGTTGTCGCTTCGCGTACCCGGTTCTCGGAGGTGAGTCAGTTGACTCCAACGCGTTCTTCCCGCTCAGGCCACAACATGGCGTCCTATCGGCCGATCCAGCTGCTGGCAGCGGTGGTCGGCGTGGTCTTCCTGCTCGTGGGCATTCTCGGCTTCATCCCCGGCGTCACGGCGAACCACGACCAGCTCTCCTTCGCCGGCCACCACTCCGGCGCCCTGCTGCTCGGCGTCTTCGCGGTGTCCGTGCTGCACAACCTCGTCCACGTCGCGTTCGGTGTCGCCGGTCTGGTCATGGCGAGGACCACGCGCCTGGCCGGCGCCTTCCTCATCGGTGGCGGCGCGATCTATCTCGTGCTCTGGCTCTACGGTCTGGTGATCGACCACGACAGCGCGGCGAACTTCGTGCCGGTCAACACCGCGGACAACTGGCTGCACCTCGGGCTCGGTGTGGGCATGGTCGCGCTCGGCCTGCTCACCGGACGCACCAAATGACCGGGCGCACCCCTGTCATCTGAGGTGTCCATCGTGGACTTCGGCGATCTGGTCGACCGAGGTCAGGTGGGCGCGGTCGTGAGTGACCAGGACGGTGGCGGTCGCCTGCCGGTGGGTGAGGCGGGTGATCAGGCCGATGATCGCGGCGCCGCGATCGTGGTCGAGGGCGCTGGTGGGTTCGTCGACCAGGAGGACGGTGGGGTCGTTCATCAGTGCGCGGGCGATGTTGACGCGCTGCCGCTGGCCGCCGGAGAGCTGGTGGGGGCGGCGGCCTGCCTCGGCGGTGAGGCCGACGTCGCCGAGTAGTTCCATCGCCCGGCCGCGGGCCTTGGCCGGCGAGCGGCCGTCGATCTGGGCCATGACCTGAAGCTGTTCGACCGCGGTGAGGGAAGGCAGCAGGCTGGGTTGCTGAAAGACGATGCCGATCTTGCGGCGGCGCAGGTCGGTGAGTTCGGCACGGGTCATGCCGGTGGTGGTGATGCCATCGATGGTGACGACGCCGGCGTCGGGAGTGATGAGGGTGGCGGCGACGGCCAGCAGGCTGGACTTGCCGGAGCCGGACGGGCCGATCACAGCCGTCAGGCTGCCCAGGGGCACGTCCAGGGTGACGCGGTCGAGAGCAGTCAGGCGGGAGTCACCGTCGGGGTAGGTGAGGGTGACATCGGTCAGGTTCAGGCTCATCGAGCACTTCCCAGCGCGGTCAGCGGGTCGACGGAGGTGATGCGGCGGACGGACAGGGCAGCCCCCAGCGCGCCGAGCAGGACCATCACGGCGGCCGGCCCGAACACGGTGGCAGGGGTCAGGACGAAGGGCACGGCCGAGCCGGCGACGACGGCGCCCAGGGCCGCGGCGAGGCCGGTGCCGGCGAGCGTGCCGCCGACGAGCAGGACGACGGCCTGCCCCAGGGCGTCCTTCAGCAGGCCGGTCGTGGTAGCCCCCAGTGCCTTGAGAACGGCGATGTCGCCACTGCGCTGGATCGTCCAGACCGTGAAGAAGGCGCCGATGACCAGCGCGGAGATGGCGAACAGGAAGCCGCGCATCAGTTGCAGGGAACCGTTTTCGGACGTGTAGGAGCCGATTGCGGACAGCGAGTCGTCCGTGGAGACGGTTTTTGTGCCCAGAACCTGATCCGTGGCCGCGACGTCGACGTCGGAGGTGGTGCTCAGGGCGACCACCGTCGCCGCCGGACCGTCGCCGATGTCGTTGGGTGGCGCGGTCTTCCGCCAGACGTCGAGGCTGGTCCAGATGACCGGGGTGTGGCTGAAGAAGGCGTCGCCTGCCACGGCGGCCGCCGTCAGCTGGAGCCCCGCGAGGGTGAGGCTGTCGCCGGGCCGTACTCCCAGTTCCTCGGCGGCGGTGGTGGACAGCACCACCGAGCGCTCGTCGAGCTCGCCGCTGTCCGGTGCCAGGGCGGATCCGGGCAGGACGCCGAAAACGGAGACCCCGGTGCTTCGGTCACCGGCACCGGCCTTGGTGGTGGTGATGCCCAGCGGTTCGGCGCCGGTGACGCCGGCAGTCGCGGCCCACCGCTGCCACTGGGTCTCACTGACGGCCGAGTTGGCGTACGACAGGTCCTGACCGCCACCGGGCGCGGCGAAGGCGATCCGGTCGGCGGGCAGGCCGGTGATCGCGGAGACGTTCTGCCGGCCCAGCCCGGCGGTCAGTCCGGACAGCAGGCCGACCAGCAGGGTGATCAGCACGACGACGGTCCCCATCAGGGCGAAACGTCCCTTGGCGAACTTCAGGTCTCTCCAGGCAACGAACACGACTGCGGCCTGTCCTCTCTGAGGATGGATTCGGTGTGCTGCCACAGTCGCCGCCGGCCGCCCTCTGGAGCATCTGACCGGGGACAGCACTTCCCCGGCCGGAAGACGGCGCGCCGGTTCTATCTTTCGATGGAGGCGCCACGGGACCTGCCTCCGTAACCTGGAGTCACTGTGACTGCCGCCTTGACCCCGACCAGCCGAGTGCTCGACTGGTGCCTGCACCTGCTGGTCGCCGGCCTGCTCGCGCTGGCGGGCGGCCGGGCCGTGGCCGACGGCAGGGCGCAGGCCGGCCTGGTCGTCGCCGTGGCGGCGGTGTGCGCGCTGATCTACGCGGCCGGGCCGCTGCTGCCCCGCATCCGTACCTCACGCCGCGCCGCCGCCGGCTGGCTGGCGGCCCTGAGCGCGGCGTGGCTGGTGCTGATGGCCCTGACCCCGGACGGGGTGTGGGTCGCGTTCCCGCTGTACTTCCTCCAGCTCCACCTGCTGCCCCGCAGGGCAGGACTGGCCGCCGTCGCCGTGACCACGCTCGCCGCGATCACCGCCTTCGCCGCCCACCAGGGCTCGTTCAGCCCGGCCATCGCGCTCGGCCCGGCCCTCGGCGCCGCGGTCGCGGTGGCGGTCGTCTGGGGATATCAGGCCCTCTACCGGGAGAGCGAGCACCGCAGGCGCCTGATCGACGAACTCACCGCCACCCGTGCCGACCTCGCCCGAGCCCAGCACGCCGCCGGGGTCCTGTCCGAACGCGAACGCCTGGCCCGCGAGATCCACGACACCCTCGCCCAGGGGCTCTCCAGCATCCAGCTGCTGTTGCGGGCCGCCGGACGGACACTGCCCAGTACCTCGGAGAACGCCGCCCGCTACGTGGAGCAGGCACGCCAGGCCGCGGCGGACAACCTCGCCGAAGCCCGCCGCTTCGTCGCCGGCCACACACCGCCGGCGCTGGACGACACCACGCTGGCCGGCGCGCTGGAACGCCTGTGCGCCGGCACCAGCGCCCGTCACCGGATCACCGCGCACTTCCGGCCCACCGGCGAGCCGGTACCGCTGCCGGCCGCACACGAGGTCGCCCTGCTGCGCATCGCCCAGGCCGCCCTCGCGAACACCGTCCGCCACGCCCACGCCGCCACCGTCGAGGTCACCCTGAGCTACCTCGGCGACCACATCGCACTCGACATCGTCGACGACGGCACCGGGTTCGACCTCGACCACCTGCCCCGCCCCGACCCCGAGCACGGCGGTTTCGGACTGGCGGCCATGCGCGCTCGCACGCAGGCGCTCGGTGGCACACTCACCATCGAATCCGCCCCGGGTCAGGGCACCGCCCTGGCCGCCCAGCTCCCCCTCGACGCCGAACCCGAGGGCCACTCGTGACCGACGCCCCCATCCGCCTGCTCCTGGCCGACGACCACCCCGTGGTGCGAGCGGGGCTCCGCGCCGTGCTGGAGACAGAACCCGGCCTCATCGTGGTCGCCGAGGCCACGACCGCCGAGGCCGCGGTCGCCCGCGCCGCCGAGGGCGGCATCGACGTCGTGCTGATGGACCTGCAGTTCGGCGCCGGCATGAACGGCGCCGAAGCCACCGCCGCGATCACCGGCCGGCCGGGTGGCCCGCGCGTCCTCGTCGTCACCACCTACGACACCGACGCCGACACCCTGCCCGCCATCGAGGCCGGAGCCACCGGCTACCTCCTCAAGGACGCCCCGCCCGAGGATTTGGCCGCCGCCGTGCGCACCGCCGCCGCCGGACGCACCACCCTGGCCCCCACCGTCGCCGATCGGCTCATGAACCGGCTGCGCACCCCCGACACCGCCCTGACCCGGCGCGAGACCGAGGTCCTCGTCCTCGTCGCCGAAGGCCTGTCGAACCGGGCTGTCGCGCAACGGCTGCACCTCACCGAGGGCACCGTCAAGTCACACCTGGCACGGATCTACACGAAGCTCGGGGTCGACTCACGCACCTCCGCCGTCGCCAGTGCCACCGGCCTCGGTTTCATCCGCCGGTGACACGGAGGAACCAGGGCCTAGGCTGGGTGGGGTGACCACGACGTCTCTCGCCACGACGATGAAGATCGGCGAACTGGCCCGGCGGACGGGGGTCAGCGCCCGCTCCCTGCGGTACTACGAGCAGCAGGGCCTGGTGCACAGCACGCGGTCCGCCGGCGGGCAACGGCACTACGCGGCCACGGAGGTCGAGCGGGTCGAGATCATCCGGCGGTTGTTCGACGCGGGCCTGAACAGCAAGGTGATCGCCCGGTTGCTGCCGTGCGTGGACAGCGACGACAAGAACGTCGCCGAGGACGCCTTCACCGCGATGCTGGGGGAACGCGACCGGCTGACCGCCGGCATCACGCAGCTCGTCGAGGCCAGGGCCGTCCTCGACGAGCTGATCGAGATCAACACCCGGTACCGGACGGGTGCCGGGTGAACGCGCTCAGAGACTCAGGTCGATGACGACCTTGCCCGTGGCGTGCCGGGACTCGACGAGTGCCAGCGCCTCCTGCGCCCGGGCGAGCGGATAAGTCCGCGTGATGTGCGGATCCAGCCGCCCGGTGACCATGAGTTCGGCGACGCGTTCAAGGCCCAGCCGGTCGAGGCGGCGGTGGACCGCCACGCCGCCGAGTTCGGTCACCGACGGGTCCCCGACCGAGACGAGCTTCGCTCCCAGCGGGGCGACCTCGCGCAGGGACTCGCCGCCGACGGTGTCGGCCACGGCGTCGAAGCCGTTCGGGGCCTGCGCGCGGAGCCGGTCCACGACGTCGCCCTCGGTGTAGTCGACGAAGGTCGCGCCGGTGGCCGTGACGAGGTCCCGCTTCGCCGCGCCGGCCGTGCCCGTCACGACCAGGTTCCGGTCCCGTGCGAGCTGGGCGAGGGCGATGCCGACGCCACCGCCGATCCCGTTCACCAGCAGCGACGCTCCGGCGGGCAGGCCGAGCTGGTCGAGCACGTCCAGCGCGGTGGTGGCGGCGACGGGGATGGTCGCCGCCCAGGTGTCCGGCAGCGCGTCGGGGATACGGGCCGTGGACTCGCCCAGCAGCAGCGTCGTTTCCGCGTACGTGCCCGCCCCGGTCAGCGCGAACCCGGTGACCCGGTCGCCGACGGCCAGGCCGGTCACGTCGGCACCTACCTCCAGTACCGTCCCGGCCGCTTCCATTCCCAGGACCTGAGGAAAGGGCAGATGGCCGTTCAGGGCGGCGGCGTGCCCGGACCGCAGCTTGTGGTCGAGCGGGTTGACCCCTGCGGCCGTCACGCGGACGAGAACCTCGGCGGGACCCGGCGAGGGGGCCGGCCGCTCGAAGAACTCCTGCACTTCGGGACCGCCGAAAGCCTTGTACCCCAACGCCTTGTTCATCGCGAACAGCTCCTTCACCGTCGTGTCTCAGACGGTTCGACGCTATTCGTTGACACCGGTGTCAGCTTCTACCCGATGTGACGGGCGACTCAGTTGCCGGCGTCCTCGAAGATCAGGAACGTCTTGGTCGACAGGACGCCGGGAATCGTCTGCAGCTGTTCGAGCACGACGCGCCGCAACGCGTTGTTCCCCTCCGCCCTGACGAGCAGCATCACGTCGAACTCGCCGCCCATGAGTGCCATGTGCCGTACCTCGGGGATCGCGCGGAGCTGCGTCTGCAGGTCGCGCCAGTTGTGCTGGCGCACCGTCATCGCGACGTAGGCCGACGTGGTGAGCCCGACCTTGACCGGGTCGACGCGCGCGGTGAAGCCGGTGATCACCCCGTCGGCCACCAGCCGTTCGAAGCGGGCGTAGGCGTTCGCGCGCGAGATCATCACTCGTTCGGCCAGGGCCCGCCCGGACAACCGGCCGTCCGCCTCCAGTTCACGCAGGATCCGGCGGTCGATCTCGTCCAGCTCCGTGTCCACGTGTCTCGCTTCCCAGGTCGAATGCGCCAGATGCCGAGCCAACTGGACCCGCTGAATCGGAGCAGTTGACCAATCGTCTCGCTCTCTCGCGTGGATATGGCCGAATGGCCATAACTCTAGGCAACA
The DNA here is from genome assembly GCF_900100275.1 of Lentzea albidocapillata subsp. violacea. Lineage (GTDB taxonomy): Bacteria > Actinomycetota > Actinomycetes > Mycobacteriales > Pseudonocardiaceae > Lentzea > Lentzea violacea. The sequence goes on from NZ_FNET01000004.1 coordinate 116,033, forward strand.
TTCGGACCAACTGAAACTGCTCGCGGGAGGTGCGGATGAGTGCCGGTCAGCTCAAGGCGGCCATCACCCCGGCCCGGTGGCTGGACGAGTCCGGGCGCCTGGTCCGGGGTACGCCGGCACCCGACGCCGAGGCTCTGCTGGAGGGATACCGCAGGCTCGTGTTCGCGCGCAGGCTGAACGAACAGTGCGGGGCGCTGGTCCGTCAGGGACGGCTGGCCGTGTACCCGTCGTCGCGCGGTCAGGAGGCCTGCCAGGTCGCGTGCGCGTCGGTGCTCGCGGACGGCGACTGGTTGTTCCCGACCTACCGCGACACCGCCGCCATCGCCGCCCGCGGGGTGGATCCCGTCGAGGTGCTCACCCTGCTGCGCGGGGACTGGCACTGCGGCTACGACCCGGTGCGGCACAAGGTCGCCCCGCAGGCGACACCGCTGGCGACCCAGCTGCCGCACGCGGTCGGTGTCGGTCACGCGGCACGGCTCAAGGGTGAGGACACGGTGGTGATGGCGCTGTGCGGAGACGGCGCGACCAGCGAGGGCGACTTCCACGAGGCCTGCAACTTCGCCGCCGTCTTCCGCGCTCCCGTGGTGTTCTTCGTGCAGAACAACAAGTACGCGATCTCGGTACCGCTCGCCCGCCAGTCCGTCGCGCCGTCGCTCGCGGCCAAGGCGATCGGGTACGGCATGCCCGGTGTGCGCGTCGACGGCAACGACCTGCCGGCCCTCGAGAAGGTGCTCGGCGAGGCCGTCGCGCGGGCACGTGCGGGTGAGGGACCGACGCTGGTCGAGGCCGACACCTACCGGATCGAGTCCCACACCAACGCCGACGACGCCAGCCGCTACCGCACCGAGGACGAGGTCGCGGACTGGCTGCCGCGCGATCCGCTGCTGCGGGTGCGGACCTACCTGACCGGGATCGGCGCGCTCGACGACGACCGCGAACGGGAGATCGCCGCCGCCGCGGAGGCGATGGCGGCAGCGGTCCGGACCGGCGTCAACGCCGAGGCGACCGCCGATCCCGAGGAACTGTTCGCCCACGTCTACGCCACCCCCACGCCGCAGCTGGCCGGCCAGCGTGCGGCTCTGCGGGCCGAGCTCGACTTCGAGGAGGCGTGATGAGCTCCGCGACGACCCCGAAGATGACCATGGCGCAGGCGATCAACACCGCGCTGCGGGACGCGATCGCCGAAGACGACTCCGTCGTCGTGTTCGGCGAGGACGTGGCCCAGCTGGGCGGCGTGTTCCGCGTGACCGACGGGCTGCACCGGGACTTCGGCGAGAACCGGGTGTTCGACACCCCGCTGGCCGAGTCGGGCATCGTCGGTATGGCGGTGGGAATGGCCATGAACGGCATGCGCCCGGTCGTCGAGATGCAGTTCGACGCCTTTGCGTACCCGGCCTTCGAGCAGATCGTCAGCCACGTCGCGAAGATGGGCAACCGCACCCGCGGCAAGGTGCGGCTGCCCATCGTCATCCGCGTCCCCTACGCCGGCGGGATCGGCGGTGTGGAGCACCACTGCGACTCGTCCGAGGCCTACTACGCGCACACCCCCGGCCTGACCGTCGTCGCGCCGGCCACCAACGCCGACGCCTACGGCCTGCTGCGCGCGGCGATCGCCAGTCCCGACCCGGTGATCTTCCTCGAACCCAAGAAGCACTACTTCTCGAAGGAGGAGGTCGACGTGTCGGCCGCCGTCCCGCCGATCGGGCGCGCGGTCGTCCGGCGTCCCGGCAAGGACGCCACGCTGATCGCCTACGGCCCCTCGGTGCCGGTGGCACTGGCCGCCGCCGCGCAGGCCGCGACCGAGGGCCGGGACCTCGGGGTGGTCGACCTGCGGTCCATCGTCCCGTTCGACGACGAGACCGTGTGCGCCGAGGTCCGCCGGACCGGCCGGGCCGTGGTGGTCGCCGAGGCGCCCGGTTTCGCCTCCGTGGCCTCGGAGATCGCGGCACGGGTGGGGGAGCGCTGCTTCCACCACCTGGAGGCGCCGGTCCGCCGGGTCACCGGGTTCGACGTGCCCTATCCCCCGCCGAAGCTGGAGCACCACTTCCTGCCCGGCGTGGACCGGATCCTGGACGTCGTCGACACGCTGCAGTGGGAGGACGCCGCATGAGCCCCCGGGTGTTCGAGCTGCCCGACCTCGGCGAGGGACTGACCGAGGCGGTGCTGGTCCGGTGGCTGGTCAGGGCCGGTGACGCGGTCGCCGTGGACGAGCCCGTCGCCGAGGTCGAGACGGCCAAGGCGATGGTCGAGGTGCCCTCACCGTTCGGCGGTGTGGTGGCGCGGCTGCACGGAGAGGAAGGCGCCACCCTCCAGGTGGGCTCTCCGTTGATCTCGGTCGACGCCGTGCGGTCAGCGGTGGAGACCTACGCCGAGGAGGAGCGCGCCGGTTCCGGCAACGTCCTGATCGGCTACGGAACCTCCGGGGCGAGCACCTCCCGCCGCCGAAGGAGGGGCGTTCCCCGCTCCGCCGTGCGGTCGCCGGCGCGGAACGGGGAACGCCCCGCCGTGCAGTCGCCGATCGTGCGCCGCCTCGCCCGTGACAACGGCGTCGACCTCCAGGCGCTGACCGGCACCGGACCGGACGGCCTGATCACGCGCCGCGACGTCGAAGCCGCCGCCGCACCGGTGGCCGTCGTGAGCGACGTGGACCAGCGCACGGGCTTGCCGATCCGCACCCGCGTGCCGTTGACGGGCCTGCGCAAGGCGGTCACCGCGACCTTGACCCGCAGCCGCACCGAGATCCCCGAAGCGACGACCTGGGTGGACGTCGACGCGACCGCGCTGCTGGAGCTCCGCGCCGAGCTGAAGGAATCCGGTGCGGCACCAGGGATCCTGGCCATGATCGCCCGCTTCGTCGTGGCGGGGCTCGCCCGCTTCCCCGAGCTGAACTCCCGGGTCGACACCGGGCGCGGCGAGATCACCCACCTCGACGGGGTCAACCTCGGCATCGCGGCGCAGACCGGCCGCGGCCTGGTGGTCCCGGCGATCAAGGACGCGCACCGCCTGAGCATGCGCGGTCTCGACGCCGAGATCCGCAGGCTCACCGCCGCCGCCCGCGAGGGAACCGCCACCGCGGCCGAACTGGGCTCGGGTTCGTTCACGCTGAACAACTACGGCGTGCTCGGGGTCGACGGCAGTGCCGCGATCATCAACCACCCCGAGGTCGCGATCCTCGGCATGGGCCGGATCCTGCCCCGGCCGTGGGTGGTGGGCGGTGACATCGTGGTACGGCACATCGTGCAGCTGTCGCTCGTGTTCGACCACCGCGTGTGCGACGGCGGCACGGCGGGCGGTTTCCTCCGGTTCGTCGCCGACTGCGTCGAGGCTCCGGCGTCGGCGATGGCGGACCTGTGACAGTCCTAAGAGGACCATGGCGCGCGCCATGGTCCTCTTAGGACTGAACGATCAGATCTTGCCCACCACCACGTCGGCGAGGTTCACGCGCGACGACTTGTAGTTCGTCACCGAGGGCTTGCCGTCCGATCCCGCCGCCGGGATGACCTCGGAACGGATCGGCAGACCGTTGCCGGCGTTCACGGTCAGCACGTGCGAACCGGTCCCGCCCTGCAGGGAGGGACCCGCCGTGAGGGTCAGCGCGGACTGGCCCTCGGCGTCGGTCTTGCCGATGGTGACGTCCTTGATCGTGGCGAGCAGCTTCAGCACGCCCGAGCGGACCTCGGCGTTGGCCGCGCCGATGAACAGCGCGTACGTGGTGTTGCTCCACAGGGTGTTGTTGACGCCGTCCTCCAGCTCCTTGCCGGTCGGGCGCGGCTTGGGCGGGGGCACCGGCAGGCCCTTCATGCGGTAGACCTCGGCGGTCGCCTCCTGGCGCTGCGCCCACGCCTTCTCCTGCTCGGCGGCGCTCTGGCCGAGCGCCCAGCCGGTGGGCGAGGCGTTGACCATCGCGTTCCTGGCCTTCTCCAGGTCGCCGTTCGCGGCGAGACGGGCCGCCGCCATCACGTTCGCGTCGAACGGGGTGGCCTGGTTCTCCCCCTTGGCGACCGAGGCCGACACGGTCTTCACCGAGTCGCCGTGGAAGGTATGCCCGTTGTCGGTGTAGATGGTGTAGAAGACGTACGGCGAGTTGTCCGGCGCGGTCGTCGAGCGGATGATCAGCGACGCGTCGCCGGACAGCGCGCCCGCGTCCTTGACGTCGGAGGCCAGCTTCACCAGCGGGGAATCGACCGCCTGCGGGGCAGCGACCGGGGACTCGGCCGGGACGGTGCCGCCCGTCGTGCCCATCACCACCGCCGTCGCCACGGCTGCCGCGCCGACGGCGGCGATACCGGCCTTGGGCCAGGAGAACCAGCGCTTCGGTCGCACGACCGTGGCGGTGGGCTCGGCCATCGCGGTGCTCAGCGCCGTGCGAGCACGGTCGTACGCCTCAGGGCGTGGGGATGGCACGTCACGCATCTTCTTCATCAGATCCATCTCATCCATGGGGTGTCTTTTCACGTTGTCGGGACTTGCAGCAGTGCGACGACCTCTGGGGCGTCACGCAGTGCCTTGCGCGCCTGGTGCAGCAGACGACGGGCCGTGCCCGCCGGCATGTCGAGCACCCGTCCTGCTTCGGCGACCGTCAGGTCCTCCCAGGCGACCAGGCCCAGCACTTCGCGCTCGTCCGCCTTGAGCCGTGCCAGTGCCTGCCGCAGCAGTGCCTGCGTGTCCACGCGGGCGTCCACTTCGGGCCAGGGGTCCCACTCGTTCGCCAAGCGGGTGATGTCCGAGGCCGGCTCTTCGGCCGGTTCGGACCGCCAATGCCGCCGCAGCCTGTTCAGCGCGACGCCGTACAGCCACGGCCGGGCCTCGGGGTACGAGCGGTCGTAACTCGCCCGCGACTCGAAGGCCGCCACCCACACCTCACCGAGCACGTCCTCGGCGGTCTGACGTCCCACTCGGCGCGCGAGGTAGTTCCCGATCGCGGTCTCGTGCCGGCTGACCACTTCGACGAAGGCATCGGTGTCTCCGCTCAGCGATCTGCCGATCAGTTCCGCGTCTGACGACATGAAGCTCCTCGGGTTTCGCTTCGCCTTACACCCCGTCTTTGCCAACGCGCGCCGAAACCGTTCAGGTTGCTTCGGGTGTTGACGAAGATCGCAGGTGGAAGAGCCCGCGCGAGGGCTAGCCGTGCGCCCGCATTCGCCTGAGGAGATGCTGTTCGGCGACGTCGAAGTACTTCCGCAGCGCCTCTTCCGCCTCGCTGACGGCACCACCGTCGGCGAGTTCGAGGATGTCGCGGTTGAGCTGCACGTAGTTCTCGTAGAACTCGCGCTGGTCGCCCATGTGGTGGAACACCAGGCGCATCTCCGCGAGCAGCCGCCGCACCTCCTCGTCGAGGCGGGCGCTGCCGGCCAGGCCGGTGATCGCGAGGTGGAACCGCACGTTGCCGGTGGCGACGTCGCTCCAGCGCTCCGCCCGCGCCGACTCCCGCTGGAACCGCACGGCGTCGCGCACCGCCTGGCGCTTCTCCTCCGGCGCCGTGGGCCACGCGGTGAGCGCACCGCCCTCGATCACCCGCCGGGCGGCGTAGAGATCCACGATGTCCGCCGCGTCCGGCGTGCGCACGAAGACACCTCTGCTGTGCTCGTGCACCAGCAAACGTTCGCGCGTGAGGAGCCTGAACGCTTCTCGCAGCGTGTTGCGCGCGACGCCCAGCGCGGTGCGCAGTGCTTCCTCGGACAGGCGGGTGCCCGGCGGGAGGTCGCCCTCCATGACGCGGGTCCGGACGAAGTCGGCGACGCGTTCCGCCGTGCTGACCCGGCCGAGCGCGACGCCGTCGGCGGTCAGTGAGTCAAGCCAGTCCGCGCCCGTCATGCGATCACTTTATGGGCTCGAGGTGGTCGTCGCCTCAGGCGACGACCACCTCGACGCCCGCCGCGCGCAACCGGTCCAGTTCCGCAGCGGGTGCCGAGGAATCGGTGATCACGACGTGGACATCCGCGATCCCGGCGATGCGCGAGAACGCGCGCTTGCCCACCTTGGAGCCGTCCGCGAGCACCACCACGCGGTCCGCCGTGCGCAGCAGACAGTGGTCGGTGTGGGCCTCGACCTCGTCGTGGGTCGTGATGCCGCCGCGCGCGTCGATGCCGTCGACGCCGAGGAAGACCAGGTCCAGGCTGATGCCGGCGAGGGCCCGGTCGGCGATCGGGCCGACCAGTTCGTAGCTCTCCGGGCGCACGCCGCCGCCGGTGACGACGAGGTCGATCGTGGGGCGGGGGCACAGGTCCGAGGCGATGTTGAGGGCGTTCGTCACGACCTTCAGCTGCCTGGTGCCGGCGAGGAGGCGGGCGAGTTCGGTCGTCGTCGTGCCGCCGTTGAGGCCTACCGAGTGGACGGACTCGGTGACGAACTTCGCCGCTGCCTCGGCGATCTGACGCTTTTCCTCGCGGCGGCCCACCCGGTAGCGCAGCGGCAGTTCGTAGATGACCTCCGCCGCCACGGCGCCGCCATGGGTGCGCTTGAGCAGCTTCTGCTCTTCGAGCGACTGGAGGTCGCGGCGGATCGACGCGACCGACGTGCCCAGGTCCTCCGCGAGCCCGGTCACCGTCACCGAGCCCGCGTCCGCGAGCTTCCCCAGGATCGCCGCTAGGCGCTGCTCTTGACGCACACGATCAGCATAACGCACCGATCATGCTCGATTTGGCGCCACTTGAACCTGAATCAAGCATCCTGCGTGCTCGTTATCTCGACGGTCGACACGAACGCCGTCGCCTCGGCCCAGGACGGCTGTGTCGCCACTCCCCCGGCGCCGCGCGTCGACAGCGCCCCCGCCGCCGCGCCGAGTGCCAGCGCCGTGCGCAGGTCGCCGTCCCGCAGCCAGCCGGCCAGGAAGCCCGCGTCGAACGAGTCGCCCGCGCCGACCGTGTCCACCGGCTCCACGACCGGCGGACGGACGGTGATCCGTTCGCCGCCGGACAGCGCGACGCAGCCGTCCCTGCCCACCTTGACGACCGGAATCGTGCCGGTGGCGGCGAGCACGGGCAGCGGGTCCGCGGCACCGGTGAGCGCCACCGCCTCGGCGTGGTTCGGCAGCACGAAAGTGCACTGCTCCACCAGATCCGCCGGCAGCTTCCACTCTCCGGACGGGTCGTCGTTCGTGTCGAGCGAGGTCGTAAAGCCGTGAGCCCGCGCCGTCCGGAACACCTCGGACAGGCCGGCGGCGAGGTGGGGTTGCAGGAAGTACGACGCTGCGTGCACGTGCCGGGCCGCGACGGCCGGAACGTGCTCGGGACCGAAAGCGGCCAGGCATCCCGGCGCCGTCAGGATCGCCCGGTCTCCCCCGGCCTGGTTGAGGCACACCGTCAACGCCGTCGGCAACGACTCGTGCCGGACGCACGCGCTGATGTCCACGCCTGCGGACTTCAGTGCGTCCAGCACGAAGTCGCCCGCCGCGTCCCGGCCGACCATCGCGGCGAGACCGACCTCCAGCCCCAGGCGCGCGGCACCGTGCGCGACGATCGCCGCCGACCCGCCGAGTGCGAGAACTCCTTGGTCCACCAACGTTTCCGCCTGCCCGTACGCGGGAGCGGCGGGGGCGCCGAACACGAGCACGTCCGGATTCGCGTCACCGATCACGAGGAGGTCCATCAGGCGCCTCGCAGCGCGGCGGGCAGCAGGTCGCCGTGTGCGGCGGTCATCGCGGCGACGAGGTCGTCGATCTGGGTGACGGTGAGCGCGGCGGCCGTCGCCGGGTCGCACAGGGCCGCGTGCCGGACGTGCCGGGGGTCGCCCTCGACCGCCGCCGCCACGGTCAGGTCGACCACGGTGAGGAAGCTCCGGTTCAGGGCCGCGAGCTGGCGGGGCAGGGCGCCGACGCGGTGCGGGTGCACGCCGAGCCGGTCCAGCGTCGCGGGCACCTCCACGGCCGCTCCTTCGGGCAGGTTGGAGATCAGGCCGTGGTTCGCGACGTTCACCTGGATCGTCCGGCGCTGACCGGTGACCAGGCTGTGGATCACCTGCGGCGCGTACTCGACGGCGTCGTCGGACAGGGGCGGCGGCGGGTCGCCGGCGGCCAGTGCGGCACGGGTCTTCTCGTACGTGGCCACGTTCTCCGCGCTGATCGTCGCGTAGTCGCGGACGGGCAGACGCAGTCGCTCCACTTCGGACTGATGCCGCAGGTACCACGGCACGTACTCGGACGAGTGCTCGCTCGTCTCCGTCGGGTAGAAACCGAAGCGGCGGTACAGGTCGACGCGCACCCGCCGTGCCAGCCCCGGATCGGCCTCGATCGCGGCGTCGAGCGCCGGGTACAGGTCACGTCCCCCGTGCTGCCACCGCAGGATCCACGCCTGGTGGTTCACGCCGGCGGAGAGGAAGTCCACCTCGTCGTGCGGCACGCCGACCAACGCGCTGAGGTCGTGGATGGTCCAGTGCACCGAGTGGCACAGCCCTGCCACCTTGAGCCGGGGCGCGACGGTCGTGAGGTACTGGATGTTCATGGCCATCGGGTTGGTGTAGTTCAGCAGCCAGGCATCCGGGCAGACGGCGAGCACGTCCGCCGCGAGCCCGTCCAGGAACGGGAACGTCCGCAGCCCGCGGAAGATCCCGCCGATCCCCAGGGTGTCGCCGATGGTCTGACGCAGGCCGAACGACTCCGGCACGTCGAAGTCGGTCAGCGTCGCCGCGTGGCCGCCGATCGCGACCATGTTGACCACGACGTCGGCGCCCTCCAACGCTTCCCGGCGCGACAGCGAGGTGCGGACGTGCGCTCCGCCGGCCAGCCGGGCCAGTGCCGCCGCGACCTCCAGCCGTCCGGCGTCGATGTCGTGCAGCGAGATGGCGACGCCGGCCAGTTCCGGGAACGACAGCACGTCGCGCAGGAGCTGCCGGGTGAACTCGACGGAACCCGCGCCCACGAAGGCGATGGTGACCATGGATCAGCCTTTCAGTACGCGGATGAGCCGGGCGGCCTCGGCGGACACGGCCTCACGTCCGGCGCCGAGGTAGCGCCGGGGATCGACGAGAGCGGGGTCGTCGTCGAGTGCGGTCCGCACGCCGGCGGTGAAGTGCTTGTTGAGCTGCGTGGCTATGTTGATCTTCCACATCCCCGCTCGTACGGCCGCCGCGAGGTTCTCGTCGGCGACACCGGACGACCCGTGCAGCACCAACGGCACCGGCACGGCCTTGTGCAGCAACGCGATCAGCTCGAAGTCCAGCTGGGCGTCGCGGCTCAGCATCGCGTGCGACGAGCCCACGGCGACGGCGAGGAAGTCCACCGCTGTCGCCTCCACGTACGCGGCGGCGTCGTCCGGGTCGGTGCGCGCGCCCGGTGCGTGCACGCCGTCCTTGCCGCCGATCTCACCGAGCTCCGCCTCGACGCCGACACCGGCCTCGTGACACCAGCGCACGACCTCCGCCGTGCGGGCCACGTTCTCGTCGTGCGGCAACGCGGAGGCGTCGAACATCACCGACCCGAACCCGAGCTCGACGGCCTCGCGCACCAGTTCCTCCGAGGTGGCGTGGTCGAGGTGCACCGCGATCGGCGTGGTCGCCGCGGCGGCGACGGAGAGCACGGCGGCACCGATCGGGCGCAGAGAACCGTGGTAGCGCACGGCGTTCTGGCTGATCTGCAGCACGACGGGTGCTCCGGTCTCCTCGGCCGCGGCGGCGATCGCCTCGGCGTGCTCGACCTGGATCACGTTGAACGCGGGCACCGGCGCGGGTCCGCCGACCATCTCGCGAAGTTTCCCCAAGGGCATGTTCTAGTCCTCTGGAACTGGTCTGGGCGTGACGTCCGCCCGGTGCTGGTCGTAGAAGGCGCGGTCGAAGTCGCCGGCGAGCGGGGCACGTACCGCCGCCGCCGACAACGCCACCGCCTCGGCGAGACGCTCCGGCCACGGCAGGTGCCACCCGGCGACCAGCGCGGCGACGGCGGCGTCACCGGCGCCGGTCGGGTTCCCGGTGATCACCTCGGGCGGAGCCGCCGACCACACGCCGTCGGCGGTATGGGCGGTCATCCCGCGCGGGCCGTCGGACACAAGTGCCGCCGTGGCACCGAGAGCGAGCGGATCGTCCACTTCGGACGCTGTCGCGAGCTCGCCGCGGTTCGGGGTGATGACGGCGGGCCCGGCGGCGGCTCCGAGAGCCAGCGCCGGTCCGTCCGCGTCCAGCACCACCGGCACGGGCGCGGCGCGCACGAGCGTCGCGTAGGCGTCGTCCGGGAGCCCTTGCGGCAGTGAACCGGACAGCACCACGACGTCGGCGTTCGCGACGAGTTCCGCGTAGTGGGCCAGGAAGCCCGACCACTCCTCGGGTGTGACGACCGGTCCCGGTTCGGCGAAGAGCGTCGCCTGACCGGAATCGGCCACGACGGTGACCGTGCGCCGGGTCTCCCCCGCGATCGGGAACATCGCGTGCGGCACATCGGATCGGCTCAGGTCCTCCCGCAGCATCGCACCCGCCGATCCGCCCGCGAAACCGGTCGCGAGCACCGGCACGCCCAGCGCCAGCAGCATTCGCGCCACGTTGACGCCCTTGCCACCCGCGCGCACGGCCACGCCGGAGACGCGGTGCGTGTCGCCCGGCACGAGCGCGCCGACGCGGTAGGTGACGTCGAGCGCCGCGTTGAGGGTGACGGTCAACGCCCTCACGGCGTGCCGTTCAGGATCACCGACCGGGTGAGGTTGCGCGGGGTGTCGGGGGCGAGTCCGCGCAGCAGCGCCACTTCCACGGCGAGCCTGTGCACGGCGACGAGTTCGGCGAGTGGGTCGCGATCCCGGGCGATCCACCGGCCACCCGCCCCGGCGACGTCGAGGCCGAGGCCCTCTGGAGGGGTGCCGAGCACCCAGACCAGCGAGCTCTCGTCGGTGATGGCGATCGGCCCGTGCCGGTACTCGGCGGCCGGGTAGGACTCGGCCCAGCTCAGTGACGCCTCCCGCATCTTGAGCGCCGCTTCGGCGGCGAGACCGGTCGTCCAGGGCGCGCCGCCGAGGAACGTGAACTGGTTGCGCTCCACCAGGTCCGCGCCCAGCGGTTCGGCCAGGGCCTGCTCCGCGTCGAGGATCGCGCGGTCGAGCCGTTCGCCCAGATGAGCGCGCAGCAGCACGAGCGCGGTGGTGGCGAACCGCGTCTGCACGACCGAGCGCTCGTCGGCGAACTCCAGCGCGACCACGTGATCGGCCAGCTCGGTCACCGGGGTGCCGGGGGTGCCGACGATGGCCGTCGACGGCACGGTCAGCCGCCGCAGCACGTCGATCACCTCGGTGGTGGTGCCCGACCGGGTCAGCGCCACGACCCGGTCGTAGGTGCGGCCGAACGGGAACTCGGACGCGGCGAACGCGTCGGTCTCCCCCAGCCCCGCGTCCTCGCGCAGCCGGGCGTAGGCCTGGGCCATGAACCACGACGTGCCGCAGCCGACGACCGCGACGCGTTCGCCGTGCGCGGGAAGTGCGGCCACGACGCCAGGTTCGGTGGCGAGGGCGACCGCCCGGCGCCAGCAGGCCGGCTGGGACGCGATCTCGGCCGTGGTGTGCGGCTGCGCGGCGGAGGTGCTGTACATGGCGGATTCCTTTGGTTGTTCAGTCACTTGATGCCCGCTGCGGCCACCGACCGCACGAAGAACCGCTGGGCGAAGAAGAAGACGAGCAGGACGGGCAGCTGGCTGAGCACCGTGCCGGCCATGAGCTTCGGCCAGTTCGTGGTGTGCGCGCCCTGGAAGCTCTGCAGTCCCAGTTGGACGGTCATGGTGTCCGGGCTCTGCACGACGATGAGCGGCCACAGGAAGTCGTTCCAGGTCTGCAGGAACGTGAGCACCGCGAGGGTCGCGAGCGTGGGCCGCATCAACGGCAGCAGCACCTGCAGCAGGGTCCGCAGCCTGCTCGCCCCGTCGATCCGCGCGGCCTCCTCCAGCTCGCGGGGCAGCGTGGTGAAGAACTGCCGCATCAGGAACACACCGAACGCGGTGGCCAGGTTGGGAGCGATCAGCGCGCCGAGCGTGTCGACCAGTCCCAGCGACCGCATCATGATCAGCAACGGCAGCATGACGATCTGGAACGGCACCATCAGCGTCGCCAGCATCAGGAAGAACGCGACCCTGCCGCCGAAGAACCGGATGCGCGCGAAGGCGTACCCCGCCAGCGAGCAGAGCAGCAGGTTGCCGGCCACGCAGACGGCGGAGACGACGAAGCTGTTGACCAGCCACGAACCCAGTGGCGCGTCCCGCATCGCCGCGAGGTAGTTCTCCCACTCGATCCCGCTGGGCAGGCCGGGAGGGAACCGCCGCGACTCCTGCTGGGTGGACACCGACACCAGCAGCATCCAGACCAGCGGCGTGACCATCACGGCGGAGAGCGGTAACAGGACCAGGTGCAGTGCGCTGGGCCTTCTCATCGAACCTCGTAGTGGGACCGGCGGTTGAACCGCAGCTGCAGGAGGGTGAAGGCGGCGATCAGCACGAAGACGGCGCAGCCGATGGCCGCCGCGTAGCCGCCGTCGAAGCTCACGAAGGCCTCGTTGTAGAGGTGGTAGACGAGCACGGTCGTCGCGCGCAGCGGCCCGCCCTTGGTCGTCACGTACACGGCGTCGAAGAGCTGCAGGCCGTTGATCGTGAGCCACACCAGCAGGAAGCCGGTAGCGGGTGACACCAGCGGCAGCTCGACGTGCCAGAACGACCGGACGCGACCACAACCGTCCAAAGAGGACGCCTCGATCAGGTCCCTCGGCACGTTCTGCAGCGCCGCCAGGTAGATGATGACCGCGAACCCGAGCCAGCCCCACACCGTCATCGCCACCACGGCGAACAGGGCCTGGCCGGGATCGGCGAAGAAGCCCTGCTTCGGCAGGCCTGCGGCGTCCAGCGCCGCGTTGACCAGCCCGAACTGCGGGTTCGCCAGCCAGCTGAACATGATGCCGGTCGCGACCGTCGAGGTCACCAGCGGCACGGACACGGCGAGCCGGTACAGCACGACGCCGCGGATCCGCTGGTTCAGCATCACCGCGATCGGCAACGCGAGTGCGAGCGTGACCGGCACGAACAGCGCGACGTAGACGATCGTGCGGCGGGCGGCGTCCCAGAACAGCGGGTCGGCGACGAGCTTCGCGTAGTTGTCGCCACCCGCGAACGTCCCGGGTGAGGTGAGGTCGGTGTGCTGGAAGGAAAGCACGAACGACCACACGACGGGCACGAGCCCGAACACCCCGATCAGCACCACGGCGGGGGCGGCGAACCCCCACCCGGCCGCGTGGTCGGCGAGCCTGCGCCGGTCGAGCGTCATGAGCCCGCCAGCGCCTGGTCGACCTCGCCGCGGGCCTGGTCGAGCGCGGCCCGGGGTTCGGCCGCGCCGAGCAGGACCGACTGCACGGCGGTGCCCAGCACCTGCGAGATCTTCGGGTACTGCGGGATGTTCGGCCGGGACTTCGTCACGTTCTTCGCGAGGTTGTCGACGAACACCTTGGTGCCGGGGTACCTGGTCTCGAACTCGGCGTAGCCGGAGAGGTCCACTTCGGACTGCCGGATCGGCAGGTGACCGGTCTCCATCGCGAACTCGAGGTGGATCTCCGCGGAGAGCAGCCACTTCAGGAACGGCAGGGCGTTCGCGCGACCGTTCTCACCGAACACGACGAACGTGTCCGGGCCCGCGATCGTCGCGTGCGTGACCTTGCCCGGCAGGATCTGCACGCCGTACGACACGTCCTCGTTGATCGATCCGAGGTCCCACGGCCCGGTCCACAGCATGCCGATCCGGCCCGAGTTGAAGAGGTTGAGGTACTGCTGGTCGCCCGCGTCCAGGTACACCGACTTGTCCGTGACGGCCATGTCGCGCAACAGCTGCATGGCCTGCATGCCGGCGTCCGAGGCGAACGCGGCCTTCTTCCCGTCCGCGGACAACAGGTCGCCACCCGCCTGCCAGAGCAGCGCTAGGAACCGCCACACCGTGTCCTCGGTGCCGTCGTTGACGTACGCCCAGCCGAACCGGCCGTCACCGCTGAGTTTCCGCGCGGCCGACCGGAAGTCCTCCCAGGTCCACGACTCGGTGGGGTGGGCGATCTTCGCCTCGTCGAACAGTTTCTTGTTGTAGACGAGCGAGAGGTTGTCGACGAGCGCGGGAACGCCGTAGATCCTGCCATCGACCGTGGCGGCCTCGCGGCCCGCCGGGAAGAGGTCGTCCCAGTCGAACGCCGCGTCGCCGCGCAGCAGGTCGGTGAGGTCCTGCGTCTGCGGGCGGCCGGTGAGCCCGGTGATCGAGGAGCCGTACTGGTAGGCGACCTCCGGCGGGTTGCCCGACGCGAACGACGCCAGCGTCTTCTGCAGCGCGTTGTCGTTGCCACCGTTGAACACCAGCTCGACCTGCTGGCCGGGATGCGTGGTGTTCCAGCGCGCGGCGAGCTTGTCGAACGCGGCGGCCTCCCTGTCGGTGTAGCCGTGCCACACCTTCACCTTGCCGTCGCCGCCGGAGCCCGTTCCGCAGGCCGCCGTCATGACGAGTGCGGCGCCCATCGTCAGCACCGTCCGGCGACTCAGCCCTCTGCCGTGTGCCATGTCGACTCCTCAGGGGTGGGTGTGGTCGGGGACCCTAAGCGGAAATCGCTCAAACAAGCAAGCATTCTGACCGATTGAGATTGCTTTCTGGCCTTGAAGGCGCCTTTTCGCTACAGTCGCTCAGACCCAATCACCGCTCGTGAGCGATCAAGGAGTCTGGCGCTGATGACCTTCCCTGCGCGCGCCCTCACCGGAACCGCCCTCGCCGCACTCGCCCTCGCGGCCTGCGTCACCGGGCCACTGGCCTCGTCCAGTCAGGCCGGCGATATCTCGGCCGCGGCCGTCGAGCTGCCCCCTGCCGGCGCGGTGCTCGACTACCAGCTCGGTGCCGCGTACACGCCACCGCAGGGCGTGACCCTGGTGACCCGCGACAGCACCGCCTCACCCGCCGCCGGCGTCTACAACATCTGCTACGTCAACGGGTTCCAGACCCAGCCCGCGGACCGCGACGTCTGGCTGAACCAGCGCGGCCACCTGGTGCTCAAGGACTCGTCCGGACAGCCGATCATCGACCCGAACTGGCCGGACGAGTTCCTGCTCGACACGTCGACCGCCGCGAAGCGGACCGAGCTCGCCTCGATCATCGGCCGCACCCTCGACCAGTGCGCCGCCAAGGGATTCAAGGCCGTCGAGGTGGACAACCTCGACTCCTACCTGCGTTCCCGCGGCAAACTGAGCGTCGACAACAACCTCGCCTACGCGAAGCTGCTCGCCGACCGCACGCACGCCAAGGGCCTGGCGATCGGCCAGAAGAACTCCGCCGAAGAGGCCGCCCGCGGACGCTCCGAAGTCGGCTTCGACTTCGCGGTCTCCGAGGAGTGCCACCGGTGGGAGGAGTGTTCGTCCTACTCGGACGTGTACGGCTCACACGTGATGGACATCGAGTACACCGATGACCTGCGCGGCACGTTCGAGGACGTGTGCAACGACCCGGACACCCCGGCCACCACGACGTTGCGCGACCGCTACCTCGTCGGGCCCGGCCAGTCCGAGTACGCGTTCGACCACTGCTGACGGGACCGGGGTGGCGGTGCGCGCCGCCACCCCGGAGCTCAGCCGGTCAGCACTTCACCCAGTGGTTCGGCGAGGTCTGCCGGAGGGTGCTGGTGGTGAAGGTGTTCCACAGCCCGAGCGGCTGGTTCGAGCCCAGCGCGTAGGTCTGCCCGAGCGTGACGTAGGCGCGCCCGGCGACGGTGTGGGCGTAGTTGCTGGCGGTGACGCACTCGGAGACCGGCGGCGTCGTGGTGGGCGGTGGTCCTCCGGCGCTCAACGCCTTGACCATGTTCACGACGGCGGCCATCTGCGGGCCGGTCTTCAGCGCGTACTGAGGCGACTGGTAACCCCACCAGTCCCAGCAGCCGCGCGGGTTTCCGGTCATCGTGGTGGCCTGCGGGTAGAGCACGATCATGTTGTTGGTGTCGGCGTACTCGTTGAGGTACGCCTTGTCCATCAACGCGTTGCCGATCAGCCCGAAGTACTGGTAGCAACCGTGGAGCGTCACCATCAGCTTGCACGGCCCCGTCTCGCACGACCGTGGCACGTAAGCGAAACCCTCACGGCCCATGCTGATCGACGCCGCGTTGCCGCCGGGCGCGTAGGCGTTCTGGTCGAACTGGACGAGCTTGCCGGACAACGCCGAGGCGGCCGCGTTCACCGGACCGGCCAGGTGCGCCAGCATCTCCCTGACCACGTCGGTCTCGCACCTGTTGACGTACGGCGAAGCCGTGGCACCGCAGGCGTTCGGGCCGATCGGGCTGATCCAGGCGTGCCCGGCCGCGGTGGTGTTGTGATAGGCGACCCGTGCGCCGAAGTCGCGGTAGTAGGTGGCGAGATCGTCGTTCACCACGCGGGCGACGGTGTCGTCCGCGCTGCCGTGGAACAGCCAGACCGGGTCGCCCGAGAGGTTCCGCGGCGGATCGACGCTGCCCGCCGCCGCCCGGTTCCTGGTCAGCTGCTCCAGTTCGGCCGGTGACTTGCGTGCTTGGAAGGTGTCCATGCACGCGAACAGCGCGGTGTTCACGTTGTTCTGCGCGCAGTCGTAGGGGCCGGCGGAGAAGATGCCCGCACCCTGGAACACGCTGGAGTACGCGACGTGGAGCTGGTTGGCGAGGTAGCCGCCGGACGACACGCCGCTGACGTAGGTACCGGTGATGTCGTACTTGGTGAGCGTGCCGGGCTGCGGTGGCGGGACCGCCGCGAGCGAGATCGACAGGGATGCCGCGGCCAGGCCGGTGGCCGCCGCGAGTGCCACGAGCGCGTTCCTCAATCGCATGTGTTCGCCTCCGTCATTGCAGGCAGGACATGTGATCGAGGTTAGGAGCCGGTAACTGGACGGCACCACGTGTGAGGTCACCACCTCGCGTGCTCGCCAGACGTCGACCCGCACCATTGACTAGCTTGGCCTCATGCGGACGTTCAGCCAGGTAGACGTATTCACCGACGAGTTCACGAAGGGCAACGCGCTCGCGGTCGTGCACGACGCGGAAGGCCTGACCACCGAACAGATGGCGGCCTTCGCGAACTGGACGAACCTCGCCGAGACGACGTTTCTCCTCCCACCGGAGAACCCCTCCGCCGACTATCGGCTACGGATCTTCACGGTGAGCCGCGAGCTGCCGTTCGCGGGCCACCCGACGCTCGGATCGGCCCACGCATGGCTGGCCGCCGGGCAGACCCCGCGCGACCCGGACCGGCTGGTGCAGGAGTGCGGCGCCGGGCTGGTGGAAGTACGTCGCGACGGCTCGCGGCTGGCGTTCGCCGCCCCTCCGCTCCTGCGCGGCGGGCCGGTCGAGGACCACGCGGCCCTCGCCGCGGCGCTGGCGATCGCGCCGGAGGAGATCGCCGGCGCGCAGTGGGCCGACAACGGGCCGGGCTGGGTCGCCGTGCTGCTGCACTCCGCCTCGGCCGTGCTGGCGCTGCGACCCGACTACCAGCGGTTCGGTGAGTTCACCGGCATCGGGGTGGTCGGGCCGCATCCCGCCGGGGGCGAGGCGGCGTTCGAGGTGCGGGCGTTCGTCAACGAGGGCGGGCGGTTCGAGGAGGACCCGGTGACGGGCAGCCTCAACGCCTCGATCGCGCAGTGGCTCATCCCGGCGGGGATCGCCCAGCCGCGCTACGTCGCGGCTCAGGGCACCGCGCTCGGCCGCCGGGGCCGGGTGCACCTCTCGCTGGAGGACGGCGAGATCTGGGTCGGTGGGGACTCCGTGCTCGGCATCACCGGCCGGGTGATGTGGTGATGGGTCCTCTGAGGACTGCTTGCCACGCAGACGCACGGTAGTCCTTTGTGGACGGTTTCGGTGCACTGCGCGTACCCGGCCGATCGCCCTTCGTGTTAGTGGATTTCATTGTCCACGACATCCTTGTGTCCAATAGATTTGAAATGTTTTCATCTCCCTCATGGACATGGGGACGTACACGCCGCTCGCCGCCTACGCCGTGGCGTTCCTCGGGTCCGTCCTGGGTCTCCTGTCCGCGGAACGGGCGCGGCACGCGTCCAGGACGACGCGCAACTGGTGGATCGGCGTCGCCGCGGTGTCGATCGGCGGGCTCGGCATCTGGGGCATGCACTTCACCGCGATGCTCGGCACGTGGATGGGCGCGAAGGTCTCCTACGACATCCCCATCACGGTGCTGAGCATGATCGTCGCCATCGTGGTCGTCGCCGCCGGACTGTTCCTCGTGCGGCGCTACGGCATCAACGGCGACACGCGCTTCTGGCCACTCGCCGCGGGCGGGCTCGTCACCGGGCTCGGCGTCGCCGCGATGCACTACACCGGCATGGCCGCGATCGTGATCAACGCCGACGTCAGCTACCACCCCGGCCTGGTGGCGCTGTCCGTCCTCATCGCCGTGGTCGCCTCGACCGTCGCGCTGTGGTTCACCCGCAAGGTCAGCGGCCTGCTCGCCGTCATCGGCGCCGCCGTGGTGATGGGCGTCGCCGTCACGGGCATGCACTACACCGGCATGTACGCCATGAGCATGGCGCACGACCACAGCGCGTCGATCGTCGTCGGCAACTCGCAGGAGCTGATCACGTCGTTGATCATCGGCGGGGCCGGTGTCAGCGTGATCATCATCTTCCTGCTCGCCCTCACCTCGTCCGACGAGGAGAGCCGCGAGGAGGCCGAGCTGCTCGACCGTGTCATGCGGCGCACCAGCCAGGGCTGAGCCCTACTGCACCGCCTGAGCCGCGCGGGGCATCACCGCGAGTCCCGCCAGCGCGCCGCCCGCGGTGACCATGCAGGCGACCACCACGGCGGCGGACAGCGACACCATCTGTGCCAGCAGCGGTCCCGCCAGCGCGCCGATCAACGTCGCCAATGCCTCGGCGGTCAGGAACACCGCGCTGATCCGGCCGAGTGCGTCGTTCGGCACGGCGCGTTGCAACGCCGTTTGTGGTGTCACGAGCGTCATCGAACCGAACACGCCGATCGCGACACCGGCGGGCAACGCGACGATCAACGAGGTCGAGCTGAAGAGCACGAGGAACGCCACGGCGGTCGCCAGCTGGCTCGCCGCGAGCAGCAACCGCGGCTGCACCCGGTCGACCAGCCGCCGGATCACCACCGCGCCGAGCAGAAACCCGATGCCGAGTGCGGACACCACGAGCCCGATCTGTTCGCTGCCACCGAGTTGCCGGATGCCGAACGGCACGAGCAACGCGCTGAGCGAGGCGTTCGCCGCTAGGAACACCGCCGTCAGCGGCAGCAGTGCCAGCGCGATCGGCAAGTCCCGCAACACCTTCCAGCCGGCGGCGAGGTCGGCGAGCACCCGCTTGCGCACCGCCTGGGCCGTGGTACGGGTGGTCGCCGCGATCGCGGCCGCCGAGACGAGGTAGCTCGCGACGTCGATCCAGATGAGCGTCTGGAAGCCGGCGAACGTCAGGATCACCGCGCCCAGTGGCGGCGCGACGAGGCGGACCGTGCCGTCGACGGCCGCGTTCAGCGAGTTCGCGCTGCTCAGGCCACCGCCGGTGCCGACGACGGCCGGGATGTGCGCCTGCGCGGCCGGGCGGAACAGCACGGCGCCGGTGCTCTCCGCGACCAGCGCGGCGTAGACCAGCCAGAGCGAGTGCCCGGCCGTCGCGAACAGCATCAGCGCGACCGCGGCGGCGCGGAACAGGTCGGCGGTGATCATGACCCGCCTGCGGTCCCAGCGGTCGGCCACCACGCCCGCGAACGGGCCGAGCAGCAGCGGCGGCAGGTACTCGGCGACCAGGGTGAGACCGGTCGCGAGCAGGGAGCCGGTGAGTGCGTAGACGTGGGCCGGGATCGCGATCACCAGCAGCCACGAGCCCAGCAGGCTCACCGTTCGTCCGGTCCACAACAGCCGGAAATCGCGGACCTTCAGCGCTTCGAGCACCGCCCACCCCCAAGGTATAGTCTTGAGAGAATAAGAGCGTTGATCGAAGTGTTCTGTCAAGATAGGAGTGGCCGTGCCGAACGAGCCCATCGGGCCGAGGCTGCGCGCGCTGCGGCAGGCGTCGGGCCGTACCGTCGCCTCGGTCGCCGCCGACGCCGGGCTGTCCGTGCCCTACATCGCGAACCTGGAGAACGGCAGGGGGAACCCGACGACGAACGCGCTGGGCAGGCTCGCGTCCGCGCTCGGCACCGAGCTGTCGATCGGGTTCTCGTCAGACCAGCCGGCGACGGCAGGCCCGGCGCCGCAGAGCGTGGTGAAGCTGAGCAGGAGCAAGCGTTTCCGGGCGACCGCCGCCGCTCTCGCCGAGAAGTCGGGTCAGGACCCCCAGGACGTGGCCGCGCGGCTGATCAGCGCGTGCGTCCTGCTCACCGAGGCGCTCGGGCAGGAGGCGAGCGAACACGACTGGTGGCGGGTGCTCGACGCGCTGGTGCTCATCGCGGAGCACCCGGCGTGATCACCGATGCGGTCCGGCACGCAACGCCGCGTCCAGGTCGAGGTACAGGTCGAGGGTCTCGGTCAGCGTGGTGGCCTTCAGCGCGCGCAGCACGCTGCCCCTCGGCGACACCAGGCGCAACGGAATGCCGCGGTCCTCACCGAGCAGGTGGTACTCCACGAGCACCGAGAGACCGGCCGACGCGAAGAACTCGACGGCGCTGAGGTCCAGCACCACGGGAAGTCCCGCGCCGAACGCCTCGGAAAGCTTGTCGCGCAACAGTTCCGCGGAGTAGGAGTCGACCTCGCCGTCGGCGCGCAGCACGACCGCGCCGGAGAGGTTCTCGGACCTGACCTGCAACGGCGTCTCTTCCACCTCACGCCTCCCAGGCCTGCGTCAACGCCCGCCCGAACAGTTCGGCGGGCTGCGCACCGGCCACGGCGAGACGTCCGGCGACGACCACGAACGGGACGCCGGAGACCCCGATCTCACGAGCGCGCTGCTCGTCTGCCCGCACCTCGTCGGCGTACATCGCCGGATCTTCGAGCACGGCCTTCACGTCCGCCGCGTCGAGCCCGGCCCCGGTGGTGATCTCGGTCAGCGACTCGGGTGTGAACAGCGACCGCGCCTGCCCGAAGTTGGCGTGCAGCACGGCGTTGAGGACCTCGGCCTGGACGCCGCGCTCCCCCGCCAGGTGCAGCAGCCGGTGCACGTCGAACGTGTTGCCGACCTCGCGGTCCAGCCGGTACTCAAGGCCTTCGTCGCGCGCGAGCTGCGCGACGGAGTCCTCCATCTCGGCGGCGCGCGGACCGAACTTGGCGGCGAGCATGGCCTGCACGGACTCGACGCCCTCCTTGTGCGGATCCAGCTCGAACGCGCGATGCACCACGGTGACCTCGGCGCGGTGCTCGAACCCGGCCAGCGCCTTGTCGAAGCGCGCCTTGCCGATGTAGCACCACGGACAGATGACGTCAGCCCACAACTCGACCTGCATCGTTCGATCATGTCACGCCCGCGCTACCACGTCCGTTCAGAAACGATAATCGTTGTCATGTAGGCTGCGGGTCATGGCAGCACGGGTCGTATTGGTAGCCGGGTTCACCCGCCACGACGTGGCCGACGAGCTCTGGCGGGCAGCACCGGAATCGTCGCTGGTCAGGCATGATCTCAGCAGCCTGGCCGAGGGAGTGGTGCGGCGCTGGGCGGACGGCCGGCTCACGGTGCTGGAACTCGCGCACGGATGCGTCTCGTGCACGTTGCGACTGGACCTCGTGCCGTTGCTCGAAGGGCTCGACGGACGGGTGATCGTGCAGCTCGACCCGATGCTCGAACCGGAGGCCGTCTGCTTCGCGCTGAGCGAGACCGAGGTGGAGGTCGAGGCCGTGGTGACGGTGATCGACACCGCCACCTGGCTCGACGACGCGACCGGCGCCGACTCGCTCGCCGACCGCGGCATGCGCGCGGCCGACGGCGACGAGCGGACCGTCGCGCAGGTCGTGGTGGGGCAGGCGGAGTTCGCGGACGCGCTGGTGCTGACCGGGCCGGGCGACCCGGTGCTCACCGCCGTGCTGGACCGGCTCACGCCCGGCGCGCCACGCCGTCAGTTGGACGCTCTCGACGTCGTCGAGATGCTGGCGGCGATTCCCGCCGGCGCGCGCCGGGGCGAGATCGACGACGGGTTCGGCTCGCTGCTGTTCGGGCGGCCGGCGCTGGAACCGGCGCACGGCGTGTCCGTCGTCCACTTCACCGACCGGCGCCCGTTCCACCCCATGCGGTTGCACAACTGCATCGACGTGCTGCTCGACGGCGTGGTTCGGGTGCGCGGCCGGGTGTGGGTGGCGAGCCAGCCCGACGCGGCGCTGTGGCTGGAGTCCGCGGGCGGCGGGTTGCGCGTGGGCAACCTCGGGCCGTGGGAGGGCGACCGCGACCAGGAGGTCGTCGTGATCACCAGGTCCGCCGACGCCGCCGGGATCGCCGCGGCGCTGCGGTCGGCCCTGGTCACCGACGAGGAACTCGCGCTGGTCACCGAACTCGACTTCGCGGACCCGTTCACCGAGTGGCATGAGGAGATGGAACTCTGACCGCGCGGAACGCCAGCGCTCCCAACGTGATGACCGTCAGCCACACGTAGGTGTCGAACTCGTGCAGGCGGGTCACGAACACCAGGAACACGGCGGCGAAGGCGGGCCAGGCGTTGCCGCGCAACGCGAGGAACACCAGCACCGGCACGCACCACACCCAATGGTGCAGCCACGAGACCGGTGACGCCAGCAGCCCCGCACCCGCGACGACGAACAGCGCGACGAGGTCGTCGCGGGTCTTCCGGGCCACGAAGAACGCGGCGGCCACGACGACCGCGGCAAGCGCCGCCCACAGCAGCGTTTCGACGCCGGGCGCGAGGCCGAAACCGCGCAGAAGGCCCCGGATCGACTGGTTGGTCGACAGCGACATGTCGCCGATGCGGTCCGGGTTCAGCAGCGAGTGCAGCCAGTACTGCAGCGAATCCCTTGGTGTGATGAGGAATCCCGCGAACGCGAGACCGGTGAACGTGGCCACCGTCGTGATCGCCGCCCGCCAGTCGCGCCGGGCGATGAAATAAAGCACGAAGATCGCGGGGGTCAGCTTGATCGCCGCGGCGATGCCGATCAGCACGCCCCGCCGGCGCTTGTCCTTCAGCAGCACCACGTCGATCACGACCAGCCCCAGCAGGAACAGGTTGATCTGGCCGTAGCCGTACGTCGTCCACACCGGGTCCAGCGCCAGCGCGCCGATCGCCGCGAGCAGTCCGGCCGTCCACTTGAGATCGGGACGGACCTTGCCGGCGACCGCGACGCACACCGCGGTGAGAGCGACGAAGCCGGACGCGACCACCAGCGGGTTCCGCAGCGCGCCCGGTACCAGGCTCAGGCCGCTGAACAGCATCGCCGCGATCGGCGGGTAGGTGAAGGGCAGCTGGGGGTCGAGCGGCGGGCCGGTGAACCCGACGTAGAGAGACCGGCCCTCGAGCCAGGCCAGGCCGCCGAGCCGGTACACGTCCAGGTCGATCGGGTAATGACCGGACCACGTCGCCAGCAGCCACACCAGGGCGGCGAGCCAGAGAGCAACGGCCAGTCGGGAGACAAATCTTCGCGGAACCAGATCGGTTTTCCGCGTCAGGGAAGCTGTTGACACCTATTCGAAATTAGCGACGGCGCACGTCGTTCACCTTGCTGAACAACCGGCAGAACCACCGGCAGAAGTGCTCTTGCCAGCAACGACGAGCGCGCCCGGACGTCTGTCAGAACGGATAATGCGCAGGAACGAAGAGGGGGTGCGCAGTGAGCACATCAGCGTTCGGGGACTTTCTCCGCTTTTACCGATCGCGTGTTCCGCTGACGCAGGAAGAACTCGCGGAACACACCGGCTTGAGCACACGCGCGATCAGCGACATGGAACGCGGCCGCACGCTCAGCCCGCAGTTCCGCACCGTGCAACTGCTCGTCGGCGGGCTCGGGCTGCGCGACGAGGAGGCGGCGGAGTTCACCGCCCTCGCCCGCGCCGGCAGGGTCGTCTCGGTGCGGGAACGGCCGGACGCGCCGTTCGTCGTGGCGTCGTCCTCGCTGCCGCCGGTGCTCATCGAGCTCACCGGCCGGGAGGCCGAGAAGGAACTGCTGGACGGGTTCGCCGCGGATGCCGCGTCGTCGTCCCGGCTGCAGATCGCGGTGGTCCACGGCGCACCCGGTGCGGGCAAGACCGCGCTGGCCGTGGACGCGGGCCATCGGCTGGGCGCGCGGTTCGCCGACGGTTGCGTGTTCCTCGACCTGCGCGGCACGGACACCGAACCGCTGACGCCGGAGAAGGCCGCTCATCGGCTGCTGCGATCGTTCGGAGTGGACGAACGCCAGATCCCGGACGACCCGGACGACAAGCTGTCGCTGTACCGGTCGCGGCTGCGCGACCGGACGGTGCTGCTGGTGCTGGACAACGCGGCGAACGAGGCGCAGGTGCGTCCGTTGCTCGCGTCCAGCCCCGGCACGCTCGTCCTGCTGACCAGCCGCCGCATCCTGACCGGCCTGGACGCCCGGCATCGCCTCGCCCTGGCGTTGCTGCCGCTGGACCGTTCCGTCGAGCTGTTGCGGGCCGTGACGGGGCCCGACCGGCTCGACGCCGAACCCGAGGCGGCCGAGCGGGTCGCCGAGCTGTGCGGCGGCACGCCGCTGGCGTTGCTCATCGCGGGCAACCGCCTCACGAGCAGACCACAGTGGACGATCAGCCACCTCGCCGAGCAGCTGGAGGACGAGGGTCGTCGTCTCTCCGTGCTGCGGGCGGGCGACCTGCAGGTGCGGGCGGCGTTCGAGATCTCCTACGACCAGCTCAGCGCGGGTGCCGCCACCCTGTTCCGCAGACTCGCCCTGGTGCCGAGCCCCGACACGAGCGCGGCGCTGGCCGGTGTCCTGGTCGACGACGCCGAGGAGGCGCTGGACGAACTGGCCGACGCGAGCCTGCTCGGCATCAGCGACACACCCGGCCGCTACACGCGCCACGACCTGCTGCACGTCTTCGCCGCCGAACGGCTGGAACTGGACGAGGACCCGGCCGCCGTGCGCGAAGCACGCACACGTTTGCGCCACTGGCTGCTCGGCACCGCGACCAGGGCCGCCCTGTTCTTCGACCACGACGTGCCGGCCGAGCGGTCGGGTCCCGTGCACGACAGGGAGTCCGCGTCCCGGTGGCTCGAACTCGAGCTCGACAACTGGCGCACCGCCGTGAAAGCAGGCGTGGAAGCCGGCGAACACGAACGCGTTCTCGCGCTGGCCCAAGCGATGCACTGGTACTCGGACATGCACGGCGTCGGCGAACTGTGGCGCGAGATCTTCGCCGCCGGAGCCCACTCGGCCCGCCGGCTGGGCAACGCCAAGGACGCCGCGCAGCAGCTGAACTACCTGTCGTGGGCGCTCTACGCGTTGTGCGGCCAGCCGCACGAAGCACTGTCCGTGCACGAGGAAGCCGCGGCGGTACCGGTCGACGACACCGTCACCGAGGCGTGGACCTGCTACTACGGCTCCGCGATCCGGCGGCGCGTCGGCGAACCGGACAAGGCGGTGTGGCTGGGCCGCCGTTCCGTCGGCCTGTTCGAGCAGGCGGGCTACCGGATCGGCGAGAACCTCGCGCTCTCCCTGCTGGGCGTCATGCTGCACACCACCGGTGACCTCGCCGAAGCCGTCGAGGTGCAGCAACGCAGCGTGGACCGGCATCGCGAGGCCGGTGGCGACGACGAACTGCTGTCGATGCTGCTGATCCGGCTGGCGACGACGCTGGCGGCCGCAGGCCAGGTGATCGCCGCGATGGACCTGCTCGACGAGGCGGAGTCGGTGTTCCGCAAGTATTCCAACACCGCCGGAACCGCCCGCGTGCAGCACAACCGCGGCCTGGTGCTGATGGACGCGGGCCGCCACGGCGAGGCACAGGAGCAGCTGCTGGCGGCCCTCGGCGAGGTGCGGCTGTCCGACCAGCGGGTCGAGATCATGACCCGGCTCGCCGACCTCGCCGACGCCGCGGGGGACGCGGCGCAGGCCCGCGAGTACCGGGTGCGGGCGCTGGCGGAGTGCGACCGCTACGACACACCGGCGGTGCGCGTCGCGGCGGCGAAACTGGTGGCAGCACTGGGATGACGCGGCTGGTGCCTTGGCAGCGCTGGCATGACGCGCCCTGTGCCGTGGCAGCGCTGGGATGACGCGGCTGGTGCCGTGCTATCGCCTCTTCGGCCAGGGGATCAGCAGCATGACACCGGCTCCGGCGCACAGCAGCCCGATGGTCGTCCACAGCTGCTGACCGGTCATGAAGCTGCCCTTGAGGTAGCCCAGCCCCTGCGCCGTCCACACCCCGCCGAGCAGGAGCAGCACGACGCCGAGTCCGACCAACAGTTTTCTGCTCATGCCGGCGCAGCCTACCGCCGGCGTGTTCGCTGGTCGCCCATCCAGCCGGCTCCGCACGTCGAAAAGATCGGCGAAGTTTCCGTTATCGCCGCGCGCCCCAGGCATCTCCTGGTCAGAAGACCCCTGTGCCAGTCCTGCCCGAAAGGATCTCCATGCCTCACGTCCCCAGTGCACGGTCGCGGAGGCGCGTCTGGATCGCCGCCCTCGCCGTGGCGGGCGTCGCGGCGTCCGCGGTGACCGCGAACGCGATGTTCTTCACCCCGCCCGCACCGCCCCAGGCGAGCCGGACCTCCTCGCCCGCGGCGCCGGTGACCGCGGACACCACGACACCGCCGCAGACCGGCACGACCGAGACGACGAAGGCCGCCGTGGTCGCGCAGCCGAAAGCCCAGGAGCCGATCCCGCCGAACGCGGTGCGCGTCGCGGAGTTCGTCGCCGAGTGCCCGTTCACGCACAGGCTGCCGGACGACCCGATCGTCCTGCCGAACCTCCCCGGCGCCTCGCACCTGCACAGCTTCTTCGGCAACGCCTCCACCAACGCCCACTCGGACGTCACGAGCCTGAGCAAGGCGACCAGCACGTGCAGCCCGAAGGTCGACCTGTCGTCGTACTGGGTGCCGACGCTGCTGGTCGACGGTCAGCCCGTCGAGCCGACCGGCACGACGTTCTACTACCTCGGCGAGGGCGTGCGCGACGACGTGACCGCGCGGATCCAGCCGCTGCCGTACGGGCTGCGCATCGTCGCGGGCAACGCCAAGGCCACCGCCGCGGACAACACCACGATGTCACGCTGGTCGTGCCTGCACGCCGGTCACGTCGAGGCGTCCAAGGACTTCGTGAACTGCCCGGCGGGCACGATGATCGAGTCCTATCTGGACTTCCCGCAGTGCTGGAACGGCAAGGACCTGGACTCCGCGGACCACAAGAGCCACATGTCCTACCCGGTCGCCGGCGACTGCCCGGCGACGCACCCCGTGCCCGTGCCGAAGCTGCGCCAGGTGCTGCGGTACCCCGCGAGCGGCGACCCGGCGCGGTTCACGCTGTCGTCAGGTCCCGGCTTCACGATGCACGGCGACTTCTTCAACGTCTGGCCGGAAGCCGAGATGGCGCAACGCGTGCGCGACTGCATCAACCGCATCGTCAAGTGCGGACCGGACGGCCGCCCGTAGTGCGAGCCCTCCTCATCGCGGCCATCCTGGTGGCGACGGGCTGTGGAGCACCGGCCGGCTCCCCGCCGGACAGTCTCAGCGCCACCGACCTGGCGTTCATGGACCTGGTGATCCCCCAGAACGAGTCCACGCTCGCCGCGCTCGATCTCACGGCGACCCGGCCCGGCTCCGCGCTGCGCCCGGTGGCCGCCTGGCTGCAGGCGCGCTACCGGGCCGAACTGGCGCAGGTGCGGGAACTGCTCGCCCGGACCGGCAGGCAGGAGAGCGACCAGCACGACGGGCACGACATGCCGGGCATGATCACGGCCGCCGAACTCGCCGCCGTCGGGTACGCCGAGGGCACCGCCTTCGACCAGCAGTTGACGGCGTTGCTGCGCACGCAGTTCGAAGAGGCGCGCACCGTCGCCCGCGCGGAACTGGCGTCGGGCACGAGCACGCCGGTGGTGGAACTGAGCGCACGCATCGACAGCACGCGTGCGGAGTTCCTGGCGCTCCTGGAAGACGCCTCGTGAAGAGGTGCCGTCACCATCGCTGGTGACGGCACCGACCCGCTCACTACGCCTGCTCGGCCTCGGCCTGCGCCGCGGGCGCCTGGCGGTTCTCCAGCTTGATCCCGCACTTGCCGACCAGCGCGACACCGGCTCCGATCGTCGTGGCCACCGGAGCGGCGAACGCCGCGACCAGCCCGAGAGCCAACGGCACCTCGAGCACCACGTCGTCCTTGCTGTCACGCACGACAACACGACGGTTGATGCCCTCGTTCACCAGCCCGCGCACGGCGTCGACCACCGAGTCGACGGCGGTACGGGCGGACTCGGACGTGGATTCGCTCATGACTCTCCTAGAACTGCGGATCTCCTTGACGACTCCAGCTTGCCCGCGGCCGGACGCCCTGCCATCAGGGTTTCCCCTGACCCCTACCTGATCTGCCCCTCGGAGAACAGGGTACTCAGAGCTACCAGCCCGAGTTGCCGGTGCCGCGCTGGACGGTGTAGCGGCTCTCGTCGTTGGCCATGCCCTGGCTGCCGCTGCCCTTGACGCCCGCGACGGTGACGCGGTCGAAGCGCCCGGTGCCGGTCACCAGGTTGAGGTGCATGCCGTGGGAGCCGGCGTTGGAGACCGCGACGCCCTTGTCGTCGGTGAACGCGTCGGTCGCGCCGCCGGTGCCGTTGATCCTGACGTTGTCGACGGTGACGTTGGTGATCGCCTTGTTCCAGCTGAAAAGCAGGCCGTGGTAGCCGGCGTCGGTGATGTCGAGGTCTTTCAGCACCAGGGCTCCGGTGATGTCGGCGCGTTCCGCGAACAGCCAGACGGCGCCGGTGTGGCTGTTCCAGTCCCAGTTGCGGGTGCCGGCTCGCGTGAGCGTGGTGCGCTGCACGGCGGTGGTGCCGGCGAACGGTTTGGCCTCGTGCCAGCTGGACACCATGATCCCGGCGCCGTTGAACACCGTGTCGCTGATCAGCGAGTCCTCGATGCGGTTGTCGGTGCCGCCGTAGATCGCGGCGCCGTTCGCGAGGATCGGCAACGCGATGGTGTTGAAGGCGAACACGCTGCGGCTGACGGTGTTGTTGCGGTCCCAGGACCACATGGCCATGCCGTCGTCGCCGGTGTTGCGGAACGTGCTCTGCTCCACGCGGACGTTGGTGGTGGGGCCGTTGTTGCCGTTGATGTTGAGGCCGTCGGCCATGGTGTTGCGCACCCGCAGGCCCGCGGCGAAGAAGCCGTCGGCCTGCTTGAGCCACAGGCCCGTCTTGGCGTGGTTGGTCGCGACGTTGAACACCGTGGCCGCGGAGCCGGACTCCACCTCGATGAACGAGTCGGAGTTCGGTGCCTCGTCGGGGTCGCGGGTGGTGACGTCGCCGTCGAACGTGAGGTCGGCGATCGTGGTGCCGGCGCCGGTGATGGCGAAGCCGCCACGGCGGTTTACTCCATTGAGGACGGTGTGCCAGATGCCGGCGCCGCGCACGTCCACGCCGCTGACGTTCACCACGCTGTTCAGGTTGTACGCGCCCGCAGGTAGCCACACGCCCTTGGCCGGGGTGCCCTGGGCTGCCGCGATGGCCGCGCGGATCCCGGCGCTGTCGTCGGCCCCGTCGCCGGGGTTCGCGCCGTGGGTGCGGGCGTCGACGTAACCGGCGGGTGCGGTCGTGGCGGTGGCGACTTCGGCGTCGACCAGGTCGACGGTGATGTAGCCGGTAGCCGCGGTGTCCTTGGCCAGACGGATCACGGTGCCCGCGGGATAGGTCTGCGGGAGCAGAATTCGCGCGTCGTCGAAGTAGCGGTGCGGGCGCACTCCGCCCGGGCCCTCGGCGAACGGGTACGCGCCGTACATCCAGCTGTACTTCGAGGTCAGGGACAGGTCTCCGACCTTGGAACCGCCCGCGTGGACCGCCAGCGGCGCGGAGGTGCCGTCGGGGACGCTCGCGCGGACGGTGAGGGCGTTGGCGGGCCGGGTCAGGGTGATCTGCACGTACTGGCCGACGCCGGTGAGCTTGACGGCGCTGCGCCCGGAGGCCTCGGCGGCGTCGGTCGTGTACTGGCGGGCCGGGGTGAGCCTGGTGCCGGTGGTGGTGCCGGCCTCGGCCTCGTAGGTGGTGAACGGGACGGTCGCGCCTCGTGCGGCCAGGGCGGCCGAGCCGGTCACGGCGATGTGGTCGAGCTGGACGCCGGTCGCGTCGCCGTAGCCGACGATGTTCAGGCCCGCCCTCAGCACGGCGGTGTGAGTGGCGGTGCGCCAGCCGCTGCCGCCGGTGAGCGACAGCTGCGCGCCCTTGACGCCGTTGACGTAGGTGGTCACGGCGCCGTTCGCGGATGCCGTGTAGCGCAAGGTGATGGTGGCGGTGCCCGCGGCGGTCTGGTTGATCGTCCGGATGACCCGCGCACCAGTGCCGGGCAGTGAGACCGCGCCGGTTCCGGTCGCGCCCGCCGTGGTGGCCGGCACGGCACCTCCGCCGAGGAAGCCGCTTTCCAGCTCGGCGGTGCCTTCTGGGGCAGGGGTCGTGTCGTCCGCGGTGAGGGCGGCGTTGTCGAGGTTGACGTTGCCGTTGTCCGCGCTGCCGTAGGACACCGCGACGGTGTTGGACCCCACGACGGTGGTGACCGTGACGTTCGCGGTGGCCCACTCGCTCCACGACGCGGTCGCGGGCAGCGACACCTGTTGCGCCGCACCGTTGACCGTGACGGTCATGGTGCGCGGCGAGCCGGTTCCGTTGGCGTAGCGCAGAGCCAGGCTCGACCTCGTCGCGGTACCGGCGACGGTGAACGTCACCGCCGAGCCGCGATTGGCGTCGACGAACCCGCCGACGTATCCGCTGCCGGTGTGCCCGCCATGTTCGGACTCGGCTCGCGCGCCACCGGAGAGCGTCCCGGACTCGGCCTCCACGACCCCGGCCGCGGGCACCACGGGCTCCACCGACAGGCTGTCGATGTTGACGTTTCCGTTGTCGCCACTGCCATAACGCACGGCGAGGGTGTTGGCGCCCGCGTTCAGGGTGACGTTCTGGCTCACCGTCCCCCACGACGCCCAGCCCGCGGTGGCCGGGAGCGAGAGCTGCCGGGTGCCGCCGTTGACGGCCAGGGTGACGGTGCGGGTGCCGCCGGTTCCGTTGGCATAGCGCAGGACCAGCCGGTTCGCACCGGCGGTCGACCCGCTCGTGGTGACGGTGACCGCGGCGGTACCGCGGTTCGCGTCGGTGAACCCGCCGGCGTACCCGCTTCCGGTGTACCCGGCGTGTTCGGTCTCGGCGCGAGCGCCGCCGGAGAGCGCGGCGGACTCGGCCTGGTAGGTGGCAGGTGCGGCCGAAACCGGCCCGGTGGCGGCGACTGCGCCCGCCACGACGGCAGCGGCCAGCACGGCCGCGCGGATCTTCCACAACATCGTTGTTGTCTCCTAGGCGAGGGATTCGGTACAGGGCCTAGCCTTTGACCGCTCCTTCAAGCGCGCCGCTCTGCAGGAACAGCCGTTGGAACACCAGGAACAGCGCCACCGGGATGACCGACGAGATGGCGAGCGCGGCGAGGAACACGTCGAGCTCGACGTAGCGCTGCAACGCGGGCAGCCGCACGGACAGCGGCTGCACCGCCGGGTCGGGCAGCACGAGCAGCGGCCAGAGGAAGTCCTTCCAGCTGGCCACCACCGCGAACACCGACACCACGCCCAGGATCGGGCGGGAGAGCGGCAGCACCACCGACCAGAACACCCGCACGGGCCCGGCGCCGTCGACCCGTGCGGCCTCCAGCACCTCGCGCGGCAGGTTCGCGAAGAACCGTTGCACCAGAACGACGTTGAACGCGCTGGCACCCGCGGGCAGCCACACCGCCCAGAACGTGTTGATCATCCCGGCGCGCACGACCGTCAGGTACAGCGGCACCAGCAGCACGATCGCCGGGACGAACAGCGTGCCGAGCACGACGGCGGTGACCAGCCGCCCGTAGCGGGGCCGCAGGATCGCCAGCGCGTAGCCGGCCGTGGTGGCCACGACGAGTTGCACCAGCCACGACCCGGCGGCGATCACCACGGTGTTGAGGAAGTACTTGTCGATCTCCACCCTGGTCCACGCGGTGAGCAGGTTGGTCAGGTCGACACCGGTCGGGAAGAGCGACAACGGTGTGCGCAGCGTGTCCTGGGTCGGCGTGACCGCCGCCTTGGCCAGCCACAGCATCGGCCCGAGACCGGTGAGCAGCAACGCTCCCAGCAGCAGGCCCTGCACCATGCGCAACGTCCGGCGGATCGCCGGGGTGGCCCGTTCCGACGGGGAGATCAGCCCGCGCTTCACGACGCGCTCCACGACTTGGTCACCC
The DNA here is from genome assembly GCF_900100275.1 of Lentzea albidocapillata subsp. violacea. Lineage (GTDB taxonomy): Bacteria > Actinomycetota > Actinomycetes > Mycobacteriales > Pseudonocardiaceae > Lentzea > Lentzea violacea. The sequence continues at coordinate 148,247 of NZ_FNET01000004.1, forward strand.
GCAGGTAGAGGGCCGAGAGCACGGCCAGCACGGCGGCGAGCATGATGCTCAGCGCGGTCGCGGCGCCGTAGTCACCGCCGAGGCTGCTGGCGAAGGCGTAGTCGTAGATCAGCAGCAGGACGGTCATCGTCGAGTTGGCCGGGCCGCCACCGGTGAACAGGAACGGTTCGAGGAACACCTGCGCGGTACCGATGATCTGCAGGATGAACGTCACCAGCAGCACCCCGCGCAACCGCGGCAGCGTCACATGCCAGATCTTGCGCCAGATCCCGGCGCCGTCGATCTCGGCGGCCTCGTACTGCTCGGCGGGCACACCGGCCAGCGCGGCCAGGTAGATGATCACCGTGCCGCCGGCGGCCGCCCACGTCGCCTCCAGCACCAGCGCGGGCATGGCGCTGCCGGGGTTCTGCAGCCACTGCCACGGTCCCAGCCCGGCCCAGCCGAGCACGGTGTTGAACACACCGGACGGACTGGCGTCGTAGAAGAACTTCCACAGCAGCACCGCGACCACCGGTGGCACCACCACCGGCAGGTAGGCCAGCGCGCTGAAGAGGCCGCGGCGGGCCCGGACCTCGCTGATCAGCACGGCGGCGACCAGCGGGATCGGGTAGCCGAACACCAGCGCCAGCACCGCGAACCACAGCGTGTTGCCGACCGCGGTCCACAGTAGAGGGTCGCCGAGCACCTGGGCGAAGTTGTCCAGGCCGACGAACCGCACCGGCCCGACGAGGTTCGTCTGCTGGAAGCTCATCACCACCGACTGCGCGATCGGCGCCCACGAGAACACCCCGAACACCAGCAGCAACGGCAGCAGGAACAGCAGGGTGGTCAGCCCGCCGCGGCGGACCCAGGTGGACGGTGTGCGCCGGCGGGGTGCCGGTGGCGGCGGTACGACGACCGCCGCCACCGGAGCCTGGGACTGGAGGACCACCGCTCAGCCCCGGCCGATCGTGTGCTGCGCCTCGGCGTCGGCGGCCTTGAGCAGCGCGGCGATGTCGGCACCGCGGTCGGTGAGCAGCTTCTGCACGGTCGTGTCCAGGATCTTGTAGACCTCCTGGGTGGACTTCGTCGGCTCGGTGACCAGCGGCTGGTCGAACATCGCGTCGGTGTAGGGCTTCATCTGCCCCAGCGGCACGTTCACGTACTGCCTGACCCACTCCTGCTGCTTGTCGTAGGTGGCGCGGTCCACCACCGGCAGCGCGGGCACCCCGACGGGCTGCTTGGTCTCGGCCAGCGTCTTCGCGTCGGCGACGGCGGCGTCCTGGGCGGTGAGCTTGCCCATGTAGTAGAAGTCGATCCACTTCACGGCGGCGTTCTTGCCGCGGTCGCCCGCGTTCGGGCTGACGACGGCGAGCGTGCCGCCACCGAGCACACCGGCCTCGGGCTTGTCCGCCAGCGGCAGCGCGGCGACGCCGTAGTCGGCGGGCTTGAGGCCGTTCTGGGTGAGCAGGTTGCCATAGTTGCCACCGCCGGAGACGTACATCCCGATGCGGCCGGCGGCGAAGTCCTGGTTGATGCCCGCCCAGTCGTAGAGGAAGTTCGCGCCCATCGAGTTGTCGTCCCACCGCATGGCACGCAACGCGCTGAGGACCTCGGTCATCTCCGGGGTGTCGATGGTGGCCTCGGCCTTCTCGCCGTCGACCTTCTCGGTGCGCCCGCCGAAGGCGTAGTCCAGCGTGGTGAGGATCCACCCGCCGGTGTTGCCCTGGGTCATCTGCGCGTAGCCGGCCTGGCCGGTGCGTTCGGTGATCTGCCTGGCGGCACTGCGGATCGCGGCCCACGTCGCCGGCGGCTTGTCGGGGTCGAGCCCGGCCTGGGTGAACAGGGTGCGGTTGTAGTGCAGGGCCTGGCCGTAGGCGGCGATCGGGACCGCCCACTGCTTGCCGTCGGCGGCCTGGCCCGCCTTGGCGACGGCCGGGTTGAGCGACGAGGCGTAGGGCAGGGCGGCGACCTGGCCGCTGATGTCGGCGATCTGGCCGCGTTCGATGAGCCCGCGGCCGTCGGTGAACGGCACCGTCAGCACGTCCGGCACGGTGCCGCCCGCGAGCTGCGCGGTGAACGTCGCCGCCGTCCACGTGTACTCCTGGGGCTTCACATCGATGTCGGGGTTGGCCTGTTCGAACTGCGCGACGCGGGCGTTGAAAGCCTCGACCGCCTTGGCCTCCAGCCCGGCGTCCATGGCCACGGTGAGGACGACCTTGCCGTCGGCGGTGACCTCGTCGGGGGTGGCGCCGCACGCGGTCAGTGCCAGCGGCAACACGAGAGCGGCGGCGACTCTTGCACGGTGGGACTTCATTGTCTCTCCAGGGGAACTACGCGCGCAGCCACGCGGCGGCGTCGGTGGGCAGGCTTGCCCCGTCGAGCGGGGCGCTGGTGAGCAGGACCTCCCGGTGCGGGGGCAGCGGGAGCGGGCCGGGGCCGAAGTTGACCACGCACACCACGTCGTCGCGGCGGAAGGCGATCGTGTCCGGTCCCAGGTCGACCCAGGCGAAGGACTCCCCGCGCAGGCCCGCCTCGGCGCGGCGCAGCGCGAGTGCGGACCGGTACAGCGCGAGCATCGACGCGGGGTCGTCGTGCTGCGCCTGCACCGACCGGCTCCCCCAGCCGGTGGGCTGCGGCAACCAGGGCGGCTGCCCGTCCTCCGGCCCGAAGCCGTGCGAGCTGCCCTCGCGGGTCCACGGCAGCGGGACGCGGCAGCCGTCACGGCCGGGGTCGACGCCTCCGGAACGGAAGTGCATCGGGTCCTGCAGCACCTCCAGCGGCAGGTCCTCGACCTCGGGCAGGCCCAGCTCGTCACCCTGGTAGAGGTAGAGCGCGCCGGGCAGGGCCGCGGTCAGCAGCGCCGCCGCCCGTGCCCGCCGCTCCCCCAGCGCCAGGTCGGTGGGCTCGCCGAAACGCTTGGCCAGGAACGAGAACGACGTCTCGGCGCGGCCGTATCGGGTCACCGGCCTGGTCACGTCGTGGTTGGACAGCACCCACGTCGCGGGCGCGCCCACCGGGGCGTGGGCGTCCAAAGTGGACGCGATGGACTCGCGCAGTTCCTTGGCGTCCCAGGGACGGCCCATGAAGTCGAAGTTGAACGCCGAGTGCATCTCGTCGGCGCGCAGGTAGCGGGCGAAGCGCTTCTGGTCGTCCAGCCACACCTCGCCTACCAGCACCCGCGGCTCGGCGTAGGAGTCGGCGACGGCACGCCAGCCCCGGTAGATGTCGTGCAGCTCGTCGCGGTCGATGAACGGGTGCTCGCCCGCGGCGTAGGTCTCCGGCACCTCGGGCAGTTCCGGGTCCTTGACCGGCATGGACGCCGAGTCGACGCGGATGCCCGCCACGCCGCGGTCGAACCAGAACCGCAGCACGTCCTCGTGCTCGCGCCGCACCTCGGGGTGGTTCCAGTTGAGGTCGGGCTGCTCGGGGGCGAACAGGTGCAGGTACCACTGGCCGGGCCGGCCGTCCGCCTCGGTGACGCGGGTCCACGTGCCGCCCGCGAAGCTCGACCGCCAGCTCGTCGGGGGCAGTTCGCCGTGCTCGCCCTTGCCCTCGCGGAACCAGAAACGCTCGCGCTCGGGCGAGCCGGGACCCGCCGCCAGTGCGGCCTGGAACCAGGTGTGGTCACTGGAGACGTGATTGGGCACCACGTCGACGATCGTGCGGATGCCGAGCGCGGCGGCGTCGGCGATGAGCGCCTCGGCGTCGGCCAGGGTGCCGAAGGCGGGGTCGATGGCGCGGTAGTCGGCGACGTCGTAGCCGCCGTCCGCCATCGGCGAGAGGTACCAGGGGGTGAACCAGATCGCGTCGACCCCCAGGTCGCGCAGGTGGCCGAGCCGGGCGCGCACCCCGCCGAGGTCGCCGATCCCGTCGCCGCCCGAGTCGGCGAAGCTGCGGGGATAGATCTGGTAGATCACCGCGTCGCGCCACCAGGGCGCGGGCGGCGGCAGGTCCGTCGTCACGGTGCGATTCCCCTCGTTCGATCCCGAAGCACGGCAGGCTGCCGATCGTCGCTGATCAGGTTAGGTGTAGCGTTAAATCTCTGTGGCGTGGGACGCTAGCCTGCGGGCACAGAGGGTGTCAACGACGGAAATCGGAGGGGCTGCACCGGCGATGCGGGTCACCTTGAAGGACATCGCGGAAGCGGCGGGCGTCAGCGTGATGACCGTGTCGAACGTGATCAACGGCAAGAGCGCGCGGGTCTCGGCGGAGACCGTCGAGCGGGTGCGCCGGATCATCGACGAACGCGGGTACGTGCCCAGCGCGTCGGCCCGCAGCCTCGCGGCCAACCGGTCCCGGCTGGTCGGGCTGCTGGTGCCGGCCGCCAGCGAGGACAGCCTGGCGATCAGCCCGCACAACATCGCGATCATCGGCCAGATCGAGCGCAGGCTCCGCAAGCGCGGCTACCACCTGCTGCTGCGCGGGGTCTCCGACACGGCCGAGATCGGCGAGGCGCTGCGCTCGTGGAGCCTCGACGGCGCGGTGCTGCTGGGTTTCCTCGACGAGGAGATCGCCGCCCTGCACCGCCGGGTCACCGGCGCGACCCCGGTGCTGGCGATCGACAGCTACGCCGCCGGCCCGCTGACGACCGGGGTGCGTTCCGACGACTTCACCGGCGCCCGCCTGGCCGCCGCGCACCTGCTCTCCCTGGGACACCGCAGGATCGTCTTCGCCGGACCGTCGTTCACCGACGTCGGTGTCGTCCACGAGCGCTTCCTGGGCTTCCAGCAGGCGTTCGAAGATGCAGGTCTGTCCATGGCGGACTGTCCGGTCGAGACGCTGAACACCACGCACGAGAACGGCGTCGCACTGGGCAGGCGCTGGCTCGGCGCGCACCCGGACGCGACCGCCGTGTTCGCCACCGCGGACATCCTGGCGATCGGCATCATCGAGGGCATGCTGCAGGCCGGGATCGGCGTCCCGGACCGGGTGTCGGTGGTGGGCTTCGACGACCTGGACATCAGCGCGTACATCACGCCGAAGCTCACCACCATCGCCCAGGACATCGTCGGCAAGGCCACCCACGCCGTCGACCGCCTGCTCACCCTCGTCGAAGGCGGCGAGCGGCCGGCCGGCCCGCTGGTGCTGGACGTGCGCCTGGTGACCCGCAACTCGACGGCACCCCCGGCGCGCTAGCGGCTACTTCGTCGATCCGGCCAGCACGCCCTGCACGAAGTACTTCTGGAACACCAGGAACACCGCCAGCGGCACGACCATCGACAGGAACGCGCCCGTCGAGAGCATGTCGATGTTCGTGCCGAACTGCCGCAGCTGGGCCCGTAGCGCCACCGTGATCGGCGCCGAGTCCTGGTCCGCGAACACCAGCGCCACCAGCAGGTCGTTCCACACCCAGAGGAACTGGAAGATCGTCAGGGAGGCGATCGCCGGCTTGGCCACCGGCAGGATCACCCGCTTGAAGATCACCCACTCGGTTGCGCCGTCCATCCGCGCGGCCTCGATCAGGTCGCGCGGGATGCCGGTGAAGAAGTTGCGCAGCAGGAAGATGGCGAACGGCAGTCCGAACGCGACGTGGAACAGCACCACGCCGGTGATCGTGCCGAACAGCCCCAGCGCGCCGAACAGCTTCGCCACCGGGATGAGCGCGACCTGGATCGGCATGACCAGCAACCCGACGACGACCACGGTCAGCGTCTCGCGGCCGGGGAACTCGATCCACGCCAGCGCGTACGAGGCCAGCGACGCCAACACGACGACCAGAACCGTTGCGGGAACGGCGATGTAGAAGGTGTTCAGGAACGACTGCCACACCGCCTGGTTCGCGACGAGCTCGGCGTAGTTGGCCAGCGTCAGCTCGGCGGGCTTGGTGAACACCGTCCACCAGCCGTTCGCGGTGTTGGCCGACTCGTCGCGCAACGACGCGATCAGCAGGCCGAACACCGGCACCAGCCAGAACACCGCCACCAGGGCGAGCACGACCTGCACGACACCGTTGCCGAGCCGGGCGACGAGCCTCGTCAGCACACTCCGTCTGGGCGCGCCGGACACCGGCACGTCGATGCGGACCTCTTCGGCCACCAGGGTCATGACCGCTCCCGTCGGAATCGGCGGATGTTGAACAGCATCGCCGGGGCCACCAGCAGGAACAGGATCACCGCGAGCGCGCTGCCCGCCCCCTGGTCGCCGCCCGTGCCGAAGGACACCTGCCACATCTGCAGGGCCAGCACGTTGGCCTCGGACTGCACCGAGCCCGGCGCGATGACGAACACCAGCTCGAAGATCTTCAGCACGTTGATCACGAGTGTCACGAACACCACCAGCAGCACCGGGGAGAGCAGCGGGATGGTGACGCGCTTGAACACCTGCCACTCGGTCGCGCCGTCGACCCGCGCGGCCTCCAGCGCGTCCCGGGGGATCGCCGAGAGGCCCGCCGCGATGAACGTGATCGCGAACCCGGTCATGATCCAGATCCAGGACGAGATGATCACCGGGGTGATCAGCGACGCCCCGAGCCAGGTCAGGCCGCGGAACGGCAGCGTGAAGTTCTCCGCCGGCAGCCGCACGGTCACGCCGCCCGCGCCGAGGTCGGGGAACGTGAACCTGCCGTCGTCACCGGTCGTCGTGCGGGCGACGACCTGGCCGTCCCGCACGGCCTCCACCGCGATGCCGGGCAGGCCGCGCTCGGTCGGGTCGACCGCGCCGGCCCTGCCACCGAGCGACACGTCGAGCCACAGCACGCCGCGCAGCTCACCGGTGCCCGCGGCCGGCGGGGAGGCCGGAAGCGCCTGCGGCGGCACGTCCTGCGGCGAGTACCCGATGAGCGGCAACGAGATCGTGTCGCCCGCCTGGGCCGGCCGGATCGAGGCGAAGCCCGCTTCCGTTGCGGCGTAACCGTCACGGGGCCGTGCGCCGGGGTACTGCGACGCCGGGCTGAACATGTCGTGCACGCCGACGACGACCGCGTTCACGACGCCCTGGTTCGGCGCCTCGTCGTACACGAGCCGGAAGATGATGCCCGAGGCGAACAGCGAGATCGCCATCGGCATGAACAGCACCAGCCGGAACGCCGTGGCCCACCGGATGCGTTCGGTCAGCACCGCGAGGATGAGGCCGATGCCGGTGACGGCCGCCGGGGCGACCACCACCCAGATCACGTTGTTGCGGAACGCGGTCAGCGTCCGCGGGTCGGTGAAGGTGTCGACGTAGTTGCGCAGACCGACGAACTCGTCCCCGCTCGCGTCGAAGAAGCTGCGGATCAGCGAGAACACCAGCGGGTAGAGCACCAGCGCCGCGAGCAGGACCAGCGCGGGGAGCAGGAACGGGATCGCCTGCCGGGGCGAGCGCCCCGGCGCGGCGTCCACGTTCGGCCGAAGCCTCATTTTCCGAAGGCCTTCGCCGCGTTGGCTTCCAGGCGCGCCATGATGCCGTCCACGTTCTTCGGGTCGGCCAGGAAGTCCTGCAGGTCCTTCCACTCCCCCGCGCCCTTCGTGCCGCCGAACGCGGCCGGCGCGAGGTCGGACATGTCGAACCGGACGTTGTCGCCCGCGTCGACGATCCGCTTGGCGAGCTCCTGGGTCACGGCGTCGGGGTACGCGGTCTCCGGGATGTCCTTGTTGGGCGAGAGGAATCCGCCCAGGCCGGCCCAGACCTTGCCGGATTCGGGCGAGGCCAGGAACTTCATCAGCTCGGTGGTGGCCTTGTCGTCCTTGAACTGCACGGCCATGTCACCGCCGGCGACCACGGCGTCCTTGCTGCCCGCGACGGACGGGAACGGGAAGAACCTGGCGTCCTCGCCGACCTTCGCCTTGGTGTTCGTGGTGATGATGCTGGCGACGAAGTCCGCCTCGAACACCATCGCGGCCGTGGAGGGCTCGCCGAAGACGTTGGTCACGGACTTCGGGAACTCGGTCTGCAGCGCCCCGCCCGCGATCAGCGTCGGGTCGCCCCAGAGCTTCGCCAGTTCCTCCAGCGCCTTGCGCACGGTCGGGTCGGTCCACGGGATCTCGTGCTTCGCGAGCTTGTCGTAGTTGTCCGGGCCCGCGGTGCGCAGGTAGACGTTCTCGAACCAGTCGGTGAGCGTCCAGCCGTCCGCGCCGCCGACCGACACGGGGGCGAGTCCGGTCTCGGAGATCGCCCTGCTGGTCTTGATCAGATCGTCCCACGTGGCCGGCGGCGTGGCACCGACCTGCTGGAAGGCCTTCTCGCTGTACCAGAACGCGGACTTGTTGGCGGTCTTGAAGGCGAAGCCGTAGAGCTTGCCGTCGACGCTGCCGAGCTGCTTCCACACCGCCGCGTTGTGGTCGGTGACGGCCTTCTCGACGTCGGCGTTCACCGGCTTCAACGCCCCGGCCCTGGCGAACTGCGCGACGAGACCGGGCTGGGCGATCAGGGCGACGTTCGGTGGTGTGCCGCCCGAGATTCTGGTCTGCACCACCGTCGGCAGCTCGTCACCGGCGGGTGTGTACCTGACCTCGGCACCCGTCCTGTCGGTGAACACCTTCAGCACCTGCTCGAAGCTCTTCTGCTCGTCGCCGGTCCACGGGCCGACGACCTCGACGGTCTGGCCCTTGAGGTCCTCGGTGGTCCCGGTTCCCGCCGCACCGCCTGAGCACGCGGCGGCGGTGAGCGCGAGCAACGCGATCCATTGCTTCCTCATTGAAGCTCCTGCTTCCAGATCGAGGACCCGGTGGCCGGGTCGAAGAAGTGCAGCCGGGAGGTGTCCACCCAGGCGGCGACGGGTTGTCCTTCGTAGATGCGGGTGCGCGGGCTGAACCGTCCGACGAGGACGGTTCCCTTGCCGGCCTTGGGCAGGTCGTCGGTGCCCGCGTCCTTCGCGAGCTCGCGGGTGTCGTCGGTGACGACAGGCGGGACGTCGACCGGGAAGTGCACGAGGACGTCCGAGCCCATCGCCTCGACCAGGTCGGCGACGGAGTGCAAGATCTCGCCCTCGCGGGCGTCGGCGAGGGCCGTGTCCTCCATGTCCTCGGGGCGGATGCCGACCACGACGTCGCGGCCGACGTACTGCCTGAGCGCGGGCCGTTGCTGCGGCACGGACTCCGGCAGCAGCAGCGCGTCGGAGCCCAGCGAGACCCAGAACCGGCCGCCGGAGTCCTCGTCGAGCTTCGCGGACACGAGGTTCATGCCCGGCGAGCCGATGAACCCGGCGACGAACAGGTTGACGGGCCGGTCGTAGAGCTCCTGGGGCGGCCCGACCTGTTGCAGCACACCACGGCGCATCACGGCCACGCGGTCGCCGAGCGTCATGGCCTCGGTCTGGTCGTGCGTGACGTACACGGTCGTCACGCCGATCTCGCGCTGGATGCGCGCGATCTGCGCCCGCATCTGCACGCGCAGCTTGGCGTCCAGATTGGACAGCGGCTCGTCCATCAGGAACGCCTGCGGGGCCCGCACGATCGCCCGGCCCATGGCGACGCGCTGGCGTTGCCCGCCGGAGAGGTTGCGGGGTTTGCGGTCGAGGTGCTCGGTCAGTTCGAGGACGTCGGCGACCTCGCGGACGCGGTGGTCGATCTCCTTCTTCGCGAGCTTGCGCAGCGTGAGGCCGAACGCGATGTTGTCGTAGACGTTGAGGTGCGGGTAGAGCGCGTACGACTGGAACACCATCGCCACGTCGCGGTCACGGGACGGCACGTCGTTGACGACGTTCTCGCCGATGTGGATCGTGCCCTCGGTGATCTGCTCGAGCCCGGCGATCATCCGCAGCGCCGTCGTCTTGCCGCAGCCCGACGGGCCCACGAGCACCAGGAACTCACCGTCGCGGATCTCCAGGTTGAGGTCGGTGACCGCACGGGTGCCGTCACCGTAGGCCTTGCCCAGCCCCGTCAGAACGACTTCTGCCACGCCAACTCCCTGCTCCGGTGTGACTGCAGACCGTAGGCCCGCCATCCCTAAGGGAGATTTAAGGACGAAACACGATCTCGATAAGCTCGCGACACCTCTCCCCATCGACGGGTTCGCTGCTTACGCTGCGTGCATGTCGAAGGTGCTGGTGGTCGAGGACGACCCGGTGGTCCAGGCGGCGCTGGTGCACGCGCTGACCGACCTCGGGCACGTCGTGCAGGCCGTCGGCACCGCCGTGGCCGCACTGCGCGAGGCGGGGACCTCCGACCTGGACCTGGTGATACTCGACCTCGGGCTACCGGACCTGGACGGCGTCGCGGCGCTGCGGATGCTGCGCGGGGTGAGCAACGTGCCGGTCATCGTGGCGACCGCGCGGGGTGCCGAGGCCTCGGTCGTGAGCACGCTGAACGCGGGCGCGGACGACTACATCGTGAAGCCGTTCTCGGCCGAGCACCTGGCCGCGCGGATCAACGCGTTGCTGCGCCGCACGGGTGGTTCCTCGGTGCCGTCCGAGGTCGTGGAACTCGGTGGGCTGCGCATCGACCTCGCCCAGCGGGCGGCGACGCTCGGCGACTCCGCTCTCGCGCTGAGCAGGCGGGAGTTCGACCTGCTGGCGTATCTGGCGCAACGGCCGGGGCGCGTGGTCTCGCGACGGGAGATCATTCAGGCCGTGTGGGGCAATCCGTACGTGGGCGACGACAAGACGATCGACGTCCACGCGTCCTGGTTGCGGCGCAAGCTCGGCGAGACCGCGGCGCATCCCCGTTACCTGCACACGGTCCGGGGCGTCGGGTTCAAGCTGGCGGCGCCCGAATGAGGGCGGTCATCACCCGCGCCCTGCTGCTCGCCGCCGGCCTGGTCGCCCTGGTTTTCGTGGCCACGGCTGGGTTCCTGGCCTATTCACACGCCGCGGCCACCGCCGCCGAGGCCGATCGGCGGGATGCGGCCGTCGTCGCCGGGGTGCTGGCGGTGTCCGCGGATCCCGACGCCGTCCGGGGAACGATCGCGCGCACGGCCGCCGGTGCCGAGGGCCGGTTGTCCGTGGTGCTGCGGGACGGCACGCGCCTCGGGGCCGGTGGTGGCGCGCCGGTCGCTTCCGTTGACGGGGCCGTGGTTTCGGTGGCACCGGCCGCCGTGCCGTTCCCGTTCTTCGCGGTGTTCCTGGTCGCCGGGGTCGCGCTGGTGAGCTTGGGCGCGGCGGTGTGGTTGGGCCACAGGCCTTTCACGCCCGTGCTGGCGGCACTGCGGGAGCTGACCACGTCGGTCGGGCGGCGGGTGCGGTTGCGCGGGCCGCGCGAACTGGAGGCGCTGGCCTCGTCGATCGACGAGGCCTCGTCGCGGACCTCGCAGCTGCTCGCGAAGGAACGCGAGATGATCGCGGACGTGTCGCACCGGCTGCGGACCCCGCTGGCGGCCCTGCGACTCGACGCCGACGCGGTGGGGTCAGGACCCGTCGCCGACCGGATCCGCAGCGCTGTCAGCACACTGGGGCACGACGTCGACCGGATCATCCAGTCCCTGCAGCCCACCGAGGGCGAACAGGCCGGCACGTGCGACGTGGCGTCGGTCGTGCGGACGCGGATGGTGTTCTGGTCCGCGCACGCCGCCGACCAGGGCCGGATGTGCGAGATCGACGTGGGCGAGCCCTGCTGGGTGCCGCTGGCGCCCGACGCGCTGGGCGCCGTGGTGGACACGTTGCTGGAGAACGTCTTCCGGCACACGCCTCCCGCCGCACCGGTCGGGGTGTCGGTCGTGCGGCACGGCGGGTGGGTGACGCTGGTGGTCGAGGACGGCGGCACCGGGGTGGCCGATCCGTCCTCGGCGTTGCACCGCGGCAGCAGCGGGGGCGGGTCGACCGGGCTGGGCCTGGACATCGCCCGTGCCGCCGCGGAGGCGACCGGCGGGACCATCCACCTGGAGCGCGGGCGGCTGGGCGGCGCCAGGGTGCGGTTGCGGTTCGGGGAGGCCGACAGCCACCACGAGCCGGCGAGCCCGCGCGCGTGGCGGCTGTGGCACGGCCACCCCTGACCCCCTCGGTCAGGGCACGTCGATCTTGAACGGGTCGTGGTCGGTGAGCAGCTTGTCCAGCCGGGCTCTGTCCACCCGGCTGGTGATGTAGGTGTCCTCCTGCCGGTCCCTGAGCACCTTCGCCAGCGTGAACGCGGAGGTGACCGTGTAGAGCATCGCGATGCCCAGGAACGCGCGTACCCAACCGTCGACGGGCAGGAACACGACTCCGATGCCGACGGCGGTCAGCGAGAGCCCGAACGAGAGGACCGCCTGCACGTAAAACGCGGCGGTCGTCGGTGTGTGCGAGGGCGTGGCAGAGGTCATGATCCGAGAGTCCTGCGTCACACTCTGGCTGTCATGAGTACGGCTACTCATGTCCGGGTCACGTTCCGTGCAGCAGCCGGGCGCAGCGAATCAGGCCCAGGTGCGAGTAGGCCTGCGGGTGGTTGCCCAGCGCCTGTTCGGCGATCGGGTCGTACTCCTCCGACAGCAACCCCGTCGGGCCCGCGAGCCTCACGAAGCTCTCGAACAACTCCTCGGCGTCGGCGCGCCGACCCGCCAGCAGGTAGGCCTCGACCAGCCAGGTCGTGCAGAGGTGGAACCCGCCCTCGTCGCCCGGCAGGCCGTCGTCGCGCAGGTAGCGGTAGACCGTCGGCCCGCTGCGCAGCACCTCCTCGACCGCGACGACGGTCAGCCGGAACCGTTCGTCCGCCGGATCGAGCAACCCCGACAGGCCCACGTGCAGAGAGGCGGCGTCCAGGTCGGTGCCGTCGTACGCGGTGGTGAACGCGCGCACGCCGGGATTCCAGCCGTGCGTGAGCACGTCGGCGGCGATCGCGGCACGAAGCGATGGCCAGGCGGGATCGACCGGACGGCCGAAGCGTTCGGCCAGGGCGATGGCGCGATCGACGGTCTGCCAGCACATCACGCGCGAGTAGACGCGGTGGCGCGGGACGTGCCGTTCCTCCCAGATGCCATGGTCGGGTTCGTGCCAGCGGCGCGTCACGGCACGCACCATGGCCGTGACGACGTCCCAGTCGCGGTCGGCGAGGGTGCCACGGGCCAGGGCGAGCGTGTGGACGAGGTCGGCGATCGGGCCGAAGACGTCGAGCTGCACCTGCTGGTCGGCGAGGTTGCCGACGCGGACGGGTCCCGAACCCGCGTAGCCGGGGAGATCGACGACGATCTCGGGGCCGAGCGTGGTGCCGTGCACGGTGTAGAGCGGGTTCAGTTCCTCCGGGCCCTGGGAGGTGGCGAGAACCCGGTGCAGCCACTCCAGGAAAGCGCCTGCCTCGTCCGTCGATCCCAGCGACACCAGTGCCTGCACGGTGAGGGCCGCGTCGCGCAGCCAGCAGTAGCGGTAGTCCCAGTTGCGGACGCCGCCGATCTGTTCGGGCAACGAGGTCGTGGCGGCGGCGAGCACGGCGCCGGTGTCCCGGTGGCACAGGGCGCGCAGCGTGAGGGCGGATCTTCGTACCAGTTCGCGGTGGCCGTCCGGAAGGCGCAGGCCGGAGGACCAGTCGTGCCAGTCCTCTGTGGACGGCGGAGCGCCCAGCGCAGTTCGAGGACGGCCGGTGGGGTGATCACCGCGGTGGCCGTGCCGCCGGAGATCCGCCAGTCCACACCGGGCGAGTGCAGTTCGATCGGCGTGCCCGCCACCCGCAGGCCGTCGGTGACGGGTTCCAACCGGACAACTTTCCGGCCGAAATCGGGACGTGGCGCGAACTCCACCACGGCGGGCACCCGTCCTTCGACCGAACGCACCAATCCGCCGGACAAGCTGTCGGTAACCTGAAGGCCGGTCCAGCGGGTTCGCACGGACATCGTGCCGGATGCGTACCGTTGGCCCAGCGGAAGCTGGTTCCTTTGGGGCCGCACCGAGAAATGCCCGTCGCCGCCGATCAGTTTCGCGAACAAAGCGGGCGAGTCCGGTGCCGGCTGGCACAGCCAGGTCACGTCCGCGTCCGGTGTGACCAGGGCGAAGGCGCGGCGGTCGGAGAGCAGGCTGTGCCGTTCGATCGGCACGGCCGCGCGCACCGGAACCAGCTGGGTCGGGAAGTCCACGCAGGGAAGGTAAGTAAGCGCCAGGGCCATCAGTCCTGTGTTGGGCAAGACTTAGACGAGTCCTAAACCTCTTTTATTACATCGGGTTCGGATGCGTGGATTGTTCGCGTTGAGTCATGTCGATAGGGTCCGCGTATCAGCACAGGGCATCACGTTAAGAGGCTTTCTTTGATCGGGCAGCGTGGACGACCGTCGTCGGATGCCGACCTGATCGATGCCGTGAGAGACGGCAGGGTCGAGGAGTACGGCAAGCTCTACGAACGGCACGTGCGCTCGGCGACCATCCTGGCGATGCAGCTGTCCACGTCGTCCTCGGACGCCGACGACCTGGTGGCGGAGGCGTTCGCCAAGGTCCTCGCCGCGTTGCGCGGCGGCGGTGGTCCCGGAGCCTCGTTCCGGCCGTACCTGCTGACGGCCGTGCGGCACGCGGCCTATGACCGCACGCGCAAGGAAAAGCGGCTCGAGCTCGCGGGGGACATCGAGGAGGTTCCCGGCGCCACCAAGGCGACCAGCGTGCCGTTCCGCGACAAGGCGGTGGAGGACCTCGACCAGGCGATGGCCGCGACGGCGTTCGCGACGCTGCCCGAACGGTGGCAGACGGTCCTGTGGCACACCGCGATCGAGGGCCAGTCGCCCGGCGAGATCGCGCCGTTGCTCGGCTTGACCGCGAACGGCGTCTCCGCGATGGCGTTCCGTGCGCGCGAAGGCCTGCGCAAGGCGTTCCTGCAGGCGCACATCAACCAGGAGCCGACGGAGAAGTGCCGTGCCACGGTGACGAAGCTCGGCGCCTGGACGCGCGGCGGGCTCAAGGGCCGGGACGCCGTCCAACTGGACGCGCACATGGACGACTGCGCCGAATGCCGCAAGCTCGCCGGCGAACTGTCCGACGTCAACGGCGCGCTGCGCGGGCTCGTCGCCCCCATCGTGCTCGGCACGGGCACCGCCGGGTACCTCGCCGCCGCCGCGACCGCGACCAAGGGCGCCGCGGTGACCGTCAGCCTCACCTCGTGGCTGGGCGTCGCCGCCTCCGCCGCGGCCGTCGTGGTCGTCGCCGCCTCCGGAGTCGTCAGCACCGACGGCGGGCCGTCCTCGACGATCCCCGGCGCGGCGCCGGCGATCGGCACGAGCACCTCGGAGGGCGTGCCGCAGACCGGTCAGCCCGGCTCGACCCAGAGCTCCGGCAGCGTGCCGGCGGGCACCTCCGCCGGATCGGCGGCGCCGGGCGCGGGGACGAGCGGCTCAGCCGGACCGGCGACCACGACGAACAACACGGTCGCTCCCGGGGCGGCCACGCTGTCCGGGTCGGCGCCCAAGGGCGTCGCCATGACCACCGAGGGCCCGCCCAACGAGATGAACATCAGCATCACCAACAACGGCACGGCACCGACCACGGTGCCAACGTTGACGCTGACCATGCCCGACAAGATCAAGACGGTCGGGCCGGGCAAAACCTCGGCGGACATGATCGGGTGTCCCGCGGGCAAGGGCACCGTGACGTGCGAGGGCGGTCAGACGCTGGCGCCCGGCCAGACGATCACGTTCCGGGCCCGGCTGCAGGCCGATCCCAAGGCCGGGGACGGGGTCATCACCGGGGTGGCGGGGCCGGTGCAGGTGAGCATCCCGGTCACGATCGCCCAGGCGCAGGCCTGAGTCCACTTCGGACAGCGAGATCGGCCCGGGCACCGCACCATGGGCGGGTGGAGGAGCTCACGGCGGCGTTGACGGAGCTGGAGGCGCCGTTCCGCACGCTCGTCGACGACTCGGAGTGGGCGCACGCGAGCGTGGAGGGCCTGGTCCTCGACCTCGGCACCTGGTGGTCCGCCGACGCCCGGACCAGGCTGCAGCCGCAGGTGACGTTCAGCGACGCCTTCAGCGAGGCAAGCCGCCACAACGGCGGAACGTACGTCGAGGGGTACGTCTGGACGGACGGGCTGGCCGTCGCGGCCGCGTGGTGCGGGCTCAGCGGCGCGGTCGTCTACGGGCCTCGGGCCGAGGCCTATCTCGGCGTGGGGCTGTCACCGCACTTCTGCCGCCGGATCCAGCAGCGCAACGGCACGGCCGCGGTGCTCATGAGCAAGCACCCCAGGCTGTTGCCGTTGCTGCGGGACGGGCTACCGCGTGGCGCGGTGGTGCCCGGTGGCAGGCCGGGCCCCCGTTCACTCGGCGCCTAGCGCCGCGAACCTCTCGTCCGCCTCTTTCCGGTGCCGGTCCGCCTCGGCGGGATCCGCGACCGCGCGGGCGAGGTGCTTGTGCGCGTTCGCGGCCTCACGCCGGTCGTCGATGCGTTCGGCCAGTTCCAACGCCTCACGCAACGGCGCGATGGCCTCGGCAGGACGTCCGGCCGCTGTCAGCACCTCACCGAGATAGTTGAGCACCACGGTCTCCGTCGTCACGTCGCCGATCGCGCGCACGGCGGCCAACGCCGATTCCAGCGCCTCCAACGCTTCGGCGTGCCTGCCCATGGCGTGCAGGATCATGCCCAGCGCGCTCCGGGTGTCCGCCTCGTCGCGGCGGCTGCCCATCTCCCGCATCAACGCGAGCGCCGACGTGCACGCCTGCAGCGCCTCGTCGTACCGGCCCAGCGCGCTGTAGATGTTGCTGACGTTGCTCATCGCCTGCGACTCGAGGTGCCGGTCGCCGAGCTGACGTGCCACGGTGATGGCCTGTTCGAGCAGTTCAGCGGCCTCGGCGTGCCGGCCGAGGGTCCGGTAGACCAGCGAGAGGTTGTTCAGCGTGCCCGCGACGCCCTGCAGGTCGCCCAGCTCGCGGAGCATCTCGATCGCGCGCTCGTTGTAGTGGATGGCCGTCGGGTACTGCGCGGTCTGCCAGAACACCATCGCGTAGTTCTTCGTGGTGATCGCGAGCGCCACCGGCTCGTCCTTCGCGGCCTCCAGCGCCAGTTCGTTGATCGTGGCCCAGTCACGCGTGTGGCCGCGCACCATGCAGAAGAACGTCAACGCGCGCGCGAGCTGCCACGTGTGTGTGCGCCAGTCACCGTCGAGCGACAGTGCCACGGCGGCCACGAGCGTCTGGCGTTCGGTCTCCAGCCACTCGACCGCGTGGTCGTAGTCGCGCAGCACGAGCCGCGACTCCGGCCGGTAGGTGATGTCGACCTCGTACTTGCGCGCGGCGGGCGACATCAGCCGCGTCGCCTGGTTCGCCGTGTCCAGGAAGTGGTCGAGCAGCCTGGTCAGCGGCGCTCGGGTGCTGTCCACCCTGGACTGCGCGTACTGCCGGAGCAGGTCGTGCATCCGGTACCGGCCGAGCGTCGCGGACTCCAGCAGGTGCACGTCGACAAGGTCTTCGAGCATCCCGTCGGTCTCCAGCAGGTCGAGATCGCCCAGCGCGGCGGCCTGGTGGACGTCGAGGTCGGTGCCGTGGTGCAGGCCCAGCAGGCCGAAGAGCCGCTGGTGGGCGGCGGGGAGCTGACTGAACGACAACGCGAAGACCGCGTCCAGTTCGGATAATCGTCCCTCGCGCAGCCGCGTCGCGAGGTGGGCGGTGGTCCAGGTGGGACGGCTGCGGAGCCGTCCGGCGGCCAGGCGCACGGCCAGCGGCAGCCGTCCGCACAGCGCCACGACCTCGCGGGCCGCGGCGTCGGTGCCGCGCTCGTCGCCGACGATCGTGGCGAACAGCTGCAACGCCTCCGCCTCGGACAGCACGTCCAGCGTGAGCGTCGAGGTGCCCTCCAGCTCGACCAGCCGCGCACGGGACGTGACCAGCACCAGCGAGCCCGGCACGCCCGGCAGCAGCGGACGGACCTGGTCGGCGCTCACCGCGTTGTCGAGCACGACCAGCAACCTGCGCCGGGACAGCTCGGCCCGCCACATGGCGGCCCGTTCGTCCAGGCCGACCGGGATCTCCTCCAGGCCGAGCGCGCGCAACAGCACGTCGAGCGCGTCTGTCGGTTCCACGGGCGCACGGCCCGCAGTGTGCGCGTGCAGGTCGATGAACAGCTGACCGTCCGGATACTCCAGACGGTGCGCCAGGTGCACGGCGAGCGTCGTCTTGCCCACGCCCGGCATGCCGTCGATCGCGGAGATCACGACGGCTGATCTGCCGGTGACCGCCCTGGTCAGCCGGTCCATCTCGGCGGTGCGGCCGGTGAAGTCCGCGACGTCGCGGGGCAGTGTGTTCAGGGCCGGTCGCGGCTGGTCGCCGCGCAGCAGCCGGGCGTGCAGTTCGCGCAGTTCGCCGCCCGGATCGGTGCCGAGTTCGTCGGCGAGCAGCACCCGCACGTCGTCGAACACCCGCAGCGCCTCGGCCGGCCGGTTGGCCCGCTGCAGCGCGTGCATGAGCTGCAGCCACAGCTGTTCCCGCAACGGGAACTGCTTCGTCAGCCGTCGCAACTCGGGGATCAGCCGCTCGCCCTGACCGAGCTCGATCGACAGCCGCGCGTGCTGCTCGGCGACGGTGAGCCGGCGTTCCTGCAGCAGCGTGAGCTCGGCTTCGAGCCGCGGCCCCACGGTGAGGCCGTCCAGCGCCGGGCCACGCCACAGCGCCAGCGCTTCCGCGTACTTGCCGACCGCCGCCCGGTGATCGCCCCGCTTCAACGCCTCGTCGCCGGCCGCGCACAGCTCTGCGAAGACGCCGACGTCGACCTCTCCGTCCGGCACCTTGAGCCGGTATCCACCTGGAACGGTGACGAGGTCGTCCAGCACGAGCTTGCGCAGGGCGGCGACATAGGTTCGGATGTTCGATTCAGGAGCCGCGGGTGGAGATTCCCACACCGCCTCGCTCAGGTGTTCAAAACTGACCGTCTGGTTGGCGTGCAGTGCCAACGCCGCGAGCAACGCCCTTTGCCGGGGCCCGCCCAGCCGCAGTTCCACGCCCCCACGCCAAATCTGCAGCGGCCCAAGAAGCCGATACCGCACTAGCCCTCCTCGGGGGGCATGGTGCCAGAACTCGGGGGTGCTGTGCGGAATTTGTGCGGACGATCTTGGAAACTGGGCGCACGCCGCCGTGACGAGGGGGAACGAAGATGGACCTGAGCAGATCATGGTCCGGCCAGGCAGCCTAGGATGGCCGGATGACCGAGACGGCGAAGCGACGTCCCGGCCCCCGGATCGAAGAGGTCGCGCGGGTCGCCGGAGTGTCCAAGTCGACCGTCTCGCGCGTGATCAACGACGAGCAGTACGTCAGCGCGAAGGCCAGGGAGGCCGTCCACGCCGCCATCGCGCAGCTGGGCTACTCCCCCAACCAGGCCGCGCGCTCCCTCGCCGGCAACCGGGCCAACGCCATCGCCCTGGTCGTCTCGGAACCGACCGGCCGCGTGCTGTCCGACCCGTTCTTCGCGGGTGTGCTGCGGGGCATCCACTCCGAACTCGCCGGCCGCCACATGCAGCTGCTGCTGATGATGAGCCAGCCGGCCGACACCGGTGACCTCGTCACCTACCTGAGCAGCGGGCACGTCGACGGCGCGTTGCTGGTCAGCCTGCACGGCGACGACCCGCTGGTGCCGATGCTCGCCGAGATCGGCCTGCCCGTGGTGTCCGGCGGGCGGCCACTGGGCACCACGGTCCCGTTCGTCGACGCCGACAACTTCACCGGCGCCCTGGAGGCCGCGCGGCACCTGGCGTCGCTGGGCCGCAAGCGCATCGCCACCGTCGCCGGCCCGAAGGACATGGCCGTCGGCGCCGATCGCCTGAGCG
This sequence comes from Lentzea albidocapillata subsp. violacea, assembly GCF_900100275.1. Lineage (GTDB taxonomy): Bacteria > Actinomycetota > Actinomycetes > Mycobacteriales > Pseudonocardiaceae > Lentzea > Lentzea violacea. The sequence continues at coordinate 167,770 of NZ_FNET01000004.1, forward strand.
GGTTCAAGCGCGGCCTGAGCGAGGCCAGGCTCTCCGCGGACCTGGTGGAGCACGGCGACTTCACGCCGGAGAGCGGTGCGAAGGCCATGGAACTGTTGCTGCGCAAGGCTCCCGATCTCGACGCGGTGTTCGTGGCCGCGGACATCATGGCGCTGGGGGCGTTGCAGGTGCTGCACGCACAGGGCAAACGTGTGCCCGAGGACGTCGCCGTGGTCGGGTTCGACGACTCGGTGTTCGCCGCGACCGCCACGCCGCCGCTGACGACGATCCGGCAGGACGTCGAGGAACTCGGGCGCACGATGACGTGGCGGCTGCTCGCGGAACTGGCGGGCGAGCAGGGCCTGCCCCCGTCGCTGCTGCTGCCCACCTCGCTCGTGGTGCGTTCCAGCGCCTGATCAGGTCGCCCGAAGGGGACTTACATCGGCGATCGTCGACCGTCCGTGACGAATCGACCCGATTTTCACCCGTTCAGCACAACTCCGAGGCACTGTCGGTAACACCGCGAGCAGGTTCTCGATGGTGAGGCGTACAAGCCCACCTCCGAGGGAGTTGCGACAGTGATCGAGAACTCGGCCGCCGGTCTGGTCATGGTTCCCGGCGACGTGACGGTGACCGTCACCGGCGAACAGCACCACCAGGACGTGCTGTCGCGGTACGCGGTTCCGGACGGCGTGACGCGGCACGTCGCCGTGAACCTGACGTGGTGCGTGATCGCCGCCGGCAAGCACCGCGGTCTGCGCGGCATCGAGGTGCGACTCGACGGGTACCGCGTGGGCGAGCTGACTTTCCTGATGTCGCAACGGTATGCGCCCGTGCTGATGCACGTGGAGTCCGGCGGCGGCGCGACCGGCTGCGCCGCGTTCGTCCAGCGCGGCGGCAACGGACTGCTGCAGATCTCGCTGCGCATGCCGCGCGAGATCCCCCGTGCCGCGGTCGTGCCGGCGGCGCGCAGGCCGGGGATGGCGCCGGTGGCCATCGGCGTGGCCGGCCTGCTCGGGATCTTCTTCGTGATCGGCATCGTGGGAGCCGCGCTCAGCGGCCCAACTGACGTGAACAACGCAGCGGCAGGGCTCTCCACCACAACCGCCGCACCTACTACGACGACGACCGTCGCACCGCTGACCAGCACCACCACCACGACGACCACCACGACGACGACTACGACCACCACTCCCCCGGCCGCCCCGCAGCCGAAGCCCCAACCCCAGCCCCAGCCTCAGCCCAACCCGCAGCCGAAGCCGCAGCCGATTCCCCAGCCCGCGCCGAAGCCCGCGTGCGACCCGAACTACGGCGGCTGCGTACCGATCGCGACCGACGTGGACTGCGCCGGCGGCAGCGGCAACGGGCCCGCCTACGCGGCAGGCCCGATCCGGGTCATCGGCACCGACATCTACAGCCTGGACCACGACAAGGACGGCACCGCCTGCGAGTGACGTCAGCTTCCCTGTTCCCCGAGTGGAAGCGAGGGCGTCGCCGAGGTCGGTGCGCGCGTAGACGACGCTGCGGCCGTGCCGTTGCGAAGCCAGCAGCCCGGCGTCGCGCAACGCCCGCAGGTGCTGGTTCACCGCCGAGGCCGTGACGCCCGTGAGACGCGCGATGTCCGTGGACGAACGCGGTTGTGCCAGTTCGGCCAGCAGATCCGCGCGCACCTGACCAAGGACACCGGCGAGAGCCGCGGGCCCACGGCTGCGGCCCTTCTCCCACACCGTGCCGGCGCCACGGGCCGAGTAGATGAGCAAACGGCGGTGCGCCAGGGTGGACGCGGTGATCGCGGCCGGTGCGGGCCTGGACGAGTTCGACCTGGCGTGCCTGCCGGTGCTCGTGGAGGAGGCGGGCGGCCGCGTGACGGTGGTCGAGGAGGACGTCGTGCTGGCCACCAACGGTGTCCTGCACGACGCCTTCCTCGCCCTCCTGGTCGCGCGTCCTGGTGTCGAACCAGGCACCCCAGGCTTATGAGGCCTGGGTGATCGCCGGATCCCGCGCGCTGGAGTGACCGACCGGACTCGCACCGGCTTCGACCAGGACCACAACCTGGTGCCTCGACTGCTTCGGCTTCGGTCACGGCTGCCCGTCGAGGACTCGAACCTCGATCTCCGCGTTCAGAGCGCGGTGTCCGTGCCAATTGGACCAACGGGCATCAAAAAAGCCGCCTCGTCGCTGAGTGCGACGGGACGGCTCCCCGGAGACATGAGTCAGCTCATGCCGAGGAGCACCAGACGTGCTGATGGCGCATGTGTTGCATCACGGCTGGCTCCTTCCTCCGGTTCGTCGAGATCCACTCTGACGGATGGCGTGGCGCGCTTGCAACGCATTATTCGAGGTTGCAAAAGTTTGCAGACCTGGAGGCTCCTCTCCAGTAATCCTCAAGCCGACTTGCGGAAAACTTTTGCAACGTCTTTCCTGGACCGCTGACACACTCCATCGGAAGGCAGGGACATGTCCCACGACTGGTGGCGCCACGCCGTCATCTACCAGGTCTACGTGCGCAGCTTCGCCGACTCGGACGGCGACGGTGTCGGCGACCTGCCCGGCATCCGCTCGCGCCTGCCCTACCTGCGCGACCTGGGTGTCGACGCGGTCTGGATCACGCCGTTCTACTCGTCGCCGATGGCGGACGGCGGCTACGACGTCGCGGACTACCGCGCGGTCGACCCGCAGTTCGGCGGACTCGACGACGTGCGCGCGTTGGTGGACGACGCGCACACGCTCGGTATCCGGGTGATCGTCGACATCGTGCCGAACCACACCTCCGACCAGCACGCGTGGTTCCAGGAGGCGCTGGCCGGACGTGGCCGTGAGCGCTACATGTTCCGCGAGGGCGCCGGGGACCAGCCGCCCAACGACTGGGAGTCGGTCTTCGGCGGTCCGGCGTGGACGCGGGTGGCCGACGGGTCCTGGTACCTGCACCTGTTCGCGCCGGAGCAGCCGGACCTGAACTGGGAGCTGCCCGAGGTCCGCGCGGAGTTCCTCGACGTGCTGCGGTTCTGGCTCGACCTGGGCGTCGACGGGTTCCGGGTGGACGTGGCGCACGGGATGATCAAGGCGCCGGGGCTGCCCGACATCGGCCACGCCGACCAGCTCAAGCTGCTGGGCACGGAGTCGTTGCCGTTCTTCGACCAGGACGGTGTGCACGAGATCCACCGCGAGTGGCGTGCGGTCGTGGACTCGTATCCAGGCGAGCGCGTGCTCGTCGCGGAGGCGTGGACGCCCTCGGCCGAGCGGACGGCGATGTACCTGCGTCCCGACGAGATGCACCAGGCGTTCAACTTCCACTACCTCTCCGCCGAGTGGACCTTCGACGCGGTGCGGTCGGTCATCGACTCGTCGCTGGCGGCCGTCGAACCCGTTGGGGCGCCCACCACTTGGGTGCTGTCGAACCATGACGTGCAACGGCACGTGACGCGGTACGGCGGCGGTGAGACCGGTCTGCGCCGTGCGCGCGCCGCGCTGGCGTTGATGCTGGCGTTGCCGGGATCGGTGTACTTGTACCAGGGCGAGGAACTCGGGCTGCCCGAGGTGCTGGACCTGCCGGACGAGGTGCTGCAGGACCCGATGTGGGAACGGTCGGGCCACACCGAACGCGGTCGTGACGGGTGCCGCGTCCCGTTGCCGTGGGCGGCTTCCGGGCCGTCGCTCGGGTTCGGCACCGGCGGGTCGTGGTTGCCGCAGCCCGCGGACTGGGCGAAGCTCAGCGTGGAGGCCCAGACGGGCGACCAGGATTCGATGCTGTCCTTCTACCGCAACGCTTTGCGTGTGCGCCGCGAGAACCCGGCGCTGGGTGCCGGACTCACCTGGGTCGACGGCCCGGCCGGCGTGCTGTGGTTCGAACGGGACGGGGTCGCGTGCGCCGTGAACCTGTCCGGAACGGTCGTGGAACTGCCGGATCCGGGCTCGGTCCTGCTGGCCTCGTCGTACTACGGAGTGCGCGACGGGCTGGTGCTCCTCCCGCCGGACACCGCCCTGTGGTGGAAGCTCTGACCAGCGACTTCACTTGATCGACAAAAACTGTCAGACCCCCTGAGTACGTTCCGTGGACATCGGTTCCGGATCGAGCTCAGGGGGTTTTTCAGTGCGCGGGAACGGTTGATCAGCGTCCAACGTCAGAGCGGCTCGGCGCGGTCGGCGCCACCGGCTTCGGATCGGCAGCAGGGAGCAGTCAGTGCGCAGGTGGGAGCTCGTCTCGGGGACCGCGGCGAAGTTCTGGGAGATCAGCCAGGCCGGTGCCGTGGTCACCGTCCGGTTCGGACGACTGGACACGCACGGCCAGACCCAGACCAAGGAGCTGGCGACCGCGGAGGCGGCGCAGGCGCACGTCACGAAACTGGTGGCGGAGAAGGAGAAGAAGGGTTACCGCGCAGTCGCGTCCGCCGAGACGGTGGCACCTGGGCACCGGTCCGCCGACACGGTCGCCGCCACCGTCACGACGCAGCCCGCCGCCGACCAGCCGGAGACCGCCTCTTCCGCCGTGGCTGCCCTTTCCCCTGCCGAGAAGCCCGTCGTCGCCGACGAGGACACCTGGGTGATGCCCAAGGTGTGGCTGCGCGACGTGGTGCGGCAGCGCGGCTTCCACCCCGCCCCGGAGTTCACCGTCGACACCGGCCTGGCCGAGGACGCCAGGCAGCGGATCGGCCAGCAGACGGACACCACGATCGAGCGGGTCCTGTCCGAGCCCGCCTCCGACCCCGATCTCGTCCACGCCGCGCGCGAGCACCTGGCCGGTCGGCCGAATCCGGCCGGGGCAGCGGCGATCGCGGCGATCCTCACCAGCGGTGAGCAGTCCGTGCACGCCTGGATCGCCGATCACGGCCTGGTGTTCGCGACGGAGGCCACCGCCGAGTTCATGCGACTGCTCTGCGGCCGGGAGTGGCTGTCGCAGCAGTACGCCTACGGCAACGAGCGTCTGGCATCGCGCGGTGGGTCCGTCCGCATCACCATCGGCAGTGTCGAATGCAAGATGCTCACGGCGGTCCGGTACGCGCTCGCGATCGCGGAGGACGCCGAGCGCGGCGCCGCGGAAGCCGTGCTGAGCAGGCTGGGTGAGGTCAACGAGCCCAACTCGAAGCTGGTGCGGGCGTTCCTGATGCCGGGCAGGCCCGACTGGTTCCAGCAGGCGTGCCAGACGCCGCACACGGGCACCCGCTGGTGGGTCCTCCACTGCAGTGCCAGCACGTACGCGGAGTTCGAGTCCGCGCCGTCCTCGGTGTCCAGCCACTCGGCCGTCCTGCACACGGCGCTGTACGTGCTGGGTCCGGCGATCGCGCCGTTGCTCGCGAACGCGCTCGACCAGCAGTACCAGCGTGCGGACATCCGCAAGCAGGTGCTGAAGACCCTCTCCGTGCTGCCGACCGACGAGGCGTTCGCCGTGCTGCTCGACCGGTTCGACACGAAGTACGTGCGTCCGGCGGTGCTGTCCATGATGGCGGCGTTCCCGGTACGGGCGGCCCGGCTGCTCGGCGAACGCTCCGCCCGCGACGACGAGTTCCGCCGGTTGCTCAGCGCGCACCTGAAGACGTACCCGTACCTGGAAGCACCCGCCGGCTTCGTCGAGGTCGAAACGGCGGAGGTGCCGGAAGCGCCCGCGGAGGCGTTGCCGCCGGTGCTGGCCTCGCCGCCGTGGCTGCACCGGAAGCCCGCGGTGAAGCCGGCGGTGGTGCCGGACCTCCCGATGCCCAGCGCGTCGATCACGTGGCAGCCGGGTGAGCGGGAGGAGTGGCTGAAGGACGGCCACTGGGACACCAACCTCTACAAGACCTGGCAGCACTGGCTGGCGGAGTACCAGGCGGGCCGGATCGGGTACCGCATGGCCGATCTGCTCATCGGGGCACCCGCGGACGAGGTCCGGCACCTCCTGGCGGACTGGCAGCCGAAACTGGGCTGGAGCGCGGAGTCGGCCGGCAAGCGGCTGGCCGCGAAGTTCGCCTTCGACGCGCTGCCTCCCCTGCTGCGCATCGCGGAGAGGAACTCGGCGGCGGCGGTCATCCTGCTGCCGTTCGCGACGCCCGAGGTGGCCGCGCTGATGGCGGACTGGCTGGTGCGGCTCAAGCAGGTGCGCAAGACCGCGCTGAGCTGGCTCGCCCGGCACCGGGAGCAGGCCGCCCGCCTCCTCGTCCCCGCCGCCCTGGGCAAGCCCGGCGCCGAGCGGCGCAACGCCGAGATCGCGATCCGCCACCTGCACGGACTCGGCGTGGACGTGGTGGCGCTCGCCCCGAGCCCGGCCGCGGCCACCGCCCTCGAGTCCTTCCTGGCCGTCGACCCGGTCGACGTGCTGCCCGCCAGGCTGCCCGTGATCGGCGAGTGGGCGGACACCCGCCTGCTGCCCCAGGTCCTGCTGCGCGACCGAAGGCAGGCCCTGTCCGCCGAAGCCGCGAGCCATCTGCTGATGACGGCCGCGCTGTCCAAGCCGGGCGACATCTACGCCGGCCTGCCGATCGCCCGCGAGGCGCTCGACGAGGACTCGCTGGCGGAGTTCGCGTGGGCGGTCTTCCAGCGCTGGCAGGAGGTCGGCGCGCCGTCGAAGGAAAGCTGGGCGCTGACCGCGCTCGGCTGGTTCGGCAACGACTCGACGGTGCGCGCGCTGTCGCCGTTGATCCGCGTCTGGCCGGGCGAGAGCCAGCACGCCAGGGCGGTCACGGGTCTCGACGTGCTGGCCGACATCGGCACCGAGGTCGCGCTGTCCCACCTCAACAGCATCGCCGAGAAGGTGAAGTTCAAGGGCCTCAAGACGAAGGCCCAGGAGAAGGTCGCCCAGATCGCGGCCGAACTCGGCCTGTCCCGCGACCAGCTCGCAGACCGCCTCGTGCCACGCCTGGGCCTCGACGACGCGGCGAGCCTGGTGATCGACTACGGTCCGCGCCGGTTCACCGTCGGCTTCGACGAACAGCTCAAGCCCTACGTCCTCGACCCGGACGGCAAGCGCCGCAAGGACCTCCCGAAACCCGGCGCGAAGGACGACCAGGACCGGGCCCCGCTGGAGCACAAGCGGTTCGCAGCCTTGAAGAAGGACGTCCGTGCCGTAGCGTCCGACCAGATCCACCGCCTCGAACGAGCAATGGTCGACCAGCGCACCTGGACCGCCGAGGAGTTCCACACGGTCCTAGCCAACCACCCGCTGCTGTGGCACATCGTCCGCCGCCTGGTGTGGATCACCGCCGCCGGCCAGTCCTTCCGCCTGGCCGAAGACCGCACGCTCGCCGACTCCGGCGACGACGAGTTCACACTCCCCGAGAACGCCACCGTCCGTGTGGCCCACCCGGCAGACCTCCAGGCGGAACTGGAGGCATGGGGCGAGGTCTTCGCCGACTACGAGATCCTCCAGCCGTTCCCGCAACTGGGCCGCCCGCTGCACCTGGTACCTGCAGGCGAGGACCTCCTGCCCCACCTGAAGAAGTACTGCGACGTGGACCTCCCCGTCGGCAAGATCCTCAGCCTCACCAAGAAGGGCTGGATCCGCGGCGAACCCCAGGACGGCGGCGTGGAGTGCTGGATCACCCGCCCGCTGCCCTCCGGAGGCGCCTTGGTCGCGTCGCTGGACCCCGGCATCGCGGTGGGCGCGATTGACATCTTCCCCGAGGTCAAGCTCACCGAACTGTGGTTCTCCGCCAACGGGCACGGCTACTGGTCCTCCCAGCGCAACGCGGCGAGCACCTTCACCACCGACGCCGTCACGGCGTCGGAAGTGCTGTCCGAACTGGAGTCACTGCAGTAGTGAGCCCAGGGGGTCTGATCTGCTCTTCAGGCTGACCCGCAAGAACTGTCAGACCCCCTGAGTAACGTCCAGTGCACATCAACTCCCTCGTGTGTCCCCAGGAGGTAAAGCAGTGCGCAGGTGGGAACTCGTCGCGGACGGCTCCGCGAAGTTCTGGGAGATCGGGCAGGACGGCACGACGGTGACCGTCCGGTTCGGACGGCTGGGCACCGCGGGCCAGACCCAGACCAAGGAGCTGGCCTCCGCCGAGGCAGCCGGCGCACACGTCACGAAACTGGTGGCCGAGAAGGAAAAGAAGGGCTACCGCCCGGAAGCCGCCGCCGAGGCCCAGCAGCCGACCGCAGGCCAGCCCACCGCCACCTCAACCGCCGGCAACCCCACAACCGCCGCACCCGCCGCACCCACCAACCCCGCGCCCCCCATCGACGAGAACACCTGGGTAATCCCCAAGGCGTGGCTGCGCGACGTGGTGCGGCAGCGCGGGTTCGCCCCGGCACCGGAGTTCGCGGTCGACACGACAAAAGCCGGCCAAGCACGGCAGCTGATCACCGAGCAGGCGGAGACGATCAAAATCGCCCTCTCGCGCAAGGGCTCGAAGGCAGAACTGGTCAGCGCGGCCCGCGAGTACCTGGCCGGACAGCCGAACCCGGTGGGAGCGGCGGCGATCGCGGCCATCACGAAGCCGGGCGCGCCCGCCGTGCACGCCTGGATCGCCGACCACGGCCTCGCCTTCGCCACCACCGCGGTCGTCGAGCTCACGGGCCTCACGTTCTCCGAGCAGTGGGACCAGAAGCGCGGCAAGTGGACCGGGATCCACCTCCAGTACGACACCGGTGGCTTCCGGACGTCGATCGGCGAACCGGAGGGCCTGATGCTGACGGCCGTCCGGTACGCGATCGCCGTCGCGAGCCCCGAGGAGCGCGCGGCCGCCGAGGGCGTACTGGAGAAGCTCGGCAAGTCGAAGACCGAGAAGGAACTCCGGTGCTACCTGATGCCCGAGCGGGCGGAGTGGTTCACCCAGGTTCGCAAGCAGCAGTACACGCCGAACCGGTGGTGGATGCTGCCGAGCAGCGCCCGCAGCCTCGAAGACTTCAAAAAGGCCGACGAGTCGGTCACGGCATCGGCGTTCGTGCTCTACACGGCGGTGTACGTGCTGGGTCCGGCCGTCGCGCCGTTGCTGGCGGAGGAGCTCGACTCCGACAGCTACCACCAGCGCACGGGAGGCCGCAAACAGGCGTTGAACGTGCTCGCGGCGTTACCGACCGACGAGGCGTTCACGATCCTGCTCGACCGGCTGGACGGCAGGTACGTGTGGCCCGCCGTGGTGTCCGCGATGAGGGCGTTCCCCGTGAGGGCGGCGCGGCTGCTGGCCGAGCGCGCGTCGTCGAGTGATGCCGCGCGCCGGCTGCTGAACGTCCATTTGCGGAGCAACCCGCACCTGACCGTGCCCGCCGAGGTCGCCGCGCTGCTCGCCGAGTCCGCCGAGGCGATCGTGCCGGAGGCGAGCGCGGACCAGCTGCCACCGTTGCTGGCCTCGCCGCCGTGGCTACACCGCCGCAAACCGGTGAAGCCCGTAGTGCTGGCGGATCTCCCGCTGCCGGAACCGGCGATGAGCTGGCTGCCCGGTGAGCACGCCGAGTGGCTGGCGTCCGGCGCGGCCTGGCGGCAGGACCACCACGACTGGCGCAAGCTGCTGAAGAGGTACCTGGCCGGCACGGTCGGCTACAACGACAACGACCTGTTCCTCCTCGCGCCCGCCGACGAGGTGCGGCACCTGCTTGCCGACTGGAAGCCGAACTACAGCTACGGCGTCGAGGAGTGGGGCCGGAACCTGGCCGCCCGGTTCGGTGCCGACGCGGCGCCGGCGCTGATCCGGCACGTCCAGTCCGCACCCGCGGGGACCGGGATGGTGCTGCTGCCGTTTGCGACGGCCGAGGTGGCCACGCAGATGGCCGACTGGCTCGCCCGCACCAGGGCGGCCCGGCGCTGGGGGCTGGAGTGGCTGGCCCGGCACCGTGAGCAGGCCGCTCGTCTGCTCATCCCGGCGGCCGCCGGGAAGGCCGGTGTCCCCCGCCGCAACGCCGAGGCCGCACTGCGCCACCTGAACAACAAACTCGGCGTCGACGTGGCCGCGATCGCCAGGGAGTGCGGCGCCGAGGCCGCGATCGACGTCGTGCTGTCGGTCGACCCGGTCGACGTGCTGCCCGCGAAGCTGCCGGCGATCGGTGAGTGGGCGGACACCCGCCTGCTGCCGCAGGTCCTGCTGGCGGATCGCAGGCACGCGCTGTCCGCGGAGGCCGCCGGTCATCTGCTGATGACGGCCGCACTGTCCAAGCCAGGCGAGCTCTACGCGGGGCTGCCGATCGTCCGCGAGGCACTCGACAGGGACTCGCTCGCGGCGTTCGCGTGGGCCGCGTTCCAGGCGTGGGAGCAGTCAGGCGCGCCGTCGAAGGAGAACTGGGCGCTGACCGCGCTCGGCTGGTTCGGCGACGACTCGACGGTGCGCGCGCTGTCACCGTTGATCCGCAACTGGCCGGGCGAGAGCCAGCACGCCAGGGCGGTCACCGGGCTCGACGTGCTGGCCGACATCGGCACCGAGGTCGCGCTGTCCCACCTGAACGGCATCGCCGAGAAGGTGTCGTTCAAGGGCCTCAAGACCAAGGCCCAGGAGAAGGTCTCCCTGATCGCGGCCGAGCTCGGCCTGTCCCGCGACCAGCTGTCGGACCGGCTGGTCCCGCGCCTGGGTCTCGACGACGCCGCGACCCTGGTGATCGACTACGGTCCGCGCCGGTTCACCGTCGGCTTCGACGAACAGCTCAAGCCGTTCGTGCTGGACCCGGACGGCAAGCGCCGCAAGGACCTCCCGAAACCCGGCGCGAAGGACGACCAGGACCAGGCGCCGCTGGAGCACAAGCGGTTCATGGCGCTGAAGAAGGACGTCCGCACCATCGCGTCCGATCAGATCCAGCGGCTCGAACGCGCCATGGTGAACCAGCGCACGTGGTCCGCCGAGGAGTTCCTGACGGTCCTCGCCGCCCATCCGCTGCTGTGGCACCTGGTCCGCCGCCTGGTGTGGATCACCGGCGAGGGCACCTCCTTCCGCCTCGCCGAGGACCGCACGCTGGCCGACTCGAACGACGACGAGTTCACGCTGCCTGAGAACGCGGTCGTACGCGTGGCGCACGCGGTCGACCTGCGGGACGCGGCGGCTGCCTGGGGTGAGGTCTTCGCCGACTACGAGATCCTCCAGCCGTTCCCGCAGCTGGGCCGTCCGGTCCACCTGGTGGCGTCCGCTGAGGACGTCCTCCCCCGGCTGAAGAAGTCCTGCGACACCCCGTACCCGATCGGCAAGATCCTCGGCCTCACCAAGAAGGGCTGGGTGCGCGGCGCACCGCAGGACGCGGGCGTCGAGTGCTGGATCACCCGGCCGTTCCCGGACGGTGGCGCGCTCGTCGCGTCGCTGGAGCCCGGCATCGCGGTGGGCGCCATGGACGTCTTCCCCGAGGTCGGTTTCAGCGACATGTGGTTCTCTCCCCACGGTCACGGCACGTGGTCGGCGCCGTCGGACGCGCCCGCCACCTACGAGATCGACCCGATCACCCTCTCCGAACTCCTCTCCGAACTGGAGTCCCTGCAGCCATGACCAGCACCCAGACGATGCAGCGTCCTCCCGCCGAGGTCCGCTACGCCGACGAGCTCGCGCGCCTGCGGGACACCGACACCGCGCCCAAACCGCCGGGCTGGGCACTGAGCCTCGATGCCGCGCGCAAGTTCGTGGTGGGCGACGAGAACCGGGGCATCGTCAAGAAGTTCGTGGGCGACCCGTCCCTGGTGGACCGGGCGCTGGTCACGCTCGCGACCAGCCGCGGCCTGATGCTGGTCGGTGAGCCGGGCACGGCGAAGTCGTTGCTGTCGGAGCTGATCGCGGCGGCGGTGTGCGGCGAGTCGACGCTGACGATCCAGGGTGGCGCGGCCACGACCGAGGACCAGATCAAGTACTCGTGGAACTACGCGCTGCTGGTCGCGGAGGGGCCGTCGCCGCGTTCGCTGGCGCCGGCGCCGATGCTGCGGGGCATGGCCGAGGGCAAGATCGTCCGGTTCGAGGAGATCACCCGCTGCCCGCTGGAGGTCCAGGACTGCATGCTGTCGATGCTGTCCGACCGCGTGATGGCGATCGGCGAGCTGAATGGCCCAGACGGCATGGTGTTCGCGCAGGACGGGTTCAACGTGATCGCCACGGCGAACACGCGGGACAGGGGCGTCAACGAGATGAGCGCCGCGCTCAAGCGGCGGTTCAACTTCGAGACGGTCTTCCCGATCGCGGACTTCGACACCGAGCTCGCGCTGGTCGAGCAGGAGGCCGCGAAACTGCTGGAACGCTCCGGTGTGGAGCTCGCGCCGAGACGTGACGTGCTGGAGGTCCTGGTCCGCACGTTCCGCGATCTGCGCGAGGGCGGCGACAGGCTCACGACCGTGATGAGCACGGCCGAGGCGGTCTCGGTGGCGCACGCGGTGGGGCTGCGGGGCTGGTTCCTGCGCGGTGAGGTCGGTTCGGCCGCGGACGTCGTGGAGTGCCTGGCGGGCACGGCGGCGAAGGACAACGCGGAGGACCTGGCGCGGCTGCGGCGGTACCTGGAGCAGCACGCGTCGCGGCGCAAGGGCGCACAGTGGCAGGAGCTGCACCGCGCCCGCCACCTGCTGCCCGGCTGATGGGGGCCGTGTTCGTCGGCGTCCGGCACCACAGTCCCGCCTGTGCCCGGATCGTCGCCGCCACCATCTCCGAACAGCAGCCCGCGTACGTGCTCATCGAGGGGCCCGCCGACTTCAACGAGCGCATCGACGAGCTGCTGCTCGGGCACGAGCTGCCCGTCGCGTTGTTCAGCTACTCGGACCAGCACGCGTCGTGGTCGCCGTTCTGCGACTACTCGCCGGAGTGGGTGGCGATCACCGAGGCACGCCGGTGCGGCGCCGAGGTCAGGTTCATCGACCTGCCCGCGTGGCACGAGGCGTTCCGCGACGTCAGCAACAGGTACGCGGACGCGGAGCTGCGCTACACCGAGGTCGTCGAGCGGTTGTGCCGGGAGTTCTCGGTCGACAACGTCGACGTGCTGTGGGACCACCTCTTCGAGTGCGAGACCGAGCCGAAGGGCATGGCCGAGTACTTCGACCTGTTGCGTGGCACGGCGACGGCGGACGAGGGCGATTCGGCGCGCGAGGAGTACATGGCGCGCTGGGTGCGGGCGGCGGTGCACGACGCGGGCGACCGACCCGTCGTCGTGATCACCGGTGGTTTCCACACGGCCGCGCTCAAGGCACAGCTCGACGGCGGCACCGAGTGGCCAGAGGTGCCCGAACGCGAGCGGGGCGCGAGCTATCTCGTGCCGTATTCACACGCACGGCTGGACGCGTTCACCGGCTACCAGTCGGGCATGCCGTCGCCCGGCTACTACCAGCAGGTCTGGGAGTCCGGGTCGCAGCGGGCGGCGGACTGGCTGGTCGAGTCGGTGGCGACGAGGCTGCGCCGCAGGCAGCAGCCCGTGTCGACGGCCGACCTCATCGCGGCGCGCACCCAGGCCGGCGCCCTCGCGAGGTTGCGCGGGCACGAGAACCTGGCGCGCACGGACGTGCTCGACGGGCTGACCAGCGCGTTGATCTCCGAGGACCTGACTCAGCCGCCACCGTGGACGCGGCGCGGCACACTGCAGCCCGGCGCACACCCGGCGTTGATCGAGATGATCGGAGCCCTGCGGGGAGGCAAGGTCGGCCGGTTGCACCCGAGCACGCCCGCGCCACCGTTGGTCAACGCCGTGCAGGAGTTGCTGCGGACGCACGGGCTCGACCAGGAGGGCAAGATCGCGCTCGACCTCACGGACCCGGAAGCGTTGGAGCGCAGCAGGATTCTCCACCGCCTGCGGGTGCTGCGGATCCCCGGCTTCGAGCGCACGAGTGGACCGTCCGGGGGCGCGCAACCCCAGTTGCAGGAACAGTGGACGCTGCGGCCCGTCGACGAACGGCTGGCCGCGTTGATCGAGGCCGCCGAGAACGGTGCCACGCTGGAGGAAGCGGCCGGGGTGGCGCTGGAACGCCGTTCCCGGCACGCGCAGCTCGAAGAGCTGGCCGTGATCCTGTTCGACGCGGTGCTGTGCGGGATCTCGGCGTTGTCGGGCAGGGTCAAGCACACCCTCAACGAGGGCGTCCGGGAAACGGGTGACCTGGCGGCACTGGGCAGCGTGCTCAGCGGTGTGCTCGGGCTGTGGCGGCACGACAGGTTGTTCGGCACCAAGAAGGACCCGTTGCTGGGCTCCGTGATCGACGCCGGCACCGCGCGGGTGCTGTGGCTGATCGAGGGCCTGCACGGCGGGCCGGCTCCGGCCGATCCGCACCGTCTCAAGGCGATGGCGGCGACCAGGGACGCGGTGCTGCACGCCAAGTCCGCGCTGTCACTGGACACAGTGGACGTCACGGGAGTCGCGACCAGGGTGAGCAACGACGCGCAGGCACCGCCGGACCTGCGCGGCGCGGCACTCGGACTCGCCTGGACGCTGGGCTCCCAGCCGGACGTGCACAAGGTCAGGAACATCGAGGCGCTCGGCGACTGGCTCACCGGGCTGTTCGCGGTCGCACGCGAGGAGGTGCTGGCGAGCCCCGACCTGGTCGGCGTGCTCGACGAACTGGTCAGTGCCATGGACGAGGACGAGTTCCTGGTGGCGTTGCCCGCGTTGCGGCTCGCCTTCAGCTACTTCCCGCCCAGGGAAAGGGAAACGATCGCGGCCACCGTCCTCGCCCATCGCGGCGTCGAGGGCAGCGTGAAGGGCGTCACCCGCCTCACGGCCGACCCGATCACCGTGGCGGAGGCGATGGCGATCGAGAAGCGCGTGGACGCGTTGCTGGTGAAGGGCGGGCTGGCATGACGGACCTGGAACGCTGGCGGCTGATCCTCGGCGAACCGGCGTCACGCTGCACCGGAGGGTTGCAGGGCGACGCGGCCCGCCGGGACACGGCGCTGGAGTGGCTCTACGGGCGTGATCCCGAACTGGCCGAACGCGGTGTGCGCAAGGGTGGCAGCGAGGACTCGGTGCTGCAGACCGTCGACTGGCTGGACGAGGTGCACACGCTGTTCCCGAGGGAGACGATCGAACGCCTGGAACGTGACGCGGTCGAGCGCTACGAGATCACCGACATCGTCACGGATCCCGAAGTGCTGCAACGGATCGAGCCGAACCCGGCGTTGCTGCGCGCGGTGCTGCGGACCAAGCACCTGATGAACCCGGCCGTGCTCGCGATGGCCCGCAAGATCGTCGAGGCGGTCGTGAAGCAGCTGATGGAGAAGCTGAAGACGGAGGTGCGCACGGCGTTCAGCGGCACGAAGTCGCGCAGGCCGAGCATCCACAAGAACTCGCGCAACTTCGACTTCCGCTCGACGATCAGGGCGAACCTCCAGCGCTACCAGCCCGACGAGCGCAAGCTCGCGATCGAGCACCCGAAGTTCGTCTCGCGCACCACCCGGCACCTGGAGCAGTGGCAGGTGATCCTGCTGGTGGACCAGTCGGGGTCGATGACCAGCTCGGTGATCCACTCGGCCGTCACGGCGGCGTGCCTGTGGGGGCTGCCAGGGCTCAGGACGCACCTGGTCGCGTTCGACACGAACGTGGTCGACCTGACCTCGGACGTGACGGACCCGGTGGAGCTGCTGATGAAGGTGCAGCTCGGCGGCGGCACGGACATCGCCAAGGCCGTCGCCTACGGGGCGAGTCTCGTGGACAGCCCTCGCCGGTCGATCGTCGCGCTCATCAGCGACTTCTACGAGGGCGGCAACGAGGAGCGCCTGGTCCGCACGGTCAAGGGTCTGTGCGAACAGGGCACGCACGTGCTGTGCCTGGCGGCGCTGGACGACGAGGCGAACCCGGACTACGACCGGGCACTGGGCCAGCGCCTCGCGAACGCCGGCGCCCACGTCGGCGCGATGACCCCCGGCCAGCTCGCCGAATTCGTTGCGGAGAAACTCAGGTGACCAGACCCGACCTGCTGGCACTGACCCCGGACGCGCTCGCGGCGCTGGCCAACCGCGGTCTGGTGAAACGTGCCGTCAAGGAACTCGACGCGGGCGTCGTCCCGGCCCTCGACACCGATCCCGCCGGTGCCGTCCAGGGCAAGTTCCCGGACGGCACCACGACCACCCTGCCGCCGGGCATCGCGCTCGACGCGGCTCACTGCAGCTGCGGAGCCACGGGCGTCTGCCGGCACCGCATCGCCGTCGTCCTCGCCTACCAACGCACTCAGGAGGCGAGCGCACCCGCCGAGCTGTGGTCGCCGGGCGCGGTGACGGACGCCGATCTGCTGGCGTTGATGGGCGAACGCACACTGCGCCGCGCCCGCAGGGCACACCAGGCCGGCTACCGCGCGAAACTCCGCCGCCCGAGCTCGCAGGACCAGACGGCGCAAGCGGAACTCCCCACCTGCACGGTCACGTTCCTCGTACCCGGAGACCTGTCCTACGTCCACACGGACGCAGTCAACAAGGACGAGGCGACGGCACTAGCGGTATGGGCGTTCCGCGAGGCGGACGAGCAGGGCACCGACACGGTCGACGTGGGCGGATCTCCCACCACGGCAACGGACCTGACCGCCGTCACCGACCTGCTAGACCAGTTGCTGCTAGACGGCGCCACGAATGCGAGCGAGGTGCTCGACGTAGCGTGGCAGCGCCTGCACCGCGACCTGACAACGCAACGCCTGCACTGGCCCGCCGCCGTGATCACCGACCTGCTAGCACAACTGGCCGCCTACCGCGCCCGCAGCGCCGACTACGAGGCAGAGCGGTTCGCCGCCCTGCTGACCGAACTACACGCCCGCACAACCGCCACCGGCCCACGCGCCGAAATCCTCGGCCCGGACGAGCCAGCGGAGACCCCGCTCAAGCGCGTCCGGCTGACCGCGCTAGGTGCCCGCCTCCGAGCGGAGAACACGGTAGACGTCTACTTCGCGTCGGGCGACGTAGTGCTGGTGCAACGCGACACCGCTCTGCGCACCGGCCAGCGCCTGGCAACGTCAAACGTCGTGTCCGAGTCGGCAACCCGCAACGCAAGCCGCGCAGTAACGCTCAAAACCAGCCGAGTAGCCAAAACCTCACTGACACCGGTCGGCACCGCCTGGAACCACCTCCCGCAGGCCCTAGTGATCGACGACTACCACACAGCCGCCACACACCTAGCCGCGCTACCACCCCGCCAGGTCCGCGCAAGGGTAGAGGCAGAACTGGTCCGCGCGATCCGGGTGGCCAAGGTGACCGACCTCGCCTACGACCCAGCCGCACAACGCCTGACCGCAACCCTCCACAGCCCCACAGGAGCAACGTGCATGCTGGAGGCGACCCACCGAGCCGTCGCACCGCAAGCACTGGACGCACTGACCACGGCGTTGCGCACAAACCCGACGACGATCACAGGCACAGTCCGCAGGCACCGCGGCACGCTCGTAGTAGACCCACTGGCCGTCCTCACCCCCACGGGCGTGACCGTCCCCGACCTGGCGACGGACACGACACCACAACCCCTGTCACCAGGCGCCACGGCCTCCGACCCACTGAGCGCGACGGTAGACAGCGCCCTGACGGTGCTGGCCGAGGCCGCCCACCGAGGCCTGGACCACCTGACGGACAGCCTGCTGGCCCGCGTGCGCGAGGTAGCCGCGCACCTGCACAACGCAGGCCTGCGCACGGCCGCAGCCCAAGTCACGACCTTCGCCGACACACCGACCGCAGCCACCTGGCTCGCGGCACACCTGCGATTACTGGTGACGGCCGACGCCCGCTGACACACGAGTCACGGGCGGCCGCCGAACCTCTCGCCGACGAGGAGCCTGTGGACAAAGGACGAGCCTGTGGATAGAGCGGGAACCAAATCCGGGGTTCGCGCGTTGCGTCAGGAGGAATCGCGCGGAGGAGCGGTGGGCATCGCGTCAGCCCACTGTGTAGTCAGCCCGCAGCGCAGCACTCAGCCCACTATGTAGTCAGCTCACGGCGCAGCACTCAGCCCGCTGTGTAACCAGCCCACGGCCCGCTGTGTAACCAGCCCACCGCGCAGCAGCCAGCTCACCGTGTAACCAGCCCACCGCGCAGCACTCAGCTCACGGCGTAGCACTCAGCCCACCTCGCAGTAGCCCGGCGCAGCACTCAGCCCGCGGCGTATGTGGCGCCAGGCAAGGCCCGCTCGACCTGCCCCGCCGCCACCGACGAGGTCGGATCGATCCGCTGCGACAGCACGTAGTCCTCAGCCGCCTCAGCTACCCGCCCAAGCCGTTCCAGCACGAAGGCCCGAAGGTAGGCGGCACGCGCCGCACCCCAGCCACCGAGCGCGACGCCCCGGCCGTAGGCGTCGAGGGCAGCTTCCAGCTGACCACACGCGGCCAGCGCGTCGCCCTGCAATGCCCACGTCCTGTCGTCGCCCGGGCTGAGCTCGGCCAGTTCGGCGGCGTAGCCGGCGGCGCGCTGGCCGAGGCCGACGGTGAGGTGGGTCCGCACGAGAAACGCGTACAGGGCGTAGGCCTCGTCCGCCCACGCCAGCCGGTCCATCTCGGTGGCCGGGGTGATCGAGGTCAGCGATTCCAGTGCCCGGCCCAGGAGCCGGTGGGTCTCGGCGATGTCGCGGCGCACGAACGGGACCGCGGCGAGCGCGCGGTGCAGGCGTGCCCGGTTCACCAAGCCGGTGAAGCCGTTCTGCGGCAGCTCGGACGAGGCTTTGGTCGCCAGCGCGGCGGCGGCCCGGATCGAGGTGGAGTCGGCGCCGCGGGCCGCGTTGCGGAACACCACGAACAACGCCAGGTCGCGCCGCGTCTCGGGCGGAAGCCCGGATCTGGCGCCTCGCAACGCCATCGCCTCCACGGCGGAGGACGGGAGGTGGCAGCGCAGGACGGCGAGTTGTTCGAGGGCCAGGTCGGGCGAGAGCACGTGCTTGCGCGGGTCGATCACGCTCAGGCCGATCACCTCGGCCGCGCGGTGCGAGTATCCCAGGCGCAGCAACAGATCGCAGGCCAGACGGCGATCAGATGTGCGCGACGAGCCGAACGCACGATCAGCCGCACGCGACGAACCAAGCCCGCGATCAGGCGTGCCCGACGAACCAGGCGCGCGATCGGGCGTGCGTGATGAGCCGAACGCGCGGTCAGGCAAGCGTGACGCGCCAAGCGCGCGGTCGGGCAAGCGCGACGAGCCGAGCACCCGTTCATGCACGCGCCACCACAGTTCGGAGGCCAGGTCGACCGGGAACGTAGTCATGTCCGGGCCCGCGCCGTCGAGGCGGTCCCAGC
Organism: Lentzea albidocapillata subsp. violacea; assembly: GCF_900100275.1. Lineage (GTDB taxonomy): Bacteria > Actinomycetota > Actinomycetes > Mycobacteriales > Pseudonocardiaceae > Lentzea > Lentzea violacea. Next base: position 186,779 of record NZ_FNET01000004.1, read on the forward strand.
TCGCGGCGGTCAGCAGGCGCAGCTGGGCGGAAGGGGGCGGTTCGAAGCGCGGCACGTCGGCCGATGTGCCTGCCACGAACGCGCGGGCCATGGCGTGGGTGATGCGCGCGTGGAGGGCGGACGTCGGCACCGGAGCGGAAAGTCCGGCGTAGACGCCGCAGGCCACGGGCACGCGGGCGGTGCACAGGGCGCGCAGGCGGGTTGCCAGCGCGCGAGGACTCTGGTCGGTGCGGTACCGCGGCATCGCGGTCATGCCGGCCTCCCTGGTGTCAGTTCAGCAGTTCCCAGCCGCGCCTGGTCAGGCGGTGGCGGACCGACCGGCCGTTGCGGTGGGTGGACACGAATCCCGCGGTGCGCAGGGCCGTCGCGTGCTGCGACGCCGTGGGCAGGCTGATGCCCACGTGCTTGGCGAGTTCGGTGGTGGTGCGTTCGGAGGTGAGGGCGCGCAGCACGAGGGTGCGGGTGCGTCCGAGTGCCAGTTCCAGGCTGGCGCCGCTCGGCTGGGGTGCGGTGACCGGGTAGAAGAGCAGCGGTTGCGGTTCGGCGAACATCGCGACGGCCGGGCGGGTCAGGCCGTTGAGCACCGGCACGATCAGCATCCCCGTGCCGCGCAACGAGATCTCGGTGTCCCAGCCCAGTTCGACGTGCAGGGCCGGTGAGGTCCACGAGATCGACGGGTGCAGGTGGCCGAGCAGGTCCCCCAGCCCGCGCGTCACCGCCTGTGACGACCGCAGCCGTACCTCGGCGTCGAACGCCTGGCGTGTCTGCGACCAGTTGGGTCCGAGCAGGTCGCGGAAGCCGGACCGGAACGCCGATCGCAGGTCCTGGCGCGAGGTCGGGGTGCCGGCCGCGAACGACCGTAGCCACGGCGAGGTGGTGCCCAGCATGCTCGCGATCTGGTCGCGCACCCGGGTGGAGGACACCTCGAGGACCTGGTGCACGGCCTCGTCGAAGTCGGGCCGCGCCGAGTTGAAGAAGTCCGGGATGAACCGGCCGGGCCTGATCAGTTCGGCGAGCGGACGGAGCTGCGGCAGCAGCAGGCGGTCCCAGTTGCCGCTGTGCATCGTGAACACCAGCTCGTACATCGGCAGCGGAGCCGTGGCGAACCGCGTCCGCGCCAAATCTTCCAACTCGAAGAGAATGGTCAGTCCGCGCCCCTTGGGCACGGGTTCGGACATGACGATCGGCATTTGCTTCCCCCCGGAGTGCAACCACTTCCGAAGGTACGCAGATTTTGTTGTCCGGTGTCAGCGTTGTTCCACTTGACAACGTTCGGTGGACAAACTCAAACGAGCGGTCCGGCCTGCTCGGTGAGCTTCAGCAGCAGGTCACGGGTGCGTTCGCGTTCCTCGGCCGTCTCCTGGCCGCGCCACAGCAGGTCTGCCAGCGTCACTCCGTCGAGTGCACGGGAAATGAGGTCCGCGCGTTGTGGGTGCAGGCCGTCGGAATCGGTTTGCTGCCTCCAACGGGTCGCGGCGACGTCCAGGCGCTGTTGAAGTTCCGGAACGCCGAGCAACGCCGTTACGACAGACGGGTGAGACCACAGGTCGTCCGGCACGAAGGTCGCCCTGATGTGCGCGCGGGTCCAGCGGCCGGGTGTGTCCTCCGGTTCGAGCAGGCTTTCGACGGTCGCGTCGTAGTGGTCGAACCACTCCTCGATCAGTCCGACGATCAACGCCTGCTTGCTGCGGAAGTGGTGCAGCAGGCCGCCCTTCGAGACGCCCGCCTCCTTGGCGACGGCGTCGAGGCTGACGTTCGGGCCTTGCTCGATCAACGCGCGCGCGGCGGCTGCGAGCACCTCACGGCGGGTGCGGGGCGCGTTGCGCTGCTCTCCGGGCATGGTGATCAACCTATCGTTTGCTTAGCCGACCGTCTGGACGGTATGTTAGCTTACAGACCAGATGGTCGGCTAAGGGGGTTCGTCATGCGGAAGTGGGCAGCACTGGGCGTGCTCGCGCTCGCGCTGTTGTTGATCGCCGTGGACGGCACGGTGCTGGCTCTCGCGATTCCCGCGTTGCAGCAGGACCTGGGGCCTTCGACCGCGGAGGTGCTGTGGATCGGCGACATCTACTCGTTCGTGCTGGGTGGTCTGCTCGTCACGATGGGCACGCTCGGTGACCGGATCGGCCGCAAGAAGCTGCTGCTCACGGGCGCGCTCGGGTTCGGCCTCGCCTCGCTGCTGGCCGCGTTCGCACCGTCCGCGGGCTGGCTGATCGTCGCCCGCGCCCTGCTCGGCGTGGCGGGCGCGACGATCATGCCGTCGACGTTGTCGATCATCCGCAACCTGTTCACCGACCCCGCCGAGCGCACACGGGCGGTGGCGGTCTGGGCCGCGACGGCCACGGCCGGCGCCACCCTCGGCCCGCTGATCGGCGGGGTGTTACTGGAGCACTTCTGGTGGGGCTCGGTGTTCGTCATCAACCTGCCGGTGATGGCGGCGCTGCTCGTGTTCGGCGCGTGGTGGCTGCCGGAGTCGCGCGACCCGAATCCCGGCCCGTTCGACCTGGTCTCGGCCCTGCTGTCGGCGGTCGGCGTCGTCCCGCTCGTCTACGCGGTCAAGGAGATCGCACTGGTCGGCCCGACCTGGACGGCCCTCGCGGCCGCGCTCGTCGGCACGGCGGGGCTGTGGCTCTTCGTGCGGCGTCAGCAGGCCTCGAAGCACCCGATGATCGACGTGGCGTTGTTCCGCCAACCGGCGTTCAGCGGTGCCGTGGGCTCCAGCATGATCGCGATCTTCGCGTTGACCGGGCTGGTCTTCTTCCTGTCGCAGTACTTCCAGAACGTGCTGGGCTACTCGCCGCTGGAGGCAGGCCTGCGCGAACTACCGCTGGGCGTCGCCGCGGTGCTCGTCGTCGTGGTGATCGGCCCGCTCGTCCGCCTGCTCGGCAGCGGCCGCGCGATCGCGCTGGGCCTGCTGGCAAGCGCCGGCGGCCTGACGATCGTCGGCTTCTCGGCGGGCTACGGCGCCATCGCGGTGGCGCTGGTGATGCTCGGTGCCGGCGTGGGCCTGGCGCTCACGCTCACGACGGACGCCGTGGTGTCCGCGGTGCCGGCGGACAAGGCCGGCGCGGCGTCCGCGGTGTCGGAGACGGCCTACGAACTGGGCGCGGCGCTGGGCATCGCGGTGCTCGGGACCGTGCTGTCGGCGTGGGCGCGCGAGGGCACCTTCACCGAGGCGATGCAGGGGACGGCGCTCGTGGCCGCCGTCCTGCTGGCCGTGGCGTCCTTTGTGGCCTACCGGCTCATTCCGAACGGGGAGCGGACGCCTCGGCCAGCCGTTCGTGCAGACGTTCCCTGATCTGGTCGGGGGTGTAGGCGGCGCGGCGGCGCTGGTTGCGGGCGACGACCACGCCGCTCGCCGCGACACCCGCGAAAGCGGCCATTCCGATCACCTTCCACAGCTTCATGTGCCTAGGCTACTGGTCCATGGCGACAACACTGGACAAAGCCGTGGAGATGACCCGCACCGGTGACGTGTGGGTGTTCCGCGGGCGCAGTGCGGCGGACCGGGCGATCCAGGCCATGACGAACAGCCCGGTCAACCACGTCGGCATGGCGATCGTGATCGACGACATGCCGCCGTTGATGTGGCACGCCGAGCTCGGCAAGTCCTTGAAGGACATGTGGAGCGGCACGCACCAGCGCGGCGCCCAGCTGCACGACCTGCGCGACGCGGTCGTGACGTGGCACGACAAGTACGGGCAGCGGGCCTGGTTGCGGCAGCTCGACCACGAGGTGACGCGCGAGATGGAGGACGCCGCGCTGCGGACGGTGGCGCGGCTCGACGGCACGCCGTTCCCGTCCACCGCCAAGCTCGCCTCGCGGTGGCTGCGCGGGCGGGTTCCGTTGGGGCCCAAGGGCGACGCGAGCATCGAGAGCGCGTTCTGCGCGGAGATCGTGGCCGTGACGTACGAGGAGATGGGGCTGCTGCCCCGGCGCCGGCCCAACTGGTACGACCCCGGCCGCTTCTGGAGCGGCGACGACCTCGAACTGCTGGACGGCGCCAGGCTCCGCAAGGAGGTCGAGATCATCGTGTGAGGGCCGTGCCGACGAGGAGCAGTCGCAGCGTGCGTTCCGTGGCGTCGGTGAGGAGCTCCGCCGTTCTGGCCATCGCGGTGTCCAGGGTGACGGGTGCGGCGATGATGCTGGTGTAGGCGTCGATGCCGGCGTCGTGGTTGGCGCGGGCGTTCTCCCCGATCGTGCCGGCGAGCGCGATGACGGGCTTGCCGTGCTTCTTGGCCCTGCGCGCGACCTCCGCGGGGATCTTGCCGTGCGGGGTCTGGCCGTCGATGGCGCCTTCCGCGGTGATCACCAGGTCGGCCTCCGGCAGGCGGGCGTCGAGGTCGGAGTGCTCCAGGACGACGTCGAAGCGCGGCAGCAGGGTGGCGCCCAGCGCGTGCAGGCCGGCGCCGAGCCCTCCGGACGCGCCGCCGCCCGGCATGGTGCGGACGCCGGCGCCGAGCAGGCCGGCCCAGTTGTCCAGCGCATCGCTGAGCAGTTCGACCTGGGCCGGGGTCGCGCCCTTCTGCGGGCCGAACACCCTTGCCACACCCCGATCTCCGCACAGGACGTTGTGCTGGTTGCAGGCCACGGTGATCTCGGCCTTGTCCAGCCTGGGGTCCACTTCGGACAGATCGAGTACGGCGGCGCCGGCCAGGGCCGCTCCCCCGCGTCCGATCTCACGGCCTCGCGCGTCGGTGATGCGGGCTCCCAGTGCCTGCAACGCACCCGCGCCGCCGTCCGACGTGCCGGAGTCGCCGCACCCGACCAGGATGCGGTCGACGCCGAGGTCCAGCGCGGCACGGATGAGCTGGCCGACGCCGTACGTGGTGGTCGTCGCCGGGTCGCGGTGGTGCTTCGGGACGAGCCGCAACCCTGCCGCCGCGGCCATCTCGACCACGGCCGTGCGCGGACCGGGGCCACCGAGCAACGCGAAGTGGGACGGGATCTCCTCGCCGACCGGTCCGGTGACGAGCGTGGGGACGAGGGTGCCGTTGGTGGCTTCGGCGAGCGCTTGGGCCGAGCCTTCGCCGCCGTCCACGAGCGGTGCCTTGTCCACGATCGCGCCGGGCACCACGCGGTAGATGCCTCGTGCGATCGCGTCGGCGACGGCGCAGGCGTCCAGGGACTCCTTGAAACCGCTGGGAGCTACCAGGAAACGCATCGGTGACCTCATTTCAGTGGCAGGCCGAGGTGCGGCCAGAGGAGAACGGCGCAGGCGAGTACGAGTGCGCCGGTGATCGGTGCCAGGACCGCGGAGAGCTTGAGCAGGTCCCGCGGGCGGTAGGCGCCGGCGAAGAGGGCGACCGGTTTCGCGGACGCCGTGGAGGTGTGGCAGAAGCCGGCGGCCGCGGTGGAGGCGAACGCCAGGGCGGCGGGGTTCATGCCCGCGGCCGCAGCGAGCGGGATGACGATCGGGACCAGGACCGAGGAACGGGCCGAGCGGGACTGGATGACGAGGTGCGCGAGGAGGCTCACCGCGATCACGGTCGGCAGCAGGTGCGACGGGCTGACGAGGGTGGCGATGGTGTGCGCCGCGCCGGAGCTGACCAGGGCCGAGCCGAGCATCGTGGTGGCGGCCATGAAGAGCAGGAGCGACCACGGGATGTCGGCGAACGCGGCTTTGAGCGTCGTGGTGCCGAGGCGTGGCGCGGTGATGGCGACGGCACCGGCGAGGGCGGTGACCTCGGGCGGGACGTGGTGCCAGGTCTCGGTGAGCCATCCCGCCGAGACGATGCCGACGATGACCAGGGAGGTGATCTCGGTCCTGGTGAGCGCCGAAAACTGTCGGTGCTGTCTGGGAGAATTAGAACAGGGGGCCCCTGGGAGGGGACCCTCGCTCCGCGCTGCGAGCACGACCGTGCGCTCGGCCAGCGGCACGGCCGTGGACCCGTCCAGCGGCACGACCCTGGGTCGGTCCAGCGGCACAACCGTGGGCTCGCCGAGCGGCACGACCGTGGGCTGTGCCAGCGGCACAACCGTGGGCTCGTCCAGCGGCTCCACCTGGCCGGCCACCGGCTGCACCCGCTCCGCCACCGGCTCCACCTGCCCCGCCACCGGCTGCACCCGCTCCGCCAGCGGCTCCACCTGGCCGGCCAACGGCTCCGCGCGGTCCGCACGGGTCGTGAACAGCCACAACACCACCTCGGCCGTCACGTGCGCGCTGACCACGGCGAGCGGGAGCCCGAGCAGCATCCACTGCCCGAACCCGATCCCCTGCCCGGTCGCCTGCTCCAGCAACGCGCTGGTGATCAGGTGCGCCCCCGCCCCCACCAGCGTCGCCACCGCGGTCAGCAGGATCACCGACGGGAACAGCACCCCGAGCGCCCGCGACACCCGCGCGTTCACCCGCAGAGCCCGGTGTACCGGCAGGGTCAGGGCGGCCCGGCCCGAGGTGGACGGCACGAAGAACGCCGTGAGCAGCAGGGCGAAGGCCGTCAGGTGCATCAGTCCGCGCACCGAACGGGCACGGCCCACCAGCGAGGTCGCGAGGCGCGCGGGCAGGCCCGACGCCGAGACCCCGCCGGCCAGCACGAAAGCCGCGATGAGCAGCCACGTCGTCGAACCGCCCAGCACCGCCAGGGCCGAGGCGGGCAGGACGCCGAACAGCAGCAGGGCCACGACGGCGGCGAGGGCGACGAACGTGTCGTCCAGCGGTGTGCACGTCCACAGCACCACCGCCACCGCGAAGACCACCAGCGTCAGGATCACGAGAACGATCCTGCGCGGCCACCCTGATCCACAGGTGAGGCCCGGATGAAGGAGCTTTCATCTAGACCAGGCGGTACCCCATGCCGCGCACGGTCTCCAGCCGCTCCGCGCCGATCTTGCGCCGCAACGACCGCACGTACACATCGACCACATTGGACCCGGGGTCGAAGTCGTAACCCCATACGTGGGACAGGATCTGCTCGCGCACCAGCACCTGCCCCGGATGCCGCAGGAACAGTTCCAGCAGGGCGAACTCGCGGGCGGTGAGGTCCACCGAACCGGACGGCAGCACGGCCTGGCGGGTGCGCAGGTCCAGCGACAGCGAGCCGGCGGTGAGCACCGTCGCCTCGGGCACGCCGGGCGGGCGCAGGCGGAGCCGGACGCGGGCCAGCAGTTCCTCGAAGCGGAACGGCTTGGTCATGTAGTCGTCGGCGCCGCCGGACAGCCCCGCCACGGTGTCGTGCACCGAGTCGCGGGCGGTCAGGATGATCACCGGGGTGGCGACGCCCTGGTCGCGCAGCGCTCGCAGGACCGAGAAGCCGTCGAGGTCGGGCAGGCCGAGGTCCAGCACCACCAGGTCGAACGAGGCGGCCCACGACAGGGCGTCCGCTCCGGAGGCCACTACGGACGTGGTGAAGCCGTTGGCGCGCAGGCCTTTCTCCACGAACGAGGCGATGCGCGCCTCGTCCTCGACGATCAGGATCCGGCCGGTCATCGGGGTACCTCCACCACGAACGTCGCGCCCTCGCCCGCCACCGACCGCACCCGCACGGTGCCTCCGTGTGCTTCGGCGATGGCCTTCACGATCGGCAGGCCGAGGCCGGTGGAGCGGGAGAACAGCAACGACTCGTCGCTCACGCCGGGCCCGGAGTCGGCTATCCAGAAGGAGACTGCGGAGTCCACAGAGGATCCGAAGCGGATGGTCGCGCCCGCGGTGGTGTGGCGGACGGCGTTCGAGGCGAGTTGCAGAACGGCCTGGGTGACGCGTTGCGGGTCCAGCACGGCCTCGCCTTCCGCGATCGAGTCGAGCACCCAGCGGCGGTCGCCGAGAGCGCGGAGGTGGGCGTCGATGTCGCTGGTGAGTTCCGGGAGGCTCACGGTGACGGGGCGCAGGAAGTCCGGGCGTTCGGACTTGACCAGCAGCAGCAGGTCCTCGACCAGGCGGGCCATCCGGTCGAGCTCGTCGGTGCACAGCCGCACCACTTCGGCGCGCTCCTGCGGCGAGTCGCCCAGCAGTTCCAGGTGGCCGCGCACGATGGTGATCGGTGTGCGCAGCTCGTGGGAGGCGTCGTCGAGGAACTGGCGTTGCAGGCGGAACGAGCGGTCGAGGCGGTCGAGCATGGAGTTGAACTGCTTCGCCAAAGCCGCCACGTCGTCGTTGCCCGAGACCGGGATCCGGCGGGTGAGGTCGTCCTCGGTGATCTCGGCGGCGGCCTGGCGGACCACGCGGATCGGAGCGAGGATCACGCCCGCCACGAGCCACGCGATCAGCGCGGCGATCAGCAGGCCGGCCAGGGACACCAGCACCAGGACGCGCACCGTCGAGTGCACGGGTGCTCGCATGCCGTCCTCGAAGTAGCCGGTGATGAACCACATCTCCTGCGGCGCGGCCGTGTGGACCTTCGCCCACCGGAGCGGTCCGGCCGGGGTGGACGCCACGCCCCACGGCGCGGTGGAGGACGTGATCGTGGCCAGCACGGCGCGGTCGTGCTCCAGCGCGTAGGTCACCTGGGAACGCTGCACCAGCACGCGGCCGGACAGCACGGCCAGGTGGATCTCGTGCTCGTCGGGGTACTGCAGGCGCAGGTGGGAGTCGGCGACGGCACCGGCGTCACCGGCGTGGTTCTCCGCGTAGGTGCCGAACTCGGTCGTCTCCTGCTCCAGGGCACGGTTGACGCGGTCGTCGACGTCGACGAGCAGCAGGCGCCACACCACGACCACGACGGTCGCGAGGACGAGCGTCATCAGGCCCAGGAGCCAGCACATGATCTTCACGCGTGCGGGCACGTCAGTCGTCCTCGTCGTCATCGCCCGGCGGTGGCGGCGGCAGCACCGACCCCGGGGTGGGCACCACCGAGGAGGTCGTCGGCGGAGCGGAACGTCCTATCTGCACTTCCGGCGTGCGCACGTCAGGTGGCACCGGCCGCACCACGGTCAGCACGAGCAGCAGGGCCGCGAGCGCGCACGCCACGCTGAGCACGGCCACGAGGACCGTGCCGGTGCGGGCGGACGGCAGCATGCGACGGAGCCTGCCGTCTCTCGCGAAGTACCGCATGAGACCAAGATGAAGATCTCTTCATCTGTCCGCAAATCGACTGATAATCATCAGCCCCTTGACCGGGAACGTACCGACCAACACGATGAAAGCGGTCCCACACCCAGGAGCTGACAACGATGTCACGACTGCTCGTACTCGTGCTCGCCCTGCTGTTGCCCGCCGTGCCCGCCACGGCCGCGCCGACCGGCTGGACTGTGGCCGGACCGGGCCAGGTCACCGCGAAACTATCGCTGACCAGTGGAAACCTGACTCTGGACGTGAGCAGGCAGGGCAGAACCGTGCTCAAGCCGGCACCCGTCGGCCTCACCACGACCACCGCGGATCTCACCAAGGACCTGACGTTCACGGGCCGCAGTGACCGCGTTGTCATCGATCACTACACGATGCCGCACGGCAAACGGCTGCAGCGTGCGGCCCGCATGACCGAGGCAAGGTTCGGGTTCCGCAACGCCACCGGCCGCTTCGACCTGGTCGTACGCGCCGCGGCGGACGGTATCGCCTACCGGTACGTGCTGCCCGCGCCGGCGACGGTCACGGCGGAGGCGTCCGCCTTCCGTGTCGCCGCCGACTCGAAGGCGTGGCTGCTGCCCTACAACGCCTGGTACGAGGCCAACCGCGTGCGGACGACCGCGGGTGAGGCCACCGGCGACTTCGGCTACCCGTCGCTCTTCCAGAACGGGCAGGACTTCGCGCTGCTCACCGAGTCCGATGTGGACGGTACGTACGCGGGCAGCAGGTTGCGCAGGAGCGGCGACGGTTTCCAGGTCGTGCTGGCGGACGCGCAGGTCGCCTCGACCGGCACGACGCCGTGGCGCACCGCGATCGTCGGTGACCTGGGCACCGTGAGCACGTCCACGCTCGTGGACGACCTGGCGAGCCCAGCGAAGTTCGCGGACGTGAGCTGGATCAAGCCGGGCAAGGTCGCGTGGTCGTGGCTGAGCGAGCACTCCAGTCCGAGCGACTTCGCGCGGCAGAAGCAGTACGTGGACTTCGCCGCCCGCAACGGCTGGGAGTACACGCTGGTCGACGAGGGCTGGAGTGCCGCGTGGGTGCCGGAGCTCATCCGCTACGCCCGCGCGCAGGGCGTGGAGATCCTGCTGTGGCTGCACTGGAGCGCCCTCGACACGCAGCAGGAACGCGACACCGTGCTGCCCAGGATCCAGCAGTGGGGCGCGAAGGGCGTGAAGCTCGACTTCATGGAGTCCGACTCGCAGGACCGGTACCGCTGGTACGACGCGGTGTTGCAGAAGACGGCCGAGCTGCAGCTGATGGTCAACTTCCACGGTTCCACCATCCCGCACGGCCTCGCGCGCACGTGGCCGCACGTGCTGACGATGGAGGCCGTGCGCGGCGCCGAGAACTACCCGCCCGCCGCCAACAACCCCGTGCAGTTCTTCACCCGCAACGTCGCCGGTTCGATGGACTACACGCCCGTGTCGCTCGAAGTCGGCACGAAGGAGGCGTCGATCGCGCACGAGGTCGCGCTGCCGGTCGTCTACGAGTCGGGCTGGACGCACTTCGCGGACAAACCCGAGGCCTACGAACGGCATCCGCAGGCGTTGCGCTATCTCAACCAGATCCCGACGGTCTGGGACGAGACCCGGCTGCTCGACGGCGCCCCGGACTCGCACGCCGTCGTCGCACGCCGCAACGGGGACAGGTGGTTCGTCGGCGGCATCGCCACCCAGGAACGCACGTTGCAGGCACCGCTCGGGTTCCTCGGCGGCGGGCGGTGGCTGGTCGAGACCGTCCGCGACCCCGCCACCAGGGCCGACGTCGTGCGCGACTCGCAGGTACTGCGCAACACCGACACCCTCACGGTGCCGGCCAGGCGCAACGGCGGCTTCGCGGCGGTCGTCTGCCGCTACCGGCCCGGCCTGCGGACGTGTGACCAGCCGATCCGCCAGGTCCCGAAGACCACACTGACCGTCGGGCCCACCGGCACGACCGACACCCCGCCGGGTTCGGCGATCGACGTCACCGGCACGTTCACCAACGGGGACAAGGTGATCCGCGATGTCAGGCTGACGGCGACCGCCCCCGAGGGCTGGTCCGTCACGGGCGCCGTGGTCCAGCGGCGCACGCTCGCGCCCGGCGAGTCGATCAGCGGGCGCTGGCGGCTCACCGCCGGAACGCGGGTCGGCCCGGTGGACCTGCCGATCGTCGCCACCTTCGGCGACGTGCACGTCGAACAGGCGGTCAAGGCTTTCGTGCCACCTCCGACGCCGGCGAACGGAGCGCAGGTCAGCGATCTGCCGTTCATGAGCGAGACCAACGGCTGGGGCCCGGTCGAACGGGACAGGTCCAACGGCGAGAACACCGGCGGTGACGGCGCGGCGCTGTCCATCGGCGGCGTCACCTACGCCAAGGGCCTCGGCACGCACGCGCCGTCCGAGGTCTCGGTCTACCTGGGCCGCGGCTGCGAGCGCCTCGCGGCGAAGATCGGCCTCGACGACGAGACCGAACAGCCGGGCTCGGTGGCGTTCCAGGTGTTCGGCGACGACAAACCCTTGTACGACAGCGGAGTCATCCGGGGCAAGGGCGCGGCGGTGCCGATCGACGTCGACGTCAGCAACGTCCGGATGCTCAGCCTCCGCGTCACCGACGGCGGCGACGGCCGCAACTTCGACCACGCCGACTGGGCGGAGGCGGCCCTGACATGCTGATCAACCGCAGAACGTTCCTCTACGCCACCGGTGTGCTGGCCGTCGCGCCGAAAGTCTCGATCGCACAACTGAAGGACACCTACTACGAGGTGCTGCTCAGGCACACGAAGTGGGCCGAGACGCAGTACGACGCCACGGCCGGACGCTACCGGCGCACCGACTTCGGGTTCGCGGTCGTGCTCGGCAACGCCGTCCTGCTCACCAGGGGCAGCTACGACGCGGCACTGGCGGGCGTCGGGAAGGACGTCCTGCGCGACCACACCCTCGCCACGGTCGGGCACTTCGCGGCGAGCAACGTGCTGGCCGGCGGCACCGAGTGGGCAAGACACTGTTCTGGGACACCACCTTCCAGTCCTACTTCGTGCTGGCCGCCCGGCTGCTCTGGCCGGACCTCGACGCGGCCACCCGCGCGAACGTCGAGGCGATCGCGCGCGGCCAGGCCGAGTACACGACGTCACTCGGCACCGGCAACGACCCGCGCTCCGGTGGCTGGACACCGAACGGGCTCACCGGCGGCTACCGGGGAGACGCGAAACTGGAGGAGATGGGCGTCTACGCCCAGGCACTCGCGCCCGGCCTGGCCTGGCACGGCGACGGGCCCGGCTGGCGGGAGGCGTTCTGCCGGTGGAGCCGCAACGAGGCCGGGCTGCCCGCCGCCGACCTCGCCAATCCCTCCACAGTGGACGGTGTGCCGATCTCCGCCAACACGGCGGCGAACCTGCACGACACGTTCATCGTCGAGAACCACGGCTCGTTCGGCCCGCATTACCAGGAAGAGCTCTGGCGCACGTCCGGCCGCAACGCCGTGCACTTCCTGCTCGCCGGACGGCCACTGCCCGAGGTGCTGACCAAGCAACCCAACGGAGAACTGTTGTGGCGCACCATCCTCGCCACGATGAGCGACGCCGGTGAGCCGTTGATGCCGATGGTCAACGACCGGGAGCATCTCTACGGCCGTGACGTCATCCCGCTCGCGTTCCGTTCCACGGTGCTGCGCGACCCGATGGCCGCGCGCGCCGAGGCCGCGCTCGCGTCCCGGTTGCTCGCCTACCAGGCCCATCCACCGATCCATCGGCTGGCGAAGTTCTCCGGTGAGGCCAAGTACGAGCCGGAGGCACGCGCGGAACTCGCGATCTCCTATCTCCTGCACGAACTGCGCCCGGCGGCGACACCCGTGTCCGAGCAGGAGTTCTTCCGCAAAGCCGCCATCACGATCGACCACGGCGCCGACCCCGGACTGCTGACGCACCAGTCGGCGGCGGCCTGGGCGGGCACGGTGACCAAGCCGGGGTTCACGAAGCTCGCGTGGCAGCCGGCGCACGACGACTGGCTGTTCAAGATCAGCGGCTCGACGCCAATGCTGCTGCCGCCCGCGACCGTCACCGGACGTAACACCGTTGCGTACCAACAGGTGCGCGACGGGTTCGACGCGACGGCGAGCCTGCTGCGGTTCGCGGACGGGTTCGCCGGCACCGCCACCCTGCCGACCGGCACGATCGTGTGCGCGCTCCCCCGCCCCGGCCGGGTCGACGTGCACAACCTCGCGATGGCCGGAATGCCCGGCCTCACCGGCTCCCGCACCTACACGGGAGCGGCGGGCCGCGTCACGGTCCCGGCGCGCGAGGGGTTCCGGGTCGACGACCTGACGTTCCCGGCGACGACGGCCCGTCACGTCCGCATGATCGGCGTCACCCCGCATCCCGCCTACGGCTACTCGCTGTTCGAGTTCGAGGCAGGTCAGGGAACGGTGACGGCGTCGTCGTTCGCTCCCGGCTTCGAACCGGCGAAGGCGGTCGACGGCGATCCGGTCACGCGCTGGGCGGTCGCCCGTGCCGAACGCGGCCGCGCGGACAGCTGGATCGCCGTCGACCTCGGCACCGCCACGACCGTGGACCGCGTCCGCCTGCATTGGGAGACAGCGGCCGCGGGCGCCTACCGCATCGAGACGTCGATGGACGGCGCCACGTGGACGACGGTGGCCTCGTACCCGCGGCCGGACCTCGGCACGTCGGGCTGGCTCGACGTGGACGGCCGGGCGGGGTTCGTCGCGCGGTCGGCCGAACCGATCACCGTGCAGGGTGACACGATCACCGTGCCGGCCGGGGTCGTGGAGGGTTACGTCCAGGCGGACCTGCGCGAGATCGCCGCGGAACCGGCGCCGCAGTGTCCTCCAGGCGTGCGCGCGAGCACCGCGGACGGGTTCCTCAGCCTCTTCAACCTTTCCGGCACCGACGTCACCGGAACCGTCCGCCTGCGCGGCACCCGGCTGTACCGGGGCACGCAGGTCACGACCCGTGACGGCACCGAGTACGCGCTCAGCCTGCCCGCCGCCACCGCGCGGGTCGAGGCGCCGTGGTTCACCGCCCGCGGCATCCCGCCGGGCGTCACCGCCGTCGTGCACGACGCGCAGCGGGTCACTTTTCGCGGCGGCCCGGCCATGTTCGTGCTGGTCCACCGCGACGGCCGCAGCCTGCCGGTCGTGCTGGGCCGGGCCGGGCGCACGGTCAGGATGCCGGGCGCCCGGCCGTTCCCGATCAACGACCTCGCGCTCGGGCGTGTCACGTTCCCGAACTCCGTGCTGCCGCCCGGTATGAGCGACCCTGCCGCCGCGGTGGACGGTGAACAGCACACCGCGTGGACGCCGGGCCGTGACGGCCGCATGGTCGTCGACCTCGGCGCCGTGCATGCTATCGGCGACGTCAGTCTGCAATGGACACACGGCGCGTCGCCGCCGCACACCGTCACGTACAGCGTGGACGGCAGGACCTACAGCGAGGTCACCACTGCGCGGTACGTCGCCGTGTCGACCGGCTGGCGGCCAGGACACGCCTCCCTGCGGGCCATCGTGGTGCGAAGATGACGGGTTTAGGCGCCAATCGGTCGGCAACCCACAGTCATGTTCGACGGATTGCGACCCGCCGCACGCGAGAGCGTGATCAGGGCGGTGCTGGACGTGCCGAGGCTGCTGCGCCACTCGGTGTGGCGGACTGCAGAACCGCACCAGGGCAACGGACTCGGCGTCGTGCTCGTACCGGGTTTCGGCGCCGGCGGGGCCAGCCTGTCGCCCGCCCGGTCGTGGCTGCGCGCCCGTGGCTACCGCCCGGTCCATTCAGGAGTCGGGTTCACCGTCGGCTGCACCGCACAACTGCTGACGAAGCTCTTGCACAGCACCGAGAGGCACGCCGAGCTCACCGGCCGGCCGGTGGTACTGCTCGGCCAGAGTCGCGGTGGCTGGCTCGCGCGACTCGCCGCCGCCCGGCGGCCCGACCTGGTGCACGGCCTGGTGATGCTGGGCAGCCCCGTGCTCGACCCGCTGGGCGCCCATCCCAGCGTCATGCGCATCGCCCGGTTCCTGGCCCGGCTCGCCGCCGCTGGTGTGCCCGGACTGCTCGATGACGACTGCATGCGCGGGCCGTGCTTCGACGAGCACATGAAGGCGCTCGCCGAACCGTTGCGCGTTCCCGCGATCTCCATCTTCTCGCGGCTGGACGGCATTGTGCCGTGGAGGCTGTGCCAGGACCCGTGCGCCGAGTGCGTCGAGGTTTACAGCTCGCACACCGGCATGGGGTTCGACCCCGACGTCTACGCAGCACTCGCCCCGCGACTCGCGGCCTGGGCACGGCGGGACGTCGAGGTCAACGCGTGACCGGCACGATCCGGGCGTCGAGCAGGATGCCGTCCTCGATCCGCAGCAGCCCGATGGTGCCGTGCGGCTGACGCCGTTTGTCGGTGGGCGAGCCGGGGTTGAACACGCGGAGCCCGTCCTCTTCCTCGTCCCACGGGATGTGCGAGTGCCCGAACACGACGAGCCGGGCGGCGGGGAACCGGCGGCGCATCCTCGCCATCCGGCCGGTCTTCTGGCCGCTGTCGTGGATCATCGCGAACGGCAGGCCCCCGATCTCGGACTCGACCACGTCCGGCGCGCCCCACGCCACCACGTCCGGGCCGTCGTTGTTGCCGCACACGGCGATGACGGGCGCGTACTGCGCCAGCTCGTCCAGCACGGGAGCGACGCAGACGTCCCCGCCGTGCAGGATCAGGTCGGCTGACCGCAAATGTTCGGCCACGGCCGGTGGGCACCGCTTCCAGAACCGCGGCGCGTGGGTGTCGGACAGCACCACGACTCTCACACCCGTGACGGTAGCAAGGTCAGGCTTCGACGAATAACTACGCCGGGTGCGGGTACCTGACCTGCATGGCGAGGGCGATCTGGAGCGGTTCTGTCAGTTTTGGACTCGTGAGCATCCCGGTGGAGCTGTACAGCGCCACCGAGGACCACACCGTGCACTTCAACCAGTTCCAGCGCGGCACGTCCGACCGCATCCGGTACAAGCGCGTCAACGAGCGCACCGGCCGTGAGGTGCCCTACGAGAAGATCGTGAAGGGGCACGAGGTCGAGAACGGCGAGTACGTGGTCGTGGAGCCCGAGGAACTGGACGAGATCGCGCCGGGCCGCAGTCGCACCCTCGACATCGAGGCGTTCGTGGACATCGACGAGATCGACCCGGTGCACTTCC
Organism: Lentzea albidocapillata subsp. violacea; assembly: GCF_900100275.1. Lineage (GTDB taxonomy): Bacteria > Actinomycetota > Actinomycetes > Mycobacteriales > Pseudonocardiaceae > Lentzea > Lentzea violacea. The sequence goes on from NZ_FNET01000004.1 coordinate 202,951, forward strand.
AGAAGACCTACTGGCTCGGGCCGGCCAAGCCCGAGTTCTCCCGCCCGTACCTGCTGCTGGCGCAGGCGATGAAGAAGTCGAACCGGGCGGGCATCGCGATGTTCGTCATGCGCGGCAAGCAGTACCTGACCGCGCTGACCGAGGACAAGGGCATTCTCGCCGTGCACACGCTGTTCTTCGCCGACGAGATCCGCAGGCCGAAGGACGTGCTGGACGTGCCGCCGGAGGGCCGGGCGCCGCGCGGCAAGGAGCTCGACATGGCGGTGTCGCTGGTCGAGTCCATGGCCGACGACTGGCGGCCGAAGGACTACCGCGACACCTACACCGAGCGGGTCAACAAGCTGATCAGGGCAAAGCAGAAGGGCCGCAAGATCAAGGTCGAGGACGAGCCCGCGGAGGCCACCGGCGTCGTCGACCTCATGGAGGCGTTGCAGCGCAGCGTCGAGGCGAGCAAGAAGAAGCGCGGCAAGAAGGTCAGCTGACGACGAGCGCCGTCGCGTTGTCGGTGCCGCGCGCGTACAGGGCCGCACGCACCAAACGCTCCGCCGTGGCGTTCCCGGACATGATCGCCTCGATCCCGTTGTGCCCCAACGGCCCGTAGATGCCGTCGGACACGAGGGCGAGCCGGGGAGCCCGTGTCGCCGCACGGCCGATGTTCTCCGGCGTCGCGTGCCGGACGGTGTTGGTGACGACGTGTTCCAGCCGCGGTTCGGCCTTGATGCCGCGTTCGCGGAAGTACTCGGCGACGGTGTGGTCGGTGGTGAGCTGGACGAGGTCCGAGCCGTCCGAGGCGTACGCGCGGGCGTCGCCTGCCCACGCCACGGCGAAGCCGCCGTCCGGGCGGGCCGTGGCCACGACGATCACAGCGTCGCCCGAGTGCACCTGGAGGGCGTCGCGGGCGGCGAGGATCGCGGCGACCGGGTCCGTCAGCAACGCCGCGGCCCGCGCGGCCGCCCACGCGGCTTCGGCGGCGGACGCGGAGTCGCCCACCCCGTCGGCGACCACGAACGTACGGCGGCCCACGGCGAAAGCGTCCGCGTTGTACCTGCGCGGTCCACGGTCCGACGCGTGGGTCACGGTGAGCGCGGTGCCCAGCGGAACCGTGTCCAGTGGCCTGGTGTGATCGATCAGCATGGCGGACCTCCCTGATCTCCACTAAGCCCTGCGCGCCTAGGAGTCTGCTGTCAGGACCCTGAGAAATCCTCTAGAACTTCGCCGCGCGGCGAAACCGGTCCGCCGCCCGGAGCAACGCGGCGGACAGTTCCGGCGGGGAGACGACCTCGAACTCGACGGTGATGCTCGCGAGCATGAACACCACGTCGTCCATCGTCTCGCCTCCGACCCGCACGTGGCACGAGGTTTCGTCCACAGCCGAAACCTCGCCGTAGCTCCGCCACTCCACGGCCTCCGGCGCGGGCACGCTCAGTCGTACGACGCCCTGCACCGGCCACCGATCGGCCACGCGCGCCGCCACGAACGCCCCCGCGTCGCCGCCCGGAATCTCACGGGGCGTGAAGCGGGCGCCGAACGGGGTCCGCACGCTCATCCGATCGAGTCGAAAAGTCCGCCAGTCCTCCCGCAGCAGGTCCCAGGCGACCAGATACCAGCGGCGGCCCCACGTCACGAGCCGGTGCGGCTCGGCCTCGCGCTGCGACTCCTCCCCCGAGTGCCCGGCGTAGCCGAACCGGATCCGCTGCCGGTCGCGGCAGGCCGTCCCGACCAGCGTCAGTAACCCGGCGTCGACCGCGGGAGGCGCCGAGGTGTGCGGCACCGTCGCGATCTCCAGCGCCGCGACCCGGTGCCGCAGCGCGGAAGGCAGCACCTGCTCGACCTTCAGCAACGCGCGCACGGCCGTCTCACCGATGTTCTCGATGCCGCTCGCGGTCCGCAGCCCGACCGCCACGGCCACGGCTTCGTCGTCGTCCAGCAGCAACGGTGGCAACCGCGCACCCGGACCGAGCCGGTAACCGCCGCCGGACGTGCCCATCGACGCGTGCACGGGGTAGTCCAGCGAACGAAGCCGGTCGACGTCACGCCGGACCGTGCGCGTGGTGACGCCCAGCCTGTCCGCGAGCTCCGCACCGGACCACTCACGGCGCGACTGCAGCAGACCGAGCAATTTCAGCAAACGAGCAGAGGCCACTGTAGGACCATAACTGTCCTACAGCCACCTTAGCGTCGTCGGCATGAAGCCGTTCGAAATCGCCATCCCCCAATCCGACCTCGACGACCTGCACCGCCGCCTCGACCAGACCCGCTGGCCCAGCGAACCGGCGGGCGCCAGTTGGGCGCAGGGCACTCCCCAGCACCGTCTCCGGGAGCTCGTGGCCCGCTGGCGCGACTTCGACTGGCGCGAGCGGGAACGGCGGCTCAACAAGATCCCGCAGTTCGTCACCGAGATCGACGGCACCCCGCTGCACTTCCTGCACGTGCGGAGCCCGAACGCGAACGCCGAACCGCTGCTGCTCACCCACGGCTGGCCGACGACGTGCTTCGCGTTCGAGGAGATGATCGAACCGCTCAGCCGCGACTTCCACCTCGTGATCCCGTCCGTGCCGGGCTTCGGGTTCTCCGGCCCCACCACGGAGCTCGGCTGGACCATCCCCCGCGTGGCCGGCGTGGTCGCCGAGCTGATGCGACGCCTGGGCTACGACCGCTACCTCGCGCACGGCTACGACTTCGGCGCCATGCTCACCCGTCAGCTCGGGATGCGGGACGAGGTGAAGGCCATCCATGTCAACCAGATCTTCTCCGCCGGTGTCACCCAGGAGACGGCGGACATGAACGTCGACGCCGAGCGGCGGTCCGTGGAGAAGGCTTTCCGGTACGAGTTCGAGCAGTGCGGGTACGTGTCGATGCAGAGCACACGGCCGCAGTCGGTCGCCTACGCGCTCACCGACTCGCCGGTCGCGCAGCTCGAGTGGATCGAATGGGCGTTCCACACGTGGAGCGACCCGGAGATCGGGGTACCCCTCGACGCGCTGCTGACGAACGCGTCGATCTTCTGGTTCACCCGGACCGCGGGGTCGTCGGCGCGCTACTACCAGGAGGGGGACGAGACGTGGGGCGAGCTGGAGCCGATGTCCGCGACACCGACGTCGGTCGCGGTGTTCCCGCACGACGTGGGGGTGCCGATCCGGCGGATGGCCGAGCGCAACCACACCATCGTGCGCTGGACCGAAATGCCGCGGGGCGGGCACTTCGCCGCCTTGGAGGTGCCGGAGCTGATGGTCGCGGAACTGCGAGAGGCGTTTCTTTTGTGAGGGTGTCGCCGGAACGACTACGGTGATCACCGTGCGGTACACGCTCTTCGGCACGACCGAGTTCGGTCCGACCCGTGTCGGTGCGCTGCTCGGCGTGCTGCTCGCCGGCGCGGGCCAGGTCGTGACAGCCGAAGAGCTGGTCGAACGGGTGCTGGGCGACGACCCGCCGCCGCGGGCCCGCGCGATGATGCGGACGTGGCTCACGAGGCTGCGGCAGACGTTGCCCGGCCTGATCGAGCGTGACGGCAACGGGTACGTGGTGCGGGTCGACCCGCTGGAGATCGACCTGCACCTGTTCCGGCACCTGGTGCGCACCGGGAAGACGGCCGACGCGCTGGCACTCGTGCGGGACGAGCTGCTGTCCACACTGGACACACCGTGGGCCCGGCAGCTGCGCGCGGACTTCGCGGACGAGCTGCTCGCCGCCCGGCTCGACCACGTCGACGAGCGGCTCGCCCGGGGTGAGCACGCGAAGCTGGTGCCCGAACTGCACACCCTGGCCGCCGGGCGGCCGCTGGACGAGCGGATCGCCGCCCAGCTGATCGAGGCGTTGCACGGCAGCGGACGCGCGGCGGAAGCGTTGCGGCACTTCGAGGTCGTGCGCGCCCGGCTGGCCGGCGAGCTGGGCGCCGAACCGTCGCGGCACCTCGCGACCCTGCATCGGCGCCTGCAGGCGGCCTCGGCACCGCGCCAGTTGCCGGCCGCGCCCAAGCCGTTCACCGGCCGGGCGCTGGAACTCGCGGAACTCGACCAGGCACCGAACGGCGTCGTGGTGATCACCGGCACCGGCGGGGTGGGCAAGACCTCGCTGGCCGTGCACTGGGCGCACCAGGCCATGGACCGGTTCCCCGACGGCCAGCTCTACGTGAACCTGCACGGCTTCGGCCCGAGCGGGGCCGCGGTGAGCCCCGGTGACGCGCTGCTGCGGTTCCTCTCGGCACTCGACGTGCCACGGGCCCAGGTGCCGCACGACCTCGCGGGGCAGTCGGCGCTTTTGCGGGACGCGCTCGCGGACAAACGGGTGCTCATGCTGCTGGACAACGCGACGGACGCCGAGCAGGTCGAACCGCTGCTGCCGCGCTCGCCGAACGCGCACGTGGTGATCACGAGCCGCACCTCGCTCAGGCCGGCCCACGCCAAGGCTCTCCCGCTGGGCCTGCTGCCACCGGAGGACGCCCGCGCACTGCTGGCCGCCCGGATCGGGCACGACCGGGCGCGGGCCGAGCCGGACGCGGTCGACACAGTGGTGCGCCGCTGCGCCCGCCTGCCGCTCGCCCTCGCGGTGGCCGGTGCGCGGGCGGCGACGCAGCCGCAGTTCCCGCTGGCGGCGCTCGCGGACGAACTGGCGGACCTCGACGCGTTCGCCGACGACGATGACGTCACGGCGGACCTGCGTTCGGTGTTCTCGCATTCCTGCAAGGCGTTGAGCCCGGCGGCGCTGCGGCTGTTCCGGTTGCTGGGCCTGATGCCGGGCTCGGACATCAGCCTCGCCGGGGCCGCGTCACTGGCGGCGCTGGACGTGCGGGAGACCGAGGCCCTGCTCGCCGAACTCGCGACGGCGAACCTGATCGACCAGCCGGAGCCGGGCCGGTTCACCTGCCACGACCTGCTGCGCGACTACGCGGCTGAGCTGGCTCTCGCGGGCGAACGCGACGAGGCCCTGCACCGGCTGCTCGACCACCTCGCGCTGACGGGCGTCGAGGCCGGTGTCGCGTACACGCCCAACCGCCACCGCCCGGCCACTCCGCCGCCGGCTCCCGGCGTCGTGGTCCTGCGGTTCGGCACGCACGAGGAAGCGCTCGCGTGGCTGATGGCCGAGCACCCGGCGCTGATGGCGGCGATGCCCCACGGCACGCCGGCGCAGACGTGGCTGATGGGCTGGTCGCTCGCCGACGCCCTGGCCCGCCAGGCCTGCTACCAGGATCTCCTGACGTCGCAACAACTCGCGGTCGCCGCCGTGGAACAGCTCGACGACGCCGACGGCCTGGGCCGCACGCTGATCAACCTCGGCCGCGGGCTGAGCCGCATGCGCCGGCCCGTCGAGGCCACCGCCGCGCTGCACCGGGCGTTCGACGTCTACGAGGGCAATCCGGCCGGTCAGGCCGGGGTGCTGCTGAACATCGCGATGCTGTGCCCGGACGACCGGATCGGCGAGGCGATGGAGCACACGCGGCGCGGGCTCGCGTTGTTCGAGGAGTGCGGCGACTCCTACGGCCAGGCCAACGCGCTGACCGGGCTCGCGTGGGGCCACGGCAAGATCGGCGAGTACGCGCAGGCCGTCGAGTACGCCGAACGCGCGATGCGGATGTGGCGGGAGATGGACCACCTGATCGGCCAGGCCGAGGCGTGGGACAACCTGGGCACCGGCTACCTCGGGCTGGGCGATCACGCGAAGGCCGCCGAGGCGTTCACCCGCTCGTCGGAGATGTTCCGGCTCGGCGGCGACCTGCCGCTCGAAGCCGGTGCGTACGAACAGCTCGGCGACACCCACGCTGCCGCGGGTGCCGCCGAACCGGCGCGGGAGGCCTGGCGGAAAGCGGTCGAGCTGCGTACTCAGGCAGGCCTGCCCACCGATAAGGTGCGAGTGAAGCTACAAACCGAAGGCCAGTAACACGTGGCCGTGCGGGTTCTCGTAGCCCGAGGAGTAACCCGACTGCACGTAGACCATGCCGTCCGACACCACCGCACCGGTACCGGGCCCGGCCAGCGCGCCGCCCCGCCCGGTCAGCCCGTTGACACCACGCACGTCCTGGATGGTGTCGTGGGACCAGATGATCTGACCGGTCCTGGCGTTGTAGGCGCGGAACTTGCCGTCGAGCGCGCCCAGCCACACCACGCCGGGTGAGCTGGACACCGGCACGCCGTGCGCCTGGTAGCAGCCGGGCTGGCCGGCCGCACCGCCCGTGGAACAGCCGTCGGCGGGTGCCGGGGTCTCCCACAGAACGGTGCCGGTGGCCGGATCCACTGCGAACAGCTTGCCGGGATCGGCGTAGTAGGTCGCGATGTAGAGCCGTTTGCCGTCGAAGCTCGACCCCCACTGGATGCCCGAGATGCCACCGCTGGGCAGCGGCACGCCGAGCTGACGACGCCACACGACCTGCCCCGTCGACGCGTCGAACACGTGGTAGACACCGGACTTCTGGCCGACACCGACGAGCCTGCGCCCGTTCACGGTGAACAGGTTCGGCGTGGCACCGATGTCGTAGTCGAGGTTGGTGCCGTCCTTGAGCCCTGGGCAGTAGCCCTCGGCATCGGGCTCGTTGCACGCACCACGCCACGTGTCGGCGTCGGTGACCTGGTTGGTCCACCTCACCGCGCCGGTGCGGGCGTTCAGCGCCAGCAGCGAGTCGAACTCGCCGCCCTTGCCCGTGTAGTTCTGGCCCGTGCCGACGTAGAGCGTGCCGGTCCTGCGGTCGATCACCGGCGAGCTCCACACGCCGACGCCGGACGGTTCGAACCGCTTGGCGCCGTTGGGCCAGGTGCCGACCTCGACCGGTTCCGGCACCGTGTAGTGGCGCCAGACCAACGCGCCGGTGTCGATGTCGTAGGCGTCGATGTGGCCGCGGAACGTGCAGCAGGCGTGCGTGTTCGGCAGCATGTTCTCGCTGCTGGACGTGCCGACGTACACCAGTCCGTTGTGGACGATCGGCGAGCTGGTGGTCATCGACGCGATGCCCGTGTCGAGCTGCACCTGCCACTTCAGGCGCCCGGTGCGCTGGTCGAGCGCGAAGAACCTGCTCGCGCTGTCCCCGAAGAACACCTTGCCGCCGGCCACCGTCGGGCCGTCGGAGTTGAACGCGTACCGGCCGGCCTGCGGGAGCGTGAACTCCCAGCGCGACCGGCCGGTGCGCGCGTCACGGGCGTAGAACTTCCCGTCGGGGCCGCCGAAGTAGATCGTGTTCCCCACAACCGCGGGCTGGCTGCGGACGCCGTTGTAGTCGCCCCTGGGGTAGGCGAACGCCCACTTCAGCTTGAGTTTTCCGGCGTTGCCCGCGTTGATTCGCCATTCCGCGGCCTGGTGCCGCGTACCGTCGAGGTCCTTCGCCCACCCGGTCCAGTCGCCGCCCGCGTGCGCGGTGGCGGGTGACGCGGTCAGGATCACCAGCGCCGCGGTGAGCAGCGCAGTTGTTCTGAGCATGGAATTTTCCCCCTTCCGCCACCCAGCCTGGCAGTGGCGGAAGCGGGAAACGTCCACCCAAAGTCTCGTCGAGGCCTAGCCGATCGGTTGATGCGTCACGACGTCGACGCCCGGAAAGCCCTTGCTCACGATCGGGTTCTTCCGGCCGTTGAGGTACTGCTGGAAGAACGCCGGGATGTAGGTCGTGGCGACCTTCCGCTGTTCTGCCGGCGTGAGCGTCGCCGTGCCGGGGCAGGAGTTGTCGTGGTCGTAGGACCATTCGGTGTTGAAGAAGTTGTGGTTCGCCCGCCGCGGCGTGACGTCGTGGACGGGGACGAGGTTGCGGCCCTGGGCGTTGCGGATGTAACCACCCGCCTGCTCGTCGATGGAGTCGCAGTCTCCGGTCATCACTGCGAACGGGATCTTCGTGATGCGGTAGTCGAGGTTCTCCGGCGCCTCCGGGTCGGGCGCGTAGTAGCCGGCGGGTGCCAGCGGAAGCACCGCCCTGATCCGCACACCCTCCGGCAGCTCGGTCACGTGCTTGTCCGAGGCCTGGTAGACCGCGCCACGGCCGCCACGCGAGTGCCCGAGGGTGCCGACGTTGGTGAGGTCGACGTGCCCGCGGAACCCCGGCAGCTTCCGCGCGAGCGGGCCCTTGCCGGCGTTGAGGTCGCGCCACATCTCCAGGTGCTTGCTCATCAGCGAGGCACGAGCCACGTCAGCGGTCTCGCCGAGCATGCCCGCGTTGATCCCGTTGGCGCTCACCGACACCACCACGAAACCCTGCCGCGCCAGCTCCTCGGCGAGGTAGTCGTACCCGCGGTAGCTCGGGAACGCGTCCCCGGACGGACACGGCCAGACCCACTGGTCGTCCGCGCACGGTTTCCAGTAGCCGTGTGCGAGCAGCACCAGCGGCCGCTTGCCGACGAGCGTGCGCGGCGCGTGCACGACCGCGGTGAGTTCGAGGTCCGCGACGGGGCCGCCCGGTCCGGTGTGAAAGCCGGGCACCTGAAACGCCCGGTCACCGAGCGTGTACTCGACCCTTCTGACGCCGGAGCCGTCGGGGGCGGCAGAGCTCGCCGGTGCGGCCAGCGCCATCGCGATCGCGATGGCGGCCGCGGCTTTTCCGATTGCCATGAGGTGATCCCATCGGGAACTTGTGGGCGTCCGGTGAGGACACCGTCACGGTTGTGCCACAGAGAAGTGGCCGGCGAACCCGGCGAACCGCTCCGCCAGCGGCCCGGTGCCCGAGCTCAGCTCACGCCACAGCGCACGGTGCCGCGTCAGCGACGACGGATCGGGCGCCAGCACCACCACGGCGCCTCGCCGCACCAGCACCGTGGCGGAGACGTCGTGGGTGAGCACCAGCGGGTGCACACCGACGAGGGTGCGCGGCGCGTGCACCACGGCGGCGAGATCTCCGGCCTGGTACGTCATCGTCATGGTCGCGGGGCGGTGGTCGTCCGGCGAGGCCGTCGTGCTCGGCGCCGTCAGCACCAGGGCGCACGCGACGGCCACAAGGACTCTGACGATTGCCATGGTGACGATCTCATCGAGCCCGTGTGCCGTGCACGTCCGGACTTCGTCACGGTTTCGCTACAGCACCCTCGATGCCGTCGAGAAGGACCTTCAACCCGCTGCGGAAGTTCTCCACGGCGTCGTTCTCCAGATACGGCAGTTCCGGATCGACGGGCTCCCTGTCGCTCTCCAGCACGTGCAGCATCGGGAACCTGTGCTCCAGGTCGGGCTCGATCTCCAGCAACACGGCCGACCGCGCGTACCACCACTCCTCGTCGCCCTCACCTGTCGCATTACCCGCGGCACGGGCCTCGGCGACGGTCTGCGCCGCGCCGCGCACGAAGTAGTTGACGGCGCCGACGATGCCGCGCAGTTCACGACCAGGCAGGCCGGTGGACACCAGGATCGCGGCCAGCGCCTCGATCACCGCGAACTCGTGCGGGCCGAGCACCGGACGCGCCTGCGACACCTGCAGCATCCACGGGTGACGGCTGTAGAACTCCCACAGGTCGTGCGCCCAGCACGTGACGGCGGAACGCCAGCCGTCGTCGAGCGGGTAGGACGCCGGCAGTTCGGCCATCGCCCGGTCGTACATGAGGTCGACCAGCTCGTTCTTGCCCGGCACGTACGTGTAGAGCGCCATGGCCGTGCGCCCGAGCCGCTCCCCCACCGCGCGCATCGAGAACGCCATGCCCTGCTCGTCGGCGACCTCGATGGCCGCGTCGACGATCGCGTCCACGCTCAGTCCGGGCTTCGGGCCGGGACGCTGCTCCGCGACCGACGCCCGCCAGAGCAGCTCGATGGACCGGCGCGGGTCGCCCTGACCTGCGTAGACGACCACGGTTGCGACTCCTTACAGCGTAAAGTAACCTTGCCGGTCGATACTTTACGGCATAAACAATCTGTTGGGGGAAGCAGCTGTGAACGCTGTCGCGGACAGCCATGACTGGATCCAGGTGCGGGGAGCCAGGGAGAACAACCTCGCGGACGTGTCGCTCGACGTCCCCAAGCGTCGGCTGACCGTCTTCACCGGCGTGTCCGGCTCCGGCAAGTCCTCGCTGGTCTTCGGCACGATCGCGGCCGAGTCCCAGCGCATGATCAACGAGACCTACACCGCCTTCCTGCAGTCCTTCATGCCCTCGATCGGCCGCCCCGACGTGGACGCGCTGCACAACCTGAGCGCGGCGATCATCGTCGACCAGGAACGCATGGGCGCGAACTCCCGCTCCACCGTCGGCACCGCGACCGACGCGCACACGATGCTCCGGATCGTCTTCAGCCGCCTGGGCGAGCCGCACGCCGGCACGTCCGGCGCGTTCAGCTTCAACCTGCCCGAGGGCATGTGCCCGGCCTGCGAGGGCCTGGGCAAGGTCACCACCATCGACGTGGACGCCATCGTCGACAGCACGAAGTCCCTGAACGACGGCGCGATCGACGCCCCGAACTACGGCGTCGGCACCTGGTACTGGCAGGTCCTCGCGAACTCCGGCCTCTACCCCGCCGACCAGCCGATCTCGGCGTTCACCGAGCAGCAGCTCCACGACTTCCTCTACAAGCCGACGACGAAACTGAACATCGGCGGCACCAACGTCACCTACGACGGCCTGATCTCCAAGCTGCAGCGCACCATCCTGTCCAAGGACCGCGACTCCATGCAGCCGCACGTCCGCGCGTTCGTGGACAAGGCCGTCACCTTCGCGACCTGTCAGAGCTGCAAGGGCGCACGTCTCAACGAGGCCGCGCTCAGCTCGAAGATCCGCGGCGCGAACATCGCGGACTGCTGTGCGATGCAGATCAGCGACCTCGCGAAGTTCGTGCACGCCATCGACGACCCGCCCGTCGCACCGCTGCTCGCCACCCTGCGCGACACGCTCGACTCGCTGGTCGAGATCGGCCTCGGCTACCTCTCGCTCGACCGCGAGTCCGGCACGCTGTCCGGCGGCGAGTCGCAGCGCGTGAAGATGGTGCGGCACCTGGGTTCCTCGCTCACCGACATCACCTACGTGTTCGACGAACCGACCGTCGGCCTGCACCCGCACGACATCCAGCGGATGAACAACCTCCTGCTCCGCCTGCGGGACAAGGGCAACACCGTCCTCGTCGTCGAGCACAAGCCGGAGACCATCAAGATCGCCGACCACGTCGTCGACCTCGGCCCCGGTGCCGGCGTCAACGGCGGTCACCTCTGCTACACCGGCGACGTGGCCGGGCTGCGCAGCTCCGGCACGCTGACCGGCCGCCACCTCGACCACCGGGCCAAGCTGCGGCCGGAATTCCGTTCCCCCCAGGGTTTCCTGACGATCAGCGGCGCCCGCACCAACAACCTCAAGGACGTCTCGGTCGACCTGCCGCTCGGCGTGCTGACCGTCGTCACCGGCGTCGCGGGCTCCGGCAAGTCGTCGCTCATCCACGGCTCGCTGCGCAAGGGCCCGGACGTCGTGACGGTCGACCAGTCGCCGATCCGCGGTTCACGCCGCTCCAACCCCGCCACCTACACCGGCCTGCTCGACTCGGTCAGGACCGCCTTCGCCAAGGCCAACGGCGTGAAGGCCGCGTTGTTCAGCGCGAACTCCGAGGGCGCCTGCGAGAACTGCAAGGGCATCGGGCTCGTCTACACCGACCTCGCGATGATGGCCGGTGTCGCCACGGTCTGCGAGAAGTGCGAGGGCAAGCGGTTCACGCCCGAGGTGCTGCGCTACACGTTGCGGGGCAAGAACATCAGCGAGGTGCTCGGCATGTCCGTCGCCGACGCGCGCGAGTTCTTCCCCTCCGGCCAGGCCCACGCCGTGCTCAGCCGCCTGCACGACGTCGGCCTGTCGTACCTCTCGCTCGGCCAGCCGCTCACGACGCTGTCCGGCGGCGAACGGCAACGGCTCAAGCTCGCCATCCACATGGCGGAGAAGGCCTCGACCTACGTGCTGGACGAACCGACGTCCGGCCTGCACCTCGCGGACGTGGACCAGCTCCTCGCGCTGCTCGACCAGCTGATCGACGCCGGCCACACGGTGATCGTGATCGAGCACCACCTCGCCGTGATGGCGCACGCCGACTGGATCGTCGACATGGGCCCCGGCGCGGGCCACGACGGCGGCCAGGTCGTCTTCTCCGGCACGCCCGGCGACCTCGTGTCCACTTCGGACACCCTCACCGCCCGGCACCTGAAGGAGTACCTGTCGTGAGCCTGCTGACGGTGACCTCCGTCGTACCGCTGACCCCGCGCATGACCCGCGTGACGTTCAGCGGTCCCGGACTCGACGCGCTCGACACCTGGCCGGACCAGCAGCTCAAGCTGCTCTTCCCCCGGCCCGGCGGGTCCGCGCACGTGTCCGACGCCTCCGACGCCGGCACCTGGTACCAGGCGTACCTGGCCGTGCCGGAGCCCGAACGGCCGTGGATGCGCAGCTTCACCGTCCGGTCGCTGAGCGACGGCGTGCTGACGGTCGACTTCGTGCTGCACGGCGACACCGGCCCGGCGTCGAGCTGGGCCGCCAGAGCCCAGGTCGGTGACGTCATCGGCCGGTTCGGACCCTCCCGCGACTACGCCCGCCCGCCCGCTCGGCACCGCGGACCTGCTGGTGTTCGCGGGCGACGAGACGGCGTTGCCGGCGATCGCCTCACTACTCGAACTGCTACCGGAGGCGCAGCAACGGCTCGTGTTCGTCGAGGTCGCGGATCCATTGGAGGAACAGGACGTGCCCGGTGTGCGGTGGGTGCACCGCAGTGCCGGGGAGGACCTGGTCTCGGTGGTGACGGCGGCCGGGGTGCCGTCGTCGGTGTGGGTGTGGCTCGCCGGCGAGGCCTCCTCGGTGCGGGCGCTGCGCAGGCACTTCGTCGGTCTGGGTGTGTCCAAGAAGGACATCGAGTTCGCCGGCTACTGGCGGCGCGCGCTCACCCAGGACGACGCCCCGACCTCCGACGACCTCGCCGAGGCCCAGGAAAGGATCGCCGCGCTCAGCGAGTGAACTCCAGCAGGCTGCGCCCGCCGGTCACCTGGGTCACGGACTCCAGGGTGAGTCCGTGCGCGGACGCCAGCCTCTCGAAGTCGTGGAGCCCTCGGTCCCGCCCGCCGAAATGCACGAGCATGACGAGGTCGAACTCCGTGCTCTCCCCGAGGGACTCCACGACAAGAACCCGTTCGCCCGCCACGGCGCACCGGGCCAGGATCCGGTGCGCCTGCTCGTCGTCCCAGTCGTGCAGGATGTCGAACAGCAGGCAGGCGTCGGCCCCGGCCGGCAACGGGTCGAAGAAGCTGCCCCCGGTCACCTCCGCGCGTTCGCCGAGGCCGTGTTCGCGGAACAACTCCCGCGCGCCCGCGGCGGTCTCCTCCAGGTCGACCAGGTGGCCGCGCATCGCCGGGTGCGCGGCGAGGATCGCGGCGAGCAGCGTCCCGTGCCCGCCACCGACGTCGACGAGCGTGCCGAACCGCGACCAGTCGTAGTTCGCGACGACCTGCGGAATCCAGTCGCGCATTCGGTCGTTCATCTGCCGGTCGAAGGCCTCGCGCAGGTGCGGCTGCGCGGCGAGGTCGGCCCAGAAGTCCTGGCCGTAGCGCAGCGGGTAGGCCGGTTCGCCGGTGCGGACGCTGTGGACCAGGTCGACGAACGCCAGATCGGCGCGCCCGGCGGCGGAGTCGTGGTGCAGCAGGTTGTTCAGGCCGTTGCCCGCACCGGCGCCGAGCAGCGCGCCGAAACCGGTGGTGCGGTAGCCGGCGGCTGTTCGTTCGACCACCCCGAGGGTCGTCAGGTGGGCCAGGAGCAGGTCGAGTGCGAGCGGGTCGGCCTCGAGTCCGGGTGCGAGTTCGCGGGCGGTCGCGGGGTTGTCGCGCAGGCGGTCCGGCAGTCCGAGGGTCACGGCGACTCGGAGCGCCATCGGCGTGATCAACCCGGAAATCTGTCGAAGCCGTTGTATGTCGGTGTCCACGTAGATCCACCCTGCCACCGCTGACAACCTAATTTTTGTCAACACTGAAGCTATAGTGAGAATGACTCACCGGGCTTGGGCGCCTAACGTATGCCTATGAGGACCAACTGGGCGGGCAACGTCACCTTCACCTCGGCTGAGGTCGTAGCCCCAGCCTCGGCCGAAGACCTGCGTGCGCTCGTGCGCGGCTCATCGGCCGTGCACGTCGTCGGCTCGGGACACTCGTTCAGCACGATCGCCGACACGACCGGCACGCTGGTGTCGCTGGCGGCCATGCCCGAGGTCTTCGAGGTGTCCGGTCAGACGGTCCGGGTGAGCGCGGGCATGACGCTCGCCTCGCTGGCCGTCCGGCTGGAGGCGGCAGGCCTGGCCCTGCACACGTTGCCGTCGCTGCCGCACATCACCGTGGCCGGTGCGATCACCACCGCCACCCACGGCTCCGGGTCCCGGTCGCTGGCCGGCGCCGTGCGGTCCGTCGAGGTCATGCGCGGTGACGGCTCGGTCGTCGAGCTGACCTCCGCGGGCGCGCCCGTGTCGATGGGCGGCCTCGGCGTCGTCACCACCGTGACCCTCGACGTGGTGCCGTCCTTCCAGGTCGCGCAGACGGTCTACGAGGAGGTCGCCTGGACGACGCTGCTCGTCCGGCTGGAACAGATCTTCGACGGCGCGTACAGCGTGAGCGCGTTCGTGGACTGGCAGGGCGGTGCGACGCTGTGGGCGAAGCACCGCGTGGGCGACGAGGAGTTCGCCTTCCCGGGGCGGCCGGCGTCCGAGCCGGCGCACCCCGTGGCCGGCCAGCCCGCCTCCCGCTGCACGTTGCAGGGCGGCGTGCCCGGCCCGTGGCACGAGCGGCTGCCCCACTTCCGCGCCGAGTTCACCCCGTCCGTCGGCGAGGAGCTGCAGACCGAGTACTTCGTGCCCCGGACCCGCGCGGTGACGGCGTTGCGGGCACTGGCCGAGATGTCGACGGTGATCTCGCCGCTGGTGCAGGCCTGCGAGATCCGCACGATCGACGCCGAGCCGCAGTGGCTCAGTCCCGCCTTCGACCGCGACAGCGTCGCGATCCACTTCACCTGGGTGCCGGACACCCCGGCCGTGCTGCGGCTGCTGCCCCGCCTGGAGGAGGCGATCGCGCCGCGGCCGCACTGGGGCAAGCTCTTCACCGTGCCGCCCGCCCTGCTGGCGGCCCGCTACCCGCAGTGGGACGCCTTCCGGGCGTTGCTGCGCGAGCACGACCCGAAAGGCGTCTTCCGCAACGAGTTCCTGACCCGCTACTTCGGGTCGGCCACGTCGGCGGGCCCCCTCTGACGCAGCGCCTCCAGCTGGTCGTCGGAGAACCCGTAGGTCGTCACGACGGTCATCTGTGCGCTGGTGACCACCAACCCCGGACCGAACTCCTCGACCACCACACCGCGCTGGTTCGCCGACTCGAAGAACGGCTTGCCGCTCACGCCGAGATCGACCTCGGACGGCCAGAACAGCGTCCGGCGCTTCTCCCCGGGGTGGTACTCGTGCGCGAACTTCAGCTGGTGCAGGAACGTGATCCAGCCTTCGGTGATCTCGTCGTAGTAGGCGTCCCACTCGGGCGAGGTGCCCACGGGCGCGCGGGTGAGCACGACTCGGGTGCCTTCGGGGACCGGGGTGAGCACGAAGGTGTCGTGACCCTGGACGACCAGCGTGGCGCCGTCGCCCTCCTCGGCGTTCTCGAAGTAGATGTTGTCGATCTCGGCGTCGAGGTCCGGGAGGTCCCAGCCGTGCCAGTGGCGCAGCTTCTCCTTGTCGCGGAACGACTGCCACACCTCGTCGACCGGCGCGGCCACGGTGATCTCGATCCGGACGCCTTCGTCACTCATCTGCTACTCCGGGATGGCCCATGGCGACCACCCGGTACGGGCGGCCTGAGTCGGTGTCGTACTTCAACGCGACCTGCCGCACCGCTTCAGCCAGGTCGCTGGTGAACTCGTGGACGTCGCCGGGCGCGCCGAAGCGGACCGTCGTCTCCACGGTGAAGGTGAGCAAGCGCTTTCCCGCGTCGGCCGCGGCGCCGGACATCCGTTCGACGTCGCGCGCCGTGTCCTCGGCTACCGACACCAGATGCGTCGCGGCGAACTGGTCGTGGACGCCGGCCGCGATCTCGCGACCCGGCTTCGCCCGCAGGACGCGTTCCACACAGCCACGCCGCTGGCGTTCTTCGACCAGCTCGACGAGTCCCGCCTGCTCCAGGGCTCGCACGTGGTAGTTGACCCGCTGCCGGGGCAGGTCGAGAGCCACCGCGAGCTGCGTCGCCGAGGCGGGCGACTTCAGCAGCTCCAGCAACGAGAGGCGCAACGGCGACAGTTCCACGTCCAGCACGGTCTCATTTGACAAAATGGACTGTCAATACCGGAACAGGACCGGAAACAGGCAAGTTCGTTGACGGTTGCGACAGATCGCCCCCACCCTGGGGCCGTGAGAACCCCCCTGCTGGTGGCAGCGTTGGCAGCAGCGGCGATCGTTCCTGTGTGGACGGTCGCGGCGCAGGCCGACGTGGTGCCCGGAACCGCCTATCAAGTGACGAACGTCGGCAGCGGAAAGTGCGTGGAGTCGCTGGGAACGGCCAACGGCGCACAGCTCCGCCAACAAGGATGCTCGGGACAGACCTGGACCTTCACGCCCACAAGCGACGGTTACTTCACCGTCGGACAGGGCCAGGTCTGGGACGTCTCGAACGTCTCGGTCGCGGACAACGCGGCTGTCCACATGTGGCAGTCGTTCAACGCGAACAACCAGCAATGGCGCCCCGAACAGATCGGCACGGACACCTACCGGTTCGTGAACCGCAACAGCGCCAAGTGCCTCGACGTGCCCGGTGCGTCCACCGGTGACGTCCAGCTGGTCCAGTACACCTGCAACGGGACCAACGCACAGCTCTTCCGCCTCACCGGCGGCACGCAGCAGCCGGGTCAGCCCGACTTCGGCCCGAACGTGCTCGTCTTCGACCCGTCGATGCCCGCGGCCACCATCCAGGCGCGGCTCGACGACATCTTCCGCCAGCAGGAAGAGGGTCAGTACGACGCGCGCCGGTACGCGATCATGTTCAAGCCCGGCAACTACAACGTCGACGTCAACATCGGCTTCTTCACCCAGGTCCTCGGCCTGGGCATGCTGCCGGACGGTGTGACGATCAACGGCCAGGTGCACGTCGAGGCCGACTGGTTCCAGGGCAACGCGACGCACAACTTCTGGCGTGGCGCGGAGAACCTCGCGATCCGGCCGCCCTCGGGCACCAACACCTGGGCCGTGTCGCAGGCGTCCGCGATGCGCCGCACCAAGACCTACGGCAACATGCAGCTCGACGACAACGGCTGGTCCAGCGGCGGTTTCCTCGCCGACTCCGTGGTCACGGGCCAGGTCCGCTCCGGTTCGCAGCAGCAGTGGCTGTCGCGCAACACCGAGTGGGGCTCGTGGACCGGCGAGAACTGGAACATGGTGTTCGTCGGCGCGCGCAACGCACCGCGGACATCGTTCCCGGAGCCGCCGTACACGAACGTCGCGCAGACCCCGGTCGTGCGGGAGAAGCCGTTCCTGACCGTCGACAGCGGCGGTAACTACACCGTGTTCGTGCCGGCGCTGCGCTCGAACACCAGCGGCACCACCTGGGCCGCGGGCAACCAGCAGGGCACGAACATCCCGCTGTCGCAGTTCTACATCGCGAAGCCGGGCACCTCGGCGGCGACGATCAACGCGCAGCTCGCGGCCGGCAAGCACCTGCTGCTCACGCCGGGCATCCACCAGGTGAGCGAGCCGATCCGCGTCACCCGCCCCGACACCGTCGTGCTGGGCCTCGGTCTCGCGACCGTCATGCCTGCCAACGGCACCATGGCGCTCGACGTGGCCGATGTGGACGGTGTGAAGATCGCCGGCATCCTCATCGACGCGGCCCCGACCAACTCGCCGCTGCTGATGCAGGTCGGCGCGCCCGGCAGCAACGCCAACCACTCCGCCAACCCGACGTCGTTGCACGACGTGTACGTACGCATCGGCGGTTCGGCCGTCGGGCGGGCCACGACCTCGTTGGTGGTCAACAGCCACAACGTGATCGGCGACCACCTGTGGCTGTGGCGCGGTGACCACTCCATCGGCGTCGGCTGGGATCTCAACACGGCCGACACGGGCCTGATCGTCAACGGCGACAACGTGACGATGTACGGCCTGTTCGTCGAGCACTACCAGAAGTACCAGACCATCTGGAACGGCCAGGGCGGCCGGACGTACTTCTACCAGAACGAAATGCCGTACGAGGTGCCCAACCAGGCGGCCTGGATGAACGGCTCGACCCGCGGCTACGCGGCGTACAAGGTCTCCAACAACGTCACGACGCACGAGGCGTGGGGCATGGGCAGCTACATCTTCGCCAACGCCAACCCGAGCGTGGTGGCCGACCGGGCGTTCGAGGTGCCGAACACCCCGGGCGTCAGGCTGCACAGCATGGTGACGATCTCGTTGGGCGGCAAGGGAACCATCGAACGGATCGTCAACAACTCGGGCGGCCGGGTGTCGGCCGGTTCCACCGAGGCCTACTTGGCGAACTACCCGTGATGACGCGCTGACCCGAAGCCCCGGAGTGCGGGGCTTCGGGTCAGCCCAGCCGCTTCGGCCGGTTGACCTTCATCTCGTCCATGTCGGTGACCTTGGCCTTCAGCCCCTTGAAGTCGACGCCGAGCGCGTCGAGCGCGGTCGAGGCCCGCCGCAGTCCCGCGTCGTCCGGCTTCTCGGCGGCGGTGAGGATCACGCGGTAGCTGAAGAAGTCGAGCTTCTCGTCGTAGGTCAGCGCGCCTTCTTCACTGAAGCCGGCGTCGCGCAGGAAGTCGAAGTCCTCGAGGCGGTCGAGCAGCGACGTGCGCTGGCCGGGCGTCAGGTCGGCGAAGCGGCCGCGGACGAGTACGCGGTAGGTGTGTTCAGCCACGAGCGAAGATGGTCCCTGATCGGCCGCCGGTCTGGCGAACGATTTCCCCCGTGCGGAAGAATCTGGACCATGAACGCAAAAGAGCTGGTCGCGCGCATCCGGACGGAGCTGCACCCCGGTGACCACGACAACCTCGTGGTGAAACTGATCGAGACCGGGCAGGCTCCGCGCGGCGTGATCCAGACGTTCGCCGCTGAAGAGAACCACATCGTGTCGTCGGACTGGCGAACATTCCTGGCGCTGGCCTCCAAGGCGAGCGAACCGAACGCGCGGGCGTTCTTCACGCTGCTCGCGGGCGGTGAGGAGCTGGTGCTGCCGATGTTGCCGCCGCTGGCCGAGGCGGCGGGCATGTCCGCCAAGGACTTCCAGAACTACGAACCGTTCCCCGGTTGCCAGGCCTACCCCGCCTACCAGGCGTGGATGGCGCTCAACGGCGAGCCGACGGACGTGATCCTCGCGATCCTGGCGAACTTCACCGCGTGGGGCGGATACTGCGCGCGGATGGCGAAGGGGCTGCGCGAGCACTACGGGTTCAGCGACGAGGCGTGCGCGTTCGTCGACTTCTTCGCCACGCCCGCGCCGCAACTGGAGGACCGTGCGATCGCCGCGATCCAGGCCTCCCTCGACGCGGGCTGGCAGCCGCAGCACGCGTGGCGCTACGGCCGCCTGCTGCAAGCCTACGAACTGCAGTTCTGGTCCACCCTGGCGTAAGGGATGGGGGCGGCGGTGCCGCCCCCACACCGTCATCGGGGCAGATAGGCCCGGTGGGCCTTGGAGAACTCGTAGTTGTTGTACTTGTCCCAGTTGATCGACCACGTCATGAGGCCGCGCAGGTTCGGGTACACGCCCTTCGGTTTGTAGCTGCCGCACCGCGTTCCCTTGGTGAGGCAGTCCAGCGCGGTGTGGACGTCCGCGACGGAGGTGAACCCGTTGCCCGCGTACATCGCGGCGGGCAGGCCGATCGCGACCTGTTCCTGACGCAACGGCGCGAAGAACTTCGACGTGTCACCACGCACCGGGAACCCGGCGAGCACCATGTCGGTCATCGCCACGTGGAAGTCCGCGCCACCCATGTTGTGGTACTGGTTGTCCAGCCCCATCACGGGCCCGGAGTTGTAGTCCTGGACGTGCAGCAACGTCAGGTCGTTGCGCATGGCCTCGATCACCGGCAGGTACGCGCCCGTGCGCGCGTCACCGGTTCCCGTGCCGCCGTAGAACTGGTAGCCGACCTGCACGAAGAACGTCTCCGGCGCCATCGTGAGCACGAAGTTGGCTCCATAGCGGGCCTTCAGCGTCCGCAGTGCCGAGATCAGGTTCACGACCACGGGCGTGGTCGGGTTCCTGAAGTCGAGGTCGCCGGGGTTCAGCGACAGCGAGTGGCCCTCGAAGTCGACGTCGAGCCCGTTCAGGCCGTACTTGTCGATGATGGCGCCGACCGAGCGCACGAACGCGTCGCGCGCCGCCGTGGTCTCCAGCCGGACCTGGCCGTTCTGGCCGCCGATGGAGATGTTGACCTTCTTGCCCTTCTGCTGCTGGGCACGGATGCCGGCGATGAACTCGGCCTCGGACTCGACGTTCGGGCACTCCGCCACCGGGCACTGGCTGAACCGCAGGTCACCGCTCGTCGCGCTGGTGGGTTCGGCGAACGAGAGGTTGATGACGTCCCACTCGTCCGGCACGTCGGACATGCGGATGTAGCCGGAGCCGTTGGCGAAGCTCGCGTGCAGGTAGCCGACGAGCACCTTGCGCGGCAACTGTCCCGTGGGCGGCGGACCGGTCGTGGTGGTCGTAGTAGTTGTAGTGGTGGTCGTGCTCGTGGTCGAAGTGGTCGTCGGAACGGTGCCACCGGTGCACGCGGCACCGTTGATCGTGCAGTTCGACGGGTCGGCGGTGCCGGCGGCGTTGAAGCCGAAGGTCACGCTGGCGCCGGGCGCGACGGAGCCGTTGTACTCCCGGTTGACGAAGGTGTGGTGGTTGCCGCTCTTGGTGAGCAGCGAGTCCCAGTAGGCACCGACGGTGGTCGAGGCCGGGTAGTCGAACTCGACCTTCCAGGAACTGATGGCCGCGCTGGTCTCGTTCTTGATCGTCACCGTCGCGGTGTAGCCGGTAGCCCAGCCGTTCTTGGCGAACGTCGCCGTGACTCCGGCGGCGCTGGCAGGGGCGAGGCTCACGATCACGGTGCCGAGCACCAGTGCGGCCACCGCGGATATTCGAGCGAACAACAGCATGGGTTCCATCCCTCACGCGTTGGCGGCCGGCAGGGGGTCACCCCGAATTGGACTAGACCATCTATCACGAAGTCAAGGTCCTAGACTCCCGGCCGTGCCCCACGCTCGTGCCGCAGACGGAACCAGCCTCTTCTACTCGATCGAGGGCTCCGGGCCTCCCCTGCTGCTGATCGCGGGCCAGTCGAACTCGTCCCGCTGGTGGTCACAGGTCCGCGAGGACTTCTCCGCGCGGTTCACGACGATCGTCACCGACCACCGCGGTACCGGTTCCAGCGACAAGCCGGACGTCCCGTACAGCACGCGGATGTTCGCGTCGGACTGCGTCGCGATCCTGGCCGCCGCGGGAATCGGCAAAGCCCACGTCTACGGCACCTCGATGGGCGGGCGGATCGCGCAGTGGATCGCGGCCTCGTACAGCGAGCGCGTCGACCGGCTGGTGCTGGGCTGCACCTCCCCCGGCGGCGCGCACGG
This sequence comes from Lentzea albidocapillata subsp. violacea, assembly GCF_900100275.1. Classification (GTDB taxonomy): domain Bacteria; phylum Actinomycetota; class Actinomycetes; order Mycobacteriales; family Pseudonocardiaceae; genus Lentzea; species Lentzea violacea. The sequence goes on from NZ_FNET01000004.1 coordinate 224,413, forward strand.
CGTCGAGCGCAGCGCCGAGGTGCGCAAGTCACTGGCACAGGCAGACCCGATGAAAGCGCGCAGGGCGTTGGAAGAACTGATGTACACGCCGGCCTACCGCGGCCCGTACAACACGCTCGGCGACCCGCAGATGCCGCCGTACGCGCGCAAGCGGCACCTCTTTGCGAGCGCCGAGCACGACGCGTGGGCAGTGTTGCCGTCGATCACCGCGCCAACCCTGGTGGTGCACGGCACCGAGGACGTCTTCAACCCGACGGCCAACGCTCCCCTGATCACGTCACGCATCCCAGGCGCTCGCATGCACCTGATCGAAGGCGCACGGCACGGTTACTTCGAGGAGTTCCGCGCCGAAGCGTCGCCTCTGGTGATGGACTTCCTCAGCCCGTGACCCACCGCAGACCGCGCATCAACGCATGCCCCGCGACCCGCACCCCGGTGGCCTCCGTAACCGGCAGGTAGGGCAGCCGCAACGGAATCCGCGCCCACACCGGCAACGTGGCGACCGCCGTGGCGCTCAGGATCGCGTACGGCCCGCGCGCCAGCATCGGCAACGGTGCCTTGAACAGCAGGAACCTCGCCGCTTCGCGCGCCTCGGGCGTGCCCTTCAGCTCGCCCCGGTACGAGTCGAGCTTCGCCTTGAGCGCGGCGGTCGTGCGCGGCGGGTCCGGAATGCCCATGGCGTCGGCGATGACCGCCATGTCGGCGACGTACCCGTCGTAGTCGTCGAGCGGCTTCTCGCCGTAACGCCGGTGGCAGCGCAGGAAGCTGTCGACCTCGGCCACGTGCACCCACCCCAGCAGGTGCGGGTCGTCGGCGCGGTACAGGCGGCCGTCCGGCGCGGTGCCGTGGATGTGCCGATGCACGCGCCCGAGCCGTTCGACGGCCTTGAGCGCGTCCTCGGCGGTGCCGTAGGTGGTGACGCCGACGAACAGGCTCGTGCGCTGCAACCGGCCCCACGGATCGGTCAGGTAGTCGGAGTGCTGCGCCACCGCCGCCATCGCCAGCGGGTGCAACGACTGCAGCAGCAGCGCCCGCAGCCCGCCGATGAACATGGCGTGATCCGCGTGCACGTGCCGGATCGGCCGGTCGTCCGCGAACAGCCGCGGGCCGGGCGTCTCGTGGATCCTGCGCGCGTGTTTCTCCCGCTCGGGACCCACGACCTTCTCGAAGAGTCCTTGGCTCACCTGGCGCCGCAGTGCCTCCAGCATGACTTCATGATGCGCTCCGGTCCCTGAGAAAGGCACCCCGCGCGGGCAGGGTGCCTGTCAGAGACGGAATCAGGCGAGCGCGATCTGGTCCAGATCGGGAGCGCCGGCGGTGTCGTTGCCGAACCTGATGGTGTTGGCACCGGCGTTCAACGTAACCGGGATCTCAGCCACGTAAGGCGTGCTGTTGCCGATCCCGTCGACCTTGACCTCGACCGGCGCACCCCCGTTGACCGTCACGAAGTACGACCGGGGCCCGTTCACCGTGAACCGGACGAACAGCCGGTAGGAACGCGTCTCCGGCACGATCACCTGAGGAAAGGTCACCGAAGCATCCGCGCTGCCGCCGATGTTGCGCACCTTCTCCGCACCGGAGCACGCACCGCAGCCCGTCAACCCGGTGCTGCCGAATCGGTTCGCCGAGTCCTCGGCCTCACGCACGAACACCCGGTCGGCAGGCCTGGTGCGCACCGGCACCGCGCCCGAGACCCTGCGGTCGCTGCCCAGCAACCGGAACGAGGCGGCGACGGGGATGCTCGCCGAGCCCACGTCCTGCCCGGCGGGCGAGGTCGCCGTCCAGGTGCCTTCGAGCAGACCGGCCAGGCGCATCGACGTCCGCACAGCGGGTGCGCCGGTCAGGGTCCAGCCGGCGGGCAGCGACGGTGCCAGCGAGACGTCGTCGATCTGGTCGTCGGCGTCGAGCCGGAGGCGTGCGGTGATCTTCACGGACTGCTGACCGGGTCCGGCCCATTGCACGCCATGGGGTTGCACGGTCAGGGTCGTCTTCGGGGTGTAGGTCGACGGTGGCAGGCCGCCGACCGAGACGCGGTCCAGGCCGAGCCGGCCGGTGCTGAAGACCTTCACGGTGTTGCGGCCCGCGTTCAGCGGCACCGCGATCGACGCCGCGTCCGGCACGTCGGCGCGGTCCCTCGGCACCGCGACGGACGTCGGTGCCGCGCCGTTCACCGAGACGGACACGGTGGACGCCTCGGCGGCCGTCACGTCGAGCCGCAGGGCGTAAATGCCTGCCGTGGCAACGGAAACGTCGCGGTAGGTCACGGCGTTGCGCTCGCCGCCGCCGAGGCCGGTCACCTGCCTCGTGCCGGAGCAGGCCGCGCAGGACTCGGTGCGCGCCGAGCCCGATCGTGCCGCGGCCTCGGCCTCCAGCGCGCCGTCCCGCGAGCCGCGTGGATAGCTGTGGCCGACGCGGATCTCGTCGATCTTGAGTTGCCTGGAGTAGACAGGCGCCTGCGGTCCGCCCCAGGTGCCGAGCACGGTCAGCTTCAGGAACCGGGCCTGCTGCACACCGATGTCGATGAACTGGGTGCCACGGGCGGAAGGCAGTGCGCCGCTGCGGACGTGCCACCACGTGCGGCCGTCGTCGGACCCCGTCACCTGGTAGTCCTTGATACGGCTCGAGTCCTCCGGCCTGCCGAACGACACGCGGGCGTGCGTCGGCGACGACTCGCGCTGGTTGACCGCGAGGAACGCGGCCTTCCTGCGGCGGCCGAGGTCGAGCGAGATCGACACGGGCTGGGCACCGCCGGCGTCCCAGTACGTCTCGTGGCTGCCGTCGGTGAGGTTCGAGGCGGGGAAACCGTTCCCGGACGACGTCGCCGACGCCTTCACGTCCGAATAGAAGCCTTGCTGGCCAAGGGTTTCCACGGCGAACACCGTGTCGTACTCGTCCCACTTCGTGATGCCCTGGATCGTCAGGTGACCGGCCGACTGCGTGAACCGCAGCTGTTCACCGGTCCGCAGATCACGGACGCTGGTGACCCGGTATCCGTTGTCCCGCAGGCGGACGAAGTCGGCGCGCGGCCGGGTGACGACGTGCACGTACTGCTTGCCGGTCCTGGGGTTGATGGTGATCACGCCGTGCGCGCCGTCGTTCCAGAACCCCGGCTGCATGCCGCCGTACAGGTAGCCGGCGCCCTCGACGCCGTGGATCGACTCGCGGATCGGTGGCACCCAGCCGGCCATGAAGTTGTTGTAGGTCTCCTGCTGCGCGGGCATCCTGCCGTTCACCATCGGTGTCTCGGCCATCAGCGACTTGATCGACGAGCCCGCGTTCGTGATGTAACGGCCGGTGTTCAGGCGCGTGTCGACGGCGTGGTTCCCGCCGTCGTACCACCAGGCGCCGGTGCTGGGCAGCTTGTAGCAGGCCTCGGACAGGCGCGGCATCGGCGTGAACGTCGCCGCCGGGTAGTCGTAGGACGGGAACATGCCGGTCTTCTGCTCGTTCGAGACCGTGTCCATGATCGGCGTGTCCTCGTTGTTGTTGCTCAGCAACCACGTCGGCCGCAGCTGCCGGACCTGCTCGTAGAGCCTGTTGCGCTCCCAGTACTCGTTGTCGTTGTCGATCCAGAACCCCGCGAGGTCGTCGTAGTTCCTCATGACCTCGAAGAAGAGGTCGTAGCTGTACCTGCCGAAGCCCTCGCGCGTGGTGAGGTCGACCTGCTCGCCCTTGTGGGCCGAGTAGGCGGCCGAGTCGAGCATCTGGACGCCCTGCTCGCTGTGCCACTGCGGGTCGTCGGTCATGTAGAGGATGACCTTGACACCCTTGGCCTTGCCCGCCCGGACGAGCTCACCGAGCAGGTCGCGTTCGGTGGCACAGCTCCCAGGGATCTTCGACGGCCACGGCCGCGCGTAGCCCAGCCTGCTGTGGAACGTCGCCAGCACGACGTAGGAGGCGCCGAGCTTGCGCGCCTCGTCGATCCAGTAGTCGGCGGTCCAGCCGCCACCGGTGACGTCGCGTTCCCACTCGGCGCAGTTCAGGTGCTTCGGGGCGGTGAACATGCCCCAGTGCAGGAACAACCCGGCGGTGGACTGCCGCAGCCAGTCCTGTCGAGGATGCTGTACCTCGGCCTGCGCCGGCCCCCGGGCCACCACGGTGAGCAGGCTTGCGAGCACCACGGCCACCACGGCCGCGCACACACGACGTAATCCCATGCGCCACGCTCTTCTCGTCCGGGGCGGCGGCGAGAACATCCGATGATTGCAACCGGAACGAGCCCGGTCAAGTCCTCGTCTTGGCGCAAACCCCGCTACTCATCGGAGCAATTCGCGATCACCCGCGCGGTCGGGCGCCGCCGTGGTAATCAAACCCTGGCCTGACCACGATCAACTTCGGCGCGCGAGAGCAGGACCTGGATGAACGACGAGCACCTGCCCGGCTTCTACCACGACGCGGAGGCGGTCTCCCGGCTCGGGCAGCGGCTCACGCTGCTGTTCAGCCGGGTGCGACTGATCGGCGCGGTGGTCGCGGCGGTGGGCGGTGCGTTCAAGTGGCAGATCGGCGGCGGTGTCGACGTCTGGGCCTGGGTGGCGCTGGGCGGGTTCCTCATCGCGCTGTTCGGCGAGCTGCTGCTGTGGGTGATGCATCCGGAGCTGAAGTGGAACGCGGGCCGGACCGTCGCCGAACGGGTGAAGTCGCTGGCATGGCGCTACGCCGTGGCGGGCGCCCCGTTCCAGGGCGGCGCCCAGGACCCCCGCAGGGCCTTCGAGCTCGCCATCGCCGACGCGGTCAGGGACCACCGCGGGAAGGTCCTGCTCACCAGCGAGAACGACACGGGCGAGCAGGTCATGACCGAGCTGCGGACCAGGCCGTTCGACGAGCGCAGGACCACCTACCGCGAAGACCGCGTGCGACCGCAGCTGCAGTGGTACCGCGACAGGTCGGCGATGAACGAGACCCGTGCGAACGTGTTCCGTGTCCTGATGATCGCCGGAGAGCTCGTCGCGATCGTCTTCGCCATCCTGCGCATCAACGGCGTCTGGGACGTCGACCTGTCCGGCGTGATGGCCGCGGCCGTCGCGGGCGGTGCGGCGTGGATCGGGCTGCGCCAGTACGAGAACCTCAGCGTCGGCTACGCGGCGGCGGCCGGCGAGCTTGCGGAGATCTACCACCGGCTCCCCCACGCCATGGAGAGCGACTGGGCCGCCACGGTCGCCGAGACCGAGGCCGTGATCGGCAAGGAGCACTCCGCCTGGCTCGCGTCGCGGCCCAGCGCGACCTGACCGGCGCGTGCCGTCAGCCGAGCGCCTCGACGACCTTGGTCACCATCGCGCGTTCCGCCACCGCCACCTCGCCGTCCGCGCCGGCCACCGAACGGCACATCTCCGACACGGCGGCGCGGAAGATCGCCACGTCACGCGGTTCGTTGGCGTTGATGATCGCCACGGAGTCCCGCAGCGCGGCCAGGACACCGGACTCCACATCGGACGCCGTGCCCTTCGGCAACGAGGGCGGGGCGGCGGCGATGATGGCGCGCAGGTCGTCCGAGAGCAGGGTGATGGCCCTGACACCGGCCTGGCTCTCCTCGTCGACCGAGCCGGGGTCCGCGGTGGACACCAGCACCATGGCACCGAAAACGGCCGTGCGGAGGGTCTGCCCCTCCGCCTCCGTGTACGCAGTCATGGGCGCCAGCCTATGCAACGATCACCGACCATGAGTGCGGGTCAGGTGCTTGGCGCCAACATCAGGGCGTTCCGCGAGCAACGCGGGCTGTCGCTGTCGGAGCTCGCGCGGCGGTCGTCCATCGCCAAGGGCACGCTGTCCCAGCTGGAGAGCGGCGCGGGCAACCCGACGATCGAAACAGTGTTCAGTTTGTCGAACGCTCTGGACGTGCCGGTGTCGGAGCTCGTGACCGAGCGGACGTCGCCGGACGTCGTGCTGGTGCGCGCCCGTGACGTCGAGGTGCTCAGCAGCAACGCCGTCGACCTGCGACTGATGCGGCGGATGGACATCGGGGACACCGTGCTGGAGATCTACGACCAGCGGGTCCGGCCCGGAGCCACGCAGACCAGCGAAGGTCATCCCGGCAAGGAGCACGTGCTGGTCACGAGCGGCCGGCTGCGGGTGGGACCGGTGGACGCGCCGTACGAGCTGGGGCCGGGCGACTACGTGTGCTTCCCCGGCTCGATGCCGCACTCGTACGAGACCGTCGGCGACGAGGTCAGCTCGGTACTGGTGCTGGAGTATCCGAAGCACTAACGTTCATTCTATTGAACGGAGGTGGCGATGCAGCCGGACGTCGTGGTCATGGGCGCGGGCATCATCGGGGCCGCGTGCGCCCAGGCCCTGAGGGCGCGCGGACTCGGTGTGCTCGTCGTCGACCGTCACGGACCGGCGTCGGGCACCAGCGCGGCCGGCGAGGGCAACGTGCTGGTCAGTGACAAGGAGCCCGGTCCGGAACTCGGCCTCGCCCTGGCGAGCCGCGACCTGTGGCCGGAACTCGCGCTGGACGCCGAGTGGGAGGAGAAGGGCGGACTGGTCGTCGCCACGACCTCCGGGGCCGTCGTCCCGCTGCAGTCCTTCGCCGCCGCCCAGCGCGCGGCGGGCGTCGACGCCTGCGAGATCACCGCGGCGGACGCTCTGGCCCGCGAGCCGCACCTCAACCCGGAGATCACCGCCGCCGTCCACTACCTGCAGGACGCGCAGCTCAACCCAGTCAAGGCGACCCGGACCCTGCTGCGCGGCATCGAGGTCAGGCGCACCGAGGTGTCCGCGACGGACGGACGCAGCGTGACGACGCCCGAGGGCGTGATCAGCTGCGGCGCGGTCGTCAACGCCACCGGCCCGTGGGCGCGGAACTTCGGCGTCAACGTGCTGCCCCGGCGTGGCGTGGTGCTCGTGACCACGCCGATCCCCGGCAAGATCCGGCACAAGGTCTACGACGCGGACTACGTCGGCGCGGTCGCGAGCGGCGACGCGGACCTCCAGACGTCCGGTGTGGTCGAGTCGACGCAGGCCGGCACCGTGCTGATCGGGTCGAGCCGCCAGCGCAAGGGCTTCGACGACACGATCGAGAGCAAGGTGCTGAAAGCACTGGCGCGCAAGGCGATCGCGATGTTCCCGATGCTGACGAACGTCCCGGTCATGCGCGCGTACGGCGGTTTCCGCCCGTACGCGCCGGACCACCTGCCGATCATCGGCGAGGACCCCCGCACGCCCGGCCTGTGGCACGCGACCGGCCACGAGGGCGCGGGCGTCGGTCTCGCCCCGGCGACCGGACGCCTGCTCGCCCAGCTGCTCACCGGCGAGAACCCCCTGGTGGACCCCCACCCGTTCCGCGTGGACCGGCCGGAGGTGATGGTGTGAGAGTGACGTTCAACGGCCTGCCCCGCGAGGTCGCGCACGTCGCGGAGTTGTTGCCCGGCAGGTACTTCTGCGGCATCGGCGTGTGCTTCGGCTGCGTCGCGGAGATCAACGGCGTGCCCGAGGTACGCGCGTGCCGCCACCCGCTGCGCGACGGCGACGTGATCAGGACGACGTCATGAGGATCGTGGTCGTGGGGGCGGGCCCCGCCGGAATGGCCGCCGCCCGGACGGCCGCCGACGCGGGTGCCGAAGTCACGATGGTCGACTCGGAACCGGAGGCCGGCGGCCAGTATTTGCGCGGCCGGGCCAGGTTCAGCCACGCCGGGGTCACGCACCTCAAGAACACCGAGGCCTGGCTGGTGGAGGGGAACACGCTCCACCTGCGCGGACCAGCGCAACTGCGGTTCGACGCGCTGGTCATCGCCACCGGCGCCTACGACCGCCCGCTGCCCTTCCCCGGCTGGGACGGCCCCGGCGTGATCACCGCAGGCGCCGCCCAGGCGCTCGCGAAACAGGGCGTCACGCTGGCCGAACGCGTGATCGTCACCGGCACCGGCCCGTTCTTGTTGCCCGTCGCCACGGCGCTGCAGGATCTCGGCGCCACCCTCGTAGGCGTCTACGAGGCGTCGTCCCCCACCCGATGGCTCCGCGAGGCCAAGGCGATCACCGCGAACCGGCACAAGATCGGCGAGCTCGCCGGCTACCGGAAAGTGCTGCCACGCCTGGAAACCCGCACCGCCGTGATCGCCAAGCACGGTGACCGCGTGACGGTCGCGAAGCTCGACAGCCGGTGGCGCCCGGTCAGCCACCGCACCGTGCACGCCGATCTCGTCTGCGTCGGCTACGGCTTCCTCCCCCGCACCGATCTCCTGCCGGACGCCCGGCGCACCAACGACTTCTACGACGTCGACGAACGCCAGCGGACGTCGGTCGAGAACGTCTACGCGGCCGGCGAGGTCACCGGCATCGGCGGCGCCGACCTCGCCGAGGCCGAGGGCGTCGTCGCCGGAGCCGCCGCGGCAGGACTGAACCCGCCCGCGAAGGCGGTGGAAGCCGTGCGCAAAGGCCGCCTGTTCGCCCAGGCCCTGGCCAGAGCGCATGCCGTGCAACCGGGCTGGCAGACGTGGCCGGCCCCGGACACCACCGTGTGCCGCTGCGAGAAGGTCCGTCTCGAAGATCTGACCGGCGCGACCAGCATGCGCGAGCTCAAGCTCACCAGCCGGGTCGCGATGGGCCGCTGTCAGGGCCGCATCTGCGCCCGCAACGCCGCCGAACTGACCGGCGTGCCGTTCGACGGCCAGCGCCGCGTGATCGCGGTCCCGATCCCCCTCGGCGAACTCGCCGCACTCCCGGAGGAGAAGAAGTCATGACCGAACGCCTCGACGGCGTCATCGTCGCCACCGCACTCCCCTACGCCGAGGACCCGAGCGCCCCGGCGGGACTGCGCCCGGACCTCGATCGGTTCGCCGAGCACTGCCGGTGGGTCGTCGACAGCGGCTGCCGCGGCGTCGGCCCGAACGGGTCGCTGGGCGAGTACTCGTCGCTGACCGACGCGGAACGCCGTGAGGTCGCGCGGACCGCCATCGCGGCGGTCAAGGGACGCGGCATCGCGGTCATCGGCGTGCACGGCGTGGGCGCGCACCAGGCCCGGCACTGGGCCGAACTCGCGGCCGAGGACGGCGCGGACGGCGTGCTGTGCCTGCCGCCGACGATGTACCGGGCCAACCGCGGCGAGGTCGTGCACCACTTCCGCGAGGTCGCGAAGGCCGGGCTGCCGATCATGGTCTACAACAACCCGATCGACACCAAGGTCGACCTGACACCGGACCTGCTCGCCGAGCTCGGCCAGATCGAGAACGTCGTGGCGGTCAAGGAGTTCTCCGGTGACGTCCGGCGCGTGCTGGAGATCCGCGCGGCCGCCCCACACCTCACCGTCGTGGCGGGCGCGGACGACGTCGTGCTGGAGAGCCTGCTGATGGGCGCGACGGGCTGGTTCGCGGGCTACCCCAACGTGTTCCCGGCCGAGAGCAAGCAGCTGTTCGACCTGGCGCTGGAGGGCAGGCTCGACGAGGCGCGGGCGTTGTACGAAAAGCTCGTGCCGGCGTTCCGCTGGGACTCGCGCATCGAGTTCGTGCAGGCCATCAAGCGTTCGATGGACTACGTCGGCCGCTACGGCGGTCCGTGCCGTCCGCCGCGTGGCCCGCTGAGCCCCGAGCAGCTCGCCCAGGTCGACGCGGACATGAAGCTGGCGACCTCATGAGGTTCGCCAGGTACTTCAGCGCCGTCGACTCGCACACCGAGGGCATGCCGACGCGGGTGATCACGGGCGGAGTCGGCGTGATCCCCGGCGAGACCATGGCCGAGAAGCGGCTGAACTTCATCAAGAACCACGACCACATCCGCAGGCTGCTGGTCAACGAACCGCGCGGCCACGCGGCGATGAGCGGCGCGATCCTGCAGCCGCCGACCCGCCAGGACGCGGACTGGGGCGTGCTGTTCATCGAGGTCTCCGGCCTGCTGCCGATGTGCGGGCACGGCACGATCGGCGTCGCCACGGTGCTGGTCGAGACCGGCATGGTCGAGATGACAGCGCCTGTCACGACCGTGCGCCTGGACACCCCGGCCGGGCTGGTGCTCGCCGACTACGACACCCGCACGACGCTCGTGACGATCCGCAACGTCCCGTCCTACGCGCACGAGCTGGACGCCGTGGTGACCGTGCCGGGACTGGGCGAGGTCCGGTACGACATGGCGTACGGCGGCAACTTCTACGCGATCGTGCCACTCGCCGACCTGGGCATCCCGTTCGACCGCGCGGAGAAGGACCGGATCCTGGCCGCCGGTCTGTCCATCATGGACGAGATCAACGCGGTGAACCGGCCGGTGCACCCCGTGGACGCGGCGATCGGCGGGTGCAAGCACGTCCAGTTCGTCGCGCCCGGCCAGGACGGCGCCCACTCGCGCAACGCGATGGCGATCCACCCCGGCTGGTTCGACCGATCCCCCTGCGGCACAGGCACCTGCGCCCGGATGGCCCAGCTGCACGCGCGTGGTGAGCTCGGCATCGGCGAGGACTTCGTGAACGAGTCGTTCATCGGCACGAGGTTCGTCGGCCGGCTGCTGGAGGAGGTCCCGCTCGGCGACCGCACGGCCGTCGTGCCCACGGTGGCCGGCCGGGCGTGGATCACCGGCATGGGCCAGTACCTGCTGGACGAGACCGACCCGTTCCCCGAGGGCTTCGCGCTCTAGTCACTAGAGTCAAGTTCGTGACAACGACGCCCAGTCTGGAAGCGCTGCTCCGCATCGGACCGTTCCACTCGGCGCTGCGCGCGGCCATCCGCCGGCGTGGCCTGACGCTGGAACGGCTCCGGCTGCGCCTGGGGCAGCAGGACGTGGCGGTCGCGCTGTCGACGCTGAGCGACTGGCAGCAGGGCCGGGTGCGGCCGGTCTCCCCGAAGTCGCTCAGGGCCGTGGCGGTGCTGGAGGAGCTGCTGGAGGTGCCGCCGCGCTCGCTGCTGGCCCTGCTGGAGCACACCGGCCCGAGCGGCTGGCCGGACGTCGTGCCCGGCATGATTCCCGGCTTCAACGCCAACGACCTGGAGATCCTCTCCCGGCACGACAGGGTGTTCGTGGACGCGGAACGGCACGCGTCCCGCGTCCACACGCAGATGGTCGTCCGCGCGCGCAATGACGGCGTCGACAGGTTCTACGCACACTACTTCTGCGACGACACGGTGGAGACCGCGCAGCTACGGCAGGAGCCCGTCCGCAACTGCCGTCTCGGCCGGTCCACACGTCACGAGGCCGAGCGCGTGGTCGTGCACGAGCTGCTCTTCGACAAGCCGTTGCGGGAAGGCGAGACCTGGGTCTTCGAGTTCGTCGCGCACGACGCCACGCGGATCGACAGCATCGAGTACGCGCACGGCGTGCGCTGTTTCCTCGCGCAGAGCCTGATCGAGGTGCACTTCGACCCGGCGGCGCTGCCCGTCGACCCGCACGTGTACCTGCAGGACTGGGAGGAGCAGGAACCGCACCGGACCATCGACCTGGTGCCGGACCACACGAACTCCGTGCACCACTTCGAGACCGACGTGTCGGTGAACTGGGTCGGTATCCGCTGGAGCTGGGCTTAGGCCGTTACCTTCCGAAGTCTCCCCAAATCGGGGAACGGCGGTTAGCGTGCGCAGGTGCAGTTGCCGTGGAGAGCCGCGCCCAGAGCGGCGCTGTCGAGTCCGCTCACGTTGGTCGTGAGCATCGCGACGACGTTGTTGCTGGGCTTCGTGGTGGCCGCGGCCGCCCTGCACTCCTCCGCCGCGGGCAGTGCCGCTCTCGCCTACCAGCAGAGCCGGATGTGCCCGCATTCCGTGCACCCGTCGCTGGACGGGGACGGGCTCCCGCTGTCCACGGCCGTCTCCCTGGCGGCGCGCAGTGACCTGGGCGGGGCCTACTCGCGGATCGGCCGGCCCGACTTCAACGGCATCGCGACGTACGGCCGGTTCGGGTATCGGCCGGACGCGTTGTCGCACCTGACCGTGGTGCAGGGCGGTGGCACCGGGTTGTGGGTGCCGCAGACGATCGCGACGGCCGCGCAGGTGCAGATCGGCGACCGGCTGACCGGGTCCTCCCTGGTGGTGAGCGCGATCTACGCCGACCTCGCGCAGCCCGTGGACGGCTGGTGGTGCTCCGAGGCGAAGACCGTGGTGCCGAACCCGCTGGCCGGGGACGGTGCCAGCACGTCGGTGATCTGGGTGGCTTCCGCTAACGACCTCTCCGCACTGCCGCCGGAGTTCGAGTCGAACGCCACGGTGTCGTTGCGCTTCCCGGCCGAGGCGCCGGCCACGCTCGCCGAGGCGGAGGCGTTGCGGGACAACGGCAACGCGCGGATGGCGGCGCTCGGACTGCCGCTGACCCGGACCGACCTGCTGTCCGGTGCCGTCGTGGCGGCACGGACCTCGGAACGCAACGTCTCCTCCGCGCTGCTGCCGTTGGTGCTCATCAGCGTGCTCGTCGGGCTCGCCGGCGTGGGCACCGTGACCGTGCAGTGGGCGCAGCGGCGCCATTCCGAGCTGCGGTTGCTGTGGGTGCGCGGGGCGAGTCCGTTGGCGCTGGGTTTCCGCGGCGTGCTGGAGCTGGGGCTGCCGCTGGTCCTGGGCGGTGCGCTCGGGCTGGTGGCCGCCCGGCTGCTGCTGCCGCTGTACGCGCCGGGTGTGGTGCTGGCTCCCGGAACGCTCTGGGTGGCGCTGGGGTTCGTGCTGGCCGTGGTGGTGCTGAGCCTCGCCGTGACGGTGCTGGTGGCGTCCTGGCGCGCGCACCGGACGTTCCAGCGACAGGCCCATTCGCGGCGGCTCGCGCTGGTGCCGTGGGAACTGGTCGTCGCGGGGCTGGCCGTGCTCGCGTGGGTCCGCCTGTCCCAGAACGGACTGGGCACGTCGTTGAAGCCCGGTTCACTGCCCCGCGTCGACGTGGCCGCGCTGGCGTTCCCGCTGCTCGTGGTGCTGGCGGCGGCGTTGCTGGCGACCCGGCTGCTGCGCTGGTCGCTGGAGTGGTCGCACCACGTGCAGTGGTGGCAGGTGCCGGCCGCGCAGCTCGCGTTGCGCCGCCTGGCCGCGGCCGTCGGACCGGTGACCGGCGTGCTGCTCGTGGGCGTGCTGGCGGTCGGCACCATAGCCGTCGGCAGCGCGGTGGCGGGGGCGCAGCAGTCGGCGCTGGACTCCAAGTCCGGTGTGTTCGTCGGAGCCAACAGCACGGTCCAGGTGTCACAGGACATCGCGCTCGGCCGGGTCGCGCTGCCCTCTTCGTTGCGGGGCAACACGACTCTCGTCGGGGTGAGCACGGGCGCGCTGATCGTGGACCCCGCGACGTTCACCGACGCCGCCGTGCTGAACGACGCGACCGAGGTGCGCTCGCTGCTCTCGGGCCTGAAGCGCACCGGCGAGGTCGCGCCCGCCCTGCGCATCGGCCGCTCGGCGAACCAGGAGATCCAGATCGCCGGACTGCCGCTGCTCAAACCCGTGGCGGCGCTGCCGTCGTTCCCGAAGCTCGGCACCCGCGGATACGTCGTCGCCCGCGACTCGGTGCCCGCCGCCGAGCAGGTCGGCTCGTGGCACCTGTGGTCAACGCTTCCGTTGTCCGCCTTGACTTCCGCGCTGCAGGCCGACGGCATCCACTACACGAACGTCGCCGACCGCGCCCGTGTGCTCGACGGCCTGCCGTTCCTGACCGTCGAGTGGACCTTCGGCTTCGTGGCGGCGATCGGCGTCGTCCTGGCCGTGGTGGCCGCCGTGGCGCTGCTGCTGGCCATCGAGGTCCGCCGCCGCCAGAACGCCGTCTCCGGCGCCCTGTCGACCCGCATGGGCATGCGCCCGTCGGTGCTGTGGTCGAGCCATCTCCTGGAAGTGGGCGCGCTGGCGTTGCTGGCCATGGGGATCGGCGTGGTGGCGTCGTTCGTGAGCGCCGGGGCGGCCGTACCGCGCCTGGACCCCGCGCCCTGGCTCAACCCGGCGCCGATGCTGCCGGACCTGCTGCCGTTGCTGGGTTCGATCCTGACGTGCGGCGCCCTGGTGGTCGTCGTGGCGGCCTGGCTTGCGTTGCGCGGTGTGCGAACCGCGCGGATGGGAGAACTGCTCAGGTGATCCGCGCTTGTGGCGTAGGGGTGTCCTACGGTTCCGTGCACGCCGTCGCGGACGTGTCGCTGTCGATCGCGCCCGGCCTCACCGTCCTGTCCGGTCCGTCCGGCTCGGGCAAGTCGAGCCTGCTGCGCGTCCTCTCGCTGGTCGAACGCCCTTCGCTGGGTGAGGTGTACGTCCACGACGTGCCGACCTCGTCGTTGTCGTGGTCGGAGCTGCGTGTGTTGCGGCGCAAGGAGATCGCGGTCGTCTTCCAGAACCCGGCCGACAACCTGATCTCGCACCTGACCGTGGGCGAGAACCTGCGCGCGGCCGGTGCCACTGACCTCTCCCTGCTGGACCGGCTCGGGCTGGGCGGGTCCGCGACCTGGCGGATCGGCGCTCTTTCCGGTGGCCAGCAACAACGTCTGGCGTTCGCCTGCGCGCTCGCCCGCGGCGCTTCCGTCGTGGTGGCCGACGAACCGACCTCGCAGCTCGACACGCGGTCGGCCGATCTCGTGCTGGAGACGCTCGGTTCGCTGCCGGTGCCGGCCGTGGTGGCGTCGCACGACCCGCGGCTGGTGGCGCTGGCGGACCTGTGCGTCCCACTGGCCGCGTCATGATCCGGGCGGCCGGGGTGCACCGGGCCTTCGGCGGCGTGTCCGTGCTGCGCGGGGTGGACCTCGCGGTCTCCTCCGGCGAGCTGGTGACCCTGAGCGGGCCGTCCGGGTCGGGGAAGACCGCGCTGCTGTCCCTGTTGTGCGGGTTCGACTTCCCGGACAGCGGATCGGTGCTGCCCGGCCTCGCCTCGTGGTCCGCGTGCGCCGTTCTGCCGCAGTCGCTCGGGCTGGCCTCGGAGCTGACGCTGGAGGAGAACGTCGCCCTGCCGTTGCGGCTGGCGGGGCGGGACGTGGCCGGCGTCCGTGAGTTGCTGGCGGAGCTGGGAATCGCCGGACTGGGCGCCCGGTATCCGGGGCAGGTCTCGTTCGGGCAGCAGCAGCGGGCGGCGCTGGCACGGGCCGTGGTGACGGGGCCTTCGGCGTTGCTGGCCGACGAGCCCACCGCGCACCTGGACGCCACCAGTGCCGAGGCCGCGGTCGGGCTGCTGCGGCGGGTCGCGGACGAGGGGGCCGCGGTGCTGATCGCCACTCATCACGACGCCGTGCACGCCGTCGCCGACCGGGTGCTGGTGCTGGCCGACGGCCAGGTTCGCTGACGCCGGCCGGTGCTGCGGCGGGTTCTCCCCCGCCGCAGCGAGCAGCCTCCGTCAGACCGCGGGCGGCCTGTCCTCGTACGGCGTCGAGAGCACGACCGTCGTCCTCGTCGACACGTTCGCCGACTCCCGGATCTTCTGCAGCAGCTCCTCCAGCGCGACCGGCGAGCCGACGCGGACGCGCAGGACGTAGGAGGCGTCACCCGCCACCGAGTAGCAGGCCTCGATCTCCTGGAGGTGTTCGAGGCGCTTCGGGTAGTCGTCCGGCTCGGCCGGGTTGATCGGGAACAGCGAGATGAACGCCGACATCGGCAGGCCGATCTCGGCGCCGTCCAGGCGGGCCGCGTAGCCCTTCACGATGCCGCGCTGTTCGAGGCGCTTCACGCGCTGGTGCACGGCCGAGACGGACAGGCCCACGCGTTCGGCCAGGTCGGTGAAGCTGCACCGGCCGTCCGAGGCGAGTTCCTTCAGTATCGCTCTGTCGATCTGCTCGAGGGTCAAAGCACCACCAGGTCGTGAGGTCGGTTGTTGAAGGACTCGACGCCGTCCGGGGTGGCGACCACGATGTCCTCGATGCGGGCGCCCCAGCGGCCGGGCAGGTAGATGCCGGGCTCCACGCTGAACGCCATGCCTGCTTCGAGCGGCAGCGAGTTGCCGCTCACGATGTAGGGCTCCTCGTGCACGTCCAGGCCGATGCCGTGGCCGGTGCGGTGGACGAAGAACTCGCCGAAGCCCGCGTCCGCGATGACGCCGCGGGCGGCGGCGTCCACCTCTTCGCAGGTCACGCCGGGCTTCACGGCGTCGACTGCGGCCTGCTGCGCGGCCTGCAGGACGGCGTAGGTGTCCCGGACGTCGTCGTAAGAGGGCTCGCCCATCACGTACGTCCGGGTCGAGTCGGAGTTGTAGCCCTCGGCGACCGGGCCGCCGATGTCGATGACGACGACGTCGCCCGCCTGGACCACGCGGTCGGAGTCACGGTGGTGCGGGGACGCGCCGTTCGGGCCGGAGCCGACGATCACGAACTCAGCGACGGTGTGGCCCTCCTCGACGATCGCCAGCGCGATGTCGTGCGCGACCTCGCGTTCGGTGCGGCCCACCCGCAGGAACTCGCCCATGCGCGCGTGCACGCGGTCGATCGCGGCACCCGCCTTGCGCAGGGCGTCGATCTCGGCGGCGTCCTTGCGCATGCGCAGTTCGCGGATGATCGGGCCGGCCAGCGACTGCGTGCCGCCGATCGCCTGGCCGAGCTTGATGGTGTGCAGGGCCGGCATCATGTCCGCCACGGCCGTCCGCGAGCCCTTGAGCGCGGCCTTGACCAGCGCGTACGGGTCCTCGCCGTCGACCCACGTGACGACCTCGACCCCGAGTTCGCCGGTCGGGATGGCCGCGTAGCCCGGCTGCTCCAGCTTCGGCACGACCAGCGTCGGCGTGCCGCCCACGGGCAGCGCGAGGCAGGTGAGGCGCTCGAAGGAGTCGCCACCGGCACCGATCAGGTACCGCAGGTCCGAGCCGGGCGAGATGAGGAGGGCGTCGACGCCCGCCTGCTCGGCGGCGGCGCAAGCGCGGTCGAGCCGCGCACGCAGCGCGGACACGTCGATGGGCCCGGTGATCGTTGCCATGGCCGAAAGCCTAGTAGCTTGTCCCTCCGTGAGCTCTCCCCTGGTGCTGCTGGACTCCGCGAGCCTCTACTTCCGGGCGTACTACGCGCTGCCGGACTCGATGACCGCGCCCGACGGCACGCCCGTCAACGCCGTGCGCGGGTTCGTCGACACGATCGCCCGCGTCATCACCGAACGCGGCGCCGCCCGCCTGGTCGCCTGCCTCGACGCCGACTGGCGCCCCGAGTTCCGGGTGAAGGCACTGCCGACCTACAAGGCGCACCGGGTCGCCGAGGACGCCACCGACGGCTCGGAGGAGGTCCCGGACACGCTGACGCCGCAGATCCCGATCATCCTCGACGTACTCGACGCCGCCGGCATCTGCACCGCCGAGGCGGCCGGCCACGAGGCCGACGACGTGATCGGCGCACTCGCCCACCACGAGACGAGGTCGCGCGTCGAGGTCGTCACCGGCGACCGCGACATGTTCCAGGTCGTGCGCTTCGAGCCGACGCCCGTGCACGTCGTCTACGTCGGCCGCGGCTGGAGCAAAGCGGAGGTCCTCGGCCCCGAGGAGCTGGCCGCCAAGTACTCGCTGCCGGTCGAGAACGCGGGCTCGGCGTACGCCGACATGTCCGTGCTGCGCGGCGACCCGTCCGACGGCCTGCCGGGCGTCGCGGGCATCGGCGAGAAGACGGCGGCGAAGCTCATCACTGAGTTCGGCTCACTGGACGCCGTGCTCAAGGCCGTCACGGACCCGATGGACCGCAAGCTCACCACCAAGGCCCGCAACGCGCTCATCGCGGCCGAGGACTACCTGGCGGTGGCGCCCGTGGTCGTCCGGACCGCGCTGGACGCCCCGGTCGTGCTGGACCGCGCCGACGAGGTGCCGCGCGTGCCCGCCGACCCCGAGCGGCTGCGTGAGCTCACGCAGCGCTGGGGTCTGGGCAGCTCGGTGCCGCGCCTGGTGAACGCGATGGAGCGTCGTTCTTAGAAGAACGTCGTCATCGTCACCTGCGGCAGCGATCCTGCGGCGAGGAAACCGCCACAAGATCGCACCGCGCGATCCTGCGGAGCTCTGTCGCCAGCTGCGGGAATTGACCGTAGTCAGCTTGGCTCTCCAGTGTCTGCCCACCGATGTCACGAGGGTCCAGTTCCGGGAGCGCGGCGTCGATCTGTTCGAGGTGGGCCCGAGCGACTTCGCTTCCGTACACCCGAAGTCCTTCCCTGGCGTCCCGGTACTTCGTGAATGAAGCACTGAACGCTTCCGGTGCCAACGGCGTCCGACACGAACCGAGCACCTCTGGTGGGTTCGCGGCGAAAGACTCCGCTACTGCACGATCCACGCAGCCGTACGTGGCGAACACAGCTCGGAAGTACTCGTCAGAAGCCTTGATGTACCCGAAATAAGCCTCGCGACGCTTCTCTCTGTCCTCTCGCGCCGAGTCCGCCTGGAAGAGTCGGTCCTGCTGCTGGAAGAGAGCTGCGGTCGTTCGTTCCGTGGCCACCAAGGTCAGCACCGAGCCGACCACACCTGACACCAGCGCAACAGCTACCTGAATCATAACGCTTCGCAGTTTTCCAGCTTCGCTCGGAGCTTCGGCTCGCTTGCGTCGCTGACCGCGCTCGCGAAGGTCCGTTCGTCGATCGCCGCCCCGGTGGATCACGTGCCTGCTCCCCTCACAATCATCCCGGCTAGAAGAACGTCGAGCAGAGCGGGGCGACGGAGTCGGCGAACAACGCGTCGGCCTCGCCGAACCGCGAGCCCTCGATCCGCTTGGCGGCCGCGAGGTCGGAGAACCTCGTGTCCCCGAGGTAGACGGCCCCGAGCAGGTCGGCCGGGATGGTGATGTCGGGCTGCGCCTCGACGCGTTCGGCACCGTCGGGCGACACGCGGTAGCAGCCGTCGTTGGCGGGCAGCAGCTTGTCGCGCACCTCGACGACGACGGAGTCGGCGCTGCCGTAGGTGCGGGCGGCAAGCATCCGTGGCACGTCCACGAGCCGTAGCCAGATCTGGTCGTAGACGTCCTTCGTGTACACGACGCGCGGGTCCTCGAAGAGCCAGTGGAGCGGGTCGTCGAGGGCGGCGTCGACGGTGATCTCGTCGATCAGGTCCAGCCGCGTCAGGTAGATCCAGAGGTCGCGCCACGCGTCGGCGTTGGCCCACGCGAAGTCCTCGACCTCCATGTAGTGCTTGAAGTCCTTGTCCTCGGACACCTTGTAGCAGACATAGCCGTCGTCGCCGTCCGGTCCACTGTGGACGATCATGACGCGGTTCTCCGCCTCGGTCTTGCGGTCCAGCGCCCTGGCCCACCAGCCCGGCCAGCGCGAGATCTGTCCCGGCCGGTCCAGCCCGAACTCGGCGTGCAACTCTGGCAGCAGCTTGTCCGAGGTGTCGGGGTCGACCATCCGCACCCGTCCGGTCGGCGAGCCGGGGATCACGGCCTTGCGCGCGTCGATCCGCAGGAACCGCACGCGGCCGGCCAGTCCATAGCCGAAACGGCCGTAGATGCGCCCTTCGGACGCTCGGAGCGTCGCGACGGGTTCCGGGAGCGTCGAGAGTTGTTCGCGCATCAGGGCGCTCAGCACGCCACGGCGCGTGTAGTCCGCACGCACACCCACGCGCGACACGGCCGCGTGCGGTACGACGCCGCCGCCGGGCACCACCATGGTGCCGCCGAACGACTGGGTCGTGCCGACCATCTCGTCGCCCTCGAACGCGGCGAGCACCCGGCCGGGCTCGTAGGACGGCAGCACCACCGACCACTGTTCGTCGGTGGGCGGGCCCCAGTGCATCGCGCGGCGGAAAAGCGTGCTGTGGGCTCGGTACTGCGCTTCGTCGGTGAGAACGCGGATCTCCGTCACGCCGCGATCGTCGCTCAGCCCGACGGCGAACGCACCTCAGTTTCCGGCGAGACGCGGAAGGCGCCCCGCAGGAACCCTGGGGACGCCTTCCGGGAAGGAAGGGCTCAGCCGGTGGGCTGGCCGACCTCGTACTCGCCGTCCTCGGTCTTGACGACGATCTTGACCTTCTTGTCCTTGCCGCCGACCTGCACCTTGCACTCGAACGAGGTGTTGGGCTTGACCTCGTTCTCACCGGTGCACGTCGCCGCGCCGACGTCCGAGATCTTGTACTCGTCCTTCAGGATCTGGACGACGCCCTTCTGGACCTCGGTGTTGTTGAAGATCTTCTTCTTGAAGAAGGCCGGCGACACGAAGCCGGTGAACAGCACGCCGCCCACGAGCAGGACCACGACGACAGCGGCCACCCAGATCGCGGCGCTGGACTTCTTCTTCGGCGGCATCGGCGGGCCGTAACCCGGCTGCTGGCCGTACGGGTTGGGCTGCTGCTGGCCAGGCATGCCGTACTGCTGCGTCTGCTGGCCGTACGGGTCCTGGGCGGGAGTGCCGTACGGGTTCGACTGCGGCTGCTGACCGGGCACGCCGTACTGCTGCGTCTGCTGCTGCTGCGACGGGTCGAAACCCGGATACGGCTGCTGCTGGCCCGGCTGGGGCTGCGGCGGGCCGTAGGGGTTCTGCTGCCCCGGGTTCTGGGCCGGGAAGCCGCCAGACGGCGTGCCGGGAGGGAAACCGCCTCCATAGGGCTGCTGCGGCTGTTGCGGCTGGCCCCAGGGCTGCTGCGGATCGTTCCCTCCGGACGGTCCGTACGGGCTGCTCATCAGTCGACCTCCGTGTGTACGACGTTGCGGCGAAATCCAATCACACCGTTGACGTCAGTCTTTACTCCGACTCGCAAAACCTTCGTCAGGACTGGGGTCTGTATCGAAGTCCGTGTTCGCGATAGCCGAGCGACTCTCATCGAACGGGACTTCGATACAGACCCTAGGCCACAACTCGGGGTCACATCATCGCCACCACGCCGCGGCGCAGCGCGTCGACGGCCTTGGCCGCGGCCGCGCCGACCGGCTCCTGGCGGCCGACGACGTCGCGGATCTGGTCCAGCAGGTCGATCACCTGCCTGCACCAGCGCACGAAGTCGCCCGCGCCGAGCTCGTTGCCACCGGCCTCGGCGGCGCTCAGGACCTTCTCCAGCGACTCGCCGCGCGCCCAGCGGTACACCGGCCAGGCGAAACCGGGGTCGGGCTGACGGGTGATGCGTTCAAGCTTGAGGCGGCGCTCGTCGTCCTCGATCTCCGCCCACAGCCGCACCGTCTTGAGCATCGCGTCGGCCACCGCGCCCTGCGGCAGGCGTGCCTCGACGGGACCGTCCCGGCGTGCCTCGTAGACCAGCGACGACACGACGGCGGCGAGTTCCTCCGGCTTGAGGCCCTTCCACACGCCGTGGCGGATGCACTCGGCGGCGAGCAGGTCCGACTCGCTGTAGAGCCTGGTCAGGCGCTTGCCGTCGGCGGTGACCTCCTCGGACTCGCTGAGGTAGCCGCGCTCGCGCAGCAGCGCGCGGATGCGGTCGAACTGGCGCGCCAGCGAGTGCGTCGTCGCCGCGACCTTGCGCTCCAGCTGCTGGTTCTCGGCCAGCAGCCGGTGGTACCGCTCGCCCCACCGGGCGTGGTCCTCGCGCTGGTCACAGCCGTGGCACGGGTGGGCGCGCAGGGCGCGGCGCAGCGTCGCGAGCTCCGGGTCGTCGTCCGCCGTGGTCTGCCTGCGGCCCCGCGACGGCACCGTGATGCCCGTGTTGCGGATCGTGGACGCCAGGTCGCGCCGCGACTTGGGCGAGCGCACGTCGACCTGCTTGGGCAGGCGGATGTGGCCCAGCACCTCGACCGGCGACGGGAAGTCGGCCGACGTGAGGCGGCCCGACCAGCGGTCCTCGGTGACGACCAGCGGCTTCGCCTCGCCCATCGGCTCGAGGCCGGGGTCGACGACGACGGCGAGGCCACTGCGGCGCCCGGACGGCACCGCGATCACGTCGCCCTTGCGCAGCCGTTCGAGCGACTTGGCCGTCTCGATGCGGCGCGAGTTCGTGTTCTGCTTCGCGAGCTGCTTCTCCCGGTCGCCGATGCGGCGGCGCAGCGTCGCGTACTCGGTGAAGTCGCCCAGGTGGCACGTCATCGCCTCGGTGTAGCCGGCGAGCGCCTCCTTGTTGCGCTCGATGCGGCGCGCGAGGCCCACGACCGACCTGTCCGCCTGGAACTGCGCGAACGACTGCTCCAGGATCTCGCGTGCGGACGCGGCCCCGAGCTGGTGCACGAGGTTGACGGCCATGTTGTAGCCCGGCCGGAACGACGACCGCAGCGGGTACGTGCGGGTGGACGCGAGCCCGCCGACCGCCTTGGGGTCGATTCCCGGCTGCCAGACGACGACCGCGTGCCCTTCGACGTCGATGCCGCGACGCCCCGCACGGCCCGTGAGCTGCGTGTACTCGCCCGGCGTGAGGTCGACGTGCGCCTCTCCGTTGTACTTCACGAGCTTTTCGAGCACGACCGTCCGCGCGGGCATGTTGATGCCCAGCGCGAGCGTCTCGGTCGCGAACACGACCTTGACCAGCCCGCGGACGAACAGCTCCTCGACCGTCTCCTTGAAGGCGGGCAGCAGCCCGGCGTGGTGCGACGCGATGCCGCGCTCCAGCGCCTCACGCCACTCCCAGTACCCGAGCACCGTCAGGTCGGCCTCGGGCAGGTCCCGCGTCTTCTCGTCGACGATCCGGCGGACCTCCTCGGTCTCCTCCGGCGAGTTGAGCCGCAGCCCGGCCCGCGCCGTCTGCGCGACCGCCGCGTCACAGCCCGCACGGCTGAACACGAACACGATCGCGGGCAGCAACGACGCCGCGTCGAGCCGCTGGATCATGTCGATGCGCGACGTCGGCTTGAACCCACTGTTGCGCGCCGCGCGCCCATTGCCGCCGGTGCGGTTGCGCCCGCGGCTGAACGGCACGTGGTACCGCACGAGCTCCTCGGTCTTGCGCACCACCTGGGAGTTGATCCGCGCGTGCGTCTGGTCGCCCTCGAACAGGTCGAGCATCTGGTTGCCCACCAGCATGTGCTGCCACAGCGGCACGGGCCGGTGCTCGTCGACCACGACGGAGGTGTCGCCGCGGACCTCGACCAGCCACTCGCCGAACTCCTCGGCGTTGCTGACCGTCGCGGACAGACCGACCACCTGCACGTGCTCGGGCAGGTGCAGGATGACCTCTTCCCACACCGGCCCGCGGAAGCGGTCCGCGAGGTAGTGCACCTCGTCCATCACGACGTACGCCAGTCCGTCCAGAGTGGACGAACCCGAGTACAGCATGTTCCGCAGCACCTCGGTCGTCATGACCACGACCGGCGCGCCGCCGTTCACACTCGTGTCGCCGGTGAGCAGGCCGATGCTCTCCGGCCCGTACCGCGCGGTGAGGTCGGCGAACTTCTGGTTGCTCAGCGCCTTGATCGGCGTCGTGTAGAAGCACTTGCGGCCCTCGGACAGCGCGAGGTGCACAGCGAACTCGCCCACCACCGTCTTACCGGCACCGGTGGGGGCGCAGACGAGCACTCCGTGACCGTCCTCCAGGGCCTCACAGGCCTGGCGCTGGAACGGGTCCAGCTCGAACGAGATCACGGACAGGAAATCGGTCAGCTTGGGCCGCTGGGCATTGCGCCGGGAGTGGGCGTAGGCCTCGGCCGGGGACCGCGAAGCGCTTGACACCCCATCAGGCTTTCACATCGCACCGACAATTGCCGTCGAGATAGATTAACTTCAACCGACACTGAAACGACAGAGGGCGATGTCCCCAGGACATCGCCCTCTACCTGCGGTTTCACGTCAGGCTTCGACTTGCGCAAGACGACGGTCGTATGGCAGGCGCCCGCCCTCGCAAGCCCACCACGCACGCAGCCTGGCGTGGCGATGCGAAACGAGCCGTACGAACCCTTCAGGGCTGGGTAGCGGTGCACCCCGAACACAACCCCGCGCAGTTCCGCCACGACCCGCGCGCCCACCCCCGCAAGGCGACCACCCGCACGGCAGGCGACCCCTCCGCTGGAACAACCACCCGCAAGCCGACCCGCACGGGCCACCACCAGCGTCAGAACGTGCGCTGCACCCGGTCCGCCACCAGCTTCACGAAGCGGGACGGGTCGGCAAGCTCTCCACCCTCAGCCAGCAACGCCAACCCGTGGATCAGCTCCGCGGTGTCAGCCAGCCCGTCGCGTTCGCCGCCCGCGAACGCCTTGTGCAGCCCCTCCACCAACGGGTGCGACGGGTTGAGCTCCAGGATCCGCTTGATCTTCGGCAGCTCCTGCCCCATCGCCTTGTACATCTTCTCCAGCGTCGGGGTGATGTCGTACGAGTCACCGACGACACACGCCGGGGAGGTCGTCAGACGGGACGAGAGGCGGACCTCCTTGACGCTGTCCTCCAACTGCTCCTTCATCCACGTGAGCAGGTCGGCGAACTCCGCGGCCCTGGCCTCGTTGGCCGACTTCTCCTCGTCGGTCTCCAGGTCCACCTGGCCCTTGGCGACCGACTGGAACGTCCTCCCGTCGAAGGCGGGGACGGAGTCGACCCACATCTCGTCGATCGTGTCGGTGAGGATCAGCACCTCGAAGTCCTTGGCGCGCAACGCTTCCAGGTGCGGCGACTTCTCGACGGCCACTCGTGAGTCGCCGGTCATGAAGTAGATGTGCTCCTGGCCGTCCTTCATCCGGGAGACGTACTCGGCGAGGGTGGTCAGCGACTCTTCGGAGTGCGTGGACGCGAAGGAGCAGACGTCCAGGATCGCGTCGCGGTTGTCCGTGTCGGAGAGCAGGCCCTCCTTCAGGGCCGCGCCTACCTCGCCCCACAGCTTCGCGTAGTCGTCCGGGCGCGTGCCCATCAGCGACTTGATCGAGGACAGCACCTTCTTGACCAGGCGGCGGCGCATCAGCTGGATCTGGCGGTCCTGCTGCAGGATCTCGCGCGAGACGTTCAGCGAGAGGTCCGCCGCGTCGACGACACCCTTCACGAAGCGCAGGTACTCCGGCATCAGCTCGGCGCAGTCCTCCATGATGAAGACGCGCTTCACGTAGAGCTGGACGCCGCGCTTGCCGTCGCGCATGAACAGGTCCATCGGCGCCTGCGCGGGCAGGAACAGCAGGGCCTGGTACTCGAACGTGCCCTCCGCCTGCATGCGGATGGTCTCGAGCGGCGCGTTCCAGTCGTGGCTGATGTGCCGGTAGAACTCGGCGTACTCCTCCTCCGTCACCTCGGAGGCCGGGCGCGCCCACAGGGCCTTGCGCGAGTTGATGTCCTCGCCGCCCAGGCGCACCGGCCAGGTGATGAAGTCCGAGTAGCGCTTGACGATCTCGCGGATCTTCGCCGGCTCCGTGTAGTCGGGCAGGCGGTCCTCGTCGTCGGACGGCTTGAGGTGCAACGTGACCGAGGTGCCCTGGGGCGCGTCGTCCACGTCGTCGATCGTGTACGTGGCCTCGCCGGTCGACTCCCAGCGCACGCCCTTCTCGGCGTGCGGGTACCTCGTCACGAGGGTGACCTTGTCCGCCACCATGAACGACGAGTAGAAGCCGATGCCGAACTGGCCGATCAGGTCGGACGCGCTGCCGGACTGCTGTTCCTTGAGCTGCTTGAGGAACTCCGCGGTGCCGGACTTCGCGATCGTGCCGATGAGCCCGACGACGTCCTCGCGCGTCATGCCGATGCCGTTGTCCCGCACCGTCAGCGTGCGCTCGGCCGGATCGGACTCGATCACGATGTGCAGGTCGTCGACGTCGACCTGCATGTCCTTGTCGCGGAACGACTCCAGCCGCAGCTTGTCGAGCGCGTCGGAGGCGTTCGAGACCAGCTCGCGCAGGAACGTGTCCTTGTTCGAGTAGATCGAGTGGATCATCAGCTGCAGCAGCTGACGTGCCTCGGACTGAAACTCCAGCGTCTCCATGAATCCCTACCGAAAACCGTGAAACGAACCGAACAGCCCCATAACTTAGCGACCCATGACCGTGAGGGCGCCAGGAACCGTATGAACCGCGACGGGCAACGCCTCCTGGCGTTCGCCGTCGGCGTAAGCGACCCAGCCGTTGCCGCCGGACAGCGAGACCTCACGCGCGCGGAACGTCCGCACGGCCGGGTGCTCGGTGTGCTTGCCCGTGCGCAACGTCGGCAGCATCCGGGCCAGCATCGCGCGGCTGCCGCCCTCGACGACCGTGACGTCGAACAACCCGTCGCCGGCATCGGCCGCCGGGCACACGGGGATGCCCCCGCCGTAGTTCGGTGTGTTGCCGATCGCGACCAGCGTCGCGTCCAGCTCGAACGTCCCGGACTCGGTGGTCACGACCAGCGGCGCCGGCTTCAGCGACGCGAGCTCGGCGACGATCGCCAGGTCGTAGCGGCTTCGGCCGGCGGGCCAGCGCATCGCGTTCGCCCGCTCGTTCACCGCGGAGTCGAACCCGGCGCACAGCACCGTCGCGAACCACTGCCCCGTCGACAACCGCCCGAGGTCGAGCTGTTTGCGGGTGCCGTGCACGACGTCCTCGACCGACCGCGCGCCCACGGCCGCGGCCAGGTCGTTGCCGGTGCCCGCCGGGACGATGCCCAGCGCCGTCGAGGTGCCCGCGACCGCCTGCACGCCCAGGTGGGCGGCGCCGTCACCGCCCAGGACGACCAGCAGGTCGACGCCGTCCGCGACGGCCCGGCGCGCCATCGCCAGCGCGCCCTCGGCGTCGAGCGCGACCATCTGCCTCAACGACGACACGTGCGGCCGCAACGCCGCGGCGGTCGACCCGGCCATCCGGGCCGCCCGCCCCTTGCCCGACGCGGGGCAGACCAGTAAGGCAGCCCGCGTCACGTGGCATCGTCGTAGTTCACGCGCTTCGGGGGCTCCGTGGCGATGGCCTTCTCACCGGGGTCGTTGCCGTCCGCGTCGGACGCGACGTAGTCGAACGGCGCCGCCTCGTCGTCGTCGAGCGCGTCCCAGCCCTCGGCCACGCGGAGCTTCGCCTTGCGCTTGTCGTGCACGCGGGCGATCTGGATCGCCATCTCGAACAGCACCGACAACGCGAGGGCCAGCACGACCATGGAGATCGGGTCGGTGCCCGGCGTCGCGATCGCGGCGAACACGAACAGGCCCATCATCAGGCCGCGGCGCCACTTGCGCAGCTTCTCGTAGGACAGCACACCCGCGCGGTTGAGCATCACCACGACCAGCGGGATCAGGAAGCTCACACCGAAGATGAACAACATCGTGATGACGAAGTTGATGTACTTGCTACCGGTGAGCGCCGTGACCCAGTTGTCGCCACCGAACCCCAGCAGCACCTTCAGGCCCTCGGGTACCACGAGGTACGCGAGCACCGCGCCGGCCACGAACAGCAGAGCACCGGCGCCGACGAACACCCGCGCGAAGTTGCGTTCCTTCGTGTACAGGCCAGGCGTGATGAAGGCCCAGACCTGGTACAGCCACAGCGGGCTGAGCAGCACCGCACCTGCCGCCGCACCGACCTGCAGCTGCACGAGGAAGATCTCGAACGGCTCGGTCTGCAGCAACGCGCAGGTGCCGTCGTTGGTGATCTTGGCCCGGTACTTCGCCAGGTCCTCGTGGCAGTACGGCCCCGTCAGGATGTCGCCCAGCGACGGAATCGGGCCGAGGCGCACCTGGAACCAGATGAAGCCGAAGATGGCGCCGACGGCGATGACCAGCATGGCCAGGCCGAGCCGGTACCTCAGCTCGTACAGGTGCTCTTTGAGCGACATGGTGCCGTCGGCGTTGCCCCGACGGCGCTTGCCGCGCTCCCGGCGCTCGGCGAACCACCGGAACGGACTTGCCACCGCGTCGACCGTCCTTACAAGTCAGGAGAGCAGGAAGGTCAGTTGTTCGCGGCCTTGTTCTGGCTGGTCTGCTCGATGGGAGGCGCGACCTGGGGCTGCTGCGCCGGCTGCGGCTGGGCAGGCGGGAGCTGCTGGACCGGCTGCTGCACGGGCTGCTGCTGCACCGGCGCGTCGTCCGCGTCCTGGTCGCGCAGGCCCTTGGTCTCAGCCTTGAAGATCTTCGCCGACTTGCCGAGCGAACGGGCCATGTCGGGAAGCTTCTTCGCACCGAACAGCAGAATGATCACCACAGCGATGATGATCAGCTCGGTGGGTCCGAGGTTACCCATTGGTGATCCTCCTGTCTGCCCCGCTACGACGATCGTACGCGGGGTTTGCCCTGGTGCGGGCCTGTTCCCTGGGCCGCCGTTCGGCGATGGCCACCTTCAGCGCCGCGGAGCGCGCCTTGAGCAGGCCGACGCCGTTGCCGAGCCCGTCCCCCACCAGAGTGCGGGCACGGGCGAATCGACGCAAGGATCGGATGACTCGGATCGCGATCGCGATGAGCACGATCAGGCCGAGAGCGATCAGCGCCAGGGTCGGTGTGGACGGCACACGCACACGTTATACGTCTTGGGTGGACAGCAGGTGATCTGCCCGGCGCAATGCCTCTGCCGCTTGGCGAACAACCTCCTCCGCGAGCTCCGCCGGCTTTTCGACGTGCACGTCACCGCCGAGCCCGAGAAGCAGGCGGACCATCCAGGACGGGTCGTCGTAGCGCATGAGGACACGCGTGCGGCCGTCCGAGAGCTCCGCCGCGTGGTCGACCGGGTAGTACTCGGCGACCCAGTGCGCGTCCGGTTCGAGCAGCAGCACGGCGACCTTCTGGTCGTCCCGGGGGTGGAACAACCCCTCCGATGTATCGGTCAGCTGGGCGTGCGGCGGAGGCGACGACGGCTCGTCGAGCACCTGCACGTCGTCGATGCGGTCGAGCCGGAACAACCGCACGCCGAGCGCCGAACGGCACCATCCTTCGAGGTAACCGCGCCCTTCGACGAGCAGCAGACGCATCGGATCGACCACTCGGTCGCTCATGGCGTCGTGCGACTGCGAGTAGTAACGGATGCGCACGGCCCGTTCGCGCTTCACGGCGTCCTGCACGGCGGCGCGGACCTCGGCGGTCTCCCCGCGTTCGAACGCGCCGAGCCCGACGACCATGCCCGCAGGCTGGGCCTTGCCGACCGCCGCCTCGATCTTGGCCAGCGCCCGCTGCACCGCGTCCGTGTCGACGACGCCCGGAGTGTCCGCCAGCGCGCGCAGCGCGACCAGCAGCGACGCCGCCTCGGCCGCGGTCAGGCGCAGCGGCCGGTCGAGGCCGGCGTCGAACGAGACGGTGATCGTCTCGCCCTCGAACGACAGGTCGATCAGGTCGCCCGGGCCGTAGCCGGGCAGTCCGCACATCCACAGCAGCTCGAGGTCCTTACGCAGCTGCTTGGGCGTGATGCCGAAGTCGGCCGCGGCCTCCTTGACGGTGATCGCGGGCCGGTTGAGCAGGTACGGCACGAGTGCGAGCAGCCGCGGCAGCCGTTCGTTCGACGCGGTCACCGCGCTCCTTCCAGTGCGCCCTGCAGGCGGTCGCGGACCGACTTGGCCAGGACCTCGGGCTCCAGCACGACGACGTCGGGCCCGAACCCGGCGAGCCACTTGGCCGCCGAGTCGGGGAACTTCAGGTCGATCTCGACGACGTCGCCGCCGTCGCGTTCCTCGACGACCTTCGCGTGCCGCCGCAGCCCTTGCGCCCGGTCCTTGGCCACCCAGATCTTGGCGGGCGACGTGTGGTGCGGATCGGCCTGCGTGCGCGCGATGAGGCTCATCAGGTCCGTGCCCTCGGGCACGGTGAAAGCGCCGGGCTTGCCGACGGTCCGAACCGCGCCCACGACGCGGGAGAGACGGAAGCACCGCGTGTCCTGGCGTTCACGGTCCCAGCCGACGAGGTACCACTTGCCGCGCCACGCGACCACGCCCCACGGTTCGACCGTTCGTTCCTTCTGCCCGCCCGGCGGCGGCTTGCGGTAGCCGAACGCGACGACCTGCCCCGCCTGCACGGCCTGCAGCAGCGGCGGGAACGCGGGCTCGTTGGCCCGCACCTTGGGTTCGACGGCCGCGGGCGTGTCCTGGTCGACGTCCACCCCGGCGGCCCGCAGCTTGATCAACGCGCCGTGCACGGCGCCCGTGAGCTGCGGCGAGTCCCACAGCCGGGCGGCCAGCGCCACGGCGGCGGCCTCGTCGGGTTCGAGGTCGATGTCACCCAGCTCGTAATCGCGTCGCGCGATCCGGTAGCCGTCCTCCGCTCCCTCGGCGTTGGACTGCCGCCCGGTCTCGAGCGGCACGCCGAGATCGCGCAGCTCGGACTTGTCCCGTTCGAACATGCGGAAGAACGCCTCGTCCGTCGGCGCTTCGTGATAGCCGGGGACGATGGCGCGGATGCGCTCCGCTGTCAGGTACTGACGGGTCGACAGCAGGCACAGCACCAGGTTGACAAGGCGTTCGGCACGTGCGATGGCCACGGACAGACCCTAACGCGTGCGCGCGCCGAAACCTCATCACCACCTGTCGTCAACGGTCCGTTCAGAACAACTCGCGTAACTCGCGGACCAGTTCGACGGGTGCTTCCTCGGCCATGTGGTGCCCGCAGTCGAGGGAACGAACCCGCACGTCGTCCGCCCATTCGGCCCAGATCGCGGGCAGGTCGCCGTACAGGTCGCCGAGGTCGTCCTTGGCCGAGGAGAGAGCGAGCACCGGACACGTGATCCTGCGTCCCGCGGCCAGGTCCTCGTCGTCGTGGTGGCGGTCGATCTCCAGCCCGGCGCGGTAGTCACCGCACATCGCGAGCACGGTCTCGGGGTCGTGGATCGCCCGCTGGAAGTCGGCCCAGTTCTCCACGCCCATCGCGAGTGGCGTGTCGTGGTGGCGGCCGCCGTACCAGAGACCGGGGTTCTCGTTGATCATCGCGGCGGCGAGCTCCTGCCGGGCCAGGAAGAACCAGTGGTACCAGGCCTGGGCGAACCGGGCGTCGCACCGGCTCAGGTGGGCACCGATCGGCAGTCCGTCCAGCACGGCCAGGTGCGTGACCCGGTCCGGGTGGTCGAGCGCCAGCCTGATCGCCGCGGCGGCCCCGCGGTCGTGGCCGACGACGGCGAACTCCTCGTGGCCGAGCCCCCGCATCAGGTTCACGAAGTCGCGGGCCATCGCCCGTTTCGAGTAGTCACCGGGTTTGCTGGATTCGCCGTAACCGCGCAGATCCGGGCACACGACCGTGTGGTCCTCCGCGAGCAGCGGCGCGACACGGTGCCAGGTGGTGTGGGTACGGGGGTGGCCGTGCAAGAGGAGGACCGGCGGCCCTGCACCGCCGGTCCTCACTCGCAGATTGGCCTCGCCGACGTCCCTGCAACGCAACGAGAATCCGTCGAACACCTGCATCGGCTACCCCGCACGGGAGC
Organism: Lentzea albidocapillata subsp. violacea; assembly: GCF_900100275.1. Taxonomy (GTDB): domain Bacteria; phylum Actinomycetota; class Actinomycetes; order Mycobacteriales; family Pseudonocardiaceae; genus Lentzea; species Lentzea violacea. Next base: position 255,328 of record NZ_FNET01000004.1, read on the forward strand.
AGCCGACACGTCCTTTTTCGCCGGAGGCCCGGCCGGCGTTACACCGCGACGAGGAGGGGCCTCCTCGCCCAGTCGCCGCACGACATCGGTCCGCCACCCCGTGCGGACGCCGACGCAATGCGGCACTCCACTCACGTGCGACCGACACGGCCCTTCTCGCCGGCCGCCCAGCAGGTGTGCCCGACGCAGTCCACGGTGTCGAAACTCCCCGTGTCCGCGACCTTCCAGGTCCTGCCGTCCCTGCTGGTGTCCGTCCCGGACGGACCGACCGCGACCAAGCCGTTGCCGCGGTAGGCGATACCCGACCGGTACCCGACGGGAGCCTGCCTGCCCGCCGTCCAGCCGCGTCCGTCGTTGGTCGCGAACGCCGGCGTCGGGTCGGTCGGCTTGAGGTAGTCGCCACCGATCGCCACACCGCGCCACGGCGTCTTGAACGCCACCGCGAACACCCCGGCCGCCTCGCCGGACGGCAACGGCACCTCGCTCGCCTGCCACGACCGGCCGCCGTCGCGCGACTCCAGCACCCGTGCCTTCGCGCCACCGCCGGTCGCGATCCACGCGTGGTTGCCGCTGGTCGTCACGCACTGCCCGGACGCCGCGAACGCGAACTCGCCCGGCAGCGCGTCCGGCATGCCCACCGTGGCGTTGACGTGCCACGACCGTCCGCCGTCCCACGTCCGCAGCACCCGGAACTTGCCGTCGACGGGGTCGCTCAGCGCCAGCCCGCGGAACCGGTCGAAGAACGCCACGCAGTCGTAGAACGCCTTCGGGTCGGTGTTGCGGAACTCCTCGTGCCAGGTCCGGCCGCCGTCGGACGTGCGATAGATCCGTGACGACTCGCCCTCCCCGATCGACAGCGCCACGGCGTTGCGCGCGTCGAAGGCCTCGATGTCGCGGAACTCGAGCGCCTCGGTGCCGGGCGGGCCCACCGACTCCCACGTCCGGCCGGCGTTCACGGTGCGCAGGACGGTGCCCTTGGAGCCGCTCGCCCACGCGACCTGACCGGACACGGCGGACAGGCCGCGCAGGCGGGCGTCGGTGCCGGTCGGCTTCAGTTCCCAGTAGGTGTCCGTCGCCGCAGCCACCCCGGGAAGAACCAGAAGTGCGGCGAGCGCCGCCGCGATGATCCTCATGCGGTCACTCTGGTCGAGCCGGTGATCGCTTCCTACCCCCGATCGGCGGTCAGGGCGCGATCCGGGCCAGGTCCACCCTGGAGCCGATGGCGAGCTTGCGGTAGATCTGCCGCAGGTGGAACCCGACCGTGTGCGGTGAGATGAAGAGTTCCTTCGCCACCTGGCGGTTGGTCAGGCCGTCCGCGACGAGCCGGGCGACCTTCTGCTCGGTGCCGGTGAGGCTGTCCCAGCCGGTGCGCGGCCTGGGTTCCGGTTCGTGGTCGTCCTGACGCCGCGCCGTGGTGCGGCGCCGCCGGACGCCGAGCCTGCGCAGGGTGCGGCGCACTCGGGCGGAGTCGAGCTCGGCCTCGATCTCGTCGTAGCCGCCGAGCGCGTGGTTGAGCTCGAGGACCGCCTGCTCCCGGTCGGTGTCGAGGTGGACGGCCGCGATGTCCTCCGCGAGAGAGGCTTTCGTCCACGGGTCGGTGCATCTGTCCCGCAGTTCCGCCAGCGCGCCGGTGTCCTGTTTCACCAATGCACGGCCGTGTGCGGCAGCGACGACGACCGACTCGTGCTTCGGGTTGGCGCGGGCCAGGTCCTCGGCCGTGCTCGCGAACAGTTCGGCGAGGACGTGGTCGTCGGCGGCCATGGCGGTGCGCACGCACCACGCCGTCGCGGTCGGTGCCTCCATCAGCAGCTGCGGGCAGAGCCCCGGGTCTTCCGCGAACGGGCGGATCTCGTCGATCGCCGCCGCCGCGCCGTCGCCGGCCGCGGCCACCTGACCCGCGATCAGCCGCAGCGTCACCGCGCACGGGTGGGTGGGCCCGGCGGGGATCGACTCCTCCAGCCGGCGCAGCCCGTCGGTGGCGGTGACCAGATCGCCCCGGCGAAGTGCGCAGAGCACCAGCACCGCGCCGAGCTGGGGCTGGAACAACGGCATCTCGGCGCTCTCGGAGGCCGCGAGACCGGTGGTCGCGGCCGCTTCGGCGGCGGCGACCTCGCCCTGGGCCAGCAGCACGGCCGCGCGCAGCGTGAGCGGGACCGACGTCATCACACCTGTTCCGTGCGCTTCCGCCGTGCCGCAGGCCTCGTCCACCGCGGCGAGCGCCTCGTCGAGCCGGCCGAGCCTGGTGAGGAGCCACACCTTCGTCCACAGTGGATCGCTCTGCCAGATCCTGGTCAGCTCGTCGCGCACGGCCACGGCCGCCTCGGCGGCCTCGATCGCCACGTCGAGGTTCCCCTCGCGCCAGCTCGCCATCGCCCGCACGGTCAGCGCGGCGGCCAGCACGTCCGAGTTGAACTGGCCGGCCTGCGCCAGCACCTGGTCCGCCATGCCGATCGCCGCGGTGAGGTTGTGCAGCGACAAGATGTTGAGCAGCAACAACTCCGGGGACAGGTCGTGCCCGTCGGTGGCGGCCTCGGTGACCTCCAGACCGACGGTGCACACCGTCGTGGCGTCACCGCGCAGCATCTGGGCGATGGCCTGCCAGGTGCGCAGCACGGACGCCGACTGCACGTGGCCGGGGTCGTCGGGGTGCAGCAGGTCCCGCGCGAGCTCCACGGCCTGGCTGAGTCTGCCCATCCGGACAAGGGCCGCGGCCGCCGTGACGCCGAGCGCGATCCGGTTCGGCTCGCCCGGTGCGGTGATCCTCAGGCCGTTGATCGCGAGCGCCGCGGCCGCCTCCGGGGAGTCCGGCAGCAGGCTCTGCGCGGCCGCGTCGACAGCGCTGACGGCCTCCGCGTCCCCGGTGCGCGCGCAGTGCACCAGGTGCACCGCGACGGACACGGCGTCCCGGTGCTCACGGCCGAGCAGCATCGTCACCGCCTGCCGGTGCAACGCCGAGCGCATCGGCTCCGGCACGGACCCGAGCACGGCCCGCCACACCGGTTCCCGGTGGAAGAGGAACTCGGCACCGCCACCGCGCAGGAACCCGGCGGCGAGTGCTTCGCGCAGCGGCCGCAGCAGCACGGCCACGGGCTCGCCCAGCATCTCCGCCAGGTCCTCCGGGGCGAAGCCGCAGCCGAGCACCGCCGCGACCTGGAGCACGTCCTGCGCCTGGGGCGACAGCCCGTGCAGCCGCTCGCCCATCATCCGCCGGAACGGCCACGGTAGTTGCCCGGCCGGTTCCGGTGACACGGCGCAGGCGATGCCGCGCTCCATCGGGCCCGCCATCAGCCGGGCGACGCCGCCGACGGCCTGGACCTGGTGGTCCCGCACCAGGTCCAGCACCACCTCGACGACCTGCAGCGGCGTGGTGCCGGCACTGCCGACCAGCGCGGCGACGTCCTGGTCCGGCTCCGCGCCCAGCACGTCCGCGGCGATGGCCAGCGCCGCGTCGTCCGGCAGTGGCGTGAGTGGTTCGATCCAGTCGCACGGAAGAACGCGCGCCATGTCCTGCAGCATCGCGTTTGCGGCCGTGGCGAACTGCTCGGCGTGCACGGCGATAAGCCAGCACACGGGCAGATCCTTGAGCTTGGCCATCACCGCGCTCACGGCGCCGAGCACCGACGGCGGCGTCCGGTGAGCGTCGTCGAGCGTGACCAGCACCGGTCCGTGCCGGAGCCGCTGGACCAGCCGCGGCTCGATCTGGGCGGCCAGCGCGCTCACGCTGACGACGTGGGGATGGTCCGTCCTGGAACCCTCCGCCGGAAAGGCGCCCGGCGACAGGTCCAGCGAGGAGAAGCCCTGCAGCGCGGCCAGGGACGTGCCTTCGGCCACCAGCCTGGTGTTGCCCGTGCCCGCGGGGGACGCCACCACCAGCATCCGTGCCTGCCGGGACTCCGCCGCCGCCTGGATGAACCGCCTTATCCTCCGCGTTTCCTCGTCACGTCCGCGCAACGGGAGCGATACGGGCAGATCAACCGACTGCTCCCACGCCGCGAGATTCTCACCGAGAGGTGTGCACGACACTTAATTTTCCCTGTCCTGTGAGCACAGTGGAGAAGGATGAAAAGCGAACTTCTACGGCTCGGACAAATCTGGTTCACGCAGCCAATCAAGACGCGGATATCCAGTGGACGTGCGACCCATCGACTTCACCCCGAAAACCTCCCACCTCGTCCGCTGGGAGACTCGCGCGACCTCACCCACCATGTCAACACCCCTGGCGGACCGCGCACAGGAGCGTTCTTCAATGCTCCTGCGCGATCCGCTGCAATCACCGCGTGGAATTCCACTGCTGCCATCGGGTGATGCCGACAATCGTGACCAGCACGATCACGTCCTGATCACCGGGAGCACGCGGGGCCGTCGCGATCGGAATCCGGGGAGAGCGCTCCCATGGGACGGGGCCGAAGTGGGCCCCATTCGAGACGCGGCGCGCCGGTCCCATCGGCGAAAATTCGAAGGCCGCGCCCGTTCACACGGGGGGCGAGTTGTGAAATGTCCGGCCGGGCAGCGGCCGGCTCGTTGGACCACCTGCGCGAAACAAACGTTTGCAGCCGGGCGGATCAGTCCCGCCATCACCGTGACGCCGCAACGAGTTCGGCGTTCTCCCCGGCGGACCGGTCCTGCGACCGGCCCGCCGGCCTCCGTCAGCGCAGGGTCGCCGGCAGCACGCTCATCCGGCGGATCATCCACTCGGACTCCCACTCGAACGGCGTGGCCGTGCTCAGCCGAGCCTGCGGGAAACGGCGCAGGAACCCGCTCACCGCGATCTGGGCTTCCAGGCGCACCAGCGACGCGCCGATGCAGTAGTGCATGCCCAGGCCGAACGAGAGGTGCCCGTGGCCGCCCCGCGCGGAGTCGAAGCTGTCCGCCCCCTCCCCCGGTTCCCGGTTGGCCGCGGCGATGCTGACCTGCACGGGGGCGCCCTTGGGGATCAGGTAGCCGCCGAGCTCGATGTCCTCCAGCGGGAAGCGCCAGGTCGGGTGCGGGAACGGCGGGTGCACGCGCAGCGCCTCCTCGATCCACGACTTGATCTCGTCGTCGGTCTTCGGCCGCTCCTCCACCGGGCGCCGCAACGCCTCGAAGAGGGACGCCGAGATCAGGCTGCCCGTCGTCTCGTAGCCCGTGATGATCATGCCCAGCGTCCACACGATCACCTCGCCCTCCGTCACGGCGGCGTCGATGCCGTTGGAGGAGGCCAGCAGCCCGGTGATGACGCCGTCGCGCAGCGGCGCCGGGTCGGCCACCCAGCCCTCGACCGCCCCGTACAACGCCCGCACCGCAAGGGTCCTGGCCTCGTAGTCCGACGAGTAGAGCATCACGTCGGTGATGCTGCGCAGCTGCCGTTCCGCCTCGTCGGGCAGGCCCAGCATCTCCGAGATGAACGCCAGCGGGATCTTGTGGGTGTAGTCGGTCACGACGTTGACCTCGTTGTCCCCGAGGACACCGCGCTGTTCGAGCTCGTCGAGGAAGCCCTCGACCTTCACGCTGACGCGTTCGCCCCACCTCTCGGTGTTGCGCGGGCTCAGCACGGGCGCGTGCAGCCGCCTGATCCGCGCGTGGTCCTCCCCGTCACTCATGATCATGGCCCGCGCGTACTCCGGTGGCGGCTGGGAGCCCACCATCAGGCCCGGCTGCTTCATGAAGTCCGGTACGAGGGTGATGTCCTTGCCCATCTTCGGATGCGCGAGCGCGACCTTGACGAGCTCCCGGTCGCACACCACCCACGCGTGCTGCCCGAGGTAGGGGATCCGTACGACCGGGGCCACCCGCGCGGCGGCAAGCAGCTCGGGCATGCAGTCGAAAGGACCAGGGTCGATGGGCATGGTCGTCTCGGGGGCCTGCGGCCACGTCTTCGTCGTCCCGTTCAACGTGCGATACCTCCGGTGGGAATCTGGTCCTGGAAAACGACAGCGGACTCGATCAGGTCGGCGGCCCGCTTCGGCGCGTCGCTGCTGTTGAGGTCCACCGCGATCTCGGCGGCGCGACGCCGATAGCGCTCGTCGGTCCGCACGGTGGTGACGGCGGCGCGCAGGCTGGACTCGGTGACAGCACGGGGTTTCACGACCACGCCGACGCCGGCGTACTCGACTCTCGCTGCCACGTCGGGGTTTTCCTCCGTGGCGGGAACGACGACCAGCGGCACCCCGTGCGCGAGAGCGGCGTTGACCCCGTTGTAGCCGCCGTTGGTCATCATCACGTCCACGTGCGGAAGCAGGTGGTGGTACGGCACGAACCGTTCCATCCGGACGTTGCGCGGCAATGGAAGCAGCCGTTCTACGTCCAGTTTGCCGCCGGTGGTCAGCACGACGAGGACGTCCTCGTCGGCGAGAGCGCACACGGCGGGCACCAGCATGCGTTCGACGTCGTTGGCGGTGGTGCCCTGCGTGATCAGGACGACGGGCCGGTCCTCCGACAGCTCGTCCCACCACGACGGCGGGTCGAAGTTCTTCGGTGGCACGCCGAACAGGCCGCCGATGAAGTGGGTGCCCGGCGCCAGGTCGCGGCGCGGGAACTCGAACGACGCCACGGATCCGACCAGGTACAGGTCGGGGTAGCGGGAGATGTTCTCCATCGCCCTCGTCCTCAACCGGGGCAGCCCGACCTGCGCGCGCACGCGGTCGGCTTCCGCGCGCAGGTCCCGCATGGACACCTGGTCGCCGGCGAACCTCAGCGCGGCGTTGCGCAGGCGGTTCCACGGGTTCGTGCTCGGCCCCAGGCCCATGCCGAGCGGCCCGGTGTCGCGGCTGCCCAGGATGTAGATGGAGTTCGCCAGCCACACCAGCGGAATTCCCGTCTTCTCGCTGGCGAAGCAGGCGCCGTAACACATGTCGTCGGCGAGGATTCGGTCGGCGGGAAACCGTTGCAGCAACGCCAGGATGTCCGCGAGCTGGCCGGGAGCGGTGCGGTAGAAGATGTCGCGGACGCCGACCTTGAAGCTCTTGAGCCCGGCCAGTCCGGCGTGCCCGGGAAACGCCTCCTCCCGGCTCCTGCCGCCGAAGTCGAGTCCCTCCGTCATCGGTTCGAAGCGCGCCCCGGTCCGTTCGACCTGCTCCCGGAAGACCTCTCCGGTGTACCAGCGCACCTCGTGACCGCGGCGCGTCAGTTCCGTGGCTATCTCGAACAGGCTGACCACATGTCCTGGGGCCGGTGTCGTCGCGATCAGCACTCGGGTCAACGTCGCCTCCAGCGGCTGCTCCGGGGTGGCCGCTGAGCGGCTCGCGTCAGCATCGCCTGTTCACGGCGCTGTCCGGCGTGTCAAGACAAACCCCGCGCACTTGCGCAGGGGCCGGTCGGCTTCCATCCGTCTTGATACCGCTCACACACCCGCGAGCCCGTTCACGACCGGCTCTGTCGGGGGATACGGGCGCACCGCCGCCGCCCCAACAATGGCGCCAGATCGAATTCCCCGCCCGCCGCTAGCGCACCGGAAGGGAAGTCCGCGGTGACAACGCTGCAAGAGGTCAACGGGCTCGACGCCATCGGTGAGAGGAAGAACGTCACCGTCATCGGCGCGGGTGTCGCCGGGCTCGTGGCGGCTTACGAGCTGGAGCGTCTCGGCCACGAGGTGGAGATCGTCGAGGCCGGCGACAGGATCGGCGGGCGCGTCCACACCCACCGCTTCACGGGCGAGGGCGAGGCCGGGCCGTTCGCCGAGCTCGGTGCGATGCGCATTCCTTCCGCACACCGCCTGACCCTGCACTACATCGCGGAACTCGGCCTGCGGGACCAGGTGCTGCCGTTCCACACGATCTTCTCCGACGACGCGGCCTATCTGCCCAGCTCGTCCGGCTATCTGCGCGTGCGCGACGCACACGACGTGCTCGTCAGCGACTTCGCCTCCGGGGTGCCCGCGGGGCGGTACCGCGACGGCACCCTGCTGTTCGGTGCCTGGCTGGACGCGACCATCAGGGCCATCGCGCCGCGCCAGTTCTACAACGGCATGCACGGCGAGATCGGCACCGGTCTGCTCGACCTGGTCGAGCAGGTCGACCTGACGCCGTACCGCCGCGGCCACAACGGCACCATGATCGACCTGCACGCCTTCTACGCGGGCAACCCGCGCATCCGTTCGCTGGTGCCGCCGCACCTGGAGCGCTTCCTCGACGACGTGCTCGACGAGACCAGCTCCGACATCGTGCGGCTGCGCGACGGCATGGACCTGATCCCCCGCAGCCTCGCGACCCGCCTGCTCGGCAGGATCACCCTCGGGCAGGAGGTCACCGGGATCGAGGTCCGCGACCGGGACGTGGTCCTGAACCTGAGGCAGGGCAGCAGGTCCTTCACCAGGACCTGTGACTACGTGGTGTGCACGGTGCCGTTCACGGTGCTGCGAGGCATGCGTCTCAGCGGGTTCGACGACGAGAAGCTCGACATCATCCACGAGACGAAGTACTGGCCTGCCACGAAGGTCGCCTTCCACTGCCGCGAGGCGTTCTGGCACGAGGACGGCATCCGGGGCGGCGGCTCGTTCACCGGCGGGCACGTGCGGCAGACCTACTACCCGCCCGTCGACGGCGATCCGGCGCACGGCGCGGTGATGCTCGCCAGCTACAGCATCGGCCCGGACGCCGACGCGTTGAGCGAGCTCACCGAGCAGGAGCGAATCACGCTCATCACCAGGGAACTCGGCGTCATGCACCCCGAACTGCGCCGCCCCGGCATGGTTCTCGGCGTCGCCACGAAGGCCTGGGGCGAGCACCGCTGGTCTCTCGGCGCCGCGACGATCCGCTGGGAACAGGACTCCGCGCTGCGGGAGGCGCAGCGCCGCGAGGCGACGAGGCCGCAGAAGGGGCTCTTCTTCGCCGGGGAGCACTGCTCGTCGAAGCCCGCGTGGATCGAGGGCGCGATCGAGTCGGCGATCGACGCGGCGCACGAGATCGAGTGGTGCGAACGACGGACGGGCGTGGCGTTCCCCGCGCGCCGGCTCACGCACACGGAGAAGTCCGCATGAGCGTCTTCGACCTGCCCAGGCTGCACTTCCGCGGTACCGCCTCCACGCGCCTGCCGACGGGACCGCGCAACGGCCTGGCCGACCTGGCCACGAATACCGCCCTGACAGCGGACGGCGAACCGTTCCCGGTCCACCGCCCGCCCGCCGAGTACCACGCCCACCTCGACGAGACGGGGCCCCGGTACGACAGCGCGGGCCGCGAGACGCCCGACGGGCCGTTCAGCGCCGCCAAGGGCCGTGACTTCGCCGGCAACGGGCACTTCTCGATCAACGCGCGGGTCGTCAGCACCGAACTCGTCGCGGGCCGGCCCGGCATCGAGGATCCGGTGGTGGGCAGGGCCGTCGATTTCTGGGGCCACTACAACGAGTACCTGGCGACCACGGTCAACCGGGCGCGGATCTTCGACGTGGACCCCGCCTCGGACTGGACGACGACCCTCATGGTCGGCCAGGTGGGCTTCGGCCGCGAGGGGCGGTCGCACGACGTCGGGTACATGGCGACCGGTGCGGTCAAAGGCTTCTCGCCGCCGCGCTGGCACGCCACCGGACGTGGCTGCGGCCACTGGCAACTCGGCCGCTCGGTGGTGCACCAGTTCGTCGTGACCGACGACGACCTGCGCTGGCTGGACGAGGCGGACGTGTCGCCGGTCGCGCGGCTGCTCCGCGAGGCCGGGACCGGTGGTCTCGTCGTGCAGTTCGCCCTCGACGGCCAGTCCGCTCCCCAGGCACCGGACCAACCCTCCCAGTGGCGGCTGCACGGCACGATCGCGCCGTGGCGGCCCGGCGAGCTGCGCACGTACCCGGCCGGACGGCTGCTCGTGCCGGATCGCGGCACCCGCAACCGACTGGGCAACCTCACCGTCGCGACCTCGCCGGGCCAGGTCACGCTGAACATGATCACGGCGCCCGTACCGGCGGCCGCGGCTCGTGACCTCGAACTGCGCACGGTCCGCGACGACCGGCTGGTGGCCCGCATCCCGGCCACGGCGTACACCGAGGACGCGGCGGTGACCTCCGGCGTGGTCACGGTTCCCGGTCTGCTGTCCGAAGAGGACACCGCGGGTGACGCGCTGCGGATCGTCGCCTCGGACGGCGTGCTCCTCCTGCGGGAGCAGGAGATCAACCTCCAGGTCGACGACGCGAGCGTGTTCGTGGAGCACCCCCGGAGCGCCGACGACGCCGAGCACGACGTCGAGGTGGCGGTGCGGTCGTTCGTCCGGGGCCGCCCCGCCCCGGTGCGCGACATCGCGGTCCGGCAGTTCGCCAACCCGGCGGCCCGTCCCCGTGGGCCGGTCGGCGCCGTCGTCTCGCTGGACACCGACGTGCTCGAGACCGATGACCGCGGGCACGGCTGGTTCACCCTGCGCGGCAAGGCGGCCGGCACCGCACGGGTGCTGCTGACGGCCGTGCCCGAGCCCGCCGCGCTCGACTACGACAACGACGACAAGCTCGGTTTCTGGTCCGGTGCCGGGTACCTGAGCGTGCGGGTGCTGCCGGACGACTGGCACCTCGAAGACGTGGAGCAGGCCGACTACGACCTGGTCTACCGCGAGGTGTTCGCCTACTACGAACACCTCTTCTCCTTCATGGACAAGGAGGTCTTCAGCCTCGCGAACCGCAGCCGCACCGAGACCTACGCCAAGCTGATCTGGCAGATGTGCGATCCGCAGAACAAGTCGAAGACCTACTACATGCCGCCGACGCGCGACCTCTCCGAAGCGAAGTCGCGGCTGCTGCTGAAGTTCCTCCGCAACCAGCAGGCTCCCGGCCACCTGCTGCTGCCGGCCGAGACGACCGTGCCGAGCCGCAACCGGATCGCCACGCGCGGCCGGTTGGTCGAGATCCTGCGCGAGGCGGCGCTGATCGAGCTGGCCGTCATGCTGCAGTACCTCTACGCGGCCTACTCCGTGCCCACCTACGGCGCCGGAGCGGAGTACGTGCGGCTCGGCCTGTGGACACCCGATCAGTTGCAGCTCGCCTGCGGTGACGGCGGGGAGACCCTCGACGAGGGCATCCGGAGCATGCTGCTCGGCATCGCCCGCGAGGAGATGATCCACTTCCTGCTGGTCAACAACATCATCATGGCGCTGGGCGAACCGTTCCACGTGCCGCGGGTCGACTTCGGCACCATCAACCACGCACTGCCGGTGCCGCTGGACTTCGCGCTGGAACGGCTGGGCCTGGGCAGCGTCGAGCGCTTCACCCAGATCGAGAAGCCCGAGCACCAGGTCAGTGACGTGCGGCCGCGCGACGGTGAGCCTCAGGCACAGCGACAGGAACACGGCTACGCCTCGCTGAGCGAGCTGTACGCGGACATCCGTGAGGCCCTGCAACAGATCCCGGACCTGTTCCTGGTCGACCAGGGCAGGGGCGGCGGCGAGCACCACCTGTTCCTGCGGGAGTCGATCAACCACGAGCACCCCGACTACCAGCTGGAGGTCGACGACCTCCCGAGCGCCCTGTACGCGATCGACGTGATCACCGAGCAGGGCGAGGGTGGGGTGCTCGACGAGGACGCCGTCGAGGACTCGCACTACACGTCGTTCCTGCTGATCGGTGAACTGCTGCGCAAGGCACCGGTGACGGGCCCGCACGGCGAGCTGTGGAACCCCGCGTACCCGGTGGCCCGCAACCCGTCGTTGAACCCCGCGAGCCCCGCCGTCGAGACGGTGACGGACCCGGACGCCCGCACGGTCATGCAGATCTTCAACGAGTCGTACTTCATGGCCCTGCAGCTGATGGCCCAGCACTTCGGCGAACGCCCGGACGCGAGCCTGCGCCGGTCCGACCTGATGAACGCGGCCATCGACATCATGGCGGGGCTGATGCGCCCGCTGGCCGAACTGCTGGTGACGCTCCCGTCCGGGCGGCGCGGCACGACGGCCGGGCCCTCGTTCGAACTCCCCGACGTGCCCGCCGCGATCTCACGGCCGGACGTGGCCCGGCGGTCGATCGCGTTGCGGCTGGACGACATCGCGGCCCAGTGCGCCAAGTGCGCCCTCGTGCCCGCGCGAGTCGGCGAGCTGAGCACGTTCTGGGCGGACCACTTCCGCGCACAGGCCGGAGGGCTGTGACATGACGCTGCCCCGGTTCAGCCTCCAGGGCTGGTCCGCCGAGGACATCTCCGACCCGTACCCGGTGTACCGGCGCTACCGCGAGGTCCGGTCCGTCCACGAGGGCGCGGACGCGTTCTACGTCTTCGGCTACGACGACGTGGTGAAAGTGCTGTCCGACCGCAACTTCGGCCGCGTGGCAAGCTCCACTGAGGACGGTGTGCCGCTGTCCCTGCCGGTGCCGCCGGAGTTCGTCACCCTGCGCTCGGTCGTGGAGAACTGGCTCGTCTTCCTCGACCCGCCCGAGCACACGCGGCTGCGGTCGTCGCTGCAGAAGGAGTTCTCGGCCGGGGTGGTCACCGCGTTGCGGCCGCGCATCGCCCGCATCGCCGGGGAGTTGCTGTCACGGCTCGGGGGCCGGGCCGACCTGGTCGAGGGCTTCGCGGCGCCGTTCCCGATCATGGTGATCTGCGAGCTCCTCGGTGTTCCCGCCCAGGACCACCAACGGCTGCGTGACCTGGCCGTGGCGTTGCAGGGCGCCAGCACCACCCGGACCGGCGAGTCGAGGCACGTCGACGCGGAGGACGCCGCGCGGGAACTCACCGACTACTTCCGCGACCAGGCGGAGCGACGGCAGCCAGGCGCGGACGACCTGATCGCGTTGATGCTCGGCATCCCGCTGAGCACGGAACGCATCGTCGGCACCTGCGTCCACCTGCTGACGGCAGGACACGAGACCACGACCAACTCGCTGGCCAAGGCGGCACTGGTCCTGCGCGCCCACCCGGAGCTGATCGCCGACCTGCGCGACTACCCGGACCTGGTGCCGACCGCCGTGGAGGAACTGCTGCGTTACGACCCGCCGGTGCAGGCGGTGACGCGCTGGGCCCGCGAGGACACCGTCGTCGGCGGCATCTCCATCCCCGCCGACAGCCGCGTGATCGCGTTGCTCGGCTCGGCGAACAGGGACCCCTCCCGCTTCTCCCGGCCGGACGTCGTGGACGTGCACCGGCCGGCGGAACGGCAACTCGCGTTCGGCATCGGCATCCACTACTGCCTCGGCGCGACGCTGGCCCGCGCCGAGCTGGAGATCGGCCTGCGCGCGCTGCTGGACGGCCTGCCCGGCTGGGAACGAGCGGCCCACCACGTCGAGTACGCCGCCGACATGGTCTTCCACGGCCCGGCACGACTCCTGCTCGACCTGACCGACAGCTTGGAAGGGACGCACCCGTGACATCGCAGACCGACGCCGTCGGCGGCAAGTACGACCAGTTCGCGCAGGCCGGCACGACGGAGGCCCTGGGCGGCAACATCCACGCGGGCTACTGGGACTCGGGCGCCGAGCACGTGCCGATGGCCGCAGCGACCGACCGGCTCACCGACCTGGTCGGCGAACGCCTCGCCCTGCGCCCCGGCGACCGGGTCCTCGACGTGGGCTGCGGCAACGGTTTCCCGGCCATGCGCATCGCCGGGACCCACGACGTGCACGTCACCGGGATCACGGTGTCGCAGCAGGAGGTGGACCGCGCGACCGAACTCGCGGCGGGCTCGGACCGTGTCACGTTCCGGCTCGCCGACGCCGCCTCCCTGCCCGGCGACCTCGGCACGTTCGACGCCGTCTTCGCGATCGAGTCGTTGCTGCACCTGCCGGACCAGGCGTCGGCCTTGGCGCGGCTGCGCCGTTTCGTCCGTCCCGGTGGACGGCTGGTCGTGGCGGACCTGTGCCAGCGCGAACCCTTCACCGGCGCGGGCGAGGCGGTGCTGGCCGGGATGATCCGCACGCTCGAGATCGCCGGGATCAACTCCGAGCAGGAACACCGGGCGAGTCTGCAGAAGGCCGGGTGGGACCTGCTGGAGCTGCTCGACATCGGCGAGAACGTGCGGCCGAGCTACGAGCAGGCGGCCGCCGCGTTCCGCCGGATCGCCGACTCGGCACCACCCTTCGCGGCCGCGGACATCATCACGGCCGCGGAGCTCATGGCGGCGTTCGGGGAGAACCCGAGCAGTGGCTACGTCCTGATCACCGCCCGACGGCCGTAGAAGGGCTCCGCCATGACTGCCCAGCTGAGCGAGCCCGCCACCCTGCGCGCTCGCGGAAACGCCGGCCACCTGCACCGCATCGCCCTGTCCGCCGCTACCCGGCAGGGCGCGCACATGCGCACCTCGGACGTGCGCGCCTGGCTCGCGCAACGCCGCCAGGCCAACGTTCTGCAGGTCGAACGCGTCCCGTTCGCCGACCTCGACCAGTGGCACTTCGTGAGGTCCACCGGTGATCTCGTGCACGCGAGCGGCCGGTTCTTCGCGATCGAGGGCCTGCACGTGGTGGAGCACGACGGCCCGCACGGCGACGGCCCGTACCGCGAATGGCAGCAGCCCGTCATCAAGCAGCCCGAAGTCGGGATCCTGGGCATTCTGTGCAAGGAGATCGACGGCGTCCTGCACTTCCTGATGCAGGCCAAGATGGAGCCGGGCAATCCCAACCTGGTGCAGCTGTCCCCCACCGTCCAGGCGACCCGCAGCAACTACACCGGGGCGCACGGCGGCTCCAGCGTGAAGCTGCTGGAGCACTTCGCCGACCTCGACCGCGACCAGGTCGTCGTCGACGTCCTGCAGGCCGAGCAGGGGTCGTGGTTCTTCCGCAAGTCCAACCGCAACATGATCGTCGAGACCTCCGCGGAGATCGCCGAGGACGACGACTTCCGCTGGCTCACCCTCGGGCAGATCGCGGAGCTGCTGCACGAGGACGAGACGGTGAACATGAACGCGCGCAGCGTGCTGTCCTGTCTTCCTTACTACGACCCGAATCCCGGCGCGCTGCACTCCGACGTCCAGCTGCTGTCGTGGTTCACCGGCGAACGGGCGCGCCACGACGTGCGGACCACGCGCATCCCGCTGGCGTCCGTGGAGGGCTGGAAGCGCGGACCCGACGCCGTCGAGCACGAGGACGGCCGGTACTTCAAGGTCGTGGCGGTCGCCGTGCACGGCAGCAACCGGGAGCGGATCAGCTGGACCCAGCCGCTGCTGGAGTCGGTCGACATGGGTGTCTCCGCGTTCCTGGTGCGCGACTTCGGCGGCGTCCAGCACGTGCTGGTGCACGCCCGTGCCGACGGAGGTTTCCTCGACACCGTCGAGCTCGCGCCCACCGTGCAGTGCACGCCGCGCAACTACGAGCACCTCCCCGCCGACGACCGGCCGCCGTTCCTCGACGTGGTGCTGCGGGCCGAGCGCTCCCGCATCCGTTACGACGCAGTGCATTCAGAGGAGGGCGGCCGGTTCCTGAACACCCGGTGCCGCTACCTCACCGTCGAGGCCGATCCCTCGCTGGTGCCGTCCGAGCCGCCTCGCGGCTTCGTCTGGGCCACGCCCGCGCAGCTGACCACGCTGGCACGGCACGGCCACTACCTCAACGTGGAGGCGCGCACGCTGCTGGCGTGCATGAACGCCGCCTCCGCCTGGCCACGGGGACTGGTGTGAGATGAAGAGGATCACTGTGCTCGGCGCGACGGGCTTCATCGGCTCGGCGGTGCTGAAAACCCTGGCACGCCGGGAAATCCGCCTTCGGGCCGTGGCCCGCAAACCGGCCGAGGTACCGCCCGGCCCGGCCGAGGTCGAGGTGGTGACCGCCGACCTCACCGACCGCGCCGAACTCGCGCACGCGGTCGAGGGCTCGGACGCGGTCGTCTACCTGCTGCTCGGCGACGGTGGCTGGCGCGCCGCCGAGGAGGGCTCCGCCGAGCGCGTGAACGTCGGTGTCATGCAGGACCTGCTCGACGTGCTGGGCCGCGACGACGGCGTTCGCCCGGTGGTCGTCTACGGCGGCGCGGCGTCGCAGGTCGGTGTGCCGCAACGGGAACCGCTCGACGGCAGCGAACCGGACAGGCCCGAGACCGCGTACGACCGGCAGAAGCTGCGCGCCGAAGTGCTGCTGGAGCGGGCGACGGCCGCCGGCCGGGTGCGGGGCATCAGCCTGCGGCTGCCCACCGTGTTCGGCGAGAGCACGCCGGGCGGTGGTCACGACCGCGGTGTCGTGTCCGCGATGGCGGCCAGGGCGCTCGACGGGCAGCCGCTCACGATGTGGCACGACGGCACCGTGCGCCGCGATCTGGTGCACGTCGACGACATCGCCGCCGCGTTCGCCGCGGCACTCGCCCGCCCCGATCCGTTGTCCGGCAGGCATTGGCTGCTCGGGGCGGGCCGCGGTGACGCGCTCGGCGACGTGTTCCGGCTCATCTCCGCCATCACGTCCGAGCACACCGGGGCGCCGCCGGTCGAGGTGACCTCGGTCCAGGCCCCCTCGCACGCCCCCGTGACCGACTTCCGCAGCGTGACCATCGACTCCTCCGCGTTCCGGGCCGTCACCGGCTGGCGCCCGGAGATCCCGCTGGGGGAAGGGATCCACCGAACCATCGCCGCACTCGCCCGAAAGGCTCGCCCATGACCACGCGTGTTTGGGACTACCTCCTCGAATACCAGAACGAACGGCTCGACATCCTCGACGCCGTCGAGAAGGTGTTCGACTCCGGGCAGCTCGTGCTCGGGGAGAGCGTGCGCGGGTTCGAGGAGGAGTTCGCCACCTACCACGGCGTCGGGCACTGCGTCGGTGTCGACAACGGCACGAACGCGATCACGCTCGGGCTGCAGGCGCTGGGCGTCCAGCCGGGCGACGAGGTGATCACGGTGTCGAACACCGCGGCGCCGACCGTCATCGCGATCGACAACGCGGGTGCCACGCCGGTGTTCGTCGACGTCCGCGAGGAGGACTTCCTCATGGACACCACGCAGATCGAAGCGAAGATCACCGACCGCACGCGTTGCCTGGTGCCGGTGCACCTCTACGGGCAGTGCGTGGACATGACGGCAATCCGGGCGATCGCGGACAAGCACGGTCTGAGCGTGCTGGAGGACTGCGCGCAGGCGCACGGTGCCCGTCAGCACGGCAGGATCGCCGGCTCGACCGGTGACGTGGCGGCGTTCTCCTTCTACCCCACCAAGGTCCTCGGCGCGTACGGCGACGGCGGCGCGGTGATCACCCCGCATGACAACGTCGCCGCCCAGCTGCGCCGGCTGCGCTACTACGGCATGGACAAGATCTACTACACGGTCCAGACCCCGGCGCACAACAGCCGCCTCGACGAGGTCCAGGCGGAGATCCTGCGGCGCAAGCTGACCCGGCTCGACACCTACGTCGCCGCGCGAAGGGCTGTGGCGCAACGGTACGAGGAAGGCCTCGGAGACACCGATCTCCTCCTGCCCAAGACCAACGAGGGCAACGACCACGTGTACTACGTCTACGTCGCAAGGCATCCGCGGCGTGACGACATCATCGAGCGCCTCAAGTCGTACGACATCCACCTGAACATCAGCTATCCCTGGCCCGTGCACACGATGAGCGGTTTCGCCCACCTCGCGGAGCGCACCGGCTCGTTGCCCGTCACCGAGGCACTGGCGGGCGAGATCTTCTCGCTGCCGATGTACCCCTCGCTGTCGCCCGACCTGCAGGACAAGGTCATCCACGCGCTGCGCCAGGTCCTGGCCACGCTCTGAGATCGCAGGAGCTCACATGAAAGTCCGCACGCTCGCAGTGGAAGGCGCGCTGGAGTTCACCCCGCAGGTGTTCGGTGACGACCGGGGCAGGTTCCTCTCCCCGTTCCAGGAAGCGGCGTTCGCCGACGCGCACGGTGCGCCGCTCTTCCCGGTGAGGCAGACGAACCACAGCGTGTCCGCCCGCGGTGTGGTCAGGGGCATCCACTACACCACCGCTCCGCCGGGCTGCGCCAAGTACGTCTACTGCGCGGCCGGGTCGGCCATCGACATCGTGGTCGACATCCGCGTCGGCTCGCCGACGTTCGGCCGGTGGGACTCCGTGCTGATGGACCAGAACCACCACCGCACCCTGTACTTCCCGGTCGGCGTCGGGCACGCGTTCATCGCTCTCGAAGACAACACCGTGATGTCGTACATGATCTCCGGCACCTACGTCGCGGAGCACGAACTCGCCCTCGACGTTCTCGACCCGGCCCTCGGTCTGCCCGTGCCGAAGGACGTCCCGCCGATTCTGTCCGAAAGGGACGGTGTCGCGATCACCCTCGCCCAGGCGAAGGAACAGGGTCTGCTGCCCGGCTACGAGCTCTGCCGGCAGATCGAACAGGAACTGACGCAGGCCGTCGTCTCCCTCTGACCTCCAGACCGAACTCGTTCACCCATCAGGAGAAGCTCGCCATGACCCAGACTCTGCCCCAGCCGCAAGACGTCGGTGCGCTCTACGACAAGCTGACCCTGAGCGCGATGCGCGACGGCAGCTTCAACACCAACGTGCACATCGGTTACTGGGACTCGCCGGACTCCACCGCCACGATCGACGAGGCGATGGACCGGCTCACCGACGTGTTCATCGAGAAGCTCGGCGTCGGCGCGTCCTCGCACGTCCTCGACCTGGGCTGCGGGGTGGGCGGCCCGGGCCTGCGGCTGGCGGGCCGGACCGGCGCGCGGGTGACGGGCGTCAGCATCAGCGCGGAACAGGTCAAGACCGCGAACAAGCTCGCCGCCGAGACGGGTCTCGCCGCCAGGGCGGTCTTCGAGCACGCCGACGCGCTGGACCTGCCGTTCCAGGACGGCTCGTTCGACGCGGTGATGGCGCTGGAGTCGATCTGCCACATGCCCGACCGCGACCAGGTGTTCCGCGAGATCTTCCGCGTCCTCAAGCCCGGCGGCCGGGTGGTGCTGACCGACATCTTCGACCGCTACCCGCGCAAGGAGGTCCGCAGCCCCGGCATCGACAAGTTCTGCCGCGACCTCATGTGCACCACGGCCGACATCGACGACTACGTGCCGATGCTGCACCGCGCGGGCCTGCGCCTGCACAGCATCGACGACATCACCGAGCAGAGCACGCTGCGCCTGGCCGACGAGATCGAGAAGCTCGGTGGCTTCGAGGAACGTCCCGTGGCGATGGACGAGGGCAACTTCGAGTTCTCCGACGACGCCTTCAAGCCGGGTGACCTGTCCGGCGCGGACGACTTCGGCTGCCTGCTGGCCGTCGCGGTCCATCCCTGAAAGCACTGACGCGGCAGGGCGACCCTGGGTCGCCCTGCCTCTCCGACGAAGGGCGCGCACGCGATGACGGGCAAGACAGAGCGGACCGACGTGCTGATCGCGGGTGGCGGTCCGGTCGGAATGGCGCTGGCGATCGACCTGACGTACCGGGGGATCGGCTGCGTGGTCGCCGAGGCCGGTGACGGCGAGGTCCGGCACCCCAAGGTGAGCACGATCGGCCCCCGGTCGATGGAACTGTTCCGCCGCTGGGGACTCGCGGACGCGATCCGGAACGCGGGCTGGCCGTCCGACCACCCGCTGGACATCGCCTGGGTCACCAAGATCGGCGGGTACGAGCTGCACCGCTACCGCCGGGGCACCGCCGCCGACCGGCCGGTGTTCCAGCACACCCCCGAACCCGACCAGATCTGCCCGGCGCACTGGCTCAACCCCGTGCTGGCGCAGGCGACCGGCGCACCGTTGCGGCTGCGGACCTCGCTCAGCGACGTGACGCAGAACGACGACCACGTGCACGCCGTGCTCACCGATCTGGACACCGGCGCGAAGACCGAGGTCCAGGCCCGGTACCTGGTCGCGTGCGACGGCGCGGCGTCCCCGATCCGGCAGGCGTGCGGCATCGGCTCCCCCGCGCGCTTCCAGCCCCAGATCTTCCGCAACATCCTGTTCCGCGCCCCCGAACTGCGCGCCCGCCTCGGCGACAGCACCGCTCTGGTGCACTTCCTCGTCCGCTCACCCGTGCTGCGCTTCCCGTTGCGCTCACTGGACGGCGACGCGCTGTTCAACATGGTCGTCGGCGTCGAGGACGAGCACGCCGAACGGGCCGAGGCGCAGTCCCTCATCCGGGACGCGATCGCGTTCGAGACGCCGTTCGAGGTGCTGAGCGACGGCGACTGGCACCTGACCCACCGCGTCGCCGACCGCTACCGGCACGGCCGCGTGTTCCTCGCGGGCGACGCCGCGCACACCCTGTCCCCCTCCGGCGGCTTCGGCCTCAACACCGGCATCGCCGACGCGGCGGACCTGGGCTGGAAGATCGCCGCCACGCTCGGCGGCTGGGCGGGGCCGCGCCTACTCGACAGCTACGAGGCCGAACGCCGGCCGATCGCCGAGGCGAGCCTGAACGAGGCCAACACGAACCTGCGGCGCACGATGGACCGCGAGGTGCCGCAGGACATCGACGGCCCTGACGGCGAACAAGCCCGCAAGGCCATGTCCGAACGGCTCGCGTCGAGCGGCGCGCACCGCGAGTTCGACGCCCCGGAAATCCACTTCGGACTCCGCTACCGGTCGTCGGTGATCGTCGACGACCCCGGCCAGTCCCCCGCGATCACCGTCCCGGACGCGGCCTGGCGGCCCGGTGGCGAACCGGGCAGGCGAGCGGCGCACGCCTGGTGGGACGCCACGACGTCCACTTTGGACCTCTTCGGTCCGGGCTTCGTCCTGCTCCGCTTCGGTGACGACGAACGGCTTCCGCTCTTCGAGGCCGCGTTCGCCGAACGCGGTGTGCCGCTGAGCGTGCGCCACAGCGACAACGACGAGCTGGCCAAGCTCTACGACCGCGCCTTCGTCCTGGTTCGCCCGGACGGCCACGTGGCGTGGCGGGGTGACGCGCTGCCGGACGACCCGGCGAATCTGGCCGACACGGTGCGCGGAGCCGCGTTGCAGGCACCCCGGGCCGAGATGCCCACGACCCCGGCCTCCGTCGACTCGCTGCCCGCCGTGCTCGCGGCGGGCCAGGTCGCGCCGATCGTCACCGTCGACTACTTCGGTGGCACGAACTGGGTGGTGTGCGACCCGGACCTCGCCCGCACCGCGCTGCTGGACTCCCGGCTCAGCAAGGACATGGCGCTCGCACCGGAGTGGATGCGGATCCCCGGCGCGATGCTCGGTGCCCAGCCACGCGCCGAGGTCGCCAAGGCCATGGTGATGAGCGAGGGCGCGGAGCACACCCGGATCCGGCGCCTGCACGCGAAGTTCTTCACGCCCCGCAAGCTCGGCGAGTGGGGTGAGCGGATCACGAAGCTCGCCGAGGGGCTGCTGGACGACCTCACGTCGGAGCAGGACGAGGTGAACCTCGTCGACCGCTTCACCTTCGCGCTGCCGCTGGGCTTCTTCAGCGAGCTGATCGGCGTGCCACCGCACCTGAGGCCCGCGCTGCGCGAGGTCACCGACAACATCATCTACTCGCAGGACCAGGACGAGCGTGCCGCCGGGGTGGGTGGGCTCGCCGGCACGGTCGCGCAGTGGGCCG
This sequence comes from Lentzea albidocapillata subsp. violacea, assembly GCF_900100275.1. GTDB lineage: Bacteria > Actinomycetota > Actinomycetes > Mycobacteriales > Pseudonocardiaceae > Lentzea > Lentzea violacea. Next base: position 276,638 of record NZ_FNET01000004.1, read on the forward strand.
CCGAGGGAAACGTGCTGGAACAGGGGTTCGTCACGGACCTGCTGGCGGCGCAGGCCGAGGACGCGGTCAGCCTCAACGAGGTCGTCACGTGGACGACAGGCCTGATCATGGCGGGCTACGAGTCCACCGCCAGCCTGATCGCCTCGTCGATCCACGAGGCCCTGCGCCGCCCGCCCGGCGAACGCCCCCGCACCGACGCCGAACTCGGCGACTGGGTCGAGGAGACCCTGCGCGTGCAGCCGCCGCTGCCGCACGCGACGTGGCGGTTCGCCACCGAGGACGTCGAACTCGGTGGCTACCTGATCCCGAAGGGCGCGCCGGTGCAGGTGAACCTCGCCGCGGCCAACCGCTGCCCGCACCGCACCGCCGGGGACGAGTTCGTGCCCGGCACCGGGGGCGACAACGTGAGCTTCGGCCTCGGCCGGCACCTCTGCCTCGGCGCGCCGCTGGCCCGGCTGGAGGCACGGATCGCCCTCGGCACGTTCCTCACCCGCTTCCCGCACGCCCGCCTGAGCACGACGAACGAGGTGCGGTGGGAGTCCGACTGGATCATCCGCCGCATCAGCGCCCTGCCCGTCGTGCTGTCGCCTGCCCAGGAGGACTGAGATGAACCACGAAGGACCGGACGACTCGGTGAGCCAGATGCTGGTGCACCTGCGCGCGGCACACCTGCTGCGCGCGGCGGTGGTGCTCGACCTGGCCGACACGCTGGAGGACGAGGCGCTCTCCGTGGCGGATCTGGCCGTCCGCACGGGCACCGACCCCGGCGTGCTCGGCAGGCTGCTGGCGGCACTGGCGAGCTTCGGCGTCTTCACCCTGACCGAGGACGGCCGGTACGCGCACACCGCGCTCTCCCGGACGATGTGCTCCACGCACCCGGTGGGCCGCATCCTCGCCCAGGACCTGAAGTCCGACGCCACGTGGCAGGCGTGGAGCAGCCTCGCCGCCGCCGCGAAGGAAGGCCGCAGCCCGTTCGCGGTGGTGCACGGCACCGACTTCTACAGCTACATCAGCGAACACGACCCAGAGCAGGCCGCGAGCTTCCACCAGGCCATGAACAACGCCACCGAAGAGGACAACGGCGACGTCGTCGCGGCACTGGGCCTGCCAGCCACGGGCCTGGTGGTCGACGTCGGCGGTGGCCGCGGCGGGCTGCTGCGCGACGTCCTGCGGGCCGCACCAGAGCTGCGGGGTGTGCTGTTCGACGTCGAGGGGGTCGTCGCCGACGCCCTGCCGGAGCTGGTCAGCGACCCGCTCGCCTCGCGCTGCGAGACCGTGGCCGGGGACGCGCTGGCCGCCGTTCCCGAGGGCGCGGACCTGTACCTGCTGCGGTTCATCCTGCACAACTGGGGCGACGAGGACTGCGTCCGCATCCTGGAGTCCTGTGCCCGCGCGGCGAAGCCGGGTTCCCGGATCGTCGTGGTCGAGGTGCTCCTGGAGAAGTCCGGCACACCCGACGCGTACACCGCGATGGCGGACATGGGGATGTTCGTGCTGTTCGGCAGCCAGGAACGCACCGAGGCCGAGTACGCGGGCCTGTTCGACCGGGCGGGGCTCGAGTACCGCGGCTCGACGGCGACCGAGTCGCTGCACCTGTTCGAGGCCGTCGCACGCTAGCGACGACACGAGGGGCGCGCTCCAGACCGGAGCGCGCCCCTCGTCGTTCGGTCAGAGCGAGGAGATGAGGCGCTCCACGCGCTCGTCCACGGCCCGGAACGGGTCCTTGCACAGCACCGTGCGCTGCGCCTGGTCGTTCAGCTTCAGGTGCACCCAGTCGACGGTGAAGTCGCGACCGGCGGCCTGCGCGGCGGCGATGAAGTCACCGCGCAGCTTGGCGCGCGTGGTCTGCGGTGGGGTGTCCTTGGCGGCCTCGATCTCGCCGTCGTCGGTCACCCGCTCGACCTGGCCCTTGCGCTGCAGCAGGTCGAACACGCCACGGCCGCGGCGGATGTCGTGGTAGGCGAGGTCGAGCTGGGCGATGCGCGGGTTGGACAGGTCCATGTTGTGCTTTTCCATGTACCGGTTCATCAGGCGGTTCTTGATGGCCCAGTCGATCTCGCGGTCGATCTTGGTGAGGTCCTGCGACTCGACGGCGTCGAGCGTGCGGCCCCAGATTTCGAGGACGCGCTCCGCCATCGGGTCCGGCGAGCGCTTCGCGGTGTGCTCGACGGCCTTCTCGAAGTACTCGCGCTGGATGTCGAGCGCGGAGGCCTCCTTGCCGCCCGCGAGGCGGACCGTGCGGCGGCCGGTGAGGTCGTGGGAGATCTCGCGGATGGCGCGGATCGGGTTGTCCAGGGAGAAGTCGCGGAACTGGACGCCCTGCTCGATCATCTCCAGCACCAGGTTCGCGCTGCCGACCTTCAGCAGCGTCGTCACCTCGGACATGTTCGAGTCGCCGACGATGACGTGCAGGCGCCGGTAGCGCTCGGCGTCGGCGTGCGGCTCGTCGCGGGTGTTGATGATCGGGCGGGACCGCGTCGTCGCGGACGACACGCCCTCCCAGATGTGCTCGGCGCGCTGCGAGAGGCAGTACACGGCGCCGCGCGGAGTCTGCAGCACCTTGCCGGCGCCGCAGATGAGCTGGCGGGTCACCAGGAACGGCAGCAGCACGTCCGCGATGCGGGAGAACTCGCCGGCCCGTGCGACCAGGTAGTTCTCGTGGCAGCCGTAGGAGTTGCCCGCCGAGTCGGTGTTGTTCTTGAACAGGAAGATGTCCCCGCCGATGCCCTCGTCGGCGAGCCTGCGCTCGGCGTCGACGAGCAGGTCCTCCAGGATCCGCTCACCGGCCTTGTCGTGCGTGACGAGCTGGGCCAGGTCGTCGCACTCGGCCGTCGCGTACTCCGGGTGGGAGCCGACGTCGAGGTAGAGCCGGGAGCCGTTGCGCAAGAAGACGTTGGAAGAACGCCCCCACGAGACGACGCGGCGGAACAAGTACCGCGCGACCTCGTCCGGGGACAGACGACGCTGCCCGTGGAAGGTGCAGGTCACCCCGAATTCTGTCTCAATGCCGAAGATCCGCCGCTGCATGCCTCAACAGTAGGCGACTCTCAGGCGGAGCAGGGTGATCCGTTCGGGCGGCACGCCGGTTGCGGTTTAGTGTCGGTGGCGTGTGGAAACGGGTCAGCGCTCTCGACAAGAAGCTCATGAGCTCCTCCGCCAGACTGCCTCCGAGCAGGCTCGACACGGGTTTGAAGAGGCTTTCGAAAGCCGCCAACCACAGTCTGCTGTGGTTCGTCATCGCGGCGATTCTGGCGACTAGAAAAGGCCCGTACCGGCGTGGTGCGATGAGAGGCCTTGCGGCCATCACCGGGGCTTCTGCCAGCGCGAACCTGGTCGGGAAGTCGCTTTTCCCGCGCCGGCGGCCCGCCGCCGATCTGCTCGCGATGCGCCGCCGGCTGGCGAAGCGGCCGACGTCGTCGTCATTCCCGTCCGGTCACTCCGCGTCAGCGGCCGCTTTCGCCACCGCGGTGGCGATGGAATCACCCAAAGCAGGCGTGGTGATGGCGCCGATCGCGGCCGCCGTCGCCTATTCACGCGTCCACACGGGCGTTCATTGGCCGACGGATGTCGCGGTCGGCGCGGGCGTGGGCGTCGGCGCCGCGTTGCTGACGCGCCGGTGGTGGCCACTCGGGATCAACGAGCCCGCCTCGGCCTACGAACACGCCGACCTGACGTCGTTGCAGGACGGCGACGGGCTGGTCGTGGTGGTGAACCCGTTCTCGGGCATCGGCCCGGACCCGACGCCGCAGATCACCGAGGAGTGGCCGAAGGCGCAGGTCATCTCGATCGAGGAGATCGACGACCTGCCGGACGCGAAGGCGCTGGGGGTGGCCGGTGGCGACGGGACCGTGGCCGCCGTGGCCGCTGTCGCCGCCGAGCGCGACCTTCCGCTCGTGCTCATCCCCTCCGGCACGTTGAACCACTTCGCGCGGGACGTGGGCATCACCGGCCTGCACGACACGGCGCAGGCGGTCGCGGACGGCGTGGGTGTCCGGGTGGACATGGCGCAGGTCAACGGGCAGTGGTTCGTGAACACGGCGTCGCTGGGCGGCTACCCGGACATGGTGCGGATCCGCGAGAAACTGGAGAAGCGCTGGGGGAAGTGGCCCGCGGCGGGCATGGCGCTGTTCCGCGTGCTGCAACGCGCCAAGCCGCTGGACATCACCATCGACGGCGACAAGCACCTCGTCTGGTTGCTGTTCGTCGGCAACGGGCCGTACCGGCCGAAGGGTTTCGCGCCCACGATGCGGCCGCGGCTGGACGACGGCCTGCTCGACGTCCGGTACGTCCGGGCGGACCGGAAGTACTCGCGGACCAGGTTCTTCCTGGGCGCCCTGCTCGGCGCACTGGAGCACTCGCGCATGTACAAGCACCTCGAGGTCGCCTCGTTGAACGTCGAGGTGCACGGCGCCCCGATCTCGATCGCGACGGACGGCGAGGTGCGCGAGCGGGGCAACCACTTCAAGTTCCGTTCGCGGGCAGCCGCGCTCGGGATCTATCGCCCATAGTGTTCGACATTGTCGAACGTACGCAGGTAGAGTGGGGTGCGTGCCCGGACCCATTCAGTCCATTCAGCGCGCGGCCGAGGTCCTGAAGCTGCTCGCGCACGGTGGCGCGCACCAGCTGAGCGTCGGCGAGATCGCGCGCGCCCTGGACCTCGCGAAACCGACCGTGCACGGCATCCTGCGGACGTTGCAGGAGGTCGGGTTCGTCGAGCAGGAGGTCGAGGGCGGCAAGTACCGCCTGGGCGCCGCGCTGTTCCAGATCGGCACCTCCTACCTCGACGGCAACGAGCTACGCGCCAAGGCGTTGAACTGGTCGGACACGCTGGCGATGCGGGCGCGCGAGGCGGTGCGCATCGGCGTGATGCACGGCAAGCACGTGCTCGTGGTGCATCACGTGTTCCGCCCGGACAACAGCCGGCAGACGCTCGACACCGGCGCCCTGCTGCCGTGGAACGCGACGGCGCTGGGCAAGGCGCTGGTCGCGTTCGGCGACAACTGGCCCGACGGAGACCTGCAGGCCTTCACCCGCCACACGCTCGACCCCGAGCAGCTGCACGCCGACATGAACGTGGTCCGCGTCCGCGACTGGGCCTACGACCTGCACGAACTCGTCGAGGGCGAAGCGTCGGTGGCCGCCCCGATTCGAGACAGGCGTGGCGTGGTCGTGGGGGCGATCGGCATCTCCGGGCCGGTCGAGCGACTGTGCGACTCACCCGATCAGCCGCCGCGCCTCGAACTCGTGTCCTACGTACGTGAGGCAGCTCGCAGCGTTTCGAGGGAGCTCGGCGGGCTCTCCTGGTAGTACTGTGAAATCGTTCGACAATGTCGAATGGCTCGCACAAGGGAGTGCACGTGGCTTACATCGCGGCGATAGACCAGGGCACGACGTCGTCCCGGTGCATCGTGTTCGACCAGGCCGGCGGGATCGTGTCGGTCGCTCAGCGGGAGCACCGCCAGATCTTCCCGAAGCCGGGCTGGGTGGAGCACGACGCCTCCGAGATCTGGACGAACGTGCAGGCCGTCGTGCGCGACGCCCTATCTCACGCTTCTCTCTCGCTCGGTGACATCGCCGCGTTCGGCATCACGAACCAGCGCGAGACGACGGTCGTGTGGGACAAGGCGACCGGCGAGCCCGTACACAACGCGATCGTCTGGCAGGACACGCGCACGGACGCGTTGATCAGGCGGCTCGGCGACCAGGACAGGTTCCGCGAGCGCTCCGGCCTGCCGCTGGCGACCTACTTCTCCGGCCCGAAGCTGCGGTGGCTGCTCGACAACGTCGAAGGGCTGCGCGCACGGGCCGAACGCGGCGAGGTCCTGTTCGGCACCATGGACACCTGGCTGATCTGGAACCTGACCGGCCGCCACGTCACCGACGTCACCAACGCCTCGCGCACCATGCTGATGAACCTGGAGACCCTCGACTGGGACCAGGAGCTGGTGGACGCGATGGACGTCCCGCGCGAGATGCTGCCCGAGATCCGGTCCTCCTCCGAGGTCTACGGCACCTACGAGGGCGTGCCCGTCGCGTCGGCGCTCGGTGACCAGCAGGCCGCGCTGTTCGGCCAGACCTGCTTCGAGCCCGGCGAAGGCAAGTGCACCTACGGCACGGGCGCGTTCCTGCTGATCAACACCGGCGGCAAGCCGGTGCACTCGCAGAACGGCCTGCTCACCACCGTGGGCTACCAGATCGGCGACCAGCCGGCCGCGTACGCGCTGGAAGGCGCCGTGGCTGTGACGGGCGCGCTGGTGCAGTGGTTCCGTGACAAGGTCGGGCTGATCTCGTCGGCGGCCGAGATCGAGACTCTCGCGCGCACGGTGGACGACAACGGCGGCGCGTACTTCGTGCCCGCGTTCTCGGGCCTCTTCGCACCGCACTGGCGCAGCGACGCGCGTGGCGTGATCGCCGGCCTGACGGGCTACATCTCGCGCGGGCACCTCGCACGGGCCGTGCTGGAGGCATCGGCCTGGCAGACGCGTGAGGTCGTGGACGCGATGAACGCCGATTCCGGTGTGGACCTCACAACGTTGCGCGTCGACGGCGGCATGACGGCGAACAACCTGCTCATGCAGTTCCTGTCGGACGTGCTGGACGTGCCGGTGGTGCGCCCGATCGTGGCCGAGACGACGTGCCTGGGCGCGGCGTACGCGGCCGGTCTCGCGGTGGGCTACTGGAGCGGCACCGACGAACTGAAAGCCAACTGGCACAAGGCGGCCGAGTGGGAGCCGTCGATGGAACCGGCGGCGCGGGCTCGCGGCTACCGGAAGTGGAAGAAGGCGGTCGAGCGGACCGTCGGGTGGATGGACGAGGACGATGACTGACTCAACACAGCGAATCCGCGCTCGCGAAGAGCTGCAGCACGGCAAGTTCGACGTAGTCGTGATCGGCGGTGGCATCCTGGGCATCGCGACCACGTGGGCCGCGGCCCGTTCGGGGCTGCGGGTCGCGCTGGTCGAGAGCGGCGACTTCGCGGGCGCCACGTCGTCCGCGTCGTCCAAGCTCGTGCACGGCGGCCTGCGCTACCTCGCGATGGGCCCGTCGGCGGTGCCGATGGTGCACGAGAACCACAAGGAACGCCGCGCGCTGGGCGACCACCTGGCCCCGCACCTGGTGCGCCCGTTGCCGTTCCTCGTCCCCGTCTACAAGGGCGGCCCGCACAGCCGGTTCGTGCTGGGCGCGGGCGTCACGTTGTACTCCGCGCTGTCGGGCTTCGGCGACGGCATGGGGAAGGTGCTGTCGGCGCGCAGGGCCGCGGAGTGGGTGCCTGACCTGCGCGCCGACGGTCTGCGCGGTGCCGCGATGTACTACGACCACCAGATGAACGACAGCCGAGTGGCGATCACCGCCGCCCGCGCCGCCGCCGAGGCCGGTGCCGTGCTGCTCAACCACATCTCGGTCGTGGGCCTGCGCAGGACCGGCGGGCAGGTCACCGGTGTCGACCTGCGTGACTCGCTCGGCGAGTTCGGCGTGGACGCTCGCGTGGTGGTGAACGCGACCGGCCCGTGGCTCGATGTGCTGCGGCGCATGGAAGATCCCGCCGCCGACCCGTCGATCCGCCTGTCCAAGGGCTCGCACCTGGTGCTGAAGCAGACCTCGGAGTGGAAGGCCGCGCTGACGATCCCCGTCGACGACGTGCGCGTGTCGTTCGCGATCCCGTGGGAGGGCCACCTCCTGCTCGGCACCACCGACGAGGCCTACGAGGGCGACCCGGCTCAGGTCGCCTGCACCGACGCCGACATCGACCAGATCCTCGACGAGGCGGGCGTCGCGGTGTCCGGTTTGGACCGTGCGCGCATCGCGTACACGTTCGCGGGCTTGAGGGTTCTGCCCGGCGGCCCCGGCGACACCTCCCATGCCAAGCGCGAGACGGTGATCACCGCCGGCTCCGGCGGCATGATCAGCGTGGCCGGCGGCAAGTGGACGACGTTCCGCAAGATCGGCGCCACCGTCCTGGCCCGCGTGAACTCCGAACTAGGCCGCACCTTCGACGGCCCGCTCGACGGCGTGGCGCTGCCCGGCTCGGCGCAGCCCGACACCGTGGGTTCCGTGCTGGGCCACGCTTTCGACGCGCTGCCCGACGACGTGGTCCGCCACCTCGCCACGCACTACGGCACGACGTCGCACGAGGTCGTCGCCCTCGGCCTGGAGAACCCGGCGCTGCTGGAGCGCGTCCATCCGGACGGCCCGGACATCTGGGCCCAGGTCGAGCACGCCCGCCGCACCGAGTGGGCGTCCGAAGTGGACGATGTGCTGCGCCGCCGCACCACCGTGATGGTGCGCGGGCTCGACTCCCCCGAGGTCCGTTCGCGGGTGTCGGAGCTGCTGGCTTCCTAGAGTTTTAGGGCGCGTTCCACGAGGTAGTCGGCCAGTTCGGGTGCCGAGTGGAACGCGCTGCGCAGCGCCAGCGTCCCGTCGCAGCCGAGCACGACCTCTTCCCGTGACACCGCACGGTGTTCGAGGTGCAGTCCCTCCAGGTAGGCGTCGATGATCGCCTCGCGCACGGGCGGCAGGCGGGCGACCGCCATCCGTCCCGCCTGCGCGAGCCCCACGAGCAGCTGACCGAGGTCCGCGCCGACCGGGCACGGGCACTGCCAGGCCACGTCGATCACGACGAACGACTCCGGGTCTTCGACCGGCACCAGCAGGTTCTGCGGGCACGCGTCGTTGTGCCCGGTCGCCTGCGGCAGGGCCTCCAGCCGCGCCAGCAGTTCAGGAATCCGGCGGGCGAGCGGCGAGCAGTCCGGCCGCAGGAACGCCTCCCTGACCAGCCTTCCCTCGTACAGCACCCGCAACGCCCTGCCCGGCGCGCCGCCGAACCTGCGCCCCGCCCACCGGCCGAGCGCCAGCGCGGCCCGCCGAAATCTCGGCAGGTCCCACTCCACGTCCGCGCAGCGCACGTCCTCCAGCCACAACGCGATCCGGTCGCCGAGGTCGTCCACCCGCAGCACGCGCGGCCGGCGGAAACCGGGCGGCAAGGCGAAGTCCGACAGCAGGAAGTCCGCCTCGTCGCGCCACGGGAAGTCGCCGACCACGTCGCTCAGCTCCGCCGGGATGTGCGGCCGTCGCAGAACCTTCACGAACGTCGACTCCCCCGCCGACACCACCCGGTAGACCGCCGCCGTCGTCAGTGCGACCGGGTCGAACGCCACCGGCACCACCCGGGTCAGCGGTACGGGTCGGTGATCTCGCCGAGCATCTCCAGCGCCTCGCGCAGCTGTGCCATGCGGCGCTTGCCGATGTGCTGTTCCCACTCCGCCTCCATCCTGGCCATCTCCTCGTTCGCGACGGGTACCGCGAACTTCGCCTTCTCCGTCACGCGCACCAGCCGCGCCCTGCCGTCCGTCGGGTCGGGGACCCGTTCCAGGTAGCCGGCCTGCTCCAGCTGGTCCACCAGGAAACCGGCGGTCTGCTTCGTCACCTGGGCCGCCTCCGCGAGCTCCGTGAGCCGCGTTCCCTCCGGGCCGACGCGCATGAGCACCCGTGCCTGCGCCTGCGTCACCTCGAAGCCCGCGTTGACGACGGCGGCCAGCATGCGGTTCTCCACATAGCGGTTCGGAATGAAGAGCAGCAGACCGATGTTCACTCTCGCGCCCCTTGTTTTAGTCAGATTCTCTGATTAAAGTAGTCAGTCACTCGAACTAAAACAAGAGGAGGACGGCCATGGACGACACCCAGATTTGGCAGACGATCGACTCCGAGCGCGCGGCGACGGCGGACCTGCTCGCCGGACTCACCGACGTCGAGTGGACCTACCCGTCGCTCTGTGAGGGCTGGACGGTGCGCGAGGTCGCCGCCCACCTGTCGCTCGCGCACCGGATCAACGTCGGCAAGGCGTTCAAGGCGTTCGTCCGGGCTCGCGGGAGCTTCAACCGCATGATCGACCAGACCGCGCGCGACGAGGCACGCAGACCGGCCGCCGAACTCGTCGCGGAACTGCGCGGCGCAGTCGGGCACCACCGGCTCGCGCCCGGCCAGACCCTCAAGAACGCGCTGATGGACACCATGGTCCACACCCAGGACATGGCGCTGCCGCTCGGCATCGAACGCCACATGCCCCTCGACGCCGCCGTGGTCGCGGCGGACGACGTGTGGCGGATCGGGTTCCCGTTCCACGCGCGCCGCAGGCTGGCCGGGCACCGGCTCGTCGCCACCGACGCCGACTGGGCCGTCGGCGAGGGTGCCGAGATCAGCGGGCCGATCGAGGCACTCCTGATGCTCCTCGCCGGGCGCACCGCGACGATCCCGCGACTGACCGGCATCAAGGCCTGAGTTCGCGCACCATCCTGCGGCACACATGGACGCGCTCGAACCGTTGGCGCATCTCAGCTTCCCGCTCGATCCGGGCGTGCAGCAACGCCCCGGCCGGCACCAGCCCGTGCCTCGCGGTGAGCACCGTGCCGAGCTCGTCGGCGGACGCGTGCACGTGCAGGTAGCGCTCCGACTCCGTGAAACCGTTGCGCGCGAACCAGTCCAGCGCAGGCCCGTCCTCCCGGGTCCAGGCGTCGAGTGTCCGCACCCCGCACCGCTCCAGCCGCGGCACCGCCTCCGCGAGCAGCGCCGTCGCGATCCCCTCGCCCTGGCGGTCGGGATGCACCACCACCGTGTCGATGGTGGCGCCCGCGCCGGGCACCGACACGTCCAGGATTCCAGCGATCACGTCGCCGTCGAGCGCGACGAGCTCCAGGTCCGTCCGGCGCTTGGCCTGCCAGACATCGTCGAAGTGGTTCGTCGCGAGGAATCCGAGCACCCGGCACCTCAGCCAGGACGCCTCGTCGCCCGGTTCGTAGTTCCTGACCTCCACGGGCCGCCCCGGCGTGCCCCTGGACCTGCCCGACGCCCCCAGCAAGCGCACTTCCCCAGGTCGCCCCGGCGCGGCGTCCACCACTAGTCCCCCAGTCCACTACCCGCCGGACGTCTCCGACACAGTCCAGCGTTCCTGATGCCCGACCCGCACGCACGCCTGTTTCCGCGTCACCGTTTGCCAGGTACATACCCAGTATGCATACTCAGTACGCATGTCGGTCAAACACGGTCTGCTAGCGCTCCTGGAGCGCGCCCCCATGTACGGCTACCAGCTGCGGACGGCGTTCGACTCGGCCACCGGCGGCACCTGGCCGTTGAACATCGGGCAGGTCTACACGACGTTGTCCCGCCTGGAACGCGACGATCTGGTGGCCGCCCTCCCCGAGAACGAGGGCCAGCGGCCCTACAAGATCACCCCGCACGGCCGGAACGAGCTAAAAAAGTGGTTCGCCACACCCGTCCAACGCAGCGACCGCCCCCGTGACGAGGTGGCGATCAAACTCGCCCTAGCCATCACCACACCGGGCGTAGACGTCGCCAAGGTAGTGATGACCCAGCGCACAGCCACCATGCGCACACTGCAGGAGTACACGAGACTCAAGACCCAGCCGGGCGACCTGCCGTGGCTGCTAGTACTAGACGCGATGATCTTCCAGGGCGAGGCCGAACTGCGCTGGCTAGACCACTGCGAGGCAAGCCTGCTGCGCTACGTCCCCGGTACCAGCTAGACAGCGGTCAACACCCACGACGGCCACGCCGACAGATTCCCCAGGGGAAACGTCCGGCGGCCAGCAGCAACGGGCGGGCATCGCCCGCGCCCTGACCGGCGAACACCACCTCGTCCTCGCCGACGAACCGACCTCAACTCCCGCACCGGCGAGACGACGGTGCTCCGCCCGCTCCGCTCCAAGGCGGACGCACCACCGTCCCGTTCACGCACGACGCCCGCCACGCCGCACCTTCTTCCCCGTTCCCGCCTGCAGATCGAGCGCCGCGCCTAGGCTCGACCCATGACCACCTTCGCCATAGCGCACGGAGGGGGCGACGTCGGCTGGTCGTGGCACCTGGTAGCAGAAGCCTTGCAGGCCAAGGGCCACACAGTCGTCGCCCCCGACCTCCCCATCGAAGACGAGTCGAAAGACCTCACAGACTGGGCACGAACGCTGACCGACGCCCTACCGTCCACAGAGGACGTAATAGTGGTGGGCCACTCTTTCGGCGGCTTCGTGGCCCCGCTGGCCGCGGCCACCATCAACGCCAAGGCCCTGATCTACGTAACGGCAATGCTTCCCACCCCAGGCGAAGCGCCAGGCGACTGGTGGGACAACACCGGCCACACCGACTCGGGCCTGGAGGACAAGTTCTTCCACGACGTCCCCGCTGACCTGGCCGCGGAGGCGCAGAAGCGGGAACGCGGCATGTCCGAGAACTCGATGGCCAAGCCCTGGCCGTTGGACAAGATGCCGGACGTACCCACGCACTTCATCCTGTGCACGGAAGACCGGTTCTTCACCCCGGACTTCATGCGCAAGGTGGTGGCCGACCGGCTGGGCATCGAGCCGGTGGAACTGGCCGCAGGCCACTGCGCGTCACTGAGCAAGCCACAAGAACTAGCAGACCTACTAACAACCTACGCGAGATAACAACACAGCAGCCCACAAACCCGCGACGCCGCAGGCGAGCCGTCCTCCCCACGCGAGGCCGCAGGCGAGCCGTCCTCCCCCGCGAGGCCGAAGGCGAGCCGTCCTTACCAAACGGGCCAGGCGGTGGGGTCCCATCACGAGTCGCGCCATAGCTCTTGCTGCATGTGAGAAGGGGTGTCAACTCGACACGCTTTTCGTCGAGTTGACACCCCTTCTCACATGTGGCCCGCTCTTGGCTCGGCTCGTGATGGGACCCCACCGCCAACGCAACTCTCTAAGCACCAGGCAGCCGCCCAAACCAACCGGCGTGCCATCAACCCGCAGGCGGCGCTACCCCCTGATCAGATTGCCGGGGTCTGGGGCAGAGCCCCAGAAAACGCACGCAACCGCAACCCACCAAAGCAACAGGCCCCCAGCACCAGCCAGGGGCCAATCGCGGCAAAAACCTACTTGGACTCGTCGTCCGACCTACTTGGACTCGTCGTCCGACGGCAGCTCAACATCCTCAACAGCCTTGCCACCCTTGGTAGGCGCAGGCATCAACCCATCCAAAGCAGCCCCAGCGATCCGCCGGAACGCCCGCCGAGGCCGAGCCCTCTCCAGCACCGCGACCTCGAGCTTAGCGGCGGGAAGGATCTCAGCGGCCCCGTTCTGAGTGGACGGAGACCCGGCAGACAAGGCCCGAACAGCAACCGGAACGGCCTCAGCCAGCGAAAGCCCGTCGGCGAAGGCTTCCTTCAACGCCGTGTTGGCGGCGTCGACGGTGCCACCCATCACGATGTACTGCGGCTCGTCCACGATGGACCCGTCGTACGTCAGCCGGTACAACGTGTCCGTGGCGGAGGTGTCGCCCACCTCGGCGACGGCGATCTCCACCTCGAAGGGCTTGATCTGCTCGGTGAAGTAGGTGCCGAGCGTGGTGGCGTAGACGTTCGCCAGCGAACGGGAAGTGACGTCGCGCGGGTCGTTCTGGTACCCGCGGACGTCGGCGAACCGGATTCCGGCCTGGCGGAGGTTCTCGAACTCGCTGTAGCGGCCCACCGCGGCGAAGCCGATGCGGTCGTAGATCTCCGAGACCTTGTGCAGCGTGCTGGAGGGATTTTCCGCGACGAAGAGAATGCCGTCGGCGTACTTGAGCACGATGACGCTGCGACCCCTGGCGATGCCCTTGCGGGCGTACTCCGAGCGGTCGCGCATCACCTGCTCCGCCGATGCGTACAGCGGCATCGTCATGGGTGGTGCTCCTGACGTCGAACCTGTGGGGGACTCAGCCTGCGGGGCGGGACCGGCGGCCTTCGACGACCGTGTTGGCGATCGTGGCGACCTGGGGTTCCGGCACCTCGACGGCACCGTCGGCGCCGTTGATGGTGACCACGATCGGGTAGAGACGGCGGACCGGGTCCGGGCCACCTGTCGCCGAGTCGTCGTCCGCCGCGTCGTAGAGGGCTTCGACGACGGAACGGATCGCGGCTTCGACGTCCGCGTCCGGATCGTAGAGCTTCTTGAGCGCCGACTTCGCGAACAGCGAGCCCGAGCCGACGGCCTGGTAGCCCTGCGACTCCTCGTAGCGGCCGCCGGTGACGTCGTAGGACACGATGCGGCCGGCGCGGTCCGAGTCGGTGGCCGAGGTGTCGTACCCGGCGAAGAGGGGCACCACGGCGAGGCCGGCCATGGCCGCGTCGAGGTTGCCCCTGATCATCGCCGAGAGGCGGTTCGCCTTGCCGTCCAGCGACAGCGGCACGCCCTCGATCTTCTCGTAGTGGCGCAGCTCCACCGTGTACAGGCGCACGATCTCGATCGCGATGCCGGCCGTGCCCGCGATGCCGACGGCCGAGTGGTCGTCGGTCACGAAGACCTTCTTCATGTCGCGCTGGGCGATCACGTTGCCCATCGTCGCGCGCCGGTCGCCGGCGATCACGACACCACCCTTGTAGGTGGCCGCGACGATCGTCGTCCCGTGCGGGGCCTGGACGGTCCCCTCCGGGAGCTTCCGGCCACTAGGCAGCATGTCGGGTGCCTGTGCCCGCAGGAAGTCCGTGAACGACGACGAGCCCGGCGTGAGGTACGCCGAGGGCAGCGCCGCGGCCGGGTAACGCCCGGTCGAGCTGTTGTCCATGTGTTGGTTGTTCTCCCGTCCCGAGTTGGTCAACAGGCCCCCGAAGGCCTACTGACCACCCTTTTGCACGTATGCGCGGACGAAGTCCTCCGCGTTCTCCTCGAGCACGTCGTCGATCTCGTCGAGGATCGCGTCCACGTCCTCGCCGAGCTTCTCGCGGCGTTCCTGACCTGCGCCGGCGGCGTCATCCGCGCCGTCGTCGCCGTCGCCACCACCCTGGTGCTGCTTCTGTTCCTGGGACATCTCGGCCTCCCACTGACTCGCCTGACAAGAACACTACCCAGCGGCACCGACAAAAATCCTGAGCCACTCGGGTAGACGATCACCCGCGAGTCAGCGCGTCCACCAGTTGCTCGGCGGTGTCAGAGGCCTCCAGAAGGGCTCCGACGTGCGCTTTCGTCCCGCGCAGCGGTTCCAGCGTCGGAATTCGCACGAGGGATTCTCGACCGAGATCAAAGATCACCGAGTCCCACGACGCGGCCGCGACCGAGGTCGGGTAGCGCTCCAGGCACCGGCCGCGGAAGTACGCACGCGTGTCCTCGGGCGGCGCGGTGATGGCCGCGCGGACCTCTTCCTCGCTCACGAGCCGCTTCATCGAGCCGCGCGCGACCAGGCGGTTGTAGAGGCCCTTGTCGAGGCGGACGTCGGAGTACTGCAGGTCGACCAGGTTGAGCCGGGCCGCGCCCCACTCCAGGCCGTCACGCTGCCGGTAGCCCTCGAGCAACCGCAGCTTCGCGACCCAGTCGAGCCGGTCGGCGCACTCCGCCGGGTCGCGGGCCAGCGCGTCGAGCACCTCGCCCCAGATCCGCAGGACCTCGCGGTCGCCGACGCCCTCCTTGTCGACGAACGCCAGCGCCCGCTCGTGGTAGGCGAACTGCACGTCGAGGCCGGTGAACTTGCGCCCGCCGGTCATCTCGACCTTGGTCTTCAGGGTCGGGTCGTGGCTGATCTGGTGCACCGCGCGCACCGGGTCGACCATGCGCAGGTCGTCGAACCGCTGCCCGGCCTCGATCATGTCGAGCACCAGGGACGCGGTGCCGACCTTGAGGAACGTGGAGTACTCGGCCAGGTTCGCGTCGCCGATGATGACGTGCAGGCGGCGGTACTTGTCCGCGTCCGCGTGCGGCTCGTCGCGGGTGTTGATGATGCCGCGCTTGAGCGTCGTCTCCAGGCCGACCTCGACCTCGATGTAGTCGGAGCGCTGCGAGAGCTGGAAGCCGGGCTCCTCACCGGACTGCCCGATGCCCACGCGGCCGGACCCCGTGATGACCTGGCGTGACACGAAGAACGGCGTGAGGCCCGCGATGACGGCCGTGAACGGCGTCGAGCGCTGCATCAGGTAGTTCTCGTGCGTGCCGTACGACGCGCCCTTGCCGTCGACGTTGTTCTTGTACAGCTGCAGGCGGGGCTGGCCGGGCACGGACGCGGCCTTGATCGCGGCCTCCTCCATGATCCGCTCCCCCGCTTTGTCCCAGATCACCGCGTCACGCGCGTTGGTGACCTCGGGTGCGGAGTACTCGGGGTGCGCGTGGTCGACGTAGAGCCGCGCGCCGTTGGTGAGGATGACGTTCGCCGCGCCCAGGTCCTCGACGTCGGAGTCGGCAGGGTGCCCGCCGGGCGATCCCAGGTCGAACCCGCGCGCGTCGCGCAACGGTGACTCCACCTCGTAGTCCCAGCGCGCCCGCCTGGCGCGCGGTATGTCCGCCGCCGCCGCGTACGCGAGCACCACCTGTGTCGAAGTGAGCACCGGGTTCGCGGTCGCGTCACCCGGCACTGAGATGCCGTACTCGACCTCGGTTCCCATGATCCGCCGCATGCGCAACACCTTATGACCTGACCCCGGCACCAGCGTGGGGGGAGCCTCGCGTTGAAGCTCCCCCCACCCTATTCACCCGGATGCCCGATCCGGGGGTCAGCCGGAGGCGAGTCCGGCGGCCGGACGGATCCGGGACGCGCCGCGGGACGGCCCGAACGCCGCCAGCACCGCGAGCACCACGACCGCCGCCGCACCGATGACCAGCGGCAACACGACCTTCAGGCCGGGCAGCGACATGTCGATGCCGGTCGAGAGGATCGCGATCTCCGCGTAGCCGAACCCGAGCACGCCGCCACCGATCACGCCGACCAGGGCCAGCATGATCGCTTCGGCGATGACTCCGCCCTGCAGTCCGCCCCTAGTGACACCCAGGGCGCGCCTTAGTGCGAGCTCCTTGCGGCGTTCCTGCACGGAGATGGTCAGCGCGGTGCCGATGCCGGTCACCGCGACCGCCACGGACAGTCCGAGCAGGACCATCATCAGCACGGTGCCGAGGTGCATGTACCGGTCCGCCTCGGCGCGTTCGTCCGCGTCGGTCTGCACGATCACGGTCGGGTTGTTCGGCAGCGCGGCCTGCAGTCCCGCCCGGAACCGGGCCGGGTCGACGCCGGGCTTCAACGCGACGAGCACCTTCTCGGCGGGTCCCGAGGTAGGGCCGGCGATGATCGGCGTGTAGCCGGTGATGCTGCCGGGGATCGTGCCCACGACCTGGTACTGCTTGCCGCCCGCCTCGACGAACGGCCGGTCCTCCCAGTGCGGCGGCACGATCGCGGTCCCGGCGGTGAGCTGCTCGGCACCGGACACGTTCTGCGCCTTCAGCCAGGCCTTGAACTCCTCGGGGTCGACGCTCGCGGCGCCGTCCGGGGTCTTGTGCAGCACGACGCTCGCGGCCACGTCCGGCTGCGCGGGGATCGCCGGCAACGGCCGGTCGCCCGCGTCCACGACGGTCGCGTCCGGGCGTTCCTCGTTGGCGTACTGGTACGTCATCTCCTGCGCTCCACCCAGCAGGACCAGGAAGAACGTCACCATCGAACTGGCCAGCAGCAACGGCAGCGCCACGGACGCCGACCGCTGCGGCATCCGGCGCACTTCAGCGCCCGCGAGCTTCCATTGCGTGCCACCGATCTTGCCGAACAGCCGGGCGATGAACGGCACCGTGACGGGGCCCAGGATCCAGAACAGCCCGGTCACGGCGGCGATCGCGGAGAACGTCACGGCGAGAGGAGCCGCGACGGTGCCCTTGGCGGCGATGGCCATCATCGCGAGCAGCGCGGCACCACCGGTGAACAGAACACCGAACACGAGCCGAAGGCGGCGAACGGACCGAGGCGGCATCTCGCTGTCCGCGTCACGCAGTGCGGCCAGCGGCGACACACGCGCGGCGTTGATCGCGGGACGAACGGCCGCCATCACGCTCAGCAGAGCGGCGACGACGACTCCGAGGATCACGTAGCCGAGCGACGGCAGCAGCTCAGGACTGAGCTCCACCGCGCCGAACAGCACCGAGATGCCGGTGGCGTCGAACGTCCGCGCCAGCAGCCACGCCATCGGCCCGCCGAGCAACGCGCCACCGACACCCGCCGCCGCACCCGTCACGAACGCCTCGAACAGGCTCCTGCGCACCAACGGCCCGCGCTGGGCACCGATGCACCGCAGCAACGCCGTCTGCCGCTGCCGTTGCGCGTAGACCGCGCGGAACGTGGCCGCCGCGACGAAGACCGCCGTGGCCAGCGCGAGCACGCTGAACGGCAGCAGGATGTACCTCAGGTCGTTGCCGATGCTGCCGGCGTCCGGCGCCGCGTCCCCCACGACGTACGAGGCACCCGCCGCCGCCTTGACGGCGTCCCGCGCACCGCCGAGCACCCAGATCTCCTTGGTGAACGGCTCCGGGTCGAGAGCGCGCGCCAGGTCCGGACCGGCGACCAGGATCGGCCGCGCGTCCATCCCGCCCTTCTTCATGACCCCGCTGACGGTCACCTCGACCGGCTTGCCGTCCGCGGCGGCGAGCTTGATCCTGTCGCCGGGCTTCAGGCCCCGCTCGTAGGCGGTGATCTTGTCGACGGCGACCTCGCCGTTCGCCGCCGGCGCCTTGCCCTGGGCCAGTGGCCAGCGCACCAGGTCCGGCTGCTGGACGTGCACCTCGGCCCGGTGTTGCCCCGCACGGCCGTTCGCGTCGAGCAGGTCGGCCTGCGCCACCTGCACCGGCACCGCCCTGCCGACGGCGGAGAGCCTGGCCAGCACCGCGTCGTCCAGCTTCGGCCGGTTCGCCTCGGCGGTGCCGTACTCGGCGGGTTTGGTGTCCACCACGTGACTCACCGACGATGGTGTGAGGGGCGCGCCCTCGTCGACCGACCGGGTGAGCGCGTCGCTCAGCACCAGGGCGGCCAGCAGGCAGGCCACGCCGACGACGAGCGCGACGCCGGGCAGCAGCGCGCGGCCCGGCCGGGCGCGGAACTCGGCGACGCCGAGCCGCAGGGAAGTGGACACGAATCCTCCTCGGTGACGTCTGACGTTCACGAAGGTAGGAAGGAAGGCGATCAGCGGGCGTCGGACTGGGGTAGCAAGCTCGCGTACGACCACAGGAGGACACGGGGATGATCAACCTCTACGACGAGGCCGCGAACGTGGTCGGCGAGGTGACCCGCGAGCGGATGCGCGCGGAGAACCTCTGGCACGGCTGCGCCACGATCGTCGTGCTGTCCCTGAACGGCGAGCGCGTCTACGTACACCGCCGCACCGACATCAAGGACATCTTCCCCGGCCTCTACGACTGCACGGCCGGCGGTGTGATCGACGCGGGCGAGACCCCCGGGGAGGCGGCGGTCCGCGAGCTGCGCGAGGAACTGGGCGCCGAGACACCGCTCACGTTCCTCTTCCAGACCACCTACGTCGACGAGCGGACGCGCTACCACGCGTGGATCTACGAGACGCGCTCCGACGGCCCGTTCACCCACCAGCCGGAGGAGGTCGCCTGGGGCGGGTGGATGAGCCTGGACGAGCTACGCGGCAAGATCGAGGATCCTGGCTGGCCGCTCGTCCCGGACGGCCGGGTCGTGGCCCAGGAGTGGTTGCGCCGCACTAGTTCCAGGTAAGTCCGGAACGGATCTTCCAGTACTGCTCGGCGGGCTCGGCCAGGTCCGGCAGGTCCACATCGACGCGCAAAGCATCCACATTGGACCGCAGCTGCTCCGGACTCGCCGCGCCGGACAGCACGACGTCCGCCCACGGCTGCCGCACGATCGCCGCCAGCGCGACCGCGTCCGGTCCGACACCCAGCGCCTTCGCCTGTGCCGCAACCGCTTGCGGCGGCTCCACGACGAGCCGTCCGTTGGCCACGCCCTCCTTGACGATCACCCGCAGCCCGGCGTCGTGCGCCTCCCGCAGCGCCTCCCCGGCCGAGGTCTCCAGCAGGTTCCAGGTGGACTGGACGGAACGGAAGATGCCGAGGTCCACGGCTTTGCGGATGGCGTCGGCCTGCCGCGGCCCGGACGTCGAGAACCCCAGCGGCACACCGATCCCGGCCATCGCCTCCTGCAGCGCGCGGTCGGCGAACAACGGGCTGTCGACCGTCAGCGAGTGCACCTGGTAGAGATCGACTCGGGGCAGCAGGGCCGAGGTCTCCTGCCACTGCCGGGCGAACCGGGCGAGCGAGTGCTCCTTGACCTCGTGCACCTCGGCGTCGGGCCGCCAGTCCGCGGTGTAGGCGTAACCCCACTTGCTGGAGACCGTCACGTCGTCGTGGCCGGGCAGCCACGACGACAGGAAGGCCTCCGACAGTCCGTACGAACGGGCCGCGTCGACCCAGCGGATGCCCAGTTCGTAGGCCGCGTCGAGCACGAGGTGGCACTGCGCGCGCATGGACTCGACATCGCGCACGACCGGCAACGCGCCCTCTCGGCCGAGGTTGATGTACGCGGGACGACCGAGGGACGCGAGACCGAGCGCTAGTTGAGCCATGCCGTCAAAGGTAGGTCACCACTGGTCGGGCGACCGCACGACGTTCCGCATCCAGACGCCGGCCGGCTTGAGCCTGCTCGTGCCGCTGAACGACGTGCCCGAGCAGGTGCCGGCCTTGAACACCGCACCCGAACGCTTGTCGTCCGAGAAGTTCCAGTTCGCCCACGAGATCTTCTTGCGGGCCATCAGGTCGACGTACTTCTTCGACATGGTGAAGTCGTTCGGGCCGTCACCGCTGGCGTCCTGCGTGCCGAACTCCGTCACGAAGACCGGGACCTGGCTGGACACGCGGTCCAGGACCGCGAGGTGCGAGTCCCTGTGCTCGTTCGCGTAGAAGTGGAACGAGTACATGAAGTTCGTCGCCTTGACCCTGTTGTTCAGCACCACGGCCGGATCCTGCTGTTCGGAATGCCCGAACGTCGACCAGCTGTTCGTGCCGGAGATGATCAGGCTGTCCGGGTCCTCCGCGCGGATGACCGGGATCATCTGCTCGGCGTAGGACTTGATCCTCGCCCACGACACGTGGTTCGGTTCGTTCGCGATGTCGTAGATGATGTTCGTCTTGTTCTTGTGCCGCTGCGCGATCTCCTTGAAGAACGTCTTCGCCTTGGCCGTGTAGACGTTCGGGTCGCCGGGGTTGAGCTGGTGCCAGTCGACCAGGACGTAGAGACCGCGCCTGGTCGCTTCCTCGATGTAGCTGTGCATCAGGTCCGTGAACTTGCGCGGGTTGGTCTCGTAGCCGCCCTCGCCTTTCGCGACGTACATCGCGACGCGGACGAAGTCGGCCTTCCAGTCGTTCTGCAGCGCGTCCCACCACTGGGACTTGTTGCAGCCGTTGAACCACTGGATGCCGTGCGTGCTCATGCCGCGCAGCTGGATCTGGTTGCCGTTCTTGTTGCACAGCTTGACGCCACAGACCTTCAGCTGACCGTTGACCGCCGCGGGCGAACCCGGCGGCAGCGCGGCCGCGGCGGTGGTGGCACCCACCGCGAGACCGCTCAACGGGAGCGCGACCGCCGCTGCGAGCGCCAGGACAGACTTCTGCCAAGCCATTCGTGCATCCCCTCTAGACCACTTCGGCGGCGATGCACGAAAACTCCCCCACCCGAGCGTGGATGGTCAACATACGGCGCTTGAAATGCCCCAAAGGGCAAGCGGTACAACGAAGAACGGCGGCCCCGGAGGACCGCCGTCCCACTGGCCCGCCGGGGCCGGTCGATCAGGCAGATCAGAAGTCGTCCGCCGTGCGGATGTGGTTGCGCACCCACTTGCCGGAGTCCTTCAGGCGACCCTCACCGGAGAAGCTGCTCCCGGAGCACGTGCCGCTCTTGAACACCGCGCCCGTGCGGTGGTCGTCGGAGAAGTTCCAGTTGGTCCAGGAGATCTTCGCCTCCTTCATGAACGAGATGAACTTGTTCGCCATGGTGAAGTCGTTGGGACCGTCACCGGAGGCCTCCTGCGAACCGAACTCGGTGACGAAGACCGGCACCTGGCGCGAGACCGTGCGCAACGCGTTGAGGTACGAGTCGCGGTGGTCCTTCGCGTAGAAGTGGAACGTGTACATCAGGTTCGAGGCGTTGACCCTGTTCTGGCTGACCTCGTTGATGTTCCTGCCGTCGGACAGGCCGAACGTCGACCAGCCGTGCGTGCCGACGAGCACGAGGCTGTCCGGGTCCTCCGCGCGGATCGTCGGGATGACGGCCTCCGCGTAGCTCTTGACCCGCGACCACGTCACGCCGTTCGGCTCGTTGGCGATGTCGTAGATGATGTTCGTCTTGTTCTTGTGCCGCTGCGCGATCTCCTTGAAGAAGGTCTTGGCGCGCGCGGTGTTGTGGTTCGGGTCGCCCGGCGAGAGCTGGTGCCAGTCGACGAGCGCGTACAGGCCGCGCTTCGTGGCCTCCTCGATGTAGCCGTGCACCATGTCGGTGAACTTGCGAGGGTTGCTCTCGTAGCCACCTTCCTGGATGTACATCGAGATGCGGAGGACGTCCGCCTTCCAGTCGCCTGCAAGCGCGTCCAGGGACGCGGTCTTCACGCACTGGGAGTACCACTGGATGCCGTGCGTGCTCATGCCGCGCAACTGGATCTGCTTGCCGTTCTTGTTGCACAGCTTGACGCCACAGACCTTGAGCTGACCGTTGACCGCCGCGGGCGAACCCGGCGGCAGCGCGGCAGCGGCGAAGTCGCCCTCGGGAGCGGCGGCGACCGAACTACCCGCCATCACACCGGTCAGCGGGAGCACGACTGCCGCGGCGAGCGCCACCACAGACTTCTGCCAAGACATACAGCGTCTCCTCTCGGACTGCTGGCGGCGGATTAGTTAGGTAAGTTTCCTTACCGTTAAAGGTATAGATGACCATAGGGCCGCCCCCAGAGCGAGTCAAGCGTCTTGTCGCAGAAGAGTCACTGTTCCGGTACCCAGAGTCACCAGTGCGTAAAGTGCCAAAACTGCAACGGCGGCCGATGGACCCAGCGGCGCGTCGTCGATGACGCCCGCGACCTCCCACACCAGGTACGGGACCATCACCGCGGACGCGTCCATGTTCCACGGCTCCGGCAGCATCGGCGTGATCGCGGGCAGACCCCACAGCAGCACGCCCACCACGACGATCGTGACGGCCGTCGACCTCACCGCGAGACCGATCCCGAGGCCGGCCAGACCCGTCACCAGGATCGACAGCACGGCGGCACCGGCCCACGGCAGCACGTCACCCAGGGCGTCCCAGGGCGCGATCGGTGGCGGCCGGTCCCCCATGATCAGCCGGCTGCCGCCCAGGCTGAGGGCGAGCGTGACGACGCCGATCACCACGGACACGGCGGCGACGAGCGCGGTCTTGGCGGTCAGCAGGCGTTTGCGGTCCGGCACCGCGGTCAGCGCGGTCAGCCTCGGATCGGAGGTGGCGACCAGGGCACCGAGCGCGGCGACGAGGAACTGGACGACCGGCGTGATCACCACGCTGTTGTCGGCGGACGCGAACCGCACCTGCTCAGCGGCCGGGGACGTGTCGTAGTCCTGGACGATCAGCCACGACAGCAGCGCGCCGGCGACCACCATCAGGCCGACGGAACCGGCCAGCCCGTACGACGCGCGGACGGTCCGGAGTTTCAGCCACTCCGCGGCGAGCGCGTTCTTCACAGTCCCCTCCCGGAGGTGAGTTCGAGGTAGGCATCCTCCAGTGAACCGTTGCGGGTCAACGCCTCCATCGGCGTCTCCTTGACCAGCTGTCCTCTCGCGACGATCACGACGTGGTCCGCGGTCAGGGCCATCTCGCTCATCAGGTGGCTGGAGACGAAGACCGTGCGGCCCTCCTTCGCGAGCCCGCGCATCAGGTCGCGGATCCACCGCACGCCCTCGGGGTCGAGGCCGTTCACCGGCTCGTCGAACATCAGCACCGCGGGGTCGCCGAGCAGTGCCGCCGCGACGCCCAGCCGTTGCTTCATGCCGAGCGACAACGCCCTGATCCGCTTGTGCCGCACGCCTCCCAGGCCGACCTGTTCCAGCAGCTCGACCGCGCGCTCGCCGCCGATGCCGTTGCTCGCGGCGAGCCAGCGCAGGTGGTCGAGCGCCTTGCGGCCGTGGTGCACGGCGGCGGGGTCGAGCAACGCGCCGACGTGCCGCAACGGCCGGTCCAGGTCCTGGTAACGCCGGCCGGCGATCAGGGCCTCACCGCCCGTGGGCCGGTCCAGGCCGAGGATCATCCGCATCGTCGTGGACTTGCCGGCGCCGTTCGGGCCGAGGAAGCCCGTCACCAGTCCGGGGTGGACGGTGAACGACAGGTCCTCGACCGCCGTCGTGTCCCCGTATCTCTTCGTCAGGTTCCGTACCTCGATCATGTGGAAGAGAGTCGGCCGAATCCTGCGGGAAGAGATCGGCCCGTGCTCCGATCCCGGCAATCGGACCGTGGTCCGAGGCGGTTCGGACGCACGCTCGTTACCGTCGGCGTCGTGATCGCAAGACTGCACCTCTACCTGGTCGACGTCACCGCGGCGGTGGTGATCGGCGTTCTCGTGGGCTACGCGATGCTGGAGCACCAGGAGCAGCCGTGGTGGCTCGTCGTCCCCGGCGCCCTCCTCGTCGCGCTGCCCGTCGCGGTCCGCCGGATCTGGCCCGTGACCGCCCTGGTGGTCACCACGGTCGCCACGGCGGCGGTGGTGATCGCCCGGGTGCTGCCGGCGGAGGCGCTCGGCGCCCCGGTAGGAGCCGTGTGCTTCGCGCTCTACACCGTGGCCGTCGACCGTTCCCGGACCTGGTCGCTCGCCGGACTCACGGGCGCCGTGGTCGCGATCGCCGGCGTCTCCGGCGGCGAACCGGAGAACGTGCTGGTCGTCCTCGCGGCGATGAGCGCGGTCTGGGTCATCGGCTACACGACCCGGATGCGGCGGTCGTTCCTCGCGCGGGAAACCGCGCAACAGGCCGAACAGGCCCTCTCCGACGAACGCCTGCGCATCGCCCGCGAACTGCACGACGTGGTGGCGCACAACCTGTCCCTGATCACCGTGCAGGCCGCGAACGCCGCACACGTGCGGTCAACCGAGCACGCGTACGAGGCGTTGCAGGTGATCTCGGAGACCAGCCGGGCGGCGCTCACCGAGATGCGCGGCCTGCTGGGCGTGCTGCGCTCCGACGCCGACCTGGCACCCTCCCCCGGCCTCGGCGGGCTCGCCGGCCTGGCCGACCGCGCGTCACTCGCGGGCGTGCGCGTCACGCTGGACGTGCGTGGTGATGCCGCTGTGCCGGAAGGCCTCGGGTTGTCGGCGTACCGGATCGTGCAGGAGGCGCTGACGAACGTCGTGAAGCACGCGGCGCCCGCGTCGTGCACGGTGCTGGTAGACGTGACACCGGAAGCCGTCCGCGTCGAGGTGGCGGACGACGGGCCTGGGGTGAAGGAGCTCGGAGTGGGGCACGGGTTGATCGGCATGCGCGAACGCGTGGCCGTCTACGGCGGCACGTTCAGCGCGGGCCCCGGTCCCGCCGGTGGTTTCCGGGTCGTCGCGGAACTCCCGCGACGATGACCCGCGTGCTGATCGCCGACGACCAGGCGTTGCTGCGCGCCAGCTTCCGGATGCTGGTCGACCACGAACCGGACCTCACCGTGGTGGGCGAGGCCGGCACCGGCGCGGAGGCCGTCGCGCTGGCGTCCGAACTGGAACCGGACGTCGTGCTGATGGACATCCGCATGCCCGAGATGGACGGCATCGAGGCCACCCGGCTGCTCGACGGGCCGCGCGTGCTCGTGTTGACGACGTTCGACCTCGACGAGTACGTCTTCGGGGCGCTGCGGGCCGGCGCCTCGGGCTTCCTGCTCAAGGACACGCCACCGGCCGAGCTGCTCGCCGCGATCCGCGTGGTGGCGTCCGGCGAGTCGCTGCTGTCGCCGACGGTCACACGCCGGCTCATCTCGGAGTTCGTCCGGCGGCCCTCCTCGCCGGTGGTGCGCGGACTGGAGCGCCTGACCGAGCGGGAGAAGGAGGTGCTGCTGCTGATCGCCCGCGGGCGGTCCAACGCGGAGATCATGGCCGAGCTGCACGTCAGCACCGGCACCGTGAAGACGCACATCGGGAACCTGCTGGCGAAGCTGCACGCCCGCGACCGCGCCCAGCTCGTGATCGCGGCCTACGAGTCCGGCCTGGTGTGAACGCGGAACCGCCCCGGCCGTGTGCAGCGACCGGGGCGGTTCCTTCGACAGAGCTGGTTACAGATACGTGCCGGTGTTCGTGGCCGTGTCGATCGCGCGGCCGGCGTCCTGGTTCTTCCCGGTGACGAGCGTGCGGATGTAGACGATCCGCTCGCCCTTCTTGCCCGAGATGCGAGCCCAGTCGTCCGGGTTCGTCGTGTTCGGCAGGTCCTCGTTCTCGGCGAACTCGTCGAGGATGGCGCCCTGCAGGTGCCGGACGGAGAGTCCGGGCTGCTTGGTGTCCAGCAACGACTTGATCGCCGCCTTCTTCGCCCTGTCGACGATGTTCTGGATCATGGCGCCGGAGTTGAAGTCCCGGAAGTACAGGACCTCCTTGTCACCGTTGGCGTAGGTGACCTCCAGGAACCGGTTGTCCTCGGACTCCTCGTACATGCGCTCCACGGTGTGCTGCACCATGCCCTCGATGCAGGCCTTCGGGTCCCCGCCGAACTCGGCGAGGTCGTCGGCGTGCAGCGGGAGGTTGGGCGTCAGGTACTTGTTGAAGATGTCCTTCGCGCCCTCGGCGTCCGGTCGCTCGATCTTGATCTTCACGTCGAGCCGGCCGGGGCGGAGGATCGCCGGGTCGATCATGTCCTCGCGGTTGGAGGCGCCGATGACGATGACGTTCTCCAGGCCCTCGACGCCGTCGATCTCGGCGAGGAGCTGGGGCACGATCGTCGTCTCGACGTCGGACGACACACCCGAACCACGGGTGCGGAAGATCGAGTCCATCTCGTCGAAGAACACGATCACGGGGGTGCCGTCGGACGCCTTCTCACGAGCCCGCTGGAAGATCAGGCGGATGTGCCGCTCGGTCTCACCGACGAACTTGTTGAGGAGCTCGGGGCCCTTGATGTTGAGGAAGTAGGACTTGGCCTGCTTGTCGGTCTCGCCGCGGATCTCCCGCACCTTCTTGGCCAGGGAGTTCGCCACCGCCTTGGCGATGAGCGTCTTGCCGCAGCCGGGAGGGCCGTAGAGCAGCACTCCCTTGGGCGGGCGCAGCTCGTACTCGCGGAACAGGTCGGCGTGCAGGAACGGCAGCTCCACGGCGTCGCGGATCTGCTCGATCTGCCTGGAGAGGCCACCGATGTCGCTGTAGTCGATGTCCGGGACCTCCTCGAGCACGAGGTCCTCGACCTCGGCCTTGGGGACCCGTTCGTAGGCGAAACCCGCCTTCGAGTCGACCAGCAGCGAGTCGCCGGGCTTCAGCGGCGAGTCGAGCAGCGGCTGGGCGAGCCAGACCACCCTCTCCTCGTCCGCGTGGCCGACGACCAGCGCGCGGGAAATGGTGTCCAGACCGTCGTCGTCGGTCAGCACCTCCCGCAGAGAGCAGACCTCGCCGGAACGCTCGAACCCGCCGGCCTCGACGACCGTCAGCGCCTCGTTGAGACGCACGGACTGGCCGTAGGCGATCTTCTCCGGCTCGACCGCGGGGGACACGGCTACGCGCATCCTGCGGCCGGACGTGAAGACGTCCACGGTCCCGTCGTCGAAACGTGCCATGAAGACGCCGTACCCGCTGGGCGGTTGCGCCAGCCGGTCGACTTCCTCACGCAGCGCGAGCAGCTGGCTTCGTGCTTCGCGGAGGGTGTCTATGAGCTTCGTGTTTCGCTCGGTCAGCTGGCTGACGCGCTCTGTCGCCTCAGCCAAGCGCTGCTCGAGCAACCGCGTGTGCCGCGGCGACTCGGTCAGCTTGCGACGCAACGACGCGATCTCGTCCTCGAGGAACCTGATCTGCGCAGTCAGCTCAGCAGAATTGTTGCCTTGGTTCAGCTCGCCACCCTCATCGGGTTGGCTGCCGGGATGACCGTGCTGCATGTCGGCACCCTCCTCCCGTGTTCGTACCGATTACGGTACCGGCGATCACCGACAAAATGGGGTACTCACAACATCATCTTCGCTCGTGTGGTGCAACGGTGAGGCCTCCAACAGAGGTCAACTGCTCCATCTCGGTGTCCGATGCGACCGCCTACCCGCTACGGTGCGTCCCAGAAACCACGACCGGCGTTTCGTGTCTCGACACGCCAGACGACCTGCGAGAAGCCCGAGGAGAGGGTCATGGGAGCACCAGGGCGGCAGCCCGGTCCCTACGGTCCGCGACCCCCCTCGGACGACCGTGGACACGCCTGGTACGGCTCACGGCCCGGCGACGGGCGGCGATCCGCCATCGTCCCACCAGGTGGACCAGTGGTTGATCCGTTCGGCGGTCACGCACCGCAACCCACCCCGTTCGTGCCCGTCGGAGGACCCGCGCGAGCGGGACTCCGATGCGACCGGCCGGCGTGCCGCCAACCGGGTGGTCCCACCGACGCGACCGGCGCACCACCCCGACAGCGCAGTGCATCGCACTCGATTCCCGGTGGAGTTGCCACAATCGTTATCAGACACGACCTTCGCGCGACCGGAACGCAACTCCAGCGCCACTTCAGACCGTGTGCATAACCACTCGTGCGGGTCGATAGATCCCATTCGCCCGCGGGTTACCGGGCGAAGCACCACAATGTCCAGCAGAAGATCACCTCATCCACATCGGGGGAGTTTCGATGACCTACCCGCCGCAGCAGCCCGGTCCCTACGGGCAGCAGCCGCAGCCCGGTGGGCCCTACGGGCAGCAGCCGCCGCAGCAGCCGGGTCAGGGCCAGCCGGGTTACGGCCAGCCACAGCAGCCCGGATACGGCCAGCAGCCGCCACCGGGGTACGGGCAGCAGCCCGGCCAGTACGGCCAGCCGCAGCAGGACCCGTTCGGTCAGCAGGGACCGCCGAGCGGCGGGTTCCAGCAGCAGGGCCAGTACGGTCAGCCGGGCCCGTACGGCCAGCAGCCGTACGGCCAGCCCGGCGGGTTCGGCGGCCCTCCGCCCAAGAAGAGCAACACCGGCCTGATCGTCGGCGTCGTCGTCGGCGTGCTGGTGCTGCTCGGCGGCGGCATCACGGCGGCCGTCATGCTCACCGCCAGCAGCTCGAGCAGTTCCAGCAGCTCGTCGCCGGACTCGGGTTCGACCGACAGCGGCAGCAGCGGTGGCGCCGAGGCCGACGTGAAGAAAGCCGTCGAGGAGTACATCTCCGTCGTGAGCTCGAAGAACGAGAGCAAGGCCAAGTCGATGGCCTGCAAGGCCATGCTC
Organism: Lentzea albidocapillata subsp. violacea; assembly: GCF_900100275.1. Lineage (GTDB taxonomy): Bacteria > Actinomycetota > Actinomycetes > Mycobacteriales > Pseudonocardiaceae > Lentzea > Lentzea violacea. The sequence goes on from NZ_FNET01000004.1 coordinate 305,773, forward strand.
GACGAGGCGGCCGAGCTCGAGCGGAAGCTGACGCCCGAGCAGCGGAAGCTGGCCGAGGAGGCCAAGAAGATGCCGGTGCCGAAGATGACGTACAAGAGCGCGACCGTCTCCGGCAACGAGGCGACCGTCAAGCTCACCATCAGCGGTAGTTACGGCGGCACGACCCAGACCATCGACTCCGAGCTGAAGTTCAAGAAGGAGTCGGGCAACTGGAAGGTCTGCACGCTGGCCAAGGACATCAAGATCCCGACGACCAGGTAGTCGTCAGCCGGCCGGTCCGCTTCATCCACCTCGGGGGAACTCCATGACCTACCCGCCGCAGCAGCCTGGCCCCTACGGGCAGCAGCCGCCGCAGCAACCCGGTTACGGCCAGCAGCCGCAGCCGGGGTACGGACAGCAGCCTGGCCAGTACGGCCAGCAGCCGCCACCCGGCTACGGCCAGCAACCCGGCCAGTACGGCCAGCAGCCGTTCGGCCAGCCCTACGGCCAGCCCGGCGGTTTCGGCGGTCCCCCGCCCAAGAAGAGCAACACCGGCCTGATCATCGGTGTCGTCGTCGGCGTGCTGGTGCTCGTCGGCGGCGGCATCACGGCCGCGGTTCTGCTCTCCGGCGACTCGGGCAGCGGCGACAACACCGCGTCGACGAACACGGAGCCGACGGGCGGCAGCTCCTCGAAACCGGCCACGCCGTCGTCGAAGAGCCCGTCGAGCGGCGGTGACAGCGACGCCGAGGATGTCGCGAAGGAGTTCACCGACAGGATCATCAAGGGCGCTCGCGCGGGCAGCAGCACCCCGAACGACGTCAAGGACCTCGTGTGCTCGGCGGAGTTCCCCAAGCTGAAGCCCCAGTCCGCCGCACCGAACCCGAGCGTCAAGGCCACCGTGTCGGAGGTCAGGACGTCGGGCAGCACCGGCACGTTCAGGCAGAGCCTCACCGGGCTCCAGGACCCGAACAACCCGGGCAAGGTCGCGTCGGGCGCCATCATCTACAAGCTGCTCAAAGAGGGTGGCGACTGGAAGGTCTGCGGCATCGACAAGCTCGAAAGCAACTGACCGGCGAGGGCCCCGCACTCCGGTGAAGTGCGGGGCCCTCGGCGTCGCGAGGTCAGCCCTTGCTGGGGCGGCGCTGCGGCCTGGGCGCCGTGACGCCCTCCGCGAGCCGGCGCGTGGTCAGCAGGAACGCGGTGTGCCCGATCATCCGGTGCTCCGGCCGCACGGCGAGTCCGACGACGTGCCACGGGCGGACGAGCGTCTCCCACGCGTGGGGCTCGGTGAAACACGTCATCTCCCGCAGCGCCTCGGTGACCACCGAGAGCTGCGTCGTCGTGGCGACGTAGACGACCAGGACGCCGCCGGGGATGAGGTTCTTCGCGACCGAGGGCAGCACCTCCCACGGCGAGAGCATGTCGAGGATGACCCGGTCGACCTCGCCCTCGTGGTTCTTCACGTCGTCGACGGTGATCGACCAGTTGCCGGGGCGCTCGCCGAAGAACGTCTCCACGTTGCGGATGGCGTGGACCGCGTGGTCCTCGCGCACCTCGTAGGACTGGACGCTGCCCTTCTCCCCCACCGCGCGCAGCAGCGAGCACGACAACGCGCCGGAGCCCGCCCCTGCCTCCAGAACGCGCGCGCCCGGGAAGATGTCGCCGTACATGCAGATCTGCGCGGCGTCCTTCGGGTAGATCACCTGCGCGCCACGCGGCATCGAGAGCACGTAGTCCGGCAGCAGCGGGCGCAGCGCCAGGAAGGTCGTGCCGCCCACCGACTGCACGACGGACCCCTCGGGCTGCCCGAGGAGCAGGTCGTGCGGGATGGCGCCGCGGTGGGTGTGGTACTCCTTGCCGGGCTCCAGAACGACGGTGTAGTGCCGTCCCTTGGGGTCGGTGAGCTGAACCCGGTCACCCGGCTGGAACGGTCCACTTGCGCTAATCACCGCGCAATGGTGTCAAACGCCCTTCTCAATGGCCGCACGCAGGTCCTCCCTGTGCAGCACGCCCGCCGGACGGCCCTCCAGGTCGACGACGAGGAACTGCCACGCGGCGGTGCCCTGGACGCGTTCGACGATCTCCTCGCCGGGCTCGTCGGCGAGCAGCACGGTCTCGGGCAGGATCGGCTCGGCCGCCTGCTCCGCGGGCGCGAAAGGGCTTGCCGCGGCGAGCTTTTCGGCCGCCACGGTGTCGAGCAGGCCGGCCGCGACGCCGTCCGCCCGCACCAGCACCACACCGCGTCCGGCCGAGGTGCTCAGCGCGTCCGCGACGGGACTCTCCGCCGGCAGCTGGAGCACCGGGCGGATCAGGTCGGCGAGGGTCAGACCGGCGGGCCAGGTGCGACGGCGTTCGCTGGCGAGTTCGCTCCTCGCGCCGACGACGACGCCCCACGCCGTCAGCACGCACACGCCGAAGCGCAGCCAACGGTCTTCCGCACCTTCCGCGACGCCGTACAGCGCCCACGCCACCAATGCGATGGCCACGGCGATACCGCCGACCACGGCGACACGCGTGCCCGTCGCCCGTTGCCCGGTCATGGCCCACACGCCGGCCCTGACGATCCGGCCGCCGTCCAGCGGCAGGCCGGGCAGGAGGTTGAAGACGGCGACGGCGGCGTTCGCGGCGGCGAGCTGGAAGACCAGCACCCACACGACACCGTTCTGGTTCATGACCATCGCGCCGATGCCGAACATGATCGCCAGCACGACGGACACGGCCGGACCGGCGCCCGCGACCGCACCCTCGTGGCCGGGTTTGCCGGGTGTGCGCATGATCTCGGTGGACCCGCCCAGCAGGAACAGGTGCAGTCGTCTGACCGGCAGGCCGAGCCGCAGCGCCACGACGCAGTGGCCGAGCTCGTGCGCGAGCACCGACATCCCGAGGAAGAGTGCGAGCAACACCGCCATCAGCAGCCCGACGCCCGGCGCCGTGCCGGGAGCGAGGTCGTCGACGAACGGGGCGTAGAACGCCACCACGATCGCCGAGCCGATCCACCACGACGGCGCGAGCAACACCGGGATGCCCGCCACCCGGAACAGCAGCAGGCCGCCCACTCGATCACTGATCCGCGCGGCCACGGGAGCACTGTAGAGGGGGTGGTGTGATCTCGCGGTTCGGCGCGGATCGCCCGAGGCGGTGCCGCTTCCCGCGCACGTCCTCAGGACCCGGTACCCAGGTGGCGCTCCCGGGATTGTCAGACCCCTGTCCTAGGGTGCGAACCATGAGCACCACGTTGCGCAGGCCCGCGCTCTCGCCTTCCCGGGCAGGGGACTTCAAGCAGTGCCCGCTGCTCTACCGGTTCCGCGCGGTCGACCGGCTGCCGGAGCGGCCGACGAAGGCGCAGGTGCGCGGCACGGTGGTGCACGCGGTGCTGGAAGACCTGTTCGCACTGCCCGCGGCCGACCGGGTGCCCGACCGCGCGCGTTCGATGATCACGCCGGCCTGGGAGCGGGTGAAGGCCGAGCGCCCGGAGTTCGCGACGCTGTTCGAGGTCGAGGGCAGCGAGGAGGAGGCGGAGTGGCTGGCGTCGGCCACGAAGCTGCTCGACGGCTACTTCGGCCTGGAGGACCCGAGGCGCCTGGAGCCGGAGTCGCGCGAGCTGCTGGTGGAGTCCGAGCTGCCGTCCGGTGTGCTGCTGCGCGGCTACATCGACCGGGTCGACGTGGCCCCGACGGGTGAGATCCGCGTCGTGGACTACAAGACCGGCGCCGCGCCCCGCCAGGTGGGCGAGGCGAAGGCGTTGTTCCAGATGAAGTTCTACGCGCTGGTGCTGTGGAAGCTGCGCGGCGTCGTCCCCCGCCAGCTGCGCCTGATGTACCTCGCCGATCGCCAGGCCCTCGCCTACACGCCGGACGAGTCGGAGCTGGCCCGCTTCGAGCGCACGCTCGACGCGATCTGGCAGGCCATCATGCGGGCCGCGCCGACGGGCGACTTCCGCCCCAACCCCAGCCGGCTGTGCGACTACTGCGACCACAAGGCCTTCTGCCCGGCGTTCGACGGCACCCCGCCGCCCTACCCTGGCTGGCCCGAGCCGGACGACACCGAGACCCTCCAGGACCGCGACTGATGCCTGCCTTCTACCTGCCGCTGGGCGGCGACACGTTCCGCTCCACCGAGCACACCGTCGGCCCGTGGGGCCCGGACAGCCAGCACCTCGGCCCGCCCTCGGCGTTGCTGGTGCGGTCGTTGCTGGCGCTGGGCAACCCGTCGTCGGCCCTGGCGCGCGTCACGTTCGAGGTGCTCGGCCCCGTCCCGGTGGCCGACCTGACGGTGTCCACCTCGGTCGAACGCCCCGGCCGCTCGGTCGAGCTGCTGGCGGCGTCGCTGTCCCACGAAGGCCGCACCGTGCTCACGGCGCGAGCGTGGCGCATCGTCACCTCGGACACGGCTGCCGTGGCAGGCGGTGATGTTCCCGCGCTGGCACCGCCGGAGTCCGCCGTGCCGATGGAGATCCCCGACCACTGGGGCGGCGGTTACCTGGCCGCCGTCGAGTGGCTTTCCGTGTCGGGCGGCATCTTCACGCCGGGCGACGCGCAGGTGTGGGCCCGCCCGCGGGTGGCCGTGGTCGAGGGTTCCGAGCCGTCACCGGAGGAACTGCTGTTCGCCGTGGTCGACTCGGCGAGCGGCGTCTCGTCCCGTGTGGACATTCGCAAGTGGTACGCCATCAACACCGACCTGACCGTCCACCTGCACCGCCGCCCCGTCGGCGAGTGGGTCGGGATGGACGCCCGGACGACCATCGGGCCGGACGGCGTCGGGCTCGCGACCAGCGTGGTGCACGACGTGGCCGGGCCGGTGGGCACGACGGCGCAGGCGCTGTTCGTGCGCGAGAGGAGCTGACTCAGCGGGAGAGTTCGAGCCGGGTGCTCGCGTCGTCTCTGAGCACCACGACCACACCGCTGTTCCTGGTCCACCCGTCGGACACCAGGAAGTACTTGCCGCCGGTGTTCTCCAGCAACCTCAGGCCGGAGTACCGGTACCGATACCTCGACCTGTCACCGTCGAGAGGATCCTCGCGCACGCCGGGTGCGGTGATGTGCATCCGTTCCTGACTGTAGATCGTTACCGCGGGCGCTTCGCTCGCCACGAACTCGTCGGCCAGCCGCTGACCGTCCACCTGCGCGTAGTTCAGCGCGGCCCAGAAGAGACTCAGCACCCCGGCGGCGACCGCGAACAGCCGGACCTTCCGCCAGTCCCATGCCGGCCGCCCGCGGAGCTGGATCACGTAGCAGGACAACATGATCCCGCCACCGACCGCCAGCGGGAACACGTAGAAGCTCACCACCGGCCACACGTACCCCAGCCCGACCACCACGAGTGGCAGCGTCAGCCACGACAACGCCAGCACCCTGAGGTTCCTGCTCTTCACGGCCGGCCGCAGGCGTGGCTCCAGCCACAACCACAGCAGCCCGGCCACCACGACCACCGCCAGCAACGTGAACACCGGCCGCATACTGCGCAGCACGTAGTCCGCGGTGGACATGCCGAGGACGTTGCTCTCGATGCCGAGCGCACGGGCGTGCGTCTCGCTGCGCTTCCAGCCGAACGCCACCAGCAGCCCGGTGATCACCGAGACGTTGGCGAGCACCGCGCCGATCATGCGCAGCGCCTCGTTCTGGTCCGTGGCCGGCGTGGGCTTCTGCCTGAGCGGCAGGCGCCGCGGTGTCTTCATGACGAACTGGACGAACTGGACGAGCTGGACGCGGTGGTCGTGGTGGTGGTCGTGGTGGTTGTGCCTTCGACGACGTCCGTGCGCGGATCATCCTTCGCGAACGAGTCCTCAGTCGGCCAGCGCGGCGGCGTGCCCGGCGTGCAGCGCACCGACTCCTGCGCGATCTGGTCGAGCACGCTGCGCACCGCCCGCAGGATCGCGCAGTCGACCGCGGCCGATCCACCGGCCCCCTGGTGCATCTGCAGCCCCAGCGCCGCGGCCTTGCCGTACATCGACCGGGCACCGGACGTCCTGCCACCACACAGGTCGACGGCCGCCTGGTACAGCGGGGCGTTGCGCGGTGACATCAGGCCGCTCCACGTCCGATCGAGCTCCTGCTGCGCCTCGCCGCACGCCTTGCCCAGCAGCCGCCGGTAGATCACGTCCTCGTTGGTGGTCGGCGAAGTCGGGCCCTCGGGCAGGCTCCAGCCGTACTGCCGTTTCGTGGTCGCGGTCGTCTTCTTCTGAGGCGACGTCGTGGTGGTGTGCACGGGCGCTGTCGTCGCCTCGCTCGTGCCCGTGGTGATCGTGGCCGTGGCCGTATCGGCGGTGGTACCGCCGGGGCCGGACAGCGCGCCGCTGCCGCAGCCGGCGATGACGATCACGAGTGCGAACGGGATGATCCTGCGGCAGCCGTCCATCGCGACCACCACCTTTCCTCGGTGACGCAAACTAGGAGGAAAGCGCGCACTCTCCGGATACACCTGGCCGTTCCGCCGAACGGGGGATTGGCGCGTTCCGGATCTCGCCCTGCACAGATCCCGCAGCTCCACCCGAGGGCGTACCGTCAGCGGGACTGTGAAGAGGTTCGCGAACCGGCAGGAAGCGGGCCGCGCCCTCGCCGCGCGACTCGCGGACCTGCCGTGGCACGACCCGCTGGTCCTCGGCCTCCCGAGAGGCGGCGTCCCGGTGGCCAAGGAGATCGCGCAGCACCTCAACGCCGAACTGGACGTCGTCGTGGCGCGCAAGATCGGTGCGCCTGGCCACCCCGAGTACGGCGTCGGCGCCGTCACCGCGGACAGCGAACCCATCTACGACCCGAGAGCGCTCAGGGCCCTGAACCTCACCGAAGAGCAACTGGGCCGCACCTGCGACGAAGAACGCGCCGAAGCCCACCGGCGCACGGTCCTCTACCGCGGCGACAAACCGCTCGTCATCAGGGACCGCGACGTGATCCTCGTGGACGACGGCCTGGCCACCGGCGTCACCGCCAGAGCGGCACTCCACTGGATCGCCAGACGCGAACCGAGGAGCGTCACCCTGGCCGTCCCGGTCGCCGCGAGAGAGTCCCTCAAGGCCTTCACGACGAGAGTGATCGCCGTCCTCACACCGGCGCACTTCCAGGCCGTGAGCCGCTGGTACGAGAGCTTCGATCAGACCACGGACGAAGAGGTGCTCAACGCGCTCTCGTAGTGCGACACCTCGGGGAACGGCGAGTAGAAGCGGTGCAGCAAGGCCGACCACCGCTCATACGCCGGTCCCTGCCGGAAACCCACCGTGTGCGACTCGACCGTGTCCCAGCGCACGAGCAGCAGGTAGCGCGACGGCGTCTCCAGGCATCGCAGCAGTTCGAGGCCGCGGAAGCCCGGCGAGGCGGAGATCAGCTCCCGCGCCTCGCCGAACGCCCACTCGAACTCCTCGGCACTACCCGGCAGCACGTCCAGCAGGGCGTGCTCGGTGATCACAGCCGGCAGAACCTGATGTCCGAGGCCAGCACGGCCTTGGCACCGATCGCGGCCAGCTGGTCCATCACCTTGTTCGCCTCCTTGCGCGACACCATCGCCCGCACGGCCGCCCAGTCCGGGTTGGCCAGCGGCGCGACGGTCGGTGACTCCAGGCCCGGGGTCAGCGCGATCGCGTCCTCGATGATCGAACGCGGGCAGTCGTAGTCGAGCATCAGGTACTGCTGCGCGAACACGACACCCTGGATGCGGGCCGTCAGCTGCTTCTTGGCGGCCGTGAGCTCCGAGCCGTTGCGGTGGATCAGGACCGCCTCCGACTCGCAGATCGGCTCGCCGAACGGCACCAGGTCGTGCTGCTTGAGAGTCCGGCCCGAGCCCACGACGTCGGCGATCAGGTCGGCCACGCCCAGCTGGATCGAGATCTCCACGGCACCGTCGAGACGGATCACCTTCGCGGTGATGCCGCGGGCCCTGAGGTCGCGGCCCACGAGCTTCGGGTACGCGGTGGCGAGGCGCTTGCCTTCGAGGTCGGAGACCTTCCAGTCGGTGCCGCGAGGCCCGGCGTAGCGGAAGGTCGACGAGCCGAAGCCCAGCGCCAGCAACTCCTCGACGGAGGAGCCGTTGTCGTCGGCGCCCGAGTCGGCGGCCAGGTCCCGGCCGGTGATGCCGAGGTCGAGGTCACCGGACGCCACGTAGATAGCGATGTCCTTGGGACGCAGGAAGAAGAACTCGACCTCGTTGTTGTTGTCGAGCACCGTCAGGTCGCGCGGCTCGTGCCGCTGCCGGTAGCCGGCCTCGGTGAGCATGGCGGAGGCGCGTTCAGCGAGCGCGCCCTTGTTCGGGACTGCAACGCGCAGCATGTGGAAGTCTTCCGTCAGAGGTACTTGTAGACGTCTTCGAGGGTGAGGCCACGGCCCAGCATGAGCACCTGGAGGCGGTAGAGCAGCTGCGAGATCTCCTCGGAGAGCTTCTCGTCCGACTCGTACTCGGCGGCGATCCAGACTTCGCCCGCCTCCTCCAGGACCTTCTTTCCCTGCGCATGGACCCCGGCCTCGAGCGCGGCGACGGTGCCGGAATGCTCCGGCCTGGTGGCGGCTCGTTCGGTCAGTTCAGCGAACAGGGAATCGAAGGTCTTCACGGCACGACATCCTCCCATCCCGGCGCCCCCCGTCCACACCGCGGTCGCATCTGTCCCAGGCGGTGGACGTGATCTGTCCTGCACAGACACCCAGTAGCGTGAACTTCTGTGTCTGAGTTCGCCGAGGTCCTCGAAGCACTGCGCCGGGTGCGCGGAATCAACCCCTTCTTCGCGCTCGACGTGGGCCGCCCCGACGATTCCTGGTTGCCCGGAACCGCATTGCTGGAGGGCCCGGCGCTCAAGACCACGATCGACTCCATCGCGAACCGGTACAAAGCCGACGAACCACGCGTGGCGGCGAGCCTGTTCTTCCTCAGCTACACGGCACGGCTGCTCAGTCCGCTCACGGCCGCGAACATCCCGATCGACGTCCGCCCGGAGAACCTGTGGTGGCAGCACCACCCGGCGAACGGCCTGAGCGTCCGCATCGACCAGCCGCGACTGGGCCCGCAGGCCGCGGAAGCGCTCGAACCGGTGGTGGAAGCGATCCAGCGGGTAACCCCGGTGGCCCGCGGACTGCTGTGGGGCAACGCGATGTCGAACATCGCCGGCGCGCTGAAAATGGTTGTGCGCGCACGCATGCTCACCGCCGAGGAAGCGGAAGAACGGGGCGAACGGCTCATGAGCGCACCGCCGTTCGAACAGGCCGGAGAATTCCTGACTTTTCCCGGCGAGGTCACGTTCCTTCGTCGGTCGTGTTGTCTCTACTACCGCGTCGCCGCAGGTGGGAAGTGCGGTGACTGTCCACTCGTGAAGTGAAGAACGCAACAACTCTTATGGCCGGTTGTGCTTATCGGGCCGCTCAACTTACGGTGCATGCGCCGCAGTGACGGGAAGCCGGTGAGAATCCGGCGCGGTCCTCGCCACTGTGACCGGGAAGCGATCCCCGCCGAGCACGTCACTGGTCCCCACCGGGACTGGGAAGACGCGGGGGCAGCGTTGATCCGGGAGTCAGGAGACCGGCTGCGGCGCCGCAAGGAGAGTTGACCTTCCACGAGGTATGGAGGAGCCCGTCATGACGAGCCCCGCAGCAAACCTGTCCGCCGTCCGCGTGCCCAAATGGGCCTTCGCCGTCTCAGTGCTCGGCCTGATCGTCACCTACCTGGTCCTGCAGGAGAACGGCCTCGCGCTCGGCGCGAGTTCCGGGTTGCTGCACGAGTTCTTCCACGACGGCCGCCACGCCCTCGGCGTCCCCTGCCACTGATCAGATCCACCGATCAAGCAGATGACGACGTACAAGTCCCTTGCGCTGCGCGGAGTCGCGGCCGGCGGTATCGCCGGTGTCGCGTCCGCGCTGGTGCAGCTCCTGGTGACCGAGATCCCGATTCGTGCCGCGCTCGCGGTCGAGGAGGCCCGGGCACCCGCCGGTGAGGAAGCCGGCCACTCGCACGGTGGCGAAGAACTCGTCAGCCGCGGCGCCCAGGTCGTGGGCGGCATGCTCGGCGTGGTGATCGTCGGCATCGCGGTGGGCCTGGTGTTCGCCACGGCCTACGCGCTGTCGAAGCGCTGGTTCACCGGCAGCACACCGTTCAGCCGCAGCTTCGCCTTCGGTGCCGCGGTGTTCGGTGCCGTGGCGCTGCTGCCGTGGCTCAAGTACCCCGCCAACCCGCCCGCCGTGGGCGACCCGGAGACGGTGAACTACCGGACCGCGCTCTATCTCGGTGTGGTGGCAGCCGGTCTGGTGATCGTGTGGGCCGCCAGCTGGCTCGCCGAGCGGCTACACGCTCAGTCGCAGCCGGTGCGGGTCACCGCGGTGCTCCTCGCGGTGGCCGCGGCGGTCGCAGTGGTGCTGCTGGCGTTCCCCGCGCCGCCGGACACGATCCCCGCGGACATGCCGGTGAACGTGCTGTGGCAGTTCCGCCTCAGCTCGCTCGCCCAGCTCGCCACGCTCTACGTCGGCATCGGCGTGGTGTTCGGCCTGCTGATCGACCCGGCCACCCGCAAGGCCAAGGTCGCAGTCGCGTGATGGTGTGGGGTGACCGCACGAACGGCCACCCCACACCAACGGCTAAAGAGCCTTCAGCACGTCGACGTCCACGCCCACGAGCGAGTCGCGGAACACCCGCCGCTCCCCCGCCTCCACCTCGACGTCACACGGCACGACCAGCACGGTGCATCCGGCGGCCACGGCAGCGGCCACCCCGGTCGGCGAGTCCTCGACCGCCACGCACCGCGCCGGATCCACGCCCAGCAGCCGCGCCGCCTTCAGGTACGGCTCGGGCAGCGGCTTGTTGAGCCCGTCCACCTCGTCACCGCACACGGTCACGTCGAACAGGTCCCGCCCGATCGTGTCCAGCGCGACCTCGGTCAGCGAGCGCTCGGTCGACGTCACCAACGCCATCGGCACGCCTGACTCGCGCACGGCACGCAGGGCTTCCTGGGCACCCGGACGCCACGGCAGGCCGGCACGGAAGACCTCCTCGGTGCGGCGGGAGATCCACGCGGCGCCGTCGGCCATGTCGGCCTCGGTGGGCTCGATGCCGACGTCGGCGAACAGCAGGCGCATCGTGGTCGGCACGTTGCTGCCGACCATGCGTTCGCGGGTCTCCGGCGACAGGATCCCGCCGAGCTTCTCCGCGTACTCGTAGAGCGGGATGTCCCACAGCTTCTCGGAGTCCAGCAGCGTGCCGTCCATGTCCCACAGCACTGCAAGAGGATCAGACACAGCCAGGTCAGACATTGAAGTACTTCGCCTCCGGATGGTGCGCCACGAAGGCGTCGGTGGACTGTTCCGGGTGTAGCTGGAGTTCCTCGGACAGCGAGACCCCGATGCGCGACGGCTCCAGGAGCTCGACGATGCGCCGGCGGTCTTCCATCTCGGGGCAGGCGCCGTAGCCGAACGAGTAACGCGCACCCCGGTAGCCGAGTTTGAAGTACTCCTCGACGTCGGCCGGGTCCTCGGCGGCGACAGTGCCGCCCGTCGGCCACACGAGTTCCTCGCGGACCCGCTTGTGCCAGTACTCGGCCAGCGCCTCGGTGAGCTGGACCCCCAGTCCGTGGACTTCCAGGTACTCACGATACGCGTTCTTGCCGAACAGTTCGTTCGCGTAGTCGGCGATCGGCTGGCCCATCGTCACGAGGTGGAACGCGATCACGTCGGCCTCGCCGGACTCCTTCGAACGCCAGAAGTCCGACAGGCAGAGCCTGCGATCCCTTTTCTGGCGCGGAAAAGTGAACCTGAAGCGCTCGGCGGCACCCACCGACGGCTCCGTCAGAATCACTAGATCGTCGCCGTCGGAGACGCACGGGAAGTAGCCGTAGACGAGCGCGGCGTGGGCAAGAACACCTTCCGTGGCAAGACGTTCCATCCAGTAGCGCAGGCGCGGGCGGCCTTCGGTCTCGACCAGCTCCTCGTAGGTCGGGCCGCCGCCGCGCGTGCCCTTCAGGCCCCACTGACCCATGAACGTCGCCCGCTCGTCCAGCAACGCCGAGTAGTCCGCGACCGGAATGCCCTTCACGACCCGGCTGCCCCAGAACGGCGGCACCGGGATCGGGTTGTCGGCCGCCACGTCGGAGCGGCCGGTCATGACTTCTTCTTCCCCCGCAGCGGCTTTGCGGGCCGCCGCGATGCGCAGCGACCGTTCGCGGCGGGCCTTGCGTTCCAGAACTTTCGCCTGCGTCTCGGAATCCACCATCGGGGTCTCGCCGCGCTTGGCCGCCATGATCGCGTCCATCAGCCGCAGGCCCTCGAAGGCGTCGCGGGCGTAGCGGACGTCGCCGAAGTACATCTCCGTCAGGTCGTTCTCGACGTACGCGCGGGTCAACGCCGCGCCGCCGAGCAGCACCGGCCACCGTGCGGCGACACCCCGGGAGTTCATCTCCTCGAGGTTCTCCTTCATGATCACGGTCGACTTGACCAGCAGGCCGGACATGCCGATCGCGTCCGCGCGGTGTTCCTCCGCGGCCTCCAGGATCGTGTTGATCGGCTGCTTGATGCCGATGTTCACGACCTCGTAGCCGTTGTTGGACAGGATGATGTCGACGAGGTTCTTGCCGATGTCGTGGACGTCGCCCTTCACGGTGGCGAGCACGATCCGGCCCTTGCCGCCGTCGTCGGACCGTTCCATGTGCGGTTCGAGGTGCGCGACGGCGGTCTTCATGACCTCGGCGGACTGCAGCACGAACGGCAGCTGCATCTGGCCGGAACCGAAGAGTTCACCCACGGTCTTCATGCCGGCGAGCAGCGTGTCGTTGATGATCTGCAACGCCGGGCGCTCGTCCAGTGCGGCGTCCAGGTCGGCTTCCAGGCCGTTGCGCTCGCCGTCGATAATCCGGCGCTGCAGGCGTTCGAACAACGGCAGCGCGGCCAGTTCCTCCACACGGGTAGCGGAGTTCGACTTCGTGGTGACGCCCTCGAACAGCTCCATGAGCTTCTGCAGCGGGTCGTAACCCTCGCGGCGGCGGTCGTAGACCAGGTCGAGGGCCACCGCGCGCTGCTCGTCGGGAATGCGCGCCATCGGCACGATCTTGGACGCGTGCACGATCGCGGTGTCGAGGCCCGCCTGCACGCATTCGTGCAGGAACACGGAGTTCAGCACCTGACGCGCCGCCGGGTTGAGTCCGAAGGAGACGTTCGACAGGCCCAGAGTCGTTTGCACGTCCGGATAACGGCGTTTGAGCTCGCGGATCGCCTCGATCGTCTCGAGGGCGTCGCGGCGCACCTCCTCCTGGCCGGTGGAGATCGGGAACGTCAGGCAGTCGACGATGATGTCGTTGACCCGCATGCCCCAGTTCGTCGTCAGGTCCTCGATCAGGCGGGTGGCGACGCGGATCTTCCACTCGGCCGTGCGAGCCTGGCCCTCCTCGTCGATGCACAGCGCCACGACCGCCGCGCCGTGCTCGGAGACGAGGCGCATGATCTTCTGGAACCGGGAGTCCGGGCCGTCGCCGTCCTCGTAGTTGACCGAGTTGACGGCGCTGCGGCCGCCGAGACACTCCAGACCGGCCTGCAGCACGCCCGGTTCGGTGGAGTCGAGCACGATCGGCAACGTCGACGCGGTGGCCAGCCGCGAGGCCAGCGCACGCATGTCCGCCTCGCCGTCGCGGCCCACGTAGTCGATGCAGAGGTCGATCAGGTGGGCGCCCTCGCGCGTCTGGTCGCGCGCGATCTCGATGCAGTCCTCCCACTTCTCCGCCAGCATCGCCTCGCGGAACGCCTTGGAGCCGTTGGCGTTCGTGCGTTCGCCGATCATCAGCACCGAAGCGTCCTGTTTGAACGGAACGGCCTGGTACAGAGAGGACACACCGGGCTCCGGGCGCGGCCGGCGCGCCGACGGACCGAGGTCGCGCACCGCGTCGGCCACCTGGCGCAGGTGCTCGGACGTCGTGCCGCAGCAGCCGCCGACGAGCCGCGCGCCGAACTCACGAACGAACCCCGCCAGCGCCTGCGCCAGTTCCTCCGGCGACAACGGGTAGACCGCGCCGTGGGGACCCAGTTCGGGGAGTCCGGCGTTCGGCATCACCGACAACGGGATGCGCGCGTGCTTCGACAGCGTCCGCAAGTGCTCGCTCATCTCGGCGGGACCGGTGGCGCAGTTGAGCCCGATCAGGTCGATTCCCAGCGGTTCCAGCGCGGTCAGCGCGGCGCCGATCTCCGAGCCGAGCAGCATCGTGCCGGTCGTCTCGACGGTCACCTGGGCGATGATCGGCACGAACCGCCCCTCGGCCGTCATCGCGCGCTTGGCGCCGATGACGGACGCCTTGGTCTGCAGCAGGTCCTGCGATGTCTCGACGATGATCGCGTCCACCCCGCCGACGAGCAGGCCCTTGCACTGCTCCTGGTAGGCGTCGCGCAACGTCGCATAGGGAGCGTGGCCGAGCGTCGGCAGTTTGGTGCCGGGACCGACGGAGCCGAGCACGAACCGGGGCTGCCCGGACGTGCCGAACTCGTCCGCCACCTCCCTGGCCAGAGCGGCGCCGCGCTCGGACAGGTGGAAGATCTGGTCCGGAATGTCGTACTCGGCGAGGTTCGCGAGGTTCGCACCGAAAGTATTCGTTTCCACGGCATCGCAGCCGACTTCGAGATAGCCGCGATGCACCGCCTTGACGACGTCCGGGCGGGTGACGTTCAGGATCTCGTTGCAGCCCTCAAGACCGTTGAAGTCGTCGAGAGAGAGGTCAACGGCCTGAAGCATCGTGCCCATGGCCCCGTCAGCGACGACAACACGGTTCACCAGCGCTTCCAGCAACGGCGACTCTCCGCGATCACGCATGGGCCAAGCCTACGATGAGTTGACTGGCCGAACCCGTAGTCTGGCGCCGTGAACGATCCGTCCCAGGAATCCCCGACCCCCTCGAACCCGCGCATCCCGCTCACTGCTCCGATCATGGTCTGTGCGTTCGAAGGCTGGAACGACGCCGGCGACGCCGCCAGCACCGCGATCGAGCACCTCCAACTCACCTGGGACGCCACGCCGCTCGCCGAGATCGACCCGGACGACTACTACGACTTCCAGGTGACGCGCCCCAGCGTCCGCATGGTGGACGGCGTCACCCGCAGGGTCGACTGGCCGACGACGCGGCTGTCGGTGTGCAGGCCTCCGGGCTCGGACGTGGACGTCATACTCGTGCACGGCATCGAGCCGAACATGCGGTGGCGCAAGTTCGCCGCCGAACTGCTGGGCCACATCGACGCCCTCGGGGTGACGACGGTGGTGACGCTGGGCGCACTGCTGATGGACACGCCCCACACGCGCCCGGTCCCGGTCACCGGCACGGCCTACGACGCGGACGCCGCCGAGAAGTTCGGCCTGGAGCACTCGAAGTACGAGGGCCCGACCGGCATCGTCGGCGTGTTCCAGGACGCGTGCGTGCAGGCGGGCATCCCGGCGATCTCGTTCTGGGCCGCCGTGCCGCACTACGTCTCGCAGCCGCCCTCCCCCAAGGCCACGCTGGCCCTGCTGCACCGGGTCGAGGAGGTGCTCGACATCGAGGTCCCGCTCGGCGCGCTGCCGGAGCAGGCCGAGGAGTGGGAGCGCACGGTCACCGAGATGGCCGACGAGGACGAGGACGTGCGCAACTACGTCCGTGCCCTGGAAGAGCGCGGCGACGCGGAACTGCAGATCACCGAGGCGTCGGGTGACGACATCGCCGCGGAGTTCGAGCGCTACCTGCGCCGCCGCGGGCGTGGTCCGGGCTGGCCGTCGACCGGTCCGCGCTAGTGGTGTGGCCCGGAAGGTTGCCGGGGGGATTCGCGGTCAGACGGGTGCATCGTGGTGTCGCCCCCACGTCGTCGTACTGGTGGTACGGGGGCGTGGGGGCGGCGCCGCGAGGTGCCCTGCTGAGCGTGGATTACCTCGCCGACGTTCCGGGTCGCGCCACTAACCCTGTTCTGACCGCACGCGGGGACGCTACGAGCGCACGAAAGCTCCCCGCGTGCGCTTGAACAGCGGGGGTGTCAGACCCCCTCGCTAAGCTTGAAATTGGGGGTACCCGGCCCGCGCCGTGTGTGTGGTGTGTACACATAGGCCGGAGGTGTCCGTGGGGCGGTTGGCACGCGCCGGGTTGTACGCGGGCGCTTTGATCGGGCCGTTCGGCGGCGCCGTGACCACCTCGATCCTGCCCGAGATCGGCGCCGGCTTCGGAAGGTCGGCGGGCAGCGCCGCCTCGACGCTCACCTACTACCTCGTGCCGTTCGCGGTGCTGATGCTGGCTTCCGGCACGCTCGCGCAGCGCTGGGGTCCACAACGGACCATCCGGATCGCCTACGTCGCCTACGCGTTGACGTCCGTGCTGGCCGCCTGCTCGTGGACCTTCGAGGTGCTGCTGGCCTCCCGCGCGTTGCAGGGCGCGGCGAACTCGTTCACGACTCCGGTGCTGCTGGCGGTGATCGCCGCCTCGACGCCGAGGGAGAAGCTCGGGCGGGCGCTGGGGTTGTTCGGGTCGATGCAGGCGGCCGGGCAGACGTCCGCGCCGCTCGTCGGCGGGCTCACCGCCGAGGTCGACTGGCGGCTGGCGTTCGTGGTCATCGCGGTGGTCGCCGTCGCGCTGGCGGTCCTGGGCGTGCCGCAGACGGAGGCCGAACCGCAGCGCGACGCGAGTCTGCGCAGCGCGTTCGTGCCGAGCACGCTGCGGCCCGCGCTCATGGCGTTCGTCTGCTGGGGGTGCCTGGGCGGGCTGTCGTTCCTCGTGGCGTTCCGGCTGGACGACGTGTTCGGCCTGGGCGCGGGTGAACGCGGCCTGCTGCTCACCGGCTTCGGCATCGTCGGGTTCCTGACCGCGCGGCAGATCGGCAGGGCCGTCGACAGGTTCGGTGCCGCCACCACGGTCGTCGCCGGCGCGACGCTGGGCGCGGGGCTCGTCGCGGCGGTGGGCACGGTCCCGGTCGCGGCGGTCGCGGTCATCGCGTGGGCGCTGACCGGGGCCGCCGCGCAGGGCGTGCTGGTGAGTCTCAACGCGCTGGTGCTGCAGAGCGGCAGCGCCAACAGGGGCGGCAGCGTCAGTGTCGTGCAGTCACTGCGCTTCATGGGCGCCGCCGCGGCCCCGCTGGCGTTCGTCCCGCTCTACCAGTCGCACCCGCTGGCGGCCTTCCTCGTCCCGGCGGCGCTGCTGGTGACCGTGCCCGCGATCCTCACGTGGACAGGTCGCGCCGGCGGAACCCGGCGAACCCCGCCGCCAGAAGCACCACCGCCACCACTGTGAGCCACGCGAGCGGCCCGAAGGTGATGTCCGGGTACTTCGGGACGTGCGTGAACGGCGAGAGATCGATCATCCACTGGTCGAGCTGCAGCGCGGGGCCGAGCAGCGTGAGCACCAGCGCCACCGACACCACCGCCCAGCTCACGCCCGTGAGCTGGGGGAACAGTCCGAACAGGACCAGCGCCACGCCCGCGATCACCCACGCGGCCGGGAGCTGGACCAGTGCCGCGCCGAGCATCTGCGGCAGGACGGTGCCCAGGTCGTTCGTCTGCACGCCGTAGACGAGGCCCAGGCCGAGGCCGGCCGCCGCCAGCACGACCGCGCCGCCCACCAGGGCGAACACCGCGTGCGAGGCCACCCAGCCCCAGCGCGAGACCGGCGTGGCGAGGATCGGCTCCGCGCGGAAAGACGTCTCCTCCGACCGCAGCCGCAGGACGGCCTGCACGAGGTAGATCGACGAGATCAGCCCGAGCAGCTGGGTGACGGTCGCGAAGAACGCGTCGACCATCGCGTCGGCCCCGCCGATCTTGCTGACGATCTGCCCGAGCGCCGGGTTGTCCTGCACCATCTGCCCGACGGCCTGCGCGACGCTGCCGTAGATCACGCCCACCGCGAACAACGCGATGGACCAGCCGATCAGCGAGCCCTTCTGCAGCCGCCACGCCAGTCCGAACGGGCTGCCGATCGTGCCCTGCGCCGGGCCGAGCCGGGCGGCCAGCAGACCGAGCCCCACGTCGCGGCGGGACACGATGTACGCGGAAATCCCCGTCACCAGGACGAACGTCGCCAGCGGGAGCAGCAGCACCCAGAACCTGTTGTCCGCGAACGACCGCACGTGCTCGGTCCAGCCGATCGGCGAGAACCAGGTCAGCCACTGCGGCCCCGACTCCCCCGCCGCGTCGCCCGCCGCGCGCAGCAGGTAGGTGACGCCGAGGAACCCGCCCGCGATCGCGTTCGACACGCGCGAGTTCTCCGAGAGCTGCGCGGTGAACGCGCTGACGGCGGTGAACACCAGCCCGACGCTCGCCGTGGAGAGACCGAACGCGAACGCGCCCGCCGGGTCCAGGTCCGTGCCGATCAACGCCAGCGCCTGCAGCAGCCCGATCAGCAGGCTCGTGCCGCCCGCGACGATCACCGCGGCGGCGAGCGGCGCGTGCCGTCCGACCACCGTGGCGGCGATGAGCTCGGTACGGCCCGCTTCTTCTTCCGCGCGCGTGTGCCGGGTGACGACCAGCATGGCCATGATCGCGACGAACAGGCCGGAGAAGACACCCCAGCGCCACACCACCAGGCCGCCCAGCGACGACCAGTCGTGCAGCGGGCCGAGCATCGCCAGGAACGCGGAGTTCGCGTTCGCGGTCACGCCGAGCAGGTCCCGGGACTGCTGGGTGTCGTACAGCTCCGCCAGCGCGGTCGTCGTCGAGTAGGTGACGCCGACGAGGAAGAGCACCCAGATCGGCAGCAGGATCCGGTCGCGGCGCAGCGCCAGGCGGACGAGTTGCCAGGTGCCGATCATTTCGCGTCCTCGTAGTGGCGCAGGAACAGTTCCTCCAGCGTGGGCGGCTGGGAGGTCAGGGTGCGCACGCCCGTTGACACGAGCTGCTTGAGGACGGGGTCGAGCTGGTCCGAGTCCACCTCGAACCTGACCCGGTTGCCCTCGGCGACCAGGTCGTGCACGCCGGCCAGGTCCGTGAGGCCGTTGGGCGGGCCCGCGAGCTCGGCGGAGATCGACGTGCGGGTGAGGTGCCGCAGGTCGGCGAGCGTGCCGGTCTCGACGATGTGGCCGCCCCGGATGATGCTCACCCGGTCGCACAGGGCCTCGACCTCGGCGAGGATGTGGCTGGAGAGCAGCACGGTGCGGCCGCGGCCGCGTTCGTCGTTGATGCAGTCCTGGAACACGGCCTCCATCAGCGGGTCGAGGCCGGAGGTCGGCTCGTCGAGGATCAGCAGTTCGACGTCGCTCGACAGGGCGGCGACCAGCGCGACCTTCTGCCGGTTGCCCTTGGAGTAGGTGCGGCCCTTCTTGCGCGGGTCCAGCTCGAAGCGCTCCAGGAGCTCGGCGCGGCGGGCCTTGTTCAGGCCGCCGCGGAGCCGTCCGAGCAGGTCGATGACCTCGCCACCGGTCAGGTTGGGCCAGAGGTTGACGTCGCCGGGGACGTAGGCGAGGCGGCGGTGCAGGGCCGCGGTGTCCTTCCACGGATCGCCGCCGAGCAGCCGCGCGGTGCCGGAGTCGGCACGCAGCAGGCCGAGGAGGACCCGGATCGCCGTCGACTTGCCGGCGCCGTTCGGGCCCAGGAAGCCGTGCACCTCACCGGTCCGGACGTCCAGGTCCAGATCGTCCAGCGCGCGCGTCGGGCCGAAGGTCTTCACCAGGCCCGACACGGATATCGCAGATGTCATGGCGGGTAAGCTACGCTTCTTTCACAAGTTCGTGAAGCATGTAAATTTTGCCCGATCGGCTGACGAAAGGGATGATGCCGCCGTGACGAGTGCTACGGAGCGTGACACGCAGGCGGTGAGCCAGTTCGTCGAACGGTTCGGCGGGATCCTGGCGGACACCGGCGTGCCCCGCATGCCGGCTCGCATCCTCGCGGCCCTGCTGACGACGGACTCCGGACGGCTCACCGCGGCCGAGATCGCCGACCTGCTGCAGATCTCCCCGGCGGCGGTGTCGGGCGCGGTGCGCTACCTGACCACCGTCCAGATCGTCAGCCGCGAACGCGAGCCCGGATCACGCCGCGACGTCTACCGGATGCGCGACAACGTCTGGTACGAGGCGACGTTCCGCAAGGACCAGATGCTCGGCATGATCGACGAGGTGCTCGGCGAGGGCGTCGAGGCGCTCGGCGCGGACTCCGACGCGGGGACGCGGCTGGACGAGACGCGCGAGTTCTTCCGGTTCTGCCACGGCGAGATCGGCTCGATGCTGGACCGCTGGCGGGTGCACCGCGAGAAGTGGCTGGCCAGGCGGCCTTCCTGAACGGCGAAAGGGGGAGCCTCCGCTGGTGGAAGCTCCCCCTCTCCGGTCGCGTCAGCCCGTCGTGAGCGTCAGGTTGTACACCGAGAGGATCTCGTTGAGCGGCTGGTAGTAGGTCGTGCCGCCGCTGGTGCAGTTGCCGGAGCCACCCGAGGTGACGCCCTGCGCCTGCGTGCCGCTGACCCACGAGCCACCCGAGTCACCGGGCTCCGCGCACACGTTCGTGCGGGTGAGGCCGCTGACCGAGCCCTCCTGGTAGTTCACGGTCTGGTTCTTGGCCTGGACCTCGCCGCAGTGCCAGCCCGTGGTCGAGCCGGAACGGCAGATCGAGGCGCCGATCGCGGACTCGGTGTGACCGGAGACGATCACGTCCGCGCCGCCGTAGTGGTTGACCTTGGCCGTGGACGTCCAGGACGAGTTGGTCCTGACGAACGCGTAGTCGTTGCCAGGGAAGGACGACCTGTCGAACGCGCCCATCGCCGTCCTGTCGACGCCGGTCACCGTGTCGCCGGGCGAACCGCAGTGCCCGGCGGTGACGAAGCCGCCCCCGACCGCGAAGCCGACGGAGCAGCGTCCGGCGTTGTTGATGTAGTAGGCGTCGCCACCGCGGATGTCCTTGAACAGCCGCGGCGCCTCGTCGGTCTCGACGACCTTCGCGACCGGGCCCGCCTTCTCCACCAGCGCCTGCGCCGCCTGGGTCTGGCCGCGCCTGACGGTGATCGTGACCGCGTTCGCCTTCGTGTCGACGTACCAGCCGGTGACCTCGGCCGGAGCCGGCGACGCGTCCAGCTTCGCCTTGGCCGCGTCGAGGTCGCTCGCCCTGTGCGCGACCGTGCGGGGCTCCGCGCCGAGCTTGCGGAGTCGTTCGGTCTTGGCCTCGTCGGTCACGCCCACGACGAGCTTGCCGATGGACGCGTCGAACCACGCGCCGCCGTAGCTCTCGCCGGCGAACCCTTCCGCGACCCGCTGCAGGACCGTGGCCGCGCTCTCCTGGCGCAGCCTCTGCGTCGCCTGTGTGGCGTCCAGGCCGAGGTCGCGCTGCATCGCGGCGAGCAGGTCGGCGGATGGTCCCTCGGCGGCGACGGCGGCAGGGGAGACCGTCGTCGCGAGAGCGCCCGCCAACACGGCCACAGCTGCGACAGCCATGCGCTTCATAGGCAATTCTCCTTGGTCTTCGGTTTGTGCAGGGCCGGTGTAACGCCGGACCGGGCAACCGCGATGAGGAGATCAGCTGTGCTGCAACACAGCCCGTACGACACCGGATGAATGGCGTCCCCAGGCGGCGAACTGCCCGATCAGTTCGTTCCTCCGTCTGGGCGACGCTACTTCGGCATGCCTACCGGACGGTAGGGTCGTTCGAGGGGTGGACCTCGCGGCGTTCGGGTTGGTATAGGGAATCCAAATGCGTCCTGTCAGCCTATTTCCGTGACGCAGAGCAACCATTCGCCTTGACACGCAACGTCAAAACTGTCAACAGTTCGCACTCGCTGGCGTATCCCTCTGACCTGCGGTTTAGGGCTAGCGTCAGGGCACCCTGTTCCCTGCACGAGGGAGAACCCTGCCATGCGAAGAGTCTTGGGTGCGGGACTCACAGCCGCCGCCGCCATGTGTTTGGCCGCCGCTGTGGTTCCGGCTGCTTCAGCTCAAGAAAACGTAGGGACGATTCTCGGCGCCGACCGCGCCGGAGTCGTGAAGGACAGCTACATCGTCTCGCTCAAGGCCGGCGCGGCGTCGAGGGCCGCCGCACCGGAACTGGCGGGCCGGTACGGCGGCCAGGTCGGCAAGGTCTGGCAGCACGCGCTCAACGGCTTCTCGGTGAAGATGACGGCCAGGCAGGCCGCCAGGCTCGCCGCGGACCCGAAGGTCGCGTTCGTCGAGCAGGACGCCGCGGTCAACCTCCTCGACGTCCAGCAGAACCCGCCGTCGTGGGGTCTGGACCGCGTCGACCAGCGGGACCTGCCGCTGAGCAGCAGCTATCAGTACGACACGACCGCGTCGAACGTGACGACGTACATCATCGACACCGGTGTGCGCACCACGCACCAGACGTTCGGCGGTCGCGCCACGTGGGGCACCAACACCTCCGGTGACGGCAACAACAGCGACTGCAACGGCCACGGCACGCACGTCGCCGGCACGGTCGCGGGCGCCCAGTACGGCATCGCGAAGGCCGCCAAGGTGGTCGCGGTGAAGGTGCTCAACTGCCAGGGCTCCGGCACCATCCAGGGCGTCGTCGACGGCGTCAACTGGGTGACCCAGAACGCGGTGAAGCCCGCGGTCGCGAACATGTCCCTCGGTGGTGGCGCAGCCGCCGCCCTGGACACCGCCGTCCGCAACTCCATCTCGTCCGGCATCACCTACGCACTCGCGTCCGGCAACTCGAACACCGACGCGTGTGGGTCGTCCCCGGCCCGCGTGGCCGAGGCGATCACGGTGAACTCGTCCACGCGTACCGACGCGCGTTCGTCGTTCTCCAACATCGGCACGTGTACGGACATCTTCGCTCCTGGCTCGGACATCACGTCGGCCTGGATCACCAGCGACACCTCGACCAACACGATCTCCGGTACGTCGATGGCCTCCCCGCACGTCGCGGGTGCCGCGGCGCTGTGGCTCGCCACGCACCCGAGCGACAGCCCGGCCGCGGTCTGGGCGGGCCTGAACGCCGCCTCGACCCCGGGCAAGATCACCAACGCCGGCAGCGGTTCCCCGAACAAGCTGCTCCACACCCTGTTCGGTCCCCCCTCGAACGACCCCTCGGTGACGAACCCCGGCACGCAGAACTCCACCGTCGGCACGCCGGCGTCTCTGCAGCTCTCGGCCTCGGGCGGCACCACGCCGTACACGTGGTCCGTCTCCGGTCTCCCGGCCGGTCTGTCGGCGAACGCCTCCGGCGCGATCTCCGGCACCCCGACCACGGCGGGCACCTCCACGGTGACCGCGACGGTGACCGACGCGGCGAACAAGACCGCCTCGGCCACGTTCTCCTGGGTCGTCAGCACGGTCGGCAACTGTGACGCCCGCACCAACTCCACCCCGGTCCGTATCCCCGACAACACCACCGTGACCAGCACGATCGCCGTCTCCGGCTGCGCGGGCAACGCGTCGGCCACCGCGTCGATCAAGGTCTCGATCACGCACACCTACAAGGGCGACCTCGTGGTCGACCTGATCGCACCGGACGGCACCGTCTACAACCTGCACAACCGGTCCGGCGGCTCGGCCAACGACATCAACACGACCTACACCCGCAACCTGTCGGGTGAGGCCGCCAACGGCACCTGGACGCTGCGCGTGCGTGACGCGGCGTACTTGGACACCGGCACGCTGAACAACTGGACGCTCGACGTCTGAGCCCCTCCTCGCTGAACGGACCGCCCCCGGTGCTTCCGCCTCGGGGGCGGTCCCACGTTCAGGCCCCGAACCACTCGCGCCGGTGCTCGAACCAGTCCTCGAGATCATCCTCGTCGAGGCTCAGGTCCAGCAGCTCCAGCACCTCGTCCCGATCCGGGTGATCACTAGCGCGCACGTGGTCGACGGTGGCCGCCACCCCCGCCGCCAGCAGGTGCTCCACGTCGTAGGCGCAGCCGGTGTCGAAGTTGGCGCGCTTGATCGCGAAGTGCCGCCAGACGTCCTCGGGCCGCCGATGTTCCGCCAGCAGGAACCCCGCCAGCGCCGCCTGCTCCCCCAGGCCCTGGGAGTTCCCGCGGCACAACGCCTCCTGCTCGGCCAGGAACCGCAGCAGCGGCAGGTCTTCTGGCTTGTGGCCGCGGTGCAGCGCCGACAGCACCTCGCCGCGCCGCCTCGTTCGCGTCCTCGCCGTCGGGCCCGCGCTCGTACCGCAGCCGCTGCCAGGACTCCGTCACGAGTCCATTGTGCTGCGTACTCTGCCGGTGAATCCCGGGGAGAGATGGCGGGTCGTCGTGCACAACGACGACCACACCACATTTGCGGTGGCGCACTATCTGCTGCGCAAGATCTGCGGCCACGACTGGGAACCGCGCGCGACCTGACCATGGCGGTTCACGAGACCGGTGGCGCCACCGTCGCCGTCCACGACCGCGAGACCGCGGAAGCCGTCACCGCCGAACTGCTGCGGCACGGGCTGTCAGTGAGCTACCGGAGAGCCGCGTGAAGGAACCGTTCAGCGTCAAGCCGGTCGACGGCGGCGTGCAGGTGGACATGACCAAGTCCCTCGCCTGGGGCTGGGGACGGGCTCTGCGCCGACTGTCGAGGAGCTATGTGCGCGGCAACCCGTTCTACGCGCTGCGCCAGCCGCTCCGGATATGGACGCAGCCTTCACTGCTGCGCCATCTCCATCCTGACGTGGCGGAGTCGTCGCAGGAGTCGAAGGCGTTCCTGCGACGGCACCGGGACGTGCTGGCGGACCGCGAACTCGTCGAGCGAGTGCAAGCCCGCTGGACGGGTCCCAGGCCCGTCGTGCTGACGCACGCCGAGGTCGACGAGTGGATCGCGGTGCTGGGGCAGCTGCGCCTGTTCGAACTGCTCGCGTTCACCCAGACGGCGATCGCGTGGGCGAGCACCCTCCAGAAGCTCCTGGTACTGGCCGTTGCACCGGGCACGTTCGCCGACCCGGAAGACGCTGAGAAGGCGGCCACCGACCAGACCGCTTAGAGGCCCGGTGCCGCATACTCTGCCGGTGATTTCCGGGGCGAGATGGCAGGTCGTCGTACACAACGACGACCACAACGCGTTCGCGGTCGTTCACCACCTCATGCGCAAGGTGTGCGGTGCGAGCGATGCGTGCGCGCGGGAAAAGACCACCGAGGTCCACCGGGACGGGCGTGCGGTGGTCGGCGAGTACGAGAGCCACGACGAGGCCGAGACGATCGCGCTGGACCTGATCAGGTTCGGCCTGCACACGACGTTCGGGAAGGTGTGAGGTGGAGGAGCCCGCCTACGTCGTGGTCTCGATGGGCGACGGCCTGCTCGTTCGCGCGTCGGACGCGTTCGTCGCGTCCACGTTGACCGTGCTGGCCGAACTGCTCGATTTGCTCGAGGACGGCGTGGTGCCGCGTGAGCGCAAGAAGCGGTTCTGGCGTGCTCCGGCCGCCGAAACCCTGATGCGCCAGATGTTCCCCGACGCGTCCAGGTCTGCTGCCGAGGCGGACGCCTTCTGGGCACGTCACCGGGACGTACTGACCGACCCCAAGCCCGCGCGGCGCGTGCGGAAGCGGTGCGCGGAGCCGACTCCGTGGTTGCTCGGGTTCGAAGAGGTCGACGACTGGCTCACCACCTTCGCGCAGTTGCGAGGGTTGCACCTGACGTGGACACGCGCGACCACGACCACTGCCATGGCCTACAGCGGTGTGCAGCAGGCGCTGGTGACGGCCCTCGAACCGAGGACCGCCACCGGATGGCCTGCCGGTTAGAGGTCCACGCCCAGAAGCGCGTCCACCGCGTCACGGATCTGCGACGGCCCGTGCCTGTCCGATCCGCCGAGCGCCAACGCCTCGTCGGCCCAGGCGTCGACAGCGGCCAGCGCACGAGG
Organism: Lentzea albidocapillata subsp. violacea; assembly: GCF_900100275.1. Taxonomy (GTDB): domain Bacteria; phylum Actinomycetota; class Actinomycetes; order Mycobacteriales; family Pseudonocardiaceae; genus Lentzea; species Lentzea violacea. Next base: position 331,414 of record NZ_FNET01000004.1, read on the forward strand.
CGTGTCCAGGTCGTTGCCCAGGTGGTCGCGCAGCCGCGTCACGGTGTCCACTGCGGACGGTCCCGTGTCGAGGTCCGCGGCACGGCGCCACTTGTCCAGCCGGACCAGTGCGTCGTCCAGCAGCGACTGGGTCCACGGGCGGTCGGCGCGGTAGTGGCCCGCGAGCAGCGCGAGGCGGACGGCGTTCGGGTCGACCTTCTGCGACCGCAGCTTCGAGACGAAGACCAGGTTGCCGCGCGACTTCGACATCTTCTCGCCGTCGAGGCCGATCATGCCCGCGTGCACGTAGTGGCGGGCGAACGGGTGCTGGCCGGTCTGCGCCTCGGCGTGGGCCGCGGAGTACTCGTGGTGCGGGAAGATCAGGTCGGAGCCGCCGCCCTGGACGTCGAAGCCGGCGCCGAGGCGGTTGTGGGCGATGGCGCTGCACTCGATGTGCCAGCCGGGGCGGCCCTCGCCCAGTTCGGACGGCCACGCGGGCTCGCCGGGGCGCTGCATGCGCCACAGCAGGGCGTCGAGCGGGTGGCGCTTGCCGGGACGGTCCGGGTCGCCGCCTCGTTCGGCGAACAGCCGGAGCATCTCCTCGGAGGAGTAGTTCGACTCGTAGCCGAAACGGCCCGTGGCGTTGTGCGAGAAGTAGATGTCCGGGTACTCGGAGTCGTCCGCGCGGTAGGCGTGGCCGTCGGCCAGTAGCTTCGCGACCACCTCGACGATCTCGGGGACCGCCTCGACGACGCCGACGTAGTCCTGCGGCGGCAGGACGCGCAACGCCTCCATGTCCTCGCGGAACAGGGCGGTCTCGCGCATCGCGAGCACCTCCCAGTCGTCCTTGTCCCGCAGCGCCCGCTCCAGCAGCGGGTCGTCGACGTCGGTGACGTTCTGGACGTAGTGCACGTTGTGGCCGTTGTCGAGCCACACGCGGTGCACGAGGTCGAACGCCAGATAGGTGGCGGCGTGGCCTAGGTGAGTCGCGTCGTACGGCGTGATCCCGCAGACGTACAACCTGGCGGTGTCTCCTGGAGCCGTCGGACGCACTTCGCCCGTAGCCGTGTCGAACAGCCGCAACGGGCGGGGGTCCCCCGGAACCCGTGGCACAGGAATCGATGACCAGGTCTGCATGTATCCGACACTAACGCGTGCCACCGGGTGGAGCGTGATCTGCGGGTGTCGGGACGACCACGCCGTGGTTCGTTCGGGCAGAAAGGCAGGACGGTCCTGAGCTGAAAATTGTCAGACCCCGGGCGTACCGTTGGAGATCAGGGCATTCGCGGGTGTTGGGCGGGTCTCATGATCTTCGAAATCATCGGCGGGCTGGTCGTGCTCGGCGGCATCGGCCTCGCCATGAGCGCCAGAGTGATCAAACAGTACGAACAGGGGCTGGTGTTCCGGTTCGGCAAGCTCCTGCAGGGCGTGCGGGGGCCGGGGCTGACGATGCTGCTCCCGGGGGTCGACCAGCTCCGGAAGGTCAACCTGCAGATCGTCACCCTGCCCGTGCCGGCGCAGGACGGCATCACGCGCGACAACGTCACCGTGCGCGTGGATGCCGTCGTGTACTTCAAGGTGCAGGACCCGGCGAAGGCGATCATCAACGTCGAGGACTACCGGTTCGCCATGCTGCAGGTGGCGCAGACGTCGTTGCGGTCGATCATCGGCAAGAGCGAGCTCGACGACCTGCTGTCCAACCGCGAGCGCCTCAACCAGGGCCTGGAGCTGATGATCGACACCCCCGCGCTGACGTGGGGCGTCGACATCGACCGCGTCGAGATCAAGGACGTGGCGCTGCCGGAGAGCATGAAGCGCTCGATGTCGCGGCAGGCCGAGGCCGAACGGGAGCGGCGCGCCCGCATCATCACCGCCGACGGCGAGCTGCAGGCGTCCAAGAAGCTCTCCGAGGCTGCCGGGACCATGGAGGCCACGCCCGGCGCGCTCCAGCTGCGGCTGCTGCAGACCATCGTGGAGGTGGCGGCGGAGAAGAACTCGACGCTGGTGCTGCCGTTCCCGGTGGAGCTGCTGAGGTTCCTGGAGAAGAACACGACCATCGAGTTACCCAAGGATTCAACGGAGTAGTCCATGTGAGTTACCCCGGGTAACACCTTCTGCCGCAGAACGACCTCCGGGCAGGGGGTAGTGACGCATGCAGGAGAGGGTCAGAGGCAGGTTCGTCGGCATCGGCGTCGGCTCCTACGAGCTGGTGCAGCCGCTGCAGCACGCCGTGAGCGACGTGCGGGAGCTGCGTGCGCTGCTCAAGGGCTACGAGGGCGACCCGCTCGCGGACCCGACCGAGGCCGAGATCCGCGCGCACATGAAGGCGCTGCGCCAGCAGCCGCAGGACGGCGGCGCGCTGGTGGCGTTGTGGAGCGGGCACGCGATCCCCGTCGCGGGCAACCTCAGGCTCCTGGCCAGGGACAACGACGGCGTGGTCGACGGCGTCATGCTGCACGAGTTCGCGCTGTGGTGCGCCGCGTCGGGCGCCCACCAGGTGCTCATCATCATCGACGCCTGCTACTCCGGCGCCCAGCTCGACGAGGCCGTCCGCACGGTCGCCGCCCTCCAGGAGGAACTGCTGGCGGGCCAGGTGCACTGGGCAGGCGTGCTGGTGTCGTGTTCGAGCGTCGAGACGGCCCGCGACGGCCTGTTCGGCGGGCAGCTCCGCAAGCTGCTGCGTGCCGGTCCCACGGCCGATGAGGACGCACGGCGGTGGAGCGACCGGATCGCGTTGGTCGACGGTGGCGCGGTCGGCACGGCGTTGCTGAACGCGTGGGACAGCGACGTCCAACGGCCGCGCTTCATGCAGTACGGGTCCGCGCAGCCGATGCTGCCGAACCCTCTCTACGCCGCGAACACGGTCGTGAAGCACCTCCTGCTGGCGGCACGCGGTGGCGACTCCACGTCCGGCCGTTCGTGGTTCACCGGCCGCACCGCCCAGGTCGACAAGGTCGTGAGCTGGGTGAAGTCGGAGTCGGCCGGCCTGCGGGTGGTCACCGGGTCGCCGGGCACCGGCAAGTCCGCGATCGTCGGCCGGGTCGTCAGCCTGTCCAATCCGGCCGAACGCGACCTGCTGCTGAGCACCGGGCCGTCGTTCCGGCACGCCGACCCCGGCCCCGGCTCGGTCGACGCGGCCGTGCACGCCCGTGCGATGGACGCCGACCGGGTGGCCGACCTGCTCAGCCGCCAGCTCGTCGCCGCGGGCCTGGTCCCCGCCCCCGACGGCCCACGCCGGGGCGCCGCCGAACTGGTCGGTGTGGTCAGCGCGCTGGCCTCGCCGCCGGTGCTGGTGGTCGACGGTCTGGACGAGGCGCGCGGCGAGTCGTTCGCGATCGCCACCTCGCTGCTGACCAAGCTCGCGAGCTACGCGGTCGTGATCGTCTCGACGCGGCAGGCGCACCGGGTCGCGGGTGGTGCTCCCCTGCTGACCGAGCTGTCGCCGGTCGAGATGCTGGACCTGGACGACGCGGACAGCGAGTCCGACGTCCGCGAGTACGTCGTGGCGCGGCTGGGGCCTGGGGCGGCGCAGTCCACTGTGGATGAGCTGGCGAAGCTGCCGTTCCTGACCGCGTGGATGATCACCGACCAGGTGCTGGCCGACGGCGGCGCCGATCTGAAGCTCTCGTTGCACGCGGCGTTCGACCGTGAGCTCGCGAAGGTGCCCTCGGCTCGTGCGCTGCTGACGGCGCTGACGTGGAGCTACGGCGCGGGATTCCCCGAGGCCGAGTGGAGGGCTGTCGCGCAGGCGTTGTCGGGCGAGGAGTTCACCCGTGACGACATCACCGCCGTGCTCACCGAACTGGGCCGTCACGTCGTGCAGGACGGTGAAGAGGGCACGGCGGTCTTCAAGCTGACGCACCAGACGTTCGCCGACCACCTGCGGCCACCGTTCGCGCCGAGCCGGGACGAGGTGTTCGCGCCGGACGCGGAGAAGGTGGCCTGCGCGCTGATCGAGCTGTACCGGCAACGGATGGACGCCGGGGTCCCGCCGAACGTGCCGGGCTACCTGTGGAAGTACGCCTGGCGGCACTGCGGGCACGCGGGCACGCGGGCGTTGGACGGGTTGCGCGCGCTCGCGGGGATGAACCGGATGTTGTTGCCGGACATCGCACTCGCGGCCACGACGGCGGCGAACGAGCTGATGCACTGGGGTCGCGGCGACGAGGCCATCCCGCCTCTCGAAGAGGCCGCCGAGCACTTCCGCGCGCTGGTGCCGACGCTGCGGATGTACCTGGCGGACTTGGCTTTCGTGCTGAACAAGCTGGGCCGCCGGTTCCGCGAGGCCGGACGGCTGCAGCAGGCCGTGGCGCCCGCTGAAGAGGCTGCCGTGCGGTACCGCGAGCTGGTGGCGTCGACTCCGACGACGGCGGAAAGCCTTACGCACAAACGGCTTGCGCAACGCATCGCGAAGACGACGACGCAGGGCGGCGACGACCCGACGTACGCGGCCCATCTCAGTGGCGCGCTGGTGGACCTGAGCGAGGTCTACGCGATGCTGGGGCGCAGGCAGGAGGCACTGTCCACGGCTCGTGACGCCGTTGCGGCCGTGGAGACCGACGCACCGCTTGCGCGCGCGATCACGTGTCTCGCCGCACGGTGCAGCGACTCCGGTCTGCGCTATGAGGCGATGCAACGGTCGAAGCAGGCCGTCGAGCTGTACTACTCGCTCGCGCAGACGAATCCGGTGTTCCTCGCGGACCTGGTCAGCGCCCTGGTCGAACTGAGCCGCGACTACCTGGCGCTGGGCAGGCTGTCCGACGCCGCCGTCATGACGCAGCAGGCCGCGGACATCAGCGGCACGCTCGGCCGGCACGCCGCGTTCCGTCCCCAGCTCGCCGACGCGGCGCTGAGCCTGAGCGTCGCGTACAGCATGGTCGGCCGCACGGACGCGGCCCTGAACGTCGCCCGGCAGGCCGCCGACCTCGCCGACGGCCTGCGGATCCACGCCCAGGCCCTGCACAACCTGATGCGCCGCCAGCGTGACGCGGACAAGCCCCGCGAGGCCCTGGCCACCGGTCTGCGGACCGTCGAGGTGTGCCTGCTGCCGGAGAACATCGACAGGCTGTCGACGCTGGCGGCGGCGTTGTTCACGCTCGACACGCTCTGCGCGGGCCTGAAGCAGCCCGAGATCGTCGACGAGACCTGGGAACGGGTGACCGCGCGGTTCGCCGGCCCGCACCTCGCCACCCTGCTGATGCTGCGGGCGGCGGCCACGAAGGCCGGTGATCCGGCGGCGGCGAAGTGGCTGTGCCAGGCACTCACGCACGTCGGCCAGTCGCGGCAGGCGATCCACGACGTGCACGACATCGCCCGCCGCCACTACGACTCCGGTCCGTGGCCGTGGGACACCACGCCGGACTGGCTGTCGGTGGACCGGACGCTGCTGCGGACCGCCCGCTCGTGGGTGTTCGCGCGCTCGTACCTGGAGGAGCAGGACATCCTGCTCCGGCACCCCGAGTTGTTGTCCACGGACGCGGACGTCGCCGTCACGGAGGCGTTGTACGGGACGAGCCTGATCGAGGCGCAGGTCATCCAGGCACGCCGGGTGAACGCACAGCAGCAGGGCGTCGTGCTCGCCTATCGGCCGTGGCTGCTCGCGAGTCTCGCGGACGAGTTCGTGGACGCCACGCCCGCACGCCGGCGCGAACTGTTCGATACGCGCCGGGAGGAGTTGCTGGACAAGGAAGTGCTGAAGAACGTCCGCGACAACCGGCCCGTGCACGCGTTGCTGCTGCTGGCGGACGAGGACGCCGATGTGCTCGACCTCGTGCTGGACGCCATGGAAGACCCTGCGCGCGTGACCGGCGTTCTGCGTGGGCTCGCCTCTGGTGCGTCACCTCAAGCGCTCACCCAGGCCGTGACGGCGTTGGAGCCGAACGCGTTGGCAGCGCTGTACAAGGTGGTCGCGCGCGCTCGGGCCGGCGACTCGCGGCTGGCGTTGCCCGCGCCTGGTGAACGGCTGGCGTGGATCCACGAGCTGACCTACCTGGTGCCCGCGAACTTCGCGTTGCTCTCCCTCATCCGCAAGCTCGCCGAGGAGTCCTGATGACCGATCTGGTGGTGGTTCTACCCGGAATTCTCGGTAGCACGCTGCGCAACGAGGACGGCATGGTCTGGGAGGTGTCGGGCAAGGCCGCGTTGCGCGCGGTGCTGACGCTCGGCCGCAGCCTGAAGAAGCTCAAGCTCCCGGACGGCATCGGCGACGAGCACCCCGGTGACGGCGTCGAGCCCGTCGGGCTGATGGCGGACCTGCACGTCATCCCGGGCATCTGGACGCCGTTGAAGGGCTACGACCGGGTGACCAGGCGGATGAACTCGCTCGGCTACACCGTCGAGAAGGGAAACCTGCTGCTCTTCGCCTATGACTGGCGGCTGTCGAACCGCTACAACGGCGCGTTGCTGGCCCGGCGGGTGGACGAGGCGCTGGACCGGATCGGGCCGGACGCCAAGGTGAGCTTCGTGTGCCACTCGATGGGCGGGCTCGTCGCGCGGTGGTGCATCGAGCAGTGCGGGATGGCCGAGCGGACCGCGAAGCTGATCACGATGGGCACGCCCTATCGCGGGGCGGCCGCCGCCCTGGACCAGCTGGTCAACGGCGTGCGCAAGGAACTCGGGCCGCTGGCGATCGACCTGACGGAGTTCGCGCGGTCGATGCCGTCGCTGCACCAGCTGCTGCCCGAGTACGCGTGCATCGAGTCCGCCGGTGGCCTCCTCAAGACCACTGAGGTGTCGTTGCCCGAGCTCGACACGAAGATGGTCACGGACGCGATGGCGTTCCACGGCTCGTTGACCGACTCGTTCGCCGACAAGACGTACGCGATCCTCGGCGGTAAGCAGCCGACTGCCACCACCGCTCGGATCGCCGACGGCAAAGTCACCTGCTATCGGACGTATGAGGGCGACGACCTGTACGGGGACTCGACCGTGCCGATGCTCGGTGCCGCACGCCGTGGCCTGGCATTGGACTCGAACACGCTGCACCGTGTGACGGAGCAGCACACGTCGTTGCAGGACAACGCCGCCGTGCTGGACGCCGTGGAGTCGTTCCTGACCGCGAAACCCATCGTCCCGCGCAACGTGACCTCGACCGAACCGCAGGTCAGCGTGCCGGACCTGGCGCTGACCGGGGAGGAACTGGAGGTCATCGTCGAACTGAAGGACACGCCGGCGCGGGCGCTGAAGGTGGCGTTGCTCGACGAGAACGGCAAACAGGTCGAATCGCGGAGTCCGGCGATCTCCGAGAGGATGTCGATCAAATTCGGTGAATTGGCCCCCGGCGCCTACTACGTGCAGGTCAGCGGCATTTCCGTGGGCGCTCCGGTGGTCCCGGTGACCAGTGCGGTGCTCGTCGTGGATTGCCCCTCGGTCTGACCGGGAGGACGATTTACCTCTGGCACGGAGGAGGCGCGATGACCACGATCAAGCCAACGCCCGTAGTGCCCCATCCGGGGGCGGCACGAGCACGGCCGAAGGGCTCGTACTTCCTCCAGCTGTTCAAGACGACAGATCCCAAGCAGATCGGGATCATGTACCTGACCACGTCGTTCGCGTTCTTCATGATCGGCGGCGTGATGGCGCTGCTGATGCGCGGCGAACTGGCGCGGCCGGGGCTGCAGTTCCTGTCGAACGAGCAGTACAACCAGCTGTTCACCATGCACGGCACGATCATGCTGCTGCTGTACGCGACGCCGATCCTGTTCGGGTTCGCGAACTTCGTCCTGCCGCTGCAGATCGGCTCGCCCGACGTCGCGTTCCCGCGCCTGAACGCCTTCTCGTACTGGCTCTTCCTGTTCGGCGGCACCACCGTGGTCGCGGGCTTCGTGACACCGGGCGGCGCGGCGGACTTCGGCTGGTTCGCCTACACCCCGCTGTCGTCGGCGATGCACTCGCCGGGTGTCGGCGCGGACCTGTGGATCATGGGTCTGGCGGTGTCCGGTCTGGGCACGATCCTCGGCGCGGTCAACATGATCACCACCGTCGTGTGCCTGCGGGCGCCGGGCATGACGATGTTCCGGATGCCGATCTTCACCTGGAACATCCTGGTGACGTCCGTGCTGATCCTGCTGGCGTTCCCGATCCTGACCGCGGCTCTGATGGGTCTGGCGGCGGACCGGCACCTCGGGGCGCACGTGTTCGACCCGGCCAACGGCGGCGTGGTCCTGTGGCAGCACCTGTTCTGGTTCTTCGGCCATCCCGAGGTGTACATCGTCGCGTTGCCGTTCTTCGGGATCGTGACGGAGATCTTCCCCGTGTTCAGCCGCAAACCGTTGTTCGGCTACAAGGGCCTGGTGTTCGCGACTCTCGCGATCGCGATGCTGTCCGTGGCCGTGTGGGCGCACCACATGTACGCCACGGGTGCGGTGCTGCTGCCGTTCTTCGCGCTGATGACGTTCCTGATCGCGGTGCCGACGGGCATCAAGTTCTTCAACTGGATCGGCACGATGTGGAAGGGGCAGCTGACGTTCGAGACGCCGATGCTGTTCTCGATCGGCTTCCTCGTGACGTTCCTCTTCGGTGGCCTGACCGGCATCCTGCTGGCCTCGCCGGCCGTCGACTTCCACGTGTCCGACACGTACTTCGTGGTGGCGCACTTCCACTACGTGCTGTTCGGCACGATCGTGTTCGCCACGTACGCGGGCCTCTACTTCTGGTTCCCGAAGATGACCGGCCGGATGCTGAACGAGCCGCTGGGCAAGCTGCACTTCTGGACGACGTTCTTCGGCTTCCACGGCACGTTCCTCGTGCAGCACTGGCTGGGCAACGAGGGCATGCCGCGCCGCTACGCCGACTACCTGCCCACCGACGGCTTCACGTTCCTCAACACGCTCTCCACGATCGGCGCGTTCCTGCTCGGCGCGTCCGTGCTCCCGTTCGTGTGGAACGTCTTCCGCTCCTACCGCTACGGCGACCCGGCCCCGCAGGACGACCCGTGGGGCTACGGCAACTCGCTGGAATGGGCCACGACCTCACCCCCGCCGCGGCACAACTTCAAGGAGCTGCCGCGGATCCGCTCGGAGCGTCCGGCGTTCGAGCTGCACTACCCGCACATGGTGGAGCGGATGCGCGACGAGGCGCACTTCTCGCTGACCCATCCCGGCAAGCACCGGGTGAGCAAGGACGAGGTCACCGAGAAGACGCTCGCGTCGACCGAACGGGACGGCACCGACTAGGGCTAGCGGCGGCCGGGGACCATTCCGGCTTCGAGGACGGCCTTGCTCAGCGGCGAGGCCAGCTCGACGAACCGCTGCTTCTCCTGGTCGGACAGGACGTCGTAGGCCGGCGCGGCCATGTGGTCCGTGTCATCCTCGATGCCCTGCCGCAGCGCGCGTCCCTCCTCCGTGAGCAGCTGGTCTTCGCCGACGAGCCCGCGCTTGCGCAGGTCCTCCAGCGTCGCCGCCCACTGCTCTTCGGACCACGCACGCGTCTTGCGCAGCGTTTCGGCCGGAATGTCACCCGTCGCGGCGTGCAGGACGAGCGCCTCGATGCCGGTGACGTTGTGCCGGAGCAGGGCCGCGAGGTGCCCGTCGCCGCGGAACTCGCGCAGCAGCGTCTGGGCGTGGAACAGCTGCAGGCGGGGCTCGTCCGGCCACGCCAGGGCGGCGTTCGCGGCGAACAACGTGCGGCCGTGCGGCATCTCCCTGGACCGCTCGGCGGCCCGCCTCGCCAGCTCGTTGATCTCCTTGAGGTCGTCCGGCAGGACCTTGGCCAACGCCTCGTCCGCCGCCTCCCACCGCAGCTCGAGCATGCGCTGCGGCGACACCTTCTCCCAGGCCTGCGGGATGCGCGCCCGCACGATCGCGGGGTTGAAGTTGTAGAACGTCGCGATCACGACCTCGGCCCCGACCGCCCCCAGCGCCGCCGCCCGTGACGCGAAGTACCCGCCGGGCCGGTCGAGCCCGGCGCCCGCGTACCGCGCGTCGGCCTCGGGGGCGAAGTAGATCATCGCGTGCACGGCCTCGAGCGAACGAAACAAAGTCCTGATCATGTCTACAACCTAGTGGTGTGGCCCGGACCGTTGCCGGGGGGATTCGCGGTCAGACGGGTGCATCGTGGTGTCGCCCCCACGTCCTCGTACTGGTGGTACGGGGGCGTGGGGGCGGCGCCGCGAGGTGCCCTGCTGAGCGTGGATTACCTCGCCAACGGTCCGGGTCGCGCCACTCGAACGTCGCGGCTCGTAAGTCAGGCGCCAAAAATTGTCAGACCCCTCTGCCAAGCTCCGAGATGTGGACCCGAACACCTTCTGGAAGCTCATCGCCGACGCCCGCGCGAGCGTCTCCGACCCGTCCGACGGCCATGCCGTCGCGGCTGCGGCCACCACCCTGCTCGCCGACCGGCCGCCCGCCGAGATCGTCGCGGCCCAGCAGGTCCTGTGGGAGCTGCTGACGGCGTCGTACCGGAACCCGCTGTGGGGCGCGGCCTACCTGATCAACGGCGGCTGCTCGGACGACGCCTTCGACTACTTCCGCGGCTGGCTGCTGACCCAGGGCGAGGAGATCTACACGGCCACCCTCGCCGACCCCGACTCGCTGGCTGCCTTACCGGCGGTCGTGGCAGCCGCCGAGTCCGGCGACGAGTTCGAGTGCGAGGACGCCCTCTCGATCGCCTGGAACGCCCACATCAAGGCGACGGGCATGCAGCTGCCGCAGGACGCCTTCCGCATCCGCTACCCGGCCCTCGACCCGGAGTGGGACTTCGACTTCGACGACAGCGCCGAACTGGCCACCCGCCTGCCCCGCCTGGCCGCGCTCTACGACCTCTGACCGACGAGCACGCCGAACGCCACGTGGTCCAGCCACTGCGGAACGCGGGGCAGAGCGCGGATCTGCGCGTTGTGCCGCCCGACGACCTCCAGGTCGAGGGCGGCGATCAGCGACCCGGCCACGGCACCCGCCACGGCACCCCGCACTCGAAGCCGCGTCAGCACGAACATCCAGAACGCCGACACGGCGAGGTGCACCACCACGCCCTCACGCACCCCACCGCCGACCAGCGACCCGGCAGCCCGAGTCGCACGCAGCACGTCGTCGCCCGTCACCAGCGCGTGCACGGTGGACGGCACGCCGCTCAGCACGACCGCGAGGAGGTACCGACGCATCACCGCCGCCGCCGGCGCGACCTCAGATAGTCGCTGACCACGGCCGCCCCGAGGCCTTCCTCGTCCGCCGAGACGACGCGCCCGCCACCCCGCCGGGCCACGATGTCGACGAAGGCGGCCAACCGCGGATCGTCGCCCAGCTTGAACACCGAGATCGTCGCCCCGAGCCTGGCCAGCGCGTCGACCTCGTTCAGGGTCTTGGCCAGCGTCCGGGGCAGCGGCGGGTAGTTGAACTCCGCGTCGCCCTCGGGTTCGAGGTGTGCGGTGGGTTCGCCGTCGGTCACGACCAGCACCACGGGCTGCGCATCGGGATGGCGACGGACATGGCGCCCGGCCAGCAGCAAAGCGTGGTGCAGGTTCGTGCCCTGCTCCCACACGCCCTCCAAAGCCGTCAGCTGTCCGATGTCCACTGCCTCGGCGTAGCGCCCGAACGTCACCAGCTGAAGGGCATCCGTCCGGAAACGGGTGCGCACGAGGTGATGCAGGGCGAGAGCCGTGCGTTTCATCGGCACCCAACGGCCGTCCTGCACCATCGACCAGGAGGTGTCCACACACAACGCGACGGCCGCACGGGTGCGGTGTTCGGTCTCGGACACTTCGAGGTCCACGACGTCCAGGGACATCGTGCCGGAGCGCAGCACGGAGTTGCGGAGGGTTCTTGGTACGTCCCAGGGTTCGGTGTCGCCGAACTGCCACGGGCGGGTCGAGCCGATCAACTCGCCAGCGGCGCCGGCCGAGGTGGTCTCGCGTGAGCCCTGCGACGAGCGCAGCTGGTCCACGACGCCGCGCAGAGCCGTTTCGCCGAGGCGCCGCAACGCTTTCGGCGTCAGCTTCAGCGAACCGTCGGGCGCGCGTTCCACGATGTTCTGCGAGCGCAGTGCCTTTTCCAGCTCGGCGAGGCGGCGGGCGTCCACCGTGGCCGACTCGCCCAGCTGGCGTTCCAGCGCCTCCAGGTCGATGTCCTCCAGGCGTGCGCCCGGATACGACTGGGAGAGCTGCTCGGCCAGGGCGTCGAGCTCGGCGAGGTCCGCCATCGCCTGCGCGCCCTCGCCCAGGCCCAGCGGGTCCTGGCCGCGGAAGCGGGCGGACGACGTCCAGTCCTCGCCCGGTCGCAGGCGTTGCAACAGGGAGTCCAGTGTGGACAGAGAGGAGCCGATGCCGCCGAAGGCCTGCTGGGACAGCGCGGACAGTTCGGCGCGCTGGGCCTCGGTCATCGAGTTCATCATGCGTTGCGCGGCGGCCGAACGGGCGGCCAGGGCGTCGATGAGCTCGTCGACGTCGCGGGGCTTCTCCGGGAAGAACTCGCCGTGCTTGCGCATGAAGTCGTCGAACATGCGCGGCGTGTCCGGCGAGCCCGACGCGTGCGCCTCCAGCAGTGAGTTGAGGTCTCGCAGCATGCGCTGGATCCGGCGCACGTCCTCCGAGTCCACGTTGGACAGTGCTTCCTTGATGCCCTGGAAGCGCTGGTCCAGCAGTTCGCGGCCGAGCAGGTCGCGGATCTGTTCGAACGCCTCGCGCGCCTCGGCGGAACGCCAGTCGTAGGAAGCGAGCTCCTGCACGGCCGCGGCGGTGCCCGGCGGCAGGGCGTCGAGCTGGGCCTCGCGGAAGCGCGCGTCGTCGGACGGGTCCGGGAACAGCGCGCGGCGCTCGGCCTCGACCGCCTTGTCGAGCAGCTGCTTGACCTCGGTCAGCGTGCCGTCCAGGCGGTGCCGGCGCTGGATCGCCGCACGGCGCTGCCACAGGCGCGAGGTCAGGTCGTCGAGGCCACGGGTGCCGTCGACGCCGCGGCGCAGCAGTTCGCGCAGGGCGGACGACGGTGAGGCGCCCTCCATGATCTCGCGGCCGAGTTCGTCCACGGCCGCGCGGAGGTCGACCGGGGGCGCCAGCGGATCGGCGCCGCCGCCCCAGCGACCGTAGCGATATCTCATCCGTACACCGATCGGTCGTCGTCGGAGGAGTTGTCCTTCGACAGGTTGCGCGTCAGGTACAGCGATTCCAGGGCCAGTTCCACGGCAGAGGCGATGCGGCCGACCGGGTCCTTGGGGCCCGCGCCCAGCCGTGCCGCGACCTCGTGCAGGATCGGCAGCTCCGGCAACGCGGCCAGCAGGTCACCGGCGTGCACACGGTCGCCGGTCGCGACGGGGTGGCCGTCCGAGACGACCTCGGCCAGCGCGCGCAGGTTCAGCCCCGCCAGGCGGGCCCGCGCGGTGTCGGCGATGGAGCGGCGCAGCAGGTGGACCAGCACCTCGTCCTCGCGGCCCTCCTCCCCCGCCTCGAACTCGAGCTTGCCGCGCAGCACGTCCGGCACCGACTCCAGGTCTACCGGACGGGCGATCGCCGGCGTCTCGCCGATCAGCGCGGACCGGCGCAGTGCCGACGCCGCGACGGTTTCCGCCGCCGCGACCGCGAACCGGGCCGAGACACCGGAGCGCTGGTCGATCGACGACGACTCGCGCAGGTGCCGGACGAACCGGGCGATGATCTCCAGCAGGTGGTCGCCCACCTCGGCGACCAGGCCGGCCTCCTGGCGGACCAGGTCGACCTCGGCCTCGATCTCCAGCGGGTAGTGCGTGCGCACCTCGGCGCCGAAGCGGTCCTTCAGCGGCGTGATGATGCGGCCGCGGTTCGTGTAGTCCTCGGGGTTCGCGGTCGCCACGAGCAGCACGTCCAGCGGCAGCCGCAGCGTGTAGCCGCGGACCTGGATGTCGCGCTCCTCCATGACGTTGAGCAGCGACACCTGGATGCGTTCGGCCAGGTCAGGAAGCTCGTTGATGGCGATGATGCCGCGGTGGGCCCGCGGCAGCATGCCGTAGTGGATGGTCTCCGGGTCGCCGAGCGACCGGCCTTCGGCCACCTTCACCGGGTCGACGTCGCCGACCAGGTCACCGACGGACGTGTCGGGCGTCGCGAGCTTCTCCGCGTAGCGCTCGTCGCGGTGCCGCCACGCCACCGGCAGGTCGTCGCCGAGTTCGGCGGCGCGTCTCCTCGACTCCGGCGTGATCGGGTCGAGCGGGTGTTCGCCCAGCTCGGAGCCCTCGATGACGGGCGTCCACTCGTCGAGCAACGAGACCAGGCTGCGCAGCAGGCGGGTCTTGCCCTGTCCGCGCTCGCCGAGCAGGACGACGTCGTGGCCGGCGAGCAGCGCGCGTTCGAGCTGCGGGAGCACCGTGCGGTCGAAACCGACGATGCCCGGCCACGGGTTGCGTCCTTCGCGCAGGGCCGCGAGGAGGTTCTCCCTGATCTCGGTCTTGACGCCGCGCGGCAGGTGCCCGGCGGCGCGCAGTTCGCCCGCCGTGCGGGCCAGGTTCTGGGTCACGCGGACGACGCTACGTGCCCGAACCTGACCCGTCGACGTGGAGCGACTCCAGCACGCACGTCTCGGCACCGTGCGCCTGTTCTCCATGAGCGAATTGGCCCAGTTGTCAGGCGCCGTTGGCGCGGCCCTGGTGCTTCAGGACGGTCCGGCGCGCGACGGATCCCTTTTCGTCATCCCCCAGATGCATGCGGTCATCGTGCAGCACAATGCGAGGCGTTATGAGCAACTGTGTCGATTTCAGATGGGCCCCGTCACCCGCGGACTGGCGGGCCAGCCTGCGGGCGATGGTGCCGATGTTCAAGTGGGCGCCGTGGTTCGCGCTCGTGCTCGCGGTGTTCTCCCTGGTACTGCTGCTGGGTTTCGAGGACACGCTGTTCGTGGCGCTCTTCGGTCTGGTGTGCGCGCTGGTCATCGGTTTCATGGAGCCGGTCGCGGTGTGGTGGCGCTTCACGTCCGACGAGATGATCAGCCAGACCGTGACGGGCAGCGCCGACGCGCGGTCGTTCCGGATGGCCGTGGGCAACGCGGTGCGCGAGGAGATCGTCTGGGAGGAACTGCCGGCGTGGACCGAGACGCGGCGGGGCTTCGTGCTGGAGACGCTGGACGAGGGCGCGGCGTCGCTGTCCGTGCCGCACCGGGCCTTCGCGTCCGATGAGGACCTGACGTCGTTCCGGTCGCTGCTCGAGGAGCACATCGGCCCGGCCAAGTAGGTCTCGGATCGGGCACACCGGGTGGGGCTGCCGGGGCCGGGCCACGTAATCTCGTCGGGTGTCCTGTGCAAGTGCCACGCTGGTCGTGTGGACGTCGGGCTGGCTGCACGGTCTAGCCGCCGCCGACGACGTCCTCGACGCCCTGCACACGTGGGCCGAGCAGCACGAGGTGGTGGCCGACGACGACGGCACCGCCACGGCGCTCGACCTCCCCGGTCCCGACGAGGCCCCCGTGGGCCCCGCCCTGCTGCTGGCCGCCCTGCGGCGCGCGGGCGCCACCTCCGCCCGGCTGGTGCTACCGGTACCGGGCGATGTGCGGGGCCTCGGTGGCAAGGGCCCCCTCTCGACGTGCGCGCTGCGTTCCGGTGAGGCTCTTGTGGTGCCGTCCGTGCACATCGGGCTCGTGCCGAAGATCGTGGCCGACGGCGTGATGCGCTGGACGGTGTTCGACCTGCCGTCGTCCAACGGCCTCGAACACATCCCGATCGGCGAGGCCGAGCACGGCCTGGGCGCGGCACTGCGCGAGGCGACGGCGGCCCTGGCGACGCTGGACGTGGCCAAGCATCGCCCGAACGTCCGCAAGGAGATCGCCGACCTCGCGGCCGAGAACTCCACGCTGCCGTGGCCGGACGCGATGCCACCGCGAGCGCTGCGGGTGCTGCAACGGGCCGCCGAGGTGGCCGCGATCGTGTCCGTGGCCAGTTCCGACGCCCCCGGTGGCGCGCTGTCGGCGTCGGCCATGACCGCTCGCACCGAGGCACTGCGCCCGGTCTCCGAAGCCGTGCGCCGCGCACGGTGCGCGGCGGTCGACGAGGCCGTGCGTGTCCTGGCGGACAGCGGCGCGGGCCGGCACTGACATTCGTCCAGGTGTTCGGACGGCCACTGGCCCAAACGAGTGGTTCTCCCTCCGCAACCCCGCCTGAGCGGGCAACTCCCCCGGAAGCGTCGGTGCTCCCGCATATGGTGCCGGTGGGGAGGACGCCGAATGGAGGACGTCGACCAGCGCCGGTCGAGCACAGCGCCCAGGTACGCGGGCGCCCTCATGCTGACCGCGGTCGCCGGGCACCTGCTGTCCGAGACGGCCACGGGAGCGCTCGCGACCTGGCAGTCGTGGGTGCTCTACGGCATCGGCGCCACGCTCCTCGTGCTGTCCGCGTCCGCGATCGACAGGTTGAACCAGCTGGTCAAACGCATCCGGTTGCGCTGGGCGGTGTTCACGGCCGTGCTGGTGGCCGCGGCGGGGCTGGTGGCGGTCGCGGCGCCGCCGGTGGTCGCGTACGGCCGGGTGCTGCTGCTCGGCTGTCCTCAACCGACCGAGGTGCGGGTCCTGACGTCGCAGGACGCGGCGCCCGCGATCAAGGAGGTCGCGCGCAAGTTCGAGCAGCACACGGCGGCGGAGAACCACGGGTGCCGCACAGCGCGGCTCTACGTGTTCTCGGCGCCGGGCAACAGGGGTGCGATCGCGCTGCGGTCCTCGTGGTCGTCGCAGGACCTGCGGGAGATCGGGCCGCATCCGGACGTGTGGTTACCGGACTCGACCACGGAGACGAACGAGGTGGTGCGCCGCACCGGCGGCATCGGCTCGGCGGTGCGCATCACGCCGGGCGACTCGGTCGCGTTCTCGCCCGTCGTGCTCGCGGTGCCCGCACCGATCGCGCAGGACGTCGTGTCCGGCTCTCCGGAGAGGTGGGGCGACCTGCTGACCAAGGTCGGCAGCACCGGGACCGGGATCGGCAGACCGAACCCGCTGACGGCGATCGACGGCAGGCTCGCCACCGCGGCGTTGTACGAGACGCTCGAGCCGGCCGTCGTCGAGCGCCGGGTCACGGAGGCCGACCGGCCGCAGCCGGGTGCCGCGATGATCACGACCGAGCAGGTCCTGTTGCGGCACAACAAGACCAGCTGTGCGCGGAAGCCGTGCCTCACCGCGCTGTACCCGTCGGACACCTACCGCGCCGACTACCCGCTGAACCTCGTCGAGTGGGACGCGCAGGGCGTGTCGAACCTCGCCGCCCGCACGCCGTCGAAGGCGTTCCAGGCCTGGCTCGGCACGCAGGAGGGCATGACGGCGCTCAACGCCGCCGGCCTGCGTCCCGCCCGGCAGGCCGCGGGAGCCGAGTTCCGCGAGGAGTTCGGGGTGCGGGCCGGTCTGGCGCTCGACCGGGCCGAGGCGGCGCCCGGCGAGGAGGCCCAGACCGCGTTCTTCAAGAAGTACGAGCAGGCCAAGAGAGATGGCCGGGTCTGGCTCACGCTCGACGCGTCCGGGTCGATGGCCGAGCCGACGGCCACCGGGGAGAAGCGGTTCGCCGTGGCGGTCGACGGTGTCCGCAAGGCGCTCACGCAGATGGGTGTCCGGGACACGTACGGCCTGTCGGTGTTCAACAACAACGAGGTCCGGCCGCTCATTTCGCTCGGCAGACGTGACAAGGAGGCCACGGCCTCCGCGTTGAACGGGGTGCAGCCCTCCGGTGGCACGCCGCTGTACCAGGCGATCCTCGACAGCCTCGACCGGGTCGGCGCCGACGACGCGGACCACGTGAGCGCGGTGATCGCGTTGACCGACGGCGAGGACACGACGAGCGCGCAGACCCGGCAGGACGTGGTGAACGCGGTGCGGCAGAAGGGGATCAGGGTGTTCGTGGTCGCCGTCGGCGAGGCCAGCTGTGCGGCGCACGCGCTGACCTCGATCACGGACGCGGCCGGCGGTGAGTGCCGCGACTCGACCACGGACACGCTCGGCGACGACCTGGCGGCGCTGTTCCGCCGGGTGTGGGGAGGTGCCGGATGAGGTGGTTGCGGCGCACGTGGGCGGCACTGCCGAGGCTGGGCCCGCCCGGCGTGGTGTGGGCGAACCGGTCGTGGCTCGCGATGGGTTTGGCCGTCGGCATCGTGCTGACGATCCTGTTCACCAGCGGCATCCAGCCGCTTTTCCGCGAGTCCACCGAGTGGGAGAAGGGCAAGCTCGTCGTGCTCAGCGGCCGCGACCAGAGCGACGGCGGCCAGCGGCGCGCGTTGATCAACCAGTGGAACTCCGAGCACCCCGAACAGCCCGCGGAGATCGTCGAGCTGCCGACGGAGGCGGACGGCCAGCGCAGCGAGATGGTCGCGCGGGCCAGGGAGAAGGCCGAGAACGCGGACGTCTACAACCTGGACGTCACCTGGACCGCGGAGTTCGCCCAGTCGGGCTACCTGCGTCCACTGTCCGGTGTGGACACCAGCGGGTTCCTGCGCCGTCCGCTGGAGAGCTGCCGCTACCAGGGCGTGCTGTGGGCGCTGCCGTTCAACACGGACGCGGGTCTGCTCTTCTACCGCAAGGACCTCGTGCGGGACGAACCGCTCGGCCTCGACGACATCGCCGACACCTCCACCCGCGCGCTGCGGGCAGCGCAGGACGCCCGCCTGACCGCCGGCTACGCGGGCCAGTTCCTCGACTACGAGGGCCTCACCGTGAACGCCCTGGAACTGATCTGGGCGGAGAAGGGCGACGTGGTCGACGACACCGGCCAGGTCGTGATCGACTCCGACCGCACCCGCCGCGCCCTGCGCTGGCTCGCCGACGGCCTCAAGGGCGAGCAGCCCGTGGTGCTGCCCGAATCCCGCACGCAGAGCGAGGAGCTCACCACCCAGGCGTTCCGCGACGGCAAGATCGCGTTCATGCGCAACTGGCCCGTGGCCCACCGCACCCTGCAGGGCAACCGGGGCGAGTCCGCGGGCCGTCCCGGCATCGACTTCGAGGTGGCGCAGCTGCCCGGCCCGAGCGTGCTCGGCGGCCAGAACCTCGCCATCTCCGCGAAGTCCACCAAACCACGCGCCGCTCAGGCGCTCATCGAGTTCCTCACCGGCCCCCGCAGCCAGCAGCTCCTCTTCGAACGAGGAGGCCTCGCCGCCACCCGCGGCATCGTCTACCAGGACAGCCGGGTCGCCACCGAGCACCCCTACGCCCGCACGCTGCTCAAGGCGATCGAGGACGCCCGGTTGCGCCCGGTCACGCCGTACTACTCACGCTTCAGCGACGAGTTCCGCACCATCGTCCGTTATGCCCTCGACCACGACGGTGCCCTTCCCGGCAACGCCGAGGAGTCGCTGACAGCAGCCTTACAGGGACGCTAAGCGCGCGCAGGCCTCTTGGCCGGTTCACAGCACAACGGCGCACAAGGCGCACCGTTCACCGTGCATCCCGCCACCACGAACGACGACAACTTCCGCACCGGAGCCCCGGAAGTGTGCTCGGCGACCAGCTCGGTCACGAGCTCGGCGAAACGCGGATCCCCGTTCGGTGTGGCGGCGCGGGCGAACTCCATCCCGAGCTCCAGAGCGCGGTCGCGGGCCTCGGTGTCGAGGTCCCACACCACTTCGAGGTGGTCGGACACGAACCCGATCGGGCACACCACGATCCCGGTGACCCCCTTGGTGTGCAGGGCGTCGATGTGGTCGACGACGTCCGGCTCGAGCCACGGGATCTGCGGCGGGCCGGACCGCGACTGCCACACGACGTCGTACTCGGTGATGCCCAGTTCCGCGGCCACGAGCCGGGAGGCTTCGACGATCTGGCGCGAGTAGCGATAGCCGCCTTCCGCGGGCGGTCCGGCGGCCTTGTCGGCGGACACCGGCACCGAGTGCGCGGTGAACACCAGGCGGTACGGGCCGGACAGGGTCGCGGCCGCGGCGCGCACTCCGTCGGCGAACGCGGAGATGAAGAGCGGGTGGTCGAAGAACTGGCGCAGCTTCACGAGTTCGGGGCCGTCGGGCACGGCCTGCAGCGCGCGCACGATGTCCTCGTCGTACTGCCGGCACGCGGAGTAGCCGCCGTACGCGCTCGTCGGGAACACCAACGCCCTGCGCACGCCGTCGGCCTTCATCTGCGCGACCGCGGCCTCGGCCATCGGGTGCCAGTTGCGGTTGCCGAAGTAGATCGGCAGCTCGAAGCCACGGGCCCGTACGGCGTCGATGGCTTCGAGGTTCAGGCGGTTGATCGGCGAGACGCCGCCGAAGTGCTGGTAGTGGGCCTCGACCTCGTCCAGCCGCTCCGGCGGCACGCCACGTCCGCGAACCACGTTCTCGAGGAAGGGGCGGACGTCCTCAGGACCTTCCGGGCCGCCGAACGACAGCCAGAGCAGCGCATCGAAACTCACCGCTCCATCCAATCAGACGCCCCAGCGCCCCACACGACGAGCCGATGTGACCTCAGAGACCGAGGAAGTGCACGCCGCCGTCGACGAACACCATCGAGCCCGTGGTGGCCGGGAACCAGTCGGAGAGCAGGCCGCAGACGGACTTCGCGACCGGCGTGGGGTCGTCGACGTCCCAGCTCAGCGGAGCCTTCTCGCCCCACATCTTCTCCAGCTCGCCGAAGCCGGGGATGGACTTCGCGGCCATGGTGCGCACCGGGCCGGCGGAGATCAGGTTCACGCGGATACCGTCCGGGCCGAGGTCGCGCGCCATGTAGCGGTTGATCGACTCGAACGCCGCCTTCGCCGCGCCCATCCAGTTGTAGGCGGGCCACGCCTGGCGGGCGTCGAAGTCGAGGCCGACGACCGACGAGCCGTGCGACAGCAACGGGCGGGTGGCCTGCACGAGCGCCTTGTACGAGTACGCGGAGACGTGCATCGCGACGGAGACGTCCTCCCACGGCGCGTCCATGAACGGGGCGCCGAGGCAGCTCTGCGGGGCGAAGCCGATGGCGTGCACGACGCCGTCGAGACCGTCGACGTGCTCACGCACCCGGTCGGCCAGCGTGTCGAGGTGCTCCTGGTTCTGCACGTCGAGCTCGACGACCGGCGCGGGCTTGGGCAGACGCTGCGCGATGCGCGTCACGAGGCTCATCCGGCCGAACCCGGTCAGCACGACCTCGGCGCCCTGCTCCTGGGCGACGCGTGCGACGTGGAAGGCGATCGACGCGTCGGTGATCACACCCGTGATCAGCAGTCGCTTGCCTTCGAGCAGTCCGGTCACTTGATCCAACCCTTTCGCAGTACGGGAAACCAGCCGTGGTTCGAGAAAGTCAGTGGCCCATGCCGAGGCCGCCGTCGACCGGCAGCACGGCACCGTTGATGTAGCCCGACTCGGTCGCCGCGAGGAACGTGACGGCGCGCGCGATCTCGTCGGCCGCACCGTAACGGCCGGCCGGGATCTGCTTGAGCGCTGCCTCGCGGACGGCCTCGGGCAGCTCCGCGGTCATGTCCGTGGTGATGAAGCCGGGGGCGATGACGTTCGCGGTGATGTTGCGCGAGCCGAGCTCCAGCGCGATCGAGCGCGCCATGCCGACCATGCCGGCCTTGGAGGCGGCGTAGTTCACCTGGCCGGCGCCACCGGTCAGGCCCACGACGGACGAGATGAAGACGATGCGGCCGAACTTCTTGCGCAGCATGCCGCGGGAGGCGCGCTGGGCGAAGCGGAACGCGCCGGTCAGGTTCGCGTCGACGACCTGGGTGAACTGCTCCTCGCTCATGCGCAGCAGCAGGGTGTCCTGCGTCATGCCCGCGTTGCAGACGAGCACCTCGACGGGACCGTGCGCGGCTTCGACCTCGGTGAACGCGGCGTCGATCTCCTCCGAGTTCGTCACGTCGCACTTCACGCCGAGCAGACCTTCGGGAGCGCCGGACCCGCGGTGCGTCACCGCGACCTTGTCGCCCTGCGCCGCGAACGCCTGCGCGATCGCGAGGCCGATGCCGCGGTTGCCTCCGGTGACCAGAACGGACCGACTCACTAGCTCTCCCTGCGATCGCTGCTGGTTGACCGGGTGAGGTTATCGGCTACCGGCAGGTAGTCCGGCATCGGCGGAGCCATGTCACATCCATCCGGGCATGATCGGGTGATGCGGGCCTTCCTCGATCAGCTCCGGCGCCAGGTGGACGGTGACGTCCTCGACGACCCGGCGAGCCGGGCCCTGTACTCGGCGGACGCGTCGAACTACCGGCACGTGCCGCGGGTGGTCGTCCGTCCACGCACGACGGACGCCGTGGTGACGGCCGTCGCGATCGCGGCGGAGCACGGCGTGCCGATCACCAGCCGGGGCGCGGGAACGTCCATCGCGGGCAACGCGTGCGGCACCGGCCTGGTGATCGACTTCAGCCGGTACCTGACCGCGTTCGAGATCTCCGGCGACCGGGCGCTGGTCCAGCCGGGAGCGGTGCTTGACAAGATCAACGCTCAGGCCGGCGACTACCTGTTCGGCCCGGATCCGTCGACCCACTCGCGTTGCACGATCGGCGGAATGATCGGCAACAACGCGTGCGGCGCGCACTCGGTGAAGTGGGGCAAGACGAGCGAGAACGTCACGAACCTGAGCGTCCTCACCGCCGATGGCCGCACGTTCGACACCACGAACCCGCCCGAGCTGGCCTTGCCCGCTCCCGACCCGGCGTGGTTTCCGCAGCTCAGCCGTCGCGTCAGCGGGTACGCGCTGGACGCCCCGACGCTGACGCGGCAACTGGTCGGCACCGAGGGCACCTGTGTCGTGCTGCTGGGCGCGGAACTGAAGCTGGAGCGCAGGCCGGAACGCCGCGTCCTGGTCGTGCTCGGGTTCGCGGACACCTACGAAGCCGCCGACCAGGTCACCCAGATCGAGGACGCGCTCGCGATCGAAGGCCTGAACGAGGCGCTGGTGCACAGCGTCCGGACCCGCCCCGACCTGCCGGAAGGCCGCAGCTGGCTGTTCGTCGAGGTCGAGGACCACCCCGAGCGGGTCGCCCGGCTCACCAGGAACTCGATGATCATCCACGACCCGGTGCACCAGCGTGCGCTGTGGCGGATCCGCGAGGACGGCGCCGGGCTCGCCACCCGCATGGCCGACGGCAGCGAGGCGTGGTCGGGCTGGGAGGACGCGGCCGTCCCTCCGGAGCGGCTCGGCACCTACCTGCGCGAGTTCGACCAGCTGCTGACCAGGTACGGGCGGCGCGGCATCACCTACGGCCACTACGGCGAGGGGTGCCTGCACGTCCGCATCGACTTCGACCTGGCCCACGGGTACCGCGAGTTCCTGCAGGACGCGGCCGACCTGGTCGTCAGCCACGGCGGCAGCCTGTCGGGCGAGCACGGCGACGGGCAGGCGCGGTCCGAGCTGCTCGGCCGGATGTACCCGCCCGCAGCGATCAGGGCGTTCGGGGAGTTCAAGCGCGCGTTCGACCCGCGGAACCTGCTCAACCCCGGCCGGATCGTGGAGCCGCTGAAGCTCGACGACGACCTGCGGGTCCTCGTCGCACCACCGAGGATCCCGACCCGTGCGGAGTTCGCGAGCGACACGCGCAGGTGCGTCGGCGTCGGCAAGTGCCTGAACACCAAGGGCGGCGTGATGTGCCCGAGCTACCGCGTCACCAAGGAGGAGAAGCACTCCACGCGGGGCCGCGCGCACCTGCTGTTCGAGATGCTCAACGGCGACGTGATCAAGGACGGCTGGCGCTCGGCCGAGGTCGCCGAGGCGCTGGACCTCTGCCTGGGATGCAAGGGCTGCAAGCGCGACTGCCCGGTCGACGTCGACATGGCGAGCTACAAGGCCGAGTTCCTGCACGAGCACTACAAGGGCCGGATCAGGCCGCGTGCGCACTACGCCATGGGATGGCTGCCGACGTGGCTGAAGTACGGCCTGGTCAACAGGTTCACAGCGCGTCTCGGCCGGTTCGCGGGCATCACGCCCGAACGCGAGCTGCCGCGCCAGACCACTCCGCTGGTCCGGCAACTGCATCCGCTCGGCAAGGGCGATCCGGTGCTGCTGTTCCCCGACACGTTCACGAACTTCTTCGAGCCCGGCATCGGCCTCGACGCCGCGAACGTGCTGGCACATCTGGGAAACCACGTCGAGGTGCCGTCCGCGAACGTCTGTTGTGGACTGACCTGGCACTCGACCGGCCAGCTCGGCAAGGCGCGCCGGGTGGTCGAACGCACCGCGCGGGCGCTGCTGCCGTGGACGAGCCGGGGCGTTCCGGTGATCGGCCTGGAACCGAGCTGCACGGCGTTCCTCCGCGTGGAGGCACCGAAGCTGTCCGACGAACCCGCCGTACAAGCGCTTGCGCGTGCCACCAGGACGTTCGCTGAGCACGTCGCGCCGATGCTGCCCGAGGTGGAGGGCACCCGCGAGGCCGTCGTGCAGACCCACTGCCACCAGTACGCGGAACTCGGCTTCGACTCGGACCGCGAGGCGATGGCCAGGGCGGGTCTTCGGCCGAAGGTCGTCGAGGGCTGCTGCGGCCTGGCCGGCAACTTCGGTTTCGAACAGGGCCACTACGACGTCTCGATCGCGTGCGCCGAGCAGGATCTCCTGCCGGCGTTGCGGGACAACGAGGACGCGCTGGTGATCGCGGACGGCTTCAGCTGCCGCACGCAGATCCGCCACACCACCGAACGCGAACCGGTCCACCTGGCCAGCGCGCTGGCGGCCCGCCTGGGTGTGATTAACCGCTGATTAACCGGTTGGATCCACCGTGGTGCTCATGCTGAAGAGGATTGGCGCCGCTGTGCTGGCGGCCGCCGCCGTCGCCGTGATGTTCACGGGCACGGCGCAGGCCGAGTACAACCCGAAGTGCACCAGTGGTGTGACGCAGATCGGTTCGACGAGCTACATCAAGCTCGGCTCGGCCACCATCGCGTCGGTCAAGCAGTTCAAGGGCTGCAACAAGAACTGGGCCTACACCTACGTCTGGGACTCGTGGCTCTCGTCGCACAAGCGCGACTTCTACGTGTACACGGGAGTGTGGACCAAGGACGGCCAGGCGGCCCGCGACCAGGTCAGCGGCTCGAAGGGCCAGCGCGAGGTGTGGTCGTCCGGCGCGAACACGCTGAGCGTCTGCACGGCCGCCAAGGGCTCGATCCAGTCGGTCGAGAGCGGCTACTGGGAGAACGCCTTCACCGACCTGCGCTGCTAGGACGGAAGGCGGAGGGCGGTCGCCGCACGACCGCCCTCCGCGTGGCTTTCGACGGCACCACAGCCGTCACAACCTGAGCGGAACCTTCTTTACACTCACTTAGGCGCGTCGACACACCCCGGAAACGACCTTCTGGGGCGATACTGCTCAAATGCGGGTGCTGCTGGTCGAAGACGACGACGGTGTCGCGGACGCCCTGGTGGAGGCACTGCGGGCGAACGGGCACCGGCCTTCCCGCGTGCGCAGGGGCTCCGACGCGCTGATCGCCCACCGCGACGCGGACGTCGTGCTGCTCGACCTGGGCCTGCCCGACCAGGACGGCCTGGAGGTGCTGCGCAAGCTCCGCAAGATCGACCCGGTGCCGGTGCTCGTGCTGACGGCGCGCGGTGACGAACGCACGGTGGTGCGCGGGCTGCGGCTCGGCGCGGACGACTACCTGGTGAAGCCCGTGCGGCTGGCCGAGTTGCTGGCGCGCATCGACGCGGTGGCGCGGCGCAGCGCGGCCCAGTCGCGGGAACCGGGCGAGCTCGTGCGGGTGTCCGATGTGGAGATCGACCTGCAGAGCCGTCAGGTCGTGGTCGGCGGGCGTGAGATCTCGTTGACCACCAAGGAGTTCGACGTGCTCGCGGTGCTGGCGCGCCGGCCCGGCACGGCGGTGAGCCGGCAGCAGTTGATGGACGAGGTGTGGGGCAACGCCTTCGTGGCGGTGTCGCGCACGCTCGACGTCCACCTCACGCAGTTGCGCGCCAAGCTCGACCGGCCGGGGCTGCTGCACACGATCCGCGGTTTCGGCTACCGGCTCGGTGAATAGATGCGGCAACGGCTTCTGTTGGTGCTGCTGCTGTTCTCGCTCTCGGCGGTCACGGCGTTCGCCTTCCCGTTGCTGATGAGCACGGCCTCGGAGCGCACCCAGCAGTTCGTGATCAGCCGCACCGCCGACCTGGACCGCTTCGCCACGCTGCCGGTCGACGTTGTGGTGTCCGAGGCGGAGCGTTATGCCGAGGTCTACGGCGAGGAGATCGTGGTCGTCGACGCGTCGGGCACGCCCGTCGTCGAGTCGGGCATGACGGCGCAGGACGTGTCCGCGCAGATCGACGCGGCGCTGCGCAACCAGCCCGCCGCGTCCGTGCCGACCGTGCTGCCGTGGAGCGGCGGGGACGTCCTGTTCGCCCGGCCCGTCGGCATCGGCACGAAGGTCGCGGGCGCCGTGGTGCTGCGGGCCTCGACGCGCGTGGCGGCTCTGGACGTCGCACGGCGGTGGGCCCTGGTGCTGGCCGGGGCGTTGCTGGCGGCGTGCGCGTGCGTGCTGCTGGCGCTCGTCGTGTCCCGCTGGCTGCTGCGGCCTCTCAAAGAACTGGATCGGGGCGTCCGCGCGGTCGCGGACGGGCAACGACGCACCCACGTCGCCGACACCGCGGGCCCGGCCGAGCTGCGGGCGTTGTCGGAGTCGTTCAACCGCATGTCCGACGCCGTCGCCGAGGCCGCCGACCAGCAACGACGGTTGATCGCCGACGCCTCGCACCAGCTGCGCAACCCCATGGCCGCACTGCGGTTGCGCGTCGACATGCTGCCGTCCAACGGCTCGCTGCTGACCGAGGTCGAACGCCTCGAATCGTTGCTGGACGGGCTCCTGGCGCTGGCCTCCGCCGAGAGCACCGCCACCGAACGCGCCGCGGGCGGCATCGAACCCGAACTCGCCGACCTCCAGGTCGTGGCGCACGACCGCGTCGACGCCTGGCGCGCGGCGGCCCAGGCCGACGGCGTCACGATCACCGTCGACGACCGCGCGCCCGGACTCGTGCGGTGCGCGGTGTCCGACCTCGCGCAGGTGCTGGACGTGTTGCTGGACAACGCCATCAAGTACGGCGGAACCGAGGTCACCGTGATCTGCGACCGCGCCACCCTGACCGTCCGGGACAACGGTCCGGGGTTGTCCAAAAAGGACATAGAGCGCGCCACCGAACGGTTCTGGCG
This sequence comes from Lentzea albidocapillata subsp. violacea, assembly GCF_900100275.1. GTDB lineage: Bacteria > Actinomycetota > Actinomycetes > Mycobacteriales > Pseudonocardiaceae > Lentzea > Lentzea violacea. The sequence continues at coordinate 358,348 of NZ_FNET01000004.1, forward strand.
CGGCGACGACTCCCGGCGCGGCACCGGCCTGGGCCTGGCCATCGCGGAACGCATCGTCACCGCGCACGACGGAAAGCTGCGGCTGCGCACGGACAAGGGCCTCGTCGTGACGGTGGAACTGCCGAAGGAGCCGCTGCTGTGAGGCGCCGGACGTTCCTGCTCGGGACCCTCGCTCTCACCGCGTGCGGAACGAGCGAACCCGAAGGCACGATCAGGATCGCGGGAGGCGAGCCCGGCGGCTTCTACAACGACTTCGCCGGGCTGTTCTCCCGCCTGGCGCCCAGCCCGCTGACCATCACGCCGATCGAGACCGGCGGCAGCGCCGACAACCTGAAACACCTCCGCGAGGGCGGCGCCGACATCGGCCTCTCCCTGAGCGACAGCGCCCACCTGGAACCCGGCCTGGTCGCCCTCGGCCGCGTGTACGAGAACTACCTGCAGCTAGTCGTTCTGCAGTCCTCGCCGTACAGGACAGCGGCCGACCTGATCGGCAGGCCGGTGTCGCTGGGCGCGGACGGCTCCGGCGCCGCCCTGCAGGGCTCCAGGCTCGCACTGGGCGTGCAGGAGGAGCACTACCCGTTGCGCAACGCCGTCGACGCCCTCAAGGCGGGCGAGATCGCCGCCCTGCTCTGGTCCGGGGGTGTCCCGACCCCGGAACTCGACAAGGCCAGCGGCATCAGACTGCTGCCGCTCGACGGCTTCCTGCCAAGGCTGCGCCAGGACTACGGCAAGGTGTACGAACGCGTGGACGTCCGCATGGGCGTCTACGGCTCCGCCGTCGACATCCCCACGATCGGCACGCCGAACCTGCTGGTGTGCCGCCCCGATCTGCGCACCGAGTACGCGGGCGCCGTCGTGCGGCTGCTCGTGGGCAGGGCGGCCGAGCTCGTGCCGGAGCAGGCACTCGGCACCCAGTACCTCGACGTGCGCAGTCTCATCGACACGGGCAAAGTGCCGCTGCACCCCGGTGCGGCGGCGGAATACCGGAGGCTCCACGGATGATCATCACGATGGCGTCGGTCTCGCTGGACGGGTTCATGGAAGGCCCCGGCCACGACATCAGCTGGCACGTCGTCGACGACGAGCTGCACGAGCACCTCAACACCGGTCTCGCGCGGATGAGCAGGTTCATCGACGGCCGCCGCAACCACGAGACGATGCTCGAAGCGTGGCCGCACACCGACGACCACCCCGAGTGGCCGCGGCCGATGCACGACTTCGGCCTGATCTGGCGGGACATGCCCAAGATCGTCTACTCGCGGACGCTCGACACCACCGAGTGGAACACCACGGTCAAGCGCGAGGTCGTGCCGGCCGAGATCAGGGCGCTGCCCGGCGACAGCATGGTCGGCGGGGCGCAGCTGGTGGGGTCGTTCTTCGAGCACGACCTGATCGACGAGGTCCGGCTCTACCTGAACCCGGTCGCGATCGGCGAGGGCACGCCGTTCTTCAAGAAGCCGATCGCCCTGGCGCTCAAGAGCACCAGGGCGTTCGGGGCAGGTGTGGTCGAACTGATCTACGGGAGGCGCTGACCGAGTAACAAAGCGGCGGCGGCCGCGAACATCGCCGTCATCGTGCCGAGCAACAGCCACGGCTTCGACGCGTCCGCCTGCTTCTTCTCGTAGCCGATCTGCTCGCCGAGCGTGTCGTAGACCCGGCGCAGCTCCTCGGCGGAGGCGGCCTTGAAGAACTCGCCGCCGGAGAGCTTCGCGATCTCCTTCATCGAGTCGTCGTCGACGGGCACGGACTGCTGTCGGCCCTCGATGTCGACCACGCCGTCCTCGGTGCCGAACGAGATCGTGGAGATCGGGACCCCGGCCTTCTTCGCTTCCTCGGCCACGTCGAACGCCTTGCGGGTGCCGACGGTCTCCTTGCCGTCCGTCATCAGCACGATGCGGGCGGGCGGAGGACCTTCGGCGCCTCCGACGATCTTGCCGAACGAGTCGATGGACGCGAGCGCCGCCGCCAGCCCGTCACCGGTCGCGGTCGACTGGGCGAGCTTGAGCCCGTCGATCGACTGCGAGACGGCCGAGCGGTCCGTCGTCGGCGCCACCAGCACGGTGGCCGAGCCGGCGAACGAGATGAGGCCGAGGTTGATGCCCGGCGTGAGGCCATCGGTGAACGACTTGGCGGCCACCTGCGCGGCCTCCAGCCTCGACGGCTTCACGTCGGTGGCCTTCATCGACAGCGACACGTCGACGACGAGCATCACGGTCGCCCGGTTGCGCGGGACCCGTTGCTCGGACGTCGGGCCGGCCAGCGCGACCGTCAGCAACGCCAGTGCGGCCAGCAGGAACGCCGCCGGGACGTGGCGCGACCAGCGTTCCCGCTTGGGCGCGACCTTCTCCAGCAGCTCCAGGTTCGTGAACCGCAGCACCCGCTTGCGGCGGACCCGTTGCGCCACCACGTATCCGGCGGTGAGCAGCGCCACGGCGAGCAGCAGCAGGAACCACCACGGGGCGACGAAGTTCGAGAAGCTCATGCGACACCCCCAGACCAGCGGCGTTTGCGCGCCACCACGAAACGAACCATGTCCGCGATCCAGTCCGAGTCGGTCCGCAGCACCAGGTGCCCGGCGCCCGCGCGCCGCAGCCCTGCCGCCACCTCGCCCCGGTGTTCCGCGGCCGCGGCGTTGAACTCCTTGCGCAGCAACGCGGACGCGGTCACCTCGCGCTGCCGCCCGCTTTCGGGGTCGGACAGCACGACGGTGCCGACCTCGGGCAGGTCGACGTCGCGCGGGTCGACGACCTCGATGGCCACGATGTCGTGGCGCGCGGACAGAGCGCGCAACGGCCGTTGCCACTCCATCTCGCCGAGGAAGTCGGAGATCACCACGATCAGGCCGCGCCGGCGCGGCGGGCGGCGCAGTTGTTCGAGCAACGCGGCCAGGTCTCCGCGGGTGCCTTCGGGTGCCCGGTCGATCTCGGCGATCTTGCGGACCATGCCGCGCGCGTGGGCCAGGCCTCCGCGTGCCGGGATGCGGACGTTGTCCGCGCCCGTCGAGACCGCGGCGCCGATCCGGTTGCCGCCGCCCCGTGTCAGGTGGGCGACCGCGGCCGTCGCGGCGATGGCGAGATCACGCTTCTCGCACGCGGCGGTGCCGAAGTCGAGCGACGGCGACAGGTCGATCGCCAGCCACGTCTCCAGCTCACGGTCGGCGACCGTCTCGCGGATGTGCGGGACCGTCGTGCGGGCCGTGACCGCCCAGTCCATCCGGCGCACGTCGTCGCCGGGCTGGTAGGTGCGGGCCTCGCCCGGTTCGGAGCCCGGCCCCGGCACGAGGCCGAGGTGGTTGCCCTGCAGCAGGCCGTCGAGACGGCGCCGGACTTCGAGCTCCAGCATGCGCAGCGCGGCTTCCATCTTGACGCCGCGCAGGACGGGCGGCGCCCAGGACGGGCGCTCCTCCTCGGCCTTGTCCCTGCTCACGGCCTACCAGCCGGAACCGGCTGCTGCGGACGGGCCGACACCTGCGGCAACGGCACGATCTGCAGCACTCGGGTGATGATGTGGTCGATCGGCACGCCGTCGGCCAGCGCGTCGTACGAGAGCACCAGGCGGTGACGCAGCACGTCCGGAACGACGTCCACGACGTCCTGCGGCAGCACGTAGTCACGGCCGCGCACGAGCGCGAGGCCACGCGCGGCGGCGATGATGCCGAGCGACGCACGCGGCGAGGCACCGTAGGCGACCCAGCCGGCGACGTCGGTGAGGCCGTGCTCGCCGGGCGCGCGGGTCGCGATCACCAGGCGGACCACGTAGTCGACGAGCGCGTGGTGGACGAAGACGCGCGACGCGACGCCCTGCAGGCGCACCAGCTCCTCAGGTGAGAGGACCTGGCTCGGCGTGGGCGCCTCGACGCCCATCCGGTAGACGATCTCGCGCTCTTCCTCGGCGGTCGGGTACTCGACCTGGATCTTGAACAGGAACCTGTCGCGCTGCGCCTCCGGCAGCGGGTACACGCCCTCGTTCTCGATCGGGTTCTGCGTCGCCAGCACCAGGAACGGGTTCGGCATCGGGAACGTCCGGCCACCGATCGACACGTGCCGTTCGGCCATGACCTCGAGCATCGCCGACTGCACCTTGGCGGGCGCGCGGTTGATCTCGTCGGCGAGCACGAAGTTCGCCACGACGGGGCCGAGCTCGACGTCGAACGTCTCGGTGGACTGCCGGTAGATGCGGGTGCCGAGGATGTCGGCGGGCACCAGGTCGGGCGTGAACTGCACGCGGGAGAACGAGCCGCCGACCACGCGGGCGAACGTCTCGACGGCGAGCGTCTTGGCGACGCCCGGCACACCTTCGAGCAGCAGATGGCCCTTGGCCAGCAGCCCCACGAGCATCCGCTCGACGAGCCGGTCCTGGCCGACGATCACCCGCTTCACCTCGAACACGGTGCGTTCGAGCAGCTGGGCGTCACGAGCCGGGGTGACGGGCGCCGATGCGTTCGGCGTTGCCTCGGCGGCGGGCTCGGTCACGTGCGGGCCTCCATGCGGAACAGGGTTTACCGATCGTGGAACAGTCTTACTCCCCGCCTGTTCAACCGCTGTGAAGGGTGTCCAGGTCGGCGGGTGTGTCGACGTCCCTCGCCTCACCGGGCAAAGCGGACACCTCGACGGGGTCGAGCCGCAGCAGAGTCCTGCGCAGCGGCAGGTTCCGTGGATCTTCGGGCAGGGCCGCGCGCAGGTCGGCGGCGTTCCAGTAGCCGATCAGCCACTGCACCCTGTCGTCCTTGAGCACGGCGTTGCGGCCGGGTGCGCGCAGTCTCGCGATGGTGTCCGCGGTGAGGCCGGGCTGGTCCACGGCGAGCACCGCGACCCAGTCCTCGGTGATCTTCGCCAGCCCGGCGGCCAGCCCGGCGAGCGGGCCTCCGCCCGGTGGGTCCTCGCGTGCCCAGATGACACCGGGCAGGTCCTTCTCCGGGCCCACGACGACTTTCTGCGCCGCGTCGTCCACAACGGACAGCACGTGGTCGAGCAGCGTGGCGTCCCGATAGGACAGCGCGGCCTTGTCGACGCCACCGAGCCGCTCGCCCTTGCCGCCGGTGAGGATGATCACCCCGTACGTCATGACCGGCCTCCGATGTGCGTCGCGACGCCTTCCAGGAACAGGTGCAGGCCGAAGTCGAACTCGGCGGCGACGTCGTCGGCGTCGAAGAGGTCGTCCATGTCGAAGACACCGGCCGCGACGATCTTCGCGAGCGCGGGCATCCGGCGCGGGTCGACGATCTCGCGCAGCCTCTGCCCGTACTGACGGCTGAACCGGGCCGGGTCGTCTTCGAAGCCCTTCGTCAGCGCGACGTTCAGCCACGCCTCGCCGTGCACGAACGTCAACAGGCCCATGACCACGCCGACCTTCTCCTCCGCCTCCAGCGGCGTGCCTTCGAGCGCGCCCAGCGCGCTGTCGAACCAGGCGAGGCTCCGGGGGCCGGTCGGTGGGCCGCTCATCGGGATCTGCAGGAACCACGGACGCTTGCGGACGCCTTTGAGCAACTCCTTCGCCCAGACCTCGAGCTTGTCACGCCACTCGCCGTCCGGGAGCGGGGGCGGATCGTCGAACGCGGCGTCGCCCATCAACGTGAGCAGCTCGTCCTTGCTCTTCACGTGCCGATAGAGGGCCATCGTGGCGTTGCCCATCTCCTGCGCGACGCGCGCCATCGACACGGCGGCGAGCCCCTCGGCGTCCGCGATCGCGATGGCGGCCCGCGTGATGTCGGCGGCGTCGATGGTCGGCTTGCGCCCCCTCTTCATGCCCCCTAGTCAAACAGATGCGTATGACATACGCTAATTCAGGTTTTGCGTATGAGGTACGCATAAAGGGGGTTCGATGATCGTCGAGACAGAGGGTCTGACGAAGAGATATGGCTCCGCGACCGTGCTCAGCGGCCTGGACCTGAAGGTCGCGGAAGGGTCCGTGCTCGCGCTGCTCGGGCCGAACGGCGCCGGCAAGACCACCACGATCCGCATCCTGAGCACGCTGACCAGGCCCGATGGCGGCGCGGCACAGGTGTGCGGGTTCGACGTGGTGCGCGAGGCCGCCGCCGTGCGTGGCGTGATCAGCCTGACCGGGCAGTACGCGGCGGTGGACGAGGAGCAGACCGGGCGCGAGAACCTGGTCATGATCGCCCGCCTGCGCGGTTTCGCGAGGCCGGCGGCTCGCGCACGGGCGCTCGAACTGCTGGAGCGGTTCGACCTCGCCGACGCGGCGGACCGGCGCGTGCGCACCTACTCCGGTGGCATGCGCCGGCGCCTGGACCTGGCCATGAGCCTGGTGGCGCGGCCGCGGCTGCTGTTCCTGGACGAGCCGACCACCGGCCTCGACCCGGTCAGCCGCACGACGATGTGGGACGCGATCGGTGACCTGGTGCGCGACGGCGTGACGATCTTCCTCACCACCCAGTACCTGGAGGAGGCCGATCGCCTCGCCGACCGGATCGTGGTGCTGCACAACGGGGGCGTCGTCGCGGACGGCACCGCGGACGCGTTGAAGAACTCGGTCGGCGGCACCCGCCTGGACCTGACCTTCTCGTGCGCCGAGGACGCGCTGCGGGCACAGGCCGTGACCGGCGGGGTGGCCGACGGCGTGACGCTGAGCGTGCCGTCCGACGGCAGCGCGGTCCACCTGCACCGCGTGCTGGACGACCTGCTGACCGCGGGGGTCGGCGTGCTGCGGGTGTCCACGCACCGCCCGACCTTGGACGACGTCTTCACGTCCCTGACGGCGGTGGCCGCATGACCGCCTCGCTGACGATGATCGGCCGCAGCATCCGGCTGAGCCGCCGCAACTTCGACCTCGTGATCATGGCGATCGTGCTGCCGGTGCTGATGATGGCGTTGTTCGTGTACGTGTTCGGCGGCGCGATCAGCTCCACCCAGTCCTATGTGGACTACGTGGTGCCCGGCATCCTCGTGCTGTGCACGGGCTACGGCGCCACGTCCACCGCGATGTCGGTGACCGACGACATGAAGAAGGGTGTGGTCGACCGGTTCCGCTCGATGCCGATCAGCGGGTTCTCCGTGCTGACCGGCCACGTCGTCGCCTCGGTCGCCCGCAACGCCCTCGCGACGTTCGCCGTCGTGCTGGTCGCGCTGCTGATGGGCTTCCGGCCGGCCGCCTCACTGGCCGGATGGGTGCTGGCGATGGGCTTGCTGCTGCTCTACGTGCTGGCGCTGTCGTGGCTCGCGGCCGGCTTCGGCGTGGTCGCGCGGAGCGTTGAATCGGCCAGCCTGCTCGGGTTCTTCATGCTGTTCATCCCGTATCTGAGCAGCGCTTTCGTGCCGGTGGAGACAATGCCGTCCTTTCTGCGCGCCGTCAGCGAACACCAGCCGATCACACCGGTCATCGAGACCGTGCGGGCGTTGCTGAACGATCAGCCCGTGACCTCGGGCTGGCTGGCGCTGGTGTGGTCCGGCGGGCTGCTGGTCGCGGCGTTCGGCTGGGCCACCTGGTTGTTCGGCCGGATCAACCGCCGCTGAGGTGCGCGGCGTCGAGGCGGGTCAGCTCGTCCGCGGTGAGGTCGATCTCGCCCGCCTCGACGTTCTCCCGCAGGTGCGCCGGATCGCCCGTGCCGGGGATGACCAGCACGTGCGGCCCGCGCGCCAGCGTCCACGCCAGCCGGATCTGCGCGGGCGAGGCGCCGCGGGCGTGCGCGATCTCCGTGACGACGTCGTCCTCGGCCGACGTCCCGGCTTCCTGGTTTGCACCGGTGAGCGCGAAGAACGGCACGTACGCGATGCCCCGCTCCCGGCACACGCCGACGAAGTCGTCCTGCTCGGGGTGGTGGCCGAGCCCGTAGGAGTTCTGCACGCACACGACCTCGGCGATGCGCTGCGCCTGGTCGAGGTGGTGCGGCCTGACGTTCGACAGCCCGAGGTGCCGGACCAGCCCGTCCCGCTGCAGCTCCGCGAGCCGCCCGAAGTGCGCGCTGAGGTCGTCCAGGCCGCTGATCCGCAGGTTGACCACGTCGAGGTGGTCACGGCCGAGTTGCCGCAGGTTCTCCTCGACCTGGCCTTTGAGCTGCTCCGGCGTCGCGAGCGGCAGCCACTCCCCCTGCGGCGTGCGACCGGGCCCGATCTTGGTGACGATCACCAGGTCCTCCGGGTACGGCGCGAGCGCGCTGTTGATCAGCTCGTTGGCCGACCGCGTGGCGGAGAAGTAGAAGGCGGCGGTGTCGATGTGGTCGACGCCGAGCTCGACGGCCTTGCGGAGCACCTCGATCGCCTGCCCGCGGTCGCGCGGCTCGGCCCGGCGATCGAACGCCGTCCCCCGCTGCGGCAGTCGCATCGCGCCGAACCCGACCCGGTTCACGGTGAGGTCACCCAGTCGCCACGTCATTCCGCCCACTGTGCCAGCCTTGGCGCCGTGGGACTGTTCACGCTCTCCGATGCCCAGGCCGAGCTCGCCCGGCTGTTGCCCGTGCTCGACGAGATCGTGCGCCTGCGCGCCGACGCCGCCGAGCTGGCCGCAGGGGGTTCCGCGCTGGGCGGGCTGCCGGAGTTCAAGGCCGCGCAGGCCCGGCTGGACGAGCTGATGGAGGCGGTGCAGCAGACCGGGGCGGAGCTGAAGGGCTTCGCGCCGTTGCTCGTGGACTTCCCGTCGGAGATGGACGGTGTGCCGGTGCTGCTGTGCTGGCTCGAGGGTGACCGCGAGCTGGCCTGGTACCACCGGACGGATCTGGGCTTCGCCGGCCGCCGCCCGCTGTGATCTTCACGCGGTGACCGGATCCGTCCGCTCCCCGGCCGGGTCGTGCCTGTCCCCCACTCCTCGAGGCCGCGAGGCTGGGGACCATGAAGCGAGCATTGATCGTCATCGACGTGCAGGAGTCGTTCCGCCGGCGCTCCAACTGGGCCGAGGTGTCCGACCCCGACGTCGTCGGCAAGGTGAACCAGCTGGTCGACATGAGCCGCGACGCCGGTGACCTCGTGGTGTGGGTGCTGCACTCGGAGCCCGGTTCCGGCGACGTGTTCGACCCCGCGCTCGGGCACGTGCGGCTGATCGACGGGCTGAAGCCGCTCGACGACGAGCCGGTGCTCACCAAGACCGCGCACAACGCGTTCACCACGACGAACCTGCAGCAGACGCTGACGATGCGGGGCGTACGCGAGTTGCTGATCAGCGGTATCCGGACCGAGCAGTGCTGCGAGACCACGACGCGCGTCGGGTCGGATCTCGGGTTCGACATGACGTTCGTGACGGACGCGACCGCGACCATGCCGCTGCCGCACTGGCGGACCGGGAAGGTGCTCGGCGTCGAGGAGATCATCGAGCGCACCGAGTACGTGCTGGCCGGCCGGTTCGCACGCATCTCGGATGTCGCTACGCTGACCGGATCGTGACCAGAGTCGTCTTCCTGCTCGTACCTGGAGTGCACCTGCTCGACCTCGCGGGGCCGGCGCAGGTGTTCTCCAGCGCTGCCGATCTCGTGAACGGGTACGCGTTGTCCTACGTGGGCGACATGGACACCGTGCTCAGTCATCAGGGCGTGCCGCTCGGTGCGTCGCGTGAGTTGCCCTCTCTCTCGGTGGACGACCTCGTGTTCGTGCCGGGGTGGCGGTCGCCGAAGATCGTGGGGACCGGTCACTTGAGCGAACGCGCGTTGGCGTGGCTGCGCGCGCACTACGACGGCGGCGGCACGGTTGCGAGTGTGTGTGCCGGCGCGGATGCGTTGGGGCGCGCCGGTTTGCTCGACGGACGGCGTTGCACCACGCATCACGAACTGCAGGAGGAGCTCGCACGGCGCTACCCGGCCGCACACGTCGTGCGTGACGTCTTGTTCGTGGAGGACAACAGGGTCGTGACGTCTGCGGGCATCGCGAGCGGTATCGACCTCGCGTTGCATCTCGTCGCCGTGCGTCATGGGCCCGCCGTGGCCGCCGCGATCGCACGGACGATGGTCATCTACGCGCGCAGGAACGGTGACGACCAGCAAGACAGTGTGCTGATGCGGCATCGGTCGCACATCAACGAGACGGTGCACCGCATTCAGGACGTCATCGAGTCACGGCTCGCCGAGCGCCTTTCTCTCTCGGAGCTAGCGATCCACGCCGGATGCAGCGAACGAACCGTGACGCGCTTGTTCGGCCGTGCCACGGGCATGACGCCGTTGAGGTACCAGCAGGCGTTGCGCGTCGAACGAGCCGAGCACCTGATCGGTCAAGGCGCGACGGTGGAGACCGCAGCGCGCAACGTCGGCTTCGAAGACGCCCGGATGTTGCGCAGACTGCGTTCCCGCTGAACACCCTTGCACGCCACCGGAAGCGGCATAAGCTGAGCCGCGTGACGACTCTGGTGAACCGCCCCAACACCGCGTTGCTCGTGATCGACGTGCAGAACGGCGTGGTGGACCACGCCCACAACCGCGATGAGGTCGTCGCCAACGTGGCCGCCCTAGTCGACAAGGCGCGCACGGCCGGCGTCGACGTCGTGTGGGTGCAGCACAGCAACGCCGAGCACATGCCCAGGGAGTCCGACGGCTGGCAGTTCGTGCCCGAGCTCAAGCTCGCCGAGGGCGAACCGGTGGTGCACAAGACCTACGCCGACTCGTTCGAGGCCACCGACCTGGAGGAAGTGCTGGCGGGCAAGGGAATCGGGAGCCTCGTGGTGTCCGGCGCGCAGACCGACGAGTGCATCCGCTCGACGCTACACGGCGCCATCGTGCGCGGCTACGACGCCCTGCTGGTCAGCGACGCGCACACGACCGAGGACCTGTCGGAGTACGGCGCCCCCACGCCGGACAAGGTCATCGCCCACACCAACCTCTACTGGGAGAACCACACCGCGCCCGGCCGCAGCGCGGGCGTCGTGAAGACCGAGGACGCCTTCAAGCCCGCGTGATCAGGTGCAGCGCACCTCGCCGTCCGCACGGCCCGCGAACATCCCACCGTCACGGCACCAAACCAGTCGCCAGCGCCGCGGTGACCCGCTCACCGTCCCCGGTCGCCAGCAGATCCAGCAACGCACCCCGCAACAACGCGAGCTCACGCGTGCGCAGGGCCAGTCCGGCAGCGGTGTCGCGCACCTCCTCGGGCTGAGAAGTCCTGAGTACCTCCAGCCAGTCCTCCACGGTCGCACGCGCGAAGCCCGCCCACGGCCCGTCAGGTTCCACGAGAGAGCGCGCGTACGCCTCCAGCCACAACGTCAGCAACGGCCGGTGCGCGGGCGCGGACAGCCACACCCACAACCGCCGCACCACCCCCGGCCCCGTGCCGATGTCGGCGAGCAGCGCCAGTTCGTCGGCGCGTGCCCGCGCCAGCAGCGCCTTGACGAGGCCTTCCTTGCTGCCGAAGAGGTAGAGCAACACGCGTGTGCTCGACCCGATGGCCGCCGCCAGCGGCCGCAGTGACACGTCGGCGAGGCCGTGGGTGAGCACGTACCGGTAGGCGGCTTCGAGCAGTTCGGTCTCGCGGGCGGACGGCATGGCGCTAGTCTCGCACTACTGAAACACTCGTGTCAGTGGAGGCGACCATGCTGATCCGCCCGCTCGGCCACCCCGGCGACCTCGGTTGGGTGATCCAGGCGCACGGCGAGCTCTACGCGTCCGAACTCGCCTGGAACACCTCGTTCGAGGCGATGGTCGCCAAGATCGTCGGCGACTACGCCGCGGACCACGACCCCGCGAGAGAGGGCGCGTGGATCGCCGAACTCGACGGCCAACGCGTCGGATGCGTGTTCTGCGTTCGTGAGGACGACACGACCGCGAAGTTGCGTGTGCTCCTCGTGCATCCAGACGCGCGCGGCCACGGCGCGGGCAACGCGCTCGTCAGCACGTGCGTCGAGTTCGCCCAAGGCGCGGGCTACGAACGCATGGTGTTGTGGACGGTCGACGGGCTCACGTCCGCCAGGAAGATCTACGAGGCGCACGGGTTCGTGCTGCGGGAGGAGACCCCGCAGCACAGCTTCGGCCACGACGTGACCGGCCAACTCTGGACGCGCGACCTCTGACCTGAATACGACGCGGTCACAACATGCGAGTGACATACGGCATGATGCCGCCGTACCGCACGGGCGAGATCCGCACCACGGCACCGGAATGCGGCGCTTCCACCATCATTCCGCCGCCCAGGTACAACGCCACGTGCGTGCCGCCGCCCGGTCCCCAGAAGATCATGTCGCCGGGGGCCATCTGCGACAGCGGCACCTTGCGGCCGGAGTTGTACTGGTAGCCGCTGTAGTGCGGCAGGTACACGCCGGCGCCCGCGAAGGCGTACATCATCAGGCCGGAGCAGTCGAAGCCGATCTTGCGGAAGTCGCCGTACGAGTCGGCGACACCGCCGTCACGCACGCCGTACGTCGGGCCGTAGTGGTTGCCGCCGCCCCACGCGTAGATGACACCTCGCTGGGCCAGCGCCCGGTTGATCACGGTCTGCACGCGGTTGCCGGACGGCGCGGGCGCTGCCGCGATCGGGCGGGGTGACTGGGGCTTCGGCGCGGCCTGAGCGGCGGCCGCGGCGGCGGCACGGCGGGCGTTCTCCTCGTCCTCGCGCTTCTTCGCCTCGGTCCACTGGTCGTACTGCTGGCGTTGCGCTTCCAGTCCGTTGGCCGCGCCTCGGGCGGCGGCCAGCTCACGTTCGACGGCGGCCTTGTCGGACTGCAGTTCCTCGGTCGCCGCGGTCTGCGCCGAGTGTGCGTCCACGGCAACCCGCTGGGCCTGCTCGGCGACCTTCTTGGCCTCGTCCGCGGCGGCCTGCTTCGTCTCGGCCGTGGTGAGCGCGGCACGGGCGGCGGAGTCGAGGTTCGCGGCGGTGCCCTGGTCACGGGTGACCTGGTCGAGCCGGTTCAGGCTGGACGCCGACACCGCCTCCAGCATCTGGGCGCGGGCCAGCAGGTCCTCGGGCGACTTGGCGCCGATGTACGCCGAGAACGACCCGACGGTGGTGCCCTGTGCATAGGAGGCCGCCGCGAACTCGTCCAGTTCTCGGCGGCTCTTCTCCACGGCCGCGGAGGCCGCGTCGGCCTCGACCCGGGCGGCGGCGGCCTCGCGACGGGCGGCCTCGGCCTCGGAGATCGCCGTCTCGAGGTCGACCCGGGCCTTGTTGGCGAGCTCGCGCTTGTACGAGACGTCGTCGAGCAGCTCCTGCAGGCGTGACTCGGCCTGCGTGAGCCGTCCGGTCAGCTCGCCCACGCGGGCCGCCTTCGCGTCCGCTTCCGCCCGCGACGCCGAGATCTCCGAGTCGCTCGGGTTCGGCGGCGGTGGCGGCACGGCAGTGGCCGTCCCCGTGAGGACGGCCGTCATCAACACCGCGACGACGGCGGAGAGTCGTGTCAACACTGGACATCACCTCCAACCGCATTAGACCAACCAGACGCATCCGGCGCATCAGGAACTAACGCACCGTCAACCACTCGTGTCACAGTGGAACACGGGCGGTGGTCCTTTTGGGACGATCGGGGTCTGGCGTGTCGCCGGTATGGACTAGTTCACGCCGCGGTCCCGCCCGGTCCAGTACGGCTCGCGGAGCTTGAACTTCTGGATCTTGCCGGTCGCCGTGCGCGGGATTGAGTCGCGGAACTCGATCGACGTCGGCGCCTTGTACCCGGCCAGCCGCTCCTTGCAGTGCTTGATCAGCTCGGCCTCGGTGACCTCGCCGGAGAGCACGACCAGCGCCTTGATCGTTTCACCCCACTTCTCGTGGGGCACGCCGATGACCGCGACCTCGGCGACGGCCGGGTGCGAGAACAGGCAGTCCTCGACCTCGATGGACGAGACGTTCTCGCCGCCGGTGATGATCACGTCCTTCTTGCGGTCCGAGATCGTCAGGTAGCCGTCCTCGTCGAAGAAGCCGCCGTCGCCGGTGTGGAACCAGCCGTCCTCGATCGCGTCCGCGGTGGACTCCGGGTTTTCCCAGTAGCCCTCCATGACGACGTTCGAGCGCGCCAGCACCTCGCCGTTCTCGGAGATCCGCAGCTGTGCGCCCAGCGCCGGCGCGCCCGCCCGTGACTGCTTCTTCGCCTTCTCCTCGCCTTGCGGCCCTGGCTGGGCGCGATTGAACGTGAGCAGCGGCGCCGTCTCGGTCAGGCCGTAGATCTGCAGGAACTCCCAGCCGAGTTCCTCGGTCACGCGCTGGATCGTGCGCGAGGGCGGCGGCGCACCGGCGCACACGATCCGTACGGTGTCACGGCCGGGGATCTCGCCGTCCCACGACGCAGCGGCGTCCAGCACGGCGTTCCACACGGCCGGTGCGCCGCACATGAGCGTGACACCGTGGTCGCGCACACGGCGCAGGATCTCGGCGCCGTCGACCTTGCGCAGCACCACCTGTGGCACACCGAGGCCCGCGAGCCCGAACGGCATTCCCCAGCCGTTGCAGTGGAACATCGGCAGCACGTGCATGTACACGTCGCCCTCCCACGCACGGGTGTGCATGGCGAACGTAACCGCGTTGAGCCAGATGTTGCGGTGCGTCAACTGCACGCCCTTGGGGCGCGCGGTCGTGCCGGACGTGTAGTTGATGGTCGCCGTCGCGTCCTCCGAGGGCGCGCTCCACGGCCGTGGCTCCACATCGAACCGAAGCAACGACTCCGACTCCTCGCCGAGCGTGAACCGGTGGCGCGCCACGACGTCGTCCAGTTCCAGTTCCGGATCGACGAACAACGCCGAGGCGCCGCTGTGCTCGACGATGTACTTCACCTCGTCGGGGCGCAGGCGGAAGTTCACCGGCACGCAGATCCGCCCGCTGCCGGGCAGCGCGTGCAGCAGTTCGAGCATCCGTGCGGAGTTGTGGCTGACGACGGCGACCCGTTCGCCCTCGCCGACGCCCAGTGCGTCGAACCCGGCCTGCCACGCGCGCACGCGGGTCGTCATCTCCGCGTACGTCGTCGTCGCGACCGGCTTCGCGGGCTGGTCCGGTTCGTCGATGGTCGCCGTCGTCGCCGCGAACGCGAACGACGCCCGGTCCAGAAAGTCGGTGGTGATCAGCGGTACGCGCATGCGTCCGACCCTACGACCAGGTGCTCGGATCTCCCCAGGACGAGAATCGGCCTCCCCCGGATGGAGGAACGGAACTCAGGTCCGGCAGCACGTCCCCGACGGGTTCGTGCAGCACAACGGCCGCCACGGCGTCGTACGGCGTAGGTTCGGCGTTGCAGATGATGACCTGCGCACCGGCTTTGGCCGCGAGCGGCACAAGGCCCGCGGCGGGCTGTACCGACAGCGATGTTCCCGCCACCAGCAACACGTCGCAATCCAGGGCGGCGAGCCGGGCACGGCGCAGCACCTCGCCGTCGAGCTCCTGCCCGAACGAGACGGTGGCGGACTTGAGGATTCCCCGGCAGCGCGGGCAGTCCGGCTCCTGCTCGCCCTCGGCCACGCGCTTCAACGCGTCCCGCATCGGGCCCGTGGCACCACATCCCAGGCACACGGTGGCATGCAGCGTGCCGTGCAGCTCCAGCACACGATGGGGATCGGAGCCCGCCTTCTGGTGCAGGCCGTCGATGTTCTGGGTGACCACGGTGCGCAACCGGCCGGACCGTTCCAGTTCCACCAGCGCCTTGTGCGCGGCGTTCGGCCTGGCCGTCCACACGGGACTGTCCAGCTTCGCCCGCCAGGCGAGCCTGCGCAGTTCCGCATCGGCGAGGTAGGCCTGCAGCGACGACCCGCGCCCGGCGTCGGCGTCGCGGGTCCACAGCCCGTCCGGTCCACGGAAGTCCGGGATGCCCGAATCGGTGGAGACGCCCGCCCCCGTCAGCACCGTGATCCGGTGCGCCGACGCGACCAGAGCGCGTGCCTCTGCGCACGCCTGGGAAGGCATCGGTTCACACTAGTCCCGTGCGCAGCGCTGTGGGAGCCGCGATCGCGGCAGTGGGCTTGGTCACCACCATCGTCGGGACTTTCCTGCCGTGGCTGAAATCCGGATCGACCACGAGAGACAGTTACGAAGTGCTTTCGCTGCGTGATCTCGCCGGGTTGGACGGGGTGGCGGGCACCGTCGTGACGTCGGTCTGGGTGGGACTGACGCCGCTGGCGATGGTCACGATCGCGCTGTACGTGGTCCGATTTCCACGGTTTGCCGGGTGCGCCGCCATTCTCTTTGGCACGATCGGGGGAACCGTGGCCCTGGTTGCCACAGTCCAAGGGGACAGCAAGGGTGCGTTGGTCGGAATCAGCACCTCCGGACCAGTCACGACCCTTGCCGGTGCCGTACTGACGATCGTGGGGGCGATCACGGTGCTCACCTCGACCAGGCGCAGCGCAGTGAGAACCTCAGGAGGGAACCCGTGAGCTACCCAGGTGGTGGCGGCGACCAGTGGCAGCCGCAGAACAACCCGTACGGGCAGCAGCCCCAGCAGGGCGGCTACCCGCAGCAGCCCCAGCAGCCGGGTGGCTACCCGCAGCAGGGCGGCGGCTATCCGCAGCAGGGTGGATACCCCCAGACCGGGCCGCAGGGCTTCCCGCAGCAGGGCTACCCGCAGACGGGCCCGCAGGGCTTTCCCCAGCAGCCGTATGGCTACGCGCCGATGGGCGGCGAGCCGCCGAAGAAGAAGCGCACCGGCCTGGTGGTCACGGCCGTCGTCGCCGTGCTGCTGCTGATCGGCGGCGGTGTCACGTTCTTCGCGATGCAGAAGGCGGATCCGGCTGCCAACGCGGGCCAGGACTCCCCCGCCGTCGCGGCGAAGAACCTCGTCGAGCAGCTGGGCAGCGGTGACGTCGTCGGCATCATGGCCTCGCTGGCGCCGGCCGAGGCCGCGTTGTCGAAGGACTACATGGACTCGATGACGAAGGAGATGAAGCGTCTCGAGATCCTCAAGCCCGAAGCCGACCCGAACAAGCTGAGCGGCGTCGAGTTCAAGAGCGAGAACATCAAGTTCGACGAGGCCAAGGCCGAGAAGATCAACGATCACCTCACCATCAACAAGCTGGTCGAGGGCAAGATCACGATCACCTCGGACGCGTCGAAGATCCCGCTCACCGACAAGCTCGTCGACGCGCTCGGTGACGACCTGAACCTCACCTCGTCGAAGTCCGAGACCTTCGACATCACCGCCGAGGTGCAGAAGCGCGGCACGCCGATCGGCATCGCGTCGATCAAGGTCGGCGACAAGTGGTACCCGAGCGCCTTCTACACGATCGCCAACGCGGTCCTGGAGGAGGACAAGAAGAAGTGGCCGGCGCAGGGCATCGCGCCGCAGGGCGCGAGCTCGGCCGAGGACGCCGCGAAGCAGATGGTGAACGCCGCGCTCGACGCCGACCTGACGAAGGTCATCGCGCTGCTGCCGCCCGACGAGGCCGGTGTGCTGCAGGACCTCGGCCCGCTGCTGCTGGCCGAAGCCGGCAAGCAGAAGCCGACCGGCGCCAAGCTGAACGCGCTGGAGACCGACGTCAAGGACGTGACCGGCGGCAAGCAGGTCACGGTCAAGAAGCTGTCGATCACCGCCGAGGGCGAGACGGTGACGATCACCCGCGAGGGTGACTGCTACGCGGCCGACGTGCCCGGCCAGGGCTCGCAGAAGCTGTGCGCGGACGAGATCACGCAACTGCTGCAGCAGCAGGGCGGCAAGAAGATCCCCGCCGAGGCCGTCGAGATCATCGGCCGGGTGGCCGGGTCGGTCATGAAGACCGGCGTCGGCGTCGTCTCCACCGAGGTCGACGGCAAGTGGTACGTCAGCCCGGTCCGCTCCTACTACGAGCTGGCCCTGTCGCTGTTCCGCGGCTTCGAGCCCAAGGACGTCGACGCGCTGATCGCGCTGATCAAGAAGTAGGTTCCCGCAGGTCCGCCACGGCCCTGTCACCCGCAACAGCGCGGTGACAGGGCCGTGGCAGTTCCGGGGCCGAACCTGGTGCCCATGGACACTCAGGTTCTGATCATCGGCGCCGGCCCGACCGGCCTCACCCTGGCCCTCGACCTCTCCCGCCGCGGAGTCCCGTTCCGCATCGTCGACGCGGCGTCCGCGCCCTTCGCCGGCTCCCGCGGCAAGGGCCTCCAGCCGCGCAGCATGGAGGTCTTCCACGACCTGGGCGTGATCGAGCCCGTGCTGGCGTCCGGCCGGTTCGACCTGACCATGCGCGCCTACCGGGGCCGCGAGGTGCTGCGCGAGTGGGACGCGCACGAGGGCCGCCACCCCACGGTCGAACGCCCGTACGCCCGCACCATGCTCATCCCGCAGTTCCGGGTCGAGCAGGTCCTGCGGGAAGCCCTCCCCCAGCCCGTCGAGTACGGGATGCCGCTGACGTCGTTCACCCAGGACGACTCCGGCGTGACGGCCGTTGTCGGCTCAGAGACCGTGCGGGCCAAGTACCTCGTCGGCTGCGACGGCGGCAAGTCGTTCGTGCGCAAGGAACTCGGCGTCCCGTTCGTCGGCGAGACCCACGCCGACCTGCGGATGTTCGTCGGCGACGTCCGGGTCTCCGGTCTCGGCCGCGACCACTGGCACCAGTGGGGCAGCCGCGCCGACCGGTGGCTCGCCCTGTGCCCGCTGCCCGGCACGGACCTCTTCCAGTTCCAGGCCACCGGCGACGGTGAGGACGAACCGTCGTTGGCTCTGTACCAGCGGATCGTCCGCGAGCGCACCGGCCTGGACGACGTGATCCTGCACGACGCGACATGGATGTCGTTGCACCGCACCAACATCCGCATGGTGGACAGGTTCCGGACCGGCCGGGTGTTCCTCGCCGGTGACGCCGCGCACGTGCACTCCCCCGCCGGTGCGCAGGGCATGAACACCGGCATCCAGGACGCCTACAACCTCGGCTGGAAGCTGGGGATGGAGACACTGCTCGACACCTACGAGGCCGAGCGCAAGCCCGTCGCCGAGTGGCTGCTCGGCATGACCACCGCGATCATGATGTCCGGCAACCCGTTCGAGCGCCGCGGTGACGAGACGCTGCAGCTCTCGCTGTCGTACCGGACGACGGAAGGCGAGGGGCTGCAGGCGGGTGACCGCATGCCCGACGGGATCACCGAGCAGGGCCGGATCTTCGACCTGCTGCGCGGCCCCGACTTCGTGACGCTCGACTTCCCCGGCGGCCCCGTGCTGGTGCGCCCGGACGGCTACGTCGCCGCGATCGGCCGGTCAGCGATCGACGCGTACTTCGGCGCGAACCCGGTCACGCAGCTGCACCACCGCCGGGTCGCTGCTCGGTCCGCCGCGTAGCCGTTCGGCCTCGTCCAGGGTGTTCCCCGCGCCGGCGGGATCGCCCTGGGCGAGCAGCCAGTCCGCGTACCACTCCAGCACCATGGCACGGGCCGGGCCGTCAGCGCTCCTGTTGACGGTGTCGAGCGCCCGGCCGTGGTGCTCGCCCGCCTCGGCGAGCTGACCGAGGCGGGTCAGCGCCAGTCCCAGTCCGGCGTGGACGGTGGCGCGGAACTGGTTCGCGGGCGAGTCCTCCGTGGCGTCGAGCGCCTGCCGGTACAGCGTGACGGCCTGCTCGAAGTCACCGCGGAAGTACGCCATCTCACCGTAGGCCTGCGTGACCCGGGCCCGGTCCAGGTCGAGCGGGGATGGCGGCACCAGTTCCAGATCCGCACGGGCGCCGGCGAGGTCGCCGATCCTGATCTTGACGCGCGCCGCCTGCATGAGCACGGACATCGGCACCAGCACCGACTCCGGCTCGCCCAGCTCGGCAGCCATCCGTCTCGCCTCGGAGACCGCCTGCAGGCCCTCGGCGAACGCACCCCGGTTGATCAGCACCATGACCAGGCAGGACAGCCCGAACATCACGGCCCACCGGTCTCCCACCTCCCGGAACCCGCGCAGCGCCTCCCGGTACGCGGCCTCCGCCCGCGGCGCGGAGCCCTCGCTGAACTCACCGGCCACCAGCCCGCGGACCAGCGCCGCGAACGCGCGCATCCACGCGTCCGGCGACCGTTCCAGCCGACCGGCCAGCACCTCAAGTCGTTCGGCCAGTGCGGTCTGACCCCAGACCTGACCGCTCGTCAGCATCAACGCGCACAGCGCCGTCGGGAGGTCCTCCTGCCACAACCGCTCCGCCGCGACGACGGCGGCCGGCGTGCCGAGCGAGGCCAGCACCTCCGAGAGCGGATCGTCCGGCGTGAGCGAAGCCCAGCGGCGGATCTCCTCGAACCGCTTGGTCATCACCAGCCAATGCCACGTGCGCGCGGCCATCATGCGCCGCGCGACGGTCGGGTCGTGCCGGACCGCCCAAGCCTGCGCCGCGTCGAGGTTGGACCGTTCCACGTCGAAGACCTTCAACGCGTCCAGCTGCTCCGGGCCTCGCAGCAACGGTTCGTTCCGCTCGGCCAGCTCCACGTAGTAGGCGGCGTGCTTCGCCGGATCGGTTTGGCCCTGCTCCAACGCGTACTCGCGCACGGTCTCCAGCAGCCGGTAGCGCTCGCCCACGCGCACGACCAGCGACTTCTCCACGAGCGCGGCCAGCAGGTCCTCGGTGTCCCAGAGGTCCTGATCTTGTCGGACCTCCTGAGTACGTTGTGATGCAGGGGTTCCCGGCAAGGGGGTACCCCTGCGCGAGCCTGCCCCGCACACGAAATGCACCGCCGCGGCCGTCGCCCCACCGGCGAACACGGCCAGCCGCGCGAGCAACCCACGCTCGGCCTCGTCGAGCAGCTCCCAGCTCCAGTCGATCACCGCCCGCAACGTCCGGTGCCGCGCCGGCCCGGTCCGCGCGCCGCGGTCGAGCAACCGCAGCCGGCTGTCCACCCGCGACTCCAGCTGCGCCGCCGACAGCGACCGGGCCCGTGCCGCCGCGAGCTCCAAAGCGAGCGGAATCCCGTCCAGGGCAGCACAAACCCGCCGCACGACGTCGGGATCGAACGCCGACCCGACCCGCGCGGAGAACAACCGCACGGCGTGATCGAGGTCGAGCGGCGCCACGGGGCACACGACCTCGCCCGGAATCCCGAGCGGCTCGCGTGACGTCGCCAGGACGCGCGCGTCCGGCGCCTCGGCCAGCAGCCGGACGCACAGCGCCGCGGCCGCGTCCACGACATGTTCGCAGTTGTCGAGCACCACCAGCGACGACCCGAGCCGCGAGAACACCGGCGCCGCCAACGGGTTCGGGCCCAGGGCGGCGTCCAGTGCCGCCAGCGGTTCGGCCGCCGAGTCCAGCTCGACGAACCACGCCTGCGGCACCGACGCGGCGTGCGTCAGCGCGAGGCGTGTCTTGCCCACGCCGCCGAACCCGGTCAGCGTCACCAACCGGTTGTCGCGCAACAACGAGGCCAACGCGGCCAAGTCCGCGCCACGCCCGACGAACGATCCGACCGGCGCGGGCAGGTTCCCGCGCGCGACGCGTTCGCGCAGCACCGTCAGGTGGGCGGCCGCCAGCGCCTCACCGGGATCCACGCCCAGCTCGTCGGCCAGAGCCGTGCGAACGCGCGCGAACACCGCCAGCGCGTCCGACCGCCGTCCGGCGGCGTTCAGCGCCAGCATCAACCGGGCCTGCACGTCCTCGCGCAACGGATGCGCTGCCGCCAGCGCCTCCAGGCCCGCGAGGTCGTCGCGCAGCAACGCCAGCCGCACGGCCTCGTCGACCGCGAACGGTGCCTCCTCGAACGCCGCGCCACGCCACAACGCCGCATCACGCGTCCGCGAGAAGGCCTCGACATCGGTCGCCGCCTCCAGCCGGTACCCCGCCGCGTGCGACGAGATCACGGCGGCACCGAGCACCCGCCGCAGCCTCGACACGAGCGACTGCAACGCCGCGGCACCGTCGACCGGTGGCTCGTCCGGCCACAGGTCGGCGATCAGCCGGTCCGGCGCGACGACGGTGCCAGGTTCCATCGCCAGCCGGATCAGCAGCCACCGCAGCCGCTTCCCGCGCACCTCGACCGGTGCGCCGTCCGCGGCCACGACCTGCAGCGGCCCGAGCACGTTGACCCGCATCAGGCCCGCCGGACCCCGGCCACCACCGCGGCCGCCACGAGCGCGACGCCGACCGCCGCCGTCCCCAGCAGGGACAGCGACACCCTGTTGTGCCCCAGCGCGTCCAGCACCCACCCGAGCGGGGTGATCCGCCCCAGCGGGTACGTCAGCACCACCACCGAGAACACCGCCAGCACAGTGCGCCCGATGGAGTCGAGGACAGGGCGGGCGAACAGCAGGCCCACCCCGACGCCGAGCAACGCACACCCAGTATGCGCGGCGAGTCCGACAAAAAATTCGCCTGCCGTGTACGGGTGGGGGTTCGTCACCACCGGCCACACCGCCGCCAGCACCGCCATGGCCATCGCGAACAACACCGCGACCAGCGCCGCGGCCGTCAGCACCCGCGGCCAGCCTCCGGCGTTCACCACGGTGATCTCGCGTCGCACCACGTCCTCGGACGTCGCCACCACGACGGCCATCCACGCCGCGATCGGGTAGAGCAACGCCGACGAACCCGAATACGCCTCCAGTGGCTG
This sequence comes from Lentzea albidocapillata subsp. violacea, assembly GCF_900100275.1. GTDB lineage: Bacteria > Actinomycetota > Actinomycetes > Mycobacteriales > Pseudonocardiaceae > Lentzea > Lentzea violacea. Next base: position 380,655 of record NZ_FNET01000004.1, read on the forward strand.
CCCGGCGTCGCTGGAGAACAACATCCCCATCACCCCGAGGAACACCAGCAGCGGCGCCAGATACCGTTGCCCGCGCAGGACATCGGCCGCGAGGTACCGGACGAGGGCGATCACCGCACACTCCGCACCGAGCAGCCGAGGCGCAAGGCCTCCGCCAGCACCTGATCGCTCTGCTCCGGCGCCACGACCACCCGCACCGACGACCCGCGCGCCTGCACCGACCGCACGCCTTCCAGCGCCTCCAGCGCATCGGGCGCCGCGACCCGGCTGAGCTCGATCGTCACGTGCCCGCCGGAGAGGTCCACGCGCGTCGCCGACGCGAGGTGTCCCTCGTGGTCGGACACCAGCGCCGTCCGCCCCTCCAGCAACGCCACCAGTTCGGCGGACGCCGAGGGGTCGAGCCCGGACCACGGCTCGTCGAGCACCAGCACGCCGGAAGCCGCCAAAGCCTGCGCCAGCGCGACCTTCTGCGTGTTGCCCTTGGACAGCTCGGACATCGGCGCGGTCAGCGAACCGGCGAATCCCAGTCGTTCCAGCACATCGCCGGCCTCAGCGCCGCGAACGCGCCCCATGTGCGCGAGGTAGGACGAAGCGGACATCTTGACGTCCGAAGGGAACCGCTCGGGCACGTAGCCGACCGAGGCAGGCCGCTCGACACGGCCGGACGTCGGCTTCAGGACCCCGGCGGCGATCTTGAGCAACGTCGACTTGCCGGTGCCGTTCGCGCCGGTCAGCACGGTCAGGCCGGAGACCTCCAGCGTGAGGTCGCGCAGCACCCAGGGCCCGCGGCCGTACCGCTTCGAAACACGATCCAGGAGCACCACGCCAAGATAACCACCCATGACGTCGCTTCCGCTCGCTTTGGCGTCCATCTGGCTCGGCGGGCCGCGACAGAGGTTCGCCGGACGGTCTCCCGGCGAGTACCGCACCGGGATCGTGACTTAGGGCAACCTGGGTTGAACCGGCTTACAGGACAAGCGTACTGTTTGGGGTCGAGGGGCAGGGGCCGACCCGGTGAGGAAGACTCTCCCCCATCCCGAACTGACCACCGCGCTGTCACCAGTTATGGAGTTGCACGTGACTGCACCAGCTAGCAAGGACAGCTTCGGCGCCCGCGGCACGCTCAACGTCGGCGACGCCTCTTACGAGGTGTTCCGGCTGAGCGCCGTGGAGGGCGCCGAGCGTCTTCCGTTCAGCCTGAAGATCCTGCTGGAGAACCTGCTGCGGACCGAGGACGGCGCGAACATCACCGCCGACCACGTGCGCGCTCTCGCCAACTGGGACCCGGCCGCCGAGCCGAACACCGAGATCCAGTTCACGCCTGCCCGCGTCGTGATGCAGGACTTCACCGGTGTGCCCTGCGTCGTCGACCTCGCCACCATGCGCGAGGCCGTCACCCAGCTCGGCGGCGACGCCGAGAAGGTCAACCCGCTCGCGCCCGCCGAGCTCGTGATCGACCACTCGGTCATCGCCGACATCTTCGGCCGCCCGGACGCGTTCGAGCTGAACGTCGACCTGGAGTACGAGCGCAACCGCGAGCGCTACCAGTTCCTGCGCTGGGGCCAGACCGCGTTCGACGAGTTCAAGGTCGTCCCGCCCGGCACCGGCATCGTGCACCAGGTCAACATCGAGCACCTGGCCCGCGTCGTCATGGTCCGCAACGGCCAGGCATACCCGGACACGCTCGTCGGCACCGACTCGCACACCACGATGGTCAACGGCATCGGCGTGCTGGGCTGGGGCGTCGGCGGCATCGAGGCCGAGGCCGCGATGCTCGGCCAGCCGGTCTCCATGCTGATCCCGCGGGTCGTGGGCTTCAAGCTCTCCGGTGAGCTGCCCCCCGGCGCCACCGCGACCGACCTCGTGCTCACGATCACCGAGATGCTGCGCAAGCAGGGCGTCGTCGGCAAGTTCGTCGAGTTCTACGGCGAGGGCGTCAGCGCCGTGCCGCTCGCGAACCGCGCCACCATCGGCAACATGTCGCCGGAGTTCGGCTCCACGGTCGGCATCTTCCCGATCGACGGCGAGACCATCGACTACCTGCGCCTGACCGGCCGCACCGAGGAGCAGATCGCGCTCGTCGAGGCCTACGCCAAGGAGCAGGGCCTCTGGCACGACGCGTCCCGCGAGCCGGTGTTCTCCGAGACGCTGGAGCTCGACCTGGCGACGGTCGTCCCGTCCATCGCCGGCCCGAAGCGCCCGCAGGACCGCATCGAGCTGACGAACGCCAAGGAGTCGTTCCGCCAGGCCCTGGGTGCCTACGTCGCGCACACCGAGTCCCCGGAGCTGTCCGGCGTGGACGAGGCCGTCGACGAGACGTTCCCGGCCAGCGACCCGATCGCCATCCACGAGGGCCAGAACGGCTCCGGCGCGCCCAAGGTCTTCCAGTCCGCCGCCGAGGGTGCCACCGGCCGGGTCTCGAAGCCCGTCAAGGTCACCCTCGACGGCAACGAGTTCGAGCTGGACCACGGCGCCGTCGCGATCGCCGCGATCACGTCGTGCACCAACACCTCGAACCCGTCCGTGATGCTCGGCGCGGCCCTGCTCGCGAAGAAGGCCGTCGAGCGCGGCCTCGAGCGCAAGCCGTGGGTCAAGACGACCCTGGCGCCGGGCTCGAAGGTCGTCATGGACTACTACGAGCGCGCCGGCCTCATGCCGTACCTGGAGAAGCTCGGCTTCCACCTGGTCGGCTACGGCTGCACCACCTGCATCGGCAACTCGGGCCCGCTGCAGGACGAGATCTCGGCGGGCGTGCAGGAAGGCGACCTCGCGGTCGTCTCGGTGCTGTCCGGCAACCGCAACTTCGAGGGCCGGATCAACCCGGACATCAAGATGAACTACCTCGCGTCGCCGCCGCTGGTCGTGGCGTACGCGCTGGCCGGTTCGATGGACAAGGACATCACCACCGAGCCGCTCGCGTACGACCCCGAGGGCAAGCCGGTGTACCTGTCGGAGATCTGGCCGACCCCGGCCGAGATCGCCGAGGTCATCTCGACCTCGATCTCCGCGGAGGGCTTCACCAAGGGCTACCAGAACGTGTTCTCCGGTGACGAGCGCTGGCAGTCGCTGCCCACGCCGACCGGCAACACGTTCGAGTGGGACTCCGAGTCCACCTACGTGCGCAAGCCCCCGTACTTCGAGGGCATGGAGATGGAGCCGAAGCCGGTCACCGACATCTCGGGTGCCCGCGTGCTGGCGCTGCTGGGCGACTCGGTCACCACGGACCACATCTCCCCCGCCGGTTCGATCAAGGCCGACTCGCCCGCGGGCAAGTACCTGACCGAGCACGGCGTGGAGCGCAAGGACTTCAACTCCTACGGCTCCCGCCGCGGCAACCACGAGGTGATGATCCGCGGCACGTTCGCGAACATCCGCCTGCGCAACCTGCTGCTCGACGACGTCCAGGGCGGCTTCACCCGCGACTTCCTGGCCGACGGCGCCCCGCAGACCACCATCTACGACGCGTCCGTGTCGTACGCGGAGGCCGGCGTGCCGCTGGTCGTGCTGGCGGGCAAGGAGTACGGCTCCGGTTCGTCGCGCGACTGGGCGGCCAAGGGCACCTCGCTGCTCGGCGTCCGCGCCGTCATCGCCGAGTCCTACGAGCGCATCCACCGCTCGAACCTCATCGGCATGGGCGTGCTGCCGCTGCAGTTCCCGGCGGGCGACACCGCGTCGTCGCTGGGCCTCGACGGCACCGAGACGTTCGACTTCAGCGGCGTCACGGAGCTGAACAACGGCACCACGCCGTCGACGGTGCACGTCGCCGCCACCAAGGCCGACGGCTCGAAGGTCGAGTTCGACGCGGTCGTCCGCATCGACACGCCCGGTGAGGCCGACTACTACCGCAACGGCGGCATCATGCAGTACGTGCTGCGCAAGATGGTCCGCAGCTAGTCCCCGTCGTACCGAAAGGGCCGTCCACCACCCGGTGGGCGGCCCTTTCGCCGTCAATGCACCCGTAACGGTGAGCGTGCACCCCGCGATGCCAAGGCACCCTGATCACCGCGGGAGACCCCTCATGAGCCTGACCGTGCTCGGCGACCTCAACTGGTGGGCCGTCGTCGTCGCCACGATCGCGTACTTCGCGCTGAGCTTGGTCTGGTACGCGGACTACGCCTTCGGCAGGGCCTGGCAACGCGCGGCCGGCTGGGACCTGAGCCCGCCCGAGAAGATCGGAGTGGGCGTCTACGCCATCCCGCTGGTCACGTGCTTCGTCATCACCCTCGCCACCGCGATGATCGGCCACGCCTCCCGCACCGACGACATCATGGAAGGCATCCTGCTGGGGCTCGTCGTCGGGCTCGGCATAGCGCTGCCGATCAGGCTCATGACCGGGGCCTACGACATGACGAAGCCCGCCCCGGTCACCTTCGCGGCCATCGGGGCGGGCTATCACATCGTCGGACTCACGCTCGCGGGCGCGATCCTCGGTCTGTGGATCTAGAGCGCGTTCAGCCGAGCCCTGACCTTGGCGGCGATGTCCAGCCGGAACTGCTCCTCGTACATGGCGACCGAACCTTGCCAGGCCGCGCGGGCCTCGTCGCTGTTGCCGAGCGCCGCGTGCGCCTGGCCGATCAGGTCGAGGGTGTTGGGCTCACTCCACGCGTCACCGCCGACGTGACGGTGCCAGGCCAGCGCCTGCTCGTGGTGCTCCAGTGCCTCCCGGTACCGGCCGGTGGCCTGAGCGAGCTGACCAAGACTGTTGTGCGCCACCGCTTCTCCGGCCCTGTTGCCGAGTTCGCGATGCATGGCGAGAGCGCGCAGTGCCATGGGCAGCGCCGCGTCGTGGTGGCCGGCCAGAACATGTAGCCAGCTCGTCATGCCGAGAGCGTCGGCCTCGCAAAGACTGTCTCCCAACTCGGCGAACGACCGCACGGCTCGCTCACCGTGCTCCACCGCCTCGGCGAGACCGCCCTCGATCTCCAGCAACATGGCCAGTGCCATGCAGGCCTGTCCCTGTGCGAACAGGTCGTTCGCCAACTCCAGCGCACGCCGCAGCCGGGCCGTCGCAGCAGGGTAGTCGCCCGTCTGGGTATGTGCGTTCCCGAGCATTCTCAGGGCCTTGGCCTGCGCGTCCACGTCCCCCAGCCGTTCGGCGGCGGCAAGGCCGCGTTCCCACGACGTCACCTGGTCCCGCAGATGCCCACGACGGTAGTGAAACGAGGTCAACAGGTGTGCGAGCTGCCCTACCCGCGAGTACCAGCCCAGAGCGAGGGCGGTTCGCTGCGTTTCCAGCAGGCATCGATGTTCCGCGTCGAGCCATGACAGCGCTGCGACGTCATCAGGAGGACTCAGCGGCGCGCAACCGGGCTCGGGTTCGCCGAGCACCACCTGTCGCCGGTGCGAATAGACGCGGTGGTCGGCGGCATGGGCGGTGTGCAGGTAGAAGTCGGTGAGGCGGCGCAGTCCCCGCTCGTGGTCCACTGCTTGTTCGGCGGCATAGCTGCGTACCAGGTCGTGCATCCGATAGCGGCGCGGCACGTGTTCGTGCACCAGATGCGCGTCTTCCAGCTCTCGCAACACTTCACGCACCTGCGGTGCGGGCAGACCGACAAGACTGACGGCGGCGTCGAAGCCGATGTCCAGGCCGGGTGCGTGGCCGAGCAAACCGAACAAGGTGGACGCACGGTCCGAGAGCAGTCTGCAGGACCAGGACAACACCGAACGCAGCCCGTCCAGCCGGTCCTCGCGGAGCTCCTCCGCGAGGACGGACAACGGGAAGTTCCCGTGCTGCCGCGCCCGTGCGGCCACCGTCGCCAGCGCCAGCGGCAACCCTCCGCACCAGCTCACCAACTCGTCCACCGCGTCGCCGTGGCGTCCGATCCGGTTCTCCCCGAGCCTGCCGGTCAGGACCGCACGGGAGTCCTCTTCGGACAGCACGTCCAGACCCACCGGCTCCGCACTGTGGTTCGCCACCAGTCCGCGCAGAAAACGACGGCTGGTCACCAGCACGGTGCAGGACGGGCTGCCCGGCAGCAGTGGCTCGACCTGTGCCTCCTCGGCCGCGTTGTCGAGCACCACGAGCATGCGCCTGCCCGCCACCAGACTGCGGTACAGGGCGGCCTGGGCAGGCAGGCTCACCGGGATCGCACCGGGTGCGACCCCGAGCGCGTCCAGGAACGACCGGACCGCCACCGCCGGCGGCAACGGTCTGCCGCCGGGCGCGAAACCCTGCAGGTCGACGTGCAGCCTGCCGTCCGGGAACGCGTCCAGCCGCGAGTGCGCCCATCGCAGCGCGAGCCAGGTCTTGCCGACCCCGCCCGCACCGCCGATCACCGCCGCGCCGCCCAGCACCCGGTCCAGCAGCGCCAGTTCGGCGGTCCTGCCGACGAAGTGGCGCGGTGCGGCGGGGAGCTGCTTGGGCACCGGCCGCGACTGTCCGGGCAGATGCACCGACCCGATGGACCCCGCCTGCACGACGGCGCCGATCTTCGCCGCCGTGACCTCGTTGCGCGTCTCGTCCATCGCCACCACCCCACCACTGAGGGTAGCGGCTCGTTCGGCTTCTTACGAACGCTAGGCGCGTGCCGCCTTGTGCAGCTCACGCAACGCGCGCACGGACGAAACGGCGTAATCACGGTCCACGGCCTGCACGGCCATCACCGAGATGTACTCGTCGTCCGGCAGCTCCAGCCGGGCCCACGCGGCACCGTCCGGGAAGCTGACCGACAGCACGTCGTTCCAGTCGTAGTGATGTGACGTCACGACGTTGCGCACGTCGACACCCGACGCATCGGCCGTGACGCGCGGACGGGTCAGCAGCAGCACACCGCCCGCGAGCAGGAAGCCCAGCAGGATCATGGCGATCTGGTCGGAGGTCCGGAAGATCACGCCGGTCGGTGTGTTGCCCAGCAGCAGCCCCACCACCGTGAACACCACGACCAGACCGACCGCGCACGCCCACGCGACGCGGCGGATCTTCTTGGGACGCAGGACGAGCGTTTCCGCCGTCATCATTCGAAACCCCGCTCGGTCCAGGGCTGGCGCAGGCCGCGCAGCACCAGTGCCGTGTCGATCGCGGCGACGGTCGCCTCGTATCCCTTGTCCTCCACCGAGTCCGGCAGGCCGGCCCGGGCCAGCGCCTGCTCCTCGGTGTCGGTCGTCAGCACGCCGTTCCCGACGGGCGTGGACTCGTCGAGCGCGACGCGCGTGAGCCCGTCCGTCACCGAGTCGCACACGTACTCGAAGTGCGGGGTGCCGCCGCGGATGACCACGCCCAGCGCGACCACCGCGTCGTGGTGGCGCGCCAGTTCCTGCACCACGACGGGAAGCTCGATCGCCCCCGCCACGCGCACGACCGTCGTGTCGGCGCAGCCCGCGTCTTCAGCGGCCTTCAACGCACGCTCGACGAGCTGGTCGGTGATCTTGGTGTGCCAGCGCGTCGCCGCGATCGCGACGCTCAGGCCCTTGCCGTCGAGCCTGGTCTGGTCTGGACGGCCCTCGCCGCTCATTCCTGGTCCTCCGTAGCGGAAACAACGGTCTCGTACTGCTCCAGCTGGTGCAGTTCGTGACCCATCCGGTCGCGCTTGGTGCGCAGGTACCGCAGGTTCTCCGGGTTCGGGGAGACCGGCAGCGGCACCCGGTCGAGCACCCGGAGACCGTATCCGGCCTCCAGTCCGACGCGCTTGGCCGGGTTGTTCGTCAGCAGCCGCATGGACTTGATGCCGAGTTCCACGAGGATCTGCGCGCCCGTGCCATAGTCGCGTGCGTCGGCGGGCAGGCCCTGCACCAGGTTCGCGTCCACCGTGTCGGCGCCCTCGTCCTGCAACTGGTACGCCTGCAGCTTGTGCATCAGGCCGATGCCACGGCCCTCGTGACCACGCATGTACAGCACGACGCCACGTCCTTGTGCCGCAACGGCTTCCATCGCCGCGTCGAGCTGCGGGCCGCAGTCGCAGCGCAACGAGCCCAGGACGTCGCCGGTGAGGCACTCGGAGTGCACGCGCACCAGCACGTCCTCGCCGTCGCCGATCTCGCCGTACACCAGGGCGACGTGCTCGATGCCGTCGAGCAGGCTGTCGTAGCCGAACGCCGTGAACACACCGTGCGCGGTCGGGATGCGGGCCTCGGCGGCGCGCACGACCTGGGTCTCGACCCGGCGGCGGTACGCGATGAGGTCGGCGATCGTGATGATCGCGAGGTCGTGGTCCGCGGCGAAGACCTCCAGCTCGTCGCGGCGGGCCATGTCGCCCTCGTCCTTCTGCGACACGATCTCGCAGAGCACGCCCGCGGGCGACAACCCGGCCATCCGCGCCAGGTCGACGGCGGCCTCGGTGTGCCCGGGACGGCGCAGCACGCCACCGGCCTTGGCCCGCAACGGCACGACGTGGCCCGGCCGGTTGAAGTCGCTGGCCTTCGCGGTCGGGTCCGCGAGCAGCCGGATCGTGCGGGCGCGGTCCGCGGCCGAGATGCCGGTGCTGACGCCCTCGCGCGCGTCGACCGTGACGGTGTAGGCGGTGCCGCGGACGTCCTGGTTCGTGTGGAACATCGGCGGCAGGTCGAGGCGGTCGCAGTCGGCCTCGGTCAGCGGCACGCAGATGTAACCGGACGTGTAGCGGACCATGAACGCGAGCAGCTCGGGCGTCGCCTTCTCGGCGGCGAAGATCAGGTCGCCCTCGTTCTCACGGTCCTCGTCGTCCACGACGACCACAGGACGACCGGCGGCGATGTCTCTGATCGCACGCTCGATCTCAGCGAAGTCGGTGCTCACTGGGCCTCCTCGCCCGCGATGGCCCGCAGGTGCGGGATCGCCAGTCGTTCGACGTACTTCGCCAGCACGTCGACCTCCAGGTTCACCGGGTCGCCCGGAATGCGGTGCCCGAGCGTGGTGAGTTCGAGGGTCGTCGGGATCAGGCTCACGGTGAACTGGTCCTCGGAGACGGTCACGACCGTCAGCGAGACCCCGTCGACCGTGATGGAGCCCTTCTCCACGACGTAACGGGAAAGGCTCGGCGGGAGTCCGATGTGGACGATCTCCCAGTGCTCCGCCTTCTCCCGCGCGAGAATCGTGCCCGTGCCGTCGACGTGGCCCTGCACGATGTGGCCACCGAGGCGCTGGCCGACCGCGGCCGCGCGCTCCAGGTTGACCCGGTCGCCCGCGGCGACCTTCGCGAGGCTGCTGCGCCTGAGGGTCTCGCGCATCACGTCCGCGGTGAAGCTGTCGTTCTCGACTTCCACGACGGTGAGGCAGACGCCGTTCACCGCGATGGAGTCGCCGTGCTTCGCGTCGCTGGTCACGATCGGCCCGGCGATGCGGATCCGTGCCGCGTCGGGCAGGTCCTCAATCGCCTCGACGTGGCCGAGTTCCTCGACGATCCCGGTGAACACCGCTCCTCCTAAGTGCGCGGAACCGCGCTGATCCGCAAGTCCGGTCCGCTCATGGTGACGTCTTCCACGGTCAGCCTCACAGCGTCCGTGATGGTTGACACGCCCGCGTCCAGCACCGCCGCGGGACCGGCCCCGAGCAGCGCCGGCGCGATGTAGGCGAGGACCCGGTCGATCCGGCCGGCGCGCCAGAACGCACCGGCGAGCGTCGGGCCGCCCTCCAGCACCACGTCGACCACGCCCCGCTCGGCGAGCACCGCCAGGACGGCGTCCGGATCGTGCGTGCGCAGGTGCAGTGCGGTGTGCTGGAGCTTCGCTCCCTCCGGCAGGTCGCTCGTGCCCACCACCACCGGCAACGGCTGGTGGGGCAACGGCATTCCAGCGGCGTCCCTGGCCGTCAGCGCGGGGTCGTCCAGCCTCACCGTGTTCATGCCGACGACGATCGCGTCGAGCTTGGCACGCATGTCGTGGACCTCCTTGCGGGAGGTCTCCGAGCTGATCCACCGACTGGTGCCGTCCTGGGCCGCGATCCTGCCGTCGAGCGAGGCCGCGTATTTCCACGTGACGTGCGGACGGCCCGTGCGCGCGTAGTGCAGCCACGCCCTGAGGGGGCCTCGGCTGACTTCCTGCTCCAGCAGTCCGCTCTCGACCGTGACGCCGGCTTTTCTCAGGACCTCGACACCACCCGCGGCCTTCGGGTTCGGGTCGCTGGTGGCGTGGATGACGTGCTTGATGCCGGCTTCGATGAGCGTCTCGGTACACGGCGGCGTACGGCCGTAGTGCGAACACGGTTCGAGGGTGACGACCGCGGTGCCACCACGGGCCTTCGAGCCTGCTTCCTTGAGCGCCATCACCTCGGCGTGCGGCCCGCCGACCGGCTGCGTGCCACCGAACCCGACCGCGTTACCGCCCTCGTCGAGGATGACGCAGCCGACCGGCGGGTTGGGGCTGGTGGTGCCCCGGACCCGCTCGCTCTCCGCGATGGCGATCGTCATCGCGTCCTCGGGGGTCATCTCGCACCGGCTGCCTGGGCACGCAGGGCCTCGACTGCCTTGCCGGGGTCCGCGGCGTCGTACACGGCGGAACCCGCGACGAAGCAGTCCACGCCGGCCTGGGCGGCCTGTTCGATCGTGTCGGCGTTGATGCCGCCGTCGATCTCCACCAGCAGCTTGAGGTGCCCGGTGTCGACGAGGTGACGGGCCTGGCGGACCTTGTCCAGCACGTCGGCCATGAAGCTCTGCCCGCCGAAGCCCGGCTCGACCGACATGACCAGCAGCGTGTCGTAGTGCTTGAGCAACTCGACGTACGGCTCCAGCGGGGTGCCGGGCTTGATGCTCAGACCGGCCTTGCTGCCCGCCGCCTTCAGGTTCCTGGCCAGCGCGACCGGGTCGTTCGCCGCTTCGACGTGCACGGTCACGTTGTACGCGCCCGCCTCCGCGTAGCCGATGGCCCAGCGATCCGGGTCCTCGATCATCAGGTGGCAGTCGATCGGGATGTCGGTGACCTGGAGCAGCGACTTCACCACGGGCAGGCCGAGCGTCAGGTTGGGCACGAAGTGGTTGTCCATGACGTCGACGTGGATCCAGTCCGACGTGGGCACCGCGGCTAGCTCGTCGGCGAGGCGCGCGAAGTCGGCGGACAGGATGCTGGGGGCGATCATCGGCGTGTGGACCACAAGGGTGAAGTCTAGGTGTCCAGCAGGTCGAGCAGCCTGCCGGGAGCCACGTCTGAGACCACGACGACACCCGCACCGGTGAGCGTCGTGACGTGCGTCTCCCACATGGGGTGGCGGCGCTTGTCCGCGTTGGCCTGCGGCATGACGACGACCTTGCAGTTCTCGACGCCGATGGCCTCGTTCAGCGCGGTCAGCGCCTGGTTGTCGCCGATGCCCAGGGCCAGCTTGGCCACGGAGTTCGCGCTGGCCGGAGCGAAGACGAACGCGTCCGGCGTCGGATAGGGCTTGGGCTGGCTCGGCATCCTCGGCTCCCAGCGGATCGGGAGGTCCGTCAGCGCCTGCAGCCTGTCCAGTTCACCGGCCTCCTCGAACCACGGGACGACCGTCGGCGTGAACGTGATGGCCAACCGCCACCCCAGTCGCACGGCCGGCTCGGCGAGTTCGGTGCGGAACCAGCCCTCGACACCGCCGCAGCCGCTTGCGACCAGTCCGAGCAGCCCACGTGTCATGTGGACGATCTTAGGTCGGGCGCTTGCGCCAGTGCGGCGAGCTGGTCCAGCGCGGCGTTCAGCGGCTGCCTGGTGTCGATCTCGACGGTGGCCGGCTCGCGCGGCAGCGGCTCGATCTCCCGCGTGTGATCCGGCTCCGCTCTTCCTCGGTCTTGCCGAACGGACTGCCCGTTCTGCTCGCGACGCGTTCCAGGACGGTGCCGATCGGTGCGCTGAGCAGGACGATCTCGTCGAACCTGGCGTAGAACGCCGCCTGGTTCGCGACTGTGCCCCCCGGTGAACAGCGGCCGGCCGGACCGCTCGTGCCCGGCGATCAGCTCATCGATCCGGTCCTCACGCCACAGCGGTTCGCCGGTGCGGTCGATCCAGTCGCCATGGTCGGTGTCGACGGTGCGATATCCGTTCTGCGCCACCAGGTTCAGCAGGGCCGACTTCCCCGTGCCGGACCTGCCGGTCACCAGGACCACCACCACCCCACACGCCCGCTCGTCACCCGGACAGGTGAACTCCGGACCCGTTGTACGGCCTGCGGGCGACGAGGCACGAAAACTTGTCGGACCCCGTCGCTAACGTCGTTCCCGAGCGCTCAAACCGGGCGTCGCAGCACCAAGCAGAACATCGCGTCGGTGCCGTGCAGATGAGGCCAGAGCTGAACGTGCGGTCCTTCCCCGAGGTCCGGAACTCCCGGGAAGAACTCCCGCGTGTCCAGCACTTCGGCCCCCGTCCGCGCCGCGACGTCCGTCACCACCCCTACTGTCTCGGAGAGATGAGGTGAACACACGACATAAGCCACCACGCCGCCAGGGCGCACCAGTCGCAGCGCCTCGGTCAGCAGCTCGCGTTGCAGCTTCGTGAGCGTGCCGACGTCGGCGGGCTGGCGCCTCCACCGCGCCTCCGGGCGCCTGCGCAGGGCACCGAGACCGGTGCAGGGCGCGTCGACCAGCACGCGGTCGAACGCCCCTTCGACGAAGTCGGTCTCGAGGCCGTCGGCCACGTGCACGGTCACCGGCAGGCCTGAGGTGAGCTTGCGCACGAGCTCGGCGCGGTGGGGTGCCTTCTCGACGGCGATCAGCTCGCCGCCTTCGAGGCCGACCAGTGCGGCCAGCAGGGCGGCCTTGCCGCCGGGGCCCGCGCAAAGATCGAGCCAGCGGTCGTCCGTACCTTCGATCGGCGCGCGCGTCAGGGCGAGTGCGCAGAGCTGGCTGCCCTCGTCCTGGACGTGGGCGAGGCGCTCCCGGACGGGCTCGAGATCGCCCGGGTCGCCCGCCCCGGCCTCCAGGTGCACACCGTAGGGCGAGTACGGCGCCACATCACCGCCGGTGATGGCGGCGAGCTCGTCGGCGCTTACCTCGCCTGGGCGGGCCACCAGGTGCACGGCCGGGCGCGCGTCGTCGGCCTCGAGGGCCCGCTTCAGCGGTTCCTCGCGGCTGCCGAGGGCCTCCGCGAACGCCTGCGCGATCCAGCGCGGGTGGGCGTGGGTGAAGGCCAGGTTGCCGACCGGGTCGGTTTCCGGGTCGGGGGCGAGCTCGTCGACCCACGCCGCCTCGTCCTGCGCCGCGACCCGGCGCAGAACGGCGTTGACGAAGCCCGCGATCCCGGAGCCCCGCTCGGCCCGGACGAGGTCGACGGTCGAGGCGACCGCCGCGTGTGACGGAATGCGGGTGCGCAGCAGCTGATACGCACCGAGCCGCAACGCGTCGAGCGCCGAACCGTCCACTTCGGACAACGGCCGGTCGGAGCACGACTCGATGACGGCATCGAGCAGGCCCTGCGCTCGCGACGTGCCGTAGGTGAGTTCGGTGGCAAGCGCCGCGTCACGGCCGGTGATACGGCGTTCGCGCAGCAGCTGCGGCAGCACGAGGTTGGCGTACGCGTCGCGCTGGCGCACTGCGCGCAGCGTCTCCAGTGCGGCGAGGCGGGCCGGGTCCTCCACGGGCGGCCGGGCGGGCCCGGTGCGCCGGCGTGGAGGGTGGGGGCTGCTCGGGCGGGAAGGCTTCGAGGCGCCTCGCGAGTGGTTGGTCATGCGATGCGCTCCCCTGTTTCGATCCGCACGCCGCGTGCCCAGTCGGTGGCGGCCATGCGCTTCTTGCCCTGTGCCTGGACCTCACCGAGGGCCACGGCGGTGGTCGCGGTGCCCACGAGCACGCGCTTGCGCTCGACGAGCACCTCGCCCGGTGGCAGCGACACGTCGGCCACCGGCGTCACCGGGCCGAGCTTGAGCCGTTCACCGCGGAACTCGGCCCACGCGCCGGGCTCCGGCGTCACGGCGCGCGCCAGGCGGTCCACGGCGACGGCGGGCGTGGTGAAGTCGAGGCGTGCGTCCTCGACGGCGATCTTCGCGGCGTAGGTGACGCCGTCGGCGGGCTGGTCTACGGCGACCAGCGTGCCGTCCTCGATGCCGTCCACAGTGGACAGCAGGAGGTCGGCTCCCGAGACGGACAGCCGGGTCAGCAGGTCGCCGGAGGTGTCGCGGTCGCGCACCTTCTCGGTGACCACGCCGAACACCGGGCCCGCGTCGAGTTCCTTCACGATGCGGAACGTCGAGGCGCCCGTGATGTCGTCGCCGTTGCGCACGGAGGCCTGCACCGGCGCGGCGCCGCGCCACGCGGGCAGCACGGAGAAGTGGAGGTTGACCCAGCCGAACCTCGGCACGTCGAGCGTGCGCTGCGGAAGCAGGTTGCCGTAGGCGACGACCGGGCAGAGGTCGGGTTCCAGCGCGCGCAGGCGGTCGAGGAACTCGGGATCTCCCGCCTTGGCCGGCGTGAGGACCTCGATGCCGTGCTCGTCGGCGAGCGCGCCCACCGGGGAGCGCTCGAGCCTGCGGCCACGGCCGGAGGGTGCGTCGGGACGGGTGACCACGGCGACGACGTCGTGGCGGGAGGAGTCGATGAGGGCGCGCAGCGAGGGCAGTGCGACCTCGGGCGTACCGGCGAACACGAGTCGCATGGTCAGCTGGACCTGCCGAAGAGTGGGTGCGGGCTCTGTTTCAAGGTGGGCACCGTACCGTCGAACCACTCGGACTGCCGGATCTCCCGCATGGCCTGCTTGCGGGTGTCGGCGTCGAGGCGGTCGAGGAACAACACGCCGTCGAGGTGGTCCGACTCGTGCTGGATGCAGCGGGCCAGCGTCTCGGTGCCCTCGACCTCGACGGGCTCACCGTGCATGTTCCAGCCCTTGGCCACGACGTGCAGGTGGCGCTTGCAGTCCCACGACATGCCGGGGATGGACAGACAGCCCTCGGAGCCGTCCTGCATCTCCTCACCCACCACGTCCCACGTCGGGTTGACGAGATGGCCGGCGAAACCGTCGCAGTGGTACGTGAACACACGCAGTCCAACACCGAGCTGAGGCGCGGCGAGTCCTGCCCCGCCCGCGTTCTGCATCGTGTCCCACAGGTCTTTGACCAGGGTGCGCAGTTCCTTGTCGAAGTCGGTGACCTCGGTGGCCGCGGTGCGCAGCACGGGGTCGCCGAACAGGCGGATGGGTTGGACGGTCACGCAGTGCTCCTCGTGTGGACTGGAGGCCAGTCTACGAGGAGCGCGGTCAGTGCTCGGACGCGCTGCCGAGGAAGATCACGCCCACCAGCGCCACGACGAAGTGGCCGGTGAACCGCAGAGCCGTCAGCACGGGGCGCAGCAGCGCGTGGATGTCGAGGTGGGCTGCCGGGGCGCTGGAAACCGTAGTCGTCGTCATGCCGTCAACTGTGCCGTTGACGCAGGTCAACCCACATCGGCTCGCGGTATCGAGCCCGCATCAGCCCAGGGTAGGAAGATCACGTGCCGTCCTCGGCCACAAGGTGGAGACCCCGAAGCCACCAGGCTGATGCAATGGGCACATGACCTGGACGGCACCCGAAGTCACCCCGGCCGACGAACCGCTGCTCGGCGCGGAACGCCCGATGCTCGAAGCGTGGCTGGACCGCCACCGCGCCACCTTCCTCGCCAACTGCGCGGGCCTCTCCGGCGAGCAGCTCGCCACGGCGTCCACCCCGCCGTCGAACCTGAGCCTGCTGGGCCTGATCCGCCACCTGACGGACGTGGAGCGCGTCTGGTTCCGCCGCCGCCTGGCGGGCGAGGACGTCCGGGCCCTCTACAGCGTGCCGGGCAACTTGGGCGGCGGCTTCGAGCACCTGGACCCCACCCGTGCCGAGGCGGAGTACGCCGGCCTGCTCGCCGCCATGGCCGAGTCCCGCACGGCCGTGGCGGCTCGGGACCTCGACGACACCTTCGTGCACGAGCGCGTGGGCGAGATCTCGGTGCGCTGGCTCTACATCCACCTGATCGAGGAGTACGCGCAGCACAACGGTCACGCCGACCTCATCCGCGAACGCGTCGACGGACGCACCAACGACTAGCGGCCTTTCCCGGCCGTGTATGCCGGTCATGACGCCGAGCCGGCGACCAGTTCAGCGACCCGCGGACGTACACGGGTGTCCGCCGCACGGCGGATCCTGGCCAGGACCTGTTCCGGGACGAGATGGTGGTGGTGTGACCGGCCGGCTGGAGTGCGGGGCTGCCGCACTCCAGCCGGGCCGGAACGCGCTCAGCCCACCTTCACCACGCGGGCGGCGCCTCCGCCGCGCCGGGTGGGCTCGGCGACGGCACGCCAACGGCCGTCCCCGGCTCGTTCGACGGCCGTGGCGGCGCCGATCTCGGCGTTCTGGCTGAACCTGTGCCCGATGGCCTGCAGGCCCGCCGTGGTCGAGGCCGCGATGAACGCCGCCTCGGCCGGGGTGGTGGCCGCGTTGCGCTGGGAGGCGCGCGGGGCGGCCACCGCGTCGACGAGGGACATCTTGCGGTCCAGGCGGGCGGTCAGGATCTGGGTGACCGTGGTGATGATGGTGGCGCCGCCCGGCGAGCCGACGGCGAGCAGGACCTTGCCGTGGTCGAGAACGATCGTCGGGGCCATGGACGAGCGCGGGCGCTTGCCGGGGCCGGGGAGGTTCGGGTGCGGAACGCCCGGGGTCGGGGCGACGAACTCGAAGTCGGTGAGTTCGTTGTTGAGCAGGAAGCCGCGGTTCGGCACGACGATGCCGCTGCCGCCCTCCGCCTCGATCGTCAGGGTGTAGGCGACGACGTTGCCCCAGCGGTCGGCCGTCGTGAGGTGCGTGGTGCGTTCTGCGTCCTCGCGCAGGGCCGAGGTGCCGGCGGTGGCTTCGCAGGCCTTGGGGTCGCGCGGGTCGGCGGCGGGTTGCGGGGCGGGCAGCACGGCGTCGGGCTTGATCAGGCACGCGCGGCTGTCCGCGAACCTCTGCGAGAGCAGGCCCTCGGTCGGCACGCGGGAGAAGGCCGGGTCGCCGACCCAGCGCAGGCGGTCGGCGAAGGAGAGCTTGGTCGACTCGATGAAGCGGTGCAGGTACTCGACGTCGGAGACCTTCGAGAGGTCGGTCGACTCGAGGATGTTGAGCGCCTCGCCGACGGTGGTGCCGCCGGACGACGGTGCGGCCATGCCGTAGACATCGAGGCCCCGGTAGCGCGTGTGCGTCGGGTCGCGGCGCTCGACCCGGTAGCGGGCCAGGTCGGAGAGCCGCATGTCGCCGGCGCGGACGTTGCGGGTCGAGCCGGGCACGACCGGCGGCTTCCGCACGGCCTGCACCAGGTCGCGGCCGACCGCACCGCCGTACAGCGACGCGAGTTCGGTGCGGGCGAGTTCGCGGTAGGTGTCGGCGAGCTGCGGGTTGCGGAACGTGCTGCCGACCGCGGGTGGCCGGCCGCCGGGCAGGTAGAGGTCGCGGGTCGAGGTGAAGTCGGCGAAGCGGGCGGCGTTGTTCGCGATCTGCGAGTTGAACGTCTGGTCGACCACGAAACCACGCCGGGCCAGCGCTTCCGCGGGCGCCATGGCCTCGCGCAGGTTCAGCGTGCCCCACTTGCGCAGCGCCTGCTGCCACGTCTTGGGCGTGCCGGGGACGCCGACGGACTTGCCGCTGGTCATCGCCTCGGCGAACGGCAGGGGCTTGCCGTCCTCCACGAAGAGCTGGTCGGTGGCGGACCGCGGCGCGGTCTCCCTGCCGTCCAAAGTGGACACACGGCGGGTGCGGGCGTCGTAGTGGACGAAGAACCCGCCGCCACCGATGCCCGCGCTGAACGGGTCGGTCACGCCGAGCGCGGCGGCGGTGGCGACGGCGGCGTCGACGGCGTTGCCACCGCGGCGGAGTACGTCGATGCCGATCTGGGACGCGTCGGGGTCGACGCTCGAGACAGCGCCTCCCCAGCCCACCTGCTCGGGCACGCGTGGCGATGATTCCGCCGCGCCTGCCGGAGCAGGGGCGACCAGTACGACGGAGAGCGTCAGTGCGGCAACCGTTCGCAACATGCGGAAACTTCTACTCCGTTACGACCGGATGGCAACACTCCTTGAGGAAGGCCTAAGGTGCGGGCGTGTCGATCGATCTTGCCCAGTTGCGAACCAGTTTCACGAACACCCCGCTCGACGAGGCAGACCGCGAGGAAGCACTGCACCTCCTGCTGCGCGAACGCCGCGACGGCGACGCCGATCTGCTGCGGCACCTGCTCGCCCAGGAGACCGCCGCCCACCAGGAGGGCTGGGGCGTCAGCGAGGCGCTCGGGCTCGCCGCCCTGCTGCTCGCCGAGTGCGGCCGCGAGGAAGACGTCTGGGCCCTGTGGGAGGCCAAGAACGCCTCCTTCGACACCATGGCGGGCCTCGACGGCTTCCTGCTGTTCCCGGCGGGCATCGCGGGCACGACGGCGCACGTGATCGCGGGCGAGGACCACCCCGAGCGCGGCGACCTCATGACGTACCTGAGCGAGTACCTCGAGTACGAGAAGCTCACCGACGAGGACATCCGCGAGCACCTGGCGGGCCTGCGCTCCCACTACGAGGGCTGAACGCGCGTCAGCCCCGGTGGGTGGTCGCCGAGGACGGCGAACGGCTATTGCGCCGCGGCCCCGTGAGGACGCCCGCCGCACGTGTGAGCTTGTCGCCCAGCGCACACCAGGTCTCCATCGAATTCAGCGCTACAGGACCTCCAGCGGGTCGAGCTTGATCCGAACCAGGTCCTGTTCCTTGCGGGCCGTCCGCACGGCCTGCGCCTCCGCCAGCACGGCGGCCAGCTGGCGGCCTTCCGCCCGGGAGACCCGGACCAGCGCGCGTTCCTTGGTCTCGTCGTCGCCCAGCGGCACCGGGCCGAGGATCTCGCCGGTGGGCGGCAGGCGGAGTTCGTCGAGCATGGCGTTCACCGCGTCCGGGGTGCCGTCGACGGTCGCCATCCGGACGGCCGGCGGGAAACCGAGCTCGGTCCGCGCGGCCAGTTCGGTGGCGGCGTGCCACACCGGGTCCCAGCGGACCAGGGCCTGCACCGGGGTCAGGGACGAGTCGGCGATCACGACCACCCTGCCGGTGCCCGGCCGCACCAGGCCCGCCGCCGTCATCCACCGCCGCAGCGCCTCCTCGGAGGCCCGCAGGTCGGCCCTGCCGAGCAACGCCCATCCGTCGAGCAGCAGCACCGCGCCGTAGCCGCCCTCGGCCACGGGTTCGGCGCCCGGTGTCGCGACGACCAGTGACGGTTTGCCCGGCACCTTGGTCAGCACCTCGTCGGCACCGCTCGTCCGCACCAGGTGGCCGGGGAACGCCCGCCCGAGCTCCTCCGCCGTGCGCCTGGCGCCGATGACCTGGCCGCGCAGCTTGCGTGACCCGCACGTGGGACAGCGGAACCCGGCCTCCGTCGCCGCGCACCACCGGCAGTACGCGGGCTTCGGCAGCCCGTGCTCGGTGCCGCCGGGCAACGCCAGCGGACCGGCGCACCGGCGGCACCGCGCGGGGCCGCGGCACTGGCCGCAGGCGAGCGACGGCACGTAGCCCCGGCGCGGCACCTGGATCAGCACCGGCGAGTCGGCGAGGGCGAACCGGGCCGCGTCGAACGCGATGGACGGCAGCCGGGCCGTACGGGCGGCCGGGTCCTTGACGTCCTGCCACTCGTTGTCGCCCACCGAGATCACCCGCGGCGCGACGGACCTCAGCGTCTCGCGCGACGCCACGATCTCGTGCGCCCAGCCCGTCTCGACCAGCAACTGCGCCTCGGCCGTGCGGGCGAACCCGCCGATGAGCAACGCGGCACCCGTCATGTGCGCGCGCTGCACCAGCACGTCACGCACGTTCGGATACGGCGACCTCTGCTCGACGTGCAGGTCGTCGCCGTCGTCCCAGACCACGAGCAGCCCAGGGTCCCGCACCGGCGCGAACGCCGTCGCACGCGTGCCGACCACCACCCGCGCGACGCCACGGCGCACGGACAGCCAACGCTTGTAGCGCTCCGACGGCCCGAGATCGGCCGACAGCGTCACCACGCCCTCGATCAACGCGCCGCACGCCTCGGCGACACGGGCCAGATCGCGGTGGTCGGGCACCACGATGATCACCCCGCGCCCGGACGACGCGACGGAGGCGGCCGCCTCCGCGAGCCGGGCTGGCCAGTCCTCGGCGGGCAACGCCTGCCAGACGGCGTGGGCGGGACGGCCCTCGTGCAGGGCCTCCAGGTACTTGGGGCCGCGGGGATAGCGCGACCAGGCGTCGGCGGGAACGGGCGGCAGCTGTGACCGTGCGAGGGCTGGTTCCACCGTTGCGGGCTCACCGTCGGACGCGTGGACCCAGGCGGGAAGCCGCGGCAGCGGCGGCGGCTCCCCCGGCGCCGCGGCCTCCGCGCGGGCGTGGCGGGGCGGGACGGCCAGCCGCAGCACGTCGATCATGCCGCCCGCGTACCTGTCCGCGATCGCGCGCGCCAGTGTGGCGATCTCGGGCGCGAGCACCGGTTCGGGTGACACGACCTTCTCGATGAAGGCGAGCTTCTTGCCGTACTCCGAGGTCTCTGCGCGCTCCAGCAAGTAGCCGTCGACCAGCTGGCCCGCGAACCTCACCCTGACCCGGCAGCCGGGCGCCGCGGCAACGTCCAGTTCGGACGGAACCGAGTAGTCGAACGGCCGGTCCAGGTGGGCCAGCGGCACGTCCACCACGATCCGGGCGACCGGCAGCGACTCCGCGGGGACCCGTTCCCCTTTTCTCGCTCCGGTCTGCGCGCTCATACCTCCTGGTGTATCAGACACCCCCGACAGTCACGCGTTGCGCCTCACCAATCCGGTGAAGCCCGCCACGAACAGGGTGGCGAACGCCCAGGCGAGGATCTGCAGCAGCCACGTCGAGGCCAGCACCACCTGGCCCGCGCCCGCGCCCGTGTCGACCGTGCAGCGGGCGGCGTCCACCTTGACCAGCGGCGTCGCCACGTTCAGGGCGTAGCCGACCTGCTCGACCGTCGAGCACCGCACCGCGCCGGAGATCAGCACCACACCGATCGACACGGCGAGTACCCCGGCGAGCCACACGAGCGCGAGGCCCGGCCGGTACCCGTGTCCGACGGTCACACCGCGGATCAGGTGCCAGCGGCGTCCCCATCGCGAGAGCTGACCGCGACGACGCAGATCACGTTGCTGGGCAACGCGGATCCGCCGCACGTCACGTTCGTGGCCGGCGGCCTGGTGCGCCGAGGCGAGCTGGGTCCAGGGCTGGGCCGAGTAACGAAGAGTGCGCTCCGACAACAACGACAGCCATTCGTCCACTGTGGCGTCGCGCGGCAGCCCCTCGTAGGTGAGCCCTTCGAGCTGCACCTGGCCGGCGATGCCGCCGAACGGCATCAGCAGGTCCTTGCCGACGCGCACGTGCCGCAGGTCGAGCGCGACGCCGGACGAGCTGAAGCGCCCCTCCCGGAAGATGATCTGCCCGTCCACGCGAGTCCCGCGCATACGCACGGCCGCGTGCCTGCCACCGCCCGAGACCTCACACCCCGCGTTCAGGAAGATGCCGTCGCCGATCTGCAGGTCCACCAGGGTCAGCCCCGACTCGAAGCACCCGCCACCGAACATCAGCACGCCGCCGACGCGCGACCCGCTCAGTGTCACGGAACCCGCCGCGTGGAACCCGTCGTCCAGGTAGGCGCTGCCGCCGACGCGCAGGTGCGGCGCGTCGACCGACACCCCGGCGCCCAGCCGGGCACCGCTGAGCCGGAGGTGGTGATCGACGGTCAGGCCGCGGGCCTCGACGGCCGGCGCGACCAGCCCACGCAGGTCCAGCAGCGAGAACTGCGCCCGGCTGAGCAGCACCGGCTGCTCCGTCGAACAGTCCCGCAGCACCAAGGGCTTCTTGGCGACGACGTCGGACAGGTCGAGCTGACCCGTGATCGTCGCGCCGACGATCTTCAGACCCCCGGGATCCAGCGCCTCGTGCTCGATCATCCGCTTCCGGATCTCATCCCCCGTGATCTCCACGGGGCCACGTTAGCCGGAGATCGACTCCTGACCGTTCTCGATGTGACCGCACAAACGACGGCGGAACTTCGGCTCTTCCTCCACCGTCACCGTCACGTCGTACCAGCCGGAGTTCATGGCGGTCAGCCGCGGGATGACGTGCAGATGCCCCGGCCTCACGACGTAACGACGCCGCCCCAGCACGAACGTCAACCGCGACGACCCGCTGTTCTCCAACGTCAGCGTCAGCACACGGCTGTATCCGCGCACCGACGACGAGACGCGCGCACGGTCAGAGGATGACCCTGCGAACTCACGGCGGAAACCGTTGGGCCCCAGCAACACGAGGTCGTGCTCACCGGCGACTTCCAGCGAAGCCGACGACGCGACGTCGAAGTGCTGCGGCAACGCGAACTGCCCGGAATACGGGTACAGCGCGAAGTGCACGGACGCCGCCCCGGAGTTAGACATCTCCAGCGAGGACCCACGCAACGACGCGTCAGGCTGGTACGGCAGAGCGCGCGCACGCCGCCGTCCGGCCTCCTGCTCCGGCATCTTCTGCTCGGAAGGGGGAGCCGGACGCCACCGCGGCGTCGCGGGCGGCACCGGGGCGGGCTCGCCGACCTCGGGCCACGTCCGGCGGCGGTCGAAGTCGAACGCCGAGGTCAGGTCACCGGCGACGGTCCGGCGCCACGCGGAGATCTCCTCCGACCGCACCCCGGTCCACTTCTCCAGGAACTGTGTCATCGACGTGTGGTCGAACACCTGCGAGTTCACGTAACCGCCCACGGACCACGGCGAGACGACGGTCATCGGCACGCGCGCACCCAGTCCCAACGGCCGGTCACCCACGTATTCGTCGGTGACGGACAACGGCGGGCGCGGCGGCGGCACGTGGTCGTAGAAGCCGTCGTTCTCGTCGTAGGTGATGAACAGGACCGTGGACTCCCACACCTCCTGGTTGGACGCCAGCGCGTCCAGCACCTGGTAGGTGATCGAGGCGGAGGCGGCGGGCGAGGACGCGCCGGGATGCTCCGAGTCCACAGAGGACGGAACCAGGTACGACACGGCGGGCAACCGGCCAGCGGCGACGTCCGCGCGGAACGTCTCCCCCAGTCCGCCGGGCTGCACGCGGCGCAGTCCCCTGTCGTACAGCGACTTCTCCGCCGCGGAGAGCTTCGAGAGGTCCAGCGAACCGATCAGCGCGGGGTCACCGGTCCCGTACAGCTTGTCCAGCGACTTGAACCCGGCGGGCAGCACCTTGCGCGCGATCTCCTTGAACCGCGCGTAGAACTCCAGGTTGTTGTCCTGGAAGTTGTCCCACTCCTGGTACACCCGCCACGACTTCCCGGCGGCCTCCAGGCGTTCCGGGTACGTCTTCCACGTATATCCCGTGTGCGTGTCCTCGCTGTAGGCCGCGTTGCCAGTCGCACGGCCACCGGAGGGCTCAAAGCCCGTATACCCGGACACCCAGTAGTTGCGGTTCGGCGAGGTCGAGGACGGCACCGAGCAGTGATAGGCGTCGCACAGCGTGAAGGTGTCCGCGAGCTCGTAGTGGAACGGGATGTCCTGGCGCGTGTAGAACGCCATCGTCGCCCCGGACTTCGCGGGCACCCAGTTGTCGTTCCACCCGCCACGCAACGCCGAGTGCCCGCCGTTCCAGCTGTGGTCCAGGTCACCGATGTACTGGACGTCACGCCCGGACGCCGCCTCACGCACCGGGAACGGCAGCACGCCCGACTGGTTGAACACACCCCTCAGCGCGTTGCGGTCGGAGAACCCTCGCACGCCACGGAGCATCCCGAAGTAGTGGTCGAACGAACGGTTCTCCTGCATCAACAGCACAACGTGCTTGATCGCGCGCAGTCCTCCCGCACGGGGCTCACGAGCCAATGCGGCGTACACCGACGGTGGCAGCAGCGTGCCCGCACCAGCAGCAGCGACGGCAGCCATGAACCCACGACGAGAGAGCGACATGAACCGAGTTTGTAGTCTCGGTACATGGCGCGGAACCAACCCTCGTATGAACAAAGGCCTTGGATGTCCAGGGCCCTTGTTCACAGATCACATCAGCAGCGGCGATAGCGGCCACGTGCGGTGTCGCCATGCTCGTCCCCTTACCGAAGCGCGGCCAGAAGACGTTTCGCTTCGTGCCGAGCAGGCTCCAGAAGCGGACTGGGTGTCGGCGTCCCCGAGTTGATCCGGACGACGTTCGAGCAGACCAGAAGCTGGGCGAGCAACCCCGAGCGGCTGTTGAGGTCATCCGCGAAGACCTCCTGTACCCGATCAGCCACCGCTGGCACCCGGAGACTGGCTCCCCACAGCGTTGCGGCGTCCAAACCACGCGGTCCGAGCCCCCAGGCCTCCCAGTCCAGCAGGCAGAACTCCGGCCCGGTGACGTTGCCCCAATGAAGCTCGGCGTGGGCCGTTGCCCACTCGTCCACCTCGGTTTTCACACCCTCGTCGCCGAACACCTGGTTGATGCGGCGCGTCACGTGCTTCTGCGAGATTCCCACCCGTCGAGTCTGGAACTCGGCCAGAGCCGCCAGCGACGCCTTCAAGTCATTCCACCACGTCGGCAAAATGTCCGGCTCGTGGTCAATGACCCCGGTTGACTGCACGGCTGTGGACGAGACGATTTCGGCCTCGTCTGCCCGCCACACCACCGATCGTCGCTGGTCGATCCAGCGGTACGAGCGGTACAACTCGGGCTTTCTCACGCCGACGATCGATGAAGCGGCTTCCCCTCCAAACCATGCCTGGAGGTGCACACCTTCCGGAGTTCTCCACGCCACACGCACCCAGGTGTCCGCTGTCGTGGGAAGGCCGACCGTTGCGCCCTGGGTGCCGTAGGTGGGGCGGGACCGCACCAGTTGCACCCCCAGCGCCCTTTCGACCTCGGCGAACACGTCATCCAGGGGTTCGTTACGCAGCTTGTAGCCGTCGAATTTCATAATTCGATAAGTTGACAGGCGCTTGCGATCCACGTCCAGCGTGGTAGCGCTGATGAGGTCACGCAGATGGGTTGGGTTGCCGGCGCCGACCGCGACGCGTTGGACTGCTGGCAGCGCATAGGCGAGCCGGAACGCGGCCTGGTGCTGGCTGCACAATGGCTGGCCTTCCAGGATCGTCCGTGCGTTGATTTCGTTCCGCGCTGACGAGCATCCCGGCGCGCACCATCACGACGTCGGGGCGCGGCGCCTTCGTCGGCCGCCAATGCTGCCGGCACAGGGGCCGGGTTCCACGAGGAGATGCCCCACTCTCCGCACAGACCCGCGTCGACCGTGAAGGCTCGATCAGTAAGTTGGAACTTCACTGTACTCAGCAGGCCCGACAAGATCGCCGGACGCGGAACGGCCCGCCTCCCCGGAGGGAAGCGGGCCGTTCGGGGGCTTGCGGGTGATCAGGCGCCGGCGGCGTTGCGCAGGGCCTCGGCGCGGTCCGTCGACTCCCAGGGCAGGTCGACGTCGGTGCGGCCGAAGTGGCCGTACGCGGCGGTCGGGGCGTAGATCGGACGGAGCAGGTCGAGGTCGCGGATGATCGCGGCGGGCCTGAGGTCGAAGACCTCGGTGATGGCCTGCTGGATCTTCTGCGGGTCCACGGTCTCGGTGCCGAAGGTCTCGACGAACAGGCCTACCGGGGCGGCCTTGCCGATGGCGTAGGCGACCTGGACCTCGACGCGGGTGGCGAGGCCGGCGGCGACGGTGTTCTTCGCTACCCAGCGCATGGCGTAGGCGGCGGAGCGGTCGACCTTCGACGGGTCCTTGCCGGAGAAGGCGCCGCCGCCGTGGCGAGCCATGCCGCCGTAGGTGTCGACGATGATCTTGCGGCCGGTGAGGCCCGCGTCGCCCATCGGGCCGCCGATGACGAAGCGGCCGGTCGGGTTGGTGAGCAGGCGGACGTCCGCGGTGTCGAGGGTGAGCTCGGCGATCTCGGGGGCCACGACGTGCTCGCGCAGGTCAACGCCGAGGAGCTTCTCCAGGTCGATGCCGTCGGCGTGCTGGGTGGAGATGACGACGGTGTCGAGGCGCACGGGCTGGTCGCCCGCGTACTCGATGGTGACCTGGGTCTTGCCGTCCGGGCGCAGGTACGGGACGGTGCCGTCCTTGCGGACCGCGCTGAGGCGGCGGGACAGGCGGTGGGCCAGCGCGATCGGCAGCGGCATGAGTTCGGGCGTGTCGGTGCACGCGTAGCCGAACATCAGGCCCTGGTCGCCCGCGCCCTGCTTGTCGATCTCGTCGTCGGCGCCTTCGACGCGGTTCTCGAAGGCGGTGTCGACGCCCTGCGCGATGTCCGGAGACTGCGCGCCGATGGCGACGTTCACGCCGCACGAGTGGCCGTCGAAGCCCTTCGCGGACGAGTCGTAGCCGATCTCCAGGATCTTCTCTCGGACGATCGTGGGGATGTCCGCGTACGCCTCGGTGGTGACCTCACCCGCGACGTGGACCTGGCCGGTGGTGACCATCGTCTCCACCGCGACGCGCGAACGCGGGTCCTTGGCCAGCAACGCGTCCAGGATCGAGTCGCTGATCGCGTCGCAGATCTTGTCCGGGTGTCCCTCGGTCACCGACTCACTGGTGAACAGCCTGCTGCTGTGCTGGCTCACGGACACTCCTTAGGTGCAGGGTTGGACTGAAGAAAATTCTACTTAGAGTCAGTCAAGCGAGCGCTAACCGCGTCCCACACCGCGGACGCCACTTGCGTCTTGGGTCCGTGGGGTATAGGAGTCTCGGCGCCATCCGGGGACAGCAGCCAGCCGGCGTTGTCGTCCTGCTCGAACGCCTTGCCGTCGCCGACCGCGTTCAGCACCAGGAGGTCGCACCCCTTGCGCCGCAGCTTCGCCCGTCCGTAGTCGAGCACCGACGTCGTCTCGTCGCCGGTCTCCGCGGCGAAACCGACGATCAGCTGGCCCGTCCTACGTGCGGAAACGAGCTCCACGAGGATGTCGGGGTTCTTCGTCAGCGTGATCGGGTCGGGGTCACCGTCGGTCTTCTTGATCTTGTGCCCGGTGAGCGACGACGGCCGGAAGTCGGCCACCGCGGCGGCCATCACGACCACGTCCGCGTCCGCCGACACCTTGTGCATGGCGTCGCGCAGCTCCACCGCGGAGCCCACGCGGACGAGGTCGACACCCGCGGGCGTGGCCAGGTCCGCAGTGTTGCCCGCGACCAAAGTCACTCGGGCACCGCGTTGCGCCGCCACCCGCGCGAGTGCATAGCCCTGCTTGCCGGACGAGCGGTTGCCGATGAACCGCACCGGATCGAGTGGCTCCCGCGTGCCACCGGCGGAGATCGCGACGTGCACACCTTCGAGTGTCCGCCGCAGGGCGTCGGGCCGCACCAGCAGCAGCCGGGCGAGTTCGACGATCTCGGCGGGGTCGGGCAGGCGGCCCTTGCCGGTGTCCTTGCCCGTCAGCCGGCCGGCAGCCGGTTCGGCGACGATGACGCCACGGCCGCGCAGCAGTTGCACGTTGTGCTGGGTGGCCGGGTGCTCCCACATCTCGGTGTGCATCGCCGGCACCAGCAGGACCGGGCAGCGCGCGGTCAGCAGGGTGTTCGTCAGGAGGTCGTCCGCGAGGCCGTGCGCGGCCTTCGCGATCAGGTTCGCCGTCGCCGGGGCGACCACGACGAGGTCGGCGTTCTGCCCGAGCTTGACGTGCGGCACCTCGTGCACGTCGTCGAACGGGTCGGCGGACACGACCTGGCCGGACAGCGCCTCGAACGTCGCCGCGCCCACGAACTTCAGCGCGCCCTCGGTGGGGACGACCCGCACGGAGTGACCGGACTCGGTCAGCCGCCGCAACACCTCACAGGCCTTGTACGCGGCGATGCCCCCACCAACCCCGAGAACGATCCGGGGCTTGACGGGGGCATCAACGTCAGATGCAGCGGAAGTCAACAGCTCTCCTGTGAAGGAACGACCGCGAGGTCACCCCCGCGACATGCACTCCCGCCGAGTCCAAAGAGAAGACCCGCTGGGTCCGGGGACAAAGTCCCCGACTCTGAAGCCTAGGGGCAAGCCCCAGACTTTGACACCAGGGCTTGCCTCCAGCCCCAAAGCAAGGGACAAGGGGCAAGCCCAGGCTTCGGAACCTAGAAGCCAAGACCCCGACCTCAGTGCCAAGGGCCGAAGCCTCTGGACTTTGGGTAGGGGCCGATGCCTCCAACCTGGGGTCCAGGGGCGAAGCCTCTGGTCCCCAGGTCCGCAGGCGAAGCCTCTGGTCCCGGAGTCCGCGGGCGAAGCCTCTGGTCCCGGAGTCCGGGGGCGAAGCCTCTGGTCCTTGGGGCAGGGGGCGAAGCCTCCAACCTTGGGACCAAGGGGCGAAGCCTCTGGCCCTGGGGGTCGGCGGCGAAGCCTCCGGCCTTGGGGCCTAGGGGCGAAGCCTCTGGCCTTGGGGGTCCGGGGGCGAAGCCCTCCGGCTGGGGTGTGGGGGCTCGGCCCCCACAAGACACTAGAAGGCGGTCCAGGTCTGCGCTTTCCGCAGACAGACCTCTCCCAGAGCAGCCTTCTACGCTTCGCTTCCCTCAGTGTGCTCGAGGAGACCAGCGTGGATCTCCCTGAGCGCGATCGAGAGGGGCTTCTCACGCGGGCCCGGCTCGACGAGCGGGCCGACGTACTCGAGCAGGCCCTCGCCGAGCTGTGCGTAGTAGTCGTTGATCTGGCGGGCACGCTTCGCGGCGTAGATCACCAACGCGTACTTCGAGCTCACCTGCTCAAGCAGGTCGTCGATCGGCGGGTTGGTGATGCCCTCCGGAGAACCGGTCAGGTGACCGAGCTCGGTGTGGGTGATCACTCGTCAATCTCCTGAATTTCGTGGTCCGACCATCAAGGATAGCAAGTCGGACACGGCCGACTGCACGTCGGCGTTCACGACGACCTCGTCGAACTCCTTTTCGGCCGCCAGCTCCTCGCGGGCGATGGCCAACCGGCGTTCGACGACGTCCGGGTGTTCGGTGCCTCTGCCGGTCAACCGGTCTACCAGCTGCTCCCAGGACGGGGGCGCCAGCATGACCAGCCGGGCGTCCGGCATGGCCACGCGGACCTGCCGTGCGCCCTGCAGTTCGATCTCCAGGAGCGCGGGACGGCCCGCGGCCAAAGCTTCTTCGACGGGCCTGCGAGGGGTTCCGTAGTGGTTTCCGGCGAACTCGGCGTGTTCGAGGAACTCGCCCGCCTCGGCCATCTGCTGGAACTTCTCGTGGTCCACGAAGTGGTAGTGCACTCCGTCGACCTCGCCCGGCCTCGGCTTCCTGGTGGTCACCGAGACGGAAAAGTAGACATCGGGTTGCTGCCTGCGCAGCTCCGCCAGCACGCTGGACTTGCCAACGCCGGACGGCCCGGACAAGACGGTGAGGCGGGAACGGGCAACACCCGTTCCCGCCTCGGTGCCAATCACTCTCCGCTGAACTCGGAGAGCAGGGCCTTGCGCTGACGGTCACCAAGACCGCGCAGGCGACGGCTGGGAGCGATCTCGAGGCGCTCCATGATCTGCTGAGCACGCACCTTGCCGACACCCGGCAGGGCCTCAAGCAGCGCGGACACCTTCATCTTGCCAAGGATCTCATCGCTCTCGGCGGACTTCAGCACGTCCGTCAGGGTCGTGCCGCCACGCTTGAGGCGCTCCTTGAGCTCAGCCCGGACGCGACGAGCGGCAGCAGCCTTCTCCAGCGCTGCGGCCCGCTGCTCCTCGGTAAGCTGGGGAAGAGCCACGATTTCCTCCGTGGTGTGGATTCTTTTCGGATCGGTGCCGCGAACATACCGACCGCAATTGCCTGAGTACAACGTGACCCAGTCAGGTAAATCTTCAGCGGCCATGAGTGATGCGGCGGGTGGTAGTAGTACCAAACACCCTCCGGCGGCCTGATCACTGCCCTCCGGCAACTCGTCGCCCACTCTAGGTGTGCTATGAGGCCGGTGACCAGCGGGGCAGCCGGTGTCGTGGACCCTACCAACACATGTTTGCCCAGGTGAGCGCGCCACACCCCAAAAGATGCGGCGCGCCCCTCCTCAGAGGCTCTGCTGGACCCTCTGCACGGCGCTGACCAGCGACGATACGTCGGGGCCATGCTTGAGAACATCTCGTGAAGAAGTCGGAAAGACGTTGCGCATGTCGGGTCCGAAGAGCCGTTTCAGATCAGCCACGGAGCCACCCTGAGCGCCGAAACCGGGGGCCAGGATCGGTCCGTTGAACCGGCTGAGGTCTACATCCGTTTCCCCGATCGTGGCGCCCACGACGAGACCGACATCGCCGCACGGGGAAATGCCTGAATTTCGAGCCGCGGCGAAATCGATGATCGTCTGCGCCACGGTTCGCCCGTCCGGAGCAACCACCCGCTGGACCTGCGCGCCCTCCGGGTTGGACGTGAGGGCGAGCACGAACACGCCCCTGCCCGTCTCCCGCGCCGTGTCGAGGGCGGGCTGCAGCGACCCGAAACCGAGGAACGGTGAGAGCGTGACCGCGTCACCGGCCAGCGGTGAGCCGTCGCCCAGGTACGCCTGGGCGTAGGCGGCCATGGTCGAGCCGATGTCGCCGCGCTTGGCGTCCACGAGCACCAGCGTGCCCGAGTCGCGCAGCTCCGCGATCACCCGCTCCAGCACGGCGACGCCCCGCGACCCGTAGGCCTCGAAGAACGCCGCCTGCGGCTTCACCATCGACACCCTGCCGCCGAACGCCTCCACGGCGGTCAGGGCGAACCGTTCGAGGCCCTCGGCGGTCCTGGAGAGGCCCCAGGCGTCCAGCAGGCTCGGGTGCGGGTCGATCCCGACGCACAGGGGTCCGTGCGCCGCAACGGCTTTCGCGAGCTTCTCGCCGAACGTCACGCGTCACCCCGCAGGGCGGCCTGGAGGGCCTGCAGCGGCTGGACCCCGATGTCACCCTGGATGAGTGCCTCGATGCCGTGCACGGCCGCGGCAGCGCCCTGGATCGTGGTGACACAAGGGATGTCCTTCGCCACGGCGGCGGTGCGGATCTCGTAGCCGTCGATGCGCGGGCCGCTGTTGCCGTAGGGCGTGTTGAAGATCATGTCGATCTCGCCGGCCAGGATCATGTCGACGACGTTGCCCTCGCCCTCGAAGTGCTTGCGCACCTCGGTGCACGCGATCCCGTTGCGCTTCAGCACCTCCGCGGTGCCTGAGGTCGCGAGGATCTGGAAACCGAGGTCCGCGAGGCGCTTGACCGGGAAGATCATCGCGCGCTTGTCGCGGTTCGCGAACGACACGAACACCTTGCCCGACGTCGGCAACGAGCCGTAGGAGGCCGTCTGCGACTTCGCGAACGCCTTGCCGAACGACGAGTCGATGCCCATGACCTCGCCGGTGGACTTCATCTCCGGGCCCAGCAACGAGTCGACGCCGTGGCCCTCGGGCGTGCGGAAGCGGTGGAACTGCATGACCGCCTCCTTCACCGCGACGGGCGCGTGCTCGGGCAGCCGGGCACCGTCACCGGTGGCCGGCAGGAGGCCCTCCACGCGCAGTTCCGCGATCGTGGCGCCGAGCATCACGCGGGACGCGGCCTTGGCCATCGACACCGCCGTCGCTTTGGACACGAACGGCACCGTGCGCGACGCACGCGGGTTTGCCTCCAGGACGTACAGGACGTCGTCCTTGAGCGCGTACTGGACGTTCAGGAGCCCCTTGACGCCGATGCCACGCGCGATGGCCTCGGTGGAGCGGCGGACGTTCTCGATGTCCGACGCGCCGAGCGTGATCGGCGGCAGCGCGCACGACGAGTCGCCGGAGTGGATGCCGGCTTCCTCGATGTGTTCCATCACGCCGCCGATGAACACCTCCTCGCCGTCGCACAGCGCGTCGACGTCGATCTCGATGGCGTCGTCGAGGAACCGGTCGACCAGCACCGGATGCTCGGGCGTCACCTCGGTCGCGCGGGCGATGTAGCCCGACAGCGACTCCTCGTCGTACACGATCTCCATGCCGCGCCCGCCGAGCACATAGGACGGTCGCACGAGGACCGGGTAGCCGATCTCGTCGGCGATCTCCTTCGCCTCGTCGAACGACGTGGCCGTGCCGAACTTGGGCGCGGGCAGGCCGGCCTCGCCCAGCACCTTGCCGAACTGGCCCCGGTCCTCGGCGAGGTGGATCGCCTCGGGCGTCGTGCCCACGACCGGCACACCGGCGTCGGCCAGGCGCTGCGCCAGGCCCAGCGGCGTCTGGCCGCCGAGCTGGACGATCACGCCCGCGACGGTGCCGGAGCGCTGCTCGGAGTGCACGACCTCCAGCACGTCCTCGAACGTCAGCGGCTCGAAGTACAGGCGATCGGAGGTGTCGTAGTCCGTCGACACCGTCTCCGGGTTGCAGTTGACCATCACGGTCTCGTACCCGGCCGCCCGCAACGCCATGGCCGCGTGCACGCACGAGTAGTCGAACTCGATGCCCTGACCGATGCGGTTCGGCCCGGAGCCCAGGATGAGCACCTTGGGCTTCTCCCGCTGCTCCGCGACCTCGGTCTCGGCGTTCGGGTCCAGCTCGTACGCCGAGTAGTGGTACGGCGTCTCGGACTTGAACTCCGCCGCGCACGTGTCGACCGTCTTGTAGACCGGACGCACGCCCAGGCGGTGCCGCAACGTGCGCACGCCGTCCTCACCGGCCAGCTCGGACCGCAACGCGGCGATCTGGCGGTCGGAGAGCCCAGCGCGCTTCGCCTTGCGCAGCAACGGCTCGTCGAGGACGGGAGCGTCCAGCAGCTCCTGCCGCAACGTGCCGAGCCAGGCGATCTGCTCGATGAACCACGGATCGATCTTCGACGCGTTGTACACGTCCTCAATGGACGCACCGAGTCGAAGAGCACGCTCGACCGTGTAGAGGCGCCCGTCGTGGCCGCGCTCCAACTGCTTCAGAGTGGACTCCAGAGTAGCGCCCTCCGGGTCCGGCTGCGTCCAGAAACCGACCGATTTCGTTTCCAGCGAACGCAGCGCCTTACCCAGCGCCTCCACGAAGTTCCGGCCGATCGACATGGCCTCGCCGACCGACTTCATCGTCGTCGTCAGCGTCGGGTCCGCGCCGGGGAACTTCTCGAAGGCGAACCGCGGCGCCTTCACAACCACGTAGTCGAGCGACGGCTCGAACGACGCCGGGGTCTCCCCCGTGATGTCGTTGGTGATCTCGTCGAGCGTGTAGCCGATGGCGAGCTTCGCGGCGATCTTGGCGATCGGGAAGCCCGTCGCCTTGGACGCCAGGGCGGACGACCGCGAGACGCGCGGGTTCATCTCGATGACGACCATGCGGCCGGTGTCCGGGTGGATCGCGAACTGGATGTTGCAACCGCCGGTGTCGACGCCGACCTCGCGGATGACCTGGATGCCGACGTCGCGCATGTGCTGGTACTCGCGGTCGGTCAGCGTCATCGCGGGCGCGACCGTCACCGAGTCACCGGTGTGCACGCCCATCGGGTCGATGTTCTCGATCGAGCAGATGACGACGACGTTGTCGTTGCGGTCGCGCATCAGCTCGAGTTCGTACTCCTTCCACCCGAGCACGCTCTCCTCGATGAGCACCTCGGTGACCGGAGACTCCTCCAGGCCGATCGCCGCGAGGCGCTCCAGCTCCTCCGCCGTGTACGCCATGCCGGAACCCAGGCCACCCATGGTGAACGAGGGCCGGATCACGACCGGCAGGCCGAGGTCGGCGACGGTCTTGCGCACCTCGTCCATCGACTTGCAGACGGCGGAGCGCGGGACCTCGGAACCGATGCCCCGCACCAGGTCCTTGAAGATCTGCCGGTCCTCGCCGCGCTGGATGGCGTCGATGTCCGCGCCGATCAGCTCGACGTTGTACTTCTCCAGCACACCGCGCTCGTGCAGCGCGATGGCCGTGTTCAAAGCGGTCTGGCCGCCCAGCGTCGCCAGGATCGCGTCCGGGCGTTCCTGCGCGATGACCTTCTCCACGAACTCGGCCGTGATCGGCTCGATGTAGGTGGCGTCCGCGAACTCCGGGTCCGTCATGATCGTCGCCGGGTTGGAGTTCACCAGGCTGACCCGGATGCCCTCTTCGCGCAGCACGCGGCACGCCTGGGTACCGGAGTAGTCGAACTCGCACGCCTGACCGATGACGATCGGACCGGAGCCGATCACCAGGATGTGCTTGAGATCAGTCCTCTTCGGCATCAGCGGGCCTCATTCATCAGCGTCACGAACTCGTCGAACAGGGGCGCGGCGTCGTGGGGACCGGCCGCGGCCTCGGGGTGGTACTGCACGGAGAACGCCGGCGCGTCGAGCAGCCGGACGCCCTCGACGGTGCCGTCGTTCGGGCAGTAGTGCGACAGCACGGCGCGGCCGAACTCGGAGGAGAACTCCTCGCCCGGCGTGCCTTCCAGCGCGAACCCGTGGTTCTGCGAGGTGATGGCGACCTTGCCCGTGGCCACGTCGATGACCGGGATGTTGATGCCGCGGTGGCCGTAACGCATCTTGTACGTCCCGCGGCCGACCGCGCGGCCCAGGATCTGGTTGCCGAAGCAGATGCCGAACAGCGGCAGCTTGCGGCCCAGCGCCTCTTTTGTCAGCGCGATGGCGTGGTCCTGCGTGGCCGGGTCGCCCGGGCCGTTCGAGAGGAACAGGCCGTCCGGGCTGACCTTCAGGATGTCCTCGAAGGAGCTCGTGAGCGGCAGCACGTGCACCTCGATGCCGCGCGCCGCCATCATCCGCGGGGTGTTCGACTTGATGCCCAGGTCGAGCGCCGCGACAGTGAACTTCTTCGCACCGATGGCCTCGACGACGTACGGCTTCGAAGTGGTGACGTCGACCGCGAGGTTCGCGCCGACCATCTGCGCGGAGGCCTTGACCTGCTCGACCATCGACGCGTCGTCGGTGAGGCCGGAACCGGAGAACACCCCGGCGCGCATGGCGCCCTGCTCGCGGATGTGGCGGGTCAGGGTGCGGGTGTCGAGGCCCGCGATGCCGACGATGCCCTGGTTCGTCAGCTCCTCGTCCAGGCCGCGCTTGGACCGCCAGTTCGACGGCGTGCGCGCGGGGTCGCGGACCACGTAGCCGGCGACCCAGATCCTGCTCGACTCGTCGTCCTCGTCGTTCCAGCCGGTGTTGCCGATCTGCGGCGCGGTCTGCACCACGATCTGGCGGTGGTAGGAGGGGTCCGTCAGGGTTTCCTGGTACCCGGTCATGGCCGTGGAGAACACGACCTCGCCGAGCGAGACGCCGGTCGCTCCGTACGCCTCACCGCAGAAGACACGTCCGTCTTCCAGCACCAATGCCGCGTTCGTCACGCCTTGCCTCCCACTAGAGCTGCAACCCATTCGTCGTACACGTCTTTGTCGTCACCGCGGAAACCGGTGTCGAAGAGGTGGCCTTCGTGCTCCCACTGGACCACCAGGAGGCCTTCCTCGCTGAACATGACCTTCCCGGCCAGTCCCCGGTCGGTGCGGGCGTCGCGGATGGACCCGGCGGGGATGAAGAGCGGCGAGGCGCCGGTCCGGTCGATCGCGATGCCTTCCGGCACAAGGCTCAGCGTGGCCTCGGCGCGGTGGCCGATGTCACCGACCTGGATGCGGTCCTGCCAGTTGCCCGCGTTCGTCGTTCCGATGTAGACGCCCGTGGTGGCGAGCTTCGGCGTGCCCAGCGCGGCCGGCGTCGAGGGGAACGCCGGCAGGTCGGCCTGCTTGCGCTGGCGTCGCTTCCAGCCGTGCCACATGCCGTAGACGCACAGGGCGAAGAAGACGAAGACCGCCAGGGACAGGAGGATCCGAGTCATTCCGCAATCCTCCCCGCCACCGAGGTCACCCGGCCACGCAAGATGGTGGCCGTCACCGCCGCGGGCAGTTCCATGCCCTCGAACGGGGTGTTGCCCGCGATGCTCGCGAACTGCGCGCCGTGCACCGTCCACGACGCGTCCGGGTCGACCAGCACGAGGTTCGCTGGCTCGCCGACCGCGATCGGACGGCCCTGGTCGGTCAGGCCGGCGATCTCGGCGGGCTTCTCGCTCATCACCCGCGCGACGCCGCGCCAGTCCAGCAGGCCGGTCTTCACCATGGTCTCGACGACGATGCCCAGCGCGGTCTGCAGGCCGAGCATGCCCGGACGGGCCGCCGACCACTCGCAGTCCTTGTCCTGGACCGCGTGCGGGGCGTGGTCCGTGGCGACGCAGTCGATCGTGCCGTCCGCCAGGGCCTGCCGCAGCGCGTCGACGTCGGCCTGCGTGCGCAGCGGCGGGTTGACCTTGTTGACCGGGTCGTAGGTGCTGAGCCGGTCGTCGGTCAGGATCAGGTGGTGCGGGGTGACCTCGGCGCTGACCTTGGTACCGCGCGCCTTGGCCCACTTCAGGACGTCCGCCGTGCCCGTCGTGCTGACGTGGCAGACGTGCAGCCTCGCGTCGACCTGCTTCGCGAGGATGCAGTCACGGGCGACGATGGACTCCTCGGCCGCCGCCGGCCAGCCCTGCAGGCCGAGCCTGGACGCGTTCTCACCCTCGTGCGCCTGGGCACCGACCGTGAGGCGCGGTTCCTCGGCGTGCTGGGCGATGACGGCGCCCAGGGACTTCGAGTACTCCAGCGCGCGACGCATGATCAGCGGGTCGTGCACGCAGTGGCCGTCGTCGGAGAAGACGCGGACGTTCGCCTTGGACTTCGCCATCGTGCCGAGCTCGGCGAGCTTTTCGCCCTTGAGACCGACGGTGACGGCGCCGACCGGGTGGACGTCGACCAGGCCGACCTCCTGGCCGCGACGGGCGACGTGCTCGACGATCACGGCGTTGTCGGCGACCGGGTCGGTGTTGGCCATGGCGAAGACGGCCGTGTAGCCACCGAGAGCGGCGGCACGTGAACCGGTCTCGATGGTCTCGGTGTCTTCGCGGCCGGGTTCCCGCAGGTGGGTGTGCAGGTCGACGAAACCGGGCAGGAGGACCGCCCCGTTGCCTTCGATGATCTCGGCGTTCTCGTCCGTACCTTCCGCGATCACGCCGTCGCGGATCAGCAGGTCGATCGGTTCACCCTCGCCATAGGGCCGTACTCCCTTGAGTAGCAAGGGTTTCACGCGGTTTCCTCCTCGTGGGCAAGCAGGTGGTACAGCACGGCCATGCGCACGTGGACACCGTTGCGGACCTGCTCGGTGATGGCGGCCTGCGGGCTGTCGGCGACGACGGAGGCGATCTCCATGCCGCGCAGCATCGGGCCGGGGTGCAGCACGACGGCGTGCTCTGGCAGCAGCTTCAGGCGGCGCTCGTTGAGGCCGTAGGCGATCGAGTACTCGCGCGAGCTCGGGAAGAACCCGCCGGTCATCCGCTCGGCCTGCACGCGCAGCAACATCACGGCGTCCTGCGAGGCGAGCTCGGAGTCGATCTCGTGCGAGACCGTGACCGGCCACTTCTCGACACCGGTGGGCAGCAGGGTCGGCGGGGCGACCAGCGTGACCTCGGCACCGAGCGTGGTGAGCAGGTGCACGTTCGAGCGGGCGACCCGGCTGTGCAGGACGTCGCCGACGATCGCGACGCGGCGGCCGTCGAGGCTGCCGAGGCGGTCGCGCAGCGTGGCGGCGTCGAGCAACGCCTGCGTGGGGTGCTCGTGCATGCCGTCGCCGGCGTTCACCACGGACGTGTTCGTGTGCTTGAGCCAGCCCGCGAGCCGGTGTGCCGCACCGGATGCGGGATGCCGCACGATCACGCAGTCGGCGCCCGCCGCCTGCAGGGTCAGCGCGGTGTCGCGCAGCGACTCGCCCTTGCTGACGCTGGAACCGGAGCTGCTGACGTTGATCACGTCGGCGGACATCCACTTGCCGGCGATCTCGAAGCTGACTCGGGTGCGGGTGCTGTTCTCGTAGAACATCGTGATCACCGTGCGGCCGCGCAGCGTCGGCAGCTTGCGGACCTCGCGGCCGAGCAGCGCCTGCTTCAGCCTGTCCGCGGTGTCGAGGATCGCGATCGCCTGGTCGCGGTCGAGGCCGTCGGTGGAGAGCAGGTGCTTCACTTCAGCACCACTCCGTCGCGACCGTCGAACTCTTCCAGCATCACGACGACGTCCTCGGTCTTGGACGTCGGCAGGTTCTTGCCCACGTAGTCCGCGCGGATCGGCAGCTCGCGGTGGCCCCGGTCGACCAGCACGGCGAGCTGGACGGCGCGGGGCCGGCCGTGGTCGCGCAGGGCGTCGAGGGCGGAGCGGATGGTGCGGCCGGAGAACAGCACGTCGTCCACGAGCACGACCAGCCTGTCGTCGATGCCGCCCTCGGGCAGCTTCGTCGCCTCCAGAGGCCGCGTGGGGCCTCGGCGCAGGTCGTCGCGGTAGAGGGTGATGTCGAGCGTGCCCTCGTGCACCGTCCGGCCGGAAAATTCGGCGATCTTAGCGGCTAGACGTCGGGCGAGGGGGGCTCCCCGGCTGGGAATACCCATCAAGACGACGTCGGGTGCGCTGGGTGCATCGAGAGCGGTCTTCTCGATGATCTGATGGGCCATTCGGGCGACAGTGCGCGCGACGTCACCGGCCGAAAGAATCTCGCGATCCCCGGCCGGATCCGTCGCGCCACGTTGACGTGACGCCACGGCTGGACCTCCTTCCCCGCCTCACTGGACGGGTCCTTAAAGGACGTCGGACACCTGGTAACAACTAGGCTGACCTGCACGGTATCACCTACGGGCGGTCAACCATCCGGGTGGTAGGCCAGGCGTGGCGCGCGTCTCTCCCCGAGATCAGCTTGACCTGCCGACCACGGCGAGTAATCATTACTCTGCGTATCGATCTAAGCCTCCCCGCGGCACGCGTGTACTGCTGACGGGGCGAATGAACGGAGAACCGCCACATGGGCGACTACGCCAAGGCGTTGGGGGCCAAGCTCCGCGCTATCCGCCAGCAGCAGGGTCTGTCCCTGCACGGCGTCGAGCAGAAGTCCGGCGGTCGCTGGAAGGCCGTGGTCGTCGGCTCCTACGAGCGCGGTGACCGCGCGGTGACCGTGCAGAAGCTGGCCGAGCTGGCCGACTTCTACGGGGTTCCCGTCGCCGAACTGCTGCCCGAGGGCCGCGTGCCCTCCGGTGCCGAGCCCGCCACCAAGATCGTGATCAACCTCGAACGGCTGCAGCAGCTGCCGGTCGAGAAGGTCGGCCCGCTGGCTCGCTACGCCGCGACCATCCAGTCGCAGCGCGGTGACTACAACGGCAAGGTCCTCTCCATCCGCACCGAGGACCTGCGTTCGCTCGCGATCATCTACGACATGACGCCGGGCGAGCTCACCGAGCAGCTGATCGACTGGGGTGTGCTGCCTCCCGAGGCCCGTCCCGCCAAGGAAGACTGAACTCCACTTCCACTTCCGGAGCAGTGGCTCCCTGACGTCCTGCCAGTCGCCCTGAGGACGTCGGGCGAGCCACTGCTGCTTTTCCGGCGGAGGTACTCAGCGTGACCGCCGGGTCTCACGGAACAAGCGCTGCCAGCTGCTCCCGGTCCTGGATCACGTGGATCGCGGCGATCCGCCCGTCGCGCACGGTGAAGGCCATGACCGAGAACGGCACACCGTCCATCCGCGTGACGAAGCCGGCCTCGCCGCCGATGACCACGAACTCGACGGCCGCCATGGCCGCGAACTTGCGGAACAGGCTGGCCCGGCCGGCGACGGTGCGTCCGCCGATGACCTCCAGGGCGCCCGCGCGCAGCACGACGTCCGGGTGCAGCACCGCGACCAGGCCTTCCAGGTCACCCTCGCGGGACGCCCTGAGGAACGCCTGCACCACTTCGCGCTGTTTCGGCAGGTCGACGTTCGGCTGAGGCCGGTCCTGCACGCGCTTGCGGGCGCGGGACGCCAGCTGCCGGGCCGTCGCCGGGGTCTTGTCGATCAGCGGCGCGATGTCGTCGAACGGCACGGCGAACATGTCGTGCAGCACGAACGCCAGCCGCTCGTCGGGCTTGAGCGAGTCGAGCACGATCAGCATCGCGAGCCCGACCTGGTCCTTCGCGACGGCCTGCTGCTCGGGCTGCTCCCCCGTCTCGATCACGGGGTCGGGCATCTCGAACGCATGCTCCCGCCGGTCGCGCAGCATGTTCAGGCACACCCGCCCGACGACGGTCGTGAGCCACGCGGCCGGGTTCTCGACCTCTGCCGGGTCGGCGCGTTCGACGCGCAGCCAGGCGTTCTGCAGCGCGTCGTCGGCCTCGGCGAACGACCCCAGCATGCGGTGGGCGATGGCGCGCAGGCGCGTGCGCTCCTGCTCGAACTGCGCGATCAAAGCTTCCCCCTGTGGCCTGGCACACACCCTGTCACGTTCTGCGGCGCCGCCGGGTCGAGAGGGCGACGACTCATTCGGGAGGGTAATCATGAAGATCCTCGTGACCGGCGGCACCGGCACACTCGGCAGGCACGTGGTTCCGCTGTTGCGCGAAGCCGGAGCGGACGTGGTGGTGCTGAGCAGGCACGGCGACATCGCCTGCGACCTGCTCGGTGACGTCCCGCCGATCGAGGCGGACGTCGTGGTGCACCTCGCCGGCGGGCAGAAGGGTGACGACGTCGCGACCCGCAACCTGCTCGCGGCCTGCCGGGGCGTCCGGCACCTCGTGTACATCTCGGTGATCGGCGCCGACACCGTGCCGCTGGCCTGGTTGCGCACCAAGCACGCGTGCGAGGAGGCGGTCGAGGCATCGGGTATCCCGTTCACAGTCCTGCGCGCGGCCCAGTTCCACGACCTGACGCTGACGATGGTGCGCGGCCTCGCGAAGCTCCCGGTCGTGCCGGTGCCGGGGATGCGGCTGCAGCCGGTGGATGTTCGCGACGTCGCCGCACGGATCGCCGGACTGGCGCTGGGACGGCCCGCAGGCCGGGTTCCAGACCTGGCCGGGCCCGCCGACTTCGATCTCCGGGAACTCGTGCGCGGCTACCTGACCGTCGCGGGCAAGCGCCGGCTCACGGTGCCGGTGCGGCTGCCGGGACAGGCCGGGAAGGCGTACCGGGGCGGGAGGAACCTGACGCTGGACGGCGACCGCGGCACCCGCACGTGGGAGGAGTTCCTGGCCGAGCGGTAGTGTCCTGGCAACGTGACAGGACTTCTCGCTGATCAGAACCCGTTGCCGTCCGGTGTGGACTCCCGGCTGCGTGAGCACCTCACGTTCCTCATCGAGGTCGACCGGCTCAAGACCGTGCTGCGCGCGTCACCTCTCGCGGCGGCGGACAGGCGCGAGAACGACGCCGAGCACTCGTGGCACCTCGCACTGATGGTCATGACGCTTGCGGAGTACGCCGACGAACCCATCGACGTCGGCCACACGATGAAGCTCGTGGTGGTGCACGACCTCGTCGAGATCTACGCGGGTGACACGCCGATCTACGACACCGCGCTGGGCGAGAGCCAGCAGGAACGCGAGGAGGCCGCCGCCGACCGGCTGTTCGGCATCCTGCCCGAGGACGCCGGCCGCGCGATGCGGGCGTTGTGGGACGAGTTCGAGGCGCGGGAGACGCCGGAGGCGCGGTTCGCGAAGGCCATGGACCGGCTGCAGCCGTTGCTGCTCAACTGGATGGCGAAGGGCGGGACCTGGCGGACGCCGGGCGTGACCGCGCAGGACGTGCGCGCTCGCAAGGCCGTGATCGGCGAGGGCTCGACGACGCTGTGGCAGGCGGCGCTGCACCTGATCGACGAGGGCGAGCGGCGCGGCTGGGCCCGGAGCTGACACCGAGGGGGCCACGTTCGCCGTTGAACGTGGCCCCCTTCGGAAGCAGAACTACAGGACGGCGCGCAGCTGGTCCGCGATGACCGCGATCCGGCCGAGCACACCGTTCACGAACCGCGGCGAGTCGTCCGTGGACAGGCCCTTGGCGAGTTCCACGGCCTCGTCGATGGCGACCGCGTCCGGCACGTCGGCCGCCCACAGCAGCTCGTACAGGCCGAGGCGCAGGATCGCGCGGTCGACTGCGGGCATGCGCTGCAGGGTCCAGCCCTCGGCGTGCTCCGAGATGAGGTCGTCGATGCGCGAGCGGTGCGCGGTGACGCCCTCGACCAGCGTGACGGTGTAGTCGTTCACCGGCGGGACGTCAGGGGACCCGACGCGCGAGGCCAGCAGCGTCACTGCGTCGCTGCCCAGCAGGTCGGCCTCGTAGAGGAAGTCGACCGCGCGCTTGCGGGCCTTGCTCCGAGCACCCATCAGGACTTGTCGCTGATGCGGCCGAGGTAGCGGCCGTCGCGGGTGTCGACCTTGATCTTCTCGCCGGTCGTGACGAACAGCGGGACCTGGATCTCGGCGCCGGTCTCGAGGCGGGCGGGCTTGGTACCACCGGTGGAGCGGTCGCCCTGCAGGCCGGGGTCGGTGTGCTCGATGACGAGCTCGACCGACGTCGGGAGCTCGATGAACAGCGGGACGCCCTCGTGCGTGGCGACCATCGCTTCCTGGTTCTCCAGCATGTAGTCCGCGGCGTCACCGACGGTCTCGGCCGGAACCGGGATCTGGTCGTAGGTGTCACCGTCCATGAAGATGAAGTCGGTGCCTTCCTTGTACAGGTAGGTCATGCCGCGCTTGTCCACGGTGGCGGTCTCGACCTTGGTGCCCGCGTTGAAGGTCTTGTCGACGACCTTCCCGGTCAGCACGTGCTTGAGGGTCGTGCGTACGAAGGCGCCACCCTTGCCGGGCTTGACGTGCTGGAACGCGGTGACGGTCCAGAGCTGGCCGTCGAGGTTCAGCACCAGGCCGTTCTTCAGGTCGTTCGTGGTGGCCACGGTGGGATTTCTCCTGTGTAGGACGGGGGTGTCAGACGACCACGAGTTCCTTCGTGGTCAGGGTGAGGAGCTCCGGCCCGCTTTCGCGGACCACGAGGGTGTCCTCGATGCGGACCCCGCCACGCCCCGACAAGTAGACGCCGGGCTCGACGGTGACCGCCATACCGGCCGAAAGTGTACCGGCACCTGCCTTCGACAACGCCGGTGCCTCGTGGATCTCCAGCCCGACCCCGTGACCGAGGCCGTGCAGGAACTCGCTCCCGTGCCCGGCCTTCTCGATCACCTCGCGTGACGCGTGGTCGGCGTCGCTCACCTTCACGCCCGGCTCGAGCGCGTGGCGGCCCGCCGCCTGCGAGCGCGCGACCAGGTCGTACAGGTCGCGCTGCCAGTCCGCGGGCTTGCCGAGCACGAGCGTGCGGGTCATGTCGGAGTGGTAGCCGTCGACCAGCGCGCCGAAGTCGAGCTTGATGAGGTCGCCGGTGTGCAGCGTCGCGTCCGTCGGCGAGTGGTGGGGCACGGCCGAGTTCGCGCCGAACGCCACGATCGAGGAGAACGACGGCCCCTCGGCGCCGTGGTCGAGCATGCGGCTCTCCAGCTCGCGCGCGACCTCGCGTTCGGTGCGGCCGGCTCGCAGACCGCCGTGCCCGATCAACGCCGCGAGCGCGCGGTCCGCCGCCGCGCACGCCATCCGCAGCGCCTCGATCTCGACCTCGTCCTTGACCAGCCGCAGCTTCTCCACCAGGCCACCGGCCTTGTGCAGCTCCGCCTTGGCGGCGGCCGCCGCCAGCTCGTCCAGGCCGTCGACCGTGACGTGGTGGCTCTCGAACCCGAGCCTGCCCTTCGCCCTGCCCGCGAGCGCGGTGTCGCACGGCCGGTCGATCAGCCGTTCCAGGTCCGGCACCTGCTTCGCCGACTGGGTGAGATAACGGCCGTCGGTGCAGAACACCGAGGTGTCGTCGCCGCTCGCGTCGATCAGGACGGCGGCGTTCGATCCGGTGAACCCGGTCAGGTACCGGACGTTCAGCAGGTTCGTCACGAGGAGCGCGTCCAGGTTCGTGGCCTGGAGCGCTTGGCGCAGTGCGTTTCGGCGTGCGGCGTACGACGACATGTCTCGCAGCGTACGGCCAGTCCTAAGCTGTCCGCATGCGTCCTTGGTTCGTCCGTGCGTTGTGGATGGGGCTCCTGCATGGAGCCGTGCAGACCGGCGTGGCGGCTGTGGGCGTGCGCAGCCCCGAGGCCTCGTCGATCCGGCCGATCGCGCTGGGGCTCCTGATCGTCGCCGCGGTCCTCTGGGGCGCCGTCGACGCGCTGCGCGAGCTGGACGGGCGCGGCATGCAGTGGTTCATCGCGTCGCTGATCGCGGGCCCGTTCGCGGGTGCGCTGGGCGTGATCGGGTCGGCGTTGCTGGTCGACCAGACCGGGCAGGAGGCGCTGTGGGTGGCGCTGACCGGTGGAGCGGCGTTCACGGCGTTGCTCGTGCTCGCGCCCGCCGGGCTCGGGATGCTGCTGGGCGGGTTCCTGGCGAAGAAGGACCCGGCCAGTCCGCGGAGCTGACGGTGAGCAACGTTCAGCCGGCTACCAGCTCGATTTCGAAGCCGTCCTCGTTCTCCAGGAACGCCGCGTAGTGGTCCGATCCGCCCGCGTGAGGATGCCTGTCCGCGAACATGAGCCGCCAGCCGTTCGCCTCGGATTCCCGGGTCAGCCGGTCGACGTCCTCCCGGGTTCCGGCGTGCAGCGCGAGGTGGTTCAGGCCCGCTTTCATCCGATCGTGTGGACCGGTCATGGCCGGGGACCGCTCGACCACGACGTAGGTCTCGCCGAGTTTCCAGCTGACCCCGGCGGCCCAGCGCTGGTGTTCGGTCCAGCCGAGTTCGGTGAGGATCCACCCGAACGTGGCCTCGGCGCGGGCGAGGTCCGGGACCCACAGTTCCACGTGGTGGAGCAACGGTTTCCCTTACGTGTCAACGAATGGACCACGGCCTTCAGCAGCGCGACCGCACTCGCCCTGCTGCGGCGGCGCTACTTCTTGAGCGACAGCCAGCGCAGGGCGAGCAGGTAGCCCTCGACGCCCAGGCCGACGATCACGCCGCTCGCGATCGCCGAGATGACGCTGTGGTGCCGGAACTCCTCGCGCTGGTGGATG
The DNA here is from genome assembly GCF_900100275.1 of Lentzea albidocapillata subsp. violacea. Lineage (GTDB taxonomy): Bacteria > Actinomycetota > Actinomycetes > Mycobacteriales > Pseudonocardiaceae > Lentzea > Lentzea violacea. The sequence continues at coordinate 425,187 of NZ_FNET01000004.1, forward strand.
TTCGAGATGTGCACCTCGACCAGCGGCCCGGTCAGCTGCGAGCACGCGTCACGGACCGCGATCGAGTAGTGCGTCCAGGCGGCGCCGTTGAGGACCACCGGGATGGAGGCGTCGGCGGCCTCGTGCAGCCACTTGACCATCTCGCCCTCGTAGGCGGTCTGGCGGACCTCGACGTCGAAGCCGAGTTCCTTGCCCTCGGCGACGCACATCTCGACGAGGTCGGCGTGCGTGGTGCTGCCGTAGATGAGCGGCTCGCGGGTGCCGAGGCGGTCGAGGTTCGGGCCGTTCAGGACGAGGACCTTCACAGCAGCACCTTCCCGGAACCGGTGGCCGGCTCGGCGGCGACGGCCGAGTACGCGGCGGCGATCAGGGCCGGGTCCGGGCCTTCGAGGCGGCCGGGCTTGGCGAGGCCGTCGAGGACGACGAAGCGGAGCACGCCCGCCTTGTTCTTCTTGTCGACCTTCATGCCCTCCATGAGCTGCGGGAGGGCGTCCGGGTCGTACGTCGTCGGCAGGCCGAGCAACTGCAGGACGCGCTTGTGGCGGTCGGCCGTCTCGTCGTCCAGGCGGCCGGCGAGGCGGGCCAGCTCGGCGGCGAAGACCAGGCCCACGCTGATCGCGGCGCCGTGGCGCCAGCGGTAGCGCTCGCGGCGTTCGATGGCGTGGCCGAGGGTGTGGCCGTAGTTCAGGATCTCGCGCAACGACGACTCGCGCAGATCCGACGTCACGACGTCGGCCTTGATCTGGATCTTGCGGCGGACCAGCTCGGCCAGCACCTCACCCGTCGGGTCGAGGGCCAGGGCGGGGTCGGCCTCGATCAGGTCGAGGATGACCGGGTCGGCGATGAAGCCGCCCTTCACGATCTCGGCCATGCCGGCGATGAGTTCGTTGCGCGGCAGCGTTTCCAGTGTCGCGAGGTCGACGAAGATCGCGTCCGGCTCGTAGAACGTGCCGACGAGGTTCTTGCCCGCGTCGGTGTTGATGCCGGTCTTGCCGCCGACCGCCGCGTCGACCATGCCGAGCAGCGTCGTCGGGATGTTGACCAGCCGCACGCCGCGCATCCAGGTGGACGCGACGAAGCCCGCGAGGTCCGTCACCGCGCCGCCGCCGAGGCCGACGACGACGTCGGAGCGCGACAGGCCGATCTTGCCCAGCACGTCCCAGCAGAAGCCGGCGACCACCAGGTCCTTGCCGTCCTCGGCGTCCGGGACCTCGACGCGGTGCGCGTCGGCGCCCACGGCCTTGAGCTCGTCGACCAGCACCTTGGCCGTCTCGGCCAGGGTCGGCTGGTGCACGATCGCGATCTTGGCCGTGCCGCCCAGGAACTCGACGATGTCGCCGAGCAGGCCCCGGCCGACCACCACGTCGTAGGGCTTCTCCGCGGCGACCCGGATGCGCACGGGCTCGGTCATGCTTCAGCTCCCTTGATCACCGCGTCGGTCACCCGTTCCGGATCGAGCGAGTCCGTCAGGACCTCGATCGTCGCGACCTCGCGGTACAGCGGCAGGCGCGCGTCCAGCAGCGCCTTGAACGTGGCACGCGGGTTGATGCCGGACAGCAGCGGCCGCGAGGACGACAGTCCCGTGCGGCGCACGCCCTCCGCCATGCCCACGTTCAGGAACACGACGGTGTGCTCGCGCAGGCGTTCGCGGGTCGTCGCGGACAGCACCGCTCCCCCGCCCAGGGCCAGCACGCCCTCGTGCTCGACGAGTGCCTTGGCGACCGCTTCCTCTTCCATGGCGCGGAAAGCGGGCTCACCGTCGTCGGTGAAGATGTCCGAGATGGGCTTGCCGGCGAGTTCGACGACGTCCGCGTCGACGTCGCGGAACGGCACACCGAGCCGTGCGGCCAGCAGTTCGCTGACGGTGGTCTTCCCGGCTCCGGGAGGACCGACCACCACGTACCGGGGGCTCACATGCCCTCCCAGCGGGCTTCCAGCGCCTTGAGGTAGGCGTGGGCGTTGCGGCGCGTCTCGGGAAGCGAGTCGCCGCCGAACTTCTCCAGCGCGGCCTCGGCCAGCACCAGCGCCACCACGGACTCCAGCACCACACCGGCACGCGGCACGGCGCAGACGTCCGAGCGCTGGTGGATCGCGACGGCGGGCTCACCGGTGCGCACATCCACAGTGGACAGTGCGCGCGGCACGGTCGAGATGGGCTTCATCGCCACGCGGGCGCGCAGGATCTCGCCGTTGGTGATGCCGCCCTCGAGGCCACCGGCGCGGTTCGAGCGGCGCGTCACGCCGACCGGGCCGCTGCCGCGGTCGATCTCGTCGTGCGCCTGCGAACCCCAGCGCTTCGCCGAGGTGAAGCCGTCGCCGATCTCCACGCCCTTCATCGCCTGCACGCCCATGAGGGCGGCGGCCAGGCGTGCGTCGAGGCGGCGGTCCCAGTGCACGTGCGAGCCCAGGCCCGGCGGCAACCCGTAGGCGAGCACCTCGATGACGCCGCCGACCGTGTCACCGGCCTCCTTGACGGCCTCGACCTCGGCGACCATCGCGTCGGTGCCGCGCTGGTCGAAGCACCGCACCGGGGACTCGTCGATCGCGGCCAGGTCGTCGGGCGTGGGCAGCGCGGCGTCCTGCGGCGTCTCGGCCTGGCCGATGGACACCACGTGACTCACGATCTGCACGCCGAGCAACTGCTGCAGGAACTGCCGGGCGACCGTGCCCAGTGCCGTGCGGGCCGCGGTCTCCCGCGCGGAGGCGCGCTCCAGCACCGGACGGGCCTCGTCGAAGCCGAACTTCTGCATGCCCGGCAGGTCGGCGTGGCCGGGCCGCGGGCGGGTGAGGGCCTCGTTGCGGCCGGTCGTCTTGAGCAGGCTCGGGTCGACCGGGTCCGGCGACATGACCGTCTGCCACTTGGGCCACTCGGAGTTGCCGATCGTGACCGCGACCGGACCGCCCTGGGTCTTGCCGTGGCGGACACCGCCGAGGATCTCGACCTCGTCCTGCTCGAAGCCCATGCGCGGCGAGCGACCGAACCCGAGCCTGCGGCGCCCGAGCTGGGCGACGAGATCCTCGGTGGTCACCTCCACCCCGGCGGGCATGCCCTCCAGGACGGCGACGAGGGCGGGGCCGTGTGACTCTCCAGCGGTGATCCAGCGCAGCACGTTCACAATCCTTTCACAGCGTCGTCAACGCCCAGGTGGCGGCCAGCAGGCCCGGTCCGTGCGGCACCGCGCGCCTGCGCCGGAGCGCGGCGACGGCCAGGGTGACCGCGCTGGACAGGATCGCCGCAGGTAAGAGCGCCGGCAGCGGGAGCGCCGCGCCGAGCCCGAAGGCGAGCTTCACGTCGCCGCCGCCCATCAGCGCGGGCCGCAGCCGCCGGACGGCGAGATGCGCGCCACCGAAGACGAGCGCCGACAGGGCCGCCGCTCCCAGCCCGTGGAACTGCAGGAGCAACAGCACGGCACCCAACGGGAGGGTCAGCGCGTCCGGCAACCGGTGGTGCCGCAGGTCGATCAGCGCGAGCACGATGCCGAACCAGGCCAGCAGGAACGACGAGGGCGGAGCGTCCAGGACGGCGGCGACCGTCCACAACGAACCCAGTGCGAACGCGAGCAGGACCGTGGTCATGACACCACGGTCCTGCCAGGGGCGACCGGTGACAAGTTCCGGCCTGTCGTGAACGGTCCACTCACGCACGGGCTCAACGATGCCCCGGACCGGGCTGGGAGAACGCCCGGCAGCTCTGCGAAGCGCACGCGGGGAGCTTTTCGTACTCTCCTACCGCACGCGGAGAGCTTTCGTACTCTCCCACCGCACACGGCGAGCTTTCGTACTCCTACCGCACGCGAGGGCCCCGCGTGCGGTAGGAGTACGGGCTCAGCGAGACCAGTCGAACAGGGCGTCGCCCGCCACCACGTCCACGTCGAGAGCCAGGTCGCCGAGCACCTCGGCGGACGCGTCCAGCGCGACCACCGGGCAGATCGGCGCGAACCCGGCCGCCTCGACCTCGGCCGGGTCCCACGTCACGATCTTCTGACCGGCCTGGACCTGCTCGCCCTTGACGACGTGGAGCTCGAAGCCCTCGCCCTTGCGCTTCACGGTGTCGATGCCGAGGTGGACCAGGATGGCCGCCCCGTCACCGTTGGCGACCACGAACGCGTGCGGGTGCAGCGTGACGACGGTGCCGTCGAGCGGTGACACCACATCGGCCTTCGATCGAACCGGTTCGACGGCCACGCCGGGCCCGACCATCGCCTCGGCGAAGACCTGGTCCGGAACGGCGGAGAGCGCGACCACCCGCCCGGCCACCGGGCTGCCGACGCGGAGGCTCACAGCAGGTCCTCGATGTCCGACGCGATGGTGTCCGCCTCGGGTCCGACGACGACCTGGACGACGTTGCCGGAACGCATGACTCCGTGCGCTCCCAACGCCTTCAGCGCCTTCTCGTCCACGACGGAACCGTCTTCGAGCTCGCACCGCAGGCGGGTGATGCAGGGCTCGATCTCGATGATGTTGTCCCGGCCGCCCAGCGCCTCGAGGATCTTCTGAGCCTTCTCGTCAGCCACGTTCGTACCTCTCGTTCCCGTAACAGCGGTTGACACCCGCTCGGTGCGCGGAGCATTCTCCCGCACCAACTGGTCTAGACCGGAAAGTACCACTAGCGAGGAGGTGAGCGAGTGAACGAGATCGTGGACGGGCCCAAGCCGAAGCACGCACAGCTCCGCGAGATCCTGCGGCGGCTGGCAGAACAGGAGCTCGCTCCCGGCTCACCGATTCCGTCCGAGCGCGATCTCGCCGAGCGGTACGGAGTCTCTCGCATCACCGTGCGGTCCGCAGTCGGCCAACTGGTCGCCGACGGCCTGCTCACGCGGGCCAAGGGACGTGGGACGTTCACCGCCAAGCGGCGCTACGACCTGCAGCTCTTCCTGGCCTCGTTCACCTCGGACATGAAGGCGCGCGGGGTCGAACCCAGCACCGAGGTGATCAGCTGCGGCCAGGCGGCACCCGGCTCGAAGGCCTCGCTGGGCCTGGAGTCGGACGAGTACGCGTACCGCGTCGTGCGGCTGCGCAAGGCCGACGGGGCACCGTTGGCGCTCGAAGCCGGCTGGTACAGCCCGCACCTGCTTCCCGAGCTCGACCGCTGCGACCTGACCGGATCGATCTACGAGATCATCGCGACCCGGTACGGAATTCAGCTCGACCATGCGCGGCAGACCGTGTGGGCCGAGACCGCCGACGCGGAGACCGCGAAGGCGCTCGACGTCCGCAAGGGCAGCCCGCTTCTCGTGTTCAGGAGGGTCGCCAGCTCCGACGGGCGGCCCTGTGAAGACGTGACCTCCTGGTACCGGGGCGATCTCTACCAGGTAACCATGCAACTGGACCGGACCGTCCCGGGTACCGGACCTGACTCCGCCAAGGGAGGAACCCGATGAGCACGGACGCCGCAACCGGTGGTCGTGAGATCAAGGGTCTCGCCACGTTGCAACGCTTCGGTCGCAGCCTCATGCTGCCGATCGCCGTGCTGCCCGCGGCAGGCCTGATGCTCCGCGCCGGTCAAGACGACATCCTCGGCAAGGACATGCTCGGCTGGAACTCCGTCGCCGCGGTGGTCGGCGCCGCGGGCGACGCGTTGTTCAGCAACCTCGCCCTGCTGTTCGCCGTCGGCATCGCCGTCGGTTTCGCACGACGTGGTGACGGTTCCACAGCGCTCGCCGGCGTCGTCGGCTACGTCGTGCTGACGAGCGTCTTCAAGGCGATGTCGCCGCTGGTCCTCGACCAGCCGACCGACCCGGCCGCCAAGCCCGAGCTGATCAACTACGGGGTCCTCGGCGGTATCGTCGTCGGCCTGTTGACCGCCTTGCTGTGGCAGAGGTACCACCGCATCAAGCTGCCGCCGTACCTGGCGTTCTTCGGTGGCCGCCGGTTCGTCCCGATCATCGTCGCCGGTGTCATGACGATCGTCGGCGTCCTGCTCGGCCTGGTCTACCCGTGGTTCGACGCGGGCCTGACCGCCGTCGGTGAGTGGGTCACGGGCAGCACGGTCATCGGTGCGTTCATCTACGGTGTCGTCAACCGCCTGCTGATCCCGCTGGGTCTGCACCACATCGTCAACAACGTCGTGTGGTTCCAGTTCGGCGAGTTCAACGAGAAGACCGGTGACATCCCGCGCTTCCTGGCGGGCGACCCGACGGCCGGCACGTTCCAGACCGGCTTCTTCCCGATCTTCATGTTCGCGCTGCCCGCCGCCGCCCTGGCGATCGTGCACACCGCGAAGCCGAGCCAGCGCAAGATCATCGGCGGCATCATGGGCTCCGCCGCCCTCACCGCGTTCATCACCGGTGTGACGGAGCCGCTCGAGTTCGCGTTCATGTTCGTGGCGTGGCCGCTGTACCTGATCCACGCGGTGCTGACCGGTACCTCGCTGGCGATCTCGAACGCGCTGGGCGCCCACGACGGGTTCTCGTTCTCCGCCGGTGCGATCGACTTCATCCTGAACTGGAACATCGCGCAGAAGCCTTGGATGCTCATCATCCTCGGCGTGATCTACGCGGCGATCTACTACTTCCTGTTCCGATTCGTGATCACCAAGTGGAACCTGAAGACTCCAGGACGCGAAGATGACGAGTCTCCGGAGGCCGACGAGAGCACCGTCGGCAGCAGTGGCGACACGGCGGTGCGCAGTGGTGACACGGCCGCGCGCGAAAAGCGCCCCAGGAACGACAAGCAGTAACTGAACCAGCTCTACCGGGAGGAACCATCATGGCCGAGCGACGGGTCACCGTGGCCAGCAAGGTCGGACTGCACGCCCGGCCCGCCGCACTGCTGGCGAAGGCCGCCGCCGACCAGCCGGTGACGGTCAGCATCGCCAAGGACGGCGGCGAAGCCGTTGACGCGGCGAGTGTTCTGGGTCTGATGACCCTGGGCGCCATGCACGGTGACGAGGTGGTGCTCAGCGCCGACGGGGACGGAGCGGACGCCGCTCTGGACGCCATCGCCGAGCTGATCGCCACCGATCACGACGAGTGATCCCGGTCGTGAGTGGTCTCGATCGCCCCGACGGCCGAGACCACTCACGGCCCACCCGAAGTGCAGCACGACACCCGCGGTCACGACGCCGGCCAACGTCGACGGCGTGGCCTGCGGGTAGCTCACGATCAGCCAGACGCCTCCCACGGCCAGCGCGGGCGGCACGACCAGCCCCGCGGTCCACCTGCGCAGCAACAGGAACGCGAGCGTCGAGACCAGCAGCGCCGCACCGAGCGTGTCGCTGAACCGGTGCCAGCCGAGCGACACCGTCTCCGCCGCGACCGCCCCCGCGCCGAACGCCCCCGGCACCGCCACGACCAGCGCGAACCGCCTGGGCACCGCCATCGTCACCGCGATCACCGACGCCACCGCGGCCGTCGTGTGTCCACTCGGGAAGCTGTTGTGCACCAGGACGGCGTCGTCGTCGAGCGGCGGCCGCACCAGCACGTAGAGCTTCAGGACCTGCGCTCCCAGCACCGAACCGCCGAGCAGCAGCAACGGCGTGAGCGACTTCCTGCGTGCGAAGAGAACCACGAGGACGGCGGCGACGATGATCACCGTGTCCACGTTGGACGCCCACGAGCGTTGGAGTGACAGCTCGGGCAACGCGGCGTTCTCCGCCTTCTGCCCGAACGACGTCCACACCAGCGCGAAGTACGTGAAGAGAAATCCCAGCATGCTTCCGGCCATGGGTTCGACACTCCGCGAGCCGGTCCATGGGAACGTCCATGCCATGTCATGGTTCCGCTACAGATCCAGCGCCGGTGCCGTGTCCGGCAGATAATGGATCTCGTGGCGATGGTGTTGCTGGTCGAGGACGACCCCTCGGTGCGTGAAGGACTCGGGCTGGCGTTGCGCCGCCAGGGACACGACGTCCGAGCAGCGGAAACGGGTGAGGAAGGCGTCGAGAAGCTGCGCGAGTCCCGTCCCGACATCGTTGTCCTCGACATCATGCTGCCGGGCATCGACGGCTTCGAGACGTGCCGGCGGATGCGCACGCACGCCGAGGTGCCGATCATCATGCTCACGGCGCGCGGCGACGACTTCGACGTGGTCGCGGGCCTGGAGGCCGGCGCGGACGACTACGTGGTCAAGCCCGTGGAACCGCGCGTGCTGGAAGCACGCATCCGCGCCGTGCTGCGGCGGACCGTCGCCGAGCCGTCGTCGATCGAACGGCACGGCTCGCTGGTGATCGATCGGGCAGGCCTGCAGGTGCTCAAGAACGACGTGAAGGTCGCGCTGACGCCGACCGAGCTCAAGCTGCTGCTCGAACTGTCGCGCACCCCCGGCCGCGTGCTGACCCGCCAGCAGATCCTCGAGGCCGTCTGGGAGCACGACTACCTCGGCGACTCCCGGCTGGTCGACGCGTGCGTGCAGCGGTTGCGCGCGAAGATCGAGGACGTGCCCTCCGACCCCGGTCACGTCCACACGGTGCGCGGCTTCGGTTACCGCTTCGGCCCACGATGAGGTCGTTGCTGCGCGGCCTGCGCCCCAGGCTGATGGCCGCGTTCCTGCTGCTGACGGTGCTGGGCGCGGTGGGGGCCGCGGGGGCCTCCTACGCGACCGCCCGCACGTTGCTGCTGGAGGACGCGCAGGACGGCTTCATGAACCCGCTCGTGCAGGACGTCCGCGACTACGCGCCCCGGCTGACCGTGCCACCGGCGCAGGAGGATCTGGACGGCTTCGGCTCGTACCTGCGCGGCTCGGCGGTCGTGGTCTACGAGGGCCTGCGCTCCGCCAGCGGCCCCGACCCGTCGTTCATCCCCGCCGAGATGCGCGAGAGGCTCAGGACGAGCCGGACGACCCTCTGGCAGCGCCGCACGGACCTGACCGAGCCGTACGTCGTCGTGGGCATCCCGCTGGTCCGTGCGGACGGCACGCCCACGGGCGTGGAGGTGTGGTCGCTGCTGTACCTGAGGGGCCCGCAGACCGCCATCGACAGCTTCTCGACGGCCGCCTGGGTGGGCGTCAGCCTCGTGCTCCCCCTGGCCCTGGGCGTCGCACTGTTCACCGCACGGGGTGTTCTGCGCCCCGTCCGCCGTCTCGGCGCCGCCGCCCGCGCGCTGGGGTCCGGCCGCCTGGACGCCCGCGTCGACGTACGCGGCTCCGACGAGCTCGCCGACCTGGCCCGCACGTTCAACCAGGCCGCCGAACAGCTGGAAGCCTCCCAGGCCGCCTCCCGCCGCTTCGTCGCCGACGTGTCGCACGAACTCCGCACACCACTGACGGCGATGAACGCCGTGACCGCCGTGCTGGACGAGGACGCGGACACGTTGCCGCCCGACACGGCCGTCGCGGCCCGCCTGGTCTCCGCCGAGACCCGCAAGCTGACCCGACTGGTCAACGACCTGATGGAGATCTCCCGCTTCGACGAGGGCCGCAACCTCCTCGAACTGGACGACTGGGACATCGGCACGGCGGTCCGCGACACCCTGGCCGCCCGCGGCTGGGCCACGTCCGTCGAGGCGTCGCTGCCCGAGGGCGTGGTGGCGCGGGTCGACCGCCGACGCCTGGACGTCATCGTCGCCAACCTCGTGGGCAACGCGCTCAAGCACGGCGGCGGCCCGGTGCGCGTGACGGTGCGGCCGGGCGTCATCGAGGTGGCCGACCACGGCCCCGGCATCCCCGCAGACGCCCTCCCCCACATCTTCGACCGCTTCTACAAGGCAGACACGGCCCGCTCCCGTTCCGAGGGCAGCGGACTGGGATTGGCGATCGCATGGGAGAACGCACGCCTGCACGGCGGCAGCATCGAAGCGGCCAACGCGCCCTCGGGCGGCGCGGTCTTCACCTTGCGCTTGCCCTCGTGACCCTCACGGCCTGCGGCATCCGCCCGACCCCGATCCTCACCGGGGCCGAGGCGCCGACGGTCTCGTCGCACACGCTCACCATCTACCTCGTCACGGCCGCGCACGACGGCCTGGTGCGCCGCACCCGCGACTACACCGGCGCCGTCGACATCACGACCGCGATGAACCTGCTGCTGGCCGGCCCGAACGACGAGGAGAAGAAACTGGGCCTGGTGACCGAACTGCCCGCGACGTCGTCCAAGGCGGTTCCGGTGCTGGACGTGATCGTGATGCCGGAGGACGTCGCGCCACCGAGGACGAAGTGGGCGGTCTTCCAGGTGCACTGCACGGCCCTGGCGAGCCGCGCGAAGGTGGCCGGCGTGGCACCGGTTTCCGACGAGTACTGCCCCTGATCAGGATCTGTAGAGGCGGGACGCACCGGCGGCCGTGGTGCCGTAACCGGTCGGCCCACGCGCCCAAGCGCAGCCCCCGGCGGACACACCCGTGCGCCCCCACCCGCCGGCCCTCCCAAGGTGAGGAACACCGGCATGCGATGACTCCGGCCGAGTGGCACATCGTCCGCAGCCAAACGAGTCAGGCGTAGGGAACCACACGACCGGCGCACGCCGGTACCGGACAGCCCAAGATCAAGCCGAAAGTTACGACCGCGAGGCGAGTTTCGCGGCCAGGGCGGCGCGCATGGCCTCCTGCGGCGCGGACTTGCCGGTGAACTGCTCGAACTGCCCGAAAGCCTGGTGCAGCAACATGTCCAGCCCGGTGACCAGACGGGCCCCGGAGGCCTCCACGGCCTTCGCCACCGGTGTGGGCCACGGGTGGTAGATCACGTCCAGCACGTACGGCGCCCGCGCCAGCGAGTCGGCCAGCCGGGCGGCGGCCTCGGCGGGCACCGTCGACACGAGCACGTCCGCGGCACCGGCCAGCACGGCGAGGTCCACAGAGGACAGTTCCAGCACCTCGACGGAGACGCCGACCCTCGACGCCGTCTCCACGGCCTCTCCCGCGCGCGCGGGATCGCGCACCACCAGGGACACCGACGAGATCCCGAGCTCGGCGAACCCGGCCAGCGCCGCCGCGGCCGTGCCGCCCGCACCCAGCACGACGCCGTGCGAGCCGCCGGAGAAACCCTTCTCCCGCAACGCTCCCACCACACCGTCCACATCGGTGCAGTCGGCGTGCCACTCGGAACCGTGGCGCACCAGCGTGTTCGCCGCCCCCACCGCGGTCGCCCGCGGGGTCACGACCGAGGCGAACGCCAGCGCGGCGCGTTTCGTCGGCATCGTGCAGGACAGGCCTGCCCACTCCGGTCCCAGCGACGAGACCAGCGCGGGAACGCCGGCCTCCGAGCACTCCAGGCGGGTGTACTCCCAGTCGAGGCCCAGCTCGGCGTACGCGGCGTTGTGCAGCACGGGAGAAAGCGAGTGTTCGATCGGCGAGCCGATCACCGCCGCCTTGCGCACCACTAGTAGACGCCCTCCCGCTGAGCCTTCTGGTCCTTCGCCTGGTGCTCCTCGTACGTCTTCGAGAAGCACGACGTGCCGTCCTTCTGGCACTTCACGAAGTACATGTCGTCGCCGCCCGCGGGCTTGATCGCGGCGGCGATGGCCTGCTGCGACGGCGAGCCGATCGGCGTCGGCGTCAGGCCGGCGACCTTGTAGGTGTTGTAGGGCTGGATCGCGTTGCGGTCCGCGTCGGACGTGCGGATGTGCGGCTGGTTGTTCCGGTAGTTGATGGTCGAGTCGAACTGCAGGGGCATCGGTTCCGCGATGCGGTTGTAGATGACCTGCGAGACCTGGCCGAAGTCCTTCTCGATGGCTTCCTTCTCGATCAACGAGGCGATGACGAGCACCTCGTAGGGACGGAAGCCGGTGTTCATGGTGCCGCCGGGAATGCCCGCGCCCTGCAGCTTCTGGGCCGAGGCCACGATGACGCTGCGGATCAGCTCGACCGCGGTGACACCGGGTTTGACCTGGTAGACGCCGCGCATGATCAGGCCTTCGAGGCGGAACTGGGGATCGGCGCGCTTCACGTCCGCCACCGCCCAGTCCGGCACACCGAGGGCGACCGGGTCGGTCTGTTCGGCGGCGGCCTTGATCTCGTCGGCGGTCAGGCACACCTTCGCGCCGTCCTTCTCCGTGCAGCTCGCGGCGGCGAGCTTGGAGTAGATGCCCGGGACGGCCTTGCCGTCGGCCTGGATGTCGGTGAGCTTCAGGCCGCCGACGATCTGCACGGCCGGCACCCTGGTCTTCGGGTCGATCATGCGGGCCACCGCGTTCTGGCCCGACATCTTCGTCTTCATCAGGTAGAAGCCGGGCTGGATCGACGTCACGCGGGTGTCGGTCTTGCTGGCCTCGGTGAACGCGCGCGCGGAGGCGACGACGCCGTTGTCGTACAGGGTCGACGCGATCTTGCTGACCGGGTCGCCGTCCTGGACCTCGACGATGGCGTCGACCTCGCCGCTGCCCGCGTAGTCCTCGAACGAGCCGATGCCGCGCAGCTCCTGGTAGCCGTAGTAGGCACCGCCCATGCCCACGGCGAGGACCAGCGCGACGACCAGCCACAGGACCGTCTTCTTGCGCTTCTTCGCCTTGACGCGGGCGTTGTCACGCTCGCGATCGCGCTTCCTGACCGGCCTGCGCTCATCCGCTTCGGGGTCGGTGAACAACCCGAGATCGTCGCCGCTCACGCCTCGTCCTTTCGGGCGGGCACCGAACGTGCCCGTGCGTCCAGCCAAGATTGCAGGATCTCGACAGCGGCAGCCTGGTCGACCACGGCTCGCTGCTTCTTGCCCTTCACACCGCGCTGTGCCAGTACCCGGCTGACCACGACCGTCGTCAGGCGTTCGTCGCTGAGCCGCACCGGCACCGGAGCGATGCGCCCGGCCAAGGCCGCAGCGTACGCGGTCGCCGCCTCTGCTGCGGGGCCGTGCCTGCCTGCCAATGTCTTCGGTAAGCCGACCACGACCTCTACGACGTCATGTTCGGCCACGAGACGTACGAGTTCCGTGAGGTCCGAGCCGTTCTTCTGGTCGCGCTGCAGGGTGACCAGCGGAGTCGCCAGGAACGGCGCCGGATCGCTGAGGGAGACCCCCACGCGAACCGACCCGACGTCGACGCCGAGCCTCCGTCCGAGGCCCGGATCGTCGACACCAGGAGAATCAGCGCTGCTCAAGCACCTTGTCCAGTTCGTTGGTCAGGGCCGTGATGGCGTCGGTGACGCCGGCCGGGTTCGTGCCGCCGCCCTGGGCCAGGTCCGGCTTGCCGCCACCGCGGGCGGCGATGGCCGGGCCGAACGCCGGAACGAGCTTGCCGGCGGCCAGCCCCAGGTCACGGGCGGCGGCCGTGGTGGCCACCACGAAGCTGACCTTGTCGCCGTCGACCGAGAACAGGGCCACCACACCGGGCTTGCTGCCCAGGCGGTTGCGGACCTCGCCACCGAGGGTGCGCAGGTCGTTGCCCGAGACGCCCTCCAGGCCGAGGGCCACCAGCGACAGGCCGCGGATGTCGAGGGCCTTGTCGGCGAGGGCGCCGGCGTTGCCCAGCAGCTCGGCGGCGCGGACCTTCTCCAGCTCCTTCTCGGCGGACTTCAGGCGCTCGACCAGCGACTCGATCCGCTCGGGCAGGCCTTCGGAGCCGACCTTGAGCATGTCGGAGAGGTTCTGCACGATGGCGCGTTCTCTGGCCAGGAACCGCATGGCCTCGATGCCGACGTAGGCCTCCAGGCGGCGCACGCCGGAACCGATCGACGACTCGCCCAGCAGGGTGATCGGGCCGATCTGCGACGAGTGCTCGACGTGGGTGCCACCGCACAGCTCGCGCGACCACTCGCCACCGATCTCGATGACGCGCACGGTCTCGTCGTAGGTCTCGCCGAACAGGGCGACGGCGCCCATGTCCTGGGCACCGGCCATGTCGGTGTAGACGATGCTGACCGGCAGGTCCTTGCGCACGGCGAGGTTCGAGACCTCCTCGATCTCGCTGCGGGCCTCGGCGGACAGGCCACCGGTCCAGGCGAAGTCGAGCCGCAGGTAGCCGGGCTTGTTGTACGAACCGCTCTGCAGGGCCGACGGGCCGAGCACGTGCCGCAGGGCGGCGTGCACGACGTGCGTGCCCGAGTGGCCCTGGCGGGCGCCGACGCGCCACTCCGGGTCGACGCGGGCCTCGACGTGCTCGCCCTCGCCGACCTCGCCGCTGACGACGCGCACCTGGTGCACCCACAGCTTGCGGGCGACCTTCTGCACGTCGAGCACCTCGAGCTCGGCGTTGGCCGTGACGATGGCGCCGGCGTCGGACTCCTGGCCACCGGACTCGGCGTAGAGCGGCGTGCGGTCGAGGACGACCTCGACGATGTCGCCCTCGCGAGCCGACTTCACCCGCTGGCCGTTGCGCACGATGCCACGCAGCGTGGCCTCGGAGGCGAGCTCGGTGTAGCCGGTGAACTCGGTCGGGCCCTGCTCCAGCAGCTCGCGGTAGACCGACTGGTCGCCGTGGCCGGTCTTCTTGCCGGCGGCGTCGGCCTTGGCGCGGGCGCGCTGCTCGGCCATCAGCTTGCGGAAGCCGTCCTCGTCCACGGACAGGCCGGCCTCGGAGGCCATCTCCAGCGTGAGGTCGATCGGGAAGCCGTACGTGTCGTGCAGCTGGAAGGCCTTGTCACCGGGCAGCGTGGCGCGGCCGTCGGACTTCACCTCGGCGGCGGCACCCTCGAAGATCCGCGAACCGGCGTCGAGCGTGCGCAGGAACGTGTCCTCCTCGGCCTTGAGCACCTGCTGGATGCGGGCGAACCCGCTGACCAGCTCGGGGTAGGCCTCGCCCATCGAGTCACGGACGACCTCGGCGAACTGCTGCAGCACCGGCTCGTTCACGCCCAGCAGGCGGGAGCTGCGGACGATGCGGCGTAGCAGGCGGCGCAGCACGTAGCCGCGGGCCTCGTTGCCGGGCGTGACGCCGTCGCCGACCAGCAGCACACCGCTGCGGGCGTGGTCGGCGATGACGCGGAAGCGGATGTCGTCGACCTCGTTGGTGCCGTACTTGCGGCCGGAGAGCTCCTCGGCCTTGTTGATCACGGCGCGGACCAGGTCGGTCTCGTAGACGTTGTCGACGCCCTGCAGCAGGTAGGCGACGCGCTCGACGCCCATGCCGGTGTCGATGTTCTTCGACGGCAGCTCACCGAGGACCGGGTAGTCCTTCTTGGCGCCACCCTCGCCGCGGATGTTCTGCATGAAGACGAGGTTCCAGATCTCCAGGTACCTGTCCTCGTCGACTACCGGGCCGCCCTCCTTGCCGTACTCGGGGCCGCGGTCGTAGTAGATCTCCGAGCACGGGCCGCACGGGCCGGGGACGCCCATCGACCAGAAGTTGTCCTCGACGCCGCGGCGCTGGATGCGCTCCAGCGGCATGCCGGCGACCTTCTGCCACAGCTCGATGGCCTCGTCGTCGTCGAGGTAGACCGTCACCCAGATGCGCTCGGGGTCGAAGCCGTAGCCGCCGTTCTCCTGGGAGTTGGTGATCAGCTCCCAGGCCAGCCGGATGGCGTCTTCCTTGAAGTAGTCGCCGAGCGAGAAGTTGCCGGCCATCTGGAAGAACGTGAGGTGGCGCGTGGTCTTGCCGACCTCGTCGATGTCGGGCGTGCGCACGCACTTCTGGATGCTCGTCATCCGCTTGGCGGGCGGCGGGGCCTCGCCGAGGAAGTACGGCTTGAACGGCACCATGCCGGCGTTGACGAACAGCAGGTTCGGGTCGTCGAGCAGCAGCGAGGCACTGGGGATGTACTTGTGCCCGGCCTTCTCGAAGTGCTCGCGGAAACGCTTGATGATCTCGTGGGTCTGCACGGGAAGTTCCTCGGTGTGTTGCTGGGAGAGTCAGGGCATGGTCACGGGGCGAACGGCGCTAGTGCTTCCCGTTCGCCCTGGGCGCTCGGCGCCCCGGCGTGAATCCCGTCTGACGTTCCACGGTGTCCTGCAACTCCTGCTCCCGTTCGGCCATTCCCGCGCGCACCTCGGCCCCGAAGGAACCGATGGCGCCGGCGAGTTCGCGCAGGCCTTCGCCCACGTTAGCGCCGAGGCCGGCGGGAGTCGCCTGCTTTGCGATCTCGGAGGCCTTCTTCGCGGCGAACAGGCCTGCGGCGGCACCCAGTCCGAACCAGAAGAGACGGCTCACTTCGCACCTCGCCTGGGACGGCGCTTGGAGTGCTTGTTCGGCTGTTCGGCGGCCTTGCGGCGAGCCTTGACGGCCTTGCTCACGCCGTAGGACAGCGCGGCGGCCTTGACCAGCGGACCGCCGAGAGTGGCGGTGAACAGGCTGGTGAGCGCCGAGACGTTGCCCGTGACGGCGCGTGCGTTGGCCGTGATGCCGTCGACGCGTTCGAGCTGCGTGTTCACGTGCGTGAGCGTCGTGTTGGCCTCGGTAAACAACGGGTCCGTGTTCTCGTGCGCTTTGCGCATCGCGATCGTGGCCTCGTCGAAGAAGCGCGCGGCCTTGATCGCCACGACCCCGACGATGAGCACGAACAGCACGAAAGCACCGGCGGCAAGCCACCCTGGCGACACGGATCCTCCTGGTGAACAGGCGTTCGGGCTTGATTGCGGGTGAGATTACCGGGTGGGTCCGACACTCGACTGGGCGGCACCATTTGTTGATCTTCAACGACCTGTGGCGCCGTCGATCTGCTCGCGGAGGATGTCGGCGTGGCCCGCGTGCCGGGCGGTTTCGGCGGTCATGTGCGCGAGTACCCACCGCAGCGTCTTCCGCACGCCTTCGACCGGGGTCACCATCAACGCCTCGGGATGGCCGGCGGCCTCGATCGCGCCGTCGCCGCCGGCGATCGCCGCGCGGTAGTCCGCGATCACCGTCGCCGCGTCGCGGTCGGCGGGCACGGTCATGCCGGACTCGTCGTCCTCGGACCACTCGGCGCCCGCGAGGTGGTGGCCGAACCAGTAGCGCTCGGCTTCGGCCAGGTGCTGGACCAGCCCCAGGATCGAGGTGCCGCTCGCGACGAGTGGCCTGCGCAGCTGTTCGTCGGTGAGGCCTTCCGCCTTCTTGAGCACGCAGTGCCGCTGGAACGTCAGGAACGCGTGGGCGACGTCGAGCTCACCCGTGTCGACACGGGGCACCGGCTCGCGCTGGGTCTCCTGCATGGCGAGAACGTACGGGACTCATTGACGCGTGGCCGTCACAGCCTGTGAAATACCCGTCACCCAGGGCTTGACAGCGGCAGCCTTGCCAGTAGAAGTTAGGCAACCCTAACTTGACCCGCAGGAGGCCTCGTGAAGCCGGTGTCGCACCTGGACTCCTATCGGCTCCAGCTCATGGCGGACGCCCCGCCCGTCCCCGACCTGCCGACGCCGTGGGACGCCCGCGTGGCGCGTTCGGACGGCTACGACCTGCACCTCGTGCACCGCTGGAACCAGGCACCGCACGTCGCGGCGTTCCGGAAGCAGGCGTGGACGTTGCCGCAGTGGGAGCGGCGGCTGGCGGAACAGCTGGCGGGGGACGACGTCCGGCCGGTGCTGGTCAGCTGGCACGGCCGCCCGGTGATCTACACCGAGGTCTACCGCGCGGCCAGGCACGCCGTCGCCCGCTGCTACCGGGCGCGGCCGCACGACCTCGGGCTGAACCTCGCCGTCGGCGAGCTGGCGATGACCGACCGCGGACTCGTGCGGTCGCTGCTCCCCAGGCTCACCGACGCGCTGTTCGAGGCCGACCCGCACTGCACGCGGATCGTGCTCGAACCGGACGTGCGCAACACACGGGCGATCAGGTCGTTCGAGGCCGGCGGGTTCATGGCCGCGGACGAGATCATGCTGCCCGGCAAGCTCGCACTGCTGATGGTCTGCAAACGCTAGAACGCGGTGATGTCCTGCGGTGCGCGTTCCTTGCGACTCAAAGCGCGCACCACGTCGATCGCGCGGTGCTTGTTGAGCGCCATCCGGGTCAGCAGGTCGATGACCGTTTCGCTGACGTGGCGAGGGAACTCGGGCGTGTCCAGCCCGACGCTCACCGCGAGGTCGTCGGAGTGCACGACGAACTCCATCAGCCTGCTGACGAGGTACTCGTCCAGCGGCACCGCCCACGGGCCCCAGTGCGGCATGCGAACGCCCCGGTTCTCCTGACCGGGCAACGACTTCGCGAGTTCGTCGAGCGTCTGCTCGAACCGGTCACACAGGGCGTCCCGCCCTTCCACCGCGAGCTTCTCGCCGCCCGCGCGGATGCGGGTGTGGAACTCGGAGTCGACGTCCAGATCGGTCCACTGGGCTCGTTCGTAGTGCTCCATCAGGGAGACGACGGGCTCGTCGCCGGGCGGCGTCCCGATCATGGACGGGAGAGGCAGCGCCTGGTAGGCCAGGTGCCCGGCGAGGCCGCTGACGCCGAACTCCGGCAGGGCGCTCGGCCGGTCCCAGTGCTGTGCGACCTGCTGGTGGCGCAGGAGTTCCAGTGCGATGCGGGCGGTGGTCAGGAAGTCTTCTCTGATCGTCACCTCGTCGAAGTTACGCGCCGGATCACTCGCCCCTGATCACCCGGCGCAGCCGCGGCAGCCGTTCCGCGAGGGCGCGTTCGCCGCCGCGCCCGGTCGGCTCGTAGTAGTCGCGCCCCACCAGGTCGTCCGGCGCGTACTGCTGCGTCAGCACGCCCTCGGGCACGTCGTGCGGGTACCGGTAGCCCTGCGCGTTGCCCAGCTTCGCGGCGCCCGCGTAGTGCCCGTCACGCAGATGTGGGGGCACGGCACCGATGGCGCCCTTGCGCACATCTTCGATGGCGCCGTAGATCGCGGTGGTCACGGCGTTCGACTTCGGTGCGGTGGCGAGGTGGATCGTGGCCTGCGCGAGGTTCAGGGTGCACTCGGGCAGCCCGATGAGCTGCACGGCCTGAGCCGCCGCCACGCACGTCTGCAACGCCGTCGGGTCGGCCATGCCGACGTCCTCGCTGGCGTGGATCACCAGCCGCCGCGCGATGAAGCGCGGGTCCTCCCCCGCCTCGATCATCCGCGCGAGGTAGTGCAGGGCCGCGTCGACGTCCGAGCCGCGGATCGACTTGATGAACGCCGACGTCACGTCGTAGTGCTGGTCGCCGTCGCGGTCGTAGCGCACCGCCGCCCTGTCCACCGTGGACTCCAGCAGCGTCAGCGTGATCACGCCGTCGTTCGACGCCAGCGCCGAGTCCGCGGCGGCCTCCAGCGCCGTGAGCGACCGGCGGGCGTCGCCACCGGCCAGGCGGATCAGGTGGTCCTCCGCCTCGGGCTCCAGCACCACGGACCCGCCCAGGCCACGTTCGTCGGACACCGCCCGCCGGATCACCGCGCGCACGCCGTCGTCGGTCAGCGACCTGAGCTGCAGCACGAGCGAACGCGACAGCAGCGGCGACACGACCGAGAAGAACGGGTTCTCCGTGGTGGCCGCGACCAGCAGCACGATCCGGTCCTCGACCGCGCCCAGCAGAGCGTCCTGCTGGGTCTTGGAGAACCGGTGGACCTCGTCGATGAACAGCACCGTCGACTCGCCGGACCGGACCAGGCGGCGCCGGGCCTCGTCGATGACCGCCCGCACCTCCTTCACGCCGGCCGACAGCGCGGACAACGCGACGAACCGGCGGCCGGTCGCCTTCGACACCAGGGTCGCGAGGGTCGTCTTGCCGGTGCCGGGAGGGCCGTGGAGCATCACGGACGCCGGCGTGGCGCCCTCGACCAGGCGGCGCAGCGGGGCGCCGGGCCCGAGCAGGTGGTCCTGGCCGACGACCTCGTCCAGCGTGGCCGGACGCATCCGCACGGCCAGCGGGGCGTTGGCCGCGATGCGCTGGGCCTTCTCCTCGTCGGTCGCGCCGAAGAGGCCCTCGTCGAACAGACCTTCGCTCATGCGTTCGAGCGTAGGTCATGTGCGAGGATCGCGTTCCGTGCCCATCCCTCGTGCCGTGCTGCTCGCCGGACCCTCCGGCTCAGGCAAGTCGACACTCGCCGCCCACCTCGGCTGGCCGGTCCTGCGACTCGACGACTTCTACCGTGACGGCGACGACCCGCTGCTCCCCCGCGACGAGCACGGCAGGGCCGACTGGGACGCCATCGGCTCGTGGAACGTGGACAAGGCGCTCCAGGCGATCATCGAGCTGTCGGACACGGGCAGAGTCGAGGCGCCGGTCTACTCCATCAGTGAGGACCGCGCGGTCGGCACCCAGACGATCGAGCTCGGCGGCGCGCCCGCGTTCATCGCGGAGGGCCTGTTCGCGGACCTGCTGGTCCGGGGCGCGAAGGAGGCCGGGGTGCTCCGGGACGCGATCGTGCTCGCGCCGAGCCCGCCCGTCACGTTCGTGCGCCGGTTCGCCCGTGACGTGGCCGAGGCCCGCAAGCCGGTGCCGACGCTGGTCAGGCGCGGGTTGCGGCTCATGCGGGAGCAGCCGCAGGTGGTGAGGAGGTGCGTCAGCGCGGGCATGCGGCGCACGACACCGGCCAGGGCTCGGACCGAGCTCGTTTCGTGATCGGGTCGGCGGGTGGCGGTGGCCCTGATCTGGCAGGATGCCGCTCACACCACGACCGGGGGTTGCCGAGATGTCCGAAACGCCCGGCTGGTCGTCACCCGACCAGCCACAGAACCAGCCGCCGCAGCAGCCTGGCCAGCAGCCGCAGTACGGCTACAACGCCCCGCCGCCGCCCGGTGGCCAGCCGACGATCAAGCCCGGCGTGATCCCGCTGCGCCCGCTGGCCGTCGGCGAGATCGTCGACGGCGCCATCACGACGATGCGGCGCTACCCGAAGCTGATCATCGGCGCGGCCGCCGTGGTCGCCGCGGTCACGCAGATCCTCGGCCTGCTGGTGCAGCTGCCGTTCCTCGACGACCTCACCGCCGTCGTGGCGCTCGACCCGAACTCGGTCACGCAGGAACAGGCGATCGACCAGCTCACCGGCGCCGTCAGTGGTTTCCTCACCGGCACGCTGCTCAGCGTCTTCCTGCTGCTGCTCGGCACCGTGTTCCTGTCGGGCTTCATCACCGTCATCGTGGGCCACGCCGTGCTGGGCAAGCCGGTCACGTTCGCGCAGGCGTGGGAGGAGTTCAAGCCCCGGCTGCTCCCGCTGCTCGGCGCGACGCTCCTGTCCGGTCTCGTGATCACCGTCGGCCTGATCCTGTGCATCGTGCCCGGCATCTGGCTGTGGGTGCTGTTCGCCCTGGTCACACCCGCGCTCGTGCTGGAGCGCTGCGGCGTCACCACCGCGTTCGGCCGCTCGAAGAAGCTCGTGGACGGCGCGTGGTGGCGGACGTTCGGCATCCTGCTGCTCACCGTCGTGATCGGCTGGGTGATCAGCTGGATCATCAGCCTCCCGTTCGGTCTGCTGGGCGCGGCGACGACCGGTTTCTCGGCCGACCCCACGGCGTCCCTGAGCGTCGGCTCGCTGATCCTGTCGACCATCGGCGCGATCATCGCCTCGACGATCACGCTGCCGTTCAGCTCCGCGGTGACCGTGCTGCTCTACGTCGACCGGCGGATGCGGTCCGAGGGCATGGACATCGAACTCCAGCGGGCCGCGGGGCATGGCGGCCTCTGACCTACCGGTAGATCTCGGCCGCGACGAGGCGAGGGAGGCGGCCGTCCGGGAGCTCGGCGACCCGGCGTACGTCTCCGACGACCCGAACCCGCTGGAACGCGCCGTCGACTGGGTGCTGACCCGCCTCGGCGAGCTGTTGGCCGGGGCGGGTGGCATGAGTGGCTTCACCGCGTTCACGGTCCTCGTGGCCGTGCTGGTGCTGGTCGTGATCATCATCAGGCTTCGTGTCGGGCGCACGGGCCGTGCGCTGCGGTCGGGCGACAAGGTGTTCGGTTCGACTGTCATGACGGCCGCCGAGCACCGGGCCGCCGCCGAGAAGGCCGCGGCGGCGGGTGATCTGGCCGAGGCCGTGCGCGAACGCTTCCGCGCGGTGGTGCGCGAACTGGAGCAACGCGGCGTGCTCGACGCACGGGCCGGACGCACCGTGGACGAGGTCGCTTTCGAGGCGGGCCAGGCACTTCCGGTGCTCGCCGACGACCTGCGCGGCGCGGCGGTCCAGTTCGACGACGTCTGGTACGGCGGCAGGCCCGCGACGGTGGAGGGGTATCAGCGGTTGGTCTCCGTGGACGGCAGGGTGCGCGCATGACGGCGGTCTCTCCCGACGCCGGCCGGATCTGGACGGCCGCGCGCGGTCCCCTGCTGATCGGCGTGATCATTCTCTTCGCCGCCGTCGTGATCACGTTGCTGCGCGGCAGCGGTGAGGGCGGCGCGCTCGACCCCCGGTCGTTCCGGCCGGAGGGCAGCCACGCGGTCGCCGATCTGCTGGAGCAGAACGGCGTGCGCGTCGAGCTCACCGACAACGCGTCCGCTGTGGACGGTGCGACGCTGTTCGTGACGCAACCGAACCTGATCGACCCGGAACGGCTCGCGGACCTGAGCCGCCGGGCCGCCGCGACGGTGCTCCTCGCGCCCGCCCCAGGACTGGACCGGGTGGAGCCCGGGACCCGTCAGCCCGGCTGCCCGCTGGCGGACAGGGCCGGCGCGGCGACCCTGGGCGGGTTCACCTACGAGGGCGATCAGAGTTGTTACGACTCGACGCTGGTCCGCACCGGCACCGTCACGACGATCGGCTACGGCGGGATCTTCACCAACCGCGACGTCGACGAGGAGGGCAACGCGGCACTCGCGTTGTCGTTGCTGGGCCAGCACGAACGGCTGGTCTGGTACGTGCCGTCGGCAGCGGACAGGTCGCAGCAGAAATCGCTGACCGGCCTGATCCCGGACGGCTGGAAGTACGGCGCCCTGCAGCTCGGCATCGCGGCCGTGCTGATCGCGTTGTGGCGGGCCCGCAGGCTCGGCCGCGTGGTGCCCGAACCGCTCCCGGTCGTGGTGCGCGCCGCCGAGACCGTGGAGGGCAGGGCGCGGCTGTACCGCCGGTCGCACGCCGCCTCGCACGCCGCCTCCGTCCTGCGGCAGGCCACGCGTGACCGGCTGGCACCGCTGCTGGGGGTGCCGCCGGGCGACGATCCGTCCGAGGAGATCGCCCGCAGGACTTCGCGTCCCGTCACCTCGGTGCGGGCGCTGCTCTACGACAAGGAGCCGGTGGACGACCGGGGGTTGGTCGCGCTGGCTGCATCGCTCGATGCTCTGGAGAACGAGGTGCGCAAGGCATGACGGCAGTGGTCACCACCGAGGAAGCCCGTACGGCGCTGGTGGCGTTGCGCGCGGAGATCGGCAAAGCCGTCGTGGGCAACGACGCCGCCGTGACGTCGTTGATCCTCGCGTTGCTGTGCAAGGGACACGTGTTGTTGGAGGGTGTTCCGGGCGTTGCGAAGACGTTGCTCGTGCGTGCTCTTGCGCGCGCGTTGGACCTGTCCACGACGCGTGTGCAGTTCACGCCCGACCTGATGCCCGGCGACCTGACGGGGTCGTTGGTCTACGACTCGCACAACGCGGCGTTCTCGTTCCGCGAGGGCCCGGTCTTCACGAACCTGCTGCTCGCCGACGAGATCAACCGGACGCCGCCGAAGACGCAGTCCGCGCTGCTGGAGGCGATGGAGGAACGGCAGGTCTCCGCCGACGGCAAGACGCGGCCGCTGCCGGCGCCGTTCATCGTCGTGGCCACGCAGAACCCGGTGGAGTACGAGGGCACCTACCCGTTGCCCGAGGCGCAGCTCGACCGGTTCCTGCTCAAGGTGACGATGCCGATCCCTGCGCGGGAGCACGAGATCGACGTGCTGACGCGGCACGCGTCCGGCTTCGACCCGCGTGACCTGTCCTCGTTGAACCCGGTCGCGAGTGCCGCGCACCTGGAGGCGGGAACGGCGGCCGTGCGCGCGTTGACCGTGGCTCCTGAGGTGATCGCGTACGTCGTGGACGTGTGCCGTGCGACCCGTCAGTCTCCGGCCGTGCGTCTGGGCGTTTCTCCCCGTGGCGCAACGGCTCTACTGGCTGCCGCACGCGCGTGGGCGTGGCTCTCGGGCCGTGACTACGTGACGCCGGACGACGTGAAGGCGCTCGCACGGCCTGCGTTGCGGCATCGGCTGGAGCTGCGCCCGGAGGCCGAACTGGAGGGCGTGACGTCGGACGGCGTGCTGGACGGCGTGCTCGGCGCTGTTCAGGTGCCGCGCTGACGTGGCGCTCACGGGCCGCGCGGGACTGCTCGCGCTCATCGGGGTCTTCGTCGTCGGGCTTCTCCTGCCGTCGTGGCAAGGGATTCTCGTCTTGTTCGGCCTTCTGGTGCTGTGCGTGGCCGTCGACTTGTTGTTGGCGGCCGGCGTGCGGCAGTTGACGTTCTCGCGCGCGGGGGCGACGTCGGTGCGCACGGGCGAGCCGTGTGTGGTGCAGCTGACCGTGCACAACCCTGGGCGTCGGCTGCGTGGCGTTCTTCGTGACGCATGGGCGCCTTCTGCCGGTGTGGTCGCCGATCGGGTTGCGGTCGACGTGCCCGCTGGTGGTTCGCGTGTGCTGTCTTTCGAACTACGGCCTATACGCCGTGGCGATCGCGCCGCGGACCGTGTGACCGTGCGTTCCCACGGTCCGTTGGGCATCGCGGCACGGCAGGGCTCACACGTCGTGCCGTGGACGGTGCGCGCGCTGCCGCCGTTCCACAGCCGCCGTCACCTTCCTCCCCTGCTGGAACGCCTGCGCGAACTGGATGGCCGCCGTGCCTCGTTGATCCGTGGCGCCGGCACGGAGTTCGACTCGCTGCGCGCGTACGTCATCGGTGACGACGTGCGCTCGATCGACTGGCGTGCGTCGGCTCGTTCGGCGGACGTGGTGGTGCGCACCTGGCGCCCCGAACGCGACCGGCAGGTGACGATCGTGCTCGACACGGCCCGCACCTCGGCGGGTCGCGTGGACGGCGCCCTGGGCGGCCTGCCGCGCCTGGACACGGCGATGGACGCCGCGTTGTTGTTGTCCGCCTTGGCTTCGCAGGCCCGTGACCAGGTCGACTTCCTGGCGTTCAGCCACCAGGTGCGTGCCTCGGTACCGCGGGCGACGCTGCCCGTCCTGGTGCGGGCCATGGCACCGCTGGAGGCCGAACTGGTCGAGTTCGACGCGCGCGGCGCCGTCGCCGAGGTGCTTCGCCGCGCCGGCCGCCGCTCGCTGGTCGTGCTGCTGACGTCGCTGGAGCCGTCGATCGAGCACGGTCTGCTGCCGCTGCTGCCGGCGCTGGCCACGCGGCACCACCTGCTGATCGCGTCGGTGTCCGACCCGGCCGTGCACGCGATGGCCGCCGGACGTGGCGACCTGGAGGCCGTGTACTCGGCTGCTGCCGCGGAACGCACTCTGGCCGAACGCCGGCGCCTCACCGCGTTGCTCGCACGGCACGGTGTCGACGTCGTGGACGCACTGCCCGATGACCTGCCGCGCGCTCTCGCGGACCGCTATCTCTCGTTGAAGGCCGCAGGCAAGCTCTAAACGGCGACCGGCGCGACGTCCTCACGTTCGCTCGCGTCCATGTCGCCGGTCTCGCCCTGCCGCGCGGCCCGGCGTCCGATCACGAAGACGTACAGCAGGAACAACACCTCGGCCACCACTCCGATGCCGACGCGCGCCCACGTGGGCAGTCCGGAAGGCGTCACGAACCCTTCCAGCACGCCGGACACGAGCAGCACCACGACCAGTCCGAGCGCCACCGCGACGACCGACCGGCCCTCCGTGGCGAGGGCCTGGGCGCGGGTGCGCTTGCCGGGGTCGATCACCTGCCAGCCCAGCCGCATGCCGATGCCCGCCGCCACGAACACGGCCGTGAGCTCCAACAACCCGTGCGGCGCCAACAGTCCGAGGAACAACCCTCCGCGGCCCGCGCCGAACATCAGCCCGATGCCGACGCCGACGTTGAGGGCGTTGGTGAAGAGCAGGTAGACCGGCGGAATCGCGAACAGCACGCCCAGCAACAGGCAGGCAGCGGCGATCCAGGCGTTGTTCGTCCACACCTTCGCCGCGAACGACCCGGCGGGGTCGCTGGAGTAGTACGACTCGTACCCGCCGCCGACCCTCGTCATCTCGCGGATCTCGTCCGGCGCGGCGATGGTCGCCTGCACGTCCGGGTTGGCGGCGATCCACGCCGCGATGATGCCGGTGAGCAGGTAGAACGCGATCCCGGCCGGCACCCACCACCGCCAGCCGAGGTAGATCGCGGCGGGCAGCCGGTGCGTGAAGAAGCGCGTGAACGTCCGCCAGGCGGGTGTATGCGTGCCCGTCAGCACCGACCGCGCCCCGGCGACCAGCGCCGAGAGCCGTTCGACCGTGGCCGGGTCCGGCATCTGGCTGCGCACGACCGACAGGTGCGTCGTCACCCGCTGGTAGAGCTCGATCAGCTCGTCGGCCTCGGCTCCGCTGAGCTTCCCGGACCGCTTGACCAGCTGCTCGAGCCGCCGCCACGACTCGCGGTGGCGATCGATGAAGACGTCCAGATCCACGATGAGTCACACTATCCGTGTGGGGGACCTCGTCACCGGTGAAGCCGTAGTTCTGGACCTGCGCGTCGCACAGCTCGCCAGCAGGGCGGTCGCGTACGCGATCGACGTGGCGGTGCAGTTCGGCCTGCTCGTCATCCTGTTCCTGATCGCGCCGGTCGACATCGACAACGCGCTGCAGGACGCGCTCGCGCTCACGCTGCTGATAGCCGTGATGATCGGCTTCCCGACCGCGATGGAGACCGCGACGCGAGGCCGTTCGCTGGGCAAGCTCGCCATGGGCCTGCGCGTGGTGCGCGACGACGGCGGCGCGATCCGCTTCCGGCACGCCCTGGTGCGCTCGCTCACCGGCTTCGTCGTGGACTTCTGGGTGCTGGGCCTCGGCGGCGCGATCGCGCTGTTCGTCTCCCTCTTCTCGCCGCAGGGCAAGCGGGTCGGCGACTATCTGGCCGGCACGGTGGTGATCCACACCCGCGTGCCGCGCCAGGAGGTGGAGCTCGCCGTGATGCCGCCGCAGCTCGCGCAGTGGGCGTCGGGGCTCGACCTGTCGCAGCTGCCGGAGGAGCTGGTGCTGGCAGCGCGGCAGTACCTGAGCCGCTATCACGAGCTGAACGAGCAGGCGCGGTGGGATCTGGGCTCGCGGCTGTCGGACGACGTCGGCGCGGCGATCCGGTCGCCGCGGGTCGAGTACACGCATCCGCACCCGTACCTGTCGGCGGTGCTGGCGGAGCGCAGGCGTCGCGCGGCAAGCTAGCCGTTCGCCAGCCGGAGCGCAGGCGTCGCGCGGCGAGCTAGGCGTTCGCCAGCCGAAGGCGTTCGGCGCCTTGTTCGCGCACGGCGTCACCTGACGGCGTCGGATCGCCGTGCAGGACCCCACCGTGCGTTGTGCAGGGCGGTCCACATGCTCCCAGCCCCTCGCCGTCCCGCAAGTGCTGAGCCCTTTAGTCGAGCCGGAAGCCGTAGGGCAGTTCGAGGCGGTGGCGGGCCAGCAGCGCGGAGTCCGCGAGGATCTCGCGGGTCGGTCCGTCCGCCACGACCACGCCGTCGTCGATCAGCACGCTGCGGGGGCAGATCTGCAGCGCGAACGGCAGGTCGTGCGTGACCATCAGCATGGTGGGCGCCAACGAGAGCAGCAGCTCGGCGAGTTCGCGGCGGGCCACCGGTTCGAGGTTGGCCGACGGCTCGTCCAGCACCAGGATCTCCGGCGAGCAGGCGAGCACCGAGGCCAGCGCGACGCGGCGCCGCTGACCGCCGGACAGGTGCAGCGGCGAGCGGTCCGCGACCGACTCCATTCCCACTGCACTCAACGCCTTCCGCACGCGGGCGTCCACATCGGACATGCCGAAGTTGCGCGGCCCGAACGCGACGTCCTCCCCGACGGTCGGGCAGAACAGCTGGTCGTCGGGGTCCTGGAAGACGAGCCCGACGCGGCGCCGGATCTCGCGCAGGTTCTGCCTGCGCACCTCCAGTCCGGCGATGGAGATCGACCCCGAGCCGCCACCGAGAACTCCGTTGAGGTGCAACGCGAACGTGGTCTTGCCCGCGCCGTTCGGGCCGAGCACCGCGACGCGTTCGCCGTGCTCGACGCGCAGGTCGACGCCGAACAGCGCCTGGTGCCCGTCCGGGTAGGCGAAGGCGAGCTTCGAGACCTCCAGGGCAGCGGCGGCAGGGGTCTCGGGAACGATCGTCGCCGAGCCTGCCTGCCCGCCCGTCCAGCCGCGCGACACCATCGCGAGGTGCACCCTCTCTCCGCGTTCGTAGGACCGGATGAACAACGTGCCGACCGACCGGGCCGCCGCGCCGGCCTGCCACAGGAAGCGGGGGTCGTCGCCGCGGGAGATGCGTGCGACGCGCATGCGTTTCGCCTCGCCCACGACGACCTCGCCGTACCGCAGCATCAGCGTGGCGATCATGATCAGCGGCGCCGGCACCCGCAACGTCTGCAGGCCGCGCAGCAACTCCCCCGGTGCCGTCGTGGCGGCCAGGGTCAGGCTGACCAGGACGCCCAGCGTGCCCTTGGCGAGGATGTTCCAGCCCGCCAGGGAGCCCTCCACCGACACCGAGAAGCCGAGGAAATCGGTGCGCGGGTCCGTGCCGAAGATCGGCAGCAGGAACGCGAGCACCACGAACGGCACCTCGATCACCGCGCGCTTCACGAACCACAGCACGGGAACCCGCGCCACGAACCACACCGCGACGACCAGCAGCAGGTAGAGGCCGAACAACGGGAACATCGTGCGCGGGGTCGCGACGACGCCCAGCACCGCCCCGAACGCCACGAGGATCTTCACGTGGGGCGCGAGGCGGTGCACCGGCGAGTCGCCGGCGTGGTGCAGGACGTCGTGGGCGCTCATCAGGCGTCGGACTTCTTGCGCAGCATCCAGAACAGGCCGAACGAGATGGCCAGGACCACGACCACACCGAGCACGCCCGCGAGGCCGGTGAACCTGTCGTCACCGCCGAACGCGTAGTCGGCGAACGTGCTGCCGGCGAACGGGTGCTCCTGCGCGTGCTCGGCGATCCCGGTGTCCTCGACGGTCTTGTCCAGGCCGTCCGGGTCGCCGGACGCGAAGTACGACAGCACTCCCGCGATCAGCAGCGACACGAACGCGAACCCGATGAAGAACTTCTTCACGGCCGGACCTCCAGCGGCTTGGTGTTGCCCTTCAGCAGGTAGACGAGGTCAGGGCGGATCGACGCGACCGAGGTGACCGTGACGGCGGTGATCAGGCCCTCGCCGATGCCGATCAGCGCGTGCAGGCCCCACATCAGCAGGGCGACCTTGCCGATCTCCACGCCTCCCGCGCCGCCGATGGCGTACTCGACGATAAAGCCGGTCGCGGCCAGCAGGGTGTTGACGAACGCCGAGATGAACGCGACGGCGGCGAGACCACCCTTGCCCTTAGCGGCGATCTTGCGCAGCGCGACGGCGACGAGGAACCCGGCCACGGTGCCGATCAGCGCCATGTTGGTGACGTTGGCACCCAGTGCGGTGAGGCCGCCGTCCGCGAACAGCAGCGCCTGCACGACGAGCACGATCGTCACGCACAACGCGCCGACGTACGGGCCGACCAGGATCGCCGCGAGCGCACCGCCCAGCAGGTGCCCGGAGGCGCCGGGCAGGATCGGGAAGTTGATCATCTGGACGGCGAAGATGAACGTGGCCACCAGGCCGGCCATCGGCGCCGTGCGGTCGTCGAGGTCCGCACGGGCCTTGACCAACGCGAACCCGACGCCTGCCGCAGCCAGGACGAGGAGGACGACCGACACCGGCGCGTTCAGCAGACCGTCGCTCATGTGCATGGCAACAGGTGACATGAGCGCTAACGCTAATTGCCGGACCTCGGCTATGGCTAGAACGTTGCAACAACGATTTGCAGGCAGGAAGGCGGTGGTGATCACACCGCCCGCTAGTCATCGGATGACTTCTGCGGTTAGATCCGTTCCGCCGCCGCCACGGCACGGAGGGACGAACAGTGACAGAGCTGTCGCGTAGAACCTTTTTGTACGGGACGGGCGCGGCCGTCGGGGCCTCCGCGCTCGGGGCGGGCACTGCGGTCGCAGCCCCCGAAACATCGGGTCACAACGTGCACCGCGACGTCGTCCGGGACGCACGGATGGAGTGGAAAAGACTGCCGCAGAACTGGGGTGACAGCCCGTTCCTGGCCAACGGCTTCCTGGGCGTCCAGGTCTACGCGGGCCGCACCGCGAACGAGCTGAAACTCATGCTCAGCCACTCCGAGGTGCAGGACCAGCGGGAACACTGGGAGGCCGCGGTCGGCCTCTCCCGGCTGCCGATCGGCTACCTGACCCTGCAGTTCGCCGGCGCGATCACCGCCGTCGACTGGACGCTCGACCTGTGGAACGCGGAGCTCACCGGCTCCGTGACGACCACGCAGGGCAGCGCCAGGTTCACGATGCTCGTGCACAACTCGCGAAGCACGTTCCTCGCCTCCGTGAAGGGCGACGTGACCTGGGGTTTCCAGCCGCTGGAGTCGTCGACGACACGTCAGATCCGCAGGCCCGCGGACTACACGGCCAACCCGGCGCCGACGCTGGGCACCGCCAACGGCGTCTCCTACGCCGCCCAGCCGCTGCTCGCGGGCGGTGGCTACACAACGGCCTGGCAGACCCGCAACGGCCGTTTCGCGGCCCACGTGGCGTACACACACCCTGCGGACACACACACGTCCGACGCCATCCGTGAGGTGCGTCAGGCGCTGGCGATCCCGTTCGAGGTGCTGACGATGCAGCATCGCCGCTGGTGGAACGCCTACTTCGCGAAGTCGCTGGTCTCGGTGCCGGACAAGCTCGTGCAGCGTTTCTACTGGTTGCAGCTCTACAAGATGGCGGCGGCGACCCGAGCGGACGCGCCGGTCATCTCCGAGTGGGGCCCGTGGTTCCCCGAGCAGGGCAACAGCTGGACGGCCGTGTGGTGGAACCTCAACGTCCAGATCTCGTATCCGCTGGTCAACGGCTCGAACCACCACGAGCTCGACGCGGTGACGACGACGTTGAAGCGGTTCGAGCACAACCTCGAACTCAACGTGAACCCGGCTTACCGCGACGGCGACTCGTACGCGATCTGCCACCCCGGCGACCGCACGCTGCGCTCCGGGCCGCGCTACTGCGGCGTTCCGGGCGTCGCGCCGAACGACCATACGGGCAATCTTCTGTGGGCCTGCCACAACGTCTGGCTGGGCTATCGGCACACGATGGACAAGAAGATCCTCAAGGACGTCCTCTTCCCGATCCTGACGAAGGCGGTCAACTACTACGCCCGGTTCCTCGTCGAGGGCGCGGACGGGAAGCTGCATCTGCCGGAGACGCGCTCACCGGAGTATGCGAACGCCACGGACACGACGTACGACCTCTCGCTGATCCGCTGGGGTGTGCGCACGCTGCTGTCCATCGAGGAGAACGCGCGCTGGCGTGACATCGCGAACCGGCTCGTGCCGTACGCCCAGGGTCCGGACGGCGTGCTCATCGGCAAGGACGTCTCGCTCAACGACTCGCACCGGCACTTCTCGCACATGCTGTGGTTCTACCCGCTGCGCGAACTCACCTACGACATGCCGGAGCAGCGCGCGCTCATCAACAAGACGTTCGACCACTGGGTCTCGCGGCAGGAGAAGTGGGCCGGGTACAGCTACGGCGCCGCGTCCGCGATGGCGTCGGCGATGGGCCGGCCGGAGGAGGCGCTGGCGTTCCTGCGCTACTTCCTCGACCGCAGGCAGGTCGGCTCGAACGCCGTGCTGACCGAGAACACCTTCTACCGCGAGGGGGGCAACCTCGCGATCGAGTCGCCGTTGATGTCCGGCCAGGCCGTGCTGGAGATGATGGTCCAGTCGCACAACGACGTCGTGCGCGTGTTCCCGTCTGTTTCGTCCACTTGGGCCGATGCGTCCATCTCGTCGTTGCGCACGCAAGGAGCGTTCCTTGTGGACGCTTCCCGCTCCGGCGGACGGACCGACTGGGTGAAGGTCCATTCGGAGGCGGGCTCGCCTTTGTTGCTGGAGCACGGAATCACGGGCGACATCGACGTCCGCGACACGTGGGGCCGGCGTTTGGACTACAAGACTCGTGGCTCCGCCATCGAAATCCCGCTTCGCCGAGGTCAGAGCGCCGTGGTCTCCCGTCGCGGCACACGCCCTGACACCTCGCCACGTGATGTGAATGCCAACGGCTCGTCTTCACGTTGGGGACTGCCGTAACGTCCAAATTCGAACATTCGGATTGTGCGTGGACGAGTGGGGTGTGTGCGGTGGATCTTCAACACTGGCTCAACGAGGCGCTGGCCAACCACGAGAAGTGGACGGCGGAGTACGGCTCCTTCACACCCCACTCGTCGTTGCAGGTGGACCCGGCGCTCTTCGGCTCGGCACTCGCCGAACTGCAGGACCGCCTGCGCGACAACTACCCGTTCTTCCACCCGCGCTACGCGGGCCAGATGCTCAAGCCGCCGCACCCCGCGGCCGTGGTGGGCTACCTGTCCGCGATGCTGATCAACCCGAACAACCACGCCCTGGACGGCGGTCCGGCGACCGCCGCCATGGAACGTGAGGTCGTCTCGGATCTGGCGACGATGTTCGGCTACGGCGAGCAGCACCTCGGCCACCTGACGTCGAGCGGCACGATCGCGAACCTGGAGGCGTTGTTCGTCGCCCGTTCGCTGCATCCGACCCGTGGTGTCGCGTACTCCTCCGAGGCGCACTACACGCACTCACGCATGTGCGGCGTGCTCGGCATCGAGGGTTTCCCTGTCGCCGTGGACGGCCTCGGACGCATGGATCTGGACGCGCTCGAAGAGCTTCTGAAGACCGGCAAGGTCGGAACTGTGGTGGTCACCCCAGGAACTACCGCTTTGGGTGCCATCGAACCGGTGAATCTTGTGCTGGAAGTCGCACGCCGTTACGACGCACGGGTGCACGTCGACGGCGCGTACGGCGGCTTCTTCACACTACTGGCAGGCACCGACCTCGCCCCCGAGCCGTGGGAGGCCATCGGCTCGTGCGACTCCGTGGTGGTCGACCCGCACAAGCACGGTCTGCAGCCCTACGGCTGTGGCGCGG
Organism: Lentzea albidocapillata subsp. violacea; assembly: GCF_900100275.1. Classification (GTDB taxonomy): domain Bacteria; phylum Actinomycetota; class Actinomycetes; order Mycobacteriales; family Pseudonocardiaceae; genus Lentzea; species Lentzea violacea. The sequence continues at coordinate 457,929 of NZ_FNET01000004.1, forward strand.
TCCTTTTCCGCGACCCGTCGGTGGGCCGGTTCTACCTGCACGACTCGCCGTACACGTATTTCACGTCCGACGAGATGCACCTCGGCGAAATCAGCCTGGAATGCTCGCGGGCCGGCGCCGCGGCGGCCGGTCTCTGGCTGACGCTGCGCCTGCTCCCCCTGACCCGCGACGGCCTGGGCGAGGTCCTGGCGGCCGGACGGCGGGCAGCCGTGCGGTGGGCGTCGATCATCCGGGAGTCCGAGGCCCTGGAGCTCTACCAGGAGCCCGAGCTCGACATCGTCACGTACTTCCCGCGCACCGACCCGCTGACCCTGTCCGCCGTGGACGCGGCCTCGCACCGCGTGATGCAGACGGGCATGAACGCACCCGTCGACCCGATCTTCCTGAGCGTGGCACGGGCGTCGAAGGGTGCGTTCGCCGCCCGCCACCCCGAGGTCGGGGCCGACGCGGACGGTGCGCGGGTACTGCGCAGCGTGCTGATGAAGCCGGAGTCCGAGGACTACCTCGACACCCTGCACGCGCGGGTGCTCAGCCTGCTTTGACGACCTGGTCAGGGGCTGGCCAGACAGCGGACCAACGCCGAAATGGGCGACTCACCTCAGTGAGTCGCCCACAGCCGCGAGGATCAGCCGTGCTTCGCGCGCCGGCCGGATCGGCGCGGCGGCAGCGGCGTGTCTCCGCGCAGGTCGAGGCGGCGCTGCTCGCCGTTGGCCTCCAGGTGCGTGACCATGCGGCGCAGCATCTCGGCCAGCGACTGGGCCTCGGACGACTCCAGCGGGTCGCTGACGAAGACCTCTTCCTCGTTGAACTTGGGGAAGAGGTCGGCCATCAGTTCTTCACCCTCAGGGGTGAGCCGCAGAACCGCCAGACGCCCGTCGGTCGGGTGGCCCATGCGCTCCAGCAGGCCCCGTGACTGCAGCGTCTTGGCGACGCCCGTCAGGGTTCCCTTGGAGATCCCGGCCTCCTCGGCGACGTACCGCGTCTCCATCTCGCCCCAGATCCACACGACCCAGAGCACGACGAAGCCGGTCCAGGTCAGATCGCTGGTGCGCAGCACCGAGTTCTCGAGGTGCTGGCGGATCGCGGTAGCGGCGCGGTGGATGTTCGACACCGCCGCCATCTGTTCGCGATGCAGCGGCACCGCACCGAGTTTGGCCTGGACGGCTTTCTCGGTCTCGGCAATCGTGTGGTGACCAGACAACTCAAAGTCTCCCGTGCTCGAGCTCAGGTGTTCCCGGCACAATACTTGCGGTTCCGAACTATGTCTGTGATGTGGTGCGAGTCGGTCCGCAACCACTTTGATCACGATCCCACATCGTGCATGATCTCGTGACGGTCGTCACCCGTCCAGTTACGGACTGTTGCCCGGTGGTGGACGATGAGTGTGGAGCACCCGACGGGGACCAATGGCGGTCATTGCTCCACGGACGGGTCGATAGCGTTTGCCCCTCAACGTTATCCCCTCCGCGCCAGCGACACACTGTGCCGGAAAGGTAGTTCGACGTGGTCGGTGAACAGGTGACACGGGAACTCGCGGCAAGACTGGGCGAGGACGGGATCGACGTGGTGCGCGTCGTCTTCCCGGACCTGCTCGGCACCGACCGGGGTCGTGACGTCCTCGTAGAGCACCTACCTGCGGTTACGCAGCGCGGACTGTCCTTCTGCCGGGCCGTGTACAGCACCACCCCCGGCGGCAAGACCACCGAGAACGGGGGTGTGCTCGACGCCGGTCTGCCCGACGTGATCGTGGTCCCCGACCTCGACACGCTGCTCCCGATCCCCTGGGAGCCGGGCGTGGCGTGGTGCATCGGCGACGCGGTGAGCCCGGCCGACGAAAGACCCGTGGACGAATCGCCCCGGCAGGTGCTGCGCAGGGCGCTGGAAATATTCGAGACCACCGGGCTCACGCCGGTCGTGGGACCCGAGCTGGAATATTTTCTCTGCGAACCGGACGAAGATCGCCCGAACGGGTGGCGTCCGTACTGTGACGAACCCGGCAACGTCTACGCGACCGGACGCCGCGGCGATTCCGACGGCCATCTGCTGAGAACTCTTCGCACGCTCAGTTCGGCAGGCCTCCAAACGACCGGAGGCAACCACGAGTACGCCGGCGGGCAGTTCGAAATCAACCTCGTCCATTCGCCCGCCATGGACGCGGCCGACCGCGCGTTCCGCTTCAAGACGAGCGTGAAGGAACTGGCCCGGCGCGAAGGCCGGATGGCGACGTTCATGGCCAAGCCGTTCAACGACGGCGGCGGCAGCGGCTTCCACCTGCACCTGTCGTGCCACGAGAAGGACGGCCGCAACGCGTTCCAGGCGCCCGGCACCACCAGCGGCCTGTCGGACGAGGCGCGCTGGGCCATCGGCGGCATCCTCAAGCACGCCCCGGCGCTGGCCGCGCTGCTCAACCCGACGGTCAACTCCTACAAGCGGTTCGGGCCGGACTCGCTCGCGCCGTGGCTGATCGACTGGGGCCTCGACAACCGCAGCGCGATGCTCCGGGTGCCGGCCGAACGCGGCGACACGACCCGGCTCGAACTGCGGCTCGGCGACGCGAGCGCCAACCCGTACCTCGGCATCGCGGGCCTCATCGCGGCCACCTACCTGGGCATCCGCGACCAGATCGAACCGCCGCGGCCCTCCGCCGGGTACGGCTACGACCCGTCGAAGGCCCCGACGCTGCCCGCCACGCTGCCGGACGCCCTCGCCTACCTGGAGGAGGACCCGGCGATGGTCGACGTGCTGGGCAAGGACTTCGTGCGGTCCTATGTGGACTTCAAGTGGGAGGAGGTGGCCCGCTTCCAGCGGTTCGTGACCGACTGGGAGTTCACCGAATACGCGTACCACCTATAGTTCACCTGCGATGACTGCACTCACGGACCGGCTCACCTCGATCGCCGACGAAGACGAACTGTTCGACGCCTTCTCCCACTGGGCTACCGAGCGCGGCCTCGCGCTGTACCCGGCGCAGGAGGAAGCGGTCATCGAGCTCGTCTCGGGGGCCAACGTCATCCTCAGCACTCCCACGGGCTCGGGCAAGAGCCTGGTCGCCATCGGCGCCCACCTGGTCGCGATGGCGGCGAACCAGCGCAGCTTCTACACCGCGCCGATCAAGGCGCTGGTCTCGGAGAAGTTCTTCGCGCTGTGCGAGGTGTTCGGGCCGGAGAACGTCGGCATGATGACCGGCGACGCCAGCGTCAACGACCAGGCGCCCATCATCTGCTGCACCGCGGAGATCCTCGCGAACATCGCCCTGCGCGACGGCCACACGGCCGACGTCGGCCAGGTCGTGATGGACGAGTTCCACTTCTACAGCGAGCCCGACCGCGGCTGGGCCTGGCAGGTGCCGATCGTCGAGCTGCCGCAGGCCCAGTTCCTGCTGATGTCGGCGACGCTGGGCGACGTCTCGTTCTTCGAGAAGGACCTGGCCCGGCGCACCGGCAGGCCGACGGCGGTCGTCCGCTCGGCGCAGCGCCCGGTGCCGCTGAACTTCCAGTACGTCTCCACGCCGTTGCACGAGACGATCGAAGACCTGCTGCACGGCCGTGAGGCGCCGATCTACGTCGTGCACTTCACCCAGGCCGCCGCGCTGGAGCGCGCGCAGTCACTGATGAGCGTGAACGTCGCCACGAAGCCGGAGAAGGAGCAGATCGCCGCCACGATCGGCAACTTCCGGTTCTCGTCCGGGTTCGGCAAGACGCTGTCACGGCTGGTGCGGCACGGCATCGGCGTGCACCACGCCGGCATGCTGCCGAAGTACCGCCGCCTGGTCGAGCAGCTCGCGCAGGCCGGTCTGCTGAAGGTCATCTGCGGCACGGACACGCTCGGCGTCGGCATCAACGTGCCGATCCGCACCGTGCTGTTCACGGCGTTGTCGAAGTACGACGGCACGCGCACGCGGATCCTGAAGGCCCGCGAGTTCCACCAGATCGCCGGACGGGCGGGCCGCGCGGGCTACGACACGGTCGGCACCGTCGTCGTGCAGGCGCCCGAGCACGAGGTCGAGAACATCAAGGCGCTGGCGAAGGCCGGCGACGACCCGAAGAAGCGCCGCAAGATCGTGCGCAAGAAGGCCCCCGACGGGTTCGTGTCGTGGAGCGACTCGACGTTCGAACGGCTCGTCGGCGCCGAACCGGAACCGCTGACGTCGTCGTTCCAGGTCTCCCACGCGATGCTGCTGAACGTGATCGGCCGTCCCCTGGGCGGCGCGTTCCAGGCCATGCGGCACCTGCTGGAAGACAACCACGAGGACCGTCCGAAGCAGCTCAGGCACATCCGCCGCGCGTTGGCGATGTATCGGGCGCTGGTCGCGGCGGGTGTCGTGGAACGCAACGGCGACGACTTCCGGCTGACGGTCGACCTGCAGTTCAACTTCGCGCTGAACCAGCCGCTGTCGCCGTTCGCGCTGGCCGCGATCGAACTGCTCGACCGCGAGGCACCGGGCTACGAGCTCGACGTGCTGTCGGTGATCGAGTCCATTCTGGACAACCCGCGGCAGATCCTGGGCGCGCAGGAGCACAAGGCACGCGGCGAGGCGATCGGCGCGATGAAGGCCGAGGGCATCGAGTACGACCAGCGGATGGAACTGCTGGACGAGGTCACGTACCCGAAGCCGCTCGCCGACCTGCTCGACGCCGCGTTCTTCACCTATCGCCGCGGCCACCCGTGGGTCGGCGACTACGACCTGTCCCCCAAGTCCGTCGTGCGGGACATGTACGAGCGCGCGATGACGTTCACGGAGTACGTGTCGTTCTACGGCCTGGCGCGCTCCGAGGGCCTCGTCCTGCGGTACCTGGCCGACGCCTACAAGGCGCTGTCGCAGACGGTGCCGGACGAGGCGAAGACCGAGGAGCTCAACGACCTGATCTCGTGGCTGGGCGAGCTCGTCCGCCAGGTCGACTCGTCGTTGATCGACGAGTGGGAGAAGCTCACCAACCCGGACGCCCCGGTCGAGGAGGTCCGCGCCGACCTCCCGCCCGCGGTCACCCGCAACGTCCGCGCGTTCCGCGTCCTGGTCCGCAACGCGCTGTTCCGCCGCGTCGAACTGGCCGCGAAGCGCGACTGGTACTCACTCGGCGAGCTCGACCACGAGTCGGGCTGGACGGCCAAGGAGTGGATGGACGCGCTGGAGCCGTACTTCGAGGAGCACTCGGACATCGGCGCGGGCCCGAACGCGCGCGGCCCGGCGTTCCTGATCATCAACGTCGAGCGCGAGCGCTGGGTGTGCCGGCAGATCTTCGAGGACCCGGCCGGGGACAAGGACTGGGGCTTCAACGCCGAGGTCGACCTGGCGGCGTCGGACGAGCTCGGCGAGGCGGTCGTGACGATCACGGACGTCGGCCGCCTCTGACTCACAGGAGCGCCGCCGCCCGGCCGAGGACGTCGCGCAGGATCTGCTCGATCTCGTCGAAGTGGGACTGGTCGCAGATCAGCGGCGGGCACAGCTGCACGACGGGTTCCGCGCGGTCGTCGGCCCGGCAGTACAGGCCCGCCTCGAACAGCTCCCGCGACACGAACCCGCGCAGCACCCGTTCGGACTCGGCTGGGCTGAACGTCTGCTTGGTGGCCCTGTCCTTGACCAGCTCGATGCCATAGAAGTACCCGGCACCGCGCACGTCGCCCACGATCGGCAGGTCCAGAAGCTTCTCCAAGGTGTTGCGGAACGTCGCCTCGTGCAGCAGGACGTGGTCGTAGAGGCCCTCCCGCTCCATCAGGTCGAGGTTCGCCAGCGCCACCGCGCACGACATCGGGTGCCCGCCGTACGTCGAGCCGTGCAGGAACGTGTTGCCGTCCCGCAGGAACGGCTCCATCAGCCGGTCGGACACGATCATGGCGCCCAGCGGCGCGTAGCCGGAGGTCATGCCCTTCGCGCAGGTGATGATGTCCGGCTGGTACCGGTACCTCTCGGCGCCGAACGCGTAGCCCAGCCGGCCGAACGCGCAGATCACCTCGTCCGAGACGAGCAGGACGTCGTAGCGGTCGCAGATCTCGCGCACGCGGTCGAAGTAGCCAGGCGGCGGCGGGAAGCAGCCGCCCGTGTTCTGCACCGGTTCGAGGAACACCGCCGCGACCGTGTCCGGGCCCTCGAACTCGATCGCCTCGGCGATGCGATCGGCGGCCCAGCGGCCGAACGCCTCCAGGTCGTCATCGTGCTCCGGCGCGCGGTAGAAGTTCGTGTTGGGGACGCGGAACGCGCCCGGCACCAGCGGTTCGAACTCCTGCTTGGCCGCCGGGATGCCGGTGATCGACAGGGCGCCGTGGTGGGTGCCGTGGTAGGCCGAGAACCGGCTGATCACCTTGTGCTTGCGTGGCCTGCCGGTGAGCTTGAAGTACTGCTTCGCGAGCTTCCAGGCGCTCTCGACCGCGTCTCCCCCGCCCGCGGTGAAGAACACCTTGTTGAGGTCACCCGGTGCCGCGTCGGCCAGCCGCCCGGCCAGTTCGACGGCGGGCGGGTGGGCGTAGGACCAGAGCGGGAAGTAGCCCAGCTGCCGCGCCTGGGCGGCGGCCGCGTCGGCCAGCTCGGGCCTGCCGTGCCCGACCTGGACCGCGAACAACCCGGCCAGACCGTCCAGGTAGCGCTTGCCGTTCTGGTCCCAGATGTACGCGCCCTCGCCGCGCACGATCACCGGCGGCTCGGCGCCGGGGGTATGGCGGGTGAAGTGGAGCCACAGGTCGGAAGTCATGATCATCTCCACGCTATCCGTTGATTGCTGCGTTCAATACAACTATTATCGTTGCTCATGAGCCTGTCAACGACTGATTCCGCACACAAGGTGTTCCTCAACGTCATCGCCGGCAAGTCGGTCCCGGCCGCCGACGGCCGCACGCTGGACGTCGAGAACCCCGCCACCTGCGAGGTCTACGGCACTGCGCCGCTTTCCGGCGAGATCGACGTGGAGGCCGCGATGCGGTCGGCCGGCACGGCTTTCGACCACTGGCGGTCCACCACCCCGGCCCAGCGTCAGCTGGCGCTCCTGCGCATCGCCGACGCCGTCGAGCAACACGCGGACGAGCTCGTCGACGCCGAGGTCACCGACACGGGCAAGCCCCGTGCGGTGACCATGACGGAGGAACTGGCAGTCGCGGTCGACCAGCTCCGGTTCTTCGCGGGCGCCGCGCGGATTCTGGAGGGGCGTGCCGCGGGCGAGTACCTGGCTGGGCACACCTCGTACGTGCGGCGTGAGCCGGTCGGCGTGTGCGCGCAGATCACGCCGTGGAACTACCCACTGATGATGGCGGTCTGGAAGATCGCGCCGGCCGTCGCGGCCGGCAACACCGTCGTGCTCAAGCCGTCCGAGACCACGCCCGCCACCACGACGCTGCTCGCCGGGATCTGCGCCGAGCACCTCCCGCCCGGCGTGGTCAACGTCGTCTGCGGCGACCGCGAGACCGGAAAGGCGATGGTGGCGCACCGGGTTCCGGCGATGGTGTCGATCACCGGCTCGGTCCGGGCCGGGCGGCAGGTCGCCGACTCCGCCGCCGCCGACCTCAAGCGCGTCCATCTGGAGCTTGGAGGGAAGGCCCCGGTCGTGGTCTTCGCCGACGCCGATCTCGCGAAGGCCGCGGAGGGGATCGCGGCGGCGGCGTTCTTCAACGCGGGCCAGGACTGCACCGCAGCCAGCCGGGTGCTGGTGCACGAGTCGATCCACGACGACTTCGTCGGCGCCCTGGTCGAGCAGACCCGGCAGATCAGCACCGGCCCGTTGAACAGCGCCGACCAGTTGGCCCGGGTGAGTGGATTCGTGGAGCGGCTGCCACGGCACGCCACCGTCCGATGTGGAGGATCACGCGTCGGCGAACGTGGCTACTTCTACGCTCCCACCGTCGTCAGCGGGGTGCTGCAGGACGACGAGCTGGCACGCGAGGAGGTGTTCGGCCCGGTGGTGAGCGTCGAGACGTTCGGCTGCGAGGCCGAGGCGGTCCGGCTCGCCAACGACACCCGCTATGGCCTCGCGTCCTCGGTGTGGACCCGCGACCACGGCATCGCGCAGCGCATGTCCGCGCGGCTGGACTTCGGTTGTGTCTGGCTCAACACCCACCTCCCGCTCGTCGCGGAGATGCCGCACGGCGGGTTCAAGCATTCCGGCTACGGCAAGGACCTCTCGGTCTACGGCTTCGAGGACTACACGCGGGTCAAGCACGTGATGGCGGCCTGGTGACCAGCCCTACGGCGTACCCCAGCCGTAGGTCTGCTTGCGCAGCTTGAGGTACACGAAGGTCTCGACGCCGGTGACACCCTCGATCCGCCGGATGCGGCTGTTCAGCAGGTCGAGCAGGTGGTCGTCGTCGCGGCAGATCACCTCGGCGAGCACGTCGAACGAGCCCGCCGCGATCACGACGTAGCTGACCTCGTCCATCGCGGCGAGCGCGTCGGCGACCTCGGTGAGGTCGCCGCCGACCTTGATGCCGACCATGGCCTGGCGCAGGAAACCCAGCTGCAGCGGGTCGGTCACCGCGACGATCTGGACGACTCCCGCCTCGACCAGGCGCTGGACCCGCTGCCGCACCGCCGCCTCGGACAACTCGACGGCCGCCGCGATCGCGGAGTACGAGCGACGACCGTCCTCCTGCAACTGTTCGATGATCCGCTTGGAGATGTCGTCGAGCTTTTCCTTCGCCACAACGCGGATGCTAGTGCTCTGTCTGCCGCGGCGAGTGGTTGCGCGGCACGAGTCGTTCACGCAGAACGTTCAGCTGGTGCGAGGCCTCGACCGCGGACGTCTCGTCCAGCGCGCTCAGCGCCACCATCAACGCGTCGGCGACGACCAGCGGGGTCAGCGACTCGTTCGTCATCCCGGTCGGCGTGTGGGGTGCGATCAGCACCGCGTCCACCCGGCCGGCGAACGCGCCGGCGAGCTCGTCGGTGACCAGCACGACGCCGGCCCCGACCGACCTGGCGCGCTCCACGACGACGTTGAGCTCGTGCAGCATCCGGCCCGGCTGGAAGATCACCACGGCGTCGCCCTGCGCCAGCCCCAGCAACGGGTCGGCCAGCGCGAACCCGGTCTCGCCGGTGAACCGGGCGCGCCGGCCCATCCGGCCGAGCGCCAGCGTCAGCTGCCGGGCGGCGAGCTCGCAGGCGGCCACGCCGTAGGACAGCACTTCACCGGCCTGCGCGAGCACCGTGATCGCGCGCTGGAAGTCCTCGGTCGTGGTCAGCCTGCGGCACTGGTCGATCCGCTCCTGCGCCTCGTCGAACACGTCGGTCCAGATCGTCGTGAGATCCCGGCCGACGTGCGCGATGCGTTGCCGTAGCCGGACTTCCGGCGCGATCGACGAGGTGAACTCGGCCGCGAGGTCGCGTTTCAGCGCGGGCAGACCGGCGTAGCCCAGGCGCCTCAGGGCGCGCACGACGGTGGCGCTGCTGGCCCGGCTGGCCGCGCCGAGCTCCTGCGCGCTGGCGAACATGACCTGCTCCGGCGGGGCGCTGACCAGGTACTGCGCCACCATCCGCTCCGAGCTCGACAGCTCCTCCCAGCGGGTGCGCACAGCCGTCCGCAACCGGGTGATGCCGCCGTCTTCTGAACTGCTCATTTCACCTCTTGACTTCTATGAAACCAGCATTACGCTACTGGCTCATCCGTTACAAGTTCACGGAGATCTGAAATAGATGTTACAGCACCCGGTCCCCAGGGAGAGTCATGTCCGCACGTGTCCTGCCCGTCGTCGAGGTGTCGGGTGACGCCCTCACGAGGGGTCGCCAGTACGGCGAGGCCGCCCGTGACCAGGTCGCGGCGGCGCTGGACTACTACGCCGAGGCGTTCGGCCAGTCGAGCGGGCTGACGTGGGCGCAGGTCACCGACCGGGCCGCGCGCTGGCTGGAGCCGGTGCGGGCGTTCGCGCCGGAACTGCTGGACGAGATGCGCGGCGTCGCCGACGGCGCGGGTGTCGCCCTCCTCGACGTGCTCACGCTCAACGCCCGCGGCGAGGTCATCTACGACAGCACGTTCGCCCGCATGAGCGAGGACGAGGAGCCGGCCGATGGCTGCACGTCGTTCGCCGCGGTCGGTGACGCCAGCGGTGACGGGCACGTCTGGGCGGGACAGAACTGGGACTGGCGCGCGGGCGCCGCCGGCACCGTGGTGCTGCTGCGCATCGTCCAGCCACCGCACCCGACGGTGATCATGCAGGTCGAGGCCGGCCAGATCGGCCGCCAGGGCGCCAACTCCGCGGGCATCGCATTGAACGCCAACGGTCTCGGCGGGCGGTTCGACGACGCCGTCGGGCTGCCGCAGACCGTCGTCCGCCGCGCCGTACTGAACCAGGCGACCGTGTCCGACGCGCTGCGCGTGCTGGTCCGCTCCCGCGCGCACATCGCCAGCAACGCACTGCTCACCTGCCGGGAGGGTTTCGCGATCGACCTCGAGACGACCCCGGCCGGGCACAGCTGGATGTACCCCGACGACGGCTTGCTCGTCCACGGCAACCACTACCAGGCGGGCGTCCCCGCCGCCCTCGCCGACACCTACCGGCCGATGTCGGCCGACTCGCTGGTGCGCGTGCCCCGCGCCGAGGCGGGACTGCGGCTGCTGCGCGGCTCCACCGGACCGGACGAGTCCCGCAAGCTGATCCGCTCGGCGCTGTCCGACCACCTCGGACATCCCGACTCGCTGTGTGCGCACGCCGATCCGCGCAGACCGCCGGTCGAGCAGTGGGCGACGCTCGTTTCGTCCTGTGTGGACCTCACAGCCGGCGACTACCACGTGACCGCGGGAAACCCGTGCGAACAGGAGTACCAGCAGCTCCCCTGGAACCTCTACGACGGGCCACACGCACCCGCCTAGTTCTTCCGCTCCCCCACTTCCCGCTCCACCGCCAGGAGTTCCCACCATGAAGCTGATCCCCGCACTCGGAGTGCTGGCTCTCGTGTCCGCTTGCGCGGGCGCCCCGTCCGGCGCCAGAACCACCGACCCGGCCACTCTCACCCTCACCGACCTCACCCCGAAGGCGGCCGCGCCGGTCGAGCGGGTCAACTGGCTGGTCGAGTCCGAACCGGACACCCTCGACCTCGACACCCAGGGCGGCGCGCCCGCCAGCACGGTCGTCAGCAACATCTGCGAACGGCTGTTGCAGGTCCAGCCGGACATGACCATCAAGCCGTGGCTGGCGAGGAGCACGGCGAACCCGGACCCGAAGACGCTCGTGCTCACGTTGCGCGACGACGTGAAGTTCCACGACGGCTCACCGATGACCGCGGACGACGTGCTGTTCAGCCTGAAGCGGCACGCCGACCCGGCCAACGAGCAGTCCGACGAGTTCGGCCGCGTCGCGTCGATCGACCAGACCGGGCCGCTGGAGATCACCGTCCGGTTCACCCAGCCGGACGCGCTGTTCACGCAGGCGCTCGCCGGTGACGCCGGGCTGGTCTACAACCGTGAACAGGTCGAGGCCGCCGGCAAGGACTTCGGCACGCCGGGCTCTGGCGACGCGTGCTCCGGCCCGTTCACGCTGTCCTCGTGGAAGTCCGGCGACTCGATCACCATCAAGCGGCACGACGCCTACCGGGGTGAGAAGCCGCTCGCCGGTGAGGTCGTGTTCCGCTGGGCCAGCGACAGCGCGCTGGTCAACGCACTCGCGACCGGTGCCGCGGACGGGGTGTTCGTCGACTCCCTGGCGACCGCCACCGCGTTCGAGGGCAAGCAGGGCGTCGACCGGTACTTCGGCCCGAGCACCGCCGCACTCGTGCTCATCCCGACCGAACGCGGCGGGCTGAAGGACCCGAAGATCCGCACCGCGCTCTCGCTGGCGCTGGACCGCCAGGGCATCTCCGACGCCGGGTTCGGCGGCCTCGCGCAACCGTGGGCGACACCGGTCGGCTCCGGCGCGTGGGGCTACGCGAAGGAGGCGTTCGCCGCCGCGCAGAAGGACCTCACCGACGCGCCGGCCCGTCCCACGGACGCGGATCTGGTGCGCGCCAAGCAACTCGTGCACGAGGCGACACACAAGCCGTCCGGGCCGATCGTCATCGGCACGGACAGCAAGCAGGGCCGCACGGTCATGGCGAACGCCGCCCGCGACGCGCTCAGGCGCATAGGCCTCGACGCGGAGATCAAGACCGTGCCGACGCCCAAGTACAGCGAGTTCTACGGCGAAGCCGCCGCGCGCAAGGACATCGATCTGCTGGTGGCCGACTGGTACATCTCCAAGAGCGACCCGATCGGCCTGTACGACAACGCGATCTCCGGCAGTTCCAACAACTGGGTCGGCTTCGCGGACCCGCAGTACGACCAGGCCGTCCAGGAGGCGCTGAGCACGCTCGACGACTCCCGGCGCGCGGCGCTCGTCATCGACGTCCAGCGCCGCTACACACAGGCCGCGGTCTGGATCTCCGTCGCGCAGGTGCCCAACACGCTGCTCATCGACCACGAACTGACCGGGCCGCCGGCGTCGATGGCCTACCTCTACTCGCCCTGGGCCGCCGCCCTCGGCAAGAAGGCGAGCTGACCGTGTTCCCGGCAGCGGGCCGCCAGGTCGCCGGGTTGCTGGCGACCCTGGTGGTGGCCTCGTTCGTCATCTTCGGCGCGGTGTACGCCGCGCCGGGCGACCCTGCGGTGTTCCTCGCCGGCGGACGTGACGACCTCACGCCCGAACGGCTCGCGGTCGTGCGCGAGCAGTACCACCTCGACGAGCCGTTCCTCGCCCAGTACCTGCACTGGCTCGGCAACTGCCTGCGGCTCGACCTCGGCCGGTCGTTCCAGTACAACGACGAGGTCGTCGACCTGCTGGCCGCGCGGGTGCCGACCACGCTGGCGCTCGTCGCCTACGCCACGGTGTTGTTCGTGCTGTTCGGTGTGGGTGCGGGTGTGCTGGGCGCGTTGCGGCGCGGCACGTGGGCCGACTCGGTCCTCATCGGCGGCACCACGTTGTCGGCGTCCGTGCCGTCGTTCGTGGCGGGCATCGGGCTCGCCGCGATCTTCGGCGTCCAGCTCGGGTGGTTCCCGGTGACCGGCAGTGGCGAAGGGTTCGCGGGGACGCTGCACCACCTCACGTTGCCCGCGGTGTCGATGGCACTGGGTGCGCTGGCCGTGATCAGCCGCGTCACCCGGCAGACCGTGGTCGAGGCGGCGGGTGCGGACCACGTGCTCGTGGCACGGGCGTCCGGGTTCCCGGAACGGCAGGTCGTGGCGCGGCACGTGCTGCGTAACGCGCTCGCGCCGATCATCACGATGTGCGGCCTCGTCACGGCGGGCATGCTCGCCGGAACCGTGGCGGTGGAGACGGTCTTCGGGCTCAGCGGCGTCGGCTCGTTGCTCGTGGGCGCCATCAACGGGCACGACTTCCCGGTGGCGCAAGCGGTTCTTCTGCTGATGGTGACCGGCTACATCGTGATCACCACCGCCGTCGACCTCGCGCACCCGTTGCTGGACGCACGCGTCAAGACCGCAAGGAGGGTGGCATGACCGCACTGCCGGCGGTACTGCCCGCCGTGTCCCGGCGGCCGGCCGGGGTCGTCGCCGCGGCCGTCGTGCTGGCGGCGATGGCCGTCGCGGCGATCGCCGCCCCACTGCTCGCCCCGTACGAACCCGACGCGATCGACCTGTCCGCGTCGCTGGCCGGCACCAGCGGAACGCACCTGCTCGGGACCGACGCGTCCGGCCAGGACCTGTTGTCCCGCTTGCTCTACGGGGCCCGTACCAGCCTGGTCGCACCGGTCGTGCTGCTCGCCGTCGCCGCGATGATCGGCGTCAGCCTCGGTCTGCTCGCGGCGTGGCACGGCGGCTGGGTCGACACGGTCGTGTCCCGCCTGACCGACGTGATGTACGCGTTCCCTGGCCTGTTGTTCGTGGTGCTGATCATCGCGGTGTTCGGCGGCGGGATGACGACCTCCGTGCTGGCGCTGGGTCTCGCGTTCGCGCCGACGGTCGCGAAGTACACCCGCAGCGTCGCCAGGGCGGAGATCGTGAAGTCCTATGTGGACGCCTACCGGGTGCAGGGCATGGGCGGGTTCCGGATCTGCTGCGGGTACGTCGCGCCGAATCTCGCGCGGTCGGTCGTGGGCTACCTGGTCGTGCTGTTCGGCGAGGCGCTGATGAGCCTCGCGACGCTCAGCTACCTCGGGTTCGGCGCCCAGCCGCCCAGTTCCGACTGGGGACTCATGGTGCAACAGGGTCAGGCGTCGATCGTGCTGGGCGCGCTGCTGCCCGCGCTCGTTCCCGGCGTCGCGATCGCCGTGGTCGTCGTGTCGTTCAACGTGGTCGGCGTCTGGGCCGCCGACCGTCTCGGGACCAGGAGGTGACATGCTCGACATCGAGAACCTCACGGTTCACCTGCCGGGAGCGGCCCGTCCGCTGCTCGCGTCCGTCTCGCTGAGCATCCGGCCCGGTGAGGTCGTCGGGCTCGTCGGCGAGTCCGGTTCGGGGAAGTCCACGACCGCCAAGGCCGTGCTGGGACTGTTGCCCTCCGGGGCCGTCGCGCACGGCCGCGTGCTGCTGGACGGCGCGGACGTGCTCACGATGTCGCCCGCGGATCTGCGTGCGCATCGCAGGCACTCCGTGGCGATGATCCACCAGGATCCGCGGGCCGCGCTCAACCCCGTCCGCCGCGTCGGCGACTTCCTCGTCGAACGCCTGATGCCGGTGCACGACAAGCGTTCCGCCCGCGCACGCGCGGTGGAGCTGCTCGACGCGGTGGGACTGTCCGACCCCGCCCGGCGTCTCCGGCAGTACCCGCACGAGCTGTCCGGCGGCATGCTGCAGCGCGTCGTGATCGCGGGCGCGCTGGCCACCCGGCCGCGGCTGCTGCTGGCCGACGAGGCGACCAGCGCGCTCGACGTGACGACGCAGGCCGAGATCCTCTCGTTGCTCGACCGCCTGCGGACCGAGCACGGCCTCGGGCTGCTCCTGATCACCCACGACCTCCATCTCGCCGCCGCGATGTGCGACCGGGTGCAGGTCATGTACGCGGGCGGCACGGTCGAGCAACAGGAGGCATCAGAGCTCTTCCGCAGTCCCGCGCACCCCTACACGCGCGGCCTGCTGGACTGCTCGCCGTCGCTCGACGCCACCGGCCTGCCACCACACCCGATTCCGGGCCAGCCGCCCTCGCTGGCCGACGAGTTCCCCGGCTGCCCGTTCGCGCCACGATGCCCGCTCGCCTCGGCCGACTGCGAGAGCTGGACACCGGTGCCCGCCGCGCTGCCCGGGGGCGGCACCGCGGCCTGCCTGCAGATCCCCGTGAGGAGTGCGTGATGCTGACCGTCACCGGCCTGTGCAAGTCGTACCGCCTGTCCCGCAAGCAGGAACTCGTCGCCGCCGAGCACATCACGTTCACCGTCCCGCACGGCGGCGCGCTCGCGATCGTCGGCGAGTCGGGCTCCGGCAAGACCACCGTCGCCCGCATGCTCGCCGGTCTGCTGACCCCTGACTCCGGCACGATCGAGGTGGCCGGCTCGGGTGCGGGGCGGCTGGATCGCGCCCGTGCGATCCAGATGGTGTTCCAGGACCCTTACGGCTCACTGGATCCCCGTCTCACCGCACGGCAGTGCCTGCGGGTAGCCCTGCGCCTGCACCACCACCCGGAGTCCCAGGTGGCCGACCTGCTAGACCAGGTCGGCCTCGGCGTGCGGGAGGCCGGCGCGCGCCCGCATGAACTGTCCGGCGGCCAGCGGCAGCGGCTCGCCATCGCCCGCGCGCTCGCCGTCGAGCCGCGGGTCCTCGTGCTGGACGAGGCGGTGGCCGCACTCGACGTGTCCATTCAGGCGCAGATCCTGCGGCTGCTGGACGACATCCGCCGGGAGACAGGGGTCGCGCTGGTGTTCATCAGCCATGACCTGGCCGTGGTCGCGCACTCGTGCGACGACACGCTGGTGATGCGCAACGGCCGTGTGGTGGAGAAGGGACCGACCTCCCAGGTGCTGACAGACCCGTCCGATCCCTACACCCGGCTGTTGCTCGACTCGGTGCCGCGACCGGGCTGGCGTCCGGCGCCCGCCTGACGAGAACTGTTCGCCATTCCCTCATCAATGCGTCCGCCGAGAAGTCCGCTCCACCGGGAAACGTAATGCTGCGATTGAGTCGACCCCCTGACACACACCGTTTCGAGCCAACGCCTCCGGCTCCACCTCGGGAAACCCCGGCAGAACGCAGAAGGCGCGTTCATTTCCGCCTGCCGCCACACGGGTGCGCCAATTGAGACGAGCGCCTGTTGAGACGGAATGCGCGGACAATTGACCGTGCGGCCGGAGCACGGGCAATATCATTGCGCCTGACCACAACGGTCGGGATATGGTGTTGCCCGGTGGGGGAAATTTCTGGCGCAGCACGTCTGGAGGAATCCGTGGACCCGGCACTGGACGCCTTGCGCGACCGGCTGGCGGAGATCGTCGCGTCACCGCCGGACACCACCGAGCAGCTCGTGGACACGCTGAGCGGTCTGGCGAAGCTCTCGAACCAGTGGTCCGAGGCGATCCAGGCGCTGCGCGCGCCCACCCGCAGGCTGATCGGCCCGGCCGCCGCCGCTTCCGTGAGCGTCGCCGCCCGTCGCGCCGAGGAGTCGTTCATCGAGCTGGAGATCACGCTCGGTGACGCGCTGGCGGCCCAGCCCCGCGCGATCCGGCAGCCGTGAGACCTCCTTCCTCTGCACCGGAAAGCCGCTCGGTCGCTGACAAAACCGCGTGGCAGGCCTGACCAGGCAACTGCACACTGCGTGATAGTCCTGCCCGAGACACACCCGATCGGAGGGTTTCCGCACGTCCTCCCACTGGCGGATGATGCGCCCGTTCGGGGTTTCAGGGGTGCGAGGGAGTACTCGTCGTGCACACGCTGTGCAACCGGACCCCCGCGGCGGGCCACCCTCCGTGAGGGGGCATGATCGCGTATCCGACGCCCTCGGCTCACCAGGCGCGCGACGACCGAGCATGGTCTAATCGCCGCCACGTGAGGATCGGCCGTACACAGTTTGGACTCGATCTCGAATGACCTCAGGTCTGCCCTGCCCCATCTGCGAGGGGCCGGATCGACGTGGCAGCCTCGAGCGCTCGCTGCGGGTGCTCGCCGTCGACGACGAGGCACCCGCGCTGGAAGACCTCACGTACCTGTTGCGCTCCGATCCGCGCATCGCGCACGTGGAAGCGGTCACCGACGCCACCAAGGCGCTGCGCGTGCTGCACCGCGCGATGGACGCCGGGCAGCCGTTGGACGCGGTGTTCCTCGACATCCGCATGCCGGGGCTCGACGGTCTCGACCTCGCCCGCGTGCTCTCGCGGTTTGCACAGCCGCCGCCCGTCGTGTTCGTGACGGCGCACCAGCAGCCGGCCGTGGAGGCGTTCGAACTCAAGGCGCTCGACTATCTCCTCAAGCCCGTGCGCCAGGAACGGCTCGCGGAGTCCGTGCACCGCATCGTGCACGAGGTCTGGGACTCGAAGACCGCCACCGAATCGGCCACCTCGGCACCCACGCAGCCCACGAACTCCACGCCGCCGGAGATGGGCGACGAGGTCATCCCCGTCGAGCTCGGTGGCGTCACCCGGTTCATCCGCCTCGCCGACATCCGGTACGTGGAGGCGCACGGCGACTACGCCCGCCTGCACACCGCGACCGGCAGCGGCCTGGTGCGCGCGGCGTTGAACGGCCTGGAGGAGCGCTGGCGCAGCGCGGGGTTCGTCCGCATCCACCGCAGCCACCTGGTGTCGCTCGGCCACATCGACGAAATGCGGCTGGAGGACGGGCACCTGAGCGTCACGATCGGCGGCGCGGTGCTGCCGGTCAGCCGCCGGCACGCCCGCCACCTGCGGCAGCTGCTGGTCCGCCGCGCCCGTCCCACGCCAGGCGCGGGTCAGCCCGCCGGTGTCCTGCAACCGAGGAACGGGCTCGGGTCGTGACGACGCCGCCACCCCGCAGGCCGGTGGAGAAGCCGACCCAGCGTGTGGTGGTGACGAGCCCGCGCACGCGGGCACCTCGCGCGCGCCGTCCGTACTCGGGCACGCGCGAGATCAACGAGCAGAGCGAGCTCGGCGCCGTCTACATGCGCACGCTGATCCGGGCGCAACGGCGGCTGGGCCTGTCGGTGTGCCTGGTGGCGACCGGGGCGCTGGCCGTGCTGCCGCTGCTGTTCGCGATCGACCCGGAGCTCGGCAGGTTCCGGATCCTCGGGCTCGGGCTGCCGTGGTTCCTGCTGTGCGTGGCGACGTGCCCGATGCTGCTGCTGGCCGGCTGGTTCTACGTGCGGCAGGCCGAGCGCAGTGAACGCGAGTTCGCGGAGCTGGTCGAACGTCCATGACGAGTGGTTACGCCATCGTGGCGGTGGTGGTCGTCGCCCTGGGCACGATCCTGGTCGGCACCTACGGACTGCGCGTCTCCCGCACCACGTCCGACTTCTACGTCGCCTCGCGCACCGTCTCGCCGTGGTGGAACGCCTCGGCGATCGGCGGCGAGTACCTCTCCGCCGCGTCGTTCGTCGGCATCGCCGGGCTGATCTTCGCCTACGGGCCGGACATGCTGTGGTTCCCGGTCGGCTACACCGCCGGGTACCTCGTGCTGCTGACGATGGTCGCGGCGCCACTGCGGCGTTCCGGCGCCTACACGCTGCCCGACTTCGCCGAGGCCCGCTTCCGGTCCCGCGGCGTGCGCGCGGTCGCGTCGATCCTGGCGCTGGCGATCGGCTGGCTGTACCTGCTGCCCCAGCTGGAGGGCGCGGGCCTGACGCTGAACACGGTGACGGGCGCGCCGGACTGGGTGGGCGCGCTGATCGTCACGATGGTCGTGACCGCGAACGTGATGTCGGGCGGGATGCGGTCGATCACGTTCGTGCAGGCGTTCCAGTACTGGCTCAAGCTCACCGCGATCACCGTGCCGATCGTGTTCCTGATCGTGGCGTGGCAGATGCACGGTTCCGAGTCGCTGACCAAGCCCGAGTACCCGGTCTTCCGGCAGGACACCGAGGTCACCTTCCAGCGCCCGACCTCGATCCACGCCGACGAGTTCATCTCCATCAGGGGCACCGGCGAGATCGACGGCGCACGCGTGGAGAACACCGTTGTGGTGCTGACCGAGGGCTACCACCGCATCGGGCAGGGCTCGGAGTTCACGTTCCCGAAGGACGCGGCGGTCCCGCATCTGTCCACAATGGAGCACAACACCAACGAGATGTGGTCGCTGCCGATGTCGAGCGGCCAGGACTTCCCGTTGTACGGCGCATATTCGCTCATCATCGCGACCTTCCTCGGCACCATGGGCCTGCCGCACGTGATCGTGCGTTTCTACACGAACCCGAACGGCACCGCCGCGCGCCGCACGACGTTGATCGTGCTGGGCCTGCTGTCCGTCTTCTACCTGATGCCACCGATGTACGGCGCCCTGGGCCGCCTGTACACACCGGAACTGCTGATGACCGGCCAGACCGACGCCGTGGTGCTGGTGCTGCCGACGCGGATGATCGAAGGCATCGGCGGCCAGCTGCTCGGCGCGCTGGTGGCGGGTGGCGCCTTCGCGGCGTTCCTCTCCACGTCGTCGGGCCTGGTGGTGTCGCTGGCGGGCGTGCTCTCGCAGGACGTGCTGCGCCTTGGCGGCGTGCGCGGTTTCCGGATCTCCACGGTGCTCGCGGGCATCGTGCCGCTGGCGATGACGTTCATCTCCACCGGCATGCCCGTCGCGGACATGGTCGGGCTGGCGTTCGCGGTGGCGGCGTCCTCGTTGTGCCCGTTGCTGATGCTGGGCATCTGGTCGAGCCGCATCACCAAGGCCGGCGCCATCGCGGGCATGCTCGCGGGCGGCGTGCCGGCGCTGACCGCGGGTCTCGTCACGATGTTCACCGACACCGGCGACGCCTGGTACGAGATCCTGCTCTCGCGCCCCGCCGCGTGGACGGTCCCGCTCGGTTTCACCGTGATGTACGTCGTCTCGCTGCTCACCCCGCGGTACCTGCCTTCGGGAGTGCAGCGCACGATGGTCAGGCTCCACGCGCCCGAGAACCTCGGGCTGGACGGCTCCGGTTCCTCCTCGGCCGAAGAGCGAAGCTAGAAGGTGACGCGCCCATGCACGACTTCCTCACCGCAGCCGCGATCCTGATCGTCGGCGGAGCGGCCGTCCTCGTCCTGTGGCGGGGCACGCGCAACAAGCAGTCGCTCTCGACCGAGGCCCAGCGCGTCACCTACGAAACCCTCCACACGGCATGGTCCGCCGCACCCCCGCTACGCGCGGGCCTGGTCCCGGACGCGGCGAAGAAGTCGGCCCGGCACCTGCGAACGTTGCTGGACACACCCGCGCTGGCACTGACCGACGAAACGGAGGTCGTCGCGTGGGAAGGCGTCTCCGACCACCACGCGGCCGACGCCATGACCCAGGCCGAGGACGTCTTCCTGACCGGCCGCACCCAGGCGTTCGACATAAGCTGCACCGAACCGAACTGCCCGATCAACTGCGCCGTAGTAGCCCCCCTGACCGTCGAGGGCCGCGTAGTGGGCACCCTGGCCGCCTACTCCCGCGAAGCCTCAGCGGGCCTGGTCCGCGCGACGAACCAGGTAGCCCGCTGGGCGGCGGGCCAACTGGAACTGGCCGAACTGGACCGCTCCCGAACCCGCCTGGTGGAAGCGGAGGTGCGCGCCCTGCGAGCCCAGATCTCCCCGCACTTCATCTACAACTCGCTCTCCGCCATCGCCTCCTACGTCCGCACCAACCCGGAACGAGCCCGAACCCTGCTCCTCGACTTCGCGGACTTCACCCGCTACTCCTTCCGCCGCCACGGCGACTTCACCACCCTCGCCGAAGAACTCCGCTCGATCGACCAGTACCTGGCCCTCGAACGAGCCCGCTTCGGCGAACGCCTGAAGGTGACCCTGCAGGTGGCCCCCGAGGTGCTCCCGGTGACAGTCCCGTTCCTCTGCCTGCAACCCCTCGTCGAAAACGCCGTCCGCCACGGCATGGAGGGCAAGGTAGAGCCGGGCCACATCCAGATCTACGCGAACGACGGCGGCGCCGAGGCCCACATCACGATCGAGGACGACGGCATAGGCATGGACCCGGAGAAGCTCCGCCGCACCCTCGCGGGCCACGTGGACGAGTCCGCCGGAATAGGCCTGGGCAACATCGACGAACGACTCCGCCGCGTCTACGGCGACGAGTACGGCCTGGTCGTCGAAACCGCCTGCGGGCTGGGCACGAAGATCACCGTCCGGGTGCCCAAGTACCACGCAGGCATCAACGGCATGTGACCGCACGCACCACGGACATGCCACACCGGGCCACCCTGCCGCCCACGGCGATGGCGGAGCCGAGGCGTGTGAACCTCTTCGCTCTGGTGAAGCGGTGATGACGCAACCAGCCCGGCGATTGGGGCTTGACCTTGAGTGGGCGGGATGCTCCCCTCATGGGCACGGCCGGGCGCTTTTCAGCCCGGCCTTTTCCGGCCGTCAAGCATCCCGCCAGAGGCTCAAGGTCAAGCCCCAATCGCTATCGACGCGCAGCGGCGATGACCGGCACCGACCCGGTACTGCCCGCCCAGCCACCCAGGCAAGGCGACCGCCCGCACGGCAGGCGACCACCCCGCTGGAACGCGACAAACCAACGCAAGCCGACCCGCACGGCCCACCCCAAAAACAAAACGCCGGAGCCACCCTTCCGCAGGGTGACTCCGGCGAAGCCGAAAACCTCAGCCGGCAGCCTTGGCGGCCCGACGATCCGCAGCGTCCAAAACAGCCCGAACCCAATCCAACTCGTCCGCCCCAAAGGCCCCCTCAGCCGCAGCACGACGAAGCCGAACCCACAACCCCAAATCGGTCCACTCCTGGAACCGCCGATGCACGGTAGGCACCGTAACCCCGAACGAAGCCGGCAAATGCCGCCAAGCACACCCGGACGACAGCACGAACACGATCGCGGTGAACACCGACCGGTTGCACACCCGCCCACGCCCACCCCCCTGCCGGCGCACCTTGGCCGGCGGGATCAGCGGCTCCACCACGGCCCACAGGTTCGCCGACACCAGGCGGGACGACAGCTGCTCGATGACGTCACCACGACCGGGTTCCTGCTCCGAAGGCCACGTGCGCATCCACGGGTCGGGGCGCGGCGTCAGGTCGGCGGGGCGCGGGTCCTGGCGGGCGGACTCTGCGCGCTGGCGGGAGCGGAGCAGGGTGGCCAGGGCCGTGTCCTCGGCCGGGGTGCGGCGCTGGGGGACGGCGTAGGCCTGGTGTTGCTGGGCGTGGCGCGTGATCTCGGCGCCTACCGTGCGGCGGAACGACGGGTTGCGCGGGTCCACCGGCTGGCCGTAGCGGACCGGGGCCTGGCCCACTGCCGCCTGACCCACGGCCGCCTGGCGCGGCGGAACCTGGCGCGGTGGGATTTGGCCCACTGCCGCCGGGCGCGGTGGGACCTGGCGCGGTGGGACGACGGGGCGCCCTGGCACCTGGCGGGGCGGGACCTGCCGCGCGAGCCGCGGGTCCGGGGTGCGAGCGAACTGTGAGTCGGTCATGGTGTGGTCCTCCGCCAGGACTTTTCCGTCAGGTGACAGCGCTCACAGTAGGAAGGCGGCCCGAAAACAGGTAAGTACGTAGGCCATAAAAGGCGATGAGCGGCTGTGCCGTGGCGATGCGCGGCTCGTCCTGTTGAGACGAGTGGTGCACTGTCTGCGACGAACGGATAACCGGTCGTGGTACCGCTCTCACGATCGGGTGGCGCGCAACCCCGCCATCGGGCGCTGTTGATCCCCTCGTTGACGCCCGGATAACGTCGAGGCGTGAAGCTTTTGGCCACCAGCGACCTGCACGTCTCCTACCAGGACAACCGCGACGTCGTGGCGGCGATCGCCCCGCCGGACCCGGCTGACTGGCTGATCATCGCCGGGGACATCGCGGAGAAGTTCGACTCCATCGAATGGACGCTGCGGACGCTCCGCCCGAAGTTCGCGCGGGTGATCTGGTCGCCGGGCAACCACGAGCTCTGGACCACCAAGGACGATGCCAACCAGTCCCGCGGCGAGGTGCGCTACAAGCAGCTCGTGGAGCTGTGCCGCAGCCTCGACGTGATCACGCCCGAGGACCCGTACGTCACGTTCGACGGCCCCCAGGGTCCGGTGACTGTCTGTCCCCTCTTCCTGGGTTACGACTACTCCTTCCGGCCGCAGGGCGCCACGGACGTGGAGTCGGCCCTCGCCATCGCAACCGAGGCGGGCGTCGTGTGCACGGACGAGTACTTCCTGCACCCTGACCCGTACCCGTCCCGCGAGGCGTGGTGCGAGGCGCGCGTGCGGGAGACCGAGGAGCGGCTCGCCCGGATCAGCGGGCCGACCGTGCTGATCAACCACTATCCGCTCGTCCGCGACCCCACGTTCGTGCTGCGCTACCCCGAGTTCGCGCTCTGGTGCGGCACGACGCTGACCGCAGACTGGCACCGCAGGTTCAACGCGGTCGAGATGGTCTACGGCCACCTGCACATCCCCCGCACGACGCACTACGACGGCGTGCGCTTCGACGAGGTCTCGCTCGGCTACCCGCGCGAGTGGAAACCACGCGGCACCACCCAGGTGAAGCTGCACGACGTGCTGCGGGAGTCATAAGTGCTGGAGCAGTTGTTTCCCCCGCCCATCGCGGTGGTGGAGCGGTACGACGACGACGAGCCGGTCGAGCTCTTCCCCGAGGAGGAGGCGCAGCTCGGCAACGCCGTGCCCAAGCGCCGGTTCGAGTTCGGCACGGTCCGCGCCTGCGCCCGCGAGGCCATGCGGGTCCTGGACGTCGCGCCCGCCGCGATCCTGCCGGGCCCGAAGCGCGAGCCGCTGTGGCCGGACGGCGTCGTCGGCAGC
This sequence comes from Lentzea albidocapillata subsp. violacea, assembly GCF_900100275.1. Lineage (GTDB taxonomy): Bacteria > Actinomycetota > Actinomycetes > Mycobacteriales > Pseudonocardiaceae > Lentzea > Lentzea violacea. Next base: position 481,659 of record NZ_FNET01000004.1, read on the forward strand.
CTCACGCACTGCGCGGGCTACCGGGCCGCGGCACTCGCGCGGACGAGCGACTTCGAGACGATCGGCATCGACGCCGAACCGCACCTGCCCGCGCCGGACGGGGTGCTGGGCGCGATCGCGATCCCGGCCGAGCTCGGCCGGATGGCGGGCCTGAAGGCCGGCGACCCGAAGATCTGCTGGGACCGGTTGCTGTTCAGCGCCAAGGAGACCACCTACAAGGCGTGGTTCCCTCTCACCCGGCGCTGGCTCGGCTTCGAGGACGCGGACATCACGCTCGACGCCGGCGGCACATTCCACTCGCGCATCCTGCTGCCCGACTCCCCGATCGCCGGGTTCGACGGCCGCTGGCTCGTGCAGGGCGACCTCCTCGTCACCGCCATAGCCGTGCCCGCGCGCGTTTGACCGGAACAAGACACACGAGTGTCGGATTGATCAACCATGGTGCACAGTGGTGGGGTGAACCCTCGACCGCCGGGAGGCCACCATGGGCGAGGACGTCGCGAAGCACGAGTTCACGCGCGAGGACCGAACGCGGTACCGCACCAAGGTGCGGCGTTGCCTCGACGTGTTCGCCCGGATGCTGCGTGAGGCACGCTTCGACTTCGAGAGGCCGATGACCGGTCTCGAGATCGAGATCAACCTCATCGACGAGAACGCCGACCCGGCGATGAAGAACCACGAGGCGCTGCAGGTCATCGACGACCCGGACTTCGTGACCGAACTGGGCCAGTGGAACATCGAGATCAACGTGGCCCCGCGCCGGCTCGCGGGCGGCGGCATCACCGCGTTCGAGGAGACCGTCCGCCGCAGCCTCAACGATGCCGAGCAGAAGGCGCGTGAGGTCGGCGCGCACATGGTCATCAACGGCATCCTGCCGACCCTGCGCACCAAGGACATCTCGCCGGACCTGCTCTCCAGCAACCCGCGCTACGCGTTGCTCAACGAGCAGGTGCTGGCCGCGCGGGGCGAGGACCTGCAGATTTCCATCGACGGCGTCGAGCGCCTGCACCTCACGGCAAGCTCGATCGTCCCCGAGGCCGCCTGCACGAGCACGCAACTGCACCTGCAGGTCAGCCCGGAGCAGTTCCCCGCCTACTGGAACGCCGCCCAGGCCATCGCGGGCGTGCAGGTCGCGGTCGGCGCGAACTCGCCGTTCTTCCTCGGCAAGGAACTGTGGCGCGAGACCCGCATCGCGTTGTTCCAGCAGGCCACCGACACCCGCGGCGACGAGCTCAAGGCCCAGGGCGTGCGGCCGCGCGTGTGGTTCGGCGAGCGGTGGATCAACTCGATCTTCGACCTGTTCGAGGAGAACGTCCGCTACTTCCCCGCGCTGCTGCCCATCACCGACGACGAGGACCCGCTGGCGGTGCTCGACAAGGGCGACACGCCCACGCTGAGCGAGCTGAAGCTGCACAACGGCACCATCTACCGCTGGAACCGGCCCGTGTACGACGTGGTGCGCGACCGTCCGCACCTGCGCGTCGAGAACCGCGTGCTGCCCGCCGGGCCGACCATCGTGGACACCCTGGCCAACGCGGCGCTGTACTTCGGCCTGGTGCGCGCACTGGCCGAGGACGAACGTCCACTGTGGTCTCAGATGAGCTTCCAGGCGGCCGAGGAGAACTTCAACGCCGCCTCGCGCAACGGCATGGACGCGCAGATGTACTGGCCCGGCGTCGGCACGGTGCCGGTGGTCGAACTGGTGCTGCGCCGGTTGCTGCCGCTCGCGCACGAGGGCCTGATCCGGTGGGGCGTCGAGTCGTCGGAGCGTGATCGTTTACTGGGCGTCATCGAGCAGCGGTGCCTGAGCGGCGTGAACGGCGCCACCTGGCAGGCGCGGGAGTTCCACCGGCACTACGACCACACGCACCTGGACCGGGCGGACGCGCTGCGCACGATGCTGCGGACCTATGTGGACCTGATGCACGCCAACGAACCCGTGCACACCTGGCCGCTGACGTAAGAGAACGGGGGCAGCCGCACAGCGGCCACCCCCGTTCAATTGATCAGGACGTCGGGAAGTTGTCCGGCGTCCTGATGCGCTCACGCACCCAGACACCGGCCGGCTTCAGGACGCTGGTGCCCGCGAACGTGGTACCCGAGCAGGTACCCGTCTTGAACACCGCACCCGTCAGGCCGTCGTCGGAGAAGTTCCAGTTGGCCCACGAGATCTTCTTGCGGGCCATCAGGTCGATGTACTTCTGCGACATGGTGAAGTCGTTCGACCCACCACCGGACGCGGCCTGCGTGCCGAACTCGGTCACGAAGACCGGGACCTGGCTCGACACCTGGTCCAGGACGCTGAGGTACGCGTCCTTGTGGGCCTGGGCGTAGAAGTGGAACGAGTACATGAAGTTGGTCGCGTTGACCCTGTTGTTCAGCACCTCGGACGGCGAGTCGCCGTCGGAGTGGCCGAACGTCGACCAGCCGTTCGTGCCGGAGACGATGAGGCTGTCCGGGTCGATGTTGCGGATGACCGGGATCATCTGCTCGGCGTAGGACTTGACCCGCGACCACGACGTGCCGTTCGGCTCGTTGGCGATGTCGTAGATGATGTTGGTCTTGTCCTTGTGCCGGTTGGCGATCTCCGTGAAGAACGTCTTGGCGCGCGACAGGTTGTAGTTCGGGTCACCGGGCGAGAGCTGGTGCCAGTCCACGAGGACGTAGATGCCACGGCGCGTGGCTTCCTCGATGTACCCGTGCATCATGTCGGTGAACTTGCGGGGGTCGGTCTCGTAACCGTCCTCCTGGATGTACATGGCGACGCGGATGAAGTCCGCCTTCCAGTCGTTCACCAGCGCGTCCCACCACTGGGACTTGGAGCACTGGTGGTACCACTGGATGCCGTGCGTGCTCATGCCCCGCAGCTGGATCGGGTTGCCGTACTGGTTGCAGAGCTGCACACCGCACACGCGCAGCAGGCCGTTGATGTCGTGCGGCCTGGTGCCGCCGGGCGTGCCCGGCTGGGTGCGCACCGAGATGGAGTTCGACGCTCCGGACAGGTTGCCCGCCGCGTCACGCGCCCGCACGGTGAAGGTGTACGCGGTGTCCGGCGTGAGGCCGGAGACCGTGTGCGTGGTGCCGGACGCGGTCTGCCCGTTGGACAGCACGTATCCGGTCACGCCCACGTTGTCGGTGGACGCGTTCCACGCCAGCGACACCGAGGACGCCGTGGTGCCGGTCGAGCGCAGGCTGCCGGGGACCGACGGGGCGACGGTGTCCGGCGTGCCCGTCTGGGCGTCGACGTCGACGCGGTCCAGGTTCGGGCCGCCGTTGTACGTCGTCGCCACGGTTCTGATCTTGTTGGTGCCCGCGTTGAGGTTCACCGTGGTGCTGCGGGTCGTCCAGGACGTCCACGCACCCGTACTCGGGAACGGGAAAGCGCCCACTGCGAGCGAGCCGTTCACCGAGATGTCCATCGGGCGGGTGGCCGTCTGGCCGTTGGCGAACCGGAAGGTGAGCGTCGCCGGGCCGGCACTGGCAGCGGTCACGGTGAACTCGACCGAGCTGCCGACCTCGTTGTCGTAGTTGACGAAGCCCGAACCGGTGAAGCCGGCGTGGTTGGACTCGACGAGACCGTTGGAGATCGAGGCGCTCTCCGCCTGGTACTGGACCGGGGCGGCGACCGCGACGGCCGGGACCACGGCGAGCGTCAACGCTGCCGGGACGACCATGAACAGGGATCTGGCCACAGGTGCCTCCTGTGCAAGGGGAACTACAGGGCGCGGCGGCGCTTTAGTTAAGAAGGTTTCCTAACAGTTGTGGCTGAATCACAGCACTAGACCACTACTCGTGTCAACAAATTCGGGCGACCGAACTGGCCGGGTTTGGCATCCTCGATCACCTGATGCGATCCACAGTCACCGTGACACCAGCACAGCTCCCGGAGGTGCTGCTGCACGTCGCCGTCGTCCGGCCGGTCTTCCTCTGGGGAGCACCGGGTATCGGCAAGTCCTCACTCGTCCGCAAGTTCGCCACCGAGCTGGGCCTCGAGTGCGTCACGCTGCTCGGCACGCAGCTCGCGCCGGAGGACCTCATCGGAGTTCCGGAACTGGTCGGTGGCCGATCCCGGTTCGCCCCGCCGGAGTCCATCGCGCGGCAGGACCCCTACTGCCTGTTCCTCGACGAGCTGAACGCCAGCTCCCCCGAGGTGCAGAAGGCGTTCTACTCGCTGATCCTCGACCGCCGGATCGGCTCCTACGAGCTCCCGAAGGGCTCGATCGTGATCGGCGCCGGTAACCGGGCGGTCGACAACGCCCTGGCGCGCCCGATGGCGTCCGCACTCGTGAACCGCATGATCCACGTGCACCTCACGGCGTCCGCGCGCGATTGGCTGGCATGGGCGCGTGAGAGCAACATCCACCCGTGGGTGCTGGAGTACCTGACGCAGCGCCCGGACCACCTGTGGAGCGCGGCGCCGAAGGTCGAGGAGACGTTCTCCACGCCGCGTGGCTGGCACATGCTCTCCGACGCGCTGCACTCGTTCGGCGACGACATCTCCGAGGACCTGCTCGGGGTGCTGGCGTTCGGCACGGTCACCGCGAACCACGCGTCGATGTTCAAGGCGTACGTGAAGACCGTGCGCAACGCGTTCGGGCTGGAGGCCGTGCTGCGCGGGGACGTCCGCTGGCCGTCGGCGCCCCAGGACCGCGACCTGCTCTACTTCCTGGGAGAGGCGTTCCGCGCGCGGCTGGTGAAGGAGCTGCCGCACGACAAGGCGCACGCGCCGGCGGCGGGCAAGCAGCTCGCGCACCGGGGCAAGGCGTTGCTGCTGGAGCTGGCGGAGCTGTCGCTGGAGATCGCGCAGATGGTGATCGCGGCCGACGACGACGGCAACCCGGTGCTGCCCGCGTGGTTCCTCGTCGAGGTCACCCGCGATCTGCCCCGGCTGGTCGCGGCACGCGCATGAGCAAGCGCAGGAAGGCTTTCGCCGACCAGGCCGCGCTGGACTTCGAGGCCGCACGCGCGCAGATCCGCCTGCATCCGCTGTTCGCACCGTTGAGCAGCTACGAGAGCCGGAACTCCGACCACCCGTGGGCGGACATCTCGCTGGACGGGTCGCTGCGCGCGCATCCGACGCGCAAGGCGAGCGAGGCCGAGTGGGTGTGGGTGTTCGCGCATTGCCTGCTGCATCTGGGGTTCGGTACGGCGTCCTGCGACGACGTGCTGGACTTCCAGCCCGCGATCCGGCTCGGCACCCGCCCGTTCTCGTGGGAGCCGGGCCGCTGCGTGCGGGGTGGACCAGCCGAGGACCCGGAGAAGTGGGCCGCGCGGTTCGCCTCCGGCCTGTCCAACGCCGCCGTGGCCGCGATCGACGTGGCGGGCGGCGCGCGGTCGTCGTTGTCCGACTCGCGGCCGATCAGGACCGAGTGGGACCTCGCGCTGGGCTGGTTCGTGTCGAACTATCCGCTGCTGGGCGCGCTGGCGTCGACGATGAAGGTGGTGGCGGACGCGGAACTGGCGCGGGGCTGGGACATCTCGATCGCGGCGGTGTCCACGGCCTCCGCCGAGATCTACGTGAACCCGTTGGCCGGCTTGACCAGGCAGGAGTGGCGGTTCGTGCTCGCGCACGAGATGCTGCACGCCGCGCTGCGCCACTGCGACCGCGTCGGCGGGCGGGATCCGTACCTGTGGAACATCGCCGCCGACTTCGTGGTGAACGGCTGGCTGGTCGAGATGGGCGTCGGCTCGGCACCGGAGGGCGTGCTGCACGACCCGGAGCTGCGTGGCCTGTCGGCGGAGTCGGTGTACGACCGGATCGCCGTGGACCTGCGGCGGTACCGGAAGCTGCTGACGCTGCGAGGCAATCACCAGGGCGATCTGCTCGGTGAACCGTTGCGCGGGCCCGCCGATGTAACGGATCTGGACGAGTTCTACCGGCGTGCGCTGCTGACCGGCCTGAGCTACCACACGTCGTCGCGCGGACTCCTGCCCGCCGGACTGGTCGAGGAGATCCGGGCGCTGGAGCACCCGCCGTTGTCGTGGGACGCCCAGCTGGCGCGGTGGTTCGAGGAATTCGTTCCAGCCGTGGAGAAACGGCGCACCTACGCGCGTGCGTCGCGGCGGCAAGCGTCCACTCCGGACATTCCGCGGCCGGGCTGGGTGCGGCCGGAGTCGCTGGAGTCGCGGCCGACCTTCGGCGTCGTGCTCGACACGTCCGGCTCGATGGACCCCAAGCTGCTGGGCAAGGCACTGGGCGCGATCGCCTCCTACGCCGCGGCACGTGACGTGCCCGCCGCACGCGTGGTTTTCTGTGACGCGATGGCATATGACGCCGGATATGTGCCCGTCGAGGACATCGCGGGACGGGTGACGGTGCGGGGGCGCGGCGGCACGGTGCTGCAGCCCGGCATCGACCTGCTCGAACGCGCGGACGACTTCCCCTCGGGCGGCCCGGTCCTGGTGATCACCGACGGGTGGTGCGACGTGCTGCGGATCCGGCGCGAGCACGCGTTCCTCATTCCGGCGGGCGCGCATCTGCCGTTCCGCGCGCGTGGCCCCGTGTTCCGGATGTCCTGATGGAGATCGCCTGTGACGAGTCGGGGTCCGAGGGCGAGAAGCTCGTCGGCGGGGTCACGGCGGTCTTCGCGCACGCCGGGGTCTCGTTGTCCGTGGCCGAGGCTGCGGCGTGCGTCGAGTCACTGCGCCAGATGATCAGGTCACCTGCCTTGGAATACAAGGCGAACCACCTGCTGCGGACGAAGAACCGCTGGGTGCTGCTGTGGTTCCTCGGCCAGGACGGTCCGCTGGCCGGTCGCGCCCGTGTGCAACTGCTCGACAAGCGGCGGTACCTGGCCTCGCGGGTGCGGGCGGAGTTCGGCTCGGTGACCGGGCCCCTGGAGCCGTACAACGACCTGCTGCGCGCCCGTGGCCCGCGCGGGGCGCTCGACCCGTTGTTCCCGGCGATCCTGCGGGCCGTGGCGCAGTGGGACGGGCCGGTGTCGATCGTGCATGACCAGCAGCTTTCGCTGACCGACGGGCGGATCCGGCAGCTCAGGGAACTGGCTCCACGGCTGGAAAGCCTGACGCTGGTCGACTCGCAGGACGACGCCCGGGTGCAGGTGGCGGACTTCCTGGCCGGCATCGCGCGACGGGTCGCGGAGGAGGAACTGAACGGAAAGCCGGACCGAGAGGTGATCGAGTTGCTGATGCCGTTCGTCGTCGGGCCTACGATGTGGAATGCCTGACGCCATATTCGCCGACCCACGGTTGGCAAAAATCTACGACGCCTTCGACGGGCCTCGTCTCGACCTGGACTTATATCTCGGGATCGCGGCCGAGGTCGAGGCGAGGAGCGTGCTCGACGTCGGGTGCGGAACGGGAAGTCTGGCTGTGTTGCTCGCCTCATCCGGCCGGACGGTCATCGGGGTGGATCCGGCGCTGGCCTCACTGGAGATCGCTCGCGCCAAGGACTCCAGGGTCACCTGGATCCACGGCGACGCCACCACGTTGCCCCAGCTGTCGGTGGACCTCGCGACGATGACCGGGAACGTCGCACAGGTGTTCCTGGGCGACGACTGGGAGGCCACGCTGCGGGGTGTGCACGGCGCGCTGCGGCCCGGCGGGCACTTCGCGTTCGAGACGCGGCGGCCGGAGGAACGGGCCTGGGAGGACTGGGCGCGGGTGAAGCCACGGGTGCTGGTCGGCGTGCGCGAGCAGTTCGACCTGCTCGACGTGAGCCTGCCGTTCGTGTCGTTCCGCCACACCTACGGTTTCCCGGACGGCTCCGTGATCACCTCGGACTCGACGCTGCGGTTCCGGTCCCGCGCCGAGGTCACGCACAGCCTGGTGCGCTGCGGGTTCGAGGTCGTCGACGTGCGGGACGCGCCGGACCGGCCGGGCCGGGAGCACGTGTTCCTGGCGCGCAAGGTCAGCTGACCAGCACCGGCTGCTTCCAGGCCCGCACCAGCCACGGCAGGATCCTGGGCAATCGGTCGGCCACGATGTCGTGCAGCACCAGCACGATCCGGCCGGTGCTGCACGGGCCCGGCGTCGAGCCACACGAGGTGCATCAGGACGCCGGTCCCCAGGTCGAGCCCCGCCTCCGCCTCCGCGAGGGCCGCGGGGGTGGCGGCGGCGGGATCCGCGACCTCGTGGTGCGCGAAGCCGGAACGACACAGCTCAGGATGCAGTTCCACCAGGGACTCCATGGCGGCGGCCAGACGTCCCACGCCCAGCCCTGCCCGAACCTGCACCGTAATGGCTCTCACGTTAGGAGAGCCTAACCTAGGCTCCACCCAGGATCGCGCCCACTGAGTCCCAGGACACGGTCGAGCAGAGGCGCGTTCGAGCCGACCTCCACCGCGGCTCCGAAGAGCGAGCCGTCCCGATCGTCCGGACCGATCTCCGAGACGAAGCCGTGGACGACCTGGAGCAGGTCCTCGTCGACCTCGAACGGCTGCCCGGTCGCCTTCGCGAGATCCCAGCCGTGCAGCACGATCTCGTCCAGCGCCACGGCTGCCGCGACCTCGCCGGGCAGGTCGACGCCACCCGCGCGGGTCATGCCCTCCCAGGCCTCCGGCGCACGCCAGGCCGTCGCGAGCTCGGCCAGCCGTCGCGGGATCGACTCGCGGAAGTCGAGCGGCAGCCGGGACGCGTCGCCGGAGGCCGCGCCCTCCAGCGGGGTCTTCAGCGCCGCCATCGTGAACGCGACCGACAGGCCGCCGACGTGGTCGAGCAGGTCGCCGACCGTGTAGCTCGGGCACGGGGTCGGCGCCAACAGGTCGCCGTCCGTCACGTTGCGCACCAGACCCGCGAGCCGGTCCGCCGCAGGAGTCAGATCGAACATCAGTAGCCGTCGCCTCCCCAGAACTGCTCTTCCAACGTGTCCGCGGTACCGGCGAGCAACTGGAGCGGGTCGGTGAACTCGTGGATGTCGAGGTCCTTGAGCGGCAGCGAGTGCCGCACCACGACGTGATCCCCCATGATCGCGAGGCCGCACGCGACGGTCGAGTTGCCGACCTCCGTCAGCACCGCCTGAAGGTCCACGTCCTTGACCAACCCGCACGGGGACGCGATCTGCACCCACTCGTGCATCTTGTCGAGCACTTCCCGGACGATGATCACGACCTGCGTGCGGTCGTCCTCGTCCTCCTCCACGTCCCCGAAGGTGAAGAGGATCCTCAGCTCCTCACCCTCGTCGTGGATGACGTCGTACTCGGCGCGGACGTAATCCGCGAGGTCTCCCCAACTCGCCATGGCGCAACCCTACTTGCCGCGACAGCCCACAGCCCTACGACGAGCACAGCGCCCACCTCGGCGATGAGCAAGATCCTTTCTATGTAGCCCAACGGGAACACGCGCCACCACCGGACGTCGGAAACCATGCCCAGCACAATGGCGTACAAGATCGGCATGAATGCGACAACGCTCAACAAACCGGACGCCATCGTCCACCTCGCGTGCTTACCCCACACGTGGTCCCTGAGCCACGGGCGCGCGAGCAGGATGACGGCGATCGGCAGGCTGACGAACGCCAGCATGCTGCCGAACCGGTGAATGCTGCCGCTGAGCTCGTTGGTGCCCATCGCCCAGTTCGTCTTCGGGAACACCACCACGAGGAACAGGCCGGCCGACCACAGCGCGAGCGCGATCGAGCCGCCGGACCACCACCGCGTCAGCCCCTTGTGCGCCAGCACGCCGAGGATCGCGAGCGACCCGGCGGCCAGCAGCAGCACGGAGACGTCGAACACCGGGCGGTAGTCGCCCAGCGCGTACTCGCTGATGGTGCGGTGCAGCGGACCCACGGTCAGGTCCAGCAGACCGACCATGGCGATCGTCGCGACGACAGCGAACGAACCGCCGATGGCGGCCAGACGAGGTATGAGCACATAACGGACAACGTCCCGGCGAACGCGCGGGGTTCCTGGGTTCAGGAACCCGACAGGTTGCACCCAGGAACTCGACAGGATCAGCCGAAGACGCTCCCGCACGTGATGTTGACCTGCGCTCCCGTGATCGTGCGACCCCAGTCCGAGGCCGCGAACACCGCCGCCCGCCCCACGTCCTCGAGCGTCGCCGCCCGCCCGAGCAGCGTGTCGCCGACGATGTCCTCCTCGATCGGTGCCCGATGCTCCGGCGGAACCGACTCGGGGATGCCGCCGGTCTGCAGGGTCACCACCCGGACGCCGTGCGGCCCAAGCTCGGCCGCGAGCTGGCGCCGCATCGACTCCACCGCGTCGAACGCCGCGAGCAGACCGCCCAGCTGCCACTTCCGGTGCGCCGACGCCTCACCGGTGCCGCCGAAGAACAGGATGACGCCGGAGCGCTGCCTGATCATGTGCCGGGCGGCTGCACTCGCCGTGAGGAACTTGGACCGGACCGCCGACACGACGGGACTGAGGTAGTCCTCGACGCTCATCTCGACCATCGGCGTGCCCTGCACGTCGTTGTCGGTGGTGACGTTGACGGAGATGTCGATCCGCTCGAACGCGGCGGCGTGCCGGTCCACCGCCTGCTCGTCCAGCGCGTCGACCACGGCGTACTCGGCGCCGAGCTCGGCGGCCCTGGCCTTGAGCGTCGCCTCCGTGCGGCCGGCCAGATGCACACTGGCGCCCGCCTCGGTGAACGCGGCGGCGATCGCGCCGCCCACGCTGCCCGCACCGCCGTAGATGACTGCGGTCTTCCCGTTGAGGTTCATCGGCTCGCCGGTCATGGCGTCGAGGCTAGTGGTGTGGCCCGGAACGTTGCCGGGGGAATTCGGGGTCAGACGGGTGCATCGTGGTGTCGCCCCCACGTCGTCGTACTGGTTGTACGGGGGCGTGGGGGCGGCGGCGCGAGGTGCCCTGCTGAGCGTGGATTACCTCGCCGACGTTCCGGGTCGCGCCACTAGTGTCCTGCGCCTGAAATCCGCCAGATAAGTCTAGTCTGGGTTGATGGCGCGGATTGGACGTCCTCCTGCTGAGGTGACGTTGACCGAGCAGGAGCGGGAGACGCTGCAGCGGTGGGCGCGGCGGGCGAAGTCGTCGCAGGTGCTGGCGCAGCGGTGCAGGATCGTGCTGGCGTGCGCGGATGGTGTGCCGGGTAAGCAGATC
>NZ_FNET01000050.1 GCF_900100275.1 Lentzea albidocapillata subsp. violacea
CGTGGCGTGCAGTACCGGGCGGTGCGCTACACCCAGCGCCTTGCCGAGACCGACGCTGTCGCATCCGTTGGCAGCAAAGGAGATTCCTACGACAACGCGATGGCCGAGGCGTTCAACTCGTTGTATAAGGCCGAACTCGTTCGCAACCGCGGACCATGGCGCGGCCTGGACGATATCGAGATCGCCACCGTCGAGTACATCGACTGGTACAACAACCGACGCCTGCACGGCGAGCTCGGGCACGTACCGCCCGCCGAGTACGAAGCACTACACGCGATGACCCACCCGGTCACCGCAACCCAGGAAACCAACTAATCCAGTCTCCATCAAACCCGGTACTTGACACCTGTTCGACCCAGCAGGCATCGCGAGGTGCCCGCAATGCCACCGGCAGCCACCGGAGCACACGTCGGCTCCCGACCGACGCCACAGCAGCGGAACACGCGTCCATACAGGTGAAAAGCCAGGGTCACGGCTTCACTCGATGGCGTGAGAGTTCGCCGACAACCGGCAAACTCCTGGAGGTTCTGCATAACCTCCGCATTCGTGGCGGATTCCCAGACCCGCGCGCAGCGGCCATAAGATGACGATGTACTTGCCCGTGGTACAGGTGCCGCACCCGCGGAGTGAAACGTTGGGCCGACGATCGTTGCGTTGGTCGCCGCAGGCGCCTCGGACGTCCAGCAGGAGCTCTGAGCCTGCGACCGAAGAGATGATCATGAATTGCTGACCGATTTGACATCGTCCCCGCAGATCACGATGCGTCAGGCGGATCGCGCCGGTGGATCAGTCGCGCGTTGATATACCCCTGGCGGTATTCTGAACGGAACGCCGTAGCGGAAAACCGAGGTGCAGCGATGGTGTCGGAACCAGCCAGGAACAAGCGTACGGCGGCTCTGCTGGTAGGCCTGCAGGTCGTTCTCCTGGCCGCCTTTGCCGTTGCACCGACGGATGGGTGGACTGCTCCCGACAGGCTGCGCTGGGCCGGGTGGGCGGCAGTGGTCGGCGGGGTTGTGTTGATGGTGGTGACGGCGGTGGTTTTGGGTCGAGGCCTGACTGTCTCCCCACTGCCGAACAGCCGTGCGGAGTTGCGAACAGGCGGGCCGTACCGGTTCTCTCGTCATCCCATGTACACGGGCTTGCTCGGCGCTGCGCTGGGGTGGACGTTGGTTGCCCCAGGCATCTTGCGGGCCGTCATGTTCATCGCACTGGCCGTCGTGATCGTGGCGAAGACGCGCTGGGAAGAGTCGTACTTGAGGCAACGGTTTCCCGGCTACCCGTCCTATGCCCGGCGAACTGGGCGGTTCCTGCCGCGTCCGTGTGCTTTCATGCGGGCGCCACGTCCGCCACGGATGTCGAGCTCGTGACGTCGGTCGATGGTTACGCGAGCGATGTTCGTAGCCATCGATTGTCGTGATCAGCAAAGTCGCGCCGACCCACAGATACCCCTGGGGGTATACTCGCCGAAGAGGGAACTTCGACGGAGAGGTGTTTCACCATGTGTCGCCGGGTGACGTGCAGTTCGTGCGGTAAGGCCACGTATGCCGGATGTGGTCAGCATGTCGAGCAAGTGCTTGGTGAAGTGCCGGCTGCTCAGCGGTGTCGATGTGAGTCGCCGGGCCGAGGTCCGTCGCTGCTCAAGCGTTTGAGCGCGTTGCTTGGACGTTGACCACGCTCCGTTGCCTGCGTCGTGCTGCGTCCCTCGGCTCAGCACGATTTCCCGGGCCCGTGCTGGATGCCGCCCAGCCCGCGTCGACCCACCAGAGCGGGTTGGCGCGGGCGGTGGCGCGTTCTGCAAGGCTGCTGTGATGCGTCGTTTCTTGTTCGGCCCCGACGGGGCACTCCGGCTGGCTGTTGTGGCCGTGTTGCTGGTCGCGGTCGTTGCGGCGGTCTTGGCGTTGGCCTCCTGGGGTAGTTGGGTGGCGATGGCGGGTATTGCGGTGATTCTCGGAGGTGTCCTGGTCGCTGCGATCAAGATCGGATAATCGCAGCGCTGGATGCCGAGTCAGCCTCCGTGATGTTGGAACCGCTGCTGGTCGAATCCGAATCCGTAGTGCGCTGGCCGGTTGGATCGTGTCAGGGTGCGATGTCCGCGTGCGTCGCGTGCGGTGGATGTTCGCGTTGGAACACCGTGTAGAGGTAGATCAGAGACGGGATGAGCACGGCGGCTCCGACGGCGAGTACCCAGAGCACGGCGTCAAGTACGGCGGGGCTGGTGGCGGCGACGTGGACGGTGAGTCCGGGGAGCATGACCGGGTATTGGGCCACGGCCCAGGCCCAGAGGATCGTGGCGACGGCCAGCGCGGCGGTGATCCGCACGATCAGGTAGCGGCGGGTCAGCAGCAGCGCCATCGAGAGCACACCGGCGACCACACCACCGGCCACCAGGGGTAGAGCCGGTCCGGTGAGGCCGGTGAACAGGTGCGGCGCGTCGACTCGGACGATGGGCAGGGCGGCGAGGGTGAGCACGCCCAGTCCGGCTCCGGTCAGAAGAGCGCGGCGTCGGAACGCGTCGGACAGTTCGGGGGTGGCGGTGCGGCGGGCGTCGGCGGTGAGGTAGACGGCGGCCAGGTAGGCGGTCGTTGCCACGGCGAGGACGCCGGTGGTGATCGAGGTGGGGTTGAGCCAGCTGGTGAGGGGGTCGCCTGCGGCGATGTCGGTGGGTACCCGGCGGGAGGCGACCGCGCCCAGGGTGGTGCCGAGAAAGAACGGGGTGACCAGTGATGAGAAGGCGAACGCGGCGCCGAACAGGCGTCGTTGCCAGAGTTCGTCGCTGACTTTGCGGAAGGCGAAGGCGGCGCCGCGGGCGATGATGCCCAGCGCGGCCAGGGTGAGCGGGATGTAGAGGGTGGCGGCGAAGGCCGCGAAGGCGGTGGGGAATCCGGTCCAGAACAGGGTGATCACGAAGATGAGCCAGACGTGGTTGGCTTCCCAGACCGGTCCGATGGAGTGCTCGATGAGTTCGCGTTGCGGCTTGCCGCGTTCGGCGCCGCCGGCGAGCAGGTCCCACAACCCGCCGCCGAAATCGGCGCCGCCGAACAGCGTGTAGAGGGTTAGCCCTGTCCAGAGCACGACCAGCAGCACCACGGCGGAGTTCACGGGGTTCCTCCGTCCCGTTCGGTCTGGTCCTCATCGGGTGAGGCAGTGGACGGTTCCTGGGGTGCCAGGGCGCGGGCGGGGACCGGGCCTCGGCGGGCGAGCTTGCGCAGGACGTAGACGGTGGCCACGGTCAGCGCGGCGTAGACGGCCAGCACGAGCAGCAGTCCCGTGGTCAGGCCGGGTTGAGGGTTGACCGCGTCGCGGGTGAGCAGCACGTTGTAGACCACCCAGGGTTGCCGTCCGACCTCGGTGACGACCCAGCCGGCTTCCAGTGCCAGAACCGCGGCGGGTCCGGCGAGCGCGGCGGCGGCCAGGAACCAGCGGGTGCGGGGTATCGCACGGCGCCGCCACCAGGTCCACGCGAGCCAGCCGCCGAGCGCGACCAGAGCGAATCCGATGGCGACCATGATCTGGAAGCTCCAGTGCACGACGTTGACCGGAGGACGCAGGTCGGCGGGTGCTTGGTCCAGGCCGAGGACGAGGGCGTCGGGGTCCCAGTGGGCCAGCAGCGACAGGGCGTTGGGGATTTCCAGTGCGTATCGCAGTTCGCCGTCGACGTAGACGCCGCCCAACGACAGCGGGGCTCCTTGGGTGGTGTGGGTGAGTCCTTCGATCGCGGCCAGTTTCAGCGGCTGGTAGTCGGCCAGGAAGTGCGCGGCCCAGTCGCCGACGACGACCTGCACCGGGGCGAGGGCGGCGGCCACGGTGAACGGAACGAGAAACCCCAGGCGGTGGTACCGGTCGCGTTTGCCGCGCAGCATCGCCGCGGCGTAGACGGCGGCGACTCCGAATCCGGTGACCATGAACGCGGCGACGATCATGTGCGCTGTCTGTGGCGGGGTGGCGGGGGTTGAACATCGCCTCCCAGGGGCGGATGCCGGTGACCTCGCCGCCGGTGAAGTCGAATCCTCGAGGTTGGTTCATCCAGGCGTTGGCGGTGACCACGAAGAACGCGGAGGCGACGCCGGCGAGGATGACGGGGATGCCGGTGAGCAGGTGGATGCGGGGCGGTAGCCGGTCCCAGGCGTAGAGGTAGATGCCCAAGAAGATCGCTTCGATGAAGAAGGCGAATCCTTCGAGCGTGAACGGCAGTCCGATGACGTCGCCGAACTTGCCCATGAGACCGGGCCACAGCAGGCCCATTTCGAAGCTGAGAATGGTGCCGGAGACCGCGCCGACCGCGAACAGCACTCCCATCGCGCGGGCCCAGGTGCGTGCCAGGGATTCGTAGACCGGGTCGCCGGTGCGTTGCCCGCGCCACTGGACGAACACGGTCAGTCCGGGCATTCCCACGCCGAAGCAAGCGATGATGATGTGCCATCCCAGGGAGAAGGCCATCTGGGTGCGTGCGGCGGCCAGATCTGCCGGTGTCGCCGCTTCGGCCAGGACCGCGGCAATCACGTCCTGCACGAGAGTGTCCTCCGAGGATGGTGTCCGTCGGTCGTGTCAGCGGTTGGTCGGATCGTCACCGCCCTGATCGGGTGGCTGGGTTGCCGCGGCGCCGATCTCCGAGGGGGCCGGCGGGCTGTGACGGCGTCCTGGGAACGGAGTGAGGTGGGATTCCGCCCGCATGCGTTCGCTCATGTGCGGGTAGTGCAGTTCGAACGAGGGCCGTTCGGAGCGGATTCTGGGCAACTCGGTGAAGTTGTGGCGGGGCGGCGGGCTGGAGGTCGCCCATTCCAACGAGTTGCCGTGACCCCAGGGATCGTCGGCCGCGGCGGGCTCGCCGAAGCGGTAGCTGCGGGCCACGTTGTAGATGAAGGGCAGCACGGACAGGCCGAGCAGGAACGACCCCACCGTGGAGATCGTGTTGAGGGTGGTGAAGCCGTCGGTGGCCAGATAGTCGGCATAGCGGCGGGGCATGCCTTCGTTACCGAGCCAGTGCTGCACGAGGAAGGTGGTGTGAAAACCGACGAACGTGGCCCAGAAGTGGACCTTGCCGAGTCCCTCATCGAGGAACCGGCCGGTGAACTTGGGAAACCAGAAGTAGATGCCGCCGAACATCGCGAACACGATCGTCCCGAACAGCACGTAGTGGAAGTGGGCGACGACGAAGTAAGTGTCCGAGACGTGGAAGTCCAGGGCGGGTGCGGCCAACAGCACACCGGACAGGCCGCCGAACAAGAAGGTCACCAGGAAGCCGACGCTCCACAGCATCGGGGACTCGAAGGTGAGCTGCCCTTTCCACATCGTGCCGATCCAGTTGAAGAACTTGATACCGGTGGGCACCGCGATCAGGAACGAGGTCAGTGCGAAGAACGGCAACAGCACGGCGCCGGTGGCGTACATGTGGTGCGCCCACACCGTCATCGACAAGCCGGTGATGGCCATGGTGGCGAACACCAGGCCCTTGTAACCGAACAAGGGCTTGCGGGAGAACACCGGGATGATCTCGCTGACGATGCCGAAGAACGGCAAGGCGACGATGTAGACCTCGGGGTGGCCGAAGAACCAGAACAGGTGCTGCCAGAGGATCACGCCACCGTTGGCAGGGTCGAACACGTGCGCGCCCAGGTGGCGGTCGGCGAGAATGCCGAACAGCCCGGCGGTCAGGGGCGGGAACGCGGCCAAGACCAGGACGCTGGTGAACGTGATGTTCCAGGTGAAGATCGGCATCCGCCACATCGTCATCCCGGGACAGCGCAGGCACACCACCGTGGTGATCATGTTCACCGCGGCCAGGATGGTTCCCAGGCCCGAGACGATGAGCCCGGCCGCCCACAGGTCGCCGCCGACACCAGGGCTGTGGGTGGCGTTGTGCAGTGGGGCGTAGGCGAACCACCCGAAGTCCGCGGCGCCACCGGGAGTGAGGAATCCCGCGAGCACCAGCACGCTTCCGAACACGAGCAGCCAGAAGGAGAAGGTGTCAAGTACCGGGTTTGATGGAGACTGGATTAGTTGGTTTCCTGGGTTGCGGTGACCGGGTGGGTCATCGCGTGTAGTGCTTCGTACTCGGCGGGCGGTACGTGCCCGAGCTCGCCGTGCAGGCGTCGGTTGTTGTACCAGTCGATGTACTCGACGGTGGCGATCTCGATATCGTCCAGGCCGCGCCATGGTCCGCGGTTGCGAACGAGTTCGGCCTTATACAACGAGTTGAACGCCTCGGCCATCGCGTTGTCGTAGGAATCTCCTTTGCTGCCAACGGATGCGACAGCGTCGGTCTCGGCAAGGCGCTGGGTGTAGCGCACCGCCCGGTACTGCACGCCACG
>NZ_FNET01000026.1:0-69506 GCF_900100275.1 Lentzea albidocapillata subsp. violacea
GGGGCGGCTCCAGCCATCCACGAGACCGAAGTCGGCCGCACACAAGTGATCGGCAACAGCTGCCTCGATCTACCACGAAGATCGCCTCCCACCTCGGAGTGGATTTCGCGCCGTTCACGAACCCGAAGCCGACCGCAGACAGCCGAACGACGCCTCCGCGGCGGCTGCCCCCGACCGCCGCCGAACGCCATTTCCCCGCCTCGGCGAGGCAGCCTTTGCCATGTCCGACGGCGAGTTGTCCACAGATCGGTGAGCGGTGGGTTGACACGCGCGAATCGTCGCTAGGTTGAGTGGAGGTTGGTGGTCAGCCCCCTGGGTGGGCGGGGCCTCGGCTGCGGTTGGTTTGGGTTGTGGCACGTAGGGTGCCCCATGGGGCGGAACTGGTATCTGTTGTGGAGCGGTAGCGCCATCTCGGCACTGGGGGACGGCATCTTCCTGGCGGCACTTCCGTTGCTCGCCACGACCATCACGCAGGATCCGAAGCTGATCGCCGGCGTCAGCTTCTTCGGCGCGCTGCCCTGGTTGCTGGCCGCGTTGCCGGCCGGTGCGGCGGCTGACCGGTTCGACGGCAGGCGCCTTCTGCTGGCGGCGTTGTGGGTTCAGTGTGCGCTCATGGCCTTGCTTGCCGTGTTTCACAGCGCGCACATCGCGTTTTTGTACGGCATGGCCTTTTTGATCGGCACGGCCGAGAACGTGCCACGGGCCGTGGGGCAGCCGCTCATCAAGGCCACTGTGGACAACCATCTGCTGGAGCGCGCGAACGGCAGGCTGTTCGCTTCGCAGGCTGTGGCGTTGCAGTTCGTTGGGCCGCCGCTGGGTGGGCTGCTGTTCGTGATCGCTGTGCCTGCGCCGTTCTGGGTCAACGCGCTGACGTTCGCCGTCGCGGCGTTGCTGGTCAGCAGGATGCGTACGGAACGCAAAGTGCCTGCGGCCAGGCCTAAGGCCAGGGAAGGCTTGCGGTGGCTGTTGAAGCACAAGGCGCTGAGGACCATCACGGTCGTGTCGGCTACTACGAACCTGTGCATCGCTATGACCATGGCGACGCTGGTGTTGTTCGCCCAGCAACGGCTCGGGCTGAGCGGCGCGGGGTTCGGCGCCTTTCTGGCCACGCTCGCGTGTGGGGGTGTTGCGGGCGGGCTGCTCGCCGAACGGTTGCTCGCGAGGTACCGGAACACGGTTACGGCGACTGTGGTGCTGATTCCGTTGATGTGGCTGGGAATCGCCACGCTCGCCCACGATCTCGTCACGGTCGCGGCGTTCGCGGTGGTGAGTTCGTTCTGCACTGCGGTGTGGGGTGTGGCGACGTCGAGCTTCAGGCAGCGTGTGGTGCCGACGGAGCTGCTCGGCCGCGTCAGCAGCGCGCAGACGCTGGTCACCTGGGGTGTTCAGCCGGTCGGCGCGCTGCTGGGCGGGCTGACGGCGGACTCCTTCGGGCTGCTGGCGCCCTGGTACGTCGCAGTGACGCTCCGCACCGCGGTGGGACTCCTCAGCCTGAAGTCACTGCGCGCGCACGTGCGGGTGTCGACCACGTGCCAAAACCGGTGGACTCAGGCGACGTGAATGCAGAGTCCACCGGCGGCTTCACAAAGGAACTTAACTATTTGCGGAAGCAAGGCCTGCGACCGGGCCCACCACGATGATCGCCGGCGGACGAACCTCCCAGGCCTTCACGTCCGCGCCCAGGGTGTCCAAAGTGGACCGGTGGACGCGCTGGGCCGCGGTGCTGCCTTCCTGGATCACGGCTACCGGCGTGGAGCCGGGACGGCCTTCCATCAACGCCGCAGCGAACGCGCCGGCCCGTTCGACCGCCATCATCAGCACGACGGTGCCACGAAGGCGTGCGATCGCGGACCAGTCGACGAGAGAGCGCGGGTCGTCCGGCGCGACGTGGCCGGAGACGACGACGACCTCGTGCGCCACTCCTCGGTGCGTTACCGGCACACCTGCCAATGCGGGCACACCGAACGCCGACGTCACGCCTGGCACGACGGTCACCGGGATGCCGGCCTCCGCGCACGCCAGTAGTTCCTCGAAGCCGCGTCCGAAGACGTACGGGTCGCCGCCCTTGAGTCGGACGACGAACTTGCCCTCCTTGGCGCGGTCGATCAGTGTCTGGTTGATGAACTCCTGCGTCGCCGCACGGCCGTAGGGGATCTTCGCCGCGTCCACGACCTCGACGTGCGCGGGCAGTTCCTCCAGGAGCTCACGCGGGGCGAGACGGTCCGCGACGACCACGTCCGCGTGAGCCAGCAAACGCTTGCCCTGCACGGTGATCAGTTCGGGGTCGCCGGGACCGCCACCGACCAGGGCCACACCGACGGGCGGCGTGGCCTGGTCCGCGATGCGGCCGTCGCGCAACGCCGCCACGAGGCCGTCCCGCACCGAGGCCGAGCGGCGGTGCTCGCCACCCGCCAGCACACCGATCAACATGCCGTCGTGCATCCCTGTGGCCGGAGTGACGGCCGTGCCGTCGACTGCGATGTCCGCGCGCACGCAGAACACACGCTGCGAGAGCGCTTCTTCACCGATCTGCGTGTTCACCTCGACGTTGGACGTGCACGCCACCACGTACCACGCGCCCTCGACGTCGCCGGCCTCGAAACGCCTCTCGTGCCACGTCAGCTCCCCCGCGTCGACCATGCCCTGCACGGCGGGGGTGACGGACGGCGACACGAGCTCGACGACGGCGCCGGACGCGATCAGGCGAGGTAGACGGCGCTGCGCGACCGTGCCTCCGCCGACCACGAGGACGCGCCGGCCCCGGAGGTCGAGGCCGGCCAGGTAGTGCTGTTCAAAGGGCATGCGTAGAAGCATCCACACCGGACACGCCGTGTCCAGCCGAAGGGAACATGGTCACACGGACAACAGCTCGAAAGAGGTGGCCAGCACCCCTCCGAAGCGCTGCCCCACGGCTTCTGCCATCGAACGGAGGAACGGCTCCGGGTCGGCCATGTCGCCGCTCAACGCCTCCAGGTACGCCTTGTGCGCGCGCAGAGAGGCCACGGAAGCGTCGAACGAGTCGGTGATGTCCACGGCGTGCGTCGCCAACGGCGAGGACGCCGCCGCCACGTACTTCACGCCTTCCCACTTCTCCAGTCCGAGCTCCGGGAAGATCCACCGGTTGCCCGCGTCCCTGACCGCGTCGACGGCGGCGCGCCCGACGGCAATGTGGTCCGCCATGTTCAGACCGCCGCCGGGCCAGGTCTCGCGGTAGTTGCCGGTGATCACGAACTCCGGGCGGTGGCGGCGGATGGCGGCCGCGATGTCGCGCCGCAACGGGATGCCGTACTCGATGGTGCCGTCCGGGTGGTCCAGGAACTCGACCTCGGTCACGCCGACGGCCGCACAGGACGCGATCTGCTCCTCGACCCGCAACGGCGCGCAGGCAGCCGGTTCCATCGAGTCGATGCCGTTCTCACCACGGCACGCGAGCAGGTATTTGATGTTCTTGCCTTGGGCGGTCCAACGCGCGATGGCGCCCGCACCGCCGTACTCCATGTCATCGGGGTGAGCGACGACGACCAGCGCGCTCGACCAGTCTTCGGGCACAGCTTCCAGATCAGCCATGCGTGCAGGGTGCGCGCCGGAGCACGCACCCTGCAACAGACAAACGACGGCTCAGAGCTGGGCAGTGATCGCGGAGTAGTACGACGCGATGCGGCCGTACACGCCGGGGTAGCCGGCGGCGGCACAACCGCGGCCCCACGAGGTGTCACCGATGAGCTTGCCACCGAAGACCAGCGGGCCACCGGAGTCGCCCTGGCAGGTGTCGGTGCCACCCTGCGGGAAGCCCGCGCACACCATGGAGGTGTTGCTGTACTGCGAGTACGCGGACCTGCAGGTCGCGTCCGAGGTCAGTGGCACGTTCGCCTTGAGCAGGTAGCGCGAGGCGGAACCACCGGACGAGGTGGTGCCCCAGCCGAGGATCAACGCCGAGTTGCCCGCCGCGTAGAGCGCGGTGTCCTGCGGCGTGGCCAGCGGCAGCGTGGCCGAGTTGAGGTTGCGGTCCAGCGTCAGCACGGCGACGTCGTACCCGGACGTCGCGGTGCGGTAGCTCGGGTGGACCCAGATGCGGGTGACGTTCACGACCGTGCCCGCGGTGCTTCGCTTGTCGTCACGTCCGTGCACGACACGCGTGCTGGAGGCCGAACGACCGGACACGCAGTGGGCGGCCGTGACGACCTTGTTGGCCTTCACCAGCGTTCCGCCGCAGAACTGCGATCCGGACGTGGACGCCAGGTAGACGACCCACGGGTACGTCGCGGTGCTTGCCCGCGTGCCACCGACGATCATCGGCGACACGTCGCCGGCGTTGGCCGCGGGGGCGACGAAGAAGATGCTCGCGAGAGCGGACACCACGACGGACACGATCAGGCGATGCAGGGTTTTCGCCATGTTGCCAGTCCTTCCCTATAACGCTGTGTATGCAGGGTGTGAAGCACGGCACACACAGCGTCACGGGCGAAGAATCGGCGGCATAACCGCCATTAGTCGGTCATGTCCGGCTTCACTGTTGACTCAACCGATGCCACGCGCCGTGAAAGCCGCCTGGACAGATGCGGCGTCCGCGTCGCCGTACAGCTTCTCGGCCGCCGCGACGGTGGCCGCCGCGGCCGCCTTGAAGTCGGTCGACGGCGAGTACGAGAACTGCGCCTCCAGCACGATCGTCGCGGACTTGTCGCGACCGAACTTCTGGTAGATGTCCCACAACGCCCGCGACCAGATCTGACCGTCGAAGTGCACCTGGCCCTTGCGGTCGGCGTACTTCAGGTCGGTGTCGGTGCGACGCAGGCAGTGCGGCGTCTCGGTCGTGTAGGCCGTGGCGTCCCAGTCCATGATGCACGCCAACGGGGTCGTGGCCGTGTCCTGGGCGTCCGCGGCGGACATGATCAACGCCCACCAGTCGCCGAAGCCCTCACCGATCGAGCCACTCTCGACGGTGGAGCCGAAGCCGGGCACCTGGGCGTCCTGGATCGCGTGGCCGAGTTCGTGCCACACCACCTCGACGTCCTCGGCGTCGTCCACCCCGCCCGTGCCGAACGTGATCTGGTCCTTGTTCGGGTCGTAGAACGAGTTGTCCTCTTTCAGGCCGAGCGTGGTGATCTTCTGCGACTCGTTGTTGATGTTCCTGAACCCGAGGCTCTGGATGTACCTCTGCGACTCCGTCACGCCCCAGTAGGCGTTGACCTGCTCGAAGAGGTCGTTCGCGCGGGTGTACTCGAACTTGTTGCCGCTGTTGTACGCGAGCTTGCTCTTGGCACCGGTCAGCTGGGCGTAGGTGCCCCTGAGGTAGCCGGAACCGTCCAGGTCGGACAGCGTGACCGACCTGTACGCGGCGGCGGGCACGGCCGAGTCGGCGTCGTCGCCGTCCTGCAGGTTCTGGTTCTGCTGCGACGACACGGGGTTCGGGCTGAACACCTTGCCGGTGCCGTCCGCGTGCTTGACCAGGCTCTCGGTCCTGACGACGGCACCGGACTCCGCGTGCACCAGCGTGCGCTCGGATCCCCTGCCGCTGTCGGAGATCACCTCGTAGACGAGCCCGGTGCCGGGCAGCACCTTCAGGCTCGCGCCTTCGGGCGCACCTGCGGACTTCGACCTGGCGTCCTCGGCGGACACCGCGGGCGTGACGTCGACCGAACCGACGGTCAGCCGGCCGTCGTCCACGGTCTTCTCGCCGGTCACCTTGTCCACGTGCTCGACGTAGTACGCGCCCAGCACCGGTTTTCCGTCGTAGGTCTGCTCGTACCAGGTGTGCGTGGCGGTCAGCGAGTCGCGAACGGTCAGCAGCCGCAGGCCTTCCTTGGGCGCGGCAGCCTGGGCGGTGATCGTCAGCAGGGACAGTGCGACGCCGGCGGTGCAGGCGACAGCGACGAGACGACGGGCTCTCATGCCGGTCTCCAGTGCTTCGGGCCCGAGCAGGGTGGGGCCGTGTGCATGGCGACGCTAATCCGGAAAACTTCGGCGCAGACCCTACGAAAGAAGGAAAAACATCAGCGTTCCCAGACTCCGGGAACAACAATTACGTCTGCTTCGACCGGATTGTCCAGTGTTGGACCGGTTCCGAAAGCGACGAACGCGACCGCGGCACCACGAGCGGCCAGGTCGGACGCGCCCTCGTGACCGACTTCGGTGCCGGAGCGCAGCAGCGGGCGCACGGAGTCGATCGCCTCCGGCGACCCGATCACGAACGCGGCGCGCCGGATCTCCGCCTCCGCACGGGGTGTGCGCTGCTCGGCCGGGCCCGGCCCCAGCCCGACCAACGCGAGCCGGCCGCGCGGCAGCACGCGTGCCGCGGCCACGGTCACGTTGTCCCGCTTGAACTTCTCGGCCGCCAGCTCGATCGGGCCGCCGTGCCCGACGCTCCGCGCACCACGCAACGCGGCCGCCTCCGCGACGCTCGCGGTGCCCATCGAGTTGCGCACCACCGAACTCGGGTTCGGCACCCCGATCTCGGCGAGCTCGCCGGTCGGGAACGTCAGCAGCTCGGCCGTGTCGCCGTGCCAGAAACCCCAGTCCTCCACGGCGTCCACGATGCCGGGTTCGTCCGCCTTGACGTCCGCTGTCGCGAAGGCCTTGATGGCACGCAGGTCCAGGCCGCCCTGAACGTCCAACTCGGACAGCGCGGCACCGACGCTCGTGGCCGACGCACCGCGCGTCGACCCCACCCCGACGACGAGCGTGCGCGGCACGATCCGCAACACGTTCTCCTTCACCGCGGCGGCGCGGTCGTCGACGACGATCACCCACGTCGCGTCCTCACCACCCGCGACGACGTTGGGCGGCAACGCGGGCAGCGGGAAGTTCAACGGGTTGCGCAGCACGACCGTCTCGCCCGCCTCGATGGCGGCGGTGCAGCCCTCGACGTCACCGACCGCGGTGGCGTCGAGCTGCTCGACCAGCTCGTCCAGCATCGAGTCGACCATCGGACCACTCGTCACCACGGCCGTGCGGTTCAGCACGTCGGCGACGTGGCGGGTGAACACGTCCGCGTCACCGGCCAGCGCGACGACGAAGTGCTCGTCCACGCACACCACGGCGGGGTCGGATCCCTTGTCCCGCAACAGGGGCGCGACCAGCCGGACCGCGGACCCCGCGTCCAGGAACAGCACGACGGCGCCCAGGCGGGGCCAGAGGCTGCGGACGGCGGGCTTGACCGGTCCGTCGGGGACGACGGCATCGGCACCGAGAAACCCGGCCAGGTCAGCGGCGTCACCGCGCTGCGCCGGGCCGGCGAACACTCCGATCACTTCTTGTTTCCCCACAACAAGGTCACCGGGGTCGCCGGAGCGAATCCCGAGTCCAGCAGGCGCGAGGCGGTCCAGTGCACGCCCTCCACCTCGTACCCGGCGGCCTGCAACGCGTCGCGCGCGGGCACGATCTCGTCGACACTCTCGGTCGCGACCACGATCCGACGGGCCGACACCGCGGCCGAGGCCTTGACCGCGCTCAGCTCACCCCGGCCGACGAACACCGAATCCGGGCGTGGCAACGAAGGCGCGTCCAGCTCGGCCTCCTCGACGCGGACGTCGACGCCGTGCGCGGAGGCGTTCGCGATGATCCGCACGCACTGCACGGGGTCCGGCTCGACCGCGATCACCGCGGCACCCAGCCGGGCGCACTCCACGCCGACCGCGCCGGAACCCGCGAGCACGTCCCACACCAGCACGCCGGGGCGCGGGGCGAGGCGGGCCAGCACGAACGCGCGCACCTCGGCACCGAGCACGTGGGTGCGGCTCCCGTAGGCGTCGTCCGGGAGTGCCCAGCCGTCGTTCGAGCGGAGGAACTCGCTGTCCGCCAGGCACAACACGGCGTCCGGGGCGCCCCAGCGGCGCGTCACCGCGTCGCGCGGGTCCACGGCGATCAGCTCGTCGCCGTCCTGCACCGTCAGCGTGCGGCGCCAGCCCGCGAGGCCCGCACCGATCTCGGCCGGGCCGATGCCCTCGGCGAGCCTGACGATCACGGCGGAGTGGGCGCGGCACACGTTCAGCGCGGGGCGCAGGCCGTCCTCGGCGTCGACGATCTCGACGGGACGGCCCGCTGCCTCCCGCAGCTTCTCCACCGGCATCAGTTAGCGGACCGCTTGGGCTTGCGGACCGGCTTCTTCCTCGGCGTGGCCGTCGAGGCGTTGACGGTCGGCGGCTTCGGCATCTCCGCCGCGACCACCGTCAGCTTCGGCTTCGGCGCGGGCTCCTCGGCGGGCCTGCGCACGGACTGCTGTATTTCCTCGACCGCCGTCCACGCCGGGTTCGGCTCGGCCGCGGGCGCGGCGGGAGCGGCAGCGGGGATCGGCTCGTCCGTGCGCGTCGCGATGCGCGAGGCGGCACGGCGCGACCAGCGGGTCGGGCGGGCGGCGCGCAGCGGTTCGTCCACCGAGGTCGTGGCCGTCGCCGAGACACGACGCGTGGGCGCCTTCACGGCGGCACCGACGAGGAACAACGTCGGGCGGTACAGCTTGTGCTGCTTCACGACCGACTCCAGCTCACCGATCGTGGTGTGCACGACCAGCTCGTCGGCCTGGCTCACCTTGTACGCGACGACGACCGGCGTGGCCTCGGAGTACCCGCCCTGCAGGAGCTTCTCCACGAACTGGCCGGTGCGCGCGCCCGAGACCGTGGCGGCCATCGTGGTCTGCAGCGCGGCGAACTCACTCACGAGCTCGCTGCTCTCCGGCGAGATCAGCACCGTGGAGGACGCCTCGGTCAGCGTGAGCTCCCGGCCGATCTTGGCGGCCGCCGCGGCGACGACGGACACGCCCGGCACGACCTCGACCTCAAGACCGAGACGCACGCACAGGTCGTGCTGCTCCTGAACGCCACCACCGGTCGCCGCGTCGCCCGAGTGCAGGCGCACGACGACCTGGCGCGCCGCGGCGGCACGGCGGTACACGTCGGTGATCTCCTCGGGCGTGACGCGCGAGAAGTCGACCAGCTCGGCGTCGGCGCGGGCGTGCTCGCGGACGCACTCGGCGTCCACCACGCTGGGGGCCCAGACGACCACGTCGGCTTCCGCGACGCGGCGAGCGCCTCGGAGAGTGATGAGGTCGGCGGCACCGGGACCGGCGCCGACGAAGGAGACCCGACCGGTCGTCGTCACGACAGCTCCACAGGGGGTTTGGGGAGAGACTTAGGCGATGACCGTACCGTCTGCCACTCCTGCCACGAACGGGTGGCAGGCCCGCACGAAACGGGCCACCGCCTCCGGATCACCGGCCGGGTGCGTGTGGAGGTACGACGCGTGCACGCCGCCCACCACGAAACCTTCGGCGACCGGCCGTGAGTCGACACCGCGCCACTGCCAGGCGGGCGGGATCGAGTGCGGTGTGGACAGCTGGGTCCGGTGGAACTCGTGGCCGGTCACGCGGCTGCCCGGTGGGTGCAGCGGTGAACTGGTGGACGCCACCGCGTCGCGATAACCCAGGATCAACTTCGGGGTCATGAACCCCTCGGCGTCGAGCACGCCGCACATCGGGTGCCCGTCGAGTGATCTCGCGAGGTACAGCAACCCTCCGCACTCGGCGTGGACCGGCGCGCCCGATCGAGCGAACCGGGCCACCGCCTCCCGCAACTTCACGTTGGCCGACAGCGCTTCCGCGTGCTGCTCCGGAAATCCGCCCGGGAGGACAAGTCCCGCCGTGCCCTCCGGAAGATCCTCGTCGTGCAGCGGGTCGACCACGGCCACGGCCGCGCCCGCCGCCCTCAGCACCTCGACGTGCTCGGCGTAGCCGAACGTGAAGGCCGCTCCCCCCGCGATCGCGACCACCGGCTCGTCCTCGACGCGCTCGACCTGCGGTTCCCACCCAGAGACCGCCATCGTGGGCACCGACGACGCCAGCCTGCGCACCGCGTCGAGGTCGACGTGCTTGGCCACCGCGGCGGCGATCGCGTCCACCGCGGCCACGGCCTCCGGCCCGTGCTCCGCCGCCGTCACGAGCCCCAAGTGCCGTGAGGGCAAGGAAAACTGCGGATCGCGCGGCAGCACGCCGAGCACGTCGAGGCCGACCTCGTCGCACGCCGACCGCAGCACCTGCTCGTGCCGTTCCGACCCGACCTGGTTGAGGATCACGCCGCCGAGCCGGACCGTCGGGTCGTAGCCGCGGAACCCGTGCAGCAGCGCGGCGAGCGACCGGCTCTGCCCGCGGGCGTCCACGACGAACAGCACGGGGGCGTTGAGCAGCTTGGCGACGTGCGCCGTCGAGCCGATGCCGGCGGTGTCGATGCGGCCGTCGAACAGCCCCATCACGCCCTCGACCACGGCGATGTCACAGCCCTTGGAGCCGTGCGCGAACAACGCGGGGATCCGGTGCTCGCCGACCATGACCGGGTCGAGGTTGCGACCCGGTCTCCCGGTCGCCAGCGAGTGGTAGCCGGGGTCGATGTAGTCGGGTCCCACCTTGAACGGCGCGACCCGCGACCCGGCCGCGCGCAACGCGGCCATCAGGCCCGTCGCGACGGTGGTCTTGCCGCTGCCCGAGGCCGGGGCGGCGACGACGAGCCTGGTCACCACTCGATCCCCCGCTGGCCCTTCTGCCCGGCGTCCATCGGGTGCTTGACCTTGGTCATCTCCACCACGAGGTCGGCGGCGTCGATGAGCTTCTGCGGCGCGTACCGGCCGGTGATCACGACGTGCTGGTGGCCAGGCCGGTTCGCCAGGGTCTCCACCACCTCGTCGACGTTGATCCAGCCCCAGTGCAGCGGGTACGTGAACTCGTCGAGCACGTAGAAGCCGTGGCGTTCGGTGTTGATCCTGCGCTGGATCTCGTGCCAGCCTTCGAGCGCGGCCGTGGCGTGGTCGTCCTCGGTGCCCTGCTTGCGGGTCCAGGACCAGCCCTCGCCCATCTTGTGCCACTCGACCGCGCCGCCCTCGCCGGTCTCGTCGTGCAGCCGGCCGAGCGCCTTGAACGCGGACTCCTCGCCCACCTTCCACTTGGCCGACTTCACGAACTGGAACACGCCGATGTCCCAGCCCTGGTTCCAGCCGCGCAGCGCCATGCCGAACGCCGCCGTCGACTTCCCCTTCATCTCACCGGTGTGCAGCATCAGCAACGGCCTGTTCCGGCGCTGGCGCGTGGTCAGGCCGTCCTTCGGCACCTCGGTGGGTTGTCCTTGAGGCACTGGGTTCTCCTTGCTCGTTGGTCGCTGCTCCGCAGACTCCGGTGAGTTCGCCGGGAAGCTGGTCGTCCGGCGCGAACTCACGCGGCCCGGACGACGCCGGCGAGGTGGTCGGCGCTGAGCTGGTCGAGCTTGACGCAGGTGCCCTGCAGCGCGTCGGCGATCTTCTGGGCGAGGCCGAGGCGGACGTGGCCCTGTTCGCAGTCCACGACCACCACGGCGGTCTTCTCGAGCAGTCCGGCGGCCTTCAACGCGTCCTTCGTCGGGTCGCCGCCCAGGCCGGACGACGTCGCGCGGCCGTCCGTCAGCAGCACGACGAGCGGGCGCTTGCGCGGGTCGCGCATCCGTTCGATCTCCAGGACGCGGTGGGCCTTCAGCAGGCCGTCGGCGAGCGGCGTCCGGCCGCCGGTGCGCATCTTCTTCAGGCGCGTGGCCGCCGCGTCGACGGACGTCGTCGGGGGCAGCGCGAGCTCGGCCTGAGTGCCGCGGAACGTCACCACGCCGACCTTGTCGCGGCGCTGGTAGGCATCGCGCAGCAACGAGATCACCGCGCCGCTGACGGCCGACATCCGCTTCTGCGCGGCCATCGAGCCCGAGGCGTCGACGACGAACAGGACGAGGTTCGACTCCTTGCCCTCCCGAACCGCCTTGCGCAGGTCGGCGGCTGTGAGCAGCAGCCCGGGACCGCTGCGGCCCCGCGCTGCCTGGTGCGGCGCCGCGTTCGTGAGCGTGTCGACCAGGTGCAGACCACTGCCGTCCACTTTGGACGAACGGACGATCCGTCCGGTGCGGGCGCGGGCCCTGGAACGCTTGCCGGGCGCGCCTTCGCCGACTCCGGGAACCTCCAGCAGCCGTGCCTTGAACGCGGGCGCGGGCTCCGGTGCCGGACGGTCGCTGGGCGCGTTCCCGTTGCCCTTGGGGCCTTCCTGCGGCTCGGGCAGCTCACCGCCGCCGGGGCCGTCGTCGTCCGGGCCCTCCGGCGGCTCCTCCGCGTGCTCGGCCGCCTGCCGCATCGCGTCCTCGAGCTGCTGCTCCTCGATGCCGGGCTCGTCGAACGGGTCGCGGCGGCGCCGGTGCGGCAACGCGAGCCGGACCGCGGTCTCGATGTCGGTCTCCTCGACCTCGGTGGCGCCGCGCCACGCCGCGTGGGCGGTGGCGGCACGGGCGACGACGAGGTCCGCGCGCATGCCGTCGACCTCGAAAGCGGCGCAGACGGCGGCGATCCGGCGCAGCTCGCTGTCCGGAAGGGACACTTCCGCCAGCTTCGAGCGCGCGTCGGTGATCTGCTGCTTGAGCTCGGCGTCCTGCCCGGCCCACTTCGCCGCGAACGTGACGGGGTCGGCCTCGTAGGCGAGCCGCCGCCGGATGACCTCGGTGCGCACGGCGACGTCCCGCGCGGCCTTCACCGCCACGGTCAGCCCGAACCGGTCGAGCAGCTGCGGGCGCAGCTCGCCCTCCTCGGGGTTCATGGTGCCGACCAGCAGGAACTGGGACGGGTGCGAGACCGAGACGCCCTCGCGCTCGACGTGCGCGCGGCCCATCGCGGCGGCGTCCAGCAGCAGGTCGACCAGGTGGTCGTGCAGCAGGTTGACCTCGTCGACGTAGAGCACGCCCCGGTGCGCCGCGGCCAGCAGGCCGGGCTGGAACGCCCGCACGCCCTCGGTCAGCGCCTTCTCCAGGTCGAGCGATCCGACCAGCCGGTCCTCGGTGGCACCGACGGGCAGTTCCACGAGCCGGGCCGGCCGCCGTTCGATGCCTTCGTGCGGCGCGTCGGGGCAGTCGGTGGTGCCGGGTGCGCAGCCGAAGCGGCAGCCCCTGGACACATCGAGGTCGGGCAGCAGCGCGGCGAGGGCACGCACGATGGTCGACTTCGCGGTCCCCTTCTCACCGCGGACGAGAACGCCGCCGATGCCGGGGTGCACGGCGTTCAGCAGCAGGGCAACGCGGAGATCGTCATGTCCGACGACAGCCGAAAAGGGGAACATGCTCGGCGAAGTCCTTCCTCGGGTGTCCACGCCCGCGGTCGGTGGGTGAAGAGGGGGGCGAGTTCCTGACTCCCGACCCAGGTCGGTCACAGTCGCGGGACGGCGCCGGATTCGCACCGGCTTCCTCGCACTCCCCTCACAGCCCCGGCATCGTCGCACTTCGCACCGCCGGGTCCAACAGCCAGGTGAGCGACGTCGCCCTAGATCACGCTCTGGAACTCCGCCCAGGCCTCCCGGACCTCGTCCGCC
The DNA here is from genome assembly GCF_900100275.1 of Lentzea albidocapillata subsp. violacea. Taxonomy (GTDB): domain Bacteria; phylum Actinomycetota; class Actinomycetes; order Mycobacteriales; family Pseudonocardiaceae; genus Lentzea; species Lentzea violacea. The sequence goes on from NZ_FNET01000026.1 coordinate 13,343, forward strand.
GTCCACTCCAGCGCGGGCTCGGCGATGGTGATCTCGGTCTTCGCGAGCGTCCCGTCCCGCCAGAACCCGCCGAGGAACTTCCCGCTCAGCTCCTTGAGCCGCGCCGGGTCACCCGGCAGGTGCAGCGCGAACTGGTGGGTGTGCGGCTCGGGCAGTCCCATCGCCTCCGCCACGACCTTGGCGTGCCGCACCTGGGCGCCCAGCCGGGGCAGCACCGTGTCCAGGCCGTGCATCGCGGAGAGTGCCGCGGGCCACTGCTGGAACAGCATGCCGCCGTACCGGTGCCGCCAGACCCGTGCCTGGTCGACGAAGTCCCGGGTACCGGCCAGCGCCGCGCCCGACATGCCCTCCAGCGACTTGTAGAACGACACGTACACCGAGTCGAACAGGCCGGCGATCTCCTCCAGCGGCTTGCCCAGGCCGAACGTGCTCTCCCACAGCCGCGCGCCGTCGAGGTGCACGATCGCGTCCCGTTCCCGTGCCTGGCCGACCAGCGTGGTCAGCTCGTCCCAGGTCGGCAGGACGAACCCGGCCTCCCGGTCCGGCACCTCCAGCAGCAGCGTCCCGTACGGCTCCGGGCAGGTGGCGACCTCGGCGTTCGGCACCTTGATCGGGCGCAGACCGGACAGCACGGTCAGCGCGTCGTCCTCGTGGTTGAGCGGATGCGCCTGTGGGTGCATCGCGACGATCGGGTTGTGCGTGCGGTCGGCCCAGCACTTGAGGGCGATCTGCTGCGCCATGGTCCCGGTCGGCACGAACAGCGCGGCTTCGGTGCCCAGGAGCCCGGCCACCCGGGTCTCCAGCGCCTCCACCGGGCCGCCGTCGCCGTAGCGGTCGGGCTCGACGTCCGGCACGGGGCCGAGTTCCTCTAGGAGGGTTCGCTTCCTGACTCCGGAGAGCTGACGGTTCAACACCCGGGCATCAAACCTCAGGTCAGCGAGTCACTGCCACCGACTTCGGCGCGCGGAACGACAGCAGGTTCAGCCACTCCGGCTCCGGACCTGCCAGGCGCAACGACGGCTCGTGCTCGGCGACGGTCCGCAACGTCACGGCGGCCTCCAGCCGGGCCAGCCCCGCCCCGAGGCAGAAGTGCCGGCCATAGCCGAACGCGAGATGCCGAGGGTCGGTTTCCTTACCGCTCAACAACAACACGAGCTCCGCACCGGCAGGCACGCGCACACCGGACAGCACGACCTCACGCGCGGTCAGCCGCCGCCACGTCACCACGGGCGTCTCGGTCCGCAGCACGTCCTCGACGAACGACTCGGCCACGCCGGGTTCGGGCAGGCGCGCCCACAGCGAGCGATCCTGCAACGCCCGGCGCAACGCCGTGGACAGCAGCTGAGTCGTCGTCTCCTGGCCCGCGATCAGCAGGAAGTAGCAGAGGCCAGCGGAGTCCTCGGCGGACACTCCGGCGTCGGCCAGCGCGCAGAACAGCTCGCCGTCGCGCGCGTGGTAGCGCTTGATCAGCCACTGGTGGAAGTCGCCGACGTCGTCGACCAGTTCCATCTGCCGTTCGCGGGTGATGTCGCCCCAGAAGAACTCCAGCGAGCCGGTGCTCCAGCGCTTCAGCGTCGGGATGTCGACGTTCGGCAGCCCCAGCAGGTCCATCAGCACGATCGCGGGCAGGTCCCAGGCGAGCGAGCGCACGAGATCCGCGCCACCAAGGCGTTCCGAAACCAGGCACCGGATGCGAGGCTCCGCAGCGGCGACACGAGCCGGCGTGAAGAACGAGGCCACGAGCCGCCGCAGGTCGGCGTGCGACGAGGACCCGTTGTTCGCGAGCGTCGGCGGCAACGAGAAGCGGGCCCGCACCAGGGCGCGCAGGGCGGCCGGAGCCACCGGGGTGACGGCGGTCAGCGCGTTGTCGGGCAGGAAGGTGACCGGGTCGGCCAGCACGGCGCGCACGTCGTCGTAGGCCGACACCACCCAGCGTCCGCCGATGAACTGCACCGGCGAGGTGAGTTCGGCGCGCGTGAAGGTGAACAGGTCCACGAGCGGCACGCTAGCGGGCGAATGGGAGACTCAGGCGGTGACCGTGAGCACAACCGAGGCGATCTCCACTGGTGGTGAGTCGACGCTCGACTGGATCGACGTCCGCTCCGAAGCGCGGGCCAAGGCCGGTCTGAGCCGGCGGCTGCGGCCGCGCACGTCGAACTCGACGGACCTCGACCTCGCGAGCAACGACTACCTCGGCCTCGCCAAGGACAAGCGCGTCGCGGGTGCCGCGGCCGCCGCAACGCTGAAGTGGGGCTCAGGGTCGACCGGATCGCGCCTGGTCACGGGCTCGACGGAGCTGCACGCCGAGCTGGAGTTCGAGCTCGCGAACTTCTGCGGCTCGCAGTCGGCGCTGGTGTTCAGCAGCGGGTACATGGCGAACCTCGCCGCGGTCACGGCGCTGACGGGCCCCGGTACGGCGATCGTCGCCGACCAGCACATCCACGCCTCGCTGATCGACGGCACGCGCCTGTCGAAGGCCGACGTCGTCGTCACGGACCACTGCGACGTCGGCAAGGTCCGGCACGCGCTGGAGACCCGCGGCAAGCGGCGCGCGATCGTCGTCACGGACTCGGTGTTCAGCGTGGACGGCGACATCGCCCCGCTCAACGAACTGCACGAGGCGTGCCGCGCGACCGGCGCCGCGCTGGTCGTCGACGACGCGCACGGCCTCGGTGTCGTCGGGCCCGGTGGCCGGGGCGCGGTCGCCGCGGCGGGCATCATCAAGGCGCCGGACGTGATCACCACGCTGACGCTGAGCAAGTCGCTGGGCGCGCAGGGCGGTGCGGTCCTCGGCCCGAGCCGGGTGATCAGGCACCTGATCGACACCGCGCGCCCGTTCATCTTCGACACCGGTCTCGCGCCGAGCAGCGCGGCGGCGGCCCTGGCGGCGATCAAGATTCTGCGCGAGGAGCCGGACCGTCCCGAGCGGGCGCTGACCGTGGCGCACGACCTGAGCAACCGCCTCAAGGAGGCCGGTTTCCAGGTCAGCACGCCGACCGCGGCCGTCGTGAGCGTGCGGGCACCCTCGCCGGAGCAGGCGTTCCAGTGGGCCGAGACCTGCCGCACGAGCGGCGTCGTCGTCGGCTGCTTCCGACCGCCGTCGGTGCCGGACCAGATCAGCAGGCTGCGGCTCACCGCGCGCGCCGATCTGACCGAGGCCGACATCGAGCGCGCGGTGCGCGTGATCAGGGAGAGCGCCGCATCCGCAGGTGTGGAATCCCGTCCTCGATGAACTCGGTGCCCTCGGCGACGAACCCGAACGACGCGTAGAAGTCGGCGACGTACGTCTGCGCGTCGAGCACTGACGGCGTGGTGCCGATGTCCACGAGCGCGGCCTGCATGAGCCGGCGGCTGTAGCCGCGGCCGCGGGCCATGCGTGCCGTGGCGACGCGTCCGACGCGGAACGTGCCGTCGGGTTCTTCGACCAGCCGCAGGTAGGCGAGTGGATCGAGCGTGCCCTCCGTCTCCAGCCAGAAGTGCCGTGTCCCCTGGTCGAGATCACGGCCGTCCACGTCGGCGTAGACGCAGTTCTGCTCCACGACGAAGACGTCCTGGCGCAGTCGCAGGATCGCGTAGAGCTGGGCGGGGCTCAGGTCGAGCCCCCACCGGCGGCGCAGGGTGGCGGGAAACTGTGTGGTTCGCACCTGGTCGTGGATATCAGAAGCCCAGCGTCTGCCGGTAGTTCGCGAGCCGGGTGTAGACACCGGGTTCATCAGGCCGGGCGCAGCCGCGACCGAACGACACGACGCCCGCGAGCCTGCCGCGCACCACGAGCGGCCCGCCCGAGTCGCCGGTGCAGGCGTCCCGGCCACCGCGCCCGGCGCACAGCATCGCGCCCGGCCGGTAGTCCGGTTCCTTCAGCAGGCACTCGGAGTCGGACAGGATCGGCACCGTCACCTTGCGCAGTGACATGGCGGGCGGGGTGTTCTCGGCGGTGCGGCCCCAGCCGAGCACCACGCCGTCGGCACCGGCCTCGCCGAGCGCGATCGTCCGGTACGGCAGGGCCTGGGCCAGCGTCAGGACCGCCACGTCGTCGCCCTTGGTGACCTCGACGTACCCAGGGTGGCGCCACACGCCCGCGACCACCGCCTCGATGCCCTCACCCTTGTTCCTGAGGTCCGTGCGACCCGCGACCACGCGCAGCTGCTCGGCGGAACGCTGGTTCCTGCCGAACACGCCCTTGAGCGTCACGCAGTGCGCGGCGGTCATGACCTTGTCCGGGGCGACGAGCGCGCCACCGCAGATCAGCTGACCGTCCGTGGTGGTGATCGCCACAACCCACGGCGTGTCGGCCACCCGCGCGGGTGTCCCCCCAACGATCGCATCGGCGGACGTCGCACCGCTGACCAGGGCCATCACCGCCACCAGCACGGCAAATCGCTTACCCCTCACGGACCACTCCTCGTTGCGCCAGGTGGACGATCGGTCACCTACCGTAGCGATCACGCTAGGACGGCGTCAAAACCGGAGATTTTCATGTTAGTGTCCCGTTAGGCCGGAGATTTTGCGGTCAGTGGCGCAGATCACGGGGGTATGTACGGTGTTGTTCGACTTCGGCCAGGTTCCGGCCTTTCTCATCGCGTGCGCGGTCGTCATCGTGACCCCCGGCGTGGACGCGTTCCTGCTGCTGCGCACGTCACTGCGGTCCGGCACCCGCGCCGGCCTGCTCGCGCTGGGCGGCATCCACACGGCCGCGGCGGTCCAGGTCGCACTGGTCATCTCGGGCCTCGGAGTGCTGCTCGCGCAGTACCCGATGGTGCTCGTGGCACTGCGCTGGATCGGCGCCGGCTACCTGCTCTACCTGGCGATCTCCATCACGCGCGGGCTCATCAGGCGCACCGCGGACACCCCGGAGGAGGTCATGAGCGCGCGGCCGTTCCGGCAGGGCTTCCTGACCAACATCACGAACCCGAAGATGATCCTGTTCTCGCTGGCGTTCCTGCCACAGTTCATCGGATCGGGTGAACCGGCACCGCAGCTCGTGATGCTCGCCGTCGTGTTCCTCGGACTCGCGGCGGTGTGGGAGCTGATGATCGTGCTGGCGGCGTCGCGGGTGGCCGGGAAGCTCAAGCGGCCCGGCGTGACGACGGCGCTGGACGCGGTGTGCGCCGCCGTCTTCCTGACGATGTCCGTCGGGCTCGTGCTCTAGAGGTCGAGCGGCGAAGCGTCCACGACCGAGTGCAGATCCCTGGCGTACCGGGAGATCCGGACGTACACACCCGGCTTGTTCCTGCGCGCACAGCCCTCGCCCCATGACGTGACGCCGACGAGCTTGCCGTCCACCACGACCGGGCCGCCCGAGTCGCCCTGGCAGGTGTCGACCTTGCCGCCCTCGTAGCCGGCGCAGAACATGTCCGCCTGCACGAACTGCGGGTAGGTGTCCACGCAGAACTCGTCCGGCAGCACCGGCACGGAGGCCTGCATGAGGAAGCGGGACGTCCTGCCGTTCTCGGACGTGCGCCCCCAGCCGAGCGCGCGCAGCATCGTGCCGGGCTGGTAGAGCGCCCGATCGGACAGTTCGGCGAAGGGCAGCGGCTCGTACGGCAGCGCGTCCTTCAGGGTCAGGACGGCGATGTCCTCGCCCTCGTCCGCCGAGACGTACTGCTGGTGGATCCAGATCTTGGTGACGGCGGCCGTCACCCCGGCCCTGCGGTCCTGCTTGTCCTCACGACCGGCGACGACCTGCACGTCCTTCGGCGAGCGGCCGAGCGCGCAGTGGGCGGCGGTGAGCACCTTGGACGGTGCGACGATCGTGCCACCGCAGAACTGGGTGCCGCGGTCGTCGACCAGGTAGACGGCCCACGGATTGGCCTGGATGGACGCCCGCTCGCCGCCAACGACCTGTTCGTTGGCGGCGGCGGTGCCCGTCGACGCGAGCATTGCGGAGAGAACCAGCACCAGGAGTCGTCTCATGACTCCAGATGGTAGCTATTGCGCTGGGCCGTTCGGAGCAACCTTGCTCCAGAGCTTTCCGGCCGCGCCCATGACCGACTCGCCGATGTCGTTGATCGTCTTGATCAACGGGTCGGCGGAGTTGCCCATGGACTCCTTGTACGACCGGGCGGCGCCCTTGATGTCGTCGGTGAGGTTGGTCGTCGGCCGGTCGTCCTCGCGGCGCGGGTACGTGCCGGTCAGGATCTCGCGGTACTCCTCGCTCGCCGACCAGCGCTGCAGCTCGGCGGCCCGCACCACGACCAGCGGGTGCGTGCGGTGCTCGGTGTGCAGGAGCTTGAGGAGGCTGTCGCGGATGTCCTCGACCTCCTCGTACTCCTTCGCCTGGGCGAGGAACGACGCGATGTCGACCTGACCGCCCAGGTCACCCGCCAGCGCGAGGTGCGTGCGCAGCGCGGCCTGCGGGTCCTGGCAGGCGAGCAGGCCCGCCCGGTCGCAGGAGAGCTCGGTCTTGCGCTGCCACTCGCGCAACGCAGCGATGACCGCGCGCATCGCGATCGCGCCCGCCGGCACCCAGGCGAAGGACGTGGTCAGGTCGATCAGCCGGCGCAGCAGCGTGTTGTACAGCGCGTGGCCCGACATCGCGTGGCCCATCTCGTGACCGATCAGGAAGCGCAGCGACTCGTTGTCGAGCAGGTCGACCGAGCCGGTGCTGATCACGATGAACGGCTTGTCGATGCCGTAGGTGTAGCCGTACGCCTGCGAGTTGCGCTCGACGAAGAGCTCGGGCACCTCGGCGAGGTCGAACGCCGCCGCCACCTCGTTGCGGATGCGGTCGAGCTGCGGGTACTGCTTGGGACCCACCCGGACGGAGGACGCCACCTGAAGCAGGCGCTCACCCCGCTCGGTGAAGGCCCCGGCGACCGCCTTGAGGATCGGTGCCACGGCGGGCACCGCCCTCAGCACCGCGAGGGCGCCTCGGTCGGCAGGATGCTCATAGGCGCGTGGGCTGATACCCGGGAACCGCACCCTCGATGACTGCTCAATATCCCCCGTCACTCCCCCAGGTTAGACACGATCCGGACAAGCCTGCAGGGAATCGGCACCGGACCGTTGCAAACTGGCCCGGTGAGCAGCGACGAAGACACCACGGTTCTGCCGTTGCGCGGCGGAGCCTCAGCGACCCTGGTCCGGCGCCGGGCCGCGGCCAACGACCGCGGCGCGATCCTCTACGTGCACGGTTTCGCGGACTACTTCTTCCAGGAGCACGTGGCCGAGCACTTCACCGCCCAGGGTTACGACTTCTACGCCGTCGACCTGCGCGGATACGGCCGTTCGCTGCGGGACGGCGAGGTGCCGAACTACACGACCGACATGGCGGTGTACTTCGAGGAGATCGACGCGGCGATCGCCGTCATTCGGGAAGAGCACTCGCGGGTGGTCCTCATGGGTCACTCGACAGGTGGCCTCACCACGTCGTTGTGGGCGCACGAACGACGCTCCAGCGAGCTCATCGACGCGTTGGTGCTCAACAGCCCGTGGCTGGACGTCGTCGAGCCACCGTTGGTGCGGCGGGTCGTGAAGCTGATCGGCGGGCTCGCGCCGAAGGTGAAGATCCGCGCGAACCTCGGCGACGCGTACGGTGCCGCGATCCACAACTCGCGCAACGGCGAGTGGGACTTCGACCTGAAGTGGAAGCCGCTCGCGGGCTTCCCCGTGCTGGCCGGATGGATCCGGGCCGTGCTGGTGGCGCAGGAGAAGGTCCACAAGGGACTTGACGTGCGAGTCCCGGTGCTGGTGCTGCACTCCGACAAGAGCATGTTGAACGCCCGGGAGTGGAGCGAGGACGTCTCGAAGGCGGACGCCGTGCTCGACGTCGAGGGAATGCGCAAATGGGGTCCGAAGATCGGATCATCGGTCCGGGTCGTGGAGATCAAGGCCGGCATGCACGACCTGTTCCTGTCGCCTGAGCCAGTGCGTGCGGCGGCACTCGCCGAGGTCGACGAGTTCCTGAAAACAGCTTGACCTCGTTGTAGGTCGAGGTTCGAGACTGGTCGTCATGAACATCGACTTCAACGCCTGGTACGCGCTCGAAAGCGCGATGCAGGACGAGAAAAACCGTCGCGTGAGCCGGGCGACGTTGAAGCGTGTCGCCCGGTTCGCCCACCCGCAACGCCGTGCCGTGTACGCGTTGCTCGCCACCAGCGCGGTCGCGGCCGTGCTCGCGGTGGCCGCTCCGGTGCTGGCCGGACGGGTCGTCGACACCATCATCGGCGGCCGTGACTTCGGGCTGGTCGTGTGGCTCGCGCTGGCGATCGCCGGCGTGGCGGTGCTGGAGGCCGGGTTCTCGCTGGTCGAGCGGTGGCAGTCGTCGCGGGTGGGCGAGGACCTGATCCTGCGGCTGCGGCAGGCCGTCTTCGACCACGTGCAACGGATGCCGATCGCGTTCTTCACCCGCACGCGCACCGGTGCGCTGGTGTCGCGGCTGAACAACGACGTGATCGCGGCGCAGCGGGCGTTCTCCGAGACGATCTCCGGTGTGGTCACGAACGTGATCGCGCTGGTCCTGACCCTGATCGTGATGCTGACACTGTCGTGGCAGGTCACGGTGCTCGCGATGGTGCTGCTGCCGATCTTCCTGATCCCGGCGCGGCGGATGGGCAAGCGGCTGGCGTCCATGCACCGCGAGGCCGCGAACCTCGACTCGGCGATGACGACGCAGATGACCGAGCGGTTCTCCGCGCCGGGCGCGACGTTGATCAAGCTGTTCGGCCGGCCCTCCATCGAGAGCGCCGAGTTCGGGTCGCGGGCGCGGCGGGTGCGTGACATCGGCGTGCGGACCGCGGTGGCGCAGTGGCTGTTCCTGGTGGCGTTGACCCTGGTGTCGTCGCTGGCGCTGGCGCTGGTCTACGGGCTGGGCGGGTACTTCGTGTTCGCCGGGGAGATGGCGCCGGGCACGATCGTGACGCTCGCGCTGCTGCTGACGAGGCTGTACGCGCCGTTGACGGCGTTGGCCGGCGCACGGGTGGACGTGATGACGGCGCTGGTGTCGTTCGAGCGCGTCTTCGAGGTGCTGGACCTGCCGCCGCTGATCAAGGAGAAGCCGTCGCCGGTCTCCGTGCCCGACGGTCCGGTGCAGGTCGAGTTCTCCGACGTGAAGTTCGCCTACCCGTCCGCCGACAAGGTGTCGCTGGCCTCGCTGGAAGAGGTGGCGTCGCTCGACACCCGCGGCGGCGAGGAGATCCTGGGCGGCGTGTCGTTCGTCGCCGAGCCCGGTTCGCTGATCGCGCTGGTCGGCGCGTCGGGTGCGGGCAAGTCGACGATCGCCTCGCTGGTGCCCCGCCTGTACGACACGGACTCCGGTACCGTGCGGCTGTCCGGTGTGGACGTTCGCGACCTGTCGTTCGACTCGATCCGCGAGACCGTCGGCATGGTGACGCAGGACGGGCACCTGTTCCACGAGTCGATCGGCGCGAACCTGCGGCTCGCCGCACCCACGGCCACGGACGAGGAGATCTGGGACGCGCTGACCCGTGCCCGGCTCGCGGACCTGGTGTCGTCGCTGCCGGATCAGCTGGACACCGTCGTCGGCGAACGCGGCTACCGCCTGTCCGGCGGCGAACGGCAACGGCTGACCATCGCGCGACTGCTGCTGGCCAAGCCCCGCGTGGTGATCCTGGACGAGGCGACCGCACACCTGGACTCGCGCTCGGAGGCCGCCGTGCAGGAGGCGCTGGTCGAGGCGCTCGCCGGCCGGACGTCCCTGGTGATCGCGCACCGGCTCTCGACCATCCGGGCGGCGAACCAGATCCTGGTCGTGGACAAGGGGCAGATCGTCGAACGTGGTACGCATGAAGCGTTGCTGGCCCTGGAAGGCCACTACACCAAGCTGTACCGCACTCAGTTCAGTGAAGAGCCGATCGGAGCACCGTGACCATCCCCTCGCCGGACAACCTCTACCCGTTGCCGGACTACGCGCGCACCGTGCTGCTCAAGCCGTTGGTGAAGAACCCGCAGATCGAGATCGGCGAGTACACCTACTACGACGACCCTCACCACGCCACGGAGTTCGAGCAGCGCAACGTGCTCTACAACTTCGGCTTGGAAAAGCTGGTCATCGGCCGGTACTGCGCCTTGGCGGAAGGCGTCCGGTTCATCATGTCCGGCGCCAACCACAGCATGGCGGGCGTGTCGACGTTCCCGTTCACGATCTTCGGCGGCGTCTGGGGCGAGAAGACGCTCGACATCGCCCTGGGGGCGCCTTCTCGCGGGGACACGGTGGTGGGCAACGACGTCTGGATCGGCTACAACGCGGTGATCATGCCGGGCGTGCGGATCGGCAACGGCGCGATCATCGCCGCCGGTTCCGTGGTGGTGTCGGACGTTCCCGCGTACGGCATCGTCGGCGGCAACCCGGCTGGGTTGCTTCGGACGCGGTACAGCGACTCCGACGTCGAGCTGCTGGAGCGCATCGCGTGGTGGGACTGGCCGGTGGAGAAGGTGACGGAACACGTCCGCGTGATCATGGCCGGCACGCCCGCCGAGCTCGCCGCGGTCGCTCCGTGAAGGCACTGCTGATCACCGGCCCGGTTGGGCCGGCCGCGGAACGGTCGTGACTCGGTTCGGTGGCGTCCGAGTGAACTTTCCCGCCAGATCACGCTGACCGCGCGATCATCGGCACATGGAGTACGACCGCTACTGCGACCTGACCATGCGCGGCGGTACGACCAGTGGTGTCGTGTACCCGCTCGCGGTCGCCTCGCTGGCCCGCCACTACGAGTTCAAGCAGATCGGTGGCGCGTCCGCCGGAGCGATCGCCGCGGGGTTCACGGCGGCGGCCGAACGTGGGCGCTCCTCCGGTGGCTTCGAGAAGCTGGCCGGGCTGATCGACTGGTTCACGTCCGGGTCTGGCGCTGAGCGGTGGCGGATGGCGCAGCTGTTCCAGCCGGCGGAGAAGACGCGTGCGCTGTACCGGATCGTCGTTGCGTCCATGCAGAAGCGCGAGACGACCGGGCGTAGTGCGATCTCGTGCCTGTTCTTCGCGTTGCTGGGTGCGGTGGGGTTGCGGGCGAAGTCCGTGCTGGCGCTGATGGCGTTGCTGTGGCTGGGCGGGCCCGTGCTGTTCTCGGCGTGGCTCGCGCCGTCGGCGTATCCGGGGTGGCTCGCGGCGGTCGTCGTCGTGGTGGCGCTGGCGTGCCTGGTGATCGTGCTGTGGCCGTTGCGGTCGAGTTTGCCTTGGCCTGCCTGGGTTTTCGCGGCGGTGCCGCTCGTTTTGGGGCTGGTGTTCTCGCGGCATTACGCGACGGCGGCAATCGTGCTGCTGGTGTGGCTGGTGCTGTCGCTGGCGGCCGTCAGCGCGCTGATCGTCACGTACGGGTACGCGATGCAGCGGTTTCTGGCGAACCACGCGCGGTCCATCCACTTCGGACTCGTGCCGGGTACCGGTGACTTCAGGCCGTCGTGGCTCGACCGGCTGGCCGGGGTGCCGAAGTCGACCGGTGTGCCGCCGCTGGCCGACTGGATCGCGGACCGGCTGGACGACATCGCGGGGACCGGCGAGGCGTTGACGTTCGGCGACCTCGGCGACATCAACCTCGTGCTGATGACGACCGACCTGTCCGAGGGACGGCCGTATCGGTTGCCGTTCAAGGAACAGTGGCAGTACTGCGAGGAGTGTCTCGGCTATGTGCTGCCGCGCCGGGTGGTCGAGCAGTTGAACGGGCGCAGGACGGCCACGAAGTGCCCGCTGCACGAGCACATGCCGTTGCTGGACCTGCCTGCCAAAGACGAGCTGCCGGTCGTGGTCGCCGTGCGGATGTCGCTGTCGTTCCCCGGCCTGATCGCCGCGGTGCCGCTGTGCCGGGACGGGCGCGTGCACTGGTTCTCCGACGGCGGCATCACCAGCAACTTCCCGATCCACTTCTTCGACACGCTGCTGCCGCGCTGGCCCACGTTCGGCCTGAGCCTGCAGCCCTACCCGAACGGCGACACGAACGAGGTGTGGCTGCCGGAACAGGACGCGTCGGCCTCGGGCACGCCGTACTCGTCGATCGGGTCCATGCCGCGGTTCCTGGTGTCCATCCTGAACACGTTCCTGGACTGGCGCGACACCATGCAGTCGGCGCTGCCTGGCTACCGGGGCCGCATCGCTCACGTGCGGCAGTCCGAGGACGAGGGCGGCTCGAACCTGTTCATGCCGCCGGCCACGATCCGGAAGCTCGCGCTGCGCGGCCAGCGGGCCGGTGACCTGCTGCGCGAACGGTTCGAGCAGCAGCAGAACACCGACCGCTACCGCTGGATCCGGCTGCGCATCGCGCTGCGCGAGTACCAGGAACTCGGCGCGCAGGCCGCCGACCGCGACGCGCTGTACGAGGAACTGCTGGAGCGGTTCGAGATCCCCGAGGAGCTGCACGACTGGTTCCGCACTCCCCCGGCCGACGGTGATCCGTTCCGGGCCGGGATCGAGGTCGCACTGGACCACGTCGGACGGCTCAAGGACGACGGGCCGTTCGACGGGGTGCCGCCGGTCGATCCCGATTTGCGGCTGACGCCACCCGAGTAGGCGCGCTAGCCTGGTCCCGTGACGCGATTTAGCCACCCCCGACCCGCGTGGGTGGCGCGCGCCTGAAATTCCCGTTGGTCGGGGGACTCCGCACCCACTCGGCCAGCAGAACGGGAAACCCATGTACCGCACCGAAGAACTCGTGCACGCCCTGAACGTCCGCGATCTCACCGATCCCGCGCAGGGTCCGCACGCCATGCAGCTCCTGATCGCCGACCTCAAAGCCGTGCTGGACCGCCCGCGCGAAGTCCGCCACCACCCGCTCGTCCCGGTGGAGCACAACTACGAGCACCTCGGCTACCCGCGGGACGCGATCACCCGCGACGCCCGGTACACCAGGTACGTCAGCGAGACCTGCATGCTGCGTAGCCACACCACGGCGATGATCCCGCCCGCGCTCAAGGACGCGTCCCCGGACGTGACGCTGCTCTGCCCCGGCCTCGTCTACCGCCGCGACACGGTCGACCGCCTGCACACCGGCACACCGCACCAGCTCGACGTCTGGCGGATCAGCACCGACCTCGAACCACTCGACGACCTGATCCACACGGTCGTCACGACCCTGTTGCCAGGCAAGCGTTATCGCACGATCGACGCCGAGCACCCGTACACCACGCACGGCAAGCAGATCGATGTGGAGCACGACGGCGAGTGGGTCGAGGTCGGCGAGTGCGGACAGGCGGCGCGACACGTCATCAAACACCACCCGCACGGCCTCGCGATGGGCCTCGGGCTCGACCGGATCCTGATGCTGCGCAAGGGAATTCCGGACATCCGCCTGCTGCGCAACCCCGACCGGCGCATCAGCGGCCAGATGCTGGACCTGACCGAGTACCGGCCGATCTCCCGGCACCCGGCCGCGATCAGGGACATCTCGATCATGGCGGGCAACGACGACGACGCCGAGACGCTGGGCGACCGGATTCGCGCGCTGGTGCCCGAGGACGTCGTCGAGGAGATAGAGATCCTCAGCGAGACGCCGTCGGAACAACTGCCGGCGCACGTTCAGGAACGGCTGGAAGCGAAGCCGGGCCAGAAGAACATGCTCATCCGCGTGACGATGAGGGCGCCGGAACGCACCCTCACCGACCGCGAGACGAACGAGATCAGGGACAGGCTGCTTCAGGGCTTGCGGGCGACGGCGCCGTAGATGCCCACGTGGGCGTCGTCGAAGGAGTCCGGGCGCCAGTCGTTGACCGCGACGACGCCCGGCTCCAGCATCTCCATGCCCTCGAAGAACCGCGTCACCTCGGCGTGCGTGCGCATCGTGAGCGTGTTGTCCGAGTTGCTGTAGATCTTGGCGACCTGACGGGCCTCGGCGAGCTCCTCCTCGGACAGCGTGTCCCAGGTGGCGTGGGTGATGGCCAGGTACGAGCCGGACGGCAGGTCGGCCAGGTACTGGGCGATGGCCTCGTACGGGCTGTCGGTGTCCGGGACGAAGTGCAGCGCGGCGATGACCAGCACGCCGACCGGGCGGGAGAAGTCGAGCGTCTCGCGGGCACCGGCGAGGACCGTGGAGGTCGCGCGCAGGTCGGCGAGGATCGCGTTCGCGTTGGGGTTGCCGGCCAGCAGGGCGTTGCTGTGCGAGACGGCGACCGGCTCGAAGTCGACGTAGACGACGCGCGCGTCCGGGTTGTCGTGCTGGGCGATCTCGTGGACGTTGCCGACGGTCGGGATGCCGGAGCCCAGGTCGAGGAACTGGTCGACGCCCTCCGTCATCAGGTGGCGGACGACCCGGCGCAGGAACGAGCGGTTCGCCTGCGCGCTCTGGGCGACGCCGGGGAAGATCTGCTCCACCTGCTTGGCGGCGGCGCGGTCGGCTTCGAAGTTGTGCGAGCCGCCCAGGTAGTAGTCGTACATCCGCGCCACGCTCGGGCGGGTGACGTCGACCGTGGACGGGACCCACTTCAGCTCTTCCATCACGTGCGCATCCTCCGTCGTCGCCACACGGGTGTCCACCACCACACACCCGAACCGACGCTGCTCGCTGACAGCGAACACGGCAGGGGAACACCGGCCCACTCCAGTTGGTTGAGCGGTACAGACTCAACTTTGGAGGGTGACGAGATGGGCGAGACTCTGGCCCTGCCGGTTCTGCCGCTGGACGACGTCGTGGTGCTGCCGGGCATGGTGGTGCCGATCCGCATCTCCGGTGCGGACGCGAGCGCCGAGGCCCGCGCGGCCGTAGACGCGGCGACGACCGCAGCAAATCATCAAGTGCTCCTCGTCCCCCGGCTGGACGGGAAGTACGCGGCCGTAGGCACACTGGCCGAGATCGAACAGGTGGGCCGCCTGCCCGGTGGCGAACGCGCTGCCGTCGTGCGCGGCACCAAGCGCGTGCGCATCGGCACGGGCACCACGGGGCCGGGCGCGGCGCTGTGGGTGAACGCGACGATCGCCGACGACTCCCCGATCACCGACCGCACCCGCGAGCTCGCGAAGCAGTACCGCGCTCTCGTGACGAACATCCTGCAGACGCGCGGCGCGTGGCAGATGGTCGACTCGGTTCAGCAGATCAGCGACCCGTCGGCGTTGGCCGACCTCGCGGGCTACGCCTCCTACCTCGACGACCAGCAGAAGATCTGGCTGCTGGAGACGAGCGACGTCACCACCCGGCTGGAGAAGCTGGTGGAGTGGGGTCAGGCGCACCTGACCGAGCTCGACGTCAACGAGACGATCGCCAAGGACGTCAAGGAAGGCGTCGAGAAGCAGCAGCGGGAGTTCCTGCTGCGCCAGCAGATGGCCGCGATCCGCAAGGAACTGGCCGAGCTCGACGGCAAGCCGGCGACCGAGCAGGAGGACTACCGCGCCCGCGTCGAGGCCGCGGACCTGCCGGAGAAGGTCGCGAAGGCCGCGCTGGCCGAGGTCGACAAGCTGGAGCGCACCTCCGAGCAGTCGCCCGAGGTCGGCTGGATCCGGACGTGGCTCGACACCGTCCTCGAGATGCCGTGGAACGAGCGGACCGAGGACTCCTACGACATCAAGGCGGCGCGCGAGATCCTCGACGCCGACCACGCGGGCCTCGACGACGTGAAGCAGCGCATCACCGAGTACCTGGCCGTGCGCAAGCGTCGTGCCGACCGCGGCATGGGCGTCGTGGGCGGCCGTCGTTCGGGCGCCGTGCTCGCGCTGACGGGCCCTCCCGGCGTCGGCAAGACGTCGCTCGGTGAGTCCGTGGCACGGGCGATGGGCCGCAAGTTCGTGCGTGTCGCCCTGGGCGGCGTGCGCGACGAGGCCGAGATCCGCGGCCACCGCCGCACGTACGTCGGCGCGTTGCCGGGCCGGATCGTCCGCGCGATCAGCGAGGCCGGTTCGATGAACCCGGTCGTGCTGCTCGACGAGATCGACAAGGTCGGCTCCGACTACCGCGGCGACCCGACGGCGGCGTTGCTGGAGGTGCTGGACCCGGCGCAGAACCACACGTTCCGCGACCACTACCTGGAGGTCGAGCTCGACCTCTCGGACGTGGTGTTCCTCGCGACCGCGAACGTCCTGGAGTCGATCCCGGCGCCGTTGCTCGACCGCATGGAACTCGTGCAGCTCGACGGCTACACCGAGGACGAGAAGGTCACCATCGCCGACAGCCACCTGCTGCCGCGCCAGATCGAACGCGCCGGCCTCACGCCTGAGGACGTCACGTTCGAGAAGCCCGCGCTGCACCAGCTCGCGAGCGAGTACACGCGGGAAGCCGGTGTGCGGCAACTGGAACGGGCGCTCGCGCGCATCCTGCGCAAGGCGACCGCGAAGGTGGCACTGGGCGAGGCGGAGTTCCCGATCACGGTCGACCAGCCGTCGCTGAAGTCCTACATCGGCAGCCCGAAGAACACGCCCGAGTCGGCGGAACGCACGTCCGTCCCAGGCGTGGCAACGGGTCTGGCCGTCACGGGTGCCGGTGGCGACGTGCTGTTCATCGAGGCCTCGCTGGCCCCGAAGGACACCGGCGCGTCCGGCGTGACGCTGACCGGCCAGCTGGGCGACGTGATGAAGGAGTCCGCGCAGATCGCGTTGTCCTACCTGCGTTCGCACGACGACAGGGCGGCGGCGCTGGCCGACCGGGGAGTGCACATCCACGTCCCGGCCGGCGCGGTGCCGAAGGACGGTCCGTCCGCGGGCGTCACGATGACGACGGCGCTGGCATCACTGCTCTCGGGCCGCCCGGTGCGTTCCGACGTGGCGATGACCGGCGAGATCTCGTTGACCGGCAGGGTGTTGCCGATCGGTGGCGTGAAGCAGAAGCTGCTGGCCGCTCACCGTGCGGGCATCACGACCGTGCTGCTGCCGCAGCGCAACGAGCCGGACCTGGAGGATGTGCCGGAGTCGGTGCGTGAGCAGCTGACGGTGCACTTCGTCTCGGACGTGGCCCAGGTGCTGGACCACGCACTCTCGAAGGAGACCGTCGCATCCGTTGCGGCGTAACGGAACAGACCCCTCGTGGGAGCAGTAGCGGCGACTGCTGCCCCCACGAGGCTTTTCGTGTTTACAGGCCGACGTCGATGACGAGCCGGTTCGGGCTGGTCAGCGTGAACACCCGGTGCCACGAGTAGGGATTGCTGTAACCGACGGCAACTCCGAGCGTGGCCTCGAAGTCACACGTGAGCGCGACTCCGCGAATGTGGCTCAGGCCAGGCGTCGCGAAGTTCTGCGAGCCGGTGTACGTCAGGTTCCCGTTGTCGTCGTGCGCGGCCGCACCGATCAACGTGACCGACAGGATCTCGTTGATCCCGGGCCCCGCAACGGCGATCGGGTTCCCGCTCGCGCAGTGCGACACGCTCGTGACCTCGCCGACCCGGTGCTCCGTCGGCAGGCCGGACAGGTCCAGCACCACGCGGCTGAACCCGACGTGCTGCCCGGTCCGGATGTTCGACAGCGTGGGCGTGCTCTGCGCCGACGCGACCGGTGCGAGCGTGAAGACCGCCAGTACCGCCACGAGCAATGCGACAAGACGTTTGTTCATCTTCGGCCCCCTCTCAGGGCTCACTTGATGTCTTCAAGACGTGTGACTCAGGCCACAGTTGCGCGTCAGGGCGAATAGACGTCGACGACGACACGGGTCGGGTTGTCCAGGAACGAGATGTCGTACGCCCGTCCCTGCCCCGCGTATCCGATCGAGAAGCCCAGGTGCGCCTCGAAGTCGCACGTGTTCGTGACACTCCGGACGTTCAGCAGCCCAGGCGTGTCGAACGAGCGAGGCCCGGCGTAGTTATGCGCGTTCGCGGGCTGCATGGTGACGTCCAGGAACTCGTCACCGTTGGCCGAGATCGGCTTGCCGGACCCGCAGTGGTACGGCTCGGACGACCGCCCCGCCGTCACCTCGGGCCGCGGCCCGTTGAAGTCGAACACGACCCGGTCGAACCCGTCGTGCCGCCCGGTCCGGATGTTCGTGAGCTCGTTCCCCTCAGCCGCCGACGCGGCCGGCACCACGCTCATCGCCATCCCTACGGCGACGAGCGCGACAACGATTCGCTTCATCTCTCCCCCTCTTCCCCAAAAGACGCCCACGCGCGCTGCACGCGCGAGCCGCCCTCCGGGTTGCCCCACTACCCCAGGAAGTCCTCCAGCGGCACCGGCGTCAGCCCGTCCTGCTTGGCCCGGTTCAGGAAGGCCGTGAAATCCTCGACGAACGTCGTCCGGAAGTGCATGAGCACGATGTCGCCACGGTGGAGCCTGTCCCCCTGCTGGAACTGCACCCGCCCGTCGTTGACCGCCGCAGTCCAGTTGACCAACGCCTTGAACCCACAACCAGCCGCAGCCTGACGAGTAGTCGAGTCGTAGTTCCCGAACGGCGGCCGGAACAACGTGGGCCGCTTCCCGTAGTCCTCGGCGAGGAAGTCGGCGTTGCCGCAGATCTCGTTCTTCTGGAACTCGAACCCCTTCCCGAGCAGGTTCGGGTGGTTCGACGTGTGACTGTGCACCGTCGCGGGCAACTGCTTGAAGTAGTCCTTGTGCCCCTCGGCGTACTTCGTGTTCAGGAAGACCGACGGCCACACCCCGGCCTCGATCATCAACTCACGAGCCTTCGGATGCCGCACAGCCCCGTCGTCGATCGTGATGAACACGTACGGCTTGTCAGTCTGAATCCGCGTGACCACGGGCACCATCCCGTCGACAACAGCAGGCGCCTGAGCCTGCACAGTCCCGTAGGGATAGGGCGGCTCGAACATCCGCGTAGGCCGCTCCGACGAACTCCTCGTCACCGGCGGCAAAGACGTAGCCAACACCGGCCCACCGGACCGGGACTCAGGCGCGTCCCCACACGCCACAACCCCGGCAACCAGCAAAAAGGCAGCAAAAAGCCGCAACTTGGACATCAAAATCCCCCTCCACGCGAAAGACGTCGCGCAGGCCCCCATGGTTGCACGGGACTAGGGTCGAAGTGATCACAAAAGGAGGACCCCCATGAGCCTCGAGCGCCCAGTCGCTCCCGACCCCTACGAGCTGCTACCGCAGGTCGGCACCTTCACCGTCACCTCGACGGACGTGCGCGACGGCGAGCAACTCCCCGAAGCCCAGGTCTTCGAGGGCGGCAACACCTCCCCGCAACTGACCTGGTCGGGCTTCCCAGAGGACACCCGCAGCTTCGTAGTAACCTGCTACGACCCGGACGCCCCCACCCCGTCGGGCTTCTGGCACTGGGTGGCCGTGAACATCCCGGCAACCACCACCAACCTGGACACAGGCGCAGGCGCCGAAGACGCCACCCTCCCAGGCGACGCCTTCCACGTCCGCTCCGACTACAGCACCCGAGCCTTCGGCGGCGCCGCCCCACCCAAAGGCGACCACCCACACCGCTACTACTTCGTAGTGCACGCCGTAGACGTAGAAAAACTGGACGTGGACGAAAACGCCTCCCCAGCAGTAGTGAGCTTCAACCTGGCCTTCCACACCCTGGCAAGGGCCATCATCACCCCCACCTACCAGCACTGACGCACGCACGCCACACCACAAGCGCCTGATCGAACGCGACGCCGCAGGCGAGCCGTCCTTACCAAGCGGGCCAGGCGGTGGGGTCCCATCACGAGTCGCGCCATAGCTCTTGCTGCATGCAAGGAGGGGTGTCAAGCGGACACGCTTTTCGTCCGCTTGACACCCCTCCTTGCATGTGGCCCGCTCTTGGTGCGGCTCGTGATGGGACCCCACCGCCAACGCACTCTCTAAGCAACCGGCGGCCGCCCATCGCAACAGGCGTGCCATCTGCCCGCTCGTGGCGTGGACCCCCTGATCAGATTGCCGGGGTCTGGGGCAGAGCCCCAGGGGAAGCACGCAACGCAAGGTCGCCGCCCGCAAGGTGACCACCCGCACGGCCGCGGCACGCAAAGGTGACCACCCGCCCGTCCGCCGCCACCCGTCCGCCCGCCGGCCGCCACCCGTCCGCCCGCCACCCACCCAACCCCCACCCACAAGAGTCGCGGCGTAAGCCCCCCGTAACCCCAACCAGGGAACACCCCCACCCCCAAAATGGTTGGATCCACACGTGA
Organism: Lentzea albidocapillata subsp. violacea; assembly: GCF_900100275.1. Taxonomy (GTDB): domain Bacteria; phylum Actinomycetota; class Actinomycetes; order Mycobacteriales; family Pseudonocardiaceae; genus Lentzea; species Lentzea violacea. The sequence goes on from NZ_FNET01000026.1 coordinate 33,272, forward strand.
GGCACTTCGACCTGGTCATCATCGGCACCGGCTCCGGCAACAGCATCCCGACGGAAGCCATGGCAGGCTGGCAGATCGCCATCCTGGAAAAGGGCACCTTCGGCGGCACCTGCCTCAACGTGGGCTGCATCCCCACCAAAATGTTCGTCCACACAGCAGACCAGGCAGCAACCCCGGCCAACGCGAAGAAACTGGGCGTGGACGCCACCCTGGACACAGTCCACTGGCCAGAGATCCGCGACCGAATCTTCAACAGGATCGACCCGATCGCCGAAGGCGGCCGCAACTGGCGAGCCAACGAGAACGCGAACGTGACGGTCTACGAGGGCACCGCGCACTTCGTCGACGCGCACACGATCGACACCGGCACCGGCGAGACGATCACCGCCGACCGGATCGTCGTGGCCGCGGGCAGCCGCCCGACCATCCCGGACATCGCGGATCTGGACTCCACGGGGTTCCACACGAGCGACACGGTCATGCGTCTCGACGAACTCCCCGAGAGCCTGATCATCGTCGGCAGCGGCTTCATCGCCTCGGAGTTCGCGCACGTCTTCAGCAGCTTCGGCGTCAAGGTCACGATGATCGCCCGGTCGAACCTCCTCCTGCGGCACGAGGACCTGGAGGTGGCCCAGCGTTTCACCGAGATCGCCAAGGGCAAGTGGAACGTCCTGCTGAACCGCAAGACCACGCGCGCCGAGAAGACCGCGACCGGTGTGAAGCTCCATCTCGAAGGTCCCAACGGCGAGGAAACCGTTGAGGCGCAACAGCTTCTCGTCGCGGTCGGCAGGCAGCCGAACAGCGACCTGCTCCAGGTCCAGAACGCGGGCATCGACCAGCACGGAGACGGTCGCGTCAAGGTCGACGAGTACCAGCGCACGAACCAGCCGCACATCTACGCCCTGGGCGACATCAGCTCGGACTACCAGCTCAAGCACGTCGCGAACCACGAGGCCAAGGTCGTCCAGCACAACCTGCTGAACCCCGGCGACCAGATCAGGAGCGACCACCGCTTCGTGCCGGCCGCCGTCTTCTCCAGCCCGCAGATCGCGAGCGTCGGTCTCACCGAGGAAGAGGCCAAGGAGAAGGGCATCCGCTACGTCACCGCTAGCCAGGCCTACGCCTCCATCGCGTACGGCTGGGCCATGGAGGACACGACCGGCTTCGCGAAGCTGATCGCGGACCCGGCCACCGGCCAGCTGCTGGGCGCGCACATCATCGGGCCGCAGGCCTCGACGGTGATCCAGCCGCTGATCCAGGCGATGAGCTTCGGCCTGGACGCGAAGTCCATGGCACGCGGCCAGTACTGGATCCACCCGGCGATGCCCGAACTGGTCGAGAACGCGCTCCTGAACCTGCCGCTGGACTGAAAGACAGGGACTTCCGCCGCTGCCGAAAACCGGCGGCACCAAGGACGATGCAGCGATGACAGACAGAGTCCTCGTCGCCCACACGTCGAGAATCGCCGCCACGGACGAGATCGCCGAGATCATCGGCACCGAACTCGCAGGCTGCGGGCTGAGAGTCACCGTGCTCCCGGTCGCCGCGGCCGAGTCGCTGTACGGGTTCGGTGCCGTGATCCTGGGTGACGCGGCGGCCCGTGACGCGCATCGGTTCGTGAAGCGGCACAGGGTTTCCCTCAAGCACACGCCCATCTGGCTGTTCCACCGCGGCACGCCTCCCGTGCCGAACGACGTCACGCGCATGGTCCGCAGGCTGGGCGCCACCGGGCCGATCAGCTTCGGCGGCGCGGCACCGGACTGGGACCGCGCCAAGGCCTGGGCCCGCTACCTCGCCGACCAGCTCGCGGTGCTGCACCGCGGTTTCGTGTCCAACTAGCTACGCCTGCTGGATCCGGACGGTGTTGCCGGCGGGATCGCGGAACACGCAGTCCCGCGCACCCCAAGGCTGATCGGCCGGCTCCTGGACGACGTCCGCCCCACCGGCCTGAAGCTTCTCGAACGCGCCGTCGAGATCCGGCGTGGCCAGGTTGATGAACGCGTACGAGCCGTTCTCGATCATCTCGGCGATCGCGGCGCGATGTCCGTCCGTGAGCCCTTCGGCCATGGCGGGTGGTTCCAGGACGACGGCAGAGCCGCCACCGGACGGCGCGACGGTGATCCAGCGCATCGTGCCCTGGCCGACGTCGGCACGGACCTCCCAGCCGAGCAGGTCGCGGTAGAACGCGAGTGAGGCGTCGGGGTCGGTGTGCGGGAGGAACGTGGCATGAATGGTGATGTCCATGCCCGCAACGCTAGGACCAGCGCGAACGCAAGGCTTCTTGATTCCTGACCGGCTAGACGTAGCGGGGACGCCCGGCGATCATGCCGAGCACGGTCAGCGCGACCAGCAGCACCAGCTGCAGCGTCAACGACGTGGTCCACGTCCCGGTGGCCTCGCGCAGCACGCCGAACGCGAACGGCCCGGAAGCCGCGATCAGGTAGCCGATGCTCTGCGCCATCGCCGACAGCCGGGCGGTGTCCGAAGTGGACTTGGTGCGCAGCGACATCACCAGCAACGCCAGCGGGAACATGCCCATGCCGAACCCGATCAGCACCATCCAGAGGCCTGGCGCGGCGGCGGGCGCCACCAGCATGCCCAGGATCCCGGCGAACGACAGCACGCCCAGCGCCAGGACCATCGGCGCCTGGCTGGAGAACCGGGCGGCGATCGGCGGCACGAACAGGCTCACCGGAACGCTCAGCAACATCGAGACGGCGAGCAGCATGCCGGCGGTGTTCCGGTCGACGCCGGAGTCGACGAGCATCGCGGGCAGCCAGCCCATGACGGTGTAGGCGAACAACGACTGCAGCCCGAAGAACACCGTGATCACCCAGGCCAGCGGGCTGCGCAGCAGTGACCGCTTCTCCACCGGCGCGACCGACCGCACCACAGTCGACGCGGCCCCGTGCCGCGCCCCGGCGAACCACACGACCACCGCACCGGCCGACAACAGCGCCCACGCGCCGACGGCCAGACGCCACGAGCCGAGCCACTCCTCCATCCGAGGAGTCAGCGCGGCGGCCAACGCCGCACCCGCGGAGAGCGTTCCCGTGTACACACCGGTAAGCAGGCCGACCTTGTTCGGGAAGGACGCCTTCACCACCACGGGGATCAGCACATTGGACACCGCGATGCCCCCGCACGCGATGAAGGTGCCGCCCAGCACGACCCACGGACCGTCGATCACGCGCAGCACCAGGCCAAGCGTGAGCACCCCTAGTGACAGTCCGATCGCACGAGCCATGCCGAGGCGGCGACCCAGCCAGGGGGCCGCGAACGCCGCGAAGCCGAAGCAAAGCGCCGGAACGGCCGTCAACGCACTGGTCCATGCGGCCGAAACCCCAAGGGCGGCGCGGACATCACCGAGGACCGAGGCCAGACTGGTCACCGCAGGGCGGAGATTCGCGGCAGCGAGGGCGACCCCGATCGCGAGCAGCGTGGACCCGACCAGCGGAACGTGACGATTCTTGACGACCATCACCCTGCGACCGCGATCGGTGGCAGTCTGTGCGGCAAGAGTCGTCTGCTTCATCGTCACGCGCACCACTATCGCAGACGTAGGATGTTCGGATGAAAGGATGACGCTGTGCCGTTGGCCACTACCCGGCGGGCGGGTCTCGTCGACCAGGTGATCGAGCAGATGCGCGGCGCGATCACGACTGGCGAATGGCCCGTCGGGCAGCGCATCCCGCCCGAACCCGAGCTGGTCACCGCGCTCGGGGTGGGGCGGAACACGGTCAGAGAGGCCGTGCGCGCGCTCTCCCACGCCGGACTGCTGGAGGTGCGACAGGGCGACGGCACGTTCGTCCGCGCGACCAGCGAGATCTCCGGCGCGGTCCGCCGCATGTGCGGGACCGAGCTGAAGGAAGTGCTCCAGGTCCGCCGCACCCTCGAGATGGAGGGCGCGCGCCTGGCCGCGAAGTACCGCACGGACGCCGAACTGGCGCGCCTCACCGAGTTGCTGCACAAGCGCGACGCGGCGATGGAGGGTGAGCAGTGGGCCGAGGTGATCGAGCACGACACCGCGTTCCACGTGCTCTTGGTGCAGTGCTCGCACAACACGCTTCTAGCCGAGCTCTACCAGGGCTTGACCGAGGCGGTCAAAGCTTCGGTGGCGGCCTCTGTCGACACCAGCCAGCCCGGCCAGGACCAGGTGTCGCACACCGGGCTGCTGCACGCGGTCCGGGACGGTGACCAGGAGAAGGCGGCGATCGAGGCGGGCGGTTTCTTCGAGGAGCTGATCGAGAAGTTCTGCTGAACCGCGGACAGCAGGTGTCCGCATGAGCTCATAGCGTGGGGGCCATGGAGATCACGCCGTTCCGCATCGAGATCCCGCAGGCAGAGATCGACGACCTCCGCTCACGTCTGGCCGGCACGCGCTGGCCGGAGGAGGACCTGCCGGGCGTCGGCTGGTCCTACGGCATCCCGCTGAGCTACCTGCGCCCGCTCGCCGAGTACTGGCGCGACGGGTTCGACTGGCGCGCGCAGGAAGAGCGGATCAACTCCTACCCCCAGTTCACGACCGAGATCAGCGGGCAGCGCATCCACTTCCTGCACGTCCGCTCGAAGAACCCGGACGCGACACCGTTGCTGCTCATCCACGGCTGGCCGGGCTCGTTCGTCGAGTTCCTGAACGTGATCGAGCCGCTGTCCGAGGACTTCCACCTCGTGATCCCGTCGATCCCCGGCTTCGGCTTCTCCGGTCCCGTGCGCAAACCCGGCTGGAACGTCCTGCGCGTCTCGTGGGCGTTCGCGAAGCTGATGGAAGGTCTGGGGTACGACCGCTACGGCACGCAGGGCGGCGACTGGGGTTCGGGCATCGCGCAGGAGATCGGCCGGGTGTTCCCCGAGCAGGTCATCGGCGTGCACGTGAACATGCTGCAGACCTTCCGGCCGCAGGGCGTCAACGACCTGTCGGACGAGGAACTGCGCGCGCTGGAATCGCTCGACCACTACCAGAAGGAACTCTCCGGCTACATGCACCTGCAACGCAGCCGGCCGCGCACGCTGTCGTACGCGCTGACGGACTCCGCCGTCGGGCAGCTCGCGTGGATCGCGGAGAAGTTCCACGACTGGACGGACAACGAGGGCGTGCCCGAGGACGCGGTGGACCGCGACCAGATGCTGACCAACGTGTCCATCTACTGGTTCACCGGCACGGCGGGCTCCTCGGCGGCGCTCTACAAGGAGCAGTCGGCATCGTGGGGCCAGCAACAGCCCTCGACGGTGCCGACGGGCGTCGCGATCTTCCCGCACGACCTGAGCCTGCCGGTGCGGTCGCTGGCGGAGAAGATGATCCCGTCGATCGTGCACTGGACCGAGTTCGACCGCGGCGGCCACTTCGCCGCGATGGAGGAGCCGGACCTGCTGGTCCAAGACATCAGGAAGTTCTTCGAATCACTGTGAGCACAACACTTTCGAACCGCACCCTCAACCGGACCCTCCTGGCGCGGCAGCTGCTCCTGGAGCGGACGTCCATGCCGATCGTCGAGGCCGTCGAGCACCTCGGCGGCCTTCAGGCCCAGGCACCGATCCCGCCGTACCTCGCACTGTGGACGCGACTAAAGCCGTACAGGGTCGACGCGCTGAGCAAGCTCATCATCGACCGCTCGCTGGTGCGGATGACGTTGTGGCGCGGCACTTTGCACCTGATCTCGGCCGACGACGTGTACCTGATGCGCACCGCGTTGCAGCCGGAGCTCAACAAGTGGGCGAAGATCGTGATGCCGCCCGCCACCCGCGTCGAGATCGACCTCGACAAGCTGGCACGCATCACGCGCGAGTACATCGACGCCGAACCGCGCACGGTCGCGGAGATCGGCGCGCACCTGGAGGAGCACTTCCCCGAGGCCAAGGCCCGCGAGATGTCGACGCAGGCGCAGATGCTGGTGCCGATGATCCAGGTGCCGCCACGCGGGATCTGGGGCGTGGGCGGCGTTCCGCAGAACGTCGCCATGGCCTCGTGGCTGGGACGCGAGCTTCCCGAGCAGGCCGCCGTGCCCGAGCTGATCAAGCGGTACCTGCGGGCGTTCGGACCGGCGACGCTCGCGGACATGCAGGCCTGGTCTCGGTTGATCGGGCTCAAGGCGCACGCGGCGGAGCTCGAACTCGTGGAGTACAAGAACGAGGACGGCAAGGTGCTGCTCGACGTGCCGGACGGCGTGATCGTGTCCGAGGACGTGCCGGCACCCGCACGGCTGTTGCCCGCGTTCGACAACGTGTTGCTGGGGCACGCGGACCGCAAGCGGATCATGAGCGAGGACGCGCGGTCGCGGTGGGGCGCGGTGCGCAACGGCGTGTTCCCGCCGACGTTCCTCGTGGACGGGTTCCTGCGCGGAACCTGGAACGTGGTGGAGAACAAGGACGCGGCGACGCTGACGATCGAGCCGTACTTCAGGACCACCAAGAAGGACATGGCAGGCGTGATCCGCGAGGCCAAGGCGGTGCTGAAGATCATGGCGCCCAAGAAGCCGCACGTGGTCGTCGCTCCTTAGATCGCCATCTGCTTGATGATGTCGAGTGCCGCGGTGATGGCGGGCCTGCGCGAGGCCTGCGTCCGCCACACCGCGTACAACCTCCGCGTCGGCGTCGGCCGCAACGGCACGGCGCGCACGTTGCCCGGCACCTCTCCCCTGCCCAGCCGCGGGATCAGCGCCACCCCGATCCCCTTGGCCAGCAACGCCATCTGCGTCCGGTACTCGCTGATCCGGTACGCCACCACCGGTTCGATGCCCGCGCCGTGGAACGTCCGTTCCAGCCAGTCGAAGCAGATCGACCCCTCCGTCTGGCAGATCCACCGCTCGCCCGCGAGGTCGACGGGTTCGAGGAACTCCTTGCGCGACAACGGGTTCGTGATCGGGATCAGCACCTCCGCGACGTCGTTGACGATGAACGCGCGCGACAGCGACGCCGGCACGGGCAGGGGCGTGTTGGCCCAGTCGTGCACGATCGCCATGTCGAGTTCACCGCGTGCGACGGCCTCGGTGGCATAGGGCGGGTCGATCTCTGTGAGCCGCACGTCGAGGGCCGGGTGCTGCTCGGTCAGTCTGACGAGGACGTCCGGGAGCAGTCCGCGCGCGGCCGTGGCGAACGAGCCGATGCAGAGGCGGCCGATCGCGGCGCCTCGCTGTTCCTCCAGCGCCACCTCGGCCTCCTCTACGAGCTTGAGGACCTGGCTCGCGGTGTCGGCGAGCAGGCGAGCGGCGTCGGTGAGGCGAACACCGCGGCCACTGCGTTCCAGCAGCGTGGTGCGGGTCTCGCGTTCGAGTTTGGCGATCTGCTGCGACACCGCGGACGGCGTGTAGCCGAGCACCTCGGCCGCCGCGCCGACCGTGCCGTGCACGGCGATGGCGTGCAGGGCCTTCAGCCTTCCCAGATCCAGCATGTAGTGATGCTAAACCCATGACCTTAGAAATCGGAACTAGTGCTAAATAGTTGTCGAGCGCAAGCTTGAGGGCATGAGTCCCCGCCACGTTCTGCTCGCTGTGCTGGTCGCCGCCATCTGGGGCTTCAACTTCGTCGTGCTCAAGATCGGCCTGGACGAGTTCCCGCCGATCCTGTTCTCCGCGCTGCGGTTCCTCGCGGCGGCGGTGCCCGCGATCTTCTTCATCGGCCGGCCGTCGGTGGCGTGGCGCTGGGTCATCTCGGTCGGGCTGGTGCTGGGCGTCGCGAAGTTCAGTTTCCTGTTCATCGGCCTCAAGGCGGGCATTCCGGCGGGGCTGTCGAGCCTGGTGCTGCAGAGCCAGGTCATCTTCACGGCAGTGTTCGCGGCGGTCGTGCTGCGCGAACGGCCGAAGCCCGTGCAGATCACCGGCATCGCCCTGGCTCTCGCGGGGATCGGGGTGATCGCGTGGGACTACGGCCTCTCGTCGCCACTGCTCGGGTTCGCGCTGATCGTCGCGGCGGCGGTCTGCTGGGGCGTGTCGAACGTGCTGATGCGGTACGCACGACCGGCGGACACGTTGCGGTTCATGGTGTGGGTGAGTGCCGTAGCGGTGCTTCCACTGTTCGCGCTGTCGGCGCTGACGGAGGACATGAGCGCGCTCGGCCGCCTCGACTGGGCCGGCGTGGGTGCGGTCGGGTACGTCGCGTGGATCTCGACGTTGCTCGGGTTCGGCATCTGGGGATTCCTGCTGCGCCAGTACGAGTCGTCCGTCGTGGCACCGTTCTCGTTGCTGGTGCCGGTGTTCGGCATGTTCTCGGCGTGGGCGTTCCTCGGCGAGGACCTGACGGGGCTGCAGGCCGTCGCCGGTGGCCTGGTGCTGGTCGGGCTGGCTATTCCGCAGCTGCTGGGGCGCCGGGCGGCACGAACGGAAGTCCTGCCGGAGCCCCTCGTTCCAGCAGGTCGATGACGGCCTTCGTGTCGAGGTGATCGGCGACCAGATCGCCCAGCAGGTCCAGCTGGGCCTCGCGGGCGGCCTGGAAGCTCACCTCACCCGGTTCGAAGTCACGGCCCGCGCGCTCGGCCGCCCAGCGCAGGAACCTGCGGCGGAACGCGTCGTTCTCCAGCAGGCCGTGCCAGTGGGTGCCGAGCACGCGGTCGGTCTGGGCGCCCTCGTCACCGATGAGCGGGTTCTCGCCACTGCGGACGACCTGGCCGTGGTGGATCTCGTAGCCGGTGACGGGCTCGTCCCACGCGGTGCCCGACGGCGTGGCGAGCGTTTTGCGCGGCTGGAACCGGATGTCGACGTCGAGCAGGCCGAGGCCGTCGACCGTGCCACGCCCCGACTCCACGTCGTCCTCGATGCGCTTGGACAGCATCTGGAACCCGCCGCAGATACCGAGCACCGGGCCGTCGAAGCGCTGGATCGCCTGCGCCAGACCGGTTTCCCGCAACCAGGCGAGATCGGAGACGGTGGCCTTCGAGCCGGGCAGCACGACGAGGTCCGCGTCGGCCAGCCGGGACGGCTCGGTCACGAACCGCACCGAGACACCGGGCTCGCAGGCCAGCGCCTCGGCGTCGGTGGCGTTCGAGACGCGCGGCAACCGGATCACGGCCACCCGAAGCCAGTCACGCTTCGGCGGCCGCGGCCGGCCGATCACGCCGTCCGCGTTGTAGGACAACGAATCCTCGGCGTCGAGCCACAGTTCCTCGCTCCACGGCAGCACACCGAGCACCGGCCGGCCGGTCAAGGCCTTGAGCTGGCGCAGGCCCGGTTCGAGCAGCCGCGGATCGCCGCGGAACTTGTTGACGACGAAACCGGAGATCAACGCCTGGTCCGCGGCGTCCAGCACCGCGACCGTGCCGAAGAGGTGCGCGAACACGCCACCGCGGTCGATGTCGCCGACCACGAGCACCGGCAGGTTCGCGTGGACGGCCAGGCCCATGTTCGCGATGTCGTTGGCACGCAGGTTGATCTCGGCCGGCGAGCCAGCGCCCTCGCAGATCACGACCTCGTGGTCACGCCTGAGCTCGTCCAAAGTGGACAACACGGTGCCGAGCAGCTGCTGCTTGCGGTCGCGGTAGCTCAGCGCCGAGACCTCGCCGACGGCCTGACCGAGCACGACGACCTGGGACGTGCGGTCACTGCCGGGCTTGAGCAGCACCGGGTTGAACCGGACGCTCGGCTCCTTGAACGCCGCCCGCGCCTGCACCGCCTGGGCCCGGCCGATCTCCCCGCCGTCGAGTGTGACGAACGAGTTGTTCGACATGTTCTGCGCCTTGAACGGCACCACGTCGACGCCCTGGCGTGCCAGAAAGCGGCACAGACCGGCCACCAGGACGCTCTTGCCCGCGTCCGAGGTCGTCCCACAGATCAACATCGCGCCCCGCATGGACGCCAATGCTGCCATCATCACCCCCATGCTCACCGTCGTGCTCATGCACAGCCCGTTCCTCGGCCCCTCGAGCATGCGCCCGCTCGCCGACGAACTGGCCTCCGACGGGGTGGCCGTCCTGCTGGTCGACCTGGAGATGAGGATCAACGAGGCGCCCGTGCACCAGCGGCTGATCGGTGCCTTCGCCGACGCCCTGGAGGACGCCGGGGTCGGCGGCACGCTGGTGCTGGTGGGCCACAGCGGCGCGGGCCCGTTGCTGCCGTGCTTCGCCGACGCCCTCGAAATGGACGTGGCCGGCCTGGTGTTCCTCGACTCCGACCTGCCCACGCCGGGCAAGGCGTGGCGCGAAACCGTCGATCCCGCCCTCGTGAACCAGCTCAAGGCGTCCGTGCGGGACGGCAGGCTGCCGCGCTGGGACCGCTGGTTCGACTCGGACCCGCTGAAGCTCGTGCCCGCCGGCCTGCGCGAGGAGATGCGCGACGAGGCACCCGAGGTGCCGTGGGAGTTCATGAAGGAACAGCGCCCGGTCGTCGAGTGGTCCGGCGCGTGCGGGTACGTGCAGCTGTCGTCGTTCTACGAGGACGCGGCGGCTCGCGCCGGGGAACTCGGCTGGCCCGTGGAGCGCCTGGAGTCGCACCACCTGGCGGCCGCGACGTCGCCGTCGGCTGTCGCGGCCGCACTGAAGACCGTGATCAGCAAACTGTGAGGATCTCCGAGCCCGTGTCGGTCACGACGATCGTGTGCTCGAACTGGGCGGTCCAGCTCTTGTCCTTCGTGGTGACGGTCCAGCCGTCGTCCCACATCTCGCCCTCGTAGTCCCCGAGCGTGATCATCGGCTCGATCGTGAACGTCATGCCGGGCTCCAGCACCGTCTTCACCGACGGCTCGTCGTAGTGCAGGACCACGAGCCCGCTGTGGAACGCGCGGCCGATGCCGTGGCCCGTGAAGTCGCGCACGACGCCGTAGCCGAACCGGTTCGCGTACGCCTCGATGACGCGGCCGACGACGTTGAGCTCGCGGCCGGGCTTCACGGCCTTGATGGCGCGCATCGTCGCCTCGTGCGTGCGCTCGACGAGGAGCTTGGCCTCCTCGGAGACGTTGCCCGCGAGGAACGTGGCGTTCGTGTCGCCGTGCACGCCACCGATGAACGCGGTGACGTCGATGTTCACGATGTCGCCGTCCTCGACGACGGTGCTGTCCGGGATGCCGTGGCAGATGACCTCGTTGAGCGAGGTGCAGCACGACTTCGGGAAGCCGCGGTAGCCCAGCGTCGACGGGTACGCGCCGTTGTCGCAGAGGAACTCGTGCGCGACGGCGTCGATCTCGTCCGTCGTCACGCCCGGTACGACGACCTTGCCGGCCTCCTGCAGCGCCTGGGCGGCGAGGCGCCCGGCGATCCGCATGGCTTCGATGATCTCCGGCGTCTGCACCCACGGGTCGGTGCCGCGCGTGGGCGCGGGCTTGTCGACGTACTCGGGACGCACGATGCGCGAGGGCACCTGACGCCGCGAGGATTGCACACCGGGTTGCAGCGGAGCACGAACAGACATGCTCTCCAGATTAGCCGTCCGCGCGTGGACCGCCCTGAACCTGGTCCTCGGCACGAGGCTCCGGCAGGCGCGGCGCGGGCAGCAGGATGCCGGCCCGGATCAGCCGTTCACGCGTGGTCAGGTCCTTGGTCTTGCTCATCACGGCACCGCCTTGAGGAACCTCGCCGCCACCTCCACGGCTGGTGTCGAAGTCTCCCCGCTGAGAACGATGGTCGCGAACGCGAGATCGCCCCGGTAGCCCATGAACCACCCGTGTGAGTGCACGCCGTCACCGAACTGTGCGGTGCCAGTCTTGCCCCGCACGTCTCCGTACGGCTTGAGCTGTGGTGCAGTGCCGTAGTCGACGACCTCGCGCATCATCTGCCGCACCGGGTCGAGCGCGGCCGCGGGCGGTCCGGCGGGCTGTTTGTCCGCCTTGGTCTCCTTGCCGCGCACCAGTTGCGGCACCGGCATCGAGCCCTTCGCGATGGACGCCGAGACCAGCGCCATCCCGAACGGCGAGGCCAGCACCTTGCCCTGACCGAACGCGTCCTCCGCCCGTTCCACGACGTCGGTCGCGGGGGGCACGGAACCGGTGATCGTCGTCAGCCCGGCGATCTCGAAGTCGACGCCGAGACCGAGCGACAGCGCGGAGCTCGTCAGCAGGTCCGGCGGCATGTCGACGGCGAGCTGGGCGAACGTGGTGTTGCAGGAGAACGCGAACGCCGACCGCAGCGGGATGGTGCCCTTCTCGAACTCGCTGGAGTTCGGCACGATCCGTCGTCCGTCGATGGTGGTCTTGCCGGGACACGGCAGCGGGGTGTCGGCGGTGACCTTGCCGGACTGGATCGCGGCGAGTGCGCTCACGGCCTTCATCGTGGAGCCGGGCGGGAAGCGGCCGGTCAGCGCGAGCGCGCCCTGGGCGTCGGCCGGGTCGTTCTGCGCGACGGCCAGGATGTCGCCGGTGGACGGCTGGATGGCCACCAGGACCGTGGGCTGCGTGAGCGGCTCGACGGCGTCCTCGGCGGCGGCCTGGACCACCCGCGACAGCGCGATGTTCACGGCCTTGGCCGGCTCGGGGGCCTTGGAGTGCAGTTCCTCGACCTCGGTGCCCTGCGCGTCGACCGTGCTGACGCGGAATCCGGCGTTACCGGCGATGTCGTTCTCAACGAGCTTGCGCACCGCGGGCAGCACCTGGGAGCCGAAGTTGCGGCTCGGTGCCAGCAACGACGTCTGCGAACTGAACCGCACGCCGGGCAGGTCGTAGATCTTCGGCTTGACCGACTGGTAGTCCGCGTCCCGCAGCGCCGCCACCTGGTAGGCCTGGCCCTCCGGGGTCTTGCCCACGCCGTCGGTGATCGTCTGCTGGGTGATGGCCTGGTCGAGCGGGTTCAGCGCGTCCGCAAGGGACTTCGTGACCGCCGCGACGTCACCGGCCTCCTTGCCGACGAGCAGCACCGAGACGACGCGTTCGGGGGCGAGCAACGGCGTGCCGTCGCGGTCGAGCACCGGCGCCGGGTCCGGTGTGAGCTCGGTGAGCTTGATCGACTGCTGCGGCGCGAGCTTCGGGTGCACCACCGAGGACGCCCAGTGCACCTTCCACGTGTCGCCGTCCTGGCGCACGTCGAACTTGGCCGGGTAGGTCCAGTGGCGGTTCTTGCCGAGGTTCCAGTCGAGCGTGACGGACGCTTCGGACGCCAGCTCGCCGTTCTTGCGGATCTGGTCGACCTTGCTGCTCAGGCCTTCCGGCTTGAGCGCTCCCCGGAACTTCTCGAGGGTCTCCTTGGCGTCGTTCGGGTTGTCTGTCATCCCGGCGGCACCCTGCACGTCACCGGACGCGAGCTTCGCCAGGAAGTCGTTGGTGATCTCCGGTGCCCCTGGTTCGGATTCGAACAGCCCACAGCCGCTCACCGTCACCAGCAACACCGTGATCGTCGCGAGAAGGCGCACTCGCGCGAGTATGCCCGTTCAGAAGAGGACAGTGGCGTATTGCCCGACCTGTTCGAATCCGATTCGCCGGTAGGCGGCCTGCGCCACGTGGTTGTAGCCGTTGACGTAGAGGCTCGCGGTCCTGTTGAGAACCCTGGTCAGCCGGTCGGCCACCGCCGCCGTGCCCGCGGTGCCGATGCCCTCGCCCCGGCGGTCCGGGCGGACCCAGACGCCCTGGATCTGGCCGACCCTGCTGGACATGGCGCCGATCTCGGCCTTGAAGACGACCTCGCCGTGTTCGAACCGGGCGAAGGCCCTGCCCGCGGCGATCAGCTCGGACACCCGTGCCCGGTAGCCCGCGCCGCCGTCCTCGGCGCACGGGTCGATGCCCACCTCCTCGATGAACATCGAGATGGCGGCGGGGAGGTAGCGGTTCAGCTCGCTCGGGCGGACCTGGCGGACGTGCGGGTCCGGGGTGACCTTCGGGGTCGTCGAGATGGCCATCAGCGGCTGGTCCCCGCGGACCTCCCTGGCCGGGCCCCAGTCGGACTGGAGCTCGTCCCAGAGGGTCAGGACCTGCTCGGCGGGGCCGACGAGGCTGGAGCACATGCGCCCACGGCGGCGGGCGCGATCGGCGAACATGCGCATGGCCGTCGCGCTGCCCCTGAGCGGGATCAGGTTCGGCCCGGAGAAGCACAGGCCGTCGACACGGCCGCGGAGGGGCCTGGAGTCCGAGCCCCACATCTCGCCGCCCAGGCGCCACGGGTCGAGGCCGGCCGCTTCCACCCGTGCCGCGACCATGCACGCCGCCACGGGGTCGTTGTCGAAGACCCCGCGCACGTCGATCAGGTCGCGCTCGTCGAGAACGCGAGCTCCGGCAAGCCTCAGCACGTCACCTAGCGTGCCAGATTCACCGCGTGTGTGGCATCAGCCAACAGTGCCTTGTGCCTGGACACACGGTAAGGGCGCCTCACGGCCATGAGGCGCCCCTTTCGTTCGTACGTGCTAGCCGACCGTGACGGCCGGGGTTCCGCCCTCGACCGGTTCCATCTCCTCGGCGAGGCGCATGGCCTCCTCGATGAGGGTCTCCACGATCGCGTGCTCGGGCACGGTCTTGATGACCTTGCCCTTCACGAAGATCTGGCCCTTGCCGTTGCCGGAGGCGACACCCAGGTCGGCCTCGCGGGCCTCACCGGGACCGTTCACGACGCAGCCCATGACGGCGACGCGCAGCGGCACCTCCATGCCCTCCAGACCTGCCGTGACCTGCTCGGCGAGCGTGTACACGTCGACCTGGGCGCGGCCGCACGACGGGCAGGAGACGATCTCCAGCTTGCGCGGGCGCAGGTTGAGCGACTGGAGGATCTGGTGGCCGACCTTGATCTCCTCGACCGGCGGGGCGGACAACGACACCCGAATGGTGTCGCCGATGCCCTGGCGCAGGAGCGCGCCGAACGCCACGGCCGACTTGATGGTGCCCTGGAAGGCGGGGCCGGCCTCCGTGACGCCCAGGTGCAGCGGGTAGTCGCACTGCTCGGCCAGCAGTTCGTACGCGCGCACCATGACCACCGGGTCGTTGTGCTTGACGGAGATCTTGATGTCGTGGAAGTCGTGCTCCGCGAAGAGGGACGCCTCCCACATCGCCGACTCGGCCAGCGCCTCGGGCGTGGCCTTGCCGTACTTCTTGAGCAGCCGGGGGTCGAGCGAACCGGCGTTGACGCCGATCCGGATCGGCGTGCCGTGGTCCTTGGCGGCGGCCGCGATCTCCTTGACCTGGTCGTCGAACTTGCGGATGTTGCCGGGGTTCACCCGGACCGCGGCACAACCAGCCTCGATGGCGGCGAAGACGTACTTCGGCTGGAAGTGGATGTCGGCGATCACCGGGATCTGGGACTTCCTGGCGATCGCCGGCAGTGCGTCCGCGTCGTCCTGCGAGGGGCAGGCGACCCGGACGATGTCGCAGCCGGACGCGGTGAGTTCCGCGATCTGCTGCAACGTCGCGTTGACGTCCGACGTGAGCGTCGTCGTCATCGACTGGACGGAGACGGGGAACTCGCTGCCGACACCGACGTTGCCGACCATCAGCTGCCTGGTCTTGCGACGTTCCGACAGCACCGGCGGCGGCAGTGCCGGCATTCCGAGCATCACGCCGTCACTCATGGGTTGTGCACCTTTCCGTGGATCACTTATTGCAACCTGATCGGGTTGACGATGTCGGCGGTCACGGTCAGCAGCGTGATGGCGCCGCCGATGAAGATGACCACGTAGGTGAGTGGCAGCAGGCGCATGTAGTCGACCGGGGCGCCGGCGGGCTTCCCGCGCAGCTTCCTCACCCAGTCTCGCACCCGTTCGTAGAGGTTGACGGCGATGTGACCACCGTCAAGCGGGAGCAGCGGCAGGAGGTTGAACACACCGACGAAGAAGTTCAGACCGGCCAGCATGAGGATGAAGAACGCCCACAGGCCCCGTTCCGCGGCGTCGCCACCGAGCCGGGACGCACCCACGACTGAAATCGGGGTGTCGAGGTCGCGCTCGCCGCCGCCGATGGCCTGGACGACGGCCGGGATGCGCTCCGGGAAGCGCATGAGGCCCTTCCAGGTGTTCACGAACATGTCGCCGGTGAACGCGATCGAGGCCGGCACCGCCGCGAGCGGGCTGTACTCGAAGTTCTGCTGCCAGGTGACGCCGATGGCGCCGACCTCCTTGACCTCGCGGCCGCCCTTGCCGTCCAGCACCTCGCGGGTGACCTTCGGCACGTTCACCGAGAGCGCGACCTCCTTGCCGTCGCGCAGCACCTTGAACTCGGTCGGGCCGTTCAGCTCACGGGTGATCGTGAGCATCTCCGACCACGTCGAGATCGGCTTGCCGGCGATGGCGATGACCTCGTCGCCGGGCTGCAGGCCCGCGTCCTTGGCCGGAGCCGGGGCGCCGGGCTGGCACGGCGCGGTGAGGCCGACGGTGTGGTCCTGCACGCACGGCGTGATCTCGGCGAGAACCGGCAGGTCCTTGTTGTTCGGCAGGCCCAGCGACATCGCGAGGATCAGCAGAATGATGAAGCCGAGGATGAAGTGCGTGATCGAACCGGCGGACAGCACGACGACGCGCTTCCACACCTTCTGGTTGTAGAAGGCGCGCTTGCGGTCGTCCGGGTGCACCTCGTCCAGCGCCGTCATGCCGGTGATCTCGCAGAAGCCGCCGGCCGGGATCGCCTTCAGGCCGTACTCGGTCTCGCCCCTGCGGAACGAGAAGATCTTCGGGCCGAAACCGATGAAGTAGCGGGTGACCTTCATGCCGTAGAACTTCGCGGTCAGCAGGTGCCCGAACTCGTGCAACGCGATGGAGACCGCGATGCCGAACGCGAACAGCAGCACCCCGAGGATGTTGATGAATGTGTTCACGGAAAGTTCAGTTCCTTCCAACCAGCTCGCGGGCACGTGCGCGTGCCCAATCCTCGGCGGCCAGGACCTCCGCGACGTCCGCGGGGTCCTTCTGCCAGTCGTTCGCCTCGCCGAGAACCTGGCCGATGGTGTCCACGATCGACAGGAACGACGTGTGGCCGGCGACGAAGGAGGCGAGTGCCTCCTCGTTCGCGGCGTTGTAGATCGCAGGAAGGCAACCGCCGGCGGTGCCTGCCTGCCGCGCGAGCTCGACCGCCGGGAAGGTGACGCTGTCCAGGGGTTCGAACGTCCACGAGGTGGCGGTGTCAAAGGTACAGGCGGCGGCCGCACCCGCGACGCGCTCGGGCCAGGACAACCCCAACGAGATCGGCAGCCGCATGTCCGGAGGCGACGCCTGCGCGAGCGTCGAGCCGTCCGTGAAGGTGACCATGGAGTGGATGATGGACTGAGGGTGCACCACGACGTCGACGCGGTCGTAGGGGACCCCGAACAGCAGGTGCGCCTCGATCAGCTCCAGGCCCTTGTTGACCAGGTTCGCCGAGTTGATCGTGACGACCTGGCCCATCGACCAGGTCGGATGCGCCATCGCCTGCTGGACGGTGACGGCCTCGAGGTCTTTGCGGGTCTTGCCGCGGAACGGCCCGCCGGACGCCGTGAGCACCAGCTTGTGCACCTCATCCGCGGTGCCACCCCGAAGACACTGCGCGAGTGCCGAGTGCTCGGAGTCGACCGGCACGATCTGGCCGGGCTTCGCCGCCTTCAGCACGAGCGGCCCGCCCGCGATGAGCGACTCCTTGTTCGCGAGGGCGAGCGTGGCCCCCGTTTCGAGCGCCATGAGCGACGGTTCCAGCCCCCTGGACCCGTCCATGGCGTTGAGGACGACGTCCGCCGGGACCGCCTCGACCAGGTCGGCCATGCTGGTCAGCGTCCGGACGCCGGGGACCTCGGCGCCGTTGGCGACGGCGACCGTCTTCACGTCGAACTCCGCTGCCTGCTCTTTCAGCAGGCCGAGCTGACGTCCACCCGCGCCGAGGCCGACGACCTGGAAGCGGTCGCGGTTGCGCCGGATGACGTCGAGCGCCTGGGTGCCGACCGAGCCGGTCGAGCCCAGGACCAGGACAGTGCGTGGAGTACTCATCGCCCCTCATTGTTCCGGAGAGTGCCTGAGAGCACGGCACAGCCCGTTACTTTGATAACGGAGCGGTCTTGAAGGTGTGAAGTCGCCAGTTCGAGGGCATTCCATCGGCGTCAAGTCGTTGGAAGGAGACTCTCCGTGGGCATCCTCGGATGGATCGTGCTCGGTCTGCTGGCTGGAGCCATCGCCAAGGCAATCATGCCTGGTAACGACCCCGGCGGTTTCATCATCACGATGCTGCTCGGCATCGTGGGTGCGATTCTCGGCGGATTCATCGGATCTGCGGTGTTCGGGACCGACCTGGGCTCGTTCTTCGATCTTCGGACCTGGCTGCTGGCCATCGTCGGATCGCTGATCCTGCTGGGCATCTACCGCCTGGTAACGGGCAAGCGCAGTCACGCTTAGCCGCACAGACGTTTGAGACCGTTCGGGTGTCACCCGAACGGTCTCTGTCTTTGCTCCAGTCAGGTCGCGATGCCCGCGTCGCGTGCCAGCAACGCCGCCTGCACCCGGTTCGTGAGCCCCAGTTTGGCCAGCAACCGGGACACGTAGGTCTTCACCGTCGCCTCGGACATGTGCAGCTTCGCGCCGACGTCAGCGTTCGACATGCCCTGCCCGAGCAGCGCGAGCACCTCCACCTCACGGTCGGTCAGCCCCTCGACGGCCTTCTGCGCCTCCTGCCGCTTCGGCTGCCCCGACGTCGCCACCATGCCGACCACCCGCGACGTGACCATCGGCGACAGATACGCCTCGCCGTTGTTGACCGCACGCACGGCTCGAAGAAGCTCCTCCGGCGCCGAGTCCTTCAGCAGGAAGCCGGCCGCGCCATCAGACAGCGCGCGCACGATGTTGTCGTCCTCGCCGAACGTCGTCAGCATCACGACCCGGACCGAAGGTGCCACCACCCGCAGTTCCTTCGCGCACGCCAGGCCGTCCATGCGCGGCATGCGGATGTCGAGCACGGCCACGTCGACCCGGCGTTCACGCACGATCTGCAGGGCCTCGCGGCCGTCGCCGGCCTCCGCCACGAGCTCGATGTCGTCGGCGGTGCCGAGGATGGCCTTGATGCCGGCGCGCATCAGCGGCTCGTCGTCGGCGATGAGCACCCGGATCATTGACCTGTCCTCTGAACGTGGATCTTCTTCTCGACCAGCTTGCCGTCCCGGAAGCAGAAACGCACCACTCGGGTGCCTTTCGCGAGGTACGACTGCTCGTCGGTGATGTGGTAGACGCAGCGTGCGCCCGGCGGTTCGGGGCTGGCCTGGGACTTGCGTTCACCGTCGGCGACCAGGGGTTCGTCACCGGCCGGGAGCAACGCGCGCACGTCGGCCTCCGCCTGGCCCACCTCGATCCTGTCGAGGCTCTCCTGCGACACGACGTCGGTGACGGGCTGCGAGCCGAGGTAGGTGAAGCCGCCGATGATGATCGTCAGCACCACCGACGCCCCCGCTATCGAGCCGACGCCCGCCCACTTGCGGATGCCGCGCGGCGATTCGGTCTCGTCCTGCTCGTCCTCGGGCTCGTCGGGGAGCGGCGTCTCCTCGTACGGCAGCACGGCGGCGATGCGGAAGCCTCCGGAGGGCAACGCGCCGACGTGCAGGATGCCGCCGGCCACGCGCACTCGTTCGGTGAGCCCGATCAGGCCGACGCCCGGCGCCTGGACCGGCGAACCGTTGCGCGACGGGTTGTTGCGCACCTCCACGACCAGCGCGTCCGGCTCGTACTTCACCGTCACCTGCACGGCGGCGCCCGGTGCGTGCTTCGCAGCGTTGGTCAGGCCTTCCTGGGCCACGCGATAGGCCGCGTGAGAGACACGGGACGGCAACGGGTGTGCTTGCCCGCCGCGCACCAGACTGACCAGAACACCGGCCTTGCGCGCGTCGCTCACCAACGAGTCGATGGACTCCGCGGTCCGTGTCGCGGGGTCGTCGTCGGGACCGTCCTCCGCGCGCAGCACGCCGATGATCGCCCGCAACTCCCCCATGCCGGTCAACGCGGCCGAGCGCAGCACCCCGATGGCCTCGCGCTGCTTGTCCCCCAGCGACGGGTCCAGCGCCAGCGCGCCGGCGTGCACGGAGATCAGCGACAGCCGGTGGCCGAGGCTGTCGTGCATGTCCTGGGCGATGCGGCTGCGTTCGCGGAGACGGACCTGCCGCGACAACATCCTGTGCTCGACGCGCATGCGCCCCTCGCGGTCCTGCATGGCCTGCACCAGCGCCTCGCGTTGCGCCAGGTACCGGCCGACGAGGAACGGCAGCGCCACGCCCACGCCGAAGATCGTGACCAGGATCAGCATGCCGTAGACGGGTTCTATGTCGAGTGGACGCTTGTCCCAGTCCCACAGCAGCACCACGACGACGAACGTGATCGTGGTCGACACGACGGCCTTGACCCACGACTCGATCCGGCGGCCAGCCGTGTAGCTCAGCACGACCATCATGGCCGGACCGAAGAACGGAATCGCCGCGCCCGCGATCATGGCCGTCGCCGGCAGCAGGTGCCGCAGGGGCAACATCACCACGTAGACGGCGAAGTAGGCGACGAGCGTCCAGCCCGACGCCTTCGTCTCCGCCCACGGCCCCGGCCACAGGTCCAGCACGAGCACGCCGACCATGACGAGCAGGTCGCCGACGAGCCGCACCGGGGTCAGCCCCCGAAGCCGGGCCAGGGTGTCGGCGCGGAACGCCTCGGCCCTGGTCCGCACAGCAGTAGTCACGCTCTCAAACTACGAGACGTCCCATGTCCGCGCGGCACGCTGGAGTATCGAATTCCCGCGACGAAAGTTGACGCCGAGGTTGACCCAGGTCGCGTGGAACCGCTTCGACGAGGTTCGAAGGACCCTCCCCACGCATGATCGTCTCGACATGCTCCGCCTCCTGCACATCAATCTCTCAGGGGGAGACATGACAGCCCTGGCTTGAAGTTCGGCCAGCCGCGTGACGGATCCCGCGCTACGCGGCCGAGTGAACACCTGTGTACCGTTGTGAACATGAGTGTTCACTTGCTGCAGACGGCGACGTCCGTACTGCTCAAGGACCCGACCGCGTCCCTGAGCGACGTCGCGCGGGCGGCCGGTGTCGGCAGGACCACACTCCACAAGCGCTTTCCGACCCGGACGGCGCTGGTCCGCGCGGTCGCGAACGACGCGCTGGACCTGATCGACTCCGTGTCGTGCCAGGTGGACTTCGGCAGTGACGACGCGATCGAGGACCTCATGACGCGTCTGGTCGCGCTCGGCCCGCGGGTGGAGTTCCTGCTCCGCTTCCCCGGCCTGGAGCGCGACGAGCAACTGAGGACGCGCATCGAGGAGATGGACCGGCCCGTGCTCGACCTGATCACCCGGCTGCAGGGCACCAAGCTGCGCCGCGACCTGCCCGCGTGGTGGATCCTGCACACCCTCTACGCCGGGCTCTTCAACGCCTGGGAAGCGATCAACTACGGCCGTCTCGCGCCGTTGGACGCTCCCCGGTTCGTACTGACCACGGTGTTCGAGGGGGTAAGCAGTGCTGGAACAACTGACCGGACATGACGACCCGCACCCGATCTACGAACGGCTCCGCGCACAGGGCCCGCTGGTCCAGGACGGCGGCACGTGGCTCACGACGAGCCATCCACTGGCCAACAGGATCCTGCGTGATCGGAGGTTCGGCGTCCGGCTCTCCGACGGCAGCTATCCGAGCAACGGCAGCCTGCTGCCCGAGTCGTTCCTGGAACAGGACCCACCGGACCACACCCGGCTGCGCCGGATCGCCATGCCCGCGTTCAGCCCGAAGAAGATCGACGAGTACCGGTCCCGCGTCGAGAAGGTCGCGGAGTCGTTGCTCGACAAGGACGAGTTCGACCTGATCGCGGACTTCGCGGCGCCGCTGCCGATCTCGGTGATCAGCAACCTGCTGGGCATCCCCGACGCCGACACCGCGGAGTTCGCGGACTACGGCGCACTCGTCGCCGCGTCGTTCGACTCCGGGGTGACCCAGGAAATGGCCAACGCCAACGACAAGGTGCTCGCGCTGTTCGACCGCCTCATCGCCCAACGCCGCAGGACACCCGGCGACGACGTGATCAGCTCGCTGGTCACCGCGGAGGCCGAGCAGAAGCTCACCGCGCAGGAGATGCTCGGCACGCTGGTACTGCTGCTGGTCGCGGGCTTCGAGACCACGGTGAACCTGATCGGCAACGGCACGCGCGCCCTGCTCGACCACCCCGCGCAGTGGAAGCTCTTCAAGGCCCGGCCCGAACTCGCGTCCGCGGTAGTCGAGGAGACACTGCGGTGGGCACCGCCGGTGCAGATGACCAGCCGGATCGCGCACGAACAGGTCGGGCAGATCGGCAAGGACGAGTGGGTGACGCTGCTGATCGGCGCCGCGAACCGCGACCCCGAGGTCTACCCGGAGGCGCACAAGTTCGACGTGATGCGCGTGCACAAGCCGGAGCACCTCGCGTTCTCCAGCGGCATCCACTACTGCCTGGGTGCGACGCTCGCACGCATGGAGGGCGAGGTGGCGTTCCGCGCGCTGATCCGCCGGATGCCGGAGCTGCGGCAGACGGGGCCGGTGGCGTTCCGCGACTCGGTGGTGATCCGCGGGATGAGGTCGTTCCCCGTCAGCCGGTCTTGACCTTGGCCCAGGCGTCCGCGTACCTCACACCTCAGTGCTCACCGTCATGTGCGACGATGGCTTCGTAATCCGGATGAGCAGTGGAGGAAACCGTGGCTACGTCCTCGGAACTGGACAAGCGTCCTGCCGTCGACCCTCACGAGGAGCCGTCGCACGAGTGGGGCTGGCACGGCACGTTCCCCAAGGGCACCCGCATCGCGGGCTGGCTCTCGGCGATCTTCTGCTTCCTGATGCTGATCGGCAACCACCACGGCAAGACCGAGGACATCTTCCTCGTCGTCACCGGGGTCTCGATCATCGCCTTCCTGGTGTGGGACGCCGCGCGCAGCAAGAAGCCCTGGCGCCGCTAGAAGGTCTCCAGCACGATCTTGCCCTGGGTGCGGCCCGTCCCGCCCAGGGCATGTTCTTTTCCGGCGTCTTCCAGCGGGAACGTGGCGTCGACGTGCACCCCTGAGCCCGACTCGACCAGCTCATCGGTCTGGAGCCCGCTACCATCCGCTGATCACGCGAGCACCCAGCCCTGCACGAACTCCTTCGTGTACCCCTCGCAGCCCGCCACCGAGTCGAAGTGGTGGCCGCCCATGTTGCAACGGTGGAGCACCAACGTGTTCACGTCGCTGGGCTTGGCAGTGAAGATGTAGCCGAGCACACCGCCGTAGCGCTGCTGTCCCTCGCACGTGGGAGAAGCCGACGTCATGCGGTCCTCCGAGTTGTTGACGACGCAGCTGTACAGCGGCTTGGTGTTCGCCTCCTGCTTCGCGAGGAGCTTGCCGAGGCCGCCGGTGTTCTCGACCGTGAAGCCGGCCGGAACGCCGATGTTCGGCGTTCCGCTGTAGTGCCAGCCCTTTCCATTGCGGTAGCGGGAGAACGCGAGCGTCTCGCGCGGCGGCTTCGGCTGCGTGGTCTGCTGCGAGGACTGGGTCGGCTGCGTGGTCTGGGCGGGCTTCGACGCCTGCGATGACGACGGTGCCACGCTGCTGCTCGGGGCGGCACTGCTGCTGCTGAAGACCGTGCTGGACGGCGCGCTGCTCGCCGTGGAGGACGGCTGGTCCGAGGCCGGTCCCTGTTGCGCGGCCACCGCCTCGCCCTGCCGTGTCTCCGGCTTGATCAGGAAGACCGCGGCGAGTGCGATCACCACGACTGCGGCCGCGGCACCGGCGAAGATGCCGATCTTCTTGCGGGACCTGGGTTTCTCGTCCCAGTCCGCCTGTGTCGGCGCGTTCGGCGTGACGTAGCTCGTGACCGGTCCGATGACGACGGTCTGCTCAGACGGCGACAGCGGCTTGACCACCGTCGTGGCGCCGCTGAGCCGTCCCCGCAACTGAGCCGCCGTGAGCCGCCTCGTGTCGTCCTGGCTCAGCAGCGCCATGATCGTGTCGGCGAGCGGGCCCCTGGTGCGCTGGAGGACCGGCTCCTCGTACATGATCGCGTGCATCGTGGCCGCGGTCGTGTCGCGCTGGAACGGCGAACGGCCCTCGACGGCGTGGAACATGGTGGCGCCCAAGGCCCACAGGTCGCTCGCCGGTGACGGCTGCTTGCCCGCGAACAGCTCCGGCGCCATGTAACCGGGCGAACCCATGATGCCGCCGGTCGCCGTCAGTCCCGGGTCGTCCATCGCACGGGCGATGCCGAAGTCGGCGAGCTTCACGCGTCCGTCGGACAGCACCATGATGTTGCTGGGCTTTACGTCCCGATGCACGATGCCCGCGGCGTGCGCCGCCTCCAGCGCGTTGAGCGTTTGCAGGCCGATGTTCGCGACCTCGTCCTCGGTGAGGCTCCTGCGCGTCATGACCTCGGAGAGCGTGGGCGCCTCGACGAGCTCCATGACCAGGTACGTCACACCGTGCTCGACGATGACGTCGTAGATGCCGACGACGTTCGGACTGTTCAGGCGGCCTGCCGTGCGGGCCTCCCGCAGCACCCGCTCGGTCTCGGTGGTCCGCAGCTCCTTGAGCGCGACCTGCCGTCCGATGACTCTGTCCTCGGCGAGCCAGACGACCCCCATGCCGCCCCGGCCGAGCTCTCTGAGCATCGCGTATCTGCCCGCGACGAGCCTCGTGTCTTCCCCCACGAGCCCGCATGGTAGCCGCTCTGGTTGGGTCGGCCTCCGCGTGTGTCTGGGCGGGGGCCTTTCTCACCTTTCGAGCGCTGTAGCCCTAGTCACACGCCGTCAGACTTTCGAACTGACCCGGTGCTCGTCGCAGTAGACGACATGCATCGCGATCTCCGCACAGCAATGGTCACCGGGATTCTCGTGCATGTACCGGGGCCCGTCCTCGACGAACCGTCGCCACTCGTCTCCGCTGAGCGCGAACGCTTTCCAGCTCCCGGTGAGGAACAGCGTGTCCGCCGCGAAGTGATGCCGCACAACTTCGCGGTACGCGCGGCGCAGTGGCTGGTGGTCCGGCGTCAGCAGCTCGTCGAGCGGCGGGAACCCCCTGCTGTGGACGGTGTGCGGCCTGCCCCGCCCGAGCCGTGCCCGCACCTCTTTCCACCGTGACGGCGGAAAGCCGAGGCTGTGGTGCATCAACACAAGGTCCAGCAATGGCTCATCGCCGTCCCCGAGCCCCCTGCACTCCCACTCGGTCTCGCGCAAAGGCAGATACACCAACGTTCTGGGCGACCGCATGGCGAACTCCCACGCCAACGCGAGTTCAAGGGCCGCCGCTTTGTCCACGATCACCTGCACGCCGCAATACGCGTCGTACGTGTCGTACATCGGCGCGTGTTTCAGCGGCTTGGCGGGCCGCACCACCCGGTACTCGTCCCGCCCCAGCCGGACCGTGCTGACGAGCGTGCGCCACCGTGCCCCTTCGAGTTTCATCGCGGGGAACGGTAACGCCAGGTCAGCGGTTCGAGCTAGCGAATTCAGCCCTCGGCGGCGAGCTGACCGCAGGCGGCCGCGATCTCCTGCCCGCGCGTGTCCCGCACGGTGCACTCGACACCCTGCTCGCGAACCCGCCGCACGAACTCCCGCTCCACCGGCTTCGGCGACGCGTCCCACTTGCTGCCCGGCGTCGGGTTCAGCGGGATCAGGTTCACGTGCACGAGCTGCCCAAGGTGCTTGCGCAGCTTCTTCCCCAGAAGATCCGCACGCCAGCCCTGGTCGTTGATGTCGCGGATCAGCGCGTACTCGATGCTGACGCGGCGACCGGTCTTGTCCGCGTACCCGCGCGCCGCCTCCAGCACCTCGGAGACGTTCCACTTCGTGTTGACCGGCACCAACGTGTCGCGCAGCTCGTCGTCCGGCGTGTGCAGCGACACCGCGAGGCGGACCTGCAGGTCCTCCTCGGTCAGCTTCTTGATCGCGGGCACGAGACCGACCGTCGACACCGTCACGTGGCGCTGCGAGATGCCCAGGCCGTCCGGCGCCGGGTCGCAGATGCGGTGGACGGCCTCGAGGATGCGCTTGTAGTTCGCGAGCGGCTCGCCCATGCCCATGAAGACGATGTTCGACAGCCTGCCGGGACCGCCGGGCAGGTCGCCGTCACGCATGGCGGCGGCACCGAGGCGCACCTGGTCCACGATCTCCGCGGTCGACAGGTTGCGCTGCAGGCCGCCCTGGCCGGTCGCGCAGAACGGGCAGGCCATGCCACAGCCGGCCTGCGACGAGATGCACAACGTCGCCCGGTCCGGGTAGCGCATGAGCACGGACTCGATGAGCGTGCCGTCGTGCGCGCGCAGCAGCGTCTTCGACGTGGTGCCTTCGTCGGCAGTGACCTTGCGCACGACCGTGAACAACGGCGGCATCAGGTCGGCCACCAGCTTGTCGCGCGTCGTCGCCGGGATGTCCGTCATCTCGGCGGGGTCGACGGTCAGGCGGCTGAAGTAGTGGTTCGACAGCTGCTTGGCCCGGAACGGCTTCTCACCAAGCGCCGCAACGGCTTCCGCGCGTTGGGCGGGCGAGAGGTCGACCAGGTGGCGCGGCGGCAGGCCGCGCTTGGGCGCGTCGAAGACAAGGGGAAGCGAGGTCATAGCACATCTAGTGTCCCACGAACTTCACCAACACAAGACCGTTGCATCGCGATAGGTTCCGATATATCGTTAGCGACATGATGATGAAACCACACCACAGAGATCACCACCACAGGCACCGCCACGGACCCTTCGGGGGCGGCGGCAGGGGCGGCCGCCAGAGGCGCGGCAACGTCCGGGCGGCGGTGCTGTCCTTGCTGGCAGAACGGCCGATGCACGGCTACGAGATCATTCAGGAGATCGCCAGGCGCACCGGCGGCGTGTGGAGCCCGAGCCCCGGCTCGGTCTACCCGACGCTGCAGATGCTCGCCGACGAAGGCCTCGTCTCCGCAGCGGAAGACGGAGGCAAGAAGCTGTTCAACCTCACCGAACACGGCAGGACGGAGCATCCGGCTCCGCCCTGGCGCGACATCGAGATCCAGCTCGACCCGGTCGACGGCGAACTGCGCACAGCCGTCCGGCTGCTGGGCGCTGCGACGGAGCAGATCTCCCACGCGGGCACGCCCGAGCAGAAGACCCGCGCGGTCGAGCTCTACAACGAGCTGCGGCGCAAGCTGTACGCCATCCTCGCCGAGGAGTGACCTACCACCGGTCGTGCACGTGCGGCCGGATCAGTTCGTCGTACACCTCGGCGACAGCCTTGCCGTCCACCGGTTCGAGCGAGGCCGCCTGCGAGTTGGCCCGTGCCTGCTCCACGTTGCGAGCACCGGGAATCACCACCGTGACGCCGGACTGGTCCACGATCCACCTGAGCGCGAACTGCGCCATCGTGGCGCCTTCCGGCACCAACGGCCGGAGCCGCTCAACGGCCTCCAGGCCAACCTCGTAGGGCACCCCGGAGAAGGTCTCGCCGACGTCGAAGGCCTCACCGTTGCGGTTGTAGTTGCGGTGATCGTCCGCACCGAAAGTCGTTGCCTTGTCGTACTTCCCGGTTAGCAACCCGGAAGCGAGCGGCACCCGCGCGATGATCGCGACCCCCGCCTCGGCGGCCTGGGGCAGCACCTCTTCGAGAGGCTTGAGCCGGAACGCGTTCAGGATGATCTGCACGCTCGCCACGTGCGGGCGCCGGATCGCCTCCAACGCCTCCTCGACCTTCTCCACAGACACGCCGTAGGCAGCAATCCGTTGCTGCTCAACCATCTCATCCAAGGTGTCGTACACCTCGTCACGGCTGTAAACCGCAGTAGGCGGACAGTGCAACTGCACGAGGTCCAACGTGTCGACACCCAAGTTGCGGCGGCTCCGGTCGTTCCACGCGAGGAAGTTCTCCCGGCTGTACCCCTCAGCGACCTGCGCCGGCAGCCGCCGCCCCATCTTCGTGGCGACGAACACCCCGTCGTCCTTGCGCTCCTTCAGAAACCGCCCGACGAGCGTCTCACTGCGACCGTCGCCGTACACGTCGGCGGTGTCGAAGAAGTCGACTCCCGTGTCGGCCGCGGCGTGCAGCAACGCGAGCGCGTCGCTCTCGTCCACCTCGCCCCAGTCGGCGCCGAGCTGCCAGCAACCCAGCCCCACGACGCCGACCTGGCGGTTCAACCTGCCTGCGTTTCGCTTCTCCACGAACCTGAGCCTAGTCCCCGCCACCTTCAGGGACAGATCACAGGATCAGCCCTTTCGGCTTGTGCCGGACGTGCAGCCGATAGCCGACCGGAAAGCTCAGCCCGTCCACGGACGCGATCGCCCTTTCGGCCACCGTCGCGGAGAATTCGATGCGCAGCACGGCTTCCAGGTCCTCGCGCTTCTCGAAACGCCATTCCGCGGTAACGCGTCGCAGCGAGAACCCGTTGTCCGCGAAGAACTTCTCGACCGCGGCCGGGTCGTAGCGCGGTTCGTCGGCGCACAGCCACGGCCCGTACGGATCGGCCGAGCCGTCCAAGTCCACGATCGCCAAAGCACCTCCGGGCCGCAGCACCCGGTCCGCCTCGCGCAGGCCCGGCTCGCAGCCAGGCCCGAAGAAGTAGGCAGTGCGGGCGTGCACGAGATCGGCGGAGGCGTCGTCCAGTGGCAAACCTTGTGCGGGACCGGAAACGACGCGGACGTTCGGCAACGAGGCCACGCGGTGCTTGGCGCGCACCACCAACGGCGGGTGGGGTTCCACGCCCGTGACGGACTTCGCCGCCTGAGCGAAGAGCGGCAGGTGGAATCCGTCGCCGCAGCCGACGTCGACGACGTCCTTTGCGCTAAACGGGCATTCTTCGCTTAACGCCGCCCAAATCGCCCCGTGGACGTCCTGCGCGCGGTTCTCGATCTCGTACACGTCGGGCCAGTGCCAGATGTTCGGACTTGGCACGACGTCTGCCGGACGCACCGCGTTCAACGCCGCCCGCACGAATCCCCTCACGACGCCACTGTAGGACCTCCGTTTGACTGTGACCGTACGAATTCGTCCAATCACGGCGTAGCGTGTTGGCATCTCTTTCCTGCAGGAGGCGGCAGTGTCGATCGCGCCCAACACGCCCCAGCTCGCGCCGTTGTTGTCCGGAAGTCCGTGCTGGGTCGAGCGAACCGTCGACGACCTCAAAGGCGCGATCGAGTTCTACACCGGCCTGTTCGGCTGGCACTACGCGGACGACGCCGGCTACACGGTGGCGATGGTGGACGGCGTCCCCGTCGCCGGACTGCCGCAGGGTGATCCGGATGCTTGGCGGTTATACCTGGTCACACCACATGCGCGCGCTACCGCGGAGAAGGCTTTCCACCTCGGCGGGTCGGTGCTGCGCAACCCCGAGGACGCAGCCGACCACACGCAGAGCACGGTGATCGCCGACCCGACCGGCGCGGTCGTCGGCTTTCGGCACGTGCCACCGGACTGGCGGTTCGGCACGGGCGGGCACGGCGCGTACGCGTGGGCCGAGCTGAACACCCGTGACGGGGCGGTTGCCGACGAGTTCTTCGGCGAGCTGTGCCACTACGACATCACGCAGATCGGCGACGGGCAGCGGCTGGACTACGCGTCCTGGTCCGTCGAGGGCACCGAGGTGATCGGCCGGCAGAAGATGGGGCGCGAGTTTCCGTACGGAGAGCGCTCCCACTGGATGGTGTACTTCAACGCGGCGCCCGAGATCGGCACCGACTCGGTGGCGTACCGGGTGCTGGAGCTCGGCGGCCGGGTGACCGTCGAGCCCTACGACACTCCGTTCGGACGCATCACCGTCGTCGAGGACCACGCGGGAATGGCCTTCTCCGTGATCGACCAGTCCCGCGTGATCGAAGCCGAGCCTCGGATCGCGGTGGACGACCCGTTCGACGACTAGCGCGAGATCGTCGGCAGCGGCCCCGGCGACGGCGGGTTGTACTGCAGACACGTCGGCCCTTGGCCGCGTGAGTACATCCCCATGACGAGGGTCCCAAACCTGCCGTTGCCTTCGTTGACCGTGCCGATCGCCAGCACGCTGTTCGGCAGGATGGCTTCAGGAACGATCGTGAGCGTGGCTTCGCCGTTCACCTGCCTCACGTCCTTGAACGGAATCAGTCCTCGCCGTGGTGGGTCGACCTGGGGCCGCTTGTCCGCGCAGTCCGGCAGCACGGGCACGACCATTGCCGAGATGCCGTGCTCACGCAGCTTCTCGGTGGCCTCCTTGAACCGACCGAATTCCCGGACGGTGAGCGTCACAGAGCCGTCCGGGTTGTCCACCACGGCGTAAGCGGGCGGCGCGCCGCCGAAGTAGGTCGACGCCGCCAACGCACCTGTCCCAAGCACGGCTACCGCAGCTGCCGCACCGATCCATCGCGCCGTGCGCCTGCTTCGGTGCTTCGCCATGCTCTGCAGCAACGACTGTCCGTGCTCACGCTGCATGTCAGCCCACAGGCTGTCCTCAAACTTGCTCATTTGCCTGCACCTCCACCTCGTCGCGGACGACCTCGCGCATGCGTGTCATGGCGCGATACAGCCGAGTCCGCATCGCCCCTTTCGGCACGCCGAGCGCTTCGGCCGCTTCCTTGGGTGCGAGACCATCGAGGTGCACGAGCTCGATCGCTTCCCGTTCGACGTCGGGCAGCGTCTCCAGCCGTTCGAGCAGCAGGCGGCCGCGTTGTTCGGCGTCGATCCGCTCTTCCAGCTCAGCCAGTTCGTCGCGGCTGAGCTCACGCCTGCCGCCGACACGACGCACCAGTTCGGTGCCGCGGGCCGACTGTTCGCAGTGCGCGGAGAAGGTCTTGCGGGCGATGCCGTACAGCCAGCTCGCCGCCGTCCCCCGGGAGGAGTCGAACGTCGGGAACGACGTGATCGCGCGGACGAACGTGTCCGCGGTCAGGTCGGCCACGAGCTGCGGGTCGACGCACCGCCTGGCGAAATATCGGGTGATCGCGCCGACGTTCGCGCGGTAGATCCGCTCGAACGCCGCAAGTGCCTCGTGGTCTCTCACAACCATTGCTTGCGGCGTTGCGCGGAAAACGTCACAGGGACGGCGGCACGAAGAGGTGCAGCAGGAGCCAGGAGGCGACAGCGGACGGGAGGAGCGAGTCCATCCGGTCCATCAGGCCGCCGTGGCCGGGCAGCAGCGTGCCCATGTCCTTGATGCCGAGGTCACGCTTGATCAGCGACTCGACCAGGTCGCCCGCGGTGGCCGTGACGACGAGCACGGCACCGAACAACGCGCCCTGCCACCACTGGCCGTCGAGCAGCGTCGTCACCGTGATCGCGCCGCCGACCGCGCCCGCGGTCAGCGAACCGGCGAAGCCCTCCCAGGACTTCTTCGGGCTGATCGTCGGCGCCATCGGGTGCTTGCCGAGGAAGACACCGGCCGCGTAGCCGCCGACGTCCGACAGCACGACACCGATGATGAACGCGAACGCACGACCCGCGCCGTCGTCGGGGACCACGAGCATGGCCGCGAACGCCGCGAACAACGAGATGTACGCGATGGTGAACACCGAGGCGCTCAGATCACGCAGGTAGCCGTCGGAACCGCCGCGGAACCGCCAGATCATGCACACCAGCACGGTGACCACGAAGGCGGTCATCATGCCGGAGCGCTCGAGCGGCCACGACAGCCAGATGATCGCCTGGCCGCCGATCAACGCCGGCCACAGGGCGATGTTGATGCCGGCCTTCTTGAAGGCGTTCGCTATCTCCCACGTCGACACCGCCGCGGCGGCCGCGACGATGCCGATGAAGGTCTCCTTGACGGTCAGCAGCGACACGATGATCATGGCGCCGAGCCCGGCGCCGACCAGGATCGCCGCGCGCAGATCACGTCCGGCGCGCGACGGCTTCGACGTGGGGACGTCCGCGGGACCGCCTGCCACCTGTGCTCCCATCAAGACCTCCGCCCGGCCTGGGCAATCACGCCTGCGGCGACTCGGCCGGGCGAACCATCAGTGGAACATCAGACTTCGAGAAGTTCGGCTTCCTTGTGCTTCACGAGCTCTTCGACCTGCGCGACGTAGCGGTGGGTCAGAGCCTCGAGCTCCTTCTCACCACGCGCGCCGTCGTCCTCGCCGACCTCGCCGTCCTTGACGAGCTTGTCGATCTCTTCCTTCGCCTTGCGACGGACGCCGCGCAGGGCGACCTTCGCGTCCTCGCCCTTCGACTTCGCGACCTTCACCATGTCCCGGCGGCGCTCCTCGGAGAGCTGCGGGATGACGATGCGGATGATCGAACCGTCGTTGCTCGGGTTGAGGCCCAGGTCGGAGTCCCGGATCGCCTTCTCGATGGCGTTCAGCTGGCCCGCGTCGTACGGCTTCACGACCGCCATGCGCGCTTCGGGGACCGTGATGCTGGCCATCTGGTTCAGCGGCGTCATGGAGCCGTAGTAGTCGATGTGGATGCGGTTGAACATCGAGGGAGTCGCACGACCGGTTCGAACGGAGGAGAGGTTCTCCTTCGCGACCGAAACCGCCTTTTCCATCTTCTCCTCGGCGTCGAGGAGGGTCTCGTCGATCACGACTGCTCCTTGCTCTGCGTGTACGTGCCCAATTCCCGGTCCTGGAGAGATCCCACCAGGTCTAGAAGGCCGGGCGGCCACCGGGGGTGCTGACCAGAGTTCCGATCTTCTCACCACGCACCGCGCGTGCGATGTTCCCCTCGGTGAGGAGGTTGAAGACGAGGATCGGCATGTTGTTGTCCATGCAGAGGCTGAAGGCCGTGGCGTCGGCGACGTTGAGACCGCGCTCCAGCACCTCGCGATGGGTGATGTTGTCGAACATCAGCGCGTCCGGGTCGATCTTGGGGTCGGCGGTGTAGACGCCGTCGACGGCCTTGGCCATCAGGACGATCTCGCAGCCGATCTCCAGCGCGCGCTGGGCGGCCGTGGTGTCCGTGGAGAAGTACGGCAGGCCGGCGCCACCGCCGAAGATCACGACGCGCTTCTTCTCGAGGTGACGCATCGCGCGGCGCGGGATGTAGGACTCGGCGACCTGCGTCATCTGGATGGAGGTCTGCACGCGCGTGTCGATGCCGTGTTCGCGCTCGAGGAAGTCCTGCAGCGCCAGGCAGTTCATGACCGTGCCGAGCATGCCCATGTAGTCGGCGCGCGACCGGTCCATCCCGCGTTGCTGGAGCTCGGACCCCCGGAAGAAGTTGCCGCCACCGATCACGACGGCCACCTGCACGCCGGACCTGTGGATGGCCGCGATCTGCCGGGAGACTGTCTGGACGACGTCGGGATCGACGCCGACGCCACCACCGCCGAACATCTCGCCGCCGAGCTTGAGCATCACCCGGCTGTAGCCGTGGCTACCTTCTTCGCTCACAGGTCCTCTCCTTTGACCTTGGGCCGGGGGTGCGGGGGTGTCCCCCGCTGTTGCGCGGAACGACCCGGTTCGCGCTTCCCGCGAACACACCGCACCCCGAGTGAAGCCTTCTGTAGACACGCCAAGGGCGGGGTCGCTGGTACCCGCAACCCCGCCCTCATGCGAATCAGCTCTGGCCGACCTCGAACCGAGCGAAACGGGTAACCGTCACGCCGGCCTCGTCCAGAAGAGCCTTGACCGTCTTCTTGCTGTCCGTCACGGAAGCCTGCTCGGTGAGCACGACGTCCTTGAAGAAGCCGTTGACGCGACCCTCGACGATCTTGGGGAGCGCGCCCTCGGGCTTGCCCTCCTCGCGAGCGGTCTCCTCGGCGATGCGACGCTCGTTGGCGACGAGCTCCTCGGGGACCTCGTCACGGGTGACGAACTTCGGGCGCATCGCGGCGATCTGCATCGCGGCACCCTTGGCGACCTCGGCGTTGTCGCCGGTGTACTCGACCAGGACGCCCACCGCGGGCGGCAGGTCGGCAGCGCGCTTGTGCAGGTAGACCGAGACGGTGCCGTCGAAGTCGACGGCCTTGGCCAGCTCGAGCTTCTCGCCGATCTTGGCGGAGAACTCCTGGACCAGCGCGTCCACGGTCTTGCCGTCGACCTCGACGGCCTTGAGGGCGTCGACGTCGGCGACCTTGTTCGCCTTGGCGAGCGCGACGATGTCGTCTGCCAGGGCGATGAAGTCGGCGTTCTTGGCCACGAAGTCGGTCTCGCAGCGCAGCTCGATCATCGCGCCGTCCTTGACGGCGACGAGGCCGTTGGACGTGGTGCGCTCGGCGCGCTTCCCGACGTCCTTGGCGCCCTTGATGCGCAGGATCTCGACGGCCTTGTCGAAGTCGCCGTCAGCCTCGTCCAGCGCCTTCTTGCAGTCCATCATGCCGGCGGCGGTCAGCTCGCGGAGCTTCTTGACGTCCGCGGTGGTGTAGTTCGCCATCGTTTTCCTTCTGCGATGTACGCGCTTAGGTCACGAGGTGCCCGCTTGTCGCGGGCACCTCGTGGGGGAGATCAGGACTGGACGGGCTGCTCGGCCGGAGCCTCGGCCGGGGCCTCAGTCGCGACGGCGGCGTTGGTGGTGAGGAGCTCCTGCTCCCACTCCGCCAGCGGCTCGTCGGTGGCGACCTCGGGCTTGTCCTGGCCGTCAGCGGCGTCGCGACGGGCACCGGAACGCTGCATGAGACCGGCGGCGGCGGCCTCGGCCACCACCTTGGTCAGCAGTGCGGCGGAACGGATCGCGTCGTCGTTACCCGGAATCGGGTAGTCGACCTCGTCCGGGTCGCAGTTCGTGTCGAGGATCGCGACGATCGGGATGTTCAGCTTGCGCGCCTCGCCGACCGCGATGTGCTCCTTCTTGGTGTCCACGATCCACACGGCGCTGGGCACCTTGGACATGTCGCGGATACCGCCGAGCGTGCGCTCCAGCTTGTCCTTCTCACGGTTCATCATCAGGATTTCCTTCTTGGTGAAACCCTGGAAACCGCCGGTCTGCTCCATCGACTCGAGCTCCTTGAGGCGCTGAAGCCTCTTGTGAACCGTCGAGAAGTTGGTGAGCATGCCGCCCAGCCAGCGCTGGTTCACGTAGGGCATGCCGACGCGGAGCGCCTCGTTGGCGATGGCCTCCTGCGCCTGCTTCTTCGTGCCGATGAACAGGATCGACCCGCCGTGCGCGACCGTCTCCTTGACGAACTCGAAAGCCCTGTCAATGTAGGTCAGCGTCTGCTGCAGGTCGATGATGTAGATGCCGTTGCGCTCGGTGAAGATGTAACGCTTCATCTTCGGGTTCCAGCGCCGGGTCTGATGCCCGAAGTGCACGCCGCTGTCAAGCAGCTGCCTCATGGTTACGACGGCCATGGCCGGTTCGCACCTCATCTGTCGGACGCGCTAGGACTCGCCTTTGCGCGTCGGTTCGGTTGACGCCTCAGGCCGGTAGGCCCTCAGCCCTGGTGCCATTGCCGCCGTCCGCACCCGCGGAGCATCTCTGCACCGTCAGGACCGTCGAACGTCGTGACTCGACCCTGCTGGGATCAGCCGGTCGGATCTGCGTTGGCACGCGAAGTCGTCCCGCGCACAGACGGGACGCGCCCAAAAGTCTACTCCCCATCCCCGACAAACTTCGAATCGCCCCCACCCCGCAGGGCGTAGTTGTCCACAACCGGCGAGTAATCCACAGTTTCCCAATACCCGCTGGTCCCCAGGGGTCCCCTGGCCGACCGTTGACCCATGCCCCTCCTCCCCACCGCACTGCTGCTCACCACGCTCCTGAGCCCGCCGGCCGACCGCTTCACGTGGCCGCTGCCCCCGCCACACCCGGTGATGCGCGCCTTCGAGGCCCCCGCCTCCCCGTTCGGTCCAGGCCACCGAGGCGTCGACCTCTCCGCACCGGCCGGCACCCCAGTCCTCGCCGCGGGCGACGCCACCGTCGTCTTCGCAGGCGCGGTAGCCGCCAGAACCCTGGTGTCGCTCCAGCACCGCAACGGCCTGCGCACGACCTACGAACCGATCACGCCCGCCGTCACCGCAGGCCGCCCGATCCGCCGGGGGGAGGTGATCGGCCACCTGCAGGCGGGCCACTGCCCTACCCCGTGCCTGCACTGGGGCGCCCGCCGAGGCCACGCCTACCTGGACCCGCTCCGCCTGGTCAGCTCAGGCCGCGTACGCCTGCTGCCGCTGGCGGCCCCCACGTAGCCGCCCCAGCCCGCGCCGCACGTCACCCCTCGCGGCGCTCCACACGGGCGCTCCCCGCCGTCCCCCGGCGGCAGGACAGCGGCGCACCCCGACACCCGCCGCAGCGCCCGTCAGGCGCCGGGAGGCGGCCACCCGCTCACCCAGGCCGCCTCCCGGCCACCTGTCCTCACGCCAACCCGCCCGCGGGGGTCGCCACAACGCCCCCAGGGCCACCGCACCACCGCAAGGCGCGAAGGCTCGCCACCGGACCGCGCCCACCCCACAGCAGTCGGGACGACCACCGTGCAAGTTCGGCCCCCGGCGCGGCCACCCACCAGCGCTCGCCCGCTTGCACCCAGGTGGCCCACCGTCCGGAACACCAGGTCACCTTCGCCACCAACCGCACCACCGCACAAAACCGTCAGCGTTGGCCGCCGGCCACCCGCAAGTCCGAGGCGCAGGCGGTCGCCG
>NZ_FNET01000026.1:69601-107731 GCF_900100275.1 Lentzea albidocapillata subsp. violacea
CCGCAAGTCCGAGGCGCAGGCGGTCGCCGACCGCACGTCCATGTAGCCGAGTTCGCGTCGGCCATACAGCCGGGTTCGCGTTGGCGAGGTGTTCGGCGAACTGGTGCGGCGCTTGCCCGACTCGTGGTTCGGGCGGCCGGGGGCGATGCCCGAGTGGGCACGGGGCGTGCTTGGAGCAGGCCCAAGCGCCACCCGTTCGAGTGAATTAGGCCTGGCGACCGGGCAGAGAGGGGGTTCGAAGCGGCTTTGTGAGGCTCGGGAAGCTTCCCGGTACGGGTGTTCGGCAGCCCGGCACTCGCCAGGCTGCTGAGTGATCGAGGTGCGGTCAGGCCTCGGACTGCTCGTTGAGCTTCGTGCGCAGGCGCAGGACTGCGCGGGTGTGCAGCTGGCAGACCCTGGACTCGGTCACGCCGAGCACCTTGCCGATCTCGGCGAGGGTCAGGTTCTCGAAGTAGTAGAGGGTCACGACCACGCGGTCGCGCTCTGCCAGCTGGGCAATCGCGTCGGCCAGCTGACGGCGGCTGTCCTGGTCGACGAGGCTCGCCACCGGGTCTTCGGCGGCGTCGTCGGGCAGCGACTCCGCCAGGGAGGAGCCGCCCTTGTTCGGGGCGATCAGCTCGTCGAGGGCGACGACGCTGGTGAGCTGCAGCTGGCCGTAGAGCTCGCGGAGTTCGGCCAGGCCGATCTTGAGCTCTGCGGCGAGCTCGCGGTCGGTGGGCGTGCGCTGCAGCTTCGCGCCGAGGCGTTCGAGGGCTCGTTCGACGTCGCGGGCCCGGCTGCGGACCGAGCGCGGCACCCAGTCCTGCGAGCGCAGGTCGTCGAGGATCGCACCGCGGATGCGCTGCATGGCGTAGGTCTCGAACTTGAGGCCACGTTCCGGCTCGAACTTCTCGATCGCGTCGACCAGGCCGAAGATGCCGGACTGGATCAGGTCGGCCACGTCCACGTGTGCGGGCAGGCCCGTGCCGACGCGGCCGGCGACGTACTTGACCAGCGGCGCGTAGTGCAGCACCAGGCGGTCGCGCTGGCTCTGGTCGCGGGACTCACCGTAGCTGCGCCACAGCGCGACGATGCCGGCCTCGACGTCGTCACCGGACCGCACGTCCGCGCGCGTCACCGCAGTCGGAACGGCCACGGGCGTGCCGTTGACATGCGTGTTGGCACCGGGCTCGGGGGTCGCCTCGGTGCGTGGCGCGCCGTTCTGACGGTGCCCGTTGCTCGCCTGCTTAGACACTGGTGCGGGCAGGACGGGTTCAGGGGGCACGGTCGCCGTACGCGATCCTCCCCCTGCGGCGTCAGGAACGGGGGTGGGTTCGGTCATGGATCGCCTTCAGCCGTTCGACAGTGACGTGTGTGTAAAGCTGAGTCGTTGCGAGCGTAGCGTGACCAAGCAGTTCTTGGACGGTGCGCAGGTCCGCTCCTCCTTCCAGCAAATGGGTCGCAGCGGAGTGGCGCAACCCGTGCGGCCCGATGTCCGGTGCGTCCGGTACCACGGCGACGACCTCGTGCACCAGGGTTCGGACAGCCCGCTGGTTCAGCCGGCCGCCGCGGGCGCCGAGGAACAACGCCGGTGGCGAATCCGGTGCTACCAGGGCGTTTCGGCCCTCGTCCACCCATCGTCGCACCGCGCGCTCGGCAGGCACACCGAACGGCACGCTGCGCTCGCGACCACCTTTGCCCAGAACCCGAATCACCCTTAGGGAGTAGTCCACGTCGTCGAGATCAAGACCACAGAGTTCGGCCACGCGGATACCTGTGGCGTACAGCAACTCCACCACGGCCTGATCACGCAGCGCAACCGGATCGCCTTGGGACGCGCCAGAGGATACGGCCCTCATCGCGTCCTTGGCCTGGTCTTCGCGCAACACCGACGGCAGCGTCCGATGCGGCCGCGGAGCAGCCAGCCGAGGCCCTGGATCCGAGGCCATATGCCCTGCTCTGTGCGCCCACGCGGTGAACGTGCGCGAAGCAGCGGCGCGCCGCGCAAGTGTCGTGCGGCTCGCACCTGCAGTGCGTTGCGCGGCAAGCCACGACCGCAGATTGGTCAGGTCGATGCTCCCGAGTTCAGCGTTTTCCGGGATGTTCCCGGCGACATGTCCAAGCAAAGCCACCGCGTCACCGACGTAAGCGCGCACCGTGTGCGGCGACAGGTCACGCTCCAACATCAGGTGCCGTTCGTACTGCCGCAACACGTCTTCCACGGTCGCCGGCAGTTTTTCGCGCAGGCGAACGAGGTCGACACGACGTGTCCGACCATGCGGCGGCGGGGACATAGGCCAAGACGCTGCGCCAGTCGGGGCGTTTGGTCAAGTATCGCCACACCCCCGCGCCATTTGGGAGCGCTCTCATGATCCGGATCACGATAACGTTTCAACTCCCTGTGACGAGCAGCGGTTCGGCGGCACTTGCAGATCACCTTTCGGAGTAGCGACGGCCGCCGGTGCCACCGCCCGAACAGCCCAGGAATCGCTCGCCGCGCGGCGCGCAAGATCGCGCCCGAGCAGCTGCCGCCGTTCAGCACCGGCGCCGTTCCGACCTCACAGAGGCCCCGAGCAGGCGAAATGCGGTCCGCGCCACCCTGACGACAACCCGCCGAGCCGTCGACACCTCCCTTCAACAGAGGCGAAGCCGCAGGTCAGCCGCGACTGACTATCCACAATGGACGAAAATCACCCCACCTCCAGCTTCTGCCAGCCCTGATCAACCTGCATTGCGAGCCCCGCGAGTTCCAGTTCGGGCAACAACGCCCGCACCCGGTCCAACGGAACTCCGGACTCGACCGACACGGCCTCGTCGCTGACGCCGCTGCGCTTCCCGAGGGCCTCGTACACCCTCATCGCCTCGCCCTGGGGTGCGCCGAGGTCGCTCTCCTTCTCATCGGGCCGGGTGGCGAGATCGTCACCGAACCGCCCCACCGACTCGACGATCTCGGCCACCGAACTCACCGACTCGGCCTGCCCGTCCCGCAACAACTCGTGACAGCCGACCGAGCTCACCGACGTCACAGGCCCCGGCACGACCATCAACGGCCGGCCCAGCGCAAGCGTGATCGCCGCCGTGTTCTTGGCTCCGCTACGCCGCCCGGCCTCCACGACCACGGTGCCGCCACCCAACGCGGCGATGAGCCGGTTGCGGGTGAGAAACCGATGCCGCGCAGGCGTCACGCCGGGTGGGTACTCGCTGACGATCAACCCTTCCCGCGCAACCCTGGCAAGCAGTCCCTGGTGCCCACCGGGATAGGCGATGTCCGCACCACACGCCAGCACCGCGATCGTCACCCCTCCAGCCCCCAGCGAGCCGCGATGAGCAGCACCGTCGATCCCGTAGGCGGCCCCGGAGACAACGGTCAGCCCCGCCAACGCCAATCCGTAGGCGAACTCGCCGGCAACGTGCTCGCCATATCCGCTGGCGGCCCGAGACCCGACCACGGCAACGGCCTTGTCCACCACGTCGGCCAGGAAGTGCGGTCCCCGCACCCAAAGCGCCAGCGGCTCGCCGCCACATCGCCGAGCAGCGACGTTCTCGAGCGCGAGCAACGGCCACCGCGGCCACTCCTCGTCCTCGGGAATGACCAGCCGCCCACCACGCCGGACGATGAGGTCGAGGTCAGCGTGGGCGTGCTCCTCGGCCCGCCGCGCCGAGGTCTGGTTGGCCACCGACGGCGAAACCTCGCCGGCCCTCACCCGGTCCGCGGCCTCGATCGGCCCGACTTCGGCGACCAGGGACGCAAGTGCCGCCGGATAGGGCTCCGCGACGCGCGACAGATAAGCCCTGGCCAGGCGAACGGCATCGGTGGCGGGTGCGGTCGGTGCTGTGGTCACCGGAACCACCACCAGGGCAACCAGCGCTGCCAGGCTTCGGGGCGCCACGGGTTCGGCGGGCTGACACCTGATGTGCGCCTCCGGACTGTGCATTGCAACTGCAGCAGTGCAGGCATCGCGGTGGTGATGGACGTCGTGGCGGGAATGAGGCGTCGGGCCATGGCGGGGCTCCTTGTTCGGAGGGATTCACGGGGTTCGAGCGGGATGGCAGAGGGACGAGTAGGTGAGCGGGTCGGCCGCTGGGGAAGGGCGGGCGACCCGCTCGCACCGGACACGAGCCGAGGCTCGGAGATCGTGTCCGGTGGGTTCGGGCGCCTGGGTTGGGACAGGCGCCCGAACGTTTCAGTGGGGCGGGTGCCGGGCGCGGAGCGGGAGTGGGGCTCCGCGCCCGGCGGCATGGGGGAGGCCGGTTCGGGGTGACGCACGCCGAGGCGGCCTGGGACGGCGGGAGCGGGAGTGCGGCGGGTCTGAGAGAGGGGATGGAGACGGCGGATGGAGACAGCGGCAGGGGTGAAGGCGCAGGTAGCGGAGATCGCGCTGCTGGGCGGAGACGCAGGTGGTGGTACTGGTGACGGTGCGGCGGGTCAGGCGAGCAGGCGAGCGGGCGGAGCAGGCGAGCGGGCGGTCAGGCGAGCGGGCGGTCAGGCGAGCGGGCGGTCAGGCGAGCGGGCGGAGCAGGCGAGCGGGCGCTCGCCGGGGACGAGCACCCGCTCGGCTGGGCCGGACGCGGAGTCGGGGCGTTGGAGCTCCGCGACCGGCGGCTTGGGGCGGGGCCTTAGAGCTCCGCATGTCGTAGTGGTGCGCTGGGGCGGGCTGTGGTGGCTGGAGCTGCCGAGGAAGGGCTGCGAGCTTGGGCGAGGCTGTGCCGTGCTGAGGGGTGTGGGTCGCTTGGAAGAGAACCGGCTTCGGTGGGGTGAGGGCGGGGTCAGGGGGCTCGGCGTTCTCGGAAGTGGAGGGCTGCGGCTACGTGGTCCTGGGTTGGGCGGTCGGCTTCTGCCAGGTCGGCGAGAGTCCAGGCGACGCGTAGGCAACGGTCGGCGCCTCTGCCCGTCAGGGCTCCTAGGGCTAAGGCTCGGTCCAGGAGGGCCGTTGTTGGCCTTGGGAGTGCGAACTCCCGGCGTAGGGCTGGGCCTGGCACGAGGGCGTTCGCCGGCCAGGTGTGGCCGTGGGCGGACCAGCGGGTGGCGGCTCTTGTCCTGGCCTTCAGGACTCTGGCTCTTACTACCGCTGTTGGTTCTGGTGGGGTGGCGTCTGCGTTCGCCATGGCCGTTGTCGCCCTCATCCGGACCCTCAGGTCCACGCGGTCGAGCAGCGGGCCGGAGAGGCGGGACTGGTAGCGGCGGCGGACTGTGGAGGTGCAGATGCAGTCCGTTTCCTTCGGTGGGGCGCAGGGGCACGGGTTTGTGGCGAGGATCAGCTGGAAGCGGGCCGGGTAGCGGGCTATGCCGTCTCGGCGCGGGATGCGGACCTCGCCCTCTTCCAGGGCTGTGCGGAGGGTGTCGATGGTCTTCTGGCCGAACTCGCAGGCCTCGTCCAGGAAGAGGACGCCCTTGTGGGCGCGGGAGGCGGCGCCTGGCTTCGCCATGCCGCTGCCGCCGCCGATCAAAGCCGCTATCGACGTCGTGTGGTGGACGTTGACGAACGGCGGGCTGGCTACGAGTGGGTAGTCGGAGGAGAGGACGCCCGCTACCGAGTGGACGGCTGTCACCGCCAGCGATTCTTGGCGCGTCAGCGGTGGGAGGAGGCCGGGGAGGCGTTCGGCCAGCATCGTTTTGCCCGTGCCCGGCGGGCCCGTCAGGAGGAGGTGGTGGGCGCCTGCCGCGGCCACCTCCAGTGCCCAGCGGGCCTCTGGCTGGCCCACGACGTCGGCCAGGTCCGGGACGGCCGGGAGCGGCGGGTCGGCCGGCTGCGGTGGCGGGCGCAGCGGCACGGGCTCGCCGCGGAGCCAGGCCAGGACTTCGGCAAGGGTCTGGGCGCCGTGAAGGTCGATGCCGTCGACCAGAGCCGCTTCCGGCAGGACGTCCACCGGGACGATCGCTGTCGTGAGGCCCGCGCGGCGGGCTGCGAGCAGGGCGGGCAACGCGCCGCGCACAGCGCGGACCCGGCCATCGAGGGCCAGTTCGCCCAGCAGGACGGTGGTGGCCAGGCGCTCGCACGGGACCGAGCCGCCGGCGGCGAGGGTGGCGCAGGCGATGGCGAGGTCGTAGCTGCTGCCGCCCTTGGGCAGGTTCGCCGGGGACAGGCCCAGGACGATGCGCTGCTTCGGCCACTCCTCCTCGCTGTTGCGGACCGCGGCCTTCACCCGCTCCTTCGACTCGTGCAAGGACGCGTCGGGCAGGCCCAGGAGGTGGGTGCGGGGCTGACCCACGCCCACGTCGGCCTCGATCTCGACCGCGATGCCGTCGACGCCGTAGAGGGCGACGGACCAGGCCTGCGCCAAGCCCATCTCAGGCTCCCCGCAGGTGCTGCAGGCGCGGCTCGCCGGAGGGAGGCCAGGTGACCGAGATCAGGTCGACGCGGACGTTGCACCAGCCGACGCCGTGCGACGCGAGCCAGCGCAACGCCGTGCGGCGCAGGCGTGAGAGCTTGCGTTCGTCGACGGCCTCGTCCGGGCGGCCCCAGGCCGGGCCGGATCTGGTCTTGACCTCGCAGACGACCAGGCGGTCGCCCTCCACGGCCACGACGTCGAGCTCACCGTCGCGGCACGTCCAGTTCCGCGACAGGACGACCAGGCCCTGCCCCTCCAGGTACCTGCACGCCAGATTCTCGCCCTGGCGCCCCATCTCCTGCTGCCTGGTCTCGACCAGTGCCTGTGCCACCACTGCCCTCGCCTCCCTGCGGGTCGTTGGACACGACCTTGCAGGGCGGGACGGGGTGGGCGACCGGGCCGCGGGGAATCTGTGGACAACTCGGCGGCTGTGGACAAGTCGGCCGTTGTAGATCTTGGAACGGCGGAATCGTCGGTGGGGTGTGCTAGGAGCGTGGCCCGAAACGCTGCCGGGAGAACTCGCGGCCGCACGGGCTCAACGCGGCACCGCGGACGGCACCGCCAACGTTTCGGGTCACTCCTGCCTCAGCTGGGGAAAGGGCCGCTCTCCGGCAGTCGGAGATCCGGCTTGTCCAGCTCTTCCACGTTCACGTCCTTGAACGTGATGACACGAACGTTCTTGACGAACCTCGCAGGGCGGTACATGTCCCACACCCACGCATCCGACATGCGCACCTCGAAGTACACCTCGCCGTCGGCGTTGCGCACCTGCACGTCCACCGAGTTGGCCAGGTAGAAACGCCGTTCGGTCTCCACGACGAACGAGAACTGGCTGACTATGTCGCGGTACTCCTTGTACAGCGACAGCTCCATCTCGGTCTCGTACTTCTCGAGATCCTCTGCACTCATTACGCCTCCGCGCGGGTCATCTGCTCCGCGCCCTCACTCGTCGCGAGCTCCCCGGCGTCAGCCGGGGTTGCATCATTCTGGACCACGGCCTGCGCGGTTGTGCCGCGCGCCACCCTGTGCGGCGCGGCGAGACCGTGCTTGGCAGCCGCCGCTGCCACATTTACATACGACCAGCGATGCTCCGCACACGGCCCGTGTTCCATCAACGCTGCCGTGTGGTCGGGCGTGCAGTATCCCTTGTGCACGTTGAACCCGTATTCGGGATGACGATCATGCAGATCCGCCATGATCCGGTCCCGCGTGACCTTGGCCAGCACCGATGCCGCCGCCACGCACGCCGCGGCCTGGTCGCCCTTGAGCACCGCCACGTTCGGCGCCGGCATCCCCGGCACCTTGAAACCGTCCGTCAGCACGTATCCGGGGTGCGTCTCCATCTGCGCCACCGCACGCCGCATGCCCTCGATGTTCATGACGTGGATGCCCAGCCAGTCGATGTCGGCGGGCGGAACGATCACCACCGAGTGATCCAGCGCACGCTTGAGCACCAGGTCGTACATCCGATCGCGGGCGGCCGCCGTCATCAGCTTCGAGTCGTTCAGCCCTTCGAACCGCGAAGCATCACCCGGTCGAAGGACACACGCGGCGATCACCAACGGACCGGCGCACGGCCCGCGGCCCGCCTCGTCCACGCCCGCGACGGGTCCGAGGCCCCGGCGCTCCAGTGTGCTCTGCAACGCCCAGTTTCCCGCCGAGCCCCGCACCACCGCGCGGGGCGGCATCAGCATGGTCATCGGCGGAATCGGTCTCGCACTCGACGCCCGAGCAGCAGAAGCGGCCACGCGCCGACGATACCGAGGCCCAGCGGGACGTTCTCCTGCCAGCCCGGCGCGCCCATCGAGACGACCTGCGGGTTGTGGTCGGACACCCCGCCCCACCTCGACGGAGGCAGCACGATCACGCGCGCCTTGCCGATCACGTCGTCCACCGGCACGAGCCCGTTGAGCCCGCCCTGGCCCTGGCAGCGCGAGTCGCACGAGTGGTTGCGGTTGTCGCCGAGCACGAACAGCATCCCGTCCGGGATCTTGATCTCCTCGAACGACTCCTGCTCGGCCGGCGTGCCCTCGTCGAAGTGTTTGTACGGCTCTTCGAGCGGCTTGCCGTCCACCGTCACGCGGT
This sequence comes from Lentzea albidocapillata subsp. violacea, assembly GCF_900100275.1. Taxonomy (GTDB): domain Bacteria; phylum Actinomycetota; class Actinomycetes; order Mycobacteriales; family Pseudonocardiaceae; genus Lentzea; species Lentzea violacea. The sequence goes on from NZ_FNET01000026.1 coordinate 77,996, forward strand.
TCTGCTCGTCGCAGCACTTCACGGTCTGCCCGCCGACGGCGATGACGCGCTTGACGAAGTCCTCCTCGTTCGCCGACGGCAGCCCGACCAGCGAGCCGAGCCACGCCAGCCCCTGTGAGATCGGGTTGCCGGGCTCCGCGGAGACGAAGTCGTTCTGCCACGACGGCGGCCCGCGGAACACGATCACGTCGCCCGGCGCCGGATCGGTGAAGCGGAAGGTGACCTTGTCGACGAGCACCCGGTCGCCGTAGCAGTCGGTGCACCCGTGCAGCGTCGTCTCCATCGACTCGGACGGGATCATGTAGACGCGGCCGAGGAAGATCTGGATGCCGATCGCGAGGCCGAACGCGACCAGGATGAGGATAGGCAGTTCCTTCCAGAAGTTGCCCTTTTTCTTCTGCTTCGCGGGCTTGTCCGAAGCGTCCGAACTGGGCTCGTCACCGGGAGGGTTCTGCTCTGGAGCGTCGTCGACCACGAGATCAGCCTAGGGGCTGGGGGTTGTGATCCGACACAACACTCCACCGATCTTTCGGGAAAACGATGTACCGGGCCTTCCCGATGACGTTCTCGACCGGAACGGTGCCCGCCACGCCCCCGCCGCCCTGTTTGCGCGAGTCGGTGGAGTTCATCCGGTTGTCCCCCATCACGAACAACCGGCCGTCCGGTACGCGGATCGGCGCGAACGGCTCGTGGTCCGCGGGCGAAGTGCCGGCCTGCCAATGCACGTACGGCTCATCGAGCGGTTTGCCGTCCACGACGACACGGTGCTGCTCGTCGCAACACATCACCGTCTGGCCGGGCAACGCGATCACGCGCTTCACGAAGTCACGCTCGTTCGCCGGAGCGATGCCCAGCAGCGAACCGATGTTCTGCACGAAACCCGCGACGGGATTGGCCGACCGGGTGCTGCGGAAGTCGGTCGTCCATGCCTCAGGGCCGCGGAACACGACCACCTCGCCCGGCTCGACGTCGCTGAAGCCGTAGGTGAGCTTGTCGACCAGGACGCGGTCGTTCTCGCAGCCCGTGCAGCCGTGCAGCGTGTTCTCCATCGACGCCGAGGGGATCACGTAGACCCGCGCCACGAACGCCTGGATCAGCACCGTCAGCACGACGGCGGTCATGACGACGTAGAGAATTTCTCTCCAGACAGGAGTACGCCCCCGCTCCGGTTCATCCGGTGCGGAGGCGTCCTCGAAGTCTTCTGGGCTCGAAGCCACCGATCAGGAGACCGGACGGGCCTCGCGCTTCTCCTTGATCTTGGCGGCCTTGCCGCGCAGGTCGCGCAGGTAGTACAGCTTGGCGCGACGCACGTCACCACGGGTGACGACCTCGATCTCGGCGATGTTCGGCGAGTGCAGCGGGAAGGTGCGCTCGACACCGACGCCGAACGAGACCTTGCGGACCGTGAAGGTCTCGCGGATGCCGCCGTTCTGACGACGGATCACGACGCCCTGGAACACCTGGACGCGCTCGCGCGAGCCCTCGATGACGCGAACGTGAACCTTCAGCGTGTCACCGGCGCGGAACGCCGGGATGTCAGTGCGCAACGACTGGGCGTCAAGTGCGTCCAGGATGTTCATCGGTGGTTCCTCACGTGTCTTGAACTCCCCAGAGCATGCTCCATGGCTGTGCACGACATGATGGGGGTCGGCTTGTGTGCGCACGCCGGTATCACACCGGCTTCGGCAACTGTTCCAGTGTGCCAGACCAGGCACTCCGGAATGAAATCGGGCTACTCCCCGCCCTCGCGCAGGCGCGTGAGCAGGGCCCGGTCGTGCTTGTCGAACGCGTCCGCCGGCAACGATTCCAGCAGGTCAGGGCGCCTTTCGAAGGTGCGGGCGAGCGACTGGTCGCGGCGCCAGCGGTTGATCAGCCGGTGGTTGCCGGAACGCAGCACGTCCGGCACCGCCAGGTCGCGCCACACCTCGGGCCGCGTGTAGCTCGGCCCTTCGAGCAGCCCGTCCTGGAACGAGTCCTCGGCGTGCGACTTCGGGTTGCCGAGCACGCCGGGCAGCAACCGCGCGACCGCTTCCACGATCGCGAGCACCGCCACCTCGCCCCCGACCAGCACATAGTCACCGATGGACACCTCATCGACGCGTACGCGCCGTGCGGCGTCATCGACCACACGCTGGTCGATGCCCTCGTAGCGACCGCACGCGAACACGAGATGGGACTCGTTCGCGTACTCGTGCGCGATCGCCTGCGTGAAGGGACGTCCGGCCGGCGTCGGCACGATGAGACGCGTCTCGTCCGTGCACACGTCGTCCAGGGCGGGACCCCAGATGTCGGCCTTCATGACCATGCCGGGCCCACCGCCGTACGGGCTGTCGTCGACAGCCTTGTGCACGTCCTGGGTCCAGTCACGGAGGTCGTGCACGCCGACGCCGATCAGGCCCTTGTCGATCGCCTTCCCGAGCAACGCCGCGCGCAGTGGCGCGAGGTACTCGGGAAAGATCGTGACGACGTCAATCTGCATCGAGCAGGCCCTCTGGCGGGTCGATCACGACACGGCCGCCGCGCACGTCCACGGTGGGCACGATCTCGCGCACGAACGGGATGAGCGCCTCCCCCTGGTCACGGATGACCACGAGCAGTTCGCCACCGGGACCGTGCAGGATCTCCTTGACCGTGCCGATCTTCGTACCGTCGACGAGTTCGGCCGCGAGCCCTTCGAGCTCGTGGTCGTAGAACTCGTCCGGGTCGTCGATCGCCGGCAGGTCGTCGGTGCTGCCCAGCAGCAACGTGCCGCGCAACGACTCCGCGACGTCGCGCGTCAGGACTTCCTCGAAACGCACGAGCAGCCGCCCGGCATGAGGCCGGGCGGCTGACACGGTGAGGCTTCGGGACGTGCCGTCACGCAGCCTGGCCTGGAGCGTGGCTCCGAGCTTGAACCGCATTTCGGGTGAATCGGTGCGCACGTCAACGGATAGTTCACCGGTGATCCCGTGCGCCTTGGCCACACGGCCGACGACGACGTCCATTTGCCCTTTGCAGCTTCGTTCAGCGGTCGGTGTCGACGACGTCGACCCGCACACCACGACCGCCGATACCGGCCATCACGGTGCGCAGAGCCGTCGCGGTGCGACCGCCACGACCGATCACCTTGCCGAGGTCGTCCGGGTGGACGTGGACCTCGAGGGTGCGGCCGCGGCGGGTCGTGACGAGGTTCACCCGGACTTCGTCCGGGTGGTCGACGATGCCGCGAACGAGGTGTTCGAGGGCGTCAGCCAACAAACTCACGCCTCGTCCTTGGGCGCCTCGGCTGCCTCAGCCTTGGCCTCGGCCTTGGGGGCGTCGTCGGCCTTCTTGGCCTTCTTCGCCTTCGGCGTGGTGGCGTCGGTCATCGGCTCGGAGTTCGCGGCGGCGAGCGCGGCGGCGAAGAGCTCGGCCTTCGGGGTCTTCGGCTCCTTGACCTTCAGGGTGCCCTCGGCGCCCGGCAGGCCCTTGAACTTCTGCCAGTCACCGGTGATCTCGAGGATCCGCTGGACCGACTCGGTCGGCTGCGCGCCGACACCCAGCCAGTACTGCGCGCGCTCGGAGTCGACCGCGATGAACGACGGCTCGTCCTTCGGGTGGTACTTGCCGATCGTCTCGATGGCCTTGCCGTCGCGACGGGTGCGCGCGTCGGCGACCACGATGCGGTAGTACGGCTGGCGGATCTTGCCGAGACGCTGAAGCTTGATCTTGACGGCCATTGGCCTGGTACTCCTCGAACTCTGTGTTGGTGGTTCGCACAGTCGCGGCCCGGGCAGAGGGGCCGACCACGACGGACAGCGGGCAATTGTGCCAGATGGGACCGGCGGATCCGAATCGGGTCCTACGCGAACGGTGTCACGGTGCCGAGCGCTTCCCTCACAGCACGCGCGTGCGCGACCGCTCCCGGCGTGTCGCCGTGCACGCACAACGACTCCGCCTGCGTCTTGATGACGGTGCCGTCGACCGCGACGAGTTCACCCTGGAGCAGCCGGGTGGCCCGTTCGACGATCTGCGCGGTGTCGGTGAGCAGGGCGTCCGGCCGGCTGCGCGGGACCAGCGTGCCCTCCGGCGTGTAGCCACGGTCCGCGAACGCCTCCTGAACGGGCCGCAAGCCTGCTCGTGAGGCCTTCTCCAGCAACTGGGAGCCGGGCAGGCCGAGGATCGGCAGGTCCTTGAACGCCTTGGTGCCGTTCACGACCGCCTCGGCCTGCTTCTCGTGGTGCACCGTGGCGTTGTAAAGCGCGCCGTGCGGCTTCACGTACACGACCTCGGTGCCTGCTGCTCGTGCGCACGCATCGAGCGCACCGATCTGATAGAGCACCTCGTCCGCGAGTTCGACCGGGTCGGCGTCGATGAACCGCCGGCCGAACCCGGCCAGGTCGCGGTAGCTCACCTGGGCGCCGATCTTCACGCCGTTCTGCGCGGCTTCCTCGCAGACCTTGCGCATCGTGGACGGATCACCGGCGTGGAAGCCGCACGCGACGTTCGCGCTGGTGATGACGCCCAGCAGCGCGGTGTCGTCGCCGAGCTGCCAGATGCCGAAGCCCTCGCCGAGGTCACTGTTCAGGTCCATCAGATGACACCGGCCGACAGGAGCAGGAGGGACAGTCCCGGCAGGAAGTTGTTCAGCACGTGCGCCACCATGCTCGCCCCGAGGCTGCGGGTGATCAGGCGGGCGACGCCGATGGGGATGGCGATCACCAGGAGCAGCCACGTGCGCTGCGGTTCGAGGTGGCTGAGCGCGAAGATCACCGTGGTCAGCACGAACGCGGCCCACCTGCTCCAGCCCTGCCGCTCGACCGCGCCCCAGAGCAGCCCGCGGAAGATGATCTCCTCGCAGATCGGGCCGATGAAGCTCATGTAGAGGAACATCGTGATGGCGGCGGCCAGCGGCAGGTTCGCGTTGCTGAAGAGCTCACCGATGGCGCTCGTGGCGTTGTCCTGGCCGACGATCTTCGCCCACACGGTCGCGGCGACGTAGGTGAAGACCAGGCCGATGACGCCGATCTTGAGACCGAAGACGACGTCCGCCTTGGTCAGGCTCAGCCGCAGGTCGATGACGGGACCGTTGCCGCGCACGTACGTGATCACGACGGCGAGCGAGGCCGCGAGCATGATCGGCACCAGCGAGCCGATCAGCACGAGCGAGGTCGAGCTCTCGAGCGTCGCGCCGAAGCTCGCGCCCACGGCCGTGATGAACACGGCACTCAGGATGAAAACCGCTTCTACCAGCAGGAACGCGCCGAATCCCCAACGCTGGCCGACCCGCTCCGGCTCCGGGTTGCGGCTGATGTCCCGCACGCTCTCGAGGAAGCCTCGCTTCGGCTTCACGGATTCCGGCTCGCTCACGCCCTGCAATTTAGTCACACCGCGGCTACCAGCGGTGCAGCAGCAGGCAATGCCACCTTCATGATCAGCCCACCTCGCGATCGACGCCGCCGGCCCCGGAATCCGAGGCTACTGTGCGGCAACGGCGGAACCCGGTCGAGCATCTGGTCAAAAGATGGTCAGATCGGGTCCCCGCCGAGTGTCCTACTCCTGGTGTTGGATCGGCGTAGGAAGGCCGCGACTAAACCCCGCGGCCTGATCAACGGCGCAGGGTCGTCTCCTCGGTCATGTGCGAGAGCTTGGCCGGGTTGCGCACCGCGTACAGGCCGCTGATCAGCCCGTTCTCCATCCGCACCGCGACCACGGTGTCGAGTTCGCCGCCGAACCGCACGATCAACGCCGGGTGGCCGTTGACCTGGGCCGGCTCCATCGTCCAGCCGGTCACCTTCAGCAGGCCGCCGAGCAGCATCCGCGCGACCTTCGAGGAACCGACGACGGGACGCGGGACGGCCTGCTTCACACCGCCGCCGTCGCCGAGGAACACGACGTCCGGTGCGAGCAGGTCGAGCAGGGCCTGGAGGTCTCCCGTCTCGGTGGCGCGCTGGAACGCGGCCAGGGCCTTGCGGGACGCTGCCTGCGTCACGACCTCGCGCGGACGGCGGGCGGCGACGTGGGAACGGGCGCGGTGGGCGATCTGGCGGACCGCGGCCGGGTTCTTGTCGAGCGCTGCCGCGATCTCGTCGTAGTCGACGTCGAAGACCTCGCGCAGGACGAAGACCGCTCGTTCGGTCGGGGTGAGGGTTTCCAGGACCAGCATCATCGCCATCGAGACGCTGTCGGCGAGTTCGACGTCCTCTGCGACGTCCGGGGCGGTGAGCAACGGCTCCGGGAGCCAGGAGCCCACGTAGGACTCCTTGCGGCGGCCCAGGGTGCGCAGGCGGCCGAGGGCCTGGCGGGTGACGATGCGGACCAGGTAGGCGCGGTGGTTCTCGACGGTGCCGTGGTCGACGCCCGCCCAGCGCAGCCACGTCTCCTGCAGCACGTCCTCCGCGTCGGCGGCGGAGCCGAGCATCTCGTAGGCGATCGTGAAGAGGAGGTTGCGGTGGCTGACGAACGCGTCGGTGGCGGCATCCATGGTCACAAGACACCAGCCCGCCGGGCTTTGTGACAGTGGGCTGGATCACAGTCACACGGAACGGGTCGCCGGCATCTCGTGGTCGTCAAGCAAGTCCACGAGGGAGGAAAGATCATGGAACCGCGTTTCAACCTCTTCGGCACCGAGACCGGCAGCAAGATCGCGAAGCGGTTCGCGGGCCTCGGGCAGGCCGTGCACCAGACGTCGCTGCCCGCGACCACGGCGGAGCTGGTCAGCCTGCGGGCGAGCCAGCTGAACGGCTGCGGCTTCTGCCTCGACATGCACGTCAAGGAGGCCATCGCGGCCGGCGAGGACCCGCTGCGGCTGCACCTGGTGGCCGGCTGGCGCGAGACCACGGTGTTCACCGAGGCCGAGCAGGCCGCGCTGGCGTTCACCGAGGAGGGCACGGTGCTCACGCGGGAGGGCGTGAGTGACGAAACCTGGGACAACGTGCGGAAGCACTTCGACGACGAGCAGGTCGCGGCGCTGGTCTGCCTGCTCGGGCTGATCAACGCCGCCAACCGGATGGCCGTCATCACGCGGCAGAAGGGCGGCTCGTACCAGGTCGGTGCACTGGCCGAGCACGCCTAGTGGATGCGACCCCGGAGCATGACCATGCGCGGTGACCGGAGAATCTCCAGGTTCTCCCGCGGGTCCTCGTCGTAGACGACGATGTCCGCGGCCGCGCCCTCGGTCAGCGACGGGAAGCCGAGCCACTCGCGGGCACCCCACGACGCGGCGCCGATGGCGTCCACAGCGCTCATCCCCACGCCGTGCAGCGCGACGATCTCGTCGACGATGCGGCCGTGCCGGATGCCACCGCCCGCGTCGGTGCCCGCGTAGACGGGGATGCCCGCCTCGATCGCGGACGCCACCGTGGTGGAGACACGGGCATGCAGGTCACGCATGTGGTTCGCGTACTTCGGGTACTTGGCGGCCTTGTCCGCGATGCCGGGGAACGTCTCGATGTTGATCAGCGTGGGCACCAGCGCGGTACCGCGCGCGGCCATCAGCGAGATCGTGTCATCGGTCAGGCCGGTGCCGTGCTCGATGCAGTCGATGCCCGCGTTGATCAGGCCGGGCAGCGCGTCCTCGCCGAAGACGTGGGCCGTGACCTTCGCGCCGGCGTCGTGGGCGACCTTGATGGCCTGCGCCAGTTCGTCGTCCGTCCACAGTGGAGCCAGGTCGCCCTCGCCGCGGTCGATCCAGTCGCCGACGAGCTTGACCCAGCCGTCGCCGTACGCGGCCTGCTCGGCCACCGCCGACACGAGGTCGTTCTCTACCTCCACGCTGATGTACGGGATGTAGCGCTTCGGCCGGGAGATGTGCTTGCCCGCGCGGATGATCCGCGGCAGGTCCAGGCGCTCCTGCAACGGCGTCGTGTCGATCGGTGAGCCGCAGTCGCGGATCAGCAACGTGCCCGCGTCGCGGTCGGTGATCGCCTGCTCGACGGCCTCGGACAGCTCGACACCGCCCTGCGGGCCCAGGCCGACGTGACAGTGCGCGTCGACCAGGCCCGGCACGAGGAACCCGCCGTCGACGACGGTCTGCGCGCCCGGCACCGGCCGGGTGCGGACTCGGCCGTTGACGACCCACAGGTCTCGTGGCTCGCCGTCCGGCAGGACGACGCCGCGCAGGTGCATGGTCACTTCTTCTTGTCGTCCCCGTCGAACTTGAACTTCGTCGGGTCGAAGCCGGGCGGAAGCTCGTTCATGCCGCCGCCGAGGTTCGGCACGCCGCCGGGAGGCATGCCGGGGATCCCACCGGGAGGCATGCCGGGCATGCCGCCGGGGAACATCCCTGGCGGGAAGCCTCCCTTGACCTTGGGGGGCGTCGGGCCGCGGCCGCCCTTGCCCTTCTTCCCCTTCTTGCCCTTGCGGGTCTTGCTGCCGCCGCCACCGCCGCCGAAGCCCATCCGGCCGGCCATCGACGCCATCATCTTGCGGGCCTCGAAGAAGCGGTTGACCAGGTCGTTGACGTCGCTGACCTTGACGCCCGAGCCGTTCGCGATGCGCAGCCGGCGGGACCCGTTGATCATCTTGGGGTCGTCGCGCTCGGCCGGGGTCATGCCGCGGATGATCGCCTGGATGCGGTCGAGGTGCTTCTCGTCCAGCATCCCGAGCTGGTCCTTCATCTGCCCGGCGCCGGGCAGCATGCCGAGCAGGTTCGCGATCGGGCCCATCTTGCGGATCGCGAGCATCTGCTCCAGGAAGTCCTCGAGCGTCAACTGGCCGGAGTGCAGCTTCGCCGCGGCCTTCTCGGCCTGGTCCTGGTCGAAGTGCTGCTCGGCCTGCTCGATCAGGGTGAGGACGTCACCCATGCCGAGGATGCGCGACGCCATCCGGTCCGGGTGGAAGACGTCGAAGTCCTCGAGCTTCTCACCGTTGGACGCGAAGAGGATCGGCTGGCCGGTGACCTCGCGGACCGACAGCGCGGCACCACCGCGGGCGTCGCCGTCGAGCTTGGTGAGCACGACACCGGTGAAGCCAACGCCGTCGCGGAACGCCGTGGCGGTGTTGATCGCGTCCTGACCGACCATCGCGTCGACCACGAACAGGATCTCGTCCGGGTTGACCGCGGCCCGGATGTCGATGGCCTGCTGCATCATCTCCTCGTCGACGCCGAGCCGGCCGGCCGTGTCGACGAGGACGATGTCGTGCTGCCTGGCCTTGGCTTCCTCGATGCCGCGGCGCGAGACCTCGACGGGGTTGCCCACGCCGTTGCCGGGCTCGGGAGCGAAGACGGGCACGCCCGCGCGCTCACCGACGACCTGGAGCTGCGTGACGGCGTTCGGGCGCTGCAGGTCGGCGGCGACGAGCAGCGGCGTGTGGCCCTGGCCCTTGAGCCACTTGGCCAGCTTGCCCGCGAGCGTCGTCTTACCGGCACCCTGCAGACCCGCCAGCATGATCACCGAGGGCGGGTTCTTCGCCAGGTTCAGCCGCCGCGTCTCGCCGCCGAGGACGTTGACGAGCTCCTCGTTGACGATCTTCACGACCTGCTGCGCCGGGTTCAGCGCCTGGTGGACCTCGGCGCCCTTGGCGCGCTCCTTCACCTTCGCGATGAAGTTGCGCACAACGGGCAGCGCGACGTCGGCCTCGAGCAGGGCGACCCTGATCTCGCGGGCGGTCGCGTCGATGTCGGCGTCGCTGAGCCGGCCCTTGCCGCGAAGGCCCTGGAGAACCGTGGTCAGCCGGTCGGAAAGCGTGGAGAACACGTCGTCCAGACTAGCTAACCGAACGTTCACCCGATCCCGTGGCTCGCCAGGGCCCGCAGGAGCACCGGTTCGCGACGTCCGACGGGAGCGGTGGAGATCTGTGCGAACCGCAGTCCCGCCTTCACCGCCGCCCCGTCCGCCACCGGGTCGTCGCCGACGAACAAACACTCGGACGGGTCGACGTCCAGCCGGACGCAGGCGGCGTCGAAAGCCCGCGCGGAGGGCTTGGAGAACCCGATCTCGTAGGACAACGCGAAGGCGTCCACGGACAGCGACTCGCGCGCGAACACCCGGCGGATGTCCCACGAGATGTTGCTCAGCACCCCCACCTTCAGCGGCTTCACCGCCGCCAAAGCCTCGGCCGTGTCGGCGTAGGGCAGCCAGAACGCCGGGTTGTGCAGGCGCTGGAACAGGTCCTCGGTCATCGTGAGCCCTGCCAGCCGGAACAGGGTCACGTGGGCCGAGCGGCTCGCCAGCGCGGTCAGGTCGCGGGCGTTCCACACGGCGCGCTCGGCGGCGTTCATCCGCGCCACGAACGGTCCCGGCGCCCGCAGCACCGAGAGGTGCCGCGGCGGGAGCCATTGGTAGGTCGGGCGCCCGAAGAGGGTGCCCGCGAAGTCGAAGAGAACAGCCTTGATCACGACACCATGATGCGCAGACCACCCGAGGTCTTCGCACGGGTGAGGAGTGTCACGCTGCGGAAACCGAACGGCACCCAGCCCGCCTCGAACTGCGAGCGCATCGACGAGCCGCGGCGGACGTGGCGTTCGAACGCGTGGGTGCGGACGAGGCGCTTGCGGGCGATCTGGCCGTCGAGGGCCTGGGCGGCTGAGGCGTCCAGCCAGAGGAAGTGACGGGACCGCCCCGACAGCAGGCCGGCGAGCACCAGCATGAACCGCGTGCCGGGCCTGGTGGACGGCTCGTGCACCACCAGCAGGCCCGCGCAGAACAGTGCCGCCCCGAAGACGCGCATCCGGTGTGTGAGGTGCACGAACACGCGCCAGTACTTGTAGGGCAGCGGTACGCGCGGCTCCAGCCACGAGCGCACCTGGTCGGAGTCGAGCACGGTGACCGGCTCGTCCGCGTCGAGGCGGGTGAGCAGGGTCGTCTTGCCCGCGCCGGGGATTCCGGCGAGGACTACGAGCGAGCGCGGCTGCACTCGGACGACTGCGGTCTGCGTGTTCAACACGGCGGTCATGTCCTAGAAGACGTTCCGGCCAACCTTCTCGTTCAGTCTGGTCCGATTTCCGCCCGAATGCACGGGAATCGGCGGTGGTGCGAGTGCCCGGTACCTCCCCCGGCGCCGTCACCGCGCACCACCGCCTCTGCCTGTCCGGGAAGCGGTCCACCCCTCGAGGATGCTTTCCGGACACCGCGAAGACTGCCGTGTTTCGGAACCGCGCAGGAGCGTGAGCACCCGGAGAGGTTGTGCGTAGAGCTACTCAACCGCTACCTGGCCGCGTCGAGCACCGCCCGTTCGATCCGGCGCCGGTCGAGGTCCGCGCCCGCGATGCTGAACGAGTCGACGACCGTCGCTCCCAGCGTGGACACGCGTGCCCACTGCACGTCCACGCCGCACTGCTCCAGCGCGCCCGCCACGCGGTGCAGCAATCCGATCCGGTCGGCGGCGCGCAGTTCCAGCACCACCGCGCCGGTCGCCTCGTCGTCGAACCACAGCACCTTCGCGGGCGGCGGGTCGAGCGGCGGGCCGCCGTAGTCGCGTTCCTTCGCGGTGAGCTTGTCGGCCAGCGGCAACGAACCCTCGATCGCCCGGGCGAGCTGTTCGCGCAGCAGGGTGGCGTCAGGCAGCGAGCCGAACCGCGGCGACACCGTGAACGCGTCCACCGTCGCACCGCCGTGCGCGCGCAACGTCGCCGCGTGGACCTCCAGCGAGTTCAACGCGAGCACGCCGGCGGCCTTGGACAGCAGGCCTGGGCGGTCCGGCGCGATCACCGTCACGACCGCCGCGTGGTCCTGCTTCTCCAGCAGCACGTCCGGTTTCCCCGACGCCGCAACGCGTTCCGCCATCGCCACGTGCACGGGGTCGAGCGGTTCCGGCTTGGGCAGCGCCTCCCCGGCCATCGCCTTGCGGCAGCGGGAGACCAGGTCGGCCATCAGCGCGGCCTTCCAGTCCGTCCACACGCCCGGCCCGGTCGCGATGGAGTCCGACTCCGCCAGCGCGTGCAGCAGTTCCAGCAGGATCGCGTCGCCACCGAGCGTCTCCACCACCCGGTGCACGGTCGCCTCGTCCTCGACGTCACGCCGGGTCGCGGTGTGCGGCAGCAACAGGTGGTGCCGGACCATCGCGGACAACGTCTCGACGTCCTGCGGCCACAGCCCGATGCGCTCCCCGATCTGGGTCGCCAGCGCGGCGCCGACCTCGGAGTGGTCCTGCTGCCGGCCCTTGCCGATGTCGTGGATCAACGCGCCGAGCAGCAGCAGGTCGGGCCGCGCCACCGTGGTCGCCAGCCGGGCCGCGTGCGCGACGGTCTGCACGAGATGCCGGTCGACCGTCCACATGTGCGCGGCGTCGCGCGGCGGCAGGTCCCGCACCGCACCCCACTCGGGGAACAGCCGGCCCCACAGATCTGTGCGGTCCAACGCTTCCACGACGTCCACGAGTCCGCTTCCGCTGCCCAGCAACGCCAGCAGCTCCTCGCGGGCCTCGCGTGGCCACGGCTGGCGCAACTCCGGCGCCGAGTCCGCGAGCCGGGACAACGTGCCTGTCGCGATCGGGTGCTTGCTGCGAGCCGCCGCCGTCGCGACACGCAACAACAACGCCGGATCACGGCTGGGAATGGCATCACGGGCGAGCGAGACCTCAGAACCGTGCAGCACAACGCCTTCGTCCAACGGCCTGCGCGGCGGTTGCCCGCGGAGGAACGCCCCGAGCCCGCGTTTCGGCGCGGCGGCACGGGCGGCCCGCATGGCCACGTCGAACGCGTAGACGACCGTGCGTGCGGCGGAAGAAAGGGAACGGGCCAAAGCGAACCGGTCCGCCAGCCCCAGGGCCGACGCCACCTCGTCGCCGTCCTGCGCCCGCAGCACGTCACGAGGTTTCCGCGCCACGCGGCGAAGTTCGGTGCGCACGTCCAGCAGCAGCCGGCGTGCCTCGTCGACTTCGGCGGACGGCCGGTCGACCAGCTGCGCGAGCGACAGCGCGTCCAGGAGCGTGAGGTCCCGCAGTCCCCCGCGGCCGTGCTTCAGGTCGGGTTCGACGCGGTGCGCGATCTCGCCGCCGCGCGCCCAGCGCTTCTGCGACGACTCGGCCATCTCGTCCAGCCGGTTGCGGACGTTGCCGCGCCACGCCTGCTTCGCGCCTTCGGCGAGCTTCTGGGTGACCTCGGGATCACCCGCGATGTGCCGGATGTCCAGCAGCCCCAACGCCGTGCGCAGGTCACCGGCGGCGACCCTCAGTGCTTCCCCCACGGTGCGCACCGAGTGGTCGAGCCCGATGCCGGAGTTCCACAGTGGATACCAGAGCTTCTCGGCGATCTCGTCGACGTTCTTGACGCCGTTGTGCACCAGGACCAGATCCAGGTCGGAGTAGGGCACGAGCTCACGCCGCCCCAGCCCGCCGACCGCCACGAGCGCGATACCCGGTCCGGATACCCCCGCTCCCCCCGCATGTTTGGTCAGCCAGAACTCGTGCAGGTCCACGAGCGCCTCGCGCAGCGGTTCGGCGGCCAAGCGACGACGACCTGGCACGAGCAGCCTTTCGCGTGCTCGCACCAGGTCGTCAGCCGTGACGACGGCCGTTTCGTTGTTCTCCACGGGCCGTCTCCCCAAAACTAGTTAAAGCGCATCCGATCCACGTTCGCCCGTGCGCACACGAACGACGGTTTCGACCGGAGTCACCCACACCTTGCCGTCGCCGATCTTGCCGGTGCGGGCGGCCTCGACCACCGCTTCCAGCACCTTCTCGACGGCCGTGTCGTCGATGACGACCTCAATCTTGATCTTGGGCACGAAGTCCACCGAGTACTCCGCACCGCGGTAAACCTCGGTGTGGCCCTTCTGACGCCCGTAGCCCTGCACTTCACTGACCGTCATGCCCAGCACCCCGAGCTGTTCCAGGGCGCCCTTCACGTCGTCCAGCGTGAACGGCTTGATGATCGCGGTGACCAGCTTCATTTCTTGTTGCTCCCCTCGAGGACCGCGGTCGCGCCCGCGGCCACGCTCGGCTTGCCGGTACCACGCGCACTGGTGAGGCTGCCGTACTCGTAGGCGCGCTCAGCGTGCTCAGCCTCGTCGATGCTGGCGACCTCGGCCTCCTCCGGCGCGCGGAACCCGACGGTGAACTTCACCAGGTAGCCGAGCGCGAGGCTCAGCACGAACGAGTAGCCGAGCACCGCGAACGCGCCGGCGGCCTGACGCCAGAGCTGGTCGACGCCGCCGCCGTAGAACAGACCGTTGATCTTGGCCGGGGCCGCCTCGCTGGCGAACAGGCCGATCAGGATCGTGCCGGACAGGCCACCGACGAGGTGCACGCCGACGACGTCGAGCGAGTCGTCGAAGCCGAAGCGGTACTTCAGCGACACGGCCAGGGCGCAGAGGACACCGGTGATCGCGCCGATCGCGATGGCGCCGACCGGGGTGACCGCGGAACAGGCCGGCGTGATGGCGACCAGACCGGCGATGACACCCGACGCGGCACCGAGCGTGGTGGCCTTGCCGTCACGGATGCGCTCGGTCAGCAGCCAGCCGAGCATCGCGGCACAGGTGGCGACGAGGGTGTTGATGAAGGTGACACCGGCGGTGCCGTTCGCGCCCAGGGCCGAACCGGCGTTGAACCCGAACCAGCCGAACCACAGCAGACCGGCGCCGAGCACGACCAGCGGCAGGCTGTGCGGCTTCATCGGCTCCTTGGGCCAGCCGATGCGCTTGCCGAGCACGATCGCGAGCGCGAGACCCGCCGCACCGGCGTTGATGTGCACCGCCGTACCACCGGCGAAGTCGATCGCGAGGAGCTTGTTGGCGATCCAGCCACCGGGGTCGATGACGTTGCCGGCCTCGTCCTTGCCGTCGAAGTCGAACACCCAGTGCGCGACCGGGAAGTAGACGATCGTCGCCCACAGGCCGGCGAACAGCAGCCACGGGCCGAAGCGGGCGCGGTCGGCGATCGCACCGGAGATCAGCGCGACCGTGATGATCGCGAACATCGCCTGGAACGCGACGAACACGGTGCTCGGGATCTTGCCGAACAGCGAGTCGGCGGCCAGCAGCCCGTCGAGGCCGAAGAACTCGAACGGCTTGCCCAGCAGGCCTCCGCCGACGTCCGCGCCGAATGCCATCGAGTACCCGAACAGCACCCACAGGACACCGACCACGGCCATGGCGCCCAGGCTCATCATCATCATGTTGAGCACGCTCTTCGAACGGACCATGCCTCCGTAGAAGAAGGCAAGGCCCGGCGTCATCAGCAGCACCAATGCGGCGCTGGTGAGCACCCAGGCGGTGTCCCCTGTATCCACTTCGACCTCCACTGCACGTCGGTTGCAGGGAGCATCGAGATGTCCTGTTTCACGCACTTACGTGGAACGTTTCGCGGAGGTGAACTGTGGGGCGAACCTTGTTACGTCCGCGTTTCACGCGGTTCACGCGCTCGCGTCGGCGCCCTCACGGCGCCATGCCCCCGGCGGACAACCGAGGGCATGGTCCGTTACCTGACTGCTCAGCGAACCGAGAACGGGCCCGCCGGGATCCGCGGCTTCGCGGACATGATCGACGCCTCGGCCGGCTCGACAGCGGCACACGTGGTGCCGTTGCGCGGCAGCTTCAGCGACACGAGGTACTCGTTGTTGATCTTCAGCGTGCACTCACTGCGGTCGTAGACGCCGTGGCCCCAGCCTTCGTAGGTGACGAAGACGGTGGTGTCACGGGACTGCTTGTGCGCGTTGACCGCCCACTCGTAGACCGTCGCCGTGTCGTACCTGGCGTTGGTCAGCAGGATCTTCGGCGCGTTCTTGATCTTCAGGCGATGCTGCGGGTTCGTGGCCTTCGGGAACCCGACGCAGCCCATCATGGCGCCGTGGCCGATGGACGAACCGCGGGTGTTCGGCGCGACCCGGTTCTCCATGGCGTTGAGCGCCCGGTACTCGCCCCACGAGCTGACGCGCAGGTTGTAGTCGTTGCAGAAGATGCCCGCGAACGGGTTCTCGAACGTCTCACCCTCCGCGAACGCCTTGCGGTCCGCCGGCGCGCCCTGGACGAGCGAGGCGATGTAGTCGGCGAACTGCTTGAAGGCAGGGCCGTAACCCATGCCCACGACGCCGGCACCGAGGTTCTCCGCCGTGATCACGCGGCCGGTCTCGTCCTTCAGCTCACCGCGGTCGGCCTTGGCGAGCAGGTCCTTCCAGATCGCTCGCAGGTCCTTGCCGTGGAACGGCGAGGACGGCGTCCGGTCGCTCCACTTGACCCACTCGTTGAACATGTCGTTCGCGCCACGCGCCTCGGTCTCGAGGAACTTCCACGTGCCGAGGCTGTGGTCCATGTTCGAGTCGATGATCATGGCGCGGATGTTGCGGCCGTACTGCTCCGCGTAGTGCTGACCCATGATCGTGCCGTACGAGATGCCGTAGTAGTTGATCTTCTTCTCGCCCAGCGCCCGGCGGATGGAGTCGATGTCGTGCGCGACGTCCTTCGTCGAGGCGTGGTCGAAGATCGGCCCGGACACCTCGCGGCAGTCCGCGCGCAGCTCCTTGTTGAACGCGACCAGCTGGTCGAACTCGGCCTTGGACTTCGGGTAGTCGGACGGCTGCCTCTGCAGCACCTCCGCCGAGCACTTGATCGGCTGGCTGCGCGCGACACCACGCGGGTCGAACCCGATGACGTCGAACTTGTCGATGATCTCCTTGCTGAAGTACCGGTCGGCGCCGAACGTGAAGTTCACGCCCGACCCGCCCGGTCCGCCGGGGTTGATCACCATCGCGCCGATGCGCTGGGACGGGTCGGCCGCCTTGAGGCGCGACACGGCCAGCTTGAACTTCTCACCGTTCGGCTTGCTGTAGTCAATCGGCAGTTCGAGGAAGCCGCAGTCGACCGTCGGCTTCTCCTCACACGGCTTCCAGTCGATCGCGCCGACCTGGTACTCCGGCTGCCCTTCCGGAGCCGCGATCGCGACCTGACTCGCGCCTAGAACCAATGCAGAACTGGCGATCGCGGCGCCAAAGGCGCGCACCATCGGTTGCATGGATGTCCTCCCTAGATCCCCGATCTTGCGGGAGGAACGCTTCCACCAATCGTGTGACGCAGACAACCGACCTAGGTAGGGATCAGAATCAGCCCGTGGTCGTACAACCACCGTCAGTTAGTCGTTTTGGCCCAGTTCGCCTGGAGGTGTGCTACGCCGTCGCTCGTAAGCGTGCCGAGGATTCGGAGGCGTGCCATTCCGCCGTCCGGATAGATGTCGAGGCGGACGGCCGTCGCCTCGGTCGCGGCCACGACGAACCGGTGCCGCGTGTCGGGCTGCAGCCGGGTGCGCGGGAGCAGGTCGAACCACGCGTCGGGGTCGTTGCGCTCGTCGCAACCGCGGACGGACGCCCAGCCCGGCGCGTTGCCCTTGAAGTGGGTGGTGTCGAGCTCGACGAGCTGCACGACGCCGGGGGCGGCGAGCCGGAGCGACACCCAGTCGTTGCCCTCGTCACGGCGGCGCGCGGTCTCCCAGCCCTCGCCCATGACCGTGGCCTGACCAGGGGCGATGAGGTTGTTGGGCGAGCCGAAGAACATGTTGCTGCAGCCGGTGACGACAGCGCCGTTCTCCAGCGCGGCGAGGTCGATGCCGCCCACGAGCAGACGCGGGTCGGCGAGCGGTTCGCCGTGCACGCGCAACCGAGCGACACCGCCGTCCGGATCGATGGTCAGCCGTACGTGCGTGACGCGGCGTCCTTCGGTGACGTCGAAGAAGTGCTTCTCGTCGCCCTTCAGCGCGGTGCGTTCGACGAGCGGGAACCACTCGGTGATCTCGTCGGGGGCCGGGTAGCCCTCGACCTGCGCGCCCTCGACCCAGCAGAACGGCGCGTAGTTGCCCTTGAAGAACGCCGTGTCGACGACGATCCCGCGTACGACGCCGGGCATGCCGAGCCGGACCACCGCCTGGTCCACGCCCGCCTCACGACGGCGGCGCGTCTCCCAGCCGTCGTACACCTGGCCTTTGTGACCGAAGGTGTAGGTCTGGTAGACCGGCTCGGCGGGCTTGATCAGGTTCTCGCGCTCGGCGAACAGCTCGTCGTTCGCCCACACCACACCACCACCGACCGCGCGCGAGGCGAGATCGGGCAGCCGGGTCCAGTCGGTCATGCTTCTCCTCGTCTGAGCAACTTGCCGTGCGTTGCGCTGATTTCCTTGCCACGCAACCATGTCTGCCGCACGACACCGTTCAGCGTGCGACCGTGGTACGGCGTGACGGGATTGCGGTGGTGGAGCTTGTCCTTGTCCACCACGAAGGTCTCGTCCGGCGCGAAGACCACGAGGTCCGCGTCCTTGCCGGCCTCGATGGCGCCCTTGGTCTCCAGCCCGACCTGGCGTGCGGGATGCGTCGCCATCCAGCGGACGACGTCGGTGAGGTGGAAGCCGCGCTCCCGTGCGCCCGTCCACACCGCCGGCAGACCGAGCTGCAGCGACGCGATGCCACCCCACGCCGTCGCGAAGTCGCCTTGCTTCAGCTCCACCGTGCTCGGCGAGTGGTCACTGACGACCAGGTCGATCACGCCGTCGCGCAGGCCCTGCCACAACGCCTCGCGGTTCTCCGCCTCCCGGATCGGTGGGCAGCACTTGAACTCCGTCTGCCCGTCGTGGATCTCCTCGGCGGTGAACGTCAGGTAGTGCGGGCACGTTTCGGCGGTGATCCGCAGGCTCTCGCGTTTGGCCGCTCCCAGGATCGAGAGCGCGTCCGACGACGAGAGGTGCAGGATGTGCGTGCGCGCGCCGGTCCTGCGGGTCAGCGCCACGACGTCGCTGATCGCCTTGTTCTCGGCCTCGCGCGGCCGTGACGCCAGGAAGCCCGCATAGTCCGGCTCGGAGTCACGAACCGTGTGCGCGTCTTCGGCGTGCACGATCGTCAACGCGTCGAGCGTGGCCAGCTGCCTGAGCGCCACTTCGAGTTCATCGGTCGTGACGGCCGGGAACTCGTCCACGCCCGAGTGCAGCAGGAAGCACTTGAAGCCGAAGACACCGGCCTCGTGCAACGGTTTCAGGTCGGCAAGGTTGCCGGGGACGATGCCGCCCCAGAACCCGACGTCCACCGAGACGTTCGCCGCGGCCTTGCGTTTGATCTCCAGCGCCGCCACCTCGACCGTCGCCGGGATGCTGTTGAGCGGCATGTCGATGATCGTCGTGACGCCACCGGCGGCGGCGGCTCTCGTAGCGGTCTCGAAGCCCTCCCACTCGGTGCGACCGGGGTCGTTGACGTGCACGTGGGTGTCGACCAGGCCAGGCAGCAGCACCTCGTCGTCCGCGAGGTGCACGACGTTGGGCGAGTCGATCCGGGGCTCGACCGCGACGATCCGGCCGTCGACGACACCGACGTCGCACGCGATCTCGCCCTGCGGGGTCACGACCCTGCGGGCGCGGAAGACCAGGTCCATGGCACTCACTCTGACACCCACTCGCGGGCGATGCGACCGCCGAGAACTTCCAGCAGTGAATCGGCCTGTGCCATGCACCGCGTGACGTCCGGTTCGACGTCCAGCAGGGCGTAGGCGGCCTTCAGCCCCAGGTCGCCGGGCTCGACCGAGCACTGACCGGCCACCGCGACCACCGGCACGTCGCCCGAGGCCCTGACCACCCCGTACGGCGCCTTGCCGTGCCTGGTCTGCGCGTCCAGGGAACCCTCGCCCGTGATCACCAGCGACGCGCCGGCGACAGCCTCGGCGAACCCGGCCAGTTCCAGCACGACCTCGATGCCCGGCCGGAACCGCGCGCCCAGCACCGCGAGAGCGGCGAACCCGATGCCGCCGGCCGCACCCGCGCCGGGCAGTGAGGCGTACTCCGGTCCGATGCGCTGGGCGAACTCGGCGAGGCGCGCTTCGAGGATCTCCACCTGCTCGGGTGAAGCTCCCTTCTGCGGCCCGTAGACCGCCGCCGCGCCGGAAGGCCCGAGCAGCGGGTTGTCCACGTCCGAGGCCAGCACCAGGTCGACGCCGCCGAACGACGCCGTGCCCAACGCCTCCAGCATGCCCGCGCCGCCGTCCGTGCACGCGCTGCCGCCCAGCCCGAGCACGATCGTGGTGCAGCCGACGTCGAGCGCGGCCTTCAGCAGCTCACCGACGCCGTAGCTGGTCGCGTCGAGCGGCGCGGGCCGTTCCAGCAACGTCAGCCCGGCCGCCGACGCCACCTCGACCACCGCGGTCGTGCCCCTGACCGCGAACGACGCGGGCACCGGCTGGCCGGCCGGCCCGGTGACCCAGCGCCCGACCTTCACGAACCCGGCGGCGACGGCGGCGTCGACGGTGCCGTCGCCGCCGTCGGCCACCGGAAGGAGGCGCACGTCCACGTCCGGGACCGCCTCCCGCAGGCCGCGCGCGACGGCGGCAGCGACCTGCGGGGCGGTGAGCGATCCCTTGAACTTGTCCGGCGCGACGATCACTCGTGTCACGGCAGCGGCTCGAATTCCTTCATCGCGGCGATCGACGTGCCGTTCGCGGTGTTGCCCTCACGCTCGATCATGATCTCCACGAGCACCGGCCGCGACGTCCGGTCGGCCTCCTTGCGCGCCCATTCCAGGGAGGTGCGGATCTCCGAAGGATCGGCGACCCGGATGCCGGAGCAGCCGTAGGCCTCCATGATCTTCACGTTGTCCGAGCCGCTCGTGTCGTAGTGGATGTCGACCTCGTACTTCATGTCGTAGCCACCGTGGTCCTCGGCCATCCGGATCAGGCCGAGGTACTCGTTGTTCAGCATGATCAGCACGAACGGCACGTCGTACTGGGCGCCGACCGCGAGCTCCTCGACCAGGAACTGGAACGAGTAGTCGCCGACGATGCCGACGACCTCGGCGTCGGGCCTGGCCTTCTTCACACCGATCGCCGCAGGGATCTCCCAGCCGAGCGGACCGGCCTGGCCGCAGACCTGGTAGTGCCGCGGCTTGTGCGCCTTCTGGTGCTGGCCGGACCAGATCTGGTAGAGCCCGATGGCCGTGACGAAGTAGGTGTCCGGGCCGTAGAACTCGTTGATCTCCTTGAAGACCCGTGGTGCCTTGACCGGCACGGTGTCGAAGTCCTCGCGCCGCAGCAGGGTCCGCTTGAGTTCCTGGCACCGGTCGACCCACTCGCCGGCCGCACGCGGACCACGCGCTTTCGCTTTTTCGAGGAGCGCCTGCAGGAACAGCTTGGTGTCCGCGACGATGCCGAGGTCCGGCCCGAACACCTTGCCGATCTGCGTCGGCTCGACGTCGACGTGGATGAACTTGCGGTCGCCGCGGTAGGTCGCGAGATCGCCGGTGTGCCGGTCGCCGAACCGCGCGCCCAGCGCCAGCACCAGGTCCGACTCCAGGAACGACGCGTTGCCGTAGCGCTGCGAGGTCTGGATGCCGGTCATGCCCGCGTAGAGCGGGTGGTCCTCGTCGATCGCGCCCTTGCCCATCAGCGTGGCCTGGATCGGGATCTGCAGGAACTCAGCCAGGTCCAGCAGGTCGGCGGACGCCTCGCCGAGGATGACACCGCCACCGGCGAGCAGCAGTGGGCGTTCAGCGGCCAGCAGCATCTCCAGCGCGCGGTCGACCCGTGCCTCGGACGGCACGCTTTTGGGCACCGGCAACGGTTCGTCGATCGTGGAGTCCCACTCGATCTCCTGCTTCTGCACGTCGATCGGCAGGTCGATCAGGACCGGTCCGGGACGGCCGGAGCGGGCGATCCGGAACGCCTCGCGGAAGATCCACGGCATCTGCGCGGCTTCCTTGACCTGCACCGCCCACTTCGTGACGGGAGCGGCGATCGCGACGATGTCGACGGCCTGGAACGCCTCCTGGTGCAGCTTGGAGACCGCGGCCTGGCCGGTGATGCACAGGATCGGCACGGAGTCGGCCTGCGCGGTGTAGAGGCCGGTGATCATGTTGGTGCCGGCCGGGCCCGAGGTGCCGATCGCGACACCGACGTTGCCGGTCGTGCGCGACCAGCCGTCGGCCATGTGCGTGGCGCCCTCCTCGTGCCGCACGATGAGGTGCTCGATCGAGCCGTCCTGCTCCATCGCCTTGTACAGCGGGAGGATCGCGGCGCCGGGGCAGCCGAACACGGTGTCGATGCCCTCGGACTTCAGGACCTCGACGACCGCCTGCATGACTGGGATCTTCGGCATGTTCTACGACCTTCCCGCGAAATTCTCGATGACCTTGAGCAGCGCGGAGTGGTCGAGCGACCCGTATCCCTGCGCGCGTGCCGCCGCGACGAGAGCGGCGATCTGGTTGGTGACCGGCAGCGCGACGTCGGCGGCGCGTGCCGCGTCCAGTGCGATGCCCATGTCCTTGTGGTGCAGGTCGATCCGGAAGCCGGGCTGGAACTCGCGCGCGATCATGGACTCGCGCTTGAGGTCGAGGATCCGGTTCGCGGCGAGACCACCCGCGAGAACGTCCAGGCCCGCCTTCGGGTCGACGCCGGACGCCTCCAGCAGCACGATCGACTCCGCCACGAGGGCGTAGATGCCGCCGACCATCAACTGGTTCGCGGCCTTCACCACCTGGCCCGCGCCGTGCGGTCCGACGTGGACGATCGTCTTGCCGACTACCTCCAGGAACGGGCGCGCTGCCGCGAAGTCGGCCTCGTCGCCACCCACCATGATGCTCAGGGACGCCTGGACCGCACCGGTCTGGCCGCCGCTGACCGGCGCGTCGAGCACGCGGACGTTGCTGAGCTTCTTCGCGATGTCGATCGACGTGGACGGGCGGATCGTGCTCATGTCGATCAGCAGCGTGCCGTCGTCGAACGTGACCTCGTCGATCACGGCCTCGACCTGCGGGTGGTTCGGCAGCATCGTGATGACGACCTCGGCGCCGCTCACCGCCTCCTGTGCTGACGACGCGGCTTTGCCACCGTCCGCCACGAGCTTCTCCAGCGAGGCCGAGCTCAGGTCGAAGCCCGTCACGTCGTGGCCGGCGGATACGAGGTGGGCCGCCATCGGGCTGCCCATGATGCCGAGGCCGATGAAACCGATCCTGGTCATGCGTTGTCCCTCCAAGCGAAGGAGTGGGTGACGGGCTTGTACTCGGCGCCGACGAAGCCCGTGTAGCCGTTGGCGCGGAGCTTCGCGAGATGCCCGAAGAGGTCGAGCTCGCCGGTGCCTGGCTCACCACGTCCGGGAGCGTCGGCGATCTGCACGTGACCGATGCGGTCGACGTGGTCGGCGAGGAGGTCGAGGTCGTCGCCGTTCGTGGCGAGGTGGTAGAGGTCCGCGAGCAGCTTCACGTTGCCGCGGTCGATCTCGTCGATGAGCTCGAACGCCTGGTGAGCGGTCTTGATCGGGTACTTCGGCGCGCCGCTGAGCGGTTCGATCACGAGCTGAGCGCCTGCCTCGGCCGCGACGTCGGCGGCGAAGCGGTAGTTGGAGACGGTCTGCGCGGTGGTCTCGAAGTTGCCGTGCAGCGCGTTGAGCGTGCGGCAGCCGAGGCGGGCCGCGATGGCCGCGGTGATCTCGACGTTCGTCCGGAACTCCGTCTCGCGGCCGGGCCAGCTCGCGAGGCCGCGGTCTCCCGCAGGCATGTCGCCCGCGTAGAGGTTGAGGCCCACGAGACGCACCTGCGCGTCGGCGATGGCGCCTTCGAACGCCTCGATCTCCCGCGTCTCGGGTACGGCGTCCGTGAACGGCCACCAGATCTCGACCGCGTCGAACCCGGCGGCCCGCGCGGCTTGAGGACGCTCCAGTAGCGGCAGCTCGGTGAAGAGCATCGAGAGGTTGGCATCGAACATCGGTTCAGGTCCTTCCTACCCGCGAGGAATTCCACAATGCGGAAGTTGGATTTCGCTCTATGGAGACACTAGACATCTCGCTCGGCTCAGGTCAAGAATGTGGAAGTTAGATTCCGCGATACAGAAACTTGGAGAGCCGTGGACAGCTTCAACAGCGCCCCGGAGGCCGAACTGCGTCCTCTGCTCACCGAGTGCCTCGCGGTACCCCGCTGGATCGACGCGATGGTGGCGGGCAGGCCCTACGCGTCGATGGATGCACTCCTCGCGGCTTCTTCGGTTGCCGCACAAGGACTTTCCGACGAGGAGGTGCTCGGCGCCATCGCCGGGCACCCGCGCATCGGCGAACGGCAGAAGACAGGCGGGGTGTCGGCGAGGTGGTCGCGGTCCGAACAGTCCGGTGTGGACGCCTCCCAGGCTGATCGCCTGGCGGCCGCCAACGCCGCGTACGAGGATCGGTTCGGGCACATCTACCTGGTGTGCGCGACCGGCCTGAGCGGTGCGGAGATGCTCGGCGACCTGTCCTCGCGGATGGACAACCCGCCGGACGTCGAGCTCCGCGTCGTCAACGACGAACTCGCGAAGATCGCCGCCTTGCGGCTGCAGAAGCTGATCGGGAGCTGAACATGGCCATCGTCCTGGGCCCCAACCAGTACGGAAAGGCGGAGAACCGCCTCGTCACGGTGTCGCGCAACGGTTCCGTGCACACCATCAAAGACCTCACCGTCAGCACCTCGCTGCGCGGAGACCTCGCCGACACGCACCTGACCGGCGACAACGCCAAGGTGCTCGCGACCGACACGCAGAAGAACACCGTCTACGCCTTCGCCAAGCAGGCCCCGGTCGGTGAGATCGAGGACTTCGCGCTGCGGCTGGGCCGGCACTTCGTCGGCTCGCAGGAGCCGATCACGGGCGCGCGCATCCTGATCGACGAGCACGCGTGGGACCGCATCGACGGCCACGACCACTCGTTCGTCCAGGGCTCGAACGAGAAGCGCACCACCGCCGTGACGATCGACGGCTCGCAGGCGTGGGTCGTGTCGGGCGTACGCGACATGGTGGTGCTGAAGTCGACGGGGTCGGAGTTCCACGGTTATCCGAAGGACCCGTACACGACGCTGAAGGAGACGAACGACCGCATCCTGGCGACGTCGGTGACCGCCCGCTGGCGCTACGTCGGCACGGACGCCGACTGGGCGAAGTCGTTCGCCGAGATCCGGTCGATCATGCTGAAGACGTTCGCGGACAAGCATTCCCTGTCGTTGCAGCAGACGCTGTACGCGATGGGCGAGGCCGTGCTGAACGCTCGTTCCGAGGTCGCCGAGGTGCGCCTCTCCATGCCGAACAAGCACCACTTCCTGGTGGACCTGAGCGCGTTCGGCCTGGAGAACGACAACGAGGTCTTCTACGCGGCGGACCGCCCGTACGGGCTCATCGAGGGCTCGATCCTGCGGGACGACGCCCCCGAGGCGGGTCTTGCCTGGAGTACTTTGCCGGCCTTCTGAACGCGACCATGTGTCCGGCCGCTGACTCTCGACCGGCCGAGAGTCAGCGGTTCTCGCTCGTGCGCAACGACATCTGCTGATCGCGCCAGGAGTGGAATAGGTCGGCCTCGCAGTACCAGTCGACGCCGGTCGGCCGTTCGCCGGAGATCATGAACTCGATCAGCAGCTGCCGGAACAGGTCGAGCGGAACGCCGACGCCGGGCGGGAAGTCCGTGTACTTCTCGTTGACGTACGGCGCTTCCGCGGACCCCTTCGGCCAACCCATGAAGGTGTTGTCTACGTAGTACATGTAGCCCCACCCACCGCGCACGGCGAGCACGACGTTGTGGTCCGGGTCGCCCTCGGCGGTCAGGTCGCGGCCGAAGTGGTCGAGCGACCCGTCGTTGCACTCGGGCCGGTCGAGCAGCCTGATCAGCGTGTCCACGTCCGCCTCGCACGCGACGACCTGGTACTTGTGCTCGGCCGCCTCGAGGTCGGGTAGGCCGGTCCAGAGGCCCGCACGCATGCTCATGCGAGCCACCCTGCACCGAACAACCGCACTATTCGACAGCCATTGACAGAACCACACGAACGGGTGATGACCCGATCAGCTCGAACGGGTGGCGAGCCCCCGCAGTGCTGACTCGTCCAGACCCGTCGCGGCCTGCACCTCCACCGGATCGAGCGCACCGCAGTCCACCGCTCGGAGGAAGAATGACGACAGCGCCTGAGCGGTCGCCGGCTCGTCCAGGACGCCTCCCGAAACGTTCTGCACGTAGGCCTTCAGCCGTGCCGCGTCCGCCTCCAAGCCCTCCCGGTAGAAGGCGTAGACGGCCGCGTACCGCGTCACCAGCTGGGCCGGGTGCAGGTCCCAGCCCTGGTAGAAACCGTGCTCCAGCGAACGGCGCGTGAGCCGGTAGTGGGTGTCCCAGCCGCGCTTCTTCTGATCACCGACGGGAAGCACGTTGGTGGAGCCGTCCGACAGCCGGACACCCGTGCCGGCGGCGGAAACCTGCATCACGTGCCGGGCGAAGTCGCACGCGCCGTGCGCCAGGTGCTGCTGCGACGCGGACAGCCCGCAGCCCGCCGTGTAGTCGTAGGTGCCGAAGTGCAGTCCTGTCACGCGGCCGCGCCCGGCCTCGATGAACCGCGGGATCGCGAGCCGCCCCTCACTGTCCACAATAGATTGCGTGGTCTCCACCTGGATCTCGAACTTCAGATCCCCGCCGAAGAGGTCGAGCACGTCACCGAAGACCTCGACCTGGTCGACCGACGTCACCTTGGGAAAGGTGATCACGAAGCCCGGCGGGATCTCTCCCAGTGCCGTCAGGAAGATGTCCAGCGTGCGCAGGCCGCGCTCACGCAGTTCGGCCGTGTCGAACGACTTGATCCGCAGCCCGGACGACGCCGGCGCGGTGCCGTCGGCGACCCAGCGCGACAGGAGGATCGCCGTGCTCTCGGCGTCCATGTCCTCGACGTCGTCCTCGGGCGCGCCGTAGCCGTCCTCGAAGTCGATCCGCAGGTCCTCGATCGGCTCTTTCCTGAGCTTCGCCTCGACCCGCTCCAGCACGCCCTCGGGCAGTTCCGGAAGCAGTTCCGGTTCGATCGACTCCAGCGCCTCGCGGCCCCAGTCGGCGACCGTGGTCCCGATGATGCGACCGGCGGGCACATAGCAGGTGTGAACGGGCTGCCGTCCCACCGGCCAAATGCGTTCCACAGTGGACAGCCGGGCGGTCACCCGCGCGACGTCCTCGGGAGACAGCGATGTCTCGTACATCAGATGCGCTCGTACGCCGGCAGCGTCAGGAAGTCCACGAAGTCCTCGGACAACGCGACCTGCTCGAACAGCTCGACGGCCGCCGCAACATGCGGCCCTTCCAGCTCGTCACCCACCCGCGCCAGCACTTGCCGCACGGCGTCGGCGGTGACCTGCGTGCCGTCGTCGAGCACGACCTTGTTGTTGATCCACTGCCAGATCTGCGACCTGCTGATCTCCGCGGTGGCCGCGTCCTCCATCAGGTTGTGGATCGCCGCCGCCCCGTTGCCGCCCAGCCAGGACGCGATGTACCGCACGCCGACGTCCACCGCGGCCTCCAGCCCCGCACGCGTCGCCGAACCACCCGCCGACTTGAAGTCGAGCAACTGCTCCGCGGTGACGCTGACCTCCGGACGCTGCTTGTCGATCTGGTTCGGCCGGTCACCCAGCACCCCGTCGAAGATCTCGCGGCAAATCGGCACGAGGTCAGGATGCGCCACCCACGACCCGTCGAAACCGTCATTCGCCTCGCGCGTCTTGTCCTCACGAACCTTGCGCAGCGCGTTCTCGGTGACCTCGGGATCACGCCGGTTCGGGATGAACGCGGCCATGCCCCCCATGGCAAACGCCCCGCGCTTGTGGCACGTCTTCACCAGAAGCTCGGTGTACGCGCGCATGAACGGCGCCGTCATCGTGACGCTGTTGCGGTCCGGCAGCACGTAGTCCGCACCCGCGTCACGGAAGTACTTGATAACGCTGAAGAGGTAGTCCCACCGACCGGCGTTGAGGCCCGACGCGTGGTCGCGCAGTTCGTAGAGGATCTCCTCCATCTGGAACGCGGCGGGAATCGTCTCGATGAGCACCGTCGCCCTGATGGTGCCGTGCGGCACGCCCTTGAGCTTTTGCGCCGTCGTGAAAACGTCGTTCCACAGCCGTGCTTCGAGATGCGATTCCATCTTCGGCAGGTAGTAGTACGGCTTGCCAAGCTCGGCGTTGTGGAAGAAGTGCAGCCCGAAGTCCACGAGCGCACCCACGGCGTTCCGGCCACCGAACTGCAGGTTCCGCTCGTCGAGGTGCCACCCGCGCGGCCGCACGACGATCGCCGGGTAAGGCCCACCCTTGAGCGTGTACTCCTTGCCCTCCGGCGACGTGAACGCGATCGTCTCCCGCGCCGCCTCGTACAGGTTCACCTGCCCCTGCACGACGTTGTCCCAATGCGGCGTGTTCGCGTCCTCCAGATCCGCGAGCCACACCTTGGCACCGGAGTTGAGCGCGTTGATCGTCATCTTGCGCTCGGTGGGCCCGGTGATCTCGACGCGCCGATCCCGCAGCGCCTCCGGCGCCTCAGCCACCGTCCACTCCCCGTCCCGCACGTCCTGCGTCTCGGGGAGGAACCCGAGGGCCCGGCGCTCCTTGCGAAGGGCGAGCAACTCGTCCCTGCGGGCGGCGTGCGCCTCATGCAGCTTCGCGACGAACTCAAGAGCCTCTTCGGTCAGGACCTGCACCTGGATCCACCTCTCTCGGTTTTGCTCTGTGGACTATAGTTTTTGCATTGCGGAACTGCAACGAGAGGAGCCGCACCGTGTCCACAGGTGGCGTGCAGTCCCTGCAAAGAGCCTTCGACCTGCTAGAACGCCTAGCAGACGCAGGCGGTGAAGCGTCACTCTCCGAGCTGGCGGCAACGTCGGGCCTACCACTCCCCACGATCCACCGCCTGATCCGCACCCTTGTCACGCTGGGCTATGTACGACAGAACAGCAACCGCCGCTACACCCTCGGCTCCCGCCTGATCCGCCTGGGCGAGACCGCCTCCCGCCAGTACGGCACATGGGCCAGACCACTGCTGTCCCAACTGGTCGACTCGGTAGAGGAAACGGCAAACCTGGCCGTCCTGGACGGCGACGAGGTCGTCTACGTGGCGCAGGTGCCGTCGAAGCACTCGATGCGCATGTTCACGGAAGTGGGCCGCCGCCTGCTGCCCCACGGCACCGGCGTCGGCAAGGCAATGCTCTCGCAGTTGCCGCGCTCTGATGTTCGCGCGCTGTTGGAACGCACGGGCCTGCCCGCGTACACGTCGAACACGATCACCGACGCCACCGAACTACTCGACTCCCTGGACGAGATCGCAGAACGCGGCTTCGCACTGGACGAGTCAGAGCAAGAACTCGGCGTGCGATGCATCGCAGTACCAGTGGTAGGCGGCCCAACCCTGGCCGCAGTATCGGTGTCAGGCCCAGAGGGCAGGCTGACAAAGGAAGCCGTCTCACGGATCCTGCCGGAGGTACTGGCAGTAGCGAAGCGACTGGCAGACCAAGCCGCAACAGCCTGATAGCCCGCGAAGCCGAAGGCGAGCCGTCCTCCCCCACGCAATGCCGAAGGCGAGCCGTCTTTACCGCGCGGGCCAGGCGGTGGGGTCCCATCACGAGTCGCGCCATAGCTCTTGCTGCACCTGAGGGGTGAGGTCAAGTCGACACGCTTTTCGTCGACTTGACCTCACCCCTCAGGTGTGGCCCGCTCTTGGCTCGGCTCGTGATGGGACCCCACCGCCAACGCACACCGATACGCAACAGGCAGCCGCCCAAAGCAACAGGCGTGCCATCAACCCACAGACGGCGCTACCCCCTGATCAGATTGCCGGGGGTCTGGGGGTGAACCGCCTCCCGGAAGTTGGACTGGGAATCCAGTTCCGTCTTCCGGGGAGTGCTGTGAATCCGAGTAGTTCGTTGTCGTCGCGGCAGCGCAGGGCTGCTGTCAGGTTGTTCGAGGCCGGGTTGGGCTATCGGGTGGTGGCGACCCGGTTGGGTGTGTCGTGGTCTGCGGTGGCACGCTTGCGTGATCGGTGGAGTCTGCGGGGCGCGGGAGCGTTGGTGAGTAAACAGCGCGGGCGGGTGTTCTCGTTCGAGTTCAAGCTCGAGGTGGTGCGCCGGTTCGTGGCGGGTGAGGCGACC
>NZ_FNET01000037.1 GCF_900100275.1 Lentzea albidocapillata subsp. violacea
GTTGCGAACCCCAGTGTCCAACCCCGACAATGAGGCCGATGACCACTTGGGTTCCCGCTGAAGTTGCTTCAGTTTTCGTGAACTCAAGGAGTTCAACGGTGTCCGGAACACCAGAACGTCCTCATGGGCGATGAGGTGCAACGGCAGTCCGGCTTCGCGCTGCTTGCGGATGAAATCACGCTGGAAGAACGAGCCCCTCGGCACGAGATCGTGCTCGGCCGCGCGCGCCAACAGCGCGACGCAACGCTCCACGGGGATCAGACCGGCGTGCAGACCGCAGGCGAGGATCTGCGAGGGCAGGTCGATCAGCTCGGCGTGTTCGCGCCACGGCCGGATGGTGATGGCGATGTGCCCGCCGGGCCGCAGGAACGGCACCAGTCCGGCGAGGATGCGGGTGAAGCCGGACAACAGCCGGTGGTGGCCGATATTGGCGAGGTTGCCGCGGTCGAGGGTGTTGCCGTAGAGGTGGTGGTACTTCTGGATGCCTTTGCCCGGTGCGACCGCGACCTGTCCGTGCGTGGACGGACCGTACGGCGGTGAGGTGACCACGAGCGCGGCCTGACCGAGGTACTCCGGCGGCAGCAGTGAGGCGATCTGGCGGGCGTCGCCGTGAAACACCCGGCCCTCGTGCGCCACACCGGCGTGGTGGGCGAGCACGAGATTGGCGCGGGCGACGTCGACCCAGTGCGGTTCGTACTCGATGCCGGCCGCGCGACGCCCGGCGTGCACAGCTTCGACCAGGGTGGTGCCGATCCCGCACATCGGGTCGAGCACCAGATCGCCCGGCTGGGTGTAGTGGGCGATGGCATGGGCAGCCACAGCCGGGAGCATCTTGGCCGGGTGCGCGGTCGACTCGGCGACGTAGCGGCCCTTGCGCTGTGCCGCAGGAGAGGTCTGCGCAGTCGTCCACACCGACACCGCAGGCTCCTGCACCGAGCCGTCGGTGGCCCGCTCGGATGCCCTGCTGAAGGCGCCGCCAGGGTCGCCGGGGACGGCGCGCGGGACGTACTGGGCAGGGTCGTCCGCGCGAGGCGGAACTGGCGTGGCAGGGGTGTCGGGCAGGGCGTGCGGGACGCGGTCGTCGGCCACGGGCGTGCCTTCCGTACGGCGGTGTGCGGGCTGGGCGGGGTTCGGGAACTGCGCGCTGGTCATCGGATGACTCCGCTCTCGCGTGCCGCATCGGCCGGGCTCAGAAGAGGCGGCTCGTGGTCGTGCGGCTGGGCGAAGACCAGGACGTCGGAGTGGATGCGCCGATGGGGTTCGGGCAGCCCGCGCACGGACGCACGATGCCGGGCCCGGGCCCCGTTCTCGGCCGCCGGGCCGTCGGAATCGGCGAGAGAGTCGTCGGCGAACCGGCCGCCGCGCACCGGGGCGTGCAGCGCCACGATGTGCTGCAGGTAGAGCAGGTCGGCGTTCTGCGCCGAGGCCACGACCGCTCCAGTCGGGTCGATCAACTCACCCGCCAGCCAGTCACAGTGAGTGAGCACGACGAGGATGCCGCCGACCCGCAGCAGCCGGGCCGCGACCAGCGCCACCAGGTCGCTGAACCGGTCGCCGCCGTGCTCGAGACGCAGGCTCGTGATGACCAAGTCGGTGTCCGCAGCGTCCTGGACACCGTCCGGGAACTCGTGGCTGATGCTCGAGTGTGAGGGCGGGACGACGGTCGCTACCTGGGGGTCGGCGTCGCCGACAAGACCGGCCCAGAACGGTCGTGCCCCCGGACCGGTAGTGGTCGGGTCCGCCGCGACACGCACCACGCGACCGCTCCGGCCGAGCTCCTCGACGGCGGCGAGCGCGTCGGCCAGCGCGTCGTCTGACTCGGCTGCGGGGATGTGCTCGAGCACCGCGCCGGAGAAGACCGGCGTCAGTCGCGGACGGTCGTCAGAGGACGATTGCGCGGTCGGCCAGGACAGCAGCGTGACCCGTCCGCCGGGCTCGCTGAACGCGTCGACGATCTTCTCGATGAACGGTGCCGGCCACGCCGTGTCGAGGTCGATCGGCGCCGGGCCGGCCGTCCACACCGTCGCCGGGGTCGATGCCGCTGCCGAGCCGCGTGACCGGGCGCGAGCCGTGGGCGAGCCGGGTGTGGCGGGGCTGATCCTGGTGGTGGACGGAGCGGTCGGATAGGGGCGGCGCTCGGCGCCGGAGCCTGCGCCGGAACGGCTGGTCGCCGGGCGGGTGGAGTCGTCGCGTCGCGTCGGACCCTGCGGCCGGGAACGGCGTGCGCTGTGCTCGGGCTGGGGCATGAGTTCCTCGCAATGCCTCGGAGGTGCGGCGCGCCATGCGGCGCTCTCTCGTACACTTCGCAACTCCGAAATCCGCGCTGTTTTTTGACAGCCCACACCCGACTTTCTTCAAAAACTTCTCCCTGGCTCCCGACTGGGGAACACAGAAGGCTCACACGCACATGTACGCGCCGGCGAGAGCCTGGAAAGTTCTCCGCGAAAAGTTGTCGAGAATCTCCGCGGATTTCTTGGACTCAGCTAGCGGCGCGAGTCAGATAGCGCGACCAAGCCTTCGGGGCCGCCACCGGATCGCCACCGCAACGCCACCAAGGCATCGTCACGGCAGCTCACTGGCTACTACCGATGATCATGAATTGATCTTGAGGCGGACTACCATGTGGACTCCCGATGATCTTGGTGGCGGCCCGGGATGATCACCGAAGATCATCGGTGGCGTTTTGGTGGACATTTGGTGGCGGTCTGGTGGCGTTTTGGTGGACTTGATTTGGCGTCCTTGTGTGGTCGTTGTTCTCCGATCACACAAGGAGCCGGGTTATGGACTCGCGTCATGTATTGAACTGCGTTCCCCTTGGGCGTGATTCCCTGCCCTTGGACGCCGCGCGGACGGCATTCGAATGGCTGGTCACCGGACCGCGCCCGGCCGGGGTCGACGGCTGGCGTTTCCCGGGTCTGCCCCGGCGTCGGCTGCCCCTGGACGAGTTGCGGGATCTGCTGCTGGACGCGGACCTGCCGATGTCGACCGTGGACCCGGTCTGGGTACACCTGGTTACGCGCTCCCGCGACAAGGGCGGCGCCGCGACGGTGGCGTGCGTCGGGGTCGCGCTGCCCGCGCTGTTCAGCATCGCCGCCGAGTTGTGCAAGTCCTTCGTGGACGACCACCACGACATCCACGCCGCGCTGCTGACCGGGTTTCTGTCGGAGCTGGCGACGATCGACCTTGCCCGGCCGTGGGTGATGTGGCGGCTGCGCTGCGCTGCGTTGCGCGCGGGGCACCTGTTCATCCGGGAGGCGCTGGAGCGTCCGATGCCGTCGGAGGAAGCGTTCCGCTCCAGCGAGCCGCGCCCATTGTGTGGACACGAGGACTTCGTGCTCGCCCGCGCGGTGGCCGAGGGAGTCATCACCGGCGAGCAGGCCGAGCTGATCGGCGCCACCCGGTTGGAGCCGGAGTACACCCTCGCCCAGGCCGCCGCGGACTGGGGCGTCAGTTACGACACCCTCGCGCACGTCCGCGTTCGCGCCGAGCGGCGGCTGGTCGCCTGGTTGCGCGAGCAGGCCGCGCACGACGACGCCGGTGAACGCGGCGAAGGCGCGGTGGAGGTCCAGGCGATCCACGCGGCGACCGTCATCGCCGCCGCCCGCCAGACGAGGCGCCGCTCGACACCTCCATCCGGTCAGGCACACACAGTGACCGCAGCAGGTGGGAAGTCGTCGAAGAAAGTTCGGGGCGACGTGTCAAAAAGGACCCCGAAATCCGGAGTCGAGGGCTGCGGGAAAGAAGCAGCCACTCCCGCGCACACCACCTCGCCCACCCGGCCCGCCGACACCATCCGGCGGCCTGCGGGCACGACCCCGGGAGTGCCGCGATGCGCCTGACCTGTTCCCTCATTCGCCGCTCACCGCGCCACCGCGGTGGCGACAGCCGCCCTCGCCGCGGACCCGTTACCCAGCCTCTCCAGGCGGCTCGCCCGGCCCGGCGCCCGCGTTCCCAGCCCTCGCGGTCGCGCACCGCCGCGACACTTACACCTCGGATGTCTGGGGTGGCGGGCGACCTGGCCTGCCCGCGGCGCACGTTCGTGGTGCTGGTCGGCGTGGCCGTTGCGGTGCTGTGCGTGCCTGTCTCGGCCGCGCACGCGGAGAGCGTCACGGTGCTGGCTCAGGTGCAGTCGGTGGATCAGGTCCTGACCAACATCCGCAACTGGATCATGGGCATCCTCGCCCTGCTCGCGACGGTGATCTTCACCATCGGCGGCGTGCGCCGGGTGATGGCCGGCGGTGACCCTGGCGAGCACGAGAAGGCCAAGGACTGCTTCAAGGCCGCCGCGATCGGCTACGGCCTGGCCGCGCTCGCCCCGCTGGTTGTCAGCGTGCTCAAAGGCATTGTGGGGGCGTAGGCGATGTCTGCGACCACCTCCACGCGGCGCGCCGCTCGCCGCCCGGCGGGCCATGGCCCGCGTGTGACGCACGCGGGCCACGCCGGGCCTCCCGACGATCGACGCGGCATTCTGCGGCGGCGCGCTCTGTGGTTGTTCACGGTCGTGTTGCTGGCGATCCTGGGCGGTACCGCCGCGGTGGCGGTGGCGCAACCGAGCCCGGTCACACCTACGCCGTGCCCGCCGCCCGGCTCGTCGTCGACACCGTGCCCGCCCGCCCCGTCGCCGAGCACACGACCTCACGCCCCCGCGAGCACCACCTCACCCGCCCCGGCCCCGAGCACGCCGAGCACGACGGCGCCGAGCACACCACCGGCACCCCTGTCACCGCTCAGTCCGCCCAGCGGGGAGTGCGGCATCACCGACATCGGCGCGTGCATGGCGGATGGCATCAACAGCTTCTTCTGGGCGCTGGTTGTCGCCGCGTTGAACTCGCTGTTGCGGCTGGTGGCTCAGACGCTGCTGGCCACGCCGACGCTGGATCAGCTGCCGCGGATCGGTGAGCTGTGGGAGTCCTCGCGTGGGATCGCGGTCGCCAGCTACGCACTGTTGATCATGGTGGCCGGGATCGTGCTGATGGCCTACGAGACGCTGCAGGCTCGCACCACGATCCGCCAGACCGCGCCCCGCATCGTGGTCGGTTTCCTGGCAGCGAACCTGTCCCTGATCCTCGCCGCGAAGGCGATCGAGCTCGCCAACGCCCTGTCCTATGCCCTCGTCGGCGGGGGCGTCGATCCCAGTGGCGCGGCGCAGACGTTGTCCGCGTTGCTGACCCACACGGTGATGAACTCGATCACCTCGTCCGGGTTCTTCGGGGTGCTGGTCGGGCTCGGCCTGGTCGTACTCCTCGTCGCCCTGATCGGCAGCTACGTCGTGCGCGTCGCACTGACCGCGGTGCTGGTCGCGGGAGCGCCACTGTTCCTGGTCTGTCATGGCCTGGAGCAGACCGAGGGCATCGCCCGCTGGTGGTGGCGCGCCTTCTTCGGCGTCCTGGCCGTCCAGGTCGGTCAGTCACTCGCGTTGATCACCGCGCTGCGGGTGTTCTTCGCCGAAGGCGGCTTCACCCTGTTCGGGCCGACCCCGGACGGCATGGTCAACCTGATAGCCACGGGCGGCCTGATCTGGATCCTGGTCAAGATTCCCAGCTGGGTCATGGCCCACGTTCAGCTCGGCGGCGGCCGGCGCTCGATGCTCGGCTCGCTGGTGCGCGCGTTCGTGGCGTACAAGACCTTCGGCCTGCTGCGCGGCCGGGGCGGCAGCGGTCACAGCGGGCCGCGCTCGACCGGCGGCAACGGCGGAGGTAGTGGTGGCGGGCGCGGTTCGGCGGACCCCTACGCCCACGCCCGTACCACCGCGGACGGGCAGTACATGCTGCCGCTGGCTGGTGTGCGTCGCAGCCGACCGGCCGCCAAGCCCAGGCCCGCTCCCGCGCCGAAGCCGTCGGCGGGGCACGGCCGCCAGCTGACGCTGCCGCTGGACGACGGCTGGCCGGAGAACAAACCGGTCCTCGGACGAGACGGCCAGTACCGCTTGCCGCTGGATGTCGAGCGGGTCAAGCCGACACCGCCACCACTGACCCCGCCGGGACCGTCCGCACGAGGTCGTGGCGGGAAGCAGCTGGAACTGCCGTTCGACCCGTACCGGGGTAACCGGCCGGACCGCTCCGGGCAGTACCGCTTGCCGCTCGACGGTGTGCGCCGGGTCCCGCGCCCGCCGAGCCCGCCCTCCCCACCGCCACCCCCGGCACGATCGCGCGCCAGGCAGCTGGAGTTGCCGTTCGACCCGTACAAGGGCAACCGGCCGACTCACTCCGGGCAGTACCCGCTGCCGCTGGACGGCTTGCGCCGCGTCCCGCCCGCGACACCCGCACCGCCGCCACCACCGCCACCGCGAAAGTCCTCACCCGCAGGCCGACAGCTGCGACTCCCGCTGGACCTTCCGACACGACCGCGGCGTTCCTCGCCGCCGCCACCCACGCCCGGAGGTACGCCGTGAGTTCTGTGCGCATTCCCGCTGACGTCGATATGGCCGACAAGGTGGTCGGCCCGTTGACCGCCCGCCAGCTAGCGATCCTCGCGGTGACCGGCCTGGTGCTCTACGCCGGGTGGACCTCCACTCGAGCGTTCGTGCCGCTGCCGGTGTTCCTCGCGGTGGCCATCCCGGTCGGAGTGGGTGCGGCGGTCATCGCGCTCGGCCAGCGCGACGGGATCTCGATGGACCGGCTGCTGGTCGCCGCGACCCGGCAGCGCATGGGACCGCGCCATCGCGTCGCCGCACCCGAGGGCGTCCGGCCCGCGCCGCCATGGCTGACCGCCCAGGTTGCCGCTACCGGTAAGAGCCGGACCGCGGGCTCCAGCCAGAGCCGGTCGGCCAAGGCGACCAAGAACAAGATGCCAGCGTCCGAGCAGATCTCGCCGTCGGCGTTGCGGTTGCCCGCCGAGGCGGTGACCGACACCGGCGTCGTGGACCTGGGTACCGACGGTCTGGCCGTCGTCGCGGTCGCCTCGACGGTGAACTTCGCGCTGCGGACACCGTCGGAGCAGGAGTCCCTGGTGGCCAGTTTCGGCCGCTACCTGCACAGCCTGACCGCGCCCGTGCAGGTGCTGGTGCGCACCGAACGGCTAGACCTGTCCGGCCAGATCGCTGAGCTGCGGGCACGTGCGGGCGGGCTGTCGCACCCGGCGTTGGAGGCCGCCGCGCTCGAGCACGCCGACTACCTGGTGCAGCTCGGTGAGCAGACCGACCTGCTGCGCCGTCAGGTGCTGCTGATCCTGCGCGAGCCGATGGGCGCCGCCGCGCCGGCCGACGGCCTCGGCGGCCCCGGCCCACTCGCGGTGCTGTCCTCACTGACCCGCCGACGCCGCGCGCACGACGAGACCACCCAGGCCAGCGCCGCGGCGCGGCGCGCGGCGGAGTCCCGGCTGGTGCGCCGCCTGAACGAGGCGATCGAGCTGCTCGCGCCCGCCGGGATCGTGGTCACCCCGCTCGATGCCGGGCAGGCCACCTCCGTGCTCGCCTCGGCGTGCAACCCGGACACGTTGTTGCCGCCGTCGGCGGTCCTGGCCGGTGCCGACGACGTCATCACCACCTCCGGCGGCACCGACCTGGCCGACGGCGACTTCGACGACGACCGCCCGTTCTGGCAGGCCCACGACCGCGGCGCGGCCGACACCCACGCGCGCGAACCAGCCGACGAAGACGACGGCTGGGACTACGAGGACGAAGACGACGACTTCCCAGAGAGGGGGCGGGTGCGATGACCACCCGAACACGTTCCCGGCGCGACCAGCGCCGCCCCAGTCACCGGGCCGCCGCGTTTACCCCGGACGCCCTGTCCGTCGGCGCTCGGCACCTGGAGGTCGGCACCGAGTGGGTCTCCAGCTTCGCCATCACGGGGTTCCCGCGTGAGGTCCACCCCGGCTGGCTCGCACCCCTGTTGACCTATCCCGGCCGGTTGGACGTTGCGCTGCACGTCGAGCCGATCGACCCGGCCACCGCCTCCGCGCGGCTGCGCAAGCAGCTCGCCAAACTCGAGTCAGGCCGACGGCACACCGCCGAACACGGCCGCCTCTACGACCCACAGGTCGAAGCCGCCACCGAGGACGCCTACGACCTCAGTTCTCGCGTCGCCCGCGGTGAAGGCAAGCTGTTCCGCGTCGGCCTGTATCTCACGATCCATGCCCCGTCCGAGCGGGCATTGGCCGACGAGGTGGCCGCGCTGCGCTCCCTATCCGCGAGCCTGCTGCTCGACGCCAAACACACCACCTACCGGTCGCTGCAGGGCTGGGTGTCGACCCTGCCGATGGGCCTGGACCTGATCGGGATGCGCCGCACCTTCGACACCTCCGCGCTCTCCGCGGCGTTCCCGTTCACCTCGCCCGACCTGCCCGCGGCCGACCCGACGTCGGTGGCCGCGCCGTCCGGCGTGCTCTACGGCTACAACGTCGGCTCGCAAGGCCTGGTGCACTGGGACCGTTTCGGCGAGGGTCTGCACAACCACAACTCCGTCATCCTTGGCCGCTCCGGTGCGGGCAAGTCCTATCTGGTCAAGCTGGAGCTGCTGCGGTCGCTGTATCGGGGTATCGAGGTCGCGGTCGTTGACCCTGAGGACGAGTACGCCCGGCTCGCGCACGCGGTCGGCGGCACGTATGTCCATCTCGGTGCCGCGGGCGTCCGGCTCAACCCGTTCGATCTGCCCATCCACACCCGCCCGGATGGACGCCGGACCGCGCCGCGCGACGCCCTCGTGCGCCGGTCGCTGTTCCTGCACACCGTCATCTCCGTGCTCGTTGGCAGCGAGTTGCAGGCCGCCGAGCGGGCCGCGCTGGACCGGGGCATTGCCGCGACCTACCAGTCGGCCGGGATCACCGCTGACGCCCGTACCTGGACCCGCCCCTCCCCCACGTTGCGGACCTTGCGCGACCAGCTCGCGACTGCGGGACAGGCCGGCGACCGGGCTGCCGCCGAGCTCGCCGCGCGGCTGCATCCCTATGTGCAGGGGGCGTTCAAGCAGCTGTTCGACGGGCCGACCTCCACCACCCCGGAAGGGCATCTGGTGGTGTTCAGCCTGCGGGACCTGCCCGACGAGCTGAAAGCCATCGGCACTCTGCTCACCCTGGACGCGGTGTGGCGGCGGGTGTCCAACCCCGCGATTCGCCGCCCACGCTTGGTGGTCGTGGACGAGGCGTGGCTGCTGATGAAAGACCCGGCCGGAGCGGACTTCTTGTTCCGCATGGCCAAAGCCGCCCGCAAGCACTGGGCAGGCTTGACCGTCGCGACCCAGGACACCGCCGACGTGCTCGGCAACGATCTCGGCAAAGCCGTGGTCGCGAACGCGGCGACCCAGGTCCTGCTCCGGCAAGCGTCCCAGGCCATCGACGAGATCACCCAGACCTTCGACCTGTCGGCCGGGGAACGCCAGTTCCTGCTGTCGGCGGACCGCGGCCAGGGCTTGCTGTCGGCGGGAACCCAGCGGGTCGCCTTCCAGAGCATTGCCTCGCCGACCGAGCACTACCTCGTCACAAGCAACCCGGCCGAACTCGCCGGGTACGCCGCAGACGCCGACCCCGCTGGCGAGTCCGATGACGAACAGTCCTTCGTCGATCTCGGCTTCGCCGACCAGCAGGCGTATGCGGCCGACGACGGCGACGAGTTCGGGCCGTCCGGTGCCGAGGACGACATCGAACTCGACGCCGCCTGACGCTGGTCGTCCTGTCTCCGAGCATTTCCTACTTTGGGAGGACCCGTGATGCTTGCCTGGATACCGGCTGCCCTCAACCACCCCGAGCTGTCTATTCCGCT
This sequence comes from Lentzea albidocapillata subsp. violacea, assembly GCF_900100275.1. Classification (GTDB taxonomy): domain Bacteria; phylum Actinomycetota; class Actinomycetes; order Mycobacteriales; family Pseudonocardiaceae; genus Lentzea; species Lentzea violacea. Next base: position 9,698 of record NZ_FNET01000037.1, read on the forward strand.
GGTGGCTCACGGAATCGTGCGGACCGGTCTGACCGACGGGTGGCTCGGGGACTACCTGCGCGACCCCGGCGGTGCGCTGCTCAGGTTGCTGGGTCACGTGCGGGAGTGGGCGCTCACCTGGGGACCGGTCGCCGCCCCGGTGCTCGCGGCCGGTATCGCGGGATTCGTGATCGGCCGGCGCCGGTGGGCGCGGCGCTGCCACGCCAGGCTCGTCGCCGACGCCCGCCAGGTCACCGTGCTCGCCCCACCAACGGTGGATCCCGCGGGCGGTGAGGCCTTGTGGTCCAACCTCGTCGGGCTGCTGCGCCCGGCCTGGCGCCGCTGGTTCACCGGGCAACCACACGTGGCATGCGAGTACGTGTTCTCCGAGGCCGGAGTCGCCATCCGGCTATGGGTGCCGGGGACGATCCCGCCGGGCCTGGTCGAACGCGCGGTCGAGGCGGCCTGGCCCGGCTCGCACACCCGCGTCGGCCCCGCCGAGCCGCCCCTGCCACCACCGGAAGCCGGGCAGCGGCGGCTGGTCGTCGGCGGCGAACTGCGCCTGGCCCGGTCCGAGGCGCTGCCGATCCGCACCGACTTCGGCGCCGACCCGCTGCGCGCGTTGATCGGCGCCCCGGTCGGGCTCGGCCTCGACGAGTACGCCTGCGTACAGATCCTGGCCCGCCCGGTCACCGGCCGCCGCGTCGCCCGAGCACGCCGCTCCGCGCGCCGGGTGCACACCGGCGGCTCCACCCGCGTGGTCGGCCGCCTGCTCGACCTGCTCACTCCCGGCGCGACAACCAGGTCCGCACGGAACTCGACGCGCGCAGGGGCATTGCATACAGATCCGCAGACCTCGCTCGAGTACGCGGCACAGAACCGCGCCATCGTCGCCAAGCAACGCGGCTCCCAGTACGAGACGGTCATCCGCTACGCCGTCGCCACCCTGCTGCCGACCGACGCAGCCGACACCGAGGTCCGCACGGCGCGGGACGTCGCCCGCGGCCGGGCACACGCACTCGCCGCATCGTTCGCTTCCTACACCGAGCACAACCACTACACCCGCCACCGCGTCCGCCACCCCGGCGTCGTACTGGCCGGGCGGCGTCTCGGCAACGGCGACCTGCTGTCGGTGGGAGAGCTGGCCGTCCTGGCTCACCTGCCGACCGACGAGGCGATCCCCGGCGTCCAGCGCGCCGGAGCCCGCGCCATCGCACCGCCACCGGGCATCGCCACACCGGGACCGGGGGCCAAGCGGATCGGGGTCACCGACACCGGACACGAACGCGCTGTCGCGCTGCGCATCCCGGACGCACGGCACCACCTGCACGTCATCGGCGCGACCGGCTCCGGCAAATCCACCCTGCTGGGCAACATGATCCTGGCCGACGCCGAAGCCGGCCGCGGGATCGTGCTCATCGATCCCAAGGGCGACCTCGTCACCGACGTGCTCTCCCGGCTGCCCAAATCGGCCGGCGAACGCGTCGTCATCTTCGACGCCGACTCGAAGTCCCGGCCGCCGTGCCTCAACCCGCTGGACGGCGGAGAAACCGACCTGACCGTCGACAACCTCGTCTCGGTGTTCCGCCGGGTGTACTCCGCCTTCTGGGGACCGCGCACCGACGACGTGATGCGCGCCGCGTGCCTGACCCTACGAACTCAGGAAGGTGTGGCGACCCTCGCGGACCTGCCGAAGCTGCTGGCCGATCCCGCCTTCCGGTCACGGGTCACGGCCGGGGTCACCGACCCGGTGCTGCGCGGGTTCTGGTCCTGGTACGAGGAACTCACCGACTCCAGCCGCAGCCAGGTGATCAGCCCGCTGATGAACAAGCTGCGCGCGTTCCTGCTGCGGCCGTTCGTCCGCGACGCCATCGCGGGCGGATACTCCACAGTGGACATGACCGCCGTGCTCGACGGCGGCATCTGCCTGGTCCGCATCCCGAAAGGCTCGCTCGGCGAGGAGACCACCCGGCTGGTCGGGTCGCTGGTGGTCGCGCGCACCTGGCAGGCCACCACCGCCCGCGCCCGCACTCCGCAACGCCAGCGCAAGGACGCGTCACTGGTGATCGATGAGTGTCATAACTTCCTGAACTTGCCGTACCCGATCGAGGACATGCTCGCCGAGGCGCGGGGCTTCCGGGTCGCGATGACCCTGGCGCATCAGCATCTTGGCCAGCTTCCCCGGGAGTTGCGGGAAGGCATGTCCACCAACGCCCGCAGCAAGATCTTCTTCAACGCGAGCCCGGAGGACGCCCGCGAGCTGTCCCGGCACACCGCGCCCCGGCTGTCCGATCACGACCTGGCCCACCTCGGTGTCTACCACGCCGCCGTCCGCCTTGTGCTGAACGGGGAGGAGTCGCAGCCGTTCACCATGCTCACCCAGCCGCTCCCGCGCGCAATCCCAGGCCGCGCACGGGAAATCCGCGGCATCGCCCGACGCGCCTTGCGCAGCTGTGCTCCGGGTGGCGTCACGCCCGTGTCTGGTCCGCAGGCCCCAACTCGCTCTCCGCGGCGTCCTGCCACAGCCTCAGAGCAGACACGGCCGGCCAACGGCGATCGCCGAGGCCAGCCCGGCGTTCGGGCGCGCAACTCCGACCCGCGCCGCCAGCAACCCTGACCCACCCAGCACACACCACGCAGCGGACGAAAGTCCTTTCCGCGCAACAAACTGGTGAGAGGTAGGTATTGAAGGTGTGCGCTATTCGGGCACTCCCAAGATCGTCGAGCTGGTGTTCATCTCTTGCTGGTGGTGTTCGGCTCGGTAGCCGCGTCGGCGGCGAGGTAGTCGGTCCAGCTGGCTTGGGCGAACTTGGCCCAGGAGTGTGCCGTTCCGGGATGGATGCCGAACAGGTCGGCTATTACGATCGGCGGCAGCTCGCCGACAGCCTCAATCATCGCCGTGTTGCGGGCGGCAAGCGTAGGCAATCCATGCTGCCGCAAGAGTTTCTGCGTTGCTCGGGCGCCTCGCGCCTTGCCTGGCCGACTCGCGGGCAGCAGGTATCGGGGTGGGTCACCGGCCGGCGGGCGCACCATCGACCGGTAGCGCGGGTGGGCGAGGTGTTCCTCGATCAGTGCTGCCAGTTTGGGTGGCAGCAGCACCGGATGTTTGCCGATGGTGAGGAACGCGTCGCCGTCGGCGCGGTGGAACCGATCGGCGGTCAGTTCGACGATGCGGCTGATGGGCAAGCCGAAGAGCCTGACCAGGCTGCCGATGATCCGCACCTCGCGCGGGAGGGTGCCGTCGTTGAGGCAGCGGCGCAGCTGTCGTCGGTACTGGTCCTCAGTTTGAAAGAGGACCGGCATGCTCTTCTTGCTAGACAAGAACTCCAGCGTGGTCGTGAGTCTGCGCTGGCGCGCCCAGCGCAGGAACGAGGCAAGACCCCTGCGTCGGGTCGGGTTGGTGTCCAGCCAGTGGTCGAGCTGATCTTGGGTGAGTGCGTCGAGGGTGGTTGCGCTGGCGTCGAGCCAGTCCAGAAACCCGATGGCGGTGCGGATGTCGGTGCGGTCGGTGGCTGCGGCTCCCTCGGTGTATCGGTTGCGGGCGGCGCGCCGGCGGGCATCGCGGATCACCTGCCACTCCGCGAATGGGCGGATGATTCGCTGCTGGCGTTTGGGCAGGCGGTCGATCGTGCGGTCTGCCCAGGCTTCCAGCCGGTTGAGGTGTTCAGCCCGTGGCGGCAGAGCGCCGGTGGCGATGAGTGCGTCGCGGACGTAGCGGGTGCTGCGAGTGGGTGCCAGGCCGTCCAGCAGGGCGTGGGTGATCTGGGCGGGCTGGGCGGCAAGGTCGGCCAGCAACGTGGTGGCAGGGTGGTAATAGAGCCAGTTCAGTACCGAGTATTCGTTCGGTGCGGCGGTCAGTGCGTGCGCCAGCGGCTGAAGTTGGTGTGCCACAACGCTGGAGTGGTCGCTGAGCAGGTCGTGCACGCGGTGAGTTACCACGCAGCGGGCGCAGCAGCCGTCGGCGTGCAGCCGCCCCGGACGGCCGCAGGTGCGGCAGGTGAAGTCCACTGTGGATCCCGAGCACGGTCCGCAGATGTCCTCGCCGGTTTCGGCGCGGCCGACCAGGACTCGCACGATCGCGCATTGCGGGCACTGGGCTGGGTTGCGCAGGTGGTGGAAGTAGCAGCGGAAGCAGACCGAGCCACGGGGCCAGTCTCCATACAACTGGGCGGTCTGGCCGCAGTCGTCACAGTGCCCGGATCGACGGGGCCGGCAAGCGGAGCAGTGAAATGCGCCGCCGCGGCCGCCGAGCCCGCTGCCCGGCCGGACCCGTCCGCAGACCACGCACTGACCGGTCTGCCGGTAGCACTGGGCACACCGGTCCGGCTGGTCGCCGACCGCGCGGATGCGGATCGGGCGGATGTGGCCGCAGACCCCGCAACGCCGCGGCGGACGCTGGTAGCAGTTGTAGCAAACCGGACCGTCCTCCGTGATCGCCGCCGCCGGGCGGTGATCACGGCACCGAATGCATTGGTGAGTAGGTTTGGGAGCGCAGGACTCGCACCAGGCGGCACCGTCGGCTCGTCGTTTGGTCGGCCGGCGACGACGCCCGCATTCGACACATTCCTCGAACAGGTCCTCGTCGGCCGCATAGCACCGCCGGCAGATCGGTCCTTCCGGTCGGCGGGTGACGACGACCGCTTCCTGCCCGCACCGAGCGCAGGGCCGCACTGTTGTCTTGTGCTTGCACCAGTTGCAGCACCGGCCGTCCGGGGTGCGGCACTCCAGCAGGCGATCGGAACGGCCGCAGATCGAGCACGCGGGTGCGGTAACCGGGTGGCCTGCGGCGGCCAGCAGGTACAGGAGTCGCGCCAGCACCAACGGACAATCCGGCGGCGGCACGCGCAGCGCCTCGGGATGCTGATCAAGGTAGCGATGCAATGCCAGAGCACCCCAGGCAGTCCACGCCTGCGCCTGTTCCAGAAATGCCTGAGCCGCTTGTGCGGTCACGACAGGCTCGGTGATGGCCTGCACGGACTCGAGCAGCCGGGCTCGGGCACCCTCGCGGGCGGCAATTCGAGCCAGCCGCTGCTGGTCACCATCACGGTTACGCACCCGACGACGCCGTACCGCTGGCGCAGGCGACGAAGTGTCCACAGTGGTCACTTCTTTTCAGGGCGACGCTGGTCGGGCCGACGCAGGATCGAACGACGAGGCGTCGGCGCCGGATCGGCGGTCGATCCAGCAACACCGTCGGCTGCCTTGCGGAGCTGCTGGTTGACCACCTCCGGCTTGATCAGGTCGTTCGGTGCGCAGCCCAGGATGTCGCACAACGCCACCAGGGTGTCCATGCTCAACCGCTGCGGCGGCTGGGTCACCAACCGAAACACCTGCTCGCGAGACAGCACAACACCCCGCTCGGCAAGCAACGGCACCAGATCCGAGGTCTGGAACATGTCGCGGTCGGCCATCAAGTGCCGCAACCGCCACTGGTATCCCATCTTCTTGATCACGCCGTCACTCCCAATCCTCGCCGAGCCGGCCCTTCAACGCCGCCTCCAGCAGCTTGTTCCGGTACTCATTGGACACACCCATGTAGATCGCCGTAGTCGACCCGAAAGCGTGGCCGACTTGCTCCTGCACGAACCGAGCCGGATAGCCGAACTCCGTCAGGTGCGTGATGTAGGAATGCCGCAGGCAGTGCAAGTCCAGACTCGGATCGAGCCCGGCATCATCGCGAGCCGCGACGAACGCCTCGTTGATCGACCGCGGCGACAGCCGGCCGACCCGCTCGGTCACCCACAACGCCGGATGGCTGCCCGGCGCGAACCGCGGGCGCATCTGGCTCACCCAGTCGGCCAGCGTGTCGACCACCCAGTCCATCTCCGGCACCAGCAGCACTGTCCGCCGCTTCGGCGGGGAACCTTTGGGTGCCTTGCCGTACCGGACCATGACGGTGCCGAAGTCGCCGAACTGCGGAGCCTTGCGGTTGCGCCGCAAGTCGGCCAGGTCGACGCGGGATGTTTCCCGGCGGCGCAAACCGAACGCGTAGACGGTCTTGAGCACGGCAGCGTCTCGCGCCGCGCACAACGCGCCCTTGCGGCCCCGGCCGCTGATGGTGCCGGGCCGGGCGTCCGCGGCGTCGAACAACGCCTGCACCTCGTCGTAGGTCAACGGCCGCCGACGCGGATCTCCCTCGTAGTTCAGCTTGTGCAGGACGGAGTTGCCCTCATGGAACACCTGCTGAGGCGTGTCACCGAACCGCTCCTCGCACACCTGCACCCAGCCGTAGCGGGAATCCAGCAAGTACTCGAGGAACAGGCTGATCGCCACTTCGTACGTCCGCGCGGTGGACGCCACGATGGGCGACTCCCCGCCCCGCATGTCGTCGATGAACGCCTCACCATCCGCCGGCGTCCACTGCCAGGGATACAAGCCGGTGAAGTCCCACAGCCGGCGAATCAACCGGAGCCTCGGCGCGATCGTCAGCGAGGTCTTCAGGAAACGCGCCGACTGCTGCCGCCGCCAGCCCTCCAACATCGCCTCGAAAACAGCCGGAGCCGGGTCGAGGTGGATGACGTTGTCTGCCAACACAAGTCGCGCTGAACCAGGTGCCTCCGAACCCATCGCCCTGTTGTATCAAACACAACATTGATGCGCTCGCGCTAAGACCGCATGTCCACAGTGGATTCACCCATCTCGGCTACAACTCGCACATCTGCCTGACCAGCAAGGACGACGATCTCAGCAATTTGCCCAATGTTGCATCAGATGCAATTCCGCCTATTTACTTCCCGGAGGTTTGTGACATGATCACCAATCCCACCAAGCAGCGCACCCTTCGAGGTCACAAGGCAATTCGCCCAACTCCGCGTGCGGCGAACAACGCCGATCACCAGGCGGTGCTGGCGGGCCGGTTGACGCCGCGGGACCGGTGGATCATCCGGATGCTGCACGAACACCGCGTGCTCACGGCACACCAGATCACCGCGCTGGCGTTCCCGTCTTTCCGGTCTGGCCGGATGCGGCTGCGGGAGCTGTTCCAGTGGGGCGTGGTCGACCGGTTCCAGCCGTTCATCACCTCCGGCACCGCGCCGATGCACTACATCCTCGCGCCCGCCGGGGCCGCGGTGCTGGCCGCCGAGGACGGCCTGGACGTCAAGGAACTCGGCTACCGACACGACCGCGCCTTCGGTATCGCCCACTCGCTACGGCTCGCGCACACCGTCGGCGTCGCCGAGTGGTTCACCGCCCTGGTCGACCGCGCCCGCCACACCGATCCTGCCGAGCAGACCGCGCTGGGCGCGTGGTGGTCGGAGGCCCGGTGCGCACGGCACTTCGGGGACCTGGTCAAACCCGATGCCTACGGCCGCTGGAGCTCCGGCGGCAGGGACATCGAGTTCTTCCTCGAGTACGACTTCGGCACCGAGGTCCTGGCCAAGCTCGCCGGGAAACTGGCCGGCTACGCCGCCCTCGCCGCAGCCACCGGCATCACCACCCCGCTGCTGGTCTGGCTGCCGACCTCACGCCGCGAGGCCACCGCCCGCCGGCTGTTGGTACGGGCCTGGCGCGAACTCGACGATCCGCGCTCGGTCCCGGTCGCCACCGCCGCGGCCGAACTGCTCGACCCCGAGGCCACACACCCGAGTCCCGCCGACGAGGTCTGGCTTCCCCTCGACACCGCTGGGGGCGGCGCGAGCGCACGGCGAGAGCTGTGCCGGCTACTCGACGTCTGGCCGCACGTCTCACCGCCCAGCACCGGCGAGGGCAGCGATACGGCGCCGGGGGCGGACCTGCCGCTGCCGCTGACGGCTCCCGCGCCCGCGCCGATGCCACCGAAGCCCATTTCACGCGGACCGAGTACCGGAAGGCGGTGAACACCCCATGATCGTGAAGGTCGGTGCCGCTGTGATCGCGGCGATCCTGGTGATCTCGATGCTGATCGTCGGTGGGGTGTCAGGCGCGATCTCGGCGCTTCTCGGCGGCGGTGGCCGGCCCAGCGCGACCGCGCTGGCCGATATCCCCGCCGACTATCTCACGCTGTACCGCGCGGCGGCCGGGGTGTGTCCGGGGCTGGACTGGTCGATCCTTGCCGCTATCGGGAAGGTCGAGACCGATCACGGCCGTTCCACCCTGCCGGGCGTGCACTCCGGTGAGAACGTTGCCGGTGCGGCAGGAGTGATGCAGTTCCTGGCCCCCACCTTCGCCTCGGTGACCTCCCAGCACATCATCCCGCCCGGTGGCCGGACCCCGCCGTCACGCTACGACCCGCACGACGCCATCCACGCCGCCGCCTACTACCTGTGCGACTCCGGTGCCCGCGACGCCACCGACCTCTACCGGGCGATCTTCACCTACAACCGCGCCGACTGGTACGTCCGCAAAGTCCTCGACCAAGCCGCCCTCTACACCCAGGCCGCGTCCGACGCGGCCGGCGCGTGCGCCGCCTCGCAATCAGCCGGTGATCTCGCGGTCGCGCCCGCCGCGGTCGTGGCGGTGAGGTTCGCTTGTGGGGAGCTCGGCGAGCCGTACGTGTGGGGCGGCGACGGCCCTGCCGAGGGCGGCTGGGACTGCTCTGGCCTGACCAAAGCAGCCTATGCCGCAGCGGGAATCAAGCTCGAGCGAGTCGCACAAGACCAATACAACATGGGCCCACTCGTGCCAGCCGGATCACCGCTGCAGCCGGGAGACCTCGTGTACTACGGCACCAGCACCGCGAACATCACGCACGTGGGCATCGCCATCTCGCCCACCCACATGGTCAACGCACCCGAGCCCGGCACCACCGTGCGCATCGACAAGATCGGACGCCCTCTCGCCGCCACCCGTCCCGCGTCCGGCGGATCACGAGGCTGAACCGGGCCACGCCGCCGTCTTACCGGCAGGGCGACATTGAGTGCCAGAGCACGCGATCAGGTCGTGGACAGCGGACGCCGCCGAACACGACCATGAGAGAAAGTCGTCGGACGTTGTCGCACCGCCACGCGGGGGCCGGAGTTCCTGCCGCGATAACGGCTTCTCAGCGGCGCAGGACGTTGACCCGTTCGCCACCGATGAGTGGCTTGTCGTCCGGCCCGGCCCGATGCCAGTCGATCCAGATAGGACGATTCTCGTTTCTGCTGGGGTAGTACTGGTTACGCCAGTGTCCGCGCACGATCCAGCTGTGGTGATACTCCCGTCCGCTCTTCTCCCGATCGTCCGTGCTGTGACCGGAAGATTCGGTGCGGCTGCGCCGGAGATCGATGTAGCGCACCGCAGTCCCTATCGCCGGGTCCAGGGTCTCGATCCGGCGCCGGGCGGCGCGCGGGGCGTGCACGCGTTCGGAGTGGACCAGGGTCTGTCCCATCAGCAGCCAGGTGGCGAGGATGGTGCGCTGCAAGGCGATCTTGGACTCGGCGGCGACCGAGGACTGGCTGTCGGACACACCGTCCGGCCAGCCTTCCATCTCCGTGAACTCCATCGGGGTGAGCGCGCACCACTCGTAGCCGTGCGGCGGGCAGAACGAGGGCGGGATCGGCGCGCGTTCCAGATTCGGCAGCCACGTGGTGAGCAGGTGCGCCCCCCACAGATCGGCGGCCTCCTCGCTTGTCGCTGGCTTGTTGTCCGGTGACGGCGGTGGCAGGTTGCGGGCGGCCGCTGCCCTTGCTCGCTGCAACGCGTCGTGGTGATCGGCTTTCGCGAGATTGCGGCCGATCTGCACGACGCCGCGCTGGGCCGGCGACATCGACGTGGGCGCCCACGTGTGGACCCACACGCCGCCACGCCCGGGACCCCACGACACGATGCACACGTCGTCGTGGGGTCCCGATGCGGTGCCCGGCACCGGCGGTTGCGCGTAGACCATGAACCCGACCGGCGAAGGCAGATCCTCGGGGTGCAGGCGGTAGTCGGGCAGGCTGCTCGCCGCATGGCGGGCGAGTTCGGTCATGATGGAGGAGACGTAGAACAATTCCGACGCCGGGAGCTGAACTGCCAGCGTGCCCGCGATCGTCGCCGCGACATCATCGACACGGTCGAAGACATACGAATCGCTGGCCCCAGGCGGGTGCGGGCCGAGGAAGAAACGAAACCAGTTGCCCGCGCCATCAAGGCCAGGATCGCGCGCCCAGTCGGCCATCCGGGCACGGATCTCAGGCACCTCCTTCGCCGATATCTCGATCATGACGATCCCTCGCGGCGTGCGGCGTCGTCGATGCGTCCGAGCTGCCGATCCGGTTCGCATCCGCCGTGATTCCCCAGCGTCCACTGAGTAGCCAGTGCGGCGCCGATCCCGTTCCGCATACGTCAACCCCTTTGCTTCCAGTGATTTCCGGTCGACCGACCTGTATGGACGCTTCGTAGGTCACGAGGTGTCAATGCCGTTGGAGCGACTAGGGCATGAGTCGACCGGAATGTGTCAGCGCTGCCAGGCGAATCAGGGATCCGACCGCTGGAGGACGAGGTGTCACAAGGTGATCGTGTCCGTTGTCAACCACCCGGTGCGCGGGAAGCGTCCCAGTCCCGCGAGTACATGCGGTCCGACCGCGACGAGGGTGGCCCGCCACGCCACGACCCGCTGCGGCCACAGGAACTCCGCCTTGAGCACGTTGTACGGATGGGCCTTCCACTCGTCCGGCCCCATGCGGAGACTGTCGTCGAAGACGTGCTCCGCCATGAGGCCGTACGCCCCCTCCGGTGTCGCCACCCGCGTGGGCGGCAGCACGTGCGTTGCCGTGGCCCGGTAGGTTGCGGCGCGTTCGCCGTTCGGCTGCGTTTCGCAGACGTAGTAGGCAAAGCCGGGTGTCAGCTCGTCATGCGGCCATGGCGCCGCCGAGTACCCCGGCTGCCACATCGCCCAGACAAGTCCTGGTGTCCTGCCGGGAATCGGCGAGCGGGCGCTGCACAACCTGACCCATGTCTTGGTCATGTTGATCCTGTTGTCTGGGCTGCCCGTGGCGACATCGTCTGGTCAGGCAGGGTGTCCGATCGAAGGCGGCTGGGGCTACGAGACGTCGGCGGCGTCCTGGCCACGGTCCGGGTCAGCCGCTGGAGTGCGCTTGGGCCAGCGGATGATCTGCCGGACAGCGATGGCGGCCGTGACGACCAAGGTCCCGACCACGACAGTCCACCCCCAGGGGAGCAGGAGAAACAGCACTACTGCAGGAAAGACCGCGCCTATCACGGTGAGTACAGCCCGTGCGATCGCTGTGCCGACCGGAAGCGGACGCCGAGAGACCAACCGCAGGCCAGTGAACAGCGTGAACCACACGAACTGCCAGCCGATCAGCAGGGCGAGCACTATTTCCGGAGAAGAGGCCTCGGTAATGGTGTGCGGTATGAAGAGCTCGCGGACCGCCACGATGGTGGCGGCCATGACTATCGCGGCGATCACGACATGGGCCAGTAGCGGACGCCACCGCTGTGCAGCCGACTCTGACGTGCTGGTCGGGTTGTTCGTCATCGGAATTCTTCCTCGTGTCAGGTGGCTGGGAGTTGGTTGATGTCAGAAACGGCCGCGTCACGGCATGGTGAGCGCGGCGCGGCCGGGTGGTCACGGTGGCGACCGTGGCTGTGTCGGCGAACAGGAGATCCGATGCGTGCTCGTCATTGCGCACAAGGAGAAGTCGCCGCGTCGTCGCGGTAGGTGGCCCCAGCCTCGCCAGCCGGGCGCTACGCACATACCGTGTCTCCCGGGACAGCTGCCTCCACGGAATCGGTGTGCAGCCCCATCACGGTGTGCACCGTCGAGGCGATCACCTGGGGCCACTCGACACTCAGGCCGTTCCAGATGCCCGCACGTGTCCAGCGCCCGTGACAGGCCAGCAGCATCTCGACGTCAACCGCTGCCTCGTCGCGGTGGTGTTGGGTGAGCTGGAGGACGAGGTCGCCATCGGCCTTGTCGGCGGGACGCATCTCGGGCAGCCAGTCTCCGGCGAACAACTGCGGCTCCGCGTCGATGGTGACGTCGACCGCGACGACGAGCAGCGCGCACATGTCGTCGGGCATCCGCATCGGCGGGTCGACGTGAAACGGCGCGATGAGGATCACCGCGTCCTCGCCGAGTCCTTCCTGCTTCCGCAAGGCGGCCACATCGGACAGATCTTGTCGCGTCGGGATGGATGTGATGGCGTCATGAGATGTGGACATTGTGACTGTGCCCCTTCGCTTCCGTTCCGGTTGTGGACTGTGTTGCGGACGTACGGGTGGTGCCGATCTCTCAACGCGAGGGTGGTGTCGGTGCCCGAATCACCCGGACGACGTGAAGTGGTTTCATTTGCCGCCAAGGGATAGAACCGGTCCGACGTGGGGCCGGGTCGATCGGTGACCGGTCAGGGCGCGTAGCGCGCGTGGTCCACAGGTGGTGATTGGAGTCGGCGCGAACGCTGGCGAATCAGGTGTTTCCCTTCACGGCCGGTGGTTCTACGCCCAGCACGGCGGCGGCTGTATCCGACAGTTCGCGGCCTACCACGTCCGGGTCGCAGCCCACCCTCGGAAGGCGAGCCCTGATGGCGGTCTTGGACCGTTCCATATGCTTGGCGAGACTGTCGATGCGGTCCAGCGCGCTTCCGCCGCCCGGCTGCAGCCAGGCCTCCCGCAGTTCGTCGTCGAGGGATTGGGTCCAGGGACGGTTGGCGTTCGCGTGACGGTTCGGTCGGCTTCGCAGGCGTGCGTGCGCGCTGAGGACGCGGGTGAGGAGCTTGCCGACCGTGCCGCCGCCTTCGACTGGCAGGCGAAGACGGCCATCGGCCACGACCTCGCCTGACTCTGTCGTTCCGAGCAGGTCGAGCACCAGAGACTCTTCGGAGTCCACGGTTGTGGCGAGTCTGTAGTTGATATCGCCGAGCGTGATCTCGTTGTGGAAGGTGGATGTCATGTCACGCCTCCTGGTGTGGTCCGGATGTGATGTCGCCGGATGAGTCGGCAGGCAGGGTCGTGTACATCGCCGTGCTGGTTCGATCCGCTTGGGAAGCGGCCCGGTCCGACGGTGGCCGGACCGGGCCGGGTCAATGACCCGTCACGCGGTCTGCACCATCGCGCCGACGAGGGTGGCCTCCGCGCTGTCCCCGCACTTCACGTGAATGTGCTGCAGGAACCGGGGATCGCCGGGCTGGTCGAGGTCGACCTCGTTGTAGTGGCTTGCGAGCTGGAACACCTGTGCGACGAGGTGCGCGGCGATTCCCGAGATGGCGTCGCTGATGTCGGTGTCGCAGGTGAGGGTGACCCGCAGCACCGGCTCGTCCCCGGTGTCATCGGCGGTGACCCGGAACGCGGCCTCGGCGGGCAGCATGCCGTCGCCCTGCACGCTGCGCAGATCCTCGGTCAGCCGGGCGGCGATTTCCTCGAGGGTCAGGTCGGCGGTGTCGGCGTGGTGGTCGCCGGTCAGCCGTCCACGGTTCGTGGTAGCGGTGTCGGTGCTCATAGCGGCTTCCTTCATGCCAGGCGCATCCACAATCCCCTTGCCTTGTAAGGGAATGGTGAATGCACGGTCCGATGCGCTGTCGCGTACATGCCCATCCACGCTCGATACATCGGTGCCTGTCAAGCGGCGTGACGCAAAGGACCGGATTGGGTTACCCAACAGCGCCAACCGGGACGTCAACGCGAACGTGACCACAAGCGACACTTGTCACCACGAAGTTGTTGCTGTTGTTGTGAGTTCAGTTCTTGCGTGACGGTGCCAGCGGTGGCGGACGCCGCGTGCGGGTCCTGCTTGGCGCTGGGCACCGCGCTATCCACATTTGATCCGCGCCCTCGTGGATCGACTGACTTGACGTCGCCGGCCGACGGAAGCATCAATGGCGGCAAGCACGAGCCCAGCCACCTGAACTTCGCGAGCCTCTGCAGGCGAGGCGTTGCAACGGAAAGCTGGTCTGGGTGTGGTCGATCTCAAGTCGGAGAACCTTGGCCCGATCCGGCCGGTCGATGCTTTCGCAAATTGGGAAGCCTGTTGGCCGGGTGGCTCGCCGGAGAAGGGGAAGTGCAATGCCGGGTATGAGCGCCTGTCGTCGTAACCGTGGCGTGTACAAGGCGGATGGTGATCATTTTGATGATGGCTACTGCCGGGCTTACGGGTTCAAGCGTGGATACGGCCGCGCCCACAACGGCAAGGGCGGTGGGCGAGTCCGTCGCCGGCTTATCCGTCGCCGGGAGAACGTCATCTGGCGTCGTGGCAACAACTGTTGATAGCTGCAACCGGCTCCCCAGGGGCGGCCCCGCACGCTTATGTGCAGCCCGGCGGCATCATTCTCGGCCGCACGTCGTCGACACGAGCGCCGCGGCCATCGACAAACAGCGACAGCCAAACCCGTTCGGTGACAGTTGTCGCACCAAGTGACAGGCATGTCGGGTGGTCGCGCGTAACTGTCCACACGAGACGGTCGTCTTGTTTTGTTGGACCGCTTGACTTCATGGGGCGAAGGAAGCGTTCATAGTTCGTGTAGCCCGAACACACCGGTAGCGCACCGTGGGCCACACCCGCTCCGGCCGGGGCATGACCACCACCGATCAGCCACGCGAATCGAGGGACTGTCATGTCCAGCAAGACCCGCACCCGCACAGCCAACCCTGCCACCCAGCCAATCGGATCCGCCCGGACGCTGCGGTCGGTTCCCGACCAGGCCACCGCCGCGACGGATCGCACGGACGCCGAAGACAAGCTGTGGGAAGCGTTGCACACCAGCCCGAACAGCACCGCCGCCGACTTGGCCGTGGCGGCGAAGATCGGGAAATCGACCGCGCAGAAGATCCTCGCCAAATGGGCCGATGACGCCAGCGTCACCCGCATCACCGGGATCGCGCAGGGTGGTCGGCGCGCCGCCGACCTGTGGGCAATCGCCAACGTCGACACCACCCAGAACGACCCCGCTCCGGCCGAGGCCCCTGCGGCGGCCGACCAGGACCTGACGGGCATCGCGGACACCGAACCCGACGCACCCGCCGTGCCAGTCACCGATGACGGTGACGACACCACGGCTGCCGAGAACAACTCGACCGACCCGGTCGACACGCAGCCTGTCGACACCGACCCGGTCGACACGGAGTCGACGGTCGCCCCGGTTGAGGGCACACCGGACACGGTCGACGATGAGACTGGCGCCGTGCAGGCCGGACCCGTCGTGGCCGACACGGAACCCGCATCCGCTGGCTGCGCCGCGACCCACGACGACCAGGCAACGACCAGGGGCGGTGCGGACGCGGCGGGCGAGAAGACGCCACGGCTGCCGTCCGGCGCGTTGCGGGGGATGGTCGAGGACTTCCTGGGTGACCATCCTGGCGAGGAGTTCGGGCCGACCGCGATCGCGAAGGCGCTGGGCGGGAAGTCGTCGGGTGCGGTGAGCAACGCGCTGGACAAGCTGGCCGACGCCGGTACTGCCATGAAGACCAACGACAAACCGAGGCGTTTCGCCCTCGCCTCGACGCAACAGGCGCCTGCCCCCGCGCCAACGAGCTAGCCCGAGTGTTCGTGCCCGACCGGCTCGTGTCCCGACCATGGTCCCTTGGGATCCGTCGGGACACAGCCACATCCGCGCTTTCACGCGAACGGCGTGGTTGGACGAACGGAACAGAAGCCGATGCAGGCCCGACCCGCGTCACCGGATCCGCGTCTGGCCGTGGAGCACAAGGGAAGAAAGGCGGTCTCGTATGAGCTGTCCTGTTGTAGTCATCGATGTCGAGGGGGTGCTTGCTGTCGACCCGGACGCGCTACCGGGAGGTCAGGCGGCCGTGCGGGAGCTGGGTTACCAGGCGCACGAGTTCGACGGGCTCGGGCCGGATGGTTCATCTGCGTGCGGCACGGTGTGGCTCAAGCCGGAACACGGAGCCTGGTTGCGGGAGCTGCGTGATCGGGGTGCCGAGTTGGTCTGGGGCACGAGTTGGGGGCGGGTCGCTGTCACGTGGATCGCGCCTCGGCTGGGGTTGCCCGAGTTCCCGGTCATCGAGGTCCCCCGTCGCGGGCCTGCCTTCGGCTGGTCGTCCAAGATCGGCCCGATCCAGCGGTGGGTCGGCGACCGGCCGCTCGCCTGGATCGACGATCAGCTGGGCGGTAAAGAGCCGGGGTGGGCCGAGGAGCGGCGCGACGACGACATCCCGACCCTGATCGTCCAGCCGCATCCAGGGCGTGGGCTTGAGCGAGCGCACGTCGAGGAGATCCTGTCGTGGCTCACTGCCGCGAGAAGCTGCGGTGCAGGGGGAACGCCGGCCCCGTGAAAATTGGACGTCCCACACGCCGCGTTGGGGGGACAGACAGGGGGCAAGGCCACGCCTGGTCACCGTGGGTCGCTCCGGCGGGCCACCTGGTCACGCCGTGCCACCTTCGCCGTCTCGGTGGTCCCGGTTCAGGCGATGCCGACCGCGATCGGGACGTTGGGACAGCGCGCGGCCTTCTCCACGAGGACGGCCTTTTCGTTGTTGTCCACGGTCAAGCCCCAGCGGGTCTTCACGCTCACCCAGTCGGTGATGTAGCCGCATTGTGCTGCGGCGTAAGACGGAAGCCAGGTACTCGGGTCCTGGTCCGCTTTGGACCTGTTCGAGCGCGCGGTTACCGCGATCAACGTTTGAGGCGAGTCGAGGTCGTTGGCGTAGGCCTCGCGTCGGTTCGCCGTCCATGCGGAAGCACCACTGTCCCATGCCTCGGCCAGCGGCACCATGTGGTCGATGTCGACGCCGCGAGCGTCGGAGACGTACTCGTCGTCGTAGGACGAGTACCAGAGTCCGCCGGCGAGGGCGCATTTCGGGCCCACCTCGGGTGCGACCGCGGCCTCGTCGATCAGCACCTCCGCTCGGGTGCTGCATCCATCGCGATCGGCGTCCGTCCAATGTCGGAACTTGTCGCGCTGGTAGCCGTCACGGCTCTCGTCGGCGACCGGAAGCGCGGCGACCGCCTCGCGCAGCGGCACGGCCGATTCGGCGGCCATCGAGGGCACGGAGCCGAGTGCGATCCCCAAGGCCGCGGCGACGAGGACAGCGGCAAGTCCAGGCATCTCAGATGCTCCTCTGACAAAGGACACGCCCGTGCGGGTCTGTGTGCCGGCCACCTGCACTCTCGTGCAGTGCGGTGCCAACGTGGTGCAGGCACGACGGAGCTAGCGTGCACTTCCGCTGGTTGAGCTGAACCTTTCAGTCGAGTGGGTGTCGTGGTCTACAACGCGTGAGCGGGCGGCTTTCACGGCGTTGCGATCAAATCCCCGAGAATTGAAGCCGCGCGACAACGAAGCTGATGACTTGCGTGGACGACATGGCGAGGGGCCGAGGGACACGTGAAGTCCGGTACTGCCGGAGAAGACCGACCGGCGACTCGTGGCCGTCGGTCGGGTTGAAGGTGTGCAAGTGGGCTACGTAGGCACGATCCACTGACGGGAGGCGGGATCCCAGGTCGCTTCGAGATAGAGCCGGCACACGTCAGGCAGGCCGGGGCCGATCATCAATCCGAGCCTCTCGCAGTCAGCGTCGCCGGGCCATCGGCCGGTCCACACGTCGATCCCGCAGTCGTGATCATGCAGGCAACTGAGCTGCTGCAGGCCGGTGACGATGCAGCGGGCGACGTCGCATCCGTCGACGTGCTCCTCGTCGATCGACACCGCACAGTCGGGACAGTGGTCCTGCTGCGGAAACACGATGCCGGGTGTCGTCATCGGGTGCTCCCCGCGTCCGGGGAGCACCCAGGGACGGCGGTGGACTGGACCGGCTGGCAGAGACCGTCACACACTTGCGCGCCTGCGGTCGCCAGCAGCGGGCAGTCGTAGCGGTGTGCCTTGGTGAGCAGCACACTGCCGTCTGGCCGTTGCAGGAGGCGGAACGGGCCGCCATGCTCCTTGGCCCACCGCATGTCGTCGGCGGTGATCACGCGTTCTCCGGTGCTGCCATAGGTGTGTGCCAGCAGCGCCCCGATCACGTCGAGGGTCGGCTGTGGCACGGTGGTGCTGCGGGGAATGATCGCGATGACACGCCGGATCAGGTCGTCCGCGATCTCGTTCAGCTCGTCCTTGGCGTTGACGCCGTAGGGCTCTGTGGTGTGCTCGAACCAGCTGTCGCTGTGAGTATGGGCGAGAGCGGTCCAGGTCAGGTCGGCGCTGAGGATCTCCGCTACCGCCCAGGAATCATGGGGCCTGAGGCTTCGTTGCACACGCACCTGCACGGTGTACGGGCCGAGGTGCACGGTCCGTGTGTAGGAGTAGGAGGAGCCCGTGTTCACGCCGAAGTTCTCGTCGACGGTTACCGGTGGAAATGAGGTAGTCATTGCGCTTCCTTCTTTCTGTCCTATGTGGATCTACCGTGGAGACGGTGTGAGGATGAGCAGGTGGATGGCGTCGCCTGCGTGGTCGAGTTCGGCGGTGTGCCCGTGGGATGCGACGTGCTCGCCGTTCGCGGTGACGACGCGCCACCCTGACTGGCGTGCTCGGTCGGTGCAGTAGTAGCTGCCGATCAGGACGCCGTCGCGAGTGACGGTGCCGTAGAGGACTTGCTGCGCGTCGGCGGGATCGGCGACGATCGCGGTCACCTCGCAGCCGTTCTCGGTGAAGCGACGGACCACGGTCTCGGGAACTTCGTAGGGTGTCATCGGTGATCTCTCCTTTGGCTGTACGTTGCGGTTCCTATGCCCGGTGCGGAAGGTCGAAGTAGCATTCGTCGTCGCAGCCCTGACCGCCTTCGCTTGCTACGAAAGGGCATTCGTCGCGGTGGGCTTTGGTGAAGGTGACGCTGCCGTCGGGGTGCTCGAAGATGCGCAGCGCTCCGCCGTGGTTGGTCGCCCATGTGATGTCGTTCGGGTCGATGCGGCATTCGGCGTTGTAGCCGCTGTTGGTGGCCAGCAGCGCGCTCACCGCGCGGTAGAGGTGGGGTGACAAGGTCACAGTGGGCGGCGGTGCGGCGAGGATCTCGGCGGCTCGGTGCAGCAGCCGCTCGGCCAGCGGACCGAGCACGCCGACGGCGTGAACGTCCGGGTTTGGGGGTGGGGTGTCGTGCCACCAGTTGTTGAGGTCGTCGGCGGCGAGGCTGCCCCACTCCGCCTGGTCGGTCAGCACCTCGGCGACGGCACCGCTGTCGTTGAGGTAGACGCCGCGCTCGACGCGGGCGCGGACGGTGCGCCCGGCGACTTCGACGACGCGGGTGTAGTGGTAGCGGGTCGAGGTGGCTCCGGCGTCCTGGTCGCGTTCGGTGATTGCGGTCATCGTGATCTCCCGTCGTGTGAGTGGTTGCCGAGGTTGTCAGCGGGTGGCGAGTGCGGTGCGCAGGTCTGACAGCGGGCGGTTGTCGCGGGCACGCCGCCAGAGGTGCCAGCCGTTGACCGTGTAGCCTGCGAGGCTGGTGGCCAGCGCGGTGACGGTGGAGACGGCGAACTCGTGCGGTCCACCGTCGTGCAGGACACCGCCCTCCTGCACGGTGGCGGTGTGCCCGTTCCACACCAGCTGCTCGCCTACCTCGACCAGCCCGGCGTCGATCAGCTCGGCGAGGGCATCCGGCGCGCGAGGTGCCGGAGAGCCCGCGGACTCGCCGCCGGCGAGTGCGGCAGGGAGGAGTCCTGGGGGCAAGGCGGCGGCGATCGGCCCGGCCAGCGTGGCCCACTGGGCGTCGTTGTAGGCGGCGTCGGCGAGGTAGCGCATCTGCCACAACACCGCCGGGGCGGCCTCGTGCGGCCAGCGCGCCCCCATTGACCGCACCGAGGTGTCGATCGTGCACCATTCGCCCCCAGCGGCGGCGAGGATCACGGCGTCGGCCCGTGTCGGGTCGTCGGGGTTGTACGGGGAGCTGCTGCAGGGAGGCTGCAGGCGCACCACGACATCCCCGGTGTGAAGGTGCGCGGGTGGTCGCGTGGGCAGCCACACCCCCGCCATCAGGTCGGCCGTGTCGGTGCGGGCGGGGTCGGGCGTGTCCCCGGTGAGCCGCCCCAGGGTTGTGGTGGCGGCGGCGGTGGTCCGTACCGCCACCACTACCAGCCCCCACGCCCCGGCGGGCGGGCGCAACGGCACGGCGGACAGCGGTGCAGGGGCGAGCAGCACCGTCTCGGACGGGAAGGCGTAGTCGGTCGGCGTGGCGGTGCCGAGGGAGTTGCGGGCCATCACGAAGTCCTCCTGGGTGTGTGCGGTCGGGTTGCACGGGCGGTTAGCTGTCCACGGTGGGTATGCCGAACGTGCAGCCCGGCTGGTGGAGCCCCTCGTCGCGGGCCTCGTCGGCGATCGGGCTGTCTGCGTCGGGGTCGAGGTACTCGCCGAGGTCGCCCAATGTGGCGACACGGGTAACAGGGACCTCGTTCTCACAGCCGGGGCAGCGGTCGAGGAGCAGCCATCCGTCGCCGGGGGTGGTGAAGTCCGGGATGAACCGCCACGCCCGCCCGGTGGGCGGGTCGGTGACGGTGATCAGGTCACCGGGAACCGGTCCGGTGCGGGTGCGGTAGGTGCGGTGCGGGTCGTCGGCGACGAGCACGCCGTCCACACCGACCTGCAGTGCGGCGGCGATGGTGCGGGCGACACGGGCGCGGCGTGCCCACCGGTTCCACTGGTCGGGGTCGTCGTGGCGGTGGTGGAATCCGTCCGGGTCGGCGGCGCAGTGGACGCGCGCGGCGTGCACGGCACGCTCGGCCAGTCCGGCGGTCAGTGCGGGCGCGGTGGTGGTCATGACGACCACCCCAGCGCGCTGACCGCGACCTGCGGGAGGTAACCGACCTGTTCCCCCGCGCCGAGCCACACGACGTATGCGTGGGTGGGCGGGGCGTCGTCGTCGGTGTCCTGCAGGGTGCTCACGACGCAGGTGAGGGCGTGTGCGAGCGGGTAGCCGGGTTGTGTGGCGAGCTGTAGCGGGGCGGTTGGGTCGTAGGGTTCGAGCGCCTCGCGCAATTCACCCACGGTCGTGATGGGGCAGTCGTACATGGTGAACACCTCCGGGTGGGTCCGGGGCGGTGTGCCCGCCCCGGACCGGGCTGGCGGTCAGTGGGTGGCGCGCAGGGCGGCCGTGGCGGCGCGGCCGATGGCCTGCGCGGTGGTGGTGGGGTCGGTCATGACGTGCACGGTTGTCCCGGTCAGCGGTGTGCGCCCTGTGACGTCCGGGGCGATCCACAACACGGCGCATCCGGTGGCGCGCAACCGGTCGAGAAGTCGTTGCCCGTTGCGGCGGGGTCCGTCGCGGAACTTGCCGTCGGACACGATGACCAGCAACCGCGCGGCACCGGGGCGGGACAGCCCGAGCGCGCCGTCGAGGGCGTCGATCGCGGTGTCGACGGCTTCCCAGTTGTCGCGGGTGGCGAAGTCGGTCACGGCGGCGGGGGCTTTGCCGGGGTGGATGATCGGGCGGACGTGGTGGCCGAAGATCACGGTGGCGGTGTCGGCGGGCACCGGACTCTGCGCGGCGGCGTTGGCCAGAATCCACGCGGTCGAGGCGACCGGTTTCGCGAAGCTGCCCATGGACCCGGACACGTCGCACGCGATGCCCAGCCGTAGCGGCGGGGTCGGGACCGTGGTGCGGGTGGTGCGGGTGAACGGTTCGGCGGTCGGCATCGCCCCGGCGGCGAGTTGCGCCTCGCGTGCCAGCGCACCGCGCATCCGCAGGCGTCCGGGCGGAATCGGCGAGGTCGTCTTGGTCGCCACCCGGTCACGGACCCCGGCGGTGGTCAGCGCGCGCCCGAGTACCCGCGCGGCGGTGCGTTCGCCCGTGGTCGGCGGGCGGGTGCCGGTCGTGTCGGTGCGCCCGTCACGGGGACCGCCGACCGTGAACACGGTGCGGGCGGCGTCATCGGCCTTTTTCGTGGCGGCGCTGGCGGCGGCCTTGGTGCGGGCGGCGATCTCGGCGGGGTCCTCGGGCAGCTTCGCCCGTGCTACCGCGCGCGTCACCTTGCCCAGTGCCTTGCTGATCGCGTCGGCCAGCGGGGACGGCGACGGGGTGCCGGACGGGTCCGGGGTGGCGGACGGGTCGGCGAGGTGCGGCGGGGCGGTGTCGGGGTCGGGTCCGATGATCTCGCACCACTGGCGGCCGAGTTCGATCATGGCGGCGGTGTCGTCGTCGGCGGTGCGGAAAGCCTTGCGCCACAACGCCCGCAGCTTCCCGAGTTTCTCCGCGCCGAGTACGTCTTGCACGGCGCGCGCGACGGGGGCGGTTTCGGCGCGGGTGAGGATGCCGCCGTCGGTGCGTCCCAGGAACAGGGCGGCGGTGTGGGCGGCGTCGCGCGGGGTCATTTTCGGGGCGAAGGCGGGGTCGTCGAGTTTCATGCCGCCCGTGACGATGGTCTTCACGCACGCGCGCAACCAGTGCCGGTCGTCGGGGCGGCGGCGGATCTGCGCCCGTTCGATCCGGGGCTCTTCCAGCAGCAGGGCGGCCTCGACCGCGCCGGGGTCGGCGTCGGCGGGCACGGCGGCGAGCCATGCGGTGTGCTTGCTGTGCGCGCATTCGTGGGTCAGCGCACCCCAGGTAGGGGCGTAGCGTTTCCGGTCGCTCATCCGATGCGGTCGGGCCGTGGCGGGGTCGACCGGGTGCAGGTGCGTACCGTCGACTTCGATCATGGCGGTGGCGGGCAGGAAACACGCCGGGGCACCGTGTCCGGCACCGGGCGCGATGGTGACCAGCAGGTCATCCCGTCCGGCGATCGCGGGGACTTCGGCGGTCAATGCGGCCGAGAGCGCGTCCCATCCGGGGGCGGCGGGGAACACGGCCGAACCGGTAGCGGCGGGGTCGGCGATCATGTGCGCGGTCATCGCGGGTGTGTCCTTTCCGGACGGTTCGGGCGCGGGTGGCGGTTGGTCAGATACGGGCACCGAGTGCCAGCGGGGCAACGGTTTTACCGAAGGCGGTCTTGACAACGGTGGCCACGATGTCGCGGTCCTCTTCCGGGGCGGTACCGATCAGGTTCCCGGCGGCAGCGTCGGTGCCCAACACATCGGCGATCTTCTGGAATGCCAGCAGTTCGCGCAGTTGCGGTGCCCACCGGATCTCACCGCCCGCCTGTCGGGTGGACAGGTTGCGCGCCACGGCCACGGCGCGGGTGTCGATCTTGAGTTGGGTGGCGAGGTCGTAGTCGGTGGACACCTGGATCTGCACGGAAAACCGTGACGCCAACGCGTCCGACAGGACCGCGCCGTGCACGCCGGGGTTGTGTCCGGCGACCACGTAGAAGCCGGGGGCGGCGTCGATGACCTCGCCGCCGTTGGCTTTGATCATGATCTGGCGGCGGCCGTCCATCGCGGGGTAGACCACGGCGAGCACGGTCGGCGGAATGAGGGTGGCGTCGTCGATGAACAGGGTCCGGCCTTCGCGCATCGCGCGGACCAGCGGACCGTGCACGAACACGAATTTTCCGTCCGGGGTTTGGGTGTACTCGCCGACGATGTCGGCGACCGTGGTGTCCCCGTCGCCCTGAACCGTGACCAGGTCACCGAAAGCGGCCTCGACGACCGAGGTCTTCCCGGTTCCGGGTGGTCCGTACATCAGGGCGGCGACCCCGGCGTCGCGCAACTTTTGTAGCGCGGTCACGTCCGGTAGCCCGGACAGCTTGCGCGGGTGGTAAAGCTGCCCGTTCGGGCGCGTTACCGGACCGGTGACCGGAGCCGACGGGGCGGCGGGGGTGACGGTCGGGGGTGTCGTCGGGCGCGGTGGTCGGGGGCGGCGGGGTGCGCCGGACGGGATCGCCACGGGCGCGGCGGCGGCGTCGGCGGTGGTCGGTGTCGACCGGTAGCGGACCGGTTTGGTCGAGGTCTGTTCGGCGTAGCCCCCGGCGGTCAGCGCGGCCAACGCGTTGCCGATCGCGCCCGACGATTTCCCGCCGAGTGCGGCGGCGATGTTGCGCGGGGTCAGTTCGGTGCCCGCCTGATCGGTCAGGACTTGCGCCACCTGTCGGCGGAGTTCGCCGTTGGGCAACCGCCCGCCCGCCGGGGCGGTGGTCGTCGTGCCGGATGCCGCCGGGGCGGTCGTCGGCGTGGCTGGCGTGGTCATCGCGGGTGGGTCCTTTCGATCTAGTGCGGGCGGCGGGAACGTCAGACGGCGGCGGCGGTGAACGCGTCGGCGTCGATGACGTCGGGCGCGTTCTGGTGGGCGTAGGCGGCGGCGTTGGCGGTTTCCGTGTTGTGGCCGTATTCGACCCACCCGCAGTAGCAAAACGCGGTGACCGTGCCGTCGATTTCGGTTTCGATGTCGGTGTCGGTGTCGCACATGATCGGCTCCCGTTCATTGGACATGGCTCGCGCCGGGTGTGGAATTCGGCTTTGTTTCCGGCTCCCCCGGCGGTAATTCAATTATTACTCTGCCACGCGCCGCGCGCAATAGCGCTAGCCGCCTTTTCGGGACCCTTTTGGGTGATGATTACCGCCCGCATTGTGGCGCAATAGAAAACCGTCCGTACGGTCACAATTCCGAACGCCTTGCGCCGATTTCCGCAGGTCAGCGATGCCGGGCGCGCGCCGGCCGCCGCGGACGGAAATAGTCGGGCGACACACAGGGAGCGAAATCAAGGGGAAATAAATGAAATAGAAGAATAAGGAAGGTGGATAGCAGTGAAGGTGAGACAAGGTAGAGGGCTGATCACGAAGTAGCGACCGAGGCAGCGACCACGCAGCCCGCGCCGATGTGTCTACCGGCTTGCGGGCAAGCGAGTCTGGGATACCAGCGGATCCCCCTGCGGCATCGATGACCAGCATCTCCGCAGGCCGTAGAGGGTGGTCCTCTAACCTGATCCCCCGTATGAACCCCGTCATGACCCCCCGTATGAACCCCCAATGGAAGTGTAGGGTCTCACCGCTGATGGCACATTCTCAATGATCTTGGCACCTGGATGACACTTGTGCCATCGGTATGAGACTTGCCGCTGGCCGTCATCGTTGTTTTGATCTTTTGGGCCGTCTGGGTGGTGTCGCCGACTGGCCGCCCTGTCTCGCGACGTCGCTGGCGCGTGTGGTGTATCCCTGGCCGCTCTGCCGCTCACCGACCAGCAGCGGGAGGACGAGCCCATGATGGTTGCAGCCGAGCCTTGCTCGGTGTCGATCCATGTCCGGAGATTCGCGCCGGAGGCGGAGCTCGTGTGCCCGTGGACGGAGGTGGACGTCGGCGTTTTGATCTCCGCACTGCCGTGGCGGACTTTCCGCTGGCACAAGGGGCAGAAGCATTACCCGGGTGCCTTCTGGTCGTCCACCGAGCGGGATCTGGTGATCTACGAATCTCGGCTGGAGTTAGCGCGTTTACTGTTCGCGGATTTCGACAGGTCCGTAGATCATATTGTGGCACAGCCGTTCCTGCTGCGCGCTGCGGTTGGTGGGGTGTTGCGCCGGCACATTCCGGACTATCTGCTGTTCACCAGCGCCGGGCCGTTGGTGGTGGACGTCAAGCCGCGGCATCGGGTGGTCAAGCCGGAGAATGCGTTCACTTTCGCCTGGACGCGGCGGGTGGTGGAGTCACGCGGCTGGCGGTACGAGGTGTGGAGCGAACCGCCCCGTGCTGAGTTGGAGAACGTGCGGTTCCTGGCCGGGTACCGCCGGGACTGGCTGTTCGATCATGAGCTTGTTGCTGAGCTCCGCTCTGCGGATCTTGACGGTGCCACACTGGCGGCGGCCTGCCGGTCTTTCCCGGATCAACCGGCCGCGATGGTGAGGTCTGCGGTCCTGCATCTGTTGTGGCAACAGCACTTCCAGGTCGATTTGACCCGCCCGCTCAGCGGCGCCCATGTGCTGAGGAGGGTTGCTGCATGAGCAGCGCGGCGGTGCGTGTTGGCGTCGGCACGCGCGTCTGTTACGACGGTGAGGTTGTCGAGGTGGTGGAGTTGCTGGCCACCATGGCCGGCAACGAGGTCGTGCTCAAGTACGCCACGGACCAGCGGATCGTGCGGGTGTCGGTGCGGGAGTTGCTGGTTTCGGAGCGGGCCCAGATCATCCCGACCTCTCCTGGTCCCTGCGCTGATGACCCGCTGGAGTTGGCGAGCGTGCTGCTGGCCGAGCTGACCGATTCCGAACGGCAGCAGGTGTTGGAACGGGCCGCTCATGTGCGTGAGGTCTTGACTGGTTACCGCTCTGGAACTGCGGAACTGGCGGCCGCTGGTGAGCCCCGTCCCGAATACGCACCTGGCCTGTCGGCGACGAGCAGATACGAGTCGAAGGCTGCTGAGCTGGGGATTGGGTTGCGGACTGTCAAACGCTGGGTCGCTGATTACCGCCGCCATGGTGAAGCGGGACTGGCTCCGAAGAAGGGCCGCGCAGCGGGTGGGCCGCTGGGGCACACCGACGAGCGGTGGGTGGAGACGGCGTTGGCGGTGATGGTCGAGCACACCGGGGAGTCGAAGCCGTCGCGGACGATGGTGATCGATCGGACCGACGCGCGGGTGGCCGTGCGGTTCGGGTCGGGCGTGGTGAAGGTGCCGAGCCGGGCGACGGCGTTTCGGGTGTTGGAGGAGTTGGAGCGACGGCATCCGACGTTTCGGTTGAGCGCCAAGCGGAATCGGGATATCGCCGACCGGCCGGATGAGGTTTACGGGAAGTTGCGGCCGACGCGGCCGGGCGAGTACGTGCTGATGGACACCACCCGGCTGGACGTGTTCGCGCTGGACCCGGTCACGTTGCGGTGGATCAACTCCGAGCTCACGGTCGCGATGGATTGGTATGACCGGTGTGTCGTCGGATTACGGCTCACGCCGGTGTCGACGAAGTCGGTGGACGCGGCTTCGGTTCTCTACCAGGCGTTCCGGCCGCGGCCGGCTGGGCGGGATTGGCCCGCGCATGCGGTCTGGCCCGAGCACGGGATTCCTCGGTCGGTGCTGCTGGATGCCGATGCGGTCGAGCGGCCGGGTGCGGCGTCGCCGGCGGTGGTGCCGGAGACGATCGTGGTTGATCACGGCAAGATCTACGTGTCGGAGCATCTGACCAGCGTGTGTCGTCGGATGGGGATCTCGATACAGCCAGCCAGGTTGCGGACGGGCCGGGACAAGGGGCCGGTGGAGCGATTTTTCCGTACCCTGCGGGAAGATCTGTTGCAGGCGCTGCCTGGCTACAAGGGCCCGGACGTCCATTCTCGGGGTCTGAATCCCGAGGCGGACGCGTTCTTCTTCCTCGACGAACTCGAAGCGATCATCCGCGAATGGGTCGCGACGGTCTACCACCACAAGCCACACAGCGGCCTGGTTGATCCGCACCTGCCGAAACTGCGGATGTCGCCGGCGATGATGTTCGAGCATGGTGTCGCGCGGGCCGGCTATATCGAGGTTCCGCGCGATCCGGACCTGGGCTATGAGTTCCTCAAGACCGAGTGGCGCACGATTCAGCACTACGGGGTGGAGATCGACGGCCGCCGCTACAACGGCCCGATCCTCACGGGCAAGGAGAACGAGACCAGCCCCTACACCGGGAAGGCCAACGGCCGCTGGCCGTTGCAGGTCGATCCCGACGACATCACCCGCGTCTACTTCCGTGACCCGGCCTCCCGCAGATGGCACACGCTGGCATGGGAGCACGCTCCGTCGCTGACGATGCCGCTGAGCGAGGACGCCTTGCAGTTCGCGCGCAAGCTGGCCGCCGCGAAATACACCTACCCCGACGACAAGATCGCGGTCGCCGACCTGTTCCAGCGCTGGAACATCGGATTGGGCCAGACGCTGCCAGAACGGCGGATGGCGCTGCGGCTGTCCCGCGAACAGGCCGCAATCGGGCTGCCCGAGCAACCACGGGAGCAGGCGGTGTCGGTCTTGCCGTCAGTGGCCCGAGTCCTGGCGGCCACCGCAGCCTCTGGCGAAGTCCCGGCCGACGAGCCGGTGGCGGAGATGGGCGACGACGACATCGACGACCTGGAGGCCGTCGACGCCGAGGACGACTTCTACGCCGATGCTCTGGAGGACGTGTGACCGACACACGTCGCGAGCAACCTTCACCAGGCGCAGAACGAGCAGCGGATCGCCCCGCGGGCCTGGATAACCTCACCTTGGCGCGCAAGGAAGGCTGGCGCAGCTTCGTCGACGCCCCCGCACGCAGCCAGCCCGAACCACTGACCACAAAGGACCTGCGGCGCCTCGGGGACGACGCGCTCGCTGACTACAACCAGCGGCGGCGGGTCTGGCACGCCAACCTCGGTCCGATCAAGACCCCGCAGCTGGCCGGGCTGCACGAGGACTTGTGGGACATCGTGGACAGCAACGTCCAGGACGGGGACAAGGCCAAGGGCGCGATCGCGATCGACGCGTTCCCCGGGCTGGGCAAGACCACCTCGGTGCTGGCGTTCGCCAAACAGTTCCACCTCCGCGAGATCGCCGAGAACGGCGCGTTCACCGCGGACGGACACGAACGCTGGCCGGTCTGCCGGGTCGGGTTGACCGGCAACACCGGCATGAAGGACTTCAACCGGGCGATGCTGGAGTACTTCGGTCATCCCGGCCATCAGCGGGGCACGACCGCACAGTTCGCGCACCGGGCTCTGGATTGCATGCTTTCTTGCGCGGTCCGCGTCTTGATCGTGGATGATCTGCACTTCCTGCGCTGGCGGGCGACATCCGGCATCGAGGTGAGCAACCAGTTCAAATACATCGCCAACGAGTTCCCGGTCACGCTGGTGCTCATCGGCGTCGGTCTGGCCGAACGCGGCCTGTTCTCCGAAGGCGACTCCTACACCAACGCCGTTCTCGCCCAGACCGGACGCCGCACTACCGCGTTGGACATGCGGCCGTTCACCGTCGACACCGACGCAGGGCGGCGGGAGTGGCGGCAGATGCTGCTGGCCATCGAACAACGCCTGGCGCTGTCCGAGAAACACCCCGGGATGCTGGCCGATGAGCTGTCCGACTACCTGTTCGCCCGCAGCACCGGGCACATCGGCTCGCTGATGACTCTGATCAACCGCGGCTGCCAGCGCGCCGTCCGCACCGGCTGCGAGCACCTGAGCCAAGATCTGCTGGACGGCGTGAAGAACGATGCCGCCGCGGAAACGGCTCGCCGCGAACTGGACGCCGCGATCCAGGCTCGCCGGCTGTCGACCCGCGTCGCCCCGGCCCGCTGCCTCGCCGGATGAACCGCCCGCGCACCCTGCCGATCCGGCTGGCACCGCTGCCCGGCGAAGCACTGGACAGCTGGCTGGAAGCACTGGCCGAACGCCTGCACACCAACGTCTTCGACCTCTTCCGGTTCGCGGGGGTGACCACGCGGTGGAACACCGCGAGAAGCCGCAAACCCTGGGTGCGCCACCTCGACGCCGACCAACTCACCGCGGTGAGTATCGCCACCGGGGTCCCGGCCGACACCCTGGCCGCCCTGACCCTGGACCGCTATTCCGGCACCGGGCTGATCATCGACCGGCCCGCGCGAGCAGGCAGCCGTCCACGCTGGTGGCGCGGACTGAGAGGATCACGGTTCTGCCCCAAGTGCCTGTCCGACAACGGAAATCGGTGGATGCTGTCCTGGCGGCTGGCCTGGAGCTTCGCCTGCACCCGCCACCACACGCTCCTGCTCGACGCCTGTCCGGCCTGCGGACGTCGCCACGTCCGGACCCGCGCCCAGCCTGCCGGCTCGCCCTACCTCGGTGATCTGGGGCTCGCTCTCCTCGAGCACTCGCCGCACGGCGGGCCACCCGCCTGCACCTACCCGTTGTCAGAGGCCGACGCGGTCCCACTCGACGCCGACAGCCCTGTGCTGCGGGCCCAACGCCACGTCAACACCACCATCGCCGCGCTGCTGGCCGCCCGGCGCACCCCGGCCGCCTTGGCCGCCTTGGCTGCACCGCAGCAGATCCTCGATGACCTGCACGCCGCCGCCCGCGCGGCACTGGCCGCTCTGCGAACCCCTGCCATACCACCGCAATCCATCGCGGCGATCATCCGCGATCTGGTCGCCGACCACGGTTTCTCCGACAACGCCCACGACGATGACGCCGCCCACGTCGCGGTCGGCGCAACCGCGGCGGACCTCATGCTCGCCACCGGCTCCACCACACCGGACCCGGTGATCACCGGCTGGCTCGCGCACACTCCCACGGGCGGTTCGAAAGCCCACCTCTCCCGCCTGCTGGACCAATGGAACAACGCCAGCCCCGGACTCCAAAGCTCACTGCTCACCTGCATCGGTCCTCGTCTCAACCCCGCGCACCAGCTCCGCTACGGCATCGCGACCAGCACCCCACGCCGCCCGCGATCCGGGCACGGCACGGCACGAGCGGCCAGCGTCCCGAGTTTGTTCTGGCGAGGGTGGGCGCTGCGCCTCAACCCCCAGGGCCTGTTCGACCCGCTGCCCTACCGCCAAGCGCTGAGCATGCTGTTGCAGATCGCCGGACTCGGCGACGTCGACTACACCACCGCCCGCACACTGCTTCAGCTGCCTGCGGCCAGCAACGCCGTCTGCCCCCACTTCACCAAGACACTCCGTGAGGCCGGCGCCTGGGAACCCGTGCTCGCCGTGCTCGGACAACTCGCCCGCGCACTCGACGATCAACCCGCACCCATCGACTACGGACGCCGCCGCCGATGGCGCCGCATCTGCGCCGCCACCCTCGACAGCACAGCCTGGCGGGCGACTTGCGCACAGATCTGCCACCGCTCGTCCGAGCGCCAGGAACGCTTCGCGCGACTACACCTGATCGAATTGCTCACCGGCAGCCACCCCTACCACTACCCGCAGCCGCTGACGCTGTCCCCGGAACTCGACGGCGAGCACTACACCGCCTTCGTCTTCCACCTTCCCGCACAGCTGTCCACGCATCTGCACCAGCAAGCCCAGACCCTGCTGCGGCGCCTGCACATCGACGAACCCGTCACCTGGGAACCGCCGTTCGACCACACCGGCACCGTCTCCTGGCCCGGCCCCCACCCCGACGACGTTCTCCCACAACAACTCTGGGACCTCGTCCAGACAGGACTGACCCGCAACGAGATCGCCGCCCGCCTGCACACCACACCCGAACACATCCACCTGGCCGCCGTCCGGCACCCACAACCCAGGACCCCACGACACCAACCCGCACCAGGCACGAACAGCCCGCCCACAGCCCTGCCCAACGAGCACGATCTACGCGCCTACGTGAGCCAGGGACTCCGTCCAGGTCAGATCGCGAAACTCACCGGCCACAACCACCAACGCATCAACGAACTCCTCACCAGCAACGGAATCGGACCACCAACGCCACGAGAGGTTCTCCGCACGGTCAACCCAGCCTGGCTGCGCGAGCAATACGAAGACAACCACCGTTCCTTCGCCGACATCGCCGCCGATCTGGGCATTCCGGCGGCCAATCTGGCTCGGCACGCCCGCGAACTCGGACTCGCGATCCGCCACGGCGTCGCTGCGCACAAGCACATCCTCAGCGCGCACGGCGGGCCGGACGCGTTCTCCGTCACCATCTGGACCGTCTTCGCCACCCGCGGAGCCGAACAACGCGTCCGACGACTCCTGGCAACCGCCGGACACCCCAACCTCGACCACGCCGCCAGACACCTCGGCACCAGAAAAGCCGTTCTCAGGCACCAAATCGACCAACTCGAACACGCCATCGGCGCCGCACTGCTCGAAACCACGCCTGACTCCGGCGGCATCAGACTGACACCCGCCGGTGCGAATTTCGCGCAAGACGCAGTGCCAGTTCTGACGATCCTCGACCGAAGCGGCAACAGCGACAGGGCCACAACGCGCCGGACCGCTGAGGAAATGCCACGACACTGAGGCCGATCTTGGTGAGACTGCAGTGAGACAAGCCGAGAAACCGCAGGTCGCGCAAGATCGACATGCCGTCGGCGGTGAGGTCCTACAAGATCATTTGGGAATCCTGGTGAGCTGAGCAGCCGAACCGCTCGGTGAGCAGTGCGTGGGCAGTGGTCAAGCCACCTGAGCATTACTCGGCGGGGTGTCCAGACTGCCGCAGGCGCCGGCGGTTCAGGGTTCAGGTCGGTGGTCAGTCATAGTCGAGCCCGGCGGCCGGTTGCTAATGGTTGTGAGCACTCGACCCTGGTTCGTAGTCGCCGTCGAGCCAGCGTAGGAAGTAGGCGGTTCGATCCACGTAGGTGCGTATCGAATTCTCCTTGAGGCCAGCCGTCCGCAACTCTTCTTCAAAACGCATAAGCTCAACTCTGAGTTGGTCGGTGGTTCTGCTCTCCATCTCTTCACCCGCCTTTGCGTTTTGGTCATCAGTTGCCGATTGCTCGTCGGGCTGGATACTGGGAGCGGTGCGGTAGACACCCCGTCCGATTCTGTCGATGCGACCTCGTTGCCATAGGTCGTAGGTCGTTACCTGGATCTCCGTCTTGGGGTCGTTGCGGCCGACCGCCTGAAGTGCCGACCAGATCTCCACAGGTCGCATCGGCCGACCTTGATGGACCAGGACCCACTCGATTGCCTTGGTGCGGGGAAGGTTCATCACGTCGACGGCACCGTTGTCGGCTGCCGCAGGGGGCGCGGATCCGCGCTCAATCAGGCGTTCGACGCGCGCCAGCGCGACACTGAGCCCTGTCCTGAGCTCCTGGAGGTCTTCGACGGCAGCCACAGAACTAAGTTACAACGTTAGTACCACTAAAACAAGGCGTGCCGGGCCAAACTCATCGACACGATCGTTCACCCCGACCCTGGGACCGGCAAAGACCTTGGTGACGTCCTGCGGAAGGTCAAGGGAACGTGGAACTGGGCCGTGGTCGAAGGTCCTGCCACAGTCTCAGTCGATGCAGGTGACTGAACTCGGCAACGCTACGACCCGGCGGCCGGCCACCCGGTCAGATCAGCGGGTGACCGAGAGGCCTTGCAGGCAAGCACTGGTCTCGATCAGGTTGCACAGCAGCGAGTTCCATTTGACCGACTTTTCCTGTTCGGCCGGATCGTTCTCGGCGATCATGCCCTGGTTGCCGAACCGGATCCTGGCGGAGAACCCGTTGTAGGACCTGAATCGTGGCCCAGGTCAGGTCACTCACGCCGGGGAGAAATTCGCACAAGACGCGACTCCGGTCCTGGCTGTGCTCGACCGAGTCGGCAACGGTGACTCCGCCGCAAACACGCCAGAGTCCACCGAACCGCCGAGGAAATGCCACGGAACTGAGATCGACCTCAGATGACATCGCCGTGAGACAATCAAGAAGCCGCAGGTCACACAAGATCAACATGTCACGCGCGCTGAGACCCTACA
>NZ_FNET01000018.1 GCF_900100275.1 Lentzea albidocapillata subsp. violacea
CGCTGACGGCACGGTGATCGGCGAGTTGCATCGCCAGCACCGTGCCGCCGAGTTCAAGAAGTTCCTGATCACGATCGACAAGACCGTGCCCGCCGAGTTGGACGTGCATCTGGTCTGTGACAACTACGGCACGCACAAGACCCCGGCGATCAAAGCCTGGCTGGCCAAACATTCCCGGTTCCACATGCACTTCACCCCGACCGGATCATCGTGGATCAACCAGGTCGAACGCTGGTTCGGATTCCTCACCGACCAGATGATCACCCGCGGCACCCACCGCAGCGTCCAGGCGCTGGAAAAGGACATCCGCGCCTGGATCGCCGACTGGAACACCCACCCACGGCCCTTCATCTGGACCAAGACCGCCGAAGAGATCCTCGAGTCACTCGCCCGCTTTTGCAGGCGGATTTCCGGCGCAGGACACTAGCTCCTAGCGCAGCGCGACGCCTGCCTCGGCCGCGACCGCCTCGGCCACCGCGGTCAGCGCCGGCGAGTCGAGCTTCCACTGCTGCCAGTACAGCGGCACCGAGATCGTGCGGCCCGGCGCGAGGTCGACGAGGCCGTCCTGGAGTTGTTGCGGCGGCACCATTCCCCAGCCGAGGCCGGCCACGATCGCCCGCACGTACACCTCGGACGACGGCACGTAGTGGCGGTGTTCCGAGGCGCCGCGGCCACGGGTCAGCGTGCGCACGAAGCGGTCCTGCAGGTCGTCGTTGCGATCGAACACGACGACCGGCGCGTCCGGCAGCCACGACTTCGGCAGGCCGTTCCGGTATCGCTCCACAAAGGACTCCGAAGCCATTGCCGCATAACGGATCTCGCCCAGCTTGGTCACCGAGCAGCCCGCCACCGGCTCACGCGAGGACGTCACCGCCGCCATCACCAGACCCTGCCGCAGCAACGCCGTCGTGTGGTCCTGGTCCTCGCGGTGCAGGTCGAACGAGATCCTGAGCGACGACGGAACCCGTTGCAGGGCGGGCAGGAACCACGTGGCGAGCGAGTCGGCGTTCACCGCGATCGGCACCCGCACGACCGCGTCCTCGCCGAGCGCCGCGTCGAGGTCCTGGTCCAGGGCGAGCAGTTGCCGACCGTAGCGGACGATCACCTCACCCGACGGCGTCAGCCGGACCGGGCGCGCCCGCACCAGCAGCACGCGGCCCGTTCGTTGTTCCAGCGCTTTGACGCGTTGCGAGACAGCGGAAGGCGTGACGTGCAGCGCGGCGGCGGCCGCGTCGAACGTGCCCGCGTCGACGACCGCGAGCAGCGTCCGCACCAGGTCCAGATCCATCACAGCCGCTAATGGTACGTAAGAATCTTTAGCTGGTCTCATCAAGACCGCGTAAATACCGTGGAACGCGTGACAGACCTGCTGCTCGGCTTCGGCACCATGATGACCCTGATCGTCGCGATCGGCGCGCAGAACGCTTTCGTGCTCCGCCAAGGACTTCGCCGGCACGCGGTCGCGAAGGTCGTCGCCGTGTGCGCACTATCGGACGCGATCCTGGTCGCGGTGGGCGTCGCCGGGTTCGGCGTGATCGTGAAGAAGTTTCCGCAGGCGATCACGGTCGCGGCAGTTGTGGGCGGCATTTTCCTGCTGGGATATGGGTTTCTGGCGGCGCGCAGGGCGTTCAGGCCGTCGGCGCTGAACGCCGGAACGGAGACGAACAGCCGGCCCGTGCTGACGGCGCTCGCGCTGACGTGGCTCAACCCGCACGTCTACCTCGACACGCTGCTGCTGCTCGGCTCGATCGCGGCCGGCCGGTGGCTGTTCGGGATCGGCGCGGTGACGGCGAGCATCACCTGGTTCGTCGCGCTCGGGTTCGGCGCGCGGCTGCTCAGCCCACTGTTCGCGAAGCCCCGCGCGTGGCGGGTGCTGGACGGCCTGATCGCCGCCGTGATGATCACTCTCGGGGCGAC
Organism: Lentzea albidocapillata subsp. violacea; assembly: GCF_900100275.1. Lineage (GTDB taxonomy): Bacteria > Actinomycetota > Actinomycetes > Mycobacteriales > Pseudonocardiaceae > Lentzea > Lentzea violacea. Next base: position 1,918 of record NZ_FNET01000018.1, read on the forward strand.
CCTGATCGCCGGGTCATGATCATCACCAGCACCGCCGCGACCGCCAGGACACCGCTCGTCACGGGCGCCGCCGTCCCGGCGAAAAGGGACGCCGAAGCGAGGCCCGCACTGACCAGAGCACCGATGACGACCCGAGGCCGAAGATCACCCACGTTCTCGACCCTAACCCACGACACGCGCATGTTGGGTGGTGATCCAGGCCCCACCACCACATGTAGTATCTGCCGCGCTAGTGGTTCACCGGCTCGGCTCAACCGGGCCGGTGAGGCAAGAGGGAACCCGGTGGGAATCCGGGACTGCCCCGCAGCGGTGAGTGGGAACGAAAGCCGTCAACGAAGCACTGGGTCGCGAGACCTGGGAAGCGACGGCCGGTAGGCGCGAGAGGGACGCCCACGAGTCCGAAAACCTGCCATTGGTGTGCGCGCAAGCCTGCGCGCACGACACGGTGCCCCGAGGGAGGGCGGCTGTGTGCACCAGTGGTGTGTCTGCTGGCGCGCGCACGCATTTCCTCGGGCAGATCTCGGAGGAGAGAGCGTGCCCGACCGCCCAACCCCATTGGATCGCCTGTCCGGGGTCGTCAACGAAGCCTGCGCCGACCTGCCCAACGCGTCGGCCGAGGCGGTTCTGGCCGAGACCAAACGCAACCTCTACGACGGCATCACCGACGCGGAACTCGCGCTAGCGCCGATCATGGCCGCCCGCACGATGGTCGAGCACGACCCGGACTACTCCTACGTCAGCGCCCGGCTGCTGCTGGACAAGCTCCGCACCGAGGCCTGCGGAGTCCCCCTGTCACACGCCGAGATGACCGAGCGCTACCCGGAGTACTTCGCTCAGTTCGTCCGTTCCGGCATCGAGTTCGGCCAGCTCGACCCGCGCCTCGCCGACTTCGACCTGGCCCGCCTCGGCGCCGCGCTCGACGCCTCCCGCGACCTGAACTTCCAGTTCCTGGGCATGCAGACGCTCTACGACCGCTACTTCCTGCACCACGACGACCGCCGCTACGAGCTGCCGCAGGCGTTCTTCATGCGCGTCTCGATGGGCCTCGCCCTCGAAGAGGACGACAGGAACGCCCGCGCGATCGAGTTCTACGAGCTCCTGTCGAGCTTCGACTTCCTGTGCTCGACGCCGACCCTGTTCAACTCGGGCACCACGCGCCCGCAGCTCTCGTCGTGCTTCCTCACCACCGTGGACGACGACCTCGCCGCCATCTTCCACGGCATCAGCAACAACGCGCTGCTCTCCAAGTTCGCCGGCGGTCTGGGCAACGACTGGACCCCGGTGCGTGGCATCGGGGCGCACATCAAGGGGACCAACGGCAAGTCTCAGGGTGTTGTGCCGTTCCTCAAGATCGCGAACGACACCGCGGTAGCCGTGAATCAGGGAGGAAAGCGGAAGGGCGCTGTCTGCGCCTACCTGGAGACCTGGCACATCGACGTCGAGGAGTTCCTCGACCTGCGCAAGAACACCGGCGACGAACGCCGCCGCACGCACGACATGAACACCGCGAACTGGGTGCCGGACGAGTTCCTCCGCCGTGTGCGCGCGAACGGCCAGTGGACGCTGTTCTCCCCCGACGAGGTGCCGGACCTGCACGACGCGTTCGGCAGCGAGTTCGCGGAGAAGTACCGCACGTACGAGGAGATGGCCGACAGCGGCGAGATCAAGGTCTTCCGCCGCGTGCAGGCCGTCGACCTGTGGCGGCGCATGCTGACCATGCTGTTCGAGACCGGTCACCCGTGGGTCACGTTCAAGGACCCGTGCAACCTGCGTTCGCCGCAGCAGCACAGCGGTGTCGTGCACTCGTCCAACCTGTGCACCGAGATCACCCTGAACACCACGATCGACGAGGTCGCGGTCTGCAACCTGGGGTCGGTCAACCTCGCGCGGCACGTCACGGCCGCGGGCATCGACCACGCGCGGCTCGAGAAGACCGTGCGTACCGCGGTGCGCATGCTCGACAACGTGATCGACGTGAACTACTACACGATCCCGGAAGCCAGGAACTCCAACCTGAGGCACCGGCCGGTCGGCCTGGGCCTGATGGGTTTCCAGGACGCGCTGTTCACGCTCGGCACGCCGATGGCGTCGAAGGAGGCCGTCGAGTTCGCCGACCGTTCCATGGAGGAGATCAGCTACTACGCGATCTCCGCGAGTGCTGAGCTGGCACGGGAACGCGGCGCCTACGGGTCGTTCGAGGGGTCGCTGTGGTCGCAGGGCGTCCTGCCGGTCGACTCGCTGGAGATCCTGGCCGCGACCCGCGCCGAGGGTGAGCTGGAGGTCGACCGCTCGTCCACATTGGACTGGGAGCCGGTCAGGGAGATGGCCCGCAAGGGCATGCGCAACTCGAACGTCATGGCGATCGCGCCGACCGCGACCATCGCGAACATCGCCGGTGTGAACCAGTCGATCGAACCGTTGTACCGCAACCTGTACGTGAAGTCGAACATGTCCGGCGACTTCACCGTGATCAACCCCGACCTGGTGCGGGCGCTCAAGCAGCGCAGGCTGTGGGACGAGCGGATGGTCTCGGACCTCAAGCTGCACGACGGCAGCCTCGGCGCGATCGACCGGGTGCCGCCGTACCTGAAGGCCCTGTACGCCACGGCGTTCGAGGTCGGCAGCTCGTGGCTGATCGAGGCCGGTGCACGCAGGCAGAAGTGGATCGACCAGGCGCAGTCGCTGAACCTGTACCTCTCCCAGCCGAGCGGCCGCAAGCTCGACGAGCTCTACCAGCTGGCGTGGCTGCGCGGCCTCAAGACGACGTACTACCTGCGCACCCAGAGCGCGACGCACGTGGAGAAGTCCACGTTGCAGGGCACCGACGGCAAGCTCAACGCCGTCTCCCCCGTCGCCGTGGACCCGAACTGCTCCATCACCGACCCCGACTGCGAGGCCTGCCAGTAATGAGCGACATCGAAGCCGGTGCGGCACGCGTGAGCGTCGACGACAAGGCGATGATCAACTGCCGCGCCGACGTCAACCAGCTGCTGCCGCTGAAGTACCACTGGGCGTGGGAGAAGTACCTGGCCGGCTGCAACAACGCGTGGATGCCGACCGAGGTCTCCATGCAGGCCGACATCGGCCTGTGGAAGTCTAAAAACGGCCTGACCGACGACGAACGCCTGATGATCAAGCGCAACCTGGGCTTCTTCGCGACCAGCGAGTCGTTGGTGGCCAACAACATCGTGCTCGCGGTGTACCGCCACCTCACGAACCCGGAGTGCCGCCAGTACCTGCTGCGCCAGGCTTTCGAGGAGGCCGTGCACACCCACACGTTCCAGTACATCTGCGAGTCGCTCGGCCTCGACGACGGCGAGCTGTTCAACATGTACCGCGAGATCCCGTCCATCACGGACAAGGCCGCGTGGGCACTGCAGTTCACGCAGCACCTGGAGGACCCGGAGTTCAGGACCGGCACACCCGAGACGGACCAGGCGTTCCTCAAGGACCTCGTGGCGTTCTACGTGGTCTTCGAGGGCATGTGGTTCTACACCGGCTTCGCGCAGATCCTGTCGCTCGGCCGCCGCAACAAGATGGTCGGCATCGCCGAGCAGTACCAGTACATCCTGCGCGACGAGTCGATCCACCTGAACTTCGGCATCGACGCGATCAACCAGATCAAGATCGAGAACCCGCACCTGTGGAACGACGTGTTCCAGAAGGAGGTGCGGACCATGCTCGCGGAGGGCTGCGAGCTGGAGATCGCCTACGGCCGCGACACCATGCCGAACGGCATCCTCGGCCTCAACGCCGAGCTGTGCGAGCAGTACATGCAGTTCATCACGAACCGCCGGTGCGCACAGCTCGGCCTGGAGCCGGTGTGGGAGCCGGCCGAGAACCCGTTCCCGTGGATGTCGGAGATGATGGATCTGAAGAAGGAGAAGAACTTCTTCGAGACCCGGGTCATCGAGTACCAGAACGGTGGATCACTGGAGTGGTGAGCCGAGCCGCACCGCTTTAGGAAGCCCGGCCCGGTCCGCGACCGGCCACGCCAGCGGATCGGGCCCCAGCTCCACCAGCGCGGCGACCTGCAGCCGCGACCACGGCGAGATCGCGCGCGTGCCGTCGAGCACGCTCGAAGCGAACTCGCTCCACGGAACCCGCTCGGTCGAGTCGACCTCGTCCGGGTTGGGGACCGGCTCGTCGTCGGAGAGCACGCGGAACACCGGGCACATCTCGTTCTCGACGACGCCGTCCATCTCGGCGCGGTAGCGGAAGGCCGGCAGCAGCAGTTCGGGTTCGGAGACCTTCATGCCGAGCTCGTCGCGCAGGCGCCGGAGGACGGCCTGGGCCATGTCCTCCTCCGGGAGGGGGTGGCCGCAGCAGGTGTTCGTCCACAGGCCGGGGAACGTCTTCTTGTGCAGTGCCCGGCGGGTGAGCACGGTGTTGCCCGCCGAGTCGAAGACGTAGCTGGAGAACGCGAGGTGCAGCGGGGTATCCGCGTGGTGCACCACTGCCTTGTCCTCGACGCCGATGGCCGAACCGTCCTCGGCCAGGAGGACCACCTGTTCCACAGTCACGGGCACCACGTAATCACACGCGGGCCAAGATCGGGAACCGCGCGGTCGGGTGAGCTTGAGCGGGGAGATAGCCGGACCATAGGTGTCGCAGGTCACTCTGGGGGCATGACTTCCCCGTTCGCACAGGCTCACACCATGTTCCTGGTGCTGGTCAGCCCGACGGGCCAGTACTCGATCTGGCCCGCGGTGCTGCAGGTGCCCGCCGGCTGGCAGGTCGTCCACGGAGTCGCGTCCAGGCAGTCCTGTGCGGACTACGTGGACGCGCTCCGGTTCGACGTGCCGATGGCGGCCTAACGAAGTTCCACCACTAGAGCAATGCGATGTGCCCGTGCGAAGAGGCACCGCCGTGCTCGTTGTTCCCCGCGTACGAGGCCGTGAAGCCTTGCAGCAGCGTGGAGAGACCGACCAGCAGTGACACGTGCGCGTCACAGGTGGCCTTGCCGGACGAGTTGGTCGTCGCGGTGCAGAGCGGGTTGCCCTTCACCGTGCGGAAGACGACCTGCTGGCCGGCGATCGGCACCCCGGTGTGCTTGTCGGTCAGCGTCGCGTCGAGCGAGCGGACCGTGAAACCGAGGAGCCGCAACTGCAGCTGGGCGGACCCTGCTACGAGCTTCGACGTGGCGGGCGGCACGAAGCTGATCGCGATGCCCACCGGGCGCTGGCCCACGGCGATGGTGCCGGTGACCGTGTTCGACGCCGTGTCGATGATCGACACCGTGTTGCTGTTGAAGTTCGTGACGTAGGCGCTGGCGCCGTCCGGCGTGAGAGCCACGCTGATCGGGCGGTCGCCGACGAAGATCTTCTGCAGTTCGGTCATCGTCGTGAGGTCCACGACGGACACCGAGTCGAACTCGCTGTTCGTCACGTACGCGCGGGTTCCGTTGGGCGTCAACGCGATGCCGTGCGGCGTGAAGCCGACGGAGGCGGTGCCGACGACGGTGCGCGAGGCGACGTCGATGGCGGAGACGCTGTCCGAACCCTTGTTGACCACGTACATCCGCTTGCCGTCCGCGGAGGCCGCGATGGCGGTCGCCGCGTTGCCGACGCCGATCGTGGCGACGACGGTGTTGGACGTCGTGTCGATGACCGAGACCTTGCCCGGCCCTGGGACGTCGTGCGTGACGTAGACGGCCGAACCGTCCTTGGTGACGACGACGCCGTCGGCGTTCGAGCCGACCGTGACGGTCGCGGTGACCGTCAGCGTGGCCGTGTCGACCACGGACACCGTGCCGTCCAGATAGTTGGTGACGTAGACGAAGCCGCCGCCGGGGGCGACCGCGACGCCCGCCGGGTGGGTCCCGACGGGAACGGACCTGTCGACCGTGTTGGTCGGCGTGTCGATGACGGTCAGTGTGTTCTGCACGGAGTTCGTCACGTAGCCACGGGTCCCGTCGAACGCGACCGCCGCCATGTACGGCGAACTGCCACCGCCGTCGGTGATCGTCGTGGACACCGCGTTCGTGGCCGTGTCGATCACCGACACCCCGCCGCCGTTGTTGGCGACGTAACCCAGAACCCGGCCGGCGGGTGCCGCGTGGGCCGGGGTCACCACCAGTGCCGAGGTGACGGCGACAGCCATCACCAGTGGACGCAACCGCATGTTCAATGCCTCCTGGCGCGAGTCATCCCGACCCTTTAGGACATCGCGACCGGATGAGCGGACGTTAGCCGTTTCTCGAACCAGTGATCGGCGTACTCGGCGTCGTTGTAACGGCCGATCTCCACGAACCCGTGCTTGGCGTACAGACTCCTCGCCTCCACGAGGTCTCCGCGCGTGTCGAGCCGCAACGTCGTGATGCCGCGCTCCGCTGCCTCGGTCTCCATCGCGGTGAGCAACGCCGACGCGGCACCCTGTCCCCGGAACGCCGAGCGCACGAACATCCGCGTCAGCTCGCCGGCACCGTCGCCGAGGAAGCGCATGCCCAGGCAGCCGGCCTCCTCGCCATCGCGCGACACGACGAGGAACACCGGCACGTCGTGGTCCTGCTCGTCACGTTCGTAGGCGTCGATCTCGGCGTCGTGCGTCGGCCGGCCCCAGTAGCGGCTGATCATCTCCGCGTTGTACTCGCGGTTGAGCGGCGAACGCGCGGCATCGGTGGCCGTCACGGTCCAGTTGGTCATGGGACCATCATCGGAAGGCCGTCCACTGTGATTCAGGTCACTGCAACACCGGCGCCGCGAGAAGCCAACTGGGGGCGTGATGTTCGCGGAGCTGTTCGACGAGCACGCCCATCCGTTGCACCGATATCTGGCGCGGCGGGTGGGCGCCGACGTGGCCGACGACCTCGTCAGCGAGACCTTCCTGGCCGCCATGCGCGGCGAGGACGGCTACGACCCCGAGAAGGGCAGTGTGGTCGGCTGGCTCTACGGCATCGCCACGAACCTGTTGCGCGGGCACGCCAAGCGCGAGACCCGCCTGTTGCGCACCGCCGAACGGTACGGCGTCGACCTCGGTGTCGCCGAGTCGCTGGAGCACACGGTGGTCACCCGCGTCGACTCGCGGGCGCACCTGCGCCGGATCGCCCGCGAGCTGGCCCGGATGTCCGAGACCGACCGTGACCTGGTGCTGCTGGTGTCGCTGGCCGGGCTGTCCGTGCAGGAGAGCGCGGAAGCCCTCGGCCTCAACCCCGGCACCGCCCGGTCCCGTCTGCACCGCCTGCGCGCGAAGCTGAAGGAAGTGGAACATGCGTGACGTGCTGGACGACGACCTCGCCGAGCTGTACCCGGTCCGGGCGAGCGACGACGTGCGGCTGGCCCGGTTGCGCGAGCAGTTGTTCGCCGAGAAGCCGCGGTCCCGCTCACGCCGCTGGGCCGGCATCGCCGCGGCGGCCGTCGCGGTGGTGATGATCACCGGACTCGTGGTGACACTGCGGCCTGCCTCGCGGGACGCGCCCGCGACGCTGCCGGTGAAGCCTGCGGCCTCGTTGCCGGAGGCCGCCACGCTGCTGGAGGTGGCGGAGCAGCCGACGGCGAAGTACCGCCGCATCACCTACCGCATCTGGCAGGTGATGGGAGTGGGAGAGCCGTACGCGTCGTCGGCGATCGAGTTCGAGTTCGACGTGTGGCTGCCCACCGCCGCTGACGAGATGGTCGTGATCTACCGCAGGCCGACCGGCGCCCAGCGGCCGGTCGCGGGTGCACAGCGCCCCACCTCGGACTTCCTCATGGACTCCTCCCGCAACCCCGTGCTGTGGAAGTCGTTCTGCGCGAGCACCCCGTGCAAGGAGGAGACCGTCGGACAGCCGCTGAGCGCCGAACCCGGGCGAAGGCTGGACGACGCCGCGGCCGCGATGCTCTCGCCGTTCACCACGAACGAGGAGAAAGCCGCGCTGTACCGCAGGATCGCCGAGTCCCCCCAGGTCCGCTGGGACAACGGGAAGGTGTCGGCCGACGGCGGCGCGAGGCTGTTCCTCGTCGACCCGGCGACCGGCCAGGTCACCGGCATGGAGGAGCGTAGGTCGAACGACCCGCGGATCCCGGCGCACACGGTGACGACCTCGGTCGCCATCACCTACGAGTGGACCGATCAGCGGCCGTCGTAGGACCGCGGCAGGTACCAGGCCAGGGCGGCGCGCAGTTCGGCGACTTCGCGCTCGCGCCGCCTCCTGGTGCGCTCGTGGGCGATCGGGAACACCCGCACACCGCCGTGGTGCGCGCCGAAGAAGCGGCGCGGCGCCGGGTCCTTGAGCCAGACGACGACCCACGGCCGTTTCTTGTGCGGCACGACGCGCACCCGTGCGAGCTCGTACCACCAGTACTGGTGGAACTTGCCGTTACGCGTCGTGGCGATGCCTTCGCGACTGATCTCGATCACGACCTTGCGGCGTGCGGCGGCGCTGAAGTACCGCACCGCGCGCACGACGAGTACGCAGAACGCGGCCAGTGCCAGCAGTTGCGTGGCGCCGTTCGCCTGCGCGGCCGGGTCGGCGATCGCGGCGGCGAGCAGGGCCACGGCGAGGTTCAGGCCGCCCCACGCCATCGGCACGAACCGTGACGTCGAGAACGTCGCGGCGGCCGGCGTCATCGGGGCGGGCATCTTGCTGGTGGGCGGCTTCGGCGTGACGACCTGGGACAGCAGGCGTGTCACCTCGGCTGGTTCGGGACGCTTGGCCGGGTCGCGGTGCATGCACTTCTGCACCAGCGGCCGCAGCGGTTTGGGCACGCCGTCGATGTCCGGTTCGCCGTGGGCGGCCTTGTAGAGCAACGTCGCCGTCGGGCCCTCGCCGAACGGGCCCTTGCCCGTCGCCGCGTAGACCAGCACGGCGCCGAGGGCGAAGACGTCGCTCGGGGACGCGACCTCCTGGCCGGTGATCTGCTCGGGCGAGAGGAAACCGGGCGTGCCGAAGACCATGCCGGTCTCCGTCAGCGCGGTGTGCTCCATCGCGCGGGAGATGCCGAAGTCGATGACGCGGGGTCCGTCGGCCCCGAGGAGCACGTTGGACGGCTTGAGGTCACGGTGGACCAGACCAGCCCGGTGAATGGCGGTGAGCGCCTCGGCCAGACCTTCGGCGAGGCGTCTCAAATGGTGCTCCGGCAAGGGACCGTGCCGTTCGATGGCCTCCTGGAGCGTCGGCCCTGGCACGTACTCCGTGGCCATCCACGGGCGGGGCGCGCGCGTGTCGGCGTCCACGACCGCCGCCGTGCCGGCGCTGCCGACCGCACGGGCCATCTGCACCTCGCGGCGGAACCGCTCGCGGAAACGCGGGTCGTCGGCGAGCTCGGCCCGCGCGACCTTGACCGCCACCTGGCGTCCGTCGCTGCCTTGCCCCAGGTAGACCGTTCCCATGGCACCACGGCCAAGCCTGCCCAAGAGCAGGTAGTCCCCAATGCGCTGTGGTTGGTCCACCTTCACCGGATCGAGGGTAGCGGGAACTCGGGCCGAAACCTCACATCTGAGTAGATCTACGTATCGTTGTCGCCCATGGGCCGGACCCGCTTGTACCGCAACGGCGAACTCGTGGACAGGGACTTCCCGGTCGCGGAGGTGGCCGGGCGTCTCGAAGATCACTCCGCCGTCGTGTGGTTCGACCTCTGCGCGCCGTCCGAAGACGAGATAGGTCTGCTGCGCGACGAACTGGGGTTGCACGCGCTCGCCATCGAGGACGCGTTCTCCGAGCGGCAACGCCCGAAGGTCGACCGCTATCCCACTCATCTGTTCCTTTCCGTGTACGCGGTCCGGTACGACAAGCACGAGATCAAGACGTGCGAGGTCGACGTGTTCGTGACGCGGAATGCGCTCGTGACGGTGCGCGAGAGTGAGGATTACGACCTGGGCGGCGTTGAGCGGCGGTGGGACAGCGCGCCCCAGCTGGCCTCGTCGGGCATCGGGTTCCTGCTGCACGGGCTGCTCGACGACATCGTGGACGGTCACTATGCCGCCGCGCAGGCCCTCGACGACGACATCGAGGCCCTGGAAGACCGCATCTACGAGGAGAAGCCGCACGTCGGCCGCAGGGCGTTGCAGCTCAGGCGCGCCCTGGTGCAGCTCAGGCGTGTCGCGCTGCCGATGCGTGAGGTGCTGGGGTCGCTGTTGCACCGTGAGCACGACCTCGTGGACGACGTGATGATGCCGTACTACCTGGACGTGAAGGACCACACGCTGTTCACGGTCGAACTGACCGAGTCGATGCGGGAGCTGATCACGAACCTGCGCGAGGCCGAGGTCGCCGTGCAGGGCAACCGGCTGAACTCGATCATGAAGAAGGTCACCGGCTGGGCCGCGATCATCGCGGTGCCGACGGCGATCTCGGGCTACTACGGCATGAACGTCCCGTACCCCGGCTTCGAGCAGAGATGGGGCTTCTGGACCGCCACGCTGGGTATCTTCGGCCTCTCCTACATCCTGTACCTGATGTTCAAGCGCCGCGATTGGTTGTGAGCCAGCTGTGAAGATCCACCTGACCCGCCGCGACGAGCTCGCGATCATCACGATCGACGCGCCACCGCTCAACCTGTACTCCCTCGACCTCGACGCCGAGTTCCACGAGGCCCTGGACGAACTGGGGGACGCGCGCGCGTTGCTGGTCAACGCCTCTGGCCGGGTCGTGTCGGGCGGCGTGGACGTGTCGCTGTTCGCCGCGCAGGAGTACCGCGAGGAGGCGCAGCAGCTGTTCGACCGCATGCTCGTGCTGCCGCAACGCCTCGCCGCGCTGCCGATCCCGACCGTCTTCGCCGCGCACGCACTGTGCCTGACCTGGGCTTTCGAGCTGGCGGTGGCGTGCGACCTGATCCTGGCCTCGTCGTCGGCGCGCTTCGGGCTGGTCGAGAAGGTGGTGGGCCTGACGCCGACGATGGGCGGCACGCAGCGGCTGGCGGCACGGGCGGGCGTGGGTCGCGCGAAGGAGTTCGTGATGACCGGCGATCTTTACGACGCGGCGACGCTCGAACGGTGGAATGTCGTCAACCGGGTGTTTCCGGACGAGGGTTTCGCGCTCGCGGCCGAACAGTTCGCTTTGTCGCTCGCGGCCGGTCCGACGCAGGCACACTTCGCGACCAAACAGGTGCTCGCGCATTTCGAGAACGGTGGCGTCCCGGAGGCCGACGCTCACGTCACGACGATCGCGTCGGCGTTGTTCGAGACCGAGGACCTGCCACGCGCTGTGCACAGCTTCCTCACGGACGGTCCCGGCCGCGCGTCTTTCATCGGTCGCTGATCTCACACATCAAAAATTCAGATGGCTCGGTGATAAAACCGTGATCTACCTGCTCACGCGGACGGAACATTCCCTTCCGGGCGGAAGATGATGTTGCGGCACAAGGAGATCCGCTTGACTCCACCCGTCGTGCCGGGCAGTGTGCTGACCGTTCAACGGCCCCGTACGAACTCCGACGCACGAGTTCTGTACACATTCCGCAACGGCCGACGACACAATTAGCGAGTTCACGGTCCCCCGTCGTGAACGCGCGTGGAGGTAGAACCAGCCGTGAGACTGAGATTGGCCGTACTGCTGACCGGTGGTGTCATCGTGCTGGCCGCCTGCTCCCCGACCGAGGCGGCCCAACCGACACCGGTGGCGGACAGCAGCAGCGCCACCTCGACCAGCACCCCCAGCAGTTCCTCCGCCGCCCCGAGCAGCTCGGCGGCACCCAGCTCGGCCACGAAGCCCGCCACCAACGGCCCCGTGAAGCCCCCGGCGAACAGCCCCGCCCCGTCCGGCTCCCCCGGCTGGAAGCTCACCCAGGGCAACACCGGCCTCGCCGCGCACGGCCTGAACTGCGACTCCCTGCCGCTCTACACCGGCCCCGGCGCCCCCGCCGCCGGCACCGTGATCTCCGGCAAGCGCGTCGAGCAGGCCTTGACGCTGTTCGCCGGCAACATCACCATCGAGAAGTCCTGCGTCCGCCCCACCAGGCTCGGTGAGACCGCCCCGCTGATCACGACGAACGGCCCGTGCGGCAGCAACTCCTGCCAGGTCACCGGCGCCCCCGTCACCATCCGCGACTCGAACATCGACGGCTCGGCCCTCCCGGCCAAGACCATCGCGGGCTCCTGCGCGTTCCTCGGCGTCGGCACCCTGCAGCGCAACTACATCAGCGGCATGGGCTCCGGCATCTGCTTCTACAACACCGGCAGCAGCCTGAGCGGCCTGGCCGAGGGCAACTACGTCCGCGGCCTGCGCTCGGACGGCGAGTCGCACAACGACGGCGCCACCGTCCGCGACTTCCCGCTCGACAAGAACGCGGGCCGCACCCTGACGTTCCGCAACAACCGCATCGACTGCTCCACCGGCAACGACACCGGCGCCCTGTTCATCCAGACCTACGGCGGCGACATCGACAACGTCACCGTCGAGGGCAACCTCCTGGAGGGCGGCGGCTACCAGCTCGGCCTGGAGTCGGGCTTCGACAACGTCTACGGCCGCAACATGAAGTCCATCAACAACCGCTTCAGCGGCACCGGGTGGGGCGCGGCCTACGTGAGCCAGAAGGGCGCCTCCTACAAGTGGGCGGTGTGGCAGGACAACTTCCTGCACGACGCCGGCGCGCCGGACGCCAAGGGCAAGCCCGCGGGCACTCCGTAGTCACCGTCTTCGCCGCCGAGCCCTCGCCGGCGGCGCAGGCGGTGCGTGGGCTCAGTCAGGCGGTGCGGTGGAACGGCGCTCGGCCTCGGCGAGGCGCTCCTCGAGGGCCCGGATGCGGTCGTAGAGATCGACCAGGGTCACGCCGTCGGCCACCACGCCGGGGCGCTGCCAGTGCCTTCGCACGAAATCCTCCCGGCTCTCCTGCGGCGACTGCTGGAACCCGGAAAAAGGCGCGGCACCGGGTGCCGTCTCCGGCATGGAAGCGCCCAGCGCGCTGAACAAGGACTTCTGCAGCTTCTTCATGACGATCCCAACGAGCACGATCACCACGATGACGGTGACCGGTATCACCAAAGCCCAAGCGTCCGACATGAAAACCCCCTGATCCTTGGACAGCGGAGATCGACCCTACCGGCCGCGGCACCCGCTCAGCCGTTGTCGCGGAACTTCAGCCAGCGGCCGCTGAGCGAGTCCCAGATCTCCTGGTACCGCTCGAACATCTCCCGCACCCGCTCCGGATCCACCTCGTCGGCCGGAGTGGACGCGACGTAGTACGAGAGATCGTCCTCCAGCCGGTGGAACCTGTAGCTGGCCTCCTCCATCAGCACCCACAGCGACCGCCAAGCGAAGAACGGCTCCAAAGCGGACACCACGGTCACCACCGCCACCAGCGAGAACGCCGTCCCCGTCCAGGGGTCGAGGTTCTGCAGGCCGAGGATGATCGTCGACACCGCCGAAAGCACCAAAGTGGTCAGTCGGACAGTTACGGACTTCCACCTGAACCGGTGCTTGCGCGCACGGGCATAGGCGTGCCCGCGTTCGATCTGTCCGCGCAGGTGTTGTGCGAGTTCGTGCGGCTTCAGGCCAGACGGCAAGTCGGTCACCGGCAAGACAATAGTTTCGAGGTAACTTCCCCGCGTGCAGTTCGATGGACCGAGAACCTTGCTGGCCGTTCACGCTCACCCCGACGACGAGTCGCGGTCGACCGGAGGAATCCTGGCCCACTACGCCCGCCAGGGCGTGCGGATCGTCCTCGTCACGTGTACGAGCGGCGAGTTGGGCGACATGCCCGGTGGCATCAAGCCCGGTGAGCTGAACCACCACCCGCAGGCGGTGGCGGCGCGGCGGAGGGCACAGCTCAACGCGGCGTGCGATGTGCTCGGCGTCACCGACCTGGAACTGTTGGGATATCACGACTCCGGCGAGACGGGCGAGGTGCCGCCCGGTGCGTTCTGCTCCATCCCGGTCGAGACGGCGGCGGGGCGGGTGGCCGCGCTGATCGAGCACTTCCGCCCGCAGGTCGTCGTCACGCACGACCACCACAACCCGCACCAGCACCGCGATCACGTGCACGCGGCACGGGTCGCACAGCACGCGGTCAAGGAGACCGGCATTCCGGCGAAGCTGTACCTGGAAGCGCACGACAGCCTTGCCACGACGACGATCGACACCTCAGGCGTGGCGGACGTGAAGCGCAAAGCGTTGCACTGCTACGAAAGCCAGTCGCTCATCGGGAAGCTGACGGCGCAGCAGCGGTTCGCGGCGGAGTCCTACATCCGCGCGATCGACACGACGAACGCGCCGTTGCCGGAGACCGACCTCTTCGCCGGCATCACGCACCACGGGCCGGATCTGCCGCGCTGGTGAGCAAAGGGGCGTTCGCCATGAACGGCGAACGCCCCGAAGACAGTCTCAAAAGGACTAACGGCGGCCCAGCGACGTGCAGGTCAGGCCAGCGCGGCGAATGACGTCCGGGTCCAGGATGTTCCGGGTGTCGACGACCACGGTCTGCCGCACGGTCTCGGCCAGCCGCGCCCAGTCGAGCGAGCGGAACTCCGGCCACTCGGTCAGCACGACGAGGGCGTCGACGTCCTTGGCCGCCAGGTACGGATCGTCCACAACGGACACCGGGCCGAGGTCCGTGCCACCGGCGAGTGCCGGGTCGTAGCCGACGAGCTCCGCGCCCGCCTGCTTCAGCAACGCCGCCACGGCCAACGCGGGCGAGTCGCGCAGGTCGTCCGTGCCGGCCTTGAACGTCAGGCCCAGCAGTCCCAGGCGCACGTGGGACAGCGAGCCGCCACGCTTGCCGGTGACGGCCAGGCGGACCTTCTCGACCATCCGCTGGCGCTGGCGCTCGTTGGTGTCGATCGTGGCGCGCAGCAGGCGGAACTCGAAATCGGCGGCGTCCGCGACCTGGAGCATCGCGTGCGTGTCCTTGGGCAGGCACGAGCCGCCCCAGCCGGGGCCGGGGTTCAGGAACGCCTGGCCGATGCGCTTGTCGTAGCCCATGCCCTCGGTGACGTCGGTGATGTTCGCACCGAGGCGCTCGCACAGTTCCGCGACCGCGTTGACGTACGAGAGCTTCATCGCGAGGAAGCAGTTCGCCGCGTACTTGACCATCTCGGCGGAGGCCGCGTCCGTCAGAACCGTAGGCGCGCCAAGGCGTGCGTACAGGGCGGCCACGCGCTCGGCCGCGTCCTGCTGGTCGCAGCCGACGACGATGCGATCCGGGTTCAGGAAGTCGTGCACGGCCGAGCCCTCGCGCAGGAACTCGGGGTTCGAGACGACGGCGACGTCGTCCCGGCGCAGCAGTTCGGCGGTGCGGATCGACGTGCCGACCGGCACGGTGGACTTGTTGACGATCACGGTGCCGGACGGCAGCAGGTCCCGCGTCTCGTCCACAACGGACTCGACAGCCGCCAGGTCCGCGATGCCGCCGACCCCCATGGGCGTGGGCACGCACAGGAACACGACCTCGGCGTCGGCCACCGCGGCCGACGCGCCGAGAACGAACGACAGACGACCGGAGGCCAAACCCTCGGCGACCAGTTCGGCAAGACGCGGTTCGAGGATGTCGACCTCACCGCGCGAGAGGCGCTCGACCTTGCCGGCGTCGACGTCCGCGCACACCACGCGGTGACCCAGCGAGGCGAGACAGGCACCGGTGGTCAGACCGACGTAGCCGGTGCCGACGACAGCGATCCTTCTGACGAACATCATTCTCCCGTTCGGGTCACGGCGAACGCGCGGAGCACGGCGTCGTCGCTCACGTCGATCAACTTGTTGCCCCACTGGTCGGTGCCCGCGCCGAGCTCGGGCCTGCCGTCGGGGAACGGGCCGCGCGAGGCGAAGCCGGTGAGCCCGTCGAACACCGCCACGTAGTTCTCGGCCTGCGGGCGCCAGTCCAGCTCCGCCTCGCAGCGCCGCCGGCCCTCGAAGCCGAGGCGCGCACGGCGTTCGGCGTCGTCGAGCAGGTCGAGCAGCGACGTGGTGAACGCCTCGACGTCACCCGGCTCGACGAACACGGCGCACTCGCCCGCGGACACCACGGTCTCCTGCAACCGGTACGTGACGACCGGCAGGGCGTAGGCCATGTACTCCATGGTCTTGTTCATAGTGGACACGTCGTTCAAAGGCGACAACGGATCCGGACCGAGACCGGCCGACGAGGTCGACAGGTAGCGGCTGATCTGTTCGGGCCCAACCCGTCCCGTGAACTCGACGTACGGATCGAGCTTCCAGGCCGTGGCCTGCTTCTTCAGGTCTTCGAGGCAGTCGCCGAAGCCCAGCAGCGCGAACCTGACATCGGTGCGGCCGTGGTCGAAAACAACTCTCCGTGCGACTTCCAGGACCCCGTCGACGCCGTCCTGCGGTCCCATGATTCCGAGATACGCCACCAGATGTTTGCCGCCGCGTCGAAGCTCGTCCACGCCCTCGACAGGCCGCATCACGGTGGTGTCCGGGCCGGAGCGCACGACGGTGGTGTGCTCGGGCGGCACGCCGCCGCGCGTCCAGGCGATCTTCTGGTACGAGGTGTTGGTCGACGTCACCCGGTTGGCCGTGCGGAACGTGCGGCGCTCCAGCCACTTCAGGATCCGGTACTGCACCTTGCCCGCGACGCCCTTGGGCTCGCCGAAGCGCGACAGGAACACCTCGGGGTTCAGGTCGTGGTGGTCGAAGACGAACTTCACGCCACCGAGCCGCCACAGCAGAGCCAGGGCCCAGTACGTGTCCGGCGGGTTGCACGCCTGCATGACGTCGAACCGCCTGCGGGCACGTACCTTCACGCTCAGCAACGCCGTGCGCACCCAGCAGTACAGGAACTCCCACGCATAGCCCAGCGCGCCTTCGGCCTGGGGCGGCGGAGCGTACTTGTAGATGTGCACTCCGTCGAGAAGTTGGTAAGCGGGATCACCCGGACCCTTGGGGCAGATCACCGAAACCTCGTACCCGGCGTTGGTCAGGGCACGGCATTCCAGCCACACCCGGCGGTCCAGCGGTACGGGGAGGTTCTGCACAATGATCAACACGTGAGGCGAAGACGTCACGCTCTGGTTCTCGTTTCGGAGGGCAAAACGGTTACACATGCAGCGAATCTCGTAACGGAGGTTGCGAGGCACTCGATGTAGCGCGCAGAGACTCAAATGCGAGGAGCGGTTGTGGAGCGGTCACCTGTCGCGGTGGTCATCGTCACTTACCAGAGCGAACAGGTCATCGCGGGATGCCTGGACTCGTTGCCGGACGACGTGAGGGTGATCGTCGTCGACAACGCCTCGACCGATGGCACTGTGGCGGCCGCCACTCGACCCGGCGTGGAAATTCTGCGCAGCCCGGTCAACGCCGGATACGCCGCCGGTGTGAATTTGGGCATCAAAGCCGCCGAGGGCCACGACGTTCTCATCCTGAACGCCGACATCCGGTTGCACCCCGGAGCCGTGGAATCACTCCACGCGGCCGGAAAGCCGATCGTCGCGCCCCGCCTGGTCGACGAAAGTGGCGCGCTCTCCTACTCGCTGCGCCGCAGGCCCAGCTCCGCCGGCGCCCTCGCGGAAGCCCTCATCGGGGGCACCAGGGCCGGGCGGATCGGCCTGGGCGAGACCGTGACCGACGCGAAGGCCTACCAGGGCGCGCACGCCGCCCATTGGGCCACGGGTTGCGCGTGGCTGGTCAGGCGCGAGGTCATCGAGAAGCACGGCCTTTTGGACGAACGCTACTTCCTCTATTCGGAGGAAACCGAGTACATGTTGCGCGCCGGCGGTGTCTGGTTCGAGCCGCGCGCGGTGGTCACGCACATCGGCGGCGAGGTCTCCACGAACGCGCGGCTGTGGTCGATGCTCACCGCGAACAAGGTCCGCCTGCACCGCGAACTGCACGGGCGTTTCGCCGCCTTCTTCATGTGGCTCGCCGTGGTCGTGAACGAAGGGCTTCGCGCGCGTTCGCCGAAGCACCGCACCGCGTTGAAGGGGCTTTTCCGCATGCGCCGCTGGCCGGAGGAAGTGGCCTCCGAGGGCCCGAGCTACCTGTGCTTCTCCGCGCAGGACTGGTGGTACCACAACCGCGCCCACTCGGACTTCCAGCTGCTGCGCCGCGTCGCCAAGCACCGCAAGGTGTTGCTGGTCAACAGCATCGGCCTGCGGATGCCCTCGCCCGGCAAGAGCACGCAGTTCCTGCGCCGGATCTTCCGCAAGGCCATGAGCGTCGCGAAGCTCGTGCGGCAACCCATCGAGGACACGCCGAACTTCTACGTGATGACGCCCGCTCCCCTGCCGTTCTACGGCAAGCCGTGGCTGCGCAAGCTCAACTCGGTCCTGGTCCGCACCCAGGTGAAAGCGGTCTGCTTCTTCCTGCGGATGGGCACGCCGGTCGTCGTCGCCACGATCCCCACCGCGTGGGATGTCGTGCAGCCCATGAAGACCAAGGGCCTGATCTTCAACCGCTCCGACCGGCACTCGGCGTTCCCCGAGGCCGACCAGGGCACGATCGCCGCGCTGGAGAACCAGCTGCTGTCCAATTCGGACACGGTGCTCTACGTGTCGCGCGCGTTGCAGGAAGAGGAATCCGCGCTGACCGGCGAAAGGGCGCACTTCCTCGACCACGGTGTGGACGTCGGCCACTTCACCCGCCGCACCGAACTTCCCGCGGACATCGCGGGCATTCCGGGCCCGCGCATCGGGTTCTTCGGCAGCCTCGACGACTACCTGGTCGACTTCGACCTGATCGAGAAGGTCGCGCAGGAGTTCCCCGAGGCGTCGGTCGTGCTGATCGGTGACGCGACCTGCTCCATGGAGCGCTACGACAGGTACCCCAACGTGCACTGGCTGGACTTCCGGTCCTACGACCAGATCCCCGGCTACGGCTCGGGTTTCGACGTCGCGCTGATGCCGTGGCTGGACAACGACTGGATCAAGCACGCGAACCCGATCAAGATGAAGGAGTACCTGGCTCTGGGCCTGGCCGTCGTGTCGACGGACTTCCCCGAGGTCGAGCGCTACGGCGACGTCATCCGGATCGCCCAGGGCGAGGCCGACTTCATCGACCAGATCCGGCTCACGCTCAAGGACGGCGGCCTGAAGACCCCGGCCGAACGCCGGGCGGCCGTGCTGGCCTCGTCGTGGGACTCCCGCGCCCGTGAGCTCATGCGGATCGCCGAAAAATCCTCTTCTGGGGAGCGCTAGGACATGTGCGGTATCGCAGGCATCAGACGGTTCGACGGCGCACCCGTCTCGCGCGAGGTCCTCGCCGAGATGGCGAAACGGCTGCACCACCGTGGTCCCGACGACAGCGGGTTCTGGTCGGACGGCTCGATCGGCTTCGCGCACACCCGGCTGTCGATCATCGACCTGGCCGGGTCGCCGCAGCCGATGGCGGGCGCGTCCGGCACGACGACGATCGCGTTCAACGGCGAGATCCTGAACTACCGGCAGCTGCGCACCGAGCTGTCCTACCCGTTCCGCACGAACGGCGACACCGAGGTCCTGCTGGCGCTGTACGAACAGCACGGGCCGGCCGCGGTCGCCAAGCTGCGCGGTCAGTTCGCCTACGCCATCCACGACGCTCACACCGGCGAAACGCACCTGTTCCGCGACCGGCTCGGCATCCTGCCGCTCTACTACTACGCGGACTCGAAGATGTTCGCGTTCGCGTCCGAGATCAAGGCGCTGCTGCCCGCGATCGGCGCGGCCGAGGTGGATCACGAGTCGCTGCACGACTACCTGGCGCACCGTTCGGTGCCCGCGCCGCACACGCTGGTCAGAGGCGTCCGGAAGGTGCCGCAGGGCCACCACCTGGTCGTCACCGCGAAGGGCGAGGTGCGGACCGAGCCGTACTGGGAGCTTCCGCGCGAGTCGGAGATCCGTTCCGTCACGCCCGAGGAGGCCGTGCGGCTCGTGGACGAGGCGCTCACCGCGTCCGTGCGCGACGCCCTGGTCGCGGACGTGCCGGTCGGGGCCTACCTGTCCGGCGGCGTCGACTCGTCACTCATCACGGCTCTGGTGGCGCGGGAACGCGGTGACGCCGAGCTGCACACGTTCTCCGCGGGCTTCGGCGACCCGCGCGTGGACGAGATCCACCACGCCGAGAAGGTCGCCGCGCTCGTCGGCAGCAGGCACCACAACGTCATCGTCACGGCCGACGACTTCCGCGACAGCTGGGCCAAGCTCTCCTGGCACCGCGACGCGCCGCTGTCCGAACCCGCCGACGTGGCCGTGTTCCGGCTGGCCGAGCTGGCGCGCCGGGACGTGAAGGTCGTGCTGTCCGGCGAGGGCAGCGACGAGCTGTTCGGCGGCTACCCGAAGTACCGCTTCGCCGCGGCCACCCGGTTCGCCGGTGCCGCGCCGTCGTTCGCGTTGAGGCGCCTGGAAAAGGCCCTGCCCGCCTCCAAGGCGCGGCTGGGTGTCGCTCTGCGCGCCATCTCCGAACCGTCCTACGCCGAACGCATGCGCGGCTGGTTCGCGCCCTTCACGGTGTCCGAACGGGCGGCGCTGCTGGGCGGTCCCGCCACCCGGTCCGTGCTGGCGCCGTACGAGAACGGGCGCGGGGACGCGTTGCGGCGCATGCTCTACGCCGACTCGCACACCTGGCTCGCCGACAACCTCCTCGAACGCGGCGACCGCATGTCGATGGCCGCCTCGCTGGAACTGCGCCCGCCGTTCCTCGACCACCGCGTGGCCGAGCTGGCGTTCTCGCTGCCCAGCAACGTGAAGGTCCGCGGCGGCACGACCAAGTGGGTCGTGAAGGAGGTGGCGCGCCAGCACCTGCCGAACGACATCGTGGATCGGCCGAAGTCCGGCTTCAAGGTGCCGCTCGACGCGTGGTTCCGCGACGGCCTGCGCGACATGGCCTACGACCTGCTGACCGGGCCCACGTCGTTCGTGGGCAGGACCTTCGACCGCGCGGCCGTCCGCGCTCTGCTCGACGACCACGATTCCGGTGACCGCAACGAGCAGCCGCGTATCTGGACGCTGCTGTCGCTAGAGGTGTGGCACCAAACGCTCAGCTGGTAGGACGGTCCATGAACAGGGATTTCGTTTCCGTGGCAGGTGGGTGACCCGTGTACGTGGCCTCCTCCCGCCCGTCCAAGACCGACTTCCGCAAGCGGTTGCCGGGCACGGTGTTCGCGCTCGGTACGGTCAGCCTGCTGACCGACATCTCCGCGGAGATGATCACGGCGTTCCTGCCGGTGTACCTGCTGTTCACGCTGAACGTGGGCTACGCCCAGTTCGGCCTGCTGGACGGCATCTACACGGGTGCCACGGCGGTGCTGCGCCTGGTCGGCGGCAGCGTCTCGGACAGGTTCCGCAGGCCCAAGGCCGTCGCGGCCGCCGGTTACGGACTGTCCGCCGCCACGAAGATCTTCTTCCCGCTGGTCGGCGCCTCCCCGTTCGGCATCGGCGCGCTGATGGCGGCGGACCGCGCGGGCAAGGGCATCCGGACCGCGCCACGGGACGCGATGATCTCCCTGGCCACGCCCGCCGACCGGCTCGGGGCGGCGTTCGGCGTGCACCGGAGCATGGACACGTTCGGCGCGCTGCTGGGCCCGCTGATCACGTTCCTGCTGCTCTTCCAGATCGGGACAGTGCCGGGGCCGATCTTCGCGGTGTCGGCGGCGTTCGCGGTCATCGGGTTGATCGTGCTCATCGCGTTCGTGCGCGACACGCCGACCGGCAAGAAGCCGAAGGGACCTCGGCCGTCGTTCCGGGCCGGGCTGAACCTGCTGACCGACAGGAACTTCCGCCGCACGACCATCTCCGCCGGGATGCTGGGCCTCGCGACGGTGTCGGACGCGTTCGTCTACGTGCTGGTGCAGAAGGCCACGAACATCCCGCTCGGCTGGCTGCCGCTGCTGCCGCTCGGCACCGCGATCGTCTTCCTCGCCGCCGCCGCGCCGCTGGGGAAGCTGTCGGACCGGGTGGGGCGCTGGCGGATGTTCCTCGCCGGCCACGCGCTGCTGCTCGGCGTGTACGCGCTGCTGTTCATCCCCGAGGGCGGCATGGGGGTCGCGATCGCGGCGCTGCTGCTGCACGGCCTGTTCTACGCGGCGACGGACGGCGTGCTGTCGGCCAAGGTGAGCGAGACGGCACCGGAGTCGCTGCGGGCGTCGGGGCTTTCAGTGGTGCAGACCGGGCAGGCGCTGGGCCGTCTCGTCTCGTCCGTCGCCTTTGGACTGCTGCTGCAGTTCTCCAGTTTTGGGACGAGCATCACGGTAGCGCTGGCAGCACTCACCGTGACACTCATCGCCGCATACGGTCTTAACCGCGAGACGCCAGCTTCTGCTTGATCTTCTCGAAGCCACCCTTGCCGAGGACCTTCATGGCCGCGTTCTTGGCAGCGACCCGCCCGGAGTCGCGCAGGAACCGGACCGGCTGATCCACCAGACGGTCCTGCGCCACGGCGATCGCGCCCGGCGCGGACACGTCGTCCAGCGAGTCCCCGAACGACGCCTTGTAGGGCTCAGGGGAGACGAGCCGGCCGCGTGTGCGGTTCGACACGTTGCCGCCGTGCACGACCTGCAGCCAGCCCGGCGCCCCGCCCAGCTCCACCACGGGGAAATGCAGGTGCATGTGGTTGTGCCAGTGCGCCCAGCACGTCACCGGCGCGTCCCAGGACTCGCGGACCGAGACGAACGCGTTGTGCCGGTCCACCCGGTGGTAGAGCCCGCCCGGAGACTTGATCAGGCCGTTGACCAGGTAGTACGCCGCCGTGGTCGTGGGACGGGGGGCCGCGCAGAGGCGTTCCACGAAGTCGGCAGAGAGGCCGTCGTCGTTGTCCAGGTTCGTGGTGATCAGCTCGGAGCCGGTCTGGGAGAAAAGCGATCGGATGTCCGACCTCAGTTCTTCCCGCGACACTTCCGCACGGTAAACGGGCGTGTACGCGTCACCGTGTGAGCCGATTCTGTCCTTGAGCCATTGCGGTGATTCGGGGTCGAAATAGATGAGCCAACGCGTCCGTTTGTCCGTCTGCGCGAGCACCGATGGCAGGCAGTAGCGCTCGAACAGCGCAACGCGTTCGGTCAGCCATCCTTCCTTTGCCCGGACGTAACTTTCCGCACCCTTCGAAGGCAGGTTGAAGCGCGTCAGGATGACGTGGTCGGCCATGACTCCCCTTACTCCGGTCATCGCCTACATCGCCTGATGAGACCAAAACGTTGCGGCGCTAACGAATGCCGGGCGGTACCGATACTCAGGTTGTGCCAACGCTTCCCACAGTGGACGTCGTGATCCCCTGTTACAACTACGCCCACTTCCTACCGGCTTGCGTCCGCAGTGTCCTCGACCAGCCCGGTGTGGATGTGCGAGTGCTTGTGATCGACGACACGTCGTCGGACAACACGCCCGAGGTGATGGCCGAACTGATGGCCGCGGACAAGCGCGTCGAGGGCTACCGGCACGAGGTGAACAAAGGGCACATCGCCACCTACAACGAGGGCCTGCTGGACTGGGCGACCGCCGACTACACCGTGTTGCTGTCGGCGGACGACCTGCTGGCGCCGGGAGCGTTGCAGCGCGCGGCCGGGGTCTTCGAGCAGAACCCCGACGTGGGCATGGTCTACGGCCGCGTCGTCTACTACAGCGACCACAACGCGTTGCCGAGGGTCACTCAGCTGCCGGCCACCTCGAGGGTCTGGCGCGGCGAGGAGTGGATCGAGAACCGCTTCCGCAGCAGCCGCAACGTGATCTCCTCGCCGGAGGTCGTGGTGCGTACCAAGATCCAGCAGAAGGTCGGCGGCTACCGCTCCGACCTGCCGCACGCCGGCGACCTGGAGATGTGGCTGCGCATCGCGGCCGTGTCCGACATCGGCTACGTCAGCGGCAGGCCCGGCGCGTACTACCGGGTGCACGAGAACTCGATGATGCGCACGACGTTCAAGTCGGTGTTCGCCGACCTGGAACAGCGCCGTGACGTCTTCGACCTCGTGCTGGAGCAGAACCCCGGTCTGCCCGCGCGGCTCAGGACGCTGGCGCACAAGGCGATCGCGGCAGACGCACTGTGGCGTGCGGTGCGGCTGCACGACCGCGACCAGCTCGACGGTACCGAGAAGGAACTCCTCGACTTCGCCCGAGAGACCTATCCGGACCTCGAAGAGCTACCGGAGCATCGCGCTCTGTTGCGACGCCAGAAGTTCAGCCCCTCTTTTCTGAGCCGGACGCAACTCTTCCTCGCGCCACACGCCTACAAGAGGGCGAAGTTGTTCATCGGGACTCAGCGGTGGAAGTGGCGGGGCGAGTGGTGACGACGCAAGAGGACACGGGTCAGCTCGAGGGCAAGGTCTCCTCGGCGATCCGCTGGAGCGCGATCAACTCGCTGCTGCAACGTCTCTCCGCGGTCGGCATCAGCATCCTGCTGGCCCGCCTGATCGCACCCGAGCAGTTCGGTGTGTTCGCGGTCGCCCTGGTCGTGCTCAACATCGTGCTGAGCGTCTCCGAACTCGGCGTCAGCGCCGCGCTGGTCCGCCACAACGGCCCGATCGACGAGATGGCGCCGACCGTCACGACGCTGTCCCTCGCGTCCGGCACGCTGCTGGCGCTGATCTGCGCGGCCGGCGCGCCGTGGTTCTCCAACGCCATGGACGCCCCCGAGGCGGCCGGCGTCATCCAGCTCATGTCGATCGCTCTCGTCATCGCGGGCGCGTCCGCGGTGCCCGGCGCGATGATGCAGCGGAACTTCCGGCAGGACCACAAGTTCTACGCCGACACCGCCGCGTTCGTGTGCGGCACGGCCGTCGCGGTCGTGCTGGCGTTCATGGGCTTCGGCGCGTGGAGCCTCGCGTGGCAGCGGATCGCGCAGAACCTCTCCGCCGCGGTCATCATGTTCTGGCTCACCAAGGACAGGTTCCGGCCCGGCTGGAATCCGGTCCAGGCCAGGGAACTGCTCGCGTTCGGCCTGCCGCTCGCGGGGTCGAGCCTGCTGATCTTCGGCGTGATGAACGTCGACTACATCGTCGTCGGCGCGATGCTCGGCACCATCCCGCTCGGCTTCTACCTGCTGGCGTTCAACCTCGCGAGCTGGCCGGTGGCGGCGTTCAGCGCCCCGGTGCGGAGCGTGTCGCTGGCCGCCTTCTCCAAGGTGCGCGAGGATCCCGAGCTGTTCCAGAGGTCGTTCGGGCGTGCGCTCGGACTCCTCGCGCTCGTGACGGTCCCCGCGTGCGTGCTCCTGGCCGCCCTGGCCGAACCGCTCATCCGCGTCGTCTACGGCGAGCGCTGGGCTCCCGCGGCGACCGCGCTGGCGTTGCTGGTGCTGCTCGGCGCGGTCCGGGTCGCGCTCGAACTCGGCTACGACTTCCTCGCCTCGGCGGGCCGGTCGCGCGCGATCCTCGTGATCCACCTGGTCTGGCTGGGCGCGCTGGTGCCGTTGCTGGCGCTGGGCGCGCACCTCGACGGCATCCGGGGCGTCGCGGCGGCACATGTGGTCGTCGCCGTGCTGGTCATCACGCCCGCGTACCTGATCACCTTCAGGCCCTACGGCATCCGCGCCGGGGCACTCGGCACGCGCCTGCTCCGGCCGTTCCTCGGCGGTCTGCTGATGGTCGCCGTAGTGCTCGCGGTCCGGAACGCGATCGACAGCCAGGTGCTGCAGATCCTCGTCGGTGGCACGCTGTCCTGCCTCGCCTACGCGCTCGTGGTGTTCCCGATGCGACACGAAATCCTTGCGGTGCTGAAGAAGAGAGCCGGCGCGTGAGACGACTGAGACAGGTCACGAGGATCGTCCGCGAGCAGGGCGCCAAACAGCTCGGCGTCCGGCTGCTGACCGCCGCGACCCGCAGGCTCGGCGCCGAGGGCGAGGAACTGCCCGTGCGGCTGGAAGACGTCCGCAAAGCCGACGTCGAGGCGCGCAGGCCCGTGGTGATCCCGCCGATCCCCCAGGACGGCAGGCTTGTCGTCAACTGGGTCACCACTCCCCCGTCGAAGGGCTCCGGCGGCCACACCACGATGTTCCGGCTCATCCGGCACCTCGAGTCGCTCGGGCACGAGTGCAAGCTGTACCTGTACGACACGTTCGGCAACACGGTCGCCGACGTCGAACCCGGCATCCGCGCGGCGTTCCCGTTCTTCAAGGGCTCGATCCACGACGTGACGGACGGGATGGCGGACGCCCACGCGGTGTTCGCGACGGCGTGGATCACCGCGTACCCGGCGTTCAACGACCCTTGCGCGGGCAAGAGGTTCTACCTCGTGCAGGACTACGAACCGTGGTTCTACCCGTCCGGTGGCCTCTACGCGCTGGCGGAGAACACGTACCGGATGGGCATGCACGGCTTCACCGCCGGCCGGTTCCTCGCCGACAAGGTCCGCGACGAGCACGGCATGCCGGCCGACTACTTCGACTTCGGCTGCGACGCCGACAGGTACCGGCTCGGCGACGAGAAGCGCGACGGCATCGTCTTCTACGCGCGGCGCAAGGCACCGCGCAGGGCGTTCGAACTCGGCGTGCTCGCGCTGGAGGTCTTCGCCGAGAAGCACCCCGACCTCAAGATCCACGTCTATGGCGAGAAGATCGGCGACCTCGGGCCCCAGTTCCTCGACCACGGCCTGGTCACGCCGGACGACCTGAACGCCATCTACAACAGTTGCTTCGCCGGGTTGTCACTGTCGATGACCAACGTGTCGCTGGTGCCGCACGAGATGCTCGCGGCCGGATGCATCCCCGTGGTGAACGACGCGCACTTCAACCGCGTAGTCCTGGACAACGACCACGTCCGGTACGCGACACCCACCCCGCACTCACTGGCGCGTGCTCTGTCCGAAGTGGTCACATCGCCGGACTTCGGCGCGGTCGCCCGTGCGGCCGCGTCCAGTGTGGAGGGACGTTCTTGGGATGCGGCAGGACATGAGCTGGAAAAGGTGCTCCGCCGCGAACTCGCTACATGACGGGGGACGGCGACGTGGCGTCCGAGATGAGTACCCTCGCGGGCTGCGAGCCGTCGGCCGGAACCACGTGAACGGCCGGGAGCTTGGCGTCCTTGGGCACCGCGGCGAACGCCAGCTCGCCGGCGGTGAGCCACGTCGCCTGGTCGTCGATGCCGGCCGTGCCGGGCAGCCGCGTCTCCGTGTTGGTCGCGAGGTCGAGCACCGCGAGGTCCCACGGCCCGAGGCGGCCGATGCGCTTCTTGTAGGCGACCTTCGTGCCGTCCGGCGAGAGCGACGGGCATTCCGCGTCACGGCGCAATGTCGTCACGGACTTGGCCACCAGGTCGCCCTTCACCAGCCAGGTGAAACCGCCGCTGGCGAGCGTCGCGTAGAACGTCTTGTCG
This sequence comes from Lentzea albidocapillata subsp. violacea, assembly GCF_900100275.1. GTDB lineage: Bacteria > Actinomycetota > Actinomycetes > Mycobacteriales > Pseudonocardiaceae > Lentzea > Lentzea violacea. The sequence goes on from NZ_FNET01000018.1 coordinate 28,989, forward strand.
TCGGAAGCCACGGTCAAACCCCAGTAGTTGACGTCACTGGCTGTGTGCAGAGCACCCTCCACAGTGGCGGCGAAATGTTCGAGCGACTCGGCCGTCTCGCCCGTGCGCAGGTCGTAGAAGCCGGTGCGGGTGGAGAAACCACCGGGCACGGAGTACGAGTCGCCGGTGACGAAACTGGTCCAGGACACCACGTTCCCGGACTGCGAGACCTTCGCGCGGCTCGGGATGCCCGGCAGCGGAATGGTCCTGACCGCCTTGCCGTCGCGGCTCACCTCGGCCGAGTAGGTCGGGCCGGGACCGGACAGCTTCAGGCACACGCTCGTGCCACCGGCGGCGTAGAACCGCTGGCAGACCAGCTCCGTCGGGGTGCGGGAGCCTCCGTCGGCGAGCTTCTCGACCCGGTGCTGACCACCCGCGAGATCGACGAAGAGAAGATCGCCGGTCCTGGCCTGCGACACCTTCTCGGCGCCCGCCGGCTGGTTCGCGTCGGTGGCCGCCGTGACGACGTAAGCCGTTGTCCCACCGATGACCACGAGAATGGCCGCGATGGTCACGGTCAGTCGTCCTGCACGCATGCTGCCTCCTGGATTCCCTTCCTTCATCGTCCGCCAGCTACGGCCTGTAACAGTTGGCAGCTCACCCCGATTTTCAAAGCAGGCGATACCCTACGAACAGTGCGTTCGCAAGACCGAGCCGCGGATCGGGGATTTTGATGGACTTCTGGGGAACCGTACGAGTGCTGCGGCGGCGGTGGTACATCGCCCTTCCCGCAGTGCTGCTCACCGGTGTCCTCGCACTCTCCGTCTACATCACCGTGCCCACGCGGTACGAGTCGAGCGGCGTGCTGGTCCTCACCTCCCCCGCGGCCGGTGGCCGGTACTCGGAGAAGACCAAGCCCGAGGACGTCGTCAGGGTCAACCCGCTGCTGCAGTTCGACGGCAGCCTCACCACCACCGCGCAGATCCTCACCCAGGTGCTCGGCGACCCCAAGACGGCGGAGGAACTGGCGGGTGAGGGCTCCACGGCCGTCTACACCGCGAACACCGGTCCCGTCGGCGGCCCGCTGCTGTTCGTCACGACCGAGGCCGACTCGGCCGAGTCGGCCGAAGGCCTCGTCGGCAAGGTGCTCGAGAAGGCCGTGGCGGAGCTCGCGGCGCAGCAGAAGGCGTTGAGCGCGCCCGAACAGACGTTCATCACCGCGCAGGTCCTGGTGAAGCCGACGACGGCCTCGGCCAAGATCGGCGGCAAGGTCCGCTACGTCGGCGCGGCCACGGTCGTGTTGCTGCTGCTGACGCTGGCCTCGACGTTCGCCGCCGACTCGATCCTGCTGAAGGTCAAGCGCCGCAAGGACAAGGACGCGGCACCGTCCGAGAAGGACACCACGCCGGCGCCCGTTCCCCCGGTCCGGCCGAACCCGCAGACCAACGGCAACGGAGCCGCACCCCACCGTCCCATACCGCAGGGCATGCCGAACGCGCACCAGAAGACCGTCATCATCGCCGCACCCAAACCTGACCCGGCATGGCCGACGAAAGACGACTGACCACCCAGCGAGCCGACGGCGCCACTCTGCTCATCTTCTACATGGTGGCGCTGCTCGTCGTTCCCGCCCGGTTCACCATCGCGTTCGTCCCGATCACGCTGCCCCCGGCGCTGTTCGTCGCGATGTGCCTGGCGGTGGTCTGGTTCGCGGCGCACCTCGTCGACCACCTCGGCCTCGCCAAGGGCCGCAACGCCGTCCGCACGATCCTCGCGATCTACGTGATCCTGCACCTGATGACGTACGCGCTCGCGACGCGGCGCTATCTCCCGATCGACGAGCTGTCGGTGTCGGACTCGGCCCTGATCAGGATCGTGTCGATGGCGGCGCTCGCGGTCTTCGTGTGCGACGCGGTCCGCAGCGGCGAGAGGCTGAGCCGCGCGTTGCGGGTGATGGTGGCCTGCCTGACGGTCAGCGCGTTCGTCGGCCTGTTCCAGTTCGGCCTGGGCCTCGACCTCGCGTCGTACATCTCGCTGCCGGGCCTGCGCGTGCAGGACAACGGCTACTCTGCGCTGGAGTCGCGCTCCATCTTCTTCCGCCCGGCCGGCACCGTGAACCACCCGATCGAGTTCGGTCTGGTGTGCGTGCTGGGTGTGCCGTTCGCCGCGCACTTCGTGTTCCAGGCGAAGGACCGCGGCGAGCCCGTCGGCCGCTGGTGGACCGCCCTGTCACTGCTCGCGCTGATGGCGATCCTGTCTCTTTCGCGCACGGCGATCATCGGCCTGGTGGTGACGGGCATCGTGATGGCGATCCTGCTCCCCCGCGAACGAGGCCTGCCGCTGCTCGGCGTCGGCGCGGTGTTCCTGGGCGGCGCCTCCATCGTCGTGCCGGGCCTGTTCGGCACGGTCACCTCGATGTTCTCCAACATCGAGGACGACCCGTCGTTCCAGGGCCGCACCAAGGACTACGACGGCGCGTGGCTGGAGATCGCCAGACACCCGTGGCTCGGCAGGGGCTTCGGCACCTTCCTGCCCTCGAAGTACACGATCCTCGACAACCAGTACCTGCTGACGATGATCGAGAACGGCTACCTGGGCCTGATCGCCTTCGCCCTGCTGTTCCTCGGCGCCATCTTCGCGGCACTGCGGGCCCGCGCGCTGTCCCGCGACGAGGGCGTGCGCGGCATCGCGATGTGCCTGGTGGCCGCGATGCTGACGTCCGCGCTGGGCGCCGCCACGTTCGACGAGCTCGCGTTCAGCGTCGCGACCGGCATGACGTTCATGCTGATCGGCGTGTCCGGCGCTTTGCTACGAATAGCCAGACAGGAGGCCGCCGAACGCAGGGCGGCCGAGGTCAGTCCAGCCAGCTGAGCAAGCTCTGCCAGGCCGGGGCGGAGAACGCGAGGACGTCACCGCTCGCGTTCTTCGAGTCCCGCACCAACGCGTCGGCGGACAGTGCGACTTCGACACAGGCGCTGTCGGTCGAACTGCCGCTGTAGGAGCTCTTACGCCAGGTCCGTTCGCTGGTCATGAAGATCCTCTCGAAGACTGCTGACGTACGCCGCCAGCATGCTCCGAGATTGTTCCGCATCCAGGGCTGCCGCATCCAACCGCTCGAAGAACTTCCTGCTCGACGCGACGGCTGAGGGCTCCTGCGCGAACACCTTGGCCAGATCGGTCTCCGTGTAGGCCAGTGGCGACGCCTTGCCGAACTCGAACAGTTGGAGCGGTGTCTTGAGCGCGAGGCCGACTTCGTCCGCCGGCACGATCCGTACGAAGTCCGCGTTGAAGAGCAGGCGGAGGTACTGGTCTTCCATGGTCTTCGCATCGCCGACCCGGAGCCTCAGCGCCAGCTCGTGCACATAGAACACGCACTCCGGGCGGTAGGGCCGCCGCCAGATGTTCTGCCGCTCCATGCGGACCTCGACGCCTTTCTCGATGGCGTCCAACGATTCACAACCGGCATGCCTGAACAGTGCGCGCACATAGGCCTCCGTTTGGAGAAGGCCGGGGATCGACAAGATCTCGTAGCTGAAGATCTTGGTGGCCATTGCCTCGACCATGGCGAGCGTGCGCAGGTTATCCGGCACCTGGGCGAAGTACAGGTCGAAGGCGTGGCGGTACCGGTCGGCGAGGTCCTGCAGGAACTCGATGCCCTTCCCGCACGTCGCCAAGTACTGGGCGAGGTCGACTTCGGTGGGGCGGGCCTTGCCGGTCTCGATGTTCGACACCTTGCTCGGGTCCCACCCGAGCTGGACAGCCATCGCCCGGCCTCCGAAGCTGGTGTTGTTCTCGCGCAACCTGCGCAGTTCGTCGCCCAGATCCCGGCTGTACGCGGTGGAAATGCTCGCAGTCATGCTCTTGGACCGTAGGCGTTGAAGTAACTCCATAGAACGGCTCGTTCGGGTGAAAACGGACCAGCTTTAATCATTGTGCGGCCACTGCGACCCGGTGATAGACAGCGGCGTGCACAACACTCTGGCGTTCCCCGACCTGCTGCGACTGATCGAGGAACGCACCGCCGCCTTCTGCGCCGCCATCGCCTCAGCCCCCGACCTGGACGCACCGGTGCCAAGCTGCCCGGGCTGGACGCTGTACGACCTGGTCCAGCACCTGGGCGACGGCCGCCGCAAGTGGGCGGAGATCGTCGCGGCGGGCCCGGCCGACGCTCCCCCGGCCCGCACGCAGGTCGAAGCGCCGCGCGAGGACCTGGTGGCATGGATGGCCGAGTCGTCACGACTGCTGGTCGACGCCTTGAAGGAGTCCGGCCCGGACCGCGGCTGCTGGGCGTGGTGGAGCGACTCGCAGTCGCCGGCCACCGCAGGCGCCGCCGCACGCCACCAGGTGCAGGAGATCGCGGTCCACACCTACGACGCCCAGCTCACCATCGGTGCCCCGCAGCCGTTGCCGGCGGAGGTGGCGCTCGACGGCGTCGACGAGTTCCAGACGACCTGCGTCGCAACGACGTCCGCTTGGCCGCACGAGCCCGCGATCGTCGACTACCACGCCACCGAGGGCCGCACCTGGCGCGTGACGCTCGACGCCGGCGGCGCCCGAGTCGGTGATGTCGCGGGCACGGCCGACACGACGTTCAGCGGCACGGCGAGCGAGCTGGTGCTGGCCTTCTACGGCCGCAAGACCGCGGACGACCTGAAGGTCGAGGGCGATCTGCGCGTCTTCGACCGGCTCGTCAGCTGGGAACCCGCCTGAAGCCGGGCAGTCAGCGATGGCGATGCTCGAGGAGATCGCGCAAGCGCTGCGCAACGCGGCTGACAAAGCCGCTGCCGCGACGGCGCCGCTGGTGGCGGCGGAAGAACTCGCCGACGACGCCGCCGACCTGATCAGAACCGCGGGCGAAGGCTCCTACGGCCTGACCGCGGAGATCGAGCGGACCGCAGGACAGTTCGCCCAGGTCAAGCCAGTCGTCGCCGAACTCCTGGAGCGTCTTGACGCCGCTCAGAAGGGCATCGCCGGCATCGTCTCCGCGCTGATGGGCGCCGCAACTCCGGCAAAGGAACCCCAGGCGGGGGCACCTGCCTCATCCCGCACAGCTCAACCCGAGCTTTCCTGGGGCGCGCAGCAGCGCGCGACTCTTCCCACCCACATCACGAGCGGCCGGTACTTCGATGACGACGGGCACAGCGACCTCGTGCAGAGCGGTGGCGAGCCAGACGGCGAGCACGAGCGGATCAATGACTACCTGATCGAGAACGGCATCATCGACCCGAAGCGGATCGAGACCACCAAGCACGTTGAGATGAAGGTCGCCTGGAGGATGAGACAGGGCGGAGCTGACCGCGTCGACCTCGTCATCAACAACAAGGTCTGCAGCGGCGTGCTGTCCTGCGCCAAGCTGCTGCCGTGGGTGCTCGGCCCGGGTCAGGTGCTGCGGGTGCACGATCCAGTAAGGTCGCGGGAGTTTCGCGGAAGGGACACGCGGTGAGCTACACGCTGGATGTCTGGTACTACACCGACACCCACGACGCGGACGAGCCGGTGTCGGTCCGTTCGGAGTCGGACCTGGAGCGCGTGCTCCGTGAGCTCGTCGAGCACGAGCAGCCGCACCCCACGCAGGTTTCCGCACCTGAGCTACCGACGCGCGGGCTTGCCGAAGTCCCCGACCGCATGTTCAAGATCGGTGTCGCCCAGGGGGGTGAGGTCGGCGCGATGCTCTACTTCGGACCGACCGCTGACGGTGTCGAGGGCATCTGGATGACGCGCGCCGACGAGCCTGCTGGTGACGTGCCGACGTTGTATCGAGACGTCGACAGCCGCAGGGAGTTTCCCGCCGATGCGGCGCTGCCGCTGTCCTTGGTGGGCAAGGCACTGCGGGAGTTCCAGTCGACCGGCGTGCGTCCGGACTGCGTCCAGTGGCAGGAAGCGGACGCCTTCTGACGCACGAAAGGCCGCTAGTCGGCCCAAACCTGCCAGGTGATGTCGTGAGGGCGACCGCCACCCGTGCTCATGTACTCGTGTGCGGCGCGGCGGACGTCAGCGAGGGGGATCTCGGCGGTGGCAGGGAACTCGGTGTCAGACCCCATGTAGTAGTAGATGGGAGCGGGATCCACCGTGTCACTTCCCTGACTCGCGTAAGCGTCTGGGAGCTCCTGGTTCGAGTAGAAGAGGACCCCGCGTTGCTTGGCACCGTTCAGGCCGACGTCCAGTACCACATAGCCGGGGTTGTCGGCGATGAGGAGCTGGAGTTGGCCGGGGTAAGGCCACGCGGCGATGGTGTCCAGGACCGCGTCCAGCTCATCCGAGGTGCGGACGATCGTCGGGTCCTCCGCGTCGCCGTCGAACCACGCTTCTAGCGCCACCACGGGCGAGCACCTCCTGTGTATCGCTTCCTGAACAGCGTGCCGTCCCTGTTCACACCGTGCACCGTCAGGGTCGCACCTTCCGAAAGCATGATCGGTACGAGGGTGTCGCAACTCAGCTGGCCCCGGCACGGAACGTTGTGCGTGCGGCGAGTTTCATCTCGACGTCCGACGACTTGGTGATCCTCCGCACCGGCATGCCCAGGCGTTGAAGCAACGCGCCGGCGGCTTGGGAATCGTCGTCCTTCCCGCTGACGATCGCATGAGCCTGGCCGTCAGGCCCGACCCAACGGCCGTGCGTCCTGCGTCCGGGATCGGTCATCGGATTGACCGGTGGAGGCAGTTCCTCGCGCAACTCGTTCGCGCGCTCCGCGGAGAGCTCGGAAGGGATCGAGGACGTCCCGGATCTATCACGTGAGCCGGTGGGCGCCAACACAGCTCGAGCCGATGGTGGCGACAGCGAACCTTGGTAGCCGCGGACCGAAGCGATGGCTGCGCCTAGCAGTTCACCAAGAGCCCGCATCTCGTTGCTGGCGTGTTGCCACTGTTCGTGAGTCGTCTCCGCCTCAGGATCAACGGACCCGTCCATCGCGTTTGCGAACAACGTGATCGCGTCCGAGGCCGACTCGCGAGCGCTTTCCACAAACTCGCGAGCCTTGCTCGCAGGCGCGCTCGAGCTGCGTGGAAATCTCGCCGAACGTCGCCACGCGCAACCTCCCCGGACCCCGTGCCGGACCAATCGGGACGGTACCGGTGTTCGTGGAGGGCGACCTGCGCGTCTTCGACCGGCCCGTGGCGTGGGAGCCCGAATAACCGGCTCAGGCAGTTCCGTACTCCAGCCCCACGGTGAAGAGCAGGTCCTCGAAGTCGTCGGAGTAGTAGGTGACCATGCCGGCACCGTTGTGGTGCCCAACGGTTTCGAGCCCGCCCACGGGCATCGGACGCCACCAGTACACCCGCGAGCTGAGCTGGTAGGCGCTGTTCGCGTGGCACTCGGCGGCGAGCCGCCCGACCTCGTCCAGTGCCGCCAGCACGCCCGCGGTGCCCCGGTCCCGGATGACGTGGAAGACGAACTGGTCGCGGGCGGGCATCGCGACCAGTGCGCCGTGGGGCGCGTCGGCCACCCCGGTCACCATCTCGATGACCCACGGGATGATCAGCACCAGGGAGCCGACGTAGTCCGAACCTTGCAGGTAGTAGACGCCGTCGCCCTCGAGGTACCCGTCCGGCAGCTCCCTCGCCAGGTTCTCCGCGCCGGCGTCGTAGAGCTGGTCGATACCGTGCCGGAGCACGTCCTCGTCCTTCATGATCACGATGGAGTCGGGCCGGTCGAAGGCGAGCACCCGGAGCAGGCCGGGCGTGATCTCGTCGGCGTAGGACGCGACCTCCGACGCCCCGCTGTCCGAGGTGGCCAGGCGCAGGTAGGTGTGCTGGAGCACGTCGTCGGTCGGCCCTTCGAGATCGGAGCCGTCCGCCGTCCCGAGAGCGATGGCCCGCCGGAAGTGCTCGTCGACCAGATCCGGCCACTCACCGGCCGGAACGCCGGCCAGTGCCGCCGACAGCGACTCGAACCCGAGCTCGAGCTGCTCCGGATGGCTGACCTCGACGTGGTCTTCGTGGACGACGATCCGCATGCCGATGAACGCAGGACTGCGGCGCGCCAGGTGCCGCAACCGGTCCTGTTGCGCGGTGGTGAGCAAATGCACCGCCGGGACGTTACAAGTCCTGCGGCTGCGCGTCCGGGTTTTGCGCGAAAGGCTCAGACGGCTTTCAGGCCCTCCGGCGTCTGCTCGTGCCGGATCCCGCACTCCGGGCAGGAGAGATCATCCGAGAGCCGCACACCGCAAGCACAGACCCAGCCCTTCACAACCGCCGGATTGCCGGCGACGAACGCATGCGCGGGCACCGACCGAGTGATGACCGCACCAGCCGCCGCAAACGCGTGCTCACCGATCACGGTGCCACACACCACGATCGCACCAGCACCCAAAGTGGCCCCACGCCGAACCAGGGTGGTCTCCAGAGCGTCGCCCGTCTTCTTGACGTGCGCACGAGGCCGCAGGTCGTTGGTGAACAACACGTTCGGCCCGAGGAACACGTCGTCCTCGCACGTCACGCCGTCAAACACCAACGTGCCGTTCTTGACCGTCACGTTGTTGCCCAGCACCGCGCGCGACTCGACGAACGCGCCGTCGCAGATGTTGCAGTCACGGCCGATGCGCGCGCCCGGCAGCACGTGCGCGAACGCCCACACGCGCGTGCCGTCGCCGACGTCGTCCGACTCGCACAGGCCGTGCGGGTGCACGCGGACGCCGGTCATCAGAGCGCTGCCTTCAGCGCCTCGACGACGCGGGTCTGCTGCGCCTCGGTGATCTCGGGGAACAGCGGCAGCGACAGGATCTCCGCGGCCGAGGTCTCGGCAATCGGGAACGAGCCGTCCAGGTGAGCGAACGCGCCGGTCTTGTGCAGCGGCGTCGGGTAGTGGATGCCGGCGCCGATTCCTGAGGCGTGCAACGCCTTCAAAACGCGGTCGCGATCGGCCACGCGCACGACGTAGAGGTGCCAGACGGGCAGGTTGCCGTCCAGCACTACCGGGGTGCGCACGCCGGGTACGTCGGCGAGCATCTCGGTGTAGCGGGAGGCGGCGGCGCGGCGGGACTGGTTCCAGCCCTCCAGGCGGCGCAGCTTCGCTGACAACACCACGGCCTGCAGCGTGTCGAGGCGGCTGTTGAAGCCGAGCACCGGGTGTTCGTACTTGCGCGGCGATCCGTGCTCGCGCAGCAACCGGACCGACTCGGCGATCGCGTCCGACGTCGTCAGCACCGCGCCGCCGTCGCCGTACGCGCCGAGGTTCTTGCCGGGGTAGAACGAGGTCGCGGCGGCGGCACCGAGGCCACCGACCGCGACGCCGTTGCGGCGCGCGCCCTGGGCCTGGGCGGCGTCCTCGACGACCGGAAGGCCGAGCGGCAGCAGTTCGACCGGGGCGGCCTGGCCGTAGAGGTGCACCGGCACAACGGCTTTGGTGCGCGAAGTGACCACAGAGGACACTTGGGAGACGTCGATCAGCAGCGTGTCGTCGACGCAGTCCACGAGCACGGGCGTCGCGCCGCAGCGGGCGACGGCCTCCGCCGTGGCGATGAAGGTGTTGGCGGGCAGCACGACCTCGTCGCCGTGGCCTACGCCCAGCGCGCGCAACGCCAGTTCGATGGCGTCGGTGCCGTTGCCGACACCGATGGCGTGCGGAACTTCTTGGTAGGCGGCGAACTCCGACTCGAACCGGGCGACCTGGGGGCCGTTGATGAAGGCTGTCGTCTTGAGCACCTCGGCCCAGCCGTCGGCCACCTCGTCGGCCACCTGCTCGTGCTGGGCACGCAGGTCCACCAGTGGAATCTCGATCACGCGCTCTCCCCACGCAACGGGCGGGCCGGCACGCCGGCCCACGTCTCTCCTGCCGGAACGTCCTGCAGGACAACGGCTCCCATGCCGATCACGGCACCGGCGCCGATCTTCACACCCTCGCGCACCATGGCTCCCTGTCCGAGGTACGCGGCCTCCCCGACGTGCACGGACCCCGCGAGCGAGGCGCGGCCGGCGAACGTGACGCCGTCCGACACCTCGTCGTCGTGGGTGATCAGCACCTGGGGCATGGCCACCACGTGCCGTCCTACCGAAAGCGGGGTCGTGATGACGACACCCGCGAGCAGAATCGTTCCGGCGCCAAGAGAAGCACCGGAAATAACAGCCGCCGGGTGCACGATGGTCGCCCATCGCTCGTCCGGCAGGTCGAGCTTCCTGGCCACGTTCAGCCGGACCAGCGACCGTCGCGCACTCGCGACGCACATGACGACGGCCGCGTCCGGATGATCAGCCAGGAGGTCGAGCCCGCCCAGCACGGGCACCCCGTCGATCAGGGTGCCGTGCAGGGCGGTGGAGTCGTCGAGCGCCCCGAGGGGGTTCCACGTCTCCGGGAGGAGGCGGACCGCCGCGAGAGTCTCGCGAGCGAGTCCACCTGCCCCGATGAACAGCAGTGGCCGTGCGGTCACCCGAGCACCACGTCCACCCAGTAGTTGCCACCGTTGTAGGTCGAGGTCGGGAAGCCCGACCCGGCCGTGAACACACCGGCGGACGGCGCGGCGGTCAGCGGCGGTGAGGTCACCGTGCCGAAGTAGCCGGCGTTCACCGCGTAGTGACCCGTGGTGGTCGTGTACGAGGCCGTGTACTCGGTGTTGGCCGTGATCGCGACCGGCTCCGAGAACGTCAGCGTCTGCCAGCCGGACTCTGTTTCACCAGAGAACGTGCCGGTGGCCAGGCGCTGGCCGTCCGCGGACCAGAGCGACCCGGTGTGGGTGCCGGTGTTGCCCGCGCCCTTGTAGAACTTCACGCCGGTGACCTGCCCGTTCGTGCCCGACGTGAACTTGACGCCCAGCTCGTACGCGCCGTTGTCATCAGCCGAAGTTACCGTCGGCACGGTCGCCGCGCTGAACAGCGAACACGGGCAGGTCTGCGTCGTCGCCGTGGTGAACGACCACGTGACCGGGTTGGCCATCATGTTGCCGAACGCGTCCGCGGCCTTGGCGCTCACCGAGTACACAGTGGACGCCGCGAACCTGGCCGCGGGGGTGAACGTGATCATCCTGCTGTCCGCCGAGAGCGACCGCGTGCCGGCGATCTTCGCGCCACCGGGGTCGGTGACGTCGAACTGCGCCGAGTTGAGGTCCACGGGCTCGTCGAACGACATCGTGACCACCGAGTTCAGGGCCACCTCGGACGCGCCGGTCAGCGGCGTGTGCGACTGCTCCACCGGAGCGACGTTGTCCGCGTTGGGCTGGTAGACCACGTCGACCCAGTAGTTGCCGGAGCCGTACGTCATGGTCGGGAACCCGGTGCCCGGCACGAACACGCCGTTCGTCTCCTGCGGCGCCGTCAGCGGACCGGAGTTGACCGCACCCGTCCCGAAGTACCCGGCGTTCACCGCGTAGTGCCCGGTGGTCGTCGTGTACGAGGCGGTGTAGGTCTGGCCGGAGCTGACGATCACCGGCTGCGAGAACGTGAGCGTCTGCCAGCCCGTCGCGGTCTCACCGGTGAACGTGCCGGTCGCGAGGCGCTGACCGCTGGCGTTCCAAAGGCTGCCGGTGTGCGTGCCGGTGTTGCCGGATCCCTTGTAGAAGCGGACACCGGTGATCTGGCCCGACTGGGTCGGGGTGATCCGGACGCCCAGCTCGTAGGCGCCCGAGTCGTCGGCCGACGTCTGGTCCGGCACCGTCGCCGTGCTGAAGAGCGAGCACGGGCAGGTCGCGGTGGTCGTGGTCGTGAAGTTCCACTCCGCGGCGTCCGGCATCGCGATGCCGTTGACGTCCGCGATGCCCACGTGCGCCTGGTATTGCGTGCCGGGCACGAGCTTGCCGGACGGCGTCCAGGTGACCGTCTTCTGGTCTCCGGACAGCGACACCGAGCCGGACAGCTTGGCGCCCTTCGGGTCCTTCAGCCAGATCTGCGCCGAGGCGGGGTCGATCTCCTCGCTGAACGTCGCCGTCAGCGCGCTCTGCAGGCCCACGTTCGTCGCGTCCACGGCCGGCGTGCGGTTCGTGATCGTCGGCGGCGTGGTGTCGCCGTTGAGGCCGTTGCGGTAGATGACGTCGACCCAGTAGTTCGTGGCGTTGTACGACGAGTTCGGGAACCCGCCGCCACTTCCGTACCGGTAGACGCCGTTGCCGCCGTCGACACCGTTCTGCAGCGCGTGCAGCGACTGGTAGTCGGCGCCCTGGCCGTTGAAGTAGCCGGAGCTGACCGAGTAGCGGCCGTTCGGGGCGTAGTACGAGACGACGTAGGTCGTGTTCGCCTGCACCTGGACCGGCGAGTTGAACATCAGCTTCTGCCAGCCGGACGTGGTCTCACCGGTGAACGTGCCGGTCGCGAGCAGCAGACCCGTGGAGGTCCACAGCGAGCCGGTGTGCGTGCCGGTGTTGCCGGTGCCCTTGTAGAAGCGGACGCCGAGCACCTCGCCCTTGCCGTCGAAGCGGACCTTGGTGCCGACCTCGACCTGGTTCGTGTCACCGGCGTCGATCACCGCCGGTGCCGCGAAGTCGTCCCAGACCGTGCACGGGCAGGTCGCCGGACGCGGCGAGCCTGTCGTGAACGTCCAGTTCGCCTGCGAGGACAGGTTTCCGGCCGCGTCCGCCGCCCTCATCGTGACGGTGTAGGCCGTGGCCGCCAGCAGCGGCGCGGACGGCGTGAACGTGATCGTGCGGGCGTCGTTGGAGATCGACGTGGTGCCCGTGATCGCACCCGACGGCCCTGTCACCGTCACCTGGGCCGAAGCGAGCGTCACGTTCTCGTCGAACGTGCCGGACACCGTGGTGTTCAGTGCGACGGAACCGGCGTTGCTCACCGGGGACATCGCGCTCTGGATCGGCGCGCGCGTGTCGGGACCGGGGTCCGTCGCCCACACCACGTCGACCCAGTAGTTGGTGTGGTCGAACGTCTGGTTCGGGAAGCCGGCGCCGAAGCGGAAGACGCCGTTCGGTCCGTCCACACCGGACTTGAGCCCGGTGATGGGTTCCATGTAGGCCTGTTGCTGGTAGAACCCGCCGGTGTCGTAGGCGAAGTGCCCTGTCGGCGTGTAATAGGACACGATGTAGGTCGTGTTCGCGTTCACCGCGACAGGCTGCGGGAAGAGCAGCGTCTGCCAGCCCGTCGGGCTCTCGTTGGCGAACGTGCCGGTGGCGAGCAGATCACCGTTCGAGCTCCACAGGCTGCCGGTGTGTGTGCCGGTGTTGCCGGTGCCCTTGTAGAACTTCACGCCGCGGACGTAGCCGTTGCTCGCGGCTTGCCACTTCACGCCGAGCTCGAGCTGCGAGTTGTCGTTGGCGGAGGCGACCTTGGGGACCTCCGTGCCGGCGAACATGCCGCACGGGCAGGTCTTGGCGGTGACGTTCGGCGTGGCGGACACGGGTGTGGAGAGGTTCAGCGAGTCGTCGACCGCGCGGACCCGCAGTTGTGCCGTGCCGGACTGGTTCGGCGTGTAGGTGTAGCTCCACGACGTCTGGCCGGCCTGCCAGTCGGCGTAGTGCCAGCGCGTGCCGCCGTCGGTGGAGACCTCGACGCCCGCGACCTTGCCGGCGGCGTCGATTACCGTGCCGCCGAAGGTGTAGGGCTGGCCGACCGTAGCCTGCGCGGGCTGGGTCGTGATCAGCACGCTGGGCGCCGTGTTGTCGTTGATGGCGCCGGAGATGACGAGCTGGTCGGCCGCCCACAGCTGGTAGGGCTGCACGCCCATGTCCGCGAGGAAGTTGACCGTCGCCTGCTTCATCCGCTGGTCCGACGTCGGCGTGTTGGTCGGGAAGGCGTGTTCGTCGTCGACGCCCCACGCCCACTGGACCGTGCCGGCACCGAACACCAGGGCGCCGGACGGCGCGCGGTAGTACGTGATCGCGTGCGTCTCGGTGCTGGATCCGTACTCGTCGCCGTAGTTCTTCAGCGCGTAGTAACCGTCGAGGTCCACCGTCGTGCGCGACATCTGCGCGACTCCGGCGGGCTGGAAGCCGTTGTCGTAGACGGTGTTCCACTCGTAGCCGAGCGTGCCGGGCTGGAACGTGTACGTGCTGCCCGCGGTGAGGTTCACCAGGTCGGTGTTGCGCCAGAGCCGCATCTTGCCGTACGCGGCCGGGACCTGCAGCGAGTCGTCACGCCGGCCGTTGACCGTGAACATGTTGCCGAGCAACGCGTTCTCGGGTCTGCCGCCGTCCTGCGGCGGGCTGTAGCGCGGATCTCGCCACGTGCCGGTCCAGGTGTTCTCGCCGTCGTTCTGGGTGCCCTTCGTCTCCTTGAAGCAGACCATGGTGCGCCAGTCGGTCTGGGAGGAGTCGATGCTCTTCTCCCACTTCGTCTTCCAGAAGATCTCGTTGCCGGTCAGGAACGCCATGTGCACGCCCGCGTCACGGGCGGCCATCACGTTGTTCCACTGCTCGTTCGACCAGTACTCGTCGTGGCCGACCGCCATGAAGACCTTGTGGTTCTTGATCAGGTTGCCGCGGCGGGCGGAGTCGACGTCGGTCGTGTAGCTCATGTCGTACCCGTTGCGCTCCAGGAACCTGAGCATCGGGTACTCGGCGTTGAAGATGAAGTTCTCGTCGCCGTCGCCGCCGGTGTACGGACGGTTGTAGCTGACCTTGTACGAGCTGCCGCCCTGGCCGGGGCCGTCGCCGAAGTAGAGGCTGTTGCCGCCGTAGCGGTTGTAGGCGACCCAGGTGGCGTCGGAGGTCTGGAAGAAGATCTTCGAGGTCGAGCTGTCGTCGCGGACGACGAACGCCATCTCGTTCTCGAGGCCGTTGTCGAGGCGCGTCATGCGGACGTAGTAGATGCCGGAGACCGCGGTGGACGGGATGTCCCAGGTGAGCGACACCGCCCAGTTGCCGCAGTCGATGAGCGCGGTAGGTCCGTCCCGCAGACATGGTGGCTGGTTCTGCGGGGTGTTGCGCTGGACCGTGCCCATGTGCCGGGCGCCCTTGCCGCCGTACCAGCCCATCCGGTAGATGTCGAGCTTGTACGACGGAGCCGGCGTCAGCATCTTGAAGCTGACGGTCTGGCCGACGTTGTAGCTGATGTCCGTCGTGTACCCGAGGATCGTGTCGTCCCGGTACTGGGCCTGCCAGTTGTCCGCCCCGGTCTCCGTGTTCTCGCACGCGACCTTGTTGGTGACGGGGAAGTCACACGGAGCGGCGTTGGCCTTCGGAGGGTTGAAGACGCCGAGCACGAACATCGTCGACGCGACTAGTGCCGTGATCACAAGCACCCGCACGAGACGCGACTGCTGAGCCACCATTGGGTTTCACCTCTCGGACGGAGTTACCGTGTGTGATCCGCGCACTACGCTGGACAGCACAGGGCTGCTACTCCGAACGTCGGCGATCTCGGTAAAACTGTTACGTGTCAACACAAGAATGTTCCTGTGGGGGTTGAATCCCTACTTTTCAACCACGCACGGTCAGCCGGGATGTGTGGAGAGTTTCCGACAACGCTGACACGACTGTGTCCTGTTCGGACTCGGTCATGTCGTGGAAGAGCGGGAGGATCAGCGTCCGGGCCGTGAAGGCCTCCGTGACCGGCAGTTCCGCGCAGGGGTGGCCCTCGTAGGCGGGTTCGAGGTGTGACGCCATGATTCCGCGCCGTGCACTCACGCCGCGTTCGGCAAGACCCGCAAGGACTTCCTGGCGGTCCGCACCCTCGGGCAGCCAGACCCAGAACGACTGGTAGTTCGTCGTCCCGTACCCGGGGTCGTTCACGGCGGTGAGGCCGGTGGCGGCCAGCAACTCGTGGTAGCGCGCCGCCAACTCACGGCGACGGGCGATGATCGCGTCCAGTTTGGACAGCTGCACCAGGCCGACGGCGGCCTGGATGTCGGTCATCCGGTAGTTGAACGCCGTCTCCAGGTACTGCTCGATGACGGCCGAGCCGCCGTTGTGGCGGTCCGCGGCGGACACGCTCATGCCGTGTTCCCGCAGGCGCCTGAGCCGAACGGCCCAGTCGGGGTCGTCGGTGGTGACCATGCCGCCCTCACCGGTGGTGAGGAGCTTGCGCGGGTGGAACGACCAGGCGGCCAGCAGCGCGTCCGTGCCGACCGGCTTGCCCTGGTAGGTGGAGCCCGCGGCACACGCCGCGTCCTCGATCACCGCGATGCCACGCGGTTCGCAGAGCGCCTTGAGGGCGTCGACGTCGGCGGGCACGCCGGCCTGGTGCACGACCATGACCGCGCGGGTGCGCCCGGTGAGCACCGGTTCCACAGTGGACGCGCTGATGTTGCCCGTCTCGGCCTCGACGTCGGCGAAGACGGGGGTCGCGCCGGTGTAGCGCACGGCGTTCGCGGTGGCGATGAACGACAACGACGGCACGACGACCTCGTCGCCGGGGCCGATGCCGAGCAGGTGCACGGCCAGGTGCAGGCCGGTGGTGCACGACGACACGGCCACGCCGTGGCTCGCGCCGACCGACGCGGCGAACGCCTCTTCGAACTCGCGGACCCGCGGGCCCTGCGCCACCCAGCCGGACCGGACGGCTTCGGCGGCGGCGAGCGCCTCTTCCTCGCCGAGCAACGGCCGCATAACCGGAATCACTGGTACTGCCCTTCATCGGTGGGTCTGGTGCCGGCGGGTGCCGTCCTGCTCGACGGCGGAGAGGAGCAGAACGGCACCCGCTGACGGCGGGGTTTGGCCGGAGCCCGACGGCGGTGGGCTCCAGCCGGCCCAGCGAACGTTCGTGCTGGGTGTGGCCGGAGCCCGACTGCGGTGAGCTCCAACCGACCCAGCCAACGTTCGTGCTGGGTGCGGCCCGAGCCCGACGGCGATGGGCTCCAACCGACCCAGCGAACGTTCGTGCTGGGGGTGCGGCCACGGCGCACGTCGACCTGGGGGTGTCGGCGGCGCCGCGGCCGCGGCTTCGGGGTGTTACCGGGCGTTCTGCTCGGCGGCGGCCTTCTCGGCCCGCCACCACGCGACGAGGTCGCGCAGTCCGCCGTCCATCTCGATCTCGGGCTTCCACCCGAGCTCGGTGGCCGCGAGGCTGATGTCGGCGAGCCGGCGCGTCACGCCGTTCACCTTGCGCTCGGGGCCGTGCTCCAGCGGCAGGTCGGAGTCCATCGCGGCAAGCAACGCGAGGGCGAGTTGCTTGAGCGATGTCTCCTGGGAGGACGCGATGTTGTACACCGTGTCCGTGACCGGCGCCTTGGCCGCGAGGATGTTGGCGCGTGCGATGTCGTGCACGTGCACGAAGTCCATCGTCTGGGCGCCGTCGCCGAAGATGAGCGGCGACTTGCCGTCGACGATGCGCTCCATCCAGCGGATGAGCACCTCGGTGTACAGACCGTGGACGTCCATCCGCGGGCCGTACACGTTGAAGTAGCGCAGCGCCACGTAGTCGAGGCCGTACATGGCCTTGAAGCTGCGCAGCATGCCTTCGTTGAACGCCTTCGCGGCGCCGTAGAAGGTGTCGTTGTTGTACGGGTGGTGCCGTTCGTCGGTGGGGAACGACTCCGCGAGGCCGTAGATCGACGCCGAGGACGACGCGATGACCTTCTTCACGCCGGCGGCCGCGGCGGCTTCCAGCACCGTGAAGGTGCCGTCGACCAGGCACTCCAGTGCGAGACGCGGTTCCTCGGCGCACTGGGTGATGCGGATGGCGGCGAGGTGGAAGACGAGGTCCTTGCCCACGGTCAGCTCGTGGACCAGCACCTTGTCGTTGATGTCGCCCTCGACGATGCGGACGACACCGGACTCGAGAGCGGCGGCCAGGTTCTCCCGGCGGCCGCGCACGAAGTTGTCCAGCACGACGACCTCGGCCGCGCCGGCCGCGACGAGCTGGTCCACGACCGACGAACCGATCGTGCCCGCACCACCGGTGACGAGGGCACGCTGCCCGGTGATCGGCTGTGCCGTCATGAAGAAACCCTGCCTTCGACTTGTTGAACGGGAACGAAGACCCCGCCGGAGCGCAGTGACTCCGACGCCGCCTCCAGCACCGCCAGCACGCGCAGTCCCGCGCGGCCGTCGGTCAGCGGTGCGCGCTTCTCGGTGATGGACGCGGCGAACTCCGCCATCATCGACCGCAACGCCTCGCGTTCCACCAACGCCGGCGCGACCATGTCGCCGGTGCGGTAGGAGATCTTCTGCTGCTCCGGGGACAGGTCGACGCCCCGGTCGTAAATGGACAGTCGCTGCGCGGGATTGTTGTCGTCCCACACGACCGTGCGCTGCGAACCGCCGATGACCATTGTGCGAATCTTCGTCGGCGACAGCCAGTTCACGTGCACGTGCGTGATTGCCCCGTTGGACAGCCGCACCGTGAGGTGGCCGACGCACGCGACGCCCGCGCCGATGGGGTCGGAGCCGTGCGCCGAGACCTCCACCGGGCGGACGTCGTCGGGCAGGATCGCCTCGAAGATCGACAGGTCGTGCGGAGCGAGGTCCCACAGCACGTCGACGTCCGGCTGCACCAGACCGAGGTTGATGCGCACCGAGTCGATGTACTGGATGTCACCGAGGTCGCCACCGCGGATGATCTTGCGCAGGTGCTGCACCGACGACGTGTAGGCGAAGGTGTGGTCCAGCATCAGCGTGAGGCCGCGCTGCTCGGCGGTCTCGACGAGCTTGAGGCCGTCCTCGAAGGTGGCCGCGAGGGGCTTCTCCACGAGGACGTGCTTGCCGGCCTCCAGCGCCGCGAGGGCGACGGGCAGGTGCGTGGCGGCGGGGGTGGCGATGGCGACCGCGTGGACGTCGGGATCGGCGAGGACCTCGTCCAGCGACGCGGTGGCGCGCACGGTCGAGTACTGGCCCAGCACGCGCTGGGCCTTCTCCACGTCGAGGTCGCACAGGTAGCGCAGGTGCAGCGCCGGGGTGGCCTGGGCGTTGCGAACGAGGTTCGGCCCCCAGTACCCGGCTCCGATGACAGCAAGGCCAATCACGTCTTGGTTCCCCATCAGTAGGCCCCCTGGCCGCCGAAGACGGCGCGGAAGGTCTTCCACATGATCACGAGGTCGAGTGCGAGCGACCAGTCCTCGACGTAGCGCAGGTCGAGGCGGATCGACTCCTCCCACGAGAGATCGCTCCGGCCGCTCACCTGCCACAGACCGGTCAGGCCGGGCTTCACCAGCAGGCGGCGCCGCACGTCCGAGGAGTACTTCGCGGTCTCCTCCGGCAGCGGCGGGCGGGGACCGACGAGCGACATGCTGCCCGCGAGGACGTTGAACAGCTGCGGTAGCTCGTCGATCGAGTAGCGGCGCAGGAACGTGCCGACCTTGGTGATGCGGGGGTCCTTCTTCATCTTGAACAGCACGCCGTTGCCTTCGTCGACACTGGCGAGCCTGGCGCGCAACGCGTCGGCGTTGGTCACCATCGTGCGGAACTTGATGATCGTGAACGGCACACCGGTCTTGCCGACCCGCTTCTGGCGGTAGAAGACGGGGCCACGGCTGTCGATCATCACGAACGCCGCGACGGTGAACATGAGCGGCGCCAGCGCGACGAGGAGGACCAACGCGCCGACGCGATCGACGACTTCCTTGACCAGACGGCGGAATCCGCTCAGTGCCGGTTCGCTCACGCGCAGCAGTGGCATGCCGAGCACGGCGCTCATGTGCAGTCGCGGGCCGGCGACCTCCATGAGACCGGGCGACACGACCATGTCGGCACCGGAGCCTTCGAGTGCCCACGCGAGCTGCTGGAGACGGCGAGGTGTCCAGTAGGCGTCGGGCGTGATGGCGACGATGCGGTACCCACCGCGGCGGACGTGCTCGGCGAGCTCGCGCAGCTGGCCGACGACGGGCACGCCGTCGACGTCGGTGCCGGAGCGGCCGCGGCCGTCGATCGTGCAGATCGCGTCCACCCGCCAGCCCAGGTGGGCGACGCGCTTGGTGCGGTGGATGAGGTCCTCGACGGTGTCCAGGTTGCCGGCGGCGAGAACCGAGAGCAGGAAACGTCCTTCACCGCGGCCGCGGTGCAGCGGGCGGCGCAGGAGGTAGCGCATGGGAAACGCGACCAGGGCGATCGCGGGTACTACGACGAAGATCCACAGGCGGGCGCCGGGGATGTCGACGGCGAGCGCTCCGAGGCCGAGCGCCACAACGGCACCGAACAAACCCCGGCCGAGTCTTCGGAACTCCTCGGCTCCCTGGCCGAGAACGGCCGGTGTCCACACGCGGTTGATGGCGAGCGAACCGACCACGACAACTACTGTGAGTATGTCCAGCAATGCAAGGGAAAGCGGGCCGAAGGCCGTGTGACGCATGCTCATGACGGCACCGACGGCGATGACGACCAGTACAACGGTCAGCACATCGGCGGTGATCACGGCATAGCGGTAGCGACTTTCCCAGCGCGCTACGGGTGGATGGGTCTGTCTGTGTTCCGACAGCGTGTTGAGCGTGGAGCGCAACCCGTCGACGTCACGGGCCGCGCGGACCTGCTCACTCATCGTTCTGATCTCCCCGGCTCAGCGGCGATTTCGGACATGCACGGACGCAGGTCACCCCGAGGACCTTCAAACTTCGGACTTCGCGATCTCTGGCAACGCCGTCATTCAGACTTGGCGGCCAAAGCCCGCAACCGGTGATTCGTATGTTCCGGCATCCGCGTTACAGACCCTGGAAAAAAGTTTCCCAGTTGCCCGAATACCGGACGTGACGCGGGTCTCACGTTGTGAAAACGTGGCGCCACAAGACGATTCTGGGTGTCCACAAGGGACATAAGGGATACGTATGCCCCGAGGTAATCGTTCAGAACGAGGTCTTCGGACCCTAGTCCGATCGACTGCGATTGTGCATGTACTTACCGCTGAATGGAGTAACCGGCTACGACCGGACGGAAATACGCACTTCGTCACCCTCGACGACCACAATGTCACCGTGGCGCAACTGTGCCCCGCGCCGCAGCTCCACAGAGCCGTTGACGTGGACATCTCCGTCCTCGATGAGCACCTTGGCGTGCGCGCCGTCCTCGGCCAGCTGCGCCAGCTTGAGGAACTGTCCTAGCCTGATCGGCTCTTCGGAGATCTCGACCGTCCGCATGAGTCCCATCATCCCAGTAGGGCGCTCCCCACTGCTCGCTCGGGGGCGCACACCAGCGCGTTCGAGTGAAGCCGTTGACAGGCTTCTGAGCATGAGGACTTCACGAGGGTACGCCGCCTGGCTGGCGGTGTCGGGACTGGTCTGCGTGGCGATAACGATCTTCGCGGCGAGCGCGTACGTCACGCTGGACATGAGCCAGGCCAGGCCGCCGCTGCACGGACCCGTCCACTACGGCCTGCTGGTCGCGCACATCTTCACCGGAACGGTCGCGGTCCTGGCGGGTGTCTCGCAGTTCTGGCCGGGCCTGCGCGCCCGGCATCCGCGCGTGCACCGGGTGATGGGACGCGTCTATTTCGCGGCGGTCCTGCCGTCGTCAGTGCTTGGCGTCGTGTGCGCCCAGCTCTCACTGGCCGGCCTGGCGTCGTCCGCGCCGCTGACGGTCCTGTCGGTGCTGTGGTTCGTCAGCGCGGTGTACGGCCTGAAGACAGCACGGCGGCGCCAGTTCGGCGAACACCGCATCTGGATGATCCGCGGTTTCGCACTCACCGGCGCCGCCGTGATGGGTCGCCTATGGGGCCTGGCTCTCGGCGCACTCCTGCCCGACGGGGACGGGCTGCTCCTCTTCGCCACCGCGAACTGGCTGTCGTTCGTGGTGAACCTGCTGGTGGCCGAGTGGTGGATCCAGTCGCGGGGTTACACCCGGACCTTGCCCTCCGTGGCGCTCAGGCCGAGCATCTCCAGCAGGTCGGCGCAGTCGAGCGCGTCCGTGGCGTGACAGGCCACGGTGCGTGCCGCCTTGCTGTTCTGGATCGTGCTGTGCTCCTTTTCCAGAGCCTTGGCCTCGGCGAAGGTGCCGGTTTCGGGCTCGGCGATCGCGGGACGCGCCCAAGTCATGTCGTGCCTGCTTCCGCATCGGGGGATGTCGTCATCATGACAACTAGGTGGCCGAAACACCAGAACCTGTGCTTACCGTAATCGATCACCCACGCTGCGTGTAAACCGTGGAAGCGTTTTCATGAAACCAAGGCCGGCGATTTCCGCCGGGATCCGGCTTTACCGGCCGTACCTCAGCACCGACTCCACTTCGGTCACGAATGCGACCAGCCGTTCGTCGTCCACGTCGTCCGGCGTGGGACCGTCCACCGCAAGTCGTTGCAGCGCAACGGAAGTGGTGGCGCTCTCCCGCGCCAGGCGGCGGAACCCGAACGTCGCCTCGTACAGCGACATGGCGGTGCCCAGAGCGGCCAGAGTCGTTGCCACGAAAGCCCACATGGCCCTGCGCGGCCCGTCCGCCATGCCGATCGCGGCGGCCGCGGCGGCGGCGATGAACAGCGCCGCGGAGAGAGCGACCGTCCACGTGCGGGCGCGGGAGTAGCGCTTGCGGCTGCGTTCGAAGTGGTCGAGCCGGTCCTGGAAGCGGTGGCGCAGGTACGCCTCGACGAACTGGGCCTGCCTCAGCTTGTCGCTCATGTCCTGACCACCTCGTGCTTGCGGTTGCTGACCGCGGCTTCCAGGTCCGCCACCTTGTCCTGGCGCTCTTCCTCGGTGGCGGGCGCCACGGAGGCGAGGTGCGCGAAGTACAACGCCCGCAGGCGTTCCGCGCGTGACCGGGCCGTCAGGTACTTGTCGAGCGACTCCCGCTTGCGCGCCACGATCGTGATGGCCGCGGCGAACGCGCCACCCGCCACGACGAGCACCCCCGGCCACGGCGTGTCCTTCAGCCACGTCTGCAGCGCGGCGAACACCGTCGTCGTCAGGCCGCCCCCGATCGCGAGCACGGCCGTGAGCCGGTAGCGGTTCTGCTCGACGCCGGCTTCCGCGTCGAGCTCCTGGAACGCCGGCGCGACGACCTGGTTCGCGTCGTGGATGGCGTCGGCGAGCATCGGGTACGCGACGACGAAACCCGGATCGACCAACGGCCGTGCCTCCGGCGCCCGGTACCGGACCTTGGGCAGGATCCTCGGCGGCTTGACGGGTTTTTCCTTGCCCAGCAACCGTTCCAGCGCGGTGACGGCCTTACCGGCACCCTCGTCCACGTGGACGATGAAGATCTTGCCGCTGCGCACCAGCACCGCGAGGTCACCGGTGAGGCCGCCGGTCGCGATGCGGTCCGCGAGGCCGCCCGTGCCGGCGAGCACCAGCAACGGGTTGTCGCCGCTGAGGTGGTCGACGACCTCCTGCTCGCTCTCGCCTCCGACGACGAGGGCGACGACGGGCTTCTTGTGGCGCACGGCGTCGATCGTGCGGAACAGCACCGGGGTCGCGTCCGTCCACTCCGAACCGGGGACGATGACGGCGACGCTGTGGTTGGGTTCCAGCGGGATCTGACCGTTCGTGGCGCTCTCGGTCAGGTCGTGCACCTTGCTGCTCGGCGCGACTCCGATCACGACGGGCCAACGCTGCTCGCACGCCTGCAAAGCCATGCCCAGCAAGTGGACAACGCCTCGGTCGGTGCCTTCGGTGACGAACACGGCGCCGTTGCGCGCCGCGGTCACGACGACGGATCTGAGCACCGGCAACAACTTCGCGGCGAGATCCGTCTCGATGTCTTCCGTGGAGCCGAAGACCGAGATCACCGTGCGGCCTCGGGGCAAGCCGAGGGCCTTGGGTTTGATGTCGGCGTCCGGCTGGGACAGCCGTTTGACTGTCGGGCCGCCTGCTGTGGGCATGCCGCGCACCATAACGCCGTGATCGATCGAGGGCCAGAGCCCGTTAGACCTCATCCTCGTCGTCCACGGGGACTTCCTGGCGCTGCTCCTGGGCGTCGGCCTCGTCCGCCTCCAGCGGCGTGTCCGGCGGCGTGTCCGGCGTCTCGGCCGGCTCCCGCGGAACGACCTCGCGCTGCTGCTCCTGGACGTCCGCGTCGGGTGCTTCGGGGTTCATGCCGTGCGGTTTCCCGGCGGCGCGTGCTTCCACACCTGCCTGGTCAACTCATCGAGGTCCGCCAGGTCGCCGAGGACGATCTCGGCCCCGGCCCGGCGCAGGTCGTCCGCGCTGCTGCGGCCGGTGGCCACCGCGACCAGCCGCACGCCCGCCTTCGTCGCCGCGTACACGTCGTGCGGCGTGTCGCCGATGAGCACGACCTCCTCATGGGTGAACGGCCGGATGCGCCGCGCGCGTTCACGGGCGAACGTCACCAGTTCGGCACGGTCGGCGTGCTCGTCGCCGAACGCGCTGACCTCCCAGTCGACCAGGTGCGCCAGGCCGAACTCCTCCAGCTTGACCAGCGCGACGCTCCTGAGGTTCGCCGTCAGCACGCCCTGGTGCACCCGCGGATCGTCCGCGAAGTGCTGGAGGGCTGCCAACGCCCCCGGCAGCACCTCGCCGTGGCCGGGCAGCTCGGCGCGTCTGGACTCGAAGGAGTGCGCGAGCGCGTCGGCGAGGAGCCGGGCCGCCTGCTCCGTGTGCTCGATGCCGTGCAGGCGCAGCGTCTCCTCGATGAGGTCGGCCTCGGTGCGGCCACCGAGGTCCACGGGGCCGCTGAGCT
The DNA here is from genome assembly GCF_900100275.1 of Lentzea albidocapillata subsp. violacea. Lineage (GTDB taxonomy): Bacteria > Actinomycetota > Actinomycetes > Mycobacteriales > Pseudonocardiaceae > Lentzea > Lentzea violacea. The sequence continues at coordinate 53,323 of NZ_FNET01000018.1, forward strand.
CCCTGCCGAAGGCGCTCCGGAACGCCTCGCGGTACATCAGCCCGCCGAAGCCGCGGGCCGAGATCAGGGTGTTGTCGATGTCCCACAGCACCAGCAGTTCGGGCCCGGTCACCGGACCACCACCCCTCAACGCGTAAAATCGCTGCTCATGACCTCGATCGACCCCGCAGAGCTGGAAGTCTGCCTGCGCGTGCTTGCCCAGGTCGAGGACCTGCCGGCGGAACACGACGACGCCGTGCGCGTCCGCCGGGCCACCGCGAAGATCTTCAAGGCCGCGAAGAAGTTCCGCAAAACCGAGCGCAAGGCCGCCATCGTGGCCAACGACCGCGCCGTCACCGCGCTGACGGCCACCGGGTCGCCGGACCGAATCGACGACGAGACGCAGGGTCTTCCCCTCGTGTCGACGGCTCAGGGAGCCACGGCGGGCACGTTGCTGCGCGCCCGGTCCTGCTACACCTGCCGCACGAGGTTTGTCGAGGTAGACGCCTTCTACCACAACCTCTGCCCCGCCTGCGCGGCCTTCAACCACGGCAAGCGCGACGCCCGCACGGACCTGACGGGCCGCAACGCGCTGCTGACCGGCGGGCGGGCGAAGATCGGCATGTACATCGCGCTGCGGCTACTGCGTGACGGCGCGCACACCACCATCACCACCCGGTTCCCCAAGGACGCGGCACGGCGGTTCGCCTCCATGCCCGACGCCGCCGACTGGATCGACCGGCTCAAGATCGTCGGTATCGACCTGCGCGACCCGGCCCAGGTGCTGGCGCTGGCCGACGAGGTGGCGTCCCGCGGCCCACTCGACGTCCTGATCAACAACGCCGCCCAGACCGTGCGCCGCTCCTCCAACGCCTATGCGCCGCTGGCTACCGCCGAGCACGAGGCGTTGACCGGGGACGCCCGCCGTCCCGAGCTGATCTCGTTCGGTGGCCACGGCCAGCTCGCGCTGCCCGGCACCGCCGTGCCCGAGGCGCACTCGGTGACGACGCTCGCGTTGATGGCGGGCTCGAAGGACATCGACGCGGGCGGCCTGGTGCCGGACACCGCGCCGGTCAACTCGTGGATCCAGAACGTCGAGGAGGTCGACCCGGTCGAGCTGCTGGAGGTGCAGCTCTGCAACTCGACGGCGCCGTTCCTGCTGATCTCGCGGCTGCGCGCCTCGATGGCGAAGTCGTCGTACCGCCGCAAGTACGTGGTGAACGTGTCGGCGATGGAGGGCCAGTTCTCCCGCGCCTACAAGGGTTCCGGGCACCCGCACACGAACATGGCGAAGGCCGCGCTGAACATGTTGACGCGCACCAGCGCCGAGGAGATGCTGCAGGCCGACGGCATCCTGATGACGGCCGTCGACACGGGCTGGATCACCGACGAGCGCCCGCACCCGATGAAGATGCGGCTCGCCGAAGAGGGGTTCCACGCCCCGTTGGACCTGGTCGACGGCGCGGCGCGGGTGTACGACCCGATCGTGCGCGGCGAGGCCGGCGAGGACCTGTACGGCTGCTTCCTGAAGGACTACGCGCCCTCGCCTTGGTGACGCACGCGTCCGAGGCACCCGTCGGACGCACCCGAACGAGCCCTTTCGTCAGGTCACAGGCGTATTTGAACACTTGTTCGAGTACTCATTTGTCATGAGAACTGTGTGGCGGGGAGCACTTCGGTTCGGGATGTCGACGATGACGGTGCGGCTGGTGTCCGCGGCCACCGAACATCGCAGCAAGGTGCACCTGGTGCACCGCGAGGACAGTGGCCGCGTGCGCCACCAACAGGTGTGCGGCGAGTGCTCACTGCGGCTGACGCCGGAGGACATCGGGCGGGGTTACGAGCTCGACGACGGCCGGATCGTGCAGATCGATCCGGGCGACCTGCCGGCGCCGGAGGACGGCGTGATCGACGTGCAGCAGTTCGCGCCGCAGGTCGACGTGGACCCGGTCGCGTTGCACCGCAGTTACTACGTGGAGCCGGACGACCTGGCCGTGCGGTCCTACGTGCTGCTGCGGGAGACGCTGGAGCGGACCAAGACCGCCGCGATCGTGAAGTTCGCCTTGCGGAGCAGGGAAACGCTGGCCGCCATCCGGCCACAGCATGGTGTTCTGGTGCTGCACACGTTGTTGTGGCCCGACGAGGTCCGCGAGCCGCACTTCGCGTTCCTGCACCGGGACACCGAGGTGCGCACCGGTGAGCTGGCCGCTGCGGCGGCGTTGGTGCGGGCGCAGACGCGTCCGTTCCGGCCGCACGACTACCCGAACACGCACCACGAGGCGTTGCTGCACCTGGTTGAGGCGAACGTCTAGGCCCTCCGCCCGCTCCTGGTGGTGCGGGTGCGCGACCCGCGCGCCGGGGATGAACGCGGGTCGCGCGCCCGTGCCGTCAGGGCGCGCTAGCATCGGCAGCCATGCTCGCCAGCCCGTCCGATCTCGTCGACCTGCTCGAGTGCGAGCACCGCAGCTACCTGGGGCGGGGCGATCGGCAGGGCGACCCCGGCGAGCTCGTCAAGGCCGCTGAACGCACCGCCGCCGAGATGCGGGCCGGCGCGGACCTGGTCGAGAACGCCGTGTTCTTCGACGGCGTGTTCCACTGCACCGCTCAGACCCTCGTGCGCACGGCCGACGGCTACGAGCCGTGCGAGGAGGCCTCAGACGCCACTCCCCTGGCGGTGTTGTCGCTGGTCGCGGCCGCGCAGGCGGTGGATTCCCCGCGCGCGCACCTGATCATCGACGGCCGCCGGACGTCTTTCCGCGTCGCTGACTTCACTCCTCTGCTGGGGCGGTTGCGAACTCGGCTCGCGAAGCCCTCACCTGCACCGAAGCGGTCCTGGGGTGACGTGCGGGCGGCCTGCAACGGGTGCCGGTTCGCTCGTCACTGCGCTTCTGGTCGCGAGGAGGCCCGTGACCTGTCGCTCGTGGCCGGTCTTCGTGCTGACCAGCGGCGGAAGCTGGTTTCGGCCGGCATTGACACGATCGACGCGCTTGCCGCGACCGAAAACCGGCCCGCCACCCTCTCCCCCGCGTCGTTCACGGCGTTGACCGCGCAGGCCCGGCTGCAGGTGCAGCAGGAACGCACGGGGGTCATCACCTACGAGGTCGTGGCGCCGGAGGCGTTGGCGAACCTGCCGGAGCCGGCCGACGACGACGTGTTCCTGGAAGTGGACGGCGACACGTTCCGGACGCCGGGCTGGCACGGGACGTTCGAGGAGTTCGTCGACCGGACACCGGCCGGCACGGTGTACCACTTCATGCCGCACGACCTCGCTGGACGGGCCGCACGGACGGCGACCAAAGAGTCCGAAGTGGACGAACTGGTGCGGCGCTGTGTCGACCTGGGCGCGTTGACGCGGCGGGTGCTGCGAGTGTCCACACGGGAGTACACGCTGCCGGCGCTGAAGCCGTTGCTGGACGACGAGATTCCCACTCGCGGACTGCGGGATCTGTTGCACCGCGTCAAGGTCGAGCGGGAGATCGAGACCGCGCCGCCGCAGGAGCGCGACGAGACGGCGCTGGAGAAGGCGGCCGAGCGGGCGCGCCGGATGGCGGCGCTGACCGAGCCGTTGCTCGCCGAGGGGCACGCGTTGTTCGCGGCGACGGTCGGCTACCACCGGCGTGAGGCGAGTCCGGCGTGGGGCGACTACTTCCGGCAGGCCCTCGCGCCGATCTCCGACCTGGAGACGGATTCGAACTGCGCGGTGCCGATCACGCTCAAGGCCGAGGACTGGGTGCCTCCGGCCGGGCGGGTCCGGACGCACAAGCGGCAGGTGCACGCGCGGATCGACCCGGAACGTCCGCACCCGTTCGGTTCCGGCGAGCAGGTCCGGCTGCTCTACCCCGGCAACGTGACGCGCAACGCCGTGGTGGCGGACGACAATCCGTACGAGCTGGTGCTGACCGAGAGCAACTCGCAGGAACACTCCGACCTGCCGATCGCCGTGCTGCCGGGCAGTCCGGTGCCCGCGTCACCGAAGGACGAGGCCGTCGCGGAACTGGCCGAGCAGGCCGTCAGCCTGCTGCCGCTGCTCCCCCGCAACCCCGGCATCGACCTGTTGCTGCGCACGCCGCCCGCGCAACCGTTGCCACAGCACGACGACGTGGTGCAGGCCGTGATCAAGGCCGTCGACCAGCTCGACGGCGGGACGCTGGCGGTGCAGGGACCGCCCGGCGCCGGCAAGACGTACCTCGCGACCAAGCTCGTGCGGCACCTGATCGACCAGGGCAAGACGGTCGCGGTGACCTCGACGTCGCACAAGGCCGTGGAGAACGTGCTGTCGAGCGTCGACCCGGACATCCCGATGGCCAAGCGCCCCAAGGAGAAGAAGCCAGAAGAAGGCCTGCCCTGGGACCAGCCGAAGAGCAACGGCGCGCTGGCGCAGTGGCGCGAGGAACACCCGCAGGGGCACCTGGTCGGCGGCACGGCGTGGACGTTCTCCAACGCCGTGATCAAGGCGCGGCCGTTCGACGTGATGATCATCGACGAGGCCGGCCAGTTCGCCCTGGCCGACGCGGTGGCGGTGGCGACGGCGGCGCGCAACCTCGTGCTGCTGGGCGATCCGCAGCAACTGCCGCAGGTCGTGCAGGGCGTGCACCCGCCCGGTTCGGACGCTTCGGCGCTCGGCCACCTCCTCGGCGACGCGGACGTCATTCCCGCGCATCTGGGCTACTTCCTGGCCGAGACGCGGCGGATGCACCCGGCGGTCTGTCGTCCCGTGTCCGAACTTTCCTATGCCGGACTGCTCCATTCGCACGACACGGCCGCCCATCGGTCGATCTCCGGCATCGAGCCCGGGATCTACCTGCGCGAGGTCGACCACCGGCACAACATCACGTCGTCCGTGGAGGAAGCCGAGGCCGTGGTGGACACGGTGCGCGCGATCGTCGGTCGTACCTGGACGGACAACGGCACAACGCGCGAACTGACCGATGCGGACATTCTCGTGGTGGCGCCCTACAACCTGCAGGTACGGGTGATCCGGCGCCGGCTCGCCGACGCCGGGTTCACCGAGACCCGGGTGGGCACCGTGGACCGCTTCCAGGGCCAGGAAGCGCCGGCCGTCATCATGTCCATGACGTCCTCGTCCACCGTCGACCTCCCGCGTGGCCTGGACTTTCTTTTGTCACGCAACAGATTGAACGTGGCCCTGTCCCGTGCCCAGACGCTCGCCGTGATGATCTGCTCGCCACGGCTGCTGGACGCCGACGTGCGGGGCGTGGAGCAGATGCGGCTGGTAGCGGGCACGATCGGCCTGACCGAGAACATGCGGATCTATCCGTGGTGACACCACGGCGTTGTTCAGCCCCCTAGAGATCCAGCGCGGTCGCGGGTTCGTGGCCCTCGCGGATGAACCACTCGGTGCCGAACGCGTGCGCGAACGTGGGCTCGTCCAGCGACAGGAAGAACGACTGCTCGGGGATCTGCGAGGCGTGCGCGCGCATCGCCTGCCGCTTCACCTCCAGGTACTTCGAGACGTCGACGCCGACGTTGATCTCCGACTCCGGCACCGCGCCCTCACCGAGCGGCCCCGGATCCTCGATGCCGGCCATCCGGAACGCCTCGCGGAACTCCGACTCGCGCACCATCGCCTGGTAGACGGCCGGTGTGCCCGCGATCTCGGCGGCGCGCATGCCGACCCGGTGCGCCTGGATGTGGTCCGGGTGCCCGTAACCGCCGAAGCTGTCGTAGGTCAGGAACACCTTCGCGTCCTCCTCGACGAGGATCGCCGCGAGTTTCCGCGCCGCCTCCTCGACGTCCGCGGTCCAGAACGAACCGGGCTGGTCGTTGAGCTCGTCGCCCATCATCCCGGAGTCGCGGTACCCCAGGAACTCCACGCGCGCGACCCCCAGCAGGTCCGCCGCCGCGTGCGTCTCCACGACGCGGCGTTGCCAGAGTTCCTCGCCCTCCTCCAGGAAGTCCGGCACCTCCCCGGCCTCGCCGCGCGTCGCGACGACGAGCACGACCCGGTGGCCCTCCTCGAACGCTTTGCGCATCACGCCACCGGTCACGATGCACTCGTCGTCGGGATGGGCGTGGAAAGTCACCAGTGTGGCCATGTCCGCGACGTTACCCGTGAGGTGCCCGGCACGTGAAAGGGCGGCGCTCCCCCAGAGTCAGGCTGGGAGGCGCCGCCCCTCGGCGAACTCGTGGAGCTATCGCAGGGTCAGGTTCCAGGCGTTGATGTACCCGGTGTCACCGGAGTACACGTCCTGGACCCGCAGCTTCCACGTGCCCGCCGCGACCTCGGACGAGGCGTTGACCGTGTAGGTCGCCACCACGTTGTCGGCACTGTCCGAAGAGGACGAGTTCTTCAGCCGGTAGGCGGTGCCGTCCGGCGCGATCAGGTCGATCACCAGGTCACCGCGGTAGGTGTGGACGATGTCCACACCGACCTTGGTGGTGGAGGAGGCATTGCCCGTCACCGTGGAGGTGATGGACGAGGTCACCGTACTGCGGTCCGCGATGGCGACATCGGTCGTGTTCTCCAGGCCACCGGAGGGCGGCGGAGTCGTGTCGATGGCCGCCACGGTCTTGGCGGCGTCCGCGAGACCGGCGCCACAGCCACCCGAGCAGGTGCCGGGAAGCGGACGGGCGTTGGTCTTGATCAGGTCCTTGACCTGGGCCGGCGTGAGCGACGGCTTCTTCGCGACCAGCAGTGCCGCGAGGCCCGCGACGTGCGGGGCGGCCATCGACGTGCCCTGGTACGGCTTGTAGTTCTCGGCACCGGGAACGGTGGTGCCGGCGTTCAGCGTCGACCAGATGCCGTTCTGCGGCGTGGTGATGGTGCCAGGGGTGTCGGTGCCGCGACGGGTCTCGCCGCCGGGCGCCGCGATGTCGATGCGGGTGCCGTAGTTCGAGTAGAACGTCCGGTTGCCCTCACGGGACGACGCCGCGACGGTGACGACGCCGTTGCAGTTGGCCGGCGTGTAGTTCGCGACGTTGTCGTTCGAGTTGCCGGCCGCGACGACGACCGTGGTGCCGCGGTTGATGGCGCCGTTGATCGCGTTCTGGTACGTCGTGGAGCAGGAGGACTTGCCGCCCAGCGACATGTTGATGACCTTGGCGGGCGTCTGGTTCGCGGGCACGCCGGTCACCGTGCCGCCGGAAGCCCAGGTGATCGCGTCGGCGATGTCCGAGGTGGCGCCACCGCACTTGGCGAGCACGCGCAACGGCTGGATCTTGGCGTCGTAGGCGATGCCCGCGATGCCCTTGCCGTTGTTGGTGGACGCGGAGATCGTGCCGGCCACGTGCGTGCCGTGCCAGGACGAGCCCTGGTCCTGCGCGGGCACCGGGTTGCCGAACATGTCGGTGCCGCACTCGCCGCGCGCCACCCAGTCACCCTCGTCGGCCGGGTTGGAGTCGCGGCCGTTGTTGTCACGGGCACGCGCCGAGTCGGAGACGAAGTCGTACCCCGCGACGACCCGGTCCGCCAGGTCGCTGTGCGCGACGTAACCGGTGTCGATGACCGCGACGGTCACACCGGCGCCGGTGGTGCTGGACCACGCGCTGGGCACGTTCATGCCCGCGGTGGCCTCGAAGAGGTCCCACTGCCGGGAGTACTCGGTGTCGTTCGGGTCCGCGAACGGCTGCATCAGCAGGTCCGGCTCGACGAACGCGACGTCGGGGTCGTTCTTGAACGCCTGGATCGTGTTGTCGGCGTTCGTGGTCTTCGCGCCGAGGTCGACGACGACCGCGCCACTCGACATGCGGCGGTGCACGGACTTGCCCTTGCTACGGGCGTCGTCCGAGGCAGCGGAGTCGGACGAGGCTTCGGCGGTGCCGGGCTTGTAGCCGACGATCAGCCGCTCGAAGGGGCGGTTCACCTGGGTCGAGTCCGGCTGGGACTGGATCTGGGCGGGGGCTGCGGTCGCCGATGGGGCGACAACGCTGAGCACGGCGGCGGAAACTGCCGCGGCGCACACACTCGTGCGTCGCAATCCGTTCACGTGAGGTCCTTCCACGCAGGGCCTTCGCGTGCCGTTGAGGGCGTCAGTGTTCTGAACCGGCTGCGGAGGTGGGAGGACCGTAAGCCGGGTCACACCTGCGAAAACAGGTCTAGTCGAGGCTGTTTGACGACACTGGCGTGTTCACGACAGGGGTACTGCGCCGAATGGCGCACAATGGTGGCCGTGTTTGGACACCTGGGCGTCGCGCCGGAGCTAACGGCCGTTTACGAGCTGCTGGTAACGGGCGGAAGCCGCACCACAGCCGAGATCGGCGTCGCGGTCCCGGTGCTGGAGGAGATGCGGGAGCTGGGTCTGGTCCGGCACCTGCCCGGTGACGTGTGGCAGGCCGTGGCGCCGGACCTGGCCGTGGAAGCGCTGATCGCGGCCCGCGAGGAGGCCAACCGCCGGGCCCGCGCGGACATCGGCCCGTTGATGGAGCTGTACCTGCGCAACCGCGACGAGGAACTGGCGGACAACGCGTTCGTCGAGGTGGTGTCCGGTGTGGACGCTGTCCGCGAGCTGTGGCACGCCCTGCTGCGCGGCGCCCGCGGCGAGGTCTGCGTGCTCGACCAGCCGCCGTACGTGACGCCGCTGGGCCAGCACGTCGCGCTGGAGGACGAGACGCGGGAACGGGACGTGCAGTGGCGGGTCGTCTACGACCGTTCCGCCGTCGACATTCCCGGCCGGGTCACGGAGATCATCGACCAGGTCGCGGCCGGCGAACGCGCCCGCGTCACGCCGACGCTGCCGTTCAAGCTCGCGGTGATCGACCTGCACGCGGCGGTGCTCCCCGTCGTGAACGGCGACGTGGTCGACCAGGTGCTGCTGATCCGGCCGTCCGCGCTGCTGGACGTGCTGCGCTCGACGTTCGAGCTGTACTGGGAGAAGGGAATCCCGTTCAGCCCCGGCGGGATCTACGCGGCGGCCGCCGACGTGGACCCGAACCTGCTGGGGCTGCTCGCCGCCGGGCTGACCGACGAGTCGATCGCACGGCAGCTGGGGCTCGCGCCCCGCACGGTGCAGCGCCGGGTGCGGCAGCTGATGGACCGGTGCGGCGCGCAGACGCGGTTCCAGGCGGGCGTTCAGGCGATGCGGCGAGGCTGGTTGTAGCCCGTACACCCGCCGGCCAGAAGAGAGAACGGGCGCTTCCGGTCATGGAGTCACCGGAAGCGCCCGCTCGATCAACTGGCGACCTTGCGCGCGGCCACCAGTTGCCCGTCCGCGAAACCCTCGACGCGCACCTCACGCCCGGTCGCGGCCAGCGTCGCGGTGTGCGCGCCGTCGGTCACGTCCAGTGAGGTCGCCGGGCGGCCATCGACGTAGATGTCCACCCGGTCGAGGTTCACGGTGTCCAGTGAGACGGTCGTGCCCGCGACCGCCACTCCGAGCCGCCGCACCGGCTGCTCCTCCAACAGCTCTCCCGCCCGTGCGAGAAGATCCACGTTGCCCTGCAACAGGTCCGCGCGCGTGATCTTGTGCTGGTGCGTCGGGCGCACGCCCAGGTCCTCCACCGGCGTGCCGGCGAGCTTGCCGACGCGCAGCGTGCGGCGGATCGACACGCGCATGTTCGCCTTGTTGGGCAACGCCTTGTACGGCGACTCCGCGTCGACCGGCGCCGGGATCTTCAGCAGCGTCGACAGCAGCCCGTGCGTCCACACGTTCGCGCCGCCCGCGCCGGTGTTGTCGTCCACGCCGAGGATCGGGCCCAGCTCGTGGTCGGCCCAGCCCGCGGCGAAGATGTCGGTGGCCGAGTAGCAGCGCGCGTCGGTGATCAGCACGACCGGGCCGTGGTAGGTCTGGCCCACGGCGTTCGCGCCCTCGACCGGCGTGATCGTGTGCGAGCAGGAGAACGCCTGGCCCGTCTCGGTCGAGCTGTCGAGCGACGGGAACCACGGGCCGAGGTCGATCTGGCCGGTCGGGTTCTCGGCGTGGCGGCGGCAGATCCGCAGGTTCAGCGGCGTGCTCAGGAACTGCACGGGCTCCGGCGCGACGGGCCGCGGCGTCATCGTCTGCAGCAGGAACTCCGAGGCGAAGATGTGGCCGCCGCCGTTGTCGCGCACGTCGACGATGAGCCCGTTCTGCGGCAGCAGGGCCGCGAGCCGCACGAACTCGGTGAGGAACGCGTCCGGGTCGTCGACGCTGAACGTGAAGATCCGCAGGTGCCCGAACGTGCCGGACGGCGTGACGACGGGGCGGGCCCGGAACACGCCGGGCATCGTCGTCGGCACGTCCTGCGCACCCATCGCGACCGCCCCACCGGAGGCTTCGGCTTGCACGACTTTGGGCGCGTGCAACAGTTTCTTGGCGCGCGCCTTCTCGTCGGAGTCCAGGTCGACGCCCTGGGCGGCCGCCGCCGGCGACAGCGCGTCGACGTCCGTCATGGGCGGCAGATTCTCCGTGACCTGCCAGTCGACGCGGACCTCCCCAGCGGCACCGGTCTCGTCGCGGTAGCTCACGACCACCCAGTCCTCGTCGGGCGGGAGCTGGATCACCAAGGGGCGCAACGTGAGCGACTCGAGGCCGCGGGCGAGGTTCGCGGCGGTGTTGCTGCCGGCGAAGATCGCGCCGTTCAACGCGACCGCGCGGGCGATCGGCGTGCCGTTCCAGTGCGTCACCTCGGCGCCGGGCGTGAGGCCGGCGAAACCGGCGACCGTGCGGGCGACGAGGTACTGCTCGGTGCCGTCCTCGTCGAAGTAGCGCTCCAGCTGGAACGGCAGGAAGGCGATCTTGCCCGCGAACGGCGCCGGCAGCAGGTAGTTCGTGTGCAGGTCGCGCACCGAGTGGAAGGTGCTCGACAGCTCGCGGTGGAACTGCCACTCGGGCTCGGCCGTGGCGTCGGTCTGCCGTTCGAGTCTCGCTCTGAGCACCCTGAGTCTCTGCACGGGGTTCACCGCGTGCATCGCGACTTTGAGAGGCAGGTGCGCGTAGTTCTGCTCCAGCACGATCAGCGCCTGGTCGACGATGAGCTTGCGCTGCGCCAGGGTGAGCGTTCCCGCGGTCACGAGGAACTCGGCGAGTCCGACGGAATTTGCGACGTTCGGGTGAGCGGTTGTGGTCATGGTGAGGCCTCCTTGCTCAGTAGAGGCTTTCCAGGGCGACTGGATACACCTTTTTCACCCGTTCGGCCGCTAACTGGAGCAGTTTTCCTGACGACAACTGGAGTAAAGGGGAGGCCCGCGATGAGTCCACCCGTCCTGGAACTGCGCATCCACGGCGTCAACAACACACCCCCGGACGCGATGCTGGCACTTCCCGACCACGCCGTCGAACAGTTCCGCGGCGATCGGTTCGGCAGCTTCTGGCGCCCGCGACCGGACAAACTCGCCGAGCTGCCACCGGATCACCCCGGTCAGGTGCCCGCCGGGGTGCGGCGCGAGGCGTACTCGTGGGGCGGCATGGCGCGCAGCAGCCCCGGAGTGCCGGGCAGCGGGGTGCCGTCGGTGCTCGCGAACGCGCTGGGGCGCATCGGATGGGCGTTGCTGCTGCCGTTCGGGCTGGCGAACGTCGCGTACTGGTCCCGGAAACTGCCCGACGACTCGATCCCCTCGACGCGGCGGATGGTGTGGTGGAACGCCGGGCGCGGGGCGGCCTCCACGCGGCTGTTCGGGCTGGGACTGACAGTGTTGCTGGTGCTCGCGGTGTGCGAGGTGGCGATCGACGTCTACGCGATCCAGTGTTCGCTGCCGGGCACCACGTGCAGGCGGCTGCCGGACTTCCTGGACGTGCTGGGTGATCCCGCCCGCCACGTCCGGGTGCTGGCCGCGTCCGCCGTACCGGTGTTGCTGCTGCTCGGGTTGATGGCGCTGACCTCGTTGTCGCGCAGCAGATACGAGATGACGTCGATGCGTACGCCGCAACGGCGGGCGGGCGTGATGCTCAGCCGGGCGTCGATGTGGGAGGGCAGTCCGCGGATCCGCCGGCTCACCCGGCTGCACCTCTCGGCCGGGTGTTGCGTGGTGGTGCTGGCGACGAGCACGCAGTTGTGGCAGCACGTGTTCTTCCTCGTACTGACCGTGCTCGCCGCCGGAGTGCTGGCCGTGGTGATGGCGCGGGTGATGGTGACGGCCACCGACTGCCCGGACGTGCCGTCGACCGAGCAGGGCGGCCTGTGGTCGTGGCTGCTGATGATCTCGTCCGTGCTCGTGCTGGTGGTGCACGGGTTCGGGCTGTACGCGATCGCGCCGGTGTTCGACGGGCCGTTGTGGCTGACGTCGTGGGGGCCGCCGGTGGTGACCGTGGCGTTGCTCGGGTCCGTGATGGCGGCATGGTCGTGGCGGCGCAACGACGCCAAGGGGCCGTTGGTCCTGCTCGTGCTGTTCGTGGTGTGCATGGTCGGCACGTACTGGGTTTCGCTCGCCTGGGCCGGCGCCGTCGTGTTCGGCGGGGTGCTGGCGTGGCGGGCACGGCCGCGTGCCGGTGACGAGTGGCAGGCCTGGCGCGGCGCCGGACCCGGTGTGCTGCTGGGGTTGTCGCTCGTGTCGTCGGTGATGATGGCGGCCGTGCTGGTGCTGACGTTCCGGGGCTGGGTCGGCACCGGCCTGCGAGCACCGTCGTTCTACTCGTGGTTCAGCGCGGCCTTCGCCGTCGCACTGGTCCCGCTGGTGTTGCTGGTTCTGTCGCAGGCCTTCGTGCTGGTGTCCCGGTTGATCACGCCCGCGGTGCTGGACGGCGAGGGCGAGGTGCTCGTCGTGCGGGCGCGGCACGTGGTCGCGGTGACACACCGGGCCGAGAACGTGGCCGGGGTGCTGTCGGCGCTGGGCGTGCTCGCGTTGCTGCTGACCTGCTACCTGACGTTCGCCTCGCCGGGCTGGGGTCAGTCGTCCGCCGTCATGTGGATGGTGGGCAAGGGCGACTGGGTCACCGGGCTCGCCGGGGTCGCGGTGGTCGGGTCGTTCGTCGGCGCCGGGATGCTGACCAACCGGCGGCCGCTCGGGCTGCTGTGGGACCTGATGTGCTTCCTGCCGCGCACCGCCCACCCGTTCGCGCCGCCCTGCTACGCCGAGCGCGCGGTGCCGGAGATCGCCGACCGTTCGCGTGAGTTCCTGGACGAGTCGCCCGATCATCGCGTGGTGTTGTCCGCGCACAGTCTGGGTGCCGTGCTGGCCGTGGCGGCGTTGTACGCGTTGCCCGCCGGATACCTGCAACGCGTACAGCTGCTGACGTACGGCGTGCAGTTGCGGCCTTACTTCGGGCGGATCTTCCCGGAACTGCTGGGGCCTGCGGTGCTGGGCACGCCGCCCGTGCGCGCGGGCGCGTTGTTCTCGTGCGACCCGTGGCGCCGGAAGCCCGGCGAGGTGCCGGAACGCGGGCTGGCGTCGTTGCTGGGCCGCAACTGGATCAACCTGTGGCGCCGCACCGACTACCTGGGTTTCCCGGTGCACGGCTGGGAGGACAACGCCCTCGACCGGCGCGCGAACGAGACGAACGGGTCACCGGACACAGTGGAGACCCACGGCGACTACCACCTGTGCGTGGCCTACCGAGACGCGTTCACGGAGCTCGTCTCGCTCGATCTGAACCGGTCACCCGATCGTGGACGTGGAGGGGATGGGAACCTGGAACGCAGCTGACTCAGGGAGAAACATGCGCGCGACTGTGGCGACCCTCGCGGGTGCCGTACTGCTCATTGGAGGGCTGACCGCTTGCTCGAGCGAGGCTCCGCCCTCCGCACCGGCCGTCACGCCGGTGGCCGAGACCGAGGTGGCCGCCCCCGCGGCCTCCGGTGACCAGCCGAAGGGCATCACGTACGACGTCGCGCGGATCCCCGTGGGCGCCAAGCTCTCCACCGGCTCGTCCGTCGGGAATGGACAGACGACGGTGGAGCTGAAGGTCTCCGGGCTGCTGCCCGGCACCAAGTACGGCTCGCATGTGCACACCAAGCCGTGCGGCGCCAAGCCGGCCGACTCGGGCCCGCACTACCAGCACACGAAGGACCCGGTGTCGCCGAGCGTCGACCCGCAGTTCGCCAACGCGGAGAACGAGATCTGGCTGGACTTCACCACCGACGCGCAGGGCGGCGCGACCGCCAGGGCGACGGTGAGGTGGGAGTTCCGCAAGGGCGAGGCGAACTCGGTCGTCGTGCACGCCGCGCACACCAGTACCGAGCACGGCAAGGCGGGCACGGCCGGCGACCGCCTCGCGTGCCTGACCGCGGCTTTTTAGGCTCTGTCCTGTAGGTCCGTTCGATGAGAGTCACGGTCGAGAGACCCGGAGCCGGACAGGAGCTAGACCGGCCAGGTCAGGGCCACACCTCCGGCGAGGTGCGGCCCTGACACCGGTTCCAGCACCGCCGCGCGCACGAGGTTCAACACCTCGTATCGGGGTCCGGCGCGACGAACGAGCCCGCGCACGCACAGTTCCGTGACGTACGGGCTGTGCCCTGGGTCCTCGCCCTCGGCCATCCGCACCAGCAGCCCACGCCCGTCGTCGTCCAATGTGGACAGCGAGCGGCGCAGCGAGTCCCGCAGGTGTGCCGAGGTGGGGTCGAGCGGGTTGGACCGCAGCCGTTCCAGCAGGTGCTGCGGCGAGTAGACCATGAACCACCCGGCCGCGAACTCCAGCGCCGACGGCAGCCCGTCCAGTTCGTGGACGAGGCCCATCAGCGCGGCCTGGTTCGCCGGCTCCGGTTTGAACGCGGGCCGCACCCGGTGCACGTGTGTGAGCAGCAACCGCACCGCGTCGTCGTCGGCCAGCGGGCCCAGCGGGAACACGTGCTCGCCGGGCAGCCCGACCGGCGCCAGCGCCGTGACGACGACCCGCAGCCGCGGGTGCGCCTGCAGCAGGCGCGGGTCGGGGCGGCGGTCGGTGACGAGGACGGTGTCCTGGTCGTCGTTGATCGACGGGACAGTCTGGGACGGGTGCCACAGGACCGACCAGCCGTGCCGGAAGTGCAGAACGCCCGCGACCTCCAGGGCCAGCCGGGTCTTGCCGACGCCGCTGACCCCGGTCACGGTGACCAGCCTCGCGGGACCGGGTCCCTCCGACAACAACGCCGCCAGCGCCGCCGCTTCCGCCTCCCGCCCGACGATCAGCCCGGCGGGTCCGGCCGGCGCGGGCGGCGCCACCGCGGACCGGCCCGCGGCACGACCACCCGCCTGCTGCAGGTCCGCGCGGCTCTCCTCGTCGAGCCGCAGCCCGTCCGCGAGCAGGCGCACCGTCTCCGCCCGCGGTGAGCGGGTGCGGCCGCACTCCAGGTCGCGGATGGCCCGCACGCTCACCATCGCGAAGTCAGCCAGCTGTTGCTGGGTGAGGCCCGCGCCGATGCGGTGCGTGCGCAGCAGTTCTCCGAACTCCCTCATGCCCGTCCCCTCCTCGGACTCCGAGTGTCGGGGCGAACGGGCGGCGAAA
Organism: Lentzea albidocapillata subsp. violacea; assembly: GCF_900100275.1. GTDB lineage: Bacteria > Actinomycetota > Actinomycetes > Mycobacteriales > Pseudonocardiaceae > Lentzea > Lentzea violacea. The sequence continues at coordinate 68,595 of NZ_FNET01000018.1, forward strand.
CATGGGTGACGGACCCCCATATTCACCTTCGCGCGTAAATCTGGGGGATTGCTCCCCATGTGCCGCCCGCCCGCGCGTGCGAGGTTGGCCGCGTGACCTCCGCGGCCGAGACCAGCACCGGTGAGAGCTGGACAGCGGCTTTCGCCCACGCCCTGCGCCCGCTGATCGACGCGTCCCGCACGGAGGTCGCGCCGCCGTTCGACGCGGCCTTCGCCGAGCAGCTGGGACGCCGGCTCGTGGCGATCGCGGCACGAACGCTCGTGCTGGAGCTGCACGAGGCGCGCGGCACGCTGACCAGCCCCACGAGCGCCGAGCGGTTCACCGAGTTCACGCGCACGCTGAACCTCTCGTCCGTCTTCAACCGCTACCCGGTGCTGGCCAGGTTGCTCGCGCAGGCCTGTGAGCAGGCGGTGTCCACGCACCACGAGCTGTCGTCGCGGTTCACCCGCGACCGGGCGAAGATCGTCCGGACGATCTTCGCGAACGAGGACCCCGGCGCGTTGATCTCGATCGAGATGGGGCAGGGCGACGCGCATCAGCAGGGCCGGACCGTCGCCGTCCTGACCTTCGAGTCGGGCCGGAGGCTCGTCTACCGGCCACGGCCGCTCGGGTTGCACGTGCGGTTCAGCGAGCAGCTCGCCTGGCTTTCCACCCGGACCGGAATCGAGTTCCGGGCGCCGAGGCTCCTCCCCCGCGACGGCTACGGGTGGATCGAGCACATCGCTCACGAACCGTGCGCGGACGTGGCCGGGGTCGCCGACTTCTACCAGCGGCTCGGCGCGTTGCTCGCGCTGCTCTACGCGGTCGACGGCACCGACATGCACTACGAGAACCTCATCGCGTGCGGCGACCAGCCGGTCCTGGTGGACGTCGAGACGCTGTTCCACCCCACGCTGACACCGCCCGACGCGGACCCGGCCACGCTCGCACTCGTGCGTTCCGTGCACCGCACGGCCCTGCTCCCCCACGTGCTGATGGGCGACAACGGGGTCGCGGACGTGTCCGGTGTCGGCGGCGACCACGGCGTGCTGTCGCCGTTGAACGCGGTCGACTGGGCCGACCCGGGCACCGACCGGATGCGGCTGGTCAGGCGTGCCAGGAAGTCGCCGGGGGCGGCGAACAGGCCGCTGCTCGGCGGCATCCCCGCCGAACCCGCCGACTACCAGGACTCGCTGCTGGCCGGGTTCCGCGCGGGCTACGACGCGATAGTGACGCATAGGAACGAGCTGCTGCAGCTCGTCCGCAAGTGCGTCAACGAGGAAGTGCGGTTCGTGGCGCGCGCGACGCGGCAGTACGCGCGGTTGCTGGACGAGTCGACGCACCCGTCCGTGCTGGCCGACGCGCTGGACCGCGACCTGGCGTTCGGTGTGCTCGTGGCGGACGATCCGCTGCTCGACCGGCTGGTGCCGTTCGAGGTGTCCGACCTGTGGCGCGGTGACGTGCCGCTGTTCACGTGCCGGCCAGGGTCGACCGACCTGTGGACCGCGTCCGGGCTCCGGCTGCCGGGGATGCTGCCGGAGCCCGGACTGCACGCCGTGACGCGCAAGATCCTGGGCATGAGCGAGGTCGACCGGCACGACCAGCAGTGGGTGATCACGGCGCTGCTGGCGTCGCGGCCCCGGCCGGTGTCGCACCACAGCGGCGTCGCCGTGCCCGGTCACGTCGCGCCGGTCGACCCGGATCCGGCCCGGCTGCTGGTCGCCGCGTGCGGCATCGCGGACCAGATCCTCGCGCACGCCGTCACCGGCGAGGACCGGGTCAACTGGCTCGGGCTCGAACTGATCGACGACCGGCACTGGTCGGTGCAGCCGCTCGGGGCCGGCCTGTCCAACGGCTACACGGGCGTCGCGCTGTTCCTCGCCGAACTGGGCGCGCTGACCGGTGCCGCGCGGTACGTCGACTTCGCGCGCGACGCGTTGCGGCCGTTGCCGGCGCTGCTGGAGATGTTCGCCGCGGAACCGGAGCTGGTCACGGCCGCCGGCGGCGGAATCCACGGTCTGGGCGGCATTTGTCACGGGCTCGCCCGCCTCACCCACCTGCTCGAACTCGACCCCGGGCTGCTCACCCAGGCCGTGCGGCTGATGCCCAGGGAAGATTCGTCGTTCACCGTCGTGGACGGCATGGCCGGCTCGCTGGCCGCGATGCTCTCCGTGGGCACGCCCGAAGCGCTCGCGCTCGCCGACCACTACGCCTCCACTCTGCGTGACGCCACCTGCCCCGCGAACGGGTTCGCTCGCGGCCGCGCGGGAATCGGATGGGCGCTGAGGCGTTACGCGGCAACGGTTCGTGACGAGTTATCCGATGTGACCGCACGGACGTTCCTGGACAGCGACATCGCCGACCCGGCCGACACCGGCTGGTGCACGGGTCTGGCCGGTGTCGCGCTCGCCCGTGACGACGAGCGGGCGGCCGGTCTGCTGGCGTCCGGAGAACCGTTGCGGGACATGAGTCTCTGCCACGGCGAACTGGGCGTCGTCGAGGCACTGGCCACTCACCACCCCGGCGCCGCGACCCGCCGCGTGGCGTTGTTGCTGGGAGCGCTGGAGGAACACGGCGCCCGGTGCGCCACGCCGGGCGGTGTTCCCTCCCCCGGGCTGCTCACGGGCCTGGCCGGCATCGGCCACGGCCTGCTGCGGCACGGGTTCGCCATCCCGTCAGTCCTGCTACTGCAAGCGTCACCCGACACAGAGGAGTCCACCCGATGAACGAGTCCCTGCACCGCACGGCCGACCAGCCCGAACCGGCCGAGCAGCCCGAACCGGCCGAGCACGCGATCGGGGAGATGGAGCTCGCGCCGAAGACCGCCGCGGGTGCACGCGCACGTGCCCTGATGGGCCTGACTCTGGCGACGAGCGCGTTCGTGGCGCTCACACCGGCCCTCTCGGACACCACGGTCAGCGTCGTGTAGGGACGCTTCTGCCACGAATAGGCCTGGCAGGCGATACGGAGAACTGCACGGGACCATTAGGGTCCAGACATGCAGACCCGAGCGCCCCACGTGGTCGGCCGTGATCGCGAGATCACGGCCGTCACGGGGGCACTCGCGCGCACCCGCGAGGCCCGCGGCGGCGCCGTCTTCGTCACCGGGGAGGCGGGGATCGGCAAGTCCAGGCTCGCCCGGTACGCGGCGGGCCAGGCGTACGACGAGGGCATGCGGGTGCTCAAAGGGCGCGGCACGACCATCGGCCCGATGGTGCCGTTTCGTCCGATCGCGGAAGCGCTCCTGGGCCTGTTCCGCGGCGAACCGCCGGACGACTCCGCGCTCGGGCCGTACAAGCCGGTGCTGGGCACGCTGATCCCCGAGTGGCACGACCACCGGTCGACGAAGGAGTCGGTCGTCGTGCTGGCCGAGGCGGTGCTGCGACTGCTCGCGTCCGTCGCGCGCAAGACCCCGTGCCTGCTCGTGCTCGAAGACCTGCACGAGGCGGACGCCGAGACACTCGCCGTCGTCGAGTACCTGGCGGACAACCTGGAGGACCAGCCGGTCCTGCTGCTGGCCACGATCCGCACCGAACCCGGCCACGCGCTGGAGCTCGTGCACCGGATGGTGCAACGCGGCTCCGGCAGGCTGGTGGAGCTGCACCGGCTCTCGCAGGACGAGGTCGGCCAGATGACGGCCGCCTGCCTGGACAGCGCGCTGGTCCCGGCGGAGCTCGTCGATCGCTTGTGGACGGACAGCGCCGGGAACCCGTTCGTCATCGAGGAACTGTTGCACGGCATGGTGAGCGGCGGTCTGCTCGTGGCCGGCGCGGAAGGCTGGCAGGTGCTGGGAGAGCTCAAACTTCCCGTGCCGGCGGCGTTCGTGCGCAGTGTCGCGCATCGCACGGACAGGCTGGGGCCGCAGGGCCGTGAGGTGCTGTCCATCGCGGCGGTGCTGGGCCACCGGTTCCCCCTTTCCGTGGTGCAGAAGGTCACCGGCATCGACGACCGGGAACTGCTCAGCCACCTGCACGCGGGAGTGGCCGCGCAACTCGTGACGCCGGACGAGCCCGCCCCGGACTGGTACGCGTTCCGCCACCCGCTCACGGCGGACGCGTTGCTGGCCCAGCTGACCCCGGCCGAACGCGTGGACCTGTCGTCGCGCACGGCCGACGCGGCCGAGGACCTGCATCCCGGCCTGCCCGGCGACTGGTGCCCGCTCGTCGCGAAACTGCGGTTCGACGCCGGATCCCGTACGCAGGCGGGACTTCTGTTCGCCGAGGCGGGCAGGCGGGCGTTGTCGGGCGGGGCGGCGGAGTCGGCGGTCACGCTGCTCGACCGCGCGCAAAGCCTGCTCACCGACGCCGCCGTGGCCCGTGCCGAGGTCCTCGACACGCTGCTGCCCGCACTGGCCGAGACGGGTGACTTCGAACGAGCCTTCGCCCTGGAGGTGAACGACCTCCACGGACTGGACTCCTCGCTGCGCGCGAAGCTCCACACGCGACTGTCCCGCGTCGCCTACCTCGCCGGCTGGTTCACCGAAGGCGTGGAACAGGTACGCATCGCGCGGACGTTGCTCGGCCCGGACGCACCGGACGAACTGGCCGCGCAGCTGGACGTCAACTCCGCGTACCTCACGCTGAACATCCCGAGCGCCGACCGGATCTCGTCCGCCGCGGGCCTCGCCCGGCAGGCGGCACTGGCGGCGGACCGGGCACGGCTGCCGGCGGTGGCGTGCGAGGCGTGGCAGCTGCTCGGGATCATCGCGCGCGAGCACGACATCGACGAGGCGAACGCCTGCTTCGGCAAGGCCCTCGCTCTCGCGGGCACACACCAGATGCCGATCCAGCACGTCTACGCGCTGGTCCGGCTGGCGGGCAACGAATGGCTGCAGCACGGCAGCACCGCGTCCCTGGGCCGCACACACGCCGAGGCGTGCCGGGCGGGCGCGATCACGGTGGCGCACAACGTGGACGCGATCCTGGCGCTGCAGTCGGTGCTGACCGGTGACCACGCCGCGGCCGCCGAGGAGATCGAGCGGTGCCTGCGCACCACGACGCGCCTGCGGTTCCACGCGCTCACCCGCTACCTGCTGATGACGAAGGCCGTGCTGGCCGGCCATCGGGGCAACCGCGCCGAGACCGAGAACGCCATCGGCGAGTTCGAGGCGGTCGCGAAGAACGGGGCGCAGGAGTACCCGCTGTGCTTCGGGCTCGCCCGCGCGTTCTGCGCGCTGCTGGAGGAGAACCACGCGCTGGCGATGACGGAGCTCGACCACGCGCTCGCCCTGGAATCGCAGAACCCCACGACGTTCCATCTCTCCGGCACGCACGGCATGCGAGTCCTGCTCGGCGTGCTCGACGGCCGGTTCGGCTGGCCCGACTACCGCGCGGTGACCGCGGTGTCCGCGTCGGGAATGCGGTGGAACCGGCAGTTCACCGAACTGGCGCACGCCGTTCTCCTCGGCCGCGACGACCGTTGCACCGAAGCCCTGGAAGCCTTCCAGCGCGCCCAGGAGGCCGCCGAACCGTATCCGCTGGCCCGTCACCTCGGCCGGCGGCTCGTCGCGCAGGAGGCGGCGGGGTGGGGCGATCCGGTGTCCTGGCTGCGTTCGGCCGAGGAGTACTTCCACCAGGCCACGATCCCGGCGGTGGCGTCGGCGTGCCGGGGGTTGCTGCGGCAGGCGGGGGCGCCGGTGCAGCAACGGCGCAGTGGCACCGACCAGGTGCCGCGGCAGCTGCGCGGGCACGGCGTGACGGTGCGTGAGTTCGAGGTGTTCGTGCTGCTGGCTGACCGGATGGGCAACAAAGCGATCGGCACGCGGCTGCACATCTCGCCGCGCACGGTGGAAAAGCACGTCGCCTCGCTCATCGCGAAGACCGGACAGCCCGACCGTGAAGCGCTTTCCGCCTACGCCGCGGCGCTCGGACGTTGACCTTTTGATCTGAGCCGAAACGTCGATGTGCATCGGCCGAAAGACTGATGCAACCTCAGGGGCCTATCAGGTGTCCTTATCGGTAGGTTGGTCGAAACGACATGGGGGACGTTCGTGCGCAAAATTGTTCTCGCGCCGTTGTGCGCGCTGATCACGGTAGCCGTGGCGGCGTGCAGTCCGTCAGGTCCGGAACAGACCAATCCGGAGCTGGCGCCGCGCGGCACACCGATGACCAAGGTCAAGCCCACCAGGCAGGACCTGACCACCAAGCTCAGCATCTCCGGCAAGGTCGAGATGAACCCGACGTTCGGGCTCGTCGCGCCGGTCGCGGGGCAGGTGCGGTACTTCGACGTCCCGGCGCCGAACGGCACGCCGACCAAGCCCATCCGGGTCGCGACGGTGTGGAAGGACCAGCAGCCGAACTACGTGGAGGCCCCGGCGGGCTCCACGTTCAGCGGCCGGCTCGTGGACGACAAGGCGTCGGTGACGGCGGGCATGCCGATCGCGTCCGCCAAGCACGTCGGCTACGCGATCGTCGGCGACATCGACGGCCAGCAGGCGTACAAGATCAACGGCGCGCTCACCGACGTCGTGGTGCAGATCAAGAACGGGCCCGGCCCGTTCCCGTGCGCCGTGCTCGGCACGATCGCCGCGCTGCCGCAGGGCACCGTCCCGGAGAAGCCGCCGGTCACGCCGGACACCAAGGACGAGAAGAAGGACCAGCCGCAGCAGCCGCAACAGCCCCAGCAGCAGCCGCAGCAGCCGAGTGCCTCCACCGGCCTGCGCATCGTGTGCACCGCGCCCGCGGACGTGCAGATGATCAACGGCGCCACCGCGTCGATCGAGGTCACCACGGGCAAGTCGGCGCAGGCGCTGGTCGTTCCGGTCGAGGCCGTGGCGGGTCAGCAGGGCAAGGGCAAGGTCGACGTCATCCAGCCCGACGGCTCGCGCCGCACCATCGACGTGGTGCTGGGCCTGACCGACGGCAAGGTCATCGAGGTCAAGTCCGGTCTCACCGGTGACGAGGAGCTCGCCGTGCCGGGCCCGAACCTGCCAGAGGGCCAGCAGCAGGGCGGCGACCAGACCAAGCCGACGGGACCGTGATGACGCAGTCCTTCGAACAACCCACGGTGCAGGTTCAGGCACCGCTGCTCCAGCTCAACGGCATCACGAAGGTCCTTAAGGGCCAGGGGGAACCGCGGACGATCCTGTCCGGTGTGGACTTCACCGTCCATCCTGGACAGAGCGTGGCGATCCTCGGCCGCTCCGGTTCCGGCAAGTCGACGCTGCTGTCGCTGATCGGCCTGTTCGACCGTGCCGACGAGGGCAAGTACTTCCTGCACGGCAACGACATCACGAAGCTCCCCGAACGCAGGGCGGCGGCGTTGCGCAGCGCGGAGTTCGGGTTCGTGTTCCAGCGCTTCTTCCTGCTCAAGCACCTCACCGCGGCGCAGAACGTGGCGATGGCGCTGGTGAACGGCCAGGGCTGGTCGGCGCGGCGCAAGCGCAAGCAGCAGGTGATGGAGGCGCTGGAGCAGGTCGGCATCGCGCACCTCGCGAAGTCCAAGCCCACCAGGCTTTCCGGCGGTGAGCAGCAGCGCGTGGCGATCGCCCGCGCACTCGTCCGCCAGCCGCGCATCATCCTCGCCGACGAGCCCACGGGCGCGCTCGACACCGAGACCGGCAACCTCGTCGTCGAGGTGCTGCTCAACACGACCAGGCAGGGCTGCGGCCTCGTGCTGGTCACGCACGACCATGATCACGCGAGCAAGATGGGCCGCGTGATGGAGCTGCGGGACGGGCGGTTCAACTGATGCTTTCCGGCAAGTTCCGGTCCGCCCTGGTCATCGGCGGACAGGGCATCCGCGCCCGCAAACTGCGCACGTTCCTCTCGATGGTCTCGCTGTTCCTCGGCGTCCTCGCCATCGTGGCCGTGCAGGCGGGGTCCGAGATCGCCGAACGCGCGATGCTCACCGACGTCGAGCTGCAGTCCGGCAAGGACGGCACGATCACGGGCTACGTCCCCGGCGAGAAGGGCGCGCCGGGCATCGTCGAGTCGACGCTGAAGGGGCGCACCGACGCGGTCGCGATGATCGGCTCCCGCGCGATCATCGGCGAGCCGGGCGTGCGGCCGATCAACGAGGGCGGCATGCCGTTCGAGTACGCGGGCAGGGGCGGCGACTACTCCGGTCCGATGGTGTACTGCGACGCCAACGGCACCTGCACCGAGCAGAAGAAGGAAGAGCGGAAGCCGGACGGCCAGGCGATCGAGGTCAACATGGTCGCGCTGACCGGCGACATCCGCCCGTTCAAGCCGTTCCGCCCGGTCTCCGGCAGCTGGCTTGACTTCGGCACCGCACCGTCGCTGGCGCCGCGCATCGTGCTGAACGAGGAGGCCGCCAAGGGCCTCAAGCAGTACCGCGTCCCCGGCGAGATGATGATCGACGGCGCCACCCACCACGTGTCACCGCAGATCATCGGCGTCGTGCAGGACGGCTCCATGCAACCGCGCGTCTACATGCGCCTCGACGAGCTGCGTACGTGGATGCCGGCGGCCGCCTCGACCACCGAGGTGGACAGGTTCCGTGGCGGCGGCACCCAGCTGGAGCTCTACCTGCAGCCGGGCACCGACGACCTGCAGCAGCTGCTCAAGGCCAAGCTCGTCGGCGCGGGCCTGTCGAAGGACCAGATGCACTTCCAGGCGGTGAACTCCAAGGAGCGCATGGAGTCCGAGTTGAAGATCATGCGGCTGATCTTCCTCGGCATGGCGTTCCTGGTGCTGCTGATCGGTGTCGCGGGCATCCTGAACGTCGGCCTCGCCACCGTCGGCGAGCGCGTCGAGGAGTTCGCGCTGCGCCGCGCGGTCGGCATGTCCCGGATGCTGCTCGCGGGCATCGTGCTCGCGGAGACGTTGCTGACCGGCCTGCTGACGGCCGCGCTGGCGATCGGCGCGGGTGCCGCCGGGTTGCAGGTGGCGCTGATGATGTTCGGCAGCAGGTTCCCGTCGTTGCAGGGCACCGCGTTCCCGTGGGAGGCGGGTGTCGCCGGCGTGATCGCGGGTCTTGTCGCCGGTGTGCTCGGCGGGCTGATCCCGGCCATCCGGGCGGCGCGGATCCCGATCGCCACAGTCATGCGAGCCTGAGGCGGCTCGTTGCCGACGAAGCCCCGGACCGCTGGATGCGGGCCGGGGCTTCGTATTTCCTGGGAACTAGTTGAGCTCGTCCGGGTTCGGGCCGATGCGGCCGCCGCGGTCCAGAGTGGACAGCAGCTCGATCTCGGCCTGCGGCAGCTCGAAGCCGAACACGTCGATGTTCTCCTGGATCCGGGACGGCGTCACGGACTTCGGGATCACGACGTTGCCGATCTGCAGGTGCCAGCGCAGCACGATCTGGGCTGCCGACTTGCCGTGCGCGAGTGCGATCTTCTGCACGACGGGGTACCTGAGCAGCTCGCCGCCCTGGCCGAGCGGGGACCAGGCCTCGGTCTGGATGCCGTGCTCGGCGTGGAACGCGCGCAGTTCGTCCTGCTGGAAGTACGGGTGCAGCTCGATCTGGTTGACCGCCGGCACGACGCCGGTCTCGTCGATCAGCCGCAACAGGTGCGCGGGCTGGAAGTTGGAGACGCCGATCGCGCGGACGCGGCCCTCCTTCTGCAGCTCGACGAACGCCTTCCACGTGTCGACGTAGTTGTCGCGGGCCGGGGTGGGCCAGTGGATCAGGTAGAGGTCGAGGACCTCGAGGCCGAGCTTGCGCAGCGACTCGTCGAACGCGCGCTTCGTCGCGTCGCGGCCGTGGTCGTCGTTCCAGAGCTTGGTGGTGACGAAGATGTCGGCACGGTCCACACCGGACTGGGCGATGGCCGCACCGGTGCCCGCCTCGTTGCCGTAGGCGGCGGCGGTGTCGATGCTGCGGTAGCCGGCCTTCAGCGCCTCCGCGACGGCCGGGGTGGCCTCCGCGTCGGGCACCTGCCAGACGCCGAAACCGAGCTGGGGCATGGTGACGCCGTTGCTGAGCTGCACGGTGTTCAAAGCAAAGTCCTTACTGTGATCAGGGAATCAACGTCGGAGCGGTGCCGCCGTCGACGCGCAACGCGGCCCCGGTCGTCGCGGACGACAGGTCCGACGCGACGTAGGTGATGAGGTTCGCGACCTCGTGGGGGCGGATCAGACGGCCCAGCAGCAACGTGGGGCGTTCGGTGCGGACGAACTCGGCCTCGCCGCCCTCGCCGACGCGCTCGCGGATGAACTCCTCGACGCCGGGCGTCAGTGTCGGGCCGGGCAGCACCGAGTTCACGGTGACGCCGGTGCCCTTGACCTCCTGGGCCATGCCGCGCGAGATCGCGAGCTGCGCGGTCTTCGTCATGCCGTAATGGACCATCTCGGTCGGCGTGAAGACGGACGACTCGCTGCTCACGAAGATCACCCGGCCCCAGCCGCGCTCGACCATGCGCGGCGTGTAGTGCCGGGCCAGCCGGACGCCGGACATGATGTTGGTGTCGAAGTAGCGCTGCCACTCGGCGTCGTCGATCTCGAAGACCGGCTTCGCGCCGTAGATCCCGAGGTTGTTGACCAGTACGTCCACGTCCGGCACCTGGCCGATCAGGTCGGCCGCGCCCTCGGCGGTCGCGAGGTCCGCCGAGACACCGCGCACGTCACCGTTGGCGCTGAGCCGGCCGGCCGCTTCGGCCACCCGCTCCTCGGTGCGGCCGGTGATGACGACGGTGGCACCCGCTTTGAGCAGGCCTTCCGCCGCGGCGAAGCCGATGCCCGCGGTGGAGCCCGTCACGAGTGCCGTGCGTCCCGACAGATCCATGTCTCTCCCCGGTAGACTTGCTGAAGACGATTACGAGCGTACGCAATAGTTGCACACGCTGTCTATTCGAGAAGGGTTGACCTATGTCACTGGACGACGACGCCGTCCAGGCGCGCGCGCAGGGCTGGCGCACGCTCGCGGCGCTGCACGCGCGCATCGAGGACCGTCTCGAGAGAGCACTGCAGAAGGCACACTCCCTCTCGGTCAGCGAGTACACCGTTCTGGACGTCCTCAACCGCCAGGACGGGTTCCACCTCCGGATGAACCAGCTCTCCAACGCCGTGGTGCTCAGCCAGTCGGCCACGACGCGCCTGGTCACGCGACTCGAGGACCGCGGCCTGCTCGCGCGCTACCTCTGCCCCACCGACCGGCGCGGCATCTACACCGAGGTCACCGAGAAGGGCCACGAGCTGCTCGCGCTCGCCCGCCCCACGCACGACGAGGTGCTCGCCAACTCTCTTGAGGAAGCTTCCGGCGCCCCCGAGCTCAAGCCACTCGTTGAGGCGCTCGCCAAGCTGTAGTCGCTGGAGCAAGATCGCGCGCATGGATCTCCACGCTCTGATCCGCGCCGAGGCGCCGTTGGCCGAGCAGCAGCGCGCCCTCACCGAACCGGTGCTGGCCGCGCTCGTCGACCACGGCGTGCACCGCCTGATCGCCCCGAAGCGCTACGGCGGCGCCGAACTCGGGCTGCCCGAGTGGAGCCGGGAGGTCCAGGAGCTGTCACGATCGGACGCCTCGACCGGCTGGACCGCGATGACGACCACGATCTCGTCCTCGCTGGCCTGGTACCTGCCGGTGGACGCCGCCGACGAGGTGTTCAGCGACCCGCGTGCGTTGATCGCGGGCACCGCGGCGCCGTTGGGCAAAGCCGTGGAGACCGACGGCGGTTACCGCGTCACCGGCCGTTGGGGCTGGGGCAGCGCCGTCACCCATGCGTCGTGGGTCATCGGCGGCACGCTCACGCCCGTGGGGCCGCGTCTGGCCGTGTACCCGCGTGAGGACGTGACGATCCACGACACGTGGCACGCCGCTGGCCTGCGTGCGTCCGGTTCGCACGAGTTCTCTCTCACGAACGCCTTCCTGCCGTACAGGCGTGCGGTGTGGCCGATCGGCATCAAGCCCGGCATCGAAGGCCCGATCACGGTGTTCCCGTACTTCAGCTTCCTGGCCGTGGGCGTCGCGTCCGTGTGCCTGGGCGTGGCCCGCCGCGCGATCGACGAGATCGAGGCGCTGGCCGTCGAGAAGACCCCGCAGTACGCGACGACCCGCCTCGCGGAGCAGACCGGCGTGCAGATCGAGCTCGCGCTGATGGAGGCCCGGCTGTCGTCCGCGACGGCGTTCCTGCACGACACGCTGAGCGTGGCCTGGGACCACGCGCTGAACGGTGAGCCCGCGCCGGATCCGGTGAAGGCACGGCTGCGGCTGGCCTGCTCGTTCGCGTCCGGCGAGGCCACCGACGTGACGCAGAAGGCGTTCGCGGCAGGCGGCGGCAGCTCGGTGTTCGAGTCGTCCGCCCTGCAACGCTGCCTGCGCGACGTGCACGTGGCCGCCCAGCACACGGTCGTGTCGCGGCGGATGCTGGAGACGTACTCGATGCTCAAGCTGGGGCTCGGCCCCGACATGACGAGGTTCTGACGGACGCGCGTTAGGGTGCTTCCATGCCCGACACGCAGTACGAAGACCTGCTCCGCCACGTCCTGAAAGAGGGCGTGCGCAAGGAGGACCGCACCGGCACCGGCACACGGTCCATCTTCGGCCACCAGCTGCGCTATCCGCTCACCGCGGGCTTTCCGCTGATCACGACCAAGCGCGTGCACTTCAAGTCCATCGCGTACGAGCTGCTGTGGTTCCTGCGCGGCGACAGCAACGTGAAGTGGCTGCAGGAGCACGGTGTGTCCATCTGGGACGAGTGGGCGTCTCCCGAAGGCGAGCTGGGCCCGGTCTACGGCGTGCAGTGGCGCTCGTGGCCCACCCCGGACGGCGGGCACATCGACCAGATCGCCGACGTTCTCCAGACGTTGAAGACGAACCCGGACTCGCGCCGGATCATCGTCTCCGCCTGGAACGTCGGCGAGATCGCGAACATGGCGCTGCCGCCGTGCCACGCGTTCTTCCAGTTCTACGTCGCGGACGGCAAGCTCTCCTGCCAGCTCTACCAGCGCAGCGCGGACCTGTTCCTCGGCGTGCCGTTCAACATCGCGTCCTACGCGCTGCTGACGCACATGATCGCGGCACAGACGGGCCTCGGCGTCGGCGACTTCGTCTGGACCGGCGGCGACTGCCACATCTACGACAACCACGTCGAGCAGGTCGAGCGGCAGCTCAGCCGCGAGGCACGCGAGTTCCCCACGCTGAAGATGGCGCCGGCGGCGTCCTTGTTCGACTACGCCTACGAGGACTTCACGATCGAGGGCTACGACCCGCATCCCGGCATCAAGGCTCCGGTGGCGGTGTGATCGGGCTGATCTGGGCGCAGTCCGCGAACGGCGTGATCGGCCGCGACAACGCCATCCCCTGGCGCATTCCCGAGGACATGAAGCACTTCCGCGAGATCACCGCGGGCTCGGCCGTCCTCATGGGACGCCGCACGTGGGAGTCGTTGCCGCCGCGCTTCCGCCCGCTCCCTGGCCGCCGCAACCTCGTGTTGTCGCGCACGCCCCAGGAGGGCGCGGAGACGTTCGGCAGCCTGGAGGAGGCCCTGGCGGACGTCGCCGGCGACCTGTGGGTGATGGGCGGGTCGGCGGTGTACGCGGCGACGCTGCCGTTCGCCGACCGGGTCGAGGTGACCGAGATCCGCGAGGAGTTCGAGGGCGACACGTTCGCCCCTGCCGTGGATCGTGAGCCGGTCAGCGTCGGCGAGTGGCTGGAGTCGAGCAGCGGCCTGCACTACCGGTTCGTCAGCTACTGAGGCCCGTCACCGGCGCCGCGCCCGAGCGTGCCACGCCTCGACGATCAACTCTTCCAGCTCCCCCACCTCGATGTGCTCCAGCCGCACCAGGATCGCCGGATACCCGTGGAAGTGCGGCGTCGTGAAGTAGACCGAGTGGTCCGAGGCCAGCAGCGCCTCCTTGGCCCCCAGGTCGGGCACGCGGGCCGCCAGGATGGGCCCGGACGGAGCCGCGGCACCCAGCGCCGACAGGTCGGTCCCCCGCAGCGGCCGTTCCCAGACGAACAGCTTGTCCTTGACCCTCCAGTCGACGACGCCCTCGCGCACCCGCTCCGTGACATCGGGCATGGAGGTGGCGATCCGGTGCACGTCGTCCCAGGTGGCCATCACAAGCTCCTACAGGTGGTCCGGCGGACGCTGCTGCTCGGCCAGGAACCGTTCGAACTCGGCGCCCAGTTCGTCCGCGCTGGGGAGGTCGGTGTTGCCGACAGTCTGGATGAACGCGTCGTACTGCCGCTCGAGCGCTTCCACGACCTGGGCCACCTCCTCGGACTCCGCGACCTGGCGGTGGATCTCGGCGTCGGCGGCCTGGGCTGCGTCGGCGAGGCCGCCGATGGGCAGTGCGAGGCCGGTGGCGCGGGCGAGGGCGTCGAGCAGGGTCACGGCGGCGGTCGGGTACTGCGACTGTGCCAGGTAGTGCGGCACCTGGGCGGCGAAGCCCATCGCGTCGTGGCCCGCCTGGCCGAGGCGGAACTCCAGCAGCCCGGAGACGTTGCCCGGCACCTGCACGCGGTTGAAGAACGGCTGGTACTCCGAGACCAGCTCGGGGCGCGTGGCGTGGCCGATGACGTTCAACGGCCGTGTGTGCGGCACGCCCATCGGGATGCCGTGGAAGCCCACGGTCAGACGCACGCCCCAGCGGTCGATGAGCGAGCGCACGGCCTGGATGAACGCCTCCCAGCTGCGGTCCGGTTCCGGGCCGGTGAGCAGCAGGAACGGGTGGCCCGCGCTGTCCCAGAGCAGGTGCACGACCAGTTCCGGGGCGGCGTAGTCCTCCCAGTGGTCGGTCGCGTAGGTCATCAGCGGGCGGCGCGAGCGGTAGTCGATCAGGCCGTCGACGTCGAAACGCGCGACGACGCGGCTCTCCAGCGTCTCCAGCAGGTGTTCGGAAAGCAGACGGCCCGCGGCGCCGGCGTCCATGAAGCCCTCGAAGTGGTGCAGCAGCACCGCACCTGTCAGGTCCGGCACCTCCGAGTCCACCTCGTACAGGTTCTCCGGGTCCACCGCACGCCTCCCGATCAATCGCTCTCGTCTCGTCCAAAGCCAACCATGTGGACACGGAACTGATTCCGCACGGGTCGATTAGCCCATACGGACCGTGTGCGCGCATCACCTCACGGGTACTCCAACGCGGTGGACAGGCGCTGGGTAACGCGTGGAACTCTGGTCGCGGCCGTCGTCATTCTCCTCGGTGCGGCGGTGTACGTCTTCGGCCAGTTCAGGCCCTTCGGTGACGAATCCATCGACCGCAGCCAGCCCGCCATGCTCGAATCGGTGCGGGACCTGAGCCAGTACCACGCCGCGGCCGGTGAGTTCCAGGTCGTGCTGGACATCGAGAACGACGTCAGGTGGGTACCCGCGGCGCTGGCGGGCGAACGCACGCTCTTCGTGGCGGCCGGGTCGGTCAACGCCTTCGTGGACCTGGGGACGCTGAAGGACGACGGCCTGGTGGTGTCGGCGGACGGGAAGACCGTCGAACTGAGGACACCGAAGGCGCAACTGGACAAACCGAACCTGCACCACGACCGTTCCTATGTCTTCAGCCAGGAACGCGGCCTGGTCAACGACCTGCAGGCGCTCGCGGGACCTCCTGACCTGCAACGGTTCTACGTCGCCGCCGAGGCCAAGCTGACGGAGGCCGCGAAACAGTCGGAGCTGCTCACCCGCGCCGAGGAGAACACGCGGGTGATGCTCACCGGAATGCTGCAGTCCTTGGGATTCCAGGTGAAAGTGATCACCGACTGAGTCGAACCCTCCGCGCCTTTCCCGGCGAACGTCCATCGGTGACCCCCTCGCTCCGGGATAGGATTCGTTGGTGGAAGACGATCTGATGGCCTGGGCGCCCGCGCAGAGCGCCGCGCAGGCGTCCGGGATCGCGTTGCCCGGTTTCAGCGCCTTCCGCGTGATCGCGCAGGGCGGCGAGGGCACGATCTACCGGGCCCGCCAGGACGGGCTGGGCAGGGACGTCGCGGTCAAGGTGCTGCAGGTGACGGACCCGGCCACGGTCGCGCGCTTCCGCCGCGAACTGGCGATCACCGTCGAACTGGGCCGCCAGCACCCGCACATCGTCACGGTGCTCGACACGGGCACGCTGCCGGACGGCCGCCCGTGCATCGTCATGGAGTTCTACGAACGAGGCTCGCTGCACGACCGTTTGCGCGCCATGGGCCCGCTGCCCGTGCCGGACGTGGTGGCGGCGGGCATCGCGGTGGCGGACGCGCTCGCGTTCGCGCACGGCCAGGGCATCCTGCACCGGGACGTGAAACCGCAGAACGTCCTGGTGCTCCCGACTTCGTACGTGCTGGCCGATTTCGGCATCGCGCGCGGCGCCGACGCGGGGCATTCCGCGTCACTGCAGATGGTCAGCTACCGGCATGCCGCCCCGCAGATGCTGGAGGGCGCCACGCCGTCGTTCGCCGACGACGTCTGGTCGCTCGGCTCGACGCTGTTCACGCTGCTGGAGGGCAAGCCGCCGTTCGCCTCGGACAACCCGGACGAGGACACGCTGCTGTCCTACGTCGGCCGTGTCAGCAACGGTGAACCCCGGCCGCTCACCCGGTTCGACGTGCCGGCGTGGCTGGCCGCCGTGATCGAACGCTGCCTGCGCAAGGACAGGGCGGAGCGTTTCGGTTCGGCCCTGGAGTTGCGCGACGCGCTGATGGCGGCGGACTCCGGCACCGTTCTGTCCACTGTGGACCCTGATGCGACGGCGATGCTGGGCGAACGCCCCGACTTCTACCCGGAGGGCCCGACCGAGGCGCCGGGTTTCGGCCCGCGCGGGTTCACGCCCGAACCGGAACCCGAACCGGAACCCGAGGCCGAGCGCGACGACTCGTGGCGGGGCAGGCTCGAAGACCTGACGTACCGGCAGCACGACCTCGTCCCGCCGCCGCCCCCGCGTCCTGTTCCGGTCGCGGTGCTACCGAGCGTGGAACTTCCTTCCGTCGAACCGATGACTGCGCCGGTCCGCAGGAGCAAACGGGGCGGCGTGCTCGCGGTGCTGGCCGTGGTCGCGGTGACGGGCGGGCTCGCCGCGGGCATCGTCCTCAACCGGGACGACGGCGGTCAGCAGGCCCAACCACCTGCGACGACAACAACACCGCCCGTGCCGACGTCGGACTCCGCCGACGCGGGACCGTCGCCGAACACCGACCCGAAGTTCGTCCCGGTCCTCAAGCGCGCCGAGTACCGGGGCAGGACGATCGAGCTGGAGTGGACCGATCCGAGCGCCGGCCAGGCCCAGTTCGTGGTGGTCGACGTGACCGGTGCCAAACCGTACGCGGTGATCACGGTGACCGGCGGCAGCACCAAGCACGTCATCGAGGACGGCGGTGGCGACCGGCGTTGCTTCCAGATCGCGGCGCTCGGCTACAACGGCGAACGCGGCAGCTCCGCAAAGGTCTGTGCCAACAAGAACTAGAGGTGCGGCCCGGAACGGTGCCGGGCGAATTCGCGGTCAGACGGGTGCATCGTGGTGTCGCCCCCACGTCCGCGTACTGGTTGCGACACCGCGAGGTGCGCTGCTGGGCGTGAACTCGCTCGCCAACGGGCCGGGTCGCACCACTACGTTGTTGTTGCGGGCACACGAACTGGCGTACGGTCCCCCGGTGCAGAGCGCTCGTTATGCCGGCCCACCGATGTTCGCTCGTGGACGAAAGCGCCGGACACTCGTGGTGTGGGCGGCCGTTCCGCTCGCCGTCGGCATCGGGATCGGGATGCTGATCGGCGGCAACCTGCGGTCCCAGTCCCAGCAGAACACCGGTGACACCACCCCCTCGCCCGCTGTGCCCGATCAGCTCGAGTACACGGACATGCCGTGCGACCCGGGCTCGTCCGTCCTCGTGCTGCACTCGCTGGAGGGCGCGATGCCGGACTCGGAGGTCAGGGTGTTGCTGGACTACGAGACGATGTGGGTGCGGCACCGTGAAAGCGCGAACCCCGCGCTGCGTGGCCAAACCGCGCTGCTGAGCAGACGCGACGACGTCTGCCCGGTCATCGTTCCCGAGGACTCGCGGTTCACGCAGTTCATCTGGCTCGGACCGTTCCCGTCGGACACCGCGCCCGCGCTGTGCGAGGCGCTGTTCAAGGTCACCGGGAAGAACTGCATCCCCGCACAGGTGGTCCGTTGATCCGTCAGCGCCGGAACAACGGCCGCGGGTCGATCGTCCAGACGACCTTGCGCCACCAGGAAGCCTTGCGCCGCACCGCTTTCTTCACCTGCCGGGCCAGCCGCCAGCTGTTCTCGTGCTGGACCGGCTCCGGTGCGAACGCGGCCTGGTCGACCAGGACCGCCAAGCGTGCGCCCGCCTCACCCCATTCGCCCGCGACGTCCGGCACGGTGCGGCTCGGCAACGGCTGCAAACCGGCGAGCTGCAACGAGTCGAGCACCTCGTGCCACGCTCCCACCGGGCCGGCCGCGCGCAGCCTGACGCGGCGCGAGGTCCGTGCCACGAACAGCCCGGCGAGCACCAGCACCGGTGTGAAAGCCCAGTACGGGAAGCCCTTCGGAGTCTGCGGCGCGGCGGCCCGGTCGTCGCGCACCGCGGTCGGCTGCACCAGCGGCGGCACCGACGCCAGCGTGGTCGGCGCCGGCTTCGCGGTGGTCGACGCGAGCCGGTTCAGCACCTCGCGTTTCGAGGCGGCGCTCGGCCCGCTTCCGTTGCCGGACACGGGATCGAACGCGACCCAGCCCCACCCGCTGAAGTACACCTCGGGCCACGCGGTGGCGTCCGCCGCCCGCACGATCCGCTCGCCGTTCTGCTCGGGCACCGGCTGGAACCCGACCACGACCCGCGTCGGCAACCCGACCGAACGCGCGAGCACCGCGTAGGCCGACGCGAACTGCTCCGCCGTCCCCGCTCCCGCACCGGACTCGCCCGCCGCGCCGAACAGGAACGTCTCCAGCCGCGCGTAGGACGAGCCGACCGGCGCCTCGGCGTCCGGCCTGCGGCCCAGCCGCACGACCTGTTCCAGCGCCACGGCCTTCTCGTACGGCGTGCGCGCGTTCTGCGTCGCCTGCCGCGCGTACTCGGCCAGCGTGAACGGCAACCACGGCAGGGCCGTGTACTTCGTTGCGGCGGCAGGGACCTGGGCCTCGGCGAGATCCGTGTCGGCGGGCGTCTCGACGACCCCGCGCACCGTGTAGCTCAGCCCGGCCTTCAGCCCGTCGGCCACGACCAGCGACCCGGTGTCGGGATCGACCATGGCGTCGCTCAGCGACACCGCCTGCGGCTTCCCGACGCCCGGCAGCCACTCCCCCTGCAGTCCGGTGATCCGCAGGTCGACGCTGGCGTCCTGGAACTTGCCGCCGATCGGCAGGTCCGGCGGTTCGACCACGCCGA
This sequence comes from Lentzea albidocapillata subsp. violacea, assembly GCF_900100275.1. Taxonomy (GTDB): domain Bacteria; phylum Actinomycetota; class Actinomycetes; order Mycobacteriales; family Pseudonocardiaceae; genus Lentzea; species Lentzea violacea. Next base: position 87,768 of record NZ_FNET01000018.1, read on the forward strand.
GAGGCCCGTACGTCGAGGCCGCCTCCCACGACGCGCCCGAGTACCGGCTCAGCGTCACCAGCCGCACCGGCACCTCGGGCCCGCGCATCCGGAACAGCTCCGTCTCCCCCTGTGCCGCCCACGCGGCGAGCTGCGGCAACGGGTTCGAGATGGCGATGTTGGTGACCGGTGGCGTGACGAGCTTGCGCGGCTCGAAACCGTTGGCGGGCAACACGAAAGCGAGCAGGGTGAGTGCGGCCAGGGCCGTGGCGAGCACCGCGGGGGGCACCACGGGCCCGCGCCGGTCGATGATCAGCCAGCCCAGCGCCAGCACCACGACCAGCGTCAGCGCGACGAGGCCGTACCGATCCGCACGGCCGGTGGTGAGCAGCGCCGCCGACACGTACAGGGTGGCCGCACCGAGCGCCGGCACGAACAACGCCGTGCCGCGCTTGGTCACCGACAGCACCATGCCGGTGGACACGCCGATGATCAGCAGCAGGCCGGGCACGAGCAGTTCGGGTGTCGCAGGCGCGGGACGGGCCGCCGTGAGCAGCCTTGGCACGGTGTCGAGCAGCACCCACGTGGGGTCGCGGTCCGGGGACGCGCCGCGCGCCAGGAAGAAGCCTCCCGTCAACGCGAGCGTCATGACCGCGAGGGCGGCGAGTCCGGCCGGGACGATCCGCTTCAGCGGCAGGGCCGCGAATCCGGCGAGCGCGGCGAGTCCGAAGTAGAGGGTGGCGCCGTCCCAGGCCTGCGAGAGCTGGAGCGCGCCGACGAGGAGGACTGCGGTGACCCAGCCGTACTTGAGCAGGGAGTTGCTCATCGCGCCACCACCGCGTTCCACGAGTCGACCAGGTCCTCCGCCCGCGCCCCGCTGACCACCAGCACCGACCCGGCAGCCCCGACCGGCCGCTTCTCGTCCACCACCAGCACGACGCCGAACGCCGCCCGTCCCGCCTCCAGCACCAGCGCGGGCACCGAGGTCCCGCTGATCACGGCCACCACGTCGAGATCGCGCACCGGCACGGTCGGCCGGCCGTCGACCTCCCGCAGTGCGAGGTCGGCCAGCGCGGACAGGATCGGCGCCGAGTCCTGCTGCTCCTCGATGTCGGTGCCGCCCGACGACGTCAGCAGCCGCACCGGATGTCCTTGTTCCAGGGCCGACGTGATGAGCGACGCCGCCATCTCGACGGCCTCCTCGAAGCGTTGTTCCTCCGCGTACGAGGACGCGTTGTCGTCCAGCAGCACGGCCAGGTGCGGCCGGGCCGGGTCGGCGTCCTCGCGGATCATGAGCGTGCCGGTGCGCGCGGACGTCGCCCAGTGCAGGCGCCTCAGGTCGTCGCCGGGCACGTACTCCCGCAGCCCCACCAGGTCGGTGCCGCCGCGCTCGACGCGTTCGTCGGCGCCGACCTGGCCCCGGCGGGCACCGGAGGGCAGGCCCCGGACCGGCAGCACGCGCGGGATCACCCGCACCTGGACGACCTCGCCCAGCACGGTGCGCGCCTGCGCCAGACCGGCCAGACCCTTGCGCCGCAACGTCAACGGCCCGACGTCGAACACGCCTCGGCGTTCGGTCGGGATCGCGTAGTCGACGGCCTCGACCGCGCCGGGTGCCAGCAACGGCACGTCGACGTCCATCGGCAAGCCCGCCACCATGTCGACGGCGTCCAGCGCCACCGGCCAGCGACCGGTGGACGACAGCTCCAGCCTGCCGCCGCACCGCGCCAGCCGCGGCACCGTGCGCGGACGGACCGTGCGGGACACCGACAGCGGCGACGCGACCAGCACGGAGACGATCGAGGCGACGACCAGTGCGGTCAGCGCCAGGCCGAACGCCGCCATGCCCGCGTACCGCCACCACAGGCCGACACCGAGCATCAGCAGGCCCAGCACAGCGGTTCCGGTGCCGCGCACGGTGAGTCTCATTGTGTCGCGGGCTTGGGCACGGCCACGCGCGAGAGCACGTCGGCCAGCACCTCGGACGTCGTGACGCCCGACAGGACGCTCTCGCGCGTCAGCACCAGCCGGTGTGCGAGCACCGGGTCCGCGATGTCCTGAACGTCCTGCGGCACCACGAAATGCCGCCCCTTCGACGCCGCGTACACCTGTGCGCAGCGCACGAGCGTCCGCAGGCCACGCGTCGAGGTGCCGAGCCGCAGCCGTTCGTCCGTGCGGGTGCCCGTGCCCAGCGCCGAGATGTACTGCAGGATCGGGTCGGCGACGTGCAGCAGCTGCAGCCGTCCGCTGAACGCGCTGATCTCGCGCGGCGACGACACCGTGCGCACGTCGGCGATCCGGCCCGCACCACTGCCGGGACGCAACACGTCCAGCTCGTCCTCCACCGACGGGTAGCCGATGGAGGTGCGCAGCATGAAGCGGTCGAGCTGAGCCTCGGGCAGCCGGTACGTGCCGTCGAGGTCGATCGGGTTCTGCGTGGCCACCACGAGGAACGGGTCGGGCACCGTGTGCCCGACACCGTCGATCGTGACGGTCCGCTCCTCCATGACCTCCAGCAGGGCGGACTGCGTCTTGGCCGCCGCGCGGTTGATCTCGTCGGCCAGCACGATGTTCGCGAACACGGGACCGGGCCGGAACCGGATCTGGCCCGTCTGCGGGTCGTAGACCGAGGTACCCGTGACGTCGGACGGCAGCAGGTCCGGCGTGAACTGCACACGCCGCGACACCCCGCCCAGCGCGCCCGCGACGGCACGCGCCAGCGTCGTCTTCCCCGTGCCGGGCACGTCTTCGAGCAGCACGTGACCACCCGCGAACATGGCCACCAGCACGAGGTCGACCACGTCGCGCTTGCCGCGCACGGCGCTCTCGACCGCGTCCGCGAGCCGGGTGTGCAGGTCGCGGAAGGCCGAGACCTCACCGGTGTCGATCACTTTTCCTCTTCTCCACGACGAACACCGATGCGCAGCAGGAACGCGCACGCCAGCAGGCCCAGCCCACCCGCGCCCATCGGCGCGGTCTCCACTCCGGCCGGTGCCATCCGCGGGATGCAGCCCGGTTTGCCGCCGCACTCGTCGAACGTGTACAGCACGTTGCGGGCCGCCGAGTCGACCTGCCCGGCGCCGGTCGCGGCGTAGGCGCGGACGACGATCGAGTTGCTGCCCTCCTCCACGTCGATCTGCGTCGTGGTGGCGTTGCACGGAATCCCGACCGCGTAGCCCTGCGTCCGGTTCACGACCTCACAGCGGCCGTTGTGGCTCGCCCAGTCCGCCGGTGGCGACATGCTGACCGTGCGCCTCGGCATCGTCCGGCCGCCAGAGACCCCGGTGATCACCACGGCACCCGCGGTCGGCAGCGAAGGCGGCGGCGGAGGAGGCGGTGGCGGCGGGGTGGTGGTCGTGACCGGGGGCGGCGGCGGAGGCGGCGGGGTGGTCGTAGTCGGCGGCGGAGTGTTGGGCGGAGGGGTGTTCGGCGGCGGAGTGACCGTGAACGCGGCCATGCCCGCGGCACCGGCCGCCGACGCCGTCGACGCGCGCACCGTCACGTCGAGCCTGCCACTCGAGCAGAAGGTGGAACCCGCGCACGGCACCGACAGCTCAGCCGAGGTGGAGGCCGACTGCGCCGACACCGAGCCGCCGCTGAACGAACCGGAGCCGGCGACGGTGTAGCCCACGATCGGATCGGTCGACACGGCCGCGGTCCAGCTCACCGTCACGACGAGAGCCGACGCGGTGCGCGACTTCTGCCGCACCGTCACCCCGGCGGGCGCGGCCGGAGCCGTGCCGCCGGCGGAGGGCGGCGGGGAGGGAGTCGTCGGCGGTGGTGAGACCTCGGTCGTCGGCCCGTTGCCGTTGCCGTTGTTGCGCGGCGGCCGCTGTGGCTCGTTCGGGTTCGGCGGCGGGGGCGGCGGCACGGACGGCGGCGGCGAGCGGTCCGGGTCCTTCACCGGGAGCTCGGGGCTGCGGATCGTCAGCGAGCGCGTCGCACCGTCCGCGTCGACCAGCACACCCGTGGACGAGCCCGGCACGTTCACGAACAACCGGCCGTCGTCGAACACGAGCTCGGGGTCGGCGCCACCGGACGTGCGGACGTCGTCGCCACCGCGGCTGCCACCCCGGTCGAGGATGATGACCTTGCCGGATCCCTTGCAGGGCACGTAGACCTTGTCGCGGAACACGGCGGGGCGCCCCGGCTTCGGGCAGCCCATCGCGCCGACGTCGACGCGCAGGACGTCGCGGCCGACGACCAGCACGACGACCGAGGACGACGGCACCGACGCGGGCACCAGGTCGATCGGCGAGGACTGCGCGGCGATCACCTCGGCGTCGGAGCGGTCGGTCGACGAGGCGACGTCCTCCCCCGTGCCGTCGCGCACGACGACACCGCCGTCGAGACCGATGAGCGTGACGCCCTGGTCGTGCGGCACGAGAACGGTACGGGGCCCGGCACCGGTGACCTGGCGCTGCGAGCGCTCCTCGAACCGTTCCTCGTCGTCCGACCAGTCGAGTGACCGCAACGTGCCGCCGTGGTCGACCAGCCACAGCACGCCGCGCTCGTCCACGACGGCGTCGGCGAGCGGCTGGCCCGCCTGCCAGGTCTGCCCGACGTCGGCCAGGGTCAGCGGGTCGGCGGTGTGCACGGTGCCGGTCGCGCGGTCGACGACGAACACCATCCCGTTCGACACCAGCACCTTGCTCGTCGCACCGGGCGGCGCCTGGCGGCGGCCGGAGGCGAGCAGGGTGGCCAGGTCGATGACGGTGATCTCGCCGGTGCGCCGGTTCAGGACGATCAGCCGCCCGTCCTCCTGCGCGATCTCCAGCTGCGAGTCGGGACCGCTGATCTGCAACCTCGTCTGCGGCTTGCCCGAACCAGGGTTGATCTGCACGACCTCACCGCGCTGGTCGTCGCCGAGCCAGGTGAGCCCGTCCGACACCGCGACCGACGTGCGGGAGATGCCCTGCCCGAGCGCGGCGCCCGCGAGCACCAGAACACCCAGCAGCGCGGCGACGAAGCTCGCCGATTCCCGCCCTCCACCGGAGATAATGCGTCTGATCCGGTGCCACCAAGACATAACGCGCCCTCCCTCGCCCGCCGGGGATGCTAACCCCCGGCTCTGACAACTTCGGGCGGCGCATGGTTCCCGGTTCGCCCGGTCAGCCGGGTGGCAGACATCAGGAAGCGTAATGACGGGGTCTGACAGTTCTGAAAACCGAATGGCGCTCCCCCGAACCGACCAACGCGTAAGGCAGAGTGGACGCATGGAGATCCCCGGCATGGGACTTGCCAGGCAGGCGCTCGACACCGCCCTCGGCACGACGGTGGCCGTCGCGGCCGTTCCGGCCCGCGTGCTGAGCCTGCTCGGCGAGGTCGAACAGCTCGTCCGCAAGGTCAACGGCACGATCGACTCCGTCGACGGCATCGTCGCGCGGGCCGGCGAGCTGGTGGACCGCACGGCCGATGTCGTGGCGGACGCGGAGAAGGCCGTCGACGAGGTCCGCGCGATCACGGCGAGCGCGAGTGACGTCGCCGGACGGGCCGGGCTGGTCGTCACGACGGCCGGCCACACCGCGCACACGGTCAACGAGCTGATCGCCATGTACGAGCCGCTCGCCAAGCAGGCCCAGCCGCTCGCGAAGCGGTTCGTGGACGAGCTCTCCCCGCACGAGGTCGAGGCCGCGATCAAGCTGGTCGACGAGCTGCCGGTGCTGACCGAGCACCTGATCAGCGACATCCTGCCGATCCTCGCGACCCTGGACAGGGTGGGTCCCGAGGTGCACCAGCTGCTCGAGGTCACGAGCGACATGCGCCAGGCGATCCTCGGCATCCCCGGCTTCGCGTTCATGCGCCGCCGCGGCGAGAAAAAAGACGGGGAGGACGGTGTGAAGGCGGTCGATGGCGGGTAGTCCGCCCGAATGACCGCTGACTCGCGCGACGATCAACTGACCTGGTGGCTGCTGACCAGCGTGTTCGGCCTGCTCGCCGCGATCAACGGCGCCCTGGCCGTCACGGAGAGAACGACCTGGCCCTACGCGCTCGCGGCGTTACTTCTCGCCGCGAGCGCGTGGAGTGCCAGACAGGCGCTCAGACCTTCCCCGTCGTCTGGTGTGTCAGGTTCGACGGCGACCCGAACCGGAACGCCCGCACCCGGTAGGTCGCGGTCTTCTCGTCTGGAAGTGTGATCACCCCGTACGAGGTGGTGTCCGGATCGAGCTGCACGGCGACGCGGTAGTCCGCCGCACCCGCGGGCCTGACCTCGATCAGGTAGCCGTCCTCGTCCGACGCCCGGTCCTGCCAGGTGAACAGGATCCCGTTGGCGTGTTTCACCTCCGCCTTCAGCTCCACCGCCGCCGCCTCGGGTGAGGCCACCGGCGCCTTGCCCCCGCCGGCCTTGACCGGCGCGGTCCAGTCCGGCCCCTCGATCTCCGGCACCTCGTCGCCAGGGGGCAGCGTGACGTCCACAGTGGCCGAGGCAGGCCCGGTGTACGGCCGGACCCGGTAGTAGAACTCGGTTTCCGGGATCAGGTCCGGATGCTCGTAGGTGTTCTTCGCCGGTGTGGCGAACTCCAGGATCGTGTACTCGCCGTCCCGGGTGTTCGCGTACTCGACGACCTGTCCGGCCGACCCCGCCTCCGGACGCCAGTGCAGCGTCACGTCGATCGGCGAGGTCAGCTCGGACGTCAGCACGGGGTCCTGCTGTTCCTGGCCACAGGCAGCCAGAAACAGCAGGAGCACCACTGCCAAGCGACAGCTCACTTGCGCCAGAACCGGATGTTGCTCCAGGTGACCGTGGCAGGGCCTTGGCCGCTGGCGGTCCGGTATGCGCCGAACTTGTCGTAGAAGCTCGTACCCGAGCTCGCGTAGGTGTGCGCACGCGAGCCGTTGATGTACGTGCGGTGTTCCGTGGCCGTGTTGTGCACGGTGTTCACGCGCACGGTCGCCCCCACGGTCGCGCCGGTGGCGATGGTGGTGCCCCCGTGCACGGCGTAGAGCCGGCCGCCGCGTTCCACGGCAAGCATCCAGAACGGCCCCGCCGTGGGGCCCTGCCGGAACGTCTGCTTGAGACTGATGCGGGTGCCGCCGAGACTCGTGATCCGGAAGCTCCCCTCGAACTGGCGCGTGCCGCCGGTGTAAGTGGCGTAACGCCGCTCGGCACGCTGGTCACCGCTCGCGGTGGAGCAGGTGAGTCGGAACGTCAGGTTGCTGACGTCGCCACAGCCGCGTTCCTGAACGGTGAACGACGGCGAGTAGCTGGTCCACGGACCCGTCTCGACCTGAGCCTGTGCCGGTGAGACCGACACGAGCAGACCGGTCGCCAGCGCGATCCCCGCGACGTTGCGGAGTCGTTTGGACATACCGATACCTCCTCAAAGCGTGCTGAGGACAGCACGATTTCTCAGGGGGCGGTATCGGGAGCGTAGCCGATAATGATCGGATGTTCGACCTCCATCGGCTGCGACTGCTGCGAGAGCTCTCCCAGCGGGGGACGCTCGCCGCCGTCGCGCAGGCGCTGAACTACAGCCCGCCGTCGGTGTCGCAGCAGCTCTCACTGCTGGAGACCGAGGTCGGGGTGCCCCTGCTGGAGCCGGTCGGGCGGCGGGTGAAGCTCACCCCGCAGGCCGAGATCCTGGTGCGGCACACCGAAGAGGTACTTGCCCGGCTGGACCAGGCCGAGTCGGAGGTCGCCGCGTCGCTGCACGAGATCACCGGCACGCTGCGGGTCGCGACGTTCCAGACGGCGGCGCTGGCGTTGATCCCGGCGACGCTGGCCCGGATGAGGGACGAGCACCCGTCACTGCGCATCGAGTTCCAGGTGCTCGACCCGGCGGAAGCGCTTTCCGCGTTGCACGCCAGGGACTTCGACCTCGTGTTCGTGGAGGAGTGGCCGGACCAGCCGGAGGCCAGGTTCACCGGGCTGGAGTACCGGGAGCTGTGCCGGGACCCGATCCGGCTGGCCGTCCCGCGTGGACTGCCGGTCGAGGAGATCGGCTCGTACCCGTGGATCATGGAGACCGCCGGTTTCCCGCAGCGGATCTTCAACGTGAACTGGTGCCGCCACAACGGCTTCGAGCCGGACGTGCGCTTCTCCTCGACCGACGTGCTGGTGAAGCTGCGGTTCGTGGAACGGGGTCTCGCGGTCGCGTTGCTGCCGGACCTCATCTGGTACGACCGCGAGATCACCGTCGACGTGCACGAACTGCCGATGCCGATGTCCCGGCTGCTGTTCACTGCGGCACGGGCAGGACGAGGTCAGCATCCCGCTGTGCGGGCGTTCCGCGAGGCGCTGGCGCTTTCCGTAGCGCCGCTCCGACCCCAGCCGTGATCACCAGCGCCATGCCGCCCAACGAGATCACGCTCAGGTGCTGGCCGAGCAGCAGCGCCCCGGCGAGCGCCGCCGCGGCGGGTTCGAGCGCGAGCACCACGCCGAACGTGCTGGCCTCCAGCGTCCTGAGCGCCTTGATCTCCAGCGCGTACGGGATCGCGGACGCCAGCAGCGCCACCAGCGTGCCCAGCAGCAGGATCTTCGGTTCGAACAACGTGGCGCCGGCCGCCGACAGCCCGTACGGCAGGGTGAGCGCGGCCGCGATCAGGCTGGCCCCCGCGAGGCCGCCGATGCCGAGCCCCGCGGTCGCGACCTTGCGACCGGCCAGCACGTAACAGGCCCAGAACGCGGCCGCGAACAACGCGAGCGCCACCCCGACGAGGTCCAGGTGCGCGCCGGTGTACTCGCGGACGCCGAGCACGACGATGCCTGCGAGCGCCAGCCCGACCCACACGAAGTCCCTGGGCCGCCTGCTCAGGACCGCCGCGAGCCCGAGCGGCCCGAGGAACTCGATCGTCACCGCCACGCCGAGCGGGATCCGGTCGAGCGCGAGGTAGAACGTGCCGTTCATGCCGGCCAGGGTCAGCCCGAGGACGATCGTCTCCTGCCGGATCTTCGGCCTGGCGATCACGGCCAGCATCAGGGCCGCGATGCCGAGCCGCAGCGCCGTGGCACCCGGCGCGCCGATCTGGCCGAAGAGCTGGCTCGCGAACGCCGCGCCGAACTGCAGTGAGATGACCGAGCCGAGGACCAGGAAGACCGCCATGCGCTCAGTCTCGGTTCCGAGATCTATTCAGTACAGCGAACGTCTGCGAGCGATATCGTTCGGTTTTTCCGAACATTTAGACTGGCCGGTGCGATGAGACGCAAACCCTCCTCCCCTCTCCCCCAGCGCAACGGCCTGGACGCGGCCCGGCTGAAGCTGCCCTCCGAGGGCGCCTGGCCGTCGTTGCGCGAGCACCTCGTGGAACGCCTGCCGCGGGTGGCCGCCGAGCGCATCGACGAGATGCTGGCCGAGGAACGGATCTGGGGTGTCGCCGGCCCGCTGGGCGTCGACACGCCGTTCGTGCCGGACTCCTACATCTGGTTCCACCGCGACCTGCCGGTGGAGGTGCCGGTGCCGTTCGAGGTCGGCGTGGTCCACCAGGACGACGACATCGTGGTCGCCGACAAGCCGCACTTCCTCGCGACGATCCCGCGCGGCGCGCACATCATGCAGACCGCGCTCGTGAAACTCCGCGAGTCGCTGGGCCTGCCGGACCTCTCGCCCGCGCACCGGCTGGACCGCGTCACGGCCGGGCTGGTGCTGTTCGTGGTGCGCCGCGAGCTGCGCGGCAAGTACCAGACGATGTTCCGCGACCGGTTGGTGCGCAAGGAGTACGAGGCGATCGCGCCGTACGACCCGGCGCTGGAACTCCCGCGCGTGGTGCGTTCCCGGATCATCAAGGAACGGGGCATCATCACCGCGTTCGAGGTCGACGGCGAGCCCAACGCGGAGACGCAGGTGTCTCTTGTGGAGCGTCGCGGGGCGCTGGGCCGCTACCACCTCAAGCCGTTGACCGGCCGCACCCACCAGCTGCGCCTGCACATGTCCGGGCTCGGCGTGCCGATCGTGAACGACGACTTCTACCCGGTGCTGCGGGACCGTCCGCTCGACGACTTCTCCTCGCCGCTGCAGCTGCTCGCCCACACGCTGTCCTTCGTGGACCCGGTGTCGGGCATCGACCGGTCGTTCACCTCGGGGTTGAAGCTGTCCGCCTGGTCATGAGACGTGCGTGCGCCGGGTCGCGATCGGCTGCGGCTCCCACACCTGGTTCATCCGGTCGAGCAGCCGCCGCGCCAGCGCGCTCATCTCCGGGTGGGTCTCGGTGAACGCCGCCACCACGCGCGCCCGGAACATCAGCCGGCCGCGCGCCGTCGTGCTGTACCAGAACCAGTCCTCGTCGACGACCCTGGCGAGGTGGTCGGTGCCGTCCCGCTCGGCGCGCTGCACCAGCGCGTCGCCGTTCACGAACCACCGCACGCACGCGTCCTCGAGCCCGGCGGTGAAGCCGCGTTCCTCGAAGTAGGCCTGTTCCGCCGCCTCGCGCAGTTCGCGGGGCGTCTCGGAAACCGTGGCACAGGTGGGGAATCCCATGCGGAGGTAGACGACCTCGGTCAGCCCGTCACCGAGCGCCGCGCCTTCGAAGTCGACGAACCGCGCGCCCCGCGGCGAGTACATGTCGTTGCCGGGACACGGATCGCCGTGCACCAGGTCGAACTTCCCGGTGTCCGCGAACGCGAGTTCGTCCTCCGCGCCGCCGATCTCCACCTCCATCGCGCGCACGAACCGCAGGAACGGAACAGGGTCCGGCACCTGCTGACGCGGCAGCAGTCCGGCGTGCTGCGGCCCGGTGGCCATGTGCAGACGGGCGAGGCCGCAGGCGTAGTCGACCACCCAGTCCTCCTCGAACGGGTCGGAGCGCAGCCGTTCGAGCACCATGGTCCGTTTCTCGTGGTCGACGTCGAGGACGCGCGGCACGACGCCGGTGTGCTCGGCCAGCCTCAGCGCGGTGACCTCACGGTCGAACGCCACCTGATCGCCGACCACCTGCTTGATGATCCGGTCGCCGTCCGCCCACACCCGAGACCGGTCACCGCTCTGAAGACGTTCCACAGGTCAACTATTCCACAGCCGCGGAGAATTCTGTAACAATGGCGTTTACGCGCGCGAGTCCACGATCGTGCAGAACCAGGGAACGGGACTGGAGCGATTACCGTCGCTGACCGGCTTGCGATTCGTCGCCGCGTTCGTCGTGTTCGGATTCCACCTCGACGCGGCCGGTCTCTGGCCGTATCCGGACGTGCCGTTCCGGCAGGGCGCCACCGGCGTCAGCTTCTTCTTCATCCTGTCCGGGTTCGTGCTCACCTGGTCCGCGAAACCGGACACCGGACCGGTCACCGTCTGGCGGCGCCGGGCAGCGAAGATCTTCCCCAACCACCTCGCGACCTGGGTCATCGTGCTGGTCGCGGGCGCCGCGGTGACCCCGGCGGCCGCCCTGGCGAACCTGTCGCTCACGCAGGCCTGGTTCCCCGGCGAAAGCGTCTACTTCGGCCTGAACACACCCGCCTGGTCATTGTCGTGCGAATTGGCGTTCTACCTCGCATTCCCACTTCTGATCAAGTGGCGGATGAGGCGGCCATGGGTCATCGCGGGCACAGCGGTGATCGCGATTCTGACGGTTCCGGTCGTCGCACTGTCAATGCCAGGCGCGATCGAATACTGGTTCGTCTTCGTCTTCCCGCCGGTGCGCGCGCTGGAGTTCATATTGGGAATGGCAATGGCCCGAGTGGTCCAGCAAAGGAAATGGATCGGAGTAGGACTCTGGCCCGCGAGTGCGCTGTTCGTGGTCGCGTACGTCGGCTCGTGGTACCTGCCGGCGTCGTTCCCGTACGTCGCGGGCACCGTCATCCCGCTGGCGCTGCTGATCCCGGCCGCCGCGGTCGCCGACCTCACCGGCAGGTGGTCGCCGTGGCGCTCGAAGTGGATGGTGTGGCTGGGCACCGTGTCGTTCGCGTTCTACATGGTCCACCAGATCGTCATCCGGGTGAGCGAGAAGCTCCTCGACGTGCACGCGTACCCGCTGCTCTCGGCGCTCGGCATGTTCGTGGTGTCGATGCTCGGGGCGTGGCTGCTGTACCGGCTGGTCGAGGTGCCCGCGGAACGGTTCGTCCGCGGGACACCCCGACCGGCTCGGATCAGGCGAGCGTCAACGCGTACAGCTCCACCCGCGGATCATCGGGCAGCGTGACCGAACGGACCGTCTTCGCGGCGTCGAGCCGCAGCGACTGACCGAACAACCGGACCGGTGGTCCGTCGACGCCCTGGCCCGCCTTGATCCGGTGCGGCATCTCCAGCACCGCCGGGCCACCGCCCGCCCAGTCCGGCACCGACGCCGCGACCTCGGCCGAGGTGCCGTCGGTGTACCAGACGGTGAAGGCGGCGGACACCGGTCCGTTGTGCGACGCCCCCACGACGTGCAGCCACGAGAACTGGCCGGTGGGCAGCAGGAGGCCCTGCCCGCGTGCCTCCACGAAGTTCGGCGCCGTGCCGGTGGGGTCAGGCGCCTGGTAGGTGATGCCGCCCCATGTCACGGGCCCGGCCGGCGGCAGCAGTGCCGCGTCGTAGCTCCAGCCGCCGCCGTCGAAGTTGCCCGAGGCGGAGTCGGCGACCGTGGCCGTGCCGTCGTGGTTCAGCTCCGGTGTCACGTCCACCGAACACGACGAGAACGCGCACAGGGCCGCCGGTTTGACCTCGACGACGGCCTTCACCGTCACCGACTCGACCTGCACCGAGACCTCGTATGAGCCCGCGGCCACACCGGCGGGCACCGACAGCGCCAACGGCACCGTCTTCTGCACCGGCAGGTGCCGCGACACGATCACGAACGGCTTGGCACCGCTCACCTTCCAGCCTGCCGGAGCGGTCACGACGGGCCGCACCGACGTCGCGCCCGGCGACTGCGCCAGCACGTCGAGCTGCAACGTGAGCGACTGCGCCGAATCCGACGTCGGCACCACGATCTCGGAGTTGCGCAACGACGCCGACAACGCCCGACGCGAGTCCTCGTTGCCGTCGTTCAGCGACGGCGGCTGGTCCCCGCGCCCGGTGCCCCACGACGAGGGCTTCGCCGAGACCTCGTGGGTCAGCTTCCCGCCGCGCTGCAACGAGGTCCAGGACAGCCAGGTCTTGCGGACGTCACGGCCGCCGAACGACACGCTCCGGACGTACCGGTTGGTGTCGGACACCCCTCGCGCCGAGACGGTCAGGGTCCCGCCCTGCGAGCCGTACTGTCCGATTCGGACGGTCGCGGACTCGAACTGCGGCGAGGACAGAGCGAGGAAGTCCGCGCCGTTGAACGTCGGGTAGATGCCCAGCGACGAGAAGACGTACCAGGCCGACATCGTGCCGAGGTCGTCGTTGCCGGTCATGCCGTCCGGACCGGTCGTGAACAACGTCATCGCCGCCCGCACGACCGTCGCGGTCTTCGACGGCGTGCCCGACCACAGGTACATGTAGGGCGCGAGCAGGTCGGGTTCGTTGTTCGGGTTGTAGGTCGGCTTGCCGTAGTAGTCGTACGGCTCGGTGATCCAGTCGTGCCGCGCGGTGCCGGCCGGGTCGACCAGCAGCTTGTCGTAGGCGAAGAACGAGTCGAGCCGCTTCTCCGTCTCGCGGCGGCCGCCCATCAGCGACACGAGCCCGGCGGGATCCTGCGGCACCAGCCACTGGTACTGGTACGCGCCGCCCTCGTGGAACTGGTGCGACGCGTCGACCGGGTTATACGGCGTCAGCCACGTGCCGGCGGCGGTGCGCGGCCGGAACTGACCGATCGACGAGTCCCACAGGTTGCGGTACCACTGGCCCCGATCGGCGAACATGCGCGCGTCGGCCCTCTTGCCGAGACCCTTGGCCATCAACGCAAGTGACGCGTCGGCCGCCGAGTACTCCAGCGTCGCGGACGCCGGGTGCACGCAGTCGTTGTCGCCGCCCTTGTGCGCGCAGTCCTTGCCCAGCTCCAGGCCGGACGGGAGGTAGCCGCGTTCGGAGTAGTAGGTGACACCGGAGCGTCCGTTGTAGGGCGACTCCGCCGGAGGCAACGACGTGGCGTTGGCGCGCAGCAGCTTGTACGTCTCCTCCTCGTACCCCTTCAGCAGGCCCTTCGACCAGGCCTCGACGAGGAACGGCGTCACCGGGTCGCCGGTCATGATGTTGGTCTCGGACGACGCCAACGCCCAGCGGGGCAACCATCCGCCGTCCCGCCCACTGGCCACGACGGACAGTGCGACGTCACGGGCGACCTTCGGTTCCAGGATCTGCAGCAACTGGTTCTGCGGCCGGTACGTGTCCCACAACGAGAAGTTCTGGTACGGCGTGTAACCCGAGGCCGTGCGCACCTTCCCGTCGAAGCCCATGTACCTGCCGTCGACGTCACCGGCGAGGTTCGGGTGCAGCACCGAGTGGTAGAGCGCGGTGTAGAACGCGACCTGCCGGTCCCGTGGCCCGCCGGACACCCGCACGGCGTCCAGCTGCTTCCTCCACACCTCCTTGGCGGCCGCCACCGTGGCGTCGAAGTCGTGCGAGGGAGCCTCCGCCGCGAGGTTCTTCCGCGCGCCCTCGATGCCGGTGTAGGACAGGCCGAGCTTCAGCACGACGTCACGGTCGGCAGTCGCGTCGAACGTGACCCAGGCACCGTTCCCGCCAGTGCCGGCGGCGTCCCGGACGCCGGGCGTGGGAACGCTCCCGCGCCACGCGCCGAAGGAGGCGAACGGACGGTCGAACGTGGCCGTGAAGTACACGGTGTGCTCGTCCTTGCCCGCGCAGAACCGGCCGTTGCGCACCCGGCCCTCGATGGTTCTGTCACCGACGACGTGGATCTCCGAGTCCAGCACCGTCTGGTTCGACCGTCCGGTGTTGAACAGGACGTTCGCCGCGCCGGAGGACGGGAACGTGTAGCGCTGCCAGCCGGTCCGCTGCGTGGCCGTGAGCTCGGCGTTCACTCCGTAGCGCGGCAGCCCGACGCGGTAGTAGCCGGGCTGCGCGGCTTCGTCCGAATGGCTGAAGTCCGACTTGTAGGCGTTGATGTCAACGTTGTCAACGGACCCGACCGTCGGCATCACCGGCAGCTCGCCCATGACGCCGCAGCCCACGCCCGACAGGTGTGTCTGCGAGAAGCCGTAGATGGAGGTGGCCTTGTAGTCGTATCCGCCCTGACCTCCCGTGTCAGGGCTGACCTGCACCATTCCGAACGGCACCGAGGCGCCGGGGAAGGTGTTGCCGAAGTTCTGCGTACCCACGAAGGGGTTCACCAACGACGAAGGGTCCTCGTCGACCTGTGCCGCGTGCGCGGGGACTGCTAGACCCAGTAACAGCCCGGCTACAACCAGTGTCCGCATGGAAGGCAGTATTGCTCGATCATCGCCGCCCCGACACCCATCGGAGGCGGCGATGTGCGCTTTGGCCGCAGTGTTGCTGATTCCTGTCGCGTTTTGTCAACCTGCCCGGTGCCGTACTCGGCCGGTTCTGCATGGCGTTGCACGCGAACTCCATGCAGAACCGGCCGAGCGACCTGGTCGTTCAGCAGCGCTTGCTGGAGAACGCGGTGAAGTTGTCGTCCTGCTGGACACTGATCATGCCGTAGGCGGCGGTGCACTTGGACAGGGTGGCGGCCGGCTTGCCCCACAGCTCGACGGGGGCGAACTGGCTGCTGTTCCCGCCCTTGTAGGAGTCCGGCGTGCTGTCGCCGGCGCTGCCGTAGACGGCGATCGCGGTCTGCGTGCCCCAGTAACGACCGGTGGCGCGGAAGCTCTCCCAGACGTAGACGTAGGAGTAGTTCGAGCCGCACCCGGCGAACTGCTTCACGGACGCGATGTTGTTGCCACGCCACTTGACGTACCCGGTCGACCCGATCTGCGCGGCACTCGCGCAACCGGGCGGCGTCTCGGCGTTGGCCACGCCGGGGAACACGAAACCGAGCAGCACGAACGCGATGCCGATGATTACCCTCTTCATGCGGGTGATCATGGTCGTGCGCGCTGACAACTCGCTGACACGCGAGTAAGCAGGAAACATGCCCGTACAGCTCAACCACACCATCGTCCACGTCAGCGACCAGAACCACTCCGCCCGCTTCCTCACCGAACTGCTCGGCCTGCCCGATCCGGTGCGCTACGGCCCGTTCCTCGTGGTCGAGGTCGCGAACGGCGTCTCGCTCGACTACCTGACCGCGCAGGGCCCGATCACCGAGCAGCACTACGCGTTCCTGGTGACCGAGGAGGAGTTCGACCAGATCTTCGGCCGCATCCAGGAACGCGGCCTCGACTACTGGGCCGATCCGTTCCACTCCCAGCCGCAGCAGATCAACCGCAACGACGGCGGCCGCGGCGTCTACTGGAACGATCCGGACGGCCACGCGCTGGAGATCATCACCCGCCCGTACGGGTCCGGCGCCTGACGAACCATCTCTTGTGCTCGGAGTACCTGCCTGCCACCGTGAGAGCGGTAACACAACGTAGGCGCGCAGTGCTCCACTACCAGGAAAAAGGTCTAGACCCTTGACTGGTCTGGACCACTGGTGCCAATCTCAGCGTTGTTCACATTCGTGATTCCTCCGGGCGCAAAGACTCCAGGAGTGGGTGACCTTGCTGAGAAAACGCATCTTGGCGTCTATCGCGGCGGGCGTGATGGCGGCGACCATGGCCGTCATCGCACCGACCGCGTCCTCACAGGCGGAAGTGTCCGCACAGGCCTGCACCTTCACGAACTGGGTGCAGGGCCAGTGGTACACGACCGGCTCGATCGTGAAGTTCGAGAACAGCTACTACATCGCGGAGCACGACAACCCGGGCTACAGCCCGACGGTCTCCACCTGGTACTGGGAGCCGACGAGCTGTGACGGAGGTGGCGGAGGTGGCGGCGGCGGCACCTGCGCCAGCGCCACGGACTGGGTGGCGGGCCGCGCGTACGTGACCGGCAACATCGTGCGGTACAACGGCTCCTACTACATCGCCGAGCACGACAACCCCGGTTACGACCCGACGATCTCGACCTGGTTCTGGGAACCGCACAGCTGTGATGGCGGTGGTGGTGGTGGTGGCGGCAGCTTCGTCGTCAGCGAAGCCCAGTTCAACCAGATGTTCCCGCGCCGCGACAGCTTCTACACCTACAGCGGTCTTCTAGAGGCCATGAGCGCGTTCCCCGCCTTCGCGAAGACCGGCGGCGACACGGTGTCGAGGCAGGAAGCGGCGGCGTTCCTCGCGAACGTCTCGCACGAGACCGGTGGCCTCGTGTACAAGGAGGAGATCGACCAGAGCGGCGACTACTGCGACGAGACCCGGCCGTACGGCTGTCCCGCCGGCAACAGGTACTTCGGCCGCGGCCCGATCCAGCTGTCGTGGAACTTCAACTACAAGGCGGCCGGCGACTACATCGGCATGGACCTGCTGCGATTCCCGGACGAGGTCGCGAGGCAGGCTCCGATCGCGTGGAAGACGGGCCTCTGGTACTGGAACACGCAGTCCGGCCCCGGCTCGATGACCGGACACGCGGCCATGACCAACGGCTCCGGTTTCGGCCACTCGATCCGCAGCATCAACGGTTCGCTGGAATGCGACGGCCGCAATCCGGCGCAGGTCCAGAGCCGCGTCTCGAAGTACCAGGAGTTCGCCGGGATCCTCGGCGTGCCGACGGGTGCGAACCTCTACTGCTAGTGGTTCGCCTCACTAGGACTCGAGCGGTCCTAGTTCGGTCATAGCTTCACTGCATGACCATGGAACTCAACGATCTGCTGCACGAACTGAACGACCAGCGCAGGACGTTCCGCGTCACCATGCGGGGTCTCACCGCCGCCGAAGCGGTGAAGCGCACGACGGTCAGCAAGCTCACGCTGGGTGGGTTGCTCAAGCACCTCACCTGGTGTGAGCGCGGCTGGACCCACATCCTGACCGAGCAGCCCCTGCCCCCACCGGGCATGCTGGACTTCGACCAGTACACCTGGACGGGCAACGACTTCGGGGAACTGCTCTCGTCGTACGACGAGGCGGTGCGCGCGACCGATGAGGCCGTACGCACCGCCTCGCTCGACAAGCTCGTGCCGCTGCCTTCCGCGCCCTGGGACCAGGACCCGCAGCCCATGTCGATCCGGCGGATCGTGCTGCACCTGATCCGGGAGACCGCGCAGCACGCGGGCCACGCGGACATCCTCCGCGAGACGCTCGACGGTCAGTCGACCACGGCGTCCCTTTACGAGTAGCCGCTAAGCCGCCAGCTGTTCCTTTACCTGGGCCAGCGACGGGTTGGTGAGCGCGGAGCCGTTCGGGAAGTGGACGGTGGGCACCGTGCGGTTGCCGCCGTTCACGCTCATCACGAAGTCGGCCGCGCCCGGCGTCTCCTCGATGTTGATCTCGACGTACTCGATGCCTTCGCGGTCGAGCGAGCTCTTCAGGATCCGGCAGTAGCCGCACCACGAGGTCGAGTAGACGGTCAGCTGGTCGGGAGCCATCAGGCGCACTCCTCATCGGGTTCGGACGAAGTCGTCAGTATCAACGCCGGGCGAGGGGCGCTTCTTCCCGGGCCGGGGAGAGGCGCCCCTCACTCGTCCGGAGCAGCCGGCGGCGATCGTCAGACAATCGTCAGGTCAATTCGGCACACCGTGGGTGAGCATAGTTCGCGCACGGCCGAAGATTTCGCCCGTGCAATTGGTCGTGCATTCGTAAATTCGCTCCCGCCGAATGTAGTCACCCATTCGGCGGCCCGTCACCACACAGGGTTTCCGATATCGTCTGAATTCCGCCGCCGCTACCGCAGTCATGTTCAGAAAGGTTTGCCATGCTGAAAACGGTGGCGGCTGCCGCCCTCGCGCTGTCCGCGGTCATGACCGCGCCGGCCGCGAACGCAGCATCCGACGTTCCTGATTTCGTGACGATCGACGTCGTCACCGTGAACGGTTCCGGCTGTCCCGCCGGCACCGCGGCCGTCGCCGCCGGGGACGACCGCACGGCGTTCACGGTGACATACAGCCAGTACCTCGCCCAGGCCGGACAGGGCTCAGGCCCCACGGACTTCCGCAAGAACTGCCAGCTCAACATCAGAGTGAGCTACCCGCAGGGGTTCACGTTCGGCATCGCCCAGGCGGACTACCGCGGATTCGCCAACCTGCAGCAGGGCGCCACGGGCATGGAGAAGGGGAGCTACTACTTCCAGGGCATGTCGCAGGGTACGAGCCGCACCCACACGTTCGCCGGCCCGAAGAGCGACAACTGGCAGGCCACCGACCGCGCGACGGTCGCCGAAATCATCTACGCCCCGTGCGGGGAAGTCCGGCACCTGAACATCAACACCGAACTGCGCGTGCACGCGGGAACCGCGTCGAAGGCGAACAGCTTCATGACGATGGATTCCACGGACAGCAGTGTGAGCACGAAGTACCAGTTCTCCTGGAAGCGCTGCTGACGCAGGCACCGACTGCCGCCGCCCGTTCGTTTTGTTGAACTCCAGACGGAAAGGTGCCCCATGCTCAACACACTGGCCGCGGCCGCGTTCGCGATGTCGACGATCATCATTCCGCCCGGCGGCGCCCCCGGCGACACCCCGCCGCCGGACCACATCACCATCGACGTCGTGACCATCAACGGCTCTGGCTGCCGGGCGGGAACGGCCGCCGTCGCCGTCAGCCCGGACAACAAGGCGTTCACCGTCACCTACAGCGAGTTCATGGCGCAGGTCGGGCCCCAGGCCCTGCCCACCGACTTCCGCAAGAACTGTCAGCTGAACCTGCGCGTCAACGTGCCGTCCGGCTTCACCTACGGCATCGCGTCCACCGACTACCGCGGCTTCGCGCACCTCGAACGCGGCGCCACGGCCCTGGAGAAGGCCAACTACTACTTCCAGGGCATGTCGCAGACCGCGTACAAGCAGCACAACTACAAGGGCCCGTTCAGCGACGACTGGCAGGCGACGGACACGACCGACGTGGCCGCCATCGTCTACCACCCGTGCGGCGAGAAGCGGAACTTCAACATCAACACGGAGCTGCGGGTCATGGCGGGCACGTCCGACAAGACGCTCACCAGCTTCATCACGATGGACTCGACCGACGGGTCCATCGAGACGACCTACCACTTTGCCTGGAAGGTCTGTCCGCCAAAGCCGTAACCGTCACATCAGGCCATACAACCAGTGCCGGGCATTCCGCGAACGGGGTGCCCGGCACGCCTGATCAGATCAGGAAGCGGTACGCCGTCGACCCCGGCTCCACGTGCTGGATCTTGAGCGGGGACTCCTTCATCCGCCCCCACAGCAGGTCGTAGTCCTCGCGCCGCCCCAGCTCGATGCACACCAGCGCGGCCCCGGTCTCCCGGTTGTCCCGCTTCATGTACTCGAACTGCACGATGTCGTCGTCCCTGCCCAGCACGTCGTCGAGGAACCGCCGCAGCGCACCGGGCTCCTGCGGGAACTCGACCAGGAACCAGTGCTTCAGGCCGCGGTGGATCATCGAACGCTCGACGATCTCGGCGTAGCGCGACACGTCGTTGTTGCCGCCCGACAGCAGGCACACGACCGTCGAGTCCGGCGCGACGGAGATCTCCTCCAGCAGGGCGGCCGAGGCCAGGGCGCCCGCGGGCTCGGCGATGATGCCGTCGATCTGGTACAGCTCCAGCATCTCCGTGCAGACCGCGCCCTCGGACACGGTGAGCAGTTCCGCGCCGCTGTCGCGCACCATCGGGAACGTCACGTCGCCGGCACGGCGGACCGCGGCGCCGTCGACGAACGAGTCGACCTCGGGCAGCGTCACCGGGCCGCCCGCCTGGATGGCGGCGATCATGCTCGCGGCACCGGCGGGCTCGACGCCGATGATGCGGGTGCGCGGGAAGCGTTCCTTGAACCACGTGCCGACGCCGGAGAGCAGGCCGCCGCCGCCGATGGGCACCACGACCACGTCGGGGGCGCCGCCGAGCTGTTGGACGATCTCCAGGCCGACGGTGCCCTGGCCCGCGACCGTGCGGGGGTCGTCGAAGGCCGGGACCAGGGTCGCGCCCGTGTGCTGCGCGTACTCCTTGGCGAGCGCGGCCGCGTCGTCGTAGGTGTCGCCGTCCACGACCAGCTGCACCATGCCCTGGCCGAGGGCGTGGATGCGTTCGCGCTTCTGGCGCGGGGTGGTCCGCGGGACGTGCACGCGGCCCTCGATGCCCAGGCGGCGGCAGGCGTAGGCCATGCCCTGGCCGTGGTTGCCGGCCGACGCGCAGACCGCGCCACCGAACGCGAACTCGGTCTGGCACAGCAGGTTGAACGCGCCGCGCAGCTTGTACGAGCGGCCTACCTGCAGGTCCTCGCGTTTGAACCACACGCGCGCGCCGGTCTTCTCGGACAACCGCTGGTTGACCTCCAGCGGCGTCGTGCGTGCGACACCGCCGAGCCGGGCTGCGGCCGCGGACACCTCATCAGCGAAGGACATGTCAATACATCTTCCGTGAACGACTTGGGTCTGGCACGCGTACCCCTAGAAGGACAGGGGAGGTACCTGTGTTTCGCCTTTTGGGCGTGCTGTCGCTGCTCATGATGCTCTCTGTGGTTCCCGCGCACGCCCATGGCGCGCCGACCGACCCCGCGAGCAGGGCTTTCCTGTGTTCGCCAGGTCAACCCACAGCATCATCCCCGCCCTGCCGCAGCGCCATCGCGGCGGGGCTGCCGTCCAGGGAGTGGGACAACATCCGGCTCCCGAACGTGCGCGGCCAGGACGCGCAGCGAGTTCCGGACGGCAGGCTGTGCAGCGCCGGGCTCGCGAGATACGGCGGGCTGGACCTGCCGTCCGCAGACTGGCCGGCGACGAAGCTGAAGAGCACGGACTTCACGTACCGGGCCACGATCCCGCACCAGGGCTCGTTCCGGTTCTACGTGACGCGCGACGGCTACACGCCGAACCAGCCCCTGCGGTGGGCGGACCTCGACCAGTTCCTGAACGTGCCCTCTCCCCCGCTCGTCAACGGCTCCTACGAGTTCAAGGTGCAGCTGCCGAAGAACCGCGCCGGACGCCACCTGATCTACACGGTCTGGCAGAACACGGACACGCCCGACACCTATTACTCGTGCACGGACGTGGAGATCGCGAAGCCCGCGGCCCAGCCCGCACCCGCCGCCGCACCACCGGTGAAGGCGGCGCCGCCCGCCCGGACCAGTTCCCCGGCGCCGTCCGTCAAGCCGTCCGCGCAGACGTCGAGCGTCCCACGGCCCGTTCCCCTCGCGTCGAGTGCCGAACAACCTCCTTCCAGCGCAACGAGGTTCGGCATGTCGGCGGTGGTGGCCGCACTGGGCGGTCTCGCCGTGCTCGGCGGGTTCCTGTTGTGGCGCAAAAGAATTCTGTGAACTCCCGCGGCGCTGAGCTCCAAGATCGGCTAGGACCGTGAGTGGTTCTGGTCGTCGCGGCGGCCGGAACCACTCACGACCACCCGTTTCCCCGGCCTCGGTTCGGCCGGGGGCGCCGCCCCGAGGAACCCGTACATGTCGTTGAGCTGGTGCAGGGCCTGCACCGCGTCCCGCCACACCGGGCACGGCCACGCGCGGTGCCGCCCGTACCAGGCGCGGCACGACTTGCACCGATTCCGCTCGTTCGGCTCGTGCATCCGCAGCAGCCCCCGCCACCAGGGCAGGGCGTCGCGAAGCTGCTCGCGCAGTTCGAAGACCTCGTGAGGGGCGTCGGTCCGGGCGAGCTGGTCCATGGTCTTGTAGACGACGTCGATCACCGAGCGGTGGAACGACCCCTGTCGTTCAGCAAGCGCCATCTCCCAGATCCTCCGAAGTTGAGACAGGCACCGTCGGAGTCTATGTTGGCCAATGGAGGGCTTTCAACTGGTGAAAATCCACTCACCCAGATAGCCCTTTCCATGGGTGGAGACGTTCACTGCGCGCGACGGGGAGGCGGCAATGGCGGGGGAACGGTCCCTGGCTGACAAGCTCAACCACCTCTTCGCCCGGCATACCGCCAGGTCAGGCCAGGAGTACAGCAACGAGCAGGTCGCGGCGGCCATCGCCGGCACCGGCGTGACCATCTCCCAGAGCTACATCTGGCAGCTGCGCAAGGCCAAGAAGGACAACCCGACGTTCAAGCATCTGCAGGCACTGGCAGGCTTCTTCGGTGTGCCCGTGAGCTACTTCTTCGACGACGAGGTCACCGACCGGGTCGACGAGCAGCTCAAGTCGTTGCAGGACGAGCAGAGCAGGCTCAACGAGATCGCTTCGGGCAGCGACGCGCAGCTCATGGCGATGCGCGCGGGGGAACTGTCTCCGGACCGCCGCCGCCTGGTCATGGAGCTGCTCGACGTGGTCTACCGACAGGAACAGGCCGAGCGCGGCGAAGGATGACTCGTGGCCGAACGAGATTTGCGCAAGCGGTGCCGCCGCCTGCTGAACGAGCTGGACATCCAGCCGCCGCTCGACGTCGAGGAGCTCTGCCGCCGTGTCGGTGACCAGCGCGGCAAGCCGATCCGGCTGATCGCGCACCCGATCCCGGTGCCCGGCCCGTACGGGGTGTGGATCGCCACCTCCAAGGCCGACTACATCCTGTACCAGCAGGAGACGTCGAAGGCGCACCAGAACCACATCATCCTGCACGAGCTCGGCCACCTGCTGGCCGGTCACACGAGCGACGAGCAGGACGACGACCTGCTCGCGGGCCTCTACCCCGACCTCGAACCGGACGCCGTGCGGCGGGCGTTGCGGCGCACCTCCTACGACTCCGACCACGAGCGCGAGGCCGAGACGGTCGCGACGATCATCCTGGAGTGGGCGTCGGTGCTGGACAAGGTGGCGCCGCGGGCGTCGGAGGGCCCGGCGCGCCGCATGTCGGCGTCGCTCGCGGACCGCCTGGGGTGGTTGTAGGTGGAGTACCTCAAGGAAACGCAGGGCATCGTCGCGTTCTCGGCGCTGGCCGTGGTGCTCTACCTGCTGGCGCGCAGGCCTGCCGACCCGCGTCTGCGCAGCGTCACCGTCCTGGTGGCGGGCTGGGCGATCGGGTACCCGTTCGGACGCGCGGCGGCCGCCGGCCGGTGGTTCCTCGGTCTCGACCCGATGGTCTGCCAGCTGATCCAGCACTCGATGCTGCAGATCGGCGTGTACGGCCTGATCTGCTTCTTCATCTTCTCCGCGCTCGACGACGCCGGTGCGCGGCGGCAGGCGCTGCTCCAGCTCGCGCCGCTCGTGCTGTGCGTCAGCGCCATGACGTGGGCGGTGCTCGCGATCCCGGACGACCTGCGGGTGGCGGCGGCGCGCGTGCCGAACTCGCTGGGCGGCGGCCCGACCGGCGTCCTCGCGATCACGGTGTTCTACGCGCTGGCCAACGGTTATCTGCTCTACGGCTTCGCGACGATGTTCGTGTGGGCCCGCCGGTACGCCCGCGGCGCCGAGCCCCGGTTGCGCCACGGCCTGCTGATCACCTCGACCGGGCTCGCGCTGCTGGTGCCCGCCGACGCGATCTTCGTGTCCTCCAACGTCTCGCGCTACTTCGGCGAGCCGCTCCCCCGCTGGCTGCTGACCACCGCCGTGTGGTTCCTGCTGCCGGGCGTGCTCCTGTGCGTCGTCGGCGTGATCTACCCGATCGCCGCGATGCGGTTCGCGGCGACGAGGTTGTGGCTGCGGCACCTGCGCGCGTACCACCGGCTCGCTCCACTGTGGACGTTGCTGCACCAGTCGTTCCCGGAGGACGCCCTGCACCGAGTGCCTTCGAGGCGGTTCTCGCTCAGAGGCGTGCACCGGCGCTACTACCGGCGCGTGATCGAGTGCCGGGACGGGCTGGTGCGGATCAGCCCGTACGTCGCGGAGACCCCCGGCGAGCTGCCGTTGTCCGAACGGCTGCGGGCGGGACTCGAGACGCGCAGGGCGGGGGCCGTGACGATGCGGCGGCCGATCGCGCTCGCGATCCCCGAGGACGACGGCATCGACGCCGACGTGCGCGAACTCGAAAAGCTCGCGGTGGCTCTCCGCTGAGCTTATGGTCCCCATGTGGACCTGCCCGTGATGCCGCCGGTGAAGCCGATGCTCGCGAAGTCCGTCCCTTCGCTGCCACGCGGGGACGGGCTCGCCTACGAGCCCAAGTGGGACGGCTTCCGCTGCATCGTGTTCCGCGACGGCGACGAGGTGGAGCTGGGTTCGCGCAACGACAAGCCGCTGACCCGGTACTTCCCCGAGGTCGTCGAGCTGCTTCGGCAAGCCCTGCCGCCGCGGTGCGTGGTGGACGGCGAGATCATCCTGGTCACTCCCGACGGGCTGAGCTTCGACACGCTCCAGTTGCGGCTGCACCCGGCGGCGTCGCGAGTCCGCAAGCTCTCGGTCGAGACGCCGGCGAGCTTCGTCGCGTTCGACCTGCTGGCCTGCGGTGACTCGGACGTCACCGGGCTCTCGCTGGCCGAGCGCAGGAAGATGCTGGAGGAGGTCGTCACCGAGGTCCCCGGCGTCTACCTGACACCGTCCACAGCGGACCCCGACGTGGCGCAGGACTGGTTCACGCGGTTCGAGGGCGCGGGCTTCGACGGCGTGATGGTCAAAGCCCTGGACGGCGTCTACGAGCCGGACAAGCGCGTGATGTTCAAGGTCAAGCACGAACGCACGGCCGACTGCGTGGTCGCGGGCTACCGGTGGCACAAGGACGGCGAGACGGTCGGGTCGCTGGTGCTCGGGCTCTACCAGGACGGCGAACTGCACAACGTCGGCGTGGCCAGCAGCTTCACGGCGGCCCGGCGGCGCGAACTGGTCGAGGAACTGAAGCCGTTGCTGAACCCGGCCGACCATCCGTGGAGTGCGTGGGCGACGTACGAGGGTCCTGGCATGAACAGCCGGTGGAACCCGGAGAAGCAGCTTCAGGTCGTGCTGCTCGAACCGACACGCGTGGCCGAGGTGCGGTACGAGCACGTGCAGGGTGGACGGTTCCGGCACACAGCTCGTCTGGTGCGGTTCCGCGCGGACAAGACGCCTCTGGAGTGCACGTACGAGCAACTCGAGGAAGTACCGCCCGCCGAGCTGGACGCCCTGTTCGGTGAGGCCGAACAGCGCAGGCGCACAATCGAGCCGTGAAGGTGATCAAGCGGGACGGCACGCACGAGATCGAGATCCAGCGGTCGCGGTTCCTGTGCCACGTCGCCCGCGTCACCTCCGACGCCGAGGCGTCCGAGTTCTTCGCGCGGATCCGCAAGGAGCACTGGCAGGCCACGCACAACTGCACCGCGTTCCGGACTCGCGACACCCAGCGCTCGTCCGACGACGGCGAACCCGCTGGTACGGCCGGTGTGCCGATGCTGGAGGTGCTGACGCGCCGGGATCTCGTCGACACGGCCGTGGTCGTCACCCGCTACTACGGCGGCATCAAGCTCGGCGCCGGTGGCCTGGTCCGGGCGTACGGACGGGCCGTGTCGGAGGCCATCGACGCGCTCGGCACCCTCACCCGTGAACGGCACGAGAGCGTGCTTCTGGCCGTGGACCACGATCAGGCCGGAAAGCTGGAGAATGCGCTGCGCGCGGCCGGGTACCACGTCGCGGACACCGAATACGGTCGTGACGTCACCTTCACCGTGCTCACGAAGGACCCGGAGGCGTTCGAGGTCTGGCTCGCCGCACAGACCGGCGGTGCCGTGACCGCGATCAGGGGCGAGCCGGTGGACCTCGACAGCTAGCCGGCGGCGCGCTTCAGGCTGCTGGACAGCCTGAAGCGCGCCGCGTCACCCGTTACGTGCAGGACAGTTACGTGCAGGGAAGGGCGTCCGGATCAGCGCCCGCCTTGGGCACCCACCGGATGTTCGCGAACGAGGCCTGGAACGCGCCGTCGGTGTAGACGAGGAACGGCGTGTTGACGGTCTCCAGGTCCAGTCCCTTGTCGGAGAAGCAGGAGACCGGGATCTTGACGGTCGACTTCTGTCCGATCGGGAGGTTGCGGAACGCCTGCGTGGCATCGATTTCTGCCATGCACGGGTACTGGCAGTGCGAGCTGATGACCGTGCGGTTGGCCGGGGCCTGATGCACGATCACGTCGAACTGGATGGCCGCGTTGGCATTGCCGTAGCCGCGGAGGTCGCTGACCGCCGGGCTCTGCAGGTACACCTGGCCGGGACCGGTGCCGGTCCACGTCGTCTTGAGCGCGTCCTGCTGGACGTTGACGTCGGACTGCACGACGTTGAGCTCGGCGTGCGAGGCCTGGCCGTCGGGGCCGATCACGGTGCCGCCCCAGTTCTCCGCCGAACCGATCATCGACTGGTACGGCGCGATGTCCGTGCGGTTGAAGATCTCCAGGTCCTCGGTCGCGGTGCCACCGCCACCACCGGAGCACAGGGCGCCGGGGCTGGTCTCGTCGAGCTTGCCGACGCGGCCGGTCTCCCAGTCGCGCAGGCCGTAGCCGAGCTTGAACAGCGGCTTCTTGGCGGGCTCACCGGGCAGCGCCGGGCAGGCCTCGCCGGGCCACGAGTAGGACAGCTTGCCGCTGAACCCGTTGTGTCGGCCCCTGATCAGCAGGTCGGCGATGCCACCGCCCTCGGAGCCCGGCAGCCAGGCGGCCACGAACGCGTCGGAGCGGTTGATCTCCTTGTTCATGTACAGCACGCGGCCACCGACGTAGACGGTGATGACCGGCTTGCCCTTGCCGGAGACCTTGTCCAGCACGGCGAGGTCCTGCGGGTGCAGGCGAGCGGCCTCGAACGAGCGCTTGCCGAGGTCGCCCACGCCCTCCGCGTACGGGGTCTCCCCGATCACGGCGATGACGGCGTCGAACTGCGCCGGGTCGACGCCGTCCGCGGTCTCGGCGAACGTGACGTTCGCGGCGCCCAGGGTGTCCTGGATGCCCTTGAGGATGCTGGTGGCGTTGGGGAAGTCGGCGTTGGTGTTGCCGGTGCCCTGCCAGGACAGCGTCCAGCCACCGGTCTGGTTGCCGATGTTGTCGGCGCTCTTGCCGACCACGAGAACCTTGCTGCGCTTGGACAACGGCAGCACGCGCCTGTCGTTCTTCAGCAGCACGGCGGACTCGCGCACGGCCTCGCGGGCGAGTTCCTTGTGCTGCAACGCCTCCGCCTCACCCGCGTGCTCACGCAGCGAGGGCTTCTCGGCCTCGAAGACACCGGCGCGCAGCTTGACGCGCAGGATGCGGGTCACCGCGTCGTCGATGCGGGCCATCGGGATCTCACCGGCCTCGACCTGGGCGATCGTGTTGGTGATGAGCGCCTTCCAGTCGTGCGGGACCATGAGGATGTCCAGGCCGGCGTTGATCGCCGCCGCACAGCTGGAGTTCGTGCAGCCCGGCACCTGGCCGTGGCCGTTCCAGTCGCCGACGAGCAGGCCGTCGAAGCCCATCTTCCCCTTGAGGATGCCGGTCTGCACGTACTTGGAGCCGTGCACCTTGCCCTCGGTGATGACGTCGTTCGTCCAGCTGTTGAACGAGATCATCACCGTCTGGGCACCCGCGGCGAGAGCACCGTAGTAGCCCTGGCCGTGAATGTTGATCATGTCCTTCTCGGACGAGGCGTTGACGCCCTGGTCCTTGCCGCCGGTCGTGCCGCCGTCACCGATGAAGTGCTTGGCGGTGGCGATGACGCCGTCCTCGCCGATGCGCTTCTTCGCGTTGTCCTGCAGGCCCTTGACGGCCTCGTAGCCGTAGGCGCGCGTGATCCGCGGGTCCTCGGAGAAGCCCTCGTACGTGCGGCCCCACCGGTCGTCCTGCACGACCGCGAGCGTGGGCGCGAACGCCCAGTCCTGGCCGGTCGCACGAATCTGCTCGGCCGTGGCCTCGTTGATGTCGCGGACAAGACACGGGTCGTGCGCCGCACCGAGACCGATGTTGTGCGGGAAGACCGTCGCGCCGTAGACGTTGTTGTTGCCGTGCACCGCGTCGATGCCCCAGATGACGGGGATCTTGGTGCGCGACTGCTTCGAGGCCTCGAAGTAGGTGTCGGCGAGCGCGAGCCACTCCTGCGGCGTCGCGTTCTTCTTGGCGCCGGGCCAGCTACCGCCACCGTTGAGGACCGAGCCGAACCCGTAGGTGGTGACGTCCGCAGCCGTGATCGCGGCGATCTCGGGCTGCGTCATCTGGCCGACCTTCTCGGCCAGCGTCATGTCCTTGAGGATCGCCTTGATGCGCGCCTCGTCCTTGCGGTGGCCCTTGAGCTGGCTCTCGACCTTCGGCCAGTCCTTGAGCTCGGGCAGGGACCTCTCGATGCGGGCACAGCCGTGCTCAGTCCTGGGCTGGCCGATGACCGGCTGCTTCGGCGGCCAGTGCTGCGCGTCCTGCGCGACCGCCGCCGATGTCGTGCCGGCGGCGAGCGTCAGCCCCAGCACTGCGGCGAGAGTGCTTCTCCAATGCATGCCGCGATCCTCAACGGCGTGTTACGTCCACGTCAATGGGAACGCTCTCACGACTTTGTTCCGGAAACTTTCAGGACGAAGTTCCCATCCGGGACCGATGGGTTCGCGCAGTCGTGCGGCAGTGGGCCGGTCGGGTGACGACCGTGCGCGACACTGTGGATTCTTGGGGTTGTCTGTTCGAACAGGACAGCGAAAGGCCCTCGGCTCCGACCGGAACCGAGGGCCTTCGAGCAGGTACGTCAGCCGGCGAGCGCGCGCACCCGGCGCAGCACCTCGTCGGCACCCAGCGTCCGGGCGACGGCGTGCAGGTCCGGGCTCGCCTTCGACCCCGTCAGCGCCACGCGGATCAGCTGCGCTGCCTCACGGATCGAGCCGGGGTACGCGTCCGGGTTCTTCTTGAGCTCCTTGGGGTTCGGCGCGAAACCGTGCTTCGCGGCGAGCTCGCGGATCTGGCCGAACCACTCCTGGCCGTCCTCCAGGTCCGCGTAGCCGTCCGCGAAGTCCGCGGCGAACGCGGAGATCAGCTCGGGCGACAGGCCGCCGAGGCGCTCGTCGGTGCGGTCGGACACGAGCGGGAACAGCGACGGGAAGAAGAAGCCGTAGGCGGTGCGGAAGTCCGCCCACTTGCGGAGGTCCTTGCGCGGGTTCGCGACCTCCGGGCCGCGCTCGACGCGCAAAGCCGCCAGAGCCGCGTCACGCTCCGAGGCCAGCACCGTGACCAGCTCGGGGTCGTAGGTCTCGGCCCACTCCGACACGAGGGAGATGATCTCCTCACCGGAGAGCGTGGCCACGTAGTCGGCGCAGATGTCGTCGAGCTTCACCAGGTCGACCAGGGGGCCCGCGACGCCGCACTCGGCGAGCGAGATGGGCGCCTCCAGGGCCTCGGCCAGCGGCAGCTCGGCCAGGCGGGCGTTGACCAGACCGCGCAGGTAGTACTGGACGGCCGGGGCCGGGAAGCCCGCCTCGATGAAGAACTCGACGGACGCCTCGGGATCCTTGCGCTTCGAGAGCTTGCGCCGGGAGCCGCCCTGCTGCTTCATCAGCGGCGCGATGTGGGCGTACTCGACGCGGTCGAAGCCCAGGGCGTCGAACAGCTGCAGGTGCGTCGGGACGGACGAGATCCACTCCTCGCCGCGGATCACCAGGTTCACCCGCATCAGGTGGTCGTCGACGGCGTGCGCGAAGTGATACGTGGGCAGGCGCGGCGACTGGTCGGACGCCTTGAGGATCACCACGTCGTTGCGGTTGGCGTCGTGCTCGAGCTCGCCGCGGATGGCGTCCACGAACTTCGTCCGCTCCCCCGCCTTGCCCGGCGAACGGAAGCGCACGACGTACGGGCGGCCGGCCTCCAACGCCTCGGCGACCTCGGCAGCGGTCTTGTCGCGCCAGATCGCCCAGCGGCCGTAGTAACCGGTCGGCAGCTTCGTGGCCTGCTGACGAGCGGTGATGTCCGCGAGCTCTTCCTTCGTCGCGAAGCACAGGTACGCGTGACCGGAGCGCACCAGCTCACGCACGTACGTCAGGTAGACCTGCTCGCGCTGCGACTGGTGGTACGGCCCGTACGAGCCCACGGCGTCGGCCTCGTCGGGCTCGATGCCGAAGTACTTGAACGCCTTGTTGAACTGCTCGACGGCGCCGGGGACCTCACGCGCCTGGTCGGTGTCCTCGACGCGCACGATGTACGAACCACCGGAGTGGGACGCCAGGTCGCGGTCGATCATGCCGACGTACAGGCCGCCGATGTGCAGGAACCCGGTCGGCGACGGCCCCAGGCGGGTGACCTTCGCGCCTTCGCCCAGCCCGCGGGGCGGGTACTGCTCCTCCCAGTGGGACGGCTCGGGCAGGTCCGGGGGGAACAGGGCGTCGACGACGGCACGGTCGAGCATCGCTAGGGGTCTCCAAACCAGGGAAAGAAGTACGCCCAGGTTATCAACGTGCGCGAGCCGAAATGCCGGGCCCCGGATCATCCGCCTAAGCTGACCGGCCATGGCCAAGTACCTCGACGTCCACCCGGTCAACCCGCAGAAGCGCGCCATCGACCAGGCGGTGCGGATCCTGCAGGAGGACGGCCTGATCGCGTACCCGACCGACTCCTGCTACGCGCTCGGCTGCCGGCTGGGCAACAAGGACGGCATCGACCGCATCCGGGAGATCCGCAAGCTCGACGACAAGCACCACTTCACGCTGATGTGCGAGAACTTCGCCCAGCTCGGCCAGTTCGTCGTCGTCGACAACGCGGTGTTCCGCGCGGTCAAGGCCTCCACGCCGGGCAGCTACACGTTCATCCTGCCCGCGACGAAGGAGGTGCCGCGCCGCATGATGCACGCGAAGAAGAAGACGGTGGGCGCGCGCATCCCGGACCACGTCGTGACGCAGGCGCTGCTCGAAGCGATGGGCGAGCCGCTGCTCACCAGCACCCTGCTGCTGCCCGACGAGGCCGAGCCGCTCGTGCAGGGCTGGGAGATCAAGGAACGCCTCGACCACGCGGTGGACGCGGTGCTCGACTCCGGGGAGTGCGGCACCACGCCCACCACGGTGGTGGACTTCTCGAGCGGCGAGGCCGAGATCATCCGCTACGGCGCGGGCGACCCGGCCAGGTTCGAATAGCTGCTACGACACGACCAGGGCGTAGTCGGCGTCCGTGGCGGTCGTCTCCCGGTGACCGTCCACGTTGACCGAGGTCGCGATCACCTCGACCGTCCAGTTGCCCGCGGCGGGCGTCTGGACGAGGACGTTCTCCACGGTGTCGACGGTGTTCGCGACGCCGCCCGCCGTGGACCAGTTGCCGGCCAGCAGGCCGTTGTTGCCCCAGTAGACGGTGCCGTTGGGGGCGGTGACCTTCAGCGTCAGGTCGTTGACGGTCGCCTTGGCCGCGGTCGGCGAACCGGCCGGGTCGGTGTAGGCCAGCGTCGCGCGCAGCGGCGTCTGGCCGTTGGACGCCACGGTGTACTTGCGCGACTGACCGGTCGTCAGCAGATCGGTCTCGTTCACCAGGACCGGCAGCTTCCAGCCGCCCGCCTTGGCGCGGTCGTAGAGGTTGCGGACCGACGCCGTGCCCCAGCCCTGGTGCGTGCGGGTCTGGTCGTGCGTGGTGCCGGAGAACGTGTGCTGGTTGGCGGTGTTGATGAGCAGCGCCTTCGCGGTGGCGGCGTGCGGGCGGGACGCGAACACGTCGCGCTTCTTGCCGGGGGCGCCGTCGAACACGCCGTCGGACCACATCTGGAACAGCAGACCGGCGTTGCCGCAGGTGATCGGCGTGGCGCCGGACGTGCCGCCGAACGACGCCGTGTACGCGGTGTCGCTGGTGGACGTCGTGGTGTCGATGCGGTCGTAGAAGTTCGACAGCTCCGGCTTGATGCGGCCGTCGGCGGCGGGGCCGATCGACGCTCCGCCGTTCCACCTGTCGTCGGTGCGCGAGGCGGTGTTGTAGTGGTAGTGGCCGCCGACCGACAGCACGTTCTTCGACCACGCCTGCGGGCGCGAGCTTCTGGTGCCCGCGTTGCTCTGCGACTGGCAGATCAGGATGTCGTGGTCGAACACGATCCGGTCCAGCGCCTGCGAGATGGAGTTGTACGACGTGGTGAGCGAGCTGCCCCAGCTGTTGCTCTGGAACACGGCCCGGTACTGGCCCGCCGGGTCGACGAGCCGCCTGGTGTGCGCGTACCGGTCACCGGAGTTGTAGACGGCGAAGATGCCCTGCGCCTCGGGCAGCAGGCCGCGCCGCGCGGGCGAGACACCGGACGCGAAGATCTGCCCGTACGTCGCGGTGCCGTGCGAGGTGCTCGACGAGTTGGCGGTGTGCATCACCGGCGGCCGGGCGCGGAACTCCTGGTGCGTGGTGCGCAGGCCGCCGTCCATCACCTCGCCGCGCACGCCCTGGCCGCGGTAGCCGCCCGCGGCCTCGATGTGGTTGGCACCGGACGACTCGCGCGAGATCGCCATGTCGGTCTCCGGCGCGGACACCGGGTCGATCGCGATCACGGCGGGCAGCTTCGCGAGCTGCGCGGCTTGCCCGGCGTCCAAGGTGGCCATGATGTGCTCACGGCTCTCGGAGATGACGTTCACCTTGCCGCCCAAGGACTTCACCCTGGCGGCGACGGTCCTCTGGTCGGCCGCGTTCTGCTCGACCAGCGTGATCAGGTAGTCGGACGAGCCGCCCAGCGCCATGATCTGCGGCTGGGCCTGGAACGGCTGCACCTCCCGCACGTAGCTCAGCCGCGCGACGCGCGCGGTGTTCGTCATGCGGGCGACGTAGGTGCCGTCCTGGACGAACGCGCCGAGCCGCACGCCGAGCCCCTTGAGCTGGTGGCGCTGGCCGTCGGACAGGGTGGTGCGGAACTGCAGCAGGTAGGCGCCCTCAGCCGGGGCAGCGACCGCAGGAACGCCGCTGATCAGCGAGAACACCGTGGCAACGCTCAATATTGTGCGCAGCACGAAAACAACCTCCATCGGCAGGGTTGGCGGCGACCGGAGGGAGTCACCGCCCGTGACCAGCACGTTACCGGTGATGGCCAGGCCGGGACATCAGTCGTTCGGCGGTGATCATCTTGCGGGACGGTGTAGCACAATCCCTTCCTCTGCCGATGTTCGCGTCACCCGGATGATGCATCCGGAGTAACGTCCGATCAGGTAAGCCCGACATGCCCGGCAAAGCATTTCCGCGCGGAGGACGGATGTCTGTCGCACCTGAGCAGCTGATGGAAGAACTGCGCACCTTGTGCCGAGGGCGCGGTGTGCAGACTCCCGGTATCGACTTGCACGTCGGACCGGCGCTGCGCCAGGTCTGCGGCGTCGTCGAGACGGATGGCGCGGAAGCGGTGCGGACGAAACTGCGCGACTGGGTCGCGCACGCGGCGCGCGCTTTCCCGGTGGAGGTCCGCAACGCCGTTCTGGCGCCGCTCGGACTGCACGACGACGCGCAGTTCCGGTTCCTCAACGAACGCATCGAGTGGCTCGCGAGGCAACAGGACCGCGGTGCGCGAACGGTGCGCAGGAGGATGGACGCCGGACTGCAGCGCCTGGTGGAGGTGGCGCTGCAGCCGGCCCCTTCGACGACGCACGTGGCGCCGTCGGAACTGTGGCACGTCAAGGAGTTCGACGCGCTGCTGAAGCTGGACGGTCCGACGCCCGCGTGCACGGAACGCCGGACCGTGGTGGCCGACACCGACGGTGTCAACGAGATCGCGTGGTCGATCACGATCCCCTCCCCCACGCCCGAAGGTGCTCCAGGAGACCTGGACGTGGAGGTGTTGCACGGGGTCGAGCTCATCGGCCACGAACGTCCGTCCCCGCGGCGCTTCCTGATGAAGCTGCGGTTGCCCCGACCCCTCAACGCAGGACAAACGCACCAGTTCGCGCTCGAAGTGCGCGTGCCGCGCGGACAGCCGATGCGTCCGACCTACGTGTTCTGGCCGGAGCGGATGTGCGAGTCGTTCCGGTTGCGGGTGCGGTTCGACCGGGACGACCTGCCGGAGTCGGTGTGGCGCGTCGAGGAAGCCCTGGCGCGCGACACCGATGACCTGACGCCTTGGCCGCAGTCGTTGCCGCTGGACGAGATCGGTGAGATCGACGTGCAGTTCCCACACCCTCGTCAGGGCCGCGGCTACGGCGTGCAGTGGACGCCACGCTGATAGCCGGAGCCGTTCAGATCATCTCGATGCAGAAGTGCGGTTCCACGGCTGACACCTCCCTTTGATGGTCAGGGAGAACCGCAGTCCGAAACGAAGTCAGATCACCGTCGCGATGAAGACGCTGCCGGCCATGAATCCCACGAAAAGGCAGATCGTGGCAACCTTCACAACGGTGGCGAGTGAGCAGATCATTCTCATCGAAGAATTCACCTTCTCATTCTGACTGGCTTTCGGGCTGATGTTCTCGCCGATGCACCAAGAATGGCTTTTCGCCAGTCGAATGAGAACGGGTTTCCTGTTTCACACTGAATGAGGAAACTCTCGGGGCGTTATTTCTGGGTCGTGCGGCGCAGCGCCATCACGAGCAGGGCGTGCGAACTGCCTGCGTGCGGGAGCATGCCCTGGCGGACGAGGTCGAGTGCGTGGCAGAACGGCATGGTCCGCACGCGCAGGTCCGCCTCACCGGGTTCGAGCGCCGGCTCGCCCTGGGTGAGCTCGGTGGCCAGGAAGATGTGGTCGACGTGGTTGCTCAGGCTGTCGGCGCCGTGGATCTGGCCGAGCCGCTCCCAGCTCGCCGCCCGCAGCCCGGTCTCCTCCGCGAGCTCACGACGGGCCGCGGCCAGCGGATCGGAGTCCGTCTCGTCGACGGCGCCGCCGGGCAGCCGCCACTCCGTGCCGCCGTGGGTATAGATCCACTGGCGGGTGAGCACGACCTCGTCGTCGTCCTGGATCGCGAGGACCGTCACCGATCCAGGCGCCACGACGTGGGTGTAGGTGCCATGGCCACCGTCGGGTCTGACGACGCTGTCGGCGCGCACCTCGAACCACGGCGACCGGTGGACCACGTTGGTCGCCAAGCGCTGCCAGACCATCACCACACCAGCCGCCTCGTCGGACCGCGTCATCACCATGACTCACATGGAACCATCGCCGACCGCTTGAGATAGCCCCAGTTGATCGTCAATCACAGGCCAATTAATGGACATTCCGCATTCGGGTGTTTGACGACGTACACACTTCCGGGGGGAGGGGGTGAAGCCGTTGTCGCCCACGTTCGCCCAGGAGGTTCGCCGCCTGCGCAACGAGCGCGGGCTCTCGCTCAGCCAGATGACCGGCCTCGTACCGTACAGCAAGGGACACCTCAGCAAGATCGAGAACGGCCAGGTCCAGCCGAACCCCGAAATGGCCAGGCTCTTCGACAACGTCCTGCAGGCCGACGGTCACCTGATCGAACTGGCCGACGCCCCGGCGCGCCCGATCCCGAGCGACCACACGACGTTGCTCACCTTCGACTCGATGTTCGACCACCACCGCGCCCTCGGGCACCGGCTGAGCCCGGAGGTGGTGCTGTCGAGCCTGCGTCCCCAGGTCGACGCCCTGAGTTCCATGGCCCGCTCCGCCGACGACCCCAGCCTGGGACGCGGCCTGTGGCTGCTGGCCGCCCGGTACGCCGAGTACGCGGGCTGGATGGAGCAGGAACGCGGCGACGACGCCTCGGCGGCCGAGCTCACCCGGCGCGCCGTCCAGTACGCCGCGAAGGGCGGCGACCCGGACCTGGAGGCCTACGCGTACGTCCGA
The DNA here is from genome assembly GCF_900100275.1 of Lentzea albidocapillata subsp. violacea. Lineage (GTDB taxonomy): Bacteria > Actinomycetota > Actinomycetes > Mycobacteriales > Pseudonocardiaceae > Lentzea > Lentzea violacea. The sequence continues at coordinate 124,096 of NZ_FNET01000018.1, forward strand.
GCCTCGGAGTTCGCGCTCTACCGCGGCGACGCCCACGCCACCGTCGCCTTCGCCCGCAAGGCAGGCAAGTCCCGCTCGACCGCCGTGCAGGCCGTGGCCGCCCAGCGCGAGGCCCAGGGGTACGCCCTGGCCGGAGCCGCCGACCGCTGCCAGGCCGCACTCGACCGCGCCGACGAACTCCAGCGCGCCGTGAGCGATTCCCGTTACGGCACAACAAGTCTGATCGACCAGGTCGCCATCGCACGGGCCTGGTCGTTCCACGACCTCGGCCGGCACGCGGAGGCGGCGGCCATTCTCGACGACCAGATGCCGCTGATCGCCCCCACGGCCCTGCGCGCCCGGACCCGTTTCGGCCTGCGCAGGGCACTGGCCCACGCCGCGGCGGGCGACGTCGACCACGCCTGCGCACTGGTCGAGGGGCTGCTCGACGACATCCGCCAGGTGCAGTCCGCGACCGTCCACATTGACCTGACGGCGTTCAGCAAGCTGTTGTCGCGCTTACGTCCTGCGGCGGGCCGTGAGGTGGCGGGGGAGATCGGCGAGATCCTCTTCGCCTGAGCCGCACTCAGGCGTCCGCGCGGTCGCGGCTGTACGTGGCCTCGGCGAAGTGGCGCAGCGCGTGGTGCAGCCGGGTGCCGCCCTCGTCGCCGAACCGCCCGATCCGCCGCGTCCGGCCGATCCGAGGCGTGACCACGAGAACGTTGTGCCGGGTCAGTCGCAGTTCCTGGACTTCCGCCCAGTCGAACCGGCGGCCGCGGAACGACAGGCCGTCCGGGGAGACGGTCACCCACGGGCCGAACACGAAGCGCCGCACGAAGTTCGCGGCGAGCAGCACGATGACGCTCCAGCCCACCAGCGACAGGATCCGGTGGTCGCCGAAGCCCTCGAACGCCCACGGTGTGCCGCGGACAGCGGCGATCGTCGCGAACATCAACAGCACCAGCTGGACTTTCCAGTTCAGCCACGACCTGCGACTGTCGACCACGGTGATGTCGCGGGTCGGTTCGTCGAGCTTGATCGCCTCGAGATCCTCGCCTAGGTCCCGCGCGAGCGGCCGTGCGACGCGGAACACGAGGTACAGCCACGCCGCTGCGAACGGCAGCGCCAGCCACGCCCAGCCTTCCAGCGGCTGGCCGGCGGCACGGACGTGGTGCGAACGGCGTCCGGTGCCCTCGCGCTCGAGCGCGACCTTCTGGCCGATGTCCGCGGGGCCGAGGAAGTTGACGATCTCCTCGCCCGCCGGCTCGGTCGCTCCGTCGTAGTGGAGGTCGGCGGCGCATTGGTGCCAGAAGCCGAAACCATGGGTGCTGACCGGGCCGTGGCGGTGGCAGATCCGTGCCACCGCGTAGGTCTGGCCCGGCGCGATCGCCGGGTCGGGGCCGTGGACGCCGTTGAACTGACTGATGATCGTGGCGCCGATCAGCCAGCCCAGCACCGGCAGGAACAGAACGGCGAAGGCCAGTTTCCCTGCCTTCGCCCGCAACTGTGGATTCACCCGCACCTGCCTCGCCGTCGGCTCGTGCCGCTCGGGCGTCTTCTGGTACCTGTCCGGCATAGCCACATCACGCGACCAGAGGCTAGCGGAACGGGTTGAGCCGTACGGCCTAAACCGCGGTCCGCTGCCCTTCCCGCTCCAACGCCTCGGCCATCTCCACCCAGGCCTCAGCGCAACCACGAGCCATGTCCGCCACCAGTTCCCGGCAGTGCGACGGCACCCCGGACACGACGGTGGCCCACTCGCCGGAGGACACCGCGTGCGTCTCCAGCCAGCGCAGCACCAGCCGCCCGTGCTCGTTGAACCGCAACGAGGGATCGCGCCGCAGGATCGGCAGGGTGGCGTCGGGATCGCGCACCTCGTTGCGCCCGGCGGGAAGCGCCGCGTCCGCGCGTTCGGCGGCCCGCATCCGTTCCGGCACGGGATCCAGGCCGGCACTCAGCCGGCGGCGGACGTCCCGGACGGTGCCCGGTGACACCCCGGCGGCGCGGGCGATGTCGCGTAGTGAGGCGTCGGGGCGCTCCTGGGCCATCCGGCCGGCGAGCCGGCGGCCGGCGGCGGAGTTGACCGGCCGTAGCTTTCCGTCCCTGCCTATCCGTACCGGGGCCTGACCGCCCACTGCGCGCCGCAGCACGCCGACGGACTTGGCGGCGAGGCCCGTGGACGCGGCGATCGCCCGGTCCGACCACTGCGGGTGCGAGCGCAGCAACCTCCTGGCCGCCGCCTCGCGGTCGGCGGTCGACAGCGTCGCGAGGTTCAGCGACACCGCCAGTCCGAAGAGGTCCTCGGCGGGTCCGTCGACGTACTCGACCTCGACGGAACGGCAGCCGCGCAGCACGGCGGCCTTCAGGCGGTGCGTGCCGTCGACGACCTTCATCGTCGAGCGGTGCACCACGATCGGTGGCAGGTGAGCGCCGGAAGACGCCAGTGAACGAACGAAGTCATCGCTGAGGCCACGAAGCCGTGGCGAGTCCGCGGGCCGCAGCGCGGTGATGTCGACGAGCATGCTGAATCAAGCCCCCCAGGCTGAATCTCCCCAGAACCCCCAGGTGTCCGGAGACGACACCGAGCAGGTTAGCTACTTGTTCAACGGGAGCGCCACTCAATCGCGGGACAGACGTCCATCACCATGTGCAGCCCGGCCTCCCGCGTGCGCGCGTACGCCGCGTCGTCGACCACGCCGAGCTGGAACCAGACCGCCTTCGCCCCGATCGCGACGGCCTCGTCCGCGAACTGGCCGGCGTCCTCCGAGCGGCGGAACACGTCCACGACGTCGACCGGGAACGGGACGTCCGCCAGCGTCGGGTAGCCCTGCTCGCCGTGCACGGTCTCGGCGGACGGGTGCACCGGCACGATCTTCTTCCCGCGTTGCTGCAGGAAGCGGGCCACGCCGTGGGCCGCGCGGGACGGGTTGTCCGAGAGGCCGACGATGGCCCAGACCTGGCAGTTCTCGAGGATCCAGTCGACGTCTTCGCGCATGCGTCCACCCTAATCGTGTGACCCCGGTCACAATTGCCGGAAGCCGGTCGAAACGCCAGGGTCCCCGATCGACGCCTGGGTACAAACGCACCTGACACCAGCCAGAGGAGATCACAATGCGGTTCATGGTCATCGTCAAGGCGAACGAGGACACCGAGAACTTCGTCATGCCCACCAGCGAGGAACTGGCCGCGATGGGTGACTACAACGAGGAGCTCGTCAAGGCCGGGGTGATGCTCGCGGGCGACGGTCTCTACCCGAGTGCCAAGGGCGCGCGGGTCGCGTTCGACGGCAAGGGCGGCACGACGGTCACCGACGGTCCGTTCGCCGAGACCAAGGAGCTGATCGCCGGCTTCTGGATCTGGGAGCTGCCGTCGCTGCAGGACGCCGTGGAGTGGTTGAAGAAGGCGCCGTTCCAGACCGGTGAGGTCGAGATCCGGCAGGTCCACGGCCCCGAGGCGTTCGAGAACATCGTCACGCCGGAGATCCAGGCGCAGGAGGACCGCCTGCGCGAGCAGATCGCCGCGCAGGGCCAGTGAGCACGGGCGGGGCCGGGCGGCGACCGCCCGGCCCCGCGACCGCGTTCCGGATCAGCGGCCGCGCCGGGGTTTCGCGCGCTTCGCGGGCTGCTTCTTCTGCTGCGGCGCCGGACCCCGCCGCTGCTTCGGCGCCTGTTTGGGAGCCTGCTTCGGGGCGGGTTCGGCCGCGGGGCCGCGGGTGCTGTTGGCCGTGCGGCCGCGCACGATGCCGATCATGTGCTCGATCAGCTCGGGGTTCTCGTCGCGGATCGGGAACGACAGCGCGACGCGGGACTGCGGCGCGTCGGACAGCGCCACGTGCTTCAGGTCTTTGCGGTGATGCAGGCGGGCGAGCGACTGCGGCACGACCAGCACGCCGACGCCCGCCGCCACGACCGCGATGGCGTCCGCGGTGGTCCCGGGACGTTCGACGGGCGGCTGACCGGGCACCTCGTCCCAGCCCAGGGTGTCGTCGAGCGGTTGCCACAGAACGTGTTCCGCCAGGTCCTCGAGGGACAGTTCGTCCGCCGCGGCGAACTCGTGGTCCTTCGGGAACACGACGACGGTGGTCTCGGTGTAGAGCGGGATCGCGTGCAGGTCCTCGCGGTCGCCCGGCAGCCTGAGCAGCGCGGCGTCGGCCTCGCCGGCACGCACTCTGGCAGCTGCTTCGGCGGCGGGCACCTGCACGAGGGTCAGCTCGGTCTCCGGCAGGCGTTCCTGCCAGACCCGTGCCCACTTGCCCGGCGTCACGCCTGGGACGTACGCGAGCGTGAACGATCCGGTCACGCGCTGAGGCTACCGGACGCAACGGTTACTCTTTGCGCATGAAGTCGCAGCAGACCATGAAGCCCGCCACCGCCGCCAAGAAGCTCGGCGTGTACCTCGAGGCGACGCCCGAGGAGTTCCAGGCGGGCGTGGTGTCGCGCGACGAGCTGAACGAGCTGCAGGCCAACCCGCCGCAGTGGCTCGCAGACCTGCGCAGCAACGGCCCGCACCCCAAGCAGCTCATCGCGCAGAAACTCGGCATCTCGGCCAGCGGCCTGGTGCGCGCCGGCATCACCGAGGCGCTGACCACCGAGCAGATCAACGCGCTCAAGGAGGAGAACCCCGACTGGCTGGTGCGCGAGCGCGCCACCTACAAGGAGTTCAAGGCCGAAGAGGCGCGTCTGGCGGAGAAGGCGCGCCTCGAAGAAGCAGAAGCGGAGTAGCCGCTCAGCCCGGCCGCGCGCAACGCCGCGTGAGGGGGCCGACGAACGGTTAGGTTGGTGGGCATGGGCAAGTCCCCGGCTGTGGAGCTCGAGGTGGAGGACCGCGTCGTGCGGATCTCCAACCCCGACCGCGTCTACTTTCCCGCGCGCGGCGAGACGAAGCTGGACCTCGCGCACTACTACCTGTCCGTCGGCGACGGAATCGTCCGCGCGCTGCGGGAACGGCCGTGCATGCTGCACCGCTTCCCCGAGGGCGTCACGGGCGAGAAGGTGCACCAGAAAAGGCTTCCGAACGGCGCGCCGCCGTGGATCCGGACGGTCCGGGTGCACTTCCCGCGCTACCACCGCCACGCGGACGAACTGTGCGTCACGCACGTCGCGGACGTGATCTGGGCGGTGCAGATGTCCACTGTGGAGTTCCATCCGTGGAACTCGCGCGCGGCCGACACCGAGAAGCCCGACGAGTGGCGCATCGATCTCGACCCCGGCCCCACGTGCTCGTTCGACCGCGTGCGACGGGTGGCGCTGGTCGTGCAGGAGGTGCTGGCCGAACTGGGCGCGACGGGGTTCCCGAAGACCTCGGGCTCGAAGGGCCTGCACATCTACGTGCGGATCAAGCCGGACCACGGGTTCCAGGACGTGCGCAAGGCCGCGCTGGCGTTCGCGCACGAGGTCGAACGACGCGCGCCGGACGACGTCGAGACCACGTGGTGGCGCAAGGACCGGGACCCGTCGCTGGTCTTCGTGGACTACAACCAGAACACGCGCGACCGCACGATCGCCAGCGCCTACTCGGTGCGCGGCTATCCGGAGGCGACGGTGTCCACGCCGATCCGGTGGGACGAGGTCCCGGACGTCGACCCGCACGACTTCACCATCGCCACCGTGCCGAAGCGCTACGCCGAACTGGGCGACCTGCACGCCGGGATCGACGACTCGGCCTGGTCGATCGAACCGCTGCTGGAGTGGGCCGCCCGAGACGAACTCGAGGTTCCCGATGAGCAGTAGCCCGCTGAAGTTCTCGTCGCTCGACCAGCCGTTGTTCGGCGGCCTGCTCAAGGGTGACCTGGTGGAGTACCTGGACTTCGTGGCCGACCGGTTCGTGCCGGTGCTCGCGGGGCGGCAGCTGTCGGTGTGGCGGATCCTGCGCGGCCAGGACCCGTTCATGCAGAAGAACGTCCCCAAGTACACGCCGGACTACGTCAGGACCGTCGAGGTCTGGGCGGAGGCGTCGCACCGCGCGATCAGGTACGCGATCTGCGACGACAAGCAGACGCTGATGTGGTTCGCGAACCAGCGCGCGGTCGAGTACCACGTGCCGCTGTACCTCGGTGAGCACTTCGGCGAGGACCACCACCAGACCCACATGGTGCTCGACATCGACCCGCCGGAGGGCGCCGGGTTCGACGTCGTGGTCGGGTCGGCGCTGCTGATCCGCGAGGCGCTCGCCCAGGCCGGTCTCGAAGGCGCGGTCAAGACCAGCGGCGCCAAGGGCGTGCACATCTTCGTGCCGCTGGAGGAACACTCCCCCGACGACGTGGCCGCGGCGACGCGCGCGGTGGCCGTGCGGGCGGAGAAGCTCGACCCCTCGCTGGCGACCACCGCCTACATCCGGGCCGAACGCGCCGGGAAGGTGTTCCTGGACTCGACGCGCGCCTGGGGTGCCACGGTCGTCGCCGCCTACAGCCCCCGGTTGCGCGACGGCCTGCCGATCTCGTTCCCCGTGCCGTGGGAGTCGCTGGCGGACGTCACGCCGGCCGACTTCACGATCAGGACCCGGTTCGACGGCGACCCGTGGACCGAGCTGATGCCGAAGCCGCAACGCCTGCCCGCCGACCTGGTCGCCGAGGGACACACGATCCCGGTCGCCCGCGTGGTCGCGATGCACGAGGGCAAGCGGCGGAAGGCTCAGCGGGAGCGCGAGAAGTAGGCGACCACGGCTGCCGCGAGTGGCAGCGCCACGTGGGCGACGCTGGTGAACGTCGGCTCGTCCGCGGCCACGTAGTCGTTGGCGCGCACCAGGAGTCCGGCCGCGACGACCACCACCGCCGCGAACCTGGCGGTGCCGGTGGTCAGGACGACGATCAGCGGGACGACGATCAGCCCGGCCAGGCTCGCGTAGGTGACTTGGAGCGGGACTTCGGCGGTCAGCATGACGACCGCGTCCAGCAACAGCAGCGCGGGCGCGATCGTGCTGAGCCACCGCCCGTCCCGCCAGGTCCGGTACGCCGCGAGGCAGGTGAGTGCGGCCGCGGTGGCGATCAGGGTCAGGTCCTCGCCGTCGTCGCCGACCGGCGTCAGGTCGTGCGCCGCAGAGGCGACGACGTAGACGCCCAGCGCTCCCAGACCGCCGCCCGCGACCGCCAGCCACCACGGGGTCGTCATGCAGGCGACGGCCAGGACGGTCGCCGCCAGCGCGTACGGCACCCAGGTGAAGGAGTCGTAGCCGCTGAGCAGGCCTGTCGTGCCGGCCAGCAGGCCCAGTGCGGCGCCCGGCGCCCAGGGATGGTCTCGGCAGGTGAGCACGAACAGCGCCGCGGCCAGCGCCCACGGCCAGACCGCGGCGAACACGAAGGTGTAGTGGCTGGAGTCGGTGAGGCGGTTGAGGATGCCGCCGGGGATCGCCATCAGGCTCATGACCAGGAGTGCGAGGGCGAGGCCTGAGGCGAGGCGGGGCAGCACGGCGACCAGCTCCGGTGATCGTCGAGGAGCGGCCGGTTCCGGCGGCGTCACGGGCTTCGCGGCCAGCGGTCTCGGTTCCGGAGGCTTCGGCTGAGCGGCCTCGGGTTCCGAGGGCTTGGGCTGGGTCTTCGGTTCCGGGGCTTTCTGTTCCGGGAGCTTTTGTCGCGGGAACCTCTGTTCCGGCTGCTTCGCGTCCGACGGCGTCGGCTTGATCAGCGAGGTCGGCGCCGGCGCCGCCTTCTCCCCCAGCGCCTCGCGGGCCGCCGACGCCACCATGCGGCTGTCGTCCTCCGTCAGCCTCCGCAACGCCATCCGCGCCGCCAGCACCCGCCCCTCGTGCGCGACGGACAGCATCCGGCGCAGCTCGGGGACCGCGCCTGCCCGCACACCCGGCAGCGAGTGGTCGATCGCCTCCTGCAGTTCCGCCGGCAGCGCGGCGGGCACCGAGACAGGGCGGGCGCGGCGCGCTATGCGCAGGTCGCCGCGCACGTCGAGCATCCACTTGCCGGGCGTCTGGTGCGGGGTCACGCGGCGGACCCGGTCGTAGACGTACTCGTAGAGCTCGTCCAGGCCCACGTGGCCGTCCTGGTCGCGGTCGGCGTCGCCCGATTCCAGGCCCTGCACCAGGGCCGAGGTGAAGACCGACGGTTCGCCCTCGGACGAGTCGGCCACGGCCGCGCCCTCGAAGGCGTACTCCATGGCCGACGACGCGGTGATGACGGCCCGGCCGCTGCCGCCGAACTGTTCCTCCAGGCCTACGGAGCCGCCCGCGCGGGCGACCATGCCCCGGCCGAACGCGCCGGAGTAGCAGCAGTCCAGCAGCAGCACGATGCGGCGGGAACGGGAGCGGTTCATGCGGCGGGCCACGAAGTCGGCGGACACGGCGGTGCCGGCCAGGCGGGAGAGCTTGGTGCCGGACGTGGCGAAGTGGAGTTCGCCGGCCTCGTCCTTCACGCCGTGGCCGGAGAAGTGCAGGACCAGAAGGTCGTCCGGTTCGCGGTCGGCGAAGAAGTCCTCGACGGCCTCGTTCACCTCGGCGGCCGGGGAGTTGATCAGCGTCCGCACGTGGAAGGCGCCGATGCGCGGGTCCGCGAGCACCTCGCCCAGGCGGGCGGCGTCGTGGGCCGGGGCGCGCAGAGACGACAACCCGGGGTCGGCGAACTCGTGGCTCGCGATGATCAGCGCGTAGCGGTGGAGGTGGCGGCCGAGCCACGCGGAACGCTCCGCCAGCTCGGCTTCCGACGGGTCGCCGGTCAGCTCCAGGAAGTCGCCGCCCGCCTCGACGGTCACCGAACGCTCGCGGCGCTGGCCGAGCCACGACGACACCGCGTTGATCAGCGCGGCCAGCACGGTCGACTGGGAGACGGTGGTCAGCAGGGTGCCGAGCTCGTTCAGGTCGACGGATTTGGCGCCCTCGGGGGCCTCGCCGGGAACACCGGAGACGGCGACCAGCTCGCCGAGCTCCGTCCGCAGGAACGCGGTGAGCTGCTCGATGCGCTCGTCGTCGGCACCGTCCTCGTGCACGCGCAGTGTGACGTCGGTCATAGCGGCCTCCTACTGGAGGAGGTCGCTCACCGGGCACGAAGCATTACGACGGGTCGGAACCCCGCAACGCCGCCCACCACAGGCCCAGCACCGCGGCGATCACGGTGGCCGTGATCCAGCCGGTGAACCCGCTGCCGTCCAGGTACGCCCAGAACAGGCCGACGACCGGCGCGGGCACCATGAACACCGCGTCGACCCGCAGTTGCGCGGTCAGGCCACGCGGCGCGCGCGTGTCCGGGTCGGGTCGCACGGGGTTGTCGAGCCGGCGGCCGCGCGGGTGCTTGGTCACCGGGCGGCCGGACGGGTAGACGGTCACGCCGTCGACGACGGCGACCCTGCCGCCGCGCAGTTCGACGTCCGACGGCGACGGCAGCGTCACGAGCACCGGGTCGTAGTAGACGGGCAGCCAGCGCTCGACCGGCCCCTCGATCTCCAGCCACGACCGCACCATCAGACCGGACTGCAACCGGATCCGCCGCACGGACACCGTGGTCCCAGGCGCACGCGCCGGACGCACCGCCAGCAGCACTCGCACGGCACCGGCGAGGACCACCAGCAGCGCCACCGCGACGGAGAACGTCACGCCGCCCAGCGCCCGGTCGGTCTCCAGGAACAGGTCCGAACCGGGAATCACGGCACGTGACGGGTCGGCGGGGTCGAACGCCACCTGCGTCTGCCTCCCGACGACGTGCGCACCGTTCTCGTAGGCGACGCGAGCGGTGCCGGACGGCCAGCGCACCTCGACCGCACCGTCCGAAAAGGACACGACCTCGCCCGTGTCACGCGACGTCAGCGACGCCAGCACCGCACGATCGTCCGAATAGGACAGCCAGGAGAACAACGCCACCACGAAGCACACGACCAGCACGACCGCCGTGGTGAACAACCCGTAGCGCAGCGCACGAACCCGGGAACGCAACAAAGCAAGCTCCAGACAGAAAGAAACGGCCCGGCGGGAGGACCCGCCGGGCCGTCACACAGCTAACTGCACATCACTCGGTGAAGCCCATGTTGATGTAGTCGTACGGACGGTTCGCGTAGGCGACGGCACCGAAGTTGGCGACGTTGCTCTTCACCGCGACCGCTCCGGGAGACTGGTAGAGCGGCAGCTGGTGGCCGAGCTCCCAGATCTTCTTGTCGGCCTCGTTGGCCAGCTCGAGACGCTTGGCGTCGTCGAGCTCACCGTTCGCCTGCTCGAGCAGCTTGTTGACCTCTTCGGAGCCGATGCGACCGTAGTTCTGGTTGGTGCTGGCCGGGTCGAGCGTGTAGATGCCCTTGCTGTCCGAGATCGGCGTGGCCGAGGACAGCCAGCGGAAGCCGGTCATGTCGAAGTTGCCGACGTTGACGTACTGCTTGAAGAAGTCGGTCGACGTCACGGCCTGGATGTCGACCTTGGCGCCGACCTCCTTGAGCTGCGACTGCACGAGCTTCGCGATCTGGTCGGAGATCGGGTTCGGCGTCGGGATGACGTAGCGAACCACCAGCTCCTTGCCGTCCTTCTTGCGGAACTCGCCCTCGAGCTTCCAGCCCAGCTCGTCGAGCTGCTTCTTCGCCGCTTCCTTGTCGAACGACGCGACGGCCGAGTTGTCCTTGTAGCCAGCGGAACCCAGCAGGAAGAAGTGGTTACCGGTGACCTGCGCCTCGCCCTTCAGCATCTGACCCAGCAGAGCCGTGCTGATGACCTTGGTGTCGATACCGCGCGTCAGCGCGACGCGGAGCTTCGGGTCCTTGAGGATCGACGAGTCCGCACCGTTGAACGTGATGTGCGAGTAGTCCGGCGTGATCGCCTGGCGGATCGTCACACCCTGCATCGACTTGGCACGCGTGAAGTTGTCGATGCTGGAACCGATGTCGAAGTAGTCGATCTGGCCGTTGGCGAGCGCGTCCGCGAGCGCGGGGCGGTCGACCTGACGGAAGGTGATCTTCTCCAGCTTCGGCTTCGTACCCCACCACGCGGCGTCCCGGACGACCGTGACGGTCTTGCCCGTGCGGTCGATCGTGCCGATCTTGAACGGACCGCCGGTGACCTTCGGGGCTTCGGCCCAGCCCTTGTTGAACTCCTCGGCCGTGGCGTGCGCCGACTTCGGGTAGAGCGGCGAGAACAGCGCGCCCTTCCACTCGGCGAACTTCTTCTTGAACGTCACCTTGACGTCCTGGTCGGTCGCGCCCTTCTCGACCTTCTCGATGTCCTCGTAGCCGGTCGTGCCGGCGACCTCGAAGGTCTTGTCGGTGCCGTTGAGGGCCTTCCACATGCCCTCGAAGTCCTGCCAGGACAGCGCGGTGCCATCCGACCACTTGGCCTTCGCGTTGAGCTTGTACTCGACGACCTGCGGGTCGGTCGAGGCGAGCTTCGCGTCCTCCAGGTAGTCCTTGTTGACCTCGATCGTCGAGTCGGCCTTCTGCTTGAACAGGTTCGGCATCATCGTGTCGATCATGCGACGGCCGTCGGCGACGGTGCCGTCGAGCTGGTAGTAGTTCCAGTTGTCCGGCAACTGGTCGACCGGCCAGCGGAACTCGCCGCCGTCCTTGACCTTGGACGGGTCCTGCGGGTTGATGTCCGCCTGGCCGATCGTGTTGTCCGCGCCCTTGAGCCCGGAGTTGGCGTTGTTGCTGGGCCCCCCACACGCGGTAAGCGTGAGGGCGACGACGGCCAGCGCGGTCACACCCACCTTGGTACGTCGACTCACTGTCGTGAACCTCCCTCGTGCCCGGACACCAGTTGCCGGGGACACTGTTCCTTCGTGCTCGCAGGTCTGCTGAGGCGACGGATGCATCAGAGAACCTGACGGATCTGGGCGAAGTGGCAGGCGGCCTCGTGGTCCGCGGCCTGCGTTTCGCGCGGTGGTTCCACTTCGATGCACTGACGCTGCTGCTCGGGCGGCAGCGACGCGTGCAGGAAGCAGCGGGTCCGGAAGCGGCAGCCGGACGGCGGGTTCGCCGGGCTCGGCAGGTCGCCGGTGAGGAGGATCCTCTCCCGCTGACGCTCCTTGACGGGATCGGGGATCGGGATCGCCGACAGCAGTGCCTGCGTGTACGGGTGGCGCGGCGCCTCGAACACCGAGTCCACCTCACCGATCTCGATGATCTTCCCGAGGTACATGACGGCCACCCGGTCCGCGATGTGGCGCACCACCGACAGGTCGTGTGCCACGAACAGGTAGGCCAGGCCCAGCTTGGACTTGAGCTCCTCCAGCAGGTTGATGACACCCGCCTGGATGGAGACGTCCAGCGCCGACACCGGCTCGTCGAGCACGACGAGCTTCGGTTCGAGCGCGAGCGCCCGCGCGATGCCGATGCGCTGGCGCTGGCCGCCGGAGAACTCACCGGGGTAGCGCGACAGCTGCTCCGGACGCAGGCCGACGAGCCTCATCAGCTCCGGCACCCGCCGGTTGATCTCGTCCTTGGAGTAGCCGTGGACCTGCATCGGCTCGGCGATGCAGTCGTTGATCGTGAGGCGCGGGTCGAGCGACGCCATCGGGTCCTGGAAGACCACCGACATGTCGCGGCGGATCGCGAAGCGGCGCTTGCCGTCCACTTCGGACGACTTCGTGCCGAGCACGGAGATCTCGCCGCCCATGGGCTTCTGGAGGTTGAGGATCTCCATCAGCGTCGTGGTCTTGCCGCAGCCCGACTCGCCGACGAGACCCAGGGTCTCACCCTCGCGGATGTCGAACGAGATGCCCGCGACCGCGTGCACGGTGCCGACGCGGCGCTTGAACACCACGCCCTTGTTGATCGGGTATTCCTTGACGAGATTGTCGAGGCCCAGCACGATCTCGCGCTGCTCGCGCGGGATCCTCGCGACCTCGGGCTCGGCGGCCACCTCGGCACCGAAGATCTCGACGGCGGCCTCGGCGCCCTCGGCGTCGGTCGCGGCGATCTCGTTGGTGCGGATGCACGCGGCGGCGTGCTCGACGGAACCGTCGACGTCCATCAGCGGCGGCTCCGCCGTGTGGCAGGCGTCGACGACCATGGGGCAGCGCGGCGCGAACGGGCAGCCGTCGGGCAGGTCCGTGAGCGACGGCGGCTGGCCCTTGATCGGCACGAGCGCCTGCTTCTCGCCGACGTCGAGACGCGGGATCGAGCCGAGCAGGCCGAGCGTGTACGGCATGCGCGGCTGCTGGTAGATCTCGTCGACGTTGCCCTTTTCGACGGCGCGGCCCGCGTACATGACCATCAGCCGGTCCGCGAACCCGGCCACGACGCCGAGGTCGTGGGTGATGATCACGATGCCCGCGCCGGTGACCTCCTGCGCGGTCTCGAGCAGCTGCAGCACCTGTGCCTGCACCGTCACGTCGAGCGCGGTGGTCGGCTCGTCGGCGATGATCAGGTCGGGGTCGTTGGCGATCGCCATCGCGATCACCGCGCGCTGCCGCATGCCGCCGGAGAACTCGTGCGGGAACGCCTTGGCGCGCTCGACGGCGTTCGGGATGCCGACGAGGTCGAGCAGTTCGACCGCCCGCTTGGCGGCCGCCTGCTTGGACACCTTGCGGTGCACCAGGATCGCCTCGGCGATCTGGTCGCCGACGGTGAAGACCGGCGTCAGCGCGGACAGCGGGTCCTGGAACACCATCGAGATGCGGCGGCCGCGGATCCGCGACAGCTCCGCGTCGTTCTGGCCGATGAGCTCACGGCCCTGGAACTTGATGGAACCGGTGATGCGGGCCGAGGACGGCAGCAGGCCCATGACGGCGAGCGACGACACGGACTTGCCCGAGCCGGACTCGCCGACGATGCCGAGCACCTCGCCGGGCGCGACGTGGTAGCTCAGGCCGCGCACGGCGCGAACGCGACCGGACTCGCTCGGGAAGGACACGTGCAGGTCCTCGACCTGCAGAACCGGGCCGTCGACGACCGCGTCCGCCGGTGCGTCGAACTGGAGCTCCGAGGTGGTCATCAGGCGGCCTTCTCCTTGGTGTCCTTCTTCTCCTTGCGGCGCACGCGCGTGGAGGTGGGGTCGAGCGCGTCACGGAGCCCGTCGCCGACCCAGTTCACCGCCAGCACGAACACGACGAGGAACCCCGCCGGGAACAGGAACAGCCAGGGGAAGGTCGTCGCGGACTCGGCGTTGCCGCCGATCAGGGTGCCGAGCGAGACGTCGGGCGACTGGACGCCGAACCCGAAGTAGCTCAGGCCGGTCTCGGCGAGCACGGCGGAACCGACGTTGATCGTCGCGTCGATGATGAGCAGTGACGCCATGTTCGGCACGATGTGCTTGGCGATGATCTTGCGAGCGGGCTGGCCCATGAACTTGGCCGCCTTCACGAACTCGCGTTCCTTCAGCGTCAGCGTCATGCCGCGCACGATGCGGGCGGTGATCATCCATTGGAACGCCGCGAGCATCAGCACCAGCAGGAACCACGACTTGCCGCGGAACCACGGGCTCAGGATCGCGATGATCAGGAACGACGGCAGCACCAGCAGCAGGTCGACGACCCACATGAGCGCCTTGTCGGCGACACCGAGGAAGTAGCCGGCGGCCGCGCCGACGATCGCGGCCATGGTGGTCGAGATCAGCGCCACGAGCAGGCCGATGATCAGCGACTTCTGCAGTCCGCGCATCGTCAGCGCGAACATGTCGGTACCGATCTTGTCGGTGCCGAAGATGTGCTCGGAGTAGGGCGGCTCCAGGAACGCGGTGTAGTCCTGGGTGTCGTAGCTCCACTTCGACAGCAGGGGGCCCACGAACGCCATCAGGTACATCCCGAGGATGACCACCAGGCCGACCAGCGCCAGCTTGTTGCGCATGAAGCGGATCAGCACCAGCCGGCCACGCGTCATCGCCTTGCCCGGTTCGGGCGCCGCGTCGACTGGGCCACCGGAGGCCGCGCCGGTGGTTCCGGCGGCGTCCCCCTCGTTGAGGATCACGGTCACGTCGTCGTCACCTTGCCTAGTTCACGCGGATTCGGGGGTCGAGCGCGGCGTACAGCACGTCGGCGAGCCAGCCGGAGAACAGCACGCACACCGCGACGAAGAGCGTCACCGTGGCGGTGATGTTCGTGTCCTGCGCCGAGATGCCGGTGACGAGCCAGTCACCCATGCCGAACCAGCCGAAGATCCGCTCGGTGAACGTGCCACCGACGACGAGCAGGCCGAAACCGAACGCGAACAGGGTCGCCATCGGGATCAGCGCGGTGCGCAGGCCGTGCTTGAACAGCGCCTTGCGGCGGGTCAGCCCCTTGGCCTGGGCGGTGCGCAGGAAGTCGCTGCCGAGCACGTCGAGCATCGACGAACGCTGGTAGCGGCTGTAGTAGGCGATCTGGCCGAGCGCGATCGCGAGCGTCGGCACGACCAGGTGCTGCAGCCGGTCGCCCAGGTGCTCGAACCAGTTGCCCTGGAATCCGGGTGTCGTCTCACCGACGAAGATCAGCACGTTGGTGCCGATCGAGTCGTTGATCCCCTGCGCGCCCATCTTGAGCAGCGTGCCCAGCACGAACACCGGCGTGGACAGCAGTATGAAGCTGAAGAGGGTCGCGAAGTAGTCGCTGAACTTGTACTGCCGGATCGCGCTCACGACACCGAGCAGCACACCGAACAGGATGCCGATCGTGATACCGAGCAGGAACAGCCTCAAACTCACGCCGATGCGCCTGCCGAGTTCGTCCGTGATCGGGCGATCGGCGATCGTGCGGCCGAAGTCGCCCTGCACCACCCCGCCCATCCACGTGACGAACCGCTGCGGGATCGGCTGGTCGAGGTGCAGGTCTCGTTTCTTCGCCTCGATCGATGCCGCCGGCGGCGGTGGGTTGCGTTGTTGCAGCACCCCGATCGGGTCAAAGGTGGCGGAGGCCAACGTGAACGCGAGGAACGTCGCCACTAGGGCGAGCACCACGTAGTTGACCAACCGCCGCAACAGAAATCCGGCCACCCGTGTTCAGTCCTCTCCCCGGTGGTTGCGACATCGGCACACTGGATTGCAGTGGACGAGTTGCAAGAGATTAACCGCCGATCCGGCGGACCGCTGCCCACCCCCGCCAATACGCGGAGGCCCCACTGACCGGGCCATAGTCACCCATGCCTGGAGGAAAGGTCGGCCGAACTGCCACATCAACAGTTGACGCTCGCCAATTGTGTGCCGAAGCGTGACCATTGTGCGGCCGGATCGCCGTATTCACCGTGAAGTCCTGTCTCACCACGGATGGATCTGACGCATCCGGGTGAATGCAATCACCGGAAGACGTGGGACAAGCAGCGCAATGTGATCCTAAACCGGGCATCACTCTCTGAAGCACCTCGTACGTGCACCGTTACTGCATCGATGCGGACCAGGCCGGACGCCCGTCCAGCTCACCGGAGGCTGGGCCGAACGGGGTGAACCGCGTCACAGCACGACGGGACCAGATGGCTTAGGCGAACCTAACCAAGGCGCCAGAGACGGCCGCCCGCGATCACGAAAACCTGGTCGCCCACCTTCTCCACCGCCACCACCCTGCCGGACGGTCCCGCCGCCGGGCGTTCGTCCTTTTCCGACACCAGCTGCACGCCGCCATGGTCGACGAACAACGTCGGAACGCCGTCGACGGAGACGGGCGCGGCGAGCGTGTCGTCGTCACCGACCGGGACGTCCGGGGTCGTGAGCTTCTTCCAGTCCGGGCCCGACCACCAGGCGAGCCTGCCCTTGCTACGGCCCACGACGTGGCAGGTGCCGTCCCAGCAGCGGGCGGCCAGCGCGGCGTCGCCGTCCGGGAGGGTCGCGGTGGTCCAGGCGGTGCCGTCGAACCGCCAGACCGCGGCGCTCACCACCCCTTTCGCGATCTGCCAGCCCACCACGAGCGCGCCGTCGCCGTCCGGGGTGACGGCCAGCGGGAACCGCAGGAGTTCCGGCGAGCTTTCGAGGACGGTGCCGGCGGAGGGCTGACGAGTCCAGGTGTCGGCGGCGTAGGTCCAGGCGGCGATGTCGAGGCCCGCCTTGGCGCTCTGCCAGGTGCCGATGATCAGCGGCCCCTGCGCGGTCTGCACCGGGCCGATCAACTCGCCCGCGCCGTAGCCGCCGAACGTGCTGAAGGCCTGCGGTTTCTCGTTGATGGCACGGGCATCACCGGTCCAGGCACTCCAGCGGACGTTGCCGTGCGCGCCACCTCGTTCGCCGCCGACGCCGGTGATCGTGGTGCCGTCGGAGGTGAGGCCGTACCAGTGCGCTTCCTTGCCGTACGGGGTCGCCGGGGTCAGCCTGGAGTTGGACAGCGTGCCGTCTTTGGTCCGTGTGACGAGCTCGGGGTGGTCGGACGGGCGGGTGCCGATGACCAGCATGTCCCCGTGCGTCGCCAACGCTTCCGGCGTGGCTGTCAGGTCGACGGCGGTGAAGCCGACGGTGTTGTCCGCACCGCCTGAAGAGCAGCCGGCGAGGACCAGCAAAACCGCGAGCGTCAGCCTGCGCATGCGGGCCAGTATGACCACATGCGGCCCGAACACGACCAGGTCTTGCACTTCTCCGGCTGCGAAAACGCGCTGCCCCGATCAGTGGAATGATCTCCGCCCATGCGGGTGCTGCTGGTGGAGGACGACGAGCCGATCGCGGAATCGCTCACGCGCGGACTGTCCCGCTACGGGTTCGAAGTCCGATGGGTGCGCACGGGCGCGGAGGCGCTGACGGCCGGGGACTTCGCGGTGGTCCTCGTCGACCTCGGGCTGCCCGACATGGACGGCCTCGACGTCTGCCGTGAGCTGCGGGCACGCGGGGACGTGCCGATCATCGTCATCAGCGCGCGGTCCGACGAGGTCGACCGGGTGGTGGGGCTGGAGATCGGCGCCGACGACTACGTCACCAAGCCGTTCGGGGTGCGGGAGGTCGTCGCACGGATGCGGGCGGTCCTCAGACGTGCGCAGCCTGCCCTGCGCGAACCGGAGACGCACGGGCGGGTGCGGATCGATCGGCGCGGGCGGCGGGTGCACCTCGACGGCGGTGAGGTCGAGCTGACGCCGAAGGAGTTCGACCTGCTGGCGTTCCTGGCCGAGGAGCCGGGCGCGGTGTTCACCCGCGAGCAGATCATGGAGGCGGTGTGGGACGAGAACTGGTTCGGCCCCACCAAGACGCTCGACGTGCATGTCGGCGTGTTGCGCCGCAAGCTCGGTGACGCGGCCTCGCTGGAGACCGTGCGGGGCGTGGGTTTCCGGCTGGTGCTCACGTGATCCGCCAGCTCGCCTGGAGCTACGTGCTCCTGGTGGCGGTGGCGATCGCGGCGTTCACGGTGCCGGTGGCGTTCACGCTCAACCAGCAGCTCTACGACGACGCCGTGAACACCGCCCGGCGCGAGGCCGACACCGCCGCGTTGCTGCTCGCGTCCGGCGACACGAGGTCGTTGAACGCCTTGGCGGACGCCTACGAACGCCAGACTCCCGGCCAGATCGACGTCGTCGAACCCCAGCCGGAGTCGAAGGTCTGGGACTCCGAGGGACTGAAGCTCACGGTTCCGGCGACCACACCGGACGGCACGGTCGTCGGCGCGATCCGGCTGTCCTATCCGGACGATCGGATCACGCAGAGGCTCTGGCAGATCTGGGGATTCCGCACCGCGCTCGCCGTGGGCGTGCTGATCCTGGCGGCGTTCCTGGGGCTGTGGCTGGCGAAGCGGGTCACCCGGCCGTTGCGCGAGCTCAACGTGATGGCGGGCAGGCTGCGCGACGGCGACCTGACCGCGCGGGCCGAGGAGACGGGGCCGCCCGAGACCCGCACGCTCGCCCGCACCCTCAACACCGCCACCGAGACGATCGGCACGCTGGTCGGCTCGCAGCGCGCGTTCATCGGCGACGCCTCGCACCAGCTCCGCACGCCGCTGACCGCCCTGAGGCTGTCGCTGGACAACGTGGCGGACGGCGTCGACGACCCGCTGGTCCGCGAGGACGTCGAGATGGCGACGGCCGAGGTCGTGCGGATGTCCAGGCTGGTCAACGGTCTGCTGGCGCTGGCCCGCGCCGAGGCCGACGTCCCCCACCCCGAACCGGTGCAGGTGCTCGACGTCGTCACGGAACGGTTCACCGCGTGGCGCGCCGCCGCGGACGAACGCTCGATCTCCCTGGTCAGCGAGGGCTTCGACATCCGCGTCCTCGCCACGCCGGGACACCTCGAGCAGGTGCTGGACAACGTGCTGTCCAACGCGCTGGAGGTGTCCCCGGACGGCGCCGCGATCCTCGTCCGCACCACCCGGCCGGGCCTGCTGGAGGTCATCGACGCCGGCCCCGGCCTGCCGGAGGCCGACCGGGCGCGGGCGTTCGACAGGTTCTGGCGTGGCCTGGGCCTCACCGGCAAGGGCGGGTCGGGCCTCGGCCTCGCCATCGTGAAGCAACTCGTCACCGACGACGGTGGCGCGGTGTCGCTGGAGGAGGCCTCCAGCGGCGGGTTGTGCGTGCGGATCAGGCTTGCTCCGGCATCGCCGACGAGTGGTGGTTCACGATGAGCCACTTCCCGTCGACCTTCTCGTAGACGAACGTGTACCGCGCGTCGACGGTCGACGGTGCGCCGTCCTTGGTGAGCGCGAACCGGTAGGTGCCCGCGTCGATCGCGTCGTCGTCGTCCAGGACGGCGACGTGCGAGTCGAGGATGGTGCCGCTCGGCTTGTTCTGCAGGAAGTGCTCGAAGTAGTCGACGATCTCGGCCCGCGTGGACCGCACCTGGTTCGACACCGTAGGCAGCAGAACCGCGTTCGGAGCGTAGCGGTCGGCCACCTTCTGGGGGTCGCCCGTTGCGAGGGACGCGTTCCAGTCGGCGAACAACGCCCTGATCTGTTCGGTCGTCGGCCGCTCGGCCGGACCCGTGACCGTTTGCGCTGGGGCGCTGGAACATCCCACGAGCAGGGCGGTCGCCCCGGCCAGTCCGGCGGCTCCGATGAAGTGCTTGCGCATTGTGTCGTTCTCCCCGATCGAGTGGCTGTTGAGATCCACTTTCGAGGAAGGACCGGAAACGTCCGGACAGCAGCAGTCCAGTACCGGGACAAGGTTTCGGAAAGCCTGGTAAACGTGGACGTATGGGACTTCTCAGCGGAATGATGGGGAACGCGTCGAAGCTCGACCCGCGGGACGCCGCGAAGGAGTTCGGGCGGCTGCTCGCGCACGGTGAGCAGATCCACGCGGCATACCAGCTGGTGCGCGATTCGTTCCTGTTCACCGACCGGAGGCTGATCCTGGTCGACAAGCAGGGCATGACGGGCAAGAAGGTCGAGTACCACTCGGTGCCCTACAAGGCGATCACGCAGTTCTCAGTCGAGACGGCCGGTCATTTCGACCTGGACGCCGAGCTGAAGATCTGGGTCTCCGGCGGCGAGGCGCCGATCTCCAAGCAGTTCGGCAAGGGTGTCGACGTCTACGAGGTGCAGGCGCTGCTGGCGGCTTTCGTGTCCCGGTAGCACCGCCTGCGAGCCGATCGCCACGGCGAGCTCGGCCAGCGCCACGAGCAGCGCGGTGACGACGTGGCCGGTGTCGAGCAGGAGGTTCGCCGCGGTCAGCGCCACGGGCACCACCCGGCCGCGGACCAGCACTCGCAGGACGGCGGTGGCGCAGCGGGTGGTGGACATTTCCGTTCCCTTCCAACGTTTCCGGCTCTCACAGAAACGTCGAACGGCACCCTCCGAAATCGACAGCGCACGCCGGGAATCGTTGTCCGGCAACAAAAAATCCCCCGCAGGCGCAGGGCCTGCGAGGGATGTCGGCGGTGCGGTCTAGCGGGCCTGCAGCATCGGGCGGAACTTGTCGCGGTACGCCCAGGCGAGGCCGATCTCGGCGACGGTCACGAACAGCCCCATCGCGAAGCCGCTCGTGTCCAGGAACACGTGGTACAGAAAGATGTTCACGACCATCGGGGCCAGCAACGCCAGCGCCAGCGGCACGAACCGGCCGGTGAGCAGCAGGACGCCCGCGAGGACCTGGACGCCGGACGCCAGGTGCAGCATGTAGCCGGTCGCGGAGAGCGCCAGGGTGAACGCCACCCCGGCGGGTGCCATCGTGCTGGGATCCGGTGCGGGCATGAAGTTCAGCCACCCGTTCAACCCGGTCGCGGTGAACAGCAGGCCGACGAGCACGCGGGTCACGAGCGTGGTGTGGCGGGCGGCAGCCGACTTGCGGGTGACGCGGGCGGGGGCGGCGATCGTGGCGGTCATGTCGAGTTCCTCCTGGGCTGTCGTGTCCTTCCACTGATGCGTCGAACGGGCAGCACCCCGGATCGACACGACGGCCCAGAAATCTTCGAGAAACTTGTTTGCGCTGGTCAGACTCGTGCCGCGCGCACGTGCTCCGCGACCGGGCTGAGCTTGAGCCACTCCGGCAGACCGCGCACCACCCAGCGCGTGCCGGTCAGCTCGATGGCGCCCGCGCGCACCGCGTCGAGCAGGTCGACCTCGCCCTCCCACATCCGGAAGAGCGTGGCGATGTCGGACGCCAGCACCGCGTCGACCTCCAGGCCAGGGTCGGTGTAGCAGATCGAGGCGTCACCGGGTTCGACGACGAGCCAGAACGTGCGGCGGCGGTCGTTGATGCGGACCTCGATGTTCGCGCGCTTGTCCAGCGTGCCGGTGTCGATGCGGCCGTGCATCCACCACATCAGCACCTCGGGGTCGAGCTCGTCGGCGCGGGGATCGCCGAACGCGTAGCGGGCACCCCAGTCGGCGAGGCCGAACACCAAGGGGCGCAACGCCTGCCCGGCCGGCGTGAGCAGGTAGCCGTCACCGGTGCGCTGCACCAGACCGGCGTTCGCGAGCTGCCGCAGCCGCCGCGACAGCAGAGCGCGCGACAGTCCCGGCAGGCCGCGGGCGAGCTCGTTGAAGCGCGAGGCACCGATGAGCATGTCCCGCACGATCAGCAACGTCCACCGGTCACCCAGCACCTCGACGGCGCGAACGATCGGGCAGTACTGCGCATACGTCCTCACAGGGGAAGTCTCCGTCGCGGCGGGGGTTTCGTTACCGCCGTCCGGTTCACTTTCAGAACTACCCGCGGGCATTCGGCGTTCTTACGTTTGTCGCATGACAACACTTGACGCACCACGGGTGACCAGCACGTTCCCCACCGTGACCAGAGACGGCGACGACAAGTTCGCGGAGATGGCCGCACGCATCGGCGCCATCGCGGCCGCCAACGCGACCGAGCACGATCGCGACGCCACGTTCGTGAGCGAGGCGTACGAGGCCATGCGCGAGGAGGGTTACCTGGCGTTGGCCGTACCCGAGGAACTGGGCGGGCTCGGCGCCACGATGCGCCAGGTCTGTTACGCGCAGGCCGAGCTCGCCCGGCACGACGGCGCCACCGCGCTGGCCGTCACCATGCACCTGTACCTGACGCTGATGCAGGCCTACCGGCGCCGCAAGGGCGCACCGGACGCGGAGGGCGTGCTGCGGCGCGTGGCCGCGGAAGGCCTGGTCATCGCGACCAGCGGCGGCTCGGACTGGCTGTGGCCCACGACGACGGCGACGCCCGTGGACGGCGGCTTCCTGGTGAACGGGCGCAAGACGTTCTGCAGCCAGTCGCCGCGCGCGAATGTCGTGGCCACGTCCGCCGTCCTCGGCGAGGAGGTGCTGCACTTCAGCGCCCCGTTGAACGCCGGCGGCGTGCGCATCGAGGAAACGTGGGACACGCTCGGCATGCGCGGCACGGCCAGCCACGACGTGGTGCTGGAGGACGTGTTCATCCCGGCCGAGAAGATCGCCGCCCGCCGCCCCTACGGCGAGTTCGGCGCACCCCTGTTCGCCGCCGTCGTCCACTTCGCGCCGGTGTGCGGGGCGACGTACTTCGGCATCGCGGCGGGCGCGCGGGACGTGGCCGTGCGGTCGACGTCGAAGAGCACGACCCGGCAGATCGGCCTGATGGACTACAAGCTGCGCACCGCGTGGTGGTCGCTGATGGGCTCGATCGACGAGCTCGGCGAGGACTACACGGCCGACGCCGAGTCGACCACCACGGTGATGCTGGCCAAGCGCCAGGCCGTCGTGGAGGCGATCGAGGTCGTGAACGTCGCGATGGAGGTCCTGGGTGGACGGTCGTTCTTCCGGCGTTCACCGCTGGAGCGCGCCTACCGCGACGTGCGCGCCGGAACGTTCCACCCGCTCACGCCCGAAGCCACACTCATGTACGCAGGCAAGGTCGCTCAGGGTGACTCAGGAATCACCGAATAAGTTCGAGTTGTAGGCACGCCAAGGGTTTGCAAGGATTCGTATCCATCTTCGGAGAAGGAGCGATTCCGGTGGCAACTCGCCTCAACCCGTACATCAGCTTCGACGGTCAGGCCCGCCAGGCGATGGAGTTCTACCACTCGGTCTTCGGCGGAGAGCTGAAGATGAACACCTTCGGTGAGTTCGGCATGCAGGACACGCCGCAGGCCGACCAGATCATGCACGCGCAGCTGGAGACCGACCTCGGCTACACGATCATGGCCTCCGACACGCCGCCCGGCATGGAGTACAAGCCGGGTTCCAGCATCACGGTGTCGCTGTCGGGCGACGAAGAGGTGCTGCGCGACTACTTCAACGCCCTCGCCGAGGGTGGCAAGGTCGGTACGCCGCTGGAGAAGCAGATGTGGGGCGACGAGTACGGCGACCTCGTCGACAAGTTCGGTGTGAACTGGATGGTCAACCTGGGCGGTCTGGGCTGACGGACGTTTCGGCGGGGCTGCGGGAGTAGCCCCGCCCGCCGCGCTGACGCATGATGTGGACCATGAGCGAGCGTCTGCGGGGTGTGGTCGGCCAACTCGCGATCCGGCCTGGTGACCGGGTGCTGGAGATCGGCTGCGGCCAGGGCGTGGCCGCCACGATGGTGTGCCAGCTGCTGTCCACCGGCACACTCACCGCGATCGACCGCTCCACCAAGATGATCGAGGCCGCGACCCGCCGCAACGCCGCGTACGTGGCGTCGGGCAGGGCCGAGTTCCTCATCGCGTCACTGGAGGACATGAACCTCGGCGACCGGCGGTTCGACCTGGTGTTCGCGGTGCGGGTCGGGCTGTTCCATCGCGATCCCGACCGCGCGCACGCGTTGCTGGAGCCGTGGCTGGCACCAGGTGCGCGGGTGTTGTCGTTCTTCGACGTGCCTGTCTAGTGGTGTGGCCCGGAAGGTTGCCGGGGGAATTCGCGGTCAGACGGGTGCATCGTGGTGTCGCCCCCACGTCCTCGTACTGGTGGTACGGGGGCGTGGGGGCGACGCCACGAGGCGCCCTGCTGAGCGTGGATTACCTCGCCAACGTTCCGGGTCGCGCCACTAGTGTGCTGCGCCGGAAATTCGCCTGCAAAAGCGTGCGAGTGATTCGAGGATCTCTTCGGCGGTCTTGGTCCAGAGGAACGGCCGGGGATGGGTGTTCCAGTCGGTGATCCAGGCCCGGACGTCCTTCTCGAGTGCTTGCACGCTCTTGTGGGCGCCGCGTTTGATCTTCTGCTCGGCCAGGAACCCGAACCAGCGTTCGACCTGGTTGATCCACGAGGATCCGGTCGGGGTGAAGTGCATGTGGAACCGCGGATGCTTCGCCAGCCAGGCCTTGATCGCCGCGGTCTTGTGCGTGCCGTAGTTGTCGCAGACCAGATGCACG